>JAGGDC010000001.1:1625000-2298763 GCA_020809425.1 Candidatus Synoicihabitans palmerolidicus | reverse complement strand
CCGTCTGTGCTCGACGAATATGGGTCGGAGTACTTTGAGGATTACCAAGTTTCGCCCTATATGGAACGAACCCTACGGTTCAAGGATTCGGCGAAGGAGAAAGTGGCGGCGATCGTGCATGTGAACATGACGGGGCGTCTGCAATCCGTTCGCCGCGAATGGAACGAACGATATTATGATCTGATCTCGGCCTTTCATGATTTGACCGGAGTGCCGATGCTGCTCAACACGAGTTTCAACATCATGGGCAAGCCGATCATTAATTCGCTGGAGGACGCGCTCGGCGTGTTCTACACCACGGGACTCGATACGATGGTGGTGGGCGACTACCTGATTGAGAAATAGAGATATAAGAAACGTGAACGAGTGCCGCCGAGGCACGTTTACCTATGGGTGAGTTTGAGCTCGTGGGCTCGCTGAAGCAGAAGCGAACTGATCTTGGGCGCGGGCAACCGCTCAGCTCTCGGCGTGCTGGCGGAGAGCGCGTCCCGTCACCCGATCTTTTGCGATCTAGCCCCTAAACACGCCCCGTGCGTGAAGCTTTTCACCCGCCGTTTGTGCGCCATCCCGATAGCGCAAGATCTTCTCACTTACGATCCGGGTATGGAAATGTCCCAGTACAAGACCCTCCGTAGTAACCTCCAAGTCTTCGTCGGCGGTCCCCCGCAGGCCTTAGAATCGCGGCACCTGCGAAAGCCAAAGCGGTCGCATCCACCACCACCTGACCAAAGACACCGACCACCTCTCCCGTTCGATGTCTGCAACTCAATATTTAGAGCGTGTCCCACAAGCTCAAGAGGTTGTCAATGAGGAGGTAGCGTAAAAATAAATACACCGAAATCGGGAGGATTTCCTGGTTTCGGCACAAAAACGGCGTGTATAATTTGGTGTGAACAATACTACCGAAGCCGTCGCCCCGGAAGGTGCCCTGCAAACCTGGCTGCGTCCAGACCTGACTCCGGTCGGACCCAACAAAGATTACGCCGCGTTTCGCGATCAACTGGCGGGGCGACGACGTGGCCGGGTTGCCGCGACACCTAGCAGTTCGCGCGCAAGGCGCTGCGGGGGCAGGTATTGCGCATGATGCTCGGAAACATCAGCTTGCGTAAACTTTCCCGGAGCATCGCCTCCAGCGATCTGTTGGCCGACTTTTGCGGAGCGCGCCAGATCGACGGCATCAAGGGGGTCTCCCAAAGAAAGCGTGCGGGAGCGTGCGTCCAAATGCTTCACCGCCTGGCAGGTGCGCAGGATGAGCCAAGTCTTTATCGAGATGTGCGGTGAGGCGGACCGGGCGAGCGAACTGGGACTGGCTGCGACGCAGCCGATGGATACGTGCCTGGTGGACTCGACCTGCCTGCAGGCCAACATCCATTTCCCGGTCGACTGGGTGCTCTTTCGCGACGTGAGCCGCCCCCCCCTGCTCAAGGCGGTGAAACTGCTCCGTGCAGCGGGGTTGCGGGGTCGGATGCCGAACGAGCCGCCAGTCTTTGCCACGCAGATGAATCGGTGGTGCCTCGCGATGACCCACAGCCGACGGCGCCGCGATGCGAAGCGGGCCCGCAAGGGCGTGCTCCGCCAGATGAAACGCCTGCTGCGCACCATCGGCGAGCACGCCCGCCGCCACCGCGACCACCTCGCCGCCGACTACGCCCGGACCCGCTGCAGTGAGCGCCAGGCCACCCGCCCGCATCATTGCGCGCATCGACGCCATGCTCGAGCAACTGCCGGTCGCGATCAAACAGGCCCACGAACGCATCATCGGCGCGCGATCAGTGCCCAACGCCGAGAAGATCCTCTGCGTCTACGAACCCGACGTGCAGACCGTGGTCCGGGGCAAGGCGTCTGGCGAGGTCGAGTTTGGCAACACTCTCATGATCAGTGAGAACGTGACGGGGTTGATCACCGATTGGCAGTGGTATCAGGGAATGACTCCGGCCGAATGGCGTCAGTTCGACCAGAGCCTCGAGCGCCAGAATCAGTTCGACCTGAGCACCCCGATCAAAGCGGCGAGCACCGACCGAGGCTTCTCGACCAAACGGCTGTGCGAACGCTTGGCCGAAGCCGATATTTATGACGCCACTTGCCCCCGCCATCCGCAGCTGCTGCAACGGCGCATGCAGGAGCCGCAGTTCGTGGCGCTCCAACATCGCCGGGCTTCGACGGAGGCCCGCATCCCCATCATCAAGCAACGCCAAGGCCAGCGATTGAGTGCCGAGGCTTCACGAATCGCTACCTGGCGGTAGCCTGGAGCATCCTCGGTCACAACCTGTGGCTCATCGCCCGACTGCTGGCCGACCAACCACCGCAGGCCCAAGCCGCCTAAAACCACCACGCCTACTCCAACGATGAACAATAAACCGGCTGCCGGAGGTTCCCTCATGGAAACGATCCAGGCATTGACTGCTGCGACACTGCAATTTAGCCATTAAATTGCATCTGCGCGCGCCTACATCCGCCCTTGGTAGTCGGAAAGCCGCTCAAAAAATCGGCTTTCCTGCCCCCCTTCCAAAATCAGGGTAAATGGGACACGCTCTAGCTAACGGCGCTGGAAATAAATAGAAGCGCAATCAGTGCGCTGAACGCGCTAACCAGACGCTGGATAAAGTTAAGTTTGGGCATGACGGTAATCGTTGATGATTTAGAATTTCACTTGGAGACGGCCGAGAAGGCGGTCGCCGATGCCGAGAGAGGCATCCCCGTGCAGGTAATTGAGGGAGAGCTTGATGTCGTCGCCGCTGAGCAGGTAGTGGACGCCGAGGGTGAGGAGGAGGGAGGCATCGCCGGGAAGGTTGGTGAAAGAGTCATAGACTCCGTAGTGCACGACACCCTGCCATTGGGTGGAGATCCACCAGCCCTCGGCGCGGTATTCCGGGGAACCGGGTTCGTCGTATTCGGAGCGCAGATACTCGGCTTCGGTGGTAAAGGCCCCGAGCTTGATGCGCGTATCGAGACCCCAGCCTACCCGTTGGGCGCTGCCGACTTGAGACGGATCATAGTGGAAAGCGTTGGCGGCGACTTCCCAGTTGTTCTGGTTTTGTTGCCAGAGTTGAGCGACGACCCGGCCAGCGGTCATGAACTGAGAATTCACGGTGAAGCTCTTGTTGGCACCGGTGCCGTTAAAGATGCCGATATTGAAGGCCAGGGGAATGGATTCGCCGACTTGGCCCATGAGGGCCACGCCGACTTGGCGACCGACCGTCAGGCGATCGCTGGCCAGGGGGCGTTCGATCAGCGGAAATTTGGTATTGGAGCCCAGCTGAGCGCGGCCGAAAGGAGATTTGAACTGACCGATCTGTACCTTAAAATCTTCGGCGAGCGCCCACGCGACGTAGGCGTCGGTCAAGCGAGGCGTGTGGCCGGATTTCTCGCCCGAACTGCCACTGGAGAGCTCGGCCTCCAGTGTGAAGGAAAAATCGTGGCCAAGGTCGCCGCGTAGGGCGATATCGTCGCGGCGAATGAAGATTCGAGCGTCGGTGCCTTGCCTGCGCTCGTCGGGAGCGCCCCCGAATTCGGCGTGGATTTGACTGTAGCCACTGACTTTGAGGGCCTTGACCTTTGGGCCGACAGACGCGGAGGGGGCGTCGGGGCGCATGGCCGGGGAATGTTTTCCCAATCGAGTGCGCAGATGAGCGTTTTCGGTCTCAAGCGAAGCGAGTCGCGTTTCCAACGCTGCAAGTCTTGATTCGACCGTTGAATCCGCCGCGAGTGTCGCGGCAGAAACAAAGAAGGTGGTCGCGAACAAGACTGTCGGTAGCGCAAGGAGGCGAGGGAAGGGATTTCGCATTATCGCCCAGAAATCGACTCAGTGAGACCGATCTGAAGTGCCCGCGCGGCGGAATCGCAAAGGGAGTACGTTAAGTAAATTACCAGGAAGGGTTTAACGAATTTACAAATTATTCACCACTTACACAAGGATGCGATATAGTCGGCGCTGCCGTCGCGTGGCCAGCCGTCGAGTTGAGCTTGGTCCTTGAGCTGTTGACCACGGGGCGCGCGGGACGACGGCGAAGACATTGGAGATGTCGGCGAGGCCGGGACATGTCGCCCCAGAGCTTCTCGAACTGCGTAACAGGGTAGACGTCTTCCTGGCCGTGGCCCCATCGTTTCTTGACCTCTTTTATGGTCACGTAGGTCGGCAGGCGGGCGGCGAGTTGGCGCACGGCATCATTGACTTGGGCGGAGTCGGACAGGTCCGGGCGCGAGAGACCGAAGGTGGAGAGGAGCTGGTCGATATCGATCCAGCAGGTGGCGGCGTTGTAGTAGGTCAGGCGAGATTCGTCTTCTTCGCGAGGCAGCGCGAGTCCCTCGACGAGGCGCAGGGAGCCGTTGATGCGGGCGACGCCCCCGCCGTGGTCTTCGATCCGTTTGGTGATGGCTTCCCAGCCGAGGGTGGCACCGGTGCGGTTGAACCAACCCAGCATGGCGGGGTCGGCGGTGGCCCCGAGGGTATCCGATATTGTGCACCATGAGGGTGCGCAGGTTGGGTTGTTGTTGGATTAACGCGGCGAGGGGGCCGTTTTTGAGCAAGTTGGGGATTTCAAACCAGTGGCCGACGGGGTGCAGGCACTGCCCGGGAAGATTGCCGATGTAGTCTGAGGCCTCGCCGGTGGTGCGGGCCCAGTTGGTGAGGGCGGCACGCACACTGTCGCGCATCTTCTCCTTTTGCTCGTCGAGTTTCTGTTGTGCGATTTCCTCCCAAGCGAATTGGAGGTCACGCACCGTCGGGACCAGACGCAATCCAATGGTGCGGCCGGGAGAGAGCCAGACGTCGCGTTCCCATCCTTCGCCGGCTATGCGACGCAAGTAAGCCTCCGTTGGGGCGTGGGTGAGGTAGCTCGTCGTAAAGACATGGGGAAGGGGGGCCCGGCGCCTTGAGTCCAGCGGCTGCCCACTCCGGCGGCGTAAGTTGATCACGGCGAGCTCGCCACGGGCGAGGGCGGCTTCGCCGGCGGCGCGGTAGGTGTCTCCATCGCGGGCAAGATCGAAGAGATCGCCGGGGGCGACATCCTCGACTTGGGTGGTGGACGGGAAGCGGTTGAAGGCCAGGCCGATGCGGCCGTCGCGCAATTCGCTGCGAATCTGCTCGTGTTGGGCGCGATCGAAGCCGTTGGCGGCGAGGAGACTGCGCAGATCCGAGGAGGCCCCGGCCTTGGATTCCACGGTAGGCAGGAGGCGATCGAGCAGACTGGGCAGGGTGGCCGGCCGCAAACTCAGGATGGTGACGAGCGGCGCGAGTGAATTGGGTCAGGTCGGCTTTTTAGCGGGACGTCAGTTCGCGGGCGTCGCGGCGGAGAATCCCGGGAGTGACATGGCGGTAATAGTCCGGCGGCAGGAGAGCGTCGTCACCAGAAAGCAGATACCCGGTGGAGCCGTTACGGTTGATGGTAAAGTCATACACCACCGGGTTCATGGCGAACGGGAGCGAGGACTCCAGATCGCGTTTGGCGGCGAGCATGATTTCAAGGAGACGGGTTTGGCCTTCTGCGCGGCGGGCGGGGGCGAAGATAAAGCCCATGCCGCCACCGGACATCCCTCCGAGCATCCAGAATCCCCAGAAATCGTCGCCGAATTCGGCGCGAGTTTCAGTGATGAGTCGCTCGGTGTAACGGTTGTTGACCCAGGGGATGATGGTTTGGCGCGGACCGGTGAAATTGGCGGTGAGTTCGGCCCCGAGGGCCTTGATGTCGCCGGTGCTGAGTAGTTCGAGGATGCGATCCAAGGTGGCGACGATCCAAGGTGGCGACAGTGGTTTGCTGGGAAGTCCACTCGGCGATGTTACGCAGGAGGTATTTTTCGGTGACCATCTCCAGGATGGGTCCGACGTTTTGAGCCATGCCGCCGTGCACCAGCACGAGAGAATCCTGCAAAGCTTGGCGGGACGAGGTCGGGATGCGATCGAGGCCCAGAATGGTGTGGCGAGGAAGGAGGGTACCGCGGCTGACGCCGAATTCAGCTTCGGTGGGGGTCGCGGGGGCGCCTTCGATCAGTTTGATTCCGGGCCAAAGTCCCCCTGAGTCCTGCCAGCCGCCGCCGGAACCGCCAATCCATTCACCGAGAATGGTACGGGCCGCGACCATGCGACGTTCTGTTTCGGTCATCGGGCCAGTGAGAGATTTGATCTGCCCCGTGGCGCGCATGCAGGCGGCGATCAAGGCACCGAGCAAGTGGGTTGAGACGGCGAGACGTGAGCCCTTGGGGATACCGTTGACGTTCTACACGAGTTCGCCGCCGCAACCCGGACCAAAGACGCGGCCCAGTAGGTCGGCGAGACTGGCGCCGGAGCGTTCGATGCCGGGCGGGATGATGCCAGCGGCGATGATGGCGGCCTTGAGAAGACCGAGATAATCACGCCAAAAATCGAACACTTCCTCCAGATCAGAGATGCAGGCAGTCGCCTCCAGATCGACCGAGGCAAGTCGGAGGACGGGTTCGTCGATGATACGGAAGTAGGCCTCGACCGGAGGGCGAGTCGACTTATCGCGGCCGTGTACTCCGAGATCGATGGAGACGTTGAGGACACGGGCACCTTCAGGGTAGTCCATACCCAGGAAAAAGATCTCACTCCACGCACAGTGGGTCAGGTCCATGCGCACGGCGGTGCGCTCTTGCAGCAAGGGAAACGGGGCGTGGATGGAATCGCGTTGGAGTAGTTCGCGACGAATTTTGAGGGGTTGGTCGAGTGGGTGACCGAGGCGAAACATCCATGCGTTGCCACGCGTGGAGCGCACGGTGCGGCGGACCTGATCAGCGAGAGTTTGGAAAGCGCGGGCGTGGTAGCCGGCGGCGAGGGCGCTACTGAGTGATTCGCTGGCCCCAGCGTCGGATTGCTGACGGCGCAAGCGCGAGAGGGCCTCCTCAAAACGGCGTTCCAGCAGATGGCGGAAGGCGCTGTAAGGAACCGAACCGGAGCGGGTGAGCTCGCGGCGGGCGGGCAGGTGGTAGCGGTGGATGGCGCTAAGGAAAAACAGGGCTCGGACCCGGTGATAGAGATTCGATTCCTGGCGCCGGTAGGATTCGAGTTCTTCACAATCGGAGAGCAGGTCGGTGCTTGAACGGTTTTCGCACCACTGGTCGAGAGCGAGGTCACGAACGGCGTCTTTTTCGCTGCCGATGATGTCGGTTACGCAGGCGGGCATGGATCAGCGTCCGGTTTGGGCGAGCAGCTCGACGATTTGGGAGAGCACCAGATCGCGGTCACGACCGCCGAGGGAGAGGGCGAGCTGGGCGTTGAGCAGGCCGTAGTCTGCGCCGATGTCGGTAGCGGCGCCCGTCAATTTTCAGGGCCAGGTAGTGTCGGCGGGAGGCCCAGGGTATGCAGTGCAGCCGATAGCCCCAGAGGCGCGGAGGGAGCGGCGGCGCGTTGCTCGTCGAGCAGGGAAAATATCTCGCTGTCGAGCACGTGAAGACCAAAGAAACAGAGGTAGAACCCGGCACGCATTCCAGGGACCAGGAGTTCCTGTTCAGCAACGGTGGGGGTGGGTTTTTCGAGGACGGCTTCGATCTCGTAGAGAGGCGTGTCTCCCCCGACCAGTTTGCCCCCAATCGCGCCAAAGGAGGTGAGTTGGCTTTCGCGGGTGGGTGGGACGGAGGAAACCGGGGCTTGCTCCGCGGCGGCGATTTCGAGGAGTTGGCGAGCGCAGCTTACGGTCGTATCGCTAAGGTGAAGGTGGTCGCCGACGAGGTGGAGGAACGGATGGTCGCCGACGATATGGCGGCCTTGGAGAACCGCGTCTCGGTAGCCGAGCGGCTCGGCTTGGATAGCGAATTGAACCCGGTCGCGGAGGTCGCCGGCGGCCACCGCGTAAGCGGCTTCGTCTCCGGGGCAGACTACAACGACGAACTCTTCGATCCCTGCTCCGGCCGCTTCGCGTAGAACGATTTCAAGGGCGGACCGGGCGATGCCGTCGCGATCGCTCAGCGTCTGCAACGGAAGGGTGCGTTGACGCGGGTTGGCGGCGGTTATAAGGGCGTGGCGAACTTTCATGAGGTAAAGATCACCACACCGGTTGGGGAGGGGGGGATCAACCTCATTTGCGCGGTAGCGCTATGGCAGGTGTAGGGCGGACGACCAGAAGGGCCCCGTGGTGGGCGGGAGCGCGCTGGGGATCGAATGAATTGACCGATTCATGCACTCTGATGCGGGAAAAGCACCGCGTCTCCTTGCTCTCGTGGTTTACGATTTACCTCGCTCGAGTGATGGTTTGAAGAGGGCGGCGTCGAGTATCGACCAAAGATGGATAATCCAGCCGAGCAGGAAAAACCACAGGACGGTGGCGGCGACGAACATGATGATCGCCTTGACCAGGCGGCCTTGAATGAGTTGCCCCAAGCCGGGAATGAAAAAACTGGCGAGGGCGGCGATGACGTTACCGGTGGATCCTTGGGACACGGTCTGAATAAAGAAGTAAGACGGCAAAGGTCAACGCCGGGGGGCAAGGGTGTTGGGATCCGGAATGGATTGAGCGGCGAAATCTTCGCTGGCGGGGGTCAATGGTTTGTCACCTTCAGGCGATACGGGATCGGGTTTGGGCGGAGGCGGTAGCTTGGCGGGATCGGGGCAATTGAGTTGCTGAGCCAAGGCGTGGCGTTCCTGACCTTTGGTGAGTTTCAGGACCTTTTGGAAAAAGATATTGTTGGGCACGCGCCACATTTTGCCGTCGTGGGTGATCAATGTGGTGAAGAAGAAATTAATATCGACGACGCGTCCGTGTACGGATTCGGAGGGCAACTCGATATCGTCGCCGACGCTGAACGGACGCAGGATGACCAGCAGCACGGTGGCGGACGTATGGCTCAACAAACTCCAGACGGCCACGAAGCCGATAGCCACCATGGCCATGACGGTGGATATCATAGCCCAGAGCCCACCCAGTTGGAATCCGAAGACGCCGAGCACCAGGATGAAGGTGATGATACGAATCAACCAGCGCAGGACGTTGCGGGCTGGGGCGACATCATCGACGGAAAGTTTGGTCCGGCGGGCAAGCAGGAACAAAATGCGCTCCAGCACCATGTTGGCCAGAATCCCGCCGAGGATCACGGCGGCAGCCACCGGGAGGGCGGCGAGGAAGCCGGGAAGAATGCCCGTGAGTTCGGTCCAAAGTTGTTCGAAGGTCATGTTTAGGAAGAAGCGCAGAGTTATTGATCGAGTTTCGACAAATGGCCACCATTGCAAGGTGGTATTTCAATGATGTTCACTTACCTAGTGTAAGCAGGGGTCGCGCCGATTTGGGAGGCGACCCATTCGCCGTGTCGGCAGGCGCTGGCGAGACATTCGGCGGGAGAGATGTCACCGCGGAGGAGGAGAGAAAGTAGACGTGCAAGGAAGGCATCACCGGCTCCTACGGTGTCGGCGACGGCAACGGGGCGGCCTGCTTCCCAATGCCACTGACCGTTCATCAAGAGGCCGGCGCCCCGTTCGGCGGCGGTGATGCAAATGATGGGGCATTGGCGGTCGGCGGCGATGGCACGAGCCATGGCTTCTTCCGAGCCGGGTGGTTCCTCGTCGGTCCCGAGGGCGAGCCGGGCGGCTTCGGTGGCGTTGAGTTTGAGTAGATTGACGTGAGCAGCGAGGTCGCGCACCAGATCGAGGTCATCGTGAGGGGCGCGTAGGTTTACGTCGAATACACGCCAAGCCGAGGGCGGAAGCACAGTGTTCAGACGCTCGAGGGCGGAGCGGTTGAAAGGGCAGCGTTGGGCCAGGGAGCCAAATACAACGGCGCGGGCGGAGGAGGCGGCGCGCACGCAAGCCTCGGTGATAAGAATCTGGTCCCAAGCGACGCTGGGGGTGATCTCGTAGTGCGCGTCGCCGCTGGTGGAAAGATCGGCGATGACCGTGCCGGTAGCGAGCCCTTGGTGGACGGTGAGTGTGTCGGTGTTAATCCCCCAATGTTTGAGTTGACGGATCAACTCATTACCCAAGCGGTCACGGCCCAGAGCAGATATCAGGCGGACTTCGGTGTCCAGCTGGTGGAGATGGTAGCCGACGTTGAACGGCGCGCCGCCGGGAAAAAAACCGGAGGGAAGGAAGTCCCAGAGGATTTCGCCAAAGCAAAGAATGGTGGGGCGGGCGCTAGGTGAGAGAGATGAAGTGGAATCTAAGATGAGGAATGAAAGCAGGTCGAAGAAAGTTGCGACCAGGGAGTTCGGGGTTTTAGCGATTGATTAGTCGGCGAGACCGGAGGGTTCTGCTTCAATTTCCTGGCAGGCTCGGATGAAGCACGCGGCGGACCAAGCCTGATAAGCTTTGCCCATGGGGCGGCCGGTCTGGCCGTGGACCCATTCATTAAATTCCCATTCGTGATCGCGGCCAAGACGGTTGACCTGGGCGAGGCGATAAAGTTCGCGGCAGGCAACCTCGTGCAGGCCGAGTCGATGGATGAAACGCACCCACATTCCGCCGACGAAGGGCCAGATACCTCCGTTGTGATAGTGGTGGGGAAGGTTGAGCAAATTGACCGTGTAGTAGGCGCGCCAATCCGGGTCACCGGCCTGGACGACGGGGTAAAGATTGGAGACCGGGTAGGGTTCGTTGACGCCCACGCCCCACATGAAACGGAACGCTTCACGGGCGAGATTTATGTCGAGCAAGTTGGTGAGGAAAGCGAGCACGTTACCGAAAACGTCGCAGCGCCAGTTGAAGGCGAAGGGGGTGATTTCAGCGAGGAGGTATTGGGTGTCGCCCATGTTGAATTGACGATCGGCGAAGCCGCGGTTGGGACCGCCCTGTTCGTTTGAGCGGGTGGTGGGCCAAAACATCCCGAGGATTTTGCTACGGATGTGCTGGCACCAGCGCATGTAGTCGGCCGCGCGTTCATGGTCCCCACGAAACTCGAGCAGGCGGGCATAGCAGACATTGGTGCGATACCATAGCACTTCATCGTAGAGCACGTTGTAACTGCGGCCGAACAGGTCGGTCCAGTCTCCCGCCTCGGGAATTTCGAGCAGGCCGTCGTTGTTGCTGTCGTGGGCGGCAAGCCAATCCATCGCACGCTGGAGGACGGCGGCGTGCGTATCCAGAAAGTTCATATCGCCGGTGTGATCGACAAAGTTGTAGACTGCGATGACGAGCCAAAGACCGGAATCGATGGCGCAGATGTTGCCGACGCCGGAGTAATCAGGCACGCCGTCAGCGATGCGTACGTTGGCCGGGATCTGTCCGGTGGGAGAGATAGCGCCAAGGAGGGTTTCCAGGGTGCGGCGAGAGCAGGTTTGGATGTCGGGATCGTCGAGGTACAGGCTGTTGATCACGATGATCGCGCCATCACGTCCCCAAACGGAGCGGTAGTTCACATCGGTGCCAGTTACGGTGTTATCCTCGAGCGAGCAGGCGGAGAATCCGAGAGGAGTGATGTTGCGCTTGAGGGCGTCGATGGCTCGTTCGTAGGCGGTGTGCACGAAGGCGGCCATCTCCTCGTTGAGTCCTCCGAGTTTAGTGCCGGTGAACAGCATCTTAAAGTCGGTCGTCATCTTGGCGCGGGGAATGGCGCTCTCGTTGGCGGTCGGCGGCATACAAGCGACGCCAAAGTGACAGAGCCCCTCGACCACGCCGTCGGCCATGATTTGGCGGGCGTGAAACAGCTGTGGATGACCAATGGTGGCCTCGAGTAGCTCGGGGTGCGCGTTTTGAACGGCGATGGCTTTGACGCCAGGGACCTGGAACATGGTGCTGTCGTTCCCGGTGTCGCCGGCGACGATGGCGTCGGAGGGTTGAATGTCGAGGCGTTGGCAGAGCCAAAGCAGGGCGCCGCCTTTGGTTGCGGCGGCAGGTAGTAAATCAAGATCCCGCGCGCTCGAGTACACCATGGACGCTTTGACGCCGGCGGCGGTGACGAGGGACTTGATTTCTGTCAGGCGGTTGGGCGTGGCGTCGCGAATAAACCAGCTCGATTTGTGGGGGGTTTGATAGTGGACGGGTTGGATCGAGGTGTCGGGTTCCGCATTGATCAGGGCGTGCACCCGGTCACGATCCCAGTCGCGATTGAGTTCTTGGTCCCAAGCTACAAGGATTTTTTTCTCCCGGTTGTCGAAGATTTGAGTGCCGACGCCACCGATATACCAATCAGGCTCGGGTAGTTCACCGTGGGCCACGAGCTGTTGCATATCGTCGACGAGGCGACCGCTGTTGAAGACCAGCAGAGGGCGTTCGCCTTCGGTCTGCGTGTTCCACGAAGCGATGAATCGCTGGGTGGACTCGGGGTTGCCGAGAAGGGTGCCGTCAAGGTCGGTGCTGAAGAGTCTAATGGGGGATTTGGTGGAGGCGGCCATGAGATGGAGGCGCAATGAGCAGACTTGCAGACTGCGGCGCGAAACGGAGTGAAGGCGAGGGAAACGTAAGGATTGAACGTCGTGCGTCGTTCCGGGGAGAAAAGTGCCGGCTGATCTTGTGGTCAAGAAGGGCATCTTGCTCCCGGTGGAGAGTGCAGACGCGGAATGGCGGTTCAATCGCCGTCATGCCACGGCTCATCCCAATCGTCTTCATCGATGGCGTGGGGGCCGGGACGCCCTTCGACCAAGCCAATAAGTTGCTGGGCGATACCGGTCCAGGTGAAGAGGCTTCGAGCCTTATGGGCGCCCATGCGCTTCATGCGATTGCGGAGTTTTTGGTGGCGCAAGGGCTTCATCATGGTGATGCCGAGATCCTCGGCGTCGAAGGTGTCGGCAAAGAGCGCGTGTCTACCGAAGCTCACGGCGCGGAAGAGTCCGCCGTGGACGGTGACGATGGTGGGGGTGCCACAGGCCATGGCCTCGATAGCGGTCATGCCGAAAGGTTCGTAGCGGCTGGAGAGCACGAAGAGATCGGCGGCGCGGTAGTAGTCGGGCAAGTCTTCGTCGCTGATGAAGCTGTCGAACTTCACGCGCTTTTCGAGGCCCAGTTCTTGGGCGCGCAGTTTGATGTCGGCGAGAATCTTGCGTTCTTGTTTGTCCTTTTGCTTACCGCCGACGGAGAGACGCAATTCGGCGTCGGGGATGCGTTTGGCGGTGACGCCGAAAGCCTCGACCAAGAGGTCGTAACCCTTGTTGGTGGCGAGTCGGCCGATGGCGACGATGGTGGGTTTCTTGAATCCGAAGCGTTTTCGAATGCTGGCGCGGGTGGCTTCGCTGACGGGGAAGAAGCGGTTGTCGTCGTAGCCGGGTGGAATCATCGCGACGCGACGACGAGGCACGCCGTAATCTTCGATGACCATGTCGTGCTGCGGTGGCGTGGTCGCGAGCACGATGTCACAATTGTGGTAGAGGATGATTTCCTGGCGGATGCGTTCGGTGAAGTTGAACTCCTGGTCGAAGGTCGCGGCTTTATCGGGGTAGTCCTGCTCCATCCGGTTTTTCTTCCAGATGCCGAGTGAATGCGGGGTATGCACGTGGGGAATTTTGAGGGCATCGGCGAGACGTTGGCCGGCGATACCGGCATCCCAGTAGTGGCTGTTGACGAATTCGTATTTCAGTTTGTGGCGCTTGATGAAGCGCAGAGCGTTTTCACTCCACTCCATCAGATCTTCGCTGAGGTATTCTTTCGCGATAAATTCATCGCCCCCGCAACGCATGCGAATCACCCGCACGCGGCCGTTCACAATATCCATGTCGGGCTGTGCTTCGAAGCGACGGGTCCAAATATCGACGTCGTAGCCGAGTTGGGCGAGTTTTTTGGCGAGCTCGAGCACGTAGACCACTTGGCCCCCGGTGTCGGCAGCTCCGAGTGGCGGATTGGCGGCGACGTATCCGTGGGTGGATATCATCGCGATTCGAGGCCGTTTCGGATCTACAGTTATCGCGGACATGGGTCTACTATGCCGGAAAGCGGGGGGATAGCGAATCGACCGGAAAATAGGCGCAGTTTGAAGCAGTTTCGTCACAGATTGGTGCGGAGTCTGCTTGGGTCGGGGTATGAATTCCATTATTGGTAACTCGAACCGGGAGGAAACATGAGTCGGCGCAAACTTCGGATCGGGTTCATCGGCACCGGGGGGATCGCGTTGAACGCGCATGTTCCCGGCTGGCAGTCGTTGCCGGATGTGGAAATCGTGGCGGTGGCGGATGTGCGGGAAACGGCGGCGCGGGGGTTCGTGGCGGCAACCGGTGGTCGGGTGCAAGTGTTCTCCGATTACAAGGAAATGCTCAAACTTGACCTTGATGCGGTGGATATTTGCACCCCCAACATGGTGCATACGCCGGCGGTGATAGCGGCGTGGAAAGCGGGCAAACATGTTTTGTGCGAGAAGCCATTGGCAACTTCGACGAAGGATATTAGGAAGATGGGAGAGTTGGCGGACTCATTGGGGCTGACCCTGATGTCGTGTCAGCACATGCGTTAGTGGCCGCATTCCCTGGCGATTCGGGATTGAATTCACAACGGGGGATTGGGTGCAGTTTACCATGCGCGAGTGAGGGCGATGCGGCGGGCTAAGTTGCCTCCGCGGGCGGGGTTTATTTACAAGGAGCTTTCGGGCGGGGGACCTTACATGGATATTGGCGTGCATGCGTTGGACGCGACGATGTGGATGATGGATTTTCCGAAGCCCGTGCGTGTTTCAGGCACGGCCAAGCCAATTTCGCCAAAGGTCGTACCATTCCCGGACAATGGGGAGATTGGGACCGCAAAGGTTACGATGTGGAGGACTTTGCGGCGGCGTTTGTGCACTTTGACAACGGAGCGACGTTGATGTTGGAGATGGCGTGGCTCGGTCACCAAGTCGAGGATGAGGACATGAGTTATCAACTCTTTGGACAGCGCGGGGGCGTGAAGTGGCCCAGCGCAGAATTCGCGTCGGTACAAGGGCGCACGTTTACGCAAGGGACGCTGAAAAATCCCGAGACGCTGGCGGCGGCGCATACGGAGGCGATTCGGGCGTTTCACCAGTGTATGACACGGAAGAAACCATCGTTGGTGCCGTGGACGGAAACGATTCAGGTGATCAGGATTTTGGAGGCGGTTTATGCGTCCCAGAAAAAGGGTCGCGAAATCACGCTTTAATTCCGTCTGTAAACTCTATGGCACGACTCGCATTTTTATCTACCGCCCACATCCATACGAAGGCGTTTATTGAAACCATCCAAGGCACCGACGATGGTCGGGATGGTCGGGAAGTGGCGGTGATTTGGGACGATGTAGAGGATCGAGGTCGGCGTTATGCGGAGATGGCGGGGGCGCCCTATGAGGCGAATTTGGACGTGGTTTTGGGAGATGAATCGATCGATGGATTTATCATCTGTTGTGAAAACACCCGGCACTTGCCGTTGTTGCGGGCGACGTTGCCGATGGGTAAGCCGGTGTTTTGCGAGAAACCTCTGGTGACCTCGACGAAGCAGTTGGTGGATTTGCGTGAGTTGGTCGCGGCGAATCCCGGGACGGTGTTGTTTGGCGGCTATTTCCAGTTTTACGACGCGGCGATGCAGAGTATGAGGAAGCTGATCGTCGACGGAGGTTTGGGTACGATCACTCGCGCCCGTTACCGCAATGCGCATCACGCGGCCTATGGGCGTTGGTTCGATAGTCCGGATCTCGCGTGGTTTGCGAATCCGGCGCTCGCGGGGGGCGGCGGTTTTTTTGACATGGGGACTCATGCGCTGCACGCGTTGCGGTCGATCTTTGGGCCGGCGAAGCAAGTCTGGGCAGATATTGCCAATGAAAGCGGTGAATATCCGGAGTGCGATGACTACGGCATCGCTCATCTACGTTTCGTCAACGGGGTGAAGGCGACGGTGGAAGCGGGATGGACGCAGACTGGTGGATCGTCGGGCTTGGAAGTCGTGGGTTCCGAGCGGTGCCTGTGGCACGATGGAGAACGCTACGTCGTGGCACAACCTCGCGAGACGCCGGAGCCGTTGGAAATCACGATGCCGGAGCGGCCCTTTCGGGTGGAGCGCCTGTTGGCAGTGATTCGGGGGGAGTTGAGTGAAGACGAGTTAAAATGGGATCTCGAAGCCTCCATGGACATTATTTCCTGGATGGAGGCGGCTTATACTGGCCGCAGTCCAACCCTGAGTGCACAGGCTGAGAGGGAGTGGTTCCCTTTCTCCTAATGCACTATAATGAATACTATACGTTTGATATTGGGATTGATGATTGGCGGGATTGAGGTTGCGGCAGGCCGCAGGAAGGGAGCGGTGAGCAGCTATACACAAGCCGGGCCGGTCGTCCTCTCTCTGGGAAAAACTCCGCGCTGGCGTCGTGGGCGCAGAGCGGAGGATTTGGAGTGGTGGCAAAAATACAACGGCGCATCACCGCCAAGGAACGCGAGGCGATTCATGCCGGTTTGGCCCAGGGCAAAAGCGGCGCTCAGCTTGCCGCCGCCCTCGGCCGCGACGCCTCGGTGGTCAATCGCGAGATCACCCGCAACGGCGGGCGCTCCAGCTACAGCGGCATGGATGCGCAGACTCGCGCTTGCCGTCGGCCCAAGTGCGCCGCGCGCAACAAAGTCGCCGACACGCCCGCCTTGCGCGACGAGGTGCTGGCCCTGTTTGCCACCGGCGCTACGCCCAAGCAAATCGCAGTCGCCTTGAGACGACGTCATGGCCTTGATCTGACCCGACGCGTGAGCCACGAAACCATCTACGACTTCATCTACGTCCACTCCAAAGGCTCGGTTAAGAAGGAGTTGATCGCTTATTTGCGGCGCAAGAAGCCCCGACGGCAGTCCCGCCCCTCGCGCCAAGGGCAAGCTCTCGGGCCAGTTGCCGGGCGCGTTCAATATCGGCGAGCGACCTGCTGAGGTGGAGCGCCGGGAGGTGCCCGGACACTGGGAGGCCGACTTGGTCATGGGTGCGGGCAATCGCACCGCCATTTTGGTCATCACCGAACGGGTCTCCCGCTACGTGATGATCGTCCCGTTGGGCGGCGCCAAAGACGCGATCAGCGTCGCCCGCGCTCTCATCCGGGCCTTCAAACGCCTGCCCTCCCACCTGCGCAAGACCCTCACCTACGACAACGGCCGCGAAATGGCCCAACATGCCGCCTTCTCCCTTGCCACAAAAGTGACGGTCTACTTCTGCAATCCACACAGCCCTTGGCAGCGCGGTGCGGTCGCGAATATCAACGGTCTGATCCGGGAATACTTCCCTAAAGGCATCGACTTTAACACCGTCACCAAAGGCCAAATCGCCAAAGCGGAGTGGCTACTCAACAATCGCCCTCGCATCGGGCTCGACGGACAGTCTCCCGCTGAAGTCTTTCATGCTATTATACAAAAAACTGTGCACTAGCCGCTTGACGCCGCCCTGCGGCAAGTTCGGTGAGTAGGGGGAAAGCGGTAACCCCACTAAACACCAATCTCAGAGTAAAAACACGAGCGAAATGCGATATCTTTGGATAAGGAGGTCAAGGAGGGGCGCGGGCACTTTCATAACAAGTCGCGCTGGTCGGCGTAGCCTTGGAGGCCGAGGGCTTGGTAGGCCTTGGCGGTGAGGACGCGGCCTTGCTGGGTGCGTTGGAGGTAACCTTCTTGAATGAGGAAGGGTTCGTGGACTTCCTCGAGGGTGTCGGTTTCTTCGCCGACGGCGATGGCAACGGTGCCAAGACCGACGGGACCGCCTTTGTAGTGTTCGGCCATGATGCGCATGATGCGTTTGTCCATCTCGTCGAGACCGTGGGCGTCGATCTCGAGCAGTTCAAGGGCCTGGGACGCGACGACTTTGGTGATACGGCCGTCGGCGCGTTCCTGGGCGAAATCACGGACGAAGTTAATGAGGTTGTTGGCGAGCCGGGGGGTGCCACGGGAGCGGGCGGCAATTTCATGGGCGCCGGTATCGTCGATCTCGACTTGGAGGAGCTGGCAAGAGCGCTTTACGATCCCTTTGAGGGTGGCCGTGTCGTAATAATCGAGCCGCGTTTGCAGGGTGAAGCGGGAACGGAGCGGGGCGGTGAGCAGACCGGAACGAGTGGTGGCGCCGACGAGGGTGAAGCGCGGAATGGAGAGGCGCACGCTGCGGGCGTTGGGACCCTGGTCGATCATGATATCGAGGCGGAAGTCTTCCATGGCCGAGTAGAGGTATTCCTCGACGGTTTTGGGGATGCGGTGGATTTCGTCGATGAAGAGCAGGTCGCCTTCCTCGAGACTGGTAAGCAGCCCTGCGAGGTCCGAGGCCTTTTCGACGACGGGTCCGGATGTCACGCGCACGGCTTTGCCGAGTTCGTTACCCAGGATGAAGGAGAGGGTGGTTTTACCCAGTCCTGGAGGACCGCTGAGTAGGATGTGGTTGAGGGCGTCACCGCGACGTTTGGCGGCGCCGACCATGACCTGAAGTCGTTCGACGGTTTTTGCCTGACCGGTGAAGTCACTGAAGGAGAGCGGGCGCAAAGCGGCCTCGGCGGGGGCTTCCGGAGTATTGAAAGTCGAGGCGAGGTAGTCGGTGCCTTTGGGTTGGTCGGGCATTTATGGGAAGTAGGAAGTAAGTGGTCGGAGGGAAGAAGGATGAGGGACGCCGGGCGTGGTGCAGGTAAAGTGTTAGGGGCGAAACCGCTCTTACTATAAAGTATTTATAATAAATATGAGGGGAAGGTTTGTAACGTATTACGTTACAAACGTCTGTGCGGGTTGCAGGTTATGTGAGGGAGGGGTTAGAGGGAAGGGGGGCGGGGGTTATTGCCACTCTAGTTGGGCGCCGAGGGAGTTTAGGTTTTCGACGAAGTGGGGGTGGGCGCGTTTGATGATTTCGGAGTTGCGGACGACGGAGCGACCGGAGATGGAGGCGGCGACCATGGTCAGTGCGACGGCGGCGCGGATGATGTAGGGCGAATCGACCACGGCGGGTCGGAGCGGGCGGTCGCCGAAGACGATGAGGCGGTGCGGGTCACTGACGACGGTGTGGGCGCCGAATTTGGCGAGCTCAGGAATCCACGAAAATCCGTTTTCGTAGACCTTGTTCCAGAAGTGAATGGTACCGGTGGCGTGAGTGCTCAGCGCGATCATGAGCGGTAACAAGTCGACGGAGAAGTAGGGCCAGGGGGCTGCTTCGATTTTGGGCAGCAAGTTGGGCGTGCGTGGTTGCTCGATGTACAGGCTTTGATGGGCGTCGACGATGGCGGTGGTGCCTTCGTGGCGGACGGTGACGCCGAGACGGGCGAATGCGCGGGTGATGAGATCGAAGTGTTGGGGCACGGAGTTCTCGACGCGGATTTCGCCGCCGGTGACGGCCCCAAGGGCGAGGAAGGTGACGACCTCGTGGTAGTCGGTGCCGATCGTGATGTCGGCGCAGTGGAGGGACGCGACGCCGGTGATCTCAAGGCGGCTGGTGCCGAGACCGGTGATGTCGGCCCCCATGGCGATCAGGGCCCCGACGAGGTCTTGGACGTGAGGTTCGCTGGCGGCATTGATGAGGGTGGATTTACCGTCGGCGATGGCGGCGGCCATGGCGAAGTTTTCGGTGACGGTGACCGACATGTAGTCGGTCCATTGGCGGGCGGCGTGAAAGCGTTGGCCGGGCAAGGAAATGGTGAGGGGTTCGTCGCCGGAGATTTCGGCGCCGAGGGCGGCGAGAACGTCGAGGTGAGGATCGATTTCGCGAACACCGAGGGAGCAGCCCTTGGTGTTGGAGCGCACGGTGATTTGTCCGAGACGATGGAGCAGGACGGGGTAGAGCAGGACGCTGGAGCGCATGTCCTGAGGCAGCGCGTGATCGTCGAGGCTTGGGGATAAATTGGCATGACTGACGTGCATGACGCCGGTGGCGCGGTCCCAGGAAATGGCGGATCCCTGACTGGTGAAAAAGGCGACCAGTTTGTTCAGGTCAGTGATGTCGGGCACATTACGCAAGGTGATCGGTTCATCGGTCAGGAGGGTGGCGCAGAAGATGGGCAGAACGGAGTTCTTGTTACCGGACGGAGTGATGGTGCCGCTCAGGGGCTTGCCACCTTGGACGATCAGATCGGACATGCGGAGAAAGTTGAAGAAGTAGGTCGGGAGAGTGAACTGTTGATGGGAGGCGGGTCTCCCTCCGTCCCCCTCGATGAAAGGGGTTGCGGTGGGTCATTTTCGAGAATGAGCCCTCGAAAACAAAAAGGCGCCCGTCGGAGAGACGGCCGCCTTGGAAGTGCGTTGAGGCCGATTGACCTTGGCAAGGTTTAACTCGATTCGGGGCTGCCGCTGGAGTCATCCTCTCGATGACGGCCACCGCCTCCGCGGTTGCTACCGCCCCGACCGCCACGACGACGACGACGGTTGCCTTCGCCGCCTTCGTCGGAGTCGGTGCGTTCACTGCGTTCGCCGCGAGGACGATCGGAGTTTTCGCTGGAGGCGGAGGGACGACTACCGTCCCGTCCGCGCCCACCGCGGCTGTTGCCACCACGGCCACGACCACCGCGTTCGCCGTCGCGAGATTCGCCGGCTTTGGACTCACGAGTTTCGGTTTTGGCGGGGGGGGATCCGCCGAAGAGGCTCTTGATCCAACCGAAGAGGCCTCCGGAGTTGCTGGAGGATGCCACCTTGGGGGTGGGCCCGTCGACATCGACAGGCTTGGGGGCCCGTGGACGACGTTTGGCGCGCTCGGGGCGGTCGGCTCGGGGGCCATCACGGCGACCGCGACCTTCGCCGCGACTTTCGCCACGAGGATTGCGGTCGCGACGGCCATCGGAATCGGAATCGGTTTCGGAGCGTTGGCCTCGGCCCGTTGGTTTGAAGGTTGGTCGTGCGCCGTCCGGAGTTTCCGGGAAGGACGATGCTTCCCAGCTTTCGGTGGGTTGGGAAACCTGTTTGGGAGGGAGGATGTCGAGTTCGACCTTTTCGGCCGGTGCCGCGGCTTGAGCTTTGGGCTGAGGCTTAGGGGCCGGAGCGGGAGCAGGTGCGGGAGTTGGTTTGGACTGAGACGGTTGGGACTCGGGGGTCCAAGATTCCTCGGAAGCCTGGAGGGGCGCCGGGGTTGACGGGGCGGCTGCTGGCGCGACGGGCGCGGCGGGAGCCGGGTTCTCGACCGGAGCGGCAGCGACCTCGGGGGCCGGAGCAGGTTCGGGTGCGAACGGGTTTTTATACGCTGACTCATTCGTCACGATTTGGACGGAAGTCGGCAGGTAGTCGCCTTGAGGGGCGTCTGACGCGGGGGCCGGAGCGGGAGCGCCGGGCTTACGTTTGCCGCGAGCGTTGCCGCGAGCGAGACCGGAACCACGGGTGGTGCCGAACGCAAAAGCAGTCTCGGCAGCGGGGGTGGAGGTCTGTGCAGCGGGCGTCGCGGCGGGAGCAGCGGCCTCTGGGGCGGTGCTCTCGGAGCCGGACGGGTTGTTTTCTGACATGTTGTTGTATTTGTTTAGGTTAACGCGCGCTCACTCAACCGGAGGAGTGGCGGTAGAGATACCCTCAGCGGAGGCTGGTTCGGCGCTCGACGCGGGCATCAGCTAAAAAACATCGAGGTTACAAGGGCGCAGCGCAAGTCCTTTTGAGGGCACTGGAAAGTGCTAGGCAGTTGCCACTTGCGCTTGGAAGCGACCCGCGCAGCCTGCGTTTACATGGACAAGTTTGAAGAAATCTTTCGCATGCAGGAGGTCTTGAACTCGCGGATTGGGGTGGAGTTGCCCCCGGCGACCGATGAGGAAAAGGCGAAGTGGATTCTCAATTACACGCGGGCGATGCAGCAGGAAACGGCGGAGTTAATCGACAGCGTGCCTTGGAAGTGGTGGGCGAAGTATCAGAAGTTGGACGAGCAGAACGCGAAGGTGGAGGTGGTGGATTTGTTTCACTTTTTGGTGTCATTGGCTCAGACCTTGGGCATGACGGCGGAGGATGTTTACCAGGCGTATTTGAAGAAGAACGCAGTGAATCATCAACGGCAGGAGTCGGGCTACGTGAAGAAGGACGAGGATAACTCGAAGCATATCTGAACGAGCGAGACTCGGCTGAATGACTAATTTGAGGAGAAAAGCAGGAAACTGATCAGCGTATGAAAACCGTGGGGGATTTGTTGGATCTGTCGTTTGAGGTGAAGGTGGTACGAGGGGAGGGGGCCGGGTCGGAGGTGGTGCGGTTTGGGGAATTGGTGACGGGGCCGATGGTGGTGTCGGTTTATATGCGTAACCACACAGGGTCGTGCGATAAACAGAACGATGGGCTCGGGGCGGAGTTGGAGGCGATCAAGGAAGCGGGTTTTGCGGTGGTGGCGGTTTCGCGGGATACCGGTGCGTCGCACCAGCGGTCTGCACGAAGAAGGGAATCTCGTATCCGTTGGTGAGTGATCCGGAGGACTTGTTTGGCGAGGCGGCTGGAGCGATCATCGAAAAGAAGATGTATGGGCGGACATTTCAGGGGCCGTTGCGTTCGGCGTGGATTTTGGATGGCGCGGGCAAGGTTTTGGGCGTGATTGAAAAAGTGGACGCGAAGGAGCACGGCAAGCAGGTGCTGGCGGCGTTGAAGGCGTTGTAGAATCTAGGAAGGGGAGGTGAGGTGTCGCTTGCGGGGGAGGCAGCGACGACTCATGGTGCGCGGAGTGAAGACCCCTAGCATCAAGGATATCCGAACGGCAGCGGCAGCGCGACGGGTGAGAAATCGGCGGTGGAGTCGGGGTGTTGTTGTTCGTCACCGTGGTCGGATGGGTGGTGGTGTCGGTGTTGCGCGAGCAGTTGCGGGACCGGTTGAGCGAGCAGACGGGGCGAGAGGTGACCGTGGGGGCGGTGGCGGTAAATCCGTTCAAGTTGGCGGTTACGGTGGAGGCGCTGCGGGTGACGGAACCAGAGGGACTCGTGTTGGTCGGGTGCGATCGGTTGATGGTAAATTTGCGGATAGGGGCGTTAGTGCGGGGCACGTGGGAGTTCGACGCGATCGAGTTGGACGGGCTGGAGGGGCGAATTGCGGTGGATCCAGAAGGAGAAATCAACTTTGCGGATGTGATGCCAAAGGAGGGCGATGGAACGGAAGGGACGACCCCATGGGTGTTGGCGATTGGGCGCTTGGTGGTGCGGGATGCGCGAGTGGAGTTTTCGGATGCGAGCCGAGTTACGCCCTTTGCCACGACGTTGGGGCCGGTGAGTTTGCGGTTGGAAGATTTTCACACGGATGGTGATTCGCGGGCACCGTATGAATTTTAGGCACCACGGAGGCCGAGGAATCGCTGCAATGGCGTGGGGAGTTTTCTTTGGTGCCGTTGCGGTCGCGGGGAAAATTTGAGATCGGGGGACTACGGCTCGCGAAGTATGCGCCGTACTACGGGGAGTACCTCGGGGTTGAAGTGCGGTCGGGGCGGGCCCACATCGGAAGCGATTATGAGGCGGATTTCAATGGGACGACGCCGCAAATGAAATTGAGTGACGGAGAAGTCCGTTTGGAGGGGATCGAGGTGGGCAAACCGGGAGTCGAGGCGCCGGTGTTGTCAGTGGACGCGTTGGCGGTGGCAGGAATCGGATGGGACTGGCAGAAACAGGAATTACAGAGCGAGGCAGTCGAATGGACGGGCGGCACCGTGGTCGTGACGCGGGATGGGCAGGGAATCGATTGGCAGACGATGTGGCGGGGCGCGGAGATCGAGGACGCGGATGAGGACACCTCGACGGGAATGGCGATCAAGGTTGCGAAGACGATCGTAGCAGGCGTCGCAGTGAAGTGGCGCGACATGACCCTGAGGGAGCCAATGGAATTGAATGTGACCGATTTTCGGCAGGAAACGCAGTCGTTCCAACTGGGGTATGCGGATGGACCGATGCCTCTGGGTTTGGTGGCGAAAGTGGGGAGCGGTGGAGCGGTAAGATTGGAAGGCGAAGGGGGACTGGAGCCGTTCGAACCCTCGTTGGCGGTGGGGGTGGAGGCGTTTGATTTGGCGGCGGTCGGACCCTATTTACACGACGTTGCGGGACTGAGAATCAGGGAAAGTGATTTGTCGGTAACGGGACACCTCGGCACGATCGATGGGGCGTTAATGTGGCGCGGTGACTTGGAAGCGGCCGGGATGACGATAACCGACGGCAATGCCGATGAGGCGTCGTCGTGGGAGAATCTGCAGATCACAGGGTTGAATTGGACGAGTGAACCGATGACCGGCAGTGTCGAATCCATTCGATGGATACGCCCGGATATCAAATGGGTGATGGAAGCTGACGGGAGGCTGAACTGCACAAATGGATGGCGGGAAGGCGAACAAGCCGGGGCAGAGGAGACCGGGGTGGATGTTGAGGGCGAGGCTGCGGTGTGGCGGTTGAACTGGTGGAAGGCCGCGTGGCGTTGGCCGATCAATCGCTGGCGCCGCCGGCGAAGTTGGCGGTGGAAACACTGTCGGGGATGTTGACGGGCTGGTCGACGGAGGAGCCGGGAAAGGGTGAGTTGTCGTTGCAGGGCAAAGTAAACGGGACGGGACCGGTGGCGATCCGAGGAGCGTTTAATCCGTTGAGCCGGCCGGCCTACAGTCAGGTGAAGATTGATTTCGACCGGATCGCCCTACTCCCATTGGACGGTTACATCGGGAAGTATGCGGGCTACGGACTGGAGCGAGGACGAATGTCGTTGGACATAGATTTTGAGCTCAAGGACCGCGAACTGAGGAGTGAGACGGTGGCGACATTGTATGATTTTACGCTGGGAACCAAAGTGGAGAACCCGGATGCCACCAAGCTTCTCGTGTCGCTGGCGGTGGCGTTGTTAAAGGATGCGGCGGGCGAGATCGTGATCGACGTGCCGGTGAGAGGAAATTTGGACGACCTGGAATTTCGGGTCGGTCGCGTCGTGTGGCGGGTGATTACGAATCTTTTGACGAAAGCGGCGACCGCACCGTTTGCGATGTTGGGGGCGCTGGTTGGAGGGGACGCGGAGGTGGCGTGGGCGGAGCAGTCGTTTGAGGCGGGAGGGGCGGAGTTGAACGAGCAAGTCATTCAAAATTTGGATACACTGGCGCAGGCGTTGCGAGACAGACCGGCGCTGAACCTGACCATCGTGGGCAGCTATGACCGAATGGAAGATGAACGAGCTTTGCGGCCAATGATATTGGAGCAAGAACTGCGGGAGCGGGGCGTCGGCGGAACAGTTCACCCCAGGGAGGGGTTGGTTGGGGAAGGGACGGGAGCAGCTTTTGGTGAGTCGCTACATGGAAGTTTTCGGGGTGCCGCCGATTGATCCGAATGCGTTGGTAGAGCCGGCGGTGGAAGCGGTGCGTCCTGCGGCGTCCGAGGCGACGATGGAGCCGTCAGTGGCAGCAACCGACGATTCCTTGTTCGGCTGGTTGAGACGGGTCATGGGAGGCGACTCGGCGCCGGAATCGGAGCCGGCCGTGATCGAGCCCGCGCTCACTTCAACGGTCATGGTGACGCTGGCGCCGGTCCTGGCCGCTTTGCCCACAGAGGAAATTGAGGCACGATTGATCGAACGAGTCAGCGTGGGGGAGGACCTGCTGATGGAGTTGGCCGTGAAGCGAGGGCATGCGGTGCATCGTCATCTCAACGAAGCTGGAATCGGATTTGATCGACTTCGGGAAGCGCCGATCGAGACGGAGGGGGCCGGAGTCAGGCTGGATCTGCGTTAAGCCAAGGGTAACGTTGGCGCCCGGCGTAAAGAGCGAGCGTAGTATCGATGCGGATACTCTCGATCAAGGCGCGACGTTCGGCGTCGGGCGGACCGTCCAAGGGGTCATGGAGGCGTTTGATCGTATCGACGGCGCCCATGAAATGCGAGCGACCCGGTGGAGCCTTTGAATTTATGGAGGAGGAGGCGGGTGGCGGTATGATCGTCCGGACCCAATGCACTGACTTCGGCCAGGACATCGCCGCGATTCGTTTGGTAGGTGACGATGATACGCCGCAGTAATTCCGGATTTTCAGATGCGTTGGTGAAAGAGAGAATGGACTCAAAGTTCGTCCAGTCGACGAGGTGATCGCCGGCGGACGGCACGGGAGGAGTGTCAAGTGAAGTCACAGCGGAAGGGGTAGAAACGGCATGGTCTTTTCCCGTGACGGGTGAAGTGATTGAAGGTCAGCGGTGTAACTTTGAGTTAAACCATTTGGACGATTTTCGATCTGTTTCAGTGGGATGACATCTAAAGGTAAAACGGAAAGGGAAGCGACGAACGCAAACCCGGAGCAGAAGCACTGGGATAGAAACGTGGAGGTGCGCATGGCCCTGCGGCCGAGCAGGAGTGGTTCGACGCGCAGCTGCACGAGCGGCACTACTTGGGATCCGGGCATCCGGTGGGCGATTACCTGCGCCAAATTGTCGAAAGAGGCGGGCGGGCGGTGTGGCGCTGCTGGCGTGGGGTTCGGCCTGCTACGCGCTCAAGGACCGGGACCGGTGGGTGGGCTGGGATGCGACCCGCCGGGTCGAGCGACTTTCCCTGGTGGTGCAAAACCGCCGCTTTCTACTGCTGCTTACCAAACGCGGCGAGGAGCCTAATTTCGCCTCCCAGGTGCTCGCGGCGGCCGTGCGCACGTTGCCGGGCCATTGGCAGGAACGCTTCGGCTATCGGCCGCTTCTAGCCGAGACCTTCACCGACCCGGAGGCCTACCAAGGCACGTTGCTACAAGGCCTCCGCGTGGGAGCCGGTCGGGACCAGCCAGGGTTATGAACGGCACCGAGGCGACTTTTACCGCGAGCACGGCAAACCCAAGCACCTGTGGCTGCTGCGGCCCCTGCACCCCTCGGCCAAGGCCCTGCTGAGCGCCCCCGACCCCGCTTTGCCCGAGGACTGCTGGGCGGGACTGCGCCGCGCGCCCACCGGCACCCTGCCGCTCAAAAACGGCCAGTTGTCCTCGCTGTTGGAGGCCCTGTGCGGCGTGCCCGATCCGCGCGCCAAAAACACCCGCTTCAAGATCGGTCCGGTTCTTGGCCTCGTGGCGCTCGCGCTGCTGGCCGGCCGGCGCGACATCGCGTCGATCGCTCGTATGGCCAACCTGCTCGACCAAGACCAGCGCTTCGCCCTGGCCCTGCCCCGTGAGGCCGGCAAAAAGGTCCGCCTGGCCCGAATGGCACTTCGTTAAGGGGTCTATTCGTCTATTTTAGTAGCCGTGATTTGGATACGCGCATGTGCCGCCGAGGCTTGGTCATCAGTTGGTAGACTTTGGGCCTTCGTTTGACGGCGCGTGGTTCACTGCGATGCGGGCGTTAGGGCACCGGGTCGGCGGCCAATGCGAGGAGCAGATCTTCGAGGCGTTGGTTCGCTTCGCGCGCACTGCCTGAGAGCAGGTGGGCGAACGCCCGTAGCGTGCTGATGGTGCCTTGGAAAGACAGGCGCATTGGTGCCACGTCATGCTGGCGTGCGGCTTCGAGCATGAGCAGGCGCACCAAGTTGTAGGCGATGGCCTGCAAGTGGATTTCCTTTTCGATCATCGCCGGGGTGCGCGTGCGTAGCACGTCGAGTCCGAGGGTCGTCGTGATGTCCCGGAAGTTCAGTTCCACCTGCCAGCGGCGCAGGTAGAGTTGGGCAATGGCCGCGTCGGGATACTTTTCTTCATCGAGCAGCGTGGTCACCACCGCGATGTGCTGGGTGCGGAAGCCGCGCACCTCGGTTCGAAAGCGCACCACGCGCAAAGTCAGGCTCTCAGGCAGCTCGTTCCACAAGCATTTTTCCCACCGGCCCTGTCGCTGGGGTTTGGGCCAGCAGACTTTGCCGGTGCCTGTCCGACGCGATTGATGCAAGCGCATCACCACATCCACACCCTTGCATTGCAAAAGGCTGATGAAAATCCAGTTGCAGAACCCGCGATCAGCCAGGAGCACCTCTCCCCTGTGCACCCAACCGATCAATTGGCGCGCCAGCGGGGCCTCACTCGCCTTCCATGAGGACAGGACGAACTTCACCAAATGGCCGGTTGCCAGGGAGAACATTCCCACCATCTGGCCGGTGGGGAAACCGCATCCTTTGCGCTGGCACCCCGCGTAAGGATAGACTTTCCGGTTGGCCGTGGTGTCGGGCATGGAAAGCCCGCCGCCATCGATCACCTTCACGTTGTGACCGAGCCAATGATCGGCCTCGCGGGTGCGTTGATGAGCCACCTTCACGAGACGGCTGAATACGGTGCGCAAGACCGTGATCAGCAACCGCGCCCGGGCTTGGCAATAGCCACCGGTGGCATCGTCGACCGACGTCGCCGCCCCGGCCTGCAGATGCCATGCTTGCACCCGGCGAACCGCATCGCGGCAGCTCGCACCACGCTGCAGCACTTGCCCAAGAAACGCGCAAAAGGTCACCCAAGGCGTAAAGATCCGGTCCCGCTTACCGATGCCTGCCAATGTGCTCGGAGCCACAAAGCGCGCCACCAGCGCCGCGCGCCCATCGAGCTTAACCGCCCGCTCAATCAGTCTAGCGGCCGCACCATTGGAGCGTCTCCCACACAAGCGATGCGAAAACCCTAGCAGATACAACGTGTTGATCTTCATGTAGTTGCACTACCAATAAGCCAGTATTCCGCAACCTATTATTAGGCATTAACTTAGAAGGTTTGACGGACGATCAATCTCACGCAACTGCACGCCTAGCTAAGCGCCATTCCCGCCTGGCCCCCAGTTACAGCGTGTTTTACGACGTGCTCACCCGGCTCGATCCGGAGGCCTTGGCCCAGGCCCTCACAACCGCTGGCTCACAGCCCACGCCGGTGCCCTGCCCGGAGCGCTCGCCCTGGACGGAAAGTTTATCCGCGACGCGGTCGGGGTGCTTAGCCTGGTCGAGGCCGACACCGGCGCGCCGGTTGCCCTGGCCATCGTCGATCAAAAGGAAAACACCCCGCGCAGTGAACAGGCCCGCGCCGGTGAGGTGTTGGCCGCCGCGTCGTTGGACGAGCAGATCGTCACACCGGCGACGCCTTGCACGCCACCCGCGAGCAGGCCCGCACCATCGTGGGAAAAGACGGCGAGTATGTGCTCCAGATCAAAGGCAACCAACCCCAGCTGAGCGCGCTGGTCCAGCGCGCCCGGACCGTTCCACCCCCCTTTTTTGAGCTGACCGATCCGAGTCGGGGCCGCGTGACCACCTGGCGGGTGTCCGTGGTGGTGGCCACGCCCTCGCAAGCCGACTACCCCGGGCTGCGCAGCCTGGTGCTCGTGGACAAAACCACGGTGCGAAAACGCGACCTCACCGAAAGTTGCGAGCAACGCGCCTACGCCAGCAGCCTGGCACCCGCAGAACGCAGCCCTGCGCAAATGCTCGCCTTGATCCGCGAGCACTGGGGCGGAGGGAGATCCGCAACCACTGGCGCCGCGACGCCTGCTGGCGCGAAGACCACTCGAGTACCCGCAACGTCAACGCCCCCTGGCCAACCTCGCCCTCTTGCGCAGCGTCCTGCTGCGCGTCTGCGCCCAACACTGGCCCGAGCGGCCCCTGCCGCACGTCTTCGAATCCTGCCAACATTCCACGCATATCTCCCTGCGCGCCATCCGTTCCCATTCCTAAAACAAAAGACCATGCTCAGGGCAAAAGCGGCGCTCAGCTTGCCGCCGCCCTCGGCCGCGACGCCTCGGTGGTCAATCGCGAGATCACCCGCAACGGCGGGCGCTCCAGCTACAGCGGCATGGATGCGCAGACTCGCGCTTGCCGTCGGCCCAAGTGCGCCGCGCGCAACAAAGTCGCCGACACGCCCGCCTTGCGCGACGAGGTGCTGGCCCTGTTTGCCACCGGCGCTACGCCCAAGCAAATCGAAGTCGCCTTGAGACCACGTCATGGCCTTGAGCTGACCCGACGCGTGAGCCACGAAACCATCTACGACTTCATCTACGTCCACTCCAAAGGCTCGGTTAAGAAGGAGTTGATCGCTTATTTGCGGCGCAAGAAACCCCGGCGCAGTCCCGCCCCTCGCGCCAAGGGCAAGCTCTCGAGCCAGTTGCCGGGCGCGATCAATATCGGCGAGCGACCTGCTGAGGTGGAGCGCCGGGAGGTGCCCGGACACTGGGAGGCCGACTTGGTCATGGGTGCGGGCAATCGCACCGCCATTTTGGTCATCACCGAACGGGTCTCCCGCTATGTGATAATCGTCCCGTTGGGCGGCGCCAAAGACGCGATCAGCGTCGCCCGCGCTCTCATCCGGGCCTTCAAACGCCTGCCCGCCCACCTGCGCAAGACCCTCACCTACGACAACGGCCGCGAAATGGCCCAACATGCCGCCTTCTCCCTTGCCACAAAAGTGGCGGTCTACTGCTGCAATCCACACAGCCCTTGGCAGCGCGGTGCGGTCGCGAATATCAACGGTCTGATCCGGGAATACTTCCCTAAAGGCATCGATTTTAACACCGTCACCAAAGGCCAAATCGCCAAAGCGGAGTGGCTACTCAATAATCTCCCTCGCATCGGGCTCGACGGACGGTCTCCCGCTGAAGTCTTTCATGCTAGTATACAAAAAACTGTACACTAGCCGCTTGACGCCGCCTAATCAAGCTGGGCATCGACGTGCACATTGGCAAATACGTCGTCGTCATGAAGATCGACGGCAGCACGCCGGAGCGAGCGAGAGGCTTCACGTCAGAGCAGTTCATCGTCTGGGTACATGAACTCGCCGGCCGGTGCGACCAGCGCTACAGCTGCTACGAGGCCGGTCCGTTTGGCTTTAGTCTACACCGTCGACTCCAAGAGATGGGAGTGACCAATCACGTGATCCGCCCGATCAATTGGGATGAACACGGCAAGAACGTTAAGACCGACGCGCGTGATGCGACGCAGATGGTGCTATGCTTGAACGGTTACCTGCGCGGCAACCATCGCAGCTTCAGCACGGTGCGCGTTCTCAGTGCAACCGAGGAACGGCGGCGCAGCATCACCCGCCAACGCCAGAGCTTGATCAAGGAGCGCAAGCGGCTGGCGGCGAAGGCGCGAGGTCACGTGATGTATTACGGCGGGCGCCTCCAGGGGGGGGATGGTGGAAACCAAGACGCTGGAAGGATCTGGGCGAACAGCTCGAGACCCACGTGCTGGGACTACTGGAGCCCCTCCGGACGATCCTGTTGGCGAGCGAAGAACAGATCGTGCTCGTGGAGAAGCGACTGGAGTAAATGTGCGAGGTGGCACTGCCCAAGGGCATGGGCACGGTCATCTTCGAACACATGGAACGAGAAGTCTGTGACTGGAACCGTTTCGACACCCGCAAGCAGGTGGGCAGCTACACCGGGTTGTGTCCAAGTGAAGACACAAGTGACAGGCGCCGCTTCCAGGGGCTCGATCACCAAGCACGGCAATCCACGATTAAGACACATGCTCATCGAGTGCGTCTGGTTGCTGATACACTGGAACCCGGACTAGCGAGGCATCATGAAGTGGCGAGACAAGCTGCTGGAAGCCAAGCTGACCAAGGCGAAGATCGTCGTCGCCATCGCTCGACAGTTTGCGGTGGATTGGTGGCGAATCAGAACGGGCAAAGCCACGCTGGACCAACTTGGATTAGCCATGAAAGAATTACCCGCGATGAGTGGCTGAAATCACCATCGACGGAGCGAAATGGACGATTTTAGCGGAGTGTGCCCGACCTGACCCCCTGTCGCTTTTGATGTGACGTTCTTGAAGATTGGGCAGCCTCGCTTCTGCAGCCTGTAGTGACCGAATGGATATGTCATAGTTTGCTCCCCGTTGACGGGGACACGGATAGCAGGAAATCCCGGCCTCATACCGAGTCCGTGGTGGCTCAGAAGGCGCAAAAGTCAAATCCACCATCTTCAACTCAATCCACTGAATGTAACTTAAACCAAAAACAAAAACCGAAATCACTCTTGTCGAATATCCCCATAGCAGGGGTCAATACTTAATCTTTGCGTCCAATGCCAATGCAATCACCAGTGGTCTCTTTGAGCTTTATAAATCAAAAAATGTAGCACATACGCTCTCTGATTTCTGATTCAACCTTTGCTCTGGAACCAGAAGACCGAAAGATCGAAGCGTGGTTCGGGTATCTGATAGCAAAACCCTTCCACCGTTGAAATCCAATCCACTCCAACGCAGCAAATGAGAATTCATTGCGTCACCTCAACCCCAGCCACTGTCCGGTTTAAGAAGGGGCCCATCCAAGTGGTGCAGACAAGGAACAACAGACTCACGAAATCGACCTATGCGTATTCATTTTATGGATTCAACCGGCTGGTCTGAAACACTCGAGATCTCATTTCATGATACACGTGCTGCCTGTAAGATTACTGGATACGGCCCAGGGCCGGCTTGTCGAATGGTGCCAGACCGACGGTCGTCGTCTTAGGCAGTCTTTTTATAGGGATGATATCCATTACTTGCGTCTGGCAGCTCGGCAACAGGGTCGGCTTGCCGAAACAGATATCGAAACCGGTTCGGAGGAATTGATGGTCCCGGGCCTTCGCAAGAGGAATGGCCAGATGCGTTCATTTTTCATGTTTCTCGATGTGGGTCCACCCTACTCACTCAGATGCTGGCGGCGATTCCGGAACATGTCGTGATATCGGAGGCACCGATCATCGATGATATACTGCGTATTTCTCGAGGAAGCGAAGCCGTTGCCCCTAAGATTGCGGTCAGCTGCTGAGAGGGACACTGTCCGCGATTGTCAGGGCCGCGAGTGGCGGGGATCCGGTTTCTCGTGTATTCGTTACATTGGACTGTTGGCATATTCACGATCTGCCGTTGATTCGCCGGGTGTTTCCGGCCGTACCGTTTGTCTTCGTTCATCGGAATCCAGTCGAAGTCCTCGTTTCGTTAATGCGGCGTCCGAATCTCACCTTGGTTCGAGGCACGGTGACGAAGGAACAATTGGGCCCGAGCGAGGCCGAGTGTGACGCGTTGGTGCCCGAGGCACACGCTTCGGCGATTTTGGGGAGCTTCTTCAAGCAAGCACAACGCCTTCACTACGAGTTCACCGCGGTGGATTACCGGAGTTTGCCGGAATGGACCTACGCTTCGTTCCCTCACTGCTCTTTTTCTGAATCGGAGTGCAAGCTTATGAGGGGCGCTGCACGGCAAGACACGAAAAAGCAAGACACCTCGTTTCAACCCGACAGCGCAACAAAATGTCAGGAGGCGACTCCATCAATGCGGCGCGCCTTCAATCAGTGGACGTTGCCAGAGTATACTGGATTTTTGGCGACTCAAAATCAGCCCTATGTTGCGAGCGCGTTCGGGACGGTTTAAGCAAAGTTCGCTGCAAGCGAACAAATCGCAAAGCAAGCCAACTGGCTTTGATGCACGACGTTTCTCAGATCATGAAGCAGTTTGGGCAATAGGACGTTGTTTGGCTATAGAAAAAACATGGAAGTCATTATCCATCAATGTATCAGTAATCACATCCACGCTCAAACCGCAGCAACCGGCTAAAGTATTTTCACAGCACCTCCTTGGTCACATCATCAAGGCGCCGTTCCCCCAAACCCTCCGCGACATGACATGGCAAACCGCCGGCCGATGCCCTGCACCCGCCTTAATAGGGCCGGAGGAGTGGCTTTGTTCTCTTCGTTTCCTTCGTGTGAAAATCCGCGTTGGAGTGGAGCGTGGGAGTGGTGGTCGTGGATGCCGTCAGCCAATTGCATATTATAGAAGGGCACGAAGGAAAGGGAGGCGGTCAGCGTGATTGTTCACATGGGGAGAGGCGGAGGAGTGGCTTTGTTCTCTCTGTGTCCTTCGAAAAACAACAAAAAACAAACGACATCACAGCCGCCTGAGTTGAGGTCCATTTTTCGAGGCCAGCCCAATCATTTCTAGCCCGTCCATTTTGAGTACCCTTCAAGAAGTGGACCTGCTTCGCGGCGAACTATCACCTACCGTTCATCGGGATGAAACTACCAGGACTTTGAGTCAGAAACCTCCTTCACCGGTTACCACCCCGCTCGACACTCTTGGTGCAAATCTCTTATGTCTAAATGTCACGGACTTTACCTCTTCTTGTTCCTGGGCACCGGAATTCTCTGTGGCCAGGATTTGACGCTCCTTTCATGCGAGGCCGAAGACGCCACGCGCCTCACCTCCGCAGAGGTGATTGATCGGCCGAACGCCTCCGGTGGTCGTGGACTGCGTTGGAGGGACGCCGCGCCAGATGCCGGTCGGGCCGAGTTTGAGCTAACCGTACCCTCCGCCGGCGTCTGGTATCTTTGGTTATGAACGCAGTCGCTGGACCACAGCAACATGAGGTGGACCCATGAAGTTGGACAGGAGGGATGATTAAATCCCAAAGGAGTCCAATATGTCGAAGAAACGACGTGCCTTCAGTGCCGAGTTCAAAGCGAAAGTAGGGCTCGAAGCCCTCAAGGAAATCGAGCCGATCCACGTAATCGCTCAGCGTCACGAGGTGCATCCGGTGCAAGTGAGTCAGTGGAAGAAGGAGGTGTCCGAGCGGTTGCCGGAGGTCTTCGCGAAGCCCTCGGCGCAGGTGCGCGACGAGATCGAGCGGAATCGCAAAAAAAGTTGGCCCATTTGGAGAGTAAAGAGCGCCGCAGCATGATCGAAACCGAGCATCCGAAGCTGAGTGTGGCCCGGCAGTGCGAACTGTTGGAGCTGCCACGCTCAACCTACTACCACCACCCGAAGCCACCGAAGGAAGCGGACCTGGCGTTGATGAAACAGATCGACGAGATCTACCTCGCGTCACCGTTCTTTGGTAGCCGCCAAATGACCCGTTGGTTGCAACGCGAAGGACACGTGGTGAACCGTAAACGGGTGCGACGATTGATGCGATTAATGGGATTAATGGGACTCACGGCGATCTATCAAAAACCGAGTCTGTCGAAGAAAGCGGCCTCTCATCAGATCTACCCGTATCTGCTGCGAACGCTGAAGGTTGAAAGGTCGAATCAAGTGTGGGCAACAGATATCACCTACATCCCGGTGTGCGGTGATCGACTGGCACTCGCGGATGGTGTTCGCATGGGAACTGTCCAACACGCTCGATGCGTCGTTTTGCGTGCGAGCGGTGCAGCGCGCGATGGCGATTTACGGCAAGCCGGAGATCTTCCACACCGACCAAGGCTGCCAGTTAGTTTACCAGCGCCGAGTTCACCCAGCCATTGTTGGCCGCCGACGTGCGACTGTCGATGGACGGCAAAGGACGGTGCTTGGACAATGTCTTGGTCGAACGCCTGTGGCGCAGCGTCAAATACGAGGAAGTCTATCTGAAACGCTATGAGACGATGGTCGAGGCCCATGCCAACTGGAAGACCTACTTGCTGTTCTACAACGACCGACGACCGCACTCCGCCCACGGCCGCCAAACACCATCCGAGGTCTATCACGCACAACTCGACCAAGCCGCCGCCTGACGGCGGCTATCCGCGCGGGGAGGAAGCCCGCGCTTCCTCCCCTGCTCCCCTCCATTATCTTTTATTCTTGGTCAGAAAAACCAGAAATCATAACTATAAATTCGCCCGACCTGTCCAACCGACGGGGTCCACCTCACTATTCGCGCGAACCCGTATGGGATCCGGTGCGTTGGTTGCCAACGACCAAGGACGAGGTGGAGGCGCGGGGCTGGGACTATCTGGACGTGATCATTAATCTCCGGGGACGCCTATGTGGATCATCCGGCGTTTGGTACGGCGGCGGTGGGACGGATGTTGGAGGCGGAAGGTTTGCGGGTGGCCATCATCGCGCAGCCAAATTGGCGGGATGACCTGCGCGATTTTAAGAAACTTGGGGCGCCACGGATGTTTTTTGGAGTTACGGCGGGGTGTATGGATTCGATGGTCAACCGCTACACGGCGGCGAAGAAGTTGCGTAGTGAGGATGCGTATACGCCCGGTGGGGAGCATGGGTTTCGGCCGGATTACGCCACCACGGTGTATTCGAAGATTCTGAAGCAATTGTATCCGGATGTGCCGGTGATGATCGGTGGCATCGAGGCCAGTTTGAGGCGGGTGACGCATTTTGACTATTGGTCGGATACGTTGAAACCTTCGATCCTGGCAGAGAGTGGAGCGGACCTGTTGATCTACGGCATGGGGGAGTTGCCGTTGAAGGAGACTGTACGGTTGTTGAAACGCGGGGTGCCGTTTTCGTCCCTCACGACGATTCCGCAGACGGCGGTATTGTTACCAGAAGGGGAGCCCGCACCGAAGAACAAGCGCTGGGACGATTTCACGCTCTACAGCCACGAGCACTGTCTGGGTGATCGGACGCATTACGCCAAGAATTTCAAGGACATCGAGATCGAGTCGAACCGGGTGAAGGCACGGCGGTTGTTTCAGCAGACGGGCGAGCGGTTGCTGGTGGTGAATCCGCCGTTTCCCACGATGACGGAGAAGGAAATCGATTCGGCGTTTGATCTCCCGTATACGCGGCTGCCGCATCCGAAGTATCGCAAGCGCGGACCGATCCCGGCGTATGAGATGATCAAGCACTCGATCAACATGCATCGCGGGTGTTTGGGGGGGTGCAGTTTTTGCACGATCTCGGCCCACCAAGGCAAGTTTGTGGCGAGCCGGTCGAAGACCTCGATATTGCGGGAAGTGGAGTCGATCAAGCAGATGCCCGACTTCCGCGGCACGATCAGTGATTTGGGCGGACCATTGGGCAACATGTACAAGATGAAGGGCAAGCAGCAATGGATTTGCGACGAGTGCGTGCGTCCGAGCTGCATCTGGCCGGATGTATGACGAAATTTGGATACAGACCACACGGACTTGCTCGACATCTACAAGTCGGTGCGGGAGACGGAAGGGGTCAACCACGCCTATGTCGCGAGCGGCATTCGTTACGATCTGTTTTTGCATGAGAAAGGCGCGACGCCGGAAGCGAAAGCCAGTCATGAAAAATACATTGATGAACTGGCGGCACACCACGTGCCGGGGCGGATCAAGGTGGCGCCGGAGCATACGAGCGACCACGTGTTGCGGGTGATGCGCAAACCGACGTTTGATCTCTTCTACAAATTTAAGAAGAAGTTTGAGGCGGCGTCGGAAAAGGCCGGGCGTAAAAAGATGCCGGTGATCCCGTATTTCATCAGTGCGCATCCCGGCTCGCGGCCGGAGGATATGGCCGAGCTGGCGTTAAAGACGAAGGACCTCGGGTTTCGATAACTGGAGCAAGTGCAGGATTTTACACTGACGCCGATGACGGTGGCGACGGAGATCTACGCCACGGGCGTGCATCCCTATGACGGTGCGAATGTGTGTGTGGCGCGTTCGCCGGAGGAGAAGCAAGAGCAACGCAGTTTCTTTTTCTGGTATAAGCCGGAGATGAAGAAGGCGCTGCGGGCATCGATGAACCGACTCGGTTTAGGAGGCATCGCAAAACGACTGCTGGACGATAAACGCAAAACCGAAGACGTCACTCCTCCCCCCCCTCACATCACGCCCTGCGGTATGAAGATTCCGATCCAACCCGGTCAGCGGCTCACTGCGGCCACCAAGGGGGCCAAGCGTCCGGTTGACGCCAAGCGCGGGGAAAAGGAAAAGTCGAGTGGCGCAAAGAACAGAGAGAAATCGCCGACCCAGGCCGTGACCTCGTCCCCCGAAGCACAACGCTTTCGAAAAGTTCTTAAAAAAACGTTAGCTCGAGGTAGGAGTTGATTCGGTTTGAGGGTCCGTCTGGTGCGGAATGCCTGTCCAATAGAATTCGATTATTCGGTCCCAGCGGAAATCCCGGCTCGCGAGCTGGGGTTTTACTTCGGCGTCGCGGCGGAAATCGTTTTGGTGCACGACTATTTCATGCATCGCTGCAGCGAGCGAAGAGGCGTCTTGATCTGCACAAACCATCCCGGCGGCGTAGCGAGTGATGAATTCGGGCATCCAGGTCCTGTCCGTGACGATGAGGAGGGTTTTAGTGGCCGCGGCATCGAGAGCTAAACTCGAGTTGCGGCCGATGTATCTCGATCGGACATAGGGAAAGACAAGGCAATCAATAGTGCCTAAAACTCGCCCGTAGTCTTTCGCTCCCACCTCGGGAGATTCGAGGATCCAGTCCACCCGAGAATCGGTGGCTGCGAGGGTTTGCACTTCAGAGAATGATACAGTCGAGCCATCAGGTGCGTTTACCCACGGAATGCGCACGCGGCAGTGATCGTCGGGGTAGCGTTGCAAGAAGAGGCGAGTGCATCAATGAACCAGCCGAATCCCTTTTCGGCCGAATTGCGACCAATCCACGAGAATACGAAGGGCGAGTGCGGGGAGCGTGGTTTCGCTTTTTCAGCCAGTGCCGCAGAGGTTATGGTTGAGTCGCGAGGCGCGAGAACCCCGGTGAAGGGGAATCCGGTCAAGCGAGTGTAGATTTGAGCATCGTGATCTGATTCGGCCGTGGCGAGGATGCGGCCTGATCGCACGCCGCGGCGGAAGCGCTTGTAAATCCAAGTCACCCAGCGAGCGGCGTGGTGGTGGATGACCTGTCCCTCTGCATCATGATTTTCAATCCACGTAGGACCGCCAAAATTGAGCACAAGCCTTCGTATGTTCCAGCCGCCGAACATGAGCCAGATCGTATACCAACCCACGGCGTGAAAGATGTTGATGTTGGTGGCGATAACCAGATCGCGCGGTGGTTGACGCCAAAGGAGGCGAAATAGTCGTTCCGTGAGGACGAGGTTGTGGATTGCGGCTGCGCGAAGCCGGGTCACGCCGCTATGAGCACGTGGAAATCGATCGGGGAAGGATTCCGGCAGGAATGGCAAAACTTCCGCCCTAGCGATGGTGCCCTTCCAGAGCCGATTAGCGACCACGGTGACGAAGCAACCCTGGTTTGGAAATTCTCCGACTAGTCCGGAAATAGCGTTCAGAAAATGCCCCGTCGATGCTCCGAGATTTTCCTCCACGACGAGGACGCGGCGATTAGTTCGCGGGTGTTGGCGATTCACGGGAGGGAAAGCGGTGGGTCTGGTAGTTGCAACGTTGATGAGTCGTGTCGGAGGAGACCGCAAGTCTGGGGCTCAATGAACGGTCAAGGCGGCCTGGTGACGGAGGCGACTAGATGACGACGCAGTTGCGGCGAATCTCGGATGACCGGTGGTGATCCAAGGCCGTCATGTGACTCATTACCCGTTTGGCGATACCCAAATCGAGCAAGCGAGGGACTTCGTTTTTGCTACCAGTGAGCAAACGCGCACGAGTTTTCGGGTCGAGAACTTGGGACCTAGCACGAGCGATGTCGGCGGGGGAATCCGGAGCTATGGTCAGCATGGCGTTGCCACCTACTTCGGCTTGAGCGCCGCCGATGCCTGCGATCACCGGGGTGCCCGCGATGAGCGCTTCGCCAATGCCCAGACCCCAACCCTCGTAGCGCGACGGGTAGACGAATGCGATGGACTCGTTCATGAGTCGGTTACGTTCGGCGTCCGAAACGTGGCCCGTAATCAGGACCGATTCCGAGATCCCAAGTTTGTCGGCTAGTCGTTGTTCGCGGTCGTATCTGCCGCCGATCAGGATGAGGCGGTGGTCAGGATGAGGCGGTGGTCAGGATGAGGCGGTGGTCAGGATGAGGCGGTGGTCAGGATGAGGCGGTGGTCAGGGTGAGGCGGTGGTCAGGGTGAGGCGGTGGTCAGGGTGGGTTTTTCGCACCATCACGAATGCCAATAACAGGTTGTGGGTCCGTTTGCGATGATGCTAGCCTCCCACATAAACGAACTGCTGTCGCGGATTGGTGCAAGGAGCGATAGGTGTGCCCGTCATGGGGTAAGGAATGCCCGTGACAGACTTGCTGGGAGTGAATGCCAGGATGTCTTTTCGACTCGGTCGTGAGATCGTCCAAATATGGTGGGCACGGGCCCACGAAATTAGTTGAGGGAACGCCTCGTGGCGAAGGGTCCAAAAACGCGGAGGCTCCCCAAAAGTGAGGAATGGGAATCGCCAAGGAATTACGTCCAGCATTCCCAGTATGTACAAGGTATGCTTGCGGCGAACTCGCGGAATGCCACGTCCGGTCGCCGCGAAGTAGATATCGGGTTTGTGCGTGTTGAGTAGTGGAGGGAGTAGTTGCTCCTCCCATGCAAGCAAACTGCGGGACGGATGCACGATGACCTGCATGCCCTGGGGAATGTCGTAGTGTTGGTCAAGACTGCTTGGTGCGAGCAGCGTAACCCGGACTCCTTCCGCGGCGAGAATTTCAGTTATTCGCTCTACGTATTTGCCAGACCCATGAGGGGAAAAACACATCGCGCGTGCATTGATGGCGACGTGCAGGGGCCTAAGTGCTGGCATGAACAGGAGGGAAAGGGAGAGGAGACCTAGTGTGCTGAGAGTTAATGAACTATACTGAATGAAGGGATGCGGCGGTGTGGGCGCGTTGGATTTTCTCCAGGATGGCGGAGCCTTCGGCCTTCTAAGTGTAGCAGGTGGGTTCGAGGTAGCGTGCGGCCATGTAGGTTTCGATGGCGTTGGTGAGGTCTCGAACGCTGGTGAAGCTGCCATCGCGGATACAATCGACGGTGAGGTCGCGGAAGAAGCGCTCCACTAGATTCAACCAGGAAGAGGATGTTGGAGTGCAGTGCGATGCGCTCGAGGCTATGGGCTTTGGCATGGCGCTGATGGCGCCACTTTATCCAACTCTTCACTTTGGCGTGCTTGTGGGTGGCGTAGTTGTCGATGATCAGATGCAGGACCAAGCCGTCGGGTGCCTGCGCATCGATGTGCTTGAGGAAACCGAGCCATTCGCGGTGGGTATGCCGAGAGGCGGTGCGTCGCATGATTTTGCCGTCCAGATAGCCGAGGGCGGCGAATAGCGTGACCGTGCCGTGGCGGGTGTAATCGTGGGTGGTGGTTTTGATGTGCCCGATACCCAAGGCAGGTCCGGCTGGGTGCGCTCAAGCGCCTGGCACTGGCTTTTCTCGTCGCAACACAGCACATCGCCCGTGAGGACCAGCGGGTGCGCCCGGCCGGGGGTTGCGTGACCTCAGTGACGATCTGAGCGCGAATCGCCACATCCACACTCGGCTTCCGGCCCGAACGTCTCGCTTCGGCCCATCCAGTCAACCCTGCCTCACGAAAGCGCTTTTCCCACTTCGCCACCACCGGACGATTCACTCCGATCTGAGCAGCCACCGGCTCCTGGCTTTTCCCTTCGGCCCGCAACAACACGATGCGCGCCCGCCTGACCTTCCGTTGCGGCGTGGTCGGGCGTTTGATCATCTGTTCAAGTTCTTGATGCTGCGCGGCATCAATGATTAGCGGATTAATAGGGAGGGCCATGCACCCATCCTACACTACTATTTTTGTTTTGTTTCGTATAGCTAATTTAACTCCCACTACACTAGATTGCTAGGTCGCGGCAAAGGTAAATCCATGGATTGGAGGAAGAAGATGCGAAACAGGGGAGTGGACTAGTACATTGTGACCAGAGTTTTCTTTAGATGTGGGAACGGGGAGGGGCGAATGGGTGCACAGATGACATCGGGTTGCGATTTGGTGATGAGAAATCAGGCATAGTCCAGGGAGGACACGGTGGTAGCTGAATGAGAGTATGGCCTGAGATTTTGGAGCGGACGTGGCCCGAAGGTGCGGGGTATTTCGCTTTGAAGGAAAACGAATGCGAAGACTGACGCAATTTCGGCCCGTTCAACCCAATCCTCCCTACTCAATGAATACTGCGTTTGCATTTCCTATTTCTGCGTCGACGGCTACTCCCATCGTGGATTCCCAGGAACCGGGAAGACAATTGAGGACAGCACGCGTAGGGACGTTGGCGCGGTATGACTCGGGCTGGGTGGAGGCGTCGAATCGCCGGAGTTGCAACATAGCATTTCCCCATCAACTGGGGGTGTTGCCGACGCAGGTGATGGCGGTATTTTCGCCGGATTGCGAAACGGTGTTTCCGTTGCCACCTGCGTGGAATGCGGGGGGAGGGGTGAACCTCGCATCGGTGTGGATGACGGCGGAGAGCCTAACCATGGCCATTGTATCCGGATTTCCGTTACACGGAAAATGGGGTGGAGAGGAAGAGCAGTGGACGCACTGGAGCAAAAGATGGTTTCGCGTGTGGGCGAATCCCTAGATCGAAGTCGGAAACAACCAGGGTTTCATCATGATCGACGAAATAATTGTCTATGTATTTTGTGCCGCGGGGGCGGTTGTGATGGGCATGGTCATTGAGGTCTGGAACACTCGTCAGGGGCCGTATTCGCGAGTGCCGCGTGGTCCGAAACGTAGGAGGGTGAATAGACAGTGAGACGAAAGGCACGAAGGCACTCGCGTAGTGAAAACCTCCACGTTCGCGGGATCGAGATGGACTCGGAGCGCTGGCGGATCAGGGGTGGTTTTTCCATCGTCGAGCTGTTGATTGTGCTGGTGGTCGTCGGGGTGTTTTCGTCGGTGACGACCGTTTCGGTCAGTCGGGCACGGGCGCAGGTGGAAATGGCGCTGATGGCGAATGAGTTGCGTGCCTTGGCGGGACAATTCCAAGGCGGAGGCGGTGTGGTGCGGAGCGAGGAGGGCAGTTCAGGGACTTGGAAGTGGCAGGGAGATTTGGGGAAAGGGTGTTCGGGTGATCAATGGGCGGCGGCGCGGTGGCCGGGCGAACGGTTGAATCTCTTGGACGAAATGGTGGACGACGGGTGGTGGGGAGGCGAAGATCTACGGGAATTATCCGATGGCCGTTGGGTGTGGTTGGTCGACGATCAGGGGGCCTCAGGGGGTGGGTGATGAGAAGTGGAGGCGCGTCCAGACGAGGCCTTCGAGGTGGTTTTCGGGCCAACCGATGAGGGCGGAGTGAACGAGCCGGGCGCGGGCATAGTGGCCGATGGGGATGACGGGCATTTGATCGTGGAGAATGTGATCCATGGCAGCGTAGTGGCGGCGGCGAGCCATGGCGTCCATGGTGCGCAATGCGGTGGCGTAGTGCTCTTCGTAGGCGGGGTCGATCCAGCCGGTTTCGTTGGAGCCGGACGCGGCGGTTTGCAGTTCGTAGAGCTCGAGAGGTTCGGCGGAAAAGGGCAGCCAACCGGCGCGAGCGATTTGGTAATTGAGGTGCTGCCGCGTGTCCAAGAACACCTTCCATTCTTCGTTGCGCAGGCTGACATTGATGTTGAGCGCGGTGCGCCATATCTGTTGCAGGGCTTCGGCCATCTCGCGGTTCCGATCGAGCGTGTTGTAGAGGTATTCAACCGGAGGGAATCCGACGCCATCAGGGTAACCTGCGTCGGCCAGGAGACGGCGAGCTTCGGCGATGGGTTCGTAGCCGCCGGGGAGGGCTTTTATGACCGTGTAGGCGGGAGTGCCGCCCGTGCGTAGGACGACATCGGTGAGTTGGCGGCGATTGAGGGCGAGGGCGAAGGTCTGGCGGACGCAAACGTCGTCGAAAGGAGGACGGGTGGTGTTGATGCTAAGGTAACGGATGTCCACGCGGGGATACATGCGCAGAGCGGGATCTTGGGCGTCGCGGTAGACGCGATTTTGGCGGAAGGAACGCCGCTGGTGACGTGGAGTTGGCCGGAGCGGAAGGCGCGCTCGTTGGTATCGAAGTTGTCCATCGCGACGAAGCGAATGGCGCGTAGGGGAACTTCGCTATGGTAGTGAGGGTTGCGAGTCACCTCGACGTATTGGTCGCGTTGCCAGGAGGAGAGAACAAAGGGTCCATTGCCAATAAGAACACCGGGTTTGGTGAAGTCGGCCATGGGGTTGTCGAGGCCACCGGCGGCTTCAACACTCGGCAGGTGGACAGGGAGCCAGGGGTAGGAGGCCAGACGATTGATGAAGCCCACATGAGGTTCGATGAGTTCGATGACCAAGGTAAGATCGTCAGGGGCGCGGAAACCAAGAGAGGAGGGGTCGGCGGAGCGGCCGGTACGGAAGGCCTCGACGCCCACCACGGGGTCGGCGAAATTGGCGAGCTCGGCGGTCAGGGAAGGGGTGACCCAACGTTGGAAGGAGCGGGCCCATTGGCCAGCGGTTACGGGCTCACCATTGGACCACTTGGCATCGGGTCGCAGATGGAATGTGTAGGTGAGACCGTCGGGAGAGACGTCCCAACTGGAGGCTGCAGCGGGGAAGACGTCGATGGCGTCTTCGTCCCATTAGACGAGAGGTTCCCAAAGTGCGGAAATGATGAAAGCTTCGGGGGAGCCGGTGTTGCGAGGAGATCGCGGGTGGAGGGTTCCGAGCCCGTGGAGATCAGGAGTGTGTTGTCCGCGATGGCGGATTCGGCGGGGGTGCCGCGCGGCGACAGGCCGGTAGGACGGCCAGGACAAGGGTCAGGGCTACTGACAGGCGCGTGGCCGGATGGAGCGTTACCAACGACGCGAGGTGGATAATCGAACGCATAGGGGACACGCTGCAGGAAGGGTGCCGGACTGCAATGACCTAGGCACGCTCCCCGGAAGCGGACGCGACCGGAAGACCGACTAATTGTTGCCGGCGGGGGCGTCGGGGGAGCGCGTGGGGAGGTTGGCCGCTTGCCAGTCGCGGAAACCGCCCAGGTTGGCGACACAGTAGCCCTCGCGGGCGAGCAGGGAAGCGGCTTGCCCGGAGCGCTGGCCGGAGCGGCAGTAGAGCAGGACGGTCTTGTCTTCGGCTTTGGCGGTGGCGAGCACGTGGGCCCACTTGGCGCGGGAGGCACGCAGGTCGCTCAGCGGAAGCAGGTAGGCGGGGGCGACGACCCCGCTCGTCCATTCTGCGGGTTCGCGTACGTCGACGACGATAGCGGTGCCGGCTTTGGCCTGGGCAGCGGCTTCGGAAGGGGGGAGGCGGAGGACCTTGGAGGAGGATTGTCCCAAGGCGGTGCGCACAACGGCGAAGAAGACGAAGGCGAGGGCGATGAGCGCGAGGAGTTTCATGATCACGGCGGGGAAGAGGGACGGAGCGGAGGGCAGGATTAGGTTAACCACGGAAGAGGTGGCGGCTGTGACGTGGGCTAGGTGAGGATTTGGGTGGGGAGGCCGTCGATACTGTGGTTTGGGTTTTTTGGGTCCAGTAGTCGCGAATCCCATCAGGGCCTTTCTTGGCGGCCCAGTCACTGAGGAGAGTGCGGTCGGATTGGTAGTCGAAATGGGGGACCGCCATGCCACATGAGGTTTGGACGAGATTGACGCAGAGGTCGAAGATCTGGCGCGCGCCGGGGAGGGGCGTGAAGTGGGCGTATAGCTCGGCCCAAGCGGGGTCACGCGGGTGGATGGCTTGAGCAGTGCCGTAGAGACGGAGGATAAGGGGCGCCGATTCGAAAGCGCAAAACATGACCGTCATGAGGGGGGGGGCGAGGACGTGGGCGGCCGTTTCATTGCCACTGCCGGTGGTGTTGAGCCAGATGACGCGGTGGGGGCTGAGTACACGGAGAGAGTCCATGCCTTTGGGGGAGACGTTCACGCGAGTGTTCGCGCCGGCGGTGCCCCCGAAGAAGATTTTTTGGTGACGGATAAACTCGATCTGTTTGTCCGGGATGGCGGTGTAGCGTTGGCCCATGGGAATAGAAACTTTAAAGTATAAACTTCAAAGTATCAAGCGGGGGCGAGCGGAGCTGCGGCCGGTGTTGTTTTCACCACTAGCCGCGCAGCGCGTGGCACTTTAGGGTTTCGATTGGCTGAAAAGCCACCCCACACGTCACTCTCGGGATCACTGGCGGGGGAACTCATGTGGGTGCGGAAGCCACGAACTTTGCTGTCCTGTGCGTAACGAAAGGCATAGAATGCCACATCGTGGCCGCTGTTTTTGAAGGTGGTGAGTTTGCAATTGCCCTGCAATTTCTTGAGGCGCTTGTAGGCGTTTCGGGAGTAGCCAGTGTAGTGGGAGTTAATTAGCTATACAAAATAAAAATAGTAGTGCAGGATGGGTGCATGGCCCGCCCTGTTAATCCGCTAATAGACTTGGCTCATTCTGCGCACCTGCCCGGCGGTGAAGCATTTGGACGCACGCTCCCGCACGCTTTCTTTGGGAGACCCCCTTGATGCCGTCGAGCCGGCGCGCTCCGCAAAAGTCGGCCAACAGATCGCTGGAGGCGATGCTCAGGGAAAGTTTACGCAAGCTGATTTTCCCGAGCATCATGCGCAATACCTGCACCCGCCGCGCCTTGCGCGTGAACTGCAGGTGTCGCGGCAACCCGGCCACGTCGTCGCCCCGCCAGTTTTCCCGGGCAAAGTCCACGGCCATCGCTTCCAAGTGACTGTTGGCCAGCAACTGGTCGAGCCCCGCCAGTTGATCGCGAAACGCGGCGTAATCTTTGTTGGGTCCGACCGGAGTCAAGGTCTGGACGCAGCCAGGTTTGCAGGGCAACTTCCGGGGCGACGGCTTCGATAGTATTGTTCACACCAAATTATACACACCGTTTTTGTGCAGAAACCAGGAAATCCTCCCGGTTTCGGCCTCTTTATTTTTACGCTACCTCCTCTTCTCCAAACTCTTGAGCTTGTGGGACACGCTCCAAATCAATAACGGACTCAGGGCAACAGGGCGTAACTGCGCCAGCATCGTTCGAGTTAGTGGAGCATTAATCACACTCGTTGTCCTGTCGGGTTGTGAGACATCATCTCCGACTCATGCTTCGAAGGTGATGCAAGCTAAACCCGTGGGTCGAGAAGGAGCGAAACAGCGGCATCCCGGAGAGGTCTGGGATGGCAGAGGGGCCACGAAGGTGGAATTCGATCGGGTTGTGCAATCCAATCCGGTAACGGTCGAAGGACGTCGCTCTGCTTGGGGGATACTAGGTGGTTCGTTGGCGGGGGCCACCGTGCCGAATCGAGCATCGACCGGGGGGATTTTAGTGAGTGCTGTGGGAACTGTTACAGGCGCCGTGATCGGGACCAAGGTTTAGGAAGCAATGACCTGCGTGAGGGCCAGGAGATTGTGATCGCGTTGGAAGAAGGTCGGGTAGTGACCGTAACTCAAGGCGCCGAGGACGGATATTTGCGGGAGGGCGATCCCGTTAAAGTGGTGCACAGTACGCAAGGTGCCTATGTTTCGCTAACTAATTCTGTCGAGCGCGAGGCTATCAAAGCAGCCCATGCCGAACGAAGCGGGCCGGCATGGTACGAAAGAATGACCCCGTAGACGATTTGGTCGAAGGCGGTTTGTGATCAGCGAACGATATTCACGAAGTCGCCAATTCGGACGATTTCATAGAGTTCGACTATTTCGAGGTTCTTTATTTGGATGCATCCTCCGCTAGCGGGCTGCCCCAATCGGTCCTCGTGATTGGTGCCATGGATATAGATATAGCGTTGGTAGGAGTCGACCGCGCCGCCGGCATTGTATCCCGTTCAAGTCCGCGCAGCCAAAGGATGCGTGACGTAATCAGGTTCCGTGCGTTTTTGCTCTCGGTGAGTTCACGGTAGTGATGCCCGGTGGCCGCACGGCCCTTGAATACCATGCCGGGAGGTTGGCCGTCGCCGATTCTTTCAGTGATCATGTGAAGCCCACGGGGAGTGCCCAGGGAGTCCTTTTGATTGGAGGGGGGCCGAGAGCTGGTGGAGACGACGTAGTCGAGCACACGCGTTGCGCGGTGATTACCACCTGCATGGATTGAGTGCCGATACAGGCGTGCAACACCCGTTCTGCGGGCTTGATGCCGAGCGCTTCGGCACTTTGCATGGCCAATTTCCAAGGAGACTCCATCTTGAATAACACGAGTTACGAAGTAGGTATCGTCGGCGCCACTGGTGCGGTCGGTCAAGAGCTGGTGCGATTAATGCACGAGCGAAATTTCCCGTTGTCGCGTTTGCGGCTGCTGGCGTCAGCCCGTTCTGCGGGTAAGACCGTTTCGGTGGGAGGGAAGACCCTAGTGGTCGAAGAGGCCAAACCGGGAGTATTCAAGGACATCGACGTGGCGTTTTTCGCCGCAGGCGGTGGAGTGACAAGGGCGCTCGCGGACGATGCGGTGGCGGATGGATGTCTGGTCATTGATAAAAGTTCAGCTCTGCGCTTGCGGGAAGACGTGCCACTGGTGATCCCGGAGATCAACCCGGCGGGCTTGCAAACGCATGGCGGAATCATTGCCAATCCCAACTGCTCAACGGCGGTGATGTTGATGGGACTTTGGCCTCTGCATCTAGCATTCGGAGTGAAACGAATTTTTGTGGCGACCTATCAATCGGTATCCGGCACGGGGGCCGAAGCATTGCGCGAGATGGAAGGCCAAGTACTGGCTTCGGTCCATGGGGACCCCATCAAACACAAGGTCTACCCCCATCAAATTATCTACAATTGCCTGCCACATGTGGATACGTTTGGCGAAGACGGCTACACCGGCGAAGAAACGAAGATGGCTCAGGAATCGCGCAAGATCATGGGACTGCCTGACCTAAAAGTTTCGGCCACATGTGTGCGTGTGCCGGTGGTGCGGGCTCACTCGATTGCGGTGAACGCGGAATTTGAGCGTCCAGTCGATGTAGCGCGAGCTCGAGCCGCGATCGAAGCATTCGAAGGCACAGAATTGGTGGATGACCCGAAAAATAATCGCTATCCAACTCCATTGGATTTTGCAGAGAAGGTAAAGTGTGGGGTTGGGCGCCTGCGAATCGATACTGCCTTGGACAATGGATTGTCGTTTTGGGTGAGCGGTGACAATTTGTGGAAAGGAGCGGCTTTGAATGCGGTGCAAAACGCTGAATTAATGATTCGAAACGGGTGGATTTCACCTAAATCCACCGCGGTTGGAGGGTAAATACACAAGCTTACCTGCAATTAACCCTTGTCAGCCCCGCCTCAGAGCGCCTTAGCTCCTCCTTCGGTCCGGACGCCTAGCTCAGTTGGTTAGAGCATCTCGTTTACACCGAGAGGGTCGGGGGTTCGAGTCCCTCGGCGTCCACCATCCGCAGTTTGACTAGCTGAACCCCGGATGACCTCCGCCGAACACGCTATTTTGCCTCTCTTTCCTTTCTGATAAAATCCTATGCGACACACGATCTCCGTCCTCGTTGAAAACAAGTTCGGCGTATTGGCTCGCGTGGCCGGTATGTTTTCCGGCCGCGGCTTCAATATTGATTCTCTCAACGTCGCCCCGACGCACGATGCGGGGCTGTCTCGGATCACCGTGGTGCTGAAGGGCGATGATAGCGCGCTCGATCTGGCGATCAAACAGTTGAGAAAATTGATCAATGTTGTTGATGTTACCGACTTTAAATTAGGTAAGCCGGTGTTGCGCGAATTGGTGCTGGCGAAGGTAAAGGCCGACGCCAAGTCACGTTCCGAAATCATGCAGATTTGCGACATTTTCCGGGCCAAGATCGTTAATGTGGCCGATTCCGGGGTCATCATTGAGCTCATGGGCGACGAAGGCAAAGTCGCCGCATTTCTCGGACTTATCGAACCGTTTGGGGTGATGGAACTCGCTCGCACTGGGCAACTTGCCTTGACGCGCTGAGATTCTGTTTTTCAAGTCATACACTCACCCCTCCCTCACTCTTCATAAAATCATGCCCGCCAAAGTATACACCGACAAGGACGCCGATTTGGGCGTTTTCCAAAACAAGACGATCGCCGTGCTCGGCTACGGCTCCCAAGGCCACGCGCACGCCCTCAATCTGAAGGATTCGGGCGTAAACGTCATTATTGGCCTGTACAAGGGCTCGAAGTCCGCCGCGGTGGCCAAAAAGCAAGGCTTCAAGGTCGTAATGACGGCAGAAGCCGTGCGTCAGGCCGATGTGATCATGGTCGGATTGCCGGACATGAAGCAGGCGGAGATTTACGAGCAGGACATCGCTCCGAATCTGACGAAAGGGAAAACGTTACTCTTTTCGCACGGCCTGGCCGTGCACTTTGGTCTGATCAAGCTACCGTCTGAAGTTGACTGCATCATGGTCGCACCAAAGGGACCGGGCCATATGGTGCGTCGCCTTTATCAGGAGGGTAAGGGAATGCCGGCGTTGATTGCGGTGGAGCAAAACAAGTCGCGCAAGGCTCGTAAAACAGCTCTGGCGTGGGCGAAGGGCATCGGTTCAACCCGTGCCGGTGTTTTGCAAACGACCTTCAAAGAAGAGACCGAAACTGATTTGTTCGGCGAGCAGGCCGTGCTTTGCGGGGGTGCCAGTGCGTTGGTGCAAGCCGGTTTCGAGACATTGGTTGAAGCCGGGTACCAGCCAGAGATGGCTTACTTTGAGTGTCTGCATGAGCTGAAGCTCATCTGTGATTTGATGTATGAGTCCGGTATTGCCGGAATGCGTTTCTCAATTTCTGAGACCGCGAAGTTTGGCGACATCACGCGTGGTCCGCGGGTGATCAATGCGAAGACCAAGATTGAGATGAAGAAGATCTTGAAAGAGATCCAAACCGGCAAGTTCACCAAAGAGTGGGTCAAGGAGCACAAGGGTGGTCTCAAGAACTACAACAAGCTGCTCAAGGCCGGCGAAAAGCACCCGATCGAGAAGACCGGAACTTACCTCCGTGGCATGATGCCCTGGATGGCGATGAAGAACATCAAGGGTGTTGCGGCGAGCTACTAAACATTCTCGCTGAGCGTCTGAGGACGCATTTTTTTGAGCCACGGTCCAGCGGTGTTTATTTTGCCGCGAGTCGTGGCTTGTCTGTTTTGTGACTGGGTTAGCCAGCGTGTTGTCGGATTATGAAAAAACTTGTTATCGCCACCCGGAAGAGTCCGCTCGCACTCGCGCAGACCAATATGGTTGCGGCCCGATTGCATCAGGAATTGGGAGTGGAAATCGAATTGCTCACGACGTGGTGACAACGGGGGACAAACAAGCGGCGTGGTCTCTCGAGAAACAAGGAGGTAAGGGCCTTTTCACCAAGGAATTGGAAGATGCCTTGTTGCGAGGTGATGCTGATCTGGCCGTGCATAACGCTAAAGACTTGCCAGGGGATCAACCGGAAGGGTTGGAAATTGCGGGGTATTTACCAGAGCGGATCCACGTGACGTTTTGGTGGTGCGAGAGGGGATTGATATCCCGACGACAATTGCGACAGGGAGTCCCCGGCGGCGGTTGCAGCTGGGCATGCTTTATCCCGACGTAGAATTTCAAGAGATCCGCGGAAATGTAGATACACGACTCAGGAAGATTGCCCAGGACCAGGTGGCGGACGCCACAGTGCTGGCGGCGGCCGGTCTTGTCCGTTTTGAAATTGGGGAATGGCCTGGGACTGAGTTTCGAGTATTGGGTTTTAAGTCGATGGTGCCGGCCGTCGGCCAAGCGGCGATCGCAGTGCAAACGCGATTAATGCAGGACGAGAGTGGGCAAAATGTTTTGACCGGCGAACTGGTGACGCGCTTGCGGTAGAACGAGCGATACAGAGACATTTGGATGGCGGATGTCAGACTGCTCTGGGGGTTCATGTTGCTGCAGACACCCTTTGGTTTTCCCATGAGCAAGTCGGCTTGCGTAGTGTGCCGATCGGGAACTGAGGTGGACCTATGAAGTTGGACAGGAGGGATGATTAAATCCCACAGGAGTCCAATATGTCGAAGCAACGACGTGCCTGCAGTGCCGAGTTCAAAGCGAAAGTAGGGCTCGAAGCCCTCAAGGGAATCAAGCCGATCCACGTAATCGCGCAGCGTCACGAGGTGCATCCGGTGCAAGTGAGTCAGTGGAAGAAGGAGGTGTCCGAGCGGTTGCCGGAGGTCTTCGCGAAGCCCTCGGCGCAGGTGCGCGACGAGATCGAGCGGAATCGCAAAGAGAAGGAACTGTATGCGCGGATTGGGCAGCTGCAGATGGAGCTCGAGTGGCTCAAAAAAAGTTGGCGCATTTGGGGAGTAAGGAGCGCCGCAGCATGATCGAAACCGAGCATCCGAAGCTGAGTGTGGCCCGGCAGTGCGAACTGTTGGAGCTGCCACGCTCAACCTACTACCACCACCCGAAGCCACCGAAGGAAGCGGACCTGGCGTTGATGAAACAGATCGACGAGATCTACCTCGAGTCACCGTTCTTTGGTAGCCGCCAAATGACCCGTTGGTTGCAACGCGAAGGACACGTGGTGAACCGTAAACGGGTGCGACGATTGATGCGATTAATGGGACTCACGGCGATCAATCAAAAACCGAGTCTGTCGAAGAAAGCGGCCTCTCATCAGATCTACCCGTATCTGCTGCGAACGCTGAAGGTTGAAAGGGCGAATCAAGTATGGGCAACAGATATCACCTACATCTCGGTGTGCGGTGGCTTCGTTTACCTGTGTGCGGTGATCGACTGGCACTCGCGGATGGTGCTCGCATGGGCACTGTCCAACACGCTCGATGCGTCGTTTTGCGTGCGAGCGGTGCAGCGCGCGATAGCGATTTACGGCAAGCCGGAGAGCTTCAACACTGACCAAGGCTGCCAGTTTACCAGCGCCGCGTTCACCCAACCATTGTTGGCCGCCGGCGTGCGACTGTCGATGGACGGCAAAGGACGGTGCTTGGCCCATGTCTTGGTCGAACGCCTGTGGCGCAGCGTCAAATACGAGGAAGTCTATCTGAAACGCTATGAGACGATAGTCGAGGCCCATGCCAACTTGGAGACCTACTTGCTGTGCTACAACGACCGACGACCGCACTCCGCCCACGGCCGCCAAACACCATCCGAGGTCTACCACGCACAACTCGACCAAGCCGCCGCCTGACGGCGACTATCCGAGCGGGGAGGAAGCCGAGCTTCCTCCCCTGCACCCCTCCATTATCTTTTATTCTTGGTCAGAAAAACCAGAAACCATAACTATAAATCCGCCCGACCTATCCAACCGACGGGGTCCACCTCAAACTATGAGCTGGATACCCCGGAGCAAACTGCGGTTAAGTTACTATCTCGATTCGGGTTTCAGATTTAGCGGTCGCACAAATTCGTTACGCAGGTATGAATTAACCTAGTTTATTTCTAGAAATAGGGAAAATGCCCTAGACACACGGGGTGCTATTGCCCTTGATTCGCATCAGATCATCTTCGTCTATGAATTTTTCCATCAAAAACGCTCTACGCTTCTTCAGTGTTGCTTCATTGGTAACGATTTCGGCAATTGCGGTCTTGACGGAGGCTGAGACTCCGACCGTTAGTTAGAGCGTGTCCCACAAGCGCAAGAGGTTGGAGAAGAGGAGGTAGCGTAAAAATAAAGAGGCCGAAACCGGGAGGATTTCCTGGTTTCGGCACAAAAACGGTGTGTGTAATTTGGTGGGAACAATACTACCGAAGCCGTCGCCCCCGGAAGTTGCCCTGCAAACCTGGCTGCGTCCAGACCTGACTCCGGTCGAACCCAACAAAGATTACGCCGCGTTTCGCGATCAACTGGCGGGGCTCGACCAGTTGCTGGCCAACAGTCACTTGGAAGCGATGGCCGTGGACTTTGCCCGGGAAAACTGGCGGGGCGACGACGTGGCCGGGTTGCCGCGACACCTGCAGTTCGAGCGCAAGGCGCTGCGGGTGCAGGTATTGCGCATGATGCGCGGAAACATCAGCTTGCGTAAATTTTCCCTGAGCATCGCCTCCAGCGATCTGTTGGCCGACTTTTGCGGAGCGCGCCGGATCGACGGCATCAAGGGGGTCTCCCAAAGAAAGCGTGCGGGAGCGTGCGTCCAAATGCTTCACCGCCGGGCAGGTGCGCAGGATGAGCCAAGTCTTTATCGAGATGTGCGGTGAGGCGGACCGGGCGAGCGAACAGGGACTGGCTGCGGCGCAGCCGATGGATACGTGCCTGGTGGACTCGACCTGCCTGCAGGCCAACATCCATTTCCCGGTCGACTGGGTGCTCTTTCGCCCCCTGCTCAAGGCGGTGAAACTGCTCCGTGCAGCGGGGTTGCGGGGTCGGATGCCGAACGAGCCGCCAGTCTTTGCCAAGCAGATGAATCGGTGGTGTATCGCGATGGCCCACAGCCGACGGCGCCGCGATGCGAAGCACGCCCGCCGCAGCCGCGACCACCTCGCCGCCGACTACGCCCGGACCCGCTTCAGTGAGCGCCAGGCCACCCACCCGCATCATTGCGCGCATCGACGCCATGCTCGAGCAACTGCCGGCCGCGATCAAACAGGCCCACGAACGCATCATCGGCGCGCAACCAGTGCCCAACGCCGAGAAGATCCTCAGCGTCTACGAACCCGACGTGCAGACCGTGGTCCGGGGCAAGGCGTCCGGCGAGGTCGAGTTTGGCAACACCCTCATGATCAGTGAGCACGTGACGGGGTTGATCACCGATTGGCAGTTGTATCAGGGAATGGCTCCGGCCGAATGGAGTCAGTTCGACCAGAGCCTCTAGCGCCAGAAGCAGTTCGACCTGAGCACCCCGATCAAAGCGGCGAGCACCGACCGAGGCTTCTCGACCAAACGGCTGTGCGAACGCTTGGCCGAAGCCGACATTTATGACGCCACTTGCCCCCGCGATCCGCAGCAACTGCAACGGCGCATGCAGGAGCCGCAGTTCGTGGCGCTCCAACATCGCCGGGCTTCGACGGAAGCCCGCATCGCTATCATCAAGCAACGCCAAGGTAAGCGATTGAGTGCCAGAGGCTTCACGAATCGCTACCTGGCGGTAGCCTGGAGCATCCTCGGTCACAACCTGTGGCTCATCGCCCGACTGCTGGTCGACCAACCACCGCAGGCCCAAGCCGCCTAAACCCACCACGCCTACTCCAACGATGAACAATAAACCGGCTGCCGGAGGTTCCCTCATGGAAACGATCCAGGCACTGACTGCTGCGACACTGCAATTTAGCCATTAAATTACATCTGCGCGCGCCTACATCCGCCATTGGTAGCCGGAAATCCGCTCAAAAATCGGCTTTCCTGCCCCCCTTCCAAAATTAGGGTAAATGGGACACGCTCTAATTCTACTTAGTTAGATGGAGGTAGGCCGACGGGAATGCGTTTTCGCCGCTCGATGTCGCGTGCTCTGAGCCGGTGCCTGGCGGTGATATTGGTGAGAATCGCCGCCTCATCGAGGCGCTTGAGAGGCAGATAGTAGTCGAGCAGTTTGGTGATGTCGCGCACGCTCAGCAGCGGGACCTGGGGATGCACTTGGGTGCATGATTTTGGGGAAAATAGCAGGGCCATGGCAATCAAGCCATGTGATGATGCCAGCCGGCCAGACCCACACCTGATACTGTGCCATGCCCAACTGGCTCTTCGCTTCGTGGAAGGCATGTGCGATCCAGAAGCGCTGGGCCTGTGCCCAGGCATAGTGGGCCCACGACCGGCCGGCCGGCCGGCCGGTTGCTCAGGCTGTATTTGAAGCTGTTATCTGCATCGCGTCGGATGATCAGTAAACGCTCTCGTGGCTCCTGTGTGCCTGGCTCCCAGGTCCTACGGTGCTCACCCAGATCCGAGTCCACAGCTCCCCCTTGGTGCCTGAGCGGTATTTGACCCGTTGGTGTGCCGATTCGAAGTGCTCCTGGGCCAATACTTCCACGCTGCGATACGGTGCGGTGTTGGCCTCGCTGAGCCGATAATTCTTCGCGGGTCGTCCCCGGCCCGCGCGCGGTTTCTCCAGTTGTAGTTGTTGCGTCCATACCTTGGTCGTCCTGGCCACATCGCCCACAAAGCGCTCCCCCCAGGTCTTCGACCGCGTTGAGCAACTTGCCATACAGGCAGTCGAAGCCGACCCAGCCAAACCTCAGGCCCTGCTTGCGCGCGTGCACGATCATCTCCCAGGCCTGCTCGTGTTTGGTTTTATGCACGCGGCATTGCTCCGGCACCTTGGCCTTGTCCAGTCTCGTCGAGTCCTGCGTCCACGCCTCCGGCAGATACAGACGAAAATCAGTCAGGCACACCCGCGTATCGCGCCCCAGGCAGGCGTAGACTCCGACTTGGCAGTTCTCAACCTTGCCGGCCCGCCCGGACCATTGGCGCTGCACTCCCACCGACGCGTGGCCCTTTTCCAAAAAACTGCGCTCGTCGATATACAGACCGGCGAGCTTTTCATCGCCGAACAATGTGTTGGCGTCGCAGGCCACTTGGTCCATCAACGAGTGGTGATTCCATGGCGATGAACTGATGAACCGCTCAAGACCTTGATAATCACTGCCTTTTCACCTCCTGCCCGATCACCGCAATGTTTTTTCGCCGCTGCGTGCCCAGCAGCCCACTGAGGTAGTGGCGCGCGTGCCCCACGCTGTTCATCCCCCAGCCGATTGAAGTGCGGTGAATAGGAGTGGCAAAATTCCACGACCATAGGGGCCGCATCTTTTAGGGCCGCAATGTCATTTTTTGTCTTCGGCCCGCAGGGCTAGGCCCCCCGATGACCAACGGAGTGATGGGTCCCCATTTTGTCGCCTCTTCTAGTTCTGTCAACCATTTAACTAAGTAGAACTAGTTGATACCGGCCATGCGTATGTGGAACGCGGGGCGGCTTATGCGGATGAACCGGCGGGCGAGAGGGAGGAAGTATTGGTGGCAGTCCTGGATGCGCGTGAGTTGCGAAGTGCCGCACGGCCTCCTCCACGGGTGTTGGCGCCGCCGTGGTTGGTCCGCGAAAATTCCGGGATGCGGAATGGTTACAGTATGTTGAGTGGGTTTGCGAACCCGGCATTGGCGGCGACTTGGTCGGTGTTGCATCGGACGGCGGAGCTGGACCCGAATCCGGTGAATTTCCCGGTGGCGGCTTATCGATTGGAGGCGGAAAAATTCGCCGATTTCGACTTGGTTGCGGTGTGGCGAATCAAGGAAAATGGTGTGCAGTGGGTCGAGGGTGGTGCTGGTCGCGTGACGTTCCGACCGGCGGGCGCCAAAGCCTGGTTGGAAATTGAGAAGTATGAACCCGATCGCGTGGAGTTGGCCGTTGACCTGCCGACGGCAGGCGAAGTGGTGTTGGCGGAGCCATGGTATCCGGGTTGGGAAGTTTGGGTCGATGGGGTGTCCGCACCGGCGATCCAGGTTGACGGATGGCAACGCGGTGTCGCGGTGACGGCGGGAGTCCATCAAATTGAGTGGCGATTTCACTCGCGGTGGTTGGGGGCCTCGATCGGTTCGCTATGTTGGGCGGGCTGGTGGTGGTTCGGTGCATCGATTCGCTTGCGCCAACGGAGGTAATGTCCGTTGAATTCCTTACCCCCCTCAATTCCTACCATGCCCGACGTCATTCATCTCAAGCGCGATCAATTGGAAGCTGCTTTACCGCAAGGGGAGGAGGCTCCCAACGACGGAGGTAAATTGGAAATGATCGTGCGACGACCGGTGACAGATGAGCGGGAGTTGATGCAGCAGGCCGAGTTGTCGGTGGACGTGGGGTTGGTGGGCGATAACTGGGTGCAGGGCAAAGCGAACCCGCAGTGTCAGTTGACCTTGATGAATTCACGGGCTGCTCAATTGGTGGCGCAGGACCGGACGCGCTGGGCGTTGGCGGGGGACCAGCTCTACGTGGACATGAATATCGGACGGGAGAATTTACCGGCGGGAACACAGGTCGCGATCGGGAGCGAAGTGGTGATTGAAGTGACGCCGGAGCCGCACACCGGGTGCGCGAAGTTCATCGCGCGGTTTGGATGCGATGAAGTTTGTGAATTCGCCTGCAGGGCGCGCGCTGAATCTGCGCGGAATTAATACGAAGATCGTGCGGGGCGGTACAATCCGGGTCGGCGACATCCTGCAAAAGATCGCCGGATCGAATCCTACCAAATGAGGGTAAGTGGATTGATCATGATACCCAGGTGACGATCGTCCCCGCTCGCCGGGGTGAAGATGGAGCTGCGCAATTCCAGGATGGCCTGGGTGCCGTTGGTTGCGGCGGGCAGGTCAATTTCCAGTTCGGCGGGCGCTTGATCGAGGTGGGTTTGCAGGATGGATTTGCCCTGCCACACCACCTCAAGATCGGTACCTGTGCAACCGATGGCGGCGATGGGCAAGATCAGGTTTGTCGGGACCGCCAGGGCGGGGAGTTCGAAGTCAAACTGTGCGTGGCCATCGGTCCAACGAGCAGGAGCATTCCGAACCTCCTCGATGCCGTGCAAGCCGGACTCATGCACGAGCGGATTCCGACCCAGTCCTAATTCCGAGACACGGTGAGCGATGGATGGGTCGAAGAACAATACAATGCCGGCCAGACGCACGCCGAGTATCTGGTCATCGGTCGAGCCTTCATCCCACTCACTGGGGCGGAAGCTGGTGGTGTGGAGGGTGATGCGCAGAGGGATTTGATCCCAAGCAACGTCGGTTAGATTGAGTTTTAACTGTCCCCCAGCCGGCGAGACATCACCCTCGAAGACAGTCTGGTCATTGATGGTGAGGCGCACGGGAGAGCCATGCGGATGAGCCGCCATGACGTCGATGAAACCGAGGCAAGGGGGGGTGGCCCAAGCCGGCCGGAATTGAGCGCGAAGCCTGCGAACCTAGGGTCCACCGGCAGGGAATCCCGGCGACGTATTCCTGACCGGAAAACCCAGATTCGGTGACGCCATAGATACGGTTCGCGCCTAAACGTACCTCGGGATCCGTGGGTGCGATGCCGAGGCCACTGGGCCCTAGTACCGAGAGGAATGCGGTGCGTCGGCGAGATTCAATGGTGCGCGGTGGCGGTTCGGTGGTGCGCAGCAAATTCGGATGTACGAGTTCAAAACGTCGGGCGTCGCGACGGGGATTCGCTACCAAGGGAGCGGAACTTAAGAGCATGACCGGACGCCCCTCGCTTTGGGCATGGGCGACGACTTGGTGCAGGATCTCCTGTTGGGTGGTGTTTCCGGGAAGGGCGCGCACCGTATCGGTCTGTTCGACCAGTTGAAGGGGACCCAACAGGGGTTTGTTCACGGTCGCGACCAGGAGGTCGTCTGCCGGGATGGCGCGGTTGATGGTGCGAATAAAATCAACCGCTCCGGCATTGAGTTGGGTGAACCCGAGAGGAACCATGGTCCAGCCGATCCAGGCCAACACGGTCGCGACGAGAAAGGCGGGTACGAGGAACTTCCCCCAAGAGGCCGGAAGTGCGGCGGTGATTCCTTGCGCCCCCAGTGCGAGTAACACGACCATGCCCGGAATGATCACGGGCACAAAGCGGCGCATTTTCCAGATATGGTCCACGCTGATGTAGGGATTGTAGAGATACAGAAGCGTGCAGCCGAACCACATGGCGAGCAATGGAGCCCAGCTCACGTCGCGGACCTGCATCACGCGTCGCAGGGCCAAGCAGACGCCCACCAACATGAGGACCATGCCAGGAGGGGAAAGGTAGGCGGCGAGGTCGCGCAGTGTGTTTTCCCGGAAGTCGCGGCCCTGTTGTCCCATGCTGGGCACGAACTCGGCAAACGGTTCGAGATGGGGACGGATCCACCAGCCGAAGAGCGCGAGCAGGATCAGAGCCCCGCAGAGAAAGCCCCCCCACTCGAGGCGCGGCCAGTATGCCTTCGACCGTCCGGCGCTACCAAGTGGGAGGGGCAGCCACGCCACAGCGGTCAAAGTCGCGGCCCCACCCCACATGACGAGGATTCGGCCGGTGAAATCGGCGTAGTAACCCGGAGAAGTGGCGAAACCGTAGCCGAGCGCGATGGTACCCAGGAGGATGGACAATGCGGCACCGTGACGCCCCATGACGCGGTGTTGCTTCGCGTCATCTTCATCGGACGCTCGCTGGCACAGCTACGCATCGAAACAGCACAAGCCGAGCAGCACGAGGTAGGCGTCGATGCGCACGAAGGTGCAAGCTGCGACGAGCGCATGCGCCATCATGCCCAGGCGGTAGTTTTTGTGCTGTAGGCTGTGGTGCAGCAGAATGAGTCCGACCAAGAGCCAAGATTGAGTGAGCACCTCGCTCAGCGTGATATGTGCGATCCAAACCTGAGCGAGATTCAAACTGAAGCACGCGGTGGCGAAGACGGCCCAACGCCTTCGCAGTAAATACTGAGAAAATTCAAAGAACAGACCGGTGTTCAGAGCTGCCAGAAGAGGATTGAGCAAAAACAACCCCGTGAAGGACCCGGCGCCAAAGGCAGTGGCCAAGGTGAGTGCGAAGGTGGGAGGGAACTGAAAATAGATGTTCTGTTGTTCGAAATTGAAGAAGTAGCCGCCGGCTTGGATCCCGGAAGCCAGCTCGGCGTTGGCGCCTTGGTGGAGATCGCGAAACGTAGGTTCGGCGCGTAAGGCGCCGGTGCGGGCGAGATGCACGGCGTGATTAGAATACACTCCCTCGTCGCGGCCGGCGAAGATACTCTCATTGCGATAGAATCCGTGCCACGCACTGAGAAGCAGTAACGTAACCAGCAGGATGGAATCGAGTCGGCTCCAGTGGCGGACCACGGAGGATGTGGTGCGACGTCCGATGCACGCCGTGAGGATCCAGCCGAACGCCCCGGTGACAGGCGGGGAATAGTGTCCGAACCAGGCTGCGACCAGGACCACGGGGAGACTGAGCATCAACCCGATGATGAAGCCGAGCAAAATACGAGGAAGCGCGGAGAGCGTCGAATGCGGTTTGCCTTCGTACCGACGCAGGCCGGCCAACCCTAACACGACGATGCCAGGGAAGTAGCCGAAACCGAGCACAAGAGAGAGCGTTGTATCCATGGGAACACGACGGAGCGCGAGAAATCGAAGACGGAATCCGATGGATCACGCCGCTCAGGAGGCGGTTATCACGAGGCAACAAAATGAGCGCGCCGAGGGGGGTAGTGTGACGAACAGGGGATAGAATGACGGCTATAGTTACGCTCGCGTTACGAGAGAGGATCCGACGTTGCCGAGGGGGGGCGATGTCGGTTGATCAAAGCGTGGATCGTGTTCAGTGCGGCCGAAATCCAACGTGAAACTCATCATCCAGATCCCTTGTTTTAACGAAGCGGAGTCGTTGCCTCAGACCGTGTCTGAGTTACCGCGAGCCGTGGCGGGAGTGGATGAAATCGAGTGGCTCGTGGTCGACGACGGTAGCAGTGACGATACGGTGGCCGTGGCTCGGCTTCTCGGAGTGGATCACGTGGTGAGGCTGCCCTGAAACATGGGGCTGGCTCGCGCCTTTTCGACGGGGTTGGAGGCATGTCTGGCCCGCGGCGCAGACCTGATTGTCAACACCGACGCCGACAACCAATACAACGCGGCAGACATCACGCTCTTTTTGGCCCCATTGTCGCGAGGTGAGGCTGACATGGTGATCGGCGCTCGGCCGATTGCTTCGATCGAACATTTTTCACCGGTGAAGAAGTGGTTGAAGCGTCTGGGCAGTAGCGTGACCCGTTGGCTGAGTCGCACCGACGTGGTGGATGCGCCGAGCGGATTTCGTGCATTCACCCGTGCGGCAGCGCAGCGTCTAAATCTATTTAGCAGCTATACCTACACCTTGGCAACCATTATTCAGGCCGGGCAAAACGACATGGCCGTGAAATCGGTTCCAATCCGGGTGAATGGACCGCAACGGCCTTCGCGTTTGGTGAAGAGCATGGGGTCCTATGTGAAGCGCTCGATGGTGACCATGTTGCGTATCTTCATGATCTACCGACCGGTCACCTACTTCTTCTCGGTCGCCGGAGTGATCGGAGACCTGGGTCTGTTGGGAGGGCTGCGGTTTCTTTACTTTTTCGCGATCGGAGAAGGCAACGGGCACGTGCAGTCCGTGGTATTTTCGGCGCTGCTCATTGGCTCCGGACTGCTGATGGTGGTGTTGGGGTTGCTGGCGGATTTGATCTCGGTCAACCGCCGACTATTAGAGAAGGCCAACTGGCGAATGGCCCGGATGGAGGAGCGCCTGATGGAAACCCATGAAAAGTCCGTCCGAGTGGATTCGTATGCGAGTGACTAGAACAGGCGACGCAAGCCGAGGAGGGGGGGACAAAAACCGAGCTGGCCGGTTCGGGCCCAAGAGGAGTACGGTTGAGCCATGCTACGATTCACAGTAGGAGCGCTGATCTTGATCTATCTTGTGTTGGTGGGAGGGGTAGCGATGGCGCAGCGTTCGCTGCTGTATTTTCCCACTCATCAGACGATTACCGGACCGTTGCGTGAGTGGATGGAGAGGGGCGAGTTGATTGGCTTCGGCCGAGAGGTGGAGAGGCCGAAGGAAGTGTGGCTGATGTTGCATGGCAATGGAGGTCAGGCGGCGCAGCGTGGCTACATGTTGAACCATGTGGCGGACGACGCGGCATTCTACGTTTTGGAGTATCCGGGGTATGGGCGGAGGGAGGGCAAGCCGTCTCGAAAGACGATCGAAGCGGCAGCGGTGATGGCTTGGCGGGCGTTGCGTGCCCTGTATCCCGGGGTGCCTATGAGGGTGATTGGTGAGTCGATCGGCAGCGGTCCGGCGAGCGCGCTGGCGGGCGAAGCGTCTCCGCCCGAAAAGATCGTCTTGTGGACGCCGTATGACCGGTTGGTCGATGTGGCGAAGGAGAAGTTTCCGTGGCTACCAGTCGGATGGATCCTACGGGACAAATGGGATAACGGTGCGGCCCTGCAGGGTTATCCCGGTCAGATTGAGATTTACGCGGCCACGCAAGATGAGGTGATCCCGAATCATCACGCCCGGACGTTGCATGCGAAAGCGCCAGGCTCGCGATTCATCGAGATTGAGGGCGGGCACAATTCGTGGCGATGGACGGACGTATTGCGCGTCTCTGAAGCGGTAGATGGACACGGCTCGGAGCCGCGTTAGTCGCGGACCGCGGTCGCTGAACGGGGAATTTTATTGACGGTAAGCGGCGTCGACTTCGAGGCCGAAGTGATTCACGGCATTGCCGAAGCAGATGTTCTTCACTATGCCGCCGACGAGTTCGAAGTCGGTGGGGAGTTCGCCGTTGGTGATTTCCTGCCCGAGCAGATTACACAGCGTGCGGCGGAAGTACGCGTGGCGCGGGAAAGACATGAAGCTGCGGGCATCGGTGAGCATGCCCACGAAGCGACTAAGCAGACCCAGGTTGGAGAGGGTAGTGAGTTGCCACTCCCTCGCTTCCTTTTGGTCGAGGAACCACCAGCCGCTGCCGAACTGAATTTTGCTCGGGGTGGAGCCGTCCTGGAAGTTGCCGATCATGGTGCCGACCATGTAGTTGTCGGCTGGATTCAGGTTGTAGATGACCATCTTCGGCAGTTCGTTGGTGTCGTCGAGCGACGCGAGGTAGCGAGAGAGAGTCTGCGCTTGGGGGTAATCGCCAATGGAGTCGAAACCTGTGTCGGGACCGAGGTTGTGCAACATGCGGGGGTTGTTGTTTCGCATGGCCCCGAGGTGGAGTTGTTTGGTCCAGCCGCGCTTGGCGTCCCAGCGGCCGAACTCCAGCATGAGCAGCGAACCGAAGCCGATTTGTTCGTCGGCAGTGGGAACCTGGCCATCGCGGACCTTTTTAAAAATGGTGCGGTCTGCGGCGAGGGAGCAGGGGGAAGCGAGAGCGGTCTCTATGCCGTGGTCGGAGATGCGGCCCTCGACAGCATGAAAATCGGCGTGGCGTTGCTCGAGGGCGGTCAGCAGAGAGTCGAAGGAATTGATCTCCACGCCGGCGGCGGCTCCAAGTTTGGTGCAGTAGGTGTTGAAGGCGGCGGAGTCGCCCAGGGCGTAGGCTTTGTCGGGACGGAAGGTCGGGTAGACGCGAGTGATGAGATCCGAGGCGGCGCTGGCCTTATGGGTCTCGAGCGAATCGGCGGGATCATCGGTAGTGCAGGCGACGGCGACCTTTTGGTTACGCAGGATCTGTTGCACGGGTTGCTCGGGCAACTGGGCGTGGGCGATATCCCACACGTAACGCGCGTTCTCGGCGTCGAGTTGGACGTCGAGGCCGAAATAGCGTTTCAGCTCAACGTGAGTCCAGTGGTAGAGGGGGGGGGGGGGACGGTGGCCGCCCAGACTTCGAATTTTTCGTAGGGCGAGGCGTCACCGGTGCAGAACCGTTCGGCGACGCCGTTGGAGCGCATGGCGCGCCATTTGTAGTGATCGCCGCCGAGCCAAATCTCGGAGAGGTCGGCAAAGGTGTGGTTGGCCGCGATGGCCTGGGGGGTAGGTGGTTGTGGTAGTCGAAGAGCGGCTGGTCGGCGGCGTAGTCGTGGTAGCGGTGGCAGGCGGCGTCGGAGTGCAGCAGGAAATCGTCGTGGATGAAGGGGCGCATCGGGCGGAGGGAAGTACGAAGGAGGACGTTTGAAGTAAGAAGTCAGAGCAGGGCCGCCGGTTCGAGCCGGCGGCGGGCGGGATGGAATCCGCTTTTATTGCGGAGCGATGTCGTTGAGAAAGTCGGCGTAGGAGGTGAAGGTTTCCAGACGAGCGGAGACTTGCTGGCACGTGGCCGCCGAGGCCAGACCGGTGGTGTCGGCCAGAAAGATGAGGTAGGCGGCGACCCGTTTGGCGTAGCCGAGGCGAGCTTCGTCGCTGATGGCGTAGAAGCGGGCGCGCTGGCGGTAGCCGGCCGGGGAGTGATCGCCGAGGGCGGACTTTTCGGGCTGCCCCTTGGCGGCGAGCACGTAGAGGAAATTGTATTCAAAAAAAGAATACGCGATCGGGGTGCGGTTCCAGCGCTTCGATGGCTTCGCGACAAGCGGAGGGGGTGGCGAACAGTTCCTCGGCCGTGGGTGAGCCGTCGAAGTTGGCCGTGATGAAGGAGCGGGCGGCGTCGCGTTCGGTGGTGTCGGGGCTGAACGCGCCAGCTAAGGCGAGTTCCGGCGAGAGATCAAAAGTGATGTAGCTGGCGAGCAGGGAGCCCCGGACGAGGGCGTCCTCGCGAGCGTCGAATTTGCCGCCGATGGGTTGGTGGTCGGCGTTGAAGCTCCACGCGATGCGGTGGTGGTGGAAACCGTTCTTGAGTTTGGCCATCACGCTGCCGTGGCTCATCCCCTCGACGGATTGGCCTTGGTGTCCCTCGGGCACGGAGGCGCCGATGAAGGGGAAGGGCACGGTGTCGAGCCGGTCGGCCAGCATTTCCGTCGACGTCGTAACCCAGTTCACGCGGAATGCTGTTTTGGTTGGCGGTGAGGCTGATACCGAGGTGGGCCATGGACCAGTCGACGGCGGGCCAGTGCAAGCTGGTGAAACGAGCGCCGACTCCCAAGGTGCTGCGACCGAGTTGAGCGGAAGCGGACGGGAAGATGATCGCGCCCGCATCGTGTTCAAGGATGAGATTTTTAAGCGCCAGAAGGTTGGTCCAGGTGGCCGGAAAGGCTTGGGCGCCGGACGGAAGGGCGACGCCATCGGTGAGTCCGGGGGCGGTTGCGGAGGTGGAGTTGAGAGTGAGGACCCATGCGCAGTCTCCGGTGGCGAGGTCTTCGCGCAGTTTCCAGGGCCCGGCGGCGGTATCAAACCCGCGGTGGGGCCAGATGTGGAGGGATTCTCCAGAGGTCAGACGGGCTTGAAGCGCCGGCCAATCGAGGCAAAAGTCGGGCGATACGCAGGGGTTGGTTCCGATACGCAGGTGGTTGGAGACGAGAAACGTGTTGATGGCGGAGGACATAGGAGAAGGAACGGGAGGGGGGTCGGCCCACGACCTACACGGAGAACACGGAGAGTCAGAATAAATCTTGCCGTGTCTTTGGAGTGGCGGGCGGGGGAGTGGAAGTGGAGACGCCGCGGGTTAAATGGTCATGGCGTGGAAGCCGCCATCGACCTCGATTTCGGCACCGGTGACGAAACTGCTGGCGGCATTGCTGGCGAGGAAGAGAGTCGCTCCGATGAGCTCCTTGGATTCGCCGAAACGTTTCATGGGGGTGTGACCCATGATGGTTTCGATACGATCCGGAGTGAGGACCTTGCGGTTTTGCTCCGCGGGGAAGAAGCCCGGGACGAGCAGGTTAACGCGGACGCCCTTGGTGGCCCATTTGCGGGCGATGTTTTTGGAGAGATTGTGCACCGCCGCCTTGGAGGCGGAGTAAGTGAAGACGCGGGTGAGCGGGATGCGGGCGGAGGCGGACCCGATGTTGATGATGGACCCTCCGTCGGGGGCTTCCAGCATGTGTTCGCCGAAGACTTGGCAGGCCAGGAGAACGCCTTTGACGTTGGCGTTGATGATGCGGTCGAACTCTTCTTCCGGGATATCCATCACGGGAGTGGGAGAGTTGGCGCCCGCGCCGTTGACGAGGACATCGATCCGGCCGGAACGGGCGAGGACGGCGTCGCGCAAGGTGGTCAGGTCGGAGCGGCTGGTGGCGTCGGCGGGATGGAACCACGCCTTACCCCCGGCGGCGGTGATGCGTTCGATACGCGCGGCGGCCTTGGTTTCGTTGCGACCGACCAGCACGACCTCGACCTCGGCCCCGGCGAAGGCCAGGCCTTCGGCCATGGCGCCACAGAGTTCACCGGTGCCACCGATGACGACCGCGACGCGATTTTGCAGGGAGAAGAGGGAATCAAGGTAACCGTTGCGCATAAATTGGGGATGGAAAAGGTAGCACTCAAGGGACGTAATTCGGAGGCATTAAAACGCATAAGGATTTACATAATGTGCAATATGGAATGAGTTTCCCGCATGGCAGAACCAAGACGCCGCCGGGTTGGAATCATGTTGTCGATGGAGACTGAGCATTGGCATGGGGTGCTCCAGGGGCTGGCGGAGGGGTTTCGGGCAGAGCGGACGGTGCAGGTCGTGAAAGTGGCTCGACCGGAGCGGTTTGAAGCGGGGCGTCTGCGGAGGTTGAAATTGGACGGCCTCATCACTCGGGTGGCGGCGAAGCAGGACGAGGAAGCCTTGTTGGCGGCGGGAGTGCCGGTGATCAACGTTTCCGGACGGGTGGTGGGAAATCTGCTGACGAATGTGATCAACGATGACGCTCGAGTCGGAGAGTTGGCGGCGCGGTTTTTTGCCCGAAGGGGGTTTCGGAATTTTGGATTTTGCGGTGTAGGGCGACATCGATCGTCGCGATTGCGGGCGGAGGGGTTGCGGTCTGCAGTGACCGCGGCGGGGGCGGAAGCGGCGGAGTTGATATTGCCGTAGATGCCGGAAGGAGATGCCCCTTCACCGAAGGCCGTCGAGCAGATCGCCGAGTGGTTGGCCCCGTTGCCGCGGCCAGTGGGGGTGTTTTGTTTTAACGATGCCGTGGCGCGAGCGGTCGCGGAGGCCTGTGCAGACATCAGCGCGGTGATCCCCGATGACATTGCGATTGGGGGGGTCGATAACGACGACATTCAGCTGGGGTTTTCCGCCATCGCGTTATCGAGCATTGAACTGAATCGCCGGCGATTGGGGTTCATCGCGGCGGGACGGATGCTCGCGATGGTGGCGGATTCGACCATGGAGGCGGAAACGTTGCGGGTGTCTCCGTTGAAGATCGTGGCGCGGGGGTCGACGGACAAGTTGGCGGTCAACGATGAGGCGGTGGCAGAAGCGCTGGACTACATAGCCGACCAGCTGGGCAATACGATTTACGTGGAGGAGATTGCGCGAGCGGTGGGAGTGTCACGCCGGTCGCTGGAGATGCGTTTCAAGGCCGCCTTAAAAACCTCGGTGTATGCAGAGGTCCAGCGACAACAGCTGGAGCGGGCGGAGGTGCTGCTGATGGAGAATCCCAAGCTAACGATCGCAGAAGTGGCATTTGCCTGTGGGTTTCAGGATGCGCGCCACTTGAGCGTGGTGTGTCGCCGACGGTTGAATTGTACGCCGGGGTCACTGAGAGTGGGTTAGGTCGTGTGGAGGAACGATACGAGACGGTATATCCGCTTCGGTCCGGAGCGAGGCCTACTCTTTGCGAGCAATGATGACGCTGCGACCCACTGCGGTCGGAGGGTGGCCGCCCCATTGAAAGCCGGTGGAGCTGAGGTAGTTGCACATTTCTCCGAGCGAGCAGAATTTACCTTCCGTAATTTGCATGAGCAAGGCGCTTTATTCGGCGACATGCAAAGGGCCGGTTTTCTCAACATTCAGGTAGGCGTGATGGAGGAGCAGCAGTCCGTCCGAAGGTAATGCGGCGTAGGACTTCGCCAGCAGGTCGCGCACGACGGGCTCGTCCCAGTCGTGCAGCACATTGGACATGAGGTGCACATCGAAGTGGGTCGGCCAGTCGTCCGTAAACATGTCGCCGCTTTGGACCTCGACCGGATTGCTGAAGCCCTGGGAAGCGATCGCCTCGTGGGCGATACGATCCACGGTGCTTTTCTCGAAAACGGCGGCTCGCAAATGAGGAAAGTGGTCGGCGAGGGCGCAGGCATAGATGCCGGAACCGCCGGCGATATCGAGAACCGAGTGGTGAGCTGCGAGGTCAACCTGTCGAGCCAAGGCAGGTCCCAGCAGCACGCCACGGCAGTCCATGCCGGAGGTGAAGGCGGTGGCGAAATCGGGGCGCTCCATGGCTTGGGCCCAGACTTGAGGGTCAAAGCTGCCGAACTTGGCGGGACGCCCCGTGCGCAACCTCTCGAGCATGGCGAGAGTCTGGGGGCGGTCTTTCATGGAAGCGAAGTAGGGCGCGAGATTCCACGGCGATGCGCTATGGAGGTGTTCACGAGCGCGTAGGAATACTATGAATACGCCGCCGGTTTGCTGGGTGAGACCCGAGGCGTTTCACAGGGACATCATGACATCGGCCGGACGGGGCTTGAGGGCGAAGTTCTGGCAGATGGCGGCGAAGGTGGATGGGGTTTCGGCCAGCCAGGAAAACAGGTCGAGGTGGGCGATGGCGACGCAGAGCAAGTCGCCGGTGACCAATTCGTCGCGATAGCGGTAAAGAAGCGGCAGCGAGTCGGTGTGGAACGGGTTGATTGCCATACGGGAAATGAAAACGGGTATGTAGCTACAATTAAGATACGTTGGGGGAGACGTGGACTCGAGCGAAGGTCTCGGCAGGATCAGCCGGTGACTTCGGTGGCGTTGTTCACCGAAACGACACCGCGGACCGTACGCACGAGTTGAGAGACGAGGGTTTGCGAGAGGAGGGACTCCACCTCGCCGTTGAGGGTGACGGAGCCGTTCTTGGTGGTCACGCCCAAAGTCATATCGGTAGTGGAAGGGTCAATACGGAGGGCGGGTTTGATCTGGGCGGTAATGGAGCCGTCGTCGATGTGTTCAGGCCGGTGACTGCGAGGCGGAGGACTTTCAGTGACGACCAAGTTGTTGTTAACAGTTTTGATGCCGGTGATCATGCCGGCGTAGAAGCCCGTGAGTTCCTTTTGCGCGAGATCGGTGACGGTGCCTCGCAGGTCGGACGATGCCCTGCCGCACCACGATGCTGGTGGTTTTGTCACTCACGCCGGCTTTAATCAGCAGTAGCCGGTGAATGTGGTTAGCCATCCAGCCATCGGAAAATTCGCGGCGTGAGGGCTGCCCGACGATTTGATTCTCGATCCTTACTATGCCAGAGTAACCGGAGATAGTGTCGGCAGCAAGTTGGCTGGCGGCGGCGTCTTCAGCCCACCCCGAGCGCGTAACCACGCCAGAGCTGGAGGAGACGTTGACGTGGTTACCGAGGATGACGCGGTAGTTAAACTACAATGAAGCTTTGCATTCGATCTCCGCATCTGTTTTAGTGGAGGCACCGAGAGTCAAGGGCAGGAGGGCAAGGCCGTATTGGGCCATAATTCGTAAAATCTTCATGGAGAGTGAAGTAGGATACGAGCGAAGTGAGCCGAACGCAATGGTGGTGTACGGTTGGCGGGGGCGAGACCCGGAGGGGGGCTGGCTGGCGTGGAAGGATTGGCTTGGAGTCTTCTGGTAAAATCAGTCCCGGAGACGTGACGTTTGCCATTCGGCAGTGAGTCGCCTCTGGGGCCCTTAGGGTGACGGTGGTCGAGCGATAGTCGGGGCTGGCAGAGCCCGCCGGCACTGAAGCCGATTATGGTGGGCAGCCTGGGCGTAGGCTGGTGGAGCTGAGGGGAATCAAACCCCTGACCTCTTCATTGCGAACGAAGCGCTCTATCAACTGAGCTACAGCCCCTTTTAGCCAAGGGAGGAAACATTTTGGGAAGTTCGCACGTCAGAGTAAACACCTTTTCGCGGACTTTGTACGTAATGGTCGGGCACTATTTGGGCAGTGTCGGGATGTGACATCGGTGAAATATTGCACGTTTACAGGGTTTGGTCTTCAATTTGCTGCTGAGAGGTGACGTCCGACGCGCGCAAACGTCGTCTGTCGAGTCACACTAACCTGACTATCAAACCATGAAAAAGAGCACCAAGACAGTTAAGTCTGCCGCCCCACAGGCCAAGAAGACCGCCTCTACCCAAAAGGCTGTGGGAACGAAAAAGGCCGCCCCTAAAAAGGCCGCAGCTCCCGCCAAAACTACCGCAGCGGCTAAGCCGGTTGCGGCTCCTGTGAAGAAGGCTGCCGCGCCCAAAGCGGCTCCCGTGAAAAAAGCTCCCGTGACGAAAGCACCGGTAAAGAAAGTGGCGGTGAAAAAGGCCGCGGTGAAGAAAGTTGCCGTCGAGGTGGCGGCCCCGGTTTCGATGGTTGTTACGGCGAAAATCGACGTGGGATTCGGAAACGCGTTCTGCGTACGCGGCGAAGGCGCCGGGTTGTCGTGGGATGCAGGGGTGGCGTTGGACTGCATCTCGGACGACGAGTGGTCGGTATCCCTGGCTGGCGCGACTGCTCCAGTGACCTTCAAATTGCTCATCAATGATGAGACTTGGAGCACGGGTGATGACTACGTGGTCGAAGCGGGCAGCACCTTGGTGTTGGAACCCAGCTTCTAAGGTTTCGATCCAACCGGTCGGATTTACGAAGCGCCTCGGTTAGCGGGGCGCTTTTTGGTGGGTTGATGACTCGGGCGTGGGAAGGTGACCATTGAGTTCGTTGAGACGGGCAGTGAGGAGGGCCACGGCGTCGTGCCGGTTGGCTGGCAACTGCTCGGGGAGGATCAAGGCGCAGCGCAGACGCATGCGGGAGAACGGCCAGGGGATAATGAATTTGTCCCAACTGCGGAGTTGTTTGGCGTGGGAAAATTCCATGCCGAGCAGAACCATGGGCAGGTGGGCGCGGCGGGCGATGATGAGACTCCCGGGTTTAAATTCGTAGCATGGTCCGAGGGGACCGTCGGGAGTGATGGCGATGTCCTCCCCCCGTTGAGCGACCTTAATCATGGCCGTGACGGCTTCGCGTGCGCTCCAACTGGAGGATCCGCGAATGGCCTTGATCCCGAGCATTTCGAAGAAACCGACCAGCCACGCGCCGTCTTTACTGGTGCTGATAAGTCCGTAAAAGGGTTTGGCGTCCCGGTAGCGACGGATGCATTCGGCCTCCATGAAGAGCCGGTTGTGCCAAATCACCAGGGCGACCGGGCTACGCTGGGCGCTGAGGGCGAGACGGGAAGCTTCGTCGATATCGATGCGAATGGTGCGGGACCAGAGACAAAGAACGTTGCCCATGATCCACAGGACAAACCGCTGACGACCGGTGATTGAAGCGACGGTTTTTGATTCGGAGGGAGAGGAGGGCACGAGGCTGAGAGTGGGTAGTGAGCAGCGCGGAGGGAAGCGTGAAGACAGCAGGGGAACACTGACCGTGAGACGAATGGGAAAAGACGTGAGGGCAGGAAAATAACGTTAAATCATCGCTTTACCTCCATGAGACAGGGCAGTTGGGTGGCGTCATGTTGTCGGCTTTGATCGGATCGGTATCCCGCGTGTTTCTTGGTGGGATCGTAGTGATAGGAATGGGTGGAGAGGCACGAGGCGCGGGATCGACGTGGCAGGCCGTGCGCTTGGGAGGAGGCGGGTTTGTGACCGGCGTGAGTTATCATCCGGCGGAGTCCGGGGTGGCGTATGCGCGCACGGACGTAGGCGGCGCGTATCGATGGAAGCCGGACCTCGATCGATGGGTGCCTTTGAACGATGATTTAGGGCGTGATGACTCGCAGCTCACAAGGGTGGTGAGTTTGGTGTTGGATGCGCAGGATCCGGAACGCGTCTTTCTCGCGTGTGGGCAGTATCTCCCTACGTAGGGTCGATTCTGCGGTCGAACGATCGGGGAGCGACTTGGGCTCGAACCGAGATGCCGGTACGGTTTGGAGGCAACGCGGAGGGTGTATGCCCGGCATGGGCATCAACTGATGAGGTTTAAGTCCTCTGTGCATGGAACCAAATCAATGAAATACCGAAAGGAAAGTCAGATAAATAAAAGCACTAGCTGAGGGCAAGGGCGTAGCCGTGAGGCTGGGTCTGAAAGAAGCCGTAGGCAAACTCGTGGGGCGACGAACAGAAACATGGTAATAGGCTTAGCATCCGGGACGAATCACCACCACATGACGAAGTCCTGTGGTACAAGATGTAGGGTAGACGGTGCGCTCGTGCAAGGGAAGTTGATGCCATTATCTGGGGAGGCCTCTGCGCCCCGCGTCCCGTCTATGACGGGGAGCAGCCGCGTCGGTAACGACGACGGAGGAAACAGAGGAGTCAGCAGAAGGCATAGTAGTCACGGGAAACGAGCCGGGAGTAGTCGCCGACGGGTTACCCGTCCGACGAATGAACTGGAGGTCTCAACTGTGACGAAGGCCCGAACCAAAATGATGAGCGCGAGTCCGTTTGCTCGATCCACCCTCCGACACCGACCGGTGTATCGGGTGGTCGGCGCGAAACGGGTTTCTCAAACTCAACCGAAGGGCCCACCTGCCAAACGGGTGATTCGGTTCTATCCAACTACGGTCCGATAGCGTTTCGGAACCGCCCGGTGCGGACCCGCATGCCGGGTGGTGTGGGGGGCGGAGGCTAATTACCTCCGCCTACCCGATCAATCAACAGGAGAGCGGTTGCTGGTGGATCCCGGGGACGGAACCATTTTGTGGTTGGGCATCCATCAGGACGGGCTGTGGAGGAGTGGGGACCGCGGTGTGACGTGGGCACGAGTAGCGTCGTTTGAGGCGGATCAGGTGACCTTGGTGACCATTGATGCGCGGGAAGGAGAAACTTCCAGTGGCGGAGGAACGATATGGGTGGGAACGGCCGGTGCTGATGCGGGGTTGTGGAGATCGACGGATGACGGGGCGACCTGGGGGGAAGGTTACGGGACCTGCCGCGGGGTTTATCCCGCATCATGCGGATTTTGATTATGGGGATCCGAATGGAGTGAAGTTCTATGTGGTCGGAGGCGATGCATTGGGACCGAACGACATGACGACCGGAGCGGTGTGGAAGTTCGATGCGACCATGGCGATGGGAGCAGCCTTGATGCTACCAGGGGGGCAAGGTGGCTATGCCGGAGTGAGCGTGGACGTGTCCCGGACGGGAGTGGTGTTGGTGAGCACGCTGGACCGTTGGTGGCCAGGAGATGAAGTCTTCCGCACGACGGATGGCGGCGAGACTTGGCGGGCCTTGCTTGATGGGGCCACTTATACGCGGGAGACGGGACCGTGGACCATCGACAGCCGGCCGCATTGGATCGGAGATGTGAAAGTGGATCCACACAACCCGGAGCGGGCGAGGTTTGTGACCGGTTACGGTATTTGGGCGACGGAGAACCTGACGAAGGCGGATGATGGCGGGACGGTGGCGTGGGATTTTTTGAATACGGGATTGGAGGAAACGGTGCCGTTGAAAGTAGTGAGTCTGCCGAATGAAGGCGGTGTGGTGGCAGCGTATGGCGATATGGGAGTTGTCCGGCATCCGAATCCACAGGTGGCTCCCGGCCCGGCGGATCGGGCGCAGCCACACACTGGCACGGCGCCCTCGGTGGCGGTGGAGGAGCTCGCGCCGGGGGTGATGGCACGCACTACGAGAGTACGCGCGGCAGTTACACGACCGATGGCGGCGAGAATTGGACGGACTTTGGAAGGGCGCCGATCGAGGCGACGGCGAACGGACCCGGTCGGCTGACCATCACGGCGGACGGGGCGCGGTTTATCTGGGTGCCCGCCAACACAACGGCGTATGTCTCAACCGATCGCGGTAAGACGTGGGCGGCATCGGTCGGGGCCCTCGACGGGAGGATTCAAACCCGTAGCGGACACGGTGAGTGCGGATCATGTGTATATGTATGACAGCAATGCGGGACGAGTGGCCGTTTCCAGTGACGGAGGCAGCAGTTTTGCCATCACGTTGAGCGGTCTGCCCACTGCGGGCGGAGAGATCAAGGCCGTGCCCGAGCGCGAAGGACACTGGTGGTTGCCGGCGGGGGATGGTGGATTGTATCGGTCAACCAACTACGGTGGAGCGGTGAGTAAAGTTGCGGGGCTGGATGCGGCCTGGCGATTGGGACTGGGGCGCGCGAAGATGACGGGAGGCTATCCCGCAATTTACGTTTGGGGTCGCCGAGGTGAAGTGAGTGGGTTTTGGCGTTCGGACGATGAGGGGGGACCTGGGTACGCATCAATGATGACGCGCATCAGTTTGGCTGGATCAACGATCTGACCGGCGACAACCAAGTTTGGGGCCGCGTGTATTTGGCGACCGGCGGGCGCGGACTGGTGATGGGAGAACCGGGCGGGCAGCTGCCGCCGTATAGTTGGGCGGTGATGACGGCGGGGCTGGAAAGTGGACGGGACCTGCCGAGGGTTGCGGGGGGGGAGGGCCCATGGAGCCTCAGCGGCGAGCTGCCGGGAGGCGTGTCGTTTAGAGGCGAGACCGGGCGGTTGACTGGAGTATCGACGGATGAGCCCGGAACGTGGCGTCAAGTTGAGGTGACACCGATCGCGGGAGGAAGCACGCTGCGATGGAATGTGGCGACGGCTGCGGCAGGCGACGGCGCGGGGTTGTATAATTTGTCGGCTCGATCCCCAGTGGTGGGATCCACGCAAACCTTGGTCGCCGGGTTTGTGGTCAAGGGGGATGGAGAGCAGTCGATGTTGGTGAGAGGCGCAGGTCCGGCACTGGAGAAGTTTGGCATTGCGGACCCTTTGGCTCGGCCGGAGTTGGTGTTGCGAAAAGAGCCCACGGAAGTCGGTCGGAATGAAGCGTGGGGGGGACGGAGAGGCGACCGTGGCAGAGTTGGAGGCGACCATGGGTCGGGTGGGGGCGTTTCCGTGGACGCGAGGGACGCGGGATGCCGCGCTGTGGTTGCAGTTGACCGCTGGTATTTACACGGCGGCAATTGGGGGCAACGATGATAGCTCGGGGGTGGCGTTGGTGGAGGCGTATGATGCGAATAGTCCGGCCGGGAGTTCGTTGGCGAATCTGTGGGTGCGGGCTCAGGTGGGATCGGGTAACGGACTGCTCGTGGGCGGTCTCACGGTCGGAGGCGAAGGCAGCGTGCGGTTGTTGGTGCGAGCGGTGGGACCCGGGTTGGAGGCGTTTGGAGTGCTCGATACGCTCGTCGATCCCCAATTGCGGGTGATGAGAGGGCTGGTCGAGTTGGCGTCGAATGATGATTGGGATATGCTGAGTGTCGTGGGGATGCAGTTGGTGCAGGCAGCGGAGTTGGTCGGAGCGTTTCCGTTGAGAACGGGGAGTGGGGACGCGGCCATCGTGGTGGAGCTGGTGGCGGGCGGCTATACCTTGCAAGTCAGTGGGGCGGATGGAGGCACGGGAGTGGCGCTGCTGGAGATCTACGTATTGCCGTAGTTGACGTGAGCGGCGCAGGGCTTCACCCAAGCTCTCGTGAAATTGCCTGATTGTCCTCATTTGCCCGTGCCGCGTCCCCAGATGGACTGGCGGGTCTACGAGCCGTACGGGGCATCGCGGGGAGCGGGGTTTTACGGGACAGCGTTGGAGTATGGGCACTACCTGTGGCATCGTCGGCTTCTCGCGCGGGCAATCCTGTGTTTGGACCGCGCGATGGGAGTGGACCTGATAGGAACGGAACCGGTGGTCGGGTCGTGGCCGATACCGTATGCGGGGATGGCCTGGTTACTGCGGGAAGTGCCGCGGGAGTTGTTTTGCGGGAACCCTCGGGTGCATTTCCAGCACTACGCGGATCGGATGAATGAGCCGCGGAAAACGCTGCGCCAATGGCGGGCTTGGGCCTGTTGGTCGATTACCCGCCAAGTGCGGCCGGAGTTGGAGGGCGACAGCAAGCACGAGGTGGTGGAACCGACCGAGAGCGAAATTGCGGTGGGGTTGGCGGCGCATGGACTCTCCGGGGAGCGCGAACGCTGGGAACGAGTGCGGGATGGCGAGTTTTGAGCGGGCAGTGTCTGGTGCAGGCCGACGCGTTACGCTGTGATTCAAGGGCGTGAAGTGGCCGCTCGGCGTGGGAGTGAGTGCAGGGAGCCCACGCTACAGTTTCTCCTCTCTGACGATGAACGCCGAAGCCTTCGAGTGATCGATAGAAGTGTTCTCTTCCCGCAAGAGAACGGCACCCAGTTCCTGTGCTTCAGGCGAGCTCATTCCTTCCATCAAATCCTATTCCGAATCGAATGAGACTTCGGTCACTCCATCATATTCCGGTAGCATAACTCAGATTCGCTGAGTTCTTGGTTGAAGGGCGTGTTGATCGTCATCGATTACTCGTACTTTTAAGCTCTCAGGCTTGTGGCGTTTTTCGTGACAACGGACCCGGTTGGGGCGCCGATAGTGGAATGGTGATCGGAATCTCACGGTTCGGCATGTTCCGGTCCACGCTGACCGACGATCTCTCCCGACTGCCATCGCCGCAGTCCAACCCTGAGTGCACAGGCTGAGAGGGAGTGGTTCCCTTTCTCCTAATGCACTATAATGAATACTATACGTTTGATATTGGGATTGATGATTGGCGGGATTGAGGTTGCGGCAGGCCGCAGGAAGGGAGCGGTGAGCAGCTATTACACAAGCGAGAGAGGACGACCGGCCCGGCAAGCCGGGCCGGTCGTCCTCTCGCTCTGGGAAAAACTCCGCGCTGGCGTCGTGGGCGCAGAGCGGAGGATTTGGAGTGGTGGCAAAAACACAACGGCGCATCACCGCCAAGGAACGCGAGGCGATGCATGCCGGTTTGGCCCAGGGCAAAAGCGGCGCTCAGCTTGCCGCCGCCCTCGGCCGCGACGCCTCGGTGGTCAAATCGCGAGATCACCCGCAACGGCGGGCGCAACAGCTACAGCGGCATGGATGCGCAGACTCGCGCTTGCCGTCGGCCCAAGTGCGCCGTGCGCAACAAAGTCGCCGACACGCCCGCCTTGCGCGACGAGGTGCTGGCCCTGTTTGCCACCGGCGCTACACCCAAGCAAATCGAAGTCGCCTTGAGACGACGTCATGACCTTGAGCTGACCCGACGCGTGAGCTACGAAACCATCTACGACTTCATCTACGTCCACTCCAAAGGCTCGGTTAAGAAGGAGTTGATCGCTTATTTGCGACGCAAGAAGCCCCGGCGCAGTCCCGCCCCCCCCCGCGCCAAGGGCAAGCTCTCGGGCCAGTTGTCGGGCGCGATCAATATCGGCGAGCGACCCGCTGAGGTGGAGCGCCGGGAGGTGCCCGGACACTGGAGGCCGACTTGGTCATGGGTGCGGGCAATCGCACCGCCATTTTGGTCATCACCGAACGGGTCTCCCGCTACGTGATGATCGTCCCGTTGGGCGGCGCCAAAGACGCGATCAGCGTCGCCCACGCTCTCATCCGGGCCTTCAAACGCCTGCCCGCCCACCTGCGCAAGACCCTCACCTAGGACAACGGCCGCGAAATGGCCCAACATGCCGCCTTCTCCCTTGCCACAAAAGTGGCGGTCTACTTCTGCAATCCACACAGCCCTTGGCAGCGCGGTGCGGTCGCGAATATCAACGGTCTGATCCGGGAATACTTCCCTAAAGTCATCGACTTTAACACCGTCACCAAAGGCCAAAGCGGAGTGGCTACTTAATAATCTCCCTCGCATCGGGCTCGACGGACAGTCTCCCGCTGAAGTCTTTCATGCTATTATACAAAAATACAAAAACTGAGCCCTAGCTGCTTGACGCCGCCGTTTCCTTCCGGGATTTTTTTGTTTTCGTGTGAGGGGAAATTTTCGTTTGATGGGAAATATTTTCCCACTCGCTGAGACCATAATGAATGAGCAGTTGATCTGGTCAATTCAGGCCAATACGAACGGGCACTTGCATCTGCCAAATGAACCTACTGTTTCAGTATTGAATAGAGGTTTCTTATATGGAGATGCGGTATACGAAGTCTGGCGTAGTTATGGCGGAACTTTATATGCTTGGGAGGAGCATTGGAAACGGCTGGAATGCTCTGCCAGAGTTTTGGGTTTTGCTATCCCATGGACGAAGGGGCAGATGTGGGGGGAAATCGTGCGGACCGTCGAAGGGTTTCGTCGATCTTCTAAAGATGATGGAGATGTGTATATTCGACTCCAGGTCTATCGTGGAGAGGGGGCGATTGGGCTTGATACCGCTTTGGCGGCCGATCCTGGTTATGTGATTTTGGTGAAAGCGGTTCCGGTGCTGAGTGATGAGGATCTTGCGTCGGGACTGCGGTTGCATGTGGCCAAGAGCTTGTTTCGAAATGCGCCAGATACCCTCAATCCCGCGTGGAAGACCGGTAATTACCTGAATAACCTCATGGGATTGCAGGAGGCGAAATCACGTGGAGCGGATGATGTCGTGATGTTGAATCAGGCCGGATTTATCACGGAGGCTTCGACGAGTAATATTGCGTTTATTCGGGGAAACGAATTTGTGACTCCCCGTTTGGATGCCGGAATATTGGCAGGGGTCACGCGGTCAGTGACTTTGTCGACCGTAGCGAATATGGCTGGGTTGGAGCCGATTGAGGAAAATCTGCGAATTGAGGATTTGGCGCAGATGGACGAATGCATGCTGTTGTCATCGACCAAGGATGTGCAACCCGTGGTGAGGATTGATGATTTCAGGTTTTCTGTTGGTGACGGCACTGCTAGCCGGCGGCTGAAGGACGCTTTCGCTAAACATGTGGTAGATTATGTCGCAGCCCAACAGGAATTTAGGCTGCCCAGGTAGTGATCGGCACTCGGGCGTTCGGATTTGGACTCTAAAGGGAAGCGGTTTCAAATCCATTGGAGCGGAGGAATTCCGTTACGCGTTGGCTGCGATCACTGTGGTGGCACATGATCAAGAGATGTTCATTGGGAGGTAAGGTGGACATGCTTTCGGGAATCTGACTCATGGGCATAAGTGGAGCTCCGTCGACGTGGCAGATTTCCCATTCATGGGGTTCACGAACATCGATTAAATGGACTTTGGCGTCACCGACATTGAGTAGAATTTTGGCTTCCTGGACTGATATTTCCAACGGATAACTGTAAACGTCCGAGAGGCGACCTCCTTGCCTGATAACGAAGGTAACGATAACGGCACCGCGATGGTAACGACTTCGATGTAGCAATCGTTACGATTGCGATGGTGCGGGCAGTTCGACGTCGACGGAGGGTTTCCAGTTAGAGCCTGTCCCTCGGGCGCAAGTCGTTGGTGATAAGCTGTAAGCGTGATAAAAAAGAGGCCTAAACCGGGAGTAAATCCTGGTTTAAGCCCAAAAACGGCGTCTATGATTGGGTGTGAAACTAATACACAAAGCCGTCGGAGATGAAATTGCCCTGCAGAGCTGGCTGCGTCCAGCGCTTACGACTGTCGGGCTGAACAAAGATTACGGGCAGTTTCGCGAGCCGCTCGATGCGGTGGACCGAGTGCTGCGAGCCAGCCACCTTGAATCGATGGCGATGGACTTCGCGCGGGTGGGCTTCGAGTCGGTCGACGCCGGGCAGCTGCGCCGTCGCCTGGAGTTCGCGCGCAAGGCGCAGCGGGTGAATGTGTTGCGTATGCTGTTGGAAAACATGCCTTTTCGGCAACTCTCGCGCACGATTGCATCGAGCGACCTGCCCGCGCGATCCTCAAGAACTGAAGCAACGTATGACGGAACCAAAGTTCGTCCAATTGCAACGCCGCCGGGCCTCGACTGAGGCCCGCATTGCCATCCTCCAGTAGCGTCAAGGCAAGCGTTTGCGAGCCAAGGGCTTTATGCACCGATATTTCACGGTAGCATGGAGCGTCCTCGGCCACAACCTCTGGCTGATCGCCAGACTGCTGGCCGACCAGCCGCCACTGGCCCAAGCGGCCTGAGGTTATCACCAAAATTACTCCGTCACGATGCCCAACCGGATCACCGGAGGGCTTCGCGTGGCTGCGCTCCGGAGCACATCCGCATTGAGGATTCCTTCACGCAACGTATTTGCGTTTCAAGAGGTGGAATCCGCTCTTTCCGCTTCATAATCCTGTGAGCGAAAATCTCCTCATGATCCTCCGCACGAAAATCGGAGTAAATGGGACAGGCTCCAGTTAGCGCGTGTCCCATTTACCTTGATTTTGGAAGGGGGGCAGGAAAGCCGATTTTTGAGCGGATTTCCGGCTACCAATGGCGGATGTAGGCGCGCGCAGATGCAATTTAATGGCTAAATTGCAGTGTCGCAGCAGTCAGTGCCTGGATCGTTTCCATGAGGGAACCTCCGGCAGCCGGTTTATTGTTCATCGTTGGAGTAGGCTTGGTGGTTTTAGGCGGCTTGGGCTTGCGGTGGTTGGTCGGCCAGCAGTCGGGCGATGAGCCAGAGGTTGTGACCGAGGATGCTCCAGGCTACCTTCAGGTAGCGATTCGTGAAGCCTCTGGCACTCAATCGCTTGCCTTGGCGTTGCTTGATGATGGCGATGCGGGCTTCCGTCGAAGCCCGGCGATGTTGGAGCGCCACGAACTGCGGCTCCTGCATGCGCCGTTGCAGTTGCTGCGGATCGCGGGGGCAAGTGGCGTCATAAATGTCGGCTTCGGCCAAGCGTTCGCACAGCCGTTGGGTCGAGAAGCCTCGGTCGGTGCTCGCCGCTTTGATCGGGGTGCTCAGGTCGAACTGATTCTGGCGCTCGAGGCTCAGGTCGAACTGACGCCATTCGGCCGGAGTCATTCCCTGATACAACTGCCAATCGGTGATCAACCCCGTCACGTTCTCACTGATCATGAGGGTGTTGCCAAACTCGACCGCGCCGGACGCCTTGCCCCGGACCACGGTCTGCACGTCGGGTTCGTAGACGCGGAGGATCTTCTCGGCGTTGGGCACTGGTCGCGCGCCGATGATGCGTTCGTGGGCCTGGTTGATCGTTGCGGGCATCTGAGCCAACATCGCGTCGATGCGTTCGTCGATGCGTTCGTCGATGCGTTCGACGATGCGTTTGACGATGCGAGCGGCCTGTCGCGCGGAGGTGTGGGTCGACGCATACGCTTGGTCCAGGCGGTCGCGGTGTCGCTGGGCGTGTTCACCGATGGTGCGCAACAGTCGCTTCATCTTGCGTAGCACCTGCTTGCGCGCTCGTTTGGCATTCGCACGCCGTCGGGTGTGCGTCATCTCAATGCACAGCCGGTTCATCTGTCGGGCGAAGACCTCCGGCTCCGCCGGCATGCGTGCACGCATGCCGGCCCGGCGGATCAGGATCACCGCCTTGAGCAGGGTTCGGCTCACATCGCGCAGCAGCACCCAATCCACCGGAAAGTGGATGTTGGTGGGCCAGCACGTCGAGTCCACCAGGCACGTCTCCATCGACTGCGGCTCGGCCAGACCGAGTTCGGCCGCCCGGTCCGCCTCGGCGACCATCTCGATAAACACCTGACCCATCCACCGCACCGGTTCGGCGGTAAAGCACTGCGAAGCTCGCTCCAACACGCTCTTGGAAACGCCCTTGATGCCTTCAATCGTGCGCGCGAGAGTTGCCGAAAAGGCATGTTTCCCAACAGCATACGCAACACATGCACCCGCAGCGCCTTGCGCGCGAACTCCAGGCGACGGCGCAGCTGCCCGGCGTCGACCGACTCGAAGCCCACCCGCGCGAAGTCCATCGCCATCGATTCAAGGTGACTGGCTCGCAGCACTCGGTCCACCGCATCGAGCGGCTCGCGAAACTGCCCGTAATCTTTGTTCGGCCCGACAGTCGTAAGCGCTGGACGCAGCCAGCTCTGCAGGGCAATTTCATCTCCGACGGCTTTGTGTATTAGTTTCACACCCAATCATAGACGCCGTTTTTGGGCCTAAACCAGGATTTACTCCCGATTTAGGCCTCTTTTTTATCACGCTTACAGCTTATCACCAACGACTTGCGCCCGCTGGACAGGCTTTAGCTCGGTTTGGTGAACCGTGGTCCCCTTCATACTCCACCGAAACATTCACCGATCGTAGGAGCACTGGCGAAATAACTATCCCCTTAAGGGATTGAGGAGCTAAAAGCTATTCGAACTGTTCCAGCAGCCAAGGATGCTGCCTCCTCAGATGGTCGGCGTTTTCGTTTCCTTCCCGCTGTTCAAACTCGGTCGTAAGCTGATCAAGAAATACCTCAATTTCCGACCATCGCTCAGGGCCGGCAGCAGATCTTACGTGTTCGCCAACAATGCGGTGAATGCGAACGAGCTGGGGCCACACGGCGAGACCTTGCTTATCGCACTCTGGGTTTTCCACTGGATGCCATAACCGAAGATCGTGCAATTCGTTCCATAACTCCGCCCATGCTCCTTCGTCCTCCGTCAAGCCGGCATCCGGATGCGCCTGCGCCGTGAGGGTGCGTATCCATTCCACCGGGATCGAGTCCGGCATGAGAAAACTAGCAAAATGAAGCGCAGTCCGAGCCGGTTGGCTTACCTAGGCCATGCTCGACGCGACCAGAGACCCGATCGTGCGGCCCCGGTAGTCTTCGTCTTCGATCTTATTCTTCACGTCCGGATCGGCGGCATAGGCGTCCACCTTCAGCGCTACTCCGTCGGTGCGCAATTGCTCCAGCATTCGAGTCGGAGGAAAGGTTCGCGGTTTGGTTTTCATGTAGGCGCCTACCAATTCGATCGCCAACGTGTAGCCGCCCAGCAAGCGCACAATCTCAAGGGCGGCCTGCTCGTTTTCTTCACCTTCCGGGAAACGTTGCTCGGGTTGCAACTCGCGAAGCAGCTGCAACGCGTCGCTCTCGGGCAGCCCATCAACTTCGACGCTGTGGAAAGTGCGAGCATCCTCACCAAACTTTCCGGGATGGAGGCGGCTGGTCACGATGATTTCCAGCCAGTCCTCAGCAGACAATAATTTGACCTGTGATTTGGACAGCAGCTCAGGCTGATCCACGTTGTCTAGGATAAGTAACAGGCGCGGCTGATCGAGGGTCGCAAAATTACTATCGCCACTGTGGCGCTCAGAGTGCCGGGCGAGACGTTCTCTCACGATATCGCAGCGACGCATCGTAAGTTCGCGAAGATGCGCCACGACCGCCTTGGCCGCTAAACTACTGTTGGCTCTCTGAGCCTCGTGCAGCTCGAGGGATAGGTCCACTTCCCTTTCAACAGTCTTAACGCCATCTGGGTTATCCAGCAACTGGAGTAGCACCTGCCCGATCTTGGTCTCGCCGGCACATCGTAGCTCCCAAGTGCCGCCCGCCGCAAAATACTCCGCATATGCATGCGCATATTGCCGAGCCAAGGCTGACTTGCCCAGACCACCCAAACCGTGGGAAGCGGCGATCATCCCTCGCCCGCCACTTCCGCGGCCTCCAACCTGCGCTCCACCTTTTCGAATGATGGTGTGCAGTTGGCCTAACTGAGCGTGGCGACCGACGAAGGTGCTTTGGCTACGATTGAGGTTGCCCGGAGCGAGATCAGCGGGTGCGAGGCAGTGGGAAATGTAGCGGTCGATGGAGTCGAGACGCTCCGAAAGAGGACGCTCGTCTTCGGTCCAGTCGCGCGACTGGACCTTGAGTGCAGCACTACGCGCGGCCGCATCGATTTGCTTGAGCACCTTGGGCCCTTCTTCGGCCCAAGGTTGGAGTTCCAGGATCTCCGTGCGGTTACGGCGGTGGATGTCGGCCGCGAAGTCCCGGTAACGTTGCTCGTCTTCGACCACGATATCGGTGGCACGAGGATTGAACCACGGAAACTTCACGTGCATGGCATCGAGCCAAGCCGCGATGCGCTGGCCTTCGGCCGGGCGCATCTCGCGGGGAGCAACGAAATAGATCGGCACCAAGCCGTCGTCACCTCGCGCCGACGAATGCTCGCGCAAGAGATACTATTCCCACTCCCAAATGCAGTTGTCACCCGTGAGGTAGTTAGGCGACAGGAAAGCGAGGAAGAGATTTGACTCCCGGATGCCCGCTCCGAGTGCGCGCCGCCAGTCTTTGCCGAGCTCAAGCGACTCTTGGTCAAAAAAGATATTCAGCTCCCGTCCAGAATAGCGGCGATGGCGCTCCTTGAGATCGTGATAGAGTGCGGTAACCCAGCCGTGTCCTTCGTCGTCAACGGGGTGTTTGTTATCCTCACGAGAATAAGAGAAGAATACGTGGTGGGGCGCAGTATCCATGAACTAGATAAAAAAGCAGGAATCGGTGAATGAGAACGAGTTATTTTTCGATAATTTCTGGCGATAGCCGCAGCGATGCGCATCGCATGGGCGTGAACCCGCCGAGTAGTTCGATACCGACGTCGCCGCTCCAGTGCCTGCTCGCACTGTGCTTCGGAACGGACTTGTCCCCGTTGCTTCTACACACGCTCGTGCCGGTTCAAGGCTCAGAATGGGTCTTCTGGCGTCGCTAGCGATTCGTTACCTCCCAGTCCGCGCCGACGCGGGAATCAGCGATGTGGTCCCGCACGAATATCGCATTCGGGTCGCGGTGGAGGGCCACCAAACGATTCAGGTCGAGCGCGAAATGCGCCATGGAGTTTTCCGTGAGCGGAAGGCCCCAACGGAGATTGATCCAACTAGCGGTTGCATCTTCGATCAAAGGTAGGAGTTCAATTGCGACTTTCGTCGACCCATTCGAGAGGCAACGGGGAGGGGGGGAGAATTCGAGGAGGGGGGGAGAATTTTCCACTTTTCAAACAACCCCGCACGTGGCGCGGTTGCTTGTTTTTAGATGCCTCCAAAATGCTCCGGCGATTCGGCAACGAATCGAATACCATTGCCCGACAGTTCGGCACCATACGTTGAGCGTATTCCGCCAACCGCTGCAGCCAAGAGCAAGGAAGGCTTTTATCCTGATACGTTCTCATCTTCGGCGAGCGAAAGGACTCATGGGCATGCCTGGGGCCCTATCGATTGGTAAGCGGAGCCAAATTTTCGAGGAGGGTCATTTCCCAATCGAGTTGCCGGCACTTTTCGAGCACCCCATTCACAGCATCGGGGCGATGCCTGTTGCGATTGCTACCTGCTCGTCGTTGCCTACACGGGCGTGTTATAGGTCACGTCCGCAAAGGGGGCGCATCCCCGGGCGAGATCCGCACACAGACATACTTCGTCAGCGAAATCGCCTGAAAATGTTGGCATGGCTTGGGGCGGCGGAACCGTTCCCAAGCAGGCCATCAAGGTGCCCGCCAGCTGATGGCGATCGCTATATTCGTCCCGCATCAGCTGTTCGGCGAGTCGTAGAACTTCCGCATGGGCTCGCTTGAGATAACGGGCTCGTAATCAGTTGAATCAATCGCTTGTGGAAAGCATTGAAACGTGGATCAATCTTGAGCTGGTCGCTCGATAATCGGGAATGGAGCACTGCAATGTGTAGACTGCGCATCAACCGGCGATGTAATTCGGCGAGTAGGGCAGTCAGCGCCTCCCAGCATCGGTCGACCAGCAGTGCAGCGTCCCTGTCGGAGAGGTCGCGGGAAGTCAGTGCGACCGGCCCGGCGCTGACCAGCGAAAGTCTGAGCGGGGTCATGTCGTGATAACGTTGCAACTCAGCGTCATACTCATTTCGGCATTTCCATGCCTCCTGACGGCGCATTGGGCGTATTCCTTGATACGATTTCCATACCCTGAGGGTGGTTTCAATTCGTCGACAGCTCCTCTGGTAGCGGTCCGTATTGTCCATGAACCGCCCCAGCTCCTTTGCACAAGTATTGTGACAAAGTAACGACATGATCCTCTCGGATCTCCTCACAAGGGAACGAAGGCCGTCAGCGGGTAGGGATTGGGTTTTACAGGAGGGAACAGAGGAGAACGGAGCCGTCAGTTTGCGGGATTTGGCCCACGGACCACACGGAAGCAGGATGTAAAAGGGGCGTCGCTTGTCGACGGCCGCGCGCCGGACTCGGCGAGGTCGGATGTGGTTTTGTTTTACAGGAGGGAACAGAGGAGAGCGGAGCCGTCAGCCTGCTGGGTTTGGACCACGGACTACACGGAAGCAGGAGGTAGGGGGCGTCGCTTGTCGACGACCGTGCGCCGGACTGGGCTATGTCGGATGTGGTTCTGTTTTTACAGCAGGGAACGAAGGGACGGGAAGCCCATCAGCCTGCTGTTGAAGGTCCTGACTCCGTGGAGCCGCGGCGGAGGGGCTTTGGTGCCTTTGTTTTTACCCTGCGTTGCTTTCGTTTTGAAACCACGTCGAGTGAGGAAGAGTGGCGCCCGTGGGCACCTCCTTTCTTTCGAAAGACTCCCCTAATTCGGGGGCAGCGGTATTTCGACCGGCTCCGGTATCTTCAGTCAATAGCCGTGCGTCTCGCGATAGCGGGCCGCAATTTCCGGAGTCAGCAAGGAGTCGAGGTCGGCGGCGATTTGGGTGAGGGTGAGGCGGGCGGTCTCGAGACTTTCCGGTGAGGGCGTGCCCTCGGCCGCAGGCGCGAGCGCCGCGAGCGCGCTCTCCTGGCGAGCGCGGAGTAGCCCTGAAGCGCAACCAAGGACGAGGAAGGGAGATCGAGGGCGCTGAGAAAGCGGGCTTCGGCGGCCAGTTTGGGGTCGGAGACCAATTCGAGTTCCCAGGCGCGTTCGTCACCCAAGGTTGCGACGAGGGCCGATTGGTTGGCGGGATCGGCAATGAAATCCCGGAACGCAGTGTCGGACGGGAGCGAGTTCCGGCCATAACCGGTTAGCGGCAGTGTAGAGCCTGAACACGTCGCGAAACTCCGACTCGGTGGGACTGAAGGCACCCATGACGTGGCGCAGGATAGGAGAGTTAGGGCTGTTGCGGACCTGATAGTCGAAGAAGCCCTCGGGGCCGAGTAGATTGAGCAGATCGGTCTCCAGCTCCGTGGTGAGCAAAGCATTCATTTCCCGGCGCGCCATGGCATCGGTTGGCTCCGCCCGGACTTTGACGCCGATCTTTTTGTAGTCGCGGAGTAGCGCGTCGATCTGGTCAAGCTGTTCCGGGGTGTAGTCGCCGTAAGCCTTGCGGAGTGAGGCGATACGTTTGGCGCCGAAGCGATGGTCGTCGCCGAGCGCGTCACGCGGCGCCTGTTCGCGCTCGGTTTCGCGTCGCAGGCGATCGCTCGTAGGGATGCGCGGGGATGTTTGCCAATAATCGCGTTTCTCAACCGGTTCGGATTCGTTGAGCATCTGGGTGAGGATGCGCTCCACCAAAGCGGGGCTCAATCCGGCCGCGCGGAGATCCTGAGCAGTTGCGCGGAAGGTGCGTTCCGGCACTGGGGCGGGTGCGGCGAGGGGAGTCGTTTCAATGCGTTCGACGGCGAGGTTGGGGGCGGGCGTTTCGGGTTGGGCGCGAACGTGAGTGCTTACCCGGGCGGCGAGCCACACATTGCCGAGCAGCGACTGGATAAGCAGGAGGCGAAACGGTTTCATCGAGGCGAGGCGGGGCTTCAGTTGCGGGGGAGCGGCGGCGGGGTGGTGAGACGCGGGATCCAAAGGCCCAAGGCGCGTTCGTAGCGTTCGAGCTGTTCGGGGGTCAGCGTTGAGGCCAGGCGCTCACGTGCGTTTTTGCTGGAGTGCGGCAAGCGCGCGGGCGCGGCCGACCTCGTCGAGTTGCGGGTTGTGGGCGAGGTCGCGCACGGCGGCCTGTGTGTCGATCTGCAAGCGGGCCATGACGGGAGCGGCTTCCGCCGGCGCGCCGAAACTTGAAAATAGGTGAAAATGACAATGAAGACGAATACGTTGTCTACGCTGAGCGCGATTTCGATCAGGTAGCCCGCCGTCCACTCCAAACCGCGTTTCGGCCCCAGCCACGTCCACACGACGGCGTTGAAGGCCATCGCGAGACTGAACCAAATGCCGCACCAAGTGAGAGCCTCCTTTAGCTTGATGGTGTGTGAGCCCCGGCGGAACACGCCGAGATCCAGCGCGAGCATCGCGATGATAAAGATGAGAAAGGCGCCCCAGGCCCAGAGTGGCAAAGTGTGCATCGGTAACGGGACCATGTTTAGAAGGTGCCGGACGGAGCAAGCAACGAGTCTGAAACAGATTCGTTGTGTAGTGTCACTTGACCCCGTGACTGTACGTCATTGAGTGGAGATGCGTCCCGTTTCCGGTTTATTAACATGTTCATTCCATCAATCCGTCCTCTTTTACTCGTTTCTCTGTGTAGTGGACTGGCCACGGTCGGTTTCTCCCAGGTGCCCCGTTCTCCCTTCATGCCACCGGCTGGACCCGAAGCCCCGGCCGCACCAAAGGTGGAGGAGGATGCTCAGCTGCAGTTTTGCGGTATTTTCGGAGATGGAGCGTCCAAACTGTTCTGTGTCTACAATGTGTCCAAGAATAGATCGGCTTGGTTGATGGTGGAATTTGAGGTGGGTCCGGATGAATTGGTGATTGAGGCCTATGATGCAACGGAAAATACCGTGCGCGTGCGGCAGGCAGGCCGCACGGTGGTGCTGGCGTTGCAGGTCACAAAACTAGCCGGCGGGGGAGCCCGTCCGGTGATGGCCGCCAACCTGTCGAATCGCAGTGGTAATTCTTGGGTGAATACAGTAAAAACGAATCCAACGCCGGCGCGATGAACGCGCGCGGTTGGATGCGGTGGCGGCGGAAGTGCGGCGGCGACGGGCGTTGCGACAGACTGCCGCCAATCAACCTAGCGGATCCGGTAATAATAGGTGACCATGCCTCCGGGTTCGAAGCCGGTTTGTAATAATTTTATAAATACACAGAATTCAGGCGGGCCTGAGGGTCAGTGTGATTGGTTCCAATAGCGCTCCACGACTGGGAAACTTAGGGTCAGAGGCGAGGTTCTCTTTCGTTTTACCTCTGAAAATACCCCATGAAGGGTCTGAAAATCGTATTGCTTTCGAGACAGTGAAGTCTACACTCGGAATCTGATATGGCTAAACGCAAACCCAACGCAGCATTCATGAAACCGGTAACCCCTGACGAAGCCCTCGCGGCCGTTGTTGGGGCGAAGCCACTTCCCCGGACCGAGCTCACCAAAGCTCTATGGGTCTACATTAAGAAGAACGGTCTCCAAGACCCGAACAAGAAGACCATCATCAACGCCGATGATAAGTTGCAGAAGGTCTTTGATGGAAAGAAGTCTGTCAGCATGTTTGAGATGACCAAGTTGGTCTCCGGTCACGTGACCAAGTAAGTTTTTACCCCGCTTTCATTTTCTTTTTTTGCAAGCGCCTCGGTTCGCCGGGGCGCTTTTTTTGGGCCGATGGTGGAGGTGAGCCCGTCGGGGTCATTCGATTAAGAGCCTATTAGTAAGGAACTAATGAATTAATAATATTCATAAATTGTCTGCCTATTGGGGAGGCAAGTGAGGTGGCCCCATGAAGTTGGACAGGAGGGATGATTAAATCCCACAGGAGTCCAATATGTCGAAGAAACGACGTGCCTTCAGTGCCGAGTTCAAAGCGAAAGTAGGGCTCGAAGCCCTTAAGGGAATCGAGCCGATCCACGTAATCGCGCAGCGTCACGAGGTGCATCCGGTGCCAGTGAGATCAGTGGAAGAAGGAGGTGTCCGAGCGGTTGCCGGAGGTCTTCGCGAAGCCCTCGGCGCAGGTGCGCGACGAGATCGAGCGGAATCGCAAAGAAAGAGAAGGAACTGTATGCGCGGATCGGGCAGCTGCAGATGGAGCTCGAGGGGCTCAAAAACAGTTGGCCCATTTGGAGAGTAAAGAGCGCCGCAGCATGATCGAAACCGAGCATCCGAAGCTGAGTGTGGCCCGGCAGTGCGAACTGTGGGAGCTGCCACGCTCAACCTACTACCACCACCCGAAGCCACCGAAGGAAGCGGACCTGGCGTTGATGAAACAGATCGACGAGATCTACCTCGAGTCACCGTTCTTTGGTAGCCGCCAAATGACCCGTTGGTTGCAACGCGAAGGACACGTGGTGAACCGTAAACGGGTGCGACGATTGATGGGATTAATGGGACTCACGGCGATCTATCCAAAACCGAGTCTGTCGAAGAAAGCGGCCTCTCCTCAGATCTACCCGTATCTGCTGCGAACGCGGAAGGTTGAAAGGTCGAATCACGTGTGGGCAACAGATATCATCTACATCCCGGTGTGCGATGGCTTCGTTTACCTGAGTGCGGTGATCGACTGGCACTCGCGGAGGGTGCTCGCATGGGAACTGTCCAACACGCTCGATGCGTCGTTTTGCGAGCGGTGCAGCGCGCGATGGCGATTTACGGCAAGCCGGAGATCTGCAACACCGACCAAGGCTGCCTGTTTACCAGCGCCGAGTTCACCCAGCCATTGTTGGCCGCCGGCGTGCGACTGTCGATGGACGGAAAAGGACGGTGCTTGGACAATGTCTTGGTCGAACGCCTGTGGCGCAGCGTCAAATACGAAGAAGTCTATCTGAAACGCTATGAGACGATGGTCGAGACCCATGCCAACTTGGAGACCTACTTGCTGTTCTACAACGACGACCGACGACCGCACTCCGCCCACGGCCGCCAAACACCATCCGAGGTCTACCACGCACAACTCTACCAAGCCGCCGCCTGACGGCGGCTATCCGAGCGGGGAGGAAGCCGCGCTTCCTCCCCTGCTCCCCTCCATTATCTTTTATTCTTGGTCAGAAAAACCAGAAACCATAACTATAAATCCGCCCGACCTGTCCAACCGACGGGGTCCACCTCACATGACCCAGATCGGGGCATGGGAATCGGCGCGAGGGGCGGAATTAACAGGTGAGATGAGGAGAATGGAAAGAGCGCCAAGGCGAAAAAAGGACGAAACATGGGAGAAAAAGAGATAAATTATTGAGTGTTCGTGGGATGCGGGCAGGCGTCCGCGCAGACGGACGGGCACTCGCGCCAAGGACCCTGCTGGTCGATTGAAACGAAGGCAGGAACCTCGGACAGGAAGGTTGAGCGAAGGGGAGGGCTCAGGCGCGCGGCGGCGGCACCGGCGGGGCGGCGCAGTGTGGTCGCTAAGCAACCAAGGGTCGGGAGCCGGGGCAGAAATGACCACGGCCGGCACGACGTGAAAGGGCGAGCAGGATTTTTTGAGTGCCCGCGGAGACCGGGGCGGGTTGGCCCTCGGCGTCGGTTTGCTGACGGGCGTCCTGCACGAGTTCGCAGACGTTACAGAGGTTGTCGGGGGTAAAGGTCAACCGGGCGGCGTCGGCGTAGGACATCGATTGCGCGTAGGTGGCGAACCTTTTACCCCAGGCAAAGGTTTGCACCAAATCCCAGTGGCACCCGGTGGCGAAGAGCCACGCGACTAGAGACAGGATGAGGGCAAAGCGACGGCGCACGATTAGGAATTTTCAAGACAGAGCGAGGGAGGATCAAGTTCAAATCGACGGGTAGGAGGGTAAGAAATTGCGTGAGGCAGGAAATTGAAAAACTCAGGGAATCGTTTGGCATGGAAATTGCTGAGGGTAGCGTCCGCTTATGATCGAACAGACCCAGCACCCCTTGCGCGCAGAAGGATCCCGTTTTTTGAGGAGGAACTGAATCTTCTGATGGAGTCGTTTGCGGCCGGTCTGAGGAGAATGGGTGAGAGTCAATTGGCGGACTGCCTGCCGTGGGTGGGGACGAAGCGGAACAGTGACGGCATCCCGATTCGCACGGTGGAGCAGGCTTATTCGATCGCGTTTCAGTTACTCAACATCGTGGAGGAGCGGGCGGCGGCACGAGTGCGGCGGTCGCGGGAAAAGCTAGGAAGACCGAAGGCGGAGAAGAGGTTGTGGGCGGATAATTTGGCGGCGATGCGGGCCCAGGGATTGAACGAAGATCAATTACTGGAGGTGTTGCGCGAAGTCGAAGTGGAGCCGGTGTTGACGGCCCATCCCACGGAAGCCAAACGGGCAACGGTGCGCGAATTGCACCGAGAGATCTACACACTGATCCACCGGCACGAGAACTCGGATTATACGCCGCGGGAGCGGAAACGTTTGCGGGACCAGATCGAGGCGCGATTGGAGAATCTATGGCGGACCGGGGAGATTCATGTCACGCGGCCGACCATCAATGCGGAGTTGGACAACGCGTTGCACTACTTGCGGGACATTGTTCCGGAGTCGGTAAGCGCGCGAATGTGCATCTGCGCGAGGCTTGGATTGAGGCCGGACTGGACGCGGAGCTGTTGGCGGAAGCAGGCACGATGATTCGGTTTGGCACGTGGATCGGCGGGGATCGCGACGGGCATCTTTTTGTGACGGCGACATCATTGCGTTCTTTGCGGATGAGTGGATTGCGGGTGCAACGACGGGGGTTGGAGACCTTGGCGGTCGACCTGCCGTTGAGCTCCTTGTTTCAGCCCGCGCCGGAGGGATTGCAGGCGCTGATTGATCGGTTGGCGGAGGAGTTGAAGGGCTCGGCAGTGATCGATGCCGCGACGGCGGTGGCACGCAATCAGGAGGAGCCTTGGCGCAGTGCGATTTTCCTGATGCGGGCGAAAGTGCTGTCGGCGATGGATTCGCGGTGGCAGGGGGGCGGCCTATGGGGCGCCGGAAGAGTTGGATGCGGATCTGGTGACTTTGGGCGAGTCGCTAGACGAAATCGGGGCGGAGCGATTGAATCAGGACTATGTACAGCCTTTGCGGAGGCAGTTGCAGACGTTTGGATTTCATCTGGCGACGCTGGACGTGCGGCAGAATTCGGCGTTTCTCGAGAAAGCGTTGGAACAGCTCCTAAGAGGGGCGGGGATGATCGGCGAGGAGACGTTTGCGTCATGGACGCCGGAGAAGAAGCGGGAGATGTTAGAACGCGAATTAAAGTCGCCGCGACCGTTTTTAACGGCGGGCAGCGAGGCGGGGCCGGAAGCGGATGCAGTGTTGGCGTGTTATCGGGTGTTGGCGACGCAGCGGGCCACCCATGGGGCGGCGGGATTGGGGGCGTTGATCGTATCGATGACAAGGAGCACGGAGGATTTGTTGGTCGTGTATTTGTTGGCGCGTGAAGCGAGACTGGCGAGACGGCGGGCTGCGGTGTCCGTTGCCCGTTACGCCGTTGTTTGAAACGATGGAGGATTTGGAGAAGGGGCCGGGAATTGTGGCGGACTTTTTGTCGCATTCGGTGACGCGGCGGAGCCTGGGCTTCGACGATGCGAGCGCGGAGGCGACGACGAAGCGACCCGAGATGCAGATGATGGTAGGTTATTCGGACTCGAACAAGGACTGCGGGATTTTCGCGAGTCAGTGGGCGTTGCACCGGGCGCAACAAGCGTTGGCCGAGATGGCGAAGAAGCATGGAGCGAAGCTGGTGTTTTTCCACGGGCGTGGTGGTACGGTCGGGCGTGGTGCCGGACCGACGCATGGGTTCATGCAGGCATTGGCACAAGGCTCGTTGGCCGGGCGCATGCGCATGACCGAGCAAGGCGAGACGATCGCGCAGAAGTATGCGCACCAGTCTTCGGCGGCTTACAATGTGGAGTTGTTGATGGCGTCGGCGGCGGAAACCACGGCGCGCCCTCGGGTGGCACAAGTGGAAGAGGATGCCATGTGGCCATTGATGGGAAAATGGTCGGCGTGGAGTCGCGACGCGTATCGGGCGTTTTTGCACACTCCGGATTTCATGCGGTTTTACCGGCAGGCGACGCCCATTGATGCGTTGGAAAATTCTCGGATCGGATCGCGTCCCTCCCGGCGGACCGGACAAGGATCGGTGGATGATTTACGAGCCATTTCGTGGGTGTTTTCGTGGACCCAAAATCGGTTTTATCTTCCCGGGTGGTATGGTTTGGGCGCGGCATTGGAGCGCATGAAGACGGAGGATCCGGCCGGCTTTGCCCAGATTTGCGCCGGGGTGAAAGCGTCACCATTTTTTCGATACGTGTTGACAAATATTGAGAGTTCGTTGGTGAGTGCGAACCCCGCAATCATGGCGAACTATGCGGCGTTGGTCGAAGACGATGCGGTGCGTGAGCGTTTCATGACGCTGGTAACTGCAGAGTATGCGCGTACACAGGCGATGATGACGGAAATCTTCCGCGGCACGTTTGCGGAGCGGCGACCACGGTTGGCGTTTACCTTGAATATCCGAGAGGATGCGTTGACGGAGCTGCATCGTCAGCAAGTCGCGTTATTGAAAGAATGGCGTGGGCTTGAGAGGGGCGGCCGCGGAGGCGAAGTTGCTGGACTTGTTGTTATCGATCAATGCGATTGCCTCCGGGTTGAGGACAACGGGGTGAGCACGGATTGAGTGCGGAAAGTGACGCGGGCAGGAGCGATTCGGAGGGCGCGGGGTGGGACTGGTTTTTAACCAGGATGGTTAGTTTTGAGAGGTTGATAGGCCGGGAGAGAACCGCGGCGGTGGTGGTTTGGGATTGTGGTGTGACGGCGCTCAGGGCGGCCTGAGAGTGAGTGGGGCGTGCGAGGCGAAGTTGCGGGGTCTGTTGTCGGGGATTGATGCGGATTGCCTCTGGGGGGAGGACGACGGGTTGCACACGGGAAGTGAGGCGGGGCGGGCGAGATTCGGGGGCGTCGAGTTGAGTCGATTTTAACCAGGGTGGTTAGTTTTGAGAGGTTGGCGGGCGTTGGGGGGGAGTCGGGGCTTGAGTTGGGGGCGGTTTTGAGGGGCGATGAGGGATGGATGAGTTGAAGCCTTTGCCGGATTCGCCGTTACCGGGTCGCTACCGCCATTACAAGGGGGGGCGAAGGGGGGGCGAGTATGAGGTGGGGGGATTGGCACGGCACTCGGAGACGTTGGAACCGATGGTCGTGTATCGCGCGCTTTATGGCGAAACGGGGCTGTGGGTTCGCCCGGCCGGGATGTGGAACGAGAGAGTGCTGGTGGACGGTAGGGCCGTGATGCGGTTTGCGGCGGTGAGCTAACGGCGGAGGGGGTACCGACTAGAGTCCTTATCGAGATTCTGGCGTGAGGTCCACGCGGTGTTGCCAGCGGGCGAGGGCGATGAGGATAAACGGGATGCAACTCAGGAGCAGGACGTTCCAGCCGAAGCTGAAAAGGAACCAACCGGCGGAGAGAGACGCGATGGCTTGAGAACCAAAGACCACGAGGTCATTGGTGGCTTGAACCTTGTAACGTTCGGAGGGGGCGTAGCAGGCGGGAAGCAGGGCGGTGCCGCCAACGAAGAGGAGATTCCAACCGATGCCCAGGAGCACGAGGCTGCCCCAGAAATGGATGAGTTCGCGACCAAGCAGGCCGATGCAGAGCACGGCGCCAAAGATGCCGGTACCGACGGCGATCATACGGCTGATCCCGAAGCGGTTCATGAGCCAGCCGCTGATTAGACTGGGGGAAAACATGGCGAGAATGTGGGCCTGAATGACGCGTTTGGTATCGATCAAGCCGATACCGCAAATCTCGTGCATGTTGATGGGCGTGGCGGTCATGATGAAGCTCATGACGCCAAAGCCGATGGCGGCGGTTAGAGAGGCGATGATGAAGTGGGGGGACCGGACGATGGTGGCCAGAGGACGGACGTCGCTTACGGCGTTTGAGATCATGCGAGGCGGTTCGCGGAAGAATTGGAAAGTGATCAGACCGAAGAGGAGGAGGCCGGCGACGAGCAGGAAGGATCCGGCGTAGTCTTGAGACAGCAGGTCGCGCCCGTAGGCCTCCGACCTCGGGACCGAGGAAGGCGGAGGCGAGGCCGGAGGCGTAGCGTTGAAGGTCTTCAATGCTTTCGATGGCGGCAAAACGGAACTGGCCGCCGTCCAACACTGAGTGCACAGGCTGAGAGGGAGTGGTTCCCTTTCTCCTAATGCACTATAATGAATACTATACGTTTGATATTGGGATTGATGATTGGCGGGATTGAGGTTGCGGCAGGCCGGGAAACATTTCCGGGGTGAGCAGGGAGGCGGCGACGAAGGCGTAATTAACGTTGCCGCTGTGGGCGAACTGGAGGGCTTGGGCGACGTTTTCTCCTTCGACGATGCGGGGTTGCAGGCGAAGCCAGATATGGTGGCGTTCAAGTAATGCCTTGGCCGCGCGGCCGTAAGGGGCGGTGGCTGGATTGGCGATGGCGATGCGGGAAACCGTCGGGGAAGCCAATTCGCGAGGCCAATCGGCCGGATTGTTGGGAGGCGCGGGCAAAAGCACGAGACAGCCGTGGCCGAAAGTGAACAGCGTGCCGGCTATTCCGTCCCCCCGGGAAACGAGGGATTGCGGGTAAGCGAGATCGGCGGCGAGGAGTACATCGAACGGGGCACCGTGGTGAATTTGGGCCACGAGGTTGCCCGTGGAGGCGTGGACGAAGGTGACCTTGGTGGCGGGCGAGGAGGCGGTGAAGGCCGCGACGAGCGCGGGAGTGACGCGGGCGAGGTTGGACGCGGCGGCGGTGATTTTTTCAGCGAACGCGGAGCCGGGAGCGGCGAGCAGGCGGAGAGGCGTGAGCCGCAGCATGATGAGCCGCCGATTAGCGAATGGTAACCGGGAATTCGATCACGGAGTGGATTTTTTCGTTACCGTGTTGGTTCATCCCGCGGAAGGTGGCTTTAATACTCGAGCGATTGTCCTCGATATCGACGAGGCCAAAAAATTCTTCAGTTGGCTATGGGATGATGGGGGCTTCGCCCCAGCCGAGTAAGGCAGGGAGCTGGTCAGGCAGGTCAATGTTGCCAACCTGGAATTCGGTAGGCGTAGCGGTGCGGTCGTCGCGAGGACGGGAGGCCAGGACGCCCGCATTGGCGCTGAGAAAACAGACGGTGTTGAGGTCGTGTTCGACCAGAAAAGAGACTATACCTTGACGGTCATGGCGGAAGTGATTCCGGCTGTGGTCGGAGGATTCCTGATCGTTGAACCAAGGAATGGACGAGACAACAAACGTGAGGGCATGGGTTTCGGCAGCGAGTTGGAGCTCACGGAGGAGGCCATTCCATTTGCCAGTCGCCGAGTAACGAGGGGGGAAGCTGGGGCATCTGTATCAGAAGAATCCCGAGCGGTGCGGGTATCGAGGAGGAGAAACCGGACGCGGCCGACAGAAAAGACCTGATTGATTGGATGTTGCCCAACGGGAGCATCTTGCAGGGCTTCGGCGGAGTCGGCTGGCAGCGGATAGTGCGGAGTGAGTTGCCGGTAGGCAAGGTGGGCACCCGCCGCATTGATGGCGTTGTTGTCGGCCGGAGTGCCGTAGTCGAGCGCGCCCCAAGTGTAGACCAAGGGGACGGATTCGAACAGTTCTTGACGGGCGAAGGCTGCGAGGGCGCGTTCGTAGGCACGGGCGAAACCGTCCACGCTCAGGGTGGCGACGCGGGCGTTGTGAAAGTTACCGAGTTGAATGAAAAACAGAGGTTTGTTGTGGTAGCGGATCTCGGAAAACGCACCGGCTTCGGAGTCGGTGGTGGCACCGCCGGCGAAAGCGAATCGGAACGATGCGGGACGAGCGAGGGCGGGCGGAGTGCGTAAAGAGCCGATGCGCTCGCGTTCACGGAGCCGACCAGCGCGAACCCGGTTTCGAGGCTCGTTAGGCGGGCCTCAAAGAGGACGAGGTGGACTTCGGCGGCGTTGGGCGTGATGGCACCCGCCCAAGGCCCGCGGGAAATAAACTGAGCGTGGGCAGGAGCAAGGACGGCAGTGAAGAACAGCGCGAACAGGATGAGTCGAGGCATCTTGGTGGCAGAGAAGTAGGCCAGGGTGGAAGGCGGGAAGTGTCTGGCGCGACCACTCCCCGCTAGGTCCTGAGAAGACTAGAACGGAGGTTCTTCGTCGATCTCGCCGGAGCCCATTTCGGGTTCACGGAGCGGAGGGCCGTCCGAAGGACCTGAGGTCAGGGCGGCGGGATCGCCCGCGGACTCGATCTTCCAAGCCGCGAGATTGACGTAGTAGTTTTCCTTCCATTCGCGTCCGCGGACGTCGAAGAAGACCTTGATTTTGTCGCCGGTTTTGAGGGGCGACAGGAGGGAAACTTTATCTTTAACGGTCTCAAATTTGAGATCCTGAGGGTAACGATCAGCCTCGGTCGTCAGCACAAACTCACGTTTATTGAAGCCGCTGCCGAAGGTTTGTTCGTCAAAGATTTTCTTAATGGTGCCGGAAATTTCGAACATGGGGAATCAGGTTTAGCTTTTCTCGCGAGCGGGGCCAGAGTGCTTTTAACTTTTTGTCGAATGGCAAAGCATCGGCCGGTCCACGTGGGTGGAGGACTTTATTTCCGAGAACGGGTCGTGCCCTGGGAGGACATTGGCGGCCCCTAGGGATGGAAGTAGAATTCTCCGGCAGGACGGCCCATGAAATAGTAGCCGACGACGGCGATGATGGCGGTGTAGAAGATAATAAAGCCCCAACGCCGCAAATTGTCTCTCAGGTCCAGCGCTTGATCATCTTGTCCGTAGCCCGGTGAACTACGAGCGAATGGGGATGGTAATCGATTGCGGAGACGGCGGGAGCGGCGACGACGTTTTTGGCCCATGACGGAGCGATCGACCTGGTCGAGCGGACCCGCTGGAGCGGTCGTGGGTTCGGCTTCGGAGGGCGAAAGGTCTGAAGTGACGGCTTCGCGCAGGATCAGAGGAATGCCGTCGAACCGGGGGGGGCTCCGTCACAGGACCTGGAATCGGCGCAGCGGCGCAGGAGAGCACCTATGATTCAGGCGAGCTGACGTGGGTCGAGGAGGTTTCTGACCAACCCAGTGCCTCAAACTCTGCGGATTCGGGTCCCGCCCAATTTATTAAACCCAAGACTGAGGCGCAGCAGCTTTGTAATCCGGCAGATTGGGGACCCAGGCCGATGATGACCAAGAGGGCATCCGGACTGCCCTCCTTTACGGCGGCCGAGATCGGTGCGGTGAATTTCGTCAACAAGGATTCGGGTGCGTGGCCCAATCATACTCTTCGTGGAGGAGAAGATTGAGGGCCGAGGACGAAAAGTGGAGGGCCAGTTCGGCCTGGATGAGCGCGATTAAAAATTCCAGTCCGAATTCGATGGTCGTGTGTGCGGTGGAACCGTCGGAATCGATGCGGACGACTTGGGCGTTATCCGTGCCCATGGCCCAGAGCACCACTGGTTGCTGACGTTGGATGGCGGTGGCACGAAAGACAATCAAGGCGGTCAGCCAGAGAGAATCGGCGTGATCGACCGGAACCCCCGAGTTGGTCGAAGGCAGCGCGGGGCGCGGAGACGGTGAACCAAGTCTTTTTATCGGCGGTGGCGGCCGAAGCGTTAAAAGCGTGGGCGAGTGGGGAAGGGCGAAGCGACGACAGAAGGCAATCATCCCGCCCGGTGGTGATGAGGGCGCGGGGGTTGGAATTTACGAGGTCACCAGGGCGGGGCGAATCAGAATGCACCGGGCAGAAAACGGGGGTGCCCGGCAGGTCGGATCCAGCCAACGTCAAGCAGCCCAAGGAGGTGAGAATCTCGTAGGTGAGTTGTGTTGTGGAGTCGATGACCATGGCCGAATTACGGGCAGAAAAGCTCTCCGCTTTCGTTTGAATAAAATGAATACCCTAATACCCTTAGTGTAAAGCAAGCGATTGATCTAAGGCGGATAGGCTGGCTTAGCTTTTTTTGTCTGTGCGGATAGATACGTAAATCAATCATGAATCAGAAAACCCTCTATTTACAGCGAATCACGGTCGATGCCGTGAACGAGTTGTTGATTACGTTCGACGACTCGGTGGCGCTGGCCCGCAGATTGGAGGGACGTGCGGCGACTGGTTTGGACACGGAGGCTGATTTGGCGGTGTTTGATTTGCGGTTCACGAGGGATCTGGGGGCGGTGCAGAAGAATTTTGACGAATGACGGACGCGGCACGAAACGAAGCCGGTATTTATTATCGGACCTCGGGTGACTTTGCATGAGTTGTTGAGGGTGTGTCGGTTGACGCTGCGAGATTTTGTTTATGACCCGGTGACGTTTAACGAGTTGGCGGGGCGCTGGTGCGGTCGCTGAATAACTCGGGAGAGGGCGTGACGCGCTACTGGATGGGTAAGTCGGAGGTAATGCGTCTGATGATCGATGATGCGCAGAGCAGTGACCGGTTTTGGAAAGTCTCGGAGCGCAGATATCCCAGTACCGCCAGCCGACCCGCTTGGCCGTTGGAGCCGAAAATCTAGACCAAACCGAAGGCAGTGGAGCCGAGGGTGGGATCACCCGCCAAAGGTGGATGGAGAGCGGAGACGGCCGCCGATGACGAGAAGCAGGAGAGTCAACTCAAGCAGCGACTGGCGAAGACGGTGGCTGCTTGGGAGGATGTGGTCGTGAAGCAGAGTGCGGCGACGGCGGAGAGGACGCGGACGGAGACATTGGTGGCGGGCCGGCAGGCGGATCTAGCGCGGGCGGAGTCGACGATCAAGGAAGCTCGGGAAAAGCAGGCTGAGTTGGAGACGTTGCGGGCAGATCATGACGCGGTAGTGGCCGAGCTGGCGAAGCGTCAAGCCGCGTGGGAGAAGCAGGGGGCGGAGGAAGTGAGCAAACGGGAACGATTGCTGACCCATCGTCAGGCCTTAACGGAGCGAAGTTTGGCGGAGTTGGAGGCGAAGGAGCAGCAACTGCAGTCCGAGTCAGAGCGGTTGACGAAGCTGCGAGCGATGTTGGTCGTGTTGGGAGAAGAATTAAAAGCGCAACGAGAGCAGATGGAGACGTGGCGCGAGCGAACTCGGGTCGAACAACAGCGGCTCGAAGCGGAACGGGAGCACGTGGCGAGTGATTTGGCTCAAGTGAAAAAACTGGTCGAGCGGGCGGTGGAAACACGGAGCAAGGAATTGGACGCGAGAGCGGAGATCTTGACACAGCGGGAAGAGCAATTGGCAGCCAAGGAGGCCGACGTGGCGGAGAGGCACGCGGGCACGGAGCGGGTGAAGACGGAGTTGAAGGAAGATGCGGTGAAGTTGCAGGGCTTGTGGGAGGGGTTGGAGGAGCGGGACAAGATGTTGCGAGAATCCATACTTGCGCATGCGAGGAGTGAAGCGGACGCGGAGTGATTTCAGAGCGAGAAGCAAAAGCGTCTGGAGCAGGAAACCGCGGAGATCACCGCGCGGTCGAATGAACTTTTAGAGCAGATTGCGGTGGTGAGGGCGGAGCGAGAGCAGCTGGGGATCCAGCGGATGGAAGTGTCGTCCCATCTAACGCGGGCTGGAGGAGCAGCGCGAACAATTTGAGTTAGCGGCAAGAGAGCAGGCAAGAAGGATGCGAATCTGGCGGAGACCGAAGTTCGGCTGAGTGAAGCGGCGGTAGGGGCGGCGAGCGTAGCCGTGCAGGACGAAGTAAAAGCGGCGCAGAAGACCCGTGAAGAACTCGCCATGCGGGAACGCGCGGTGGCGAGGCAAGCGGAGGAACTTAAGGTCACGAACGCGGTAGGGGAAGCGCAGCGATCGGAGCTTACGTCGAAGCGAGAGGAACTGGAGCGTGAGCCGAGTGAGCTGGAGAAGCTACACGAGGAGCTCACCCGTCAAGGTGAGGTATTAGCAGCACGAGAAACGACCGCGTTGGCAGTGGAGGAGGCTGCCCGGATCGAGGCGGCGGCAATGGAAACCAAGTCAAACGAGCTGGAAAATCGATCGCGGGATATTTCGGATCAAGCACACCGCATCGAGGCGACGCGAACTGACCTGCAGATGAGGGCGGCAAGGTTGGAGGAAGAGGAAAGTCGACTGGCGGTAGCGCGGGCGGAGGTCGAGCAGCGCCGGGTTGAGAGCGAGAAGTCTCATGCCGAGAAGGCGGCGGCTGCGGCTGCTGAACGGCGTCAGGAGGAAGTCCGATCGAGTGAACTGGAGCTGAGGGAAGCGCGTTTGGCGGCGCGATCAGCAGGTTTGGATGGGCGTGAGGAGGAACTCCGGACGCGGGAGATTTTCACGTCTGAAAGGGAAGAAACGTTTAGATTGGAGGAGGTGAAACGGGAGATTCACCGGCAAGCATTGGCCGACGGGGAGGCCGCGCTGGAAGCGGCTCGAGCGGAGCTTAATCTTGTGAAGAAGGAACTGGACCAGCGTGACCAGGCATTGGCGCGAGGGCGTGAGGATGAAGAAGAGGTGACACAAGGTCTTGAACGGCGGAAAGCCGAGTTGGATGCCTGGGCAGATAAATTGGCGATCAGCGAGAACGCGGTCGCTGCGCGCGAAGCTGAGTGGCCGCAGCAGGTGGACGCGAGGGATGAGACAGCCGCGCATCTGAAGACCGAGGCGGAGGCATTGGCGGAGCAAATGCGTGAGCATCAAGCGTTGGTACGGCTCCAAGATGCTCGGGCCGAAAAATTGGCCGAACAAGAGTCGAGGCTGGTGACTCGGTTGGCCGAGGTTGCGGCGCAGCAAGAAGTGTTGGCGCATCGAGCGCAGGAACTGGACGCGGATACTCCAACGCGTTGGAAGCGGATGGAAGCGCGGGAGCAGCAGTTGGCGATGAACGAACAATCTGCGGCGGAGCGGGATGGTAAATTGACAGAACGTGAGACGGCGATCGCGGCGACGGAAGAGGCGCGAAAAGAGGAAGCAGAGAAGTTGACCGCAGGCCGCGTGTGGTTGGCCGCACGGGAGCAGGATATCAGTCAGCGGGAATCCCAAGAGGAAGCGGCGTGGCAGGACCGTAAGTATAAAATAGATACATATGGGCAGAGGTGGCAGCAGGAGAAGGCTGCGGAGATGCAGGCGATAGCGGAGTCGGAGACGGCCCTGGTTGATCGTCAAGCGGAGTTGACGGCGGCGGCGGCGCGATTGGCGGAATGGAGAAAGTTGTTGTCGGCGAGGGAACGTGAGGGCGAAGCCAAGTCGGCGGGGCTCGCGAACGAAATTGACTTATTGAAATCGGAGCAGGCGAAACAGGCGGTGTCGGCTGCGGAGTTGACCATGGCGCAGTAGAAGTTGGCGCAAGAGGCGGAAACATTGGAAGCAGAACGAAACACTCTACCTCAGCGGGGAGTGACTTTGACGGAGAAGGAACAAAGAATCGAGGCGAAGCAGGTTGCCGTGGAACGCGAGCCCGAGCAGATGATGCGATTGAAACGTGAAATGGAATCGCGTGAGGAACGGTGGGGTGAGGCCAAGGAAGCGACCGCAACGCGGGAGGTGAATTTGAGCCAACGGGAAAGGGCAGTGACGAAGTTGGAGCGTGAACTGGCGGCGAAGCAAACGCAGTTGGTCGAGGCGAGCGCGACGTGGGAAGCCGCGATGTCCAAGACCCGTGGGGATGCGGTCGAGCGGGGTAAAGTTGAGGCTGAGCAGCGCGCGGTATGGACGGCGGAGCAGCTGAAAGGTGAGCGGTTGGTGGCAACCGTGGCTGAGCAACGTCAGCAGCTCGAGGTAGCTTTGAAGGTTGAGGTGGCTTCCTTGTCCCTAGCGATGGAGGAACAGCGTCGACGAGAGGAGACGAGCGACGAGACTCGAATTGAGCGAGAGAAGCAGTTGAAGCAGCGCTAACGATTGGTAGCGGAGCGTGAGCAAGCCTTGCAGGATGCCAAGGTGGCGTTGGCTCCCGCCACGAGCGCTACTACTTCCGCAGAGAAGGGGTTGGAGCAACGAGAGGAAGCGTTGACGCAAAAAGAGAAGTCCTTTGTGCAACGAAACACGTTGTTGGCGGCTCGGTTGGAGAAATTGGAAGCCAAGGAAGCCGAACTAGAGGCGGCGTCGAAGCTGGCGAGAGGCTCGTCATCGATATTGAGCGCGCCCAGTTTGAATGAACGCGAGCAGGTGTTGAGTCGGGTGGAAATCGAACACGCTCATTTACGGACCCAACTAAACTAAACGCGCGTGAAAGGAAGTTGGCGGCGGCGGAAGAGGCGATCACTCAGCGCACCACGGAGTAGTTGTTTCGCGCGGTCCCGGTTGGTTTCGCGGTGTTGGGGAGACGGGTGAACATTAGTCGCTATGAGGACTGAACCGAGGGGCGGGTGACCTTGGTCCAAAGGCGACGTAGTCGTGGATGGGTAGCCCACCAATCACGGAGTCGGAGCAGTGGGTCCGGCAGTCGCCACATGAGGAAGGTCTCTGTGGCGAAACGGTATCTGAGCTCGTCCATGTAGGCATCATTCAGTCTGCCCGCGACCGGGGTGGATCTCCGTAATTCCTCGATGGACGTAAGGGGGAGGGCCTCCAACTTAGGCCAAAATGAAGTGAGGTTTACTTGGAGGTTGAACAAGGCTTCCGCCTTGGAACGAAGGTACTCCAACTGTTCGCACGCTTGGGGGTACTCGTCGCAAATCTGCTGGATCAGCTGAAGGCCGGTCAGTTGTCGATGGAAAACGATGCCACAAAAGTTTCCGATATGCCCTAACTCAAGTTGTCAGGATGCAGGTAACCCGATCCGCCGAAGTGATCATAGCAGAAGAAGGGAATTTTTGGGGCGAAACAGTAGGGGGCGGTTTTACCGATGGAGACCACGACGTCGTAGGGCAGGAGCGCGTGCTCATCCACGTAGAATGATTTTCCGTTCCTTCCGATGAAGTCGACCTGCAAACCCCTGCGGCGGGCGATGACCGACATTTGAAAGATTTCAGGTGTCAGATTATTGGATACGACGGCGATTTTCCGCGGGGAGGGACGGAGGCTAACCTTGGTCCGGGCGAAAAAGGCAGGTGGTGCGAAATTGGGGAAGAAGTGCAGGCGATCGCGCGAGGCGCCCAGTTCAAGCAGATGGGTGCGGTTTTTATCGCTGTGCACCAACAGGCACGACAGGTGCGAGAAAAAGACGGGCGGGCTTTCGAGCGGGGTTAGCGGGCTGAGGCTGCTGAAGAGAAGTCGACAGCCAGTCAGATCCTTGCGGAACAATACATGGGTCAATAGGGGAGCGGGATGGGCCCAAACCAGTTCGTAGTTCAGCGGGGTGTTTTCATCGTCCAGTAAGTCGAGCAATTTTATGCCCATATCGATCGCGAACTGCTGCATCCGTTTACTGATCGCGAGGGTGCCGATATCGCCTTCGTATCCCATTTTATTCAACGCGTTGGCCAGTTGTAGCGCGTTGATTTCTGACCCGGCCAAGACTCGGAATGAGTGATTGAGAATGAGCACTTTCATGGGAGGAAAGATCAAATGGGTAACGGACGAGATGGTCCACATTCATTGATCTCGGGCCGTAAATCATAATGCATGGTGAGAATCTGAATAATTAAATCAGTCCCGAGGGGGGGACTAGATGTGACGCGATGGCGCATTCAAGGGAGGGCGATCCGAAGCGGCTTGCTGCTAGGTGGAGCGGACCGAAGCGAAATTCGAGTCAAAGGATGGCGGCGATTGAACCAACTGGGAGCCGGGCGGGTTTCCGGGGCTAGTTTCATGGGACCGACGAGTCGACGCTGCGAGACGGAGAAGCCGGTGGAGACGAGGATGCCACCGATGTACCTGGAGCTCGTGATTTGTGGTGCCCAGATATCCTAAGAGGATATGGGCGAGATGGTAATGCGACCACGACCCAATCTGGTGACCGGTGCTCGTGTCAGTGCTGGCGGTGTTTACGGTGTTTACGGTGACAGCGTAGAGTTTTTTTGGGCAATGATCGAGAAGGAGACGTAAAGGATGGATGGGTCGATTTTGCGTTTTGACGGAAATCGCATGGGGTGTGGCGTATGTCTTACGATTCTGTTCGTCCGATTGCTGGTGGGGTTTCCATTGGCCATGTGCATCTGAAGGTGGCCGACTTGGGGACCGCGCTTTGGGGTTTTATTGCGGCGTGTTGGGTTTTCAGCTCATGCAGCGCCTCGGGGCGCAAGCAGCGTTTATTTCGGCGGGTGGCTATCATCACCACATCGGATTGAATACTTAGGATAGCGCAGGTGGTTCACCGCCGCCACCGCGGGCGACGGGGTTGTATCATCTGGCCGTGTTGTATCCGACGCGGGCGGACTTGGCGGATGCCTTGACGCGCTTGGACAAGGCAGGGATCGAACTCGAGGGCGCGGCCGACCACGGGGTGAGTGAGGCACTTTATTTGCGCGATCCCGATGGTAACGGGGTGGAGTTGTACTGGGGATCGGCCGCGCGAGTTATTGCCAGTGACCTCGGCCGGTGAATTGGCCATGATCACGCGGTCGCTGGATCTGCCTGGATTGCTGGGCGAGCTGCAAGGAAAGGAGGAAGGCACAGCCGGATGACGGTTGGTCGTCGGCTTTTACGAGGCGGATCTGTCGAGGGCTATCGCGGTCATTTTGGATGGAGGGGGGGCGCGATATCCGATAGTACAATCGAGGTGGGAAAGGGATGGAGTTTCCATGATCGTGCCTTGTCAGTGAGGGGGGGAATGCTATTGCAGTCCCTGCGCATGTCTCTCCTCCGTGTTTTTTCCGCTTTGGCACTTTGTTTATTGAGCGGCGGTGGGCTCTCGTACGCGGCGGCGGATGACAAAGGGGTATTGGCCGATGCGTTTATAGGCCGAGCGTGGGAAATCGACGAGGGGTATCCCGACGTCACCGCGACGAGTTTTGCTCAGACGGCAGATGGCTATTTATGGATCGGAACGTTCACCCGCCTGTTGCGGTTTGACGGGGTGAAGTTTGTCGAAGTGCAGGCCGATGGAGCGCCGCAGCTGGAGCGGTGTATGATCCTAGATTTGACGGTGGATGGGGCGGACAATCTTTGGCTGGGGACGTCGTTGGGGGTGGGGTCTATCGACAAGGCGAATGGACCTGGTTTGGTGAGGAAGCGGACGTGCCGGCGGGGTTTGTCCGAGATGTGGTGGTGGACGGACAAGGCGAGGTTTATGCGACGCGAGGGAATCAGCTATTGCGGTTGAGGGGGGGCGATTTGAGCCGGTGGCGTTGCCGCGTCCGTCGGTAGCGGAAGGGGATCCTTTGCGTATCGTCGTCGGCGGTGGAGGCATGTTGTGGGCGGTAAATTTGGCGTGGTTGGCCAGGCTCAAACCGGACGGTTGGCGGGTGGTCATGGATGAGCCTTTGATTGAAGGAAACAGCCCATTGAGAGGCTTGGCTTCGGCGCGAGGGGATGGGGTGTGGTTGGGGTGGGGCGAGGAACTCAAGAAGTGGTCTCGCGGGGAGTGGCGGGAGACGTATCGCCGTCCTTCCGGGCAGGTTGATGGCGCGATCAATCTGTTGGAGGACCGGCAAGGGGGGCTTTGGGGTGGTGGCTATGTGAGCGGACTGTTTCGAATCACGGCGGACGGTCGGAGCCAAACCGGCGGGCGGAGTGTGGGGTTGCGCAATCCCTCGGTGTTGCAGCTTCTTGAGGATACCGAAGGCAATATTTGGGTCGGCACCAACAGTGGCGGGGTGTTGCGCTGGCGGCCTTGTGCGATCGGGATATCGAGCGAGGAGAGTGAATTGGCGCAGTTGATCGTGAACAGCTTAATCCCTTACGATGGGGGATTTTTCCTCGCTATCCATGGTGGGGGCGTGAGGCAGTGGCGCGACGGTCGATTTAGTCGACCGTTTTGGGAATTGGGGCCGAGCCATTCGAGTTGGCCCCAATCGTTGTGGGCGGATGCGGACGGGCGTTGCTGGCCGCAGTCCAACACTGAGTGCCCAGGCTGAGAGGGAGTGGTTCCCTTTCTCCTAATGCACTATAATGAATACTATAGAGCGTGTCCCATTTACCCTGATTTTGGAAGGGGGGGCAGGAAAGCCGATTTTTGAGCGGATTTCCGGCTACCAATGGCGGATGTAGGCGCGCGCAGATGCAATTTAATGGCTAAATTGCAGTGTCGCAGCAGTCAGTGCCTGGATCGTTTCCATGAGGGAACCTCCGGCAGCCGGTTTATTGTTCATCGTTGGAGTAGGCTTGGTGGGTTTAGGCGGCTTGGGCTTGCGGTGGTTGGTCGGCCAGCAGTCGGGCGATGAGCCACAGGTTGTGACCGAGGATGCTCCAGGCTACCGCCAGGTAGCGATTCGTGAAGCCTCTGGCACTAAATCGCTTGCCTTGGCGTTGCTTGATGATGGCGATGCGGGCTTCCGTCGAAGCCCGGCGATGTTGGAGCGCCACGAACTGCGGCTCCTGCATGCGCCGTTGCAGTTGCTGCGGATCGCGGGGGCAAGTGGCGTCATAAATGTCGGCTTCGGCCAAGCGTTCGCACAGCCATTGGGTCGAGAAGCCTCGGTCGGTGCTCGCCGCTTTGATCGGGGTGCTCAGGTCGAACTGATTCTGGCGCTCGAGGCTCAGGTTGAACTGACGCCATTCGGCCGGAGTCATTCCCTGATACAACTGCCAATCGGTGATCAACCCCGTCACGTTCTCACTGATCATGAGGGTGTTGCCAAACTCGACCTCGCCGGACGCCTTGCCTCCGACCACGGTCTGCACGTCGGGTTCGTAGACGCTGAGGATCTTCTCGGCGTTGGGCACTGGTCGCGCGCCGATGATGCGTTCGTGGGCCTGTTTGATCGCGGCCGGCAGTTGCTCGAGCATGGCGTCGATGCGCGCAATGATGCGGGTGGCCTGGCGCTCACTGAAGCGGGTCCGGGCGTAGTCGGCGGCGAGGTGGTCGCGGTGGCAGCGGGCGTGCTCGCCGATAGTGCGCAGCAGGCGTTTCATCTGGCGGAGCACGCCCTTGCGGGCCCGCTTCGCATCGCGGCGCCGTCGGCTGTGGGTCATCGCGATGCACCACCGATTCATCTGCTTGGCAAAGACTGGCGGCTCGTTCGGCATCCGACCCCGCAACCCCGCTGCACGGAGCAGTTTCACCGCCTTGAGCAAGGGGGTGCGGCTCACGTCGCGAAAGAGCACCCAGTCGACCGGGAAATGGATGTTGGCCTGCAGACAGGTCGAGTCCACCAGGCACGTATCCATCGGCTGCGCCGCAGCCAGTCCCAGTTCGCTCGCCCGGTCCGCTTCACCGCACATCTCGATAAAGACTTGGCTCATCCTCCGCACCTGCCCGGCGGTGAAGCATTTGGGAGGCGATGCTCAGGGAAAGTTTACGCAAACTGATGTTTCCGAGCATCATGCGCAATACCTGCACCCGCAGCGCCTTGCGCGCGAACTGCAGGTGTCGCGGCAACCCGGCCACGTCGTCGCCCCGCCAGTTTTCCCGGGCAAAGTCTACGGCCATCGCTTCCAAGTGACTGTTGGCCAGCAACTGGTCGAGCCCCGCCAGTTGATCGCGAAACGCGGCGTAATCTTTGTTGGGTCCGACCGGAGTCAGGTCTGGACGCAGCCAGGTTTGCAGGGCAACTTTCGGGGCGACGGCTTCGGTAGTATTGTTCACACTAAATTATACACGCCGTTTTTGTGCCGAAACCAGGAAATCCTCCCGGTTTCGGCCTCTTTATTTTTACGCTACCTACTCATCGCCAACATCTTGCGCTTGTGGGACACGCTCCAGTTAACCGGCAGCAGATCGCTGATGTCGGCACCTGGGAGTCGTTGCGGCAGCCTGGTGAGCACGTCGCGCAGATAGTCCAACGGGTCGTGCCCGTGACGTTGGCAGCTGATCACGATCGAGTAGATGATCGCCGAGCGTTAGCCGGCATCGGGATGCCCTACGAACAGCCAGTTCTTTTTGCCCAACGCTGAGGGGCGGATGGCGTTTTCCACCAGATTGTTGTCCAGTCGGGGTTCACCGTGCTGCAGGTGCGCGACCAATGGTTTCCACTGACCGCGCAGGTAGGTGCAGGCCTTGCCCAGGCCGGACTTGGGGCGCACGTGCGCGCGCAGCCTCCACACCACCACGCGCAACCAATACAGCTTATGGGTAAAGTCACGCTCGCGTCTTTGCTGCCGCTGCCGCGCATCGATACCGGCCTCATCCCACTGCTTTTCCTGATGATACATCCATGCGATCAGCCGCAGGATCCATTGGGCTACTCGCGAGTTCTCCGCTTGGGCTTCAAAAAACTTACGCCGCGCGTGTGCCCAGCAGCCCACCCAACGCACCTCGGGATGCGTCGCCACATACGCGGGATAGGCACCATAGCCATCGGATGGCATTATCCCGGCAAAACCTTCGACCAGCGACGTCAGTTCACCGTGCTGGCGCGATGATCGCCAGTCGAAGAACACGTCATCACCCGGGCCGCTCATCACCCACATCCATCCATTCTTGATTTTGCCCCGTTTTTGATCCGGGTCGTGACATCGCACCGGCGTTTCATCGACTGGCACGTAGCCTGGATTCGAGCAACCTGCGGCGCATGCCCTGGTAAATCGGTTCCAGCCAGTCTGAGGCGATGCGCACCCACTCGACCATACTCTGACGCGGCAGGCGCGCTCCCCAGCGCGACGACATCTTCTCGAGCCGATACCGCGGGGCGTGATCGACATACTTGCTGATCAACACCCAGGCCAAGAGTCCCGCCGAGGCGTAGCCGCCCTCCACCGGGCGCACCCGTGCGGGTGCCACCACCGGCGCACGATCGAGCTGGGCCTTGGCCCGATACTTCGGGCGCACGAACTCGCGCTTGAACAACTTCGTCGGCACCACATCGACCTCGAAGCTGCGCTCCTCGCCGATCTTTTCAAACTGCTCCGGGGCCGCCAGCACCTCCTCGGGCTCGATCACCACAGGCTCTTTCACCGGCAGGTGCGCGAAGGCCTCGGCTCGCAAGGGCAGCTTCTCGCGAGAGGCCCGCCGCCGCTCGTAGTGAACCGTCTCGGGCGTGGCCGTCTGCTCGATTAGCTTTTGCTGATCGGCGAACTTCAGTTTCCACTGCGCCGCATCGAGCTTCTCACTCTTACCCCCACCAAACACCTGCTTGCGCAGCCACTCCAACTGCGAGCGCAGCGCCACGTTTTCGCTCTCCAACGCGAGATAGGCAGCAGGCAGTTGTTTCAGGGGCGGCACGCTTAGTATCCATATATAGGATACTATTAACAGCAACCTTTTTTCGCGTTCATACCACGCTTTTTTCGCACCATCCTTCAGGTCGATTCCGCCCAGTAACATCGTCAGCGCTTCGGCACTGAGCGTCACCTTCGCGCCGTCGCCACCGCGCGGTCACGTGAAGCAACCCTTCTCCAGCCGCTTGGCCAGCCACCCACACGCCGGTGCCATCCCAATACAGCAACTTCACCCGGTTGCGCCGCTTGTTGGTGAACACGAACAACGCACCGCCAAAGGGATCTTCACGCAGCACCTGGGAAGCCACAGTCCACAACCCGTCAAACTGCTTTCGCATATCCACCGGTTCAATTGCTAGGTAGATCGTCAGCGCCGAAGGCAAACCGATCATCGCCGTCAGTTGGGCAGGGCTTTGACCAACGCGGCTATGGCGATCGGATCGTCACCACGCAACCGCGTGCCGTCCGGCAGCCTCACCTCCAATGATGCCGCCGGAGGCGACATCGCGCCCAAGCGCAGCGTTGCGAACGAAGGGCGCGCCGGGCTCGCCGCCGCCGCTACCGCACCCTTGCGCCGCCGGGCCGTCCCAGCCATGCTACACACGTCGCGTATTTGAGGCCCTCGCGCTTCGCGAACGCCTTCTGCGTCAGGCCGCTCTCGCGGTAGATCGCCGCCAACTACGCCCCCTCCTCTGCGCTACGCAGCTGGCGTCCGCGCCCATCGCGCTTGTTGTTCTGCACCTCCACTTCAATTGCTTCCATCCTGCCAATTTACCCGCAAAATCACTTCCCGCATAGGAGGTCGCCTCTCGGACGCTTACGCATTTTCAACACGCGGAGAGCGGGGACGTAGCTGGCCAAGATGCCCAGGAGCAAGGTCACGCCGGTAATAATCGCGAAAACAGAAATACCTTGGTCGTCGAGACCGGGAATGTGCTCGTGGTAGTGGTTTAATAGCAGGAAAACGATCACGCCACCGATGGTGACTCCGATGGTGGCCAATACCGCACTGTGGGTGACCAAAGCGCCGACGAGTCGGACGGGAGGTGCGCCGATGGCGAGACGTATGCAAATCTCTTTCCGCCTCAAATCGACCCATTGGCGAGTAAGGAACCACGTTCCGCAGGCCGATAGAATCAGCGAGGCAAGCGCCACGGCACCCGTGACGTGCAGGGTGGCCTTGACGTCGCCGAAAGCGTCCTGCTGAGCCGTCGCAAAGCTTTTCAGGTCGGCGGCAACAAACGGGTTTTGAGGATCCTGCAGGATCGCCAGCAACGCGGTTCGCACGGTTTCAGGATGAGTGGTGGTGCGCACGTGCAGGGTCATGCGGGCATTGAAGTGGGGGAGAAAAGCAGTGGGCGAGCGGGAGTCCAAGGCCGGGTGGAATAGTCGCGCATTACCCCGACAATCTTCACCTTGGCGCCGGTCCATTGTTGAAACTCCAGCCCTAAAACCTCGTGAGCGGTCTTACCTGGCCAGAAACGCCGCAACATCGTCTCGTTGATGATCGTGGCCTGGGTCGGAAATTCGTTTTCTTCAGGTCTAAAGTCGCGGCCTGCGAGCAGTGGGACGTCCAGGGAGGAGAGGAGCTCCGGAGTCACATAGGCAAACTGGGCGTAGCATTTGTCGATCTCTTGATCGGGCCGGAAATCCGGCGTGGTGATCTGGGTGCCACCCTGGGTGCCACCGGCTCCGCCGAGCGGCCGGGTCATCGACATGCCGACAGCTTCGACGCCAGGCAGGGCGCGAACTCTTTCCATCAACGCTCGTCCCGTGGCGGGTCGCTGGCCGGCGTCGATGCTCTTCATGAAGACGTCGGCGTAGAGCAGTCGCTCAATTTCAAACCCGGGGGCAAAAGCAAGGGAAGCGCGCAATGATTGGTAGAACACCAATCCGCAGGTCTGTAGAATGGTGCAAAATGCTATCTGGCCAATGATGAGATCTTGTGAAAGTCGGATGCCATGAGAACTGCGCGTATCCGCTTGTAAACTACGACTAAGCGCGCGGGACTGCAACCGGCTGGCGGGAATCAAACTGGCCGTTAATCCCATGCCCAAGGTGACCAACAAGGCGAATCCGAGCGTTCGCAGATCATAGGAGATGCCGAGTTCAACGCCAAAATCGAAGGAACACAGGGCGTGAGTGAGGAGATAGCCGGCCCTGCTCCCAGCAGACCTCCCACCATGGCCAGACTCAGGCTTTCGCTGAGAATCATGCGTAACAGATGTCCGGGGGGCGCTTCAAAGGATTGGCGAATGCAAACTCCTGGCGTCGGCGGTGAGCATTCACCAGCAGCAAGTTGCCGACATTCAGGCACGCGACGACCAGTAGAGAGACTATCAAACCGCTGATGATGCGGCGCTTGGTCGCCAGGTCGCCCAACTCGGCCAGGCTGGCGTCCTGCTCCGTCATGATGGAATACGCTCCCGAGAACTCGAGGTCGGGAAAGTCATGACGCAGTTGCCGGCGGAAGTGCTCCAACTGAGTATGAAGGGCGGGCAGAGCGGCGGGGTCGGAAATCCGCGCCACCACGGTGTGATCGTGGCTGTTGCGGTTGTCGTATTTCCAGCTCTCCGAGGTATGAACAAATGCGGTCCAAAGGTCGGAAGTGTGCAGGCGATTGATGCGATCGTATGCCGGCGGTAGCACGCCCACTATGCGGTAGAGCACGCCATTCAATTCAATGGTGCGATCCAGCGCCGTTAGGGACGCTCCGAAACTGCGGTGCCAGAACCGATGGGAGATCACCGCCACGGCCTCCGCACCGCGTTCCATATCGGACGGCACCAGTAGTCGCCCGTGCAGGGCTTGCCATCCCATGACCCCAAAAACGTCGCCTTGAAACTCGGCCAAGGAAACCAACTCAGTGCGTTCGCCGCCGGCCGGCTGGTATTCCACGTTGCTGGCGAAATCGTAGCTGAAGATCGGCAGTGGCTGCATCGTCTCCAACATGTCGCGCACATTGGGTGGGGTATCCACGCCATCATACAGGCCACTGTGGATACGGTAAAGTTCGTCAGACTGCGGGGCGGGCAGGGCGCGAAACAGTACGGCGTCGATGAAACTCGCAGCGGTGGCGGCCAAGGCGACGGCGGTGGCGATGACGCCGATCGTGGCAGCGGTAAAACCGGGACTGCGGCGGCAAAGTCGTTGGAAGCGGGGGAATAACATGGAGGACTGGGGGCGATGTAGATGTTGGTGGCGGGAGCTGAGGAGACAACTCCGCTCAACACGTTTTTACGGTCTGGGTAGTGTGCGTGAAAAGGGGGGGGCTCGAATGACGTGTCACCCACGGATCAGAAGATGCAATTTGTGAATCTGGCGGTCGCGGGCCGCTGCACGGTGTTGCCGAGCGGTGTGGCCTTTGCGCTCAGTCGGTAGGTTGGCCTTAGGGGTGGAGTCGTTGCGAGGCCGAAGCTGCCGCAGGTTTGGGCGATTTGGGTTCTCGTCCGTGTGAGCGCTAGAAGACGTCGGTCAGTCCGACTTTGCGGGATATGGACCGTTGACGGTTGGCTGGGTTCAGGGGTTGGCGCAGAAATATCTTCGGTCTTGATCGTCACGGTATCAGTTCTCCTGAATCTTCGTCGTTCATGGACGGACTACTGATAGCCATCGCGTTTTTATTCGGACTCATCGCGCAACAGATACGGCTTCCGCCGCTGGTGGGATTCCTTGTGGCTGGTTTTGTGCTGAGTGCACTCGGTAAAACGGGGGGGGCGACCCTGGATTTTCTCGCCGACCTCGGGGTCACCTTAATGCTGTTTCCATCGGGCTTAAACTCCGCGTCCGCTCACTTCTGTGACCTGAGATTTGGGCGGGCACCTCTGTCCACACCGTCCTTGTCATCGCTCTGTTTTCGGTTGAATTCATTGGTCTGGCGGCCGTGGGTATTCCGCGATTTACAGATCTGTTTTTTCAAACAGCGGCGTTGATTGCGTTTGCGCTCAGCTTTTCGAACACGGTGTTTGCGGTGAAGTCCTTGGAGGAGAACGGCGAGATGGGTTCCCTGCACGGGCGCATCGCGATTGGTATCCTGATCATGCAGGATATTCTGGCCGTGTTGTTTCTCACGGTTTCAACCGGAAAGATCCCGTCTCTCTGGGCGATTGGGTGCTGGCTGCGCTTTTACTGTTGCGACCAGCGATGGCGTGGATCGTCACCCGGTCCGGTCACGGTGAACTGATTACGCTGTGCGGGTTGTTTCTCGCGCTGGTAGCCGGCGCGAAGGGGTTTGAATCGGTCGGGCTCAAGGCGGATCTCGGCGCACTGTTTGTAGGTATCTTGGTGGGCCAGCACCCGAAATCGAAGGAGCTGAGCAAGTCGCTGGGTTCGATCATCGAGATTCTGTTAATCGGCTTCTTTTTGAGCATCGGTTTGAAGGGATTGCCTGATTGGACGGGTCTGGGGATTGCGGTGGGACTCACGTTGCTGGTGCCGATCAAGAGCGTGCTGCTGTTGGGATTACTCACGCGGTTTCACCTCCGGGTGCGTACTTCGTGGATGTCGATGTGGACCTTGGCCACTTACAGCGAGTTCGGACTGATCGTGATGGCGGTGGGAGTGAAGAAGGCGTGGGTGGGGAGTGGAGTGGCTCACCATTGTCGCGATCGCATTGTCTTTGAGCATTCTGGCGGCCGCTCCGCTCAACCGTGGGGCTGAGGCGCTCTACGAGAAGTTGGCGCGCTGGTTGCATCCACTGGAGACGTCCGGTCGCCATCCGGACGATATTGTGGTGCCGGACCACGGGGAGCAGATTGCGATTTTCGGGATGGGGCGGGTCGGGCTGTCGACTTACAAATTCCCCGATGGCCGCTACCCGGGTCGGGGCATCGCGTTCGATCGCGATCCCAATGCGGTGGAGCGGCATCGCGAGCAGACGCGCAACGTGGTGTTGGCCGATGCTACGGATGCGGATTTTTGGAATCAGGTCAAAACGCGGGCGCATCCCTTTGAACTCGTGGTGCTGGCCATGCCGAAGCACAGCGTAAATCTGCATGCGGCCTAAACGCTGCGCCGTCTCGACTATGAAGGGGTGGTGGTGGCGACGGCCAAGTTTGACGACGAAGTGCGGGAGCTACGTGAACGTGGGATCGATACGGCGTTCAACCTTTACACCGAAGCGGGGACGGGTTTTGCCCATCACGTTTCCAATGTCTTCCATCAACAACGTCCCGATTTGGACGGCAATTTCAGGCACCGTGAAGCCGAGGAGATTTAGACGCTCTGCCCCGAGAAGGTAGGGGAGGGCGTGTAAGACGAGCCCGGCGGAAGGGGGAGATAGATGTTCAGGGGGCAAGCGCGGACGGGTTTTATTGATTTGTCGGTCACTTCATTGATTTTCGCCGACTTTAGGGGGTTCGCTGGAGACCGAATATGAGTGGGGCCGCCTCAGGTAATCGTTTTTGGGAGCAGTTGTGGAATCCGTCACGGAGGACGGATTGGGCGCGGGCGGGTCGAGCGACGGCGGGGTTCATGGTTCCGTTGGCGCTGCAGGCGACGGTTGGGTTGCCGGTGTCGGTGGTCTTCGCGTCCATTGCGGCCCAGAATATTGCCATGCTGGATGTGCGAGGTGACTACCGTCTGCGTGTTTTGTTGTTGGTGGGCATGACGCGGTTGTTGGCATCGGCGGGGGCGCTGGGAGCACTGGCGGCCGCCATATCGCGGGTGCGGTGGTGGCGACGATGTTGGTGGCGATGGGGGCGGCGGTGTGGCGGCACTTGGGCAGTGACTACGGCCCGCTGCTGTCGGCGTCGTCGATGTTGTTGTTCTTAATCAGCATGGCGACCGCATCGGGCCCCGAGGATTTGCGTGAACATGTGGCGGCGATACTGGTGGGGGGAGGCATCGGTTTGGTCCTGCAAACGGCCTTGTGCCCCTTGCGGGCGCAGCACCCGTTGCGCCGGGCGGCGAGTGACAGTTGGATTGCGGTGAGTACGTTGTTTGACGCATTGCAGGCCGGACGGGCGTCGGCGGCGATGGCGACGGCCGAGAGTGAATTGCGAGTTACGCTGGACCAGACCACGCGACTGCTCGGGGGAGCCTCGAGGCACCGTAAGAACGGGTTGGCGGATCGGTTGGAAGCGTTGAGTTTACGGGCGGCACGGCTCGGGGTGCGGGTGGTCGCAGTGCACACTGCGTTGGAGGGGATGCGCGGGACCCCGGTCCATGCGCGAGTGGAACCGGCGTTGGGGCAGGTGTTGACCAATTTGACCAACAGTGCGCGGAGCATCGCGGTGGTGGTGGGGTCGCGCCAACCGGCGCATTTGGCGAGTTGTGATGTGCGACTGAGGCGCCTGGGGGCACTGCTGGAGACGGTGCGGGCGCGGCTCGAAGCCGATCGGAACGAGTGGGGGCGGCGATGCTGGCCAAGTTATTTGTGCGGGTGGAGGAGACGGTGCCCGATATGCTCGAAACCTTGCGGGTGACCTTGGACCGGGGGGGAAGAGCGGGCGTTGTTTGCGGTGGAATTGCTGGATGTGCAGACGTGGCAACTGAAGCCGTTGGCGACGGCGTTGAATTTCAGTCGGAATATCGATCCATCGCTGGTGCGGTTTGGGCTGAGGCTCTCGGTGTGCACCGAGTTGGCGACGTTCATTTATCGGGGGTGGGGCATTCCGCACGGGTATTGGCTGCCCTTTACGGTGGTGGTGGTGATGCAGCCGGACTACGGATCGACCCGGCGACGTGCCGGGCAACGGTTGGCGGGCACGTTGGCCGGCAGTTTGGTGGCGTCGGCGTTGTTGTGGATCCATCCTGGATCGACTTGGCATTTGGCGATTATGGGGGGCTGCGTATTTGCCTTTGCCTACCATCTGAAGCGGAACTACGCGGCGGCGGTGTTTGGCGCGACAATCTTCGTGGTGCTGTTGCTTGAACACACCGGCCAGGGCGGGGCGCACATCGAGTTGGAACGAATCGGGGCGACGCTGGCGGGCGGAGTGATTGCGTTGGTGGCAGCGTGGCTCTTCTGGCCGATGTGGGAGCATGACCGGTTTGTTCCCGTATTGGCTGGAGCCCTACGGTCGACCGATGAATACTGGGTTCAACTGCAGCATTGTTTACAGGTCGGAGGAGGTTTGGATGATGTGACGGTGCAAACCAAGCGGCGGGCGGAGTCGGCCAGTGTGGCGGTATTCTCGTCGGTCGGACGGCTGTTTGCAGACGCGCACAATCCGCGAGCGGAGATCGAGCGGGCGGCGACGTTGGCCAACGGCAACCAGCGCGTTTTGCGGTTGGCGAATCTTCTGATGGTGGGATTGCGGGATGGGCCGAGAGTCACTTCGCCGGTGTACGAGCGTTATTTCGCGACAATTCTCCGTGGCCTCGATTTATTGGCGCGGTCGGCTGTTATGTCGGGCGCGGAGGTCTCGACCGCACGGAGCGAGGTGATGAACGAGTTTGATACGCTGCCGACGGCGGACGGTGTGCCGACGGATGAGTCGTCGGCGCTCACCCAACTGGCTCGCACGGCGACCGAAGTTCGGGCCATGCTGGCCGCCGGAGCGTACTAGATGGTGGATACTCCAACTTCCGACCCGACGTGAGCTTCGTGCGGACCGGCAGGTTGCGCGGTGAGGGAGGGGCGGTTGGTGGCTGCTTCCATTCTCCGCAATTCCTCGTAGTAGTTTTCGGCACAGTCGGGGCAGATGCCGTGGCTGAACTCAGCGTCGGAGTGATCGCTGATAGAAGCCTCAATTTGATTCCAGTAACCCGTGTTGTCCCGGATTTTTTTTCCGCCCGAGCAGATGGGTAAAAATCCGCTCAGGGTTTTGACCTCCGCGAGGGCGGACTGCAGTTCGCGGACAAGTCGGTTCCTTTCCGCCTCGACTTGTTTCCGGGCGGTGATGTCCAGAATCACGCCGCTCCACACTTGTTGGTTTCCAATCTGATGGGGGCCAGGCCGGGAGGTTAACTGAATCCATTTGGTGGGGCCCGAAGGCAGATTGATACGGACTTCGGATTGAAAGGATTGGTGAGTTTGCATGGCCTTGGCGTCTTCGGTGCTCAAACGCGTGGCGTCTGCTGGATGCACCAAGCCCCAGAGGGTCTTGGCGTCGGCCATAATCTGCGTCGCGGTCAGTTCGAAGATATCCTCGCACTGGGGACTGATGTAGCAGAAACGACTCCCTCCATCCGGGCAGAGGACATAGTCGTAGACGGCGCAGGGGATGGTGCTGATAAGCCGGTCATAGCGTTGGGTGCTTTGGGAGTGGTCTAATTCCACTTCCTGCCGACGCGTGTCTTCGATCGGGGAATCGCCACCCCGGGGTGACGATTCTGCTTTGGGGAAGGAGTTTCGCATATTGTTTCTTTCGGGAACCAAGCTTGATCAAGGCATGCAGCTCTCGCCGCTACGTGCGGTTTTGATATCGCGGACTGAAACCGAACGCAACGAGTCTATCCCGTTGGCAACATCCATTACCGCACATTGTGGCGGATTGCCGGAGTGGGGTGGTGGACCGCGCAGACCGATGTGACGGCCGGTTCATCCTGAATTCCGAAGTTGGATGTTAAAGAAAGGAACGAAGGGCGCGAAGTTGGAATGAGTTACGGTCCGTCGAAAACATCGATTCGTTCGCCTGCCAGGTGAGTCGGCGGGTGCACGGTTGAAACTGACTAATCGGCAGGATAGCACAATTTTGTAGCATACGTTTTCTCATGTGAACTACGTTATCTAGGATGAACTAACAATAGCGATGAGTCAGGTCCTGGGCATGGCGTTGGTGCGGAATGCGGTGGGGGTGGTGCCGGTGTACCGACGGAAGGCGGTGTTGAAAGTGGACTTTGAGTTGAAGCCGACGGTTAGGGCGATTTCGAGTACCGTGTCGTTGGGGGCCGCGATGAGGAGTTGCTGGGCTCGGGTGATGAGGTAGCGGTTCACGAGTTCGTAGAAATTGGTGCCGAGATCCTGATTGATGACTTGGGAAACGTAGTGCGGTTTCTCTTTCAGGCTACGGCTCAGGGATTGCAGGCTGATCATGCTGTCCTCGCATTGGCCTTCGGTGACGAGGACAGTTTCCAGATTACGGAGGATTCGGGCGCGTCGAGCGACGTCCAAGCTCGATTTGGAGTATTTTGACGCGGGGAGAGTTTCCACGGCCGCGAAGCGTTCCTAGAGGGGAGCAGTGGAATGGGGAGCGGAGAGAAGGCGTTCTCCGACAGACGCGCGTTTAATGATCAAGAACATCGCGCCAACGGTCATGCCGACGTCGGCGAGCGAGAAGACTGCGTTCAGCTCGACCGGAGCTTGGGAAGCGCATTGCACCATGCGCGCCATGCCCATGAGCCAGGTGGTGCCGACTATCCAGAGCGGCAGGTGGAACCAACGGTGTGAAGCGAAGGGGGTCGACGGGTCGGTTGGATTTTGATCGAGCAGGAGTTGGCGCGACCGCCACAGGTAGTAGGGGACCTGGATAGTGAAGATCGCGATGCAGCCAATCATCGCGTGGTGGATGAAATCGTAGTGCCATGCGCGGGCGTCCAACGGGAGCGATCCCCAGGATGAGCCGGCGTGGGCGGCGCTCATGAGCGGAATGGTCAGGAGGGTGCCGGTCGCGATGACGAACCAATGATTGCACGATAAGTCGCGCAAACGGGGACGTTGATCGGTGATGGTTTCGCGGACGGCAAGCCATAGGCAGGGGGCGGTGAGCAGGGAAGTCGCCATCAGCAGGCCCAACCAGAGTGCCTTAAACGGAGTGGCCGGATGGGCGACCAACAGCTCAAGGGCGAATCCCAAGGACTCGATCGAAAGGTAGCTCGTAAAGAAGACCATCGATCGACCGGCGCGGGCTCGACGGTCGCTGAGGATCCCGGTCGAAAAAACACAAAGGGCGAACGCGACAGTGTAGAGCGAAGGTTGGAGGCCGACCATGATTGAGCATGAGAATACAATCGGTCGGAGTTGGCAAAATCGTTTGTCCGCGAAAGCGAGTTAAAGGCCCAACCGGGAGGCGAAACGATCGATCGCAGCAGGCGGTACGGCCAAGCGCCACTCGGAGGAAGCGGGGTCCTGGCGGGCGGTGATTTTTACGTTGCGCGAGGGGGCCCCGGGAGGCGCGTCCTTGGTCGGGGTGAGACGCATGACCAGGATGTATTCGTCGGTTTTCTGTGGGTAGTCGCCGACGAGTCTGGCGGTCGAGAGTGGGACCGCGTCGGTGGCGAGCAGCGCGATGAGGGCGTGGCCGTCGGCTTCGGGGGGGAGGAGATCGATGGGCGGCAGCCGTGCGAGCAGGGCGTTGGCCGGCGGCGAGTCCTTCTTCGTCGAACGTCAGCAGACTTGCCATGCGTTGGACATCGCCGCCCGCGCCGGCCCAGAGAGCGGTCTCGGCCAGGGCGGCGGGAGTTGCCGTGCCGGCGTCGCGCCATTCCTCGACGGCGAGGAAGTCCTCGGTGAGGCTGCGTGGCTGGGGTGTGGGCGTTGCGTGGCGAAGTGCAGTTGATGTTCCCGCGTGGCGATGCGGGCGCAAAATTGGGCGAGTTCCTGCCGCAGTTGGGCAAAGTTTTGGACCTCGTCGTTTACCGGGGCAGGGCGCGCCACGGGGAGGGATGGACGTGTGGGGGGGGACCGACGTTGCGGGTTCCGACGACAGACTGGCGAGATCCTTGGTTTCGGAGCGCAAAGCGTGGAGTCGGGCCCACATGCCGCCCGCGACCAGCAAGGGCAGGCACCAGGCGAGGAGCCGGAGTTTAGAACCAGTCATCGAAGTGCGAAGGTTCTTTGCTGATATTGAAGATGAAGGGAAGCTGCATCCTGGTATTGACGGGCAGACCCGCGAGTTGGCCGGGTTCAAACTGCCATTGGGACACCGCTGCCAGCGCAGCTTCGGCAAATACTTCTTCCGAAGTGCTGACTGTCTGAAGATCGCGAACGGCGCCAGTTTTATCGATGGTCATGGAGATCGTGGCCCGCCCGCCGACGCCTTGGTCTCGCATCTCACTTGGATACTTCGGGGCAATCTGTTTGCTGGGTTTGGGGGCGGCATCAAGTTCCTTGACGTCGTAGATCTTACCTTGGAGGGGCGGCCGTTGCAGGCGAGCGACGGCCGCACGATCGAGTTCGACGAGGCGGGATTGAAGGGTGGTGATCTCGTGTTCGAGGACGGCGTAGTCGGCGTCGGGACTGCCGCCCCCACAGAGGAGGAGGGGTGGCGAGCGACTGTCGCAGAGTTTCCTGCTGGCCGGACTCTCGCGAGATGAGGGTGATGCCGGTCGCGACGACCACGGCAGTGGCGATGAAGGGGGCTTTGGTCATGGCGAGGATGGAGGCGGTGGTGAAGACGTTGGTGGAGAGCGCAGTGGTGGAAATCGTGGCGGCGAGGCCGATGGGGGCGGCGGTGAGGGGTTGGGTGCCCAATACGACACCCAGGGCGGAGGCGGTCGATGTGACGCCGCGGCGTTGGAGTTGCGCGCTGAGTTGATCGAGGGCGCGGTCGACGCGCATGCGTGCGGCGTTGGCGGTGAGATCGAGGCGGGTGGCGATGGCGGCGTAGTCAGCTTGTTCGAAGAAGCGTTGGATGATGGCGTCGCGATGGGGGGGGGCCAGGGCGGCGAGGGCTTCGTCGATTACGGGGCGCACGGCATCCCAATCGACGTTGGGTTCGGAGGCGGGAGGGTCCATGGCAGCGGAGTGTTCGCGTTGGCGACGACGTTGTTGAGTGCGCACAAGTTTGGCGGTGGTGTAGCGCAGGCTGGTGAACAACCAGGCGTTGAGGGCGGTGTAGTGGCGGAGACGGGCGGCTTTGGCGACAAGATCATTGAAGACCAGTTGCACGGCGTCCTGGGCCAGATGGGCGTCGCCGCAAAGTTGGCGTTGAGCGGTGGCGAACAGCCAACCCAGGTGACGCTCGACGAGGGCCGCAAAAGCGGCTTGATCGTCGTGGGTCACGAAACGGTTCAGCAGTTCGGAGTCGGTCTTCATTGTAGACAGGCACCCGCCGGAAGATGGATCGCACAAAATGAGGCGGATTATTTTAATGAGGCAGAGGTGCGCTACGCATGCGCGGCGGCGGCGGACCGGCGAGGGTGGCGGAAATCAAGGCCGGTCTGAGGAGCGGTTTCCGTCGAGGACGGGCGTTGGTCCGACGATCGAAAATAGATCGAAGAGGAGCACCGCAAATCCGAGCCACGCCGAGGGGTTGGCGCGGACTTGCGAGGTGGAGGTGAACCGAGGAACATGATGGTGGTCGGGGCAAGCCAGTTTACGCGTCGGGAGAGGAAGGGGGAGCGCAATGGGGGGATGCTGGCGGACTGGAGTGGTGGCGGCAAACCGGATTGAGGGACGGCCGGAGTTGCCCGGAGAGGAACGTTGCAGGGCAACACAGCAGGGGTTTCGCTGGTTGGATTGAAACCGGGTGATCACAGCGCAACAGGAGGAGGACGAGGGCTGGGCACGGAGTCAGCTTGGCGGTGGGAGATCTTGGTCGGAGCGCTTATAGCGTTGGCGATATTCGGAGCCGAGTTCACCCCGTTTCACGGCTATGATTGGTTGCGCATGCATGTCTTTCACAAGGAGGCCTATCGGGAGGCATGGTCGAGCGGTGAGGTGATGGCATGGGACGCCCGTGGTTGGCGGATGTGGAGGTCGCATTTTTCTACCCATTAAATATCGTGTTTCTGGCCGGACCAGGAATGGGGTTGTTATTGGCGGTGGCGGTGCATCTCGCGCTGGCTTTATGTGGCGTGCGGGGACTGATGCGAGGCCAAGATATTGGCGCGGCCGGGGCGTGGTTTGCGGCGCTGGGGTTCGTTCTGGGCGCGCCGTTGCTGGGTCGGTTGCAGTGTGGGCAAATTCAGGTGTTTTGCGCGTTGTGCTGGATGCCTATGGTACTGGCTCTGGCGGAGCGTGTGATGCGAGAGCGCCATCGTCGTTCGGCGGTCAGGCTGGCGGGCGGATTGGCGATGTCTTTTTTGGCTGGAAGTCCGCCCATGTTCTGGCTTACCGGATGGGCCATGGTGGGTTATGTCGGTTTGTTGGGGTTGACACGGACGCTGCCCGCGACGGTTCCAGCGGGACGCAGTTGGTGGTGGGCCGTGGGCGCGCTGGGACTGGCGATGGGGTTGGTCAGCGTGCAGGCGTGGCCGTTTCTGGAGTTGGTTCGGCAAGGGAATCGGGGTGGAAATTCAGCTCGTTATGCGCTGGAGAATGCCATGGCGGCGAGAGTTGGTGGTCGCTGGGGAAGGCCCGTCCGGGCGGGAAGTACTTTTATTGGGAATACAATTTGTATGGCGGGGTACTGGTGGCCGTACTGGCGGGACTTTCGCCGATGCTGGGGCGAGCCAGGCGTGTATTTATTTGGTGGGTACTGGCAGGGGGATTCGGGGTATTGACGCTCGGCGCGGCGTTGCCTGTTTTACCGATGTTGATGGACTGGGTTCCGGGGTGGGCGAGTCTGCGTTATCCGAGTCGTTATGCGATTGTGACGACGTTGGCGGTATGTGTGGCGGCCGGGATGGCCGTGGACGGAGGGATTTTGTGGATACGGCAAAACCTTGAAGCGAGGCGAGGCAGGTTCATCGAGTGGGGTGGAGTGGGCTTGGTGATGGTATTGAACGTAGTTGGAGCGTGCCCAACAAGCGCAAGAGGTTGGAGAAGAGGAGGTAGCGTAAAAATGAAGAGGCCGAAACCGGGATAATTTCCTGGTTTCGGCACAAAAACGGCGTGTATAATTTGGTGTGAACAATACTACCGAAGCCGTCGCCCCGGAAGTTGCCCTGAAAACCTGGCTGCGTCCAGACCTGACTCCGATCGGACCCAACAAAAATTACGCCGCGTTTCGCGATCCACTGGCGGGGCTCGACCAGTTGCTGGCCAACAGTCACTTGGAAGCGATGGCCGTGGACTTTGTCCGGGAAAACTGGCGGGGCGACGACGTGTCCGGGTTGCCGCGACACCTGCAGTTCGCGCGCAAGGCGCGGCGGGTGCAGGTATTGCGCATGATGCTCGGGAAAATCAGCTTGCGTAAACTTTCCCTGAGCATCGCCTCCAGCGATCTGTTGGCCGACTTTTGCTGAGCGCGCCGGATCGACGGCATCAAGGGAGTCTCCCAAAGAAAGCGTGCGGGAGCGTGCGTCCAAATGCTTCACCGCCGGGCAGGTGCGCAGGATGAGCCAAGTCTTTATCGAGATGTGCGGTGAGGCGGACCGGGCGAGCGAACTGGGACTGGCTGCGGCGCAGCCGATGGATACGTGCCTGGTGGACTCGACCTGCCTGCAGGCCAACATCCATTTTCCGGTCGACTGGGTGCTCTTTCGCGACGTGAGCCGCACCCCCTGCTCAAGGCGGTGAAACTGCTCCGTGCAGCGGGGTTGCGGGGTCGGATGCCGAACGAGCCGCCAGTCTTTGCCAAGCAGATGAATCGGTGGTGCATCGCGATGACCCACAGCCGACGGCGCCGCGATGCGAAGCGGGCCCGCAAGGGCGTGCTCCGCCAGATGAAACGCCTGCTGCGCACCATCGGCGAGCACGCCCGCCGCCACCGCGACCACCTCGCCGCCGACTACGCCCGGACCCGCTTCAGTGAGCGCCAGGCCATCCGCATCATTGCGCGCATCGACGCCAGGCTCGAGCAACTGCCGGCCGCGATCAAACAGGCCCACGAACGCATCATCGGCGCGCGACCAGTGCCCAACGCCGAGAAGATCCTCCGCGTCTACGAACCCGACGTGCAGACCGTGGTCCGGGGCAAGGCGTCCGGCGAGGTCGAGTTTGGCTACACCCTCATGATCAGTGAGAACGTGACGGGGTTGATCACCGATTGGCAGTTGTATCAGGGAGGGAATGGCTCCGGCCGCATGGCGTCAGTTCGACCAGAGCCTCGAGCACTAGAATCAGTTCGACCTGAGCACCCCGATCAAAGCGGCGAGCACCGACCGAGGCTTCTCGACCAAACGGCTGTGCGAACGCTTGGCCGAAGCCGACATTTATGACGCCACTTGCCCCCGCGATCCGCAGCAACTGCAACGGCGCATGCAGGAGCCGCAGTTCGTGGCGCTCCAACATCGCCGGGCTTCGACGGAAGCCCGCATCGCCATCATCAAGCAACGCCAAGACAAGCGATTGAGTGCCAGAGGCTTCACGAATCGCTACCTGACGGTAGCCTGGAGCATCCTCGGTCACAACCTGTGGCTCATCGCCCGACTGCTGGCCGACCAACCACCGCAGGCCCAAGCCGCCTAAAACCACCAAGCCTACTCCAACGATGAACAATCAACCGGCTGCCGGAGGTTCCCTCATGGAAACGATCCAGGCACTGACTGCTGCGACACTGCAATTTAGCCATTAAATTGCATTTGCGCGCGCCTCAATCCGCCATTGGTAGTCGGAAATTCGTTCAAAAAATAGGCTTTCCTGCCCCCCTTCCAAAATCAGGGTAAATGGGACACGCTCTACCTACGCATTGAAATTGCCGATACCGGAGTGGGAATTAAACCCGAGCATCTCAGCATGATTTTTGACCCATATTTCTCGACCAAGCAAACCGGAAGCGGGTTAGGCCTGTCGGCGGCTTACTCGATCGTGCGCAAACACCAAGGATTGATTGATGTGGAGTCGAGAATTGGACACGGTACCACTTTCAGAATCTGGTTGCCGGTGGCGGAAGCAGAGGAACCGACTCCGGAGCGGACGGAGCAGTCGGAAGCGATATCCAAAGGCCACCGCGTACTCTTTATGGACGACGATGATTCTATCCGGGAGATGACGGCGAGTTTATTGCGCCGCTTGGGGATGGAAGTGGTTTCGACGGCGGATGGAGAAGCGATGGTGGAAGCGTTTCGGCTCGCTCACATGAAGGGGACGCCGTTCGAGTTGGTGATAACGGATTTGACGGTGCCTGGGCGAATGGGGGGGAAGGCCTCATTGCCGTTGTTGAAGGAAATTGATCCAGAGGTGCGGGTAGTGGTTTCCAGCGGGTATTCCAGTGACCCAATTTTGGCGGATTATACCGGTCACGGTTTTTGGGGAATGGTGGCGAAACCTTACAAATTGCCGGAGTTGAGGAAAATTCTGCAAGAGGCGTTTGGCCGAGGAACGGAGCCGTGAGCGGAGAAATGATGGATCAGTCGGCCAAGCGGCCTTTGATGTGATTCAAGAGGGTAGACAGGTTTTCGGGTGCGATCCGATCGGTCACGAGAGTGCAAGGGAAACGGTGTTCCAAATCAAGGTGGAGACCTGGTTCGGAACCGGGGCGGACGATGTCTTCAATGAAATCCATACCTCCCCGAGGTGTTATCCATTGGTAGTAGAGATCGGCGTCTTCGGACTCCAGTACGGTCTCGAGGGGAAGGAATGTGTGGCAATAGAGGGTAAGATCACGGAATGACGCGCACCAAGTGGGGGGACACGTGAGCTGGTCGCGAATGACTAAAGTCATGGGTGAGAGTTGAGCACCTTTCCTGCCAAATAAGCGTGGGTTCCTTTTGAGGGCTGGCTGAGTTTGGGTTTTGACGATGCGGCCGGGAACGGGCTCGCTGGAGACTGAATGTCGAACGCCATGTCTACCGAATCCCGTAAGCCGGTCCTGTTAGTAATTCGCGACGGTTGGGGTAAGAACCCCGATCCCGCCACCAATGCGACTAATGCGGTCGAAGTTGCCGATACGCCGTGTGATGCGGCCTTGCAGACTTCGAGTCCGAAGGCGTTGATCCGCGCGTCCGGACTTGATGTGGGGTTACCCGACCGGGTGATGGGCAACAGTGAGGTGGGTCACGAAAACATCGGTGCGGGTCGGATCGTGGATCAGGAATTGGTGCGTTTGAATAAGCTGTTTTTAGAGAAACGACTCGCGACCAACGCCGTGTGGCACTCGATTTTGGAGAGGGTGAAAGCGGGGGGACGATTGCATGTCATGGGCATCGTTTCCGATGCGGGCGTGCACGGAATGTTGGAGCACCTGTATGGAATTTTGGCCCAAGCCAAAGAAGAAGGCGTAGGCGAAGTATTTATCCACGCGTTCACGGACGGGCGGGATACACCGCCAACCAGTGGGTTGGCTTATGTCCGCGCGGTGGATGCGAAGTGTGCTGAAATCGGAGTGGGCACGATAGCTTCGGTGTGTGGTCGCTTCTGGAGTATGGACCGCGATAACCGCTGGGAGCGGGTGCAGAAGGCTTACGATTTATTGACCGGCAAAGCGGTGGTGGCGACGGCCGCTTCGGCGGAGCAGGCTGTGCAACACTATTATGATGCTCCCTTGAGTAGCAGCCAGACGGGTGACGAATTTGTCGCTCCGACGGCAATTGTGGACGAAGCAGGAGAGCCTTTGGCCACCTTCAAAGACGGGGACGTGGTATTGTTTTACAATTATCGAGGAGACCGGCCGCGGGAAATTACCAAGGCATTTGTGCTGGACTATTTTGACGGGTTCGAGCGCGGGGTAAAACTCGATCTCTACTATGCGACGATGACGGAATATGAGAAGGGATTGCCCGTGAACGTTGTCTCCCCCAAGCCGGAGAAATTGAAAAAGATCCTCGGAGAAGTGGTGGCGAATGCCGGGATCGGGCAGTTCCGCTGTGCGGAGACTGAGAAGAATCCCCATGTGACGTTTTTCTTTAACAATTATCGGGCGGAACCCTTTCCCGGGGAAGATCGAGCTTGTCCCGCCAGCCCTAAGGTTCCGACCTATGATCAACAGCCGGAAATGTCGGCTCGCGAAGTGACGGCTTTTGCCAAGGAGGCGATTCTTTCCGGCAAATACGGACTGGTAGTGGTCAACTTTGCCAACCCCGACATGGTTGGTCATACCGGAAATCTTGAGGCGGTGGTCAAAGCGGTCGAGACGACTGACAAGGGGGTGGCGGAGTTGCTGGAAGCGCTCAAATCGGTAGGAGGCAAAGCCATTGTGACGGCGGATCACGGCAACTGTGAGCAAATGTGGAATTCGGATACCAAAGGACCGCACACGGCACACACGTTGAATCTGGTGGAGTTGTTGGTGGTAGGAGAAGGCTTCACGAAGGAAGGCACGAAGATGCGTGAGGGAGGCCGGCTGGGCGACATCGCGCCGACCGTACTCGACCTCATGGGTCTGCCCAAACCTGTGGAGATGACCGGCGAGAGCTTGATCGTGCGTTGATTGGCCTAGTATCACGTAACAGCAATAAGTTCGTATTTAATGAAGTGCGATTTACGGGTTTGGTGACTGATGGCACCTCGCTACAAAGTCACCCTCACCGAGGAAGAACGCGGGAAATGGGTAACGATTATTCGCAGTGGAAAATCATCGGCGTCGAAGTTTGTTCATGCACGTGGGTTGCTCTTGTGCGACGCCGGTCCGCACGGTGCCCCATGGCGGGTCGCCGATGTAGCTGCCGCGCTGGAAGTCACGTCCCGAACGATCGAACACCTCAAGCTGCGTTTCGTGGACGAAGGGCTGGACGCTGCCTTGGAGCGCAAGGCCCGTGTCAAGCCACCGCGGATCACCTTTGACGGCGAGTTTGATGCCCGTCTGACGGCCTTGGCCTGCTCCCCTGCGCCCGACGACTGCTCGCCGAGAAGGCCGTCGAACTGAAGATCGCCCCGTCGGTTTTCACCATGACCGTGCAACGCTCGCTTAAAAAAACGAACGGCAGCCTCATCTAAGCAAATACTGGAAGATCCCGCCGGACGGCAACGCCGCCTTCGTGGCCAACATGGAAGACGTGCTGGCAGTGTATGCCTTGCCTTACGATCCACTGGTTCCGGTGGTCTGCATGAACGAATCTAACAAACAACTTGTCGGTGAAGTGAGGGCTCCCATCGCTGTTGGCCCCGGTCATGGTCAAATCCTCGATCACGAATACGTTCGCCACGGCGTGGTCACGATCTTCGTGGAGGTCGAGCCCTTGGCGGGCCGCCGTCACGTCGAGCTGACTACCCGACGCACCCGCCGGGACTGGGCCCATTTCGTCAAAGGTATGCTCGATGAACGCTACCCGCAGGCCACAACAGTGCGCCTGGTAATGGACAATTTCAACACTCACGACATCTCCTCGCTCTATGAAACCTTTGCCCCTGACGAAGCTCGCCGATTGGCTCAACGTCTGGAGATCCACTACACGCCCAAGCACGGCAGTTGGCTCAATATCGCCGAGATCGAACTGAGCGCTTTGAACGGCCAGTGTCTGAATCGCCGTATCCCCTCCATCGAACAGATGCGCTCTGAGGTCGCCGCATGGCAAGCCGACCGCAACACCCGCGGTGCACCCGTCAACTGGCGCTTCACCACCGACGATGCCAGAATCAAACTTATCCGTCTTTATCCTAAATTCCGAAGTTGAATGTTACAGAAGCAGCGGTGTTAGCGAACAAGGACAAAGTTGGGATTAGCGGCCAATAGATTGAAAGCATGTAGCATTTGGCGCATGACCGCAATAAGGGCTACTTGCTTCAGTTTCCCAGCCTCAACGAGGCGCCGATAGAATGCGCGCATGACAGGGTTACATCGGATGGCAGAGACCGCCGCCATGTAGAGGACCTGGCGCACGGAATGACGCCCGCCGCGCACATGTCGGCAACGATGTCGCCGCCCGCTGTCGTGGGCGAACGGGGCCACACCGATCAGAGCGGCGAGTTGGCCCGATTCGGTTTTTCCGAGTTCAGGCACGTAGGCGAGCAGGGTGGCCGCGAGCACGGGTCCTGCGCCTTGGTGTTCGCGCAGTCGAGCGGCTTTGGTGCGTAGACTGTCGTCCTCGTGGATGTGCGTTTTAATCAGCGCATCGGTTTGTTCGAGCTCGGTGGCTAAAAGCGCCCGCAGGATCTCAAGACGTTCACGCAAAATGCGTCCAGCCAACTCGCACCGGTTGCCTGTGGCGACGAGGTGATCACTGATCTGCCGGCGATAGTCGAGCAGCTTACGCAAGGTAGCGGCCGCTTCGTCGAGGGCCCGGTGCAGGCGTGGCTTCATTTGTAACCCAAAGCGGCGCAACAGTTTAGCGTCGAGTGGGTCGGTCTTGGCGAGCAAAGCCGGCGGCGCGGGCAAAGGCGCGCACACGCCCTGGATTGACCACGCAGACTTGGATCTGGGCCAAGAGCAATGCGGCGACAATGGCACGCTCATAGCCGCCAGTCGCTTCGCATACGACCCGGGCATTGGGCAGGCTCTGGAGGTGCTTGATCAAGACTCGGTGGCCTCGGTGGGTGTTCTCGACGTGGGCACAGCGAGTATATCGACGGTGTAGTCGAGACGATCTTTGGCGATATCCACCATGGTCTTTTGTTTTAGGAATGGGAACGGATGGCGCGCAGGGAAATATGCGTGGAATGTTGGCAGGATTCGAAGACGTGCGGCAGGGGCCGCTCGGGCCAGTGTTGGGCGAGGTTGGCCAGGGGGGCGTTGACGTTGCGGGTACGCGAGTGGTCTTCGCGCCAGCAGGCGTCGCGGCGCCAGTGGTTGCGGATCTCCACTCCACCCCAGTGCCCGCGGATCAAGGCGAGCATTTGCGCAGGGCTGCGTTCTGCGGGTGCCAGGCTGCTGGCGTAGGCGCGTTGCTCGCAACTTTCGGTGAGGTCGCGTTTTCGCACCGTGGTTTTGTCCACGAGCACCAGGCTGCGCAGCCCGGGGTAGTCGGCTTGCGAGGGCGTGGCCACCACCACGGACACCCGCCAGGTGGTCACGTGGCCCCGACTCGGATCGGTCAGCTCAAAAAAGGGGGTGGAACGGTCCGGGCGCGCCGGACCAGCGCGCTCAGCTGGGGTTGGTTGCCTTTGATCTGGGGCACATACTCGCCGCCTTTTTCCACGATGGTGCGGGCCTGCTCGCGGGTGGCGTGCAAGGCGTCGCCGGTGTGACGATCTGCTCGTCCAACGACGCGGCGGCCAACACCTCACCGGCGCGGGCCTGTTCACTGCGCGGAGTGTTTTCCTTTTGATCGACGATGGCCAGGGCGACCGGCGCGCCGGTGTCGGCCTCGACCAGGCTGAGCACCCCGACCGCGTCGCGGATAAACTTTCCGTCCAGGGCGAGCGCTCCGGGCAGGGCACCGGCGTGGACTGTGAGCCAGCGGTTGAGGGCCTGGGCAAAGGCCTCCGGATCGAGCCGGGTGAGCACGTCGTAAAACACGCTGTAACAGGGGGCCAGGCGGACCTTTGTGCCGGCCTCACGGGGCAGGGCCAGGGCGAAGCGCTGGTCTTGGTCGAGCAGGTTGGCCATACGAGCGATCGACGCGATGTCGCGCCGGCCGGCCAGCAGCGCGAGCGCCACGAGGCCAAGAACCGGACCGATCTTGAAGCGGGTGTTTTTGGCGCGCGGATCGGGCACGCCGCACAGGGCCTCCAACAGAGAGGGCAACTGGCCGTTTTTGAGCGGCAGGGTGCCGGCGCGCGCGCGGCGCAGTCCCGCCCGGCAGTCCTCGGGCAAAGCGGGGTCGGGGGCGCTCAGCAGGGCCTTGGCCGAGGGGTGCAGCAGCCACAGGTGCTTGGGTTTGCCGTGCTCGCGATAAAAGTCGCCTCGGTGCCGTTCGTAACCCTGGCTGGTCCCGACCGGCTCCCACGCGGAGGCCTTGTAGCACGTGCCTTGGTAGGCCTCCGGGTCGGTGAAGGTCTCGGTGAAGGTCTCGGTGAAGGTCTCGGTTAGCAGCGGCCGATAGCCGAAGCGTTCCTGCCAATGGCCCGGCAACGTGCGCACCGCCGCCGCGAGCACCTGGGAGGCGAAATTGGGCCTCCTTATTTTATATAATAAGCAGTAGAAGGGGCGGCGTCAAGCGGCTAGTGCACAGGTTTTTTGTGTAATAGCATGAAAGACTTCAGCGGGAGACTGTCCGTCGAGCACGATGCGAGAGCAATTATTGAGTCGCCACTTCGCTTTGGCGATTTGGCCTTTGGTGACGGTGTTACAGTCAATGCCTTTAGGGGAGGGCGGCGTTAAGCGGCTAGTGCACAGTCCTTTTGTATAATAGCATGAAAGACTTCAGCGGGAGACTGTCCGTCGAGCCCGATGCGAGGGCGATTGTTGAGTAGCCACTCCGCTTTGGCGATTTGGCCTTTGGTGACGGTGTTAAAGTCGATGCCTTTAGGGAAGTATTCCCGGATCAGACCGTTGATATTCGCGACCGCACCGCGCTGCCAAGGGCTGTGTGGATTGCAGAAGTAGACCGCCACTTTTGTGGCAAGGGAGAAGGCGGCATGTTGGGCCATTTCGCGGCCGTTGTCGTAGGTGAGGGTCTTGCGCAGGTGGGCGGGCAGGCGTTTGAAGGCCCGGATGAGAGCGTGGGCGACGCTGATTGCGTCTTTGGCGCCGCCCAACGGGACGATCATCACGTAGCGGGAGACCCGTTCTGTGATGACCAAAATGGCGGTGTGATTGCCCGCACCCATGACCAAGTCGGCCTCCCAGTGTTCGGGCACCTCCCGGCGCTCTACCTCAGCGGGTCGCTCGCCGATATTGATCGCGCCCGGCAACTGGCCCGAGAGCTTGCCCTTGGCGCGGGGGGCGGGACTGCGCCGGGGCTTCTTGCGCCGCAAATAAGCGATCAACTCCTTCTTAACCGAGCCTTTGGAGTGGACGTAGATGAAGTCGTAGATGGTTTCGTGGCTCACGCGTCGGGTCAGATCAAGGCCATGACGTCGTCTCAAGGCGACTTCGATTTGCTTGGGCGTAGCGCGCCGGTGGCAAACAGGGCCAGCACCTCGTCGCGCAAGGCGGGCGTGTCGGCGACTTTATTGCGCACAGCGCACTTGGGCCGACGGCAAGCGCGAGTCTGCGCATCCATGCCGCGGTAGGTGGAGCGTGTCCCATTTACCCTGATTTTGGAAGGGGGGCAGGAAAGCCGATTTTTGAGCGGATTTCCGGCTACCAATGGCGGATGTAGGCGCGCGCAGATGCAATTTAATGGCTAAATTGCAGTGTCGCAGCAGTCAGGGCCTGGATCGTTTCCATGAGGGAACCTCCGGCAGCCGGTTTATTGTTCATCGTTGGAGTAGGCTTGGTGGTTTTAGGCGGCTTGGGCCTGCCTGCGGTGGTTGGTCGGCCAGCAGTCGGGCGATGAGCCACAGGTTGTGCCCGAGGATGCTCCAGGCTACCGTCAGGTAGCGATTCGTGAAGCCTCTGGCACTCAATCGCTTGCCTTGGCGTTGCTTGATGATGGGGATGCGGGCCTCCGTCGAAGCCCGGCGATGTTGGAGCGCCACGAACTGCGGCTCCTGCATGCGCCGTTGCAGCAGCTGCGGATGGCGGGGGCAAGTGGCGTCATAAATGTCGGCTTCGGCCAAGCGTTGGCACAGCCGTTTGGTCGAGAAGCCTCGGTCGGTGCTCGCCGCTTTGATCGGGGTGCTCAGGTCGAACTGATTCTGGCGCTCGAGGCTCTGGTCGAACTGACGCCATTCGGCCGGAGCCATTCCCTGATACAACTGCCAATCGGTGATCAACCCCGTCACGTTCTCACTGATCATGAGGGTGTTGCCAAACTCGACCTCGCCGGACGCCTTGCCCCGGACCACGGTCTGCACGTCGGGTTCGTAGACGCTGAGGATCTTCTCGGCGTTGGGCACTGGTCGCGCGCCGATGATGCGTTCGTGGGCCTGTTTGATCGCGGCCGGCAGTTGCTCGAGCATGGCGTCGATGCGCGCAATGATGCGGATGGCCTGGCGCTCACTGAAGCGGGTCCGGGCGTAGTCGGCGGCGAGGTGGTCGCGGTGGCGGCGGGCGTGCTCGCCGATGGTGCGCAGCAGGCGTTTCATCTGGCGGAGCACGCCCTTGCGGGCCCGCTTCGCATCGCGGCGCCGTCGGGCTGTGGGTCATCGCGATGCACCACCGATTCATCTGCTTGGCAAAGACTGGCGGCTCGTTCGGCATCCGACCCCGCAACCCCGCTGCACGGAGCAGTTTCACCGCCTTGAGCAGGGGGTCGCGAAAGAGCACCCAGTCGACCGAGAAATGGATGTTGGCCTGCAGGCAGGTCGAGTCCACCAGGGCACGTATCCATCGGCTGCGCCGTAGCCAGTCCCCGTTCGCTCGCCCGGTCCGCCTCACCGCACATCTCGATAAAGACTTGGCTCATCCTGCGCACCTGCCCGGCGGTGAAGCATTTGGACGCACGCTCCCGCACGCTTTCTTTGGGAGACCCCCTTGATGCCGTCGATCCGGCGCGCTCCGCAAAAGTCGGCCAACAGATCGCTGGAGGCGATGCTCAGGGAAAGTTTACGCAAGCTGATTTTCCCGAGCATCATGCGCAATACCTGCACCCGCCGCGCCTTGCGCGCGAACTGCAGGTGTCGCGGCAACCCGGTCACGTCGTCGCCCCGCCAGTTTTCCCGGGCAAAGTCCACGGCCATCGCTTCCAAGTGACTGTTGGCCAGCAACTGGTCGAACCCCGCCAGTTGATCGCGAAACGCGGCGTAATCTTTGTTGGGTCCGACCGGAGTCAGGTCTGGACGCAGCCAGGTTTGCAGGGCAACTTCCGGGGCGACGGCTTCGGTAGTATTGTTCACACCAAATTACACACGCCGTTTTTGTGCCGAAACCAGGAAATCCTCCCAGTTTCGGCCTCTTTATTTTTACGCTACCTCCTCTTCTCCAACCTCTTGCGCTTGTGGGACACGCTCTACTTAACATAGCACGCCTCCGCCCGCACTCCTCCTGATTGTGGTTTCGCCGCTCATCGTGCTCATCGCCCTAGTCATCAAACTCACTTCTCGCGGACCGATTTTGTTTCACCAACCCCGTGGCGGCCGCAACGCCCGACCGTTCACCATGCTCAAATTTCGCTCCATGCAGATAGGCGCCGAGTCCGAACAATCCACCCTCGCCGCGCAAAATGAAATCTCCGGTCCCGTCTTCAAACTCCGCGATGATCTCCGCGTGCCCTCCCTTGGTCGCTTTCTGCGCCGTCACAGTTTGGATGAACTACCGCAACTCTGGAACGTATTGCGCGGAGAAATGAGCCTGATCGGTCACCCGGCCTCTCCCGGTCGAAGAGGTTGCCGCCATGGCCGCCAGCTCCGACCGCCGACGTCTCAGCGTCAAACCCGGCATGACCGGACTTTGGCAAATAAGCGGGCGCAGCGATCTCGTTGATTTTCCCGACTGGGTCCGTTTAGACCTCGCTTATATCGACCAATGGAATCTCTGGCTCGACTGCAAGATTCTGCTCGCCACCATATTCGTGGCTTTACTCGGTCGCGGTGCCCGTTAACGTCCCGCCTCAATCAGTCCGACATCTGCCAGCCGCACCGAATTCTGCATAAAGGTCTTTTTTCTGTATTTGGCCCTTTTGGTGGCTATCTAAGGCTCGTCGTTCACCGTATCGTCACTTTTTCATTTCACTATGTTTCGATTTATTGCCCGCCGCCTGCTGGAGACCATTCCGGTCCTACTCGTCATTATCACGGCGACATTCTTCATGATCCGATTTGTGCCGGGTGGACCATTCACGTCCGAAAAAGTCGTCACCCCCCGAGATCAAAGCCAATCTCGAAGCCCACTACGGGCTCAACAAACCGCTCTACCAGCAGTATTTTGACTACCTTGGCAGCCTCGCTCAAGGCGACCTCGGTCCTTCATTCAACCAACCGCACGGTCAACGAGATCATCTTCGACAAGCTTCCCGTTTCGCTCGAACTCGGACGCACCTCTCTCGCGGTCGCCTTGGTCCTGGGCATCACCTTGGGCGTGATTGCCGCCGTAAAACGCAACTCCTGGATGGACTACTTTTCGTCATCCATCGCCATGATGGGCATCTGTATTCCGACATTCGTTCTCGGTCCGGTTCTGGTGCTCGTCTTCGCAATCTACCTCGGTTGGTTCAATGCCTCCGGTTGGTATACCAGCTACGACCGCGTGTTCCCCGCCGCCACCCTCGGTTTGGTTTACTCCGCCTACGTCGCCCGCCTCACCCGCGGCGGCATGATTGAGATCCTCAACCAGGATTACATTCGCACCGCCCGCGCCAAAGGCGCCAGTGAACTGCGCGTCATCTTCAAGCACGCTCTGCGCGGAGGCCTGCTGCTCGTCATCTCCTTCCTGGGGCCGGCCATCGCTGGTATTTTGACCGGATCTTTCGTCATCGAAACGATTTTCCAAATCCCCGGTCTCGGACGGGAATTCGTCCACAGTGCCTTCAACCGCGACTACACCTTGGTGGTTCTGGGCACTGTCGGGCACTGTCATCCTCTACGCCTCGCTGATTATCACCCTCAACCTGATCGTCGACGTGGTCCAGGTCTGCCTGAACCCCAAACTGAAGTTCGAATAAGCCCCATTCATCCCGCGCCCTTCCTACTTCGTATTTCTCTTACTTCATTCTTGGCATGACTCTCTCCCCTTCCGCCGAACGCCTTCCCGCCGGCATCCCCGTTCCTGAAGACTTGGAACAGGGCTCCTCACTCTGGCGCGACGCTTGGCACCGCCTCGCCAAAAACAAACTCGCCGTCTTGGGGGGCTCCTTGCTCATCGTGCTCGCGGTCGCATGTCTAATCGGCCCGCTCCTGAGCCCCTACGGCAACGAGGAAACCAACCTCAACAATACGTTCTCCCCCCCGACTGGCGCCCATTGGCTCGGCACTGACCAACTCGGCCGAGACTTGCTCGTACGCCTGCTCGTCGGTGGACGCATTTCCATCGGCGTCGGCCTCTGCGCGACGTTCGTCGCCTTGACCATCGGGGTGGTCTACGGCGCCGGCGCCGGATTCTTCGGCGGCAAGATCGACTCCGTCATGATGCGCATCGTCGACATCATGTATGCCCTGCCGTTCACCATTGTTGTCATCCTCCTCATGGTGTTTTTCGGCAGCCATATTTGGCTGCTGTTCATCGCTAGCGGCGTCGTCGAATGGCTGACCATGGCCCGTATCGTGCGCGGTCAGATCATGTCGCTCAAAAAATGGAATTCATCGAGGCTGCCCGTTCACTCGGCATCGGGAAACGTCGCATCATTTTCCGTCACATGATCCCCAACGTCCTCGGGCCGATCATTGTATATACCACGCTCACCATCCCGGCCATTATGCTCCTCGAAGCGTTTCTCAGCTTTCTGGGACTTGGCGTGCAGCCTCCCCTCAGCTCTTGGGGCGTGCTCATCAAGGACGGAGCCGAGAAAATGGAGGAGTACTCCTGGCTACTCATGTTCCCTGGCGCCGTGTTCTCCGCCACGCTCTTCTCGCTCAACTTCTTGGGTGACGGTCTTCGCGACGCCTTGGACGTGCGCTCGTCGAAAGACTGAGCCACCCTCCAGACTCCCTGCTTGCTCATATGGGCCAATTCAAGCGCCTTCGGCCTTATTTTCGCTACCTCACGCTGGTCCGTAGCCAGATCTTCGTCGCGATCGTCTGCGCGATTATTTACGGCGTGAGTAGTGGCGCTGCTTTGCCGGCCCTCACGCAATACGTCTTCCCCAAGATTTTCAGCGACACTGGTGGCTTGCCCATGCGACAGGTCATCTTGATCGCAGCCGCCATCCCCATCGCCTTCTTCTTACGAGTCGTTAGCGGATACCTTCAAACCTACTTCACCCAGTCCGCCGGAGTGCGCATTCTGGAGACTTTGCGCCTCGACTACTTCCGTATTCTGCAACGTTTGCCGCTGTCATTCGTCCAGCATCGCCAAACCGGCGATCTCATCTCCTGCGGACTCGCCGACACCGCTCAACTCCAATTCACGCTCACCCAGCTCGCCAACGATGGGGTGAAACAACCGGTCGTCCTAGTCGCTGCTTTGGGTTACCTCACCTACTTGGGTGTCACCCAGGAAGGCGTGGGCATTCTTTTACTCGGCATGCTGGTCGTGCCCCTTTCCGTCCTCCCGATGCGCTACGTGGGCCGTAAAGTAATCAAGCGCGCCCAACAGTTCCAAGCCCAACTCGGCTCCGTCACCGGGATCTTCTCGGAAAATCTTTCCGCCGCTCGCGAGGTCCGGGCCTTCGGACTCGAACAACGCGAATCCGACCGTTTTGGCGTGCTTACTGCCGCCCTCGTTCGGTCGCAGATGAAAATCGTCAAATATGCCCAGGCGCTTAGCCCCGCCATCGAATTCCTCGCCGCCACCGGCATCGGTCTCACCTTCGTGCTGGCTTACGAAACCAGCGTCAGCATCGGCACGTTTAATGCCATCATCATCTCCCTCTACATGGCATACGATCCGATCAAAAAGATCGGCAACCTCAACAATGAGCTCAAACGCGGAACCGCCGCTCTTGAACGCCTCGAGGTCGTCCTCAACGAGCCGCTCACGATCACCGACCCTGCATCGCCCACTGCCGTTGATTCCCTCCGCGGCCATCTGCAATTCGATTCCGTATCCTTTGCCTACCGTGACGGCGAACCAGTTCTCCAAGACGTCAACGTCCGCATCCCTGCCGGTACGGTCTGCGCTCTGGTCGGCCCCAGCGGCGCCGGGAAATCCACCTTCGTAAATCTGGTTCCTCGCTTTTATGAGGTCTGCAGCGGTTCGGTCCATATTGATGGAATTGATGTCCGCCAACTCGCCTTGGTCGACCTGCGACGCCACATCGCCATCGTTTCCCAAGAAGCCGTGCTCTTCAACGACACCGTCTTCAATAATCTGCTCCTCAGTCATCCCCACGCCACTCGCCAAGAAGTGGAGCACGCCGCTCAAGCCGCCTACGCCCACGACTTCATCATGGAGCTGCCAAAAGGCTACGACACCATCGTCGGCGAACGGAGTGCCTCCCTTTCCGGTGGCCAACGCCAACGCCTCGCCCTTGCCCGGGCCTTTCTGCGCGATGCCCCGATTCTCATTCTCGACGAAGCCACCAGCGCCCTCGACAGCGAATCCGAAGCCGCCATCCAAAAGGCCCTTCGCCAACTCGTCGTTGGCAAGACCGTGCTCATCATTGCCCACCGATTCAGCACCATCCGCGACGCCTCCATGATCCTTGTCTTCGATCGCGGCCGGATCGCGGCCCAAGGGTCCCACGCTGAACTTGTCACAACCAGCCCTCTCTACAAATCGCTCTACGACCGCCAAGCCATGTCTCTCTGTATAGGACCCGATTTTGCGACAAAATAGAACCCCTCGGTCCCTATGGATCGTTGCAGCGTGTCTAGTCCTTTTTATTTAGAGCGTGTCCCATTTACCCTGATTTTGGAAGGGGGGCAGGAAAGCCTATTTTTGAGCGGATTTCCGGCTACCAATGGCGGATGTAGGCGCGCGCAGATGCAATTTAATGGCTAAATTGCAGTGTCGCAGCAGTCAGTGCCTGGATCGTTTCCATGAGGGAACCTCCGGCAGCCGGTTTATTGTTCATCGTTGGAGTAAGCTTGATGGTTTTAGGCGGCTTGGGCCTGCGGTGGTTGGTCGGCCAGCAGTCGGGCGATGAGCCACAGGTTGTGACCGAGGATGCTCCAGGCTACCGCCAGGTAGCGATTCGTGAAGCCTCTGGCTCTCAATCGCTTGCCTTGGCGTTGCTTGATCATTCCCTGATACAATTGCCAATCGGTGATCAACCCCGTCACGTTCTCACTGATCATGAAAGTGTTGCCAAACTCGACCTCGCCAGACGCCTTGCCCCAGACCACGGTCTGCACGTCGGGTTCGTAGACGCTGAGGATCTTCTCGGCGTTGGGCACTGGTCGCGCGCCTATGATGCGTTCGTGGGCCTGTTTGATCGCGGCCGGCAGTTGCTCGAGCCTGGCGTCGATGCGCGCAATGATGCGGGTGGGTGGCCTGGCGCTCACTGAAGCGGGTCCGGGCGTAGTCGGCGGCGAGGTGGTCGCGGTGGCCCGGCGTGCGTGCTCGCCGATGGTGCGCAGCAGGCGTTTCATCTGGCGGAGCACGCTCTTGCGGGCCCGCTTTGCATCGCGGCGCCGTCGGCTGTGGGTCATCGCGATGCACCACCGATTCATCTGCTTGGCAAAGACTGGCGGCTCGGTCGGCATCCGACCCCGCAACCCCGCTGCACGGCGCAGTTTCACCGCCTTGAGCAGGGGGTGGCGGCTCACGTCGCGAAAGAGCACCCAGTCGACCGGGAAATGGATGTTGGCCTGCAGGCAGGTCGAGTCCACCAGGCACGTATCCATCGGCTGCGCCGCAGCCAGTCCCCGTTCGCTCGCCCGGTCCGCCTCACCGCACATCTCGATAAAGACTTGGCTCATCCTGCGCACCTACCCGGCGGTGAAGCATTTGGACGCACGCTCCCGCACGCTTTCTTTGGGAGACCCCCTTGATGCCGTCGATCCGGCGCGCTCCGCAAAAGTCGGCCAACAGATCGCTGGAGGCGATGCTCAGGGAAAGTTTACGCAAGCTGATTTTCCCGAGCATCATGCGCAATACCTGCACCCGCCGCGCCTTGCGCGCGAACTGCAGGTGTCGCGGCAACCCGGTCACGTCGTCGCCCCGCCAGTTTTCCCGGGCAAAGTCCACGGCCATCGCTTCCAAGTGACTGTTGGCCAGCAACTGGTCGAACCCCGCCAGTTGATCGCGAAACGCGGCGTAATCTTTGTTGGGTCCGACCGGAGTCAGGTCTGGACGCAGCCAGGTTTGCAGGGCCACTTCCGGGACGACGGCTTCGATAGTATTATTCACACCAAATTATACACGCCGTTTTTGTGCCGAAACCAGGAAATCCTCCCGGGTTCGGCCTCTTTATTTTTACGCTACCTCCTCTTCGCCAACCTCTTGCGCTTGTGGGACACGCTCCAACTACTTTTTAGTCGCTGGCGCGGCGATATCATTAACCTCTGCGCAACCGACTGGGCTCGCGCCAAAATCGCCGCATGGCGTCAAGAGGCCTCGTCCGTTCCACGCGACATCCTTTGGAATGCACTCGGGTATCGCTTCGGTCTACTGAAAAACGTTCCGCGCGCCGCGTGGATCGAGGTTGGCAGCGCCATCTATTACGAGGAGCTCCACTGGCGAAAAACACTGGGCATCGAACGTCCTCCACCCGTTGAAGATCCCTACGCCTACCGCCTCCAAGGCATCAGGCGCGACGACATCCACAGTCAATCATTCCGCGAAAAATTCACCGTCGCGCTGGCCCCCGGCACCGTGGAACAAAACGTCTTCGTCAATGGCTTCGTGATGCCGCCAACCGATGACCGTCCAGAGACCGATGGACCATTTAGCTCACGATTGACGCTAAACGGTGTCCAGCAGACGACTCATTTTCCGTTCACTGAGACCAATTTCAATTGTGGCATTGATCGTCCCATGGTCGTCACCGACGAACCGATCGAACTCACCGTCGAGCTCCTCGGATGCGAACGAGAGAACCTCCTAGCTTGGCTCGCCCGCATGACCAAGAGCCTCCCGCTTCCTCGCGCCTGGCGCTTGATTCTGGAAGCCCACCGTCCGCAGCTCCAAAACCGTCGTTTACGCATTAAACAAATTCTCTGCGACGAGCGCATTGTCTACGATTTCAAACACCAAAAAACCCTACGCATTAACCGCCGCCAGAAGCAGGACTTCCCGCTGGGCCTCAACGTGGTGGGATGGGTTCGCGCCGAACTGGGTATCGGAGAAAGCGCTCGCTGTATGGCACATGCTGCAACCGCCAGCGACCTGCCGCATGCGTTCGTGGATATGAAATTACCCTGCCTCAATCGCATGGGGAACAAGACTTATTCGGCCCAACTCCAGACGACCAATCCTTACCGCGTAAACGTCTTTCATATCGATCCGCCCGTTTCAGGAGACATTGACCATCACCACGGTACGACATTCCACGACCGTCACAACGTGGCCTACTGGGCATGGGAACTCCCCGAGTTTCCCGACCAATGGATCGAAGCCTGCCAATACTACGACGAAATCTGGTGCCCCTCTGCCTTTGTCCGCGACGCGATCGCCGCTAAAGTGCCGTTACCGGTGCACGTCATGCCTCACTCGATCGATTTCCCTCTCCCGGTCGGCGATCAACGACCGCGCTTCAGTTTGCCCACCAATCGTACTAATTTCCTTTTTCTCTACGACCTCAATTCCTATCAGGAGCGCAAACCCCCTCATGCCGTCATCGAAGCCTATCGCCGTGCGTTCCCCGACGAGGCCGGTGTGCACCTCGTAATCAAAACTCAAAACCCGGACCGCAACCCTGCAGAGTTCGCAAGGCTTAAATCCGCCCTCTCCGGTCTTACCCATACGACGTTGATTGCTCGCACTCTGGAACGCGATGAAGTGCATGCCTTGGAGGCTGCTTGCGACGTCTTTGTCTCTCTGCATCGGTCCGAAGGATTCGGGCTCGCCGTCGCGGAGACCATGTTCTTGGGCAAGCCCGTCATCAGCACCGACTGGTCCGCTACCCCCCGAATTTGTAAATGCCGACAATGGCTGCCCCGTACCCATCGATCTCATCGCCTTGACCGAAACCCACGGGCCCTATGAAAAGGGGCAAATCTGGGCCGACCCTCGCATCGCCGATGCCGCTACCGCCATGCAGCGCCTCGCCGCCGATCCCGACCTCGTCCAACGCCTCGGCGCCAATGCCGCTCGATCCATTCGCGCGCAATTTTCACCCGCTGCCATCGGACAACGCTACGCTCGACGTCTCGCTTCCATGAGACTTTGGCCCGACTAAAAACTCCAAAACGCCGTGTCCGTGCCCAGGAACCCAAGAGGCAGCCTGAATCAGTTCCACCCGCCGTTGACCAAAAATACGTCAATATACGGGAGCTCCTACGGACGACAATGAGGTTCCAGTCGTCAACCGCCGTGATGCGCTTCGACGGATTAGCAGTTGTCCCAACAGCTCTGACAATGCAGGAAAGCCTGCGACCGCACTCAATACGGCCCCCCCATGAGCAAACTCTCGATCGTCATTCCTTGTTACAATGAGCGCGACACCGTCGCTGAGCTGGTTGCAGCCGTTCGCGCTGCTCCCATCCAGATCGAAACCGAGATTATCATCGTCAATGATTGTTCAACTGACGGCACCGACCTCGTGCTGGACGAACAAATCACCCCACTCGTCAGTAAAATCATCCACCAACCCGTCAATCAAGGCAAAGGTGCCGCCCTACGCACCGGCTTCGAAGCCGCCACGGGGGATTTCGTGCTGATTCAGGATGCAGACCTTGAATACGACCCCCAGGATTACCCGCGGTTGTTAGATCCGCTTCTCGCGGGCAAAGCCGACGTGGTTTTCGGATCACGTTTTATGGGCGGCGAACCCCACCGCGTGCTCTACTACTGGCATTCCCTCGGTAATCAATTCCTCACCCTGCTTTCCAACATGTTCACTAACCTGAACCTCACCGACATGGAATGTTGCTACAAACTCTTCCGACGCGACGTGCTGCAGCGTATCACGGTCGAGGAAAATCGGTTCGGAGTGGAACCCGAACTCACCGCGAAAATTGCCCGCCTCCATTGCCGTATTTATGAAGTGGGTGTGGGCTATGCCGGACGTACCTACGCTGAAGGCAAAAAGATCGGGTGGCGCGACGGCGTGCGAGCGATCTACGCCATTCTGAAATACAACGTCTGGCACCGCTGAGCGCATCGTGCTCCTCGACCTTTCCCATACCGCTCATCCCGGCGCGCGCGCCGGAGTACAACGGGTCGCCTTAGAACTGCGTAAAGCCCTACGTCGACTTTCCCAAACTGTCCACGAAATCACTTACGATCCTCACGCCGACACTTGGCGTGTTCTCCACAAATGGGAGTACACGACCCTCGACGTTCCACCCAAAGCTTCTCGCAAGCGAGGTACTTCCTGGCCTCTGTCAGCCCAACTCCGAGGCTGGTGGCAACGACGTCGGCACTCTGTTTCTCGGGCGATCAATTTACCAAATTCATCACCCGATGGCCTTATCTTCCCTGATAACTTTAAAAACTCGCAAGAATGATGAACTTCCGCGTTTGTTCCGTCAAGTCCAGGGACCCAAAGTTGCTATTTTGCACGACGCCATTGCTCTTCGCCTCCCGGAACTGACCCCTCCGGGCACGGTGGGACGATTCCCCTCCTACGTCGCCGAATTGCGCGCGTTCGATGGTATCGCCGCGGTATCGGAAGACTCTCGGCAGTCCCTTATCGACTATTCGGCGTTGGGCACACTGGGGCGAAGGCCCCCCGGTCATTGCCCTTCCCTTGGACTGCGACCACCGTCCTCTCGCGCCCTCGGTTCCGGCCCCTCCCGTCCCTACTCCCCACCCTACAATATTGTGCGTGGGTTCACTGGAGGGGGCGGAAAAATCACCTGACTCTGCTCGAAGCGTGCGATCGGCTCTGGAATAACGGTATGGATTTCGAACTGGAACTCATCGGATCCCTCCAACGAGAAACAGGTACTTTCGCCCATCGCACAATCCAGGCCCTACAAGCCTGCGGACGTCCGATCCACTACCATGGATGGCAGAAGGACGAACAAGTCCAAGCTGCCTATCAACGTTGTAGTTTCACGGTCTATCTCTCTCTGCTCTAGGGGTTTGGACTACCCGTTTGGGAGAGTATGGTACAAGGGAAAGCTTGCGTTTGTGCCGACCATGGTGCCGTGGCGGAAACCGCCTCCGCAGGGGGATGTCTGATGACGAACACTTCTAGCATCAATGCCCTATCCGACGCACTGGGAACCCTGCTCCGCCGCCCCGATTTACTGTCACAACTCACTTCTGACGCCAAAAGGCGCCTCCCGCGACGTTGGGATGACTAATGCAGATTTACTTTGTGAGTGGATAGCGTCTCTTCCCGATACATCACCGCATGGTTGACTTTGCCTTTCCCCGGAGCCCTTCCACCAGCTAACGTCTTCCCTTCCTCATGGCCCTCACCTTTTTTAAGCGCAGCCCCAAGGCTATCCTCCAACGTTCGCATGACGATTACGCGACAAAAATGCGGCTGAAGTACGCGCCCTATTACATTCCCATGGAGTCGCAGTGCGGCACCAATATCAGGGTTCGAGGCCGCGATATGATCATGCTTTTGAGCAATGACTACCTGGGGCTCTCCTTTCATCCCACAGTTATCGAGGCCGGTCAGAAGGCCATGAGTAAATGGGGCACCAGCCCGACCCGGTGCTCGTTCTTCCAACGGGTCCGCGCCTATCACACCATACCTCGAACAACGCCTCGCCAGTTTCCTCGGTCGCGAAGCCTGCCATGTCCACGCCACGGGATACCTTTCCTGCCTTACCAGTGTCGCTGCATTCGCTCAAAAAGGAGATGTCATCCTTGCGGATAAAAACATCCACTCCTGCCTCTGGGATGGTGTTCGCCTTTCGATGGCCACCGTCGAACGATTTTCCCATAACAATCCGGAGGATCTGCGGGAAGTCGCCTCCAGTATCGAGTCACGGCGAGCTCGTATGCTCGTCATCGAAGGCGTCTACTCGATGGAAGGCCACATCGCCAAACTCCCCGAAATTATCGGCATTGGTGAGGAATATGACTGCTTTAGTGTCGTCGATGACGCCCATGGGTTTGGCGTGTTGGGCAATCAAGGTCGCGGCACTGTAGACCTCTTCGGGCTCAATGATCAGGTCGATATCATCTGTGGCAGCATGTCCAAATCCCTCGCGAGCACGGGTGGATTTATCGCCGCCTCGCGGGATGTAATCGAATACCTGCGCACCAATTCCAAGCAGACGATTTTCAGCGCCGCCGTCCCCCCCCATCTCAAGCCGCCGTCGCATCTGCCGCCCTCGATGTGATGCAAAACGAACCCGAGCATCACGAACGTCTCTGGCGCAATACCAAGCGTTATACGAATATCGTGAAATCCCTCGGCCTCGACATCTGGGGCAGTGAAACTCCCGCCGTCCCCATCGTGCTGGGTTCTCGTGAGGCGGTTTACCGTTTCTGGCAGGCACTGCTGGGAAAAGGCGTTTTCACCGTCATGTCCATCGCGCCCGCCGTCCCCCCGGCAAGGATTTGATTCGCACTGCGATCTCTGCGCTCCATACCGATGATCAAATTGATCAAATCGGAGAGGCCATGGCTTACGCGGCGAAGAAACTCTGATTGAATTCCGGGTGTTGAGTACGGAGCTCAGCCCAACTCCCGCCGGACCTCCCGCGCACGCTCAGCCCAAGTAGGCAAATTTCGTTGAGCTGCAACATCGGCGAGTCCTCGCCAACGTTCGTCATCAAACAACACGCGCTTTAGCCCGTCGCTCCAACCAGTCAGATCATTCGTCGGCAAGAGCACCCATCCGCCTTCATGCGTATTCTCCCGTAACACCGGCAGATCAGAACAAACACTCGGGAGTCCGCGCCAAAGTGACTCCAGCACGGGCAGTCCACATCCTTCCGCAATCGTGAGAAAGACAACCGCCCTGGCCCGCGCCAACAGCTCCGCAAAAGTACCGTCGGAGGCGCCCTCATGAAACCTTAGCCCGGGTCTCCTCGTCGTCATCGCCTTGATGTCCTTTGCCACTGGCTCCCCAAAATGAGGGTTCACTCGCCCCACGATGTGGAGCTCAAACGGCAGTCCCTCCTCCCAAAGACGGTCCGCCACCGTAATAAGAAACTGCTGGTTCTTCCGCGGTGCAACGATACCCACGCTAACCAGTACCGGACGGGGAACCTCCGATCGCCGCTCAACTCGTCGCGAACCGTCAAAATCTGCGCCCAATGGCAGGACCGATACGGAGCCTTTCGGTCTTGTCCCCTGCCATTTCCAAAAACCCTCCAAATCACGTTTAACCGTCTTTGAAATCGCGAACACATGGTCAAACTGTGCCAACGCTTTCATGTAACCCGGATGGCGAGCCACGGAATGCGGCCACGTAAGTTGCGGCCACTGCAAGGGTACCGCGTCAGGAAAAAGCGCGGCAGTGCGACAGGGGGGAGCCGTAAAAACTCATCAAATCCATCCCGCTGCCGACCGTCAAAAGTCTCCGTGGTCAGGTACCAATCTTCCTTGCGCCACGTCGTCACCGCATCGCCCCACCGCACGGACTGCGCTGCCTGCCCCAACTCTTCCCGCAGCCTCCGATTCACCCGCATCAATCCCGACGCGTGGCGCGACTTGGCCGATTTCGTCACATCAAAGTAAATCACGACTTCGCCGCCTCCATGTAACAGGCGTGTAAAATCGCCGCGTTCAGATGTGCGTCGAAACACTGCTCCGTCCATTGTCGAGCAGCTTCTCTGACCTGGTCCACCAATTCATCATTCCCCGCTATCTGGATCAATATATCGACCCACTGCTCGGGCTGAGCCACCGGTCGTACAAACCCCGTTCGTCCATCCGCTATCGCTTCCGTGGTCGCAGCATGGGGCGAAGTCACCACCACTGTTCCCGCCGCCATGGCTTCCGGAATCACATTGGGCAATCCATCGCGATCCCCACTGGGGGCGACAATTCCCATATGCAGCAGCACATCAGCCCATTCCAGTGTCTTCCAAACTTCAGACTGATCCACATGTCCGACAAAACGCACTCGCTCCTCCAAACCCAGCGACCTGTGCAAAGCGTTCAATGTCTTGCGCTCAGGACCTTCACCTAGAATTCGTGCTTCAAAATCCACGCCCGATTTCCTCAATGGCGCGTAGATACGCAGTTGATGATCGAGTCCCTTCTTTGCCACCAAGCGCGCGATACACACCAATCGCAGGCAGGAGCCGAGCTGGACGGGATAGTTTACCCTCTGGCAACACTTCCAGGCCTCTCCGCACCAACTTCACTTTTTCCACGGCGTGCCCCAGTGCCACCAGCGACGCCCGCCCCATCGCTGTGGAAGTGTGAATGAAGCGCGCGTCTGTCAACTTTTCATCGAGCCACCAATCTCCGTCGTGTTCATAAATATCGTAGGCATGAGCGGCCGCACTGAATGGGTGTCCATTAAGTCGATTGAGGATCCAGGCCGCCGTGGCGGGAGCGCCGCCCCAAGCCGCATGCACCAAATCCGGTGGATTTCGACGAAACTCCCGATAATACCCTTCGGCGAATCCCGCTCCCAACATGTTCTCCCAAAAATTCAGCCAACTGGGCGCCTTTTGCGTCCACAATCCCCGCCACAAAATGCCAAATACATCCCACTTGGTGAGCGCCAACCATGGGATCAATCCGATCAACTCCAACAGGCGCCACATCGAAAACTTGGTCACCTTCAAACCATGAAATCCCCCACCTGATCCAAAAGTGAATACACCCTTAAATTCACGCCCCGCGCCAACATCGCCCGCACTTCACGTTGCATGAAGGTTTCGGTCGATTTGGGGAACGTGGTGAACAGGTACACCATGGTGAAACCTGATGACTCCGCCACCGCTGTTTCCCGGTTGCGTTCCGCGGAGTGCATGCTCCATTCCTCCGTGTTCACTTTATGGTTCCGGTGATGTCCTTTGAATCATCTCGCGCTTTCGGCGCCGGAAAGGCATGCCGCTTGATCCGTCGCCCTGACGGGCGGCGTCAAGCGATTAGTGCACAGGTTGTTGTATAATAGCATGAAAGACTTCAGCGGGAGACTGTCCGTCGAGCCCGATGCGAGGGCGATTGTTGAGTAGCCACTCCGCTTTGGCGATTTGGCCTTTGGTGACAGTGTTAAAGTCGATGCCTTTAGGGAAGTATTCCCGGATCAGACCGTTGATATTCGCGACCGCACCGCGCTGCCAAGGGCTGTGTGGATTGCAGAAGTAGACCGTCATTTTTGTGGCAAGGGAGAAGGCGGCATGTTGGGCCATTTCGCGGCCGTTGTCGTAGGTGAGGGTCTTGCGCAGGTGGGCGGGCAGGCGTTTGAAGGCCCGGATGAGAGCGCGGGCGACGCTGATCGCGTCTTTGGCGCCGCCCAACGGGACGATCATCACGTAGCGGGAGACCCGTTCGGTGATGACCAAAATGGCGGTACGATTGCCCGCACCCATGACCAAGTCGGCCTCCCAGTGTCCGGGCACCTCCCGGCGCTCCACCTCAGCAGGTCGCTCGCCGATATTGATCGCGCCCGGCAACTGGCCCGAGAGCTTGCCCTTGGCGCGAGGGGCGGGACTGCGTCGGGGCTTCTTGCGCCGCAAATAAGCGATCAACTCCTTCTTAACCGAGCCTTTGGAGTGGACGTAGATGAAGTCGTAGATGGTTTCGTGGCTCACGCGTCGGGTCAGATCAAGGCCATGACGTCGTCTCAAGGCGACTGCGATTTGCTTGGGCGTAGCGCCGGTGGCAAACAGGGCCAGCACCTCGTCGCGCAAGGCGGGCGTGTCGGCGACTTTGTTGCGCGCGGCGCACTTGGGCCGACGGCAAGCGCGAGTCTGCGCATCCATGCCGCTGTAGCTGTTGCGCCCGCCGTTGCGGGTGATCTCGCGATTGACCACCGAGGCGTCGCGGCCGAGGGCGGCGGCAAGCTGAGCGCCGCTTTTGCCCTGGGCCAAACCGGCATGAATCGCCTCGCGTTCCTTGGCGGTGATGCGCCGTTGTATTTTTACCACCACTCCAAATCCTCCGCTCTGCGCCCACGACGCCAACGCTGAGTTTTTCCCAGAGAGAGGACGACCGGCCCGCCAAGCCGGTCGTCCTCTCTCTGGCTTGTGTATAGCTGCTCACCGCTCCCTTCCTGCGGCCTGCCGCAACCTCAATCCCGCCAATCATCAATCCCAATATCAAACGTATAGTATTCATTATAGTGCATTAGGAGAAAGGGAACCACTCCCCCTCTGCCTGTGCACTCAGTGTTGGACTGCGGCCACTCAGCACCAATATTCGAAGTTTTTCGCTCACGAATTAACGGTGCTTCTCACGCCGGGAGACTCGACTCCCGACTCTGGGAATATTCTGAGCCGAGCCAGTGATTTTGATATTCGGCGTTCACCGATGCTGCTCACATTCGGATCTCGTAACCGCCAAAATTCGTTTCGAAAACAGGAGGGGAAGGGTTTCATTTCGTCGTGGCCCACACGGCACTAGCACACGTTGGGATCACGAAGGAGACAAGGACACGGGCGGTTTCAATCCGCAAAAACACTACCCTTTCGTGCCTCTCAGCGTCAGACTGAATGGTCTGCCTGCGCCACCTCGCACAATTTCACTCCCCAATCCATATCACTGCGCTGCGGGCACTGCTCTCATGACCAAAGGCACATTTACTCCGCCAAAACCACTGCTGCTGTTGATCACGATTTTTGGACGCGCGGCCAAATTCTCAGTTGGGATATCTTAGAGCGTGTCCCATTTACCCTTCCAAAACCCGGGTAAATGGGACACGCTCTAAAATATATTTTCGACATAACTAATAGCGTGACTTGTCGGGCAAAGTTATTCGGTCTCGCTCCACGCTGCACGAATCGAACTTGTCCGTTGAAGAGTCACAACCAAAAGCGGATCACCCTGCCGGGTCAACGCCCGGAGACACGCAAAATTGTCAAATCGCCCTACCCTGCTGGCGATGGGATCACGCGTTGACTACCGCGGCAACCGAAGGCAACGAATCGTCGCCGTCATTCGAACGGTTTGAGTCAACTGGCTTCGATCCTATGACGGAATTCTCAATTTTTTGGCGTCTGCGAACGCAAACGTGAGAGTGATCTCCTCAGCCATGGCCGCTTTCTCCTGCCCCACACGAATGGAACCTTCGAAGGTGGCCAATGGCATTTTGGTGCGTTTCGGTTTCACGGTCATGGACAACAAATCGCCCGGACGGCAGATACGATGGCAACGCACGCCCTCACAGGACGTAAAAAATATCTTGGCCTGATCCACGACTTTGCCCTCTTCTGGCCCCGCACCTTCCAACAAATACAAAACCGCCCATTGACCCAAAGCCTCGAGCATCAATGACGCAGACATCACGGGATTGTCCTTAAAGTGCCCCTGCAAGAAGAACTCTTGACCGGTGATCTTGTATTTCCCTTGGGCGTTGTTGCCCGTGATGGTGGCCTCGTTCAGGAACAGAAACGGAGCCTGAATGGGCATAACTGACACGATCTGCTCAATCGGTAGCAACTTCGTCGGCTTCGGCGGCGGTAAGCCGCGCACCTTGCAATCGATGAATATCTTTATGTCTCCCACCGTCCGCAAATTCCGGAGATCTTCGTTATTGATCTGCATCTGCAGCACGTCTTCGACCAGAATCACGATTCCCATCATCGTCAGCGAATCGATCCCAAGATCCTCCACTAACCGAAGCTCGTCATCAGCCTCCTTGAGCTTCGGACGCAAATCCGGCTCTACGAACCGCTCGATCACTCCGATGATGACAGCAGGTAAGTGACTAGCCTCTTGAGTCTTACGATAGGCTATAGCGGCCTCGATAGTCGCAGGGGGAGCACCGCTTGAGCGAATCCCGCAGCGCCCGACTCTTCTTCAACTGTGAACGGCTTGTTGGCCGCCTCGGGGGACTCCTGGCCCTCCTGACCTTTAAGGTCTCCTTTTGGCATGATTTTGGGAAGTAAGACTTCGGACTTTTGAATATAAACGCTATTCTTGGGGCTCCCAGAGTAGAGGACCACGATCACTCTCCCGCGGCTAAAACCGACCGGTCACCTAAACACCACCAAAAACGAACACCGTCATCCCCCATTTTCATCTGTTGCCATCTCTCAGTATTATTTCCACAATCCATACCTCTAACCGGATTGCGGCCCTTCACTCGCCGCGGCTTGATGAATACTTCCTCCAATACGCTTTTCCTGATTACTCACGAATTTTACCCTAAACGGGGGGGATCGCGACATTCACGGAGGAAATGGCGAAGGCTTCGGTCGAACTTGGCCTCGACGTCGAGGTGTGGGCTCAAAATGCGCCGCTTAAGACCGACGAAGGCAGGCCGTTCCGTGTCTGGCGCATGCCTCTGAAGGGCACCCACGACATGACCTGCCAATGCCCGCCTCGCCATTCAATTGATCAAACGACGCCGTGAATTACGCCACGCCACGGTCTACCTCCCGGAACCGGGTCCCATGTTGACCCTCATGCTTCTTCAACGCTTCCACGCGTTTCGACCCAAACACCTCGTGCTTACTTTCCATGGTTCCGAAGTGCTGAAGTTCCATCGCAACCCTCTGATCCGGCCCCTGGCCCGACGACTGATTCGATTTTCCAAACGGATCAGTGTGTTGTCCGGCTATACCCGAGATTTGCTTCTGGCCCACTTCCCGGAAGCAGAATCCAAAATCCTACTGACCCCCCGGCGCTCTGCGTTCCGATTTTGCGGTTGTGGAGAACCATCGTCCTCCGCATTCCGACAAAGTCATCATCCTCACCATAGGCCGCTTACACCCCCGCAAGGGTCAGCTGATCACTCTCGACGCCCTCCGTGCGCTGGCCCCTCCATTTCGTCAGAAAATCGAATACTGGCTGGTCGGTGCGGCAGCCAAGACCAGTTACGAATCCACCCTCCGCACCGCCGCCGACCAGTGTGACTTTCCGGTGCGCTTCTTCGGTAATGTTCCGGACGACGAACTCAGTCGTATCTATGATCGCGCTGATGTATTCGGCATGACCAGCATTGATTATGGCAACAGCGTGGAGGGATTTTGACTGGTTTACCTTGAAGCGGCTGCACACGGATTGCCTGTCGTCGCTCACTCCGTTGGCGGGGTCGCCGAAGCCGTCGTGAACGGCGCAACCGGTTTGCTTGTCCCTCCCCATCATCCGGCTCAACTCACCGCCGCATTCGAAAAGCTCATCAGTGATCAAGCCCTCCGCGAACGTCTCGGAAAAGCCGGCTGGCAATGGGCCCGCCGCCACAACTGGGCCCATTCCGTCAAAATTCTCTTCAGCGAAGAAGTTGAAGTTTGCTAAGACAGACTGCGCCCTCGGTCGAACACGACTACACAAGCGATGATCGCATCCCACTCCACCATCCGAGTCCGCTTCGCGGAAACCGATATGATGGGTATCGTGTACCACGGAAGCTACCTGCCGTGGCTTGAAATTGGCCGTACCGATCTTATTCGCGCCCAAGGCTTTCCCTACTCCGAACTCGAAGCCGCCGGCTACCTCCTACCCGTTCTTGAGCTTTCCATCAAATACCGGCTCCCGGCAAAATATGATGACGAGGTCACCATTCATACCAAGATCCTCGAATACCCGGGCATTCGGATAAATATCGAGTATGAGCTGTTTCGCGGCGACGAATTACTCGCCACCGCTAGCACCTCTCACGCCTTCATAAATCGCCAAGGTGCGCCCTCCGAGCGATTTCGCTGCTGCCATGCGCCGCAAATTCACCGACTAGTGCCTCGGGGCGCCGTACTCTTCCAGCACCTCCCGAGCTGTTTCAATCGCTTGCTCCGCGCCGGAATCCCACTCCGGGTCCAGCTGCTTCCAGGCCACCACCGCATGAGCTCTCACCATGGCCTCTTTATGTCAGACTAATTTCCGCAATGCAGGCAGGCAATCTCGCGCGCCAAGATTGGCCACAACAACACACACACGTTGCGCAAGAGTCCTCTCAATTTCAATCGCTTCACCGGCGTACCTTTGAATACCGCCGCGAATCGCTCCGGATTAAATTCCAACAACTCTCGCAACTCCAATTGGGCCAACTGATCTCGCGATGCCAGCAACCCGGACTTCGCCTTCACCGCAAACCGATTCCAAGGGCAAACTTCTGCGCAAATGTCGCATCCGTAAATTCGATTACCGATACCGCGTCGCAACTCCTGCGGGATCACTCCCTTGTTCTCAATGGTCTGATAGTAAATACAACGTCGCGCATCCAACACCCCTGGCGCCGTCAACGCGCCCGTGGGGCAGGCGTCCAAACACTGCGTGCAGCGACCACACAACGTCCCCACCGGCACCGCCTCTGCTTGCCGGCTCACCGGTGCATCGGCTTCAATCTCCAAACGGGTTACAATCGCCGCCAATAATAACCAATTCCCAAAACCTCGCGAAATCAGCATCGCGTTTTTCCCGGTGAATCCGACCCCGGCCTTCGACGCCCAGCTTCGCTCCAAAATCGGACCGGTATCGACATAGTAACGGTAATCTCGTGCCGTCACCGCCCCTCACGCTTCGATCAGTTTCCCTGCCTTCACCAACCCGGGTTTCACGGTATCGTGGTAATCTAAATTCAGCGCATACCGCGCCCATATCGGTCGCTCACTCTCCCTCGGTCCCGCCGCATCTTCGGTCCCCTTGCCATAATTGATACCCAACATGATCACGGACCTCGCTCCTTCCAGCACCAATCCGGGGTCAGTGCGTTTGGGCAACGATCGCTCCAGCCACTGCATGTCGGCTTGATTACCGTCCGCCAACCATTGCGCAAAGGCCGCACTGCCTGGCGCATCGCCTTTCACGGCGGCGAACCGGACCACATCGAAGCCCCCCCCTCAACTGCTCCCTTAATGCTTCGCGATCACCGTCCATGACTCCTAGCGGTCCTTTCCCAATCTCCTGCTTCCCGCCGGTACGTCCGCATGACATGAGAAATGATGTCCGTCGTGGGCCGATGATCCGTCAGTATTACCGCGCCAGCCCGCTTGTAGATGGGCTCTCGCACTCGATAAAGGGTGCGGATCCGCTCCATCGGCTCGTCCACCTCCAACAACGGACGATTTTTGCTCGCGGAGGTCCGACGCAAAATGGTCTCCAAGGAGGCATGCAAACCAATCACCACTCCGCGCTGCTTGAGTCCGTCCAGCATTCCGGATTGTACCACCAACCCGCCCCCGCACGCGACCACGCACTTGGCTCCCGGATGCCCAGTTTCCACAAACGCTCTCTCCAACGTCCGAAAATACGCTTCCCCTTCATTGGCGAATATCTCCGGTATCGAACGTCCCTGCTGCGCCTCGATTTCATGATCAGTGTCCAGCAATTGATACTGCAACCGATATGCGACCGCGCGCCCAATCGTCGTCTTGCCCGTGCCCATGAAACCCACGAGGTAAAGATTCGGTGCTGGTCGATTGTCGTGACTGCCGGGGTGTCGCATTGCCCCGCACCCAAAGAGCAGCATCCGTAATTGCCAAACTCGAAAAATTTTCGCTGGTCGTTTCCCTGTCATCACCAACATCGTTTGACTCTCCCTGCTATGTCAGATCTTCACCGCCACCAATTCGCCAGCGACAATACATCCGGCATCTGCCCCGAGGCATGGGCCACGTTAGCCGCCGCCAATCAGGGACACCATCCCTCCTACGGCTATGACGACTGGACCAAACAGGCGTGTGACATGATCCGCGACCTCTTCGAAAAACCCGACACTGAGATCTTTTCGTCTTCAATGGCACCGCCGCGAACTCTCTCGCACTCGCCTCGCTCTGCCAAAGCTATAACAGCGTCGTTTGCCATGAAGTCGCTCACGTCGAAACTGACGAATGTGGTGCTCCCAAATTTTTTTCGAACGGGACCAAAATCCTCACCGCCCCGGGCGAAAACGGTAAACTCACCCCGGCTTCCGTCGAACAGATCATCCTTAAACGCACCGATATTCACTACCCCAAACCTCGCGTGCTTTCGCTCACTCAGTCCACTGAGTGCGGCACGCTTTACTCCAGCGCCGAGATCAGAGCGCTTACCGCCGTGGCCCGGCAATACGATCTCGTCGTGCACATGGACGGAGCGCGTTTCGCCAATGCCGCCGCCGCGCTCCAAAAACGTGATAAAAGCTCTCCCGCCGACTTCCCCTGGCGGGCCGGTGTCGACGTCTTGTGCTTTGGCGGCACCAAAAACGGCATGAATACCTCCGAGGCGGTGGTGTTCTTCCGGCCCGAACTCGCTCGCGAATTTGACTACCGTTGCAAACAAGCCGGTCAACTGGTCTCCAAAATGCGATTCCTCAGCAGCCAATGGGTTGGCATGTTAAGAGACGATACGTGGTTGCGGCATGCCGCCCATGCCAACGCCATGGCCCAAAAACTTGGTCACGCCCTGCGCACACAGTTCAACCTCAACTTCACCCAGGACCCCGAGGTCAACGCCGTCTTCGCCCCCCTGCCCGAGCCCGTCGCCACCGCCATGCTAGATCGTGGATGGCACTTCTACAGCTTCATCGGCGCGCAAGGCTATAGGTTAATGTGCTCCTGGGACACGAAGGAAGAAGACATCGATCTCTTCCTCGCCGATCTCGCCGAAGTATTTCCCCAACCGGCCTGAAATTTGCTCCTCTCTACGCATTCGCTTTCACTCGAAAGCCCTTTCAGCATAAGGCCTTGAAACTCCGCATCACTCACGAAACCCGCTATCGCTACGGGAAAACTGTTTCCCTGTCCCCGCACCTTATCTACATGCGACCGCGGGAGAACTCCCGCCAAAGCCTGCATAGTTTCAAGCTCACCGTCTCGCCCCACGCCATCGTCACCCGCTGCGACGATGCCTCCGACAATGATCTGTATGTGGCGCGGTTCCCCGACGACTCCAACCACTTCGAAATCAGTACGGTGGCCGAGGTCGAGAACCACGTCAGCAACCCGTTTGATTTCGTGCTCGAACATCACGCGCTCAATTGCCCGTTCGAATACGAACCCATATCTCGGTTCGCTCTCAGTCCCTATCTGGCGCCCCCGTTCGACGACACGCAGCAACGCCTGCAATCATGGCTCGATGCGCACTTCACCACCCGACCAAAAAACACCGTCGAAAGGTTGAGTGCGTTCAACTCTCTCATCTACATCAGCCTGATCTACAATCGGCGAGATGAACCCGGTATCCAATCCTCCATTACCACGCTCGAGCTCGGTAGCGGAGCTTGTCGTGATTTCGCCGTACTCGTTGTGGAGCTCTGTCGCACTCTCGGTCTGGCCGCTCGCTTTGTCAGCGGTTATCTCTACGCACCCGATGACGAGAATCAGCGCACGGTGGGAGCCATGCACGCGTAGGCCGAAGTCTATCTTCCCGGGGGAGGCTGGCGAGCACTCGACCCCACCGCCGGCGTTTGGTGCGACAACCTGTTCATTCCCGTCGCCCATGCCGCCGACGCTGAAAGCGTGAACCCGATGCAGGGAAATTATTATCACAAACACCACGTCACATCCGAGCTCGATGTCAGCGTGACCGTCGAACCCATCTCCTAGTCCTTCGTCCCTCCCGCGCCATTTAAATCCGTCGACTACACTGCCTCCATCGCCGCCTGCGGCGATGCCACCGAATCATCCCTCCTACGGAGCGATATCGCCATCATCATGGGCGGTGAACCGACCTTTGTTCCGCTCAAACCCGAAGGGGCCGAATGGGCGACGGCAGCCTTTGGTCCGACCAAGCTAGCCTACGCCCACCGACTGGCGCGCCAACTCATCGCCGACACCTACCCCGGCGCCGTGATCCTCGAAACATCGGGCAAACACTATCCCGGGGAGCCCATCCCTCGCTGGACCCTCCTCCAACGACGCCTCGACGGTGAACCTATCTGGCAAGATCCCAGCCGACTCCGCAGCAGTCTTGAACCGGGCCAACACAAGCTGGCCGACGCTCGTCGGGTAGCCCAAAAACTGGCCCGCACTCTCGGCCTGTCTCATCTCGACTGATTCGCCCTCTCCAGACTGAAGGCAAGTCGGCCGGTTACGTGCTCCCTCTCGACCACGAGAATGGCAAATGGATCAGTGATAACTGGCGTCCGGACTTCCCCGACTCGATTCCGCTCTTCATCGGTGACGCCTGCGCCGGCCTGAGGTGGACCCCGTCGATTGGACAGGTCGGGCGAATTTATAGTTATGGTTTCTGGTTTTTCTGATCAAGAATAAAAGATAATGGAGGGGAGCAGGGGAGGAAGCGCGGCTTCTTCCCCGCTCGGATAGCCGCCGTCAGGCGGCGGCTTGGTTGAGTTGTGCGTGGTAGACCTCGGATGGTGTTTGGCGGCCGTGGGCGGAGTGCGGTCGTCGGTCGTTGTAGAACAGCAAGTAGGTCTCCAAGTTGGCATGGGCCTCGACCATCGTCTCATAGCGTTTCAGATAGACTTCCTCGTATTTGACGCTGCGCCACAGGCGTTCGACCAAGACATTGTCCAAGCACCGTCCTTTGCCGTCCATCGACAGTCGCACGCCGGCGGCCAACAATGGCTGGGTGAACTCGGCGCTGGTCAACTGGCTGCCTTGGTCAGGGTTGAAGATCTCCGGCTTGCCGTAAATCGCCATCGCGCACTGCACCGCTCGCACGCAAAACGACGCATCGAGCGTGTTGGACAGTTCCCATGCGAGCACCATCCGCGAGTGCCAGTCGCTCACCGCACACAGGTAAACGACGCCACCGCACACCGGGATGTAGATGATATCTGTTGCCCACCCTTGATTCGACCTTTCAACCTTCAGCGTTCGCAGCAGATACGGTAGATCTGATGAGAGGCCGCTTTCTTCGACAGACTCGGTTTTTGATAGATCGCCGTGAGTCCCATTAATCGCATCAATCGTCGCACCCGTTTACGGTTCACCACGTGTCCTTCGCGTTGCAACTAACGGGTCATTTGGCGGCTACCAAAGAACGGTGACTCGAGGTAGATCTCGTCGATCTGTTTCATCAACGCCAGGTCCGCTTCCTTCGGTGGCTTCGGGTGGTGGTAGTAGGTTGAGCGTGGCAGCTCCAACTGTTCGCACTGCCGGGCCACATTCAGCTTCGGATGCTCGGTTTCGATCATGCTGCGGCGCTCCTTACTCCCCACATGCGCCAACTTTTTTTGAGCCACTCGAGCTCCATCTGCAGCTGCCCGATCCGCGCATACAGTTCCTTCTCTTTCTTTGCGATTCCGCTCGATCTCGTCGCGCACCTGCGCCGAGGGCTTCGCGAAGACCTCCGGCAACCGCTCGGACACCTCCTTCTTCCACTGACTCACTGGCACCGGATGCACCTCGTGACGCTGCGCGATTACGTGGATCGGCTCGATTCCCTTGAGGGCTTCGAGCCCTACTTTCGCTGTGAACTCGGCACTGAAGGCACGTCGTTTCTTCGACATATTGGACTCCTTTGGGATTTAATCATCCCTCCTCTCCAACTTCATGGGTCCACCTCAGTGCTCGCCGCTTTGATCGGGGTGCTCAGGGCGAACTGATTCTGGCGCTCGAGGCTCTGGTCGAACTGACGCCATTCGGCCGGAGCCATTCCCTGATACAACTGCCAATCGGTGATCAACCCCGTCACGTTCTCACTGATCATGAGGGTGTTGCCAAACTCGACCTCGCCGAACGCTTTGCCCCGGACCACGGTCTGCACGTCGGGTTCGTAGACGCTGAGGATCTTCTCGGCGTTGGGCACTGGTCGCGCGCCGATGATGCGTTCGTGGGCCTGTTTGATCGCGGCCGGCAGTTGCTCGAGCATGGCGTCGATGCGCGCAATGATGCGGGTGGCCTGGCGCTCACTGAAGCGGGTCCGGGCGTAGTCGGCGGCGAGGTGGTCGCGGTGGCCGGCGGACGTGCTCGCCAATGGTGCGCAGCAGGCGTTTCATCTGGCGGAGCACGCTCTTGCGGGCCCGCTTCGCATCGCGGCGCCGGTCGGCTGTGGGTCATCGCGATGCACCACCGATTCATCTGCTTGGCAAAGACTGGCGGCTCGTTCGGCATCCGACCCCGCAACCCCGCTGCACGGATCAGTTTCACCGCCTTGAGCAGGGGGTGTGCGGCTCACGTCGCGAAAGAGCACCCAGTCGACCGGGAAAGGGATGTTGGCCTGCAGGCAGGTCGAGTCCACCAGGCACGTATCCATCGGCTGCGCCGCAGCCAGTCCCAGTTCGCTCGCCCGGTCCGCCTCATCGCACATCTCGATAATGACTTGGCTCATCCTGCGCACCTGCCCGGCGGTGAAGCATTTGGACGCACGCTCCCGCACGCTTTCTTTGGGAGACCCCCTTGATGCCGTCGATCCGGCGCGCTCCGCAAAAGTCGGCCAACAGATCGCTGGAGGCGATGCTCAGGGAAAGTTTACGCAAGCTGATTTTCCCGAGCATCATGCGCAATACCTGCACCCGCCGCGCCTTGCGCGCGAACTGCAGGTGGCGCGGCAACCCGGCCACGTCGTCGCCTCCCCAGTTTTCGCGGGCAAAGGCCACGGCCATCGCTTCCAAGTGACTGTTGGCCAGCAACTGGTCGAGCCCCGCCAGTTGATCGCGCAACGCGGCGTAATCTTTGTTGGGTCCGACCGGAGTCAGGTCTGGACGCAGCCAAGTTTTCAGGGCAACTTCCGGGGCGACGGCTTTGATAGTATTGTTCACTCCAAATTATACACGCCGTTTTGTGCCGAAACCAGGAAATCCTCCCGGTTTAGGCTTCTTTATTTTTACGCCACCTACTCATTGCCAACCTCTTGCGCTTGTGGGACACGCTCCAGCTACTGGTTCAATCCTCAGCTCGATGATTTGTTTATCCACACCTACAAAAAGGACCACGGGTTCTTTATCCGTGAGGAAATGCAGCGTTGCTTTCAGGAATCCCCCATCCTCGCCTTTTACGGCAGCGCCGTAGGACTCAGCGAGGCCGAGTCCGCCCGCATCGCGACCCTCATTGATACGCTCACCTCCTACATGGGACCGAACGTGGGCGTGCTCACCGGCGGCGGTGGCGGCGCCATGGGACTTGCTTGTGAACAAGCACGCGCCAAAGGCGCTCTCACCGGCGCCTGCTTCCTCGAACTGGAAGCTCAGCCTCCGAAATGGGGAGTGGATTTCTACATGGGAGTGGATTTCTACAATACCTTTCAGGAGTCGTTCCGTCATTTCCGCCAAAAATGGTTCGAAGTCGCCGACTTCTGCATTTTCAACGTGGGCGGCGTCGGCACGCTGGAGGAAATCGGTATCGAACTCTGCAACATCAAGTTAGGCATCCGCCCCCGGGTCCCATTTGTCTTCTTTAACTCAAAGTATTTTCGGGATCTGAAGAAACAACTGACTCAAATGGTCCGGGCCGGTCGCGCCCCGGCGTGGATCCTCGATTACATCCTGTTTACCGACGACCCCGAAGAAGTGGTGGCATTCTACCGCGAAAAACTCCAAGTGCTTTGATCTGATGGACCAGACATCCCTTCCCCATTCCGTCCTCGTAGTCGGCTCCGGTGGCCGCGAACACGCGCTCGTGCGTGCCATGGCGGCCTCCCCTTCCGCGCCCGATATCCTCGCCGCCCCCGGCAATCCGGGCATGGCTGCCGACGGAGCTGAATGTCACGCCGTCAAAGCAGACGACATCGCCGGTCTCGTCACTTTGGCCCAATCGCAGGCAATCGATTTTGTCGTCGTCGGTTCCGAAGTCCCGCTCGCCCTAGGCTTAGTCGACGCACTCCTCGCCGTCGGCATTCCCGCTTACGGACCCAAAGCCGACGGTGGTGAACTTGAAGCCTCCAAAGTTCTCACCAAACAGATTTTACTCAAATACGGCCTCCCCACCGCGCCCGCCGGAATTTTTGAACAAGTCGAACCAGCCCTCGACTATCTGCGCGCTCGGGGGGCCCCCATCGTCGTCAAAGCCGATGGCCTCGCCGCCGGCAAGGGCGTCATCGTCGCTCAATCTTTGGACGAAGCCGAAGCCGCCGTGCGCGACATGCTCGAGGGCAACAAATTCGGCGCATCCGGCTCCCGGGTCCTCATCGAAGACTGCCTCACCGGAGAAGAAACCTCAATTCTTGTCGTCGTATCCGGCCACGACTACGTCACCCTCCCGACCTCCCAGGATCACAAACGCATCGGCGAAGGCGATACCGGACCCAACACCGGAGGCATGGGCACCTACTCTCCTGCCGAGGTCGTTACTCCGGAACTGTTGGCTCAGATTGACCGCGAAATCGTGCTTCCCTCCGTCGAAGCCATCGCCAATGAAGGCATCGATTTTCGCGGTACCCTGTTCATCGGCATCATGTTGACCACCGCAGGACCATCCGTATTGGAATACAATACCCGCTTCGGCGATCCCGAGACCCAAGTGGTCCTGCCCCGGCTCGGCTGCGACGTGCTCGAACTCCTTTGGCGCGCCGCGCAAGGCACCCTCGCCGGCTTCGATCTGCAGGTGAAGGAGCAATCCGCCGCAATGTGTGTCGTCATCGCCGCCGCCGGCTATCCCGGTGACTACCCCAAAGGCGATCCCATCAACTTGCCTGATCCTCTTCCGGCTAGCGTCGCCGTGATCCAAGCCGGCACGGCCCACGACACCTCCGGACAACTCGTTTCCTCCGGCGGTCGTGTGCTGGGAGTCACCGCCGTCTCCACTGACCTTCAATCCGCCGCCGATGCCGCTTACGCAACTTGTGATGCGATCGAAATGACCACCAAAGTCTTCCGTCGTGACATCGGAGCCCGCCAGTTCAATCGCGCCTGATGAAACGATTGAGACTGCTCATCCTGACTTGCGTCTTCCTGGGTCCCATCCAAGCGGCCGCGCCTCCCCTCGCGGTGAAGATTCTGCCCGGCATCCTTTATCATCGCGGCGTGTCATCCCGACCCCTGCCGACATCCTGTTGGGCCGAAATCATCGACCTTCGCTTTCAAACAACCGCCGCCTCCGTTCCCACTGTTTCATCGGATACCATGAAGATCGTCCTGCTCGACTCGTCGCCCTCGATCGATTGGACCATTCGTCTTCCTTCGTCCGCCCGCTTGATCACCCTTGCGCCCGTTGGCACCACTCCCCAACCGGATGTGACCATTCAGGTCACCTCGGAAGAATTAAGAAACGCAGTCGAAGCCATCGACTCAGGTGTTGACGTTGTTGCCATGGCCAAACCCGCCATCGAAAAGGCCCGCTTTGACGAATCCAGTCTCGTCCGGCGTCACAACGGGGAGGTCGACTCCGAAGCCACCCCATCGTCAGCCCCCGCTCCTGCCTCGATCGACGACGAACCCACCGATCAGAATCCCGCCCGTTCCCGACGTCATGCTGCGCCGAGCCGTGCAAATTCTTCAAGGTCTGCGCGCGCTCCACCGCACTTGAGTTCACGTGACTGTGTGAGTTGCCATTGCATCCTAAGCATGCCCTCGTTCCTCCCTAATCATGTCTGATTCAGACCCCGGATTTATTCTCGCTGTTTGCACCGGCAACATTTGTCGCTCACCCATGGCCGAGGCTCTGCTCGCTCACGCCTTTGCCGCAGAGTCGGGTCCCTTGGCCCATTGGAAGGTCGCTTCTGCGGGCGTCTCCGCCGGTCGCGGCTCACCGGCTTCCGCCAACTCGGTCACCGCGATGAAAAAAGTGGGCTTAAACATCAGTACGCACCGCAGCCAGCCTCTCACGCCGAAACTGCTCTCGAGCGCAAATGCGGTCTTCGTCATGACAGAATCCCACCGCGCGATCATCGAGGCCATGTTCGACCCGACGCCTCGCAACGTATTCCTCCTCCGCGAGTTTCTGCCCTCTAACGTCGATCACGAAATCGGCGATCCCTACGATGGCCCCTTGCCCGAATACGAGGCCTACCGCGACGAAATTGTAGAGGCCATACCCTCTGTCATGGCGTTTCTGCGCAAAGAATTGGGCTGATCTGACCATTTTCGGTTTGGGATTTTGGTGAATCCTGCCTCTGATTCGCCTTTCCCATGCTCAACGCCTCGCCGCTAAAAACCCTCGATCCTGAAATCGCCGCCGCCATCGCGGCCGAACGTTCCCGCCAAGAGAGCCACATTGAGCTCATCGCGTCGGAGAACTTCACCTACCCCGCCGTGATTGAGGCTCAGGGTAGCGTGCTCACCAACAAATATGCCGAAGGCTATCCGGCCAAGCGCTGGTATGGCGGATGCGAACATGTCGACGTCGTCGAAAACCTCGCCATCGATCGTGCCAAAGAGCTGTTTGGCGCCGAACACGCCAACGTCCAGGCTCACTCCGGATCTCAGGCAAACTTCGCCGTCTACACCTCCGTCCTACAACCAGGCGACAAGGTTCTGGGCATGAATCTCGCCCACGGCGGCCACCTCACTCACGGCAACCCGGTCAACTTTTCCGGCAAACTCTATCATTTTGTCCAATATGGTGTGCGCGAGGACACGGGTCTCATCGACTACGACGAACTCGCTGCCATCGCCGAACGCGAAAAACCCAAGATGATCACTGTGGGCGCCTCTGCCTATTCCCGCGTCATCGACTTTGCCCGCATGGGCGAAATCGCCCGCTCGGTCGGCGCTTATCTCTTCGCGGATATCGCTCACATCGCCGGCCTCGTGACCGCTGGAGTTCACCCGTCCCCTGTAGGTCACACCGACTTCGTGACCACGACCACCCACAAAACCCTCCGTGGTCCGCGCGGTGGTCTCATTCTCTGCAAAGCCGAATATGCCAAGGCCATCAATTCTGCTATGTTCCCCGGTGGGCAAGGCGGACCGCTGATGCACGTCATCGCCGCCAAGGCCGTTTGCTTCGCCGAAGCCCTGAAGCCAGAGTTCAAAACCTACGCCGAACAAATCGTCAAAAACTCCCGCGCACTCTGCGCCGCCATGATGAAACGTGGCTACCAGATCGTATCCGGTGGGTCCGACAATCATCTTTTCTTGGTCGACCTGAGAGAAAACCTTCCCGACCTCACCGCCAAAAAAGCTCAGGAGACCCTCGATCTCGCTCATATCACATGTAACAAAAACACCGTGCCGTTCGAGACCCGCTCTCCCTTCCAAGCCTCCGGCATCCGGCTCGGCACTCCCGCCGTCACCTCGCGCGGAATGGAAGAAGCCGATATGGAAGAAGTCGCCGATTGTATCGATAGCGTGCTCAAGGCCATCAATACCGATGCTCTCGACAGCACCCTGACCGCAGTCAAGATACGCGCAGCCACTCTTGCTGCCAAATATCCGCTGCCCTACGCAAGCTAGTAGACCTCATCGTCGGACGTCGCTTGCCCGTGACGTCCGATGACGATCTCTCGTGATCGCACCGTACATTTAGGGCTCGGGTAGAGAGTATCCCATTTACCCTAATTTTGGAAGGGGGGCAGGAAAGCCGATTTTTTGAGCGGATTTCCGACTACCAATGGCGGATTGAGGCGCGCGCAAATGCAATTTAATGGCTAAATTGCAGTGTCGCAGCAGTCAGTGCCTGGATCGTTTCCATGAGGGAAACTCCGACAGCCGGTTGATTGTTCATCGTTGGAGTAGGCTTGGTGGTTTTAGGCGGCTTGGGCCTGCGGTGGTTGGTCGGCCAGCAGTCGGGCGATGAGCCACAGGTTGTGACCGAGGATGCTCCAGGCTACCGTCAGGTAGCGATTCGTGAAGCCTCTGGCACTCAATCGCTTGCCTTGGCGTTGCTTGATGATGGCGATGCGGGCTTCCGTCGAAGCCCGGCGATGTTGGAGCGCCACGAACTGCGGCTCCTGCATGCGCCGTTGCAGTTGCTGCGGATCGCGGGGGCAAGTGGCGTCATAAATGTCGGCTTCGGCCAAGCGTTCGCACAGCCGTTTGGTCGAGAAGCCTCGGTCGGTGCTCGCCGCTTTGATCGGGGTGCTCAGGTCGAACTGATTCTGGCGCTCGAGGCTCTGGTCGAACTGACGCCATTCGGCCGGAGTCATTCCCTGATACAACTGCCAATCGGTGATCAACCCCGTCACGTTCTCACTGATCATGAGAGTGTGGCCAAACTCGACCTCGCCAGACGCCTTGCCCCGGACCACGGTCTGCACGTCGGGTTCGTAGACGCGGAGGATCTTCTCGGCGTTGGGCACTGGTCGCGCGCCGATGATGCGTTCGTGGGCCTGTTTGATCGCGGCCGGCCGTTGCTCGAGCATGGCGTCGATGCGCGCAATGATGCGGGTGGCCTGGCGCTCACTGCAGCGGGTCCGGGCGTAGTCGGCGGCGAGGTGGTCGCGGTGGCGGTGGGCGTGCTCGCCGATGGTGCGCAGCAGGCGTTTCATCTGGCGGAGCACGCCCTGGCGGGCCCGCTTCGCATCGCGGCGCCGTCGGCTGTGGGTCATCGCGATGCACCACCGATTCATCTGCTTGGCAAAGACTGGCGGCTCGTTCGGCATCCGACCCCGCAACCCCGCTGCACGGCGCAGTTTCACCGCCTTGAGCAGGGGGGGGCGGCTCACGTCGCGAAAGAGCACCCAGTCGACCGGGAAATGGATGTTGGCCTGCAGGCAGGTCGAGTCCACCAGGCACGTATCCATCGGCTGCGTCGCAGCCAGTCCCAGTTCGCTCGCCCGGTCCGCCTCACCGCACATCTCGATAAAGACTTGGCTCATCCTGCGCACCTGCCCGGCGGTGAAGCATTTGGACGCACGTTCCCGCACGCTTTCTTTGGGAGACCCCCCTTGATGCCGTCGATCCGGCGCGCTCCGCAAAAGTCGGCCAACAGATCGCTGGAGGCGATGCTCAGGGAAAGTTTACGCAAGCTGATTTTTCCGAGTATCATGCGCAATATCTGCACCCGCCGCGCCTTGCGCGCGAACTGCAGGTGTCGCGGCAACCCGGCCACGTCGTCGCCCCGCCAGTTTTCCCGAGCAAAGTCCACGGCCATCGCTTCCAAGTGACTGTTGGCCAGCAACTGGTCGAGCCCCGCCAGTTGATCGCGCAACGCGGCGTAATCTTTGTTGGGTCCGACCGGAGTCAGGTCTGGACGCAGCCAGGGTTGCAGGGCACCTTCCGAGGCGACGGCTTCGGTAGTATTGCTCACACCAAATTATACACGCCGTTTTTGTGCCGAAACCAGGAAATTATCCCGGTTTCGGTCTCTTTATTTTTACGCTACCTCCTCATTGACAACCTCTTGCGCTTGTGGGACACGCTCTAACTGCTCACCGCTCCCTTCCTGCGGCCTGCCGCAACCTCAATCCCGCCAATCATCAATCCCAATATCAAACGTATAGTATTCATTATAGTGCATTAGGAGAAAGGGAACCACTCCCTTTCAGCCTGTGCACTCAATGTTGGACTGCGGAGAGTGTCACGCCCGGGCGGTTGGTGGAAGTGGCGGATTGGGTGGCGGATACGGCGGGCGCGGCGGTGGCGGTGGCGCTTTATAGCAAGTGGCCGGGGTATCGGAATCTGTTGGAGAAAAATTTGATGGGCAGAACGCGTCTGTCGGTTGCCAAGCGCGAAGGGACGGTGCCAGATAGTCGATGATGAGCCTCGACAAAGTTGAGCAACGGATGCAGGAATTGCGTGCCACGATTGTGCGGCATGATGAGTTGTATCACCGGAAAGCGAAGCCGGAAATTGAGGACGGCGATTATGATGCGTTGAAGCGTGCGCTGTCGGATCTGGAGGGGGAGTATCCGTTGTTCGCGTTGACGGATTCGCCTACTCAACGGGTGGGGGATGATCGCAGTGATGGTTTTCAGTCCTATGTGCACCGCGAGCGCATGATGAGTGTGGACAACACCTATTCGGATGACGAGATGCGGGAGTTTCACGTCCGGATGGTACGGGAGTTGGAGCGGGATGAGTTCGCGCTGGTGGTGGAACCGAAGATCGATGGATTGGCGGTGAGCGTTACCTATGAGGGGGGGAAATTAGTGCGGGCGGTCACGCGGGGCAACGGAGTGGAGGGCGACGAAATCACGGCGAATGCCCGAACCATTGCGACATTGCCCCAGACGCTGACTGGGACGGCCGAGGCACCGCTGCCGGACGTCATCGAAGTGCGCGGGGAAATATACCTGACGAACGAGGAGTTTCAGCGGATCAACGCGGAACGAGAAGAGGACGGATTGGACCTTTATAAGAATCCGCGAAATCTGGCGGCGGGCACGATCAAGCAGCTTGATGCGGCGGTAGTGGCGCAGCGGAAATTGGAGATCGTGTTGTATGGACGCGGCTACACGGAACCGGTGGACGCGTGGCCGGAAACACAGCAGCAGTTTCACGCTTGGGTGAAAGCGTGGGGTTTACCGACGGTGGAGCACCAGTGGGTGGCGCACAGTGCGGAGGATGTGCTCTCGGCGATCCGGGAGCTGGATGCGGTGCGCGGGGGATTTGTCTACGCGACGGATGGCGCGGTGGTAAAGCTGGACTCGATCGCGTTGCAACGGACTCTGGGCGCGACCAGCAAGGCGCCGCGGTGGGCGATGGCTTACAAGTTTGAAGCCGAGCGGGCGGAAACGCAGTTGAAGGCGATTTCGATCCAGGTGGGGCGCACGGGGGTGTTGACGCCGGTGGCGGAGTTGGAGCCCGTGCAATTGGCGGGCACTACCGTGTCGCGGGCTACGTTGCACAACCAATCGGAGCTTGCCCGCAAGGACATCCGGGTGGGGGATTTCGTGGCAGTGGAGAAGGCGGGGGAAATCATCCCGGCGGTGATCGCGGTGAATTTGGAAAAACGGCCGCCGAGCTGTCAGCCGTATGTATTTTCGGAGACTTGTCCGGTGTGTGCGACTCCGGCGGTGCAACTGGAGGGAGAAGTGGCGGTACGGTGTCCGAATCGAGAGTGTCCGGTGCAAGTGCGACGAAGAGTGCAGCATTTTGCGTCGCGGGCCTGTCTGGACATTGAGGGTTTGGGGGAGGCGATGGTAGACCAACTCGTCGAGCAAGGATGGGTGAAGCGTTTACCTGATCTTTATCACCTCGATCGGCAGAATTTGCTCACGTTGGGCAAGAGCGTGGGAAAATCGACGGATAAGCTGTTGGCAGCGATTGAGGCCAGTAAACAGGCGGAGTTGTGGCGCTTCATTCACGGACTCGGAATCACGCATGTGGGCACCGCTGCGGCGAAGGATTTGGCGCGAGTGATGGGCAGTTTACAGGCGTTGGCGGAGGCGCCGATGGAGGCATATCTACGCGACAAGGAATCGGTGATCAGCGGGATCGGTAAAACGATGGCGGAGGCGATCACGGGTTTTTTCGCCGAAGCGTATAATCGAGAGATCGTGGCGGATTTGGCGGCGGCGGGCGTTGAGCCCGAGGCGCCGAATGCGGGGGGCGGGGGCACGCTTTTTGCCGGTCAAACCTTCGTGCTGACCGGGACCCTGCCGACGCTTACACGTAATGAAGCAGCCGAGATGATTGAGGCTGCGGGCGGGAAAGTGAGTGGAAGTGTAAGTAAGAAAACAAGCTACGTCGTCGCGGGGTCTGAAGCGGGATCGAAACTGGCAAAAGCGGACAAACTAGGCGTGACGGTGATTGATGAATCGACTCTCCGCGAAATGTTGGATGGGTGATGCACGTGTCCGGACAAACATGCTGAGGCAAAGCCTGATTCGCGGGAAGGGAAAGTGGTGCGGGGGAATTTTAGGCGGGCTATTACTCGTCTGGTTGGCCGTTGAGCCGGCGCTTTTGTCCAGTGGAGGGCAGGGTCTCGAATGGGGATGACGAGCTGTATTTAATAGGCAGCATTGATCCAGTGGCAGCTCACGCGTATCGAATTTATAATTACAATATAGGGCGGTTCTATGCAGGGGTGAAGTTCTTCCTGTGGGAAGGATTGTTGGAGTCCGAATCGGATGCTTGGAGAGTGGGTTGGTGGGTCACCGCGTATGCGACGCTGGTCGTTGCGGCCAGCTGGTTCGTGGGGCTTTGGTTTGACTGCCGACGGGTCAGTATGGCGACCGCGGTGGTATTGTGGGGTGGGCTGGCGTTTTCCTTTTCCTTTTCCTTTTCCTATTATCCCTATCTTTCGCAGAGTTTCCTCATGGTGGGATGGAGTATGGGCTGGGTGATGGCAGCTTTATCGCGAGACCCGACACCTGGTGGCGTCGCGGATTGATCGTTGGGGCGTTTGGGGTTGGACTCGTAATGTACGAAAACAACCTCGTATTTTCGGGTATTCCGTTGGCAGTCAGTTGGGCGAAGCACGGGTGGTCGCGAATGCCAAGAATCTAGTCCTTGCATGCCATGTTGGTATCGGTGGCCGGCGCCTATGTTGCGATGTGGGTAGGGTTGCGGATCTGGTCGGCGAATTTTGTCCCTGGATTGGAGGTTTACGACGGGGCCCGGGTAAGCTTTTCCATGGAAGTTTTCAGAACGGCGGGCATTTATTCGCTATCTGGGTTGCCTGGACTTGAAGTATGGTTGGATCGGGGGAATCCGACCAGTTTAGTGGTGGGTCCAGACATCTGGTTGCAACGAGTCACTGGCAATTTCGAAGTCTGGGACTTGCTGAGTGCTGTAGCAGTAGGCGCAGCGGTGTGGGCGGTGGGAACTCGAGCTCACGATCGCTCAGTAATCAGCCATGATAGTCGCGCCCAATTGCGATTGGCCTTGGTGCTGGTGATTTGGGCATTGGGCTCTCAGTTTTTACTGGCGGTCACGCCCAAATATCAGACTTGGTCGCATCAGCGGATGTGGCCCTATTACCAATCAATGGGGGGGGCGATCGGGTGGCAGGTTTTGGTGTTGGTGGCGGTGGCGCAGCTAGGCCTGGGACGGCTCAAGGGAGGATTGAGAACGACTCGAATGTTGCTAGCTCTCTTGGCGATGACGGCGGCCATCACTATTCTGGGGGTTAAGGCGATGAACCGTGTGGCCGTTGCTCGATTCGAAAAGTCGCCAATGTATCATTATCTGAGTAACTCAGATTAAGTTTTTCGATTTGAGATTATTGCGCGGGATTTGACGTCGACAAGATTTCTGGAGAAAGCGAAGTCGAGGCATTGCCCGCGTACGCACTTTGCCGAGGGTAGTCACCGCTTCGATGCGGCGTCTTGGACGGAGGTAGACCAAGGCGCCTCGACGACTTTGAAGCCGTCTGGAGAGCGGCGGAAATAGCCACCACCGAATTCCAAGTATTCGTTGTCTTGATGCCAGACGGTGATAGCGTCGATCGGTGGGTTTTTAATTTTGGCCCCGACGGGGGTTTTGACCCAGACGCGACCTTGGCTGCTGTTGGTGAAGTATTGGCCCTTGTCGAGTAGGTAACGCGTGTCGTCCAACCAGACGGCGACCAACTCAGTGGAGGCCGGTGTACGGGTCACGGCACTGCCGCCGATCGGGCGGGAAGCGATGGGCGCGGGACGTTCCACGACAACAGGCATTTTGACGATTTCGTAGCGGGTGCTAATAGGATCGGTAATATTGAGGTGGACCCCGTCGGTTGGACAGGTCGGGCGGATTTATAGTTATGGTTTCTGGTTTTTCTGACCAAGCATAAAAGATAATGGAGGGGAGCAGGGGAGGAAGCGCGGCTTCCTCCCCGCTCGGATAGCCGCCGTCAGGCGGCGGCTTGGTCGAGTTGTGCGTGGTAGACCTCGGATGGTGTTTGGCGGCCGTGGGCGGAGTGCGGTCGTCGGTCGTTGTAGAACAGCAAGTAGGTCTCCAAGTTGGCATGGGCCTCGACCATCGTCTCATAGCGTTTCAGATAGACTTCCTCGTATTTGACGCTGCGCCACAGGCGTTCGACCAAAACATTGTCCAAGCACCGTCCTTTGCCGTCCATCGACAGTCACACGCCGGCGGCCAACAATGGCTGGGTGCACTCGGCGCTGGCAAACTGGCAGCCTTGGTCGGTGTTGAAGATCTCAGGCTTGCCGTAAATCGCCATCGCGCGCTGCACCGCTCGCACGCAAAACGACGCATCGAGCGTGTTGGACAGTTCCCATGCGAGCACCATCCGCGAGTGCCAGTCGATCACCGCACACCGGGATGTAGATGATATCTGTTGCCCACCCTTGATTCGACCTTTCAACCTTCAGCGTTCGCAGCAGATACGGGTAGATCTGATGAGAGGCCGCTTTCTTCGACAGACTCGGGTTTTGATAGATCGCCGTGAGTCCCATTAATCGCATCAATCGTCGCACCCGTTTACGGTTCACCACGTGTCCTTCGCGTTGCAACCAACGGGTCATTTGGCGGCTACCAAAGAACGGTGACTCGAGGTAGATCTCGTCGATCTGTTTCATCAACGCCAGGTCCGCTTCCTGCGGTGGCTTCGGGTGGTGGTAGTAGGTTGAGCGTGGCAGCTCCAACAGTTCGTACTGCCGGGCCACACTCAGCTTCGGATGCTCGGTTTCGATCATGCTGCGGCGCTCCTTACTCCCCACATGCGCCAACTTTTTTTGAGCCACTCGAGCTCCATCTGCAGCTGCCCGATCCGCGCATACAGTTCCTTCTCTTTGCGCTTCCGCTCGATCTCGTCGCGCACCTGCGCCGAGGGCTTCGCGAAGACCTCCGGCAACCGCTCGGACACCTCCTTCTTCTACTGACTCACTTGCACCGGATGCACCTCGTGACGCTGCGCGATTACGTGGATCAGCTCGATTCCCTTGAGGGCTTCGAGCCCTACTTTCGCTTTGAATTCGGCACTGAATGCACGTCGTTTCTTCGACATATTGGACTCCTTTGGGATTTAATCATCCCTCCTGTCCAACTTCATGGGTCCACCTCAATATTCCCCGGTGTCCTTCAGTGCGGCGATGCGTGCGGAAATTGAAGCCTGTGAAGGGCGTTGGGAGGCCTTCATAACGCAAGCGTTTTGCGGTGCCACTAGCTTAACCGCCAGCGTACATAGCGACCGACCAAGAGTAAATTGCGCAACATCTCATAATTTCCTTGGACGGCCCGGTAGAGTATGTCTTTGCTCGTCCACGCTGCCAATTCGTCTTTGGCAATCATGGGGTAGTGGATCTGCATCCACGCGTAGAATGCCAACGCTCCATTGACGCGGATTTTGGTGAACGTCTCTTTCTCCGCTCGCTTGCGATAGATTTGTTTGGCGGCCGTGATCCGATGACATCGTGCTTGGGCTTGATCGGCTTTGAAGGCGAGATGCACATCTTCGAACCCTTCGAAGCGTGAATCGTAACCACCGAGTTTGAGGATCATTTCACGATGCCAAATGGTGGCACTCAGTCGCACATCGAACGGACTTAAGTGAGGCAGAATTTTCGCCCAATTGGGGTCGTGTTGACGTTTGGCTTTGCAAGCGACCGGCGAGAGGGATCTCGAACGGAGGTCGGTGGGGAACTGTAAGACATCATAGTTTGAATCCGCCGTCAGCGCCGTCAGCGCCGTCAGCGCCGTCAGCGCCGTCAGCGCCGTCAGGTCTCAGGTCAATAGGCAGCGGCAGATCGTCGCTGTCGATGTGTTCCACCCAGTGCGATTTGGCTCGTTGGGTGCCCAAGTTTCGGGCCGCCGAGCGGCCGGCATTGAACGAAACGGTGACCAGCTCAATCTGCCGCGATTGGAGCAGCGCTTGTTGCGTGCGGCTCGGCAGCACAGCGGGATCGTCGTTGACGATCACCCAGTGCACGCCGGGAGTAAATAGGGCATCGTCCTGCAACCCTTCCGCGATGAGCGACCATTGCTGAAAGCAGGTAACGATTCTGGTGAGGGTCGACATGGGGTCAAATCACCCAACACTTGAGTCATCTCGGTCCTCCCGAGCTATGCGGACAAGTGCGCTGCAACAATGGGTCAGGCCCGAATGGCACTTAGTTAAGGGGTCTATGCATCTCTTTTAGTAGCCGTGATTTGGATACGCGCATGTGCCGCCGAGGCTTGGTCATTAGTTGGTAGACTTTGGGCCTTCGTTTGACGGCGCGTGGTTCACTGCGATGCGGGCGTTAGGGCACCGGGTCGGCGGCCAATGCGAGGAGCAGATCTTCGAAGCGTTGGTTCGCTTCGCGCGCACTGCCTGAGAGCAGGTGGGCGAACGCCCGTAGCGTGCTGATGGTGCCTTGGAAAGACAGGCGCATTGGTGCCACGTCATGCTGGCGTGCGGCTTCGAGCATGAGCAGGCGCACCAAGTTGTAGGCGATGGCCTGCAAGTGGATTTCCTTTTCGATCATCGCCGGGGTGCGCGTGCGTAGCACGTCGAATCCGAGGGTCGTCGTGATGTCCCGGAAGTTCAGTTCCACCTGCCAGCGGCGCAGGTAGAGTTGGGCAATGGCCGCGTCGGGATACTTTTCTTCATCGAGCAGCGTGGTCACCACCGCGATGTGCTGGGTGCGGAAGCCGCGCACCTCGGTTCGAAAGCGCACCACGCGCAAAGTCAGGCTCTCAGGCAGCTCGTTCCACAAGCATTTTTCCCACCGGCCCTGTCGCTGGGGTTTGGGCCAGCAGACTTTGCCGGTGCCTGTCCGACGCGATTGATGCAAGCGCATCACCACATCCACACCCTTGCGTTGCAAAAGGCTGATGAAAATCCAGTTGCAGAACCCGCGATCAGCCAGGAGCACCTCTCCCCTGTGCACCCAACCGATCAATTGGCGCGCCAGCGGGGCCTCACTCGCCTTCCATGAGGACAGGACGAACTTCACCAAATGGCCGGTTGCCAGGGAGAACATTCCCACCATCTGGCCGGTGGGGAAACCGCATCCTTTGCGCTGGCACCCCGCGTAAGGATAGACTTTCCGGTTGGCCGTGGTGTCGGGCATGGAAAGCCCGCCGCCATCGATCACCTTCACGTTGTGACCGAGCCAATGATCGGCCTCGCGGGTGCGTTGATGAGCCACCTTCACGAGACGGCTGAATACGGTGCGCAAGACCGTGATCAGCAACCGCGCCCGGGCTTGGCAATAGCCACCGGTGGCATCGTCGACCGACGTCGCCGCCCCGGCCTGCAAATGCCATGCTTGCACCCGGCGAACCGCATCGCGGCAGCTCGCACCACGCTGCAGCACTTGCCCAAGAAACGCGCAAAAGGTCACCCAAGGCGTAAAGATCCGGTCCCGCTTACCGATGCCTGCCAATGTGCTCGGAGCCACAAAGCGCGCCCATCGAGCTTAACCGCCCGCTCAATCAGTCTAGCGGCCGCACCATTGGAGCGTCTCCCACACAAGCGATGCGAAAACCCTGGCAGATACAACGTGTTGATCTTCATGTAGTTGCACTACCAATAAGCCAGTATTCCGCAACCTATTATTAGGCATTAACTTAGAAGGTTTGACGGACGATCAATCTCACGCAACCGCTCGCCTAACTAAGCGCCATTCTGGTCAGGCCATGCCTTTCTGGCGGAGGGTCGCGCCGAGTTCCTGCATGAATGTTTGAACGTCTTCGGGCGTGGGTTGGTAGCCGTCTTGGATTACTTCGGTGAAACCGGGGCGGCCTTGGTTGTCGACGATCCACTTTCCGGTGACACCGTCACTGAAGGTAACGGAACCACTAGCGATAGCGCCGGGAATGAGCGACACGTGATCGAGGTCGATAACCACCGATCCAACAACGGGAAGTGCTTCCGCATCTTCTACCAGGTCGTCAGTGGCGTCCGGGGCCGATTTCGGTTTGGAGGGCGGGGCTTTGCTCACGTCACTGGCATCTGCCTTGGGCGCGTGATCGACGAGCGTGAGGTCGAGATCGTCGACGAGAAATCGAACATCCATGTAGGTCATGGAGAGTTTGAACTCCTCGAGGATGCGTTTTAGGACTTCGGACAGCGTGGCGCCGTCTTTGACCCATTGGGTGACGGTAAGGGTTTGTTCGGTGGAAAGGGACATAGGACTAAGGTTTCGAAGGACGAATCGAGTTTTACCAATGATGATTCGGACCGTTGGACAAGTCTTGGCGATAACCCAATTCGGAATTCCGAATGTCGACTAACAGGAAAAACCACGAGCGACGCAATGCTGGGAACTCGGGAGCAGCGTTGGGTCGCGGAGGCAATTCATCACGGATTGTGAATTACGAAACCGGGAGAAGTTTTGATGTACGGATTGACTTGCCTGGCCCTTGACTTGCCAGCACCTGTCCTTGTATCCGATGCGAATAGTAGTTGCACATCAAACAGCCTGGCAGATCGGGGGGGGCAGAGCGCTACGTCGACGAATTGATAAGATGGCTGAACCGTGGCGGCCATGACTGTTTGTTTTTAGTGGGGGAGGGCCAAGCGAAAGGGGGCGGGACGGGAGTCGATCCGATTGCGGCTAATACCATGTATGACGAGCTTTTCGATCGAGGATTGTCCGCGGCGCTCGCCGCGGTGCAGCGTTGGCGGCCGGATTTTGTATATGTCAATTCGTTGACCAACCCGGAATGGGAGGTGGCGTTGCAGTCGGTAGCAGACTGCGGGCGTTTTATACATAGCTACGAAGGGGATTGTGTGAACGGTGCTCGTTTCCATACCCGGCCGCAGGTGACGGTCTGCCAGCAGGCGTTTGGCTGGCGCTGCTGGCCGCGTTATTTTTGGTCGGGATGTGGGCAAAACAATCTACCGATCACGCGGGGACGAATTGAGGTTTTGCGGGATGGATATCGACGCGAGAAGCTGCGTCGAACGGCGTTTAAGGGGTATCGTGCGGTGTTCGTTATGTCGGAGTAGATGGCCGGCGCGTTACCGCTCGTTGGGGTTGGGAAAAGTGATTACGGCGTTCGAGTCGTTTCTGCCTCCGGTAGAAAATTCCAAGTCGACGCGGCGGGCCGAACCGATGGTGGGTGACGCCCCCATTCGCCTGTTGTTTCTCAGTCGGCACGAACCGAGTAAAGGCGGGCAAGTATTGTTGGACGCGTTGCCGTTGGTGGCGGAACAATTGGGGCGGCGGGGTGAGTTTGATCATGGCGAACACCGGGTGTCAACGAACGAACTGGATGCACCAAGTCAAAGAAATCGAGAAAAGGGGCGATGCCGTTCGAGTGGATTTTCCCGGATGGTTGAATCCCGGCGAGGTCAGTCACCTGATTCGTAAAAGCGATGGGTTGGTAGTGCCCAGTCTGTGGGCGGAGCCGTTTGGGTTGATCGAAGCAGGGCCGCAGGGATGTCCGGTCGTGGCGTTTGATCGAGGCGGAATTTCGGAATGGTTGAAAGATGGTTACAATGGTTGTTTGGCGAGTTCCGTGGGCGATTTACCGTCGACTTTAGCGGACAGTGTCGTCAGATGTGTGACGGATCCGTGCGGGAAAGCGCATTGGGAGCGAAACGCCAAGCGGGTTGGCGAGCACTTTGATCTGAGCCATCATTTTAAGAGATGGATGGGCACATTGGTTCAACAAAAGGCGGGGGAAGCGCTGATCGAGGGGCAACGTGAATGGCTCGAGAATGGATGACCGACATCCCTCAATAGCGCTGTGAAAACCCAAGGCATTAAATACTATTGTTACCCCCCGCCTTCAGGCTATGGAGTGGCGGCTGAGCGATTGATCCCAGTGCTGATCGATATAGGTATTCCGGTTACGCTGACTTTGGTGACGAGGCAACGGGTGCTGTGTGGGATGGAATCCGTCCAAGAAATCGCGCGTTCGACAGGGGGCACGAATGGAAGAGCCGAATCGGAGAGGAATTGGAGTATGATACGGTGATTGTTCACGCTCAGCCCGAGTATTTGGACGAAGTGGCGGTTTTGGAAGCCGGTAAAAGGATCATCCTGATGACGGTGTGGGAGACCGACTGGTTGCCGCAGCATTGGGTGCCTCGATTGCAGTCGGTCGAACGCGTACTTGTCCCATGCCGATGGAATAAAGACGTATTTGAGCGGAGTGGGGTAGAGGTTCAGGTCGACGTAGTGCCCCATGTGTGTGAAGATGAAACCGTGCTCGAGGCGAGCAGAGGCGAGGCACGAGACCGAGCAGTTCCCTACGTTTTCTATACGGTGGGGGTGTGGTGCGGCCGTAAGGCGATAGGGACCACGGTCGTCGCTTACTTGCAGGCTTTTCGTTTCAATCGGAATGTTGTTCTGCGTGTAAAAACGACATCGGAGAATCTATCCCTACATCATTTTTGGGCCCGTCGAATCTCAACTGGAATGACGGTGCTGTGGTTGAGACTCCGGACCTTGTCGTTTGCCCGAGTGGAGCTGATAATGCGAGACTTGAACTTAGTTGAGATGGCTGAATTTTATGAACAGGCCGACTGTTTCATCTCGTTGACTCACAGTGAAGGATGGGGGGCTGGGCGCGTTTGATGCCGCAATGCGCGGCAAGCCGGTAATAATGACGAAGCACGGCGGTCAATTGGATTACTTGACGGAAGAGGAATCCAATTTGGTGTCCGCAAAAATGGGTTGGGTCCCCGTGTTTGGCTTCGAACGTCAAATCTATGAGGGAGCTCAACATTGGGCCATCGCCTCAACAAAACACGCGATCACATTGATGCGAAAGGAGTATCGCGATCAGGCTGGATCTCAGCAACGGGCTGAAAGTTTACGTCGAAAAATCCTCGCGCGTTTTAACGGCCGGCGGATCGCGAAAAAACTGAAAAACTTGCTGGATTCAGCTTAGGGCTGAATGAGACCGATCCCAATCGGGAGCGGTCACGGACGATTCTCGGCGAGCTCGAGGATGCACCAAGCAGAGACGGTGAGCTCGGAGGGGAGTTCACCGCCGGGGATCGAGTCTAGCGAGACAACTGGTTGCGCAGGAAATCGATACTGCTACGGGCAGTTTGATCCTGCTCCATCATGTTGTCCACGGCCTTGCAGGCATGGATGACGGTGCCGTGGTCACGGCCGCCGAAGGCATCCCCAATCTCTTGAAGCGAGTGTTTGGTTAGGGTGCGGGCGAGATACATGGCGATTTGGCGAGGAATGGCGATGTTGTTGGGGCGCCGTTTGCTCGTCATGTCGGACATACGAATCTGGTAGTGATCGGTGACTCGTTTTTGGATGGTCTCGATCGTGAAAATGTTTTGCGTCTGCTCCATCAGGATGTCCTGCAGGAGCATTTCTGTGATGGAGACGTCGAGGTGTTTGCCGGTGAGGGAAGCGTAGGAGGCGACCTTGATCAGCGCGCCTTCGAGGCGGCGGATGTTTTTGGCGACGTTTTGAGCGATGAATGTGATGACGTCGGCCGGAACCTCAAGATTGAGGGATTTCGCCTTGGTGCGCAGGATGGCGACGCGGGTCTCGAAGTCGGGCGCTTGGATATCGGCGGGCAGGCCCCACTCGAAGCGGGAGACGAGGCGGGCCTCGAGTTTGGCGATTTCTGAAGCGCGACGGTCGCTCGAAAGGACGATCTGTTTACCGGACTCGAAGAGGTCGTTAAAGGTGTGGAAGAATTCTTCCTGAATGCGTTCTTTGCCGCCGAGGAATTGGACGTCGTCGAGGAGGAGGACGTCGACTGAGCGGTAGCGTTGGCGAAACTTGACGAGGGCGTTTTCCTGCAGGCCTTGGATGAACTCGTTGGTGAACTTCTCGGTGGAGAGGTAAGCGACGCGAGCATCGGGTTTATGGCGCAGGATGGCATGCCCAATGGCATGCATGAGATGGGTTTTGCCGAGGCCGGTGTCTCCGTAGAGGAACAGAGGATTGTAGGCTTGGGCGGGAGATTGGGCTACGGCGAAGGTGGCCGCTTGAGCCATCTGATTGTTGGCGCCGACGACAAATGTCTCGAAAGTGTTCCGCGGGTTGAGATTACCAGCGTGATTGTGGCCGAAGCCGGAGTCACTTCGCCGGGAAAGACCGGAGCGACGAGGCGAGGACCGCTCAGTGACGTGGGAAGAGGAAGATTGCGCGCGGAGGGTAGCGCGGGGCGGGGGCGCGGCGGTGAGGGGCTCGGCGGACTTTTTCAGGCGGACGGTCATTTCCCGCCCGGACGTGAGCCGCAGGCGCTGAACGATGAGGTCGAGGTAGTTGTCGTTGATCCAGATCGCCGCGAAGTCGTTGGGCACGCCCAAGGTGAGGCAAGTGTCATTGGCTTCGAGGCACACAATGGGCTCGAACCAAAGCAGGAAAACGTCTTCCGGAAACAGGTTCTTGAAGTCCTGTTTGACGGTTTCCCAGAGAGATGAAGTCGGCGATAGGGTCGGCATTAAGTTCAGGCGGCGGCTCAGTGTTTATTCACAACTCAAAACAGAACGCTTTTGCGGCACGCTTGAAACAACTAAACTTCAATTTCTGGGGATCGCGGGAACTGGGGAGGCAAACTACGAAGATCGACGTATCAAGGTGACTTGATTTTACGTAAAATAATGGTAATAAGCGATTAGGGGTAATCTAGGCGACGGCCGGAGAAGGTTGTTTGGTCAAACGTGGTAAAGAGCGCTCCGAATCACGTTGATGAGGTGAAGTGGAGAAGCAGCAGTAAACGGGCAGTCGATTTAGGGTTTCAAGGCGAACTTCTGAACAAGTTACTCACAACGCTCAGCGGATAACTTTTCTGCATTTTTCTATTGCATTGTTCAGCGAAATTCCGGGGTCGGTGACTGGCTAAACTGCCGTCAGGATGGGGGCACTACAATTGGACCGGTTTACCTAGGGGAACGGATGAAATGCGGAGGAATTCGCGTAGTGTGTTGGTTCTGTTACGAAATAGACACATTCGAGTTTCAGGATGCGGTCAGAGGATCGGGATCGACCCATTTTCCGTGCTCTCGGATGAGATTAATTAATCTTTCGTCGGCGTCTTTTTGCGGGATGTTGTATTGGACGCAGGTCTTGCCGACATAGAGATTGATTTTGGCGGGGGCGCCGCCGACGTAGCCGAAGCCGGCGTCGGCCATTTCACCGGGACCATTCACGATGCAGCCCATGATGGCGATTTTGACGCCTTTGAGGTGGCCGGTCTTCTCGCGGATGCGCTGGGTAGTGGTTTGTAAGTCGAAAAGGGTGCGGCCGCAGGAAGGGCAGGCCACGAACTCCGTTTTGGTGATGCGAGCGCCGGCGCCTTGCAGGACGTTATAGGCGAGTTTGACGGCGCGGACGGTGTCTGTTTCGGTTTCGAGGCTTACGAGATCCCCCAGACCGTCGCAAAGGAGGGAGCCCGTGAGGATCGAGGCATCGAGGAGCCGGGAGAGGAAACTTTGGTCGCCGGTGAGGCGAGTGGTGGGGGTATTGCGAATCCAGAGAGGGCGATCCGAGCCTGCTTGGCTCAAGGTGGCCGCGAGTCGGCGGTAGGCGCCGACCGCGTGGGTGAGGTCACCGTTGGGTTGGGATTCAGCGAGAGTGACGATCAACCGGTCGGAACTGGATTCCGCCAAGATGGGAGTGAACGAGGGGAGGCTCTCTGGGCTGGTCGCGATGGCCAGGGAGTGGGCCGGCGTTGGGCGGAGCGCTTGGATCCAGGCCGGCAGGTCGACGGGTGAGTTCGCGTTGAATTCGCGGAGGATGACGAGGGGACCTGAGGCCGAAGAGAGCACAGGACTCAGCTCTTCGAGGGTGACGGAGGGATCGAGATCGAGGACGAGAAAGGACGTCGGGAGATCCACGGCGGTGGCGGAGAGTGCGGCCAGATCGGCTGCGCCCTTGATGGGGACAATCAGTCCCTCGGGGGGATTTTCCTTGAGGGTGGGGTTGCGCAAGGATGCGGCGATGGAAGGGAGTGTGGCGACGTCGGGAGCTTTGACGATGACACGGGGGGGCTGCTCGGGACCGATGAGGGAGTCGGGACCCAGGTTGAGCAGGGCGACGGCGCGGCGGTTGAAGTGAAACGGAGCGATGGGGTCGGGCGTTTCTGAGGGGAATTGATCGGCGGCGACGGGGGACCCGGTCCAAAGCGAGTGAGCCTTGGAGGCAAGCGCTTGGGTGACCGGGATTTCGTAGACGGGGTCCTCCGTGAGGGAGACCCGAATGGTGTCGCCGAGCCCGTCCAAGAGAAGGCTACCGATGCCGATGGCGCTCTTGATGCGACCATCTTCGCCATCGCCGGCCTCGGTGACGCCAAGGTGGAGAGGGTAGTGCATGCACTTTTCTGCCATGCGGGTGACGAGCAAGCGGTAGGCTTCGATCATCATCTTGGGATTGGACGCTTTCATGGAGAGCATGATGGCGTGGTAATCATGACTTTCGGCGATACGGAGGAATTCGAGAGCGCTCTCCACCATGCCGAGAGGGGTGTCTCCGTAGCGGTTCATGATGCGATCGGACAGGGAGCCGTGGTTCGTCCCGATGCGCATGGCGCGGCCGAGGGTTTTGGCGCGTTTTACGAGGGGGGAGAAGGCCTCGTGGAGGCGTGATAGTTCCTCGTTGTAGGCGGAGTCGGAGTATTCCTGGACGGCGAATTTCTTTTTGTCGGCGTAGTTGCCGGGGTTGACGCGGATTTTTTCGACGTGTTCAACGGCCTCCATGGCGGCGGAGGGCAGGAAATGAATGTCGGCGACCAGCGGGATATGGGAGAAGCCAGCGGCGGAAAACTGGGTACGGATGTCTTTGAGCGCGCGAGCGGCTGTTTTGTTGGGGGCGGTGACGCGCACGATCTCGCATCCGACTTCGGCCAGAGCGATCGCTTGTCTTACGGTCGCGGCGACGTCCTGAGTGTTGGTCGTCGTCATGGATTGGACGCGCACGGGATGGGTGCCGCCGACCCCGATGGAACCGACCATAACCTCGGTGGATTGGCGGCGGATGGTACGGAATCGGGACGCGCAGTAGCTCATTTATCAACAAATAAGAAGGGAAAGGTTTCCAAGTAACGAGAGATGGAACCGACTTCTTGGTGAGGAGATCGTGTTACGGAGGGCCGTGGACTTAAATGCGGTTACTTTCCTTCGCCGGATTCTTCCACGGTGGGAGGCGTGGTGTTGTCTCGGACGATGCGGCGCACGTCGAAGAAGCACACGTATAGGATCATGGTGAGCAGAAGCATCATGAAGACGCTTTGAGTCGTCATGACGAAATTGGGAGGCAGGGCACGACCGCGGAGTTTTCCGATGGTGGCAAAGAGCATGTGTCCCCCGTCGAGCACGGGAATGGGGAGCAGATTGAAGATAGCCAGATTGATGTTCACGAGGATGGTGAACCACAGGACGAGCCGGATGTCGGCTTGGGCGGCCATGTGGAAGACACGAATGATGCCCACGGGGCCGGAGAGTTTGGAGATACCGATGTCGGACTGCGGATTGATGAGGCTACCGAGGGTGCGGAAGGTCATGTGCACGTGGTCGCTGACCTGATCGACTGGTGTCGGATAGACGAGTTTGGAGTCGGTGGTGAGTTGAAGGCCAAGGTCGGCGAGTTGTTCGGCGTCGGGCCGGGCGGGCAGCGTGAGGGTGAGAGGTTGTTCGGCGCGTTCGATGTGGACGGCGATTTCGCGGTTGCTATGGGCGGCCAGGTAGTCGGCGTAGGTCAGAATATTCAGGATGCGCGTGTCATCCATGGCAATGATGCGGTCACCGGAGATGAGCCCCAGTTTGGCACCAGCGGAATCTTCAGCGACGCCGTGGATGAGAAGTTCATAGGCCGCGATGATGCCAACCTTGCGGACTTCCTCTTCGCCGGCGATGAGGGGGAAAACGGTGACGTCGTTGGTGGTGCCGTTGCGTTCGATGGTGAATACGTTGAAACGGCGCCCGGCTTCGGTCCGTTCGGCGCTGGTGACGAGGGTTTGCAGGAGTTCCTGCCAGTTGTCGATTTGGTAGCCGTCGATGGCACGGATGGTGTCGCCGACCTCGAGTCCGGCTTCGCGGGCGGGGCTGGGCAGGGTATCCAGGGTATCGCCGTTACTATTTGCGATTTCGTCGACCACATAGCCGATTTGGGTGGTGGCCTGATCGCTGGTGGTCGGTTGACCGACGAGCCAGATAATAGTGGCGAGGAGGAAGGCGAAGATGAGATTGAAGGTTGCTCCAGCCACGAAGACGAGCATGCGAGTGGAGTAGGAGATCTGCGGGAGGTCCTCGAGGGCTGAATCGCCCTCGCCCTCGATGGCGGCCATGTCGGCGAGTTGGGGGAGGGCGACGTAGCCGCCGAGCGGGAGCCAGGAGATGCGGTATTCAACGCCATCCTTACCGGTCCAAGCGAACATCTTGGGGCCAAAGCCGATGGAGAAGCGCGTTACTTTTACACCGCGGCGACGGGCGGCGAGGAAGTGGCCGAGCTCGTGCACGAAGATGGAGCCCCCGAAGAAGAGGACGATAAGGAAGACGGCCCAGATGTTGGAAAAGAGGGCGTTGAGCAGTTCGGCAGGCATGAAAATCAGGAGTCGGCGTAGGAAGGGAGCAGCGAGCCAGCGATGCGGCGGGCCTCGGCATCACAGTCGAGGACGGCAGCAAGGTGGGTCGGATCGGAATGGTCGAGCTGGGAAAGAACTTGTTCGACCACTGATGGGATCGCAAGGAAGGGGATTTGTTCGCCGAGGAAGGCGGCGACGGCGATTTCGTTGGCGGCATTGTAGGCCGTCGGGGCGGTGCCACCGGTGTGCATGGCATCGAGGGCCAGACGCAGCATGGGAAAGCGGACTTGATCGATGGGTCGAAAATCGAACGAGAAGGGACGGTGGAGGTCGAGGGAAGGTTCCGCACTCGGTAGCCGCAGCGGATGCAGCAGCGCGTGCTGAATGGGGAACGTCATCGACGGCGGGCACAGGTGGGTGAGCATGGCGCCATCAGTGAATTCGACGATGCAGTGGGCGAGGCTCTGGGGGTGCAGCACGGCCTGGCATTGTTCGGCGCGAAGGTTGAACAACCACTGGGCTTCGATCAGTTCCAGACCCTTGTTGGCCAAGGTGGCCGAGTCGACCGTGATTTTTGGGCCCATGGACCAGTTGGGATGTTGAAGGGCGTCGGCCGGAGTGACATCTGTGAGCTCGGCGAGGGAACGATCGCTGAAAGCGCCCCCGGAGGCGGTGAGCACGAGGCGAGCGACGTCCTTGGTCGGATTGTCGGCCAGGCATTGGAAGACGGCGTTGTGTTCGCTATCCACCGGGCGCAGCGAGATACCGTGATCGCGGGCGGCGGCCATGATGAACTTGCCGGCCATGACGAGGATTTCTTTGGAGGCGAGAGCGAGGTCTTTGCCCGCGGCGATGGCTGCGAGGGCGGGTTCCAGCCCGGTGACGCCCACGACGGCGACCAGCACGATATCGGCTTCGGGTAAGGTGGCGAGGGCAGTGAGTCCCTCGAGACCGGCGTGCAGGGTGACGTGAGCGGGAAAGGCGCGGGATGATTTAGCGACGGCGTAGGCCGAATCGTCGAAAAGGGCGGCGTGGCGTACGGTGGGGTGTTGAGCGGCGATGCGGGCGAGTTCGGTGTGGCTGGCATTGGCCGCGATGCCGACGAGTTGCAGGTGTTTGGGGTGGGCTGCAAGGACCCGCAAGGTATTTTCGCCGATGGAGCCGTTAGCGCCCAGGAGGACGACCCGTTTGGGGAACTGAGAAGATGAAGTGCTCACAACAGGCTGAACATCACGTAACCCACGGGAGCGGTCAGGATGAGACTGTCGGACAGGTCGAATATGCCGCCGATGCCGGGAATGGTGGCGCCGGCGTCCTTAGAATTGGTGCGGCGTTTGATGATGGATTCGACGAGGTCGGAAACGATGGCGAGAGCGGCGACCGGGAGGGCCAGCAAGCCCGCGAGCAAGGGACTGAACAGAGGGGGAAACTGGTCGGAAAACAGGTAGGCGAGACCCGCGCCGATACCGATGGAGGTGAGGATACCGCCGATGGCACCTTCCCAGGTTTTCTTGGGGCTGATTTCGGGCGCCAGTTTGTGTCGACCGAAGGCGAGTCCGAAGAGAAGGGCGCCGACATCGCAGAATTTTGAGACCGCAATCATCCACACGCTGAGCAACATGCCGGTGTTGGGCACGGGACTGTCGATGAGGATGGTGCGCGCCAAGAACGAGAGCATGAACGGAATATAAACGATACCGAAGAGGGTCCAGGCGAGGGACTCCATGCGCTGATCCGCTTCGCGTTCGCCGAGGATCCGGACGGCGAAGACGATCGCGGCGAGGGCGAGCAGGGGGCCACTCCCAAAACCGAAGGGTTCGAGGTAGAGCGGACCGAGACAAAGGGTGGCACCGATCAGAATGCCCACTTTATCAAAGGGCTCGATGCCGAGTCGACGGATGAGTTTGAAGAACTCCCAGAGCGTGAGCACGGCGATGGCGCTGATGAGCCACACGGCCTCGACGGGGCCGTAGAAAAGGATGCAACTGGCGACGATGGCCCAAAGGAGGATGGAACTGAAAATGCGGGAGCCCACGGAGGAAGATAGATTTAAAGAAGTCTGACCGGGAGGTTCAGCAAGAGGGAGAAGTCAATTGTTCGCCCGTGCAGCCGAAACGTCGTTCACGTTTGCCGTAAGCCGTGACGGCGGCGCGGAAGTCGGCGTCGGAAAAATCGGGCCAGTAACCTGGGAGGAAGACGAATTCGGCGTAGGCCGCCTGCATCAGGAGAAAATTGCTGACGCGCAGCTGGCCGGACGTGCGAATGACGAGATCGGGGTCGGGAATATCCCTGGTGTAGAGGTGGCGGGAGAAGCTTTCCCAAGATTCGTCATCGGCGGAGACCTCGCCGGCGGCGAGGGCCGCGGCGTAGGCTTTGGCGGCATCGAGGACCTCGGTGCGAGAGCCGTAGTTCAACGCGAGCACGAGCGTGTGTTCATCGAAATCGGCGGTGGCTTTGATGGTGCGATCGAGTTCGCGGCGGACCTTGGTGGGGAGTTGGTCGGTGCGGCCGATGGTGCACAGCTGGACCTTGTTTTTGATCAAGGTGGCGGTTTCGCGTTTCAGGAAGTACTCCAGCAATCCCATCAGGGCGCCGACTTCGTCCTGGGGGCGGCGCCAGTTTTCGACGGAGAAGGCGTAAAGGGTCAGGTAGCGGATACCCAGGGCGCGGACAGTTTCGATGGTGCTGCGCACCGTCGAAACCCCGTGACGATGGCCTTCGATCCGGGGCAATCCTCGTTTTTTAGCCCAACGACCATTGCCATCCATAATGATGGCCACGTGGTGAGGGATAAGCGCGGTTTGGGTATCTGCCATAGCGGGAAAGGGCGCACGTTAGGGAGGCGCGCAGGCCTTTGACAAGGCCTCATTCGAGGAGGGAATGGGGCCAAGTTTTGACTCCAGAGGCTGAGGGGTTTAATTTGGGGATGAAAACTGTTCCCTTTAACAACGACCTCGCCGTGACTACTGCCTTGACTGATTTGGAAGGATGGAGACGGGAGAGAGATGTGATTACCAAGACCTTTGTGTTTGGCGATTTCCGAGCGGCAATGGGGTTTATGGTGCGCACGGCGTTTGAAGCGGAGAGGTTGAATCACCATCCACAGAGTGGGCCAATATTTATAATCGGGTGGTGGTCCGTTTGACTACGCATGATGCCGGGGACCGGCTGACGGAAAAGGATGTCGAGTTGGCGGCGGCGATGGAGCGGGTCGTGGGTGGTTGAGGGGGAGCCTCGGGATTCAAGATCGAATTGCGACGCGTTACGTCGAGGCACGGGGTAACTCCGGGCACTAGGATTTGCGGAGGTTGCGGCGGGCGGTGCGGAAGATCCTGATCGGGTCGGGCCAAGTGGTGGGGTTGCCGTAGCGCAGGCGGAGGAGGGCGGATTCGACTTCGGCAGGCCAGGTGAAATTGGGACGTTTGGCGGCGCGACGGAGTAATTGGCTGGCTTGGCGGCGGACGGGGTCGTGGTTTACGCGAGCGGTGCGGCGTTGCAGCTTGAGCCACCAACGGCTACCGTAGCGGCGCCAGAGTAGAGCGGAGCCCAAGAAGAGTCCGAGTGCGTTGACGAGATGGAGAAAGTGGTCGAGGTTCCACGGGCGTTGGAGCCAGGAGCGTACGGCGAGGGCGCGAGTGTCGGCCCATTTCACAAAGCGTTCGCGGGAGGATTTGATCCACTCTTTGGTGGAAGACAGGATTTTTTCCTAGGTTTGGAGGTCGAAATTGACGATGCGCCGATACCAGAAGACGCGCAGACTTTCGATGCGGGCCTGCCAGCTCCTGTCACGGGCGCGGGCCAAGGCGTCGGCGGCGGCCTGGGCGTCGGCGGCGAGGATCTGATTGCCCGGCGTGGAATCGACGCGGATCCATGGATCCGGATGCGTCGTCAAAGATCTCGCACCAAGCGTGGGCGTTGCGCACGGTGAAGCTGCCGCTGAAGTCGGTCCAAGAGCCGCCGCGAAAACCGGTGACCAAGCGGGCCGGGTAGCCGGCGGAGCGGGTGAGGAGGACGAACGAGCCCGCGAAGAACTCGCAGTGGCCGAGAGTATCGGAATAGAGCCAGCGCACAATGGTGTCGCCGCTGCCGGCAGGAACGGAGCTGGTGAGGGAATAAGGATGAATTTCTCCGAGCCATTGCACGACACGGCGGGCAAACTCCCGGGCATTGGAGCCGGAGGGGGCGGCGATGGCATCGAGCAGGGAGGTGAGACGTTCGCGGGTTGCGGGGGCTGCCGGGAGAGCCGTGAAGGCCTGGCCGGAGAGTTTGCCGTCCCGGCGTTGGAGAGCGAAGGTGACGTGTTTCAGTTCGCCGGTGGTTTCCATACTCCACGGTTGGTACGCGAACATTTTGGGCGGGTCGCGCTGGAGGGCGACGATGCGGAGTTCGTCACTGAGAGAGAAGGTTTGGGGCTCGGTGAAGAGCATGCGGTGAAAGTTGCCGAGTAACGGGAGGTAGCGGCTGATGCCGGGCTCCATGTAGATCGTCCAAGTGGGTGCGTCGTGCCAGAAGCGACCCTGGCCGTTAAATTGGCGGGCGAGGGGGCGGTAACCGTTGAGTTGGCGCCGGTAGGCTTCGGACATACGGAAGCCTTCGCCGGTATATTCATCGAGCACGACCGTGCGCCAGTAGGGCACGGCCGGCATGGCGGTAGGATCGGTGCCATCGACCGAGAAGGCGAGACTGTTGTCCTGAGTGATGTCGGTGACTTCGTCGAAGCGAATGTGGTCGGAGAAGCCGGTCCGCGTGGTGCGGTTGATGAGCCGGTCGATGAAGAGCGAGCTCTGCATGTCGAAACGCGGGATGGCGAGGAACAGCAGGCCGGAGACGACGACCATGGCGACGAAGCCCCCGATGCCGAGGGCGGCCAGGCGCCAATCGGTGGCGGCGCGCAATTTGGTGAAATGGGCCCGTCACGTGCCCCGAGCCCAGCCCGGAACCACCCCCCGCGGGGATGGGAGGAGGGATGTGCCGTCGGCGTATTCGAGGGTGACGGCCAGCATCATCACCAGCGAGACGCTGGTGAACGCGAGGAGTTGGACGGCGAAAGAAAGGGAAACCGTGATGACCCCGGCTACGACAATGAGGAACAGACCCAGCAGGACGAGCGGCAGGTCATCGCGGCGTTGGCGGTAAGTGATGACGCGATACAGGATGAGCAGCAGAGCGAGCCTGATGAGCGCGGGCAGGGGTTCCCGCAGGTTGGTGGTCAGGTCATAGACGAAGACCAGGGCTATGAAATGGAATGCGAGGCGGTGCATTCCACGCGGGCACGCGGGCGAGCCAAGTGGGGGGGCGCCAGAGAGCGGCCAGACGGTGACCGCGGGCATGTGTAGCCAGGCATCGACCCTCCATAAAAAACACGGTCAGGACGGACAGCAGGGCGAGGAGGGCACCGAGGCCCCAACGCAGTCGACCGAGGTCGTCGGGATTAAGCTGAGGCCGCTTTTTGTCCATTGACGTAAGCGGCGACGCCGCGCGCCTTCGGGGGCGAAGGTGAGTGTAAAACGGGCCCGACCGCCCTCGGCGCGAGTCGAAGCGGAAGGTGCTTTGGCGGCGGTGAACGGAGCGCGGGACGGTTGACCGGAGGTGGCGTGAGGTTTGAGCTCGGCGAGCAAGGCGAAGAACGCTTCGAGATCGCGGACGCCACGGATAGGGAGAGGGAGGTTGAGGGTGACGGTGCCGAGGCGGCCGGTGGTGAACAGATCTTCGGCGAGGGTAGCGGCAAAGCTGCAGGCCAGTTCGAACTGTTCGGGTCGGGTCCAGACATCGGTGGGAGAGTCGAGCCGAAGGGAGAAGCCGTCCTGGTGTTCGCTGGAGAATTGCCGAATCATCAGCAGGCGCAGGCGGGCGCTCGCCTGCCAGTGGATCTGGCGGTGAGAGTCGCCGGAGGCGTATTTGCGGACGGCCAGCAAGTCCCCGTTTGGGCCGAGGCGGGCCACGGAGTGACCGCTTTGGCGACGTTGGGGCGAGAGGACCGCGAAACGTTGGTATTCGACGGAGGCAGGCCAAACGAGAACTTCGGCGCGGATTTCGCAGGCGAGGACTTTGCGCAGGAACCCGAAGGGGAAAAGGGATCCGATGGCGGTGAGTTCTACGACTTCGTGGCCCCGTTCGGTGGGCTGCCAGTTGAAATCGAGTCGGGCTGAACCGTTGCCAGGATCGAGCCGTTGACGGAGGACCAGGCGGCGGCCCTTGGGTTCGGCTTTGGAGCAAACCTCAAACCACAGTCCGTAGGTGGGCAGGAGTTTCTTACGGTTTCGAAGTTCGATGGTGATGCAGCCGGTTTGACCAACACGAAAGGGCGGTGATGGCACGAGCCGCCCGGCCACTTTGGACAGGTTGAGCGCCGACAGCACGCCACTGCCAATGAAGGCACGCGAGCAGGAGCGACAGCGTGATGAAGAGGATGTTGTTGGACGTGTTGTAGGCGGCGCTACCGATGCCGAGGGAAACGGAAATGAATAGAATGCCGGAGATGGTCGGCATGATCCGCTGGCCACGGGACGGATAGAGGAACGACCAAAGGAGTTTGCGCCAGGTGAGTTCGCGCGTCTTTTTGCGGTCGGCACCAGGGCCGGACCAAGCTGGCGCGGGCGAGACCGACGTCGTGGATACGGAAGTCGTCATGGTCGCACCGAAAACGCCGAGGTTTCGAATTTCAATACCCAACCACTATGATCCAAGGAGGACGGCATCCGCTGTTTGGTTCGGCGAGGGAGTTTCGGAGGGGGGCGGCTCCCTTACTACGGGGACGGCAGGGACTCGACGATGCGCTTGAGGGCGGCCGTGACCGCGCGGCGTTCTTTGAGGGCGTCGCTGGAGGGGCGAGCAAGACCGAGGCGGTGACCGAGAACGGGCACGACGAGGGCGGTGACATCTTCGGGAATCACAAAGGCGCGCCCCCACGCGAGAGCCTGGGCTTGGGCGGCGTGTTTGAGGTCGAGGCCTCCGCGCACGCGCACGCCGGCTTTGAATTCAGCTTCGGTGCGAGTGGCGTTGACGATTTTGAGGACAAATTCGAGCACGCTGTCTTCGACGAAGACTTGAGCGGTGATCTCTTGGAGGTGGGCGACTTCGGTGCGAGTGAGCACGGGGTCGAGAGAGATGGCGTCGTAGTTCGTTTGGGCGGAGCGCAGGATGTCCATTTCGTCGACGCCTGTGTGGTAGCCCATGTGGATGCGCATGAGGAAGCGGTCCATTTGACTCTCAGGAAGCGGGAAGGTGCCCTCGTAGTCGACGGGGTTTTGGGTGGCGAAAACCATGAATGGTGAGCCGACGGTATGGGCTTCGCCGTCGATGGTGACGTTGCTGCGGTCCATGACTTCGAGGAGGGAGGACTGGGTCTTGGGGGTGGCGCGATTGATCTCGTCGGCGAGAACGATGGAGGCGAAGACGGGGCCTTTTTTGAAGACAAACTCCTTGGTGTTTGCGTCGTAGATGGCGACGCCGGTGACGTCACTGGGAAGGAGGTCGCTGGTGAATTGGATGCGGGAGAAGGCGCAGGCGAGCGAGTAGGCGAGGGTGGTTTTGCCGACGCCGGGGAGGTCTTCGATGAGGAGATGACCGCGGGCGAGCAGGCAAACGATAGTGCGCTCAATGACGTCGTCTTTGCCTTTGATGGTGCGGCGCATGTTGGCGCGCAGCTTATCCACCGCCTGCTTGGCCTCAGTCATGGCGGGGCTGAAAACAAAATCGCTCATGGGTTATGTAATTATGAGGTGGGGCGGATGCGTCAAACGGATGCGGGCGGAGTGGCGGAGGGGAAGGGCCTCGGGAGACGCGAAGTTTACGGAACGCACGGAGCACGATGGGGCGGTTGTTTCGTTCTCACCGATGAATCAGGATGCGGATTGTTGAGGACGGCCTCCGGCGTGGGGTGAGACGGCTTGAGAAGTGGGAATGGGCGCCTGCTATCCCTGGCAAGGCCGAATCGGCGGAAAATGGGATGGAAATTGAGACGGAGGGACGGTAAGGGTGGAAGAAATTGTTGAGATGCGTCGTGTTCGTCGAAATTCTCGCCGTGGTTATGTGCCGACTCTAGGGTTGTCCGGGTTGGTGCCGGTGGCGTTGACGGCTGGAGATCGACGTGCGATTTTTTCGGTTCTGGATGCGACGGTCTATGAGGCGGGGCGGAGTTCGGTGGTTTTAGCGCTACGAGGAAGCGAGGCGCAGAAGGTGGCGCGGCTGGGATTGGTCGGGACAGCGGGTTACGGGTATTATGCGGGGCGCAGCGTGGAGGAGGTGGAAGCGTGCGTGGATACGCTGATCGTGAGGGGTTCCTCCAGTTTGAGTTTCGAGAAGGATTCCCGTTGCTGGGGTATACGAGCAAAGGCTTGGAGCTGGCGAAAGAGTATGTGGCGGAGGGCTGGCGGGAGGATTTACGCGGGCTGGTGGACGCGATGGAGGCGGGAGACGAGCCGTTGATTCCGTTTCTTCCCGAGGTGATGCCGCAGCGTAATCATGATACGGTTTTGCGCTTGGTGAGTTTGTTGGCGGAGGAGGAACTCGATGCGCGCTGGTTACCTCTGTTGCGAGTTTGGCGAGAGTCAGAGATCAAGCGGGTGAAATCGCGCTTGGGTGAATTGATCGGACGGCTGGAGAACGGTTAAGGCGCGGTGGGCCAGGTCCAGCGGCTATTCAGCGAAAAGGTGGTCGATGGTGCTTTGGTCGAGGTGGAGTTGATCGATGTCGCCCTCGCCCAGGAGTCCGGCCACGAGTTCCAGTTTAGTGCGCTGGAGTTGCTGAATCTTGGCCTCGATGTTGTCGTCGACGATGAATTTGTAGACGAAGACGGGTTTGGTTTGACCGATACGGTGAATACGGTCGGTGGCTTGGCGTTCGACGGCGGGGTTCCACCACGGGTCATAGTGAATGACGCTGTCGGCGGCGGTGAGGTTGAGGCCGGCGCCGCCGGCGCGCAGGCTGATGAGGAACAGCGGGCAGGCGCCGGATTGGGATTTTTGCACGAGATCGGAGCGATGGGAGGTGGCTCCGGTGAGAAGGAGGAAGTCGTGGCCGTGGGCGGTGAGCTCGCGACCGATCAGGTCGAGCATGCTGGTAAACTGGAAAAAGATAAGTGTACGGCTGCCGCGGGCTCGGAGGTCGGACCCGAGTTCCATCAGGGCGGTGAGTTTGGCGGAATCGTGCAGGCGGGGGTCACAGCAAATTTGGCGAAGACGCAGAAGACGGGTGCGCACCTGGATGCGTGAACCGGCGAGACCTTTCTCTTGGAGGGACTGCCGAATGTTGTCGCGAGCCTCACGGCGAGTATCGGCGTAGAGTTCGGCCTGTCGTGGCGTCATGGATACGGCGTGTACGAATTCGGTTTTGGCGGGGAGGTCGGGCAGGACGTCTTCCTTCAAGCGGCGGAGGACAAACGAGGCGAGGCGTTGGCGAAGGCGGGTGCGCAGGACGGCGGCGAATTCGGCTTCGTCGTCATCGGCAAGGGGTTTGGCGATTCGTTGTTTGAAGGTGGTTTCGTCGCCGAGGCATCCGGAAAGAAGAAATTCGAACAAGGCCCAGATGTCCTGGAGTCGGTTTTCGGTGGGAGTGCCGGAGAGGTAGAGTTTCCGTTGGGCGACAAGACTGCGGGCCGCATGGGACGTGCGGGAGGATGCGTTTTTGATGTATTGGGCTTCGTCGAGTACGACGAGGTTCCAGGAGTGGGCGGCGAGGCGAGGCTGGTCGCGCCAGAGGAGTTGGTAGGTGGTGATGACCACGTGAGGCGAGGAGGTGGTGGACCAACTGGATTCACGATCGGGACCGTGGTATCTGGCGACGGTGAGGGCGGGCGCGAAGCGGGCGAGTTCATCGTCGATAACGCTGGTGGGAGCGACGAGCAGGACGCCTGAAGAGAGTTGGTGGGCGGCGTGCAGTTCCAAAAGATGAGCGATGGTTTGCACGGTTTTACCGAGTCCCATGTCATCGGCAAGAATGCCCCCGGCGTTGACTTCGCCGAGGGTGTGGAGCCAACCGAGCCCGCCCTCTTGGTAGGTGCGAAGGGTGGCCTGCAGGGCAGGAGGCGCGGGACGAGGGACGACGGCTATGCCATCAGCGAGACGTTTGAAGAGACGCACGATTTCGGACAGGCCATCCTCAGCATGGCGAGCGATGAGGCCGGCAGCGACCAGTTCGCCCACACGCCAACGGTTGATCCGGACATGGCCGGATGAATCGAAAGGTCGAGCGTCGAAGAGCTCGTGCAGGTGTTCCGTGATTTTGGAGAGTAGAGAAGGCGGTATCGATACCAGCCGCGTGCGCACGGGGTCGTCGGCCGTGGTTTCGATACGAACGGCGAAATCGCCGTCGGAGATCCATTGCTGGAGCGAGGCCAGACCTAGGTTTTTGCGGGAACGAAGCGCTTGATGCAGGATCGGGAGCAACGGGAGTTCCTGTTGCTCGAGCGTCAGACCCACATTAATGCGGTAGGCGTCCTGGCCTTCGTCATCTGCATGGAAATAAACGGCGGATTCGTGGGGAATGATGACGCGCAGATCCTTGGGGTATTCGATGCACCAAAGTGAGCTGGGGAGGCGAGGAAACGTGGATTCGAGGAGCGTGCGCCAGCGCTGGGACGAGGCCAGGGTGAAGACGGAGGAATCGAAGTTGAAGAAACCCCCGTCGGCGAAGGAGGTATCGGCAGCGAATCCCCAGGTTGCGAGCTGGGCGAGAATTTCGGATTCGGAGGTACGGTCACGAGCGATACGAATGATGGCGTCGTCACGGTGGAAGGAGACGGCGGATTCAGTCGCATCCCACGCGATGACAGCGTCACCGTAGCGAAAACGCAGGCGATCATGCAGGTCGATCCAACGGGATTGGGCATCACGCTGGTCGGTGACGGATCGTTGCTCAATGATGAGCAAGGCATGAGGAGGTTCGGGGGCGGTCTCGTTGAGTTTTACGCAGGAAGGGACGGGGAAGGAGGTTTCGGGGAACCGTTTGGCGAGACGCTGGCAGAAGCGGGCGACCTCGGTTTCGGTCATTTTCTTCGCCGCGAGCCAGGAGGCGGCGAGGGCGGGAGGTTCATCGAGATTGATGGGACCACAGGTATTGGTGGTGGGGTCGATGTAGACCGGCGGATCGAGAGGATATGCGGCGACTCCGGAACTGTGTTGGGATGGTCGCGATCGGTTGCCATGAGTTGCCGGACCGTTGCTCCCAATCCAAGGCAGCGGAAAGCGGATCGCCGGGTTTGAGGCGAAGTCGCGAACCTCCGTCGAAGAAGAGACGCCTCGTGGCCAACATTTGGTGGAATACCTCGTGCCCGTAGGCCCCGTCGATGGGAGGGAATTGACCGTCTCGTTTCGTGAGTTGAAGCAGCCCCATGAGAATCGGGCGGTCCTCAGGGCGCAGGTAGGAGACGTATTGGGGCCGAAAGAGGGTTTTTAGGTTGGAAAAATCAGCTGTGTTGAAGGCCTCCCACTTCATCAGTTTGGTCGCGCGCACGACGCAAGTTAGAGAGCGCCCCTCAGGAACTAGAATGTAGACTAAGCGATCCATGGCCAGCGACTATCCCGGTGCGATAACGGCGGGGACGGCGAGCGGAAAATGGAGATGCGGGCAACATCGAGACACGCGGATGGCGATGAAATTTCTCCACCACAGCGACTCGATCGCAGATGCCAGGAGCGGGACGATCGGATGAGGATGAGTTCGGATTTCGAGGGAGAGTGAATTGGTGATCGGATACGGGCGCTTAAGCCGACCGTTCGGAGCAAGGCCCTGCTGGCGGTTTGATCGCAGGGTAGGGTTGGTGCCGATGCGGAGGGAATAGCGGCCTGAGGAGGGCTCGCGTCTTGCATTTTGAGTGAGGGTTGGAACGTTTTGAGCAATGTCATACGAACCTTCCGAAGCTTTGCTCGATAATTATGCGGATGTTTTGATCAACTTCGCACTCAATGGGGGCGAAGGCGTGAAGCCTGGAGAAGTGGTGCAGCTAAGGGTGCCGGAAGTGGCGAAACCGTTATTGGTGGCATTGCGTCGAGCGGTGTTGAAGGCGGGAGCGCATCCTTTGATTTTCTTTACGCCCGATGATATGGCGCGAGAATTTTATGAGTTGGCGAATGAGGCGCAGTTGGCATTTTTTGCGGAGTCCTATCACCGTGGCACGGTAGAGCAGATTGATCACACCGTGGCGATTCGAGGGGAGACCGATATGCGGGAACTGGCGGGGATTCCCGGCGCGACAATCATGGCGGTGCAGAAGGCGATGAAACCTTACATGGATTGGCGTCGGGCGAAGGAAGGGGCAGGCAAGTATTCGTGGACGCTGGCGCTGTATGGCACGCAGGCGATGGCGGATGAAGTTGGGATGACGCTCGAGGAGTATTGGGCGCAGATTATCGAGGCATGCTATCTGAACGAAGCGAAGCCGGCCGATAAGTGGACGGCGCTTTACGAGCAGCTTTATGCAGTGAAGGACAAACTCGATGCCTTGCCGATTGAGCGATTGCACATGGAGGCGGAGGCCACGGATTTGTGGGTGAAGGTGGGGGCGAATCGCAAGTGGTTGGGTGGGTCCGGGCGCAACATACCGAGCTTTGAGTTGTTCATCTCACCGGATTGGCGCGGCACCGAGGGGCGGGTTCGGTTTACGGAGCCGTTGTACCGTTATGGCGCCTTGGTCGAGGGGGCGTATTTGGAATTTAAGGACGGGCGAGTCGTCAAGGCGACGGCGACCCAGGGGGAAGAATTGCTGCGTGAAATGATTGCAGTGGAAAACGCGGACAAGATTGGCGAGTTCTCGCTTACGGATCGGAGATTTTCGCGTATCATCAAGTTTATGGGGGTCACGCTCTATGATGAAAATGTTGGAGGGAAGTGGGGTAACACCCACTTGGCGGTGGGGTCGGCTTACCGCGATTCGTTCACGGGGGATCCGGCGAGCGTGAGTGATACGCAGTGGGAGGAGATGGGCTACAATAACTCGGTGATGCACACGGATATTGTGGCGACGTCAAACCGAGTGGTAACGGCTCATTTAACCGATGGTTCCACTGTGGTGATTTACCGGGACGGTGAGTTTCAGGTTTGAGCTCGGAGTCGGGAAATCAGGGAGCGGCGGGAGGTTCTGCGGGGACGGTTCCGATCATTTTGAGGTCGCCAATTTCAATTTCTCCCTGGTGATCCCGCGTGAGGTGACCGGAGTTTTCGCCGAAGGTACCGGCGTCGCGAGCGACCATGGTTTCGATGTTTTCCATGAATCTAAATTCCGAAGTGGGATGTTACAGAAGCAGCGGTGTTAGCGAACAAGGACAAAGTTGGGATTAGCGGCCAATAGATTGAGAGCATGTAGCATTTGGCGCATGATCGCGATAAGGGCTATTTTCTTCAGTTTCCCAGCCTCAACGAGGCGCCGATAGAACGCGCGCATGACAGGGTTACATCGGATGGCAGAGACCGCCGCCATGTAGAGGACCTGGCGCCCGGAATGACGCCCGCCGCGCACATGTCGGCAACGATGTCGCCGCCCGCTGTCGTGGGCGAACGGGGCCACACCGATCAGAGCGGCGAGTTGGCCCGATTCGATTTTTCCGAGTTCAGGCCCGTAGGCGAGCAGGGTGGCCGCGAGCACGGGTCCTGCGCCTTGCAGTTTGCGCAGTCGAGCGGCTTTGGTGCGTAGACTGTCGTCCTCGTGGATGTGCGTTTTAATCAGCGCATCGGTTTGTTCGAGCTCGGTGGCTAAAAGCGCCCGCAGGATCTCAAGGCGTTCACGCAAAATGCGTCCGGCCAACTCGCACCGGTTGCCTGTGGCGACGAGTTGATCACTGATCTGCCGGCGATAGTCGAGCAGCTCACGCAAGGTTGCGGTCGCTTCGTCGAGGGCCCGGTGCAGGCGTGGCTTCATTTGTAACCCAAAGCGGCGCAACAGTTGAGCGTCGAGTGGGTCGGTCTTGGCGAGCAAGCCGGCGGCACGGGCAAAGGCGCGCACACGCCCTGGATTGACTACGCAGACTTGGATCTGGGCCAAGAGCAATGCGGCGACAATGGCACGCTCATAGCCGCCAGTCGCTTTGCATACGACCCGGGCATTGGGCAGGCTCTGGAGGTGCTTGATCAAGGCTCGGTGGCCTCGGTGGGTGTTCTCGACGTGGGCACAGCGAGTATCATCGGCGGTGTAGTCGAGACGATCTTTGGCGATATCCACACCAACATAGGTGATTTGATTTTCAGGGGTGGTTTACTCCATCTTGTTATACGAGCTCAGGGCTCTCTCAGCGATTCGAGTTCCACCAGGTCGGCAACCCGGGCCCAGGGCTTCTGTTCGAGGTAAATCCTCGGGTAACAAATCGGCCTCTGGGTTGCCGTGCGGTGCAGATGGCCAGTCTGCACCGCACCCTGGCGAGCACCATTCAAGGCATTTACCTCGCATGTGCAATCGCGCCGAATCCAGCCTCCTGCGACGAACTCTAAGGTCCATTCTCGGAGGCTGCATTCGGCTCCGTCCTCGCTCGTTCTTAACATCGGTTCAAACATACAAGGGAACGAAGGGCGCGAAGTTGTAACGAGTTACGGTCCGTCGCAGGCATCGATTCGTGCACCTGCCAAGTGAGTCGGCTCGTGCACGGTTAAAACCCACTCACCGACTGGATAGCATAACTTTGTTACATGCGTTTTCTGATGTGAACTGCGTTTTCCAGGGTAATAGCGGGACTCCTCAATCTCGGTGCGTAGTTCATGGAAGCGGTCGTCGCCAACGAAGCCGCCGAGACGTTGCATGTCAGCCATTGCATCAACGTAGCCAAGGATACGGGCGTTGTCTTCGTTGCGTCGGTTGCGCACGCGGTTTTCCATATCCATGAGGGCGATGACCCCCTCGAGGGCGGCAGCGGCCTCGGTGATCTGGGCATTTTGAGCGGCAATGATCGACTGGTTGGCGGCGGCGGCCTTCAGGGCCGGAAGCCTCGGGAGGAGGGGCGGATTGTTGCGCGACCTGCAAGCCGGTGAGCGCGGTGCCGAGGTCACCGACGCGTTGATCAAACCCCTCCGGTGGTGATACCGCTGGTGCGGCCCCAGTGGATGGTGATGAGTAAGTCGGCGGTGCGAGCGTTGGGGGAGAAGTGGTAGTTATTTTGAGCGAGTTGCTCGGCCACAATGCCGCCGATGGCGGGGAAGTCGTCGCGGGTTTGGGTTGTCCCACAGGGTGCGGTCGAGGCGACCACCGTAGCTGATGGCATAGAATTCCCGTTTGGGTTGTCCATTTGAGCCAATTTCCCGTTGATAGCCTATAGCCGGGAGTAGTAGGTTACAAAAAGGGGGTCGGTCGGTTGAGCGGCGTGAGTGAAAGGCGTGAGGAATAATGCAACCGAGAAGCAAACTCACCGAGCGAGAGATCGACAATCTACCGAAGTAATAGGCTGTTGAACTCAACATGGCAGGGGATGGCGCGCGGGGCGGGGCTGGTGAATCATCAACTACGAAGCCACCCAGGCATTGAACTTGGCGGCAGCGTAGAGAAAGTTGGTCGGCGAATGCAGATGTGTGACTACCGCTACGACTAAACGGAGGAAGGGAGGAGTTTGAAAAGGGCGGCGAAATCCTCATTGTCGTATCCGGCGGACTCGGCAACGGCGAGGCGTTCGCTAATGGTGGCGAGGAGGGGGAGGTCACCGCTGGTGGGCATGTCTTGGGCAAGGCGCATGTCTTTGTGCATGTGCTTAATGGAGAACAAAGGAGCGTAGTCGGCTGTGCGTAGTTGGGGTTCCTTGAGTTTGGTGAGGCCGGAGTAACTGATGTTTTTACCGAGAGCCCCAAAGAAGACGTCGTCGGAGATTTTGGCGCGGCGAGCGAGGATGAGGGCTTCGGACAGCGCCTGCATTTGTGCGGAGATGTTCAGGTTCATCGCCAGCTTGAAGGTGCAGGCCTGGCGATGGTCGCCGATGGGAATGCGGTGGGCGGAAACGATGGCCAGGGTGGGCTCGAGCTCGGCGATGAGCGCGGGGTCACCGCCCTGCTAGAACACGGTCTGTTTGCCGAGGGCGGCGGGCTTGCTGCCGGTGAAGGGGCACTCCAGGTAGCGTGCGCCGGTGGCGAGGACGGTGGTGCGAAAGCGGTCGGAACTCTCGGGGTCGATGGTGCTCGATTGGATCACGGTCTTGGCGGGGTCAAGCTCGGGCAGGATGGCGTCGAGCACGCTCTGCACGGCGGGAGGATCGGCGACAACGATCTGGACGAGATCGGCGGCGCGAGTAACTGCCGCTGGCGATTCCTGCCATTGCGGGAAGTCCGGTTGCGGGGTGCGGTTCCACGCGCCGGCGAGAACGCCCGCGTCGTGATAGTGACGGGCCCAAATACCGCCGATGATACCAAGTCCGAGGACGCCGATGGAAGGATGACCCATAGTGAGTCCACGCAAATCACCGTGCAGCTGGAAGACAACCCTGCGCAGTTGTGACAGGTTTAAAGTGAGCGAGACGGACGATTTAAGGATTCGCCATGAGCGCAGTAAGCGGTCAGCAGAGGGTTGCCCCCGTGGTCCCGTAGTCGCCATGAATCGCCGCTTTCCCTTCGTCGTTCTAATCTGTTCGGCGCTGAATTTTGTTCATGCGTCAGAAGACGAGTCTGTGGCGGTGATGCCCGATTTTGTGCTCGAGGTGAATCGGAACCCGTTCAAACCCTCCAAGCCGGGTCCCATGGTGTTTCCCGCCCCACCGATTCGTTTGATTGAAATACGGTATGAACGTGCACTCTCCCTGCGGTCCACCATCGCCGCCAATCGCAGACGCCCGAAACTGAAACCCAAGACGCGTGCCATTATCGCAGTCTCTGAGGATTTGCCCCCTGCTCGCTCAGAACCAGCCGACGCCCTCGGTCGTGAATAAGCGTCGCCTAGTGTAGTGGGAGTTAATTAGCTATACTAAACGAAACAAACATAGTAGTGCAGGATGGGGGCATGGCCCGCCCTGTTAATCCGCTAATCATTGATGCCGAGCAGCATCAAGAACTTGAATAGATGATCAAACGCCCGACCACGCCGCAACGGGAGGTCAGGCGGGCGCGCATCGTGTTGTTGCGGGCCGAAGGGAAAAGCCAGGAGACGGTGGCTGTTCAGATCGGAGTGAATCGTCCGGTGGTGGCGAAGTGGGAAAAGCGATTTCGTGAGGCAGGGTTGGCTGGATGGGCCGAAGCGAGACGTTCGGGCCGGAAGCCGAATGTGGATGTGGCGATTCGCGCTCAGATCGTCACTGAGGTCACGCAACCCCCGGCCGGGCGCACCCGCTGGTCCTCCACGGCCTTGGTGCTGTGTTGCGACGAGAAAAGCCAGTACCAGGCGCTTGAGCGCACCCAGCCGGGCCTGCCATTGGGTATCGGGCACATCAAAACCGCCACCCACGATTACACCCGCGACGGCACGGTCACGCTATTCGCCGCCCTCGGCTATCTGGACGGCAAAATCATGCGACGCACCCTCTCGGCATACCCACCGCGAATGGCTCGGTTTCCTCAAGCACATCGATGCGCAGGCACCCGACGGCTGGGTCCTGCATCTGATCATCGACAACTACGCCACCCACAAGCACGCCAAAGTGAAGAGCTGGATAAAGTGGCGCAATCAGCGCCATGCCAAAGCCCATGGCGTCGAGCGCAGCGCACTGCATCGCACTGCACTCCAACATCCTCTTCCTGGTTGAATCTAGTGGAGCGATTCTTCCGCGACCTCACTGTCGATTGTATCCGCGATGGCAGCTTCACCAGCGTTCGAGACCTCACCAACGCCATCGAAACCTACATGGGCGCACGCGACTTCGAACCCACCCGCTACGCTACACTTGGAAGGCCGAAGGCTCCGCCATCCTGGATAAAATCCAACGCGCCCGCACCGCCGCATCCTTTCATTTAGTATAGTTCATTAACTCTCAGCACACTAGGTGTTGGATGCTTTCGATGGGGACGATACCGAGCATGCGTTCCGATAGAATCTGGCGGATAGTGTCGACCTTGCTCATGGGGAGAAAGTTAGAGGATCGGGATTTATGATGGCTATGCGGCGGTTCATGGCGTGACGGCGGCAGACCCTATCGGCACACCGACCTAAAAACACCAGATTCTTGTCGGCGAGGGGCAATTGGAATCAAATGCTGTGCGGCGGATTGAAAACTCGATCAGCTGGACTTTGAGGGAATCGGTTTACTGGCTTGGCACTGAATGGAGGTTGGGATGAGGAAAAATAATAACACCAGCCGGATATTTGGCTCGATGGACGCGTGTTTTACTTCGGGAGGAGACGAGGCCAGGAGTAATATGGATAGATTCAATCAATTCAGGACTTGCCAAGGAGACGCTCGGTTCGTGTGTTCCTCGTTCCCCTCTGTGCCCAGGTGGTGGAATTGGTAGACACGCAGGTCTCAGAAGCCTGTGCCGCGAGGTGTGCGGGTTCGAGTCCCGCCCTGGGCACCACTCCAAACAAAACGACGCCGGAAGCGTCGCTTTTTTGGGGTCGGTTCAGACCCAGTGGTAGATGGTGATGGGACCGTAGTTTAGCGCACGTAGAGGGCGAGATCGGCGCGAGCTTCCTGCATCTCAGTGAGTATGCGGTGGGCGTGGTTCAGTAGCTCTTTGCCGGGAGGCGTGAGGCGAATTTTGCGACCCCGTCGGTCGACCAAGTGGAGTTGAAGTTCATCTTCAAGTGACTTGATCGAGTGGCTCACCGCAGATTGGGTGACGTTCAGCTCTTTGGCTGCGAGCGTGAAGCTGCCCACCTTGACCAAAGTGACGAAGGCGAGCAGTTTACGGCTGTCGAGAATCGGCATGAGTCGGCAAAATTGGCGAGCGGCGGTCTTCGCTGCACATTCCACCGATAGCAACAACTGAGCCAGTTGTGACCAGGTCTAGTAATTTTGTGGGGGGGGGGGCGCAGATTTTTAACCGCCGGGGAATCGCCCGCCCTCGCGCCGGATCAGGCGTATCGCTCTTCTTTCCAAGGATCAGCACGGTCGAAGTAGCCACGGATCTCCCAGAACCCAAGTTTGTCTGCGGGAAGAAAATGGATGCCTTTGACGAACTTAGTGCCTTTCCAGGCGTAGAGTTTGGGGAGAACCACAGGTGCGGGTTCACCGTGTTCGCGACTCAGAGGGGGGTGATCGAAGTGAGTAGCGATGAGGACGTCGTCGTCGAGACAATTTTCGAGAGGGACGTTGGTGGAATAGCCATCGTAGCCGGTGAAGTAGACGAAGCGAGCGGCGGCTGTCGGTTTAACGCGTGCGTAGAGTTCGGTGAAGGCGGCGCCAGTCCAACGGCAATCGTATTTACTCCAAGTGGTTACACAGTGGCAGTCGCTGACGTCGTCGACCTGAAGGAGCGCGTTGAACGCGGTCCAATCGAGAGTGAAAGGGGACTCCACCGCTCCGTCGAGAGTGAGGGTCCATTCCGAGAGCGGGACATCCGGTTGGATGCCCAGATCGAGGACGGGGAAATTGGACGTTAATTTTTGCCCGGGCGGCAACCGATCGGAGGCAGCTTCGGCGCGCGGCTGCACGTCTTTGGCACCTTGTTTGGCAGCCCAGGCCTCTTTGGCAGCAATGTAGCGCTCTTTAGACATGGCCGGGAACGCTAAGTGTTCCCGATTGCCATGCAAGTTTGGGCTCCGAGATTAGGAGTGATCAAGAGCTTGGGCGATGGCCGGACGCTGACGATGGTAGAACAGAGCGAGTCCACCTTGGTAAACGAGGGTCAAAATGCCCACCAATCCGTAGGTTATCGTATTGGAAAATTGAAAAACCGCCGGGAGGTCGTCGGGAGAGATATTCGCCGATTCAAATTTGGTGTTCATGTATTCCAGATACCACTCCAGTAGATTACGCTGGAACTCCACGAAATCGAAATGGGTCATCATCCAGCTGGCGTAGAAGAGCAAAATCAGGAGTAAACCCAATTCACCTGCGATCATCCAAGAGACGCCTTGGCGGTCGCCGGAACGCAAGCGATCGGAGCCGTGGCGCTCGCATGCCCCCATTCCCACCGTGAGCGCGCCAGTGATGGCGGGGCGATTTGATGGCTCATCGCGGCAAGGATCGCGAAAAATCCGGCAATGACCATGATCATGCGACCGTGAGTGGCGGAGATGCGCACGACGCGGAAAAGGACGTCTTGAGGGAGGGGAGGAGGGAGGGGGGACTTGCCAGCCATGAGTAGGGAGGCGATCACATTGGGTTTCCCTTTCGTGTCCGCGCCAAATCAAAAGCCATTTCCCTTTCGTTTCGAGTTTCCGCCCGACTTGCTCATCATCAGTGCGCGGGCAGGCGAAATCGTGGACGCGTTGCAGGAGCACAACGTGATTATTTTGGCCGGTGAGACCGGATCTGGAAAAACAACCCAGATTCCCAAGCTTTGCCTGACGGCTGGAGGAGGATCGCAGGGGCGCATCGCCTGTACCCAGCCACGGCGGGTGGCCGCCTTGTCGGTTTCGAAGCGAGTCGCAGAGGAAATGGGAGTGCGGTGGGGGCGCGAGGTGGGCTGCAAGGTGCGTTTCAGCGATCAGACGACCAAGGATACGGTGGTTAAGTTCATGACGGACGGGATGCTGTTGGCTGAAGTGCAGTCGGATCCACAGCTGAGCGAATACGATACCATCATTATTGACGAAGCGCATGAGCGCTCACTGAACATTGATTTTCTGCTCGGGCACTTGCGGTTGTTATCTCTGCGTCGGCCAGAGCTGCGGATAGTGATCACTTCGGCGACGATTGATACGGCGGCGTTTAGCAAGGCGTTCGAGGATGCACCTGTCATTGAAGTTTCGGGCCGGACTTATCCGGTGGAAGTGGTCTATGCCCTGTTGGACGGGTTGGGATCGGATGAAGCGGAAGGCAACGAGAGCACGTCGAAGGCGGAGGCGCTGCACTATGTCGACGGCGCTGTGGAGGCGGTGCACCGCATTTTATCCACCACGGCGGCAGGCGACATCCTCGTTTTCATGCCGACGGAGCGCGATATCCGGGAGACGATTGATTTCCTCGGAAGCGAGGCGCGAAAGTGCGATTTGATTCCGTTGTTTGGACGGTTGTCGAACAGTGAACAGCAGAGGGTTTTCACGGCGACGGCTCGGCGGCGTATCATCGTGGCGACGAATATCGCGGAGACCTCGCTCACGTTGCCAGGTATCAGATATGTGGTGGATACCGGATTGTCACGATTGAGCCGGTATTCTCCGCAAGCGCGGACCCGGCGGCTCCCGATTGAGCCGGTGGCGAAATCCAGTGCGGACCAGCGCAAGGGCCGGGCGGGTCGGGTGGCGGAGGGCGTGTGCGTGCGATTGTATTCTGAGAAAGACTACGAGGAAGGACTGCGGTTCACTCACCCGGAGATTCAGCGGGCAAATCTGGCGGATGTAATTCTACGGATGAAGGCGTTAGGGCTTGGTGACATCGAGCGTTTTCCGTTCATCAACATGCCGGCGGCAAAGGCGATCCGATCGGGCTATGCGCTGTTGGACGAATTGCATGCGATCGAGGCCACCGGACCTGAGAAAGAACTGACGAATGTAGGTCGGGAACTGGCGCGCTTACCGGTGGATCCGATCGTAGGGTGCATGATCCTGCAGGCGCGCACGGAGAAGGCCGTCAGGGAGGTCGTGATTATCGCGGCGGGCTTGAGTGTTCAGGACCCACGGGAGCGACCGCTGGACAAGCAGGGAGCGGCCGACGCGGCCCACCGTCGGTTTACGCATCCGGAGTCGGATTTTCTGACGTTGTTGGAAATTAGGGCAGCGTTGCACGATCAGTTTGAACAACTGTCGCAAGGACGCATGAGGCGGTGGTGTCGGGATTATTTTTTGGGTTACTCCCGGATGCGGGAGTGGCGGGACATCCATGCCCAGTTATTGGATACGCTACGGGCCCGCCGTGATTTTCAACCGAGCTCGGTGTGGGATGGACAAGCAGATACGGCGACGCCGGAGGAATGCTCGGCAAAGCTTCGATTCGGGCAGGCGGTGTATCGATCAATCCATCGCTGTGTGCTGGCCGGATTGTTGAGCAACATCGCGGCGCGAGACGACGAAAAAGGAGGTTACAAGGCGCCTCATGATCGACGGGGGAACATTTTTCCGGGCTCGGGATTGTTTGTGAAAGAGGAGCGCAAGCGGAGCAGCCCGGGCGCCAAGGCGGGGGCGAATTCGAATAAACCCAAGGGACCGCGCTGGATGATGGCAGCGGAGATCGTGGAGACCTCCCGGCTTTATGCGTGAACCTGCGCACGACTCGACCCGGTGTGGGCGCTGGAATTAGGGGTACATTTGGTGAAAGGGTCTCATAGCGAGCCGTTCTGGGATGAGGAGAAAGGTCGCGTGATGGAGCATCAGCTGACGCGCATGCGGGATGGTGAGGTGATGAATCTTGATGAGGCGATATTTCGGTTTTACGAGGCGCGTTTGATTGACGCCGGTCATGTGGTATCGGCGGTGGGGGAGCTCATTAGTTTGGTGAAAGAGCGGAAAGCCCATGAATCGGCGTTTTTGCAGTTCAAGGAGGATGATCTGCGGGACCCGGCGGCGGAAGAAATCGATACGCAGGCCTTTCCGGAGTCGGTGCCGTTGAACCACGGAGTGTTGCCATTGAACTACGTTTACAAACCGGGTGACGCGGAAGACGGCGTGACTCTGGACGTGGATGTGGCGGCGGCGTTGGATTTGACCCCGGCGGCGTTGGACTGGGCGGTGCCGGGGCATTTGCCGGCAAAAGTGGAGCACTATTTGCGAGGATTGCCCAAGGACCTGCGCCGCGTCGTCATGCCGTTGGCGACGACGGCCAAAGTGATGATGCCACAGTTCATATCCCGCGATAAATTGACGGGACGACGGGAAACATTGGCCCAAGCGATGGCGGTATTGTTAGGGGAACGATTTCAGTTGCGAATCGCCCCCTCGGTCTGGGCGGAGCGTCCTTTGGCGGAGCATCTTTGTGTGCGGGTGAAGGTGACCGACCATAAAGGGCAGGAGATCGTGAGTTCACGGAATTTGGTCGAAGTGCAGTTGGCGGTGGAGGTGCAGCAAAAAGAAATGAGTCGGTCGGTGGCGAAGGATGCGCCGGGATTGTGGAAGCGTGCGTGTCAGAAGTGGGAGACGGATCCGTTGGAGGATTGGCCCGTGGACGAAATGCCTGATGAAGTGGTGATCGGGGAGCAGGCTGGTGTGCCTGTGAAAGCGTATCCAATCTTTGAATCCATGAGCGAAGGAGTGGTGGTCCGGTTGGTACGTACGGCGGAGGTGGCGGCCCGACGAGGCGCGGCGGGATTGCGGGCTTTGTTGGCGCAGGCGTTGCGATATGATTTGGCTTGGTTGGAAAAGGATTTAAGGGCGATGAAGGATGTCGGGGCGTTGGCCAGCACCTTGGCGCCCATCGTCGAGCTGAGGGCGGATGCGTTGACTGGAATCACCCGGTGGTTGACGAATCCGGAGCGAGTGCCCAGCACCGGAGGAAAACGCACCAAAACGGCGTTTGTATCAGCCGCTGAGAAGGCGAAAACGGACGTGCGCGGGGTGGTGCCACGTTTGATGGATGGCGTGCGCGAAACCTTGGAACTCCGGCAGGCGTTGCTGGTGCACCCGATTCCGTATGGGCGGATGAAGGAAGATTTGAAGGCGTTGGTGGGAGTTCGTTATTTGTGCGAGGTGCCCTTTGATCAATTCTCGCATTTACCGCGCTATTTGAAGGGAATGCAGTTCCGCGCGGAACGGTGGAGGCAGAATCCGAGCAAGGACGAAGAGCGAGAAGGGCAGATAAAACCCTACGTCAAAGCGGTGGCAGAACTCGGAAACGGGCCGAATGGCGGACGACTGCGTTGGATGTTGGAAGAAATGCGGGTGAGTCTGTTTGCGCAGCATTTGGGCACGGCGGAGCCAGTCTCATCCAAGAAGATGGATCAGGCGATCGCAGTGGCGAGATCAGGCGGGGCAGTGTTGGCGAGACAAGAGACGAACTCAAACAAACCTAAACCCAAGCCCCTGGTGGTGGTTCCGTTGGCCAAGAAATCGAGGGGGCAGCCATTGAAGAGTTTTGGCGTCTTGGGAGGGTTGTTGCGGCCTCCGGGAGGGTATTAAGCGCGGGCGGTTCACGCGTTGATGCGATTGACCAAAGTCGCGTTCATGAAACCCCTACGGCCCTGGACCGGTATCATCTTGGTCGCTATATTGCTACAATCAGGTTGCACCGTATTGGCGTTGGCGAAAGCAGCCACTTCGCCGGTCAAGTTGGCGAGTACGGCGGTGGTTCAAACTAGCCAAGTCGGGGCGAAATCGTTGCAGACGGGAGGTGAAGTCACGGGTGAGGCAGTGATGGCAACAGGGCGGGCGGCGGCGAGTGTGAGGTCCTCAGGTCGGGTATCATCGGCCTCGGTCGGAGGAGCAGGACGGGTGAGTACGGCGGGAGTTGGGTCGGCTACGCGAGTCACGGCAGCAAGGCAGCAACAGTCAGTGCGGCAGGAGGGATGACTGCCGCGACCATCAACGGCCTGGCCAGTATGTCGCAAGCGGGGATGGTGACTTTGGTGGATATCGCCACGGGCACGGTGGTGCGGGTGCCTTGGCGGGCGGGGTTAAATGTGTACGGAAGCGGTGCGCTGGCGAAAGTTAAGGTGGCGAAGCGAGCATTGGCTATCGTGAGGGAGGACGACTGGTTTACACCACGATGCAAGCGATGGCTGATGCCCGAGCGTTGCAGGTGAGTCCGGGGGATGTAATTCGATTGGCGGACTATGTAGGATGAAGCAGGCAGGAGCTTGATCCGAGGCTATTTCCCCATGTCAGGTGGATCAACTGAGAGTCCAACCCGAGCGTCGGCGAACGATGCGAAGCGGCGCGTCGAATGCGGTGGAAAGGTGGGCGGATGTCAGCACGGTTTTGAGCGGGCCATCAATGACACGACGACCTTGAGCGAGTAACAACGCGTGGGTGAATCCTGCGGTGATCTCCTCTACGTGGTGGGTGACCAGCCCAGGCGGGGAGATTGAGGATCGCTTGTGAGCGTATCCAAATGATGGAGAAAGGCCGCGCGCGCCACGGGATCAAGACCGGCGCAGGGCTCGTCCAAAATGAGGAGTTGCGGTTCGGCGGCAAGAGCGCGGGCGATGAGGACGCGTTGTCGTTCGCCTTGTGACAACAGAGTCCATTCGCGATGAGCGACCTCGGCTATCCCCATGCGACGCAGCCACCGGCGCGCGTATCGTTTGCGGTGGCCCGGCCCCAGAAATCGAGTTGGTCATAGCGACCGTTGATGACCGTTTCGAGGGCGACCTCGTTGGGCGGAATGTGGACGTGGAGAGCAGAGGAGACGAGTCCAAGGGAGCGGCGGATGTCGCGCCAATCAGTTTTACCATATAGGTGGCTCCGAGGAGTTCGATCGCGCCTGCGGTGTGGGTGAGGAATCCCGTGAGGCCACGAAGCAAGGATGTCTTGCCACAGCTGTTGGGCCCCATGATCATCCAGTGTTCGCCGGGGCGAATGATCCAGTCGAGGGCGGCGTCAAGCGGCTAGTGCACAGTTTTTTGGGATAATAGCATGAAAGACTTCAGCGGGAGACTGTCCGTCGAGCCGATGCGAGGGCGATTATTGAGTAGCCACTCCGCTTTGGCGATTTGGCCTTTGGTGACGGTGTTAAAGTCGATGCCTTTAGGGAAGTATTCCCGGATCAGACCGTTGATATTCGCGACCGCACCGCGCTGCCAAGGGCTGTGTGGATTGCAGAAGTAGACCGCCACTTTTGTGGCAAGGGAGAAGGCAGCATATTGGGCCATTTAGCGGCCGTTGTCGTAGGTGAGGGTCTTGCGCAGGTGGGCGGGCAGGCGTTTGAAGGCCCGGATGAGAGCGCGGGCGACGCTGATCGCGTCTTTGGCGTCGCCCAACGGGACGATCATCACGTAGCGGGAGACCCGTTCGGTGATGACCAAAATGGCGGTGCGATTGCCCGCACCCATGACCAAGTCGGCCTCCCAGTGTCCGGGCACCTCCCGGCGCTCCACCTCAGCGGGTCGCTCGCCGATATTGATCGCGCCCGGCAACTGGTCCGAGCGCTTGCCCTTGGTGCGGGGGGCGGGACTGCGCCGGGGCTTCTTGCGCCGCAAATAAGCGATCAACTCCTTTTTAACCGAGCCTTTGGAGTGGACGTAGATGAAGTCGTAGATGGTTTCGTGGCTCACGCGTCGGGTCAGATCCAGGCCATGACGTCGTCTCAAGGCGACTTCGATTTGCTTGGGCGTAGCGCCGGTGGCAAACAGGGCCAGCACCTCGTCGCGCAAGGCGGGCGTGTCGGCGACTTTGTTGCGCACGGCGCACTTGGGCCGACGGCAAGCGCGAGTCTGCGCATCCATGCCGCTGTAGCTGGAGCGCCCGCCGTTGCGGGTGATCTCGCGATTGACCACCGAGGCGTCGCGGCCGAGGGCGGCGGCAAGCTGAGCGCCGCTTTTGCCCTGGGCCCAACCGGTATGAATCGCCTCGCGTTCCTTGGCGGTGATGCGCCGTTGTATTTTTGCCACCACTCCAAATCCTCCGCTCTGCGCCCACGACGCCAGCGCGGAGTTTTTCCCAGAGAGAGGACGACCGGCCCGGCAAGCCGGGCCGGTCGTCCTCTCTCTGGCTTGTGTATAGCTGCTCACCGCTCCCTTCCTGCGGCCTGCCGCAACCTCAATCCCGCCAATCATCAATCCCAATATCAAACGTATAGTATTCATTATAGTGCATTAGGAGAAAGGGAACCACTCCCTCTCAGCCTGTGCACTCAGTGTTAGACTACGGCATGTGATGCCTGAGGCGCCGAGCAGTGTCAGGGCCACGGCATGGCGGAGGCCCCCACTGCGGACGTAGCTGAATAATCCAGCCACTAGTCCCAAGGAAAACAGACCCAATCCTGTTCGACCGGTTTCGATCAGGAGTTGGAGGTAGTCATTGTGGGCGTGCGCCATGGTCTTTTGTTTTGGGAATGGGAACGGATGGCGCGCAGGGAGATATGCGTGGAATGTTGGCAGGATTCGAAGACGTGCGGCAGGGGCCGCTCGGGCCAGTGTTGGGCGCAGACGCGCAGCAGGACGCTGCGCAAGAGGGCGAGGTTGGCCAGGGGGCGTTGACGTTGCGGGTACGCGAGTGGTCTTCGCGCCAGCAGGCGTCGCGTCGCCAGTGGTTGCGGATCTCCACTCCGCCCCAGTGCCCGCGGATCAAGGCGAGCATTTGCGCAGGGCTGCGTTCTGCGGGTGCCAGGTTGCTGGCGTAGGCGCGTTGCTCGCAACTTTCGGTGAGGTCGCGTTTTCGCACCGTGGTTTTGTCCACGAGCACCAGGCTGCGCAGCCCGGGGTAGTCGGCTTGCGAGGGCGTGGCCACCACCACGGACACCCGCCAGGTGGTCACGCGGCCCCCGACTCGGATCGGTCAGCTCAAAAAAGGGGGGTGGAACGGTCCGGGCGCGCGGGACCAGCGCGCTCAGCTGAGGTTGGTTGCCTTTGATCTGGGGCACATACTCGCCGCCTTTTTCCACGATGGTGCGGACCTGCTCGCGGGTGGCGTGCAAGGCGTCGCCGGTGTGACGATCTGCTCGTCCAACGACGCGGCGGCCAACACCTCATCGGCGCGGGCCTGTTCACTGCGCGGGGTGTTTTCCTTTTGATCGACGATGGCCAGGGCGAGCGCTCCGGGCAGGGCACCGGCGTGGGCTGTGAGCCAGCGGTTGTGAGGGCCTGGGCAAAGGCCTCCGGATCGAGCCGGGTGAGCACGTCGTAAAACACGCTGTAACTGGGGGCCAGGCGGACCTTTTTGCCGGCCTCACGGGGCAGGGCCAGGGCGAAGTGCTGGTCTTGGTCGAGCAGGTTGGCCATACGAGCGATCGACGCGATGTCGCGCCGGCCGGCCGGCAGCGCGAGCGCCATGATGCCAAGAACCGGACCGATCTTGAAGCGGGTGTTTTTGGCGCGCGGATCGGGCACGCCGCACAAGGCCTCCAACAGAGAGGGCAACTGGCCGTTTTTGAGCGGCAGGGTGCCGGTGGGCGCGCGGCGCAGTCCCGCCCGGCAGTCCTCGGGCAAAGCGGGGTCGGGGGCGCTCAGCAGGGCCTTGACCGAGGGGTGCAGGGGCCGCAGCAGCCACAGGTGCTATGGGTTTGCCGTGCTCGCGGTAAAAGTCGCCTCGGTGCCGTTCGTAACCCTGGCTGGTCCCGACCGGCTCCCACGCGGAGGCCTTGTAGCACGTGCCTTGGTAGGCCTCCGGGTCGGTGAAGGTCTTCGGCTAGCAGCGGCCGATAGCCGAAGCGTTCCTGCCAATGGCCCGGCAACGTGCGCACGGCCGCCGCGAGCACCTGAGAGGCGAAATTGGGCTCCTCGCCGTGCTTGGTGAGCAGTAGAAAGCGGCGGTTTTGCACCACCAGGGAAAGCCGCTCGACCCGGCGGGTCGCATCCCAGCCCACCCACCGGTCCCGGTCCTTGAGCGCGTAGCAGGCCGGACCCCACGCCAGCAGCGCCACACCGCCCGCCCCCCTCTTTCGACAATCTGGCGCAGGTAATCGCCCACCGGATGCCCGGATCCCAAGTAGTGCCGCTCGTGCAGCTGCGCGTCGAACCACTCCTGCTCGGCCGCAGTGGCCATGCGCACCTCCACGTTTCGATCCCAGTGCTTCTGCTCCGGGGTTGCGTTCGTCGCTTCCCTTTCCGTTTCACCTTTAGATTTCATCCCACTGAAACAGATCGAAAATCGGCCAAATGGTTTAGCTCAAAGTTACACCGCTGACCTTCAATCACTTCACCCGTCACGGGAAAAGATCATGCTCCTATAGGCGGTTGATCCGTTTATTCGCTGGAAAAAACCCCGCGACCCGGGAAGATGGCCAGTTCCGATGAACCCTATGCTAAAGCTGTTACTCGAAGGTGGACGTCTCACGACTGCGCAAATGGCGCAAGTCGCGGGCATTGCCGAAGCCGAAGTCGTTCAGTATTTGGAACAGCTGAAAAAAGATAAAATCTTCCTCGGCTGGCGTCCAGTGCTCGATCTTTCCCGCGAGGCCGCAGCAGAAGCCGCCGTCGAGGCCATCATCGAAGTTCGGGTCACTCCCGAGCGAGAGGGCGGATTTAATCGTCTGGCCGAACGTATTAGCCGTTTCGATGAGGTTCACACTTGCATGCTGGTCTCCGGAGGATACGATTTACTGGTGATCGTGCGTGGCAAGTCGTTGCAAAAAGTGGCGGCGTTCGTCTCGGAAAAGCTCTCCACCTTCGAGGGTATCCTGTCCACCGCGACACATTTTCTACTCCGCTGTTACAAGGATCAAGGCTTCATGCTCGAGTCCGAGGAATCGACTAGCAGCCGCCTCAACGTCGCCCCTTGACGCGTCACCGCATCATGCAAGCCAATCCCCATAAGTGGGTGGCGGGACACGTGTCCACGCTACCCAAGAGCGGTATCCGCGACTTCTTCGAACTTGTTGCCAAAATGAAGGGCGACGAAGTGATCTCTCTTGGAGTAGGGGAGCCCGATTTCACTACGCCTTGGCATATTCGTGAACACGCTATTTATGCGTTGGAGAAAGGTAAAACCTACTACACCTCCAATCTCGGCATGCCTGAGCTGCGCAAGGGAATCTCCTCCTACGTGTCCGCCAACTTCGGCATCGACTACCGCTATGATGATCAAGTCATCGTGACCGTAGGTGTTTCGGAGGCTCTGGATTTGGCGTTTCGTGCCTTCGTCAACCCCGGAGACAAGGTGATGTATCACCAACCTTGCTACGTCTCCTACCACCCGAGCATTCAGCTGGCGCACGGTGAGGCGATCGCGGTGCCAACCTACGCGAAGGACAATTTCGCTCTAACCGCCGAAGCCTTGGAAGCAGCGTGGCAACCGGGTGCTAAAATCCTCATGCTCAACTTACCGTGCAACCCAACCGGCGGAACCTGCTCCAAAGAGCAATTGGACAAGATCGCAAAATTTACCTGTGACAAGGACCTGTTGGTCCTGAGCGATGAAATCTATTCCGAGCTTACGTTCGAAGGGGTGCATACCAGCATCGCCTCCTTGCCCGGGATGGCTGAACGCACGATTTTTCTGCACGGATTCTCCAAGGCCTTCGCTATGACAGGTTGGCGAATCGGCTATGCCTGCGGTCCCGCTGTGCTGATCGATGCCATGATGAAAGTGCATCAATATGCCATGATGTGTGCGTCCATCATCGCCCAAGAAGGAGCCCTCGAAGCGCTGCGCAACGGCGCCGACGCGGTGGCCAAGATGCGTGAGCAGTATCACCGTCGTCGCGACCTAGTGGTTCGCCGGTTCAACGAGATCGGCCTGGGTTGCCATTCCCCGCGAGGCTCGTTTTACGCCTTCCCGCGAGTCTCCGACGTGGGGATGAACGCAAAAGCCTTCTCCGTCGGCCTGCTCCAACAGGAAAAAGTCGCGGTGGTGCCTGGCACCGCCTTTGGCCCCGGAGGCACCGGTCACATGCGAGCCTGTTTCGCGACCAGCTACGAAAAACTCATCGACGCTTGCGACCGCATGGAGCGGTTTGTCGAGCGTTCCCGATCCTGATCCCGTATTCCCCCCCTTTAATCGAAGCAAAATAATGCCCCGCGCTGTAGCTATTGTCGGACGCCCCAACGTGGGCAAAAGCCGTTTATTTAATCGGCTGGTCGCCCGCCGCGTGTCCATCGTGCACGATCAAGCGGGTATCACTCGAGACGTGGTTTCGGCCGCCGTCACCGACGGGGCTTACACTTTGCTCGACACCGGCGGTATCGGCTTGGTGGGTGGCGAAAGCACGGCCGAGCTGACCGCCGCATCCGAGCGTCAGGTCGATTTCGCCATCGCGACCGCTGATTTGATCCTCTTCATCATCGATGGGATCGACGGAATCACGGCGCTCGATGTCCGTATCGGACAGATGCTACGTCGCACCAAAAAAGAGGTCCTTCTGGTCATGAATAAAGCCGACTTCGGTGAGGAGAAACTCGATCTGGCAGAAGCCTATCGACTCGGTTTGGGCGAGCCTCATCAAGTTTCCGCCGAACATGGACGCGGGGAGGGCGAGCTGCGCGAGGCTATCCTCGAACGCCTGGGCCCTCCTCCCGAAGAGGAGGAGTCTACCAAGACCGCCGCAGACCCGCTCTGCGTCTGTTTCATCGGTCGACCCAACGTGGGGAAATCTTCGTTGGCCAACCGTCTACTCAAGAGCGAAAGGCTTGTCGTGAGTGCCACTCCGGGCACGACCCGAGATGCAGTGGAACTGCCGTTTCTGTTCCGTAGCCGCCACGGTAAAAAAGTCTCCTTTCGCTTGATCGATACGGCAGGCATCAAAGCTCAGACCAAGCTGGCTTCACCGGTCGAATACTTCTCCCGTCTGCGCTCACTCGATGCCATTCCACGGGCTGACGTTATCTACATGGTGGTCGACGCATTGGACGGAATCACCCAGCAGGACAAAGCTATCGCGGGAGAAGCCGTCAAGGAGCACAAACCGATCATCGTGATCGTAAACAAATGGGATCTCGTCTTGCAGGCGTTCAAGGATGACGACCAGTCCACCCACGTTTACAAGAGCGAGCGCGACTACCGGGGAAAGTACGAAAAGGCTCTTTTTGAGCGGCTCTTTTTTACTCCCGGATCTCCGGTAATCTTTGTATCCGCCGTCAGTGCGTTTGAAATCGACCGCATGCTGAACGCGGCCGTGAAGGTGAACCACCTGCTCGATACCAAAATCCCCACCGCCAAACTCAACGTCTGTATCGAGCGACTCGTCGAGCGGGTGCCTCCGCCGGCCATCTCCAATCGTCGCTTCAAAATCTACTACGCGACTCAGACCGGAAACCGTCCGTTCCGTTTTCGCATTTTCTGCAATCGGGAAGAAAAACTCCCGGAAAATTACCGACGTTATTTGGAAGGCGGCATCGTCAATGAATTCGATCTGCATGGGTGCCCGATAAGGTTTCAACTTGTCGGCAAGGAGCGCCATAAAGACCGAGGGAAACACGGCCCCTTGCGCAAGCGCACCGGAGATGATCCGCAGACGGAACTCGAATTTGGTGGATTTCAGATTCTTGAAGACTAACCGACTCAAAGTGGTATTTATGGGCAGCGATCCCATCGCGTTGCCATTATTGGACTGGTTCCTCGGTCAGGAAGGTCGGGCTTTAGCCCAGATATCGACGGTCTACACCCAACCCGACCGTCCGGTAGGGCGGGGGCAACGATTTGTGGCCAACGAGATTAAGCAGTGGGCCAGCGCTCACGGCATTGAGGTGAGACAACCTGAAAAACTCACCGCAGAAGCACGCGCCCGACTCACCGCAGATGCGCCGGATCTGACTCTGGTCATGGCTTACGGCCATATCCTAGGCGAGAAATTCATCCAAGCTCCACGCCTTGGCACCTTGAATCTGCACGCGTCCTTATTGCCCAAATATCGCGGTGCTTCCCCCATCCAAACCGCCATCGCCAGCGGAGACGCCCAAACCGGAGTTGCGCTCATGCGCATCGTACGGGAACTGGACGCCGGGCCCGTAGCCGACGTCGAATCAGTGGATATCGAGACTCTGGATACGGGTTTGGATATTAAGGCTACACTTGCCGCGGCTTGTGTGCCGCTGGTTTCCCGTAACCTTCCGCGACTGGCCGCGGGGGAATTGGCGTTTGTTCCTCAAGATCATGCCGGCGCAAATTTTTGCCGACGTTTGATCAAAGACGATGGAGTATTGGATTTTACTCGTCCCGCTCGCGCGGTATCGGCCCGAATCAACGGCTTGTTTCCGTGGCCTGGCTGCCGCACGGAAATCAACGGCCAGATCATCAAACTCGGACAGGCCGACACATTGGAGGGGCAGGGCGAGCCGGGATCCATAATCAGTAACTTTGACCAGGAGTTGTTGGTGAGTACCCCCCAAGGGTTGGTCCGCCTATTGAAGCTGCAACGTCCCGGTGGTCGCATGTTGCCCACCGCTGACTTTCTACGTGGCTTCACGGTTGAAGCCGGCACAATCCTGCCTTCCGTGACCATGCCGACGTTGGTCAGAACACAATCTTGACCGTCTGAGTAGGGCAAACCGTGGACAGAACCGACATGTCGCTTGTTTTCGCCGATGGTTTTTCCCAAGCTCCGCGACCATGATTAAATCTGCGTTGATCGGACTTCTCTGCCTGGGCGCCGGCTCACTCGGGTGGGCCCAAATGCCGCCCCAAAATCTCGGTGGTCAAGTTGCGGGGTTACGGGAAGACGTGCGGATCATGGTGCAACGCATCGGTTCCATGGCATTGAGAATAGAACAGCTTGAACGCGACAACACAGCCTTGTTAGCCGCGACCAATGGAATGGACCGCACTTACGCCACCGTCGTGCAATTGAACGAGGCGGTCGCAGAGTTGAATCAAGCCATTAACTCGGGCGACGGCACGACCCGTTCGCAACTCACCCAGGCCGTCGGAAAATTGGCCCGCGAAACCAATGACGCCTTGGACTCCGTCGTGAAGGGCATGGTCGTACGTGCCGCCATCTCGACTCCGAAATTTGACGACAATTTCCCCAAGGACGGATTGAGCTATACCGTCCAAAAAGGGGATACGCTATCCAGCATCGCCAGTCGGTTTAATTCCACGGTGAAAAACATTCAAAACGCGAACCGCATTACCGACCCAACCAGAATTCAAGTCGGTAGAACGCTGTTCATCCCCGGGGGACAATAATTCATGGCCGCTTCCAAATCACGTCTAGGCCGCGGACTCGGCGGACTGATCGCCAGCGCCGCGTCGTCGAAATCACCCACCGCTCAGGCAGCCGCCAAGTCCCTTGGTAATCTTGCCAGTGGTGCCGGTAACCCCTCCCCCCCGCCTCCCACGCCTGGATTCGAGGAGATCACGGTCAGTAAGATCGAAGCCAGTCCTTACCAAGCCCGCCGCGAAATCCAAGCGGAGCATCTCACCGAACTAGCGGAAAGCATCAAATCCGAGGGACTTCTGCAACCGATCGTGGTGCGCAAGCTCAAGACCGGTCACTACGAGTTGATCGCCGGAGAGCGCCGTTGGCGTGCCTATCAGGTCCTCAAGATCAAGACGATTCCCTCCCGCATCGTGGAGGCGAGCAACGCGTCGGCCGCCGCACTCGGCTTGATCGAGAACTTACAACGCGAAGGGCTCAACCCCATTGAAGAGGCGTATGGCTTTGCCAGTCTTATCCGCGATTTTGATCTGACCCAAGAACAGGCGGCGGATCGGGTAGGGAAGAGCCGCGCTTCCGTCGCGAACACGTTGCGCCTCCTCGCCTTGGACGCGGAGCTGCAGGGCTACGTATCCAAAGGCATTCTGAGTTTCGGACACGCCAAGGTACTACTAGGCATCGAAAACGCCGAAGAACGAGCTGTGATCGCTCGTCGTGTCATCGAAGACGGTTTCAGTGTGCGGGCCACCGAAAAACTCGTGCAGGAGAAAAAAGCAGGTGGATCCGGCGGCAAAAAATCTACCCAAAAAGGAGGAACTCCGGCTGAATTCGCAGCGATTGCCGGAATCGAAAAGAAGCTCACTTCTCATTTAGGCGCTCGCGTGGCCCTGAAACACACCCCGAAGAAAGGCCAAATTGTTATTCAATACGCTGGAAACGACGATTTGCAGCGCATTCTAGACAAGTTGGGCGTCGAAGCCTGAGAGATAATCTGCACCTAAACTCCTCTCCTTTAAACCATACGGACTCCGGGCATTGACAACCCTCGGTCTGACCTGCTCAGTTGTTCCTTTTCCATGGAACTCCTCATCGTGATTTTCACGTTCGTCCTCATCCTCGTGTCCCTTTTCTTGGTCCTTGTGGTCCTCATGCAGAAGGCCAAAAACGATGGAGGCATGGGTGCTGCCCTCGGCGGTGCTGAAGCAACCTTCGGCGCAGACACTGGCAACGTGCTGACCAAGGGCACCATCAATGCGGCAGTCGCCTTTTTTGTACTGAGCTTGCTCCTCTACTTAGGTCACATTTACGTGCGTAACCACGCAGTCATTGAAGCCGAGTCCGCTCTGCCTACGATCGAATCAACCGCCACAACCGCGCCCGCCGATGACATCTTCGCTCCCGCCACCATGGAAGCCGCTGGCGACCAACCTGCGGACGTGGTGCCTGAAGCGCCCGTCACCGCGGAACCTCAACCCTGATTCGCGAGTCAAGGCGCGAATGACGCGTAGCCCACATACGTTTTTTGGGCAGGCCGTAAGTGCGGTCTGCCTTTTTTGCGCGTTTCTTTCCACCGCTTCGCTTGGTGTGGCTCAGCACAAGGGCAAGCGCTTGGAGCCTCGCTACATCTCGATCCAGAGTGCTACACTCGAGAGTGGGCGTGAGATCATGTCGGAGTTTCGCCGCATGGGACTCCCCGGAGACTATTTCCTCGAATTCAATTTACGAGTGCTGCCTCGACGCGGAAAAGCGTCCGTTCTCAAGGGCGCAATGTGGGGAGCACGTAATGACATCGGCCCCATCTTTCGGAGCGCACTGTTTGCCAGCTCCGGCGAAATAGAACTGCAACTTCTCGGCCAGAGCGGCCCTCAACCCAGCGCTTGGCGCCATCGTGTCTCTCACTCCGCGGAGTCATCCCTTCCGACTGGAGTCGAACAGTTGGGCCCTTCTACGTTGTTGGATCCAATTTTGGGCACCGGCATATCGATGTTTGAGCTCCAAATGCCTTTTATCTACTGGGATGATTTCATCTACGAGGGCGTCACCAAGATTCTAGGCAGAGCCGTCCACGCGTTTTTGATGTATCCGCCCGATTCCTTCGCCGCGGCCCGTCCCGAGATCGCCGGAGTGAGGCTGCATCTGGACGCTCAGTTCAACGCGCTTATGCAAGCCGTGATTCTGGACGGCAATGAATCCACGCAACGCAAACTCACCGTGCTCGACCTGAAGAAACTCGACGATCAGTGGATCGTGAAATCCATCGACGTGCGGGACGAAAAGACCCGCGACAAAGTGCGGTTCGAAGTGACTGGTGCCGCTTTGGACTTGGAATTCGCAGCAGGGTTGTTTGCCCCAGCCGCGTTGATGGATACGCCGGGAACGCCCATCGGCGTGACGCGGTTTTGAGCTGCCCCTGAGGCTATGCTCAGACTTGATAGGTCTCGCCGGGAGTTGGATCCAATACGGTGACGGTGCTGTCCCGCTCTGCGATTTGATCAGCAAACCACTGACGCGCTTCTGGGTCGCCGTGCGTCAGCACAATCGCGCGCGGCGTGGCTTGGAGTGCAAATTCGAGGAGCTCATCACGCTCAGCGTGGCCACTTAGCTCAAACCGTTCGACGCGAGCCTTGATTTTGGTCCGCACGTGTTGCGCCTCAAAGATGAAGTCGTCTCCGGGTTTACATTCCAACAATTTGCCTCCGGGCGTATCCGGATCGCAATAGCCCACGAATCCAATGGTGTTGCGATGATGGCCGAGCAATCCAGAGGCCAAGGTATAGCTAGGCGTATTTTCGACTAACATACCCGAGCTTACAATGTAGAGCGCGTTGCGCTTCGGGTCTTGGCCTGGCGTCATCTTCCGGGGGAGGGACTTGAGACGGAGCTCCTTCAGCACGCCCCGATTGAAACTCACGTGGTTCGTCTTGCGGCGGACTTCGTCAAAATAGTCACACAGATCCAACCCTAGCCCCGAACCAACGATCGGGCAATCGACCAAACGACCGAATTTCCGAGCGTCGTGCAACACGGCGAGAATTTCCTGCATGCGACCCAACGCAAAAACCGGTAGGAGAAATGATCCTCCGCGACCGATGGTGTCGTTGATCGACTTGATCAAACGATCCACTTCATGGACTCGCTCTTTACCTAAAGGTCGTTCGGTCAAACCGCGCGTGGTCTCCGTTACCACAGTATCAAAGTGTCCTGTAGGGAAACGCGCCCCCGGCAGAGTGCGTAAGTCATCAAACAATACGTCGCCCGTGAAGAAAATGGCGCGATGTTTGTGCCGCAGTTCTATGGCCGCAGCTCCGGCCACGTGGCCGGAAGGGTGGAGAACGATTTCGATCTCGCTGCTCGCATCCACGCCTTTGAATTTTTTGACCATACCAAAGTTCACGCCGATCATGCGATGAGCACAGAGGTCGATCTCCTTATGCGTAAACAACGGATAATCAGGGATATAGTTCTCCATTTTTTGACGTTTCATCACGTTCGCCGAATTGTGCAACATGCGCTCAATCAATATCCGACTTGATGAAGAAAGGATAACCGGAGCGTCCGGAAATTCGTGCATGGCCACCAGTAAACTCCCAATATGGTCGAGGTGGCAATGAGTAATGACGATCAAGTCGACTCGTTGTCCGCGGATTTTGGCAAAGTCAGGCGTCGCCGCCCGGCCCACCCGCTTAGGGTTCAAGCCAGTATCAATCAGTAGGTTAACACCTCCAAGTTGGACAAAAAGCGTGTTGGCGCCGATACCGCCATCGCGGTTGAGATCAAGCAATTTCATTCTGTAGAGGATCAGCGAGAGCCAAGCTACCCGAGGGAGCAAGACCAAGTTTGAGACACCGATGACCCGTCACATGAGACAGATGGGCAATTATTCGTCGGGATTAAGCTCGGGAATCGCCATATCGAACGGGTCGAGGATGACGTGAATGCGTTGGCCAGTTTCGTCAAATTCATGAAAACTTTCCACCACTCGAGCGTTACATCCGGTGACGTGGTAGCTATTGTAGGTGAACGATTCCCCGCATGACAGGCTAGGTGTTTCGCCCACGATCTTATCGCCTTCGATTACCAAACGTTCACCGTCCGGCCTGCTGCACGACCCATTTGCGGCCCAACAACTGAGTCGACCGGTCCGAATCATTGTGTGAATAGTAATAAAGTAGACGAAAGCGTGGGGCTTTTCAGGCGGCAGGCTCGATCCACCATGATGGTGGACCAAACGATCCAGTCGGGCGGTGAGGCCGGGGATTTCCTGCGAAACAGACACGCTATTAGAAGATTCAAGACCGCCTAATTCTACTTCGTTAGATGGAGGTAGATCGACGGGAATGCGTTTTCGCCGCTCGATGTCGCGTGCTCTGAGCCGGTGCCTGGCGGTGATATTGGTGAGGATCGCCGCCTCATCGAGGCGCTTGCGAGGCAGATAGCAGTCGAGCAGTTCGGTGATGTCGCGCACGCTCAGCAGCGGGACCTGGGCATGCACTTGGGTGCATGATTTTTTGGGAAATAGCAGGGCCATGGCAACCAAGGCCATGTGATGATGCCATCCGGGCCAGACCCGCACCTGATATTGTGCCATGCCTACCTGGAGCGTGTCCCATTTACCCTGATTTTGGAAGGGGGGCAGGAAAGCCGATTTTTGAGCGGATTTCCGGCTACCAATGGCGGATGTAGGCGCGCGCAGATGCAATTTAATGGCTAAATTGCAGTGTCGCAGCAGTCAGTGCCTGGATCGTTTCCATGAGGGAACCTCCGGCAGCCGGTTGATTGTTCATCGTTGGAGTAGGCTTGGTGGTTTTAGGCGGCTTGGGCCTGCGGTGGTTGGTCGGCCAGCAGTCGGGCGATGAGCCACAGGTTGTGACCGAGGATGCTCCAGGCTACCGCCAGGTAGCGATTCGTGAAGCCTCTGGCACTCTCAATCGCTTGCCTTGGCGTTGCTTGATGATGGCGATGCGGGCTTCCGTCGAAGCCCGGCGATGTTGGAGCGCCACGAACTGCGGCTCCTGCATGCGCCGTTGCAGTTGCTGCGGATCGCGGGGGCAAGTGGCGTCATAAATGTCGGCTTCGGCCAAGCGTTCGCACAGCCGTTTGGTCGAGAAGCCTCGGTCGGTGCTCGCCGCTTTGATCGGGGTGCTCAGGTCGAACTGATTCTAGCGCTAGAGGCTCTGGTCGAACTGACTCCATTCGGCCGGAGCCATTCCCTCCCTGATACAACTGCCAATCGGTGATCAACCCCGTCACGTTCTCACTGATCATGAGGGTGTAGCCAAACTCGACCTCGCCGGACGCCTTGCCCCGGACCACGGTCTGCACGTCGGGTTCGTAGACGCGGAGGATCTTCTCGGCGTTGGGCACTGGTCGCGCGCCGATGATGCGTTCGTGGGCCTGTTTGATCGCGGCCGGCAGTTGCTCGAGCCTGGCGTCGATGCGCGCAATGATGCGGGTGGCCTGGCGCTCACTGAAGCGGGTCCGGGCGTAGGCGGCGGCGAGGTGGTCGCGGTGGCGGCGGGCGTGCTCGCCGATGGTGCGCAGCAGGCGTTTCATCTGGCGGAGCACGCCCTTGCGGGCCCGCTTCGCATCGCGGCGCCGTCGGCTGTGGGTCATCGCGATGCACCACCGATTCATCTGCTTGGCAAAGACTGGCGGCTCGTTCGGCATCCGACCCCGCAACCCCGCTGCACGGCGCAGTTTCACCGCCTTGAGCAGGGGGTGCGGCTCACGTCGCGAAAGAGCACCCAGTCGACCGGGAAATGGATGTTGGCCTGCAGGCAGGTCGAGTCCACCAGGCACGTATCCATCGGCTGCGCCGCAGCCAGTCCCAGTTCGCTCGCCCGGTCCGCCTCACCGCACATCTCGATAAAGACTTGGCTCATCCTGCGCACCTGCCCGGCGGTGAAGCATTTGGACGCACGCTCCCGCACGCTTTCTTTTGGAGACCCCCTTGATGCCGTCGATCCGGCGCGCTCCGCAAAAGTCGACCAACAGATCGCTGGAGGCGATGCTCAGGGAAAGTTTACGCAAGCTGATGTTTCCTAGCATCATACGCAATATCTTCCCCCGCCGCGCCTTGCGCGCGAACTGCAGGTGTCGCGGCAACCCGGCCACGTCGTCGCCCCGCCAGTTTTCCCGGGCAAAGTCCACGGCCATCGCTTCCAAGTGACTGTTGGCCAGCAACTGGTCGCGCCCCGCCAGTTGATCGCGCAACGCGGCGTAATCTTTGTTGGGTCCGACCGGAGTCAGGTCTGGACGCAGCCAGGTTTTCAGGGCAACTTCCGGGGCGACGGCTTCGATAGTATTGTTCACACCAAATTATACACGCCGTTTTTGTGCCGAAACCAGGAAATCCTCCCGGGTTCGGCCTCTTTATTTTTACGCTACCTCCTATTTTACAACCTCTTGCGCTTGTGGGACACGCTCTAGGTAAGGTCCTTGGAGTGGCTCAAGATGACGTCACCAAAGGGGGTGTGAGCGCTGTCAGACGGACGGGAGAGGAGGACGTATTCGCCGTTGATTTTGCGGGGAAAGAGCACGCCGTTGCGGTTGAACGGCATGAGCGGGTTTTTCATCCGGATGAAGGCTTTGAAATCCTTGGTACGGCCGAGGCCGATGGAGGCGCCAGGGAAATCGTCGCACCACGTGATGTAATCACCAGCTCCCTATTTTAACGACGCGCGGGTCGTAGGCGTAAGATGGCGTGGCGGGTTTGCCCTTGTCGTCGATCCATTGGATGGGTTGGTCCTCGATGTCGAAGGAAAGTCCGTCGGCGGAGGTGCCGGCATGACAAGGCGGCACGGCCATTACGTTCATCGGCGCGGAACACGCCCGCGAAGCCTTTCTTAAACGGGACGGGCGCGCTGTTGTAGACGCGGGCGGTGCTGGGCGTGGGGTTCCATCCGATGAGCGAATTGGCACTGTGGCGCCACATGACGTGGGATGCGTCACCGGGTTTCTCTTCCCAAGGAATATGGGGAAGGGCGGAGCCGATGATGGTGGGGGATTTAGCGGCGGAGGTTGTGGCCTTTTTCACGATGATTTATGGATCGACGGAATGCTGGAGGGGGGGCCCGATAATGAAGTACGGGAGCGGCTGGATGCCTGGAGGACGCATCGTGTGATGGGGAGGGCGCTCGACAAGGCAGATGTCGGTCTAATGCGTGAATAGACAACCACGGGGGGGCATCGATATAAACGATGTTAAGTCTTTGGGGTTGAACATTGATTCGGTCCACGCTTGCGGGGAAGCCGAGGACCCGGTCAACTGCGTTCCTGTGCACGTGGCTCGCCGCGGTACGTTGTCCCCAACCCTTATGCTTTCATTTATGACGTCGTCTCTTCGTCTTTTCACTGCGGTGACGGTTTGTGCCGTCGTTTCGATTACCCACGCGCACCCTCACGCAGAGGCGGCCACGAGTGAAAATGAGATTGGGCTGCAGCTTTACAGCGTGCGGAAAAGTTTCGCGCAGGATGCCTATGCGGCCATGGATATGGTGGCGGGTTATGGTATCTCGCAAGTGGAGATGGCGGGCACGGCGGGCATGACGCCGGTGCAGTTTCGGAGGGAGTTGGAAGCGCGTGGATGAACTCCGGCGGGAGCCCATGTGCAGTATCAGGCGCAGGCCAGGGATCGAACGCTAATCTTGGAAGGATTGGTCAAACTCGATGCGTTGTCCGTGAAGCGGTTTGAGCGGAGTTTTGTGGAGCTCAGAGTTGGTCGGCAGGCGCGGTTGTGTGATGAAATTGCGGTGATGCCGGAAATGAACGTCGAGGAGCAGGCGAAGTTGAGTGACGAAGTGAGGGAAGTGCAGCAAGTCCGGCGATTCTTTCGGCGGTTTCGCCAACTCACGGCGAGTGGGTTTTACACGACTCCTGCGAGCATGAAGGACATTGGTTATATCGGCAACGTGCCTTTGGCGGCCTACCCGGAACCGCCGGCCGATTGATTGAAGAAACTCGGTTTGGAGTGAGTGAACAGACCGTGAGGTCGCGGTGAGGTGCGGGGTCAGTCGGAGGGCGGCACGTCGTAGTGGCGGAGCTTGTTGACGCGAATCATCGAGCGGATGATGGAGATGTATTCGTGCCCTTTTTCCGAGTAGCGGAGCAGGCCGCCGGCGAGCGCGTGGCCGGTGATGGGGATATCTTTTCGACGCAGGTCGCGACGGATCGCACGGAGTTGGCGGTAGGAGTCGTTGGTATTCAGTGTGTGAACGTAGGCGGCGATACTGCCCCGTACGGAGTCGTAGGCGGCGACTTCCCAAGTGGCTCCGGCGGCGCGTTTTCTGGGCACAATGCCGGTGCCCGGTTCGTAGGTGCGCATGCCGAAGAGATTGTTGCCGAGTTTGGCGAAGCGGGAAGTGCCCCAGGCGGATTCGTTGGCGGCTTGGGCTATGATGAGAGAGGGGGCAATGATATCAACGCGTCGAAGCAGACGATCGAGAAAGGCGACATCGTAGGTGTCGGGAATCTCCATATCGTAGGCGACGGTGAGTTTTTTGAGGCGACGTCGGTCAAGCCAGCCGGGGGAGTCGTCTTCGGCGGCATCATCGCGGATGGACTGGAGTTGGGTGCGTTCTTCGAGAATCTGTTGATTCACGGCGGCGATGTGAGGCTCGAGGAAGCTGAAGAACGCCTCTTTTGTGGCGGAGGCATCGGCGATGTCGCCGAAGTCGGGCAAGTGATCGGGTCCTGTCAGGCGACGACCGATGAAGAGCAGGCTGAAGACGACGAGCCCGGCAACGATGAGCTGGAAGCGGGAGGATTGGCGCCAGCGGTTCTGAATCGAGGAGAGGGTTGATTCGAGTTTAGGCGTCATGAAGAAATTCGATGGAGGTGGAGGATGAGTTGGTCGCCCATCCAGTATTCGACGTAGGTGGCGGTGGTTTCGACCCAATCGGTCCACGCATTGAGGGCACGCCCGGCGTTGGCGGGAGAGACGAGCTCGCGGGAACCGTTTAACCAGAGACGGTAGGCGTCGCCGTTCGCCATGGAATTGCGCAGGACGATGGCTCCTTCGCAGTGGTTGGGTTGGCGTTTGAGATAGATGCGGTTATTTTCGAACTTAACGTCCTGGAGGACCGATCGATCGAAAGTGAGGGCTTCGAAAGGACCGAACCGGGGAGGGGTCGGCCGCGAGGCGGGCGGAGCGCCGGTGTCGCCGTCGGCGACGAAGGGGGAGACTGAGACCGTGAACCCGGCCAGCAGGATACTGCCGATCAAACGCCTAATCTTCATGGTGCCGAAAGGGTAGTCACGGAACTGAGGATGCGCAAGTCCTTGGCGGGAAGAGCGGTCGCGGATTGACCTGAGTAGCGGGACAGGCAGGTTGCCATGATGAAACAATGGCATCGGACGTGGACGAGTTGGGTAGTAGCGGACTGGGTGGGAATCGGGGTGTTGGGGGCGGAAGCGGTCAATAAAGGTTGGGAGGGGGAAATTGCGTCGATTGAGCAAAGGGAAGCGGCGAATCCGATGCCGGTGGGAAAAATATTATTTACCGGTAGGGCGGCGTCAAGCGGCTAGTCGCTTTGGCGATTTGGCCTTTGGTGACGGTGTTAAAGTCGATGCCTTTAGGGAAGTATTCCCGGATCAGACCGTTGATATTCGCGACCGCACCGCGCTGCCAAGGGCTGTGTGGATTGCAGAAGTAGACCGTCACTTTTGTGGCAAGGGAGAAGGCGGCATGTTGGGCCATTTAGCGGCCGTTGTCGTAGGTGAGGGTCTTGCGCAGGTGGGCGGGCAGGCGTTTGTAAAGCCCGGATGAGAGCGCGGGCGACGCTGATCGCGTCTTTGGCGCCGCCCAACGGGACGATCATCACGTAGCGGGAGACCCGTTCGGTGATGACAAAAATGGCGGTGCGATTGCCCGCACCCATGACCAAGTCGGCCTCCCAGTGTTCGGGCACCTCCCGGCGCTCCACCTCAGCGGATCGCTCGCCGATATTGATCGCGCCCGGCAACTGGCCCGAGAGCTTGTCCTTGGCGCGAGGGGCGGGACTGCGTCGGGGCTTCTTGCGCCGCAAATAAGCGATCAACTCCTTCTTAACCGAGCCTTTGGAGTGGACGTAGATGAAGTCGTAGATTGGTTTCGTGGCTCACGCGTCGGGTCAGATCAAGGCCATGACGTCGTCTCAAGGCGACTTCGATTTGCTTGGGCGTAGCACCGGTGGCAAACAGGGCCAGCACCTCGTCGCGCAAGGCGGGCGTGTCGGCGACTTTGTTGCGCACGGCGCATTTGGGCCGACGGCAAGCGCGAGTCTGCGCATCCATGCCGCTGTAGCTGTTGTGCCCGCCGTTGCGGGTGATCTCGCGATTGACCACCGAGGCGTCGCGGCCGAGGGCGGCGGCAAGCTGAGAGCCGCTTTTTCCCTGGGCCAAACCGGCATGAATCGTCTCGCGTTCCTTGGCGGTGATGCGCCGTTGTATTTTTGCCACCACTCCAAATCCTCCGCTCTGCGCCCACGACGCCAGCGCGGAGTTTTTCCCAGAGAGAGGACGACCGGCCCGGCTTGCCGGGCCGGTCGTCCTCTCTCTGGGTTGTGTAATAGCTGCTCACCGCTCCCTTCCTGCGGCCTGCCGCAACCTCAATCCCGCCAATCATCAATCCGAATATCACACGTATAGTATGCATTATAGTGCATAAGAAGAAAGGGAACCACTCCCTCTCAGCCTGTGCACTCAGTGTTGGACTGCGGCTAGTTCGAGTATCCGGATGTAGAGCACCTTGATAGGGGACTACCCGGATCAACCGGTGATCAATCGTGGTTTCGGCGGATCTCGGATCTGATCGGCTATTTTGATCGAGTGGTGTGGGCGAGGCAGCCGCGTCAGATCATCATATATTCAGGCACGAATGACTTGAATGCCGGAGAATCGCCCGCACAGGTTTTGGCGGACTGGGCGACGTTATGTGGAATGATTCGGCGCACCCTGCCGGATACCAAGATTGCATTTATCTCGGCGGCGCCGCATCCGGCGCGATGAGCCAGCGAGAAGTTCAACAACGTCTCAATGCCTTGGTTTCGACGTATTGTGAGCGAAACGGTCACGACTATATCGATGTATGGAATTTAATGTTGGGTGACGATGGTTTGCCCTCACGCCCGATTTAACACCAGGGGGACAAACTCCACATGAATGAGGCCGGCTATGCGCTATGGCGCGAGAAGATTGAGATGTATCTAGAATAGCACTACGTTGCGGCGATGGCGGGCGGCTGGTTCAGCGAGACGTGCGGCCCCAGATCGTGGTGATTTCCAGAACTTTGACGTGGTCGGGGTGGGAGGCTTCAAGTAGGATTTCGACGCCGCGGGTGCGACGATGAAATGATCCGCCGACGCTTTCGTAGTAGCTGTAGAACCCGTCGCCTATGACGCGGTAACGGTGGGACCACCCCGGGACAGATTCGGGGGCGGAGAGGTCGATCTCAACGCCGGTGACCGTGGCGTAGCCGGAGCCGGTTTTTATTTGGTAGCGAAAGTGACGTCGGGCGGCCTGTTCTGCTTTGACGGTGCGGCCTGGAGGGTCGCCTCGGCCTGGGCGGCGATGGCGGCCGAGGTGCCGGGCCCGGTGGGCGCAGCCTTGGCAGGAGAGGCGGAGGATCGCGCAGGAGCAGACGGGGAGGGGCGTCGAATTGCCGGTGCCGGGTGTTCGGCGGCGGTGGAATTAATGCGGTTGGTGACAAACCCTGGAAAGAGGGCGAGGGGGTAGGGTTTGAGCTGACGATTCTCGAGCACGTAGATGAGACCGGCTTCGCGATTGAATCCGTTGAGGACGACGTTTTTGAGGATACGACCGTTGGTGAGATTGATGCGAGGGTAGGTATGACCGAGAGGCACCATGTCGGCGGCGGAGGCGCTCAGGGCGGTGACGGCGAGGAACAAGGCGAGGAGCGAGGACCGCAGGCATCGGGTGGGGGCGAGCTTCATGGTGAGGGGTGGGACCGGGAAAAGACCGACTGGGTTCCGGCATGGTGAATTGGCTGCGGAAGGACCGGAGGGACGCGTGGTGTGCTTCTGGCTAGACGTGGAGGGGCAGGATTGGGCATGGTGGAGCGGAACCCTATTATACCCCATTATGCATCCTTTGTTAATCGCACTGCTCGCGGGCGTCGGCTTCGTTGTAGCCTACCATACTTATGGCCGTTGGCTTGGGGGTAAGATATTCAAGTTGTCGGCGAACGCCGTGTGTCCCTCGCGCCGGCTGGCGGATGGTAACGACTATGTGGAGACATCAAAGGGCATCGTGTTTGGCCATCATTTCGCGTCGATTGCGGGCACAGGGCCGATTGTGAGACCGGCGATTGCGATCATGTGGGGATGGGTGCCCGCGTTGTTGTGGATTATATTTGGTTCGATCTTTATCGGAGCGGTGCACGATTTTGGAGCACTAGTGGTTTCATTGCGCAACAATGGGCAGACGGTGGGCGATATTGCGGGGCGGGTACTCAATCGGCGGGTGCGTGTGTTGTTCCTGTGCATTCTGTTTCTCGCGCTGACCATTGTTTTGGCGATTTTTGGGTTGGTGATCGCATCGGTGTTCCGGATGTACCCGAGCGCGATCGTGCCGCGTGTGATTCAGCTTTCGATCGCAGTGATGATTTGGGCGTGGCTCACCGTCGTAGGAAGAGTCTTCTGATCCCGTCGATTCTAGCGTTGGCCCTGATGTATGTGACCGTGATTTTTGGCGATGTGGGTTTCCTGCATACACTCAATACGACGATGAAAGATTGGTCGCTTTTGCAGTGGGTGGTGGTGGTATATTCCTGTGTCGCCTCGGTGCTGCCGGTTTGGGCGCTGCTGCAGCCTCGGGATTACATCAACTCACTGCAGCGGATTTCCGTGCTGGGCCTGCTTTTGGTCGGAGTGCTCGCGGCCTCGATAACGGGTGGAGGTGATGGGACGGCGGAGTCGGGAGTGGCGTTTGAAATGGTGGCCCCGGCGATCAACGCGAATCCGGTGGCGCCGCCGTCGATGTTTCCCTTTTTGTTCATCACCATCGCGTGCGGTGCGATCTCGGGGTTTCATTGTCTGGTTTCATCCGGTACGAGCAGCAAACAACTCAAGACCGAACCCAATGCACGATTTGTAGGTTACGGGGCTGATGCTCACCGAAGGGTTTCTGGCTACGTTGGTCATCCTGGCCTGCGGGGCGGGGATTGGCTTGGGGGTGACGAGTGCGGGCGGCGAGACTTTTGCGGGGGCGGCGGCGACGTGGTCGCATCATTACGGGGTGTGGAGTTCGGGGCTTGGACCGGCGTTGGGCGCATTTTTGGGCGGTTCGGCGAACTTTTTGAAAGCTCTCGGAATTCCGGATGCGGCGGCGGTGGCTTTGATGGGCGTGTTGGTCGCATCTTTTGCCGGGACGACGCTCGATACGGCCTGCCGATTGCAGCGTTACATCGTGCAGGAGTTGGCGAACACGGTGGCGCCGAAGACGAGTAGAGGTTTCGACCCGATCGCCGGGCTACGCGGGAAGCACGGAGCCACAATTTTTGCGGTGGTCACCGCCGTGATCATGGCGGCGATTCCGCCGACGGGGGCGGAGTGGACGTTGGAGAATGCCGGTCGGGGCGGCCTCATTCTGTGGCCGGTTTTTGGGGCAACCAACCAGTTGTTGGGCGGCCTGTCCTTTCTGGTGATTGCGTTTTATCTTTGGCGGCGATCGGTGCCGGTTTGGTTCCTCATCGGTCCGATGATTCTCATGCTGATCATGCCGGCGTGGGCGATGACGTTGCAGGCCTTTATAGGCGAGCATAGTTGGTGGGTGCAGCAGAACTGGCTGCTGGTCGGTGTGGCCGTGGCGACGATGGCACTGGAGGTGTGGATGATCGTTGAGGCGATTGCGTTATTTCCGCAGGTCAAAGGTGTGATCGAGACCGATGCGATCGAGCCGGTGAAGGCGTAGTCGGAAAGCGAAGGACGCTGCAGGGGCGCTTAGAGTTTGAGCACGGCGAAAGCGTTGGCGGAATGTGCGGAATCTTTTGCCACTGATAGCAGTCGGGCGACTTGAGCGGGACTGAGCAGCCTAAATTCCGAAGTGGGATGTTACAGAAGCAGCGGTGTTAGCGAACAAGGACAAAGTTGGGATTAGCGGCCAATAGATTGAGAGCATGTAGCATTTGGCGCATGACCGCGATAAGGGCTATTTTATTCAGTTTTCCAGCCTCAACGAGGCGCCGATAAAACGCGCGCATGACAGGGTTACATCGGATGACAGAGACCGCCGCCATGTAGAGGACCTGGCGCACGGAATGACGCCCGCCGCGCACATGTCGGCAACGATGTCGCCGCCCGCTGTCGTGGGCGAACGGGGCCACACCGATCAGAGCGGCGAGTTGGCCCGATTCGATCTTTCCGAGTTCAGGCACGTAAGCCGAGCAGGGTGGCCGGCGAGCACGGGTCCTGCGCCTTGGAGTTCGCGCAGTCGAGCGGCTTTGGTGCGTAGACTGTCGTCCTCGTGGATGTGCGTTTTAATCAGCGCATCGGTTTGTTCGAGCTCGGTGGCTCAAAGCGCCCGCAGGATCTCAAGGCGTTCACGCAAAATGCGTCCGGCCAACTCGTACCGGTTGCCTGTGGCGACGAGTTGATCACTGATCTGCCGGCGATAGTCGAGCAGCTCACGCAAGGTTGCGGCCGCTTTGTCGAGGGCCCGGTGCAGGCGTGGCTTCATTTGTAACCCAAAGCGGCGCAACAGTTGAGCGTCGAGTGGGTCGGTCTTGGCGAGCAAGCCGGCGGCGCGGGCAAAGGCGCGGGCACGCCCTGGATTGACCACGCAGACTTGGATCTGGGCCAAGAGCAATGCGGCGACAATGGCACGCTCATAGCCGCCAGTCGCTTCGCATACGACCCGGGCATTGGGCAGGCTCTGGAGGTGCTTGATCAAGGCTCGGTGGCCTCGGTGGGTGTTCTCGACGTGGGCACAGCGAGTATCATCGACGGTGTAGTCGAGACGATCTTTGGCGATATCCACACCAACATAGGTGATTTGATTTTCAGGGGTGGTTTGCTCCATCTTGTTATACGAGCTCAGGGCTTTCTCAGCGGTTCGAGTTCAACCAGGTCGGCAACCCGGGCCCAGGGCTTCTGTTCGAGGTAAATCCTTGGGTAACAAATCGGCCTCTGGGTTGCCGTGTGGTGCAGACGGCCAGTCTGCACCGCACCTGGCGAGCGTCATTCAAGGCATTTATCTCGCATGTGCAATCGCGCCGAATCCAGCCTCCTCCGACGAACGCTATGGGCCATTCTCGGAGGCTGCATTCGGCTCCGTCCTCGCTCGTTCTTCACATCGGTTCGAACATACAAGGGAACGAAGGGTGCGAAGATTGAAGGAGTTACGGTCCGTCGAAGGTATCGATTCGTTCACCTGCCAATTGAGTCGGAGCGTGCACGTTTGAAACCTACTCACCGACTGGATAACATAGCTTTGTAATATACGTTTTCTTATGTGACTGCGTGTTCTAGGATGAGTTGGATTTGCAACGGTTTGAGCGACGAGACTGAGGCGTATCGCACGCGGTTTGAGGTCACGGTGGATGTGGCGGCGAGTGGGCAGATATGGCTGACGTATGACGGGTTGGATACGTTGGCCAAGGTGACTTTGAACGGAACGGTGTGGGGCAAGACGCAGAACATGTTTCACGCCGTGAATTACGATGTGAAGGCGGCGCCGATTGTGGAGGGCTCGTTTCGTGAGCTGACCGATGGTGAGGCGGCACCGCTGCTAAGTTTGCTCGGAAAGCTGAAGGGCGGAACCGATTGATTCCGGTTCAGGCGGTCGGGGCGGAGGCTTTCGAAATCACTCATACTGCCAGTGGCTTTCCACGCAGTGCGATCGGTGAAGGAGGGCGTCTCAAGACTGGCGGCGTGCTCTTTGCTAGCGGGGAGGGAGATGATCGTCTGAGCGGAGGCGGGATCGATGGCGGCGCGCAGGGTTTCCACCGCATCTGCCTGCGTGAGCGAATCCAGGGCCGCCAAGGTGGTAGCGGTGCGGTCCCAGTCTTCGTTGAAGTCGTAGGCGAGGGAGAACATACGCCCGGTTTTCTCGGCGATGCTGGTCGACTTCTTTTCGAGTTGGGCGCGAGCTCCGGCGACGAAGGTGGTCCACTCATCGGGGGAGAGGTGGCTAATTTATCCGGTAGGGTGGCGGCGAATGTTTCGGAGCGAGCACGGAGCTCGTCGACGGGGAAAGCGCTGGATTGGATGACGAAGTAGAGCAGGTAGCGATGGGCGGCCGAAGCGGAGCCGGAGCCGACAATGTAGCCGAGGGGTTGAGTGGTGCGGAGTTCGTCGAAGTAGGGAGTGCGGCTGAAGTTGCCGATGACTTGGGCGGCGGCGCGAGTGGCGGGGGAGTCGGTGGGCAGTTCGTAGTAGGCGCGGTAGGCGGAGTTGACCGCGACGTCGAGCACGGGGGAACCGGGCTGGAGGGTGAGTTGGCGCCGGTAGAGGAGGGCGGAAGAGGGAAGAGGCTCCGCGCGGATCGCGTCGGCGACTGCACGGACGGCTTGGTCGGCGGTCAAGTGGCCGTGCACGATGGCCTCGATTTTGCCAGACGCGAGGAAGCGGGTAACGCTGGCTTGAATTTCGTTCCAGGTGACGGAGGGAGCGCGGTCGAGGGAGTGATCGGGCAGGTAGTAGAATTCGCGTTGCAGGGTGCGCAGTCGGGAGGACGAAAGGAGGTACGCTTCGGTTTGTTTGAAGCTCCGGAGTTCGCGCACCACACTTTCGCTGAGCGCGGCGAAGCGGGCGGGGGAGACCGCTACCGTGTGAAGTTGGGCGGCGAGGTATTGGGCGAAGCGGGAAGGGGAATCACCGAAACCGCTGACGGTGAGAGTCAGCCCTTCGAGGTTGGTGTTGAGGGTGTAGGTGACGCCTGCGATGGCGGCATCGTTGGCGGCGGGTTCGAGGGCGTCCTGGAGGCAAACCTCATGAGAACCTGAGGAGGAGATCCGTTTCGACGGTGGCGGTGGAGCGGGCGAGTACGAAACGGAATCGCAGGGTCGAACGAGGCCGTTCAAATTCGACGTCGTCGGCGTAGAAGAGTTTCAGGCCCGGTTCGTCGATGAGTGGCAGCGGGCGCTCGGTCAGGATGGGCGTGGCCTCGGGCAGGAAGGGGTTGGCGGCGGGCAGGGCGAAGCCCGCGATGGACGGGGGGTTGACGAGCCGATCATAGGCCTCGCCCGTGGTTTCGGTGTACGCGTAGGCGGATTCGTAGATTTCTTCAGTGCGGTCGGAGGGGACGCCCTTCGCTTGGAAGGTCACGAGCATATTGTCGGGGGTCAGGGGGTCGAGCAGGTCGCGATAAGCAGATTCGTCGGGGTCGCCCCAAGCCAGGTCGGCCCGGGTGGCGAGTTCGAGCGGGTAGTAGAGCGCGTTGGAGGCGAGGCGGTTGGTCAGGCGGTATCCCTCGCCACGGTCATTGTAGGTTTCCTCAAGGGCGGCGATGCGGGCTTGGTCGGCGTAGAAGTCGGCCGGGAAAGGGGAAGTGCGAAGGTGGCGCAGGTAGGCGAACACGGTTTCCATGACCTGTGGAATGTGGTCGGCACCGTGGGAGTGAGTTCGGCGCTGACGAAGAAGGATCCGTAGCCGGAAGTGCGTTCCCAAGTGAAGCCGACGACGGATGTGGCGAGATCGGCGTTTTTTAAGGCTTCGACCAGGCCACCGGTGCCGGCGTAGTTCATGAGTGAGAGCAGTAGTTCATCCGGTTTGCCGGCGAAGTGGGGGGCGGGTGGCGGGGATGGGGAATTCGAGCCAGAGTTCACGGACCTCTTTGACGGGTTCGATGGTGGCGAACCGCAGTGCTTCGGCGCGCAGGAGGAAGATGGGCTCGCGTTGGATGGTGGGAAGCTCGCAACGGGGAATGTCGTTGTAGTAGGCACGCGCCCAGGCTTCGAGTTGATCGAGGGAGGCGATGCCAGCGACGGCGAGAGCCATGCGGTCGGAGCTGTAGTTGGCCTCCATGAATTCGCGGACGACGACGTGGTCGGCTTGGGCGAGGGTGGTCTTATTGCCGGTGGAGAATTTGGATTTGCCGGCGGCGGGGTTGTAGAGTTCGCGGCGGACGTTGAGCATGCGTCGCAGATCGTTTTGCATGTGACGCATGGCTTCGTTGTGCACGGCATTGACCTCGCGCTCGGTGACATCGGCGGGGAGAAGGGGGGCGATGAAGCATTGAGCGAGGCGGTCGAGAGCGCCTTCGAAGGCCTCGTGGCGCACTTCAAACAAGTAGCGCGTGATATCGGAGCCGGTCGATGCGTTGCGAGAGCCGTCGTTGGTGCTGATGTAGTTGGAGAAGTCAGCGACGCCGAGATACTTTTGACTGCCCCGCGGCATCATGTGTTCGAGAAAGTGGGCAAGACCCGCGTGTTCGAAGGGGTCGTCGATCTGGCCGATTTCGATGGCGAGGGTGGCGGCGGATTTATTGAAATTTGGGTCGGAGACGAGGACGACTTTGAGGCCGTTATCGAGGATGAAGTGGCGGAATTCGGCTTGGTCGGTGGGCGCGACGTCGCGGGGTGGGAGGGCGGCTTGAAGGGAGGCCTCGGCGGATACGAAGGCGGCGGCGCTCAGGGCGAGGGACGTGCGGAAGATAGGGGCGGCGAGACAGCATGGGAAAATGCTTAGGAGGATTAGAGGCGCTGGCGAGTCGCCGGCGTAGTTTGTGGGAACGGTTTCGAGGTCAAGTTGGGTTCAAGACCGTCGCCAGGGGGAGCTGGTTTGACGCGACGGTTGCGGTTTAACTTTGGGTGGGGACAGGGCCGAAGTTTGGGACCACGTGGTTTTTAGGTAGTGGCGAGTGTCGGGCGGGAGGCAGCGCCAGTCGCAGTCGGTGAGCGCGCCCTCGATGGCGTAGGCGAGGTTGAGGCTGACGCGGTGCCCGGCGCACGGAGGCGTTAGCAGATGTCGAGGGTAGGCTGACGAGCGAGTTGGGCGCGGGTGGTGATGCCGATGGAGGCGAGCCTGGCGGCGGAAGCCGGGCCCAGATTGCGCAAACTCGCGATGGCAGAGCCTGGCGAAGATCGATCGCGGAAGGGGAGGACGGTATCAGCCGGCATGGTCGCCGGGGTTGGTGTTGCGACGGGCGGGTGGTTTACTGAGATGTAACACGAGGCCCGTTGAGATCAGGGTGATGCCGGCGGCAATAAAGAGAAGTCCGAGCGGTTTGGATACACGGAAGAGCATGACGCCGCCGAGGGTCAGTGCCATGATTCCCAGGATAAGTAATGGCAGGAAGGTTTTCATATTCCTGACGCAGGGGGCCGGGCCCTAGACCGCGCCGCGACGGGCTTCGAGTTCGGTGCGAATGTCGGCCATCTTGGCGGCGCTGAGCGGAAAGAATTTCACCATGACAAAGGAGACGAGCAAGCCCGCGATGGGCACGGCAGCGAGCCGGAATCGGATCCAGAACATGGCGGTGGGGTTTTGGTCGCCGCCAAGTTCGGCGTCGAAGCCAGTCCAGGACAAAGCCGGTGATGAACGTGCCGAGGACCATGCCGACCTTCATCATGTAGGCGCCTGAGGCGGAGAAGGTGCCCTCGCGGCGGTGACCGTTTTGAAGTTCGTCGTAGTCGATGACATCGGCGCCGATGGAGCCATACATCATCCAAAATGCAGCTTGCGTAAATGCGATGGAGCCGGAGGCGAGCAGTTGCAGCCACTGCACCTCGGGCGTGTAGAGCCACCACGTGGCCGTGAAGACGGTGGTGTAGAGGCCGAGGGTGCCGACCATGCTGAGACCGAGCGAGTAGGCCAGGCCCATGGACAACTGAATTCGGAACGGATGGCACTTGAGGGCTTCCCACACGGTTTCGGCGATGCGGATCTGGTGGGTGTTTTGAGAAACAAGTTTGTGATAGTAACGTTCCTTGAGGCCGAAGAAGAGGACAAAATCGATAATGGATCATGCCGCCGCCGAGCAGGGAGGCGTAGACCTGGGCACCGAGCACGACGTTGATGTTTTCCTCACCGGTACCGGCGCTCATATGCCCATGGGGGTTTTCATGAGCTCGAGCAGGGCGGAGAAATCACCGGTGAAGAGACTGCCGAGCAGATGGCCGAACCAAGCAAATCCGTTGCTGAAGATGATGGCGAGGCGGGACGGCACATCGGACCAAGTCGCGTTTTCCCAAACGAGGGCGGTGGCGAACATGCCGAGTTCCATGATCTTCTGGATACTGCCCTTGAACGCCATGACGGCGGTGCGTTCGCGGTAGTTGGGCGTGAGTTCGTAACCAAGACTCTGATACGGCACGTTGAAACAGCTGACCATCGTCATGAAGAGGATGGACGAAACGATCCCAATTATGAATTTGAGCCTTGTGTGCAAGGAGATGCTCTCGGGCGTCTGGAACTGGAATTTTATCGCTCTGTTTTTTGGCTCCTCGGCGTTGTATGCCGGTATCGCATATGGCTCTGCGTCAAAATGTTCAACCGCGAGAGTGTTATCTTCCGGGCCTGAATTCAAATCGCGGCAATCATCTTTGTAAATTTATCGCTAACGTAAATGTCGGGTAAATAGTTGCTTTAGAGTTGGTTTCAGCTGGCGGAAGCTATCTTCAGGTGCAGGTTGGGAACGAGCGAATCTGCGTTCCCATGAATCCCGCCAAACGAATACTAATAGTGCATGCCGATGCGCCAGTGCGTCGGGTTCTGGTGATGCTGTTGGCGGAGGCGGGGTTGGCGGTGAGGGCGGAAGTCCCGAGGGATCAGGTGGTGGAAGCCGTTTCGGGTCAGCGATTTGATTTGGCGTTGATCGGGCACTGTAGCGATATGAAGGATACAGACGGGTTTGTGATGGCGTCTCGCTTGCGGCAGAAGCGGAAGGATTTGCCGGTGGTGATGTTATGCCCGGAACTTGAACTGGCGCTGGTCGTTCTGGGCATCAGGGAGGGACTTACCGATGTACTACCTTGGCAGGGGGATGCCTGCGACGCGTGCTTACGCTATTGGGCATCGATGCGGGTGGTCGGGAAGCGATGAGCGTGGTGCCTGATGAGTTGGCCTCGAGTCAGAGGGCGTATGCGACTGTCTTGGACGACGTGGTGGTGGACAGGGCGAAAATGGATTTGAGAAAACAGTGTTTGCAGGTGCAACACGAACTGAAGTTGGAGCGAGAAATGGTAGTCGCGGCCCAGATTGCGATGGATGAGCGGGACGCGCTGGCAGTGGAACGAAAAGTCGTGGCACAGTCGGCGGCAAAAGTTGAACGAGCGCGGGAGCAGTTGGCGGAGGAGCAGAAACTTTGGGAGAATTCGTTGGTCGAGATAAAGACCAGGGAGGCGCATTTGCGAGAATACGAAACGGCGTCCAGTGTCACCACGCCACCCTTTCCTTTATCGATGGAAATGTTGCAGCGCAGTTGGGCTGAATTGGAGCGAGGTCGCGCGGTGTTGGAGTCGGAGCGGGCCCAGCTCCGAGAGGAGCGTAAGGTGTTGACCAATTTGAATCGGCAGATTCGCGAACGCAAAATGGGGTTGCGAGAATTGAATGAACGGTGGTTGGAGGTCGATCGCGTGCGAAGAGCGCCGCCGCCGCCCTCGGCGACGGTGTTGGTCAAAAGAGAACCGACCGGCGACACGAATGACCCGGTTACGCAGCGTGGACGATTACGGGGATTTTTGCGTCGGGTCGAGAAACCACGCGTTACCACTGGAGGCTGAGCGCTGGGAATAGAATTTCGGTGGCCCATTGTGGCGGGTCATCGAATCTGGCCGGCGTCGCGGGGATTAGGCCGCGGCGCCGGTGCATTTTTTACTTGATGCGCAGAGGTCGCACCGGCATGAACCGGGCAATGAACGTGGCCTCCAATTCTGATGCGAAGATCGCCGCCGATTTCCATCGGTTCGGCCAGCTCGCGATTGAGTGGTGGCGTAGTACGGCTTGGCGATGGTGAGGTCGAACTGATCTCCGCGGGCCCTTTTGAGCCCCCACCTAAATCTTCACCAAGCCCGACTTCGAATTCCGAGTCGGGCTTTTTCGTATCCGTATTTCACCCTCGATTCCGTTTTGATCATGTCCTCTGTTGTACTTTCATCTTCATCCGTGCAAGCACCTGTTTTTGAACTGCCCTCCATTGCATTTTGGGGGCGTTCAATGTCGGAGTATCTTCAATTTTTTAACCTTTCGATGGGGGACCTACGGGACCGATCGGTGCTGGATGTTGCGGTGGGTCCATCCTCTTTTACAGCGGAAGCGTGCCGGGCAGGGATTGATGTGGTGGCGGTGGATCCGCTCTATGGAAAGTCGGCCGAAGCGTTGGCGGCTCATGTGAAACTCGATTATGGTCACATGTTTGATCGAATGCGGGCGACGGAGAACTCGGGGCGATTTCGGTTCAAGTCGATCGACGAGGCAGAGAGGAATCGACGGGCGGCGGCCAGGCGGTTCGTGACGGATTACGAATCTCATTACGCGCAAGGGCGATACTTTGGCGCAGGATTGCCTCAGTTGCCCTTCCTGGATCGCAATTTCGATGTGGTGCTATGTGCCCATCTCTTATATTTGTATCCAGCTAATCATGACTATTCATTCCATTTTGAGGCGTGTCGTAAACTGATATGCGGGTGGCGCGGGAAGAAGTACGGATTTACCCCGTGTGTGGTCCTGATGGGAGACCGTTCGCGGAATTGAAGCGGTTGATGGCTGACTTGCGGAACCATGGGATTGATGCCACTGAGCGGATGGTGGATTATGATTTTTAGCGGGAGCCAATACGTCATTAGTCCTCGTACGGAGTCTGTCATGAATGCATCCTCAGTAATTTCTTCCACCCCGGAACCGCCGTATTATGCGGTGATTTTTACGTCAAAATTAAGTGTCGATACAGAGGGTTGTGATAAGATGGCCGAGCGCATGGTGGAGTTGGCCCGTGGCCAGTCGGGGTATCTGGGTATCGAAACCGCAAGGGGTGACAGTGGCGTGGGAATAACCGTGAGCTATTGGAAGGATATGGCTTCGATCCAGTCATGGAAAGCTGAGACTGAGCATCGCGCAAGGTGAGGGGAAAGCACGGTGGTATGAAAATTATGCGGGCCGAATTGCGCGAGTGGAGCGCGCCTACTGCAGAAGATTCCAGCCGCGTCTTCGGCTAGGCGAGAGCGGCAATTTTTTGCTTCAGGTGGGTGGAGCGCACCTTGGCCTCGTGATTGCGCACGGCCATGCCGTAGGCGGCGGGTTCACCGACAAGGTAGACCTTTTTCTTTCCGCGAGTGATGGCGGTGTAGAGAAGATTTCGCTGAAGCATCATGAAGTGGGCCTTTAGTAGGGGAATTACCACTACGGGATACTCGGATCCTTGGGATTTGTGGATGCTGATGGCGTAGGCGAGGCCAAGGTCGCCGAACTCGGCGCGTTCAAACGTGTGTTCTTCGGTATCGAATCGGGCGGTAAGCGTGCCGTTGATGCCGTCAGTGGACACGATCACGCCAATGTCGCCGTTGAACAGGTTCTTGTCGTAGTTGTTGCGCAACTGGATGATCTTGTCGCCGGGTCGAAATTCGCCGGCAGCGAATTTAATGCCTTGGCGCCCCGGATTGAGAGCCTCCTGGAGGGACGCGTTGAGGTTGCCGACGCCAGCGGTGCCTCGGTGCATGGGGGCAAGCACCTGAATATCCCGGCTAGGGTTGAGCCACGGATGCAGGCGGGGAAGCGTTTCGCGGCAGAGACGCAGGACCTTGTTGACACAGTCCTGTTGATCAGTGGCGGGGATGAAGCTGAGATCACTCCAGGCCTGCAAGCCGTCGAGTTCGGATTGCGTGAGCGGAAGGGTGGGGTTGCCGTCGTTGATGGCATGGGCGGTGGTCACGATACCGCTTTGTCCCTTTTGACGGTGGATGACATCGAGACGCGTGACGGCAACGAGTTGGGTCGCAATCAAGTCCTGGAGCACGTTGCCGGCTCCCACGGAAGGAAGTTGATCGATGTCACCCACCAGCAAAAGGTGGGCGGAGGACGGGACCGCTTGGAGAAGGGCTGAGGCGAGTCTTGTATCGAGCATAGATGCCTCGTCGACCACTAGAAAGTCAGTGGAAAGAGGGTGATCTTCGTTGGTCATAAAGTGACCCTTGGAGGGGTCGAATTTGAGAAGTCTGTGAATGGTGGAGGCGAAACCTCCGGTGGTTTCGGCCAAGCGCTGCGCGGCGCGCCCGGTGGGTGCGGCCAGGTGAAGCCGGACTTTTTTCGCACGGAGGATGTCGACGAGGGCGCGGAGGATGGTGGTTTTACCGGTGCCCGGGCCTCCGGTGAGGATGCTTATTTTGTGAGCGAGGGCGGTGCGCACGGCCTCGGCTTGTTTGACGGCGAATTCGATGGAGGCTTTTGGTTGAGCCCAGACGATGGCGGCGTCGATTTTGATGGGAGGTAGACCGGACGGCACGGCCTCGAGGCGTTGCACGACGCGGGCTATTTTTTCTTCGGCGCGGTGTAAAATGGGAAGCTGGATGAAGCCGGAGCCGGAAAGTGGGTCGGCCTCCTGCGCGGGCCAGTGTCGCACGAGTGCAAAAGCTTCCAGCAGGGCGGTGACGCGGGCTTCGAGGCGATCCCTGGACGTTTCAAGCATTTCGGTCGCGTGGGCGATGAGGTCGACTTCGCGCAGGGCGGTATGACCTTCCTCTTGCAGGGTCTCCAGGGCGTAGATGAGACCGGCGTCGAGACGCGGGGGCGCGTCATTGGCGAAACCAAGATTAATGGCGATGCGATCGGCGGTCTTGAAGCCGATGCCGTCGATCTCGCGAGCGGCGCGATAGGGTTCGGTTTGCAGGATACGTTGAGCGTCGGCTCCGAAGGCTTTGTTGAGCTTTACGCATTGGGACGTGGTAACACCGTAGGTTTGGAGAAATATATAGAGGTCGCGGAAGGCGCGTTGTTCGTCCCAGGCTGACTTGATCCCGGTGGCGCGCTTTTTACCGATGCCGGGGACAGTGCGGAGGCGGGCGCTTTCCTCGGAGAGCACGCGGAAGGTGTCGGTTCCGAATGCGTCGACGATCTTGTTGGCGTAGACTTTGCCGATGCCGGGGACGAGACCGCTGCCGAGGTACTTGCGAATCCCATACACGGTGGAGGGTAGCGTGGAGCGGAAGGAGGAAATCTTGAACTGCGTGCCGTGTTGACTGTGGCGGGTCCATTCGCCTTCGAGGTGCAGTGTTTCGCCGCATTGCACACCGGGCAAAGTGCCGACGATGGGGGTTTTTTCCGCGCCGTCGCCCGCGCGAAAATCCGCGATGGTGTAATGATTTTCTTCGTTGGAGAAAATTATGCGCTCCAGCACGCCAGTGAGGGATTCGGAGCTCATGGTGAGGATCGGACTCTGGAGTCGGTTGCTCGTTTGCGGGTTTTGGGAAAATCAGTGATGGCGTGGATCCCTCGACTCTCGGTGCGTTGCAAGGCGCAGGAAATAACTAGGCGGGCGACGGTGGCCATGTTGCGCAATTCGAGGAGCTCTGGATCGACGGAGAAGTTCCTGTAGTAATCGTGGATTTCACGTTCGAGGTTGGCAATGCGCGTGCGTGCGCGCTCAAGGCGCTTGGTCGTGCGCATTATGCCAACGTAGTCCCACATGGTGCGACGTAGCTCGTCCCAATTGTGACTGATTACGACGCGTTCGTCTTCATCTGTTCCTCCGAGGTCGATCCATTCCGGAATGGGTTTCGAGGCTAGATTGCGATGTTTGGCAATATAACGGGTTACGGAGTTGGCGGCGCGGTGGGCAATCACGACCGCTTCGAGGAGGGAGTTGCTCGCGAGACGGTTTGCCCCATGGAGACCGGTGCAGGCGACCTCACCGCAAGCGTAGAGGCCCCGCAAATCGGTTTCGCCGGAGAGATTGGTGGCAACGCCGCCGCAGGTGTAGTGTGCTGCGGGGACGACAGGCAGTAAGTCTTTGGCGAGGTCGAATCCGAGTTCCTTGCAGGTGCGATAGATTTTGGGGAAACGCTTCCTTAGGTAAGTTGCGTTGCGATGCGTGATGTCGAGCCATACGTGGGGGGCACCGCTTGCCTTCATTTCGGAGTCAATGGCGCGCGCGACGATATCTCGCGGTGCGAGGTCTGCTTGCGCGTGGTAGCGAGGCATAAACGCTTCTCCTGCGAGATTTCGAAGCACGGCGCCTTCTCCGCGGACGGCTTCGCTTATGAGAAAACGCTTATTGTTTTGCGTGAAGAGAGAGGTCGGGTGGAATTGGATGAATTCGAGGTTGCGGATTTCGGCCCCCGCGCGAAACGCCATGGCAATACCGTCGCCTGTGGCGATTTCTGGATTGGTGGAGAATTGGTAAACGCGGCCGGCGCCACCAGTGGACAACATGATCACCGGGGCTCGAAAAGTGATCACGCGGCCATCGTGCACCTCGAGGGCGTAGAGACCCTGCAAGCGTCGATTTTTGCCTTGGCCAATGGTGATTAAGTCGATGCCGAAAAGGTGTTCGTAGAGGGCGATCTTTGGTTCGCGGCTAATGGCGCGGAGCAAAGCGTCTTCGATGGCCTTTCCGGTCATGTCCTTAACGTGAAGAATCCGGCGTGCGCTGTGACCGCCCTCCCGCCCCAGGTCGTATTCGCTGTTTGCCTCGCGGGCAAACTTCAGGCCGAGGTCGACCAATTCCTGAACGCGAGCCGGACCGTCTGCGACAATTTCGCGCACGATTTTTTCGCGGCACAATCCATCGCCGGCAATGAGTGTATCTTGGACATGCTTTTCGATGTCGTCCTCAGGGCTCGTAACGGCGGCAATGCCGCCTTGGGCCCAGTTGGTATTAGAGTCGGCTTTGTTTTTTTTGGTGAGAATGGCGACGGTGTGCCCTTGCTGGACAGCTTTAAGCGCAAAGCTGAGCCCGGCGATACCACTGCCAAGAACCAGAACGTCAAAGGATTTGGACACGTCGCTGAAACGAAAGCGTAACCGTGAGTTAATCAATCTTAGACCGAGGTAGTTTAAGGGACAGGTTAAAATATGTTGAATTTTTGGGGATTGAGGTTGGGATGGGGGGGATGAGGATGGCTCGGGTTAAGATTGATGCGGGGGAAGGGGATGCGGTTTTAATCACTGCATCTCACGAACCGTAAACGGGGAGCACCTATTTGATGACTTGGCGAAGGAGGTTCTGCGTAAACAGATGTGGCAAATCGCCGAATATTGAGGGGTCGAAATCATTACCTACACGATCGTGGTCAATCACTTCCATGTGCTGGTGCGTGTGCCTGAGCGGCGGGAGGTTGTGGATGCCGATCTGCTTCATCGGTTTGGGGTGCTCTACCCGAAACCCACTCGTTATCAGTCCGCGAGGATCGAGGTGGTTAAAGACCAGTTGAAGGCAAATGGGCCTGAGGCCATGGCCTGGCGGCAACGTCAGTTAGCTCTGATGGGGGATGTGTCCGCTTTTATGAAGCTTCTCAAACAGCGGTTCTCAGTGTGGTTTAAGCGTTCCCATGGTCGTTTTGGTACACTTTGGGCCGAGCGGTTTAAGAGCGTTCTGGTAGAGGGTCGCAGAAACCCTTTGCGCACTATCGCTGCTTATATCGATTTGAATGCGGTGAGAGCCGGTTGGGTGGAGGATCCGGCCGACTATCGGTTTTGTGGATACGGTGAGGCGGTGGCGGGTCGATTGGTGGCGCGGAGGGGGCTTTCGAGAATTCTGGTGGGACGGGCCTGGAAGATTGTTTAGGCTACGTATCGCGAGTGTCTTTTCGGGACTGGCGCTTCGGTTCGGTCGGGTGCTGCTCGGATTTCAGAGGAGGCGTTTCAAGAGGTGGTCGCGCAGGGGGGGGGCACTTGGCGTTGTCGCAAGTGCTGCGTCACCGGGTGCGCTTTTTCAGCGATGGGGTCGTGCTGGGGGGAGGTGACGGACTGGGGTGGTATGACGAGTTTACGGGGGCTCCGAAAGCGGCGTTTGGGGTGATTATTTGTCGTCGAGGCTGCGTTGTATGACAACGACGTCGAGCCAGCGATCAACCTTTTGGCCGACGTTTTGTAGGGTGCCGGTATGCACAAAGCCGCTGGTGGAGTGGAGTCGAACGGAGACGCGGTTGTAGGAGTCGCCAATGAGGGCGATCATTTGCTTGAATCCACGTTGAGTGGACGCACCGATGAGTTTATTGAGCAAGAGTCGTCCGAGGCCGCGGCCGGTTTTGTCGGGATGTAGATAGATCGAATCTTCGACCGTGAATTGGTAGGCGCGTCGTTCGCGGAAGGGGCCTATGTAGCCGTAACCCACCACTTCTCCTGCGACCTTGGCCACGTAGAAGGGGTAGTCTCTTCCGGCAGTTTGATTGAACTTGCTGCGCATGGTTTCACGGTATCAAAGGTTCCGGTGCCGTGAAGCACGTGATGGGCGTAGATCCTGTGGATCGCCGCGATATCGTCGGAGGTGACTGGACGAATGATCGGATTCATTGGAGAGTGCTGTCGATTGGCTCACAGGGGGGAGGGGGGAGCGTGTTGGAAAACTGAATCATCCGCCACCCTAGGAGTTCAGGCGGTTAAGGCACTGCTTTAAACTGAGGGAGTAGGCAGAATTTGGTCCTACAGTAGAATGTTGTCGATTAGGCGCGTTTCCTCGACCCAAGCCGCTATGGCCATCAGAGAATTTCCCGGGGTGATTTCGCGTTGGGTTTGCATGGTCGCGGGATCGACTACGGAGACGTAAATGACGCGGATTTGGCGGCGGTCAGCCAAGAGGTGGGTGGCCTCGGCCTTGAGGCGTTCAGCGCGGCGCTCCCCTTTGTCCACCATGGTTTTTATTACTTGGAGGGTTTGAGGAATGGCGAGCGCTGATGAGCGTTGCAGCGTGGAGAGGTAGGCGTTGCGAGAACTGAGGGCGAGTCCGTCGGTGTCGCGGGTGGTGGTGGCGGCCACGATTTCCACTGGCAGGTGCAGGTCCGTGACCATTTTGCGGATGACGGCGACTTGCTGGGCGTCTTTTTGACCGAAGATCGCGAGATTGGGCTGCACGATGTTGAACAACTTGGCGACCACCGTGGTGACGCCTCGAAAGTGAGCGGGGCGGGAGATGCCTTCGAGGGGCTTGGCCACGGCTTCCTCGATGATATAAGTCGAATAGTCCGCGGGGAAGAGTTGATCTTTCGTCGGAGTGAATACGAAGTGGGCTCCGGCAGCTTCGCATTTGGCGATATCGCCCTCCAGATCGCGAGGGTATCGGGCGTAGTCCTCGTTGGGGCCAAATTGCGTGGGATTCACAAAAATCGACACGACGACGATCTCCGAATGCTGAGCGGCAAGTCGAACCAGATCCAAATGGCCTTCATGTAATGCTCCCATGGTCGGCACCAGGGCGACAGTGCGGCGGGCCAAGCGCCAGTCGCGGCCCAGGGTTTGCATCTCGGAGACGGAGGTGAGGGTTTGCATAGTGGTGGTAACTGCGACGATGAGTAACGACGTTTGAAGGGGGCTTGATCAAATTCCCCAAGCGCTGCTTATTCAAGTTTTTGCCCAGTAAACCGTCTTGGGACGATCCGTTCTCTCTTTTCCCATACCATGATCCGCATCAACGAAAACTACCTGAAGCTTAAGGCTTCCTATCTCTTCGCCGACATTGCCAAGCGTGTAAACGCCTACACGGCCGCCAATCCAGACCAGCCACTGATTCGGTTGGGGATCGGTGATGTGACCGAACCTCTGCCGGAAGTTTGTGTGAAGGCGCTGCATGAGGGAGCGGACGAATTGTCCCAGCGCGATACATTTCGTGGTTACGGTCCGGAGCAGGGCTACGCGTTTCTGCGTGAAGCCATTCAAAAGGGCGACTATGCGAGCCGGGGCTGTGAGATTTCGGCGGATGAGATTTTTGTCTCCGATGGTGCGAAGTGCGACAGCGCGAACATCCAGGAGATTTTTGCGGAGGATGGCCTGAAGTTGGCGATTCCGGACCCGGTTTACCCAGTCTATATCGATACCAATGTGATGGCGGGTCGCACGGGAACCAATGTGGATGGGCGTTACGAGGGGATGACCTATTTGGAGTGCACACCGGAGAACAACTACGTGCCCGCCATTCCTGAGGAGCCCACCGATCTGATTTACCTGTGTTTTCCGAACAACCCCACGGGCGTTACGGCCACTCGAGAACAGCTTGAGGCCTGGGTGGCTTACGCGAAAGCGAATCAAGCGATCATCCTCTTCGATGTCGCTTACGTGGCGTTTATTCGGGATGAGTCGATTCCGCATTCGATTTACGAAATTCCGGGAGCGGATGAGGTAGCGATTGAAATGCGGAGCTTTTCTAAGACGGCAGGGTTTACGGGCACCCGTTGCGCTTACACGGTGGTGCCGAAGAAATTGCAGGCGTTTGATGCGACGGGCAAAGGTCACTCGGTGCACAGCTTGTGGCATCGTCGTCAGACCACAAAATTCAACGGAGTGTCTTACCCGGTGCAAAAGGCGGCCGCGGCGATTTATACCCCAGAAGGACAGGCGCAAGTGAAGGCGAAGACCGATTTCTACTTGGAAAACGCGGCGCTTACTCGCACCGCGATTAACGATTTGGGCTTCAATTGCGTGGGCGGAGACAACGCTCCTTACATCTGGATCAATACGGGTTGTGATGCGTGGGAGTTCTTCGATTTGTTGCTGAATAAGGCAGGCGTTGTTTGTACGCCGGGAGCTGGATTTGGCACCTGCGGCGAAGGACACGTTAGAATCAGCGCGTTTAATTCGAGAGCGAACGTCGAGAATGCGCTGAAGCGCATCGCGGCGGCCTTGGCGTAGTCGTGACAGGCCTTTTGACTTCCGGGCACTGAATGAGTGTCCGGAAGTCGGTGGGCGGTGAGGCGGAAGACGGACGGATCAGGCGGCGCGCGCTGGGGAAGAGCACCTGTGCCTTTGCAACGTAATACGTTACAAGTGGGGTGACGGAGGGGAAGAGAGGGCATGAAAAAGCGCAGCCGGGCGGGGCTGCGCTTGGCATCTGGGAGGGATTGGATCGACGTCGCGGGACGTGTTTCGCTGGTGCGATCAAGCGAGCACGGCGGCTTCGCGGTCGTGGACCCAAAAACGTTCGACGACGAGGCCTTTACGGCGGATGTCGTAGCCCCACTCGGTGTCGACGAAAGTGAGATTCCCCGCGCAGCCGTCGGTGGGACTTGAGCATGTGAGCATGTGGGTGTAGGCGTGGAGCGCGGCGAGGCGGGCGGTGTTGAACGCCTCGACGATACCATCGAAACGACCCAAATCACATCGGTTTTGGGACGGGGTTCCGGAGGGATCGAGGTGAAGGGTGAATTGCAGCACCCGGAAGCCGGCCTCAATTTTTTCAGAATCACTCATAATTTTTAAAGTGAGCGGTTTTCGTGCCGATACAATCAGGTAGGTTTTGCAATTTTTTAGGGTGAATGCCCCTCCTGGTCCCGATGAGCAGAGGGGCACTACGTAGGAATTGGACGGATTTAGTCCGTATCGATGCGAAAGGGGGCGGCGGGCAAACCGGAGGCATTGGCCAGATTCACGGTCGGGCAATCGCGCCAAGCGTAGCGGACGAAGCGGGGAGTGGGCACGTTTGGGGAGGTGAGTAATACCTGCGCGGCATCGAGCCTGGCGTTGGCGGGAGGAAACACCTTGTCGGCACCAGCCAGTTCGAACGCGAGAGGCGGAGTGCCGTCGGTGGTGTGCAAGCCATCGGCGCTGGAGTAGGTGATGTGGGCTTGGGGACCGTTAAACTCAACCTCGGTGAAGGTTGGCCCGGTATCGATGACGTCCGTGACCGTAGACGCGGTGTCGGGCGAGGAGAGCGCCGACATCTTTTTTGTTGCGAGGGTGGATATCGTCGGGATCCCCGATATCGAGGATGACGGCCTGGCCGGTGTACGGAAGGTCGAGCGTTTGGGATTGGGCCTCGCGCAGGAAGGCCCATTTGGGTGCCATCCCGTGTCTCCGTCGGGCGCCCAATTGGCGAGGTGCACCCAACAGAACGGCAGATTGGGTTGGTTGAATTGACCGCGCCAGGCGTTGATGAGTGTGCCGAAGAGCTGGCGGTAGGCTTCGGATTGGTCGGTGTTGGCTTCGCCTTGGTACCAGATGACTCCGGCCATGGCGTAGGGGGCGAGGGGGGGGCGATCATGCCGTTGTTGAGCACGAAAGCGTGGTTTTCGGCACCGGGAGCCCAGGGGGTTCGGGGTTTCTTTTCGTCGAATGTTTCGCCAGCGGTTTCGGCGGTCGTGCGTCGGGTTTCCCATTGTGCGAGGGTTTCGCGGTAGCGGGAGAAGCGTTGGAATATGTCCTGATAAGAGACGGCTTGATGGGCGGCGGCGGCGATGCGCACTTCGAGGTCGTCGAAAGTGGAGGGGGGGAGCCAAGCTTCGACCGGTGTGCCGCCCCAGTTGCTGTTGATGAGGCCGATGGGCACTCCAATTTCGCGCAGCAGGTCACGCCCGAAATAGTAGCCGATAGCGGAGAAGTGGGGCGCGGTTTGGGGCGTGCTGGTCAACCAGGTTCCGGAGGCGGAGGTGCGCGGGTTGCGGGCGATCTGGTTGGCGATCTTGATGTGGCGGAGTAGCGGGTAGTTGGCGGTGGCGATCTCCGTTTCCGCGCGTTGAGTCATGCGCAGGGGCCATTCCATGTTGGACTGACCGCCGCAGAGCCAGACGTCGCCGACGAGCACATCGCTTACGACGGTGTGGTTTGCGGCTTGGACGGTCATCGTGCGGCCGGTCGCGTTGGCAGGCATGGGGGCGAGGGTCACGGACCATTGGCCGGCGTCATCGGCGGTTGTGGAGACCGTTTGGTAGGCGAACGTTCGTGCGGGGCGGCGGTGCCCCAAACCGGGACAGGTTGATTCCGTTGTAGCACGGCTCCGTCGTTAAAAAGGAGGGCGAGGGAGACCTCGGCGACGCAGGTGGCGGCGAAAAGGAACCCGGTGAGTCCGAGGAAGATGGCACGACGCGAGTAGGTTGGGAGGCGCATTGGCGGGATAAGAGGTGTAACGGGCGAGAAAGTGAATTCTTATGAGGTGATTTTTGCTATGTCACGAAGCTTGAAGGCACCGCCTTGCTCGAATATCCGAACCTCCGATGAGACCTCTTGCGGTGCAAATTGTGACCTCCCCTGACTCTGTTTGCGGCGACTATCACTTTGGTGTGCAAACTAGCATGATATTGGCGTAGGGAGGGGCATGAAATCGCTGTCGGGCCCGTGTCGGAAATTCCAAAGGGAACGGATTTAGTGATTTTGCATATCGATCGGACGCGGGTGAAGCCCGAAGACGTGCCGACCAATTCCGGTGGATGTAGGTTTTTGAACGAGCGCGTGCGGGATATCTCCAAGCGCTCCTACTCCGGACTGAGGGTTGGGCCGGAGGACGATTGGCGTGGGGAGGTGATGATAAAGAGTGATCTGAACTGTTTTGGGATGCCCGAGTGGTATCAAGGACGGCGGACCACACCACGTCGATTGCGGAGGCAGCTATCGCGTTTCAGTTGGCGATTGGCTCGATCATTACCGCCTAGTTCTACTTAGTTAAATGTTTGACAGAACTAGAAGAGGCGACAGAGATAGAGCCTCTATCAGTCCGTTGATCATCGGGGGGGCCTAGCCCTGCGGGCCGAAGAAAAAATGACATTGCCGCCCCAAAAGATGCGGCCCGTATGTTCGTGGAATTTTGCCACTCCTATTCACCGCACTTCATCGCGCTGGGGGATGAACAGCGTGGGGCACGCGCGCCACTACCTCAGTGGGCTGCTGGGCACGCAGCGGCGAAAAAACATTGAGGTGATCGGGCAGGATGTGAAAGGCAGTGATTAATCAAGGTCTTGAGCGGTTCATCAGTTCATCGCCATGGGATCACCACTCGTTGGTGGACCAAGTGGCCTGCGACGCCAACACATTGTTCGGCGATGAAAAGCTCGCCGATCTGTATATCGACGAGCGCAGTTTTTTGAAAAGGGCCACGCGTCGGTGGGAGTGCAGCGCCAATGGTCCGGGCGTAGTCGGCGGCGGGCGTGCTCGCCGATGGTGCGCAGCAGGCGTTTCATCTGGCGGAGCACCCCCTTGCGAACCCGCTTCGCATCGCGGCGCCGTCGGCTGTGGGTCATCGCAATGCACCACCGATTCATCTGCTTGGCAAAAACTGGCGGCTCATTCGGCATCCGACCCCGCAACCCCGCTGCACGGCGCAGTTTCACCGCCTTGAGCAGGGGGGTGCGGCTCACGTCGCGAAAGAGCACCCAGTCGACCGGGAAATGGATGTTGGCCTGCAGGCAGGTCGAGTCCACCAGGCACGTATCCATCGGCTGCGCCGCAGCCAGTCCCAGTTCGCTCGCCCGGTCCGCCTCACCGCACATCTCGATAAAGACTTGGCTCATCCTGCGCACCTGCCCGGCGGTGAAGCATTTGGACGCACGCTCCCGCACGCTTTCTTTGGGAGACCCCCTTGATGCCGTCGATCCGGCGCGCTCCGCAAAAGTCGGCCAACAGATCGCTGGAGGCGATGCTCAGGGAAAGTTTACGCAAGCTGATTTTTACGAGCATCATGCGCAATACCTGCACCCGCCGCGCCTTGCGCGCGAATTGCAGGTGTCGCGGCAACCCGGCCACGTCGTCGCCCCGCCAGTTTTCCCGGGCAAAGTCCACGGCCATCGCTTCCAAGTGACTGTTGGCCAACAACTGGTCGAGCCCCGCCCGTTGATCGCGAAACGCGGCGTAATCTTTGTTGGGTCCGACCGGAGTCAGGTCTGGACGCAGCCAGGTTTTCAGGGCAGCTTCCGGGGCGACGGCTTCGGTAGTACTGTTCACACCAAATTATACACGCCGTTTTTGTGCCGAAACCAGGAAATCCTCCCGGTTTCAGCCTCTTTATTTTTACGCTACCTTCTCATCGCCAACTTCTTGCGCTGGTGGGACACGCTCTACATACGTTGGAGCGTGCGCAGGCCCATGAGGTGAAGGCCGGTCTCCAAAATCAAGAGCGTGCGGGCGCACAGACGAAGACGACGAGCGCGAATATTGGCTTCAGGGACGGCGACTTTGTCGTTGTTGTAGAAGGCGCTGAATTCGCCGGCGAGTTCGTAGAGGTAAAGTCCCAAGGCGTGGGGGCGCAACTGACTCACGGCGCCACGCAGCCCTTCGGGGAATTTGGCAAGTTTACGAGCCAGAGCGATTTCGGTGGTTGTTTCAAGGCCGTCGGCGGCGGCAAAAGCGGTGGGTTCGGTGGGCGAAGTTTCCAGTGTGCGGAAGATGGAATGAATGCGAGCGACGGCGTAAAGCTGGTAGGCGGCGGTATTTCCCTCGAGCGAGATCATCTTGTCCCAAGAGAATACGTAATCGCTGGAGCGGTTTTGGCAAAGATCGGCGTATTGGACTGAACCCACGCCAACGACCGCAGCGACAGAAGCCTGTTCCTGGGGGGAGAGGTTGGTACTTTTTTGACCGACCAACGTAGCGGCGCGCTCTGTCGCCTCGGCGAGCAGGTCACGCAGTTTGATGTTTTCGCCGGAGCGGGTCTTGAGGGGTTTACCGTTTTCGCCGAGCACGGTGCCGAAGGAAGTGTGTTCGAGGCGGGGTAACCGGCGATTGGTTTTCTCGAACCACTTGGCGGCGGTGAGGAAGAGCTGTTGGCAGTGGTCGCCTTGCCGGGAATCGATTACATAGATGGAAGCATCGGCTTTAAATTGCTCGGTGCGGTAGAGCAGCGTGGCGAGATCCGTTGACGCGTAGTTGGCCGCACCGTCACTCTTGCGAATGATGAAGGGCTGTTCGTTGAAGCGGGGGTGATCGGGATGAAACACCACCAGTGCACCCTGACTTTCGGCGGCTAGACCGATATCCGTGAGCTCTTGGTAAACTTGGGGGACCTTATCGTTGTAGAAGCTTTCGCCGAGCGTGTGGTCGAAAGTGACGCCAAATTGGTCGTAGAGTTTCTGAAAAGCAGCGAGGGATACCTCGTTAATTCGGCGCCAAATAGAGAGGTTTTCTTCGTCGCCAGCTTGAAGCTTAACCAACTCCTCCCGGGCGTTTTCGAGCACGGATTCATCGGCGTCAGCGGCACTGTTTCCCACTTTGTAAAGACGTTCGAATTCCTCGAGCGGGTCGGTGGCGAGAGCGTTGCTGTTGAGTTGACGTTTGTAGGCCCAAATCAGTTTGCCGAAGCCGGTGCCCCAATCGCCGATGTGATTGTCTCGAATGACTTTGGCGCCACTGAAATCGAGCAAACGACAGATGGCTTCGCCGATGACGATCGAACGTAAGTGCCCGACGTGCATTTGCTTGGCGGTGTTGGGTGAGCTGTAGTCGACGACGAATGTCTTGCCAGCTTCGGGTTGAGCGGAGGTGGCGCCCGTCCGCAGGAGCTCCTCGGTATCATAAGTAGTGAGCCACCGCTCAAGCGCGGGAATCTGGAGGGTGAAATTGAGAAAACCGGGTCCCGCGATGGTGACATCGAAGTTGGTGGTGATCGTCGAGGGCAGGGCGGCGATTACTTTTTCGGCGAGGGCACGAGGGTTTTGTTTGGTCCTTTTCGCGTAGGGGAGCACGCCATTGGCTTGGAAGTCGCCATGGCGTGGATCGGCGGTGTGCACTTCTGGTGCGAACGGGGCGGTGTCGAGCCCCAAGGCTTGGGCGGCGTCGTTTAGGCCCGCTTCGATGGCGGTCGCGAAGTTGAAAGGGACGGACATTACTTCAATCAACCGCTGCACAGGCGGACGCGGCAAGCGCCATTTAGAACGATTTTGAGAGTTTTTGACCCTCTTCAGAGGGGGCTAAATGGTGCGTTAAATTACTTAAAATCAGACCGATAAGTGGACTCATTGCCTATTAGCAACCGTAATTTTGACTCGACATGTTGAGATTTTTTTGTCAGCTTGAGCAGTTTACGGTCAGACTGGTCCTTCAGTTATTCACAACAACACATGAGCAAACGCATACTGCCTCCACGCAGGTTTATCAAGCCGACCTTTGAATGCTTGATCGAGAAGAAACGCGATGGTGGCGAATTCACTCAAGAAGAAATCCGATATATTATCGACAGCACCTTGGATGGTGATCTGCCGGAGCATCAGCTGTCCGCGCTGTTGATGGCGATCTACTTTCAGCAAATGTCCGCCCAAGAAACGGCGGAGTTGACAGAAGAAATGATGCTGTCGGGAGAGGTGATTGATCTCTCCCATATCGCCAAGCCGAAGATCGACAAGTATTCGACTGGGGGCGTCGGAGACAAGACGTCGTTGGTGTTGGTGCCGTTGGCCATGGCCAGTGGAGTGGTGGTTCCGATGATGTGCGGTAACGAGCACGATTATATCATCAACACGCTGACCAAATTGTCGGCGGTTCCAGGGTTCAAGGACGAGCTTTCCATTGAGGATTTCGTAAACCAGCTCGGAAAAATCGGCGGAGCCATCGTCAAGCAGGATGAGGGGCTCGCGCCGGCGGTTGCCAAATTCTATCAGATGCGCAAGGCGACCGGGACGATTCCAAGTCTGCCGTTGATCACGGGTTCCGTGTTGTCCAAGAAATTGGCAGAAGGCTCCGAAGGGCTCGTCATCGACGTGAAGTGGGGCAATGGCTCCTTTATCAAGGATCTCGAACAAGCCAAACAATTGGCGCGCTCAATGACCCGGGTGGGTCGTTCGATGAAGCGTCGTTGTGTGGCGTTGGTCACGGATATGAATCAGCCGTTGGGTGATACGGTAGGCACGGCCTTGGAACTCAAGGAAGCGATTCAACTACTGAAGGGCGAAGGTCCGGAGGATCTCCAGGAACTCGTGCTGAAACTCGGTATGGAAATCGTACGTCTCGCGGGCGTGGCTGGTTCCACGCTATCGGCCAAACAGACGGTGCAGCGGCATCTTACCGATAGTTCCGCTCTCGAAAAACTGAAGGATCTGATCAAAGCTCAAGGCGGCGACGCGTCCTATATCGACAACCCCGAGAAGTTTGGTGAAGCCAAGCACATTCGGAAGTTGCCGGCTCCCAAGCGCGGTTACGTGCACACGATCAATGCGGCAATGATCGCTCGCGGTGTGCGTATTTTAGGCGCGGGTAAGATCTCGCCCAAGGGCAAGATTGACTACGCGGTAGGAGTTTCCGAAATCCGCAAGGTGGCCACTCAGGTCAAGCAAGGGGAACCGTTGATGATGATTCATTACAACGACGAGTCGAAACTCGAGCAGGCTTTGGAATACTTCAAGAGCGCCTATCGTTTGGCGCCGAAACGTCCGACTCCGCCGCCGTTGGTGGTCGAGCGCGTCGCTTAAGACCACGGCGGGGCAGACCAGATCAGAGTTTATATCGAAGACCGGGGCTGAAATAGCCTCGGTCTTTTTTCGAGCTTGGTCGCTGCTCTGTGGGCACGCTGCGGTCGATTTATTCCGTCGCGTAAGTGGGCCTTTGGTCTGAGGCGGGCTGAAGGAATCGTGGTGTGAATGGGGACGCCTTTAACCATGGTGGTTAAAGTTTACGAGGGACCGGCGCTCGAGGGAGCGAGGCGGATGAAGGGGGGGGGTGAGCGCCGGGTGGGAGAGCGAGGGTTTGGCCGGTGAGTGGACAAAAAATGCCCGTGACCAGAGGAGGGCACGGGCAGAAAATTGGCCTAATGAGAAGGCAGGGTGTTAGGAGCGACTCATGTAGGACCCGTCGGTAGTGCTGATTTTGAGTTTTTCGCCTTCCTTAATGAAGAGCGGAACTTGCACCACGAGGCCGGTTTCCATGGTGGCGGGTTTTTGCACGTTGCTGGCGGTGTCTCCTTTGATGCCTGCGGCACTCTCGGTCACCTCGAGGACGACGGAGGGAGGCAGTTCGATGGTGAGGGGCTTGTTGTCGACGTAGAGTACTTCAACTTCGCCGTTGGAGGTGAGGAAGTTCTTGGCATCACCGATCAATTCGGCTGGAAGCTCGATGGTTTCATAGGATTCTGGGTCCATGAAGGCGAAGGAATCGCGGTCGACGTAGCTGAACTCGAGCTTCTTGCGCTCGGTCATGAGCACATCCATGGAATCGAAGGAGGAGAAGCGTTGATCGAGTGACTTACCGTAAATCAAGTTGCGCATTTTGATCTGCACGAAGGCACGCAGGTTGCCTGGCGTGCGGTGATTAGTTTCAAGGATCAAGTGCGGGGTGCCGTTGTATTTTACAACTTGGCCGCGACGGACATCATTAGCGGAAAGCATGGAGAATTAAGAGAGATTTGTCGGTTGAAAAGGGAGATGGTTAACCAACGGGGCCGGTGGGTGTCAAGGTTGCCCGGGATACGCATCTCGGGACTTGCCCTTCGATAATGCTTAGTCCGAGACTGCGCCGTAACTCCATGAAACAACGCACGCTAACGCGTGAGGTTTCGGTTACCGGTCAAGGGCTGCACACGGGGCAGCCTGTTTCGCTGACTCTCAAGCCAGCGCCCCCCGGTTCCGGCCTCGTCTTTAAACGCACTGACCTTTCCGGCCAACCTGAGATAAAACCTCGGATTGCGCAGGTGACTGATTTGGTGCGCAACACCACGATTCAAGATGGTCATACCAAAGTTAATTTGGTGGAGCATGTGCTCAGCGCGCTCAGTGGCTGTGGCATCGACAATGCCGTGATCGAGTTGGATGCGTCCGAGCCGCCGATCATGGATGGATCGGCGAAGCCCTTTGTGGATATGATTCTATCCGGAGAGCCGGTGGAGCAGGAGACGACCCGCGATTACTTTGTTTTGGAGGAACCGATTTCTGTCTCCAAGGGTAATTCCTCCGTCATCGCACTGCCTTATGACGGCTTAAAAATCACCTGCACTTCGGCTGATGATCGCGGCATCCACACTCAACATCTGACGCTGGATATCGATCCCGATGTCTACATCACCCAGGTTGCCGCTTCCCGCACGTTCACGGTCTACGAGGATATCGAGGAGCTGTTGAAGCTCGGTAAGATCAAGGGAGGCTCTCTCGATTGTGCGGTCCTGATCAAGGGCGACAAAATTATATCGAAGGATCCGTTGCGGTTTAAGGATGAGTTTGTGCGGCACAAGATACTCGATATCATCGGTGACGTCACGTTGCTCGGAATGCCCTTGAAGGCGCACATTGTGGCGACGCGACCTGGCCATGCGATCAACGCGGAGCTGACCAAGGCGTTGGCGGACAAATTAGCAGGATTGGCGAAGCAAAAAAAGAAACGGTGCAAGACGCTGCTGCCGACGGAGACCTCGCTAGATATTCGACGTATTTTGGATACGATTCCTCATCGTTATCCGTTTGTGATGGTGGATCGGGTGGTGGAGTTTATCGATGACGATAGCTTGGTGGCGGTCAAGAATGTGACCATCAACGAACCCTATTTTACAGGGCATTTTCCGGACAACCCAGTCATGCCCGGGGTGTTACAACTCGAGGCCATGGCGCAAGCAGCAGGAATCATCATGCTTCGCAAAGGGGAGCAAGGGGGGAAGACGGCGTTTTTCATGAGTGCGGACAAAGTTAAATTCCGGCGTCCTGTGCGTCCTGGCGATCAGTTGATCATCAATGCAAAGATCGTGAAAATGCGGGGCAGTAAGATGGCGCAGGCCGAGTGCACTTGTTCGGTCGATGGACAGGTGGTTTCGGGAGCGGATCTGATGTTCGCCATCGTCGACGAGGAGGTTTAGGTTAAATCTTATGCCTACACCGATTCATGCAACGGCGGTGGTTGAACCGGGTGCCCAACTCGGAGCCAACGTGGAAATCGGAGCGCTTGCCTACGTGGGGGCAGGCGTGGTGCTGGGTGATGGCACACGGTTACATCACCATGCCGCGGTTGAGGGCAACACGGTGCTGGGCGCGGACTGTGAAGTGTTCCCATTTGCCAATATCGGGGCTAAAACACAGGATCTGAAATTCGACGGAGGAAACCCGGGAGTGCGAATTGGGGCCCGCAATGTGTTTCGGGAGTATGTAACGATTCATGGGGCGACCGCGCCGGACGGACATACGCTATTGGGAGATGACAATGTGCTCCTCGCGTATGGTCACGTGGCGCACGATTGCATCCTCGGTAATCACATCATTGCGAGTAACAGCACCGGAATCGCGGGACACTGCGTGGTGGAAGACCACGTCGTATTTGGCGCGGTTTCGGGCGTGCACCAGTTTTGCCGGATCGGCGCTCATTCGATGATCAGTGCGTATGCCAAAATCGTGCAGGACATCGCCCCCTTTATGATTGCGGATGGGCAACCGGCGGTGATTCGGGCGATTAACAAGATTGGGTTGGAGCGCCGAGGATTTGTCAGCGAGCAACTTGATCGGGTAAAGCTGATATTCCGCATTCTGTTTCGCGAAGGGCTCAATCGCAGCCAGGCGCTCGACAAGCTCAAAGCGCATGACGCGGTGGACTCGGACGAGTTTAAGGCGGTGCTCGGGTTCGCGAGTGCGAGTGATCGCGGGTTGGCTCCAGGGGCCTAAGACATTCGAGGGCTTCCCGATTACGGTGACACCCGATTACGGTGACACCCGATTACGCTGACACTCGGTTGCGGAGCAGCTGACTCATCAGCCATGCCAACACCCAAAAGAGGGCGCTGACGACAGGATGAACAAACTACTTTTCATAGACCGTTTTCGGGTCGAAAAGTGGTCCGGTCGTGGTTTCCAGAGGGAAGGCGGGATCAGACAAGTCGGTGAGCCGACGGTAAAAGCAGCTTTTGAAGCCGTTGTGGCAGGACGCATTGGCCGGGCCTGATTGTTCGACCTGGATGAGAATTACATCCTGATCGCAGTCGGTGCGAACCTCGCGAACCAAGTGTACGTTGCCGGATTCTTCGCCCTTCATCCACAGTTTGGAGCGCGACCGGCTCCAATAGGTGGCTTTGCCGCGGGAGAAGGTGAGGGCCAGCGATTCGACATTCATGAAGGCAAACATCAAAATTTCACCGGTGACGTGATCCTGAGTGATGCATGGGATCAGGCCGTCGGCCCCGAATTTAGGCTGGAACGTGGAGCCGAGTTCCACCTCGGTGCGGGTGGTGCGTTCTGGGAATGCAGACATGAGAGCACTGATGTTGTAAAAAGTAATTCCCTCCGTCGAGCGTGGGTTGTGACCTGCTTCTGGTGTTTTTCTCGCATGGGTAAGTGCAACTTCATGCACCGAAGTATTGCGCCAATGAAATGAGCGAACGACGCTTACTCAATCGTCCCATGTCCATCCTCTCTCAACCTGCCAATCGACTTGAATTCGCCGGTGCGACGGATGTGGGACCGCGACGAGAGAACAACGAAGATTCTTGGTGGGTGGGATCCTTGAGTGCAGCCCTAGTGTGCTGAGAGTTAATGAACTATACTGAATGAAGGGATGCAGCGGTGCGGGCGCGTTGGATTTTCTCCAGGATGGCGGAGCCTTCAGCCTTCCAAGTGTAGCGGGAGGGGTAGCGGGTGGGTTCGAGGTAGCGTGCGGCCATGTAGGTTTCGATGGCGTTGGTGAGGTCTCGAACGCTGGTGAAGCTGCCATCGCGGATACAATCGACGGTGAGGTCGCGTAAGAAGCGCTCCACTAGATTCAACCAGGAAGAGGATGTTGGGGTGCAGTGCGATGCAGTGCGATGCGCTCGACGCCATGGGCTTTGGCATGGCGCTGATTGCGCCACTTTATCCAGCTCTTCACTTTGGCGTGCTTGTGGGTGGCGTAGTTGTCGATGATCAGATGCAGGACCAAGCCGTCGGGTGCCTGCGCATCGATGTGCTGGAGGAAACCGAGCCATTCGCGGTGGGTATGCCGAGAGGCGGTGCGTCGCATGATTTTGCCGTCCAGATAGTCGAGGGCGGCGAATAGCGTGACCGTGCCGTGGCGGGTGTAATCGTGGGTGGTGGTTTTGATGTGCCCGATACCAAGGCAGGCCCGGCTGGGTGCGCTCAAGCGCCTGGCACTGGCTTTTCTCGTCGCAACATAGCACCAAGGCCCGATCGGACGGATTCAGATACAAGCCGATGACATCCCAAAACTTGGCCTCGAAGTTCCGGTCACGCGACAACTTGAACGTTCGTCGCAAATGGGGCTTCAGGTCGTTGGCCCGCCACAGACGCTGCACGGTGTGGGCCGACACCCCCTTGGCCTTGGCCATCGCCCGTGAGGACCAGCGGGTGCGCCCGGCCGGGGGTTGCGTGACCTCAATGACGATCTGAGCGCGAATCGCCACATCCACACTCGGCTTCCGGCCCGAACGTCTCGCTTCGGCCCATCCAGCCAACCCTGCCTCACGAAATCGCTTTTCCCACTTCGCCACCACCGGACGATTCACTCCGATCTGAGCAGCCACCGTCTCCTGGCTTTTCCCTTCGGCCCGCAACAACACGATGCGCGCCCGCCTGACCTCCCGTTGCGGCGTGGTCGGGCGTTTGATCATCTGTTCAAGTTCTTGATGCTGCGCGGCATCAATGATTAGCGGATTAACAGAGCGGGCCATGCACCCATCCTGCACTACTATTTTTGTTTCGTATATCTAATTAACTCCCATTACACTTGTTGAGCCCTTGGACGTCGCAGAAGGCACGCTTAGTATGATGGCGGGAATTTGGTTAGGGGTCAGTGATGGATTAGGAGGAGCGAACGCGGGGGAAGTTGGCGGCGTCAAGCGGCTAGTGCACAGTCCTTTTGTATAATAATAGCATGAAAGACTTAAGACTTCAGCGGGAGACGGTCCGTCGAGCCCGATGCGAAGGAGATTATTGAGTAGCCACTCCGCTTTGGCGATTTGGCCTTTGGTGACGGTGTTAAAGTCGATGCCTTTAGGGAAGTATTCCCGGATCAGATCGTTGATATTCGCGACCGCACCGCGCTGCCAAGGGCTGTGTGGATTGCAGAAGTAGACCGCCACTTTTGTGGCAAGGGAGAAGGCGGCATGTTGGGCCATTTAGCGGCCGTTGTCGTAGGTGAGGGTCTTGCGCAGGTGGGCGGGCAGGCGTTTGAAGGCCCGGATGAGAGCGCGGGCGACGCTGATCGCGTCTTTGGCGCCGCCCAACGGGACGATAATCACGTAGCGGGAGACTCGTTCGGTGATGACAAAAATGGCGGTGCGATTGCCCGCACCCATGACCAAGTCGGCCTCCCAGTGTCCGGCACCTCCCGACGCTCCACCTCAGCGGGTCGCTCGCCGATATTGATCGCGTAGTGCATTAGGAGAAAGGGAACCACTCCCTCTCAGCCTGTGCACTCAGGGTTGGACTGTGGCGTTGCCAGTCGGCTCGCGATTCAGCAGATCAGAAGGGTATTGATGGCCGGAGCAGAAAATACCCCCACGGTGGAGGTGGCGCATGCGGCGTTGCAGCAGGCCAATGAGGAGATTTTACAGGTTTCTCGTTCGAACCCGCAATGGGGGGGCATGGGGGCGACGTTATCCTTTTTGTGGGTCGACGAGGCGGGAGGAGTTATTGGACAGGTGGGAGACAGCCGAATTTATCGCATGCGGGAGGGATGGCTGGACGAACTCAGTGTCGACCATTTACCGGTGGGACGATTGCGCCAGAGCGGGAAACTATCCGAGGCCGATGGTAGGAGGCATCCGAGCCGGCACGTTATCGATCAATGTTTGAGCGGAGGGGATGCGGAAATCGCTCCGGATTGCGAGGCCACGAAGATATTGGCGGGAGATGTGATTTTATTGTGCAGTGACGGATTGCTAGACGGGGTGCCGGATGCGGAATTGGCGGGCGTCATGGGTGCGGTGGGGGCGGGAGACATGCCCTTGCCAAAGGCGGTCAGGGAATTGATCGAGCGCGCGAACCGATTGTCCGGGCGCGACAACGTCACGGTGATCGTGGCACGATTCTGTGAGTGACCCTATTTGAGGTCTCATGAGTCTGGGACTGGGCGGTGAGGTCGAGGAATCTTATGCGTTTATTCGCCTTTGCGGGCGAGGTCTCGGAGGTAGCTGTACAGGCCGGTGCGGTGGCCGTCGCTGAAATCAAAACGTACGGCGTAGTTGCCCACGATTTCCCAGCCTTCCACTAGAACTCCCGGGAATTCTGTGGGGCCGTCACCGCCGTATTGATTTCCGAGGACGGCGCGTTCCCCGACATTTTCGGCGCTCGGAGATGCCGCCCGTAACATCTCCGAGTGAAAAAACGACTCAGCTCCGTCGCTCCAGGCGATCGCGACCTCGTTGCCGATGAGCTGAATATTGGTGGGGGATTCCATGGGTCGCACGGTAATCATTACGATGACTGGCTCCAGCGTTATTGATGAGAAGTGGTCGGGAAATTTGTCCTCGGCGGTTTGAATGCAGCCACGAGGAGGTGAGTTGCCGGGTTGGGTACCTCGGATAATGAACACAGTATGTGAATAACTTCTGGGTAAAAGAAGGGGTGATGGGGGAATTTTTCTCGACCTTTGAAAGTAAAATGGGTTGTTTTGGGGCGAATTGGGACGCTTTGGCGTAATGCACAGATGTCTACCGCGAAAAAACAGTACCTCACCGGGAAATTCCGGCATAACCTCGATGATAAGAACCGAGTTACGGTTCCGTCGGCGTGGAGGAACTTGTTTGAAAAGGGGACGACTTTCCTAGCTATCCCGAATCCAGGAGGTTACGTAACTGTCCTGCCTCCCGTAGAGGCGAATAAACTCTACGAAAAATTCGCGGAAGTTCCTCTTTCCGACACGGAAGCGCAGGACGAAGTCAGCGCTTTCATGGCGAACACGCAGGCGTTTTCGTTTGATAGTCAGGGTCGCATCGCGCTCATGGAATCGCTCTTTGAGCACGCGAATCTGAAGGGGCCGAAGGAGGAGGTCGTTCTCGTGGGTGGCTTTAACAAGTTCAACATATACAGCCCTGAGAGATGGGCGATCGCCGAGCAAAAATCGACGCCCTCAAGTCAGGGCAACGTGATGCGGCGATTTGGGATCTGATCATGGCACTCAGCAATTTTGATCTCTCGAAACCCGCACGAGCATTTTTTCCGGTTGGTTTCGACTCCGCCGCCATAGTTTTAGATTGTTCGGGTGATGAGCGTCTCGAACGGCTGCGTCGTCGTCGCTCTATTTTGGAGGCCTATTATTCACCCATCGTTTCGGAGACGGCCCTGCCGTCGACGGTGGACCGCATTGTTCTGTGGCGGAGCCGCCACGATCGCCCTCGGGGGTGATCCCATTGTGCTGACGATGACTACACCAGGCCACCAACCAGTTCTCCTTGCCGAGGTGATGGAGCTTCTCGCTCCTCGTCCGGGGGCGAAAGTGTTGGACGCCACCTTTGGGGGAGGTGGGCATACCCGTGCGATTTTGGAATCGGCGGCCGAGGTATCGGTGGTGGCGTTGGATCGTGATCCGGCGGCATTGCCGCGTTCGGCGGGGTTGGCCTCGGCGTTCGGCGAGCGGTTTCAATTGATCGATCGCGATTTTGGTCGATTGGGTGAGCTCGAGACCGGCGGTTTGGATGGCGTGCTGTTTGATTTGGGAGTTTCCTCGTTTCAGTTGGATACGGGCGATCGTGGCTTTTCATTCCGGGTGGATGCGCCGGCGGACATGCGGATGGACCCACGTTCGGGACTGCCGGCCTCGCAATGGTTGGAAACCGCCACCGAGGAGATGCTGGTGCGGGCGGTAAGGAACTGGGGAGAAGAGAAGAGTTGGCGGCGAGTGGTGCGGGCGTTGATTGATGCGCGAGGCACGGGACGTTTGGCCCGCACGGCTGCATTGGCAGAGGTGATTGCGGACGCGATCCCGGCAGCGCAGCGCCGCCAGAGTAAAATTCATCCGGCGACTCGGAATTTCCAAGGGATTCGTATCGCCGTAAACGATGAGATTGGGGCCATCGAACGGGCGCTACCGGCGGCATTTGAGCGGCTCAACTCCGGGGGGGTCTTGGTGGTTATTAGTTTTCACTCGTTGGAGGATCGCCCGGTGAAACAATTCTTTCGCCGCCAGTGTGGCCAGCCGGTGGGGGCCAAGGATTCCACGCCCCAGGATCTGAGGGCCCAATTTGCCGAACCGCTTACTCGCAAGCCCATCACGGCTGGCGACATCGAACTTTCCCATAATCCACGCAGTCGCTCCGCGAAGCTCCGCGGTTTGCGCAAACTCTGACTCCCCATTTGCCATGAACAAGTCCAGCACCCACGCATTTGTGAACAAACTTCTCGTCTACACGGTATTGACGATCGGCTTCAACGGCACGGTGGGGCTCGGAACCGTGTGGATGCGCCATCAAATCGCGGAAACGGCGGCGGCAACAAAACAGCACGAAAACCGACTCGCTGCGGTGGAGCGCCGTTTAGCAGAGACCACCTCGCGACTCGCCGCGGAGCAATCGCCGGACAAGTTGGAGGCGAAGAACGTATCCGTGAACTTGGGACTCGTGCGTCCGGAGGAATCGCGAATTGTGAGGATCGAAGAGTCGCCAGAGGAGAGATTGGCAGCGAAGCGCAACCTGGAAATATTCGCGACCGACGTGGAAGGCGACTTCGCCTCGGTGCAGTTTAAGCGACATGTCCAGCAACCTCTCTAAGTAGTTGCCTGTAATGTCCAAAGGATTCGCCTCCAGTTATCGACTTGTGCTGCTCGCGACCACGGTTCTCTTGTGTTTCGCGGGGGTTGGTGCGCGTCTCGTGCAGTTGCACGTACTGGATCGGGCGCGTTTGGTGAGTTATGTGGATCGGGCGAGGCGGACGGTGGAAACGGATCGAGCCCGCCGTGGGGATATTCTGGATGCGCGCGGAGATGTATTGGCGACCTCGCGCCCATTGGTGCAACTAGCGGTGGATCCTTGGGCACTGGAAGAGTACATTGAGCACGTCGCGAAGCATAATGCAGATCGAGCGGTGGCTCTGGAATCGATTGAGAGGCGCAAACGCATCGCGCTCGCGCAGATTTTGGCAATGCCGTTGGGCGACCTGGAAGAATTTTGGAAGCCGGATTGGCGGAAAGTGGATCCGGAACTGGACTCTCGTGACGGCCTCCGTGATGGACGAATCAAAAGCCGGTGGGTGAAGCTCGACGAGGGCGTGACGGAGAGTGTTTTCAATAAGATTCGTGGGATCAACGTCTCTGATGTGGACGAGCCGGAAGACCAAATATCGGCGGTATACAAAGGATTGCCGCGCGGGTTGACCATTTCGCGTCACTATGAGCGCGAGTATCCTCTGAATCGACTGGCGGCCCACGTCATTGGTTTTATGAACCGCGAGGACGAAGCGTCGGGCGGAGTAGAAGCGTTTGCGGATTTTTATCTGCGGGGCCAGGACGGCTGGAGGGAATCGGAGAAGGACGGGCGCCGTCGCGAGTTAGCTCAGTTTCGCACGCGACAGGTTCCTGCGAGTGATGGTTACCAGGTGGTGTTGTCCATTGATTCGGTTGTGCAGCACCTGATCGAATCCGAGCTCGCGATGATGGCGGAAACTTACAAACCCGAGAAGGCGACAATCATCGTAAGCGATGCCAAGAGCGGGTTCCTGCTGGGGATGGCGAACTATCCGACGTATGACCTTAACCACTACACTGAAGTGAAACTGGAGGTACAGCGCAACACGGCAGTGACCGATCTCATTGATCCAGGGTCGACGTTCAAGATCGTAGCGGCGTCGGGGGCGTTGGAGGACGGGTTGGTCACTCCGAGCACGCGATTCAATTGTTCGATCGCCTCCATCGAGTATAAGGGGAGGGTGCGTCGGTTTATGCCGGACGAGCACACCTACCATCATCCGTTGTCCGTGGCGGAAATCATCTCGCAATCGAGCAATATTGGCGCGGCGCAGCTGGGGATGCGACTGGGCGAGCAGCGCATGTATGATTATGCCCGGCAGTTTGGGTTTGGCGAAAAGAGTGGATTCCCCCTCGGCTACGAAAGCAAAGGCTTGTTGAACACTCCCGACAAGTGGAGCGCGCTGGAGATTACTCGTATTCCGGCTGGTTACAGCATCTCGGCGACGCCGATTCAGATTCACTATGCGATGGCTTCGATCGCCAGTGACGGCGCTTTGTTGAAACCCCAGTTGATACGCGAGATTCGCGCAGCCTCGGGCGAATCAATCTACAATTTTGGTGGGGTAACGCGGCGCCGGGTGATGAAGCCGCAAGTGGCCAGAGCGATGGCGCAGATGCTTCGAGGGGTAACCCAAATCGGTACTGGACGTGACGCGGCAATTGATGGCTATCAAATCGCGGGTAAGACTGGCACGGCGCAGAAGTTGATCGATGGAAAGTATTCCAAACGACATCATGTGGGGTCGTTTGTTGGTTTTTTCCCTGCTTCTGCTCCTGAAGTGGTTGTCACCGTGATCGTGGATGATGCGAAAGTGGAAGGCGGCACCAACTATGGCTCGAAGGTGGCGGTCCCCGCATTCCGTCGCGTGGCGAAGGGACTTATTTCCTATCTCGATATAAAACCGGTGGAGGAGATCACGACTCAGCCACTTCTTGCCTTGGAAGGAGGCCGACGTTGATCGGTTATCTCACACAAAACTATTCTTTGATCAATGCCTTTGGCAGTCCGATGCCCGCGAGCACTCGTCGTGAAACTTCAGCGCGCAACCGCGTATTTAAAATGGCCCCGAAACTAAGTAACTATCTAAGCGAAGATGAGGTTTTGGCCGTGAAGGGCAACCTTTCGCGCCCTATTTCCGGGCTGGCGATTGATAGCCGTCGCGTGGTGCCGGGCAATGTGTTCTTTGCGCTGCCTGGTTTGCGCACGAACGGAGTGAACTACATCGATGAAGCGATTTCGCGGGGGGCGGTCGCGGTGGTGGCTGGGATTATGCCGCGCACGACGCCGGCCAAGATCACGTTTGTGCATGCGGAGGACCCTCGCGCTTTGGTGGCGACGATGGCACGACGGTATAACAAAATGCCCGATCAAGATCTCAAGGTCGTGGGGATCACCGGTACCAACGGAAAAACGACCGTGGCCCATCTGGTCCGTCATTTGATTGGTGGGCAGAAACCCGTTGGACTGTTGGGGACGATCGCCTATGATTTGGGCGCGCGGGCGGTGCCGTCTTTCAAGACGACGCCGGAAGCGATTGATACGTTTGGGATGCTCGCACAGATGCGTGACGCGGGTTGCCGCGAGGCGGTGATGGAGGTCAGTTCGCACGGGATTGATCAGCAGCGGATCAACGGGTTGCGTTTCGGAGTGGCGGTGTATACCAATTTGACTCGTGATCATCTCGATTATCACACGTCGATGGACGAGTATTTTGAGGTAAAGGCACGTCTATTTACAGGGGAACAGGGAGGACGCCCGGCGGTATCGGTGATCAATATTGATAACACTCGTGGACCTGAGTTATTGGCGCGTTTAGCGGCGCACCAAGCGCGGGTCACGTTTGGGGAAAAAGAGAGCGCGCAAGTGCGAGCGAAGGACGTGACCTATGGTTTTAAAAGCACGACTTTTACGCTGGTGTGGCCACAGGGAGAACGGTTGGTGACTTCTCCTTTGATCGGTCGCTATAATCTATCCAATTTGTTGGCGGCGATTGCGACGGCGTATGCGCTGGGTCGTGACCCGGCAGTCATGTTGGACCTTCTGCACAATTTTACGGGAGTTCCGGGACGCATGGAGCGCATCGAAGAAGGACAGCCATTTAATGTGCTGGTGGATTATGCTCATACCGACGACGCGCTGCGCAATGCGCTGGCGATGTTGCGACTAGTAACGCCGGGTCGACTGTTGGTGGTATTTGGGTGTGGTGGAAATCGTGATCGTTCGAAACGGGCGATGATGATGAAGGCCGTGCAGGAGCGCGCCGATTTTACGTTCGCCACGGCCGACAATCCTCGGAGGGAAGCCTTGAGCCAGATCTTCGCCGACATGGAGACGGGGGTGACCACTCCGGAAAAACTGACCTGGATCGAGGATCGTCGCAGGGCGATCAGCCTTGCCCTCGATATTGCGAAGCCGGGCGACAGCCTGTTGATCGCAGGCAAAGGCCACGAGCCGTATCAAGAATTTGCAGACACCGTAGTTCCCTTCGACGACCGTTTGGTCGCGCGGGAGCTGATTGCCATCAAACGAATAGCGCGACCCTAGTTTTCTTTCAACCTTCACCACTACCCCCGGTGCCGATCTTCGACCCTCAACAACTCGCAGCTTGGACGCATGGTCAATGGACCAGGCTACCGGCAGCCGCGGCCACCGGGTTCGCGATTGATTCCCGACGCATCAAGACCGGGGAGCTGTTTGTGACATTGCGCATGGATATCCGGGATGGTCACGACTATGTGGAGGCAGCGGCGGCCGCAGGCGCGACGGCTGCACTGGTTAGCCGCGTGTGCGAGAAAGTGGCATTACCCCAATTGGTGGTGAAGGACACCTTGGCTGTTTTTCAGATGATCGCGCGGGAACATCGACGGGCATTTAAAGGACCGGTGACCGGCATTTCGGGTAGTGCGGGCAAGACTTCGACCAAAGATTTACTGGCGCGTTTATTGGGCGAACGGGCGTTGGCGACGGAAGGTAATCTCAACAATCACATCGGGGTGCCGCTGACATTAACCCGTTTGGATGCGGAGAAACACGGCTTTGCGATTATCGAGGCGGGGGTCAGTGCACCTGGCGAGATGGCGCCATTGGCCCGCATGATCGACCCCGATGTCGCAGTCATCACGCTAGTGGATCATGCGCACACCCGAGACTTGGGCGGGCTAGGTGGCGTGGCGCAGGAGAAAGCACAATTGCCGGCTCAAGTGCGTCGCGACGGCGTAGCCATATTACCACGAGCAGTGGCGGAGATGCCGGCGTTTCGGGATCTTCCGGTTCGACGCCTCACGGTGGAACGTACCGATGTGTTGCGCGGCAGCGACGAGGCAGAGGATCGGGTTTACTACACCGTTACGCATCGATGTGACGAGTCGGCGGTGAGTCTGACGTATCCCGGGGATGCCGGAGCACCCCAGTTGTATATTTTTAGGCGAGTCAGTGATGGGATGACCCAGAATGCGGTATTGGCGATTAGTGTGGCGCGTTGGTTGGGCGTTCCTCCGGCGCTAATTCGGGAAAGGCTCACTGGTTGGGGCGCGGCGCCATTGCGAGACGAAGTGAGCCAGGTGCAAGGTCGTTTACTTTATGTTGATTGCTACAATGCGAATCCGGCTTCGATGGCTGATGCGCTGCGGTTGTTCCATCAGCGGACACCGGGAACAGACGGACGTCTTTTTGTAATTGGCGGAATGGAGGAGTTGGGCGTGGAAAGTGATCAGAAGCATCGAGAACTGGGGACTTCGCTGCAGCTGAGGTCGGCTGATTTGGCGTTGGTCATTGGGACTGGCAGTGAAGAGGTGAAGGCAGGTGCGATCGAGGCGGGGGCGTCGGAACACCAAGTCGAGATGGTGGAGAGCCTGAAGGGAGTAGGGGAACGCGTTGCCGGGTGGCACGGACCGGTTTTTGTCAAAGGCAGTCGATGCTACCGACTGGAAACCATCATGGGAGGAGCGGTCGCCGCGACTCATTGAGCCATGCTGTCTTATCTCGCTGAATACGAACATATCTGGGGACCGCTTCGCGTGTTGCGATCCATCACGCTGCGCACCCTGTTTGCCGCGGGCACGGCGACGGTGGTCGGTTTCGTGATTGGGCCGTGGTTGATCGGAAAGCTGCAGCGGCTGAAGTTCGGGCAGCACTACGATGATGATCGCACGGGTGATCTCGCCACTCGCTTTGACAAAAAGAACACCCCCACGATGGGTGGACTGTTGATATTTTTTGCCGTGGCCGTGAGCACGGTGCTCTGGGCTACGCCGAACATATGGGTGCTGACCTCATTGTTCGTCTATGGTGCACTGACGGCGGTCGGATTTCGAGACGACTACCTCAAAGCGGTGAAGAAAAACCGCGATGGTATCTCCTCGCGGGAGAAGTTATTTTGGCAAACGACCGTGACGGCGGTGGCTTTGCTGATGTTGGCAACCAACGAAATGAGTGCGACCCACATTCGAGAGTTATGGGTGCCGTTTTTCAAGGAGCCGGTGTTTTTGTTTCTGGGAGTGATGGGCTTGGTACTGCTCTTCGTGATGATGTTTTTCTGGGTGGTGGGATTCAGCAATGCGATCAATCTGACGGACGGACTGGATGGCTTGGCGATCGGATGTACGATCACGGTGGCGTTGGTTTACGGCATCATGGCCTATGCGGTGGGAAACACCCGAATCGCGGAGTATTTGTTGATGGGCTATGTACCGGGAGCGGGGGAACTGGCGGTCATCTGCGGATCGTTGGTGGGGGCCGGCATGGCGTTCCTCTGGTATAACTCCCATCCGGCGGAAGTGTTCATGGGTGACACCGGGTCGCTGGCCTTGGGGGGATTGATTGGCGTGATCGCCTTCATGGTGCAACAGCCACTGACCCTCGTGGTGGTGGGAGGCGTGTTCGTGACGGAAGCGCTTTCGGTTATCATTCAGGTGGGGTATTTTAAAGCGACACGGCGCAGGTACGGAGAAGGGCGTCGGTTCTTCCGGATGGCACCGATCCATCATCATTTTCAGAACCTAGGCTGGCCGGAGACGAAGGTCGTGCTGCGATTTTGGATACTCTCATTAATGTGCGCCCTGATCGGCTTGGGCACCCTGAAGCTCCGCTGAACTACCTGAGAACTTTTCATTCCAACCATGTTAAATCCACCGCCCTTTGTTAAACCTCTGCTGACCGCCCCGGTGGCGGTATTGGGCGCGGGCGTGAGTGGACAGGCTGCGGTGGGATTGGTGCGGCATTTGGGCGGTGACGCCACCATTTACGACGAAGGTGGCCGTGATGGCGCGGAGACGGTATTTCGTCCCACCGGGCACAAATTGGTGTTGGTGTCGCCCGGGTTTCCACCGAACCACACTTGGGTCGTGGAGGCACGCTCCTCAGGCGTGATTTGTTTGGCGGAGATCGATTTCGCGTCGTTGTTTTGGCGAGGCAAGCTGGTGGCGATCACGGGCACCAATGGGAAGACGACGTTGACGGAATTTCTGACCTACGCGCTGCATGAGGCCGGGGTAGATTCTTGGTCGGTAGGAAACATTGGGACCGCTTTCAGCCAAGTAGTGGTGGCTCGAGAAGGGGGCGCCCCAGATTCCATCGCGGTGTGTGAGGTCAGTTCTTTTCAGGCGGAAATGTTGCACCACATGCGGGCCGACGCCGCGATTTGGACCAACTTTGCGGAGGATCATCTGGAGCGTCACGGATCGATGCAGAGTTACTTTGAATCCAAATGGCGTTTATTTGAACGCGCAGTGGGGAGGGAGGTCTTTGCCGGATCGGGTGTAGCGCGGGCGGCGGAACAGTTTGGGCAGTCCCTGCCGGAGGGAGCGGTGGTCGACACCGAGGATCCGGCCGGCGATGTGTTGTTGAGTGGCACGGTGTTCGACGATCAACCTCAGCGAGAAAATTTCCTGCTAGCGGCAGCGTGGTGGAGAGCAATGGGGTTGCGTGAACCTCTGTTATATGCGGCTGCGCAAACCTTTGCGGTGGGGCCGCATCGGTTGGCCAAGGTGACTCAAGTGGCGGAAGTGACCTGGTGGAACGATTCGAAGGCCACCAATTTTCATGCGACCGAAGCAGCGTTGATGCGATTTTGCGCTCCCATCATATTGATTGCGGGCGGAAAAGCCAAGGGCGGCGATGTTGCGGGGTTTGTGAAAAGAATTGTGCCGCGCGTGAAGCAAGTCTTGTTGATTGGCGATACACGTAATATCCTGGCTACATTCTTCGGAGCGGCAGCAGTGCCGCATCAGGTGTGTGCCGACCTTGCCGACGCCGTGCACATCGCGGCGACGAACGCACAACCAGGGGATCAAGTCTTATTAAGCCCCGGGTTTTCCAGTCTGGATGCGTTCGCTGGCTACACTGACCGTGGGTCGCAGTTCGAGTCCCTAGTGAGGGCTTTAACGGAGGCCCCCACTTCTTCCTAGTCACTTTATCATCAGCCCTCGTCTCATCTCCTCGTCATGAAACTGCTCAACATTTTAAGTGCCGTAATTGCCATTCACGTCGCGGTGCTCGCGATCGCGATTCCCGGCTGTCGTTCCAGCAGTAAGTCCGCCGGGCCCGTATCACCCGCGATCGTCGAAGAGAGCACCTCGCGAGCGAACGGAACGATCGTGTCCTCGCCCATTTCCGCGGCGCCTGAGTTGTCGGACCGGGATTTGAATCCGCCGTTGGTTTCCGCGGAGAGTCCGATGTTTGATCCAAATGCTCCGGCGGTGGCGAAACCGTCATTCGGAACGGGTTCACGATTCAGTCCACTTCGTCCGCAATCGGCGGTCGCGACAGCTATGCAGCCGGCGGAGAAATTTGAGGTGACGCCGGCGGTGACTTATACGGTCAAGCGGGGGGACAATCTTTGGACTCTGGCGCGGAAGAACGGGTTGTCCGTGCGGGAGCTCGCGGCAGCGAATGATTTGCGACCGGATGCCGGTTTGCGATTGGACCAAGTGCTGGTGATTCCGGGGAAGCAAATGAAGGTGGTGGCCGCGACTTCGAGTACGGGCGCGGCGGAGACGACGACCTATTTGATCCAACCCGGCGATACTTTGGCAGTAATTGCCCGGCGGCATGGCACCACGGTGGCCCAGCTCAAGGCCTTCAATAATTTGCGCAGTAATTTGGTGAGGGCGGGGGATCGCCTGGCGATTCCGGAGGCGCCGGCACCGGTGACGGAAAAGTTGAGCACCGAGACCCCGGCGGTTGAGACGGCCGTGACAGTGGGCTCAGGCAGCGGTGTTTATAAACACGTGGTCGCATCGGGGGAGAGTCTTAACGTCATCGCGCGGCGCTACGGGGTGAAGCGCGGAGTGATTGAATTGGCGAACATGATCAAAGATCCGTCACTTATCCGAGTGGGGCAGGAACTAAAAATCCCGGGTGCGAAGGTTCCGGAAGAACTGCCAACTCCGGCAGAATCGTCGTTCTTGCGACCCGCAGTGGCCCCGGCGACGAGCAGTGTGTTGAGGGACGATGGCGATTTGGATGAGGGTCTCGACGATATGAGTTTGCAGAACGTGCCGGTGATCCAGGTCGAGGACGCCCCGGCGGAAGACGATGAACCCTCGATCAAGACGATCCATGTAGGCGGAGAGAACAGCGATGACCCGCCGCTTTCCCGCTGAGAACCGTTTAACTCCGCCCGCCGAGCGCTTCGACTCAATCTTGCTAACCTGTGCCAGCCTCCACTCGTTCCCCATCCGGTCTCTCCCAAAGCCCCGCCGCGCTGATGGTGGTGTGTGTCATTGGGTTGCTGATCGTCGGATTGCCGGTGCTTTTTAGTGCGACTGCATCGTTTGAGCAGGGGCCGTTTTATTACCTGACCAAACAGGCGATCGGCATGGTCGGTGCGATGATCGCGTGTTGGGTGGTGAGCCTGATCGACATGGAAGATGCGCGTCGTTGGGCCTGGGTGGTGGGGATTGGTGCCGCCGCGGCTTTGGTCCTGACGGTGATTCCGGGAGTGGGTATTTCTATCAACGGCAGTCGTCGCTGGTTGGGGGTGGGATCGTTTAAGTTGCAGGCGTCGGAATTTACGAAATTGGCCATGGTGTTCTGCTTGGCGCACTATTTGGCCATGAACCAGACGCGGATTGGCGAGTTCAAGCGCGGGTTCATGTGGCCCTTGGGAATCATGGCGAGCTTTGCAGGATTGATTCTGTTGCAATCGGATTTCGGGACTGCGGCGCTCACGCTGGCGGTGGGATTGATTTTGTTATTTTTGGCGGGCGCGAAGTGGTACTACATTGTGCCCACGGTCGGAGCGGCGATGGCCGGATTTTCGGTGTTGGTCGTGCGCAATCCTAATCGCTTGGAGCGGTTCACGACGTTTCTGGATGTGGAAGGTAACAAACTCGGAGGCACGTATCAGCTTTACCAATCGTTGGCGGCGTTCGCGGTGGGAGGCGTAAATGGCGCCGGAATCGGACAAGGGCGGCAACAGATCAATTTCCTGCCCGAAGCACACACGGATTTTATTTTTGCGGTGATGGGGGAGGAGATGGGACTCAAATTCACCCTCGGGGTGGTGGTGACCTTTCTGGTGATATTCCTACTGGGACTGCTGCATCTACGGCGGGCCCCGAACTTGTTCCAGTTTCTGCTGGTGGCGGGGGCGATTCTGCTGATCACCCTGCAAGCCATAATTAATCTCGGCGTGGTGACCGGGTTATTGCCGACCAAGGGCATGTCGCTGCCGTTTATCAGTGCGGGGTTGTCGAACCTGTTGTTGATGGGACTGCTGATGGGAGTCGTGCTCAACAGTGCTCGGACCTGGGCCAAGCCGGGATTGGAACGTCGCCGACGCACCATGGAGGAGGTAACGACATGAGTGAGTTCATCATTGCGTGTGGAGGCACGGGCGGGCACCTCGCGCCCGGGATTGCGTTGGCCGAGCAGTTGCAGGCCCGCGGTCACAGTTCGCGGTTGTTGATATCGGAGAAGGGAATCGATGCCACGATTACAGCGAAGTATCCACAATTTCGATTCGAGAAAATCCCGGGAGCGCCGCTGATAATGGATCCTTCGGGGTTTGGTCGTTTTTTGGTGCAGCAACTGCGTGGCCTGTGGTTTTCGCTACGTTTGATCCGGCGGACGCGACCGGACATGATTGTGGGGTTTGGAGGATTCACGACGGCGGCGATTATTTTGGGCGGTAGGTTGATGCGCGTGCCCGTAGCCTTGTATGAGGCGAACCGAGTGCCGGGGCGTGCGGTGCGGGCGTTGGCGAGGTTTGCGAAACGGGTCTATGTACCTCGAGCGGTTGAGATGGAGGAAGCGAGTCAGTGGAAGTTACGTCATGTCGGATTACCCGTCCGAAGTGCAATCAAACGGATGCCGCGGAACCTGGCGGCGAACGTATTTGGATTGGACGCCGAACGCCCGGTGGTCGCGGTTTTGGGAGGCAGTCAAGGGGCGCAAGCCTTGAATCGATGGGCCGAAGACGCGGCGAGTCAGCTGGCACGTCATGGTTTGCAAATGTTGGTGGTGACCGGCCCGGACAAAGGGGATGCGGCAGTGGACACAAATCCGGGACCCCGGGGGGAGCAGATCAGGAATTCGAAGTTGCCGTTTTGTGACAACATGGCGGCGTTATATTCGGCCAGTGACCTGGTGGTGTCCCGTTCGGGGGCGGGCACGCTGGCGGAGTTGGTGGCCTGTCAGGTGCCGGCAATCCTGGTACCTTATCCGTATGCGGCCGACGACCACCAAGCTGCCAATGCGCAGGAGTTTGAACGGTTGGGAGGCGGCGGGCAAGTGCGAGAGGAGAATTTATCCTCGCTGTTGCCCATGGTGGAGGGACTGATGGCGGATGACAGTCGACTGGCGCTGATGCGGGTGAATTTACGTCAAATGGGATTGGCCAACAATCTGGACCTGATGATGACTGACATGGAAAATTTGGCCAGCCGTCATCACGGAAAAGGACGCTCTCGATCTGAAGCGGCGCACGCATGAAGCTCACGTCGCAATCCATTTTGGAAGATGGTGCCGTGACGCACATCCATGCGGTGGGTGTGGGCGGCATGGGTTTGGGACCACTGGCGATTTACCTAGCGGCGCGGGGATGGAAGGTGAGCGGTGAAGATGATGCGATCAATCCCCGGATGCGGGTTCAGTTGACGCGGGCCGGGGTTCAGCTCGGAGCGAGTGGAACAGTGCCGGAGGAGGTAGGGCTGTTGATCTATTCATCAGCAGTGCGGTCGGACCATGCGTTGCGAAGCGCAGCTCGCGAAAGGGGATTGCCGACTTTACGCCGAGGAGAGGCTTTGGCCGCATTGGCCGCCGGAAGACGATTGGTAGGGGTGTGCGGTTCGCACGGTAAAACTTCGGTCACGGCGATGGTGATCGCGTTGCTGCGATCCGTTGGTTGGAAGGTTGACTATGTGCTGGGTGGATTGTGGACCAACGAATTGGTGGCGCCGGCACAGGCGGGAGACGGCGAATGGCTGGTAGCCGAAATTGATGAGAGTGACGGGACGATCGAGCGGTTTGCTCCGGCGATCACGGCGTTGGTTAATTTGGATTGGGACCACGCGGATCACTACGAGTCATCGGCAAAATTGCGGGAAACGTTTCAGGCGCTGATGGGAAGAACGACCGAGATGGTGATGGGTTGGGATCAATGCAGAGACACGGCATTGGCGATGGAGAACGTGTCGACGGCGGCACTGGTAAGAACCTATGGTCGCTCGGGTGATTTCAAATTGGCGGGCCGTGAAGTCAGTGGCGCAGATATGACGCTCGAGTTGGCGGGTGATTTTAAGCAGACTGAGACGGTAGTGCGGGCGCGTGGAGAATTTAATGCGCTCAATGCGACCCTAGCTTGGGCGGTGGTGGAAACGATGGGGGCGCGACCTGAACGGGGGGCGCTCGCACGCTTCGAAGGAGTGCGCCGCCGGCAAGCGGTGTTGCGGTCGGAGGAGGGGCTCACCGTGATCGAGGATTACGCGCACCACCCGGCGGAAGTGAGCGCGTTATTGGCGAGCTTGCGACAGGACCTGGCGGAGGGGGAACGACTGGTGGTGGTGTTTCAGCCGCATCGGTTCAGTCGGACTCGACAATTCAAAGCTGAGTTTGCGGCGGCTCTGGCGGTGGCAGACTCGTTGCACCTATTGGATGTTTACGGAGCGGGGGAGGACCCGTTGACCGGGGGAACGACGGCTGATCTCCATACGGAGCTCGTGCGAATCGCCCCGAAGTTACCGGTGAACCATCTGCCGGGTGACGCAGATGGCGGATTGGAGATATTGCGACAGTCACGGAAACATGGAGATTGGGTAATATTTGTCGGAGCGGGAGATATTGAACGTCATGCACGGCGGTGGCTGCAGGGGCTTGATGGTGAAATCGAACGTGGCGCGGAGTGGGATGCATGGGCGAAAGACCTGAAAAAGCTCCTGGCGAGTGGAGGCAAAGTGAGCCGGGAAGAACCCTTGGCGAGTAAGACGACGTTGCGAGTGGGTGGGGCCGCGCGGGTTTACGTGGAACCCGCGACCGTGGAAGAACTACAAGCCGTGGTGAAACTGTTGGACGAGCGGGGGGGGCGTTGGCGAATGTTGGGACGAGGCTCCAATCTGTTGGTGCCGGATGCTGGCGTGGACGCGGTGGTCATTTCGCTGCGGCGGGCAGCGTGGGAAACGTTCGAAGAATTGCCCGATAGTCGTTTGCGGGTGGGGGCTGGCTTGCGACTGAAAGCTCTTTGCGGGCTGGCGGCGAAGGCCGGGCGGCAAGGGTTTGAGTTTTTGGAAGGGATACCCGGGAACGTGGGCGGCGCCTTACGGATGAATGCCGGCGCAATGGGCGGATGGATGTTTGATGTCGTCGAGGCAGTGGAGATCCTGACGACCGCAGGCGAACGGGTCGTGATGTCGCGGGAAGATTTACACGTCGGGTATCGGCATTGTGCCGAGTTGCGGGAAGCGATCGCGATCGGAGCGGTGTTGCGGGTGATGACGGTCACAGATGCGACCGAAATTAGTCGGCAGATTGATGTGTATCGCAGCAAGCGACAGGAGTCGCAGCCTCGGGAGCCCAGTGCGGGCTGCATATTCAAAAATCCGGATAATGATTCGGCCGGTCGATTGATTGATCAGTGCGGGTTTAAAGGGGAACGGATCGGCGATGCCGAAGTGTCGGTCGTCCATGGAAATTTTATCATCAACCGAGGAAAAGCGACGAGTGCGGAGGTGGTCGCTTTGGTGAAGCGAGTGCGGAGTGAAGTGAAACGACAAACCGGAGTATCGTTGCAGCCGGAAGTATTGTTTTACGGGTGCGACTGGGAGGACGTGTTATGAGTGAAGGTAAGTTCGGGATCAACATGGTGGTGTTGGTCGGAGGGACATCGTCGGAACGGGAGGTGTCCCTCGGATCAGGCAAGGCCTGTGCGGTCGCTTTGACCCGACATTTCCCCACTCGAATGGTCGATGTGGTGACAGAAGTTTTACCGGAAGGGCTGAACCCGAACCAAGATGTGGTGTTCTCAACGTTGCACGGCACCTTTGGAGAAGACGGGGGCATGCAGACATTGTTGGAGGACGCCGGCGTATTTTATGCCGGGTGTGATGCATTCGCGAGTGCGCTGACCTTTGACAAGGAGCGCACGAAGTCGGTCGTGTCGGCGAGTGGCGTGAAAGTCGTCCCAGGAAAGCGGTTCCAACGTGATGATAAACCGACGGTGGAAGAGCTTGTCGCCACGCTGGGACCGGCGTTGGTCTTCAAACAGAACCGGGGGGGGAGCAGTGTCGGCTTGGCGCTATGTGGGGATGTGGAATCGAGTGCCGAAAAGCTGCGTGCGATTGAAAGCGGGGAATGGTTGGTGGAGCGCTGGGTCAGGGGGCGGGAGGTGACGGTGGGCGTACTGCACGGACGGGCTCTGCCAGTGGTGGAAATCTCGCCTATGTCGGGAATTTTTGACTACGAATCGAAGTATACGAAAGGCAAGACGGAGTACTTGGCCTCGGCGCCATTGCAGGAGGACGTCGCGAGGGAAGTGCAGATTGCGGCGGAAACCGCGTTCGCGGCGTGCGGATGCCGGGACTATGCTCGTATAGATTTTATGATTACGGCAGAAAACGCGGTCTTTTTGCTCGAAATTAACACGCTGCCCGGCATGAAGGAGACGAGCCTTTTGCCGATTGGGGCAGGATGCGTGGGAATAGATTTTACGGCGCTGGTCCGTGAGTTGGTGAATCCTGCTATTTTCCGTTTTTCCAACCGATCGCCGGAGACTTCAAAGCCATGAGTGACTCGCCTTCATCCAATCCCAGTGCCCGTAGTTGGCGTGACATTCCGCAGGAGATCACCTCGCGGGCGATGTCGCGGGTGGGCCGCCGTCGGTTGACGGTTCGCACCATGCGTACCATTGCCATGGTGGTGGGTGGATTGATCCTGGCGGGGGGTGGGTTTGAGATTTGGCGCACGTTGCAAGACAACCCGCAAAAGTGGACGGCGACGGTGAGCAGCAAGCCGGTGCGTCACATCATTGTGGAGACGGACGGCGTGTTGAATCAGGTATGGGTTGAGGAAACTTTGCAGCTCCGCCGCGATATCGGACTGAGGGAGCTCGAGCTTTACGCGCAGCGGGCGCGGTTGTTGACTCATCAGCAGATAAAGTCGGCCGTATTAAAACTAGAGTTTCCAGACACCTTGCGGGTGACGTTGGCGGAACGATCACCGGTGGTACGACTGAAGGCTCAACTGGATGGACCGGATTTGCATGTTTTTTTAGTGGCTAAAGACGGCACGGTGTTTTCGGGCCACGGGTATGGTAAGCGAGCGGCGGCGAAATTACCGTGGCTGGCCGGCGTGCGTTTGGTGCGGGCTAAAGTGGGATTTTCCGCACTCAAGGGGATGGATCAGGTCGCTGATCTGTTGTCGACGGCGCGAGGGAATGCGCCGGAGTTGTTTGCGACATGGCAGGTGGTGTCATTGGAGCGGCTGGCGCGTGACGGGCATATTCTGGTGAAGTCCTCGGAAGTCGCGGAGATCATCTTTGGCCTGAGAGAAGACTTTTACTCTCAAGTGGCTCGATTGGATTTGATTATCGACGAAACGCGGCGGCGGGAAGTCGCGCCGATGCGGTCGATTGATTTGTCGGTCGGCGCGGCGCAGGTGCCGGTTGCGTTTAATATTTCTTCTAGCTTACCTCCGCCAGCGATACTGGTGTTCCCACCGTGCAATTTCCCCTCTACCGCTAGGCATTTTCATCGTAAGTTCTAAATCCCGTTTTATCGGCGTCGTTGAAATCGGCACATCCAAAGTCGCTGTTTTAATCGGCGAAATTGTCCATGGCAGCACAGTCAACTTGATTGGTTTCGGTGAGTATCAGTCTCACGGGGTGATCATGGGAGTGGTGACAGATTTCAAGGCGGCGAGCGACGCGGCTCACAGTGCTTTGATCACCGCAGAGCAGAGTGCCGGAGTGAAGGTGGATGAAGTGTATTTGGCCCAATCTGACTGCCACTTGGAGGGGTTTTACAACGAGGCGTCGGTGAGTGTGAGTGCGGCGGATAACACGGTGAGCCAGATGGATATCGATACGGTGTGCCGATTGGCCAAGGCCAAAGCGTTGCCGGAAGGTCGGATGGTGGTGCATCACATTCGACGGCCGTTCCGTCTCGATGGAAAAATGGTGGGCCGAAATCCTGAGCATTTGAACGGTCACCGTATGGAGGTCGACTATTGGACCGTGCACGGACAGGAGGCGATGATCGCCAATGGTATTCATGTGATTCGAGGTTATGATGTGTGGGTCAGCGATAGGATTTTGTCGAGTTTGGCGTCCGGGACCATGATGACGACTTGGCAGGACCGCCAGCACGGGACGCTAGTGATAGACATTGGCGCGGGCACTACGGATTTCGTGCTTTATCGGGACGGGACACCCTTAAAGACCGGGGTACTATCCGTGGGCGGAGCGCATATAACCAATGATTTGACGCTCGGACTGCGCGCGACTGAAGGGCAGGCCGAGAAGTTGAAGATCCGGCACGGTCGAGCGAACGTGGTGACGCGGGAAAAGAGTGACAAAGTGTGGTTGAACGGGGACTTCGCGATCGAGGACCGTCAGTTTCCCCGTCAGATGATTGAGACGATCACATCGGCTCGAGTCACGGAGCTCTTTGAGATCGTGAAGAAGAAACTCGGTGAGACGTTGACCCCTGACCGGTGTCCGATGGGGGTGGTCTTGACAGGAGGTTCCTCGAAACTGCCGGGAATGGCCGACACGGCGGCAAAAGTTTTCGAGCTTCCGGCGAACTTGGGGGCATTGCCGCCCGGAGTGGATGAGAAGCTGTCAGATCCGTCCCATCCAGCGGTGTTGGGCTTGCTGCATTTTGGACTGCAAAATCGAGTGGATGAACCGGGTATACGGCGCCGGAAGTCGGGTGGATTGCTGCGTAAACTTTTCACAGTGGGAGCGTAAACAATGCATCCAAATGAACTTCCTCTTACGCCAGTCACTGATTCGCTTGCGGATCGAGATGTGGCGATCCAGGTCATCGGACTGGGTAGGGCCGGCGGTAATGCGGTCGATCGTCTGAAGATGGAGGGTCTGGACCGGCTGCAATTGGCGGTCATCAATACTGATTTGCAGGCATTAAATGCGTCGCCCGTGGAAGTGAAAGTGCTAATCGGGTCCGCGATGACGCGAGGATTGGGCGCCGGAGGGAATCCGGATCTTGGATACGAGGCGGCCGAATCGGATCGGGAGAAGATTGACCAGGTGGTGCGCAATACTGATTTGGTTTTCTTAATTGGAGGGCTGGGCGGGGGCACGGGCAGTGGGGCGGCGCCTACGGTGGCGGAAGTGGCGAGTGAGGCCGGGGCGTTGGTGATCGCGTTTGTGACCATGCCATTCAGCTTCGAGGGCGGTCGCCGATCCAAGCAGGCAGAGGAAGGGTTGCTTGCTTTGCGGCGCAGTTGTGATGCGGTGATTCCGTTGCCCAACGATGTGCTTTTACAGGAAGCGGCGGAAAATGAAACGGCGTTGGACTCGTTTAGCCGGGCTGACGCCTGGATCGGGCAAGCGGTAAGATCGGTGTGGGCGATGCTTTTTCGCACTGGGCTGATTAATTTGGATTTTGCTACCCTACGGCAGGCATTTCGCACCCGAGGAGGGAAAACTCTGTTCGAATTGGGGCGGGGACAGGGGGAGGATGCGGTGGCGGCAGCGATTGAAAGCTTGGACTTTTGTCCCTTGATGGCGATTCCGGAGCACTCGCGGAAGGCAGACCGATTGTTGGTCAATATAGTGGGTGGCACCGATCTCACGTTGGCGAAGGTGAACGAGATCATGGGTGCGGTGACGGAGCGCTATGGGCGCGATTCGCACGTGATCATGGGCGCCGTCATTGATGAGGATCTGCAAGGACAGGTTGAGATTTGTGTGATTGGAACGAGTGACATTGGCGGGCGGCTACCCCCTCGGCGAATGGCACCAAGCCGAAATCGAGAACGCCCTACGACGCATGCGAACTCGGTCAAAGATTCGATCGATCGGGCGGCGGCGGAGGCGCTTCCGATGGCGGACCCATTTGTGGCGGCTCCTAAATTGTCGGCTAAAGCGCAGGCCAAGCGAGATGCGGCGGAGGCGGCCCAGAACGAGTTCTTTTTCCAGACGATGGCGGAAAACCGAGGGCATTTTGAGCGCACGGACCGAAACTTATTTGAGGGGCAGGATTTGGATGTGCCGACTTACTTACGTAAAGGCATTAAGATAAACATTTAAGGGGAGAAAATGGTCACCCGCAAGTTTACCGCGGGTAAGCAAAGCCTTCCCTTGGCAATTGAAGGGGATTATGCACGATCGCCGACATGTTCATCGATGAATGCGTCATAAAAGCCGAAGCCGGAGATGGAGGGCGAGGCTGTATCAGTTTTCGGCGCGAGAAGTTCGAGCCCTTCGGCGGACCCAATGGAGGGGACGGCGGCAAGGGAGGAGATGTAATTTTGGTGGGAGACAACAACACCAACAACCTCATCGACTATAAATACAAACCGCACTGGAAAGGGCAGCGGGGCGAGCATGGTATGGGCAAGGACTGTAACGGCCGGGAAGGTAAACATGCGATGTTGCGAGTGCCGTTGGGCACGGTGATCACGGATGAGACCACAGGGCAGGTCGTGGCAGCAGTCATCGACCACGATCAACAGATCATATTGTGCAAAGGGGGAAATGGAGGCTTTGGTAACACCCATTTCAAGTCATCACTGAATCGGGCACCTCGTCGGGCGAATCCTGGTGAGGAAGGGCATGAGGGAGTCTATCGTCTGGTGCTCAAGTCGATTGCGGACGCAGGTTTGGTGGGATTCCCGAATGCGGGTAAATCCACGCTGACGACGCGCATCACCCACGCACGCCCCCGGACGGCGGCGTATCCCTTCACTACCCTGCATCCGCAGATCGGGGTAATCGACTATCCCGAAGATTATCAGCGTTTGGTTTTGGCGGATGTGCCAGGTTTGATCGAAGGGGCCAGTGACAACCGAGGTCTCGGTCATCGGTTTTTACGCCATATTGAACGCTGTGCGGTGTTGATGTTCATTATCGATATGGCGGCGGTGGACGGCCGCGATCCGCGACAGGATTACGCGATGTTGTTGAAGGAACTGGAGGCGTATGATGCGACCTTGATGACGAAACCCCGTTTGGTCATAGCGAATAAAATGGACCTGCCGGAAGCGCAGCCGTGGCTGACGAAATTCAAGCGAAAGCACAAGGTCGAGGTGGTTCCGATTTCGTGTGAGTTGGGCGAAGGTTTGGATCACTTGAAATCGGTATTGCGAGACCGGGTGCGGGCTGCCGCTGCGGTGGTGGAGTCTGAGACGGCCACTTGATCGGGTGATTTTATGGCCATGAAACCCCTGTATCGCTCGCTCCTCATGCGTGCCAATCGCCTACTCGGGGCGCAGTTGGTGGAGCACAATCTGATCAATATCGACGATTTGGAAGCGGCGAACGAGAAGACTACTGGAGATCATCAACTCGGGGTCGTCTCGGCAGCGAACGGTACTGGGGATATTGGCCTTCGATTTGAAGGCACTGACCGAAGATGAGGTCTTCGGTTTATCAGAGAGAGGCCGAGGGGGGGCGGAAGTGGTGGATTTGCGCCACTATGAAGGCAACGAGGAGCTGAAGGCGACCCTCGATCTGGAGGCGTGTTGGGTAACCTGGTCGATGCCGTTTGATGTGGAGGAGGACATGACTTCGGTGGCGACCGCCTACATGTTGAGTCCCGCCGTGAAGAAGTATGGGGAGGATCAATACGATGGTAAGGTATTGTGGTACGGGACGACCCTGGAGGAAATTGCCGACTATCTTGAAGCATTGGAAGCCAATGCGCCTCAGGGCAAAGCGGCACCGAAGCCGGTTACCCAAGGGCCCGATACGATGGTGTCGTCAATAATGCGCCAAGTAATTCACGTAGAGGTTCGCCATCGACAGGCGCCGCGCCGTCGGTGACCCCTTCGGACCAGTCGCCGAAAACTCCCTGATACGGTTATGGCATTAGGAAAGATTCAGACTCAAATCGTAGGCGCGCTCCAAGATGCCGGTCGTCTGACCGAGGAGCAGCGTCGGCTCAGCGCGGAGAACCCCGAGGAGCTAACGGGAGAGCAGTTGGACAAGCTGTTGTTGGAAGAGTACCATATCACGCCGTTTCAACTGCAGGTTGCTCAAAGCAAGGCGTTCAATCTGCCGACTTACAACGTAGCACGTTCCCGGATACATCCGGGGACGTTTGAGCGTATCCCCCAGGAGTTTTGCGAAGAGCACTTGGTTTTCCCGGTGGGCGATGTAGGTGAGCTTTTGTTGTTGGTGGTGGCGAATGCTTTTGATCTCACGCTCGCGGCGAAGATCCAGGAGATGACGGTCAAGCAGATCGTACGCATGCTCGGTCGAGCATCCGCCATCCGCGAGAAGTTCAAGAAAGACCAGAATCAGCCCACGGATTTCGCTGACGTCGTCAGTGCAATTGGCATGGAGTTTGGCGGGGAAGGAGATGGCGGAAAGGATGAACTTACGGATGAGGAGTCGGGGTCGATTATTGACCTAGCAAACCGCATCCTTGAAGACGCGTATTTTGCGGGCACATCCGCCATCCACATTGAACCTTGGGAGGTGGAAGTTATTGTAAGATATCGTATTGACGGAGTCTGTCAGGAGAAGCTGCGGCTGCCCGGGAAGGTGGGCCCTGCACTCATTGCTCGTCTCAAGATCATGTGTAATCTCGACATCGTGGAGCGCCGCATGCCGCAGGATGGTCGTATCGTTTTCAAGCAATACACGCGCAAGGGATTGGACGTTGATTTGCGAGTTTCCACCGCGCCGCTGAATCACGGGGAAGGCGTGGTGATGAGTATTCTCGACAAGCAGAAGTCGACGTTACCGATGAATGCGTTGGGGGTTTAGCAAGGGAACTTGGAGCGCTATCGGGAGGCCATCCAGCAGCCCTATGGCATGATTTTGCATTGCGGTCCGACCGGCTCGGGCAAGTCGATGACGTTGTACTCGGTGTTGAATGAAATCAATGCGCCGGACATTGTGATTCGCACGGCGGAGGATTCGATCGAATACACGCTGGAGGGAATCAATCAGATGCAAATGCACCGCCAGATCGGGTTGACCTTTGCGACGGCATTGCGGGCGTTTTTACGGCAGGATCCGGACATCATTCGGGTGGGATAAATTCGGGATAAGGAAACGGCGAACATTGCGGTGGAGGCGGCATTGACGGGGCATTTGTTAATCTCGACATTGCATACCAATGATGCGCCTTCGACGGTGGCTCGATTGACGGACATGGGGGTGGAGCCGTTTATGATATCGTCCTCGTTGGTCTGCGTTTGCGCGCAACGCCTGATGCGACGGGTATGTAAACAGTGCAAGGTGCCTTACGAGGCAGAAGGGCGTGTGAAAGACATCATGTCGAAGGCGATCGGGTGGACCGGCCAGATTTTTAAAGCGAATCCGGAGGGATGTCCCAAGTGCAACGGCACCGGCTACCAAGGCCGAGTGGGTATCCATGAACTGATGACAATGAGTCCCGAGTTGATTGAAGCGATCAACAAGGAGGCCGAGACGGCTGTTTTGAAGAAACTCGCCATCAACGCGGGGATGAAAACGTTGCATCAAGCTTCCATGTTGAAGGTAAAGGAGGGCGTTTCCACCTTTGAAGAAGCGTTATCACACGTGCCGCCGGACATGTGAGCCGTGATGGAGGAGGCTGCTATTATGGCGCGATGGAGGCAGGTCGTGTTCAGGCAGGGGATGGAGGAGCGCCGAGCGAAGACGAGTGGGTCGGTTAGGACTATGGTGATGCGATTATGTTGGAGTTTCCGTTACTTGAATTTTTGACGATAGTGATGGCGCACGGTTTGGCCGTGGTTAGCCCGGGACCAGACTTTGCGTTGGTTCTACGGCAGAGTTTACAGCACGGTCGACGAGTGACGGTGATCACGGCGCTGGGAATTGGATGCGGGATTTTGGTCCATGTTTCCTATGTTCTGCTGGGCATCACAGTGGTGTTTCGCGAGTGGCCGATGCTTTTTGCAGTCGTGCGTTATGTGGGGGCGGGCTATCTGGGGTGGTTGGGTTGGCAGGCACTACGTTCCCGCGGGACTTCGAGACCGGAAGCGGTTGAACACAATTCGGGCAGGTGAGCCACAATCCGTGGGTTCGGGGGTTTCTGACCAATGTACTGAACCCCAAGGCGACGTTATTCTTTTTCGCGTTGTTTACGACGGCGGTGGATCCGGCCACGCCCCGGTGGGTCGAGCTCGGTTATGGGGTCTGGATGGCTGTCGCAGCGACGGCGTGGTTTACTTTCGTGGGACTGGTATTCACGCAGGCCAAGGTGATGACCGTATTTATGGTCTTTGCCGTGGCGCTGGTCTGGAGCTGAAGGTGCCGTATGATGAATTCCGTAACGGAGGGGGACCATTCGGGCACGACGCGTTGGACTGATCAGTCAAAGCGGAGCGCTTGCGGATCAACAATGGAGTTACAGGTAAATACCGCCACCCAGCAGTCGAGACCCGTCGTAGAGGGCGAGAATCTGACCTGCGGCGAGTCCGCGTTGAGGAGTGTCAAATCGAACGGTCGCGGCAGTGGGATCGAGGGGATCCGGCGTGAATGTCAGGGGCACGCGGGGATCTCGGTAGCGCACTTTGCCTTCGAGTTGGCACGTGGAGATGGGTGGAGTGGGGGTGTTCCAGCGCAGGCCGTGGACGCGACACTCGCTGGTGTGGAGTCCGGGAGCTGAGGGACCATCGAAGGCGACGAGTAAGGCTCGGTCGGTCGCGCGTTTGCCCACCACCACGTAGGCTTCGCCGTCGGTGTTGGAAGGAATCCCTATCCCCTTGCGTTGACCGAGCGTGTAAAAATGGAGCCCGCGATGTTGCCCGAGTCTGGTTTCGTCGGTGGCGCGAATAATGGGCCCGGGATCGTCGGGCACGTATTCGCGAAAAAAGTCAGCCATTTTAACCTGCCCGATGAAACAAATCCCTTGGCTGTCTTTTTTGGTCGCATTGGGTAACCCAGCATTGCGGGCGAGGCGGCGGAGTTCTGATTTTTCCAAATGGCCGATGGGGAAATGGGCATCGGCGAGTTGGGCTTGGGACAGCAGGGCAAGGAAGTAGGTTTGGTCTTTATTGGAGTCGGCGCCCTCGATCATCGCGTAGCCGCCGTGGGGGAGTGTAGTGCGTTGGGCGTAGTGTCCGGTAGCCACGGCAGTGAAGTCGTGGTTTCGAGCCCATTGCCGGAAGACGCCGAACTTGATGTCGCGATTGCACATCACGTCGGGATTGGGGGTGAGGCCTTGCTGATAGCCATCGAGGAGATAGGCCACGACCCGGTCGCGATAGTCCTCCATGAGATTGACGACTCGAAACGGGATATCGAGGTGGGCGGCGACCGCGCGGGCATCCACGATGTCCTGTTCCCATGGGCAGTCCCCAATGATTTCGTCCTCGTTAATCCAATTTTTTATGTAGGCCGCCTCGACCGCATGTCCGGCCTCTTTGAGCAGAAGTGCAGCCACGGCGCTGTCGACGCCGCCGGAAAGGGCTACCAGAATGCGCTCAGTTTGACTCATATTGCCAGCCAAGGAGGGCAAGGGGGGACTGGGTTTCAATACGATTTTTTCACTGACTCGGGGGCATGGGTTCTGCGGCAGGGTGCTAATTATAGCCGAAAGACGATTTGGGTTTGTGCTTTGAGTGCTTTCTTGCGGCTAATCTTCGAACTTCATGTCTCACCGTCCGAACAAGATAGTCCAAACTTGGTTGAAAACACCCACCAGTGGGGTGGTCGAATTGGCGCACGATTGGCGAGCTCGCCACGCTCCCCCGTTGAGACTGACGGGGGGATTAAAGTTTTCTGGGTTGGAGCGCGTCAGAGACCACTCCTACGGCAAGGAGAGTGGCTACTTCGCCACGAGAGCGGGACGGATTTACTTTTTTCTGCCGATCTCAGCGCATCCGAAGCCGTTTGCGCGCCGTGCACCGGTTTACCTAGCGGGCGACTTCAACGGTTGGGGAGACGCAATTGGCCGGGACGAGTGGCGTCTGAACGAGGCCAGTTTGGATGGCCAAGCCGTGCTATTATGGACAGGGCGTGCAGAGCAGTTCTTCAGTAATCCGCCCCAACGCTTCAAATTCGTGACGGGAGAAGGGCGATGGTTTGAGGTGCCGACGGGGGCGCCCAACACGGTTGTGGACGAGTCGGGAAATCGGAACTTGATCGTCGATGTGGAGCGCACGGGGTTTCATTTGTTCGCCTTCACGTTGGACCAGCCGGTGGAGCTTTCGCAGACGCAACGCATGGAGTGGGCGAGCAGTGGAACTCAGGAGGACGTCCCGCTGCGACCAGGACCGTTTTTTTTTCAATTGGCGACGGATCTCCCGTTGGGGGCTCGGAGTGAGCAGGGGGACACCGTCTTTCGGTTGTTTGCGCCACGAGCGACGAAGGTGACACTGTACTTGATTGAGCCCGAGGATGAGCGGGGCATTGCTCCTGCGGAGCAGAAATTTGCCTTGGCCAAACGGGAGGGCGAAAGCGCGGGCGATCGGGCGGTATGGGAATTCGTGGTCGAAGGCGATCTGCACGGTTGGCGGTACTGGTATCAAATTGATGGACCGCGGGATGAATTTGGCCTGTTTGATCCCGAGCAACGCGTGCTGGATCCGTATGCCGTGGCTGCGATGGGACGAAAGGGCTCCGGATTGGTGATTGATGCCAAGCGCGTGAGACGGAAGGCGGACGGCTTTGTCACTCCGTTTTGGCAAGACCTCATCATTTGCGAAGCCCATGTTCGGGATTTGGCGGCGATGGCGCCGGTAAAAATGACGGACGAAGAACGTCGGGGTTTCACGGGGCTGAAGCGTTGGGTGGACAGCCCCGGGTTTTACCTGAATGAGCTCGGGGTCAACTGTGTCGAGCTGCAGCCGATTCAGGAGTTCGATAATGAGTCTCCGGAGGACTATCATTGGGGATACATGACGAACAATTACTTCTCTCCGGAGAGTAGTTACGCGTTGGAGCCCGCCAAGGCATCGGGAATCCAGGAGTTTCAGGATCTCGTGATGGCATTTCATCGCCGTGGTATCGCCGTCGTGCTGGACGTGGTTTACAATCATGTCGGGGTGCCCGGGCATCTCATGTTTATCGACAAGCTCTACTATTTTGCGGGAGGGCTCGATGGAGAGCTTTCGAACTGGAGCGGATGTGGAAATGATTTGCGGGTGGATGCCGCGATGGCGACTCGGTTGATCATAGACAGCTGCACTCATTTGATTGAAACCTACGGCATCGATGGATTCCGGTTTGATTTGGCCGAGTTGCTCGGGGCGGAGGTGCTCAAAGAGATTGAAGTGGTCCTCAAGCGGGTGAAACCCGACGTAATTCTGATCGCGGAGCCGTGGAGTTTTCGCGGGCACATTGCCGGGGCTTTGACGGATACAGGTTGGGCTTCCTGGAATGATGGTTACCGGGGTTTTTTGAAGGACTTCGTGCGGGGCCGAGGTAATCGGGAGTCCTTTGAATACTATCTCAAAGGATCACCGTGGTATTTCGCAAAGTGGCCGGCGCAAACGGTGAACTATGTGGAGTCTCATGATGGTCGGACCTGGATTGATGAAATCACGGAAAATGCGGATGGCAGTGGTCACCTCCCCACGGCCAACGATCGCCGTCGGACTCATCTGATGGCGGCCGTCCTGTTTTCTTCCGTGGGGATCCCGATGATCTCAGCCGGACAGGATTTTTTGCGATCCAAGCACGGGGTAAACAACACCTACCTCCGGGGAGATCTCAATGCATTGGATTACCGACGGGCGGAGCGGTTCTCAGGCACCCAAGCGTATTTTTCGGATTGGATCGCGTTCCGGAGATCGGAGCAAGGCAGCCTCTTGCGGCACTACTCCCGGGCGACGGAGACTTATTTTCGTTTTTGGTTTGCCCCGGACAGCTTGGCTGTCGCGGTGCTTTACAATGCGGATTTTTCACAGGGCACTGAGCAACTGCTTTTTGCGATCAATCCCATGGAGCACGATGTCGAGGTGTCGTTGGATGAAGAAGTGGCGGAAATGCGATGGATAAAAATCGCTGATCACGAACATTTTAAGCACAAGCATAGCCAGCATTGGACCGCACCGTTGGACAGTCCCTTATGGTTGCCTGCCTTGGGATTTGGGCTCTGGCGCGCGAGTGGCTGAGATCGGTTACCAAGAAGCGATTAGGTGACAGCAATGAATGCACAGTAAAATGAGGTGGACCCATGAAGTTGGACAGGAGGGATGATTAAATCCCAAAGGAGTCCAATATGTCGAAGAAACGACGTGCCTTCAGTGCCGAGTTCAAAGCGAAAGTAGGGCTCGAAGCCCTCAAGGGAATCGAGCCGATCCACGTAATCGCGCAGCGTCACGAGGTGCATCCGGTGCAAGTGAGTCAGTGGAAGAAGGAGGTGCCCGAGCGGTTGCCGGAGGTCTTCGCGAAGCCCTCGGCGCAGGTGCGCGACGAGATCGAGCGGAATCGCAAAGAAAGAGAAGGAACTGTATGCGCGGATCGGGCAGCTGCAGATGGAGCTCGAGTGGCTCAAAAAAAGTTGGCGCATGTGGGGAGTAAGGAGCGCCGCAGCATGATCGAAACCGAGCATCCGAAGCTGAGTGTGGCCCGGCAGTGCGAATTGTTGGAGCTGCCACGCTCAACCTACTACCACCACCCGAAGCCACCGAAGGAAGCGGACCTGGCGTTGATGAAACAGATCGACGAGATCTACCTCGAGTCACCGTTCTTTGGTAGCCGCCAAATGACCCGTTGGTTGCAACGCGACGGACACGTGGTGAACCGTAAACGGGTGCGACGATTGATGCGATTAATGGGATTAATGGGACTCACGGCGATCTATCAAAAACCGAGTCTGTCGAAGAAAGCGGCCTCTCATCAGATCTACCCGTCTCTGCGGCAAACGCTGAAGGTTGAAAGGTCGAATCCAGTGTGGGCAACAGATATCATCTACATCCCGGTGTGCGGTGGCTTCGTTTACCTGTGTGCGGTGATCGACTGGCACTCGCGGATGGTGCTCGCATGGTAACTGTCCAGCACGCTCGATGCGTCGTTTTGCGTGCGAGCGGTGCAGCGCGCGATGGCGATTTACGGCAAGCCGGAGATCTTCAACCCTGACCAAGGCTGCCAGTTTACCAGCGCCGAGTTCACCCAGCCATTGTTGGCCGCCGGCGTGCGACTGTCGATGGACGGCAAGGGACGGTGCTTGGACAATGTCTTGGTCGAACGCCTGTGGCGCAGCGTCAAATACGAGGAAGTCTATCTGAAACGCTATGAGACGATGGTCGAGGCCCATGCCAACTTGGAGACCTACTTGCTGTTCTACAACGACCGACGACCGCACTCCGCCCACGGCCGCATGGTCTTTTCCCGTGACGGGTGAAGTGATTGAAGGTCAGCGGTGTAACTTTGAGCTAAACCCTTTTGACGATTTTCGATCTGTTTCAGTGGGATGAAATCTAAAGGTGAAACGGAAAGGGAAGCGACGAACGCAACCCCGGAGCAGAAGCACTGGGATCGAAACGTGGAGGTGCGCATGGCCACTGCGGCCGAGCAGGAGTGGTTCGACGCGAAGCTGCACGAGCGGCACTACTTGGGATCCGGGCATCCGGTGGGCGCTTACCTGCGCCAGATTGTCGAAAGAGGGGGGCGGGCGGTGTGGCGCTGCTGTCGTGGGGTCCGGCCTGCTACGCGCTCCAGGACCGGGACCGGTGGGTGGGCTGGGATGCGACCCGCCGGGTCGAGCGGCTTTCCCTGGTGGTGCAAAACCGCCGCTTTCTACTGCTCACCAAGCGCGGAGGAGGAGCCCAATTTCGCCTCCCAGGTGCTCGCGGCGGCCGTGCGCACGTTGCCGGGCCATTGGCAGGAACGCTTCGGCTATCGGCCGCTGCTAGCCGAGACCTTCACCACCCGGAGGCCTACCAAGGCACGTGCTACAAGGCCTCCGCGTGGGAGCCGGTCGGGACCAGCCAGGGTTACGAACGGCACCGAGGCGACTTTTACCGCGAGTACGGCAAACCCAAGCACCTGTGGCTGGGCCGCTGCACCCCCTCGGCCAAGGCCCTGCTGAGCGCCCCCGACCCCACTTTGCCCAGGACTGCCGGGCGGGACTGCGCCGCGCGTCCACCGGCACCCTGCCGCTCAAAAACGGCCAGTTGCCCTCTCTGTTGGAGGCCCTGTGCGGCGTGCCCGATCCGCGCGCCAAAAACACCCGCTTCAAGATCGGTCCGGTTCTTGGCCTCGTGGCGCTCGCGCTGCTGGCCGGCCGGCGCGACATCGCGTCGATCGCTCGTATGGCCAACCTGCTCGACCAAGACCAGCGCTTCGCCCTGGCCCTGCCCCGTGAGGCCGGCAAAAAGGTCCGCCTGGCCCCCAGTTACAGCGTGTTTTACGACGTGCTCACCCGGCTCGATCCGGAGGCCTTGGCCCAGGCCCTCAACCGCTGGCTCACAGCCCACGCCGGTGCCCTGCCCGGAGCGCTCGCCCTGGCCGGAAAGTTTATCCGCGACGCGGTCGGGGTGCTCAGCCTGGTCAAAGCCGACACCGGCGCGCCGGTCGCCCTGGCCATCGTCGATCAAAAGGCAAACACCCCGCGCAGTGAACAGGCCCGCGCCGGTGAGGTGTTGGCCGCCGCGTCGTTGGACGAGCAGATCGTCACACCGGCGACGCCTTGCACACCACCCGCGAGCAGGCCCGCACCATCCTGGCAAAAGGAGGCGAGTATGTGCCCCAGATCAAAGGGCAACCAACCCCAGCTGAGCGCGCTGGTCCAGCGCGCCCGGACCGTTCCACCCCCTTTTTTGAGCTGACCGATCCGAGTCGGGGCCGCGTGCCCACCTGGCGGGTGTCCGTGGTGGTGGCCACGCCCTCGCAAGCCGACTACCCCGGGCTGCGCAGCCTGGTGCTCGTGGACAAAACCACGGTGCGAAAACGCGACCTCACCGAAAGTTGCGAGCAACGCGCCTACGCCAGCAGCCTGGCACCCGCAGAACGCAGCCCTGCGCAAATGCTCGCCTTGATCCGGCGGGCACTGGGACGGAGTGGAGATCCGCAACCACTGGCGCCGCGACGCCTGCTGGCGCGAAAACCACTCGCGTACCCGCAACCGTCAACGCCCTGGCCAACCTCGCCCTCTTGCGCAGCGTCCTGCTGCACGTCTGCGCCCAACACTGGCCCGAGCGGCTCCTGCCGCACGTCTTCGAATCCTGCCAACATTCCACGCATATCTCCCTGCGCGCCATCCGTTCCCATTCCTAAAACAAAAGACCCTGGGGAGTATTGCCTCTCCTTATTAATTATATTTCTATTTCAGCCTGATCTCATAATAGGAGCATACAGGCCTATCGGGAAGGGTAAGGGACCTTATACGAACAGTGTAGAGAATTTGGCGGGAAGGCGCTTTACGTCGATTTCGAACCCCGCCTAGGCTTTTTTTTGACATGATTGATGCCGAGGTAAGTCTTGGTCTCCAGCATTTCCTCGTAAAATTCGAGCAAGCGTACGCCCTCGCGGGGTTTGATTGCGTCTCGCTTGGTGGCGGCATCGATTTGGTTTTTAAGGCGGCGACACAGATCGGTGTGCTGGTACTGGACGCCCACCACCACATCGCGGATCCGAGACCCTTGGAGCGTTTCTTCGATGTAGAAGCCGTTTTCTTCGTCGTCTTCCAGGAAGACGTGCAGCTCGTTGACGCGACCAAAAAGGTTGTGGAGATCTCCCATGATGTCCTGATACGCGCCAGTCAGGAAAACGCCGAGGTAGTAGGGTTGATCGTTAAGAGGGTGGAGCTTGAGATGATCCTTGGTGTCTTGGAGATCGATAAACGTGCTGATCTTGCCATCGGAGTCGCAGGTAATGTCGGTCAAAATCGCGTTGACGGTGGGTTTTTCGTCAAGCCGATGGAGTGGGGCGACAGGGAATAGTTGTTTGAGGGCCCAGTGATCGAGCAGGGACTGAAATACGGAGAAGTTGCAGACGTATTGGTCGGCCAAGACGGCGTTTAGTTCGTGGAGCTCCTCAGGAATGTAGCCAGTTTCCGAGTTCTCCGAGGCGAGTTCCTCACAGATTTGCCAGTATAATGACTCCGCGGCAGCGCGGTTTTCGAGATCGAGGTAACCGAGGTTGAAGAGCGCGAATGCATCTTCCTTTCGCTGAACGGCATCATGGAAGCGTTCAAGCGGGCCGAGATTGGCCTTGTTTTTGACCAATCCTTCGAGGTCACGGACCACCTTGTGCTTGCGTTTGGGCCGCTGTTTCACGCTAAGGGTTTCTCGTTTGTTGATACGTTCGAAGACTTCGACGACCAACATGGAGTGAGGTGCGACCACGGCTCGACCGGACTCGGATACGATATCGGGCACGTCGACATTCCCGTCGATGCAGATGTCTCGAATATTGGCGACAACATCTCGGGCATACTCCGCCATGCTGTAGTTCATGGAGCTTTCGAAGTTGGTGCGTGAACCATCGTAGTCGATGCCGAGACCGCCGCCAACATCGAGGAGGCCCATGGGAAAGCCCATTTTGACCAATTGGCAGTAAAAGCGGGAGGCTTCCACCACGGCATTCTTGATGGTCAGAATATTAGGGACCTGGGAGCCGATGTGAAAGTGGAGTAGGCGGAGGCAGTGGGTGAGCTTGGCTTTACGGAGTTTTTCGGCGGCGAAGAGGATTTCGGCCGTATTGAGGCCAAATTTGGCATTGTCGCCGGTGGACGTGGCCCATTTGCCTGCTCCGCGGGTGAGGAGCTTAGCGCGGAAGCCGATGAGTGGTTCAACGCCGGTTTCCGCGGCAACTTTGATGATGTGGTCTACTTCGCTGAGTTGCTCGACGACGATAATGATCTTTTTGCCGAGTTTCCGGCCCAGCATGGCCAGGCGGATGTAGTACTGGTCCTTGTAACCGTTGCAGATGATCAAGCGGTCCGGCCCTTCGTGCATGGCGAGAGCGATGACTAGTTCCGGTTTAGAACCGGCTTCGAGACCATAATCGAACTCGGCCCCGGCGTCCACGATCTCTTCGACGACTTCGCGGAGTTGGTTCACCTTGATGGGAAATACTCCACGGTAGCGCCCGGCGTAATCTTCCTCGCCTATGGCCTGGCGGAACAGCGTGTTGAGCCGTGCGACCTGATGACGTAGCAGATCTTGGAAACGAATGACGTAAGGAGCCTTCATCCCCATTTCGACGGTTTCGTCGATTACGTCCTTGATACAGATGGTGCGGCCGTCGGAAAGAGGCTCAACGGTGACGTTGCCGGATGGGTCGACACCGAAGTGACCTGCACCCCAACGTTTGAAACCATAGAATTCCTCGGATTGGGTCGTGGACCACAGGGAAACAGGGTCGGTATTCACGAGCTGATTTGGGCGTGGGTTTACTGGCTTGCTTTTTGAACTTCGGGAACGGTTAGATGCCTGTTTCTTCTTTTCAAACAAGCAACAAGCAACAAGCAACAAGCAACAAGCAACAAGCAACAAGCAACACGCAACACGCAACACGCAACACGCAACACGCAACACGCAACACGCAACACGCAACACGCAACACGCAACACGCAACACGCAACACGCAACACGCAACACGCAACACGCAACACGCAACGACGAAAATGACATCCTTTTCCCACTTGATCGCCCAAGCTCAACCGGGGGCTGCAGGTCCCAACCCGATGAATCAGTTCATATATTTTGGACTCCTTTTCGCGGCGATGTGGTTTCTGATGATTGCGCCGCAACGCAAGAAACAGAAAGCGCACGAGAAGATGCTCAAGGCATTGGGCAATGGTGATGAGATCGTGACCACCGGAGGTATTTTGGGCACCATCGTCGCGATCAAGGATGATCGCTACATCGTGCGGGTAGGCGAATCGACCAAGATTGAGATTGGCAAAAGTTTCGTATCTGCGGTGTTGAAGGAAGGCGTAGCCGCAAATCCCGTTTCGCCACTCTAATAAAAACACCCCAATTTCAACCCAACGTCACCCCTCGTTGGGAGTTTCGGTGCAAGCGATCACGGGTCGCGGCTCGTGATATCTCCCCTTTGACCCAAGACCGAAATGTTCAAACGCAACCTCTGGAAGATCACGCTGACCGCGCTCATCGGCGCATGGGCCATCTTGTCGATCCTTCCTCTTAAAGACACGCCCTTCAACGACTACATCCAAGCCGAAGTTGGCGCCCAATCCGCTGAGTTTGAGTCTCTGATGACTCAGGCGAGCGAACGGGTGACCAATGGCCAGGCTCCGTCCGTCTTCATCGCATTGAAGCAGATTGGTAAGGAAAATCGGATCGATCTTTCCAAGTTCTTCCCCGAGATCCGGCTGGAGTCATCCTTACAGAACGTCGAAAAACGCAACGCGATCCTACTCGACTATCTCTTGCAGCAGTCGCAAGGACGTCTGCAACTGGGACTCGACTTGAAGGGAGGCGTCGCCTTCGTGCTCGAAGTCGCAGACGACGGCGTCAGTGATGATGTGGCCGATTACGAACGGGAGGAAAAGTTGGCCAAAGCGATCGAGATCATGGGAGATCGCGTCAACGAGTTCGGAGTCGCGGAGCCCATCATTCGTCCCGTGGGGACGAACCGGATCGAACTGCAGCTGCCCGGCGTCAATACAAAGGATAATCCGGAGTTGGCCAATGCGATCAAGAAGCCGGCCCGTCTAGATTTTCGTCGCGTGCATCCGTCGGCTTCGCCATTGAATTCGCCGCAACCGCCTCCGGGCTATGAGTTGTTGGTGGAGGAGCGCGATGGCGACAATGGCGTGGCGCAGGAAATTCCTTATTACGTGAAGCGGGTGCCGGAGATGACCGGTGAGAGCATCGCCAATGCGTTTGTGACGATGGACGAGTTTGGTCGTTACCAGATCAGCCTTCGATTCACCGACGAGGGGGCCGAGCGGTTCGGAGAGATCACGGGGGCTATATTTGATGAGAGCCAACAGACTGGGCGCCGGGGCCAATTGGCCATTGTGCTCAATGGTCGCCTTTACTCGGCCCCCAGTGTGAATGGTCGCATCAATGGCGGTGCCGCCGAGATTACGGGTTCTTTCGCCCAACGCGAAGCGATCGATTTGGCCAATGTGCTGAACAATCCGCTCGACGTGGAGCTCATCATTCAGGAGCAAAACGAAGTGGGGCCGTCCCTCGCGGCCGATGCCATCGCCTCGGGTGAGTATGCGTCCATCATCGCCATTCTGCTGGTGGCGGCGTTTATGGTTTCAATTTATACGATCGGTGGGGTGTTCGCCGTGATCAGCCTTTCGGTCAACTTGCTTTTTGTACTGGGCGCTTTGGCCAGTCTCAATGCGACAATCACCATGCCGGGAATCGCTGGTATCGTCCTGACGGTGGGTATGGCGGTGGATTCCAATATTCTGATCTTCGAGCGTATTCGTGAGGAGTTGAATATGGGCAAGTCGCTGAAGGCCGCGTTTATGGCGGGCCACGACAAAGTGTTGTCCACGATTTTTGACGCCAACATCACGACATTGATCACCTCGTCGCTAATGATCATGTTTGGTACGGGACCGGTAAAGGGCTTCGGTATCACGCTGACGATCGGTGTGTTTTCAACCGTTTTCTGCGCACTGGTGGTCACGAAACTGTTGCTCGATATCGCCATCAATGGCGACTTGATCAAGCGGTTCCCTATGTTTATCCGGGCCAAAGTTCCGACGTTTGATTACCTGAAGTTCGCTCGTCCGGCATTCGCCACTTCATGGTTAATCGTCATCGTCGGGGTCGGTGTCGTCGCTTATAAAGGGCACAATATTTACGGTATCGATTTTGTTGGTGGTGATGAAGTGGCGGTGAGTTTTACCGAAACCCCGGAGACCGGCGCCGTGCGTGATGCCTTGGTTGCGGCTGGTATTGGAGAAGTGAATCCTGTCTTCCAGAGCGACTTCAATGATGATGTGGAGACGTTGAAGATTCAAGTGCCAGTGGGGCAGGGCGAGATGGTTATGCCCGGCTTGTTGGCTGCGTTTCCGTCCGCGGGATTCGAACTGTTGGGACAGACCACGATCGGACCGTCCATCGGTGCGGAAATCCAGTGGAATGCCTTCATGTCACTTGGATTGGCGATTGTGGGTATCCTGCTCTACGTCGCATTTCGATTTGAATTTGGCTTTGGGGTGGGTGCGGTCGTTTCGACGATCCATGACATCTTGATGACCATTGGTATTTTCGTGCTGTTTGATCGTCAGTTCACCGCGCCCATGGTGGCGGCAATTCTGCTGATCGCTGGTTATTCGATCAATGATACCATCGTCGTGTTTGACCGCATTCGAGAAGAGCTGAAGAGCAATCCGGATACGAGGCTACGGGACGTAATCAACAACGCGCTCAACAATGTTTTCGTGCGTTCTTTGCTGACCAGCATCACGACGTTCCTGGCTTCGTTGGCGCTCTTCCTGTTTGGCGGCGGTGTCATCAATGACCTCGCCTTCACGTTCCTGGTCGGAGTTGTCACCGGAACCTTCTCTTCCATCTTCATTGCGAGCCCAATTTTCTATTGGTATCATAAGGGCGACCGGAAACATGTGGGACGCCATCAGAATGTAAAACCGACTTACGAATGGACCAGTTCAAGTCGCGCATCGGAATAAGCTGATCGCTTAAATTATTCGATGCGTTGGATCTATCCCTCGCCCCCGACCGATAAGGTCGGGGCGCTGAGCAGGAGCGCCGGCGTCAGCCCGATGCTCGCTGAACTGCTGTGGTGACGCGAAATCGTATCCGACGAAGAGGCGCAGCGATTCCTCAACCCCACATTGGCGGAACTCGGGGACCCGTTTCTCCTCGCCAATCTTGAGGGCGCGGCGGCGCGTCTCTCCGCGGCTATTGCCAACCGTGAACAGATTGCGGTGCTGGGAGACTACGATGTAGACGGCGTGAGCAGTACCTCGTTGTTGGTGAGTCTACTGCGACGCTTTGGGCTCAGTCCGACTTTTGTGGTGCCTCGTAGGATGGAGGACGGTTACGGATTGTCGCGCAGTGCGATCGATCGAGCATTGGAGGAAGGGATACCGAATTTGTTCATCGCCCTTGATTGTGGGACGAACTCGCAAGAGGAGGAGAATTACCTGAAATCTCAGGGCATAGACGTTATCGTCATCGATCATCACCGTGAAAAGGAGGGGGCGGTAGAGTCGGCGATCTTGATCAACCCTCACGTGTATCCAGGAACGGATGACGAGGCCTGGCGCAATCTATGCACGGTCGGTCTGGTGTTCAAACTGGCTCATGGGTTGTTGAAGCGGTTGCGCAATGAAAACCACCCGGTGGCGTTTCGGATCAAACTGCGGGACTATCTCGACTTTGTCGCCATGGCACGATGGCGGATTGGGTGTCTTTGCGTGGTGAAAATCGATTGATGGCCCGCCACGGGCTCCGGATTCTGCAAAGGGCGAATCGGCCGGGTTTGCGCGCACTCATGCAGGTGGCAGGAGTACGTCCAGAGTTTGGTATCGCGCCGGTAGATATTTCGTTTCGACTAGGACCTCGGATCAACGCAGCGGTCGTTTGGCCGACGCAGCGTTGTCGGTGGAGCTCATGCTCAGCGAGGATTCACGTTTTTGCGTGGATACTGCGCAACAGCTCGATGTGGTCAATCGGGAGCGGCAGGACATCGAACGGGGGATTACCAAAGAGGCGGAGGAGATGATAGAGGCGCTCTATTTGGATCACGCGGGCATCGTACGCTATGCGGACGGATGGCATCCCGGAGTCGTCGGCATCGTGGCCGGGCGCGTTTCGCGCAAATACAACCGTCCGTGCGTGGTGCTTGGTAATGAGGGAAACCTCGCCAAAGGATCAGGTCGCAGTGTGGACGGGATAAATCTGGTGGAAGTGTTGGCGGACTGCGACGAGCATTTGGGCAGTTGGGGGGGGCACCCAATGGCAGTAGGCGTGGCGGTGACCAAATCGAGCGTGGAAGGATTTCTGGAGGCTTTTGCCAAGGCAGTGGCGGATCACGCCGGAGGTGAGATTGAAGAGCGAGAATGACCTATTTCGGCTTGGATCACGCCTGAGCAGATCGGCCAGAAATTGATGGACGAACTCGACGGTCTGCATCCGTTTGGGCAAGCGAATGCGGAGCCGGTTTTTGGGTTACGTGGAGTAGTGCTGCGATATCGCCCCGATGTTTTCAAGGGCGTGCATTTTCGGTTCAATGTTGAGGATGAACGCGGCCGTCGACTATTTGGCGTGGCGTGGAAAATGGCTGATCGTTTGCCACCGCATCAGACGCCATTGGATCTCGCGGTGCATCTGCACTGGAACCATTTCAACGATCGCAAATTGATGCAGTTGGAGCTGGTTGATTGGCGGGAAACAGTGTCGGAAGAGTAACCTTGAGGGTCATGCTCGGAAGCGGTCGATAATTTCAGAAACTGAGACTCCAGACTCGCGCAAGCTTAGCGCATCGTGACGTTTGGCGAGCCGTTCCTCGTGCTCATCGGTCATAAGCGGAGCGTGGTAGTAGATTGGCGTTGGCAATGACAGCGCGCGAAGTAGGAGCAATTGGCGGAAGGTGGATGTAATCAGGTCGGCTCCTCGCACTACCTCGGTGATGCCCATCTCACCATCATCCACAGCACAGGCGAGTTGGTAGCTGGGCACGTCATCTTTGCGCCAGACCAAAAAGTCACCAAAGTCGCGGCCCGCCGTGGCGTGTTGAGGTCCGGCGGCTCGATCTAGAAACGAGACTACTTCGCCATCCGGGACACGAAAGCGCCAGTTGCAGGTGACGGGCGCGGTCGGTGCGAGTATGGCGATTGTCTCCTCGGGGCGCCATGAGGAAGGATAGAGAGGCTCGTCATTGAGCCCGTCCTCGTGGGGAGCCGAAGCGGCCGCGGCCACTTCTCGACGGGAACGGTGACACGGGTAAATGGCTCCAATCGCGTGAAGCTTGTTCAGTGCGGAGCGGTAGATTTCGAGTCTACGACTTTGATGAACCATCGGAGAGTGCCAGTTAAGGCCGAGCCAAGAGAGGTCGGACTCAAATGCGTCGATGAACTCCGGACGACAGTGAGCCGTATCGAGATCGTCATTACGGAGGAGCAAGGTGCCTTGGACGGTCGCCGCTCGTTGGGCTGCAAGCCAGAACGTGCGAGCATGTCCCAGGTGAAGTAACCCGGTCGGGGAGGGCGTTTTTTCAATCACGGATAGTCACGGATGTACTCAGATGGGAGATGTGGGCGATTCTGGAATGACATTGACGGTTAAGTGTGTTCATCCGTTGGGGACGTTATGATGAAATTGTTGTGTGTTTATTGTTCATCCAGTCGGGAGTTGGATCCGAAGTATTACGAAGCGGGCGCGGCCATTGGACGTGGATTGGCCGAGCGAGGTTGGGGATTGATCTACGGTGGAGGCAATGCCGGGACGATGGGAAAGGTGGCACGAGGCGTCCATGCGGCTGGTGGTTACGTCTTGGGGGTGATTCCTGAATTTATGAACGTCCGTGAGTTAGCTTAGAGCGTGTCCCATTTACACTGATTTTGGAAGGGGGACAGGAAAGCCGATTTTTTGAGCGGATTTCCGACTACCAATGGCGGATTTAGGCACGCGCAAATGCAATGAGCTAGCAAAAGGTGGTGTCGCAGCAGTCAGTGCCTGGATCGTTTCCATGAGGGAACCTTCGGCAGTCGGTTTATTGTTCATCGTTGGAGTAGGCTTGATGATTTTACGCGGCTTGGGCCTGCGGTGGTTGGTCGGCCAGCAGTCGGGCGATGAGCCACAGGTTGTGACCGAGGATGCTCCAGGCTACCGCCAGGTAGCGATTCGTGAAGCCTCTGGCTCTCAATCGCTTGCCTTGGCGTTGCTTGATGATGGCGATGCGGGCTTCCGTCGAAGCCCGGCGATATTGGAGCGCCACGAACTGCGGCTCCTGCATGCGCCGTTGCAGCAGCTGCGGATCGCGGGGGCAAGTGGCGTCATAAATGTCGGCTTCGGCCAAGCGTTCGCACAGCCGTTTGGTCGAGAAGCCTCGGTCGGTGCTCGCCGCTTTGATCGGGGTGCTCAGGTCAAACTGCTTCTGGCGCTCGAGGCTCTGGTCGAACTGACGCCATTCGGCCGGAGCCATTCCCTGATACAACTGCCAATCGGTGATCAACCCCGTCACGTTCTCACTGATCATGAGGGTGTTGCCAAACTCGACCTCGCCGGACGCCTTGCCCCGGACCACGGTCTGCACGTCGGGTTCGTAGACGCTGAGGATCTTCTCGGCGTTGGGCACTGGTCGCGCGCCGATGATGCGTTCGTGGGCCTGTTTGATCGCGGCCGGCAGTTGCTCGAGCATGGCGTCGATGCGCGCAATGATGCGGGTGGCCTGGCGCTCACTGAAGGCCCGCTTCGCCGTCGGCTGTGGGTCATCGCGATGCACCACCGATTCATCTACTTGGCAAAGACTGGCGGCTCGTTCGGCATCCGACACCGCAACCCCGCTGCACGGATCAGTTTCACCGCCTTGAGCAGGGGGGTGCGGCTCACGTCACGAAAGAGCACCCAGTCGACCGGGAAATGGATGTTGGCCTGCAGGCAGGTCGAGTCCACCAGGCACGTATCCATCGGCTGCGCCGCAGCCAGTCACAGTTCGCTCGCCCGGTCCGCCTCACCAGCACATCTCGATAAAGACTTGGCTCATCCTGCGCACCTGCCCGGCGGTGAAGCATTTGGACGCACGCTCCAGCACGCTTTTGGAGACCCCCTTGATGTCGTCGATCCGGCGCGCTCCGCAAAAGTCGGCCAACAGATCGCGGGAGGCGATGCTTAGGGAAAGTTTACGCAAGCTGAGATTTCCGAGCATCATGCGCAATACTTGCACCCGCAGCGCCTTGCGCGCGAACTGCAGGTGTCGCGGCAACCCGGCCCCGCCAGTTTTCCCGGGCAAAGTCCACGGCCACCGCTTCCAAATGACTGTTGGCCAGCAACTGGTCGAGCCCCGCCAGTTGATCGCCAAACGCGGCGTAATCTTTGTTGGGTCCGACCGGAGTCAGGTCTGGACGCAGCCAGGTTTGCAGGGCAACTTCCGGGGCGACGGCTTCGATAGTATTGTTCACACCAAATTATACACGCCGTTTTTGTGCCGAAACCAGGAAATCCTCCCGGTTTCGGCCTCTTTATTTTTACGCTACCTCCTCTTCTACAACCTCTTGCGCTTGTGGGACACGCTCTAGCTTACCACGCAGCGAATGAATTGGTGACCGTGGAGTCGATGAGAGAACGCAAACAAGTGATGGCCGAACGGGCGGATGGGTTTATCACGTTGCCCGGCGGCATTGGCACGTTGGAGGAAGTCAGCTAGATCATGGTGGAGCGCGAATTGGCGTTAAGTCGCAAGCCGCTGGTGTTGCTCAATCCAGACGGATTCTACGATGACTTACTTCGTTTTATGGAACGTATGGTGAAGGAACGTTTTAAGTCGGTTGGGTTGAGGAAATTATTTGGCGTGGCGAGCACGGTTGATGAGGTGTGGCCCTTGTGGGCGCAGCCGGAAACTTTTGTGGCGGATAAACTTTGGGATTCGAGTGATGAATAAGGCTGATCGAACACTCCTCCTGCGGTTGTTGCGAGCGCACGCCGAGCGCGTGGCGGACGAACATGAAGAGACGATGCTAACCAATATGGTTAGTTTCGTGGAGTCCGAACCGCGTTGTGCCGAACGGACTCTGGCGGTGGGGCATTTGACCGGATCGGCGTGGGTCGTGGTCGTGGATCCAAGCCGCACACGGGTGTTGTTAACCCATCACCGCAAGTTGAATTTGTGGCTGCAACTAGGGGGGGCATGCCGACGGCGATCTGGATATCGCAGGGGTGGCGATGAAGGAAGTGGGGGAGGAAAGTGGTCTCACGCGACTGCGCATGGTTTCACCGGTCATTTTTGACGTCGATCGCCATCGTATTCCCGCACGCAAGGATGAACCGGAACATTGGCACTACGACATACGCTTCATGGTCGAGGCGGATCCGGAGGAGGCGCTGATAATTTCGGATGAGTCACACGATTTGGCATGGATCGATATCAAGCGGATGACCGAATATAATGCAGAAGAGTCAATGCGACGCATGGCTCGAAAGACGTTGGCCTGGTCGAATGACTAGATCGAATCGCGGCCAACGGAGTAAATGAGCCGACGGGCAGGGATTTCACAGAGATGAGTATCCCGGAGAGGGGAGTCGTGTGACACTCAAGTATGCCCTGAGGTCTGCTTCGTTGTGCTTCGAGGAAAAGGCGACGGCGGAACGATGCCAGACCCCAAATCATGGCGAAGCTACCAATGGTGGCTGACTCCGCCGCGACGAGATTAGTACTGGCGAAGTCCAGGTCGCTGCGTTTTTTCGGGCCGATAGCGATGATCAGGCGGAGTCGTCCGTGCGCAATCCGTTAACCTTGCTCTTCTAACGGTCTAAGGTTTTGACGTCCAGAGAGGCACCAGTTCTTCCTGGCGGATCCAGCCGGTTTGGCCGTTGGGGAAGGAAATTTGCTGCCAGCCGAGGAATGCCTTTTCCACGACGGCAAGTGAGCCGGCGGAAAGGGCGGTGGTCTGTTGTTCGCCTTTGAGGTCGGTAGGGATGGATCGCAGTTGCCCCGCTCGCCAAGTGAGTACGGCGCGAGCGTCGGCGGTCAGTCCCCATGTTTGGATACTCGCCACGGCGGTGATCATGACGGCGACGGAAACGACTCCGAGGAACCAGGCGGTAAATTGCCAGGCGCCAAATGGCATGCCGTACGCGTGGCCCAGGACGAGTGCGAGAGCGATTACGCCAAGCAGCAGGCCACCGAGTAGCAAACGCTGCCATTCCGCGGGAGAAGCTTCTCGAGCCAATTTTTCGATCCTGCCGGGGTTCGTGAACGTGCCGATGACGGGTGGGGTGTAGCCGCTGCGTTCCAGGGTATAGTTGAGATGCCAACGCACGGACGGATCGCGCGGGTTTTGCACGAAGGCGACTGCGGCTTGGGCGCCTGCTTCGTCCCAGCGATTTTGTTGGGCGAGGGCAAGGGCGAGGTTGTGATGCGCAATCCAGTCGAGGGAATTGTCCGTTGCGGCGCTGGCCCACGTATCGGCCGCGGCAGCGAAGTCGCCTTCGGAGTAGGCCTCAATAGGATCATCGGCGGCGTGTCCGTCGGTCGCCAAAAGGCAGATGCCGAGAATAGCGAACGCGGGGAACAAGTGACGTAGCGCGAGAACGCGAAGAACGGAGAACCGGGGAGCACGTTTGTTGGCTAGTGCTTTCAAGGCGCGGTCTGTCCAATCGACGGCCAATGGCGCGTTGTCGCCGTAGAGCGCTCGTTCGGATTCCTGCCAGAGAAGAGTCCACTCTGAATCGCACTCAAACATATCGGCGGATGGAGCAGCGCGTTGGGACCGCCAGAGCCAGGCGCAGTCATGTTGCCAGTGCAAGAGGGCTTGATCGCGTTCGACGGAGCTAGACGCCGATTGTACGGCGGATATATGCCGGGAGATCCGTTTGCGTGCTTCGCGAGCGAGGCGCCCCTGATCGTGATGACGGGCGTGGCGCCAGCTCAGTGTCAGCCAAAGAAGTGGAAGCAGGGCGGCCACGCCGATCGCGCTGCCGAGGATCACATCACGCGAGAGGGGACGAAAGGCGGAAGCTTGACCGGGCAGCGGGTCGCGAGGAATCGCGGCGGGCGCGACAGGGGCGGGAGTAGCGCGGATGATGTCGATATCGCCGGCGGCCGAATCAGCTCGTCCGGAGGAGGGGAGACCGGCGTTGGGCGCGGAAGTGGTCTGAGGAGTCGTTGGAGTGAGAGCTGAACCGTCGATGGTCAGTTCCGTCTCCGGCGTGGTAATGGTGCGGTAATTGCCGGTGCGCGGATCGAAATATGTGAATTCGACGGGCATTAGAGTGCATGAACCCGTTTGAGTGGCGATCAGGACCACGTCCTCGGTAATCGAACCTTCGAATAACTTACTTTCGTCAGTATCGCGATTGGCCTGGGGTTGGACGATGCGGAAAGAGCGGGAGACTTCGCGGGCGGGCAGACTCGAGATTTCGGGCCAATTTCCGGTGCCCTTGAGGGTGAGTGTCCATGTGACGGGTTCACCGACGGCGGCGGTTTCGGGGATGACTTTGGAGGTGATGGTGAAGTCACCCACGGCCCCGGTGAAATTGTTCGGAGAAGGAGACGGCAAAGGACGTACGACGATGGACGGAGAATCGCTGGTGATGGAGTATTGTTCAGCGCGGAGTGACTGCAGGAAACCTGAGGAGGGGACGCCGATGTTAAGCAGTTGTTGCACGGATGGGATTTCGTAATTGCCGGGTTGGCTGATGTAGCCGCGAGCTGAATACGTGAGCAAATTGCGGACATCGGCGCCGGTGCCTTCATTGCGCCGAGTCGGTTGCGACCATTCCTCGACAATGAGAGAACCGGAATCCCACGCGGGTTCACCGCCGAGATTGGCGCGAAAGCGGGCGGAAACACTGAGCGTGTAATCGACGGGAACGACCTCTCCGGCCCAGAGCGGACCGTGACCCACCTCTAGTTTGGAGTTTGCCGCATAGGACACCGGGATAGAGGTCTCGCCCACCGTAGCTTCCACTACCGTGAACGAAGCGGCGGGCACTCTCAGTGAGCCCCGGTCGGTTTGCACGGTGAACGAGGGAATCGAGACCGGAGCACCGTTTTGAGGAATACTGGGGTAGGAAAAGTAGAGCAGGTTTTGAGACGTGATCTTGCCGTTGATGATGTTCTGGGAGGTCTGACTGCCACTCTGCGGAGTTTCCATGTTGAGATTTGTGACCGTGGGCAAAGGGATATTACCTACGGGCTGGCAGTTCTCGAAGATGAGCACTAAATTGGTACTCTGGCCGCGAGGGAGAGTGCCACCGTTGGGTTGCCAACGCACGGATTGAGCGGTTGCCGAAAGTGCAAACGCGAGAAGGAGGGGGAGGAGTGTTCGAGGTTGCATGGTCACCAGTCGCGGCCGGTTTTAGGCGGCGAGGATTCGGGATCTTGCATGAGTTGGAAAAGTTGAGCGGGCGAGTCCTGTTGCTTGAGCTGATCGAGTTTTTGCAACGACATGGCGAGTTCCGGATTGTCGCGTGCCTCGGTATTTTGAGTGGGTTGTCCCCCGATGTTTTGATTCCCGGGGTCGGTGGGCAGTTCGGTCGGCTCTCCGGTCTGGGGCTGGGGGGGCGGAGGTTGGTCGTCGAGATCGCCGAAGGCGGACTCAGCGTTATTGGACTTGGGCTCCTGAGATGATTGCTCGGATTCGTAGCCTTCGCCGTTTTGCCCCTGTTCGGGGTTTTGTTCACCGGATTGATCTGTCTCTGATTCGTTTTGTTGATCGCCCTTTTCGCCGTCCCCCTCTGGTGGACCATCCTGGCCTTGGTCGCCGTCCTGTCCCTGGTCTCCGTCCTGGCCTTGATCTCCATGATCTTCCTTATCCTCGTCTTCGGAGTCTTTGTCCTGATCCTGATTTTGGTCCTGGTCTGGTTGGTCTTCCGGTGGAGGATCTTCGGTTTGTTTAAGCAGTTTTTTGAGTTCGGCTCGCAAAGTGGGCCAGTCGGCCGCGTGGGGATCGAGGGTTTCTCCCGCATCCACTGCGTCCAAGGCGTCATAGATAACGGGAACTTCGGGTTTTTGGGCGGATTCGAGTACACGTTGCCCGTAAGTGATGGTTTGGTTGGCGACTTCGGAAAATTCTTGAGCGGAAATGGACGGTTGTGCGGCGAGGCGACCGATGAGTTTGTTGAGAGGAGCTTCCAGGGCGGGGGGCGCCGGTTCATCGATGGTCGTGTCCAACGCGTCGACCGGAGGCACAGCCGGGACTTTATCCGCGGCGGATGCGGGGTCGGCCGGCGAAATCAGGAGGGTGCAGCAAGCGACAATCGCTGCGATGCCCGATCGTGGTGACTTGGGTTTCGCGATGGTCATGGCGCGTTGACGGGGCTGCACGGGGAATTCGCGCCAGAGACTCCATAGGATAAAAAGCAGTGAGGGGCCCAGGACCCATTGGAAGCGTTCGATTTTACGAGCGCGTCGGGTGTCAGTGAATTCGCCTTGTTGACCGGCTTCGACGGTTTGTCGGAGTAGATCGGCGAGGTCGACCCAGGCGCTGGCGTCGCGGTACATGCCGCCGGTGCGGCGAGCGAGTTCTTCAAGCGTGGTGTGATTGAGACGGGAGAGCACCACGGCTCCCCGTTCGTCTTTGACAAAGCCCCCATTGCCATCGGGCAGCATGGCCCCGTCGGTGGTGCCGATCCCGAGGCTTAGCACCCGGATGTCGCGATCCTTCATTTCATCGATGCGTGACTCCCATTCTTGGGTGTGCGATTCGCCATCGCTTAAGACGATGAGGAAGCGGTCGGCTCCATTGTCGTTGCTGAAGGCGTCGAGGGCCGTATCGAGCAATGCAGCGTATTCGGTGCCGCCGACGGGCAGGTAGTCGGGGTCGAGTGAAGGGAGGAATTCGCGAAGGATTTCGTAGTCGGCACTGAGTGGACTTTGCAGGAAGGCCGTGCCGGCGAAAACGATGAGTCCGACGCGTTCGCCTTCGAGGCGTTCGAGCAAACTGGTAATGAGGAGTGTGCTGCGATCGAGACGGGAGGGACTGATGTCGGGAGCAAGCATCGAACGGGACAGATCGACCGCGATGAGAATTTCGCGAGCTTGCTCGAATACGGGTTCTTCGATCTCCCCATATTGAGGACAGGTAAACGCGACGCAAATCAAGGAGAGACCAAGCCATAGTCGCCAGCGGACACGGGGACCGGCGGAAGAAGGTTTGGCGCCAACGAGATTCAAACCGGAGGATGATGCTTCCGCCCGCATAATTTTAGGGTGCGTGGCGACGGCCGCGCGGACGCGACGCGCGAGTTCCACTATCATGAAGCCGACGGGAAGCAACAAGAGCCAAAAAGCGAGAGGCCAGTGGAAACTCATGCGGAGGAAATGAGAGATTCGAAACTCGCAGCGGACTGACGTCGAGTCGCGGCGAATCCGGCGGATAGGAGAAGGATGGCGGCGCCGGGCGCGGCAAACCAGATGAAGAGCTCGTCAGCGAGGAGGTAGGACTTGGCCACAAACTCGATTTTGCGCTCGGAGTCGATGGCCGAGAAGGCGGATTCAATGGTATCGCTGTCGTCGGCGCGGAAGTATTCAGCGTCGGTGATATTGGCGATTTCGCGCAGGGTGCCTTCGTCGAGGTCGGATACGATTTGTCGGTAACCCAAGGTCCGGCCGGTGTCGGGATCGATCCGTGGGTAGTGAACCAGACCATTGCGACCGGCGCCGATGGTGTAGACGGGAATTTTGCGCGACAGGGCGATTTCCGCGGCATCGAGCGGGGCGAGGGCGCCGCGGTTGTTGGCTCCGTCGGTGAGGAGAATAACGAAGGCGCCCTGGCGGGTGTTGCCATCGGTTTTATCGGCTTGCTCAAGGCGGGACAATGCGACGCCCAATCCGTCACCCAGGGCAGTGCCGTCTTCGATCATACCGGGTTTCAGGCGCACGACCTGCCGTTCGAGCCAGGCGTGATCGAAGGTAAGCGGAGCCAGAGTGTAGGCGGAGCCAGAGAAGACGATGATGCCGATACGATCTCCCGGGCGGTCTTTAATGAACGCGGTGATGACCGGTTTTATTGCCTGGAGGCGATTGATACGTTGGCCGTCTCGCATGAAGTCTTCGGCCAACATGGACCCGGACAGGTCAATCGCGAGCATGAGGTCGTAGCCTTGTTGGCGAACCTCCCGGCGATCTTTAACGCGTTGGGGACGGGCCAAGCCCGCGACGAGCAATACGAAGCCGACTACGGCGAAACCCAGAGGGAGGCGAGAAGCGCTGACGGCAGAGGGGCGGTGCCATGCGGCGGCGAAGGGGACGATATGAACAGGGAGTTTTCGTCGCCGACGAAGCCACACCACGAGCGGCAGCACCAGCAAAGCGAGGAACCAGAGGGGGTCGTGGAGGGTATATTTAATCACGGACGGAACTTCCTGGCGGGGAAATGAGCGCGACCACCTCTGCAAATGCCAACGACGAAGAGAGAGGCAATGAATGATGGACGGAGGCTTCTGGGGAGGAGTTGATCACAGGGAAAGGGAAGTTGAGCTGGTTAGAGCGCACGTAATCTCGCGTGAAAGAACCGGACCAGGGCGTCGAGACGGTTTTTGTCCGTGCCGACGACGAGGCGACTTAGCGGGTCTGGGAAAAGGGAAGTCCACGCGTCCTCCCGTTGGGCTCGCCAAGTCGCGTGGGCGGCGCGTTCGGCCCGGTTCCCGTCAAGCGTGATAAGTTGTCCGCTGGTGGGATCGTAGGCGGAAAAGCGTTCTCCCGAGGGGAGTTCGCGCTCCCAGGGATCATCGACTCGGAATCCCATGGGTTGGTAGCGGCGAATCATGACGCTCCAACCTTTCGGTGCTTCGCGCGGCGGGAAATCACCGAGCCAGATAAGAATGGAGTGCTTGGGCGCGGCTTTGGCGAGCAACCGCCAGGGTATCTCGACGGTGCGGGGCTCATCGATGGAGGGCGCCGGGCGGCCGACGAGGGTGGCTGCGGTGTGCATGATGGCGCCCCGGCCCCGCATAGGCTCATTAAAGGTATAGCCGTCGGGCGTGGCGTGCACGCAGCCGACCCGGTCGCGATTAATGGCACCGAGCATCATGACGAGCCCAGCAAGCTCGAGCAGGGCCTCGCGTTTGGATTGGGCACCCGATCCAAATTGGAGGCTGGGAGAGTCTTCGAAGACGACGAGGACGGTAATTTCGCGCTCTTCGACGAATTTCTTGCGATAGGGCTCGCCGAGCCGGGCGGTAACATTCCAGTCGATATCTCGGACGTCGTCGCCGAATTCGTAGCGTACGACCTGATCGAATTCTATGCCTCGACCGAGGAAGGCGGAGCGGTATTCGCCGCTGAGCACGGTTTCGACGGCGTGACGCACCCTCCATTCCAGTCGCCGCAGCAGGGCGAGGGCAGCAGTGGTGACGAGTTCTTTAGCGTCGGGGGATGGCATAATGGTGGAAATCCGATTGCTGGGTGGACTCGTGCTCAGGTTGCCGAGACAATCGTGAGGGAAAGCGAGCGAGCCCGAGCGGGATTATACCGAAGGAACGGGAATTTTTTCGATCAGTTCTGAGAGAATCTGGTCGGGCGTGCGTTCGGCGGCTTCGGCTTCATAGGTTAAGCCAATGCGGTGACGCATTACGTCGTGAGCGATGTCTTGAACCAAGGCCGACGATACAAAGTCTTCGCCGCGTAACCATGCGAGAGCCCGGGATGCTTGATAGAGGGCCAAGGATGCACGAGGAGATGCGCCGAAACTGAGGAGCCGGTAGCCTTTGGAATCGGCGACGGTGAGGGCCCGAGTGCCCCGGACGAGAGCAAGAATGTAGGCTTGGACCGCCGGGGAGACGTGAATCTGGTCAACGGCGGTGCGAAGTTCCAGCAGTTGTTCACCGCTGGAGGCGGCTTTGAGCTCAGGGGCTTTGGTGATTTGGCCCCAGCGCTCCATCATGAGGGCCTCTTCGTCGAGATCCGGGTAATCGACGATAAGCTTGAAAAGGAAGCGATCGACTTGGGCCTCGGGCAACGGGTAGGTGCCCTCCTGCTCGACCGGGTTTTGGGTGGCCATGACGAAAAACGGTTTGGGAAGCAAGTGGGTCCCCCCGCCGATGGTCGCCTGTCGCTCCTGCATGGCTTCGAGCAAGGCGCTTTGCACCTTGGCCGGCGCGCGATTAATTTCGTCGGCGAGCACCAAGTTGGCGAAAATAGGGCCACGGTGGGCGGTGAACTCGCCGGTTTTGGGTTGGAAAACCATAGTTCCCACGACGTCGCTTGGCAGGAGGTCGGGCGTAAACTGCACTCGCTCGAACTGGACCCCGAGGGCGGTGCCGAGAGATTTAACGAGGAGCGTTTTAGCCAAGCCCGGCATGCCCTCGAGGAGGACGTGGCCATTGGCGAGCAAGGCGACAAGGAGGCGCTCGATGACGGCGTCTTGGCCGATGACAGATTTGCCAATTTCGGAGCGGAGATTTTGAGACCAGGTGGAACCGTTGATCATTGGGTAAACATTGCGAATTGAATAGGAAAGGGCTTTGACTCGTTTTTCCCGTGCGGGTTTCACGCAGGAAAAAGATCGTACCGTGGATTTACCAACTCAAATCGATGAACGTTTGGCTGCTTTGGGCACTTCCAGTGCGGAAGTGGACGAACAGTTCGTGCGCGGAACCGGTCCAGGAGGGCAGAAAATTAACAAAACTTCGTCGACGGTGCTGTTGCGATATCGACCGACCGGAATCGAAGTACGGCGCCAACAGGAGCGTTGCCAGGCCGCGAATCGTAGGTTGGCGTGGGTGGCGTTGTGTGAAAAATTGGAAACACGTAGGAATCGTGCCCGTGCTTTGGCATTGGCGGCGCGAGAGAAGGAGCGACGGCGCAAGCGCACGAGGTCGGCGACTCAAAAACGACGGATGGTGGCGGATAAACGTCATCGGAGCTCGATCAAGCAGTGCCGAGGCCGGGTGAGCGACGATTAAGAACGACGAATGCGGAAACATGGAGATTGGGGGGCGGGGGAACCAAAGACGAAGGCTGGTGATGGAAGGGCGAAGTTTGTAACGTATTACGTTACAATGGAGGTGCCGTAAACTTTCGGGAAGAAGATTGAAATGAGGCCACGCAGGACACGGATGGGTTTTCGATTCACGGATAAAGGTCGTGACCGTTCTCGCGCGTTTCGACCCAGCATAAGAGGAATAAGGTGCGCTCGGCGTCGGGCATGGCGGTTTTGGCTTTAAGGAAGTCGTGTAAGCGTTGACGAGGTAGGCCTAGCACTCGGGCGAGATTGGCTTTGGCACCGCGCTTATGGAGATGGGGCTGTGCGCGGGTGACCAATTCGTGCCAAAGGGAGTATCTTTGCCTGGCCGCAAGGTTGCCCCGGAGTCGACGTTGGACGTGGACGGGCGTTGGGCGGCGAGTTTTATGGTTTATCGGGCGGCAAGTTGCGCTGCATCGAACAATGCGCCAAGGAGGAACCCCATAGTTTTGAGTCGAGGATGCAGGGGCGGCGGGATCATGACTTATACTGGGTTGGTGTGATTTGGACATGGAAGGGGGGAAGGAAGGGGGGGAAGGAAGGTTTGTAACGTAATACGTTACAAGTGTGATTGGGGAGGGTAGAGGGTGACGAGTTTTTGGAGGGTGTTCAGATTGCGCGTGGTGCCGGTGGGGAGGTTAAGGGGGTTCATGGCGGGACTTTTCCAGATTTTGGGCGCCGTGAGTTTCAGGGCGCATCGTCAGTAGAGTTCGCGGTCGACGACGGCGAAGGCGTCGGTATCGGAGCGCACCGCGCTGATGGAAGTGGCCAGAGCAGTGGGCAGTGGCTCGGAGAAAAGGGTTACCTGGGTGCTTACATCGGGGGAATCGGTCCAAAGGTCGCCGCGGGGGGCGCTGGTGACCAGAGTGGCGAGTTCAGGACGGGTGCGGACGACAGACGGGACGGGCGGGCGGTGAGGTGGGCCGAAAGCGTGGTGGCGAGTTTGACGGCGTGGCGCGAAGGGGAAGTGAACATGACATTCCCGCTGGCAATGTAGGTTTTGACGTTGGTCACCGGGAGCTCGGCGATGATCGCCTGGAGCTGGTCCATCTTGATCCGTCGTTTACCGAGATTGATGCCTCGAAGGAAGGCGAAGTAGTGAGGCATGGTTGACGAATGGGACCGGAAAGGAAGTTGAGGAACAGAGGGTTGCGGGTGAAGATCCTACCGATGATGTCGCGATGGATGCAAACTGGTCTGGTAGTAGGGGCGCTTTTTATGGGCGGCTTCGTAACCCAACGGGACACGGCGGTTGTCGAGGCTCAGCCGAGGCGTGAAGCCGTGGGGCGCGAGATCAATGATTTGGGTGAGGAAGTGCAGGCGATCCAGATCGTGGTGACGGCGGGATCAGGTATTGTAGTGATCGATCGGCGCCCGGTGGGACTCGCGCCCCAGACCGTCATGGTGCCGGTGACGCCCCAAGGCTATACTTGCCGCGCCGACCTCAGTCTCGGTGCGGTTCGTGGCCAGAGATGTCACGGAAGCCTCAATGACGGTGAGCGAAGTTTTGGAAATGACTGATCGTTTGCCGACTCGACTTGATTTCAGTCGAGATGGAGTGCGGCGGGTGTTCGGGTCGGGGTTGTAAACCCCAAACGGAGAGGCGTCTAATTTTCGGAGCGCTCTGGGGAGGGCAGATTTTTCTGGGTCTTGACGCCCAGTTCGCGCAAGGCGTCGACTTGACCTAGCAAGTTGCCCCGACCGTCACGAAGTTTCTCGAGAGCATCGTCATAGGATGCGCGGGTGCGTTCGAGATGTTTACCGATGGTTTGGAGATCTTGGTAGAGGCCGACGAATTTGTCGTAGAGCAGACCACCTCGTTGGGCGATTTCGAGGGCGTTTTTCGTCTGTTTGTCCTGTTTCCAAAGGGAGGCGACGGTCTTCAGGGTCGCGAGAAGCGTGGGGGCGGTGACGATGATGACCCGGCGATCGAACGCCCATTCGTAGAGGTTCGAATCGGCTTCGAGTGCGGCGGAGAAGGCCGGCTCGATGGGCACGAACAGGAGCACGTAGTCCGGGGTGTGGAGTTGCCCGGTGTCCTGGTATTGTTTGCCGGAGAGTTCCTCCACGTGACGGCGCATGGCGGTGGCGTGGGATTTAAGGGCACCGGCGCGCGCGGTGGAATCGTCGAGATTAACGGCTCGCTCGTAGTCGATGAGTGAAACCTTTGAATCGATGACGAGGTGCCGGTCGCCGGGGAGACGCAGGATGATGTCGGGACGAATACGCCGGCCCGACTCGTTGGTCATCGATGTTTGGGTGGTGTAGTCCTCGCCGGCTCGCAGGCCGGAACTTTCGAGCAGACGTTCGAGCACCAGTTCGCCCCAGGTGCCGCGGGCTTGAGATTGACCTTTGAGGGCGCGAGTGAGGGCGTGGGCCTCATCGGTGATGCGGGTGTTAAGGTCGCGAAGTTGTTCGATTTGAGTTTTGAGAGAAGCGCGGTCGGCGGAATCGCCTTTGGAGACCACATCGACACGCTCGCGGAACTCTTTGATCTGATCCCGGAGTGGGGTGAGGAGCCCATCTACTTGCTCTTTGTTTTGGGCAGTAAATTTTTGTGATTTCTCGTCAAGGAGCTGAGCGGCGATGGCTTGGAATTCTATCTGCATGGTCGCCCGCATGGTCGTCAAATCGGCGAGATATTGTTTGGTGCGGGACTCCTGTTCATCGAAGCGCAGGCGCTCGGCGGCGAGTTGGGAGGTGCTTTCGGCGGTGAGGATGGTAAGTTGTTGTTCGGTTCGGGATTGAGCGATGCGAGCAGTTTCCAGATCGATTCTAAGGGCGTCGATCGCCGTAGCCAAACGCGTGTTTTTAGAGGCCAGGCGCTCCTCATTTGCCCGTGCCAGGATGAGTCGCCCGCGCAGGATCATGGCGAAAATTGAGAAGCCAATTGTTAGGAGAAAGTAAGCAGAAATCGTAAAATCCATGGTAAAGGTATGTCAGGGGGCGTTACTGCAAGTCACTGCCTGTTGCGCTACTTGACACGGTAAAACCATGCTCGCAAACACTCGGGGGTCACTGACTTTTTTGTCTCTGGTGCCACTAGGTCCGTTTACTCTCTTTAACCGGTGGCTTTGGGGGATGAAGACTGACTCTTTTTAGTATCATGGCGACGGCAACAGCGATGGAATCTACTACCAAACTCGACCGACCTCTGGTGTTGGTGGTCGATGATGAATATGGCCCGCGAGAGTCGATCGCGTTGACATTGGGGACGGAGTTTGAGGTGGATACGGCGGAGCGAGCGGCGGAAGCGTTGGCGAAGATTAAGAAAATTTCTTACGCGGTGGTCATATTGGATATTTGGATGCCGGAGATGGATGGAAGCAAGGCGTTGGCGAAAATTCGAGAATTGGATCGGGAAGTGGCGGTGGTGATGTTGACTGGGTATGGCACTTGGGCGACGGCGCAGCAGGCCATGGTGGGAGGAGCGAATCAGTATTTACGTAAGGCCACTGGACATTGAGGAATTGTTGGAAGCGGTGCGGATGCAGGCCAAGGGGACGTCATTACGCAGGCGGGAAGCAAAAGTGAATCTTTCCACGAAGTTGATGCTCGATAAGCTGAAGTGGGAAATGTCGGAGACCGAGTCGACGGTATGGCAAGGTCGGGCGTCGGTGGAGTTGGTGCACGATTTAGCCAATCCTCTGACGGTAATGATTGGATATGCGGGATTGTTGACCGAGGAAGCCGAAGACTTAATGAGACTTTCGCCGGAGAAGGCGGAGCGGTTCCAGGAGTACACGCAAATTGTCGAGCGGGCGGCCGAGTATTGTCATCATCTGGCGGAGAATTGGCGGCAGGCAGCTCGTCAATCGACTGAATGTACGGATGTCTATCTCGTGACTTTGGCGGAGGAGGTGAAAAAGGTGATATTTTTCAGTAACACCGCGATTGTAACAACGGGGTTACCGTCGGCCCTCGTGCGGGGGTCTCGATTTGAATTGGCTCGAATCTTGCAGAACTTGTATCGCAACGCGTTAGAGGCAGGGGCGACCAAATTGCAGATCAGAATCACGTGTTCGAACGATCAAGTGGGAATGACTCTCAAGGACAATGGGGCAGGGATGGATGAAGCGACGGCGAAGAATGCGTTGAAGGGAGGGTTTACCACCAAGTCTCATGGGACCGGATTGGGTTTGAGTATATGTCGCCATTTATTGGGGGCGCATGGTGCGACCATGGGGGTAGAGTCTTCACCCAATGAAGGTACGTCTTTTCGATTGTCTTTTCCCCTAGTGAAATGAAACGCCGCCGAGTGAAAATCACTGGAGTCGGGCCAGTGACACCGGCGGGGATAGGTCGTGAGGCGTTTTGGCGTGGGATTCAGGAGCCGGTGAGTCGGATCAAGCCGTTCACAAAATTGGATTCGCAGTGGGGAGATTTTATTGCCGGTGAGGTTTCTGATGTTCACTTACAGGAGGCATCAGATCGGGGCGGGGCGAAACACCCCCGGCACCTAGCGAGACATTCCCGGTTTGGCGCTATTGCCGCAAAGCTGGCAGTCGATGATGCAGGTATAGACTTGGGCGAATTTAAGTATCTGACGGCGGCGATTGTGGTGGGCCCATCGGTCATGGATTTCGGTGGTATAACCGAATCGATCCACTCCGTTTCCCGCAGAGGATTACGTGGAGTGCGGCCCAGGGTGGTCGAGACGGCCAATGTTACTCATGTGGCGGCGTGCATTAGCTCGACGCTGAACATCACCGGGGCGATGCAATCGGTTCAAAGCTCGGGTTGTTCCGTAGTTGATGCGATTGGAGCAGCAGCTCAAATAATTGCGTCTGGAGAAGCAGATATCGCAATTTGTGGTGGAGCGGAATCACCGCTTTTCTTGCATCCGATGTTGGAGTGTCGGCGGGCAGAACTCACGCCCTCGACCATAGAGAGGGCAGAAACTCATTGCCGCCCATTTGACCTATGAAGAACGACGGAAACTATTAGCGAGGGAGCAGCAATGCTAGTGTTGGAACCGGTAGAAAATCCACGCGCAGGTTATGGTTGGATTGCTGGGCATTCGTTTTTCAACGATCCGAGCGATCGACTTTGTGGAGGTTTATTAAAGGCCATACCCACCGCGTTAAGTAACGCCGGGCTTCGCATGGATCAAATCGAGGTGCTAAGTGCTTCAGGACCTGGGCATCGACAGGTAGATGTGAGGTGGACCCCGTCGGTTGGACAGGTCAGGGGATTTATAGTTATGGTTTCTGGTTTTTCTGACCAAGAATAAAAGATAATGGAGGGGAGCAGGGGAGGAAGCGCGGCTTCCTCCCCGCTCGGATAGCCGCCGTCAGGCGGCGGCTTGGTCGAGTTGTGCGTGGTAGACCTCGGATGGTGTTTGGCGGCCGTGGGCGGAGTGCGGTCGTCGGTCGTTGTAGAACAGCAAGTAGGTCTCCAAGTTGGCATGGGCCTCGACCATCGTCTCATAGCGTTTCAGATAGACTTTCTCGTATTTGACGCTGCGCCACAGGCGTTCGACCAAGACATTGTCCAAGCACCGTCCTTTGCCGTCCATCGATAGTCGTACGCCGGCGGCCAACAATAACTGGGTGAACTCGGCGCTGGTAAACTGGCAGCCTTGGTCAGTGTTGAAGATCTCCGGCTTGCCGTAAATCGCCATCGCGCACTGCACCGCTCGCACGCAAAACGACGCATCGAGCGTGTTGGACAGTTCCCATGCGAGCACCATCCGCGAGTGCCAGTCGATCACCGCACACAGGTAAACGAAGCCACCGCACACCGGGATGTAGGTGATATCTGTTGCCCACACTTGATTCGACCTTTCAACCTTCAGCGTTCGCAGCAGATACGGGTAGATCTGATGAGAGGCCGCTTTCTTCGACAGACTCGGTTTTTGATAGATCGCCGTGAGTCCCATACCCGTTTACGGTTCACCACGTGTCCTTCGCGTTGCAACCAACGGGTCATTTGGCGGCTACCAAAGAACGGTGACTCGAGGTAAATCTCGTCGATCTGTTTCATCAACGCCAGGTCCGCTTCCTTCGGTGGCTTCGGGTGGTGGGAGTAGGTTGAGCGTGGCAGCTTCAACAGTTCGCACGGCCGGGCCACACTCAGCTTCGGATGCTCGGTTTCGATCATGCTGCGGCGCTCCTTACTCTCCAAATGCGCCAACTTTTTTTGAGCCACTCGAGCTCCATCTGCAGCTGCCCGATCCGCGCATACAGTTCCTTCTCTTTGCGATTCCGCTCGATCTCGTCGCGCACCTGCGCCGAGGGCTTCGCGAAGACCTCCGGCAACCGCTCGGACACCTCCTTCTTCCACTGACTCACTTGCACCGAATGCACCTCGTGACGCTGCGCGATTACGTGGATCGGCTCGCATCGCGATTAAAGATGGGAGTAAATGAGGGATCAATTTCACCATTCGTGGTAAGGTGCCGCGTAGTGCCTTCGACCTCTGTATCGTTAAGGTGGGTGGATGACATATGGAGCGCGATACTGCCATTTGGCAGTGACACGACCGAATCGAGATAGTGGACGCTCGAACTCAATGGAGCGACTTCGATCGTGAATTGATGAACGCCAGCGGGGTCGGTTCCGACCAAATATTGAGAGTTATACAGGAGGAATCCGAGGTCGCCGCGATCAGCCATGCCGGTAGGTTTTGACGTGGAGAACTCGATGGGGAGTTCGAAAGGACCCGATTCGTTTTTGGCAGCGAAACGGTAGGGGATATCCGCGAGGTAAAAGGACCCGTCTTCGCGAAGCCCCAGTAATTTGGGGCCGTAGTCTTGATCGGTATGGAGCAGGGCCGCTTCGGACAAGTCTGATGCCATAAGATGGTAGGTGAAGAGACGCGGCTGCGTGATGGCGATGTGGATTAGAATCCTTCCGTCGGGGAGCAAGCGTTTGATCGTCGCGGTTCCTTTGATACCGAATTGGCCTGCCGTGAGGTTGGGACCCGTGAAATGAGTGGAGGGAAGCGGACCGATGGTGAGCGGCTGCAAGGCGGAGCGGTGGGACCGTCCGCCCTCGATCCAGACTGCTTGGTAGTTGCCAGTATCGAGTGGGGGTGAGATCATAAAGCGAGAGTTCGGGAGACGTGGAGGTAGCCACGATTTTCCGGTCTCGAAACCAAATGACTGCTGTATCGGTAGGCGCGTCACTTTTTAGCACAAGCGAACCGCCCGTATCGAGACGGTCCTGCCGGCCAGGGAGTGTTTGATCCGTGGAGGGGATGATTAATGGGGTCTCGACAGGGAGTGGTTGTGCCTCGAGGGAGGCGACACTGATAAGCAGACACGCTGCGATCATCCTGGTTGGCGCCGTAAATATAGTAAAAGTCATGGAATTAGTCTCGAATGGCCCAGTTGCTGATCATGAGTTCGGCGGCGGTGGGTAAGGGGAGCCCCTTGGCTTTGCCGGAGACAAACGTCTTGATTTGTCCGAGGGTGCAGAGGTGGCGGAGTTCGTAGGCGGTGATGTTGATGCGGAATACGTCCTCGGTGAGAAGGACGATCTCCATCATGGTTAGGGAATCCAGGCCTAGATCTTCGCGGAGACGTAAAGTGTCGTCGGGGTTGGTCAGTCGGGAGCGAAGTTCGGGTTCGACGAACCGTTCGATGACTCCGGTGAGGATCAATGGCCGCAGAGACGTGTCACCAGAATCACGATACTGGAAGGTGGCGGTGGTGACCTCGGGGCGACAACGCTTCAGGGACTGGCGAAGGTCTTCTTCGGGGGTAGAGGTGGCGGGCATAGTCACGGTTGGTGACAGCCGCGGCAGCAGAACCCGCTAGTGGGAAGTCTTGAAAGTTGGCGCCACCGCTTGGTGGTTGGATGAAGGGAGTGTCCTTGTGAGCACTTCCTTCATCCGATTTCAAAACTCTGCGGTCAGGGATAACGACAAGGTGCGCCCCCGCCAGTCCCCGTAAGGTTGAATCCCCGCGCCCGAGGCTTCGTTGGCGTAGTAGGGGTAGCCTTTTTTGAATACGTTGTTAACGCGAATTTGGCCTTTAAGTCCGTAATGTGATTCGGAGGGAAGGAACCAGTGCCCCAAGTCAGCCTGGGCGTAGAGATCCGTCTGCCAGTAGGGGGCGATGGTGCGCGCGCCTTGAAAGTTCCATTCGGTCTGAGGTAGGCGGCGGGAGTGGAAATACTGTCCGTCGAATCCGAGGGCGAAGAGTTTAGTGGACCAGCCGCCTCCGAATGTAGCGCGATATTTCAGGAGCCCGGGGGCGGAGCCACTGGGCTCCCGTATCTCATCGATGCCGGGTTCTTCGGGAAAGATTTCCCGGGTGAACTTGTGAAAGTACACCAAGCGGGCTCGAATACCAAAAGTGCCTCCGAAGACGTCCTGGCGGGCGTAGTCGAAAGTTGCCATGATGTTCTGCGAGTGCCGTCCGGCCAGATTATACCCCCGGTGCGAACTTCAGTCACCCTTCCGATCGGAGATGGGTCGTCGGCTTCACGGGGGGGCGCGGACGACGCGATCGGGAAAGAAAGATTCAAGATTCATGAGTTCGGTGGGGCCCAATCCCACGATCTCATGGATCTTTTGGCATCGAAAAAATCGACTGACGCCCGGAATCGATTTTTTCGCCCGCTTCATAAATCACGCCAAAGGTTTGCGTAATTGAATTTTAATTACGGAGATCCGGGTTGATCACGGAACGTTGTTGCACATCGTAGTCTTCACCGCGGAGGGAATCACTAATATGCACGTATTTCACGCCCGTGCCGGCGTCGATTCCGTTGCCAAGATTTCGGCTCATGAACGGAGTAGGGAAACGGTTCGACGTGGTGAAGCTGCCACGGAAGGTGAGGCCATTGGCGAGTCCGAACTTAAGCGCCAGGGTCGGTGCAATGTTGGTTTCGGCTGCGCTGCCGGCGAGAGAGTAGAAGTCCAGTTGAGCTTCGCTGTAGGATTGACCGAGTTGGTCGTGTGTTTCGTAGAGAGATACGCGGACATTCTGTCCGAACGGATTGAGCGAATTATTGGCTTTGAGTAGGAGGTCTCCCCGGAACACATCGTAGCCACGGTTGGTGACAATGGTCGAATAGGCAGCGTCCAAACCTATTTCCACCCAAGGAGAGACTTCGTAAACGGCTGAAGCGAAGAAGAGTTCACGCTGTTGTTCGCGGCCATAAGGGGAATCGATGCCGTTGATGGCTCCCGCTAGAGTGCCAAGGGAATCGTAGAGAGCGTAGTTGCGCAGGCCATGACGGTCGTCGAACGCGGCGAGACCACCTGTGCCGTCGGCGCCCGGAGCAACGGACGTGACGCTGGTGGACGAGCCAGGAAAAAGGGGGGTATTTTTCTCGGTCCGAATGTTGGGTGTGGCGCGGTAGAGTGGGTCGCGGTCGGATACGTCCGAGGGGGACGTTGTTACGATGGTATTTCAGTTCAGAGTCATTGGCGGGCGCGGTTTCGACAAAGTTAGCGTTGAAGCGGACGCGTAGAGCTCCATTAAGCAGGGCTTCACTATGGAGGAGAGTCACGGCGGAATACGCTGCGTCGAATCCCTCGGTGGCGTTGGTGTAAGTGGTGTGATTTCGGTTCGACGTCGGGTAAGGTCGGGGCGGAGGAGGATGTGGATGACGCCACCCACGGCGTTTCCGCTGTAGAGGGCAGAGGCGGAGGCGGGCAAAACCTGCACCTGTTGCACGAGACTGAGCGGGATGAAGTTTACATCCGGAGGTTGGTATCCGTTGCTGGCGCCCTGAGAGCCCACTGACGTGAGTACTTCGGGCAGACGTCGACCGTTGACCAGGACGATGGTTTCGTCCGCGCCGAATCACGGAGGTTAAGGTTGGAGCTTCCACCGGAAAAGAGGTCGCCGTCCCCGTTTTGATCAGGCGGCAGAGAGGTGGTGTCGGTATCCAGAAGTTCAAGACGGAGAAAATCGTTGAGGTTGACCACGCCGCTGCGGGTGATGCGGTCGCGGTCATAGATGAGGTAGGGCAGCGCGTCGTTGATCGTGCGAGTGAGGTCGAAGTTGCGACCGGCTTGACGAGGCCCCCAGACAGTGGGGCCGGGATCGAGAGGTCCGCGACGGTTGAGACGGCCCTCGACGATTACCGGTTCGAGTTGATTGGTCTCGTAGGCGGGGCGGAGTACGATGGGGGCGAGGTAGGTCCGGGGCGACGCAGTGACTTGAACGTCGCTGATGTGGATCGGTTGGAATCCCGTGCGATTAACGACGACGAGGAAGGTGCCGAGAGGGATATTTTCAAAACTGTACTCACCATGGCGATTGGTTTTGGTGGCCCGGCGGAGGTCGGGGATGATAATGCGCGTGCCAGTGTTGGGCTCTCCATTCGCGGTAGTGATGCGACCAACGAGCTCACCGATGGGGCGCGGGGTAGCGGTGATGTAATATGCTCCGTCTTTTACTCTCGCCCCGAATCCCGTGCCGCGCAGGAGTCGCGTGAGGGCATCGGGCAGGTTCCAGTTGACCGACTACGGCGGTGGATGTGGTGTCGCGCAGCTCGGTTGGTGAATAGAGTAGCGAGACTTCTGTTTGGTGGGTGAAGAGGGAGAGAGCGAGATGAGTCCCGGCAGAGGAGCGCGGGGCGACGGTCCGGATCGGCATGCGAGGAAAATTAAGGGCGAGGTATAACGCGCGTCGTACCGCTCGAATCATGCGTCACCATGACCGGAAGAATATTCTCAAGTTTCGTCAAGAAGCCACTTAAGTCATCGAGCGGATAACGTCCACTGACCACAAGTTCATCGAGGGACGGAGAGGCCTTGATGCTGATCCTGTGGTAGTGGGCGAATCGGGCGAGAGCTTCAGGCAATGGAGTTACGTCAAAAACAAAAGTGCCGCCCCGCCATGCCAGAACGTCGGCAATTTCGTCCGCATTGAGCTTTCGTAGGAGTGGCGCAGTGCCGTTGGCGGACAGTTGGTCCCCCGCAGTCAGCGCGAATGGCGCCTCGGCGGGCTGATCAGAGCGAGATCCCACTCTGACTTGAACGGAGCCTTCCGAGACCGTGACTTCCATTTCGTTGGGGGCGAGTGTTCGTACGTGAACGCCGTGCCGGTGACGCGTACGGCACCAGCAGAGTTTCGACAATAAAGGGTCGTGAAGGGTCCTTGGTGACTTGAAAGAAAGCCTATCCACCGACAAGTCGTACCCGACGTTCAGAGACCGTGGATTCCACGACCAAGTTCGTGTGGCCGTTGAGATCGACTTGAGTACCGTCATCCAAGGTAACGGCATGGCGTTGTGCCACGTTCGTGGCGATCTGTTGAGGTGAGGTGACTTCGGAGGATGGATAAGTGACGAAGCCTGCTACGAGGACGATTGCGAGCGCGCTGGCGGTGATCCATCCGAAATGCGGCAACCGGCGGGCGGTAGCAGTTGGAGATGTGATGGGGGAAGGTAGAGTAAACGCGCCGGCATGGACCAAGCTCGGCAAGTGTGATTCGATGTCGGCGGATAACTGACAAAACTCGCTCAGGTATTCACGGTGCCGGGGGTCAGATTCCCGCCAAGCGTCAAGCTCAGCACGATCGGTCTGGCCAAGTGCGCCGTCTTCCAATCGGGCGGCCCAAAGAGAAGCAATCTCTGCGATCTGCGCGTCGGACTCGGAGTCGAAGGAGTTCATGATGAAGAAAATGAGGAGTTGGCTTCGTCGTCGGTGACGGCGGTAAGGGAGGTACGTAGCAGTCGCAAGGCGCGAGCGTGTTGTTTCTCGGCAGTGCTGATAGCGATGCCAAGGCGTTGACTAATTTCGCGATGCGAGAGCAGTTCAATTTTGCGTAACAAGAGCACGTTACGGCAGCCCGGAGGGAGATGGTCGATCGCTGTTTCGAGGAGTGCAAGTTCCTGGCGTGCGATCACCTGACGAGGGATGTCGGGCGTTTGGGAGGCCGCGTGGTCGAGAGGGGCCTTGGAGGGGGAAATAGGCGAAATGTCACGGTTGATGGCGAGGCGCCCGGGCTGTGGTGTAGAAGAGCGCTTCCGGTTTGTGGGCTGGTTGACGAAAAATTCGTGCGTAGGCGTCGTGGGGCGATCTCTTCGGCTTCGGCGTGATTACCCAATAATCGGTCCAAATAGCGTCGCAACGGGGCAATTGTCGCTCGGTAGAGGCTGGCGAAGTGACCTTCCGGGTCGGGGGTGGGATTAGGTGCTGGCATAGGGTGATTACGAGCCGTATCGGTGTAACGGCCGGCGAAAAACTTCTCGGGCGGCGTCTGATTGGACAACAGTATTGCGGTCAGCATGGGCATGGTCTTTAATGGCGTGACAATCGGAATCGAAATATCCACCATCGGTTTACTACATTTTTCGCTATCGTTAATTAATCGTTCGAGGAGGGCAACTAAGGTGTAGGGCCTACAGATTGCTCTAGTTAACGATCGCGAGTACGAGGGAGGGGGGGGATTTTCTCGAACCTGTGTAAAGGGAATCAAAAGCCTTTTGAAATTATGGACGGGAAGAGGCCCAGCCCGAAGATGATGCCACAACGATACGCGCACCGAGTGTAACGGGAATCGCTTCGCTCGAAGTGAGTCCGGGGGGAGGCGTGACTACTACCTGCTTGAGGACGATCAAATAGTAATAGAGCGCAACGGCACTGGCTGCGATGCCGAGGATAGCGAGACCACCGAGCGAAGAGAAGGCCCCACCGGATTGGAACGCTGCGACGAAGATGCCGAATTTGCCAAAGAATCCGGCAAGTGGGGGAATGCCTGCCAGCGACAGCAGACAGACCAGCAGGGTGGCAGCGAGAATGGGGCAGCGCTGGTAAAGACCGGCTAAATCGGAATAGCGAGGTCCCACTCCGGCGCAGTCCAGAATGCCGATCACCCCAAAGGTTCCGACCGTCGCGAGACCGTAGGTCACTGTGTAATAGACGACGGGACCGTAGCCAGCATGGTCGATGACCATCACGCCCAAGAGCATTATTCCGGCGTGGGCGATCGCCGAATAGGCCAGAAACCGGCGAAAGTTATTCTGGGCTAAGGCGCTGATATTACCCAGCAATAAGGAGGCCGTGGCAACCAAAGCCACCGCCGGCAACCAGCCGGAGAAATTGGAGGGAGTCTCCACCCCACCCGCGACTGGACCGAGACCGGGCCAAAGCAAGCGAGCAAAGACGGTAACCCCAGCGAGTTTTGACGCGGAGGCTATCAGGGCGGCTGATGGAGCCGGCGCTCCCTGATAGACGTCAGGAGCCCAAAGGTGAAATGGAGCGGCAGCGGATTTGAAGCCAAAGGCAACGATCACCATGATCAAAGCCACAAGCATGAGTAGTTGAGGGGGATCACTACCCGACAGCACGATGGCGATTTGAGGTAACTCGATCGAGCCAGTGAGGCCATAGAGGAGGAAGGCCGCCGCCATGCCGCCAAACAGGAAGTAGTTCAGCGCTGCTTCGGCGGATTCGGGGCGAGTCTTGTCAAATCCCGCAAGTAAATAGAGTGAAAGACTGGCCAGTTCGATCGCTAGAAAAATGACCAATAGTTGTTGGGCGACGGCCATCAACGTGAACCCGGCAGAGCCGAGGAGAATGAGCGCGACGTATTCGGCCGGATTGCGTAAACGGGAGCCAGACGGCGCCAACGCCAAAGTGAAAAAACTCAGCCCCAGCACGCCCAGACGAGTCATGTGGCCGAGAGCATCGAGCATGAATGTTCCACCAAATAAGGAACCCGGTTGGCCCTCTGAGATGACCGCATAGAAGGAAGCGGTGATCCCGACCAACCCGAGGGCGACTGCAGTGTGTAGGCGTTGGGCGATGGTGCGATTTGAGCCCCATGTCATGTCGACGCCGATCACGATGATTGCGCCCATGGTAAGAGCCAATGCAGGGCGTAAGGCGATGCAGAGTTCGAAGAAAGGCGGACTCATGAAGTGATGCCTTTTACCACGGCTGACATGAGTGGCGATTGCAGCGCGGGTTCGATCCAGTGTAGTAATACGTCAGGCCTCAGTCCCAGAAACAAGGTAACGCTGAGGAGTAGGATCGCGCCGGTCTTTTCGGGCCATGTCAGGGGACTCAATTCGAGCCTCAGGTCGGCGGCTGTGGGAATGCGTGTTTGTCCGAAAAAGCGAGATGCATGACCCGCAGAGTAGAGGCCGCAGCGATAATCACACCACTTGCGGCAAGGAAGGTCCACCACGGCGAAACGCTCCACATGCCGATGAGAATCATGAGTTCGGTCGGAAATCCGGCGAATTCCGGCATGCCCATGGAGGCGAGTCCGGCCATAACGAAGATCACGGCAGTGAAGGGCATCAATCGAAATAGAGGAAGAGTTCGCAACGTAGCCAAATTGCGCGTGTGAATGCGAGGGTAGACCATGCGACCCACGGCAAAGAGTAGACCGGCAATGACGCCGTGAGAGAACATTTGAAGGACGGCACCGCTGATCGCACGCGGGGTGCCTGCGGCCAAGCCGAGGATAACGAACCCCATGTGACTGACGCTGGAGTAGGCGATTACGAATTTAAAGTCCTCATGCTACGACGAACGTGGTAACGATGACGGCGATCGACACGCCCCAGCGGCCGAGTTGCGTCAGGCCGGAAATATCTGCGGTGAGAGACCAGATGGCGGCGTTGAGCAGGTTGACCAACGCGAGTGGCACGAGGAATTTCCAGGACAGGCGCATGAGTTGGTCGATACGCAGCCGGAAGAGCGTGCCGCGGATCCAGATGAGCACGAGGATCATGCCGAAAAGTTTTAGGCGGAACCACAGGTAGGACGGAATGAAAGTCCGGAAAGGCAAGGGCGCCTGCCAACCGCCGAGGAAGAGCGTGACGGCGAGACCGCAGAGCGCGGTCATGCCGAAGTATTCGGCCATAAAAACAGAGCGTACTTAAATCCAGAATACTCGGTAAAGTGGCCGGCAATGAGTTCGCTCTCGGCTTAGGGCAAGTCGAACGGCGAGCGATTGGTTTCCGCGAGGGTGGCGATGAAGAAAATCAGAAAGGCCAGGGCACCCCACGGAGTGAAGATGTGCCAGTGGGGAATGATGCCGAAGGCGTAGCCGCCTTGCGCCTCCACGATCTGCATGGTGGACAGGGTGCCGGTCAGTAAGATGACGGGCACGACCGCGAGGAGCAGAGGGAGCTCATAACTGATGAGTTGAGCGAGGGCGCGCATGGCCGAGAGCAGTGCGTATTTGTTTTGGCTGCCCCAGCCGGCCATGAAGATGGCGAGTTCGGTGGCGGAGCCGGCGGCGAAGAAGTAGAGCACGACGGCGGCGAGTTCGACCGCGATCAGGTTCTGACCGAAGGGCAGGACGGCGAACGTCATGAGCGCGAATGCACACACGATGATGGGTGCGAGGAAGTGGAGCACCTTGGCGGCGGCGGGCACGACGTCTTCTTTGGTGAGAGCTTTGACGGCGTCGGCGAAAGGTTGAGTGAGGCCCCAGAGTTTGATTTTGGGCGCCCAAGGCAGACCAGCGCGGTTGGGACCGCGGCGGTTTTGGATACGGGCGAGGAACTTGCGTTCCACGATGGTGAGCATGGCGAAGAACAGGCCGAAGACGGCGAGAATTGCGACGGCAGTGATCAGGTGATGGACGAGCCAGTGCAGTGGTGCTGGAAACCACGCCACGACCGCATCGCGGAGATCGAGCGGGGCTCGCTCGAGAAAAGTTGTGGACGTGGCCACAACCGGCTCACCTGCCAGCAGGTTCCGATGGACTGAAACGCACCCGAAGGTCATGCGTCGGAGGACGGCGGCTTATCGGCTTCGGTGCGGGGCGCTTCGGCAGTTGGGTTTTTATGGACGGCAGCGGCTTTGCGAGCGGCGAGGATTTGGGCTTTCGCCTCCGCGGCACGGCGCGTTTCGGCAAGGCGTGTGTCGACTTCGGAGGCTTCGGTGGGTCGGATGGCGTGGAAGTGACTGTTGGGCTTGGCGAGTGCATCACGATTGAGCAGGAGGGCGTCGAATCGATTGTCAGTGGCGATCTCGAAGTCCTTGTCCATTTTGATGGCGTCAAAGGGGCATACCTCGGCGCAAATGCCGCAGCTCATGCAGACGGATACATCGATGTCGAAAGTAGCGGGATAGAGTTGGGGTTTGCCGGTGGCGTCGGGTTTCTTGTTACTGCTCTTTTCGATGTAGATGCACTGCGGGGGGCATTCCTTTTCTCAAATTTGGCAGGCGACGCAGCGAAGGGTGTCGAAAGGCTGGTCATCGGCGTCGTGTACGAGGAAAGGGAAACTGCAGTAATTTTCACCGATGGGCGCCTGCTCTTCGGGATACGAAACCGTGGTGAGCCGTTCTGCGGGATGGGTGTAAGTGCCGAAGAAGTTTTTCGCGGTGACCGCGATGCCTTTGAGGATGCCGGTGCCGAGCATGGACGAATTAGGAAGTGAGAAAAGGGAAGTAAGAGGTGGTCAGCTAGCGATCGACCTCGCCGAGGACGATGTCGATGGAACCGAGGATAACGACGGAGTCGGCGATGGTTTGGCCGAGGCACATATCCTCGAGCACGGTGAGATTGACGAAGGAGGGCGGGCGCACGCGGTAGCGGTAGGTTTTTGCGGTGCCGTCGCTGATGAGGTAAAAGCTGATTTCGCCCTTCGGGCCTTCGATTCGACCGTAAGCCTCGCCGGCTTTGGGACGATGACCGCGGGTTTTCGCTTTGGGCGGCATGATGTCGCCGGGCGAGATGTCGCGAAGGGCTTGCTAGCGAATCTTGATGGTCTCGCGCATTTCGAGGATGCGCATCATGTAACGGTCGAAGGTGTCGCCGTGGGCACCGAGAGGCACCCGGAAGTCGAAACGATCGTAGATGCCGTAGCGGTCGACTTTGCGGATATCGTAATCGACTCCGCTGGCCCGGAGAATTGGCCCCGTGAGCCCCGCATTGATCGCGAGTTCGGGAGAGAGCCGACCCACGCCTTGCGTGCGGGCGAGCAAGATCTCGTTGCCGGTGAGCATGGACTCGTCTTCGTCGAGAAAGTTAGGCATGCTGGCTACGATTTTGGCGGTCGCGGCGAGCCACTCCGGGGAGGGATCGACGCGGCAACCGCCGAAGCGCTGGTAGTTGACCATCATGCGGGAGCCGCTGAGCGCCGCGAAGAGGTCGAGGATTTTTTCGCGTTCGCGAAAGGCGTAGAGCAACGGGGTGAACGAGGTGCCGAGGTCGTTGAAAAGAAAGCCCACGAGGCAGAGGTGATTTACCAAAGGGTGAGCTCGCCCGGTCCGCCTCACCGCACATCTCGATAAAGACTTGGCTCATCCTGCGCACCTGCCCGGCGGTGAAGCATTTGGACGCACGCTCCCGCACGCTTTCTTTGGGAGACCCCCTTGATGCCGTCGATCCGGCGCGCTCCGCAAAAGTCGGCCAACAGATCGCTGGAGGCGATGCTCAGGGAAAGTTTACGCAAACTGATGTTTCCGCGCATCATGCGCAATACCTGCACCCGCAGCGCCTTGCGCGCGAACTGCAGGTGTCGCGGCAACCCGGCCACGTCGTCGCCCCGCCAGTTTTCCCGGGCAAAGTCCACGGCCATCGCTTCCAAGTGACTGTTGGCCAGCAACTGGTCGAGCCCCGCCAGTTGATCGCGAAACGCGGCGTAATCTTTGTTGGGTCCGATCGGAGTCAGGTCTGGACGCAGCCAGGTTTGCAGGGCAACTTCCGGGGCGACGGCTTCGGTAGTATTGTTCACTCCAAATTATACACGCCGTTTTTGTGCCGAAACCAGGAAATCCTCCCGGTTTCGGGCTCTTTATTTTTACGCTACCTCCTCTTCGCCAACCTCTTGTGCTTGTGGAACACGCTCCACTTAGCCCCGTTTCGACCAGTTTCCGCTCGAATCTGTGCCGGAATTTGCATCCTGTTCACTGCTTGCAGTCCATCTCCTAGAACAACTTCGTGCCTCAAAAAACTCCCGACCAATTCAGCAAGCTCGCCCAAGAGCTGATCGGCGATCTGCGAGGCATCGAAACCATCGAACCTCGCCGTCAGGTCAAACGCGCCACTCGACCGGCTTCCGATATCATTGAGGCCATCACCGGGAAATACGGCCTCGGTCACAGTTCCCCTGAACAGTCCCTGCGCGATCGCTGGCCCGCATTGGTCACTCCCGTGCTCGCTCGCTACTCCCACGTCGTCGAAATCAGCAAGTCCGGTTGGCTCGTCATCATGGTTTCAAATTCCGTCGCCAAACAGGAGCTTTCCAACAATCGCCGCATCTTTCTGCCCAAAATCAAGGGAGTCCCCGGCTGCGACGGCATCAAAGGTCTCTCCTTCCGCGCCGGTTAGCCCACCGCAAGTGGCTCATGGCAGCCAATGCATCCCAGACTCATCGCGTTCATGGGCCACAAGATACCCTTTCCGGCCTCCTTCCATCGGCACCGCCGACCCCAAGCTCGCTAACCGCTCCGCCCGACTCGCTACTTCACGTGAAAATTGCGCTTGCACGCAGCCCCCGCGTTTTTGAACGTCTCCCTTTGCGTTAGTGGAATCCCGCCGGTTGCGGGGTGACACCATGACTGGTTTCGCATTCTGCGGAATTGGAACGGTGGTTTCAGCTGATGGCACAGTTAGCGCTGTGTCAGTTGCGGAGACCACGGAGCCCATAAAGCTCCCTACAGTTATGCAACCTTCCTAATAACCAATGTCTACCGTCGCTAAACCCGAAATCATCGCTCAGTTCAAAACCCACGATAAAGATACCGGCTCTTCCGAGGTCCAAATCGCCATCCTGAGTGCTCGTATCAACCACTTGACCGAGCATCTCCGGACTCATCGTAAGGACTTTCACAGTCGCCGCGGTCTGCTTCAGATGGCTTCCCGCCGTCGTAAACTGCTCGACTACGTCAAACGCCACGATCTCGCCAAGTATCAGGAGCTCCTCCAGAAGCTCAACTTGCGCAAGTAACCCCCCCTTTCTCACGGGCGACCTCTTTCACGGGGTCGCCCGTTGTTCTTTCCCGCCGTCGCCCTCTCCCATCGGGACATTTCCGTTTGCCTCCACATCCCTTGGCGGCAAAAGGAAATCTCTCGAACCTAGATCGGAGTTTCCCGCGTGCGGCTACCGCTCATTTTTTTCCCAAACGCTCATTTCCCCCCCCCATAAAACTCTTTCAGGCTCCCTCGTCTCTCGCCTTCGCGCGTGAATTCCGCTAGAGTCCCTATAGAATCCGTCCGCTGCGTGTTGCGGCCGCATTCCGTTCGTCCGCAACACGTTTCATCCGAATAGATAAATGAATAACAAGCAAACCGTCGAAGTCCCGGGTATGGGCCTTCAATTCACCACCGGCGACATGGCAAAATTTGCCAACGGCGCCGTCACCGTTACCCAAGGCGAGACCAAGGTCTTCGTGTCGGCCACCACCACCACCACCATGCGCCCCGGCCAGGACTTCTTCCCCCTAACCGTCGATTACCGCGAAAAATATTCTGCGGCCGGCCGTTTCCCGGGTGGCTTCTTCAAGCGCGAGGGGCGCCCTTCCGAGAAGGAAATTCTCACCTCCCGCCTCTGTGACCGTCCTTGCCGTCCGCTCTTCCCGGAAGGCTTCCTCAACGAGGTTCAACTCATTGGTCTACTCCTCTCCGCCGACCAAATCAACGAGTCCGACATCCTCATGCTCAACGGCTGCTCGGCCGCCCTCGCCATCTCTGACATTCCCTGGAATGGCCCGATCGGCGCCATGCGCGTTGCCGAGATCGATGGCGAATTCGTCGCCAACCCAACCATCGAGGAAATGTTTTCCTCCAGCCTCGACCTGATCTACGTCGGCACAAAGACCGAGATGCTCATGATCGAAGGTTCCGCCGATCAAATTCCCGAGGCTCGTTTCATCGAGGCCCTCGAATTCGGCCAGGCTTCCATTCAGCCCATCATCGCCACGATCGAGGAACTCCGCGCCTCCGCCGGTAAGGAGAAGAAGGAATTCGACCTCGTTAAGGCTTCCGACGCCGCCCGCGCCATCATCGAGCGTGTAGCCGGTGACCGCGTCGGTCCCGCTATCTTCGGATTTGATCGTCCCTTCCGTAACGCCAACCTCAAGGTGATCAAAGACGAGGCCAAAGCCGCCGTCGACGCCGAGCTCAGCGAAGGCACCTGCACCGATGTCGACCTCTCCGTCGTTTTTGAAGACCTCCAGGAGGAGGCGTACCGCCAGACCGTCCTGACCAAGGGTTCCCGCGCCGATGGCCGGGGTTCCAAGGACTTGCGTCAGATCGACTGTGAAGTCGGCGTGCTCCCCCGCGTTCACGGTTCCGCCTTGTTCCAACGTGGCGACACCCAGGGCCTCGTCATCACGACTCTCGGCCCCACCAAGGAAGCCCAATCCATGGACGGCCTCACCGGTGGCGCGACGTCCAAGTCGTTCATTCTGCACTACAACATGCCTCCTTTCACCGTCGGTGAAGCCGGACGTTTTGGTGGCCAAAGCCGTCGCGAAATCGGTCACGGCGCCCTCGCCGAGCGTTCGCTCGTGCCGGTGCTGCCCGCCGAGGACGTGTTCCCCTACTCCATCCGCGTCGTCTCCGAGCTCATGGCCTCCAACGGCTCGACCTCGATGGCCTCCATCTGCGGCGGCTGCTTGTCCCTTATGGACGCCGGCGTTCCGATCATCGCTCCTGTCGCCGGTATCTCCTGCGGTCTCATCACCGAGAAGCCGGAAGACGCCATGAGCGGCAAGTGGGAAACCATCACCGACATCCTCGGTGAGGAAGATCACTTCGGTGACATGGACTTCAAGCTCGCCGGCACGACCGAAGGCATCACCGGCTTCCAGCTCGATCTCAAGATCAAGGGCCTGCCGTTCGAGATCGCCAAGCAAGCCATCTGCCAAGCTCGCGACGCCCGCGTCGAGATTCTGAAGACCATGCTCAGCTCCATCCCGGCGCCTCGCAAGGAGCTCAGCAAGTTCGCTCCTCGCATCCAGACGATTCAGATCGATCCGGAAAAGATCGGCCTGCTCATCGGCCCGGGTGGCAAGACCATCCGCCGCATCGTCGAGACCACCGGCGCCCAGATCGACATCTCCGATGACGATTCCGGCAAGGTGTTCATCTACTCCAACAACGGCGATTCCATGAACCGCGCCGTGCAAGAGATTGACGCCCTCGGCGGCGGCGGCTCCCAAATCGAAGAAGGCAAGATCTACGAGGGCCGCGTCACCGGCACCAAGGATTTCGGCGCGTTCGTCGAGTGTATGCCCGGCAAGGAAGGTCTCTGCCACATCTCCCAACTGGCCGATTTCCGTGTCCGCCGTACCGAGGATGTTTGCAAAGTCGGCGATTCGATCACCGTCAAGTGTATCGGCATCGATCAACGCTCCAAGAAGGTCCGCCTCTCCCGTAAAGCTGCTCTAGCTGAAATCGAAGAGAAGAAGGCCGCTGAAGCTCCCGTCGCTGACGAATCCGCTCCCGAGGCTCCCGCCGCGGCCAGCGAAGATGCCTCCGGTGAAGAGACCAAGTCGGTGTAAGATTCCTTTACCAATGTAACCGTTTTGCGGCGGTTACCCCAAGCCCCCCCGCCCCTGGCCGCGCCGAAACGGACGATCGAGTTCATCCTAGAAAACGCAATTCACATAAGAAAACGCATGTAACAAAGTTATGTTATCCAGTAGGTTAGAGCGTGTCCCACAAGCGCAAGAGGTTGGCGATGAGGAGGTGCGTAAAAACAAAGAGGCCGAAACCGGGAGGATTTCCTGGTTTCGGCACAAAAACGGTGTGTATAATTTGATGTGAACAATACTACCGCAGCCGTCGCCCCGGACGTGGCCCTGAAAACTTGGTTGCGTCCAGACCTGACTCCGGTCGGACCCAACAAAGATTACGCCGCGTTGCGCGATCAACTGGCGGGGCTCTACCAGTTGCTGGCTAACAGTCACTTGGAAGCGAGGGCCGTGGACTTTGCCCGGGAAAACTGGCGGGGCAACGACGTGGCCGGGTTGCCGCGCCACCTGCAGTTCGCGCGCAAGGCGCGGCGGGTGCAGGTATTGCGCATGATGCTCGGGAAAATCAGCTTGCGTAAACTTTCCCTGAGCATCGCCTCCAGCGATCTGTTGGCCGACTTTTGCGGAGCGCGCCGGATCGACGGCATCAAGGGGGTCTCCCAAAGAAAACATGCGGGAGCGTGCGTCCAAATGCTTCACCGCCGGGCAGGTGCGCAGGATGAGCCAAGTCTTTATCGAGATGTGCGATGAGGCGGACCGGGCGAGCGAACTGGGACTGGCTGCGGCGCAGCCGATGGATACGTGCCTGGTGGACTCGACCTGCCTGCAGGCCAACATCCATTTCCCGGTCGACTGGGTGCTCTTTCGCGACGTGAGCCGCCCCCCCCTTGCTCAAGGCGGTGAAACTGCGCCGTGCAGCGGGGTTGCGGGGTCGGATGCCGAACGAGCCGCCAGTCTTTGCCAAGCAGATGAATCGGTGGTGCATCGCGATGACCCACAGCCGACGGCGCCGCGATGCGAAGCGGGCCCGCAAGGGCGTGCTCCGCCAGATGAAACGCCTGCTGCGCACCATCGGCGAGCACGCCCGCCGCCACCGCGACCACCTCGCCGCCGACTACGCCCGGACCCGCTTCAGTGAGCGCCAGGCCACCCACCCGCATCATTGCGCGCATCGACGCCAGGCTCGAGCAACTGCCGGCCGCGATCAAACAGGCCCACGAACGCATCATAGGCGCGCGACCAGTGCCCAACGCCGAGAAGATCCTCCGCGTCTACGAACCCGACGTGCAGACCGTGGTCCGGGGCAAGGCGTCCGGCGAGGTCGAGTTTGGCCACACCCTCATGATCAGTGAGAACGTGACGGGGTTGATCACCGATTGGCAGTTGTATCAGGGAATGGCTCCGGCCGAAGGGCGTCAGTTCGACCAGAGCCTCGAGCGCCAGAATCAGTTCGACCTGAGAACCCCGATCACAGCGGCGAGCACCGACCGAGGCTTCTCGACCAAACGGCTGTGCGAACGCTTGGCCGAAGCCGACATTTATGACGCCACTTGCCCCCGCGATCCGCAGCTGCTGCAACGGCGCATGCAGGAGCCGCCGTTCGTGGCGCTCCAACATCGCCGGGCTTCGACGGAAGCCCGCATCGCCATCATCAAGCAACGCCAAGGCAAGCGATTGAGTGCCAGAGGCTTCACGCATCGCTACCTGGCGGTAGCCTGGAGCATCCTCGGTCACAACCTGTGGCTCATCGCCCGACTGCTGGCCGACCAACTACCGCAGGCCCAAGCCGCCTACCCTCCCCCAAGCCTACTCCAACGATGAACAATAAACCGGCTGCCGGAGTTTCCCTCATGGAAACGCTCCAGGCACTGACTGCTGCGACACTGCAATTTAGCCATTAAATTGCATTTGCGCGCGCCTACATCCGCCATTGGTAGTCGGAAATCCGCTCAAAAATCGGCTTTCCTGCCCCCCTTCCAAAATCAGGGTAAATGGGACACGCTCCATGTAGCAGCAGGATGAAAAGCAATGGGGTAAAAAAGCCGTGCGAGAGATCGAGATTATGCGACCACTCGGGCACGATACGGATCAGCCAAGCGACGAGGAGGGCGAGGGCGAAAAACGGAATGAGCCAAGTCACGCGTCCTCCGGCGCGCAGCAAGCAGCAATGAGGGCAGTTCGGACCACGGGCGCGGTGATGCGATCATGACTCGCGACTATCGAATCTCTCGAGCATGGCGTAGATCAGGTCGAGGGACATGGGTTGCAAGGTTGAAAGCACCATGTCGATGCGAACCCTTTCCGGGTCGCGGATCATGGCCTCGGCACCATTCAGCGCGTTGAACTTACTGCCGGTTTCTTGACGGAGAATGGAGGCAAGTTGCGACATATGAGGGAGGTCCTTGTGGGCCGCAGATAGTGAAAAAAGACCCATTAAACCAGTGATTTGCTCACCTGGCGTCGGCAAACGCATGAGATCGATCCTTTGTTTTACGCGATTGTAGAGCGTGGGGTCGGGGGACGCGATGAGGTGAGCGCAGATCACTTTAATTTGGCTCATGCTTGGTTCCAACGCCAGCACCTGTTCGAAGAGACGCGCGTACTCCGCACGACGACTGAGATCTGCTGAAAACGCCTTGAGTTTAAGGGCGATGCCATCGCGATCGCTGAGACGCGTGGACAAAGACTGCAATAATTCGAGTGCTTTGTCGGGATTGCCCAAGCCGATGAGGCGACGCAGTTGATAGTAGACCACAAAGCTGGGAACATCGGCGGGAGGTGGATGGCCGAGCAGGTTGCGGGCGTAGTTCCCCGGACGGGCACGAATTTCGGTTTCCAGAGTGAGGACTTCGCGCACGCCGGGAGGAAAGTCGGCTCCACTTTGCAGAATGCGAGTAAGTAAGGGGGTGTTGCCGCTGCGCTCGTTGGAGAAAAGCAGCTCATGGATCCAAGCTGGCACGAATTCGGGGTCGAACTCGATCGCGCGTGCGGCCAAGACCTCGATGGCGGAGTAATCGGCGCGAAGGAGTAGGGCTCGCAGCCACGTTTGGGCTGTGCGGGGTTGTTCGGCGGGGTGTTCGAGCATGAGACGCTCGTAGAGATGGTTCGAAAGATCGGCACGACCGGCCTGCCAAAGTTTGGCGAGAGACAGACCCGCGTCGTAGTTGGTGGGGTCGTATTCGTAAGCCATGGACAAGGCTATGACGGCCTCGTTCAGATCGCCGGTTTGGTAGGCTTTTTCGGCCTTGCCCATAAAATATTCGGCGCGCGCCAAGTTGATTTGATACCAATTCGAGGGCAAAGCGACTATGGTATATGTCACGGGATAGCCCACTTTTTTCATGAAACCGTAGATAACCCCGGCGACTCCAAAATAAGCAAAGGAGCAACACAGTACAAACAGCAGAAGGACTCGTCCCCAAAATGGGCGGACTTCGCTGGATATCACGCTGCATTTCATGAAGCCGTCCGCGTTGGGCTTGAGCAGAGGACACACGGCGCGAAAACGAGCTGGGTTGGAAAAATGAAGGGATGCATCGCACCCGGTTTGACCTGGTTGCCCTGAGTCCGAGAGATTTTGACACGGGCAAGGGTACCTACCCGGCTATCGGCCGGTAGATAGATTTGCGGGTATTCCAATAGAGGAAACCCCACACTATTCGTAGCATATCGGCGATCCAACCCAGCACAAAATGACTACCTTGAGAGGCCGAATGCTAGCGGGCAACCAGTGTAGTGGGAGTTAATTAGTTATACGAAACAAAAATAGTAGTGCAGGATAGGTGCATGGCCCGCCCTGTTAATCCGCTAATCATTGATGCCGCGCAGCATCAAGAACTTGAACAGATGATCAAACGCCCGACCACGCCGCAACGGGAGGTCAGGCGGGCGCGCATCGTGTTGTTGCGGGCCGAAGGGGAAAGCCAGGAGACGGTGGCTGCTCAGATCGGAGTGAATCGTCCGGTGGTGGCGAAGCAGGAAAAGCGATTTCGTGAGGCAGGGTTGGCTGGATGGGCCGAAGCGAGACGTTCGGGCCGGAAGCCGAGTGTGGATGTGGCGATTCGCGCTCAGATCGTCACTGAGGTCACGCAACCCCCGGCCGGGCGCACCCGCTGGTCCTCACGGGCGATGGCCAAGGCCAAGGGGGTGGTCGGCCCACACCGTGCAGCGTCTGTGGCGGGCCAATGACCTGAAGCCCCATTTGCGACGAACGTTCAAGTTGTCGCGTGACCGGAACTTTGAGGCCAAGTTTTGGGATGTCATCGGCTTGTATCTGAATCCGCCCGATCGGGCCTTGGTGCTGTGTGACGACGAGAAAAGCCAGTGCCAGGCGCTTGAGCGCACCCAGCCGGGCCTGCCATTGGGTATCGGGCACATCAAAACCGCCACCCACGATTACACCCGCCACGGCACGGTCACGCTATTCGCCGCCCTCGGCTATCTGGCCGGCAAAATCATGCGACGCACCGCCTCTCGGCATACCCACCGCGAATGGCTCGGTTTCCTCCAGCACATCGATGCGCAGGCACCCGACGGCTTGATCCTGCATCTGATCATCGACAACTACGCCACCCACAAGCACGCCAAAGTGAAGAGCTGGATAAAGTGGCGCCATCAGCGCCATGCCAAAGCCCATGGCCTCGAGCGCATCGCACTGCACTCCAACATCCTCTTCCTGGTTGCATCTAGTGGAGCGCTTCTTCCGCGACCTCACCGTCGATTGTATCCGCGATGGCAGCTTCACCAGCGTTCGAGACCTCACCAACGCCATCGAAACCTACATGGCCGCACGCGACCTCGAACCCACCCGCTACGCTACACTTGGAAGGCCGAAGGCTCCGCCATCCTGGATAAAATCCCACGCGCCCGCACCGCCGCATCCCTTCATTCAGTATAGTTCATGAACTCTCAGCACACTAGGAAGCGTCATTTTGGGTGAACATAAAATGTACCTATGACTGGCGCCCGGATGCAGGGTGATTAGGGTGGTTTCCGATACCCAGACCAATGCAGACTTCATCCTTAAAATTGATTATTCCTCTCGCCAGCTTGCTGGTGGGATTCGCCGTCTCGAGCTTTGCCGCACAAGCCAAGGTGGGAGAACTGGCTCCTGATTTCGCCCTCACGGCGATCGATGGCGTTGCGCACCGTCTCAGTGATTTCCAAGGCAAGACCGTGGTTTTGGAGTGGGTGAATCCTGAATGTCCGTTTGTGGTCAAGCATTACGAGAGCGGGAATATGCTCAGTTTGCAGAAGTCGGCGACTGCGGATGGAGTGGTCTGGTGGACCATTAATTCCGGTTCAGCAGGTGCACAGGGTGATTATAGCGCGGAGCGCGTCGCTCGCTGGATGGAGAGTACCAGGGCGGCCCCCTCGGCGTACTTTCGCGACCAAGACGGCGAAGTGGGGCGACTCTACGGAGCCAAGACCACTCCTCACATGTATGTCGTCAACCCGGATGGGACACTGATTTATAACGGAGCAATTGATAGCATTGCGTCCGCCAACCGTCGTGATCTGGCCAAAGCCCAAAACTATGTCGTGGCGGCTTTGGCGGCCAGCAAGTCAGGGCGCATGCCGGAAAAAACGGCGAGTCGACCTTATGGTTGTTCGGTAAAATACTGAGCGAATCGCTTAACGCTCCGGTGGAGCGAGACAACGAGGGGCTGCCCCGGTGATCCCGGGTCCGCTCGTTTTTTGTCTTCAGACCTCGATGGCGAACAACTCGGCGTGAAGCGTACCGCAAGCGACTTGGTTGACCGAGCCAGTCATGTGAACGGCGTAGTTTGGCGCGATGGAGATGAGAATCTGACCGCCCGGCATGTGCACCGTGAGATTGGCATCGACCAAACCCAAGCGATGGGCGACGGCAGCGGCGGCGCTGGAGCTGCTGCCCGATGCAAGGGTGTAGCCCGCTCCTCTTTCCCAAATTTCGAGACGAATGTTGGAGCGGTCGATGACCTCAAGGAACTGCACGTTGGTTTTGTGGGGGAAGAGGGCGTGTTGTTCGATGAACGGGCCGTAGCGAAGGGCGAGCTCCGGGGAAATTTTGTCCATAGGCAGGACGCAATGCGGATTCCCGATGGTTGCCGCGCAGAACGTGAAAACACGGTCGTCGGCCGTGAGCTGTTCCGAAAGCACTTCGCGGCGGGCACCGCGAACGGGGATTTTTTCGCTATCGAAGCTCACTTGCCCCATCTCGACGGCGATTGTTCGCCCGTCGTCGCGGACTTCTGACTTCACCCGCCCGCCGGGTGTTTCAATCGTAAACGGAGAAGTAATCCCAGCCTGGGTATCCCAAAGGTAACGAGAGAAGATTCGCAAACCGTTGCCCGATTTTTCGGCTTCTGTGCCATCGGGATTAAATATTCTCAGGCCGAATTGGGAGGTCTTTGAAGACAGAGGTCCCCAGAGGATTCCGTCTGAACCGACTCCGTAATGGCGGTGACAAATTACTCGAATTGGGGCGGGCGAAGGCACGCCCCAATCCGGAAAATCGATCGGATCGAGAACGAGGTAGTCGTTTCCCAGCGCGTGATATTTGTGGAAGCGCATATGGGCGCGACAATGTTTCCCAGAAAGAAACGGTTCAGGCTTCAGGGAGTGACGCGGGGGCGACGTAGCCAAACAGGCCGTATGATTTAATGGCGGTCACGACAGGATGCGGGACCATTTTCTCCCAGCTGGGATCGCCGGCTTGGATACGTTTGAGCACGTCGCGGGAGAAAATATCGAGAATGTCGTGATTGTAGCCGACGATGCAGTCGATGTAGTGGTTTTCCATCAAATGAGCGTAGAGATTGCGCAGGTGAGGTGAGACCTGAAGGTTGCGCGCGGATACCAGGACATCAGATACGAAGGCATGACTGGCGAGGCCGGAAGGATAGCTCCCTTGGTCGGCATCCGTGCCGATGTAGTTGTCATAGGCATTGCGTCGCATCGGGTAAACATAGAGGCGAACAGCGTTGCGGAAGAGGCGTCCAAATGCTTCGAGAATACCACCGGGCAGAGGCTCGTAGTATTTTTCGTTGAAGATCTCGAATAGGTTATTGATGCCCATGGCAACCCCGATCATTTCCGTGGTGTATCGGCGGAAGTAAGATGTAAGTTTGTAGTATTCAGGGTAATTGGAGATTAGCACATTGAGACCGATATCCCCGAGCAAATCGACTCGAGAAAGGAAGTCCTCGGCGTCGAGATCTCCCGAAGCGAGCAGGTTGTTCATGGTGATTTCCATGAGCACGATGAGATCTTTCCCCTGCACGGCTGGTTCCTGCATGAATTGCGAGCAAGCGCAGTTGAGCATGTCGACGTTGACATGAGTGACCGGACGGAAGCTACCACGTTCTACGAGGATGGCTTTTCGTCGCAGCACCTCGGAAGGCTGTAGCACCTCGTGATTCGGGCCGAACATGACCGCGTTGGTGAGCCCAAATTGCACAAGATGCAGGGACATGAGACGGTTATCGACATCGGCGAAGGCGGGACCGTTGAACTTGACCATGTCGACCTCGATCCGGTCGTTGCCGACGTTGTCGTTCAACGAGGAGATGAACTTCTCCGGCGCCTGCAGGTAGTTGAAGGCGCCGTAGATCAAATTAACACCGACGATTCCGAGCGCCTGTTGTTGGAGGAGATTATCCTTATCCCACATGCGCACGTGGATGATGATTTCCGAAGGTTCGACCCCTGGCTCGGGTTGGAAGCGCATCCCCATCCAGCCGTGGCACTCATTGTTGCCCCGGTAGGCTTTGGCCGCGACGGTGTCGGCGAAAACGAAGAACGTGGTGCGGTCACCGCGTTTTGCGGACAGGCGTTCGTGGAGTAACGAGTACTCGTGATCGAGCATATCGGACAGGCGCTCCCGGGAAACATAACGAGGTGCTTTGCCGTAAATCTCATCACTGAACGTCATGTCATAGGCGGAGATGGATTTCGCGATCGTGCCGGCGGCGCCTCCGGCTTGGAAAAAAAGGCGAGACACCTCTTGGCCTGCTCCAATCTCGGCGAATGTGCCGTATTTTATTTCGTCTAAATTGACGGAAAGTGCTTTGCGATTGGTGGTGAGGAGGTCGTTCCCAGAGTGCATGGTCGGTAACTTAGGAGTGTGTTGGGCGGGCGCCATCTTCCCGTGCATCAACCATCCCTCCTTTAAAGTAAACCAATTTATCGAAATCCGCTGGCTGAACGAGGTGGGACGAGTAGAGTGGACGCTCTCATGAAGACCTTTCTCGCATCTCTACTCGGAACTTTAGCCGGATTTCTACTTTTTATCGTTGGTGGTGGTCTACTGACATTTCTGTTTTTTGTGGGATTGGCGGCGTTGGGCAATAAGGATCAGGTCGTCATCACGCCGGGATCTTATCTGGTGTTTGATCTGGCGACCAATATCATGGACGCGCCGGCGCAGTTTGACGACAGCGCCTTGGTGGCGGCTTTTTTAGGGCAAGATATTCCGGCCCAGCAGCAAACTCGTTTGGTTACTCGGGCCCTGTATGAGGCGGCCAGTGATGATCGGATAAAGGGGGTTCTGTTAACGGGGTCGTTTGCACCGGCGGGTTACGGCACTTCGTTTGCTACGTTGCAGGAGGTCCGGCGGGCTCTGTTGGCAATCAAGACCGCGGGGAAACCGATTCATGCGTATCTACAATATCCCGACACGCGGGATTTTTACATCGCCACGGTTGCGGATGATTTGGCGTTGGACCCCAATGGGGCGCTGTTGATGCCGGGGTTGGCTTCTCAGCCTACATTTCTGGCCGGCACCTTTGAAAAATTCGGTATCGGCGTGCAGGTCGCACGGGCCGGAAAATACAAGTCGGCCATCGAGACTTACACGCGGCGTGATTTCAGCCCAGAGAACCGCGAACAATTGGAGTCGTTGTTGGGCGAATTATGGCAGGAGTTGCGTGATACGGTGGCTGAGTCACGGAATTTGGAGCCAGCGAAGTTGCAGGCGTTGATGGACAGTGGAGACAGCTATTTAGCGGATGATGTGTTGGCGACGGGGTTGGTGGATCGCCTCATATATGTGGATGAGATTCTCGATGAATTGAAGGCCGAGACCGGGGGGAGTGGAACGGAGTTGGCATTCAAGCAGGTGAACCTGGCGGCGTACATCTCACAACTGGGCAAGGGATCTGCAAATGAGCAGGAGAATCCCCAAGAGTCGGGCAGCGTCAAAGGTCAGGTGGCCGTAATTTATACGGAGGGAAACATCGTCAATGGAGAGGGCGGACCGGATAACGTCGGGGGGGCGAGGTATGCGCGAGAGATCCGGCGGTTGCGTCAGGATCCAGACATCAAGGCGATTGTATTACGGGTTAACAGCCCGGGAGGATCGGCCACGGCGTCGGAACACATTCAGCGTGAAATCCGCTTGGCCCTGAAGACGATGCCAGTGGTGGTGTCGATGGGAGGTTACGCCGCCTCGGGAGGTTATTGGATTTCGGCTTATTCGAATCGTATTTTCGCGGAAGAAACCACTATTACGGGGTCAATTGGGGTTTGGGGAGTACTTTTCAACATGGAGAAACTCGGAGGTGATCTCGGGTTGAGTTGGGATACGGTAAAGACAGGCAAGTTCGCGGATGCCGTTAGCGCATCAAGGGCGAAGACCCCTGAGGAAATGGCGCTTTTCCAGCGATCAACCGACGAAGTCTACAAAGACTTCATGGGAAAAGTTTCAGAGGGGCGGAGTCTGGAAATCGACACCGTGCGCGATATTGCGCAGGGGCGGGTTTGGACCGGGGCGCAAGCACTTGAGATTGGTTTAGTGGATGAGATCGGGGGATTGTCGGACGCCATTGCTTACGCCGCGGCTCAGGCCGATTTGCAGTCAGGGTTTCGGGTACGTGAATTTCCGCGCAAGAAGGAGTTTGCGGAGGTAATCACCGAAGCGCTGAACAAATTCGGGGCAGCATCAGCGCACACCGGATTGGTGGGAGAAATCACTGAAAGGCTCAACGCCTCACTGGAGCAGTTGGGGCAGTTCAACGATCCTCAGGGGATTTACGCCCGTATGCCGGTTGAGTTGATTGTGCAGTGAAACCAGAGAGCGTGCTTTCCAATTCGGTGTACATAGCTTGGAGTGTGCGCTTATGTCAGACCATTCCCTGCTTCGAGAAGTAAACGCCACCGTCATTCCTGCGGGAACTCCCGTCGTACTGCCGGTGGGCCTCGCGGTGCATATCGTGCAAACCTTGGGCGGTCATGTAACGGTACGAACGGAACAAGGATTGTGTCGGATTGCTGAAAGTGACGCGAATGCGATCGACGGGTATGTGGTCGCCGAGGCAACGGGGGCGACTAGCGACGGGCAAGTGGAGTTTGGCGAACAAGCCGTGTGGGATGCGTTGAAGACGTGTTTTGATCCAGAGATTCCGTTGAACATTGTCGATCTGGGCCTCGTTTACGACATGATGATTGAGGACCACGCCGAAAGCGGTCGAACGGTGGAAGTGAAGATGACGCTTACGGCGCCGGGGTGTGGCATGGGCCCTACGATTGCGGAGGACGCTCGTCAAAAAATCTCCGTGTTACCGACGGTGGCTGCGGCAAAAGTGCATATTGTGTGGGATCCGGTTTGGTCCCCGCACATGATATCCGAAGAGGGGCGCGCTGTGTTGGGGCTGGAATAGTTACTGGAAATTCAGCCTAGCGAGCAGCCTTCAGGTGCGATCGGGGTTTCGCAATTGGGCCGAGCGATTACGCCTGCATACGGCTCGTCACTGAAGAGTTTGTCGGGAGTCTGCAATAAGTGACGACGGGCCACCTCGAATAGTTCGGCCTTGGATTGTGTGCGGCGCATGTCGAAAAGGAACGCTCCTTCGGCGTCGACGCCTTGGCCCACAAAATTGAGAAATTTTTTTATCCGATTCACGTGGGCTCGTTCCGGCACATCGGGGGAATAAGTGGCTTCGAAAAGTGTATGCATGTAGCCGAACACGTCGGCCAAGGTCACGGAGACAGGGGAGCGTCCAGCGAAAACTTCCCGGCATTGTTGGAAAATCCACGGGTTGCGGATGGCGTGGCGGCCGATCATGACACCGGCCGCCCCCGTCTCTGAAATGATGCGGTGAGCTCGGGTCGCGGAAGTGACGTTGCCATTGGCCAGCACAGGGCAGGGCACGTTTTGTACCGCTCGGGCGATCAGGTCGTAGTGGACGTCGCTGCGATAACCTTCCTTTACTGTGCGGCCGTGCACTGTGAGCAGATCAACCCGATGGTGGGCGACGGACTCGAGGACGGCGTCATAGGGATCCGTAGTGTCGAACCCGATACGCATTTTGACGGTGAAAAGTCCCGGGCAGGCAGCTCGCAGTGATTTCAGAATGGCGTCGATACGGGCGGGGTCGCGCAGTAAGCCACCACCGACATTTTTCTTATACACCTTGGGAGCGGGACAGCCGAGATTCAGGTCGATGCCGGCAATCGGATGTTTGAGCAACTCGACGACCGTGCGTTCGAGATGTGGAATGGACTCGCCGATGAGTTGAGCAAAAACCGGGCGCCGGGTTTGGTTCTCATCGAACGAACGAACGATGTGGCGTTCCAGTCGAGACGTGTCGTGGACCCGGAAAAATTCGGTCACGAAATAGTCCGGCGCGCCATAGCCAGCCACCACTTGCATGAATGCGAGCGTGGTCACATCCTGCATCGGGGCCAACGCGGTGAGAGGCTGGCCGGGGATGATGGGCGGAGGCAGCGTCGCAGAAACCGTAGGATCAGTCGTGGACGGGGCGGACTCAGTCGACCTTGTCATCATCCCTGGAACTTTCCTCGGTGCGTTGTTTGAGCACACGCTCAAGAATCTCGGTCATATCCTCGACTGAATCGTAAACGGAACGCGCCACATAGATGGGACGTTGGTGCTGCAGAGCGAGCACGGTGGAATCGCTAGGGCGAGCGTCGACTTCGATGATTTTTTTGCCGATCTCGTTTTCCATCCGCAGAAGGATGCGGGCATAGAAGGTGCCTTCGTTGACGTCATTGATGACGACGTGCTGCATTTCGACGCCGAGGCCCAGAAAGATCTGACCGATCAAATCGTGGGTGAAGGGACGTTCTTTGCGGATGCCATCAAGGGTCATTTGGATGGCGTTGCCCACGGAGTGATCGACGTAAATGACGAACGTCTTGTTTTGATCGCCTAGAAATACGGCACACCCGTTGGCGGTGGGTATTATTCCGCGGACAGAAACTTCAATGACGTCGGCTTGCATAGATTAGGGCAAAGTGAGAGGGGATCCGGCTTAGGGCAAGCGGTCCCGCACTACCCATTGGGAGGCAACCCAAGTAGAGCGTGTCCAACAAGCGCAAGAGGTTGGAGAAGAGGAGGTAGCGTAAAAATAAAGAGGCCGAAACCAGGAAATCCTCCCGGTTTCGGCCTCTTTATTTTTACGATACCTATTCATAGCCAACCTCTTGCGCTTGTGGGACACGCTACTAAGTAATCGCCAGGTTTGAGCGCTTTGGCGAATTCGACGAGAAGTTTGACCGAAGCTTCGATATCTTTGTGATCCCCCATCTCACTCGGTGTGTGCATGTAGCGGAGCAGCACACTGATGAGTCCGGTTGCATGCCGCCGCGAGCCATTTGAATGGCGCGCGCATCTGTGCCGGTGGGGTGAGGGTCGGCCCCAAGCTGATAGTTGATTTTGGGGCGGCGTCGAGCAGACGTTGAAAGACCAACGGGTTGATATTCGGACCGCGGCAGATGATTGGCCCGCCGCCGAGTTTGGTTTCCCCGTATTTGCGGTTGTCGCAATCAGGATGATTCAGTCGCGTGACCAACATCCACGGCAATTGCGATGTGGGGATCGATTGCATAGCTTGAAGTGGTGGCACCACGAACGCCGATTTCTTCCTGGGCAGTGCCTACGGCAACGACCTGCGCAGCGGGCTTTTTCTTGGCCCGAGCAAGACGTATTATTGTTTCACCCACGATGTAAGCTCCTGCTTTGTTGTCGAAGGCACGTGCGGTGCCGATGGTGCCATGAAGGAGTTCGAATTCGTGATCATACGTGGCGGTATCTCCGATGCTGACGCGCTGGAGGGCGTCGGATTTGGATTTAGCTCCTATGTCGATCCACATTTCGTGAATTTCAGGGACCCGTTTACAATCCTCAGGATTCATGAGGTGAATCGCTCGCTTTCCGGTGATCCCTTTAATCGAACCAGCGGTGGTGCGAATAATCACCCGATGGCCAGGGATCATGATTTTGTCATGTCCACCGATGGTGTTGAAATAAAGGAAGCCTTGTTCGTTCACATACGTGATGATCAGACCAAGTTCGTCGAGGTGCTCGGCCAACATCAGGACGGGGTCTCCCTCAGGGTTTAGGGTCGCGAGTCGATTGCCGAGCGCATCTTTCCGGTAGATGTCGGCGGCGGGGCCTACATACTGGTCGAAGACCGCTTGGGTTTCGAATTCGTCTCCGGAAGGGGAGCGTGCGGCGAGGAGGTCAGTAAGAAACTGAGGCGGAGTATAGGAAGATTTAGCCATGATTGAACCGTTGCTTTTCTTGAAGCGTGGATTCGGAATCGCCGATCTGGAATCCCTTTTTGAACCAGTATGACGATCTATCCTGCAATTGATATCAAAGGAGGCCGTGCGGTGCGGCTTCAGCAAGGGCGCGCGGACCAAGAAACGGTTTACGCGGCTAATCCGGTGGACGTGGCCGCCGAATTTAAGGCAACGGGAAGTCCTTGGGTTCACGTTGTGGATTTGGACGGCGCGTTTGCAGGGACTCCTCAAAATTTGGCGCACGTGGAAAAGATCGTGGCAACTGGCCTTAAAGTGGAATTGGGCGGAGGGATGCGGGATCGAGCGATCGTGGATCGGGCTTTGTCGATCGGCGTGGCCAGAGTGGTCATCGGGACACGGGCCGCCGAAAGTGCCGATTTCGTGACCGAATTAGTTCAGGCCTACGGAGACAAGATCGCCGTAGGAATTGACGCCAAGAACGGCCAAGTCGCAGTGAAAGGGTGGGTTGATACAACCGGCACGGGAGCGATTGAGTTGGCGCAAAGAATGGATGCCCTGGGCGTGGCGACGATCATCTACACAGACATCGGAACCGACGGCATGTTGACGGGACCGAACTTGATCGCGCAGGAAGAAATGGCATCGTCGGTAAAGGCATCGCTCATCGCCAGTGGCGGTGTCAGTCGCCGAGAAGATGTGGTTGCTTTGGCCGAAATCGAAAAACGCCGCTCAAATTTGAGCGGCGTCATCGTGGGGAAAGCGTTGTATGAAAAGCGAGTGGATTTGGCGGACTTGTTGACGATCAGTTAATTTGCGGCGGAAAAATGTTCACGTCGCATGCGATCAAGTCGCAATCGGTTCGACCAATCCCAGTTCGACAAATCCCATTGAGTTTCTGCCAAGATTAAAGCCAAGGGCGGCACGCAGTCCACGACTGCCCAAGTCCCTCGACATCAACTTGGACAAACGTCGAGACGGATTTTTCGTTTTCGACCAGCACGGTAGACACGACAGGCTGGGTGTAGTTGGACTCAGCGGCTTCGGATCCAATTTTCGGTAACGTATTCAATCAAAGGATACAATGGTCATTTCGCCTCCGGCGCCACTCCTGCTTCCACATGAGTGGCAGGCTGGGGAATGGAGGTACCTTATCCCTGATAATGGATAGCACCTTTCACCATACGGCTCATTGAGCAAAAATTTGTTCGGCAAGCTCCTCCAACGGATAAGCGATGATTTCAGCTAAAGTTGGATGATACCATGGGGCTCGGAGCACATCAAAAATCGTGGCTTTCATGGCCATCGGTCCACTGAAGCAATGGATCAATTCACCGGCTTGTGGACCGACTATTTCAGCGCCGAGAATTAGCCCCTTCGAGGGGGCGGCGATCACCTTTACGTAACCGCGCTTGGCCTCCATGAGAATGGACTTACCGTGGTCGTCGAATGGGTAGCTCGCGACGATAAATGGTACCCCATCACGAGTGAGTTCGCTTTCCTGATAACCGATCGAAGCCATCGGTGGATCCGTGAAAACAACGTTGAGGAGGAGTCTGCGATCGAGTGGACGAGCGGGTTTCTCGCCAAAGGCATGCTTGGCCGCAAGTGCTCCTTGGGCCACTGCCAGATGCACGATGTCATGGGGACCACACACATCGCCGCCAGCATAGATATGTTTTTGAGAGGTTTGTTGCCACCGATTGGTTTTGATTCGGCCCGCTGGCGTGAGGTCAACCTTGGCCTTTTCTAGAGCCAGGCCGGACGTGTGGGGAGTCCGTCCCAATGCGTTGAAAAGATACTGGGCGCGTTTTACAATTCGTTTGCCGCTACTGAGGAACATGACCGTGACTCCATTCTTACCATGACGGATGGACTCCACTTTTGTGTCGGTATGGAGGTCAATGCCATCATCACGAAAGGCTTGTTGTACCACGGCGGATGTGGCCGGGGAATGCTCGCGAAGAATGTGAGCACTGCGTTGAATCAAGACCACACGCGACCCGATGCGACGAAGGAATTGGCTGAGTTCGCAAGCGACGATACCTCCTCCCAGCACAATCACGCTGGCGGGAACGAAATCCAGGTCCAGAACGTCATTGCTGGTCCAAAACGGGGTTTCGGCGAGACCTGGGACCGGAGGGACCGCTACTCGTGAACCGGTGCCGGTGATAAATTTCTTACCGGTGAGCACTGTGCCGGCATCGAGCTGAATGCGATGAGGATCCAAAAACTGGGCGTGGCTTCGGAATACGCGATACCGATCTGAATTCATGGCCTTGTTTCGGTAGTCTGCAAATTCCCCGATGATCGTACGCTTGCGAGCGTGCAGTCGTTTTATGTCCACTGACGCAGAGGGGATGTTTAATCTAAAGGTGCGACCGTGTTGTGCGAGATGGAGCACATCTGTCGCATAGAGTAAGGTCTTTGAAGGCATGCAGCCCTTGAGAATACAGAGACCTCCGAGCTCTTCAGCACCGTCGACGCTGGCGACCGATTTACCTAAATCGGCGGCCACCCGGGCAGCGTTTAATCCGGCGGAACCTCCACCGATGGCGATGAAATCAAACGACTCAGACATTGAATTTAGGAGGGGAGGGAGACTAACGGCCTTTGCCGAAGAACATGATGTGAATAGTTCGCAATATGATCGCGGCATCCATGACAAAGGAGAAGTGGCGAATGTAGTAGAGGTCGTATTCGAGCTTCCGCAACGTATCGTCGATGTTTGCTCCGTAGGGGTAATTGATTTGAGCCCAGCTAGTAATACCGGGTTTGACCAGATGCCGAAAATGGTAGCACGGGATGTCCTTCTCGTAGTCTTGCACCACCTCATCCAGCGCACCTACCCGGCGGTGAAGCATTTGGACGCACGCTCCAGCACGCTTTGGGAGACCCCCTTGATGCCGTCGATCCGGCGCGCTCCGCAAAAGTCGGCCAACAGATCGCTGGAGGCGATGCTCCGGGAAAGTTTACGCAAGCTGATGTTTCCGAGCATCATGCGCAATACCTGCACCCGCCGCGCCTTGCGCGCGAACTGCAGGTGTCGCGGCAACCCGGCCACGTCGTCGCCCCGCCAGTTTTCCCGGGCAAAGTCCACGGCCATCTCTTCCAAGTGATTGTTGGCCAGCAACTGGTCGAGCCCCGCCAGTTGATCGCGAAACGCGGCGTAATCTTTGTTGGGTCCGACCGGAGTCAGGTCTGGACGCAGCCAGGTTTGCAGGGCAACTTCCGGGGCGACGGCTTCGATAGTATTGTTCACACCAAATTACACACGCCGTTTTTGTGCCGAAACCAGGAAATCCTCCCGGTTTCGGCCTCTTTATTTTTACGCTACCTCCTCATCGCCAAAATCTTGCGCTTGTGGGACACGCTCTAATTTAAAATCGATTCGCCTTTGAGCGCACTCTCGGCATCTTTGCCGATCATCGAATCCTTCAATCGCTCTAAGGCTGAAGCGTTGCCGGCTTCGGTGTTGGTCAAAACGTTGGGTCGTAGAAAGAAAATCAGGTCTGTGCGTTGAATGTTTTTCGAGCGTGAGCCCAGTAAATCACTAAGGAACGGAATGGGGCCGAAACGATTTCTATTTCGATTTACGGTCTCTTGTTGGAGGCCACCGAGGACGATGATCTCGCCTGAGTTGACGGTGACGAAGGACTCGGCTTTGCGCTTACCGATGATCGGTTGGTCATTGCCGTCGACCGATACGTTGCCGACTTGGCTGGAGACTTCCTGCGTGATTTCCATTTGGACCGAACCGTTGGCATCGCTGAGTGGCGTGACTTGCAGTGTGATACCCACTTCCCGGTTGGAAATGGTGCTGCGATAACCTGCCGATACGGTGTTTGTAGTGGAGTCGTTTAGGTAGCTGCTTATAGTGGGAATGTCCTGACCGACAAAAACGGAGGCTGGCTTATTGTGGGTCGTGACGATGGCGGGAACCGAAAGGATGTGAGCCTGAATTTTTTTATTATCATTGCCGTTGCCCAGGGCGATGATGCTGGTGGGTCAAAGCCGTCGAACGTAGCAAAACCGCAGGCGAGAGCGGCGGCCACGTCGGTGGTGGTATCCCCCGCCAGATCGCCGACGCCACTAATCGTGGCGCCGATGACTTGAGTGTTAAATTCGACCAATTTTCCATTATCTATAACCATGTTGAGCTGACTGATGCCGCTCGAATTATTGTCCGTGAGGGTGACCTCGGCGATGACGACCTCGACCCGGACTTGGGCGAGTAGCACGTCGATCTTTCCGACGAGTTCCTTGATGAGGCGGATGTCCTCGACGGTGCCCGTGACGACGACAGCGTTGCTGCGTTCCTCGGCGAGCACGGTTACGAAGGTGGAGACGCCGGATTGGGCAGCGGCAACAGCGGTGACGTTGTTCGCCATTGGAGTGGCTTGGTTTGCGTTGGGGCGGCGAGCACCGCCTTCGGCCTCGGCCCGCGCGGTGGCTTGATTTTGGCCCGAGACGAGTTGGGTCACAAGGGTGGCAACTTCGGAGGCTTGGGCGTGTTTGAGCGGTATGGCCTCGTTGCGTGTGTTGGGGTTGGAGCGGACGTCGAGTTTACCGACGAGACGGTCGAAAAAGTCGTGAAATCCCGGGTGGCTGATGATGATTAATTGGTTAGTGGTATCATCGGCGTTAAAGGTGGTTCCGGCGCCCATTTGTTGTTGAGCGGGACCTTGGAGAATATTGCGAATTTTGTTAGCGAGGTCGGAGGCCTTGGGATAGGCGAGTGGGTGAAATTTGGGTTCGAGGGAGGATAGATTGGGTTGATCGAGTTGATTTACGAGGACCTCGACGCGTTGCAGGGTGCCAATGGCGTCGGTGACGAGCAGGGCGTTGGCCTGTTCGAACGGCATGGCACCGCCGAGCTGTGGGTTGAGCAGATTGGCGATCTTGGAGGCGAATTGTTCGACGCGAACAAATTCGAAGCTGAAGAGTTTGGTGGCGATGCGTCCGCTGGGTGCCATGGGGAGGGTGGTACCCTCGATGAGTTGAGGTGACTCGATGCGAGCGGAGCCTAGTGGGACGACTTTGATGAATCGCTCGCCGAGAGGAGCCACGGCGATGTTGTTCATGGTCAGAGTTGTCTCGATGGCGAGCAGTGCCTCGGAAGGCGTGACGGGCTGTTTGATGACCAAGGAGAATGGCGTCTGGGGCAGGTTGGACGCTCTCAGCACGGTGCGACCGGTGAAGATCTCCAATAGTCCGAGGGCGGAATCGATGGGGCCTTCGGGGATATTGATGCCTTCGGCGATCACATCATTGGTGAGAGGCGTGAGCGATGGACCGGCGGGGAGAGAAGGAGTGGTGCTCAGGGTCTCTCGGGCGTGCGTGTGAGGCGCGACAACAAGGAAACATGGAGATTAAGGCACCTGGCACCTAGGTGGAGAAGAGGAAAACGCATACGACGGATTCGGGAAAGGGGCGGCGGAAATTGCCGAAAGGAATGAGAATGAGAGGTTATCGAGAAGGGCTTGTAAACCGTGATATGGAGTTGGGAACGATAGAGAGACGCACGAGAAAGGAGAAAGTTGCGGTATTTTGACACTTGCGAGACGGGGGGGAGGGGAGACAGCTTCGCGAGAGTATGCCCAATGTGTTCGGGAAAATATTTCAGATCTCCACATGGGGGGAGAGTCACGGAGCCGCGGTCGGTGTTGTTATCGATGGGTGTCCGCCGTGTCTGCCCATTACGGCGGAGGAGATTCAGCTTGAGTTGGACCGTCGCCGACCAGGGCAGAGCGACATCGTGACGCCGCGAAAAGAAGCGGATCGGGTGGAGATCTTGTCCGGCGTATTTGAAGGCCGTACGACGGGGACGCCGATATCGTTGCTGGTGCGCAATGCGGATCATCGTTCGGGAGCTTATGATGAGATGAGGGACAAATTCCGACCCTCGCATGCCGATTTTACGTATCAGAGCAAATATGGGTTGCGGGATCACCGAGGTGGGGGACGGAGTTCGGCCCGGGAAACGATCGGTCGGGTAGCGGCGGGAGCGTTGGCCAAGAAGCTGCTCTCGACGGCGGGACCGGCGGGGGCAGTGGACGTGCGGGCGTTTATTACTCGGATTCACGATGTGGCGCTGCCGGCGGAGGCGTTGACTGAGTTCCCGACAATCGAAGCGGTGGAATCCACCCCAGTGCGATGTCCGCACGTCGAAACGGCGCAGGCCATGATCGAGCGAATCAAGGCGGTGCGAGCCAAGGGCGATTCGGTTGGGGGCGTGCTTGAGTGTCGGGTGCGAGGACTACCGGCGGGGTTGGGAGAACCCGTGTTTGATCGGCTTGAGGCGGATTTGGCGAAGGCGATGCTATCGTTGCCGGCGACCAAGGGATTTGAAGTCGGGAGCGGATTCGAGGGCACCTTGCTGAAAGGCAGCGAGCACAACGATTTGTTTGAAAACCGTGAAGGCGAGGTGCGCACGAAGAGCAATCGTTCGGGAGGCGTGCAAGGGGGGATCAGCAATGGTGAGGAGCTGGTGTTCCGCGTAGCGTTCAAACCGACGGCGACGATCCTGCAGATGCAGGAGACGGTTGATAAGGCAGCCCAATCGACGCAGTTGATGGGCAAGGGGCGACACGACCCCTGTGTGGTGCCGCGGGCGGTTTCGATAGTGGAGGCGATGACCGCGTTGGTGCTGGTTGATCATTGGATGCGTCATACGGCGCAAACGCAGACGTTTGACTCCGCCGATTCATGAGTGACGAAAAACCGATTGTGTATCTTATCTTGGGCGTGCCCGGAGGGGGGCGTCGGGAAATCGTGGCCGATTTGATCGAGGGCGGCCTCTCCTCGGAAGATAAGACCGTAGTGTTTGTGGCGGCGGCGGAGCCCGAAGATGCCACAGAGGGCCGTTTAGGTCAGGTGGTGCGCTGGCAGTGGTCAGAAAACAAAGATAATGAAATCGAGGCCTCGTGGCCGGACGAGGCGACGGTGGGATTTTTCATCAGTGATGGGCGCGCTAGTCAGGTGGACCAAATCGAGGCGTTTAAACCTTGGATGAAGGCGCAAGAGGTGGAACTGGGACGCGTGATCAGCGTGTTGTATTGTCAGCTCGTAGCGCAGCATGATCAGTTATTGGCGTGGTATGACGCTTGTGTATATTTTTCGGATATCATGCTGCTTAACCGTCGCGATGGAGTGGCGAACAAGTGGATCTCCGATCTGAAGACGCGATTTGTGAAAAAGTGCATGCCCTGCCTCGTGGAGATGGTGAAGAAAGGGAAAGTGCATAATCCGGCGTTGGTGTTGGATTTGCAGGCCTGTCGCATGTCGCATTGGTTCGATGAAGAGGAGGATGCGTGGGCAGCGCTGGTGGACAGCGATACGGAGATTATTCTGCAGGATGATGCCGAGGATGATTTGGGTGACGAATTGGTGGAGGACGTGGATATTTATCTCGCACGTCATTCCAGTGGGCGGCGGGTGAAAGAAGTGCCGGACATCACGAAGTTCATTAGTTGAGGCGCGAAAAAGGACGACCTTAAGTTAACAGTCCGGCATGCCTAAAGTTGTGCTCGGGTCGGATAGGGTTTTGAGTAGCGAAGATCGCGACTTCGATGATTGGCGTCAGCGCGAGCGTTGTACCCCATGAATACCTCCATTTCTCGAATAGTTCTTCGTTGTTTTTGGTCACTGAGCTTGGCTTGGGGGTTCGTCATTCCGGTGGCGGCAGTGGGAGAACGCCTTACGGTTGAAGAGACCGATGCGCTGGTGATGATAGCGCGAGGACGGGCGCCGGCTTTGACCGACCACACGGCGCTAGTACCGGCCCCACAAGGGGTGTCTTCGAGCGGATTCATTCACTCGTTGCATGCGCCGAATGGCGGCGTGGTGACATCCATTCACGCCAAGGATCATTATCACCACATGGGGTTGTGGCATGCGTGGGTGCATACGACATTGAGAGGCCGGGAATTGGATTTTTGGAATGTGAAGAAAGGGGAGGCCACGGTGCGGTTTGCGGGACGAGTTGTATTGGGGGAAGGCAAAGACAGGGTAGGGTTTACCGCGTATCAGGAGCAGGTGGCATTGGCGCACGATGATGAACCGGAGGAAGTGGTGTTGGCGGAGCGATTAACCGTGTGGGTGCACGATGATGAGTCAGCGCAAGTAATTGATTACGAGATTGAGCAGACCAATGTGACCGATGTGGCGTTGGAGTTGCCGGCTTATCGGTATGGCGGAGGAATTGCGTATCGGGCGCCGGAAAATTGGGGGGGCGTCAAATGATGCTTACGTGACCTCGGAAGGGTTTGATCGCACAACGGGCCATGCGACGAGAGGGCGTTGGACTGCCATGCATGGTCCGACGGAGAAAGGTGAAGCGACGGTGGTGATCATGGGACATCCGTCGAACCATGACGCGCCACAACGGATGCGGATCTGGGAAGCTGGAAAGGTATTTTTCAATTACGTGCCAGCTCAGGAGCATGATTGGCGTATCGAGCCCGGGCAGACGGTCGTTCTACGATACCGGCTCGTGGTGCAAGATGGCCGCATGGCGCCGGCGGAAGTGGAGAAGTATTGGGACAGTTATGTCGATGGAGCTGCTAGTGACGCAGGGGCTGAGCTCGAATAAGAATTTAGATATACCGCGTGCTGCCGATTGGCGTGCTTCGATCCGAAAGAGGTGAAGTTGGCCAGTTCGACGGCAAGGGCGGGTTCGAAACGGCGGTGTCAAGCTGCTAGTGCACAGTTTGTTTGTTTTGTATAATAGCATGAAAGACTTCAGCGGGAGACTGTCCGTCGAGCCCGATGCGAGGGAGATTATTGAGTAGCCACTCCGCTTTGACGATTTGGCCTTTGGTGACGGTGTTAAAGTCGATGCCTTTAGGGAAGTATTCCCGGATCAGACCGTTGATATTCGCGACCGCACCGCGCTGCCAAGGGCTGTGTGGATTGCAGAAGTAGACCGCCACTTTTGTGGCAAGGGAGAAGGCGGCATGTTGGGCCATTTCGCGGCCGTTGTCGTAGGTGGAGCGTGTCCCATTTACCCTGATTTTGGAAGGGGGGGCAGGAACGCCGATTTTTGAGCGGATTTCCGGCTACCAATGGCGGATGTAGGCGCGCGCAGATGCAATTTAATGGCTAAATTGCAGTGTCGCAGCAGTCAGTGCCGGGATCGTTTCCATGAGGGAACCTCCGGCAGCCGGTTTATTGTTCATCGTTGGAGTAGGCTTGGTGGTTTTAGGCGGCTTGGGCCTGCGGGGGTTGGTCGGCCAGCAGTCGGGCGATGAGCCACAGGTTGTGACCGAGGATGCTCCAGGCTACCGCCAGGTAGCGATTTGTGAAGCCTCTGGCTCTCAATCGCTTGCTTTGGCGTTGCTTGATGATGGCGATGCGGGCCTCCGTCGAAGCCCGGCGATGTTGGAGCGCCACGAACTGCGGCTCCTGCATGCGCCGTTGCAGCAGCTGCGGATCGCGGGGGCAAGTGGCGTCATAAATGTCGGCTTCGGCCAAGCGTTCGCACAGCCCGTTTGGTCGAGAAGCCTCGGTCGGTGCTCGCCGCTTGGATCGGGGTGCTCAGGTCGAACTGCTGCTGGCGCTCGAGGCTCTGGTCGAACTGACGCCATTCGGCCGGAGTCATTCCCTGATACAACTGCCAATCGGTGATCAACCCCGTCACGTTCTCACTGATCATGAGGGTGTTGCCAAACTCGACCTCGCCGGACGCCTTGCCCCGGACCACGGTCTGCACGTCGGGTTCGTAGACGCGGAGGATCTTCTCGGCGTTGGGCACTGGTCGCGCGCCGATGATGCGTTCGTGGGCCTGGTTGATCGCGGCCGGCAGTTGCTCGAGCATGGCGTCGATGCGCGCAATGATGCGGGTGGGTGGCCTGGCGCTCACTGAAGCGGGTCCGGGCGTAGTCGGCGGCGAGGTGGTCGCGGTGGCGGCGGGCGTGCTCGCCGATGGTGCGCAGCAGGCGTTTCATCTGGCGGAACACGCCCTTGCGGGCCCGCTTCGCATCGCGGCGCCGTCGGCTGTGGGTCATCGCGATGCACCACCGATTCATCTGCTTGGCAAAGACTGGCGGCTCGTTCGGCATCCGACCCCGCAACCCCGCTGCACGGAGCAGTTTCACCGCCTTGAGCAAGGGGGTGCGGCTCACGTCGCGAAAGAGCACCCAGTCGACCGGGAAATGGATGTTGGCCTGCGCAGGCAGGTCGAGTCCACCAGGCACGTATCCATCGGCTGCGCCGCAGCCAGTCTCAGTTCGCTCGCCCGGTCCGCCTCACCGCACATCTCGATAAAGACTTGGCTCATCCTGCGCACCTGCCCGGCGGTGAAGCATTTGGACGCACGCTCCCGCACGCTTTCTTTGGGAGACCCCCTTGATGCCGTCGATCCGGCGCGCTCCGCAAAAGTCGGCCAACAGATCGCTGGAGGCGATGCTCAGGGAAAGTGTACGCAAGCTGATGTTTCCGAGCATCATGCGCAATACCTGCCCCCGCCGCGCCTTGCGCGCGAACTGCAGGTGTCGCGGCAACCCGGCCACGTCGTCGCCCCGCCAGTTTTCCCGGGCAAAGTCCACGGCCATCGCTTCCAAGTGACTGTTGGCCAGCAACGGGGCGAGCCCCGCCAGTTGATCGCGAAACGCGGCGTAATCTTTGTTGGGTCCGACCGGAGTCAGGTCTGGACGCAGCCAGGCTTGCAGGGCAACTTCCGGGGCGACGGCTTCGGTAGTTCACACCAAATTACACACGCCGTTTTTGTGCCGAAACCAGGAAATCCTCCCGATGTCGGCCTTTTTATTTTTACGCTACCTTCTCATCGCCAACCTCTTGCGCTTGTGGGACACGCTCCAGATTGAGGGCATGTAACATTTTGCGCATGACCGCGATAAGGGCTATTTTCTTCAGTTTCCCTGCTTCAACGAGGCCATGGTCTTTTCCCGTGACGGGTGAAGTGATTGAAGGTCAGCGGTGTAACTTTGAGCTAGACCATTTGGACGATTTTCGATCTGCTTGGGTGGGATGAAATCTAAAGGTGAAACGGAAGCGGACGAACGCAAACCCGGAGCAGAAGCGCTGGGATCGAAACGTGGAGGTGCGCATGGCCACTGCGGCCGAGCAGGAGTGGTTCGACGCGCAGCTGCACGAGCGGCACTACTCCAAGCACCTGTGGCTGGCGGCCCCTGCACCCCTCGGCCAAGGCCCTGCTAAGCGCCCCCGACCCCGCTTTGCCCGAGGACTGCCGGGCGGGACTGCGCCGCGCGCCCACCGGCACCCTGCCGCTCAAAAACGGCCAGTTGCCCTCTCTGTTGGAGGCCCTGTGCGGCGTGCCCGATCCGCGCGCCAAAAACACCCGCTTCAAGATCGGTCCGGTTCTTGGCATCGTGGCGCTCGCGCTGCTGGCCGGCCGGCGCGACATCGCGTCGATCGCTCGTATGGCCAACCTGCTCGACCAAGACCAGCGCTTCGCCCTGGCCCTGCCCCGTGAGGCCGGCAAAAAGGTCCGCCTGGCCCCCAGTTACAGCGTGTTTTACGACGTGCTCACCCGGCTCGATCCGGAGGCCTTTGCCCAGGCCCTCACAACCGCTGGCTCACAGCCCACGCCGGTGCCCTGCCCGGAGCACTCGCCCTGGACGGAAAGTTTATCCGCGACGCGGTCGGGGTGCTCAGCCTGGTCGAGGCCGACACCGGCGCGCCGGTCGCCCTGGCCATCGTCGATCAAAAGGAAAACACCCCGCGCAGTGAACAGGCCCGCGCCGGTGAGGTGTTGGCCGCCGCGTCGTTGGACGAGCAGATCGTCACACCGGCGACGCCTTGCACGCCACCCGCGAGCAGGCCCGCACCATCGTGGGAAAAGGCGGCGAGTATGTGCTCCAGATCAAAGGCAACCCACCTCAGCTGAGCGCGCTGGTCCAGCGCGCCCGGACCGTTCCCCCCCCCTTTTTTGAGCTGACCGATCCGAGTCGGGGCCGCGTGACCACCTGGCGGGTGTCCGTGGTGGTGGCCACGCCCTCGCAAGCCGACTACCCCGGGCTGCGCAGCCTGGTGCTCGTGGACAAAACCACGGTGCGAAAACGCGACCTCACCGACAGTTGCGAGCAACGCGCCTACGCCAGCAGCCTGGCACCCGCAAAACGCAGCCCTGCGCAAATGCTCGCCTTGATCCGCGGGCACTGGGGCGGAGTGGAGATCCGCAACCACTGGCGCCGCGACGCCTGCTGGCGCGAAGACCACTCGCGGTACCCGCAACGTCAACGCCCCCTGGCCAACCTCGCCCTCTTGCGCAGCGTCCTGCTGCGCGTCTGCGCCCAACACTGGCCCGAGCGGCCCCTGCCGCACGTCTTCGAATCTTGCCAACATTCCACGCATATCTCCCTGCGCGCCATCCGTTCCCATTCCTAAAACAAAAGACCATGTCAACGAGGCGCCGATAAAACACGCGCATGACAGGGTTACATCGGATGGCAGAGACCGCCGCCATGTAGAGGACCTGGCGCACGGAATGACGCCCGCCGCGCACATGTCGGCAACGATGTCGCCGCCTGCTGTCGTGGGCGAACGGGGCCACACCGATCAGAGCGGCGAGTTGGCCCGATTCGATCTTTCCGAGTGCAGGCACGTAGGCGAGCAGGGTGGCCGCGAGCACGGGTCCTGCGCCTTGGAGTTCGCGCAGTCGAGCGGCTTTGGTGCGTAGACTGTCGTCCTCGTGGATGTGCGTTTTCATCAGCGCATCGGTTTGTTCGAGCTCGGTGGCTAAAAGCGCCCGCAGGCGTCTCAAGGCGTTCACGCAAAATGCGTCCGGCCAACTCGCACCGGTTGCCTGTGGCGACGAGTTGATCACTGATCTGCCGGCGATAGTCGAGCAGCTCACGCAAGGTTGCGGCCGCTTCGTCGAAGGCACGGTGCAGGCGTGGCTTCATTTATAACCCAACGCGGCGCAACAGTTGAGCGTCGAATGGGTCGGTCTTGGCGAGCAAGCCGGCGGCGCGGGCAAAGGCGCGCACACGCCCTGGATGGACCACGCAGACCTGGATCTGGGCCAAGAGCAATGCGGCGACAATGGCACGCTCATAGCCGCCAGTCGCTTCGCATACGACCCGGGCATTGGGCAGGCTCTGGAGGTGCTTGATCAAGGCTCGGTGGCCTCGGTGGGTGTTCTCGACGTGGGCACAGCGAGTATCATCGACGGTGTAGTCGAGACGATCTTTGGCGATATCCACACCAACATAGGTGATTTGATTTTCAGGGGTGGTTTGCTCCATGTTATACGAGCTCAGGGCTCTCTCAGCGGTTCGAGTTCAACCAGGTCGGCAACCCGGGCCCAGGGCTTCTGTTCGAGGCAACTCCTCGGGTAACAAATCGGCCTCTGGGTTGCCGTGCGGTGCAGACGGCCGTCTGCACCGCACCCTGGCGAGCATCATTCAAGGCATTTACCTCGCATGTGCAATCGCGCCGAATCCAGCCTCCTGCGACGAACTCTAAGGTCCATTCTCGGAGGCTGCATTCGGCTCCGTCCTCGCTCGTTCTTAACATCGGTTCGAACATACCAGGGAACGAAGGGCGCGAAGTTGGAACGAGTTGAGGTCCGTCGCAGGCATCGATTCGTTCCCTGCCAGGTGAGTCGGCGGATGCACGGCTGAAACTCACTAACCGACTGGATAGCATCATTCTGTAACATACCTTTTCTTATGTAAACTGCGTTTTATTGGATAAATTAGCATTCCGGTTGGAGGCAGAAGGTTGCGCCGACGGATCTGGTTGGCGATGGTTGAAGAAATTACCGTATTCCTTGCAATGTCTTCACCCTATTCAGATCTCATTCGTCAGCTTCAACGCCTTCACACCCTGTGTTCCGTTACCGGAATTCTAGGTTGGGATGAGCAGGTCAATCTGCCGCCAGATAGCGCGGATTTGCGGGCCGAACAGATGGCGTTGATGGCGGAATTGTCCCATGAGGCTTCCGTCAACCCCGCGATCGGGGAAGCGTTGCAGGCGTTGGAGTCCGGGGATGTGAAATTGTCGAGCGACGAGCGGGTTGTCGTGCGGGAGGCGCGTCGTGATTTTGATCGGAGAGTGCGATTACCCGGAGAATTTGTAACTGAGCAGACCCGGCATTCCAGTGCCGGATATCACGCTTGGACGCGCGCCAAGCCGGCGAACGATTTTGCGGGATATGCGCCGTTTTTGACGAAACACGTGGAACTGGCCAAACGGGAAGCCGAGTATCAAGGGTGGGGTGACCGGGCCTATGATTTCGCGATTGATAAGCACGATCCAGGATTCACGGCGGCGACGATTGAGGTCGTATTCGGCGAATTGCGAGAAGGGCTGGTGCCTTTGGTGAAACGAATTGCGACATCCCCGGTCAAAGCGGATCGAGCTCGCTTGCGAGGGTTTCCGGTAGAGGCACAGGCTAAATTTCTGCGCGAAGTCACCGACCGGATTGGTTTCAATTACCAGCGAGGCAGGATCGATGTGTCGCCGCATCCGTTTTGTGAAGGTTCAGGGGCTGACGTACGCATGACGACCTGCTACGATATCGACGACCCGATGAACTCCTTGTTTGGGGCGATTCACGAGACGGGACACGGCATGTATGAACAAGGACTTCCCTTGGCTCATCACGCGACGCCGCTGGGGCAGCATGCCGGGATGGCGATGCACGAATCCCAGAGTCGCATGTGGGAAAATCAAGTCGGGCGAAGTCGAGGATTTTGGCGTTATTTCGAGCCCCGATATCGGGAAGAATTTGGCTCTCAGTTGGCGCACGTTTCCTCGGAAGATCTTTATTTGGCGGTCAATGCGGTGCAGCCGACTTTGATCCGGGTGGCCTCAGATGAAGTGCATTATAATCTGCACATCATCCTACGGTTTGAATTGGAGCAGAAGCTGTTCAGTGGCGAGTTGACGGTGGAGGAACTCCCGCGAGCGTGGAACGACCTTTGCGAAGCTATACTGGGCCGTCGTCCGACGACCGATACCGAGGGCATGTTGCAAGACGTGCACTGGAGTGGAGGTGCGTTTGGGTATTTTCCGAGTTATTGTCTTGGCAACATGATATCCGCACAACTGTGGCAAACGCTCACGGAGCAGGTAGCGGGCGTGGAGGACGATTTCGCGCGAGGAAAATTTGGGCGATTGCTGGAATGGCTGCAAACGAACGTGCATTCACAAGGGCGTCGTTACTCGGCATTGGAATTGGTCCAACGAGTGACCGGGGCTCCGCTCTCGCCAAGGCCCTTGTTGGCGTATTTGGAGAAGCGTTACGGCAACCTATACGGCGTCTAATTCACCTGAATTCATGGGCTTAATCGACTCGCACACCCATCTGGACTCATTCGCCCGTCGAGGTGAATTGGGACCGATTCTCGAACGCGCCCAAGCGGCGGATGTAGAAGCACTCATCACGGTCGGAACGGATAAAAATGATTGGCCAATCTACCGTGAACTCGCTCGAGCTCACCACGGGATCGTACATTACACGGCGGGGTTGCATCCTTGTTCCGTGGGGGAGGACTGGGCGGAACAGTTAGCGGAGTTACCTGCGTTTTGGAATGGCGAAGGCCCTCGTCCAGTCGCTTTAGGTGAGTGCGGTTTGGATCGGTTTCACCTGCCGAAGCAGGACGACACTCGGGCGGAGGAGTTAATGGGATGGCAGAAGGCGGCGTTGGCAGAGCAGCTCGTGCTGGCACGTCGCTTTGATTGTCCGGTCGTCGTGCATTCCAGAGGGGCATTCGAGGAAAGCGTGGAGTTGGTGGACGCGAGCGGTATTCCCTGGGACCGAGTGGTGTTTCATTGTTTTGCGGAAGGTCCCGCGGAAATGACGATGCTTCGTGAGCGGGGCGGATTTGCGTCCTTTACCGGCATCCTGACTTACAAAAGTGCGGAAGTGGTGCGGGAAGCGGCCAAAGTGCAAGGCTTGGAACGTTTGATGCTCGAAACCGATGCGCCCTATCTGACTCCGGTTCCGCACCGTGGGAAACCGAATGAACCGTCTTATGTGCGGCACACGGCGGATTTTGCTGCCGCAATGTGGGGAGTGGATTATGCTGAATTAGCGGAAACCACCACGCTGAACGCGCGGCGTTTTTACGGGCTGGCAGGCAACGATTAGTGGGCTCTTACAGGGAAGACTCGGTGTTTACATCCCGTGGGGAGCATTGATTTCCTGAGGTTGAACGAGTTGGCGCGCTGAGGGGCCGTCGTCCGTGATTGGCGTCGCGAAGTGCTCATCGCCGCGGATCGCGGTTGACGTGCCTGGTCTAGGTTTCGTCGAACTTACGACCGAAGAGAGCGTCCAATTCGTCAAGCATGGCGGGGCCGTCCTCAGCATTTACACTGAAGCGGACTTTGGAGCCCTTGCCAGCGGCCAGCATCATGAGACCCATGATGCTCTTGCCGTTGACCTGTTCGTCGTCCTTTTCGACCAACACGTCAGCTTTGAATTGGTTGGTGACACCGACAATCATAGCGGCAGGGCGCGCATGGATACCCATCTTGTTCTGCACAACCAATTCGCGGACGAGCTGGGCACCGGAGGAAGTAGAATCGGCCGTGTCTGCCATGAAAGCGAAAGGCTCCGTAGCGGTCGGGCGGCTTGCAACTCAAAAACCGGACAGGCAAACTTCTGGTCAGTTTATGCCTGAAATCGCAATCATCGTGCCGTGCCGACTAGAATCCACGCGTTTTCCGCGGAAACTGCTGCATGAGGTGAGAGGAACGCCGCTTTTATTGTGGGTGGCTCGGCGAATTGCCGCGGAGGCGCCAGAATTTCCTTTGTGGTTTGCGGTCGATGATGAATTGCTGGCGCATCCCTTGCGCGAAGCGGGATTCGATACGCTGATGACGAGAGCGGATCACCAAAGTGGGACGGATCGGTTGGCGGAGGCCAACCGTACGGTTGGGGCGAAGCACGTCATAAACGTCCAGGCGGATGAACCGTTGGTGACGGGGGAGCAGATTCGGATGTTGGTTGATTTGATCGTGGGACCCGTGGCGATGGCCACTTTAGCGATGCCTTTCAAGAGGGTCGTGGATTTTTATAACGCGAATCTAGTAAAGGTCGTCATGCGCCGAGATGGCCGAGCGCTCTACTTCTCCCGATCTCGGATGCCATTTCCTCGCGATTTGGGTCTGACGATTGAAGACGATTGGGTAGTGGCTAATCCCTGTCGCAAACACTTGGGCCTGTATGCTTACAAGGCGGAGTTACTTGAACAGTTTGCCTCTTTACCTCCAGGAGATTTGGAACAGATCGAAAAACTGGAGCAATTAAGGGTGCTCGAGAATGGCTACGACATTGCCGTTGGCCTGACAGAAGATTCTGGACTAGGCATCGATATGCCGGCGGATGCTGAAAAATTTGAGTCAGCACTGAACGCGTCAGATTGAAAATCGGATCGCGCCCGGTGTCCGTCATATAAGGCCAACCTCATATACCCCGGTGGGTCATGAGGTCGTTTGAGGGCCTACCCGATCAGATAGTCCCTTCCTGACGTTTTTTGATCAGATTATAGAAATCGATGAAGAGGGGATCGGCGTCGTTGGGGCCGGGGGCGGCCTCGGGGTGGTATTGCACGGAGAAAATGGGCAATCCCTTGTGGCGCAAGCCTTCAACGGTGTTGTCGTTCAGATTGATTTCGGTGGCCATCGCGCCGCTGCTGGCCAAACTGTCGGGGTCGGTGGCGAAACCATGATTTTGGGCGGTGATGAAAACGCGTCCGGTTTCAAGGTTTTTGACCGGTTGATTCCCTCCGCGATGACCGAATTTCAGTTTGAAGGTCTTACCGCCGAGGGCATGAGTCAGCATTTGGTGGCCCAGGCAGATACCAAAAGTGGGCAGCGCTGGAATCAAGGCGTTGACTGTGCGATGGACGTAGTCGAGAGTGGCGGGATCGCCAGGACCATTGGACAAAAAGAGACCGTCCGGGGCATACTCTCGAATCATGGCCGGAGAAGCGTTGGCGGGGAATATCTGCACCTCGAATCCATGGCGGATGAGTTTGCGAAAAATGGAATATTTCGCGCCGAAATCGAATGCGGCTACGCGGAAGCGTGGGGTGATGTCTGGATTGATTCCCAGGGAGGTGCCGGCTGGGACATAGGGAGGATTAAAGCGTGCCGCGTCGTCAGCGCCCCAGATGTAAGGCTCCTTGCAAGAGACTTCCTTCACGTAATCGCTGCCAGCAATGTCCTGCCATTCACGGGCTCGTTTGACGGCATCTTCGTCACTGATGGGTAAAGTGCTGATGCAGCATTTCATGGCGCCATCGACTCTCAGTTTCTTGGTGAGGGCGCGGGTATCGATTTCGCTGATGCCGGGGATGCCGTGTTGGCATAGGTAGTCCCCAAGAGAGATGGTGGAGCGCCAGTTGGAGGCGATCGGTGACAGTTCGCTTACAACAAATCCCCTGCACCTTGGAGCAGCGGACTCGGCGTCTTCTGCGGTGATGCCATAATTACCGATTTGCACGGCGGTCATGGTGATGATCTGGCCGAAGTAGGAGGGATCGGTGATGATCTCCTGATACCCTGTCATGGAGGTGTTGAAGACACACTCCCCGGCTACGATGGCATCAGCACCAAAGGCAAGGCCGTGGTAAACCGAACCATCTTCTAGGGCAAGGATCGCTGGCTTAGAGGAAGACATCAAAGGCGGACGACAACCCGTCGATTCGCGACTGCCAAGGGATTTCGTGCGAAGAGACGAAAGATCAGCGTTTTTGCGATTGGATGCCCTTGAGAACGGTCAGAAGTGCGGGAGGGCGAATGGATTTGGACAGGTAGTCGTTCATCCCGGCGGCGATACATTTTTCACGATCACCGGACATGGCAGCGGCAGTTAGCGCCACGATGGAGAGGTCCCGTCGATCCTGACCCGCGTCGCCGCGCCTAATTTGAGCGGTCGCTTCATAGCCGTCGACGATGGGCATTTGGCAATCCATCAAAACGAGGTCGAGGGGGGTTTCGCGTAGTGCTTGCAGGCATTGCCGACCGTTTTCGACCACTTGAGGAGAGTAGCCGTAACGTGCGAGCACCTGTTGAATGAGCTTTAGATTTACGCGGTTATCTTCGGTGACAAGGATTTTGAGAGGAAACTCTTGAGAAAACGCGCGATGGTCGGCGATGCATGGATGGACGGGAACCTTGCGGGTCGCGCTCCCCGCGGTCAGTGCACCGACCAACGTATCGAATAGGGAAGACGCTCTTAAGGGCTTGTTTAATATTGAGTTAAAGACATCGGTTTTTCCTGTTCGTCTCAGTTCTTCGAGACCTATGGATTACTGCAGTAATATGGGGGTACGGGAGTAGAGTGGGATTGCGCGAATCCGTTCGGCGAGTTCCATACCGCTCATTTCCGGCATCATCATATCCAGCAGGATGAGATCGAAGACCGGAGGGGATCTGAGGCGCTCCGCGGCGGTGGAGGCGGATGTGAATGTGAATGTGGTCGGGAGCATATTCCCGCGCTCGAGCAGGTTCTTCAGAATCCGGCAATTGGTTTCGTTATCATCGACGACTAGGACTCGTTTATCTCTCAAATCGACTGCCGTTTCGTCGATGTAGAGTGGTTCCGCCGTGCCGAGAGGAGCCTCACAAGATGGCGCGGCTATGATTAGGCGGAAGGTGGAACCTGAGGGAGATGAGTTGTCGAGTTCAACACTCCCGTCGAGGAATTCTGCCAGTCTTCGGAAATCGCCAGACCGAGTCCCGAGTCGCCGTATTCGCGGGTCGTAGAGGAGTCTGCTTGGCTGAAAGGTTTAAAAAGTCGATGGATGCGATCTGGGGGGATACCCATGCCGGGTGTCTCTTACGGTGACCTGAACGCAGGGAGGCCCGTCGGGACGGAGGGGCCTGAGCATTGACTTCGATTTCCCCTTGTCGGGTGAACTTAATCGCGTTTCCGACCAAGTTGAGGAGGATTTGGCGGAAACGATTGAGGTCAGTTTGCACCCAAGTAGGAAGGTTGGGGTCAACGCATGCAAGTAGTTCGAGCTTCTTTTCGTTAGCTTGACTTCAAAGTAAACCCACCACTTCTTCGACACATTGGTCGATTTTGGTCGGGCCAAGCTTCATCTCCATTTTCCCGGCCTCGATTTTGGAGAAGTCGAGGACGTCATTGCCGAGCGCAAGTAATGTTTCACCAGAAGCGCGGACGGTGGACAACCAGTCGCGTTGCTCAGCGTTCAGGGGAGTATCTTGCAGGAGGTTCGTGAACCCGATGATCCCGTTCATGGGGGTGCGGATTTCATGGCTCATGACGGCGAGAAATTCACTTTTGATTCGGTCGGCAGACTCTGCCGCCTCCTTGGCCTCGCGCATGGCTTTTTCGAGGGCACGACGTGCGGTGGCGTTGTGATCCATGCCAATAACATACTCACGATCATCGATTTGAATCAGGCACGTGAAGTAGTCGGTCGGGAAAACTTCACCATTTTTATGACGATGGATTCCCTCGCCCTCGACTCGGCGATGGGCCCGAAGATTCTTTAGCCAGTTCTCTCTCCATTGGCTCCAAGGAGTGGCTTCGAGTATATCGACGGATTTGCCGATCAAATTCGGAACGTTCGTAGCCGTGGAGATCACATGCGGTTTGGTTACAATCCAGAATGGTGATTCCTCCATTGGGGGCGTGAGGGTCAAAAGTACCAAGGCGAGGGGGACTGTTCCCATAAGGCAGCAAACCGGACCGCGTTACCGCGAACCCCGGCCGTGTCGACACAGGGGTGAGCAGTCGAAGGGGAGTCAGTTAGCCGGGAAAAGAAACCGTTTCGATAAAGAAACCACAGTAACCCGATGACTGATGATCCCAATACCACGAGGATCAGCTGAACACCCACAACAGACGAGGCCAAGTATAGGCCTAAGCCTGTCGCCACAATCGTGGCGGCTACCGTCGCCAAGAGGTACGACTTTGAGGTGAACCGGGGAGGGGGCATGGGGGGCCAATAGGGGTAAAAGGCGTGATCATCCTAGCAGACTGTCACCACGATAGCATTAACCTTAAATCAGCCACGGACAAATTGTGAGCAAAATTAATGGGGCCCATTGACCGGGTCGATGCGGTGGCGAACTCATTGCAGCCATTTGACACCAGCCCAGCGTGACGCTTTCTCTCGGGTTAAGCATGGGGTACATTGAAGATCGATCCTCTTGGTTTGAAGGCCAAGGATTATGGCAGCACGTGCCGGCCGAGCAGTGGCGGGATTGGACGTGGCAACTTAAAAATCGCATCACGACGTTGGAGGATCTCCAGCGTTACATGACGTTAACGGCGGAAGAAAGGCGCGGTGTGGCGTTTGCGGGGAAGAAGTTGGCTCTCGCGATCACGCCGTATTTTTTCAACCTGATTGATCGCAATGATGCGAATTGCCCGATCCGAAAACAACTGATTCCCCGGGAAGCGGAGATGTTGGTTTCTGCGGAGGAGCAATTGGACTCGCTGGGCGAAGATGAGCATTCACCGGTGCCGGGAATCGTGCATCGTTATCCGGACAGGGTTTTGTTTTTAGTCACGGATCGTTGTGCGGCCTATTGCCGTTACTGCACTCGGAGCCGGTTGGTTTCGAACGCGCAAGACTACAATTTCCATCCTGAGTTTGAACAGGGTCTGCGCTACATTGAATCACATCCGGAAGTGCGTGATGTGCTGCTTTCAGGCGGAGATCCGTTGCTTTTGTCGGATCGGAAACTTGAGCATTTGCTGGCGCGCCTGAGGGAGAACCCGCACGTGGAGTTCATTCGGATCGGATCCAGAATTCCGGGTTTTTTACCACAGCGAATCACGCCTCAGTTGTGTGACATTTTTAAACGGTATGGTCCGATTTGGATGAGTATCCACGTAAATCATCCTAAGGAGGCCACGGCTGAACTACGCGATGCGTGTGAGCGTTTGGCTTTTTCCGGTGTGCCACTTGGTAACCAAAGTGTCTTGTTGGCAGGAGTTAATGATGATGCGGATGTAATGAAAGCTCTCGTGCACCGATTGCTGCGGATGCGAGTGCGTCCGTATTACATTTATCAAATGGACCTCATTACGGGAGGAGCACATTTCAAAGTGGATGTACGTAAGGGGATTGAGATTGTGCGTTCATTGCGTGGTCACACGACGGGATACGCGGTGCCGCAGTACGTCATAGATGCGCCTGGCGGTGGCGGCAAAGTGCCCATCAATCCCGATTCTATCGAGTCGATCAACGATGATGAAATTGTCTTCCGTAATTACGAAGGAAACGTTCACCGGTATCCGTTGAAATCCTCATTGCCAAAGCGAGTGACCAGTGAGCCGGGTAGTTTGATTGATGCGTCCTAGTTTTCTGTTGGCGGTGGGAGACGGGACACAGACGGTTGACGAGAGCGATTTAGTCTTAGCACGGCGGAGATAGATTCCGGAGTTTGGTGGGCGCGCTCAAGGATGAGTTTGAATGTCCAACCTGAACGAAATTCCTGAGTATAGAAGAGCAACGTCTCGCTGTATTGTCCCAGCCGGTTTGCCCCTTGAGGCGGAGGAACCGGAGAGGGACCGCCGAGCCGGTCCCTCCGATTGTGCTTTGCGTGATACCCGAACAAAGCAAGCCGATGACGCATACCGTTTTGAGTTTAGAGGAGCGAATCGAGAACCAAAGTGGATTACGTGCCAACGAAACACAGCAGGCCATTGCGGTAAGGCTGAGCCGGTCGCCCAGTGCGATTAGGGCGAAGTTGAAGCGCAATGCGAGTCGCGACCATTACGGCGCTCAGAGCGCGCATCGCGCCGCGCACGAGCGCATGGGACGAACCCGGCGCGGGTATTGTGCGATCGACCAGATGCCCCCTTTGCGGGACGCGGGGCATGCTTATCTGAGGCGAGGCTGGTCCCCGGAGGAAATCGCTGGCACGCTTAAACTCGACCATCTTGACACGCCGCACATGCACACGTCGCACGAATCGATCTACCGTGACGTTTACGTCGTTGCCCGCGGGGAGCTGTAACGGGAATTGGCCAAGTGCCTGCGGCGCAGCCACCGGGCGCGTAAGCCTCACCGCCGTGGTGTGGTCGCCACCCAGGGCAAGATCCCCGATAGGGTGCTCGGTTGATCAACGTCCCGCCGAGGTCGAGGATCGCTTAATCGCCGGCCACTACGAAGGCGATCTGATCCTCGGCGCGGGTAACCGTTCGGCGGTTGGCGTGTTCGTGGAACGCACCACCCGTTACACCATGTTTTGCCATCTGCCTCACAAGGATGCCCAAAGCGTGCGGGAAGCCTTTACCCGCCGCCTTGCCGCCGATCTCGGTCTCCAGGTCTTCTTCTGCCTCCCGCACAGTCCTTGGGAACACGGCACCTGCGAAAGCCAAAACGGCTGCATCCGTCACTACCTGCCTAAAGGCTCCGACCTGTCCACCGTCTCATATCAGCAACTCAGTGCCTATCAGCAAATGCTCAACGAGCGTCCCCGCAAGATCCTCGGCTGGAAGTCTCCCGCTCAACTCTTCAAGCAGCTTATATCTAATCTCGATTCAAACTGATCCTTGAATCTGCCATGCGTTGGAACATTGGCATGAAAAAAATAAACGAAAATTGAGCGAATGCACAACTACCGCGTCTACCGCCATGCAGATAGATAGCGCCCGTTAAAGATTCAGCGAATGTTGAGGTTCTACGGTTTGCTTGGCGTTAGGTCATTAGGGGCGCCCGTGAGGGCGCCCCTATTTTTGGGGAGACGGCAACAGGCCGGACTGGAACGAGCGGATTTGGAGCGGCGAAGGACTGGAATGGTGGATTCATAAGTAATTGAATAAAATATAGATACGTACTTCATGGAGGGTTTTTATATTTTTACTCAGAAATTATGAATTATATTTGAGCGTTTCTCGCCTCTACCAACGTCTACTTCTCTGCACAACGACTTTCGTTTGTAGCAGTTAGATTTAGAGTTCTTAGGTTTGCTTGGTGTTAGGTCTTGAAGGGCGCCCATCAGAGGGGGCGTCCTTCTTGATTTAATAGGGACAGACACCTTCTCAACTTCTCAAGTTCGTCGAACGTGGTGCAGGGAAGCACAGGAGAATGAAATCTGAGTTGACGTTGGCCCGAAATCCGCTCCTTTGGCGCTGTTCTTTCACCGTTTGTGGTTAGCGCGGAGACTTAGCACGTTGTGTGTGAGGTCTCCGTCTGACCATGAACCAAAAGCGAACAAGACTGTTTCTGATCTACCCGGGGATGGCTCTGAGTTTGTCGATGTTTATGACCTACATTGAGGAAGGTCGTGCATGGCTTTTCCCGAGACGGGTGAAGTGATTGAAGGTCAGCGGTGTAACTTTGAGCTAAACCATTTGGACGATTTTCGATCTGTTTCAGTGGGATGAAATCTAAAGGTGAAACGGAAAGGGAAGCGACGAACGCAACCCCGGAGCAGAAGCACTGGGATCGAAACGTGGAGGTGCGCGGCCACTGCGGCCGAGCAGGAGTGGTTCGACGCGCAGCTGCACGAGCGGCACTACTTGGGATCCGGGCATTCGGTGGGCGATTACCTGCGCCAGATTGTCGAAAGAGGGGGGCGGGCGGTGTGGCGCTGCTGGCGTGGGGTCCGGCCTGCTACGCGCTCAAGGACCGGGACCGGTGGGTGGGCTGGGATGCGACCCGCCAGGTCGAGCGGCTTTCCCTGGTGGTGCAAAACCGCCGCTTTCTACTGCTCACCAAGCGCGGCGGAGGAGCCCAATTTCGCCTCCCAGGTGCTCGCTGCGGCGGTGCGCACGTTGCCGGGCCATTGGCAGGAACGCTTCGGCTATCGGCCGCTGCTAGCCGAGACCTTCACCGACCCGGAGGCCTACCAAGGCACGTGCTACAAGGCCTCCGCATGGGAGCCGGTCGGGACCAGCCAGGGTTACGAACGGCACCGAGGCGACTTCACGGCAAACCCATAGCACCTGTGGCTGCTGCGGCCCCTGCACCCCTCGGCCAAGGCCCTGCTGAGCGCCCCCGACCCCGCTTTGCCCGGGGACTGCCGGGCGGGACTGCGCCGCGCGCCCACCGCCACCCTGCCGCTCAAAAACGGCCAGTTGTCCTCTCTGTTGGAGGCCCTGTGCGGCGTGCCCGATCCGCGCGCCAAAAACACCCGCTTCAAGATCGGTCCGGTTCTTGGCCTCGTGGCGCTCGCGCTGCTGGCCGGCCGGCGCGACATCGCGTCGATCGCTCGTATGGCCAACCTGCTCGACCAAGACCAGCGCTTCGCCCTGGCCCTGCCCCGTGAGGCCGGCAAAAAGGTCCGCCTGGCTCCCAGTTACAGCGTGTTTTACGACGTGCTCACCCGGCTCGTATCCGGAGGCCTTTGCCCAGGCCCTCACAACCGCTGGCTCACAGCCCACGCCGGTGCCCTGCCCGGAGCGCTCGCCCTGGACGGAAAGTTTATCCGCGACGCGGTCGGGGTGCTCAGCCTGGTCGAGGCCGACACCGGCGCGCCGGTCGCCCTGGCCATCGTCGATCAAAAGGAAAACACCCCGCGCAGTGAACAGGCCCGCGTCGGTGAGGTGTTGGCCGCCGCGTCGGTGGACGAGCAGATCGTCACACCGGCGACGCCTTGCACGCCACCCGCGAGCAGGCCCGCACCATCGTGGAAAAAGGCGGCGAGTATGTGCCCCAGATCAAAGGCAACCAACCCCAGCTGAGCGCGCTGGTCCAGCGCGCCCGGACCGTTCCACCCCCTTTTTTGAGCTGACCGATCCGAGTCGGGGCCGCGTGACCACCTGGCGGGTGTCCGTGGTGGTGGCCACGCCCTCGCAAGCCGACTACCCCGGGCTGCGCAGCCTGGTGCTCGTCGACAAAACCACGGTGCGAAAACGCGACCTCACCGAAAGTTGCGAGCAACGCGCCTACGCCAGCAGCCTGGCACCCGCAGAACGCAGCCCTGCGCAAATGCGCGCCTTGATCCGCGGGCACTGGGGCGGAGTGGAGATCCGCAACCACTGGCGCCGCGACGCCTGCTGGCGCGAAGACCACTCGCGTACCCGCAACGTCAACGCCCCCCTGGGCCAACCTCGCCCTCTTGCGCAGCGTCCTGCTGCGCGTCTGCGCCCAACACTGGCCCGAGCGGCCCCTGCCGCACGTCTTCGAATCCTGCCAACATTCTACGCATATCTCCCTGCGCGCCATCCGTTCCCATTCCTAAAACAAAAGACCATGCCCTTGGTGGTAGGACTGGGAGCCTGCACCATCATGATCACGCCCGATGATCCGGCGGAAATGCAGGCGGCTATTGAAGACGAATTACGGCGGTCCGAAAAGTGCGAATCGCAGTCTGATTAGGCACTTGAGCTGAATGGCGTGGAGCGCCCTGTCTCAAGTTTCTCCCCTCGCGCGAACGGCTCAAGTAACGAGCCTCATCGCAGGGGCCATGCGTTCGAAAAGCAAGGTGTAGGAGTGCAAAGTGCAAAGTTTGACCCCTTTTCCCGGCCCCCTTTTCCGGCCCCCAAAAACCACAAAGCATGATCCTTCGGATCGCCCCTTTGATCGAATCGCGAAAATATGTAAGCTTATTTAAATCTATTCTAATCAGGGCTAAATAAGCCCGTTACTAGTTGATTAATAGGATATAAAATAGTCTTGTAATCTATTCATAAAGGAATAATTGCTCGTTCTCGTCAACTCACTTCTCAGCGTCTCCAACTCTTGCTCCAAGCGTCTGGTCCTCTAACGGCTCGCGGTCTGATGGAACGGGAAGGTGTCGCCCAGCCAACCGTATCGCGCCGTCTCGGAGAGCTGGGAGAGAGGGTGGTTGCCTTGGGGTCTGCGAGGCGCACGCAATATGCGCTTCGGCGTCGGCTGCAGCACGAAGATCGCTGGACGATTTATCGAATCAACGAGCAGGGCAGGGCTCGGGCTTGGGCGGTGCTGCATGCCTTGTGTGGGGGCTGGAAGGTTGAGTGGCTGGGCAGTCCGCCGGAGTGGGAGCACGCGGCAGGGGTGGTGGATGGATTTGGGGAGGGTTTTCCGTTTTTCCTCGGCGATGTGCGCTCGCAGGGTTTTTTGGGGCGAGCCAGGGCGCGCGGTTCAGTCGCTCAGTCACTCGGTCTGCCCCCGGATCCGCGGCTTTGGAGCGATGACGACATCCTGCGCTATCAGGTGGTTGATGGGGAAAATTTGTCGGGCAATCTTTTGGTGGGTGATGGCAATTGGCAGAACCACTTCCAGTTTACGCAAACCGATGGGTTGCCGATTCCTCGCGGGATTAACGAACTGAGTCGCTTGGTGGACGATGTTCTGAGCGGGGGTATCCTAGGAAGTTCGGCCGGTGGCGAGCAACCAAAGTTGGCCGTCTATTATCACACTGAACCCGAACCGAGTCATGCTTTGATTAAGTTCAGTCCTCCGCTAGGCAATCCGGTGGGACGGCGTTGGGCGGATCTTTTGTCGGCTGAAGCGCATGCGACTCAAGTGTTGGCAGAGGCGAACGGTGACAATTGTTCGGTGCAGGTGCGGGATGTCGAGCAGCGTCGGTTCCTTATTGTGCCGAGGTTTGATCGCGTAGGCGTCCATGGCCGACGTGGAGTGGTTTCGCTCGAGGCCTTGGCGGGCACGTTTGGAGATGCCGCCCGCCCAGATTGGGTCAGTCGGGGGGAATTTCTCCACCGTGCTGGACTCGTGAATACAGCGGGATTGGAGACGGTGCGAAAGCTCGCCTGTTTCGGTGCGCTGATCGGCAACACTGATATGCATGCCGGCAACCTGGGGTTCTGGTTCGATGACTCGCTCCCGTTTATACCCGCGCCAGTCTACGACATGCTGCCGATGCGCTGGGCACCGACGGCACAGGGCGAATTGCGTGACGTGGACTTCGTTCCTACACCACCCTTGCCGGCGCTCGAGCCTGCGTGGAGGAAAGCCGTAGTGTGGGCCGTCACGTTTTGGCGACTAGTTGCCGCAGACGAAACGACGGTGAGTCCCGAATTCCGCGTGATCGCTGGCCGCGCACTTGCAATTGTGGAACGACTCCAGCAACGGTTGAATTAGGATGCGGCATTTAGACTCCTAGGGTGGTCAAAGAAACGGTCGGACTTAGGTGCAAAGTGCAAATTCGGATCCACTTAGGTCACACTCTGGGGCAATCTTGGAACAGAAAAGACGGTCTTGCTTCCGTTCAACTACAAACTACAAAGCCTGACCCCTGCCATGGGGATAGTCGTCAAGAGTGATTCCGTTTGGGGGGGGTCAGTTACATTCAGTGGATTGAGTTGAAGGTGGTAGTGGATTGAGTTGAAGGTGGTAGTGGATTGAGTTGAAGGTGGTGGATTTGATTTTTGCGTCTTCTGAGCCACCACGGACTCGGTATGAGGCCGGGATTTCCTGCTATCCGTGTCCCCGTCAACGGGGAGCACACTATGACATATCCATTCGGTCACTACAGGCTGCAGAAGCGAGGCTGCCCAATCTTCAAGAATATCACATCAAAAGCGACAGGGGTCAGGTCGGGCACACTCCGCTAAAATCGTCTATTTCGCTCCGTCGATGGTGATTTCAGCCACTCATCGCGGGTAATTCGTTCATGGCTAATCCAAATTGGTCCGGCGTGGCTTTGCCCGTTCTGATTCGCCACCAATCCACCGCAAACTGTCGAACGATGGCGACGACGATCTTCGCCTTGGTCAGCTTGGCTTCCAGCAGCTTGTCTCGCCACTTCACGATGCCTCGGTAGTCCGGGTTCCAGTGTATCAGCAACCAGACGCACTCGATGAGCATGTGTCTTAAACGTGGATTGCCGTGCTTGGTGATCGAGCCCTGGAAACGGCGCCTGTCACTGGGGTCTTCACTGGGACACAACCCGGTGTAGCTGCCCACCTGCTTGCGGGTATCGAAACGGTTCCAATCACAGACTTCTCGTTCCATTTGTTCGAAGATGACTGTGCCCATGCCCTTGGGCAGCGCCACCTCGCACATTTCCTCCAGTCGCTTCCCCACGAGCACGATCTGTTCTTCGATCGCCAACAGGATTGTCCTGAGAGGCTCCAGCAGCCCCAGCACGTGGGTCTCGAGCTGTTCGTCCAGATCCTTCCAGCGTCTTGGTTTCCACCATTCCCCCCCTGGAGGCGCCCGCCGTAATACATCACGTGACCTCGCGCCTTCGCCGCCAGCCGCTTGCGCTCCTTGATCAAGCTCTGGCGTTGGCGGGGGATGCTGCGCCGCCGTTCCTCGGTTTCACTGGGGCACGCGCACCGTGCTGAAGCTGCGATGGTTGCCGCGCAGGTATCCGTCCAAGCATAGCATCATCTGCGTCGCATCACGCGCGTCGGTCTTAACGTTCTTGCCGTGTTCATCCCAATTGATCGGGCGGATCACGTGATTGGTCACGCCCATCTCTTGGAGTCGACGGTGTAGGTTGAAGCCAAACGGACCGGCCTCGTAGCAGCTGTAGAGCTGGTCGCACCGGCCGGCGAGTTCATGCACCCAGACGATGAACTGCTCCGGAGTGAAGCGTTTCGCCCGCTCCGGCGCGCTGCCGTCGATCTTCATGACGATGACGTATTTTTCAATGTGCACGTCGATGCCCAGCTTGATTACTTCGCCCAACCGGTTTGAATCGCTGGCGGATGATGTGGGGGGGTATTTGATTCGTAGTCATAACATTGTCAGTTCTTGCGACTTCGTCGCTCCTGACAACGCCCCCCCATGTCATCTTCGGATCGGCGCTCACCGCCCGGCGGGACGGACCGCTGCGCGGTCTTCATCGTCCCGGCCCGGTTCGCTCCGCCAAAATCAATCAACGTAAAGTCTTGTTTTCCCTCCTCAAATAACCTTCAAAACACCACCTCAGGGTGGAATGGCACTTAGTTAAGGGGTCTATTCGTCTATTTTAGTAGCCGTGATTTGGATACGCGCATGTGCCGCCGAGGCTTGGTCATCAGTTGGTAGACTTTGGGCCTTCGTTTGACGGCGCGTGGTTCACTGCGATGCGGGCGTTAGGGCACCGGGTCGGCGGCCAATGCGAGGAGCAGATCTTCGAAGCGTTGGTTCGCTTCGCGCGCACTGCCTGAGAGCAGGTGGGCGAACGCCCGCAGCGTGCTGATGGTGCCTTGGAAAGACAGGCGCATTGGTGCCACGTCATGCTGGCGTGCGGCTTCGAGCATGAGCAGGCGCACCAAGTTGTAGGCGATGGCCTGCAAGTGGATTTCCTTTGCGATCATCGCCGGGGTGCGCGTGCGTAGCACGTCGAGCCCGAGGGTCGTCGTGATGTCCCGGCAGTTCAGTTCCACCTGTCAGCGGCGCAGGTAGAGTTGGGCAATGGCCGCGTCGGGATACTTTTCTTCATCGAGCAGCGTGGTCACCACCGCGATGTGCTGGGTGCGGAAGCCGCGCACCTCGGTTCGAAAGCGCACCATGCGCAAAGTCAGGCTCTCAGGCAGCTCGTTCCACAAACATTTTTCCCACCGGCCCTGTCGCTGGGGTTTGGGCCAGCAGACTTTGCCGGTGCCTGTCCGACGCGATTGATGCAAGCGCATCACCACATCCACACCCTTGCGTTGCACAAGGCTGATGAAAATCCAGTTGCAGAACCCGCGAGCAGCCAGGAGCACCTCTCCCCTGTGCACCCAACCGATCAATTGGCGCGCCAGCGGGGCCTCACTCGCCTTCCATGAGGACAGGACGAACTTCACCAAATGGCCGGTTGCCAGGGAGAACATTCCCTCCATCTGGCCGGTGAGGAAACCGCATCCTTTGCGCTGGCACCCCGCGTAAGGATAAACTTTCCGATTGGCCGTGGTGTCGGGCATGGAAAGCCCGCCGCCATCGATCACCTTCACGTTGTGACCGAGCCAATGATCGGCCTCGCGGGTGCGTTGATGAGCTACCTCCACGAGACGGCTGGCTGAATACGGTGCGCAAGACCGTGATCGGCAACCGCGCCCGGGCTTGGCAATAGCCACCGGTGGCATCGTCGACCGACGTCGCCGCCCCGGCCTGCAGATGCCATGCTTGCACCCGGCGAACCGCATCGCGGCAGCTCGCACCACGCTGCAGCACTTGCCCAAGAAACGCGCAAAAGGTCACCCAAGGCGTAAAGATCCGGTCCCGCTTACCGATGCCTGCAAATGTGCTCGGAGCCACAAAGCGCGCCACCAGCGCCGCGAGCCCATCGAGCTTAACCGCCCGCTCAATCAGTCTAGCGGCCGCACCATTGGAGCGTCTCCCACACAAGCGATGCGAAAACCCTGGCAGATACAACGTGTTGATCTTCATGCAGTTGCACTACCAATAAGCCAGTATTCCGCAACCTATTATTAGGCATTAACTTAGAAGGTTTGACGGACGAGCAATCTCACGCAACTGCTCGCCTAACTAAGCGCCATTCGGGTAGGTCCACGCGGCGATCGCCTTCGTAGCGATGACCACGGTCCTAGTTCCGGCGATTGGGGTAACCCCAGCCGGGACCGGGGGAGGGAAATTGGTCGAAGCCCCCACCGTAGTAGGGAGGAATTCCTTGCGGGTAGGAGGCGTCCCACCAAATACGGTCAGTGAGGCGACGAGGATTGGCCAGGAAGACGGTGCGACCTTCGGTGACGGCGGGGACTCCGGCGATTTCGCCCAATTGACCGTTTTCCATGCGAGCGCGGAAGAGGAGTTGGGCGCGTTCGGCGTCGTCGATCAGCCCGTCTTCTGGCATGATAAGTCCACTGGCGAGCAAGGGGTCGCGAGCAAGGGGTCGCGAGCAAGGGGTCGCGAGCGAAGGAGAGCGCATAGGTCCGCTCTTCGGAAGTGAGGGATTCCCCCTCGGCCAGGTAGAGTATGATGGCATAGGTGACCGGTTCTCGATCGAGGTAGGTCGGCGCTGGAGGTTGGAGTAGCGTGCAACCTGAGGACAGGAGGATCCACGGAGTGAGGGCTAAACCAAGGAGGACCTGACGGAAAGGGGTGGGGGATTTCACGACAAGGGAAGGGGGAGGGGGAGGGGGGACCGAAGGTGAAACTTCGGGTAATGAGAAGTAAGCACTACGACCTTGGCGGCGCAGAGCGGTTCCGAATGGTCGTGAGGTGTGACAATTTGTCGCATCATGACTTGACGCCAAGGGAAAGGTAAGCGTGAGATGGAGTATGGTTCCAACAGTGCTCATTGTGGACGACGAACGGCATACTCGCGAAGGGCTGCAGCAGGCTTTGGAGGATAGTTTTGAAGTGTCGGTGGCGGGAAGTGCGGATGAGGCGTTTAATTTAATGGGGGCCGAGACCTATGACGTGGTCGTTACGGATTTGCGGATGCCGGGTAAGAGTGGGTTGAAGGTGATTGATAAAGCGCTGACCCTACCGAACCGACCGGCGGTCCTGATGATGACGGCTTATGGCAGCATCGATACGGTGGTGGAGGCGATGCGGCGCGGGGCGGTGGATTTTTTGACCAAGCCGGTGAATATCGAGCGTCTGGAGATATTGATCAATCGGGCGCTGAAGAGTCGCACGCTCGAGGTGGAAGTGAAGCAACTGCACGAACGGCTGGACGAAAAGTTCAACTTCAAGGGGATCGTGGGAGATTCAGTGAAGTTGGTGGAGGTTATTGATCGGGTGAAGTTGGTGGCGCCGTCGAAAGCGACCATTCTAGTGGAAGGGGAGTCAGGGACGGGCAAGGAGCTGATTGCGCAGGCGATTCATCAGTCGAGCCTCCGGGCTCGTGGCGCGTTTGTGGCGGTGCACTGTGCGGCGTTGTCGGAAAATTTATTGGAAAGTGAAATTTTTGGTCATGAACGCGGATCGTTCACCGGGGCGATGGAGCGCCGGATCGGGCGCTTTGAAGCGGCGGATGGAGGGACTTTGTTTTTGGATGAGATCGGCGAGATCTCGTCGTCGACGCAGGTGAAGTTGCTGCGGTTTTTGGAGACCAAGTCGATCGAACGAGTAGGAGGGACCAAGCCCATAAATCTGGACGTCCGGCTGGTGGCGGCGACGAATCGGAATCTGGAAACGTTGGTGCAGGAGGGTAAGTTCCGGGAGGATCTGTTTTTCCGCTTGAATGTGGTAGGCATCAAAATGCCGCCTCTGCGGGAGCGCACGAGTGACATCGCTTCGTTGTTGGCGCATTATCTGACGTACTTTGCGGAGGAGAACGGGTTGCCGGTGCCGACGGTGGAACCCGGTGCATTGGCGACCTTGAGCAGTTATCGTTGGCCCGGGAATATTCGGGAGCTGCGTAATTTTTGTGAGAATGCGATGGTGTTGCACCGCGGAGGCAAGCTGACAGAGTATGATTTGGATCCGAAATTTAGGGGGGAAGGCACCGGTCTCGGTTCGGACAGCGCGGCGGCGAGGGCAGCCGGAGGTGCGAGTGGCTCCGGCGGGGCGATGGGCGGTGGAAATTTCTCCGTGGAGGAGAATGAGAAACGTCTGTTGCGGGAGGCATTGCTGAAAGCGCGGGGAAATCGCACCCGGGCGGCAAAACTCATGGGCATCAGTCGGCGGACTCTCCACCGCAAGTTGGCCTTGTGGCCGGAGTTGGACGTCACGGATTGAGTGCGGTCTCCGACGCCACGGTATGAACGCACAAGGTTGGATTCATTGGTTGGAGCAAGGTCGCGGAGCGCAGGCGCTCAAAGTCGGGGCATTGTGGCTCGGGTTGGCGGTGATGTCGTTTACGGTCGCGTTCAAACAATTCCATGGCCCCCGCACGGAGGAAACGTTGCGACAGGCGGATTTGGGCCGGTCATGGGCGACCGGCAAGGGTTCACCACCTCGATCAATTATCCGCAGGCCCATGCGGTGATGCAGAGACACGGGCAGTTGTTCGCGATGGAGAAGAGGCTGCCGGAGTTGTATCACGCGCCAGGCTATGCCGGCGTGATTGGATTGGTGTTGGGCGTGTTGCCCGACGCCACGCGGGAGGCGTTGTTTGCGGAAGCGCCGACACCGCCGGAGGGATTTGGGACGGACTATCTGTTACTGGGCTTAAACGTGGTGGTGGTGTGGGTCGCGGCGCTGCAGACTTGGCGGTTGGGGACGCGGTTGTTTGATCCGATGGTGGGCGGACTGGCGGCGTTGGCGCTCTTGATATCGGCTCCTGTCTGGACGCACGCGGTGGCGGTGGATGGCACGCCGTGGGCGATGGTATTATTGTTGGGATTGTTTCAGATGCTGGTTTGGGCGGATGGGGAGGAGCCGAGCAGTCGTCGTGGGTGGATCGCGTGGACGGAAGCGGGAGCTTTGGTGGGGGTGTTGTTTTTGACGGATTATCCGTGGGGCACGTTGTTGGCGGTGGGTCATGCGATGTGGCGGCGATCGTGGGTGGGGTTGAGTCTCGCGATCGTGGTGGCGGGTCTCGTGGTGACGCCATGGATGGTGCGAAACATCGGGTTGACCGGTTCGCCGGTGGCTTTGGCTGCCCAGGATCTGGCGCTGCGAATTGATGATCCTACAGCGGATCCGGAGGTTTGGCGCACGACGTTGAGCCCCGCGTTACCGCCGGTGAGTCTAAATAAACGCGGAAATAAGACACTGACCACGCTTCAGGAAACGTTGGGCCATCAGTTGTGGTCGGGAGGCGGACTGGTGTTGACGGCGTTTTTTGTGACCGGGTGGATCTATCGATTTCGGAAGGAAGGCACCAACCGGCTCCGCACGGTATTTGCGATCGCGTTGGCGGTGATGGTACTCGCGAACGGGTTGATGAATTCCGAGGAAGGCGAGCGCAGTCCCACGGTGGTGGTGGCCCATTGATTATTATTTTTGGGGCCGGTTTTTTTATGGTACTGGTGGCGAGCAGTGAAGGGTTGCGGCGGATCCCCAGGTGGGCGGCGACGGCTTTGTTGGCGGTGTAAGCGCTGCCGTTGGTGCACTATTTGGCAGAACCGCGGTGTATTCACTTCAGCTACCCTCCGTATTATCCGGCGTTCTTTATTGCTCTTGGTGAAGAAGTGGAACGCAGAGGAGATCCCATTTCAGGATGGATGGCAGACGTGCCAGCGGGAGCGGCGTGGTATGCCGGGCAACGAGTCTGGGCTCAACCGCTTGACGCCGCCGTACCGGTGGTAGTGGTGATCCCGTTAGTGGTGAAACCCAACGCTTTTGACGCGGACGACATGGTGGCGACGGAGCCGTTCAGGGTGTTGCAAACCAATCTGAACCGGCGGCATCGGCAGCGATTTCGTTCGTGTCCGCTGGTCCGGGGGAAGGCAAATCGACCACCCTGCATCGGTTGGCCAAAGTGATGGCGCGTGGGGGAACAGAAGGTATTGTTAGTGGATGCTGATTTGCGGAGACCCACGTAGCATACGTTGGGAAGATGGAAGCGTGAACCGGGGCTTTCGGATTATTTGCAAGACGAAGCGGAGTTGGATGCCGTGTTGCAGGTGGGGGTGGCGCCGGGACTGGATTTCATGAGCAGCGGCGGCCAAGTCGGATTTACGTTAGGCCTGATCCACATTCAGCGTTTAACGGAAATGATCACCACGTTACCCTCGCGCTATGATCGAATCCTCTTGGATTCGCCTCCGATGATTGGAGTGAGTGATGCCTCGGTGTTGGCCACGGCGATGGATGGAGCCTTGTTGTTGATTCAGCATAGACGGAATCCCCAGGCGATGACGTTGCGAGCTCAGCAGACTTTGAAAAGCGCACGCACCCCGATTGTGGGAGCGATTCTTAACCAAATTCCAGCGGATGCAGGCGAGGAGTATGGGTATTACACGCACAATTATGCTTACTATGGAAGCGACCACAGAGGGAAAGCTAAGCCATCCGTGAGGGCGGATGCATGGGAGAAGGGGAAGCAGAATAAAGAACGACTCGATCTCAATGAACCTGATGCGTGACCGAAAGCCAATGGGAGGGGCCGGTGCACATCGAGCCGGGCTGGTTGGCTGGAGCCGGCGAGGTCTCGGCGTTTTGGGACTGTTCGTGTTTTCCATGACGGAGGCGGCCAAGCCCGTGCGAATGGGTGGGGCTGATTTGTTGGGCGGCCCGGTGGTGCAGGCGCTGGAAGCGCGAGCGCAGTCGAATGAGGAGGAAATTCGAGTGGAGTTTAGAGGCAGTCGACCGGCCGTAGATTCATTGGGCGTGGGAAACCTCGATATAGCCGTATTGATCGAAGACTCTTCGGCCCCGGAGTTGGGCAAAGACTTTGCTTCGGTAACGCTGGGTTATTTGACCGCGGTGGTGGTGGTCCCCACTGGAGTGCCGGTGGATCAAGTTGATTTTGCCGATTTGAGGCAGGTGTATGGAGCGTTCAGTGCGGTGCCCACCACGCGATGGGGGGATTTTGGAGCAACGGGCCTGTGGTCGGGAATGCCGATATCGCCGCACGTGACCTCGCCGGCGGAAAGGTTGTCCTATGTGCTGTTTGAGCACGAAGTTCTGCCGGAAGGCGGACTGAGAAACGAAGTACGAATGCATGATACTCTGCAAGAGACGTTGAAGGCGGTCTTGGCGGATGATGGCGGAATGGGCGTCGTACCCTGGTTGCCGAAGGCATCGGCAAGGTTAAAAGTGCTGTTGGTGGCTCCAGAGCCGGGACAAGTGGCATTTGGACCGACACCGGACAATCTGCACGCGGGAGATTATCCCTTGCGCAGAGCGGTGCATTTGACTTTCAGGCGGGCTGAAGTGCCCCGATTGTTGCCGTGGTTGCGCTACTGGTATGGAGACGAAATGTCGGCGGCGATGCTCGGTTCGGGAGTGGTTCCGTTGCCACGTTCAGCCCGCAATCAGCAAGTGTTTGATTTGGAGGTGATCGAATGAGCTCAAATAATCCCCAAAAATCTATTGACGGAGGCTCCGTCGCTCATTCTTGTCTGCCTTCCCTCAAGCGGGCGTAGCTCAGTTGGTAGAGCACCACCTTGCCAAGGTGGCTGTCGAGAGTTCGAGTCTCTTCGCCCGCTCCATTTTGAAACAAGGCCTCTGGTTGTGACACCGGGGGCCTTGTTGTGTCTCGTTGTGACATTCATAGGGAGTTACGTGTTTTCGGTCTCTCTGCTCCGTTTGGATTGGTTGTGACAGCTGGGGACCAATTGGGGCCCCTTGTGACCGTCCGAGGTATCTCGTGGAGTCACTGGCCCCTCTCCACTCAACCGCGGTAGTTTGTCGATCGCCTCGTGTGTCCGGTCTTGGCTCGGATGCAGATACCGTGACGTTGTTCGGATGTCGCTATGTCGAGCCAGCGCCTGCAACTCGCGTAGCATGACGCCTGTCTGAGCGAGCCACGTTATGTAGGTGTGCCGTAGGGCATGCAGATCCACACGCTGACTCTTCTCGTCCTCAAAGAGGATACCGGCACGTGATAGGTCTCCGCGAAGCGTCGGCACCCTGGGAACGCCTTCGCGAATCACGACAGATGTTTCCGAGCAATGTGATCGCCGATACTCCAACAACGCATACGCCAAAAAGTCTGGTATCCGGTGGTCTGACACCTTTGCGTTCTTCGCGACTGTAGCGGGAAGCCGAAGCCAGGCGACGCCGTCCCGAGTGGAGCAATCCCCCCACGTTAACGACGCGATTTCGTTGCGTCGGAGTCCGGCATAGAGCGCCAGCATGTAGACAATTCGTCGATGTTGAGGAGCTACGTCCAGAAGGCTACGCGCTTCGTCCGGAGTCAGGGCGCGACGTGAAAGGCCATCACCCACGGTGCTGATGGTGTGCCAGCGTGTTCCAGCGAGTCTAGCTCGATACGAGATCGCGAGCGAAGCCACACTAAGAATGTTCGCATGGTCGTAAGGCCATCACGAAGGGATTTCCGAGAACGAGCGGTCGTCGTCCGCCATGTGTCGTAGGATCGCAGGGTTATGTCTCCGAGTAGAACCCATCCGCAGCGCTGACAGAGACGCCGGATCTCAGCCTCGTATTTCGTGATCGTATGGAGACGGCGACCATTGGCGCGGCAGGTTGCCAGATAGTCCCTCAAATGTGCGGTGATCGGAGTTGCGGCCGCTCCTTCGAGTTCTGGAGGCAACGCGATACCCGCCTCTTCGCGCTCGAGGCGGTGTAGCAGTTTGGCCATCTTGGATTCCGCCGACCATTTGTCCGTTGTGCGCAACGGAAAGAACTTCCGACGAGGCCACGAAGGCCGACGAATACACGCATAGTATTCGTTGCGCCGTCCCTTCTTGGTCAGCCATGACTGCCCTTCGCCTCGATTGCGGTAGCTCCTCACCGAAGCCACCTCCGGGTTCCATCGACGAGTTGCAATTGCTCGAATGAAACTCGAACTAGCCGCCCTCCGACCGGTTTCTCAAGCGGAGGGCAATACCCTTGTTCCGAGCGCCGACGATAAGTGCGAGGGTGGACACCAAGAATATCGGCCGCTTTCCGGAGCGAGAGCCAAATAGGATTTCTTAGGGGAGGATATGGGGAATCAACAGGCTTTGCCATGCAGAATCGCGTGTCTGCCTACACCTCTTCGCTCAAGTAAAATATAGATTTGTAAATATATGATTACCAATCACTAGGCAGGCTATGGCATAAAATCTATACCGCGTTGCAATGCAATGCCATGGTTTTGCACCGCACACTGCACTGATTTAATGCACTACCGCGAATGCCTAGCGTAGTGGGAGTTAATTAGCTATACGAAAAAAAATAGTAGTGCAGGATGGGTGCATGGCCCGCCCTGTTAATCCGCTAATCATTGATGCCGCGCAGCATCAAGAACTTGAACAGATGATCAAACGCCCGACCACGCCGCAACGGGAGGTCAGGCGGGCGCGCATCGTGTTGTTGCGGGCCGAAGGGAAAAGCCAGGAGCCGGTGGCTGCTCAGATCGGAGTGAATCGTCCGGTGGTGGCGAAGTGGGAAAAGCGATTTCGTGAGGCAGGGTTGGCTGGATGGGCCGAAGCGAGACGTTCGGGCCGGAAGCCGAGTGTGGATGTGGCGATTCGCGCTCAGATCGTCACTGAGGTCACGCAACCCCCGGCCGGGCGCACCCGCTGGTCCTCACGGGCGGATGGCCAAGGCCAAGGGGGGTGTCGGCCCACACCGTGCAGCGTCTGTGGCGGGCCAACGACCTAAAGCCCCATGTGCGACGAACGTTCAAGTTGTCGCGTGACCGGAACTTCGAGGCCAAGTTTTGGGATGTCATCGGCTTGTATCTGAATCCGCCCGATCGGGCCTTGGTGCTATGTTGCGACGAGAAAAGCCAGTGCCAGGCGCTTGAGCGCACCCAGCCGGGCCTGCCATTGGGTATCGGGCACCTCAAAACCGCCACCCATGATTACACCCGCCACGGCACGGTCACGCTATTCGCCGCCCTCGGCTATCTGGACGGCAAAATCATGCGACGCACCGCCTCTCGGCATACCCACCGCGAATGGCTCGGTTTCCTCCAGCACATCGATGCGCAGGCACCCGACGGCTTGGTCCTGCATCTGATCATCGACAACTACGCCACCCACAAGCACGCCAAAGTGAAGCGCTGGATAAAGTGGCGCAATCAGCGCCATGCCAAAGCCCATGGCGTCGAGCGCATCGCACTGCACTGCACTGCACTCCAACATCCTCTTCCTGGTTGAATTTAGTGGAGCGCTTCTTCCGCGACCTCACCGTCGATTGTATCCGCGATGGCAGCTTCACCAGCGTTCGAGACCTCACCAACGCCATCGAAACCTACATGGCCGCACGCTACCGCTACCCCACCCGCTACCCCACCCGCTACACTTGGAAGGCCGAAGGCTCCGCCATCCTGGAGAAAATCCAACGCGCCCGCACCGCCGCATCCCTTCATTCAGTATAGTTCATTAACTCTCAGCACACTAGTTTGCGTTCGAACAAAACGATCAGGTTGTGCGTGAGCACGGCCAGATTCAGCGCCGCTTCGGTCGCCCAAAACGCGGCGCAGGCCAAGTCGGGCAGAGCGTAGCCGTGGTCGAGTTCCTTGATCACGTTTTCGCAGGCGGCCCGTCCGTTGTAGTCGCGCCCGACGGCCAAGGGGGGCGAGTTCAACGCGAGGTTGGTCACCAGCATCTGATACAGGTAACCCGGGCAGTCGATGAGCAGCTTGCCGCCGGCCCGTCTAGTTTTGTCCTGCACGCGGTGGCGGATGCCGATGAGGCGGGCCATTCGCCGTCGGGGGGCCCAGCTCGGTCACCTCGGTGCCGTCGATGTCTGTCGCCCGCCAGCGAGTTTCGCCACAAAGCTGGCTTTTCACCGGACGGGTCAGGCGCGCGGCGACGATGAATTTCACCCGTAGTTCCTCCCAGAGTGCCAACAAATCGGCCGGGCAAAAGCCGGCGTCGGCGCGCACCACGCGCAGGCGCACATGCCTTGGGCTGGTTGCCCCACAGCTCCCGGCAGAAGCCGAGTGCATGGTTGGCGCAGGCGGTGTCGCCAGGTCGCAGCCAAAACCCCGCCACCATGCGCACTTTGCTCAAGATCGCCAACAGGGGATGCAGACACGGCTTGATGCCCACGCGGGTGTAGCCGACCTTGACGCCTTGTTGATGACCGTCCTCGTGTAGCAACCGGGGGGAATCCATATCCAGTGCATAGCCTTTCGGGCGGCTCGGCAGGCGGTGCAGGCACCACTTGAAAAGGGGTTGGAAGCACGCGAGGTTGGCCCCTGCACTGGTGAAGCCCTGAAAGAACCGCGAGAGGGTCGACTGGCTCGCCACGCGCTTGAGGCCGAGCCAGGGGCGGCATCATCGGATCGCGCCGCAAATAGGCCACATGCGTGAGCTTCTTGGCCCCGCACAACAGCCCTTGCATGAAGCCGAGCGCCTTGCTCAGCGCGGTGAGCGCATTGTTCGAAGTCGGGGCCGGATGTGGCAGCGCTCTCTCCAGGGCCTCGCGCCAACCGCTTGACTGCAAAAACGACCAGAACGTCGCCGTGCCTGCGTGCGCGCTGAGTTTCTGGTCGGGTAAACTCGATTTGGATAGACCGGCCCGCGCTCTCAAACTGGATTGCTTCGGTCACCGATTGGTGAGGCGCGTTCTCGCTCCTGCATTGGTTTCTTTTCATTCAACTCCAATCACTTCACCATCGGTGACTCTTTTTCCACTGCATCGTTACGGCTAAGCTACGGGACGGATTTGACCGAGACACGATATCTGCAAGGCGCGGTATCGGTGCGGAGGTGGCGTTCAGGGCGCAGAGCTGAATGGAGAGCGTAGTGGAAAGTACGATACGAACCTCCGCCAAGACGCGCGCCACGAGAAAAGGCGCAAAGTTGCGCCCTGTATTCCCGGAGGCGGCCAGTGAGGCGGGGCCAATCGATACTGTGGGTTTCCCCAGAGTCAGGATTCAGCGCTGCTCTCGGAATAGGCGTCCATACCGAGGCAGGAGCACACGAGGTTGCGGTCGCCGTAGACGTTGTTGACCCGACCGACGGCCGGCCAGAATTTCGATTGGCGCGTCCAGGGAGCGGGGAAGGCCGCGAGATCGCGTGAATAGGGATGGGCCCAGTCGTCGGCGGCGATGGCCCGCGCGGTGTGGGGGGCGTTGAGCAATGGGTTGTCGGTTGCGTCGGATTCGCCATGCACGACGGCCTGCATCTCGCCGTGGATGGCAATCAAGGCGTCACAGAAACGGTCGATTTCGGCGAGGGATTCGCTCTCGGTGGGTTCGATCATGAATGTTCCGGCGACCGGGAAACTCATGGTTGGGGCGTGGAATCCAAAATCGATGAGGCGTTTGGCGGCGTCTTCGACCTCGATGCCTTGAGGTTTCCAAGCGCGCAGATCGATGATGCATTCGTGTGCGACGAGGTTTTGATTGCCGCGGTAGAGGACGGGGAAAAACGCCTCGAGGCGTTTGGCCACGTAGTTGGCGTTGAGGATAGCCAGCTTGGTGGCGACGGTGAGGCCATCGGGACCCATCATGCGGATATACATCCACGAGATGACGAGGATACTGGCGGAACCGTAGGGTGCCGCAGAGACGGCGCCGGGGTTGCGAAAGTCGGCGTGAGGAGGGCGGAACAGGCCCTGCGGATGGCCCGGAAGGTAAGGCGCGAGGTGAGCGGCCACGGCAATGGGGCCGACTCCCGGGCCGCCGCCGCCGTGGGGGATGCAGAAGGTTTTGTGAAGATTCAGATGGCAGACATCAGCACCGATATGTCCGGGGGAAGTAAGACCGACCTGGGCGTTCATGTTGGCACCGTCCATGTAGACCTGGCCCCCGGCTTCGTGGATGAGAGTGCAGATCTCACGTATCGATGACTCGAATACCCCGTGGGTGGACGGGTAGGTGACCATCAAAGCACCGAGGTGATGGGCGTGGGTGGCGATTTTGGCCCGGAGGTCCGTGAGATCGATATTGCCGGCGTCATCGCATGCGACGGGTACGACACTCATGCCGCCCATGACGGCACTGGCAGGGTTGGTACCATGTGCGCTCGTAGGAATAAGGCAGACGGTGCGATCAGCGTCGCCGCGGGCGATGTGGTAGGCACGGATGGCGAGCAGGCCGGCGTATTCGCCTTGGGAGCCAGCGTTGGGCTGCAGAGAGACGGCGGCGAAACCGGTGATTTCGGCCAACCAAGTTTCGAGGTCGGACGTGAGTTTGGCGTAGCCGCGGGTTTGTTCGGCGGGCGCGAAAGGGTGAAGTTGGCCGAATTCAGGCCAGGAGACGGGGAACATCTCACTGGCCGCATTGAGCTTCATCGTGCATGAGCCGAGGGAGATCATAGAATGACACAAGGACAAGTCCTTGGCCTCGAGTCGTTTGATGTAACGCAGGAGCTCGTGCTCGGTGTGGTGGGTGTTGAAAACCGGGGAGGTGAGGAACGGGGTGGGACGGGCAAACGAGGCGCTGAAATCGGTGGCGTCGGCGGAAAATGCCGACGAAGAATCAGTGGAGTCCACGTCGGGCAGGGTGGCAGACTCATTGAAACAGCGGAGCAGGGACTGGATTTCGCCCAAGGTCGTGAGTTCGTCGAGGGAAATGGCGACGGTGTAGTCGTTGATCGTCCGGACGTTGAGGCGTTGGGCGTGGGCGGCGACGTGGACGCGGGCGGCGGAAACGTTGCCGATGGTCAGGGTATCGAAAACGGGGGCGGAATTAACGGAAGCGCCGGCGGTGCGCAGGGCGGCGGCGAGTAATTCGGTGAGAAGTTTGGTGCGACGGGCGATGCGGCGCAGGCCGGTGGGACCATGGTAGACCGCATACATGGACGCTATAACGGCGAGCAGGACCTGGGCGGTGCAGATGTTGGACGTGGCTTTATCGCGGCGGATGTGTTGTTCGCGAGTGCCGAGGGCGAGGCGCATGGCGGGGTCGCCTTGGGCGTCCTTGGAGACGCCGACGAGGCGGCCCGGCATTTGGCGTTTAAAGGCATCCTTGGTAGCCAGGAAACCGGCGTGAGGACCACCGAACCCGAGAGGAACCCCGAAGCGTTGGGCGGAGCCGACGGCAATATCGGCGCCAAACTCACCCGGAGCGCGGAGAAGGGTGAGGGCGAGCAGGTCGGTGGCGACGACGGTATAAGCTTTAACGGCGTGGGCCGCGGTGAAGAAGGTTTCGAAGGAGTGGATGTCGCCCGAGGTATCAGGGTATTGCACCAGGACCCCGACGGTTTCGGCATTGGGGATGAAGGACGTATGATCACCGACGACGATCGTGAGGCCGAGGGGTTCGGCGCGGGTGCGGACGATGTCGATCGTTTGGGGGTGGCATTTTTCGGAAACGAAGAAAACGGATCCTTTGCCGCGACGCAGGCGGTGAGCCATCATCATGGCTTCGGCGGCGGCGGTGCCTTCGTCGAGCAGGGAACCGTTGGCGATATCGAGGGCCGTGAGGTCGGAAATGACCGTTTGGAAATTGAGAAGGGCCTCAAGGCGGCCCTGAGAAATTTCTGCCTGGTAGGGAGTATAGGCGGTATACCAACCCGGGTTTTCCAGAATCGTGCGCTGAATGACGGCGGGGGTGGCGGTGCCGTAGTAGCCCTGACCGATGAAGGAACGGAAGACCTGGGTTTCGGTGACGATGGAGCGGAGTTCGGCGAGCGCAGCGGATTCGCCCAGGGCGGCGGGCAGCTCGAGAGGACCTCGGCGAATATCGGCGGGCACAGCCGCACCGACGAGGGCGTCGAGAGACGGCAGGCCGAGCGTGGCGAGCATGCGCGCCTGATCGGCGGCATCGGGCCCGTTGTGGCGGCGGGCGAATGTGTCGGTGGGAGGGAGGAGGTCGGAGAGCGACGAATGATGGGTCGCGGAAGCAGGCATAAAAAGGACGGTAGGCAGAGCCCACCGTCCGGCAAATTGAAAGAAGGGGATTCGCGATGAATCCGATGAGTTGCGATTTTCTAAGCAGGGAGAGCGTTGCGCTGGTTTCGGCGGCGACGCTGGGTAGCGGCAAAGCCGAGGATCGCGAGCCCACCGAGGGTGGCGTAGGTGGAGGGTTCGGGGACGGCGGAAACGGTCAAGCTATCGAGCGAAAATTGATCGGTGGAACCGCTGCCGGTTGAGGTGAACCGCAGAACAGTGCCTTGCAAGACTTGGGTATCTGACAGTGAAGTCATGCCCGTTGCCGTTATCGATGCGATGGTCGAACCTCCGTCGAATGAGATCGCTCCAGCACTACTACCACCAAAGCTGGATACGGTGACATTTTGAAGCAGGACGGTGGTGTCGAAGGAGAACGTAAACCCTTCGTTTTCATCAAACTCATCGGTGTCATCACCTTCGACTGTTGAGGCCGAAGAATTTAGGCCGAATCCAGTCCCGGTTTGGTTGAAGCTGCCATCGTGGAACCCCGTCATGGTAATGGTGATACCGCCCGCTATGGATGATCCGGATAGCGATCCATCCAAGTCGAAGCCCGGCCCTTCAGAGGTATTGCGCAAATCGAAGGTGACCTGCGCCGAGGCAGCCGCGTAAAAACGCTAAAAAGGTTCGTGTCGGTGTCGATTTTGTAGGCAGCAACCCCTACGCCAGCGTACCGAACTTTTTTAAGTAAAGCGTAGGTGACAATGGGCCTATTTTTCATACTTCATCGGTAATGCGCAAAGAAAGAGCCGCTTACGTATCCAGCAGACTGGAGGAATTTTATCCCCAAACGCCCATCCCGCTCGACCATACGGATCCGTATACGTTGTTGGTGGCGGTGCTTTTGTCCGCGCAGTGCACGGATAAGCGGGTAAATTTAGTCACCCCGGGGTTATTTGCGAAGGCTTCGACACCCCAGGAGATGGTGAAGTTGTCGGTGGAGGAGATTAACGGAGTGGTGCGACCGTGTGGGTTGGCGCCGCGCAAAGCGGAGGCGATTTGGAAGTTGTCCGAGATCATCCTGACGGTTCATGAAGGGAAGGTGCCGGCGACGTTTGAGGCATTGGAGGCATTGCCTGGGGTGGGCCACAAGACGGCGTCGGTGATCATGGCGCAGGCGTTTGGGGTGCCGGCGTTTCCGGTCGATACGCACATCCATCGCTTGGCGCAGCGGTGGAAGTTATCCCCCAAAGGAGGTACGGTGCCGCGGGTGGAAAAGGATTTAAAGAAACTTTTTCCCCGAGAGGAATGGAACGTGTTGCACCTGAGGATTATTTTCTGCGGTCGGGAGTTTTGTACGGCGCGGGGGTGTGACGGACATATTTGCCCGATCTGTCTGCATTTGAACGGTCCCGCCAAGGTGGCACCGGGTCGGCCAGTGGCGAAGCGAGTGAAACGAGATTGAGCGGTGAGGCGGTGGAACGTTGGAGTCGGAGAGGCAGGATTGGTTACTTCATCAAGAATGGACACGGATGATTTCGCTACCGCTACGCACTGAAGCAGGGTGACTTGAAGACACGAATAGGTTCAGGAGCGAAAGGGGCGTGAAAAGCGGCTTGATTTGCGCCGTGGGGTTATTCAACTTCGCCGATCCTCGTAAGAGGCTGGAGACGGACGCATAGTCTCAGTTGGTTAGAGCGCTTCCTTCACACGGAAGAGGTCACAGGTTCGAGTCCTGTTGCGTCCACCATTTAGGAATTCTTAAATTACCCCTTGCCAAGGGTATGGGAAAGCTCGATTAAGCCCGAAATCAGCTCGTACACACGTTTTTGTGCGTATTTTGGCTAAATTGGTGTGTCATTTCCGAGCCATGGCAGCTTGCGGATTTCGTCATGGAGCGCCAACGCGGGAACGTCGGTGTAAGCCTTGGCCGTTAAATTTGCGTCCGAGTGTCCGAGTATCTCTTGGACGGACCGTGGGTTGATCCCGTAGTGGACGCCAAAGGCTCGGAAGGTCTTCCGGAATGAGTGGAAGTGGATCACGGGGAGTTCGGAACGTTTGAGAAAGCGCCGTAGCGCGACCACCGTCGTTTTCGACTCGACTTTCTTCGCACTTGAACGCGGCAGCAACAGCACATGCCCGTTGCGGGTGACATGCAGGCGATCTTCTGGAGTTATCGAGACGTGACCCAGCGCTGCCAAGAGGGCTCTGACCGCCGTCCGTCGCAAGTTTGCTGCGAGGATCTCCTGATAGGTTTCTCGGTGCGCACCGGTGAGTTGGGCGAGGGTGATCATAGGTAGGTTTTGAAGGCGTTCGACAAATCCGGGATTGCGGTGTCCGGGACCGCTATGATGGGCGCTCGCCGCGCTGAGGGCTATGGGGTAGAATCCGGCTTCGACACACCGACGGAAGTCGGAAGTTCACCGGTCGCGAAAAAAGCGGAGTTCGGTTTGCAGGTGTTCTACTTCGCGCTAGAGGTCGCAGAGTAATCGAAGGGCATCGGGATTCACTCCCAGGCGTTGCCGGAAATGCTCGAAGCGCCGCAGTTCGTAGAGCCGATCATCATCAAACTGGGGTTCGCGATCGTCATGCGCCAGCGCAGGGCCGAACACGCCGAGTCGGCAATAGTGCCGCAGCCGTTCGGGGTGCATCCCTACGACGCGGGCGGCTTCATCCAACGTGTGCACCCACCGGCGTGCTCCCGCCCCGGCGGACCACCAGTAACGCATAAGGTGAAGCAGAGGGGGCGCGGTTCATGATTCCTTCCTTGGTTTGAACGTCGAGAGCTGGGCGAGTTGCGTCCAAAGTGCCCGCTCTTCGGGCGAGACGGGATGCGGGGTTCGCTCTCTCATGGTCACGTAAATATTACCGCGCGTTCCGTCGTCCTGGCGCAGGCCGAGGGCGCGCATGCGCAGTTGGCTGCCGGCCTCGGTGCCCGGAGGCACCCGCATCGAGACGAGGCCGTCGAGCGTGGGGATCTTGGCTTGCACGCCGAGCACCGCCTCCCACGGCGCCAGATCCAGCATCACAATGCAAGTCGGCTGCCCGCACCGCGAAATCCGGGTGACGAGCGAGGCGCACTCGCAGGTAGAGATCACCCGCCGCCGCGTTTCCGTAGCCAGCACCACCCTGACCGGTGAGGCGGATACGCTTTCCCTCGCGCACGCCGGCGGGGATTTTAACTTGATAGGTGTCGGTGCGTTCGGCTTCGCGGTTCATGCCGGGTCGACGTAGGGAGACCTTGCGAGCCGCGCCATGCAGGGCTTCATCGAGCGTCACGAGAAGATCCGCTTCGACGTCCTGACCCGGGTGGTGGAACGCTTCGCCACCCGTAGAGCCGCGCGGATCGGCGGTGCGCCTGGAGCCGAATCCGTCGCGTCCACCCGCGAAGAAGGATTCGAAAAAATCGCTGAATCCGGTGCCGCTGAACTCGACGTCCGGCTCGGCCGGACGCGGGCGCGTTCGACGGTGTCTTGCTGGACCCCCGTCTTCGTTTTGCCAATCCGCGCCGAGTTCGTCGGAGCGTTTCCGCTGGGCCGGATCGCCAAGCACTTCGTAGGCCTCGTTGATCTCTTTGAATTTCGCTTCACCGGCGATCTTATTCTGCGCGACGTCGGGATGATGAAGGCGTGCGAGTTTGCGGAAGGCCAGTTTGAGCTCTTCCGCCGTGGCGTTGCGGGTCACGCCCAGGGTTTCGTAGTAATCTTGGAATTTCATCGGTGGGTAGCGCGTGTGTTCAGACCATTGCGGCGAGGACTACGTCGAGCCCGATGGTGGCGAAGCGGGTGGCGTGATCGGATACCGCATACGGGATGATTAGCGCACGAGTAGACGACGTTGGGCACGTAGCCTTCGCGTTCGTCCTCGCGGGGGGTGATCAGCGGCGACTCCAGGCGGCCGATCACTTTCGTGGGGTCTTCGAGGTCGAGCAGAAACGCGCCGATGGAATACTTGCGCATCGGCCCGACCCCGTGGCTCAACACCAGCCAGCCTTGCGCGGTCTCGATGGGTGACCCGCAGTTGCCGAGTTGGACGAATTCCCAGGGGTAGGTGGGCTTGAGAATGATCGTCGCGGTGCGCCAGAAATGGAGGTCGTCGGAAAACATGAGGAAGATGTTCTCGTTGTCCTGCCGTGAGACCATGGCGTAGCGGCCACTGATTTTTCTCGGGAACAGGGCCATGCCTTTATTCTGCACGGTGGCTCCGCTCAGTGTGATGAATTTGAAGTCCAGGAAGTCGGTGGTTTCGAGCAGCTGGGGGTGTGTCATCCGCCCGTCATAGGCCGTGTAGGTCGCGAAGTAGGATCGCGTGCCATCGGTCGTGCTGAAACAAGACGAACCGTGCGTCCTCGATGCCATTGCGCTGGCTCGGCGAACGGGGGAAGATCACGCGTTCCGACATCCGGTAGTCGGCCGGGAAACGTACCTGATAATTGGAATGGGCCAGGTCGAGAATCGCCGGTGCCGCCACCGCCGAGCCGTTGAGCTCGCCATCGATCAGCTGATTCCGCCCGAAAGCGATGGCAGCCTTCAACTTCGGCAGGGTAACCGTTGCGGGGAGCTCATCCATGGTGTGGCGGGTGAATTCTCCGGCGAAACGCAACTCGGCGAGTTGGCGTAAAAATTGCGACTTCGTATAGGGAGCATCCAGCACCGCATGGGGTTCGGTCACGAAGCGCGTGGGCGTGATGATGGTAATCTGGTTGTTCGTATCGACCACGCCCGTGCGGAACGTGATCGAAGAAATGTGACCCTCTCCGGTGGCGCGCAGACTGAGCACGAAACGGATCGAGCCGGTGGGCAGTTCCGACTGGTCGGGATGCAAGACGATGGACGGATTAAAGAGTGCCGCCGCCTCCAGTGAGTATTCGTGTGTAAAATACGAACCAATGACGAGTTTGCGCGCTTCGCTCAGTTCGCGGTCGGTCACCAGATGCGGGCGCAAAACTCGAAGCGCTCCATGAAGATGTGTTTCGTCTTCTGATGGCGGTCTGAGAACTCCCTCAGCACCTGCGTCAGGAGATGTTCGATCTCGGGCTCTGATAGAGCGAGCAGACGCGCGATGATCTTCAGGATGCGCTGTTCGTTGCCGGGTGAGAACGGCCGGATGAGTACACGTTTGCGATCCGGGTTGATGAAAATGTTGGTGCGGTTGACGATCGGGCAGACGGGTGGAGTGAGTGGAATCATAGCGCCACCTCCAGGACGGGCGCCGAATGCGAGAACGCGGCCAGGTCGTTGTGCACGAGCTGGAGTTCGGCCCGGGCCAGATGAAATGCCAGGGTGGACTCGGCCCCCTGGTTCTCGTTGACGCGGTCGGAGTGGAGGGCATCGCGGCAGCCGCCGGTTTTGGTATCGTAGAGCATGAGGGAGAGATCGTTGCGGCCGAGAAACCACTCAAACACCACGTGAGCGCGTTCGAGCCAGAGCGGATCCGAGGTGGTGCGAAAGGCCTCGAGGCAGGCACACCCCGTGGCCTGCACTTCGACCGGTTGCTGATCGAAGAAGGCGCGGGTGCCGTTGCGGTGACAGAAGCAGTCGGAACCGATTGGTTGGAAAATACCGAGAGGAGAGGTCTGGATTTGCAGGAGCCAGTGCAGCGCCGCGAGGCCGGTTTCCACCATCGCCGGCTGGTCGGTGGCGTGGCCACACTGGATGAGGGCGTGAGGGAGGCGGGCGTTATCGTAGGTGGCGTCGGTCAGCCAACCACTGCCAGTCGTCCCGGGCGTGCTCCACAAAGCGGGTCATCAAGCGTTCCGCCAATACGGTTCGAATCCGGTTGGCGGCACCGTCGTCGGGATAGTGTGTCAGGTATTCGTGGATACCAAGCAGGGCGAAGGCCCAGGTGCGGGGATGCACCAGGGCGGTGATCGTGGGCAGCGCGACGGCAAACAATTGGCCCGCCAGGAGGCGGCAGCCGCGATCGCCTGACGCACACGCCCAGTGCCCAGAGGGCCCGGCCATGAGAATCTTCCGAGCCCTGGGTCTCGAGCCAGCGACGGTCGTAGCTCATGAAGTTGAGGAAACGTCGCTGATCGGGATTGAACGCGTGGGCCAGAAAGGCGGTGTAGGTTGTGGTGAGCGCGCTGATGACCCGCTGGGTCTCACCGAGCTGCGTCCAGAGCAGGGTGAGCATGAGGGCGCGAGCATTGTCGTCGGTGCAGTAACCGTGGGAGTAGTTAGGAACCGAATACAATGCGTGTTGCATCATGCCGGTCGGGTCGCTCATGCGTCGCACGTGGTTGAGGTTGAGCGTCGGTAGATGCATCGGCGCCTCGGCGAGCGTGCGCACGAGCAGCGTGCGTCGTTGGGTGTCCGCATACACGGTGCGCGCGGTCGCGAAGCTCCTCAGATAATGGGCGGCCGAACGGCTCCACACCATATCGCGACCGACCCGGTAGGCGTTTTGCCGCATGGTCAGCCGGCGGGGTTCGTCGCGCAACAGATCGCACACTTCGCGGGCGATGGCATCGCTGTCGCCGAACGGAACCAACACGCCGAGTCCATGATCGAGCAGCTCGCCGGCGTGCCAGTAGGGGGGGGCGAGACCACGGCCTTACCCGCGCCAAACGCGTAGGCGAGCGTGCCGGAGACGATCTGACGCTCGTTCTGATAAGGGGTGACATAGACGTCGGCCGCGCCGATGAAGTCCTTCAACTCGAGCAGGTCCACGTAACGGTTATAGAAAATTACGTTTTGCTCGACGCCGTTGTTCTTGGCCAGACGCTCCAGGCCCAGGCGATAATCTTCCCCGTGTTCGCGCACGAGATTTGGGTGGGTGGCGCCGAGCACGAGATACACGGTTCGGGGAAATGCCGCGATGATGGCGGGCAGGGCGTTGAGGACTTGCTCGATGCCTTTGTTGGGCGAGAGCAAACCGAAGGTCAGCAGCACCGGGCGGTCGTCCACCGCGAAGAGGGTTTTGAAACGATCTGGTTCCTCGAAAGGCACGTCGTGGATGCCATGCGCGATGATGTCGATCTTGTCGGCGGGCGCGTTGTAGATCTCGCGCAGGAACCGGCGTCCCCGCTCGGTCATGACGACGAGCCGGGCGGAAACTTTGATCAAGGCTTCCATGACGCGCTGCTGTTCCGGACCGGGATCGCGCAGCAACGTGTGCAGCGTGGTGACCACAGGCATTTTTAGGGTCCGGAGGAGCGCCAGGATATGGCCACCTGCGCTGCCGCCGAAGATCACGAATTCGTGCTGTAGGCACACAACGTTGATGCCGGACTGATTAAGCAATTCGGCGGCGCGTTCGTAGCTCGCGATATCCTGCTCATTGATCTCAAAGATGACCTCCGGTGGGTAGGCGTAGTTTTCCGCGCCGTCGTTGATAGCGACGACCGCACACGCCTCGGTGCCCCCCATGGGCAACTACTGCCCGGCGGAGCTCCTCCGTGAACGTAGCGATGCCGCATTGGCGAGGCGGATAGCTACCGATGAAGGCGATCTTCTTGGCGGGTGGCCAGCGTCGATCGGAGAAGAGAGAGAGAGTTGTTTGTGGCACGGAAAAGGGGCCCAGCTGCGGGAGCGGTGGCGTGGCGCATAATGTGCGCAACCCCGAGGGAATAGCCATGGGGTTAAACCCTACGTGAAGCGCGGCTGAACCGGGGAACCACAACCGTAGCTGAACACCCCATGGTCAGCAGGGGTGACGATCGGCATGATGGCGCATCGACCGTCTTCCCGCATCCCCCTCCAACGCTTTTCCTCGGCCCCACGTGCTCACGCTGAACGGGGGGTTATCCAGCATTCGCTTCGCTTGGTTTGAACCGGGTGCCTCCCAGCCGTCATGCTCGGGACGGATTGATCGCATCGGCCTGACTGGCACCAATCTGGTCTCCGTCGATGCGGCCGGCGTGGTCGCATCGCCGGTGCGACTAAAGGCGTCCGATCATCGCACGGCGGCCGAATTCCTGATCAGATGGCTCGAGCAGGAACCGTACTGTTCGTCTCTCCGCGCGGTTGGACATCGGGTGGTGCATGGCATGCATCATACCGCACCGGTCCGTGTCACTCCGAAGTATCTGGCGGAGTTGCCCCGTATCACGCCCTAAGACCCGGAGCACCTCCCGCGTGAGATCGAACTGATCGAGGCGATCCGTCGCCGCCATCCCCGTCTGCCCCAAGTGGCGTGTTTCGACACGGCTTTTCACCACACGATGCCACGCGTGGCCAGGCTCCTGCCCATCCCGCGGCGCTACGCGGCCAAAGGTGTCGAACGCTACGGGTTTTAAGGTTTATCCTACGCTTTTTTGATGGAGGAACTCGCCCGTCTTGGTGATCCGGCGGCGAAGCGCGACCGCGTCATCCTCGCTCATCTCGGCAACGGGGCGAGCCTCGCCGCCGTGCGCGACGGCAAGAGCATCGACACCAGCATGGGCTTCACGCCGGCGGCCGGCCTCGTGATAAGAGAGCACGCGCGTCGGCGAGCTGGATCCGGGTCTGCTGTCGTTTCTTTCGCGCCGCGAAAAGATGACGCCCGGGCAGTTCGAACACATGGTGAACCACGAGTCGGGCTTATTCGGCGTCTCCGAATCGAGATCGGATGTGCGCGATCTGCTCGACCGCGAGGCTGAGGACGTGCGCGCGGCCGAGGCCATTGAGCGATTTTGCTACCAGGCCAAGAAGTGAATCGGCGCTTATGCCGCTGCGCTCGGTGGGTTGGATACGCTCGTTTTTTCCGGTGGTATCGGTGAAAACGCGCCGATCATCCGGGAGCGTATTTGCACGGGCCTCGAGTTTCTAGGCATCAAACTGCATCGCTCCCGCAATCGGAAAAACGCCGATTGATATCGACGGATTCTGCAGAAGTGAATGTGCGGGTCATTCCCACCGACGAGGAACAAATGATCGCGCGCTCGGTTGGCGATGTGCTCAAACTCCGAACGAACGAAACCATCTGAGAGGCCCCGCCCCCGATTGAAGTAGGGATAGACCCCATGGGCACCAGGCGGGCGTAGGTTCACTATCGTAAGTGTCTCCTCGTCCTAGGGGGAACGAACGTTGGTCACCGCATCCCTGCTTGTTTTTATGAAAGATCCAACCGTCTAAAAAATCATCGAACTCACTGGCACATCCTCCACGTCCATCGAAGACGCGGTGAACCTGGCCATTCAGCGCGCCCACTCAAACCGTCAAGCATTTGAGCTGGTTCCAGGTGATCGATACGCGCGGCAACATCTAAAAAGGCAAAGTCCGTCACTGGCAGGTAACGTTGAAGATCCGCTTCGCCTTGGAGGGTCCGGGCAAGAAATGACCCGCTCGCCCACCGATCACGCCCCCCACGCGGACCCAACATCATGATGAACTCTAACCACGGATGGATGAGTGGCTGGATGCACAGCGGCGGCATGTGGCTGGGGCCGGCGATCGGCCTGCTCGTCTTCGTCATTCTCGTCCTGGTGGTCATAAAACTCACTCGAAAATAACCTTCGCCGGTGATCCGCCCCGGACCGGCGGATCATCGCGATCAAACATCCTCAGTACGCATGAAAACGAACACCCTTACACCAGACTTGCTCCGCAGAATCGACGCCTATTGGCGAGCGGCAAACTACCTCTCGGTCGGCCAGATTTACCTGTTCGACAACCCGCTGCTGCGCCGGCCACTCGCGATCAACGACGTGAAGCACATGCTGCTTGGCCATTGGGGCACGACCCCGGGACAGAACTTCATCTACGCGTACCTCAATCGCGTCATCAAGGCGCATGACCTCGACATGATCTACGTGTCCGGGCCCGGTCACGGTGGTCCGGCCGTCGTGGGCAACACGTATTTGGAAGGCACCTACAGCGAGGTCTACCCGGACATCAGTCAGGATGAGGCCGGGCTGCAGAAGCTGTTCCTCCAGTTTTCCTTTCCCGGCAGCATTCCCAGTCACGCGGCGCCGGAGACGCCGGGGTCGATCCACGAGGGGGGGGGGGAACTGGGTTATTCGCTCAGTCATTCCTTCGGCGCAGTGTTCGACAATCCCGACTTGATCGTCGCCTGCGTGGTCGGCAACGGCGAAGCGGAAACCGGTCCGCTCGCCACCGCCTGGCATTCCAATAAATTTCTGAGTCCGGTCACCGACGGTGCGGTGCTGCCGATCCTGCATCTCAACGGCTACAAGATTTCGAATCCCACGATCTTGGCCCGAATCACGCGCGACGAACTGGAGCAGTTGTTCCGGGGCTACGGTTGGACGCCGTATTTCGTGGACTACCACGCCGACCATGCGGTCATGCACGAAGCGATGGCGGCCACGATGGAGTTGGGGTGGGCGACACCCAACGTCTCCAGCACGAGGCCCGTGTGCTCGACAACGGCACGCGTCCCCGCTGGCCCATGATCGTACTCATTGCGCCCAAGGGTTGGACCAGTCCGACTTGGATAGACAGCCAGCAGATCGCAGGCTCGTTCCGCGCGCATCAGGTGCCGCTGTCTGATCCCCGGACGCATCCCGAACATCTTAGCATGCTGGACGCGTGGCTGCGCAGTTATCGACCGCAGGAGCTCTTTGACGAGCAAGGCCGCTTGAGACCGGAGCTGGCCGAGTTGGCGCCCAAGGGCGATCGTCGCATGGGCGCGAATTCGCATGCCAACGGCGGCAAGTTACTCCGGGATCTGCGCATGCCCGACTATCGCAACTACGCCGCCATCGTGCCCGTGCCGGGTGCGCCCGGTCTCGGCGACACCCATGTGCTCGGACCGTTTCTGCGCGACGTGGCGAAGCAAAATGAAACCCAACGGAACTTCCGCGTCTTCGGCCCCAAGGAAACGTTGTCCAACGGCTTGGAAGCGTTTTTCAAAACGACGGACCGCCAATGGGAAGCGGCCGTGTTGCCGCATGACGGGTTTCTGGCGTGCCAAGGACGTGTGATGGAAATTCTCAGCGAGCATCAGTGCGAAGGCTGGCTCGAAGGCTATCTCCTTACCGGACGGCACGGCCTCTTCAACTGCTACGAAGCGTTCATCCACATCGTCGATTCGATGTTCAATCAGCACGCCAAGTGGCTCAAGGTCACGGCCGGCCTGCCGTGGCGCCACAAAATCGCCTCGTTGAACTACCTGCTCGCGTCGCACGTCTGGCGCCAGGATCACAACGGGTTCACCCATCAGGATCCCGGCTTCATCGATCACGTTGTGAACAAGAAGACGTCGGTCGTGAGGGTTTATCTGCCGCCGAACGCCAACTGCCTGCTGTCGATCATGGATCACTGCCTGCGCAGCCGACACTACGTGAACGTCGTGATCGCCGGCAAACACCCCGCGCCGCAATGGCTGACGATGGACGCCGCTGCCAAGCACTGCGCGGCCGGCATTGGCGTCTGGGAATGGGCCAGCAACGACGAAAGCGCTACGCCCGACGTCGTCATGGCCTGCTGTGGCGACGTGCCCACCCTGGAGACGCTCGCCGCGGTCTCGATCCTGCGGGAGCATTTGCCCGAGCTTGAAGTCCGCGTGGTCAATGTGGTCGACGTCATGAAACTCCAGCCGGAGAGCGAGCATCCGCACGGCCTGAACGACACCGACTTCGACGCGCTCTTCACGGCGGACAAGCCCGTCATCTTTGCCTTCCATGCCTACCCGTCGTTGATCCACCAATTGACGTATCGACGAGCCAATCACAGAAACTTTCATGTTCGCGGTTACAAGGAAGAGGGCACGATCACGACGCCCTTCGACATGACCGTGCTCAACGATCTCGACCGCTTCCACTTCGTGATGGACACGATCGACCGCCTGCCCGACACGGGCGAAAAAGGCCGCACCTTAAAACGGAAGCTCGAGGCCAAGCTCATCGAGCACCGCCACTACATCAACCAAAACGGCCAGGACATGCCGGAGATCCGCAACTGGAAGTGGGACGCGACCCCATGAGATCCGCCGCGCTACCGCGGCTTTAATCTCGAACTTCGTATCCTTCACCCCGTGCATGAGCCTGTTCATGCAGCCGAGTGATAGGTGGTGAACTGCGTGTGTGGTGGCTACGCACGCTGAACCCGACGGCGAGGACGGCTTCCAGGTTATAGTGTCCGATCTCCCGCGCCACGTCCCGCTTGCCCTCGATTCGAACTATTCGGAATTTCCGAACAGTTGCCCCCGTCGGCCAGTTACCCATCCGCGTAAATGCTCGTTTACTGTCGGCACCGGGACTTAGAACGGCTCGGAAATGAGCGCCTGCGTTAGCCACAGCATCTCGTTTGAAAAACGGCATTGGATGCGCGTGTGACCATCCTCCGTCTGGTATGATGGCATCGAGATTGTAGAAACGGGTCGCGTAGTTCTTCCCGTCGTCGGCAGTAGTAAAGGAATCCTTTACTACTGAATCTTGGACCAACTTCCCCTCGGCAAGTTGCCTTTTAGGTGCTGCCTGCCGTTCCGCTTGGTCGTCTGGAGCAGCTCGAGCATATGCTGCTGCGAGAGCCAGACGGTCTAGCCCTCGAACCGCACCTCAAGCTTCTGCTTTCCGTCCTCCGTCTGGTAAACGAGGAACTGGCCATCCGGCGGCGGCGTTTCTGAATCTTTGTTCATGGGTTCAGTCTCCTTTGGTTTGAACTATCCGGCCATTCCGGAGAGTTGCCGCCCGCCACGCTCAGCTCCCTGCTCAATAGCTTCGGCAGTAGTGTGTCGCGCAGGGAGGCGAGGGTGCGGGATTGGTCGCTCATGGCTGCGGCTTGGTGTGACTTAGAGACGCGGTGAACAATCGCAATGTCTTCCTTCTCCAAGATGGCGTAAAGCTCGGCATTGGAGCGAGCCGGGGTGACGGTTCCATCGGGTTCCCAAGCGACGGGAAGGGCAGCCGGATTTTTGCGGGGAGCGGAAGCTTTTTCGGCATGTGAGTGCCATGCAAACCGGCTTAGATTTAGGCGGCAAGAAGGTCTTTGAACGTGATCCCTTGCCGGACGGCGCGGGTCGCGGTGCGGTGGGGCAAGACCCCATACGCTCACGCGGCGCTTTGGCGTAGACTGCACGCTAATATGAATCCGCAACTGCTGATGGGCGCTCAAGCCTGCGGAGTGGTCCTGTTATGACGCTTCGCCTTCATCTCCTCCGTCATTGGTGAGACCGTCTGGTCCATCCCTGGCCAGCACACGGGTCGCACAGATCTTCCTCTGACCGCAAAGGGGGAGGGCGAGGCTCGGGCGTTGGGCGTGCGCCTGCATGGCATCACGTTTTCGCGGGTGCTGACCAGTCCGCTCCAGCGAGCCCGGCAAACATGTGCCTTGGCCGCGCCGGCTCCCTGGGCCGAGGTTGAACCCGACCTCGCCGAATGGGACTACGGCGACTACGAAGGCCGACTCGGTGACAACATCTGCCGCGAGCGGCCGGAGTGGACGATCTTTCACGACGGTGCGTCGCACGGCGAGTCGCCGGTCCAAATCGCCATCCGGACGGACCGGTTGATCGCTCGCTTGCGCACCCTATCGGGCGACGTCGCGCTGTTTACGCACGGCCATTTCGGACGCGTGCTCGCTGCCCGTTGGATTGGCCTGGCCGTCGAGCAGGCCCGTCCGTTTTTGCTCAGCACCGCCTCGCATAGCATTCTTTGCTTCGAGCACGATCGGCCCGACGAGCCTGCCATCGAACAATGGAATGTCGTCGCGTCCGAATCGCCGGGGACCGGCACCGAGTCTGCGCGGGCCAGCCTGAAACAGAAGGCCGTGGAGCGCTGGGAAAACGAAGGCGGCGAGATCCCGCTGGGTCATCCGCCGATGGAATCTCGCATGCAGGATGCCGGCACCGCCGTTGGTAAAAAACTCATCGTTTTCGATCTGGATGGCACGCTCGCCGAAAGCAGAGCATCGCTCGATGCCGAGATGGCCACGCTCCTCAGCGCGCTGCTGGGCATGGCGAAGGTGGCGGTGATTTCAGGCGGCGACTGGCCCCAGTTTAAAGAGCAGTTGCTCGCCAATCTGCCTCACGACGAACACCTGAAAAACCTGTCGCTGCTGCCCACCTGCGGAACGAAGTTTTACCAATTCGCCGCCGATTGGGAAAAGATCTACTCCGAGGATTTCAGCGCCGATGAATCGAAGCAGATCGTCAGCTCGCTCGAGCAGGCGCTCGAAACTGCGGGCTTCAAAGCTGCAAAGACTTGGGGCGAAACCATCGAAGACCGGGGAAGCCAGATTACGTTTTCTGCCTTGGGGCAGCAGGCGCCGCTCGAAGAGAAAAAGAAATGGGATCCCGACTTTGCCAAGCGGAAGCAGATCAAGGTTCTCTTGGATAAACTCATCCCGGAGTTTTCCGTGCGCGTGGGGGGCTCGACCTCCATTGATGTGACCCAGCAGGGCATCGATAAGGCCTACGGCATCAGCAAACTCCGCGATACGCTCGGTATTGCCATCGACGAGATGGTGTTCATCGGCGACGCGCTTTTTTCTGGGGGGCAATGATTACCCGGCGAAGGAAGCGGGGGTGGTTTCCATCCAGGTCCGGGACCCTGAGGAAACCAAACGCATGACCGAGACGATCATCGCCTGTCTCGGCCACGCGGGGGAAAAAATCCGGTGAGTGATTTTCCACTCAAACGACTCGGCGTCATCATGGAACCGGAGCCCGGCAATGCCTCCGAGGTCGAAGGGACCTTGAATCCCGCGGCGATGAGAGGTCCGGATGGCCAGCTGTATCTGTTCCCCAGACTCGTCGCCAAGGGGAACTATTCCCGCATTGGTATCGCCCGGGTGAAATTCGACGACGCAGGCGATCCCTGTGGGGTCGAGCGACTGGGCATCGCGCTGGAACCGGAAGCCGACTACGAGCGGTGGCCGGATGGTCGCGGTGGCTGCGAGGATCCTCGCATCACGTTCGTGGAGCGGATTCAGCGCTCTGTGATGACTTACACCGGCCATTCGCCGGACGGACCCCGCATCGCGCTTGCGGTATCCGAAGATCTGTTACACTGGAAGCGGCTTGGGCTCGCGACGTTTGAGCCATATCGTGGCGTCGATTTTGTCCACGTGGACAACAAGGACGCCAGCGTCTTCCCGGTGGCCATCCCCAACCACTGCGGGCAACTGCAGATGGCCATCCTACATCGACCGTTGTTTCGCGGCACGCGTCCCGAGGAAACCGCGCTGGACGCGGACGCCCATGTGGTGGACCTCGACCATGAGAGCCTCTGGATTTCCTATTGTCCGATGGCCTTGGACGGTTTCGAAGCGCAGCAGCTTAGCCTCTTTAACTCCCATCACCGGCTGGCGACGCCGGTGTAGCCGTGGGAGATGCTCAAGATCGGCGGCGGCACTCCGCCCATCCTGACCCGGCACGGCTGGCTGATCCTTGATCACGAGGTGCAGGAACTGCCGGAGTCGGGTCCGAATGAACACCCGCTGAGTTACTCCGCCGGCGTGATGGTGCTTTCGCCGGACCATCCGCGCACGATCCTCTATCGTTCGGTGGAGCCGGTGTTGGCCCTGCGGTTGAAAGAGGAATGTAGCGGCACCGTTTCCAATGTGGTGTTCCCCACGGGTATCGACCGTCGCGATGATCTCGGTCAGCCGGATCGCATGGATGTCTATTACGGCATGGCCGATAGCCGGATCGGGGTCGCTCGCCTGGATGTGCCCGAGCATCTGCCCGCCGGCGCACCGGCCGATGGCGATGGACCTACCAGCACCCCGCAGTGAGCGAACCGGAATCATCGAACGCGTCTGGGCCGGCGCACACGCGCGGGATGCGCGAGGTGCGCGCCGCACACTCGTCGCTGAATCGGCAGGTGCTGCTCCCGGCCGAGCGATTTATCTACAGCGAAACGATCAGCGGCGCGCTCCTGCTGGTCTGCGCGGTCGCCGCTCTGGTTGGGCCAACTCGCCGTGGAGCCCGTCGTATTTTGCCCTCCGCGATACGTCGGTCTCCCTGCGAATCGGCGCCTTCTCGCTCGCGCTGGACTTGCAGCATTGGAGCAACGACGGGCTGATGGCCGTGTTCTTTTTTGTGGTGGCGCTGGAGATCAAACGCGAGCTGGTCGACGGCGACCTGTCGGACGCGCGCACGGCCGCGCTGCCGGTGGCGGCGGCTCTGGGCGGAATGATGCTGCCGGCCGGAATTTATTTTGCCGTGAATTTCGGCGGAACGGGCGCGGCGGGTTGGGGCATTCCCATGGCGACCGATATCGCGTTTGCCGTCGCCATTCTCGCGCTGCTGGGCAACCGCGTGCCCGCATCGCGGCGGCTGTTCCTGCTCACGTTGGCGATCGCCGATGACGTGGGCTTGATCGTGGTGATTGCAGTTTACTACACCGCGCATTTCTCCCTGCCGGCGATGGGGGTGGCGGTCGCGGTTTTGGGGCTGATGCTCGCCATGCGCTGGTTGGGGTTTCGCTCGACCCTGGCCTATTTGTTTCCGGCGGTCCTCTTTTGGGCGGCGATGCTCAAATCGGGCGTGCATGCGACGATTGCCGGAGTGATTCTCGGCGCGATCACGCCGGCGAGGTAGTCGGGGCGCCGGAGCACTTTTGTGGAAACCGTGCGGGGCATGCTGCCGGACGTGCGCGATGCGTTGGACACCGAGAAATCGGAGCGGGACGAAGTCATTCTCGGACGCATCGAAGAACTGGTCCGCCAGACGGAATCGCCGCTGGAGCGGCTGGAACGCATGGTTCATCCATGGACGAGTTATTTGGTGCTGCCGGTCTTTGCGTTGGTGAACGCCGGCGTGGCGCTTTCGGCGGAGTTTGCCCGGCAGGCTTTCACCAGTGCCGTGACGTGGGGCGTGATGGCGGGTTGACTCGTCGGCAAAGTGGCGGGCGTGACTGGTTTTGCCTGGCTGGCGGTGCGACTGGGTTGGGCGGCGCTGCCGCGTGGCGTAGCCTGGCGGCACATCGTGGGCGCGGGATTGATCGGTGGCGTGGGTTTCACGGTGAGCCTGTTCATCGCCGGGTTGGCGTTTGCGGACAAAGGGCGGCGTCAAGCAGCTAGTGCACAGTCCTTTTGTATAATAGCATGAAAGACTTCAGCGGGAGACTGTCCGTCGAGCCCGATGCGAGGGAGATTATTGAGTAGCCACTCCGCTTTGGCGATTTGGCCTTTGGTGACGGTGTTAAAGTCGATGCCTTTAGGGAAGTATTCCCGGATCAGACCGTTGATATTCGCGACCGCACCGCGCTGCCAAGGGCTGTGTGGATTGCAGAAGTAGACCGTCACTTTTGTGGCCAGGGAGAAGGCGGCATGTTGGGCCATTTCGCGGCCGTTGTCGTAGGTGAGGGTCTTGCGCAGGTGGGCGGGCAGGCGTTTGAAGGCCCGGATGAGAGCGCGGGCGACGTTGATCGCGTCTTTGGCGCCGCCCAACGGGACGATCATCACGTAGCGGGAGACCCGTTCGGTGATGACCAAAATGACGGTGCGATTGCCCGCACCCATGACCAAGTCGGCCTCCCAGTGTCCGGGCACCTCCCGGCGCTCCACCTCAACAGGTCGCTCGCCGATATTGATCGCGCCCGGCAACTGGCCCGAGAGCTTGCCCTTGGCGCGAGGGGCGGGACTGCGCCGGGGCTTCTTGCGCCGCAAATAAGCGATCAACTCCTTCTTAACCGAGCCTTTGGAGTGGACGTAGATGAAGTCGTAGATTGGTTTCGTGGCTCACGCGTCGGGTCAGATCAAGGCCATGACGTCGTCTCAAGGCGACTGCGATTTGCTTGGGCGTAGCGCCGGTGGCAAACAGGGCCAGCACCTCGTCGCGCAAGGCGGGCGTGTCGGCGACTTTGTTGCGCGCGGCGCACTTGGGCCGACGGCAAGTGCGAGTTTGCGCATCCATGCCGCTGTAGCTGGAGCGCCCGCCGTTGCGGGTGATCTCGCGATTGACCACCGAGGCGTCGCGGCCGAGGGCGGCGGCAAGCTGAGCGCCGCTTTTGCCCTGGGCCAAACCGGCATGAATCGCTTCGCGTTCCTTGGCGGTGATGCGCCGTTGTATTTTTGCCACCACTCCAAATCCTCCGCTCTGCGCCCACGACGCCAGCGCGGAGTTTTTCCCAAAGAGAGGACGACCGGCCCGGCTTGCCGGGCCGGTCGTCCTCTCTTTGGCTCGTGTATAGCTGCTCACCGCTCCCTTCCTGCGGCCTGCCGCAACCTCAATCCCGCCAATCATCAATCCCAATATTAAACGTATAGTATTCATTATAGTGCATTAGGAGAAAGGGAACCACTCCCTCTCAGCCTGTGCACTCAGTGTTGGACTGCGGCATGTATATGGGATTGTAGCCAAAGTGTTTCAGTCGTGTGGATACGAATTCCACTACAGTCGGTTCGTCATCGACGATCAGGATTCTCAGAGAGTCACCTCGAGGAATATCTTCGATCGAGGGAACCTCGATGGGAAGGGCGTCCCTAGAGCAGGGAAAATAGAGTTCGAAGGTCGTGCCGACATCATGGCTGCTACGCACGCGTTGGGCTCCCCGGTGACTCGCGAGGATGCCCTTCCCGATGGACAACCCGAGGCCTGTACCTTTGCCTTGCTCTTTGGTGGTGAAGAATGGGTCGTAGATTCGTGCGAGAGTATCGTTGTCCATGCCTGATCCGTCGTCGGACACGGGGAGTGCCATGTGGGGACCAGGATTTAGCCCGGAAATTTGATTACTCAAGGAAGCCTCGACCTGAAGGAACCGGAGTTCGACCGAAATACGACCGCGCCTTCCTTCGAGCGCGTGTGCTGCATTAGTGCACAAGTTGCGGACGATCTGGTGGATTTGGGTGGCATCAGCGAGGACGGTGCCAGACGTAATATCTTGGGTAATTTCCACCAATGAAGGGGTGGAGGCTCGCACCAGTTTGAAGGCTTCCCGGACGGGTTCCGAAATATCGATGGGGACGAGCTTGGAGTCTGCCTTGCGAGAAAAAGTAAGGATTTGATACACCAAATATTTGGTACGCAAGCCGTTGCGGCGGATGTCCTTGAGATCATCGGCCAGAGGGTTGCTTGGATCCACGTCCAGTAGTGCGACTTCGATGTGACCCAGGATTCCGGTGAGAATGTTGTTGAAGTCGTGGGCGATACCTCCGGCGCGGGTACCGATGGACTCAAGTTTACGGGCTTGGAACAGTTGGTCTTCGAGCAGGCGGTGCCGCTCTTGCTCGGCCCGCCAGCTGGTGATGTCTTCATCCAAAATGAGATAGAGGTGCCCACTTTGCTCCGGGTTGTTGACAGGAGAGAGCGTGGAGCGCACGTGGACGATACGGCCGTCGGCGTGGCGGTTCAGGATCTCTCCAGTCCAAGATTCACCCCGCATAAGCGACGCGGTGATCGCCTCCTTTTTAACGGAGTGGTCGGTTAAATTACGAAGATCGAGAGCTTGGCGTCCGATTAATTCAGCCTCAAGGTATCCGGTTAGCTCACACACTCGAGGATTGGCGTAGAGGATGGTGCCATCGTGCTGGGTGATGAGAACGCTGACCGGACTTTGATTGATGGCCTGAGATAGGATACGAATTTCCTGAACCTGCTCTTCAAGCTGATCGTTGGTTTGCCGGAGCTCCAGGGTGTGTTGTTTAACGAGCCCCTCAAGGCGAGTATTTTCACGGCGTTCAAGTAACGTGGACGTCCAAATGACGAGTCCGATTAACCCAAGCGCGCCGACTCCATAGGCGAGGTAGGCGAGATTTGATCGGACCCAAGGAGTAGCGATGCTGAAGCGAACGGAATCCAGAGTAGCAATGGCGTCGCCAGACCGTGCGCGAATCTGGAGCTCATAATCGCCTTCAGGTAGGTTGTTATATACCGCGGAACCGGACGAGCCTTGGGGTTCCCAGCGTGCATTAGGGGACAGCCGCGCCTCGAAGAAAGGAGTGGGCTGGAAGTCGGCGCTAGGGGCGAGAAAGTGGGCGATCAGGGAATTTTCATTATAGGCCAGTGGGGGAATTTGCGCATCGGGAGTAAAGATCGTGCGACCTGACGGGGGCAGGACCAGGCGTGTAAGCAAGGTTTGGCGAGGGGGGCGCGCGAGCTCTTTGCCGGTCCGAGTCTAAATCGAGCCAGACGATGAGCTCCGAGCAGCCAAACGACGCCACCGGTCTCAGGGATGGTATTGTAGGAAGTCAGGCCCGGAGGTAGATCAAATGGAAGCTTGGACCAAGGGGTAGTAGTAGTGTCGAAAACGTGAATACGGTTTTCACTGGTAATCCAAAGTCGGTTCTTCGCGTCGCGCACTGGCCGTCCGAAGATATGCCCGAACCCGGGTAGTTGATCCGAAAATTTTGCGTCGAGCACGAGATGCCGAGAGGCTTCGTCAAAACGGTAAAGCCGATCCGCGATATTAAATCGAGCGACACCATCGATGACAAAGACTTGGACCCAACTGTCTGGCACGCCAGCGGCTGTGTCGAAACGTTCCAGGTTGAGATCGGTTTGGGTCGAATCGATACGGCCCAGTAAACCTGAGCCCAGTTCCAGCCAAATCATGCCGGCATCGTCGATGACGAATTTAAAAACTCCGAAAAGGTCGCGCACAGATTGTCGGTGGATGGTGAGTTCCTCGCCGTCGACTTGCATGAGACCGATTTCGTTCGACGCAGCATAGATCCACTGTTCGGAATTTGCTTTCTTACTCATTAGTCGGAAGTTAAGGATGTCGGGACGGAAGCGCTGCCAGGTATTCTCGGTTCGATAGAAAATGCCCTGAAGGGGCCCGTGATCAGGAGTCCGGTGTCGGTCGAAATGGAATATACCGTTGAGTCGGGAGGCGAATCCTCAACGAAATCTATGAGACGGTCGTCCCGGTCGTAGTGTCCGCGTAGTAGTTTTCCGTCGGCGACCAGCCACAAATTTTCGTCCAGGCGATGGACGGAGGCATAGTCAATACCGGCGGAAAGTAAGAATTCGAAGGAGGTTAATGGGGCGGGGAGTGGCACTCGAGCGATTCCGTCGGGGAGCAAGACCCAAAATACGCCGTTCTCAGTCGGGAGCAGATGTCGAATTCGTGAAATACGAGGATCGCGGGTGCGATCGAGGACATCGATCACGTGACCTTGGCGGTCGAAGTAAACCACACCGTAGCCTTCAATGGCGGCGACGAACCGATCATCCATGGTCGCGTGAATGGAGATAAAGCGGCTTGTGCGATTGAAGATACTTTCGGTGGAAAAAGGAGTGAGAGAGGTGGCATTAAAGAGCTGCAGGCCTCTACCGTAGGTGTCGACGAGCAATGTATCGTCAGAGAAAGGGGTCGTCGCCGTTAACGAATCATCAGTGGTGATGATTTGGTCTGAGAAAACCGGAGTGGAGACGCCGTCGGCGACGTCGAAGAGTTGGCCGACCACCCGATCGCTGACATAGACCCGATCCTTGAATTTAAAGATGGTTTCGATCGTACTGGTCCGGCCGAAGATCCGGGCGGATTCGCCAGGACGCCATTGGTAATTTTCCCGCTTTGACTATGCCAGTACCAGTTGTCGCCGATTTGAACGCACTGCCCGGGGACGGCGATGGGACCGGTGAGTTCCGCCGGCCAGTCCGCTATTTTTTGTAAATACCATGTGCCGTCGGGGGAAAATATGACTTCGCCAAATCCGCCCTGCATGCCGCTATAAATACGGCCATCGGGACCGACGGCGACGCCGACCAGAGGAACGGTGTGATCGTCGGGGGATCTATTTATGACTTCCCAGCGGGTGCCGTCTCCAAAAACGAGTTGCCGGGCAGAGACGATGAGGAGGCGCCCGTCCGGCATTGGTTTCAGATCGGAGGGAAGCGCATCCCTCCCCAACGTTTCCCGTCCCAGGACATTGAACGGGGGAACGCCGGTTTCGAGTTGACCGGCGGGAGCGGCGGGGATGGTCGCAGCCAGACAGATATGAGCCACTCGACACTATGAGCAGCCAGGTGAGCACGCTTCGCGCTGGTCCCAGAAAAAGTGAAAGTAAAACTAGCGGAGCGCGAAAAGTGTCTGACCCAAATAATCGATGAAGGAGCGGCGCTAAGAGAAATGAGGCGGCCAAGCGGAGTCGGAAGGGAATTTGATTGAGCGAGTGGAGGATCAGAGGGCTGGGCTCAAGAGCCCGCTTCGACACTGTTCGTGGAGCCCACCCCATGGACGGTGCGGAACGAGTCCAAACTGTGGCCCTTGCGTTTGAACAGATCGCGGACTTTGACGATGTATTGGTCCAAGGAACGGCTCTTCACATCGGCATGTATTCCCCAAACTGAATGGATAAGTGCCTTGCGAGTGATGACGATGCCCTCGTGTGCATGGAGGTACGCGAGGATCCCAGTTCCTTACGGCCGATATTCTCGATTCGGTCGTCAAAATGAATCTCGAGACGGCCAGGATGAACGGTGCCGCCGCAAACTTCGAACGGCTGGTCACTCACGCGTGCATTCTTGGTTACCTTAAGGTCATCGCAGGATTCGGAACGGCGAAGCACGGCGCGGATGCGGGCAATGAGTTCGGCGTAGCCAAATGGTTTCATGATGTAGTCGTCTCCGCCAAGTTCCAAGCCCCTGCTTTTATTAGTTTCGAGGGCGTTTCCTGTCAGGAATATGGTGGGAATCGCAATATCCTCACGGCGGAGCTCCTCGATCAGAGTGAATCCGGATTGGTCTGGAAGATTGATGTCGAGCAACATCAAGTTGGCGAAATTGCGGGTGAAGAAACGGGTGGCGTGGGCGGCGCGTCCGCAGATTTGGGCTGCATCCCGACCTCTTCCAAATGAACGGAGATTAGTTTGGCGAGCTCTTCCTCATCCTCCACAATAAGGATTATCGGCTTATGGTTCTGGCCGCATGGTTTTTCAGAGGGGGTATTACCGGCCAGTGTTAGCACTGGTAGCGTTTTTCACAAATGGAAGGGGAGCCAGCAAAGTGGGGGATACCTGGACTCATAGAGAAAGATTCATCTCATTCGATCGACCCTGGTGGTGAACTATATTGATCAAAGCAGTAGAATAGTCGTTTGCGGAGGGGATTAATGCAGGATCGGAGGTACCGTTGCCCGTCGGGATGAGATAAGATTGGGATTGAAGGCGGAGGAGCGGAGGTGTGCGGTTTCAGGAGTGTCTGCATCCACACCATTGCTCATGCTCGGTTTGCCCAAGGGCAGTCTCGAGGAGTCAACCAAATCCCTGTTCGCCAAGGCGGGCTGGAAGATTACCACGAGCTCTCGTTCGTATTGTCCATCGATCGACGATCCGGAACTCGATGGCCGCTTTGTGCGTGCCCAGGAAGTGAGCCGATATGTGGAGCACGGTTTTTTCGATTGTGGACTCACGGGCCATGACTGGGTGCTGGAAAATGAATCGGATGTCGTGGAAGTGTGCGATTTGATCTACAGTCGGGCATCGACCTTGAAGTCTCGTTGGGTGTTGTGTGTTCCGGAGTCTTCGGATGTGCAAAAGCCGGAAGATTTGGCGGGCAAGCGGGTCGCCACGGAATTGATGGGCACGGTGAAGCGCTATTTCGCGGACAAAGGCATCGATGCCAAGGTCGAGTTTTCCTGGGGAGCGACCGAAGTGAAGGTGCCTGATTTGGTGGATGCGATCGTCGACATCACCGAGACAGGGTCTTCACTTCGCGCCAACAAGTTGCGGATTGTGGACACCTTGTTGGCAACCAACACCAAACTGATTGCCAACAAGACGAGTTGGGAGAATCCGGCCAAAAGAAAGAAGATCGAGACCATCGCGATGCTGTTGCAGGGGGCGTTGCAGGCAGAGAACAAGGTGGGCCTGAAGATGAATCTTGAAAAATCACGGATCGCAGCAGTGCAGGAGATCCTGCCTTCAATGCGTGGGCTCACGGTATCTCCGCTCACCGTTGAAAATTGGTGTGCGGTGGAGACGGTGATCCCGGAGAGTGATGCACGGGAGTTGATCCCGAAGTTGATCGATCTGGGGGCTGAGGGAATCGTGGAGTATCCGCTCAACAAAATCGTCAATTAACTGACGTTAATCCCGGTAGTTATTCGTCATGCGCAAAGTTACACTAGGACTGCTCCAGCACGTCTGTACTGGCGACCCCAAGGCCAATTTTAAGAAGACGTTGGCGTTGACCGAAAAGGCGGCCAAGCAGGGGGCGAAGATCATCTGTACACAGGAGTTGTTTCGTTCGCAGTATTTCTGCCAGAACGAAGACCACGACAATTTCCTCCTGGCGGAGTCGATTCCCGGACCGAGCACGAAAGCATTTCAAAAGATCGCCAAGAAACATGGAGTGGTGATCGTAGTTTCGTTGTTCGAGAAGCGTGCTTCGGGGCTGTATCACAATACGGCGGTGATCATCGATGCGGACGGTTCGTTGCTGGGCATTTATCGCAAGATGCACATTCCAGATGATCCCTTGTTTTATGAGAAGTTCTACTTCACGCCGGGCGACACGGGATTCCGCGCGTGGGACACAAAATTTGGTCGGATCGGAGTGCTGGTATGCTGGGATCAGTGGTATCCTGAAGGCGCCCGTTTGACGGCATTGCAAGGCGCGGAGATTTTGTTCTATCCGACCGCGATTGGTTGGCATCCGTCAGAGAAAGCTGAATACGGGGAGAATCAGCATGGGGCATGGGAGATAATTCAACGCAGTCACGCGGTGGCCAATGGGTGCTATGTGGCGGCGATCAACCGGGTGGGGCTCGAGACGCCGATCGGGGGCGATGGCATTGAATTTTGGGGACAAAGTTTCGTGGCCGGGACCAGTGGTCAGATCCTGGCCAAGGCTTCGGTGGACCGAGAGGAGATTCTATTGGTGCCGGTGGAATTGGATAAAGTGGATGTGACCCGCACGCACTGGCCGTTCCTGCGTGACCGTCGGATTGACGCCTACGGGGATATCACCAAACGGTTTATCGACCGCGTCTGAACCATGGCTGCCACCGCGACTTCACGTCGTCAGGATATGGATACGGAGGTCCTGACGCCCACCAAGCTCGGATTTCGCATGCCGGCGGAGTGGGAACCGCAGGAGGCGGTGTGGCTGTCGTGGCCGCATAAGAAGGCTTCCTGGCCGGGTTTGTTTCGGACTATACCGGCCACCTTTGCGGGCTACGTGGCGGCGATCAGCCGTTATGAGATGGTGCGTATCAATTGTGGAGCACCGTTGCAGGAGCGGGCGAAACGATTGTGCACCAAGGCCGGAGCGGTGATGGAACGCGTCGAGTTTTATGATCATCCGACCAACGACGCGTGGTGTAGGGATCACGGCCCGATATTTGTGAAACATCGTAAGAGCGGAGAAGTGGCTTTGACCGATTGGATGCACAATGCGTGGGGCGGGAAGTATCCACCGTTTGATTTGGATAACGAAATCCCGCCATCGGTCGCGCTAGCCTTGGGCATGCCACGATTTGAGAAATCGATGGTATTGGAAGGCGGGTCGATCGATGTAAATGGGAGAGGGCTTTTGTTGACGACGGAGCAGTGCCTGCTGCACCCGAACCGCAATCCGGATCTGACACGAAAAGAGATCGAACAGGCGCTCAAGGATTACCTCGGTGTGCGGCGTATCCTTTGGTTGGGGAAAGGCATCGTCGGCGACGATACCGACGGCCACATCGATGACATCGCCCGGTTTTTCAAGCCGGACGGACTGATTACCTGCGTGGAGAAAAATCGACGTAGTCCAAACCACAAACTGTTTGCAGCCAACCGGGAGCGCATGCTGGATTTTCGGACCATGCAGGGGAAACCGATCGAAGTCGTTGAGCTCCCCATACCCAAACCGGTGATAATTAAAGGGGTGCAAGTGCCGGCGAGTTATGCCAATTTTCTTATCGTGAACGGGGCAGTGCTGGTCCCGACCTTTCAACAACCACGGCGGGATGCGGAAGCTTGTTCGATCATCGGGAGTTGGTTTCCCGGGCGCGACGTAGTGCCAATCGATTGCAGCGCACTTATTTGGGGTTTGGGGACGTTGCATTGCCTTTCTCAGCAACAACCCGCTTAGGTTGGGGATCACCATGTCATCGCTAATTAGATTTTTCTGCGGGGGGCTACTGGGCTCACTCTTGTTCACGGGATGTTCCACCATTGAGGATGCGGTGGGGACGCGCCTCGACGGGGTGCAACCGCAGACCCGGTTCTTTGCACGGGCGAAGCCGGAGGTTTTCGAGAAGATGACCACCGTCTTGGAACAGATGGATTACACCCTTTCATGGTCCTCCCCGGCGCAAGGAGTCATCGAGGCCTACGGTCATTTGTTGGAAACAGAAAAATTCGGCTCAGCGCGGCAATTTCAGATTACGGTTTGATTACGCGAAGTTGGGAAAACAGAAACGAGTGTCCAGATCCTGGTTAGAGAAGCGAAGGAAGGAGACTTCCGCGTGGGGGCGGTCAGTCAAAGCCATGCTGAACATGGTCGCTATGATAGTCTCTTGGATGCTTTGGAGACTGCATTGGGCGAGGGAAGCTGGTTGCCACCGAGCGGTCCGGAGGTTCAGCGCTAGGCTACGGCGGGCGCCGGTCGTTTAGGCGGCGGCGGGCTGCTGAACGATGTCAATAATCAGTGCGCGCGGGAATTGACGTGGAGTCGGAAGGGATGTCCCGTTGCTTCCGCTTTGCTTATGACCCGATTGTCCCCTGTTTTGAAGCTGCTGGTCGCGTGCGCCGTGGTTTCCCCCCTAAGTACTCAAGAGCGATTGGTGCCGCTCGACCTCCTCTAGCTGAAGGATCTGAGCGAGTTCGCGCCCACGGATAGTGGCTGGGTGCTGGGAGGCGATGTAGGCGGACGACTACGGACTCAGTCAGCGATGCAGGTGTTGCCGGGCCATGGTGTAGTGGCGATGCCCTCTTCGGCGCGTGAGGTCAGCGATCTTGCTACACGAATTGAGCACGGGGACTTGGAACTGGAGTTGGAATTCCTGCTCGCGAAGGGCAGTGACTCGGGCATTTTTTTGCAGGGACGATACGAAGTCCAGATTGCGGGCAGTTGGTTGCCAGCCGGCCTTGGATCCAAGAAAGTGGGGGGAGTGAGTCGGCCCGGTGGTGGTTCCGAAAGCGGGGCACCGCTAGTGTGTTGAGAGTTAATGCACTATACTGAATGAAGGGATGCGGCGGTGCGGGCGCGTTGGATTGTCTCCAGGATGGCGGAGCCTTCGGCCTTCCAAGTGTAGCGGGTGGGTTCGAGGTCGCGTGCGGCCATGTAGGTTTCGATGGCGTTGGTGAGGTCTCGAACGCTGGTGAAGCTGCCATCGCGGATACAATCGACGGTGAGGTCGCGGAAGAAGCGCTCCACTAGATTCAACCAGGAAGAGGATGTTGGAGTGCAGTGGTGCAGTGCAGTGCGATGCGCTCGAGGCCATGGGCTTTGGCATGGCGCTGATTGCGCCACTTTATCCAGCTCTTCACTTTGGCGTGCTTGTGGGTGGCGTAGTTGTCGATGATCAGATGCAGGACCAAGCCGTCGGGTGCCTGCGCATCGATGTGCTGGAGGAAACCGAGCCATTCGCGGTGGGTATGCCGAGAGGCGGTGCGTCGCATGATTTTGCCGTCCAGATAGCCGAGGACGGCGAATAGCGTGACCGTGCCGTGGCGGGTGTAATCGTGGGTGGCGATTTTGATGTGCCCGATACCCAATGGCAGGCCCGGCTGGGTGCGCTCAAGCGCCTGGCACTGGCTTTTCTCGTCGCAACATAGCACCAAGGCCCGATCGGACGGATTCAGATACAAGCCGATGACATCCCAAAACTTGGCCTCGAAGTTCCGGTCACGCGACTGAGGTGGACCCCGTCGGTTGGACAGGTCGGGCGGATTTATAGTTATGGTTTCTGGTTTTTCTGACCAAGAATAAAAGATAATGGAGGGGTGCAGGGGAGGAAGCTCGGCTTCCTCCCCGCTCGGATAGCCGCCGTCAGGCGGCGGCTTGGTCGAGTTGTGCGTGGTAGACCTCGGATGGTGTTTGGCGGCCGTGGGCGGAATGCGGTCGTCGGTCGTGGTAGAACAGCAAGTAGGTCTCCAAGTTGGCATGGGCCTCGACCATCGTCTCATAGCGTTTCAGATAGACTTCCTCGTATTTGACGCTGCGCCACAGGCGTTCGACCAAGACATTGTCCAAGCACCGTCCTTTGCCGTCCATCGACAGTCGCACGCCGGCGGCCAACAATGGCTGGGTGAACTCGGCGCTGGTAAACTGGCAGCCTTGGTCGGGGTTGAAGATCTCCGGCTTGCCGTAAATCGCCATCGCGCACTGCACCGCTCGCACGCAAAACGACGCATCGAGCGTGTTGGACAGTTCCCATGCGAGCACCATCCGCGAGTGCCAGTCGATCACCGCACACAGGTAAACGAAGCCACCGCACACCGGGATGTAGGTGATATCTGTTGCCCACACTTGACTCGACCTTTCAACCTTCAGCGTTCGCAGCAGATACGGGTAGATCTGATGAGAGGCCGCTTTCTTTGACAGACTCGGTTTTTGATAGATCGCCGTGAGTCCCATTAATCGCATCAATCGTCGCACCCGTTTACGGTTCACCACGTGTCCTTCGCGTTGCAACCAACGGGTCATTTGGCGGCTACCAAAGAACGGTGACTCGAGGTAGCTCTCGTCGATCTGTTTCATCAACGCCAGGTCCGCTTCCTTCGGTGGCTTCGGGTGGTGGTAGTAGGTTGAGCGTGGCAGCTCCAACAGTTCGCACTGCCGGGCCACACTCAGCTTCGGATGCTCGGTTTCGATCATGCTGCGGCGCTCCTTACTCCCCACATGCGCCAACTTTTTTTTGAGCCACTCGCGCTCCATCTGCAGCTGCCCGATCCGCGCATACAGTTCCTTCTCTTTGCGATTCCGCTCGATCTCGTCGCGCACCTGCGCCGAGGGCTTCGCGAAGACCTCCGGCAACCGCTCGGACACCTCCTTCTTCCACTGACTCACTTGCACCGGATGCACCTCGTGACGCTGCGCGATTACGTGGATCGGCTCGATTCCCTTGAGGGCTTCGAGCCCTACTTTCGCTGTGAACTCGGCACTGAAGGCACGTCGTTTCTTCGACATATTGGACTCCTTTGGGATTTAATCATCCTTCCTGTCCAACTTCATGGGTCCACCTCAGCATCCCACTCTCACCGAATAACTCCGTATCGATCTTGGTCTCAGACATCATCCAAACTCCCGTGCCGAAGTAGCCAATCATGAGTGGAACCATCGAGAAGAAGAGGAAGCCTGCAAGGATGTCCGCAATCATGGATGCCTAACGGTTGAGCTCAGACGCGGCGGTTTGCCGCCCTTGTCTGCGGCGACTGGAGTATGCTCGGAATGGGCATCAACTGATGAGGTTTAAGTCCTCTGTGCATGGAACCAAATAAATGAAATACCGACAGGAAAGTCAGATAAATAAAAGCCCTAGCCGAGGGCAAGGGCGTAGCCGTGAGGCTGGGTCTGAAAGAAGCCGCAGGCAAACTCGTGGGGCGACGAACAGAAACATGGTAATAGGCTTAGCATCCGGGACGAGTCACCACCACATGACGAAGTCCTGTGGTACAGGATGTAGGGTAGACGGTGCGCTCGTGCGAGTGAAGTTGATGCCATTATCCGGGGAGGCCTCTGCGCCCCGCGTCCCGTCTATGACGGGGAGCAGCCGCGTCGGTAACGACGACGGAGGAAACAGAGGAGTCAGCAGAAGGCATAGTAGTCACGGGAAACGAGCCGGGAGTAGTCGCCGACGGGTTACCCGTCCGACGAATGAACTGGAGGTCTCAACTGTGACGAAGGCCCGAACCAAAATGATGAGCGCGAGTCCGTTTGCTCGATCCACCCTCCGACACCGACCGGTGTATCGGGTAGTCGGTGCGAAACGGGTTTCTCAAACTCAACCGAAGGGCCCAGCTGCCAAGTAGGTGATTCGGTTCTATCCAACTACGGTCCGATAGCGTTTCGGAACCGCCCGGTGCGGACCCGCATGCCGGGTGGTGGGGAGGGCGGAGGCTAGTGTAGTGGAGTTAATTAGCTATACAAAACAAAAATAGTAGTGCAGGATGGGTGCATGGCCCGCCCTGTTAATCCGCTAATCATTGATGCCGCGCAGCATCAAGAACTTGAACAGATGATCAAACGCCCGACCACGCCGCAACGGGAGGTCAGGCGGGCGCGCATCGTGTTGTTGCGGGCCGAAGGGAAAAGCCAGGAGACGGTGGCTGCTCAGATCGGAGTGAATCGTCCGGTGGTGGCGAAGTGGGAAAAGCGATTTCGGGAGGCAGGGTTGGCTGGATTGGCCGAAGCGAGACGTTCGGGCCGGAAGCCGAGTGTGGATGTGGCGATTCGCGCGCAGATCGTCACTGAGGTCACGCAACCCCCGGCCGGGCGCACCCGCTGGTCCTCACGGGCGATGGCCAAGGCCAAGGGGGTGTCGGCCCACACCGTGCAGCGTCTGTGGCGGGCCAACGACCTGAAGCCCCATTTGCGACGCACGTTCAAGTTGTCGCGTGACCGGAACTTCGAGGCCAAGTTTTGGGATGTCATCGGCTTGTATCTGAATCCGCCCGATCGGGCCTTGGTGCTGTGTTGCGACGAGAAAAGCCAGTGCCAGGCGCTTGAGCGCACCCAGCCGGGCCTGCCATTGGGTATCGGGCACATCAAAACCGCCACCCACGATTACACCCGCCACGGCACGGTCACGCTATTCGCCGCCCTCGGCTATCTGGACGGCAAAATCATGCGACGCACCGCCTCTCGGCATACCCACCGCGAATGGCTCGGTTTCCTCAAGCACATCGATGCGCAGGCACCCGACGGCTTGGTCCTGCATCTGATCATCGACAACTACGCCACCCACAAGCACGCCAAAGTGAAGAGCTGGATAAAGTGGCGCAATCAGCGCCATGCTAAAGCCCATGGCGTCGAGCGCATCGCACTGCACTGCACTGCAACATCCTCTTCCTGGTTGAATCTAGTGGAGCGCTTCTTTCGCGACCTCACCGTCGATTGTATCCGCGATGGCAGCTTCACCAGCGTTCGAGACCTCACCAACGCCATCGAAACCTACATGGCCGCACGCGACCTCGAACCCACCCGCTACACTTGGAAGGCCGAAGGCTCCGCCATCCTGGAGAAAACCCAACGCGCCCGCACCGCCGCATCCCTTCATTCGGTATAGTTAATTAACTCTCAGCACACTGGATCCCTCCGCCTACCCGATTGTCCATCATGACAAGATCGGGCTGCAGGGCGCGGACGAGTGCACAAGCATCGTCGGCATTGTCGGCGATATCCAGGACGCGGTAGGATTGTCGCTCGAGGGTTTCGCGTAGATCTTCTGCGAGGATGGCTTCGTCTTCGACGACAAGAATGCGAATGGAGGCGTTCATGAGAGAGAATCGGATTTATCGGGCGGGAGATGTAACTCGTACCGGGCGGTCCCTCCGGCGGAAGGGGTCTGGAGATTGGCGCGGAGTTGTTTGCACAGGAGGTTGACCAGTCGGAAACCCAGGGATTTGGTTTGAGTCGGATCGAAATCGGCAGGCATGCCCGGTCCGTTGTCGGAGAATAGGAGAGTGATTCCTCCTGACGCCAGTTGCTCACTGAGAGGGTGAGAGTGAGCTCGGACTGGGTCGCCAGACCGTGTTTGCAGGCATTGGTCAGGAGTTCGTTGACAATGAGGCCGAGCGGAATGGTGACATCGGGCAAGAGGGCAAGGGGGGCGATATTTCCCTCCAGCGTAATCCCCGAACTGGCGTTGGGGAAACTGCGAATGATGGTTTGGGCGAGTGGCTTGAAGTAGACATCGATTTGGATGCGCGCGAGAGAAGTATGAGCGTAGAGCATCTCATGCACGAGGGCCATGGCGCGCACGCGTCGTTGGCTTTCGCGGAATCCTTCAAGCACCGAGGCGTCCTTGATGTAGCCTGCTTGGAGGTTGAGCAGGCTGGTGACGAGTTGAAGGTTGTTTTTCACGCGGTGGTGGACCTCTCGAAGCAGCACTTCTTTCTCTGACAACGAGGCGGCCATGCGTTGGATAGAGTCGCGTTGAGCGGTGATGTCTTCGTTGACTCCCACGTAGCCTGAGGCGCGATGTTCGCGCTCGATCAGGGTGGCGGAGGAGTGCACCCAGCGAATGGTGCCGTCCGGATGTTGGAAACGAAATTCCAAGGAGAAGTCGGCTTGGTCGTTGATGGCGTGGCTCCATGCCCGGAGGAGACTTTCTCGATTCTCGGGGTGCACGTGTTCGATCCACTCGTTCCCGTGAGCAGGGAGATCCTTGCAGCCAGCGATACGCATCCAGGTATAGTTGACATAGGTAATAATTCCGCGGGCGTCGGTTTCGTAGACACCGACGGGAAGCGTGGCGGCGAGGGTGCGAAATCGCTGTTCGCTGGCGGAGAGCGCTTCGTGGGCGATCCGCCGATCGGTCACGTCTTCGTTGGCGCCGACCCATCCGACGATTTGATTGTCATGATGAAGCGGGGTGGCAACTGAGTGGACCCAACGGGTGCCGCCGTCGGGGCGTTGAAATCGAAACTCAGCCTCGTAGTCGATGTGTGCTTCGGCGCAGCGGGTCATTCGGCGAAGATGCGATCACGATCTGCGGGATGGATTCCGGACGACCAGCCATCGTAGAGAGCTTCCTCGTAAGTGATCCCGGCTATTTCCAGCCAACGGGTATTGTTAAAGATACTACGGCGGGAGACGTCGGCCTCAAAAATGCCGACGGGCAATACCTCGGCCAAGGTGCGGAACCGTTGTTCGCTGGCTTCGAGGGCCAGTTGTGCGCGTTTGGCTGCATCAATATCTTGGAAAGTGCCGGCCAAGCGTGTGGCTTGACCATTCTCCAGCTCCGCTTTGCCGGTGGAACGGACCCTGCATTCCTTGCCGGCCGTTGTCATGATGCGCAGGTCAAGGTTCCACGGTTTACCGGTGGTTATTGCCTCATCGACTACGCGTCTGATTTTCCGTTGATCTTCGGGGTGGTAGAATTCGAAGGCCCGTTCGGTATCCAAGGGTTCTCCAATTTCGACACCGTGAATACGGTAGGTCTCATCGGTCCATTCCAATCGATTTTCAGGAAGAAGTAGTTCCCATCCGCCGATAGCGGCGAGGACTTGAGTTTCGCGGAGCAGTTCGACCATGCGACGGAGGTCGTGATATCGCGATTGGCTCCCACGAACCCGGCAGCTTGGCCCTCGCGGTTGATGGCGGTGCCGACGGTGTGTATTCAGCGGACGCGTCCGCTGGGGTTGCGAAATCGGAATTCGTGTTCGAACAGTTTGCCGACGGCCGCGGCTTTCTTCCAGGCGTGCAGGAAGTTTGCGCGGTCGACGGAGTGGATGGTCTCGAGATAGCCCTGACCGAGACTATCTTCGTGTGACTGTTCGGAGGTTTTTTGCCACGCGGAATTGGTATAGCGGCAATTGCCGTCTGTATCGAATTATCAAATACCGACGGGAAGGAGTTCGGTCAGGGTACGGAATCGTACCTCGTTGGCGGCGAGGTTGATTTGGGCGCGCTTGATGTGGTCTATGTTCTGCACTGAACCGCTAAGACGGTAGGCGCCATGGCCAGCCATTTCGGAGCGGCCGGTAATGCGAATCCACCGAGAGGCCGAGCCGGGCGCGGTTTGAATCTGGAGTTCCAGATCGAACGGCGCGCCCGACAACATTGATTCATGGCAAGCCTGTCGCAGCATGAGGCGGAAAGCGGGGGTGCACAGTCCGATTTGAGTTTGGAGTTCTATCTGGGTCTCCGGGGGCAGGTTGAATATGCGAAAACTCTCCGAAGTCCAGTTCAAGGACTTGGTATGCACGATGTATTCCCAGCCCCCACGGCGGCCAATCGCTGGGAGTCGTTAAGGAGTGCCACATTGCGCTTCTGGGCTGTTATATCGGTGCGAATGGCAATGTAGTGTTCCGGTTTTCCATCAGTTCCGGTAAAGGGCACGATGGTGGTGTCGACCCAATAGCGGGTTCCATCCTTGGCGCGGTTGCAGATCTCACCGTGCCAGGTGCGCCCTTGGGAGATGACCTTCCACATGGAGGTGAAGAATTCGCGATCGTGGGTGTGCGAATTGAGGATGCGATGATTTTTTCCGACCAGTTCGGAGCGAGCATAGCCGGAGATTGCGCAGAACTTTTGATTAACATCGGTGATGATTCCTCGAACATCGGTGATCGCTACAATGTCGTGTTCATTGAGTGCGGCGTTCATGCGATTCACCTGATGCAACCCTGCGGCCAATTTTTTTTCGGCGGCTTTGCGATCGGGTTGGTTGGTCGCGACAAAGAGATAGCCCGTGATGCTGTTTTCGGCGTCGCGGATTGTGCTTACGGAAAGCAGGACGGGTATGAAGGTCTCGTCTTTATGAATGTATGACCATTCGTACGTGTTGGGCAGATTGAGATCGGCCTTGGCAACGAGGACTCGGAATTCGGAGGGAATTACCACGCACAGTTCTTCAGAGAGTGTGGCAGCCTGTTCAGCGATTTCCTGCTGATCGTGAATAACCTCCGGGGTATGTTTTCCGATCATTTCTGCCGCACTGTAGCCGACTAGGTCTTCGGCGGCGGGGTTGAAGAGTGTGATAAGGCCCTCAAGGTCGGTGACGATGATGGCGGTGCGAGCGTTTTGCAGGATGGCGTTCTGAATTGATACGCTGGCGGGAGGACCGACATCGATCGCTCGGGCGGGGGTCGACGGACTCCGAAATCGTGACTCGAGGCCGAAGATGAGGAAAAAGAGCAGGGCACTGAACCCAGTGCCCGTGAAGGCGACGAGGAACGCTTGAGCACTGGCCGTACCTTTTTCAAAAATCGGATTGGAGGCGAAGGAGAGAATCCATGGGTGTCCAAAAATAGGGATTGTGCGTTCCGTGTGAAAGCGAGGAGGGGAGGGAGCGTTTCCGGTGAGTTGACGTGCGGCCGAAGAATCTTGACGGACGTTGGAAGCGCTACCGTAGATCTGCACGTCGACTTCTCGTGAAACGTGATCGAATTGATTGCGAATGAGAGTATCCATTCGAAGTGGCGCAAAAACGTGGCCGATCAAGGCGGTGCGCCGTTGCTCGATGTCGGTTGGAGTGCTGTCCTGATGATAGACGGGCAGGAAGATGACGAAGTCTGGCTGCGATACGTTTTCTGCTGCTGCGAAGAGATTTACGGGGCCGCTCATCGAGGCTTCACCAGTATCCCGTGCGCGAGTCATGGCGGCCTGGCTGACCAAATCGGAGAGTGGGTCGGAGCCGAGTGGCGGTAGATTTGCTGGGTCGACAGGCTCGAATAGTTCGACGGAAGTCTCTGTCTCGCGATTGCCGGTAGAGGACGTGGTGGCGGGATCTAGAAGGCGCGTGAAGCCGATTCCTTGAATGCCGGAGGAGGGGTGAAGGTTGAGTGCGGTGACGTAGCGGCGCCACTGATCTTGCGTGATGTCATTGCGGGCAGCAAATAATCCAATACCACCGCGCAGAATTCGCTGATACTCTAATGTGCGCTCGCGAATGAGCGTTTCGGCTTTGTCCGACCGAGATGTTGAATCGTGCCTCTGCTTGTTGCGATACGTAGACGTGCGATGCCTTCCAAGCGCAGAAGGTTACGGTGAGGAACAGACCGAGCAGGGTCCACGCGGTCGCAGGATGATGAAGAAGCGACCGAATCACGGAGGAGTTACGACGAACGAGACGTTCGCGGTCAAAGGAAACCCGACGGGTGGGAGTTGAGGGCGAATGGAGAAAGGGAGGCGTTGTCGACAGAGCGACCCTTAGCCCATCGTCCCTCTAGGGTGTTTTCTTTACCAGGATGCGTATTTCCAGTTGCGCGATTTTCCCTCAGCCAACCATTGGAGAGTTGTTTGGAGGCGGCGTTTGCGAGTGGACTCACGCTTAGCGTCGAGTAGCCATTCGACATAATCGCGTTGTTTGGCTGGCGAAAATGAGCGCCAAGTAGCAGCCGCTTCGGCGTTTGATGGAAAATTGAGTGCCTGGAGCAAGTCGGGAGGAGGAGACCGTGGCGTCTTGCGATCGATGGATTTTGGATCAGCGGTCTGCGGGCTGGTGATGCGAAGCGCAGCTTCTCTGACGAATCTAACTAAATCGGCATCAGAGGGCAGATCGGAAAGTGATCTGATTTTCCAGAAATTTCCCATGCCGGAATCGGCCGTTATTTCCTGTGCGCGAGGTAGGTAGCTATGGATTTTGGCCAGAAGCTCAGCGCGCTGTGGGTTGTGAATGCAGCGGTGAAACACACCAGTTTGCCCTTGAGGGTGTAAGCTGGCACGCCCCATTTGAGGGTTTTGACCACGCCCGGCAGGGCGCGATGAATCTGTTGGCGCAGGTGCCGAAGAATGGATTGGGCAAATGGTTGGGCTTCGTCGATGTAGCGGTCGATGCGGGGATCAGAGGCGACTTTCATGACGAAGGGAGAGGCAATAATTCAGGATTAAGACTCGTTCAGAGCGGTTTCTGATAACACAGGTCCGTTAACTCAAATCCGGCACCTTCATAGAGGGCGCGAGCGATATGGTTGTGAGCGAAAACGTGCAGGCCGAGATGGCTGAACCCCATTTCACTAGCGGCGGTTTCGGTCATTTTCAAGATCGTGTGGCCGTGACCCAGGCCGCGGTGGGCGGGGATGATTTCGATATCGAACAGCCAGGCCGATCCGAGAGCGCCATCGGATGCTTTGCCCACCCAGAACCAACCGACCCACTCTTGGGACTCTTCGTCAATCACCCGTCGCAACAGGTGATTGGGAGTATTGGCGCCTTGTGGGAGAAGGGTTTGGAAGGAGGCCGCGGACCGGGAGGGGGGCCTCCTCCGCGGTCCAAGTACCCGCTTGAACTTTGTCGTGAGCGAAGGAAGCGACGCTATGGATGCGCCAGCTTTCGTGGGTCTCGGCGGTAAACGGCGTCGCGATAAGAGGCATGAAGGGTATTCAGGATAAGTTGGTCCGGTCTTCAAGACTGGTTGAAACCGTAGGGGATTATGCTCGCGGTCGAATAATCGTGAGTTTGAGGGCGATGCGTTCGGTTGGATTAAGTATGAGATAGTTTCACGATTGCGCTGCTGTACGGTAACGCGTTTGCGGTTTAGGTTTGCTGAAACCCCGGCGGTCCCCCTTCCGTCATCCAAAACCTCCAAACCCCTTGTTATGATGCGGTATTGTCCGGCTGCTTTGCGGCGCGGTGCGATCGCAGTGATGCTGGTGTTGTTTGCTTCGTCGGCGAGTGCCACCGGGCTGACTGCGTTTCGTGGTCGTGCGTGGTTGAACCACTATTACGAAAACCCTGATCCGGAGCGCTTTGTCGCTTCGGTTTTTGATCTCAGTCGAAATCGCTATTTTGCGCTACCCGGCCATTCGATGGTCGGGGTTGGGTTTATGGCGAATTTATTTGGGCAGAACCCGGAGCGGGTGGACAAATGGCTGCTCTATTGTCGATCATTGCCGGAAAAGGAGCGCCGCATCGTCATTTCAGCGTTGTGGTATGCGGGGTATCCGAAAGGCGAGGCAGATTTGCGACTTTATGCAGACGATACGAAGAAGCCAAAGATGCGGAAGATTTTCGAACGGGGATTATCGAGTGATTCGTCGATGGATCACTTGGTGCTGGAATCCAAGTCATCGCTGTATCTGGGCTGGGGGATGTTTCTTGCGACCGGAGACGAGCAGATATTGAGGCGTATTTTTGTGGCGATTCCGAGGATTCCGAATCTTACCCTGCGAGATCGGTGGTGGTTGGCTTGCACGCTGGTCGAGCACGATGATGTGATCGCGTGGTGCCAGGCGGAGCTACCGGGGCAAACTGCCGAGGTCGGTGATGCGATGGATTTGGTTTTGAGCGCGGCGCAGAAGGTGGCGGTGAGCGATTAGGGTGCGTCTGGGAAATAAACCAGATCACTGCTAACGCTCTATGAGGGAGTGAGAAAGGACAGTGGGCCTGCGATGCCCTCGGCGGCACGGGCCGCTGGCCCGCCTCCACCTCGGTCGCCTTGCCCGAGTACCCTTTCTCCTTCCCGCGGGCCCGGTCTATTTCCCAGGCACACCCTAAGTATGGAGTCGAATACAAAGCCGCGCTCCGGAGGGAGCGCGGCTGGAGAGTCTCGGTGACGAGAGCGTTTGAGGGACCTTTAGGCTTCGATTTGAGGCCGCTTGGGATCAGGCCAGTCGATGTGGTGGAACTTGCCGCGGGGTTTGTCGGTGCGCTCGTAGGTGTGGGCGCCGAAGTAGTCGCGCTGGGCTTGTAGTAAATTGGCCGGGAGGCGGGCGCTGCGGTAGCCGTCGTAGTAGGCCAGGGCGGAGCTGAACGTCGGGGCGGGGACGCCGTATTCAGCGGCGAGAGCTACGACTTTGCGCCAGCTTTCTTGAGCGTTTTGGATCGTCTTGTTGAAGTAGGGATCGAGGAGGAGGTTGGCCAATTTCTTATCTCGGGCGTAGGCCTCGGTGATTTTTTGGAGGAAGGCTGCACGGATGATGCAACCGCCGCGGAAGATTTGAGCGATTTGACCGAAGTTGAGTTTCCAGCCGTATTCCTTCTGGGCCTCACGCATGAGCTGGAAGCCTTGAGCGTAGGAGCAGATTTTGGAACAATAGAGGGCGTCGTGGATGGCGGCGATGAGCGCATCTTTGGATTCCTTGAATTTTTTCTTGGGGCCTTTTAGGATTTTTGAAGCGGCCACGCGTTCTTCCTTCACGGCGGAAAGGCAGCGGGAGAAGACGGACTCGGCGATGGTGGGGGCGGCAATGCCCATATCGAGAGCGTTGGTCGCGGTCCATTTGCCGGTGCCCTTTTGGCCGGCGGTGTCGAGCACGACGTCGACGAATGCCTTGCGGGAAGCAGGGTCTTTTTGTTGGAGAATATCGGCGGTGATTTCGATGAGGAAGGAGTCGAGGGCACCCTTGTTCCATTCGGCGAAGATCTCGCCCATTTCCTTGGCCTTGAGGCCAAGGAGGCCCTTCATGAGGTCGTAGGCCTCACAGATCATCTGCATGTCGCCATACTCGATGCCGTTGTGGACCATTTTGACGTAGTGACCGGCGCCGTTTTCGCCGATGTAGGTGGTGCAGGGCACGCCCCCTTTGACGGGTTTGCCGGGGACTGCTCCTTCGAGGGGCTTGCCGGTGACTTTGTCGACCTTGGCGGCGATGGCTCGCCAAATGGGTTTGAGCTCGTTCCACGCTCCTTTTTCACCGCCCGGCATGAGGGACGGGCCGAAGCGCGCTCCTTCTTCGCCGCCAGATACGCCGGAACCGATGAAGCGAAGTCCCTTGGACTTGAGGTTGGCTTCACGGCGGATGGTGTCGGTCCAGAGGGCGTTACCTCCGTCGATGATGATGTCGTTCGGATCGAGCAGGGGGATGAGGCCGTCGATGACTGCGTCGGTAGCCTTGCCGGCCTGGACCAGAATGATCATCTTGTGAGGCTTGGCCAGGGACTGGACGAAGGCCTCGAGAGTCGGAGTGCCGACGAGGCCGCCCGGGGTGTCGGGGTTGGCCGCGACGAAAGCATCGGTCTTCGCGGTCGTCCGGTTGTAGACGGAGATCTGAAAACCGTGATCGGCGATATTGAGCGCGAGATTTTGACCCATCACGGCGAGGCCGATGAGTCCGATGTCTGAATGTTCTTTGGGCACACGAAGGCGGTCAACATGCACGATGTCCTAGGTGATAGCCATCGCGAAATCCGCAAAGCAGGTATGAAAAACAGAAAATTCTTGAGCAGAAACAAGGAGCAAGGCGTCGCAACCCGCAGGTATTTCAGTCGCCAAACGTAAAGAATGAGGGAGTTCCGAATCTATACGGTGGGCGAGGCAAGGACCGCAATGCGATGGAGGAACTCCGTGCTAGTAGTGGGGTTTCTGGGGAAAGAGCGGAGCGATCTGGTTGATTAAAGGGGTGAAAAAGCGGGGCTCGTTACGCTCGTAGATCCATTGAAAGCCAATGGTTGTCGTGAGTAGCACAATGATAAGTGTGAGTACGTAGCGGTTCATGCGGGCCGCGTGGCGCACGAGAATGAGCGCGACGATGCCGCTGAGTATGACCAGGAAGACGTTGACCCAAAAGTGCGTGGGCACCATTTGGATCTTTCCAGAGTCGTCATAGCCAAGACCAACATGGTCGTTTTAGTAGTTACATAATGCGGATGCAGACGAGGAAGATCCCTCATGGCGCCGTACTTTGACGGATTTTTTGCGAATTGAGCCTCGAGGTGCAGGTAGAGCAGGGCTCGGACGTTGCGTGGAGGGAGCAAAGGTGTTCACGTTGGATGAATGGCCGACGACGAGCGCCCGCAACTTAAGAAACCCAGCTTTTTGATTTCGGATCGGTTGCGTGACTACTTACGCCGAAACCGGCGGGAGCGATCGTTGCCGATCAGTTACGAACGATTGCTGACTTTTGAGGAGTCGTGTCCGTTGCCGGATGTCCAGGGGGTGCCGACTTTGTGGGATTGTGTGATCTACAGCCGGCTGGAGATGGGACCGCTGCATGAGGATCTGAAGCGCGTCTACGCGTTGTTGCGCACGGATGGCGACATGTCGGTGATGCAGCATTTGTATGTGGATCGCATCGACTATTGTTCGTTTGGGAATTCGGCGCCGTTTCGTATTCGGATTGTGAATGCGTTCAATGACAACGCGGACTATTTCTACATTAAGAGAGGGGATGCCTCGCGGGTGTATGGACTGGAGCTGGAACATCTATTGTCACCAAATCGCATGAACTACTTCACGAGTGGGGCGACGTTGGTGGAGGAGCATGTGGCGGGGCTACCGGGAGATGTGTTCATTGATAAATGGCTAGAGGGAAAGGACTTGAAGCCCGTACGCGTGGCGAAGGAGTTGGTGAAGTTCAACGAACGGTGTTTCGTGCGGCTCCTGGGTGACATGCGGGCCTACAATTTTGTTGTGGTGGTGACCCCGGATTTTGAAGGGGCGCAGTTGAGGATCCGGGCCATGGATTTTGACCAGCAGAGCTATGAAAGACGCCTCAATTTTTATCGGCCGCAGTTTTTTAAGGAGAATTGGTCATTCGCCATGTTTTGCATGAAGCATCTGCGGGTGGAGACGGCCCAGCAGTATCAGCGCGAAGAGCGGGTGGCGATCCTGCACCGGGCGGCGATCACGGAGACCATGCTCGGTGAATTGCTCGCGGCGATGGCGGCGGACCGGATTGCGCCACCCGAACATCTTCATGATCTGCGGGCGGGGCTGGCAGAGTTTTTCCGCCGGGATGCGTATCTAAAGTGTCAGTCGATGGGGGAGTTGGTACGGGAGAATCTCGAGTCGCTTCGGTTGGATGTGAGTTCGCCCTCGAGCAATAAGCCGACCCGCATGGTCTAGGGCCCAATGACAAAAAACGGCCCGTCCGGGAGGAGACGAGCCGCGAGAGGGGGGAGGATGGGTGTTGCGGAAAGGGTTAGCTCGCGGGGGAGAACTTGACCGGCAGGCGAAGGCGAACCCAGACGTTTTCGCCTGCGATTTTGGCGGGCTTGAAGCGCCATTTTTTTACAGCAGCGAGGGTTGGTGCCACAAAATCGTCCGCCGTCGATTTTACGACATCGGCGCTGCCGACCTGTCCTTTATCGTCGATCACGACGTCGAGAAGCACGAGGCCGCCTACTTGCTCCTGTTTCAGTTTGGCCGGATACTAGTGTAGTGGGAGTTAATTAGCTATACGAAACAAACATAGTAGTGCAGGATGGGTGCATGGCCCGCCCTGTTAATCCGCTAATCATTGATGCCGCGCAGCATCAAGAACTTGAACAGATGATCAAACGCCCGACCACGCCGCAACGGGAGGTCAGGCGGGCGCGCATCGTGTTGTTGCGGGCCGAAGGGAAAAGCCAGGAGCCGGTGGCTGCTCAGATCGGAGTGAATCGTCCGGTGGTGGCGAAGTGGGAAAAGCGATTTCGTGAGGCAGGGTTGGCTGGATGGGCCGAAGCGAGACGTTCGGGCCGGAAGCCGAGTGTGGATTGTGGCGATTCGCGCTCAGATCGTCACTGAAGTCACGCAACCCCCGGCCGGGCGCACCCGCTGGTCCTCACGGGCGATGGCCAAGGCCAAAGGGGGTGTCGGCCCACACCGTGCAGCGTCTGTGGCGGGCCAACGACCTGAAGCCCCATTTGCGACGAACGTTCAAGTTGTCGCGTGACCGGAACTTCGAGGCCAAGTTTTGGGATGTCATCGGCTTGTATCTGAATCCGCCCGATCGGGCCTTGGTGCTGTGTTGCGACGAGAAAAGCCAGTGCCAGGCGCTTGAGCGCACCCAGCCGGGCCTGCCTTGGGTATCGGGCACATCAAAACCGCCACCCACGATTACACCCGCCACGGCACGGTCACGCTATTCGCCGCCCTCGGCTATCTGGCCGGCAAAATCATGCGACGCACCGGCCTCTCGGCATACCCACCGCGAATGGCTCGGTTTCCTCCAGCACATCGATGCGCAGGCACCCGACGGCTTGGTCCTGCATCTGATCATCGACAACGACGCCACCCACAAGCACGCCAAAGTGAAGAGCTGGATAAAGTGGCGCAATCAGCGCCATGCCAAAGCCCATGGCGTCGAGCGCATCGCACTGCACTCCAACATCCTCTTCCTGGTTGAATCTAGTGGAGCGCTTCTTCCGCGACCTCACCGTCGATTGTATCCGCGATGGCAGCTTCACCAGCGTTCGAGACCTCACCAACGCCATCGAAACCTACATGGCCGCACGCGACCTCGAACCCACCCGCTACGCTACACTTGGAAGGCCGAAGGCGCCGCCATCCTGGAGAAAATCCAACGCGCCTGCACCGCCGCATCCCTTCATTCGGATAGTGAATTAACTCCCGGAACACTAGGGGTGGCAGGATTGAGTTACGGCCCGGAGGCGGCGATGGGCTGGTTTCACGACTGGGGCGGATGGGCGGTATTGATGGTGATGTTTGGCCTCTGCATGGCGGTTTTTCGAGTTCTGGGAAAAATCGGGATGAAGCCGAAAGGAGCGACCTGATGGCGAGTGGAACTCAATTACGAATAGCTGGAGTTTTGCTGGTGGGGGTAACGGTGGTGTTGAGTGGGGAGGTCCTGTGGGCGTGGAGGAATGCGCCGTATGACCGGTGGGGTTGGGTGGTGGCGTTGATCTGGCTGAGGTTGGCCGGGGCGGCGATTCCGCGACACGGTGCGATGCCGGTGGCGAAGGTGTTGGCAGTGTCCCTGGGGGTCGAGTTGGTCGGATTTGTCGGTCACTTGAACGTGGCCAGTCATCTGGCGGCGGTGGCGGCGTGGGTGCCCGGGTGGTGGCCGCGTATCGCGGTGGCGGTGGCGGGCTTGGCGTGGGTTCCCGCACTCGGTTGGGTCAGTGCGAAGGCGGGGTTTCCCGGGGGAGATTTGCCCCTGCGACTCATCGTGAGCGGCGTGGGGGTGGTGGGGTGGCCGGGACCAGGAACCAGAACGGATGAGGAGGGGGCGCGGTGACAGTGAAGTTGAAGACCACGTTGATGTGGGCGGCGATCGGGCTGGCAATCGTGTTGGGGACGGTGTGGCAGTTTTATCCGATACCGAACTCGTCATCACGATTGGATGCGTTGCCGCAGCGGGGGGGGGCATGGTCAGGTCGCAGGACGTCGCGGTGTCGGACGTCGAGCAGCAGATCTATGCGGGCGCTACGGTCTTAAAGCGGGTTGCGCAAGTGCGGGGACCGCAGGTGGTACTCACGATCATAGACGGTACGAAAAACCGGCATGCGGTGCATGACCCGTTGTTTTGTTTTCGAGGCGCGGGTTGGGAGGTTTTGGATCAGCACGTCATGCCGGTGGAGATAGGTGAGGCGACGCGGGTAACGTTGTCCCGACGAGGTGAGCAGGCGGAAGCGTTGTATTGGTTTACGGAAGGGGAGCACGCATTGGGTTCAGCGATGACCTACTGGTGGCGCACGACGTTGCGGCGGGTGACGTTGGGCGCGTCGGGCCAGGAGCCCGTTCTGGTGGTGCTTACGTCGGTTGACGAGCGGTCGGTGAACAGGGAGGCGTTGTTGGCCGCCTGGCCGGAGTTGGGGGCGCTCTAGACCGGTGATTCGGCGACTGCTTCGGTGGCGCCAAAGAACGGTGAAGTGGAGCGCAGAACGCGGCTAGATTTTGCCGGCCTGGCGCCAGCGGAAAAGGGTGGAGGGGGGCACGCAATTTCGGCAGCGACCTCGGCGAGATTTGAGTGGCCGGAAGCGAGAAGCGTGCGTGCGCGATTGAGGCGATCTTTTTGGCTCCGCAGCACGGGGGAAGGCGGGCTGACGGGCGCGGCGGCGGTGGACGATGTGGCGGTCGGCGGTAGCGGCGAGGCGGATCACACCATCCGGCGCGGAGGACGGGGCCATCGTGCATGAGGACGAGTCGATCGAGTGTGTTCTTCAGTTCGCGGATGTTTCCCGGCCACGAGTGAGTCTGAAATATGACGAGGGGATCCGGTTCAACGGCGTCGAAGAATTTGCCGAACCGAGTGCCTGCGAGGTCCACGAAATGGCGGGCAAGGAGCGGAATGTCCTCTGTGCGTTCGCGCAACGCGGGGAGAGGCAAAGTGATTTCGGCAAGGCGGTAGTAGAGGTCGGGACGGGACGGGACGTCGCTCATGGCGCGATCGAGGTTGCGGTTGGTGGCGGCGACAATGCGCAGGTCGACGTGGTAGGACTGGTTGGAGCCGAGGCGGCGGGCGGTGCGGGTCTCGAGGAAGCGGAGCAGTTTGGCTTGAACGCCGGGAGCCATTTCGCCGATTTCGTTGAGGAACAAGGTGCCCCCTTCGACTTGTTCGACCAGGCCGGGACGGTCCATGTGGGCACCGGTGAAGGCGCCTTTGGCGACGCCGAAGAGTTCGGCTTCGAGTAAATCGGCCGGCAGGGCGGCGCAATTGAAAGCGACGAATTCACCCCGCCCGCCGGCGGTGTGAAGGGCTTCGGCAACGCGTTCCTTGCCGGTGCCCGATTCGCCGAGGATGAGCACGCTCGCGTTGGTGGGGCCGAGGCGATCCACGGCGAGGCGCAGGGCTTTCATGGCGGGTGAACGGCCGATGAGTTGACGATGGTCGATTTCGCCGGTTTCGCTGCCGTAAAGTTGCCACCAGAGGGCCTGAGCTTCGGGAACGCGAGGAAGCGAGGCGCGCCAACGAGAAGGAGAATCGTGGAGGTCCAGCACGTCGAATGCACCATCGCGGCAGGCAGGCACGATTTTTTCGGGGTCAAGGTGCTCGCCGAACACAATGAAGTAGCGATTGGCGGTGGCTAGTTTGGTCCGCAGGACAGACCAAAGCGGGGCGTCCAAAAGCAGTGCGGGCACCAAATACGTTTGGTCGGTAGAACGGGCGGTGAGTGGGTCCAGGTGAGGCGTTGCGCGCAGGACCGAATTATTTGAGAGCAACGGCTCAACGGAGGAAACCAAGGCGCTGATCGCAGATTGGAATTCGAGGGGATGATACCACGCGAACATCGTGCATATATAATTATCTATGCACGATATGAGAGGGAAATGCAATAGATTATTCGAATCGGTCGTTTCTAAAAACAGGGTAGTGATTTTTTAACACTATCAATATCAATAGTATAATATGGTACCGGTTGAGTTGGCACTAAGGCACTAAAGATGTTAAGGTAGAAGTATGATCGCTTTGACTATCCCTCTAGATAAATTGTCGGCTCACACCTCGGAAGGAGGTTATAAAACAGCGGACTACGCTTGCGACCGGAAGGAGATGGCGGATGGTGGAGTCCTCATGACAGCTCAGGCGCAGCATCTCAGCGGGGGGCAGAGTCGCGGGATGGGAATTGGTCGGAATTTTAATGGCGTCGGTGCTGATGGCCAGTGCGCAGATCCCCACGTTGTTGACAGACAAGTTGTTTCGAGGGGCGGGTGAAATTGATCTGCTGCAGGATGTCTCGAGAGCTGATTTATCGACCTACTTGAACAGCAACGGCGGACTTTTATTGGGCGTCGATGTGCACGAAAATGCGGCGAGAGTGGAGTCGAGGAGTTCGTTGGGGGTGGCGTTACGTGATATGACCTTGTATTGGATACCGCGGCGGGCAGCTATACTTTCACGGATATTTTACCCAACACGACGGCCATGATTCAGGCGGATGGTAGTGACACGACTTCGTCGTATTTCACGCTCTTTGGTCAGGGAGGCAGTAGTCAGCTCACGAGCGGCACCACGGGGTTTGATTTGTCGATATTCGACGCCGTTTTGCAGATGGAGAACATCTATTTTGCCGGAGAAATTACGGGGGCCGTTTACAGATCAATCTGTTGGAGACGGCTAAAAATGCGGGTGTGAACGAGTCGTTTTTCGACTTTTCGGGTGGATTGGAAGATTTTGCGATCCTAGCACCGGAGGACGCGCGGGTGCTGGACGAAGCGGCGATCGGGATCACGGAGGCGTCGGAGGAATTGGTCTTTGAAACGACGGCACCGGTACTGTCGGTCGATGACTCGTCCGGGGAGTCAGCTCCAAGCTCTCCGCTCCCGGCGGCCGCGCACGGGGCACCGGCGCCTCCGTTGTGGGGATTGATGTTAGCGGGAGCGGTCTGGTGGTGGCGGGAGCGCCGGATGGGAGCGCGACGTGAAGCCTAAGTGGGTCGGCATCGTGGGGGTTGCGCTCCTGATCTCATTTGGGTTCCTGGAGTGGATCCGAGGGCGACCAAGCGTGGCGCCCGTGGCAGCGGTAATCTCGGATCGTAGTGCTTTATTGGGCACGGATCTGCGAACCGGGGATCTCGGCGAGCTGCAGGCCCTCAGTTGGGGCCGAGTGGAATCGACGCTGAATCATTTGGCGGCTGATGCGTTTGCGCGGGATCGGGCGATAGAGGAAATGGAGGAAATGCGGACGGCGCCGACGGTGTATGCCCGGGCATTTTTATTGGCAGCGAAAGGGGACGTGGAGGCCGGCAGGGAAGCCCTGCGGGAAGTGGACGCCTCCGTGGTGCCCGGCCGGTGCGCTTATGCGGCGTGGCGATTGGGCATCGAAGCCAATGCCGGCCTGGCGAATCGGTTTTGGTTGGCGGTGGGAAGGGCAGCCGAGGCCGGGGAATTGGGATTGTTGCAGGCGGCCCGAGTCCGGGCCGTGGATGGAAAATGGGAGGACGCGTTGAAGGGCTACCTGACGTCGGATCCGGCGCGATGGACGTCGTTTGACGTGAGTCTGATGGCGAGCGGACGACGGGTGGCGTGGAGACGTGGGCACGATGGTGTTGGCGGCCCTTAAGGGCGGTCGCGTACCGGTGGAATTGCAGCAGGAAGCGGCGGAGATGTTGGCCCCGGTGCGAGCTGAAGCGAGGGACGCGACCGCGTGGCAGGGTATGCAGGCGGCGGCTCGGGCCGACGCAGGGGTGCGCGAGGCGATGGAGGCGGTCGTGACGCAGCAGTTGGCATTGCGGCAGCAATTTGCGTCCGGCCAACACTCGGAAGTGGTGATCAAATGCCGGGAGCTGGATCCGCGGGAAAGCGGTGATGAAACCGTCTTGTTGGCGACGTTGGCTTCGGCGGTGGTGAAAGATGGAGGCGAATGGGCACGTTGGTCGGAGGAAATTGTGCGGCGAAACCCTCAACCGGAGGTAGTGGCATGGATCGGCCAGATTCGTCGCGAAACCGGTATGTAGGTCGCACCATCGTTGCCTTGGCGGCGGTGTTCGGGGTGTTGCAGACAGCGACGGCGGTTGACTTCGATGTGGGGCCTGACAAAATCGTTGGTCACGGGCACGCTGAGTTTGCTGGGATGGTCGGCGCAGGATACAGGGAGTGGGGTTGGTGATCGGGCAGCTGTACGTGCCGTGGACGGGAGACTGTGCGGGATTAAACATCCTGGCGGTATTGTTGGCGGTATTGTTGGCGGTTGTGTTGTGGACCTGGCGCGACCGGGCCTATGATCGTCGTTTGGTGGTGAGGTTGGTGATGGCGGTGCCATTGGCTTTTACGGCGAATCTGGCGCGCATTGTCACACTCATCGCGTATCGAGCTTGGCAATACCCGACGGTAGAGAGTCCGCAGCTACATTATTTCTTTGGGTTTTTGTGGGTCCTGCCGGTGCTCGGTTGGTTTGCGGCTCCGGCGCGGGATGGAGCGGCCTCGATGAGGCGACGGTGGTTGGAGGCGTTGCACATCGCGGCGGCGCTCGCGCTGCTGGCGCCGTTGCATGCGGGGCCGGCGGGGTGGGTGGTGGCGTTGTGCGCATTGGCGCTGTTGTTGCCGCGGACGCAGGCAGGCACGGAGGCCGGACCGCCGCAGAACTGGTTGGTCTACGGTTGGTTTTGGACGGCGGGATTGATCGCGTTGATGCGGATGGAGTCGTTGTGGCTACCGTGGTTGTTGGGATGCCCACTGGTGCATCGAGTGACCTGGCGCAGACTCGGGCGGTTCGGGTTGACGTTGCTGGGCACGATCCCGGTGTTGGCGTGGAATCCGGCGGTGGCGGTGTTGGCTTTGATCGGAGCGGGGTGGTGGGCGAGCGGGGCGTTGCGTGGAATGGGCGGAACGGATGCGACGGCGAATTTGTCGGGCTGGCCGGGATCGATGCGGGTGGTGGTGGGGATGTATTTTGGGGTGCCGTTTGCGGCATCATTATTGCCAACGATCCCGGCGGAGCCGGCGCCCTTGCCGTCGGGCGCGATGGTGCGCCGGATCGAGGCGAGTGCCCGGCAAGTTCGGCTACTCGATCAGTCGCCGACGCTGGCCATGGTGTGGTATGACGCGATGGGAGATGGACGGTACCACACGTTGGAAGTGTGCATGCGCTACCGCGGGGTGGAGTTACAGGCGGAGGACCATGAACCCGAAGTGATGACGGATGGTAGCACCTGGTACCGGCAGTACTTTTTGCAGGGAGGGAATTTGATCCGCAGTTACCCGGAGTATCTGGGCAAGACTTCGTTACCCTTATCGGCTCCCGGCACCCATGTAATCATGACGGGATCGAACCGTGATTGGAGCGAGGTCGGGTTTGCGGTTGCGACGGCGAAGTTGGCGGCGAAACTGTTAGTGGCCCGTTAGGGTGCGTCTGGGAAATAAACTGGGCCACCGCTGACGCTCTATGAGGGAGTGAGAAAGGAAACTGGACCTGCGTTGCGCTCGGCGGCACGGGCCGCTGGCCCGCCTCCACCTCGGTCGCCTGGGCGGAGCACCCTTTCTCCTTCCCGCTGGGCCGGTCTATTTCCCAGCCACACCCTAGTTCTACTTAGTTAAATGTTTGACAGAACTAGAAGAGGCGACTCATCAGCCCGGTGGTCATCGGGGGGCCTAGCCCTGCGGGCCGAAGAAAAAAATGACATTGCCGCCCTAAAAGATGCGGCCCGTATGTTCGTGGAATTTTGCCACTCCTATTCACCGCACTTCATCGGCCGGGGGATGAACAGCGTGGGGCACGCGCGCCACTACCTCAGTGGGCTGCTGGGCACGCAGCGGCGAAAAAACCTTGCGGTAATCGGGCAGGATGTGAAAGGCAGTGATTATCAAGGTTTTGAGCGGTTCATCAGTTCATCGCTATGGGATCACCACTCGTTGATGGAGCAAGTGGCCTGCGACGCCAACGCATTGCTCGGCGATGAAAAACTTGCCGGTCTGTATATCGACGAGAGAAGTTTTTTGAAAAAGGGCCACGCGTCGGTGGGAGTGCAGCGCCAATGGTCCGGGCGGGCGGGCAAGGTTGAGAACTGCCCAGTCGGAGTCTACGCTTGCCTGGGGCGCGATACGCGGGTGTGCCTGACTGATTTTCGCCTGTATCTGCCGGAGGCGTGGACGCAGGACTCGGCGAGACTGGACAAGGCCAAGGTGCCGGAGCAATGCCGCGTGCATAAAACCAGAAACACGAGCAGGCCTGGGAGATGATCGTGCACGCGCGCAAGCAGGGCCTGAGGTTTGGCTGGGTCGGCTTCGACTGCCTGTATAGCAGCAAGCGCGAGTTGCTCAACGCGGTCGAAGACCTGGGGGAGCGCTTTGTGGGCAATGTGGCCAGGACGACCAAGGTATGGACGCAACAACTCCACCTGGAGAAACCGCGCGCGGACCGGGGACGACTCGCGAAGAACTATCGGTTCAGCGAGGCCAACACCGCACAGTATCGCAGCGTGGAAGCATTGGCCCAGGAGCACTTCGAGTCGGCACACCAACGGGTCAAATACCGCTCAGGCACCAAGGGGGAGCTGTGGACTCGGATCTGGGTGAGCACCGTATGGACCTGGGAGCCAGGCACACAGGAGCCACGAGAGCGTTTACTGATCATCCGACGCGATGCAGATAACCGCTTCAAATATAGCCTGAGCAACCGGCCGGCCGGCCAGTCGTGGGCCCACTATGCCTGGGCACAGGCCCAGCGCTTCTGGATCGAACATGCCTTCCACGAAGCGAAGAGCCAGTTGGGCATGGCACAATATCAGGTGCGGGTCTGGCCCAGCTGGCATCATCACATGGCCTTGGTTGCCATGGCCATGCTATTTTCCCCAAAATTATGCACCCAAGTGCATGCCCAGGTCCCGCTGCTGAGCGTGCGCGACATCACCGAACTGCTCGACTACTATCTGCCTCGTAAGCGCCTCGATGAGGCGGCGATTCTCACCAATATCACCGCCAGGCATCGGCTCAGAGCACGCGACATCGAGCGGCGAAAACGCATTCCCGTCGGCCTATCTCCATCTAACTAAGTAGAACTAGGGCATGGCGTCGCTCAAGTGGGCGTCGGCGAAGATGTCGATGCCGAGAAAGGTCTTGAGAAAGTATAGTAAGGCGAGGGTGCGCACGCCCATGGCGGAAGGTGCCGGCGAACGTGCACACTACGATGGTGGCGAGGCAAGGCATGGCCCGGAGCCACTCGCGAGTGAGCGCAGCCGGCCTGCGAGTTTCGGCTGCGACCAATTTTGGGCGCAAGTGCAGGTTCTCGGTTTCGGCGGCGAAAAGTTTTTCGATGAGCGAGGAATCGTGCAGGGCGGCCTCGACGATCTGCACGAGGATGGCGAGTTCGGTGGGCATGGGCACGCAGCGGAAGACGTTGGTCTCGTTGATGAGCAGCATGGCAGTTCGGAATCCAGGGGTGGACACAGCAGGATGCGGCGCTGCCACGGCACGACGTCGCGGTAGCGAGTCAGAAACATGATGCTGGTTTCCCCGGGCAGGTCGTCGCGGCAGACCAAGACGGACGCCATTTCGCGTTTCATAGCCAGTTCCGCTTCATCCACCGTGGTCACACCGATGATCCGGACGGACCCTCCATCAGGATGCGAGTGATGGCGCCTTCGTGGTCGACTACGACGATCGCGGAAGTGGTATTTTCGATCATGCTGAGGGGCGCAGGGCTTTGAGTTGTTGCAGTCCGAGTGCTCCGACGGGCAGGAGGACCAAGAGACCACGCCAGGCGCAGTCGATAAAACCGCCGTCGGACGGGAAGGGGGCAAACCAGAGCAGGGTGGTGAGGACGGCGAGGCCGGCGACGATGGGGGTCATGACGGGAACGGCGATATCCATCAGGAGACGGACGGTGCCAGTTTCGGCGCATTTGGCGGTCAGCGGCACAACCCAGAACCAGCCGACAAGCACGGTGGGAATCATGGTGCCGAGGGCGACCCCGAGCACGCCGAGTTGATGCACGAGGAAAAGGCAGAGGGCCAGATTAGCGATCGCATCCACCATGCTGATACGCAGGAGGCGACGTTCCCAGCCACACATCATGAGGATCCGTTTGGAGCAGCTGCTGGTAATGAGGGAACTGTAGGTAGCGAGGAGCAGGGCCTGACCGACCAAGTAAGTATCGGTTTCCAGCGTCTCGAGACCGATGAGAAGTTTGACCAGCGGGGCGAGGTAGGCTGCGCAGAGGGCGTAGAGCGGGGTGATGAGGAGGAGGGTGAGCGAAGAACTCTTCATCAGCAGGTCGCGTAAGCCAGCCTGGTCGTTCTGGATATTCATCTGGGCTGCGGCGGGAGTGAGGGCGTCCTGCATTTGCACGGAGAACATTTCGGACACCTTATAGCCGGCTTGATAGAGGGCGATGAAGCCGATTCCGATGGATAAGCTGATGACGGCCTGATCGGTGCGGGCCATGATCAGGTTGGTGAACGTGATGAGGTAGGCGATGATGGAGAAGGACAGCACGCCGCGCACGGCGCGGAGTTGATAGTGGCGTGGGTGGAGGCTGAGACCCTTGATGCGCGGCAGGACCATGAGCCAGGCGGCGGCGCTGGGGGCGACACTGATGATCACAATGGCCGGCAGGCTCCAGCCGTGAAGGAGAGCCCAGGCGAGCAGGGCTAGGTTGATAAGGGTTGAACCAATAACGAGCCAGTTGGCGAGGTCGATCCGTTGCAAGCCACGTAGCATTTCGGGGAAAATGCCGAGAGGAAAGGCGACGGCCATGGCGCAGAAAAAGACCCCGTAGGCCAAGCCGAAAGTCTCGTAGTGCGCGACGTCGACATGGGTCCACTGGAGGAAGAGCCCGCGCCCGGATAGAAAGACCAGCAGCATGACCAAGCTCACGCCGGCGAAGGACCAAAAAATGGTTGCGAGCAGTTGGTTGAGGCGGGAGGTTTCGCCGCCGGCGGAGTGTTCGGCCACGGCCTTTTGGGCGGTGAAGCCGAGCCCGAAGTCGAGCAGGATGATGTAACCGAAAAGGGACCAGAGCAAACTGTAGAACCCGAAGGCCTCGGTGGATAGGTATTGGAAAGTGAGACGAAAGAGAATGAGCCCGGACCCGAGACGCAGGATGGTGCGCAGATAATTGGTGCCCGTGTTGCGCCAGAAGTGGCGCTGCCATTCACGCGTGGCCATGGGTAGCGACGGTTTCCTGAAGGTAGGACTCGATCTGGCCGACAACGACTTCGAGATCGTAGGGAAGAATGTGGGGGGGGTTAAACGACTGAATGATGGGAACGGTTTGGTCTTGGGAGCCGGAATCGATGTGCACCAGTTGAACCTCCCAGACGCCCTCCTAGGCATGCACCATGCGCAAAGTTTCGTGAATAAGCGCTCCGTCGTTGAAAGAACGCATGACAATGGAGACTGGAGAGGGCATGAGTAAGGGGACTCGTCGAGCCCTTCGACAATACTTAGTTTAGCACCGGATGCGATTCCCCTAACCTGAGACTATGAAAAAACGTCCCTTAGTTTTTGTGACGGGTCATCAGCGCCCTGATACGGACGCGGCGGTGGCGGCCATGGTGCTGGAGAAATTAAAGAAACGGTTGGATCGAGGCAGGGATTATCAGCCATTGTTGCTGGGACCGGCGAATCGGCCAACAGTGTGGTTATACAAACAGGCGCGGACCCCGTTGCCGCCGGTGCGGCCGGATATACGATGGACCGTGGCGGAGAGGATGCGCACGGAATTCGTTTCGCTGCCGCCGGATGCGCGATTGGGAGATGCGATGGCCATTCTCCAGGCACGGCGCATCAGCATGGTGCCGGTCGTCGATGAGAATGGACGTTTGTTGGGCGTGGTGAGTCCGCGGATGCGGCAGAACGAGTATTTCTTCAATTTCAACGTGGAGGATTATCTCGGGCATCTGCTGGCGTTGGAGGACGTGGTGGAGACGTTTGCGCTCAGAGCCCTGAAGACGACGGGCACGGGACCGGCGACCGTGGTTCCCGGCAGTTTTCGGGTGGCGAGCGGAGGTCCTCTGCAAGTGGATCGAGGTGATGTGGTCATGGCGGGGGCCTCCTCCAAAGTGGTGCGGACGACGGAGCGAGCGGGGGCGCAGGCGGTTATTGTGGCCGATGCCGCGTTGGAGGACGCGAGGCAGGCGGCGGCAGGGGCGAAAGCCATGCCGGTGTATTTCTATCCGGGATCGATGTTGGCGCTGCTATCTAGTTTGTCGCTGGCGATTCCCTTGCGGGTGTTGGTGGCGACGGACGTGGAAGAGTTGGGCGCGGAGCAGCGATTGGACCAGGTTTTGCCGTTGTTGCAGGCGGCATCACACGCGTTGCCGATGGTGGACACGGATGGCTGTTTGGTGGGGGTGATGTCGCAGAGTGACGCCATCGCGCCGCCGCTGCGGCCGTTGATATTGGTGGATCACTTTGAGTGCACGCAGACGGTGAAAGGCATCGAGCATGCGAGCATTGAGGAGATTGTAGATCACCACCGGGTCGGGGCGATCGAGACGGTGATGCCGGCGCGGGTGGATTGCCGACCATTGGGGAGCAGTTCGACGATTGTGGCATTGCAGTATGCGGAAGCAGGGCAAGTGCCGACGAAGCAGGAGGCGTTACTGTTGTTGGGAGCGTTGGTAGCGGACACGCTGTTGTTGACTTCGCCTACGGCGACGGAGACGGACCGGCGGATCGCGCGCGAGTTGGCGGCGCGGGCGAATGTGGATATGGTGGAATTTGGGCGCGAAGTGTTGCGGCAGAACGACGAGTTGATGGAGAGCGCTCCGGATGCGTTGGTCGAAAAGGATGTGAAGTCGTTTAAGCGAGGTGAGGTGGTGTTTGCGGTGGCGCAGCTGGAGACGGTGGATCTAGGGCAGTTGACGACGACGCGGGTAGTAGGGGAGTTGCGAGAGGCGTTGGGAGGCCTGCGGATCCGGTTGGGTTGGCAGTTGGTGGCTTTGATCATCACGGATGTGCTGAAAGGGGACAGTCTGTTGCTGGTGGATGACCCGGAAAGCGCCCGGGCGGCGTGGTTGTTGCAAGGCGCGACGGCGGACAAGGGACGACGACACGCGGGGATGGTTGCGCGCAAAAAACAACTGCTGCCGTTTTTGTTTGAACGGCTGGATACTTACCAAGGATGAGTGCCGAAGCCGTGCCCCCCGCGTGATCCACGTAGCCACGCCGGTTTGTGGCGGAGGAGCGGAACGGAAACGGTAATTGCGGAGTTGTTGCGCGAACAGCGGCGGTCGGGATGGGCGCCCGAAATTCACCCCTCGCTGGCGTTGAGTACGGTGCGGCGGGAGACGTGGCAGGAATTGGAGATATTCAGGTATCCGTATTGCTATCCCTTTGTCGGGCTGAATGCGGGGCAGCGCAGAGCGATGGACAAGAAAGGCGGCAATCTTTTGTCATGGTCACTGCTGTGGGGATTGTGGCGCCGACCGGACGTGCGGCTGTTTCATGTGCATGCTCTCAAGCGGTTGGGGGGGGCGAGGTATTCACGGCGGCGCGGATGCGAGGTAAACCGTTTGTGGCGACCTTGCATGGTGGGGTGTTTGATGTGCCGAAGGCGGAGCTGGCGCAGTTGACCGAAGCACAAGCGGGCAAGTTCGAGTGGGGGCGGACGTTTGGCGCGTGGTTGCGGTCGAGCGAAGCGGAAAAGGCGCGAGGGCAACTCGGACACGATCGTATCCATCATTTGGGTAACGGAGTGGATCCGGCGCGATTTGCTGGAGGTGATCGAGCGGGATTTCGGGCGGCGCACGGGTTGCCGGAGAACGCGGTGGTATTGGCCTGCATCAGTCGAATCGATCCGCAGAAGGATCAACCGACCCTGGTAGAGGCGTTTGATCGATTGGCGGGGGGGCATCCGGAATTGCATTTGATGATGGCCGGACCGGAGACCGCGGCGGCTTACGTGGAGAAGCTGAATGTACGCATCGCGGCGAGTCCGTTTTCCGCGCGTATTCACAAACTGGGTTCATTGGATCCGACGGGGCGGCAGTTGGCGGATGCGCTGGCGGCGTCGGACGTGTTTGTGCTGCCCTCGCGGCACGAGCCGTTTGGCATTGTGGTGCTGGAGGCGTGGTGTGCGGGATTGCCCGTCGTGGTGTCGCGAGTGGGTGGGTTGCAGAGTCTGGTGACCGCCGGGCGCACGGGAGCGTTTTTTGAGGCCGGGGAGGCGGAGGGATTGGCGGGGCAACTGGCGGAATTGGTCGCGGATCCAGGGATGCGGCGAGCGTGGGGGCGGCGGGTTGCGAGGAGGCGAAAGCCCAGCATACCTGGACGCAAATCGCGGCGCGCACCGAGGAGATCTACCAACAAGCGGAAGTCCGAGTGGTGGAACGACGCGGCGGATGAAAGAGGTCATCAAATTCGTGGTGATATCCGGGTGGTATGTGGTGCTGCCCCCGCTGCTGGGCATGTGGTTGAAAGGGAATCGATGGTATCAGCGATGAGTGTTGGTCGGCCTGGTTTTTATGACCTCGATGCACATCAACAAATTCACGTTGATGCTCGATTCGGTGGAGTGGTATCGAGAGCATACGAAAGGCTTTGAGGCCAGTCTGATGGTGACGCTGTTGCTGGGGATGATTCTGGGATTGGCGATGGAAAAGGCGAAGGGCTTTAGGTGGGTGCCACCGGGGAGCGGGTGGTGTACGGTGTGGCGAGTTTGGTTTCGATTTTCGCGGCGGCGAACAAGGTCTACGTGCTGATGGCGGCGTGGAAATTCATGGGGGCGGGGGTCATCATGGTGGCGGCCTATAACTACCTGCGGGATGAGGAGGATCTGCGATGGGTGCTAAAGGGCATTGCGGCCACTCTGATAATTCAGGCGGTGGTCGTGTTGAAGATGAAATACGTGGACGGGTTTTATCAGGTGCGAGGGTGGTTTGAGCACCAGAACCCCCTGGCGATGTGGGCCTATATGATCGGGTTGCCGATGCTGGCGGTATCGATGGTGACGGCGAAGGCGCGTGATACGCGCTGGTGGTTGGCGGGATTCTTGGCGGCGGCGATCATCGTGCAATCGGCGTTGTCGCGGGCGGCGTTGGCGTTGTTTGCGGCCGGGGTCATGGCGGTTCTGGCGGCCGGGATGATGGATGGTGTCACCGCTCGGCGGATACGAACTATTTTGGTGTTGGGTTTAGTCGGCATGCTGGGTTTGGCGGTCAAGGCGGACACGATCATCTCGCCATTTAGTGATCGAGGCAACAAGATCAGCGGGGAGACCCGAGTTGTGCTGAACCTGGCATCGGCGGCGATGTTGCGGGATTCGGCGATCGGATTGGGCTGGAACAATTTTGCGCTGACGATCAATCATCCGTTTCCGTACGGAGACGTGATTGATGATTGGGAACGAAACCGGGGCCACAAGGTGGACGAGGACTACGCGAAGGGGGTGGTCGAGAGTCACTATTGGTTGCTGCTGGCGGAAACGGGGTACGCCGGGTTTGCGACCTACATGTGGTTGATCGTGTTGATTCAGTGGTGGGCATTGCGTGGGGCGTGGGCTCGGCGGAAGACGTCGGCGGGGTTTTTTTTGGCTGCGGTGGCGATCAGTTTTGGGCTGACTTATGTGCACAGTGACTTGGCGCGAGTGCTGACACAGACCAAGAATCTGGGAATGTGGATGATTCTGGTGGGTTGTGTGTCGCGGTTGGAGTCACCGCGGAAGGGGCGGCCGTGATTGACTTACGCATGCGTCGGGTGCGTTGGATTCTGGGGGGCGTGATTTTGTCGATGGTGGCGGTCGGAGTCGGTGGGTGGAACAGTCGGCGTTGTGCGATTGTGATCTACAATGAGTCGACGGTGGACCGGGCGGGAGTTTCCGTGCACGGCGAGAGGACGGTGTGGCGGGTGCCGCGCTTGGATGCGGAGCGGAGCCGTCGGCGAAATGTGGACATCAAGGTTCCCGCGTCGAAATGGGTCGTCCATTTGGGGCGAGCTGGAGATGTCGGGACGGAGGCCTGGTTTGAACCGGCGCCGGGACGTAAAATGATCGTGCGAATCTGGCCGGATGACAAGGTCGAGATTCAGGTGATCGAAGCCTGGTGGGAGTGAGCAAGAGGCCGTGCTAGCTGGCTGCAGCCAGATAAGGGTAGCGCCGGAATAGTTCTTCGTGGCCGACGGAGATAAGGGCGCGGACGGCGGCGAGATTTGATCCGCGGCAGAAGAAGTCAGTTTCGTTTTCCATGCGGCCGAGTAAGTTGGCGGCACTTAGCATGCCGTAGTTCGCGATCACTCCGCGGAGGCGATGGCCCCGAGATTGGCCGGCCTTGATATCGCCGCCATTCCTGGCGAGTTCGATGCGGTCCAGGGCGGACGGCACATCTCTCCACATGGCGGCGAACATTTCGGCAACTTCCTGGGCGGTTGAGATATCGTCACCGTGTTCAAATATTGCGTCCACAATTTCTTCATCGAGCCCGTGGGCATTGACGAATTAAGACGACAGGAGGGGCGTGGCTTTCGCAGTAATTGAGGGCGCGTTGGGCGTTGGGGCAGTGATGACCGGAGAGGCCGAGTTGACTGAGCAATATTTTGAGGGCGGTGGCGTTGGCCTCGTGATCGTCGACGATGAGCAGAGGAGCGGTGGCGGCGAGTGGTTGGATTGCTGGATGACCGGAGAGGGGGCTTCGGCTCGAGGAACGGAAACTTCGAGGGAAAACAGGCTGCCCTGGTGATGCTGAGATCGAGATCAAGTGTCCCATGCATGAGAGCGGTGAGTCGGCGAGAGATGGCGAAACCTAGTCCGGTGCCGTCGAATCGACGGGTGTGGGAGGAGTCGAGTTGACTGAAGGGGTTGAACAGGAGTGGGCCCGATCCGGGGGAATGCCGATGCCGCTGTCTTGGATTTCGAAGCGGAGGTTGAGGGAGTCGTCGTCGTGGATGTGGTGGCGCAGGCGGAAGGCGACCGTCCCGTGAGTCGTGAACTTAAACGCGTTGCCGAGGAGGTTGACCAAGATTTGGCGAATACGCGTGACATCGGCGAACACGGCGAGATCTGGAGCGGTGGGGCAATCGATATCAAAGACCAGGTGTTTCTGGCGAGGGATGGGGGTAAAGATGCGGGTGATGAGCGTGGAGAGCAGAATGGGTTCGGGCTGGAGCTCTAGGCGGCCGGCTTCGATGCGAGAGAAATCGAGCACATCGTTGAGCAGCGAGTGCAGGTGATTGACGGACGCGGTAAGGGTGGAGAGAGCCTCGCGCTGCTGGGGGTCGAGGAGGGAAAATTCCAGGGCGTCGGTGCCACCGATGACGCCGTTGGGGGGGGGGGCGGATTTCGTGACTGATACTGGCGAGGAACTCGTCTTTGGCGTGGTTGGCAGATTCCAGTTGGGTATTGAGTTCGGTGAGTTCTTCGCTGCTGCGGCGGCGTTCTTCGCGGGCTTGTTCGCGTTCGACGAATTGGGCCCCGACGGCTTCGAGAACGAGTTGGCGAGCGGGGCCGGGTCCCGTCTCTCGAAGAGCGCATGAGCTCGATCACACCGAGGTGGAGGTTTCCGAGGTGGAGAGGGAAGGCCGCGGCGGATTTGAGGCGGTTGCGATGGGAGGCATCGCTGCGGGGGCACGAGAGAAATTGATCGATGCGCTCGACCCATTGATTTTGCATGGTGCGCCAGGTCCAGCCGGGCAGACCCACTGTGTGGGGGGGAGAGTCGGGTTGTTGCGCGGCGGCGAGAAAACGAGTGAGGAGTGACGGATCCTGGGCCCAGGATCCGGTGAGGCGGAGTTCATGGGCCGAGTGGTCGAACACCCAAAGTTGGGCGAGATCCCATTCGAGTTGGGTGGCGATGGTGCGAAGTAGATCGGTCGCCACGGTTTTGAAGGCGGTTTCGGAAGCGAGAATTTGCGAGACTAAAAACTGCACGCGGAGATTGGCTTCGGAGGCGCGGCGAGCGGTGATATCGCTCTCGATGGCCATGAAGTGAGTGACTTCGCCGGCGTCGTCTTTGATGGGCTGAACTTCGATCGAAACCCAGTAACGGCGGCCGTCTTTACCGTAGTTGATAAGCTCGACGTTGAAGCTCTTGTGCGCGGCGATTTGGTCCCGCATGTCTTGGACGTCGTCTGGATCGGTGTCGGGACCTGGGAGGAGAGAGCCGGGGCGGCGGCCCTTCACGTCTTCGAGCGTATAGCCGGTGAGGCGAGTGAAGCCGGAGTTTATCCACTCTGCTCGCCCGTTGGCGTCAGTAAGCACGACGGCGTTGTCAGTTCGTTCAGCAATGAGCGCGAGTTTGCGGGATTCGGCTTCCTGGGTGGTGAGGCGCGCGTTGGTTTCCTTGAATTGAGCGCGTTGGGCAGTGAGTTTGCGAGTGAGGCGGCGGAGATCCATCGGTGGCCATATTTTGCGATCGCAGGATCTGAAGAAGATCGACGGCGGGGTCGTGGATGGCGACATCTTCGATGCTCAGGTTGCGCTTGCGGAGGTCTGTGGTGTCGGAGAGCCAGGGTGATCCCAGGAAGACCACACCACCTGAAGGGAGACTGACCCATTGACCTCTGAGGAGGGAGAGGTCGGTGGAACGTTCGCGGATCAAGCTCAGCGTTGTGGGGGTATCTCGAAGGGTTTTGACGTGAAACGGAGTGTGAGGCCGACTTGGTTCGAAACTGTAATCGATAGGGGTGTCGAGTTTGATGTCGGGGCAAACTCTGGACAGGGAGCGTCCCAGTTGTTGCACGGACCCAGCGACATCCACTTCGATTAAAAAGGGGAACAGTCGACCGATTTCGGCGGACTCGAGCGCGATACCGACGGAGTTCTCTGTGTCTACCATTGGACCCTAAAACTGTCGTGATGGGCACCGTCGGGTCGCGAGGCGATTTGGGTGACGATGGTCGGGGTTTTGAACATTTTTCCCAGACAGCGAAGCAGTCCCACCACGAAATGAGAGAGGCCATTGTGGTGGGTGTGGTAGTGGAGATGTAACTCGCGGTCCTGCAAGTCGGAGATCTCGAAATGGGGCGGTTGAAGTTTGGGGTAGATCATCACCACGCGAGTGTGAAAATAGGGCAGGTTGATCAGAAAATTTTTCAGATTGTCGCCACCGGCGTGCATCAGATCGCCATAGCCCTCCAGAGCAGTCCGGAGGACACAGTGTTCCCCAAAGGCCTCAAGAATAACCTCGGCGGGTGTGTTGCTCACCTCACTGGCGACGGCGACGAGACGGTAGGTATAGTCGTCGGGGTAACCTTCGTTACTGATGAATACATCCACATCGACACCGGCGTTGGTTTTGATGAGTTCCCAAGCGTCTTCACCGTGAACTTCGCAAACCATGTCTTCGATCTCCTTATTCACCATGCCATACAGGTGGTGAGGCTGTGTCCCAGCGCGGGCAGATGCAACTGAGGAAACCACTTAGGGGCGGGGGTTAGACCGTTCGGTTTTAGGTGAATATATATTACGTAAAGTGATGATTTTGAAAGAGATTAGGCGAAGAAAGCCCAGAAGCCCTATTAGAAGAAATCTCAAAAGTTGAAAATTTGGCCTTGCGCAGGCTGAGGCGGTTCCTACGTTCCGGCCTCCCGTGCTCTACGTCCCTATCGTCTAGTCCGGTCTAGGACACCACCCTTTCACGGTGAGAACCGGGGTTCGAATCCCCGTGGGGACACCAGTTTTAGGCTTTTGGGTGGATTGGCGCTGCGTGGTCGGGAGGGAGTCTAAGGACTCGGGGCAACTAATAGGGTCGCATGCCCAGACTTATCGGGGAGGGCGCGGGTTTGATCGCACGGTTACGGGTCCTTGATGTCGCGCCAGCATCGACCGGGCGAAATGCCGAGGTTCTGACGCGCTATGGTAGGCGTTGAGATTTGGAGGCGATGCGGCCTCCCGTGATGATTTGCAAAAACGCGGGGACGGAGATGCTCATGAGTTTGAAAATCACCATGGCGAGCGAAATTACGGTGAGGGGAATGACGAAATACAGGCTCAGTATTGTGGTGTCCGACTCTGGTTGAATCAGGTGGTAGGCGAGTTTTCTCATGATGCGGAGCAGAGACTCATGGATCGCGAAGACGAAGAAACTGCTCGAACTGGCCCAGAGTAGAGGGCGGCACAACAATGGGTAACGCGAAAGGATGCGGGTGAGGCAGAAGACCGCTCCGATACCCACCACGATGGCTAGCTTGTGGAGATATTCGTGCCACGTGGCATGGAGGTTAAGGACATCGATCACGAGTATCACCCCCTAAACCACCAGTATCGCAGGACCGTAGCGGTCCAGGCTGAACGGGTGGATTCGGCGAGTTGCGAAGTAGGCGCCAGCGTAGAAGAATGCCAGAGCGGCAACGGAAGGGATATACCAGCTCCAGAGGTTGAAATACCACAGCGCGAAGATCACTCCGAGTGCGATTCGCGGCACGGTTCGCAGGATCAGATGTATCAATGGGCAGAGCACAATGATGACGATCAAATCTCTGATGAACCAGAATTGGTAGGCGATCGGGAAGCTTTCGAGTCCGAGTAAGTTGTTCCCTAAATCGTAAACAGAATACTCGAGAATGGGTTCATTGGCTTCGGAAAAGAACGATTGAGTGAAAGGGGCATTCTCAGCGACGGCCCGTAAGATCAAGTTGAACAGATTCTAGCACAGGAACGGAATCAAGAGGGTGTGAATACGGGAACCTAGTTTTCGGCGGTAGCTTTTCCATGACCAGGTGAAGTGCAGAAAGAACAGGTAGCCCGCCAGAAAGTAGAAGATGGGCACGGCGGTGCGAGCAATGCCCTGCGAGATGATTGTTCGAACAAAACTGGAGTAACCGGTCTGGTGGGCTGCGCTGACCGTATCGGTCGAAAAATTGATTTGGGTATCGAAGGCATGGATGAAGACGACGCCAACGATCAGCAGAAAACGCAGGTGAACGATGCGTTGGTTGTGAGGTGGACCCATGAAGTTGGACAGGAGGGATGATTAAATCCCAAAGGAGTCCAATATGTCGAAGAAACGACGTGCCTTCAGTGCCGAGTTCAAAGCGAAAGTAGGGCTCGAAGCCCTCAAGGGAATCGAGCCGATCCACGTAATCGCGCAGCGTCACGAGGTGCATCCGGTGCAAATGAGCCAGTGGAAGAAGGAGGTGTCCGAGCGGTTGCCGGAGGTCTTCGCGAAGCCCTCGGCGCAGGTGAGCGACGAGATCGAGCGGAATCGCAAAGAGAAGGAACTGTATGCGCGGATCGGGCAGCTGCAGATGGAGCTCGAGTGGCTCAAAAAAAGTTAGCGCATTTGGGGAGTAAGGAGCGCCGCAGCATGATCGAAACCGAGCATCCGAAGCTGAGTGTGGCCCGGCAGTGCGAACTGTTGGAGCTGCCACGCTCAACCTACTACCACCACCCGAAGCCACCGAAGGAAGCGGACCTGGCGTTGATGAAACCGATCGACGAGATCTACCTCGAGTCACCGTTCTTTGGTAGCCGCCAAATGACCCGTTGGTTGCAACGCGAAGGACACGTGGTGAACCGTAAACGGGTGCGACGATTGATGCGATTAAGGGGACTCACGGCGATCAATCAAAAACCGAGTCTGTCGAAGAAAGCGGCCTCTCATCAGATCTACCCGTATCTGCTGCGAACGCTGAAGGTTGAAAGGTCGAATCAAGTGTGGGCAACAGATATCACCTACATCCCGGTGTGCGGTGGCTTCGTTTACCTGTGTGCGGTGATCGACTGGCACTCGCGGATGGTGCTCGCATGGGAACTGTCCAACACGCTCGATGCGTCGTTTTGCGAGCGGTGCAGCGCGCGATGGCGATTTACGGCAAGCCAGAGATCTTCAACACCGATCAAGGCAGCCTGTTTACCAACGCCGAGTTCACCCAGCCATTGTTGGCCGCCGGCGTGCGACTGTCGATGGACGGCAAAGGACGGTGCTTGGACAATGTCTTGGTCGAACGCCTGTGGCGCAGGGTCAAATACGAGGAAGTCTATCTGAAACGCTATGAGACGATGGTCGAGGCCCATGCCAACTTGGAGACCTACTTGCTGTTCTACAACGACCGACGACCGCACTCCGCCCACGGCCGCCAAACACCATCCGAGGTCTACCACGCACAACTCGACCAAGCCGCCGCCTGACGGCGGCTATCCGAGCGGGGAGGAAGCCGCGCTTCCTCCCCTGCTCCCCTCCATTATCTTTTATTCTTGGTCAGAAAAACCAGAAACCATAACTATAAATCCGCCCGACCTGTCCAACCGACGGGGTCCACCTCAGAGTCCTCGTCGCTAAGCAACGGAGTGGGGGGGCGGGGAACTCACTGGGCTAGGGTCAAATTGCATGGGGGGACCAGTTCAGTTTAGGGGCAATTGGCGGGAACTATTCATGATTGACGCGACGGCGGGGCAACAATCGTTTCGTGCTATGAATCCGGAACTCCGAATGCTATTGGGCCGACTGAAGCTCGTTTTCATAGCATTGGTGCAGCGGTATTTTCCCCGTCGCCTGTGGAGGCTCGTGCCGGGCAGTTCCCGGCAATTTGGACCTCCGCGGCGTTATTCGACTTGGCGGGACTTTCACGGCTGCGCGGCGGGTACTGATTGGAAACAGGTTTATCCGGCCTATCAACGTCTCTTGCCCGATGCTTTTTTGCCGCTGCCCGCCGGCTATCAGCAACCTGCGAACAACACTTGTCGCTTCCCGGCGCCAGGAATTGCGACGATAGTGCAGGCTCGCGTGCTGGGGGCCGACGGTTGGGTGGTCGGGGCCAACGACCCCTTTTTGCAGGATTCCCAATTTGGTGCCCGGCCGAGGCAGAGGGTCTCCGATGTATACCGCCGTTGGTTCTATCGCCCGGTGAGGCATCTCCCCGGGCGCACGTTGAATCTTTGCCTCACTGTGATGGTATAATTTTTATCACCTTATGGTGGACTCGGTTTCACGAGCGGACCTTTTTTTGAAGGCTGGGTTCGAGTGGGATGATGTGGATCACATTTTAATCCCGGCAACTGCGGCCGATTGTGAAGCAGTGAGATTGACCGAGTTGCAGCTACGGATGCCCTTGGATAAGGTGCAACGGCTCACCCCGCAGTGTCAGGTTTCCTGCGAATTTCTGATCCAACCCTCGCTACCCTCAGTATCCAACGGGTCCGCTCCGTGGGTGGTGGAGTTTCATCGCAACATTTTATCTCCAGTCGAGCCTCAGGGCAGTGGTCGTCTGTTTATTCCGCGATACGGATCACGATCTCTCACCAATCAACGGGAGGTGGAAGTTCTACTGGCAGAACACGGGTTTGACCTCGCGGATATGGCGAACTTCTCCCATCTCCGTCGGCAGGTCGGCGCCGCCCGACATGTGGTGGCAGTACATGGAGCAGCCATGACCAATCTAATTTACGCGGCCTCGGGCACCCGAGTGCTCGAGCTCATACCCACCGATCATTTGAATGGGTCGTATCGATGTATGTGCGCGTGGAAGGATATGCCCTACGCCGCCATCGCTGGTCCGAGCTTGAAATCACATGGGCTCTATAGCGGGATGCAAAAAACTATCCATTTACAGTCGATCTCGATCAAATTCGTCGTGGTCTCTTGGCGCTGTTAGACGAATGAGGGATGGCCTCGCGATCGGCCAAGCCTAACTGGTCTGACACCGGAAATGAGACGGATTTGAACTAGAGTGCTGTGGTTTTGATTTTGAGTTGGGTCATGCTGGGCTCAGCCGGAACCCTGCATTCGAGAGGGTCGTTTCGAGGCGACTTGACGGCACCTTTCAATGTTTCACTTCTGGCGAAATGTCCGCCGGGTATTGTTCGCCCTGCGGGCTCACCCTACGCCTTCGGTTTCGGGCTACGCCATCTCCGCTTCGCTCCGTCCTTGGTCATTGACCACCGACATCTGCTCGCCACTTAGAGCGTGTCCCATTTACCCTGATTTTGGAAGGGGGGCAGGAAAGCCGATTTTTTGGGCGGATTTCCGGCTACCAATGGCGGATGTAGGCGCGCGCAGATGCAATTTAATGGCTAAATTGCAGTGTCGCAGCAGTCAGTGCCTGGATCGTTTCCATGAAGGAACCTCCGGCAGCCGGTTTATTGTTCATCGTTAGAGTAGGCTTGGTGGTTTTAGGCGGCTTGGGCCTGCGGTGGTTGGTCGGCCAAGTCGGGCGATGAGCCACAGGTTGTGACCGAGGATGCTCCAGGCTACCGCCAGGTAGCGATTCGTGAAGCCTCTGGCACTCAATCGCGTGCCTTGGCGTTGCTTGATGATGGCGATGCGGGCCTCCGTCGACGCCCGGCGATGTTGGAGCGCCACGAACTGCGGCTCCTACATGCGCCGTTGCAGTTGCTGCGGATCGCGGGGGGCAAGTGGCGTCATAAATGTCGGCTTCGGCCAAGCGTTCGCACAGCCGTTTGGTCGAGAAGCCTCGGTCGGTGCTCGCCGCTTTGATCGGGGTGCTCAGGTCGAACTGATTCTGGCGCTCGAGGCTCTGGTCGAACTGACGCCATTCGGCCGGAGTCATTCCCTGATACAACTGCCAATCGGTGATCAACCCCGTCACGTTCTCACTGATCATGAGGGTGTGGCCAAACTCGACCTCGCCGGACGCCTTGCCCCGGACCACGGTCTGCACGTTGGGTTCGTAGACGCTGAGGATCTTCTCGGCGTTGGGCACTGGTCGCGCGCCGATGATGCGTTCGTGGGCCTGTTTGATCGCGGCCGGCAGTTGTTCGAGCCTGGCGTCGATGCGCGCAATGATGCGGGTGGGTGGCCTGGCGCTCACTGAAGCGGGTCCGGGCGTAGTCGGCGGCGAGGTGGTCGCGGTGGCGGCGGGCGTGCTCGCCGATGGTGCGCAGCAGGCGTTTCATCTGGCGGAGCACGCCCTTGCGGGCCCGCTTCGCATCGCGGCGCCGTCGGCTGTGGGTCATCGCGATGCACCACCGATTCATCTGCTTGGCAAAGACTGGCGGCTCGTTCGGCATCCGACCCCGCAACCCCGCTGCACGGATCAGTTTCACCGCCTTGAGCAGGGGGCGAAAGAGCACCCAGTCGACCGGGAAATGGATGTTGGCCTGCAGGCAGGTCGAGTCTACCAGGCACGTATCCATCGGCTGCGCCGCAGCCAGTCCCAGTTCGCTCGCCCGGTCCGCACTCACCGCACATCTCGCTAAAGACTTGGCTCATCCTGTGCACCTGCCCGGCGGTGAAGCATTTGGACGCACGCTCCCGCACGCTTTCTTTGGGAGACCCCCTTGATGCCGTCGATCCGGCGCGCTCCGCAAAAGTCGGCCAACAGATCGCTGGAGGCGATGCTCAGGGAAAGTTTACGCAAGCTGATTTTTCCGAGCATCATGCGCAATACCTGCACCTGCCGCGCCTTGCGCGCGAACTGCAGGTGTCGCGGCAACCCGGCCACGTCGTCGCCCCGCCAGTTTTCCCAGACAAAGTCCACGGCCATCGTTTCCAAGTGACTGTTGGCCAGCAACTGGTCGAGCCCCGCAAGTTGATCGCGAAACGCGGCGTAAGCTTTGTGGGGTCCGACCGGAGTCAGGTCTGGACGCAGCCAGGTTTTCAGGGCAACTTCCGGGGCGATGGCTTCGGTAGTATTGTTCACACCAAATTATACACGCCGTTTTTGTGCCGACACCAGGAAATCCTCCCGGTTTCGGCCTCTTTATTTTTACGCTACATCCTCTTCGCCAACCTCTTGCGCTTGTGGGACACGCTCTATTTAACCCGACCAAGGAAGGGAACGAGAAGCTGATCAACCAAGGGCTTACCGATCTGCTCTCAAAACTGTTTGAGGACCAGGATTTGTTGAAGATTTTGGGGAAATAGACCTGTGTTTGGTTGCTTCCCGGGTGGCCCGGCTGCTTCTTCGGCCTCACCGCATCGATGGTGTGCGGAGAGTGAATGAACTATACTGAATGAAGGGATGCGGCGGTGTGGGCGCGTTGGATTTTCTCCAGGATGGCGGAGCCTTCGGCCTTCCAAGTGTAGCGGGTGGGTTCGAGATCGCGTGCGGCCATGTAGGTTTCGATGGCGTTGGTGAGGTCGCGAACGCTGGTGAAGCTGCCATCGCGGATACAATCGACGGTGAGGTCGCGGAAGAAGCGCTCCACTAGATTCAACCAGGAAGAGGATGTTGGAGTGCAGTGCGATGCAGTGCGATGCGCTCGACGCCATGGGCTTTGGTATGGCGCTGATTGCGCCACTTTATCCAGCTCTTCACTTTGGCGTGCTTGTGGGTGGCGTAGTTGTCGATGATCAGATGCAGGACCAAGCCGTCGGGTGCCTGCGCATCGATGTGCTTGAGGAAACCGAGCCATTCGCGGTGGGTATGCCGAGAGGCGGTGCGTCGCAGGATTTTGCCGTCCAGATAGCCGAGGGCGGCGAATAACGTGACCGTGCCGTGGCGGGTGTAATCGTGGGTGGCGGTTTTGATGTGCCCGATACCCAATGGCAGGCTTGGCTGGGTGCGCTCAAGCGCCAGGCACTGGCTTTTCTCGTCGCAACACAGCACCAAGGCCCGATCGGGCGGATTCAGATACAAACCGATGACATCCCAAAACTTGGCCTCAAAGTTCCGGTCACGCGACAACTTGCACGTTCGTCGCAAATGGGGCTTCTGGTCGTTGGCCCGCCACAGACGCTGCACGGTGTGGGCCGACACCCCCTTGGCCTGGGCCATCGCCCGTGAGGATCAGCTGGTGCGCCCGGCCGGGGGTTGCGTGACCTCAGTGACGATCTGAGCGCGAATCGCCACATCCTCGGCTTCCGGCCCGAACGTCTCGCTTCGGCCCATCCAGCCAACCCTGCCTCACGAAATCTCTTTTCCCACTTCGCCACCACCGGACGATTCACTCCGATCTGAGCAGCCACCGGCTCCTGGCTTTCCCCTTCGGCCCGCAACAACACGATGCGCGCCCGCCTGACCTCCCGTTGCGGCGTGGTCGGGCGTTTGATCATCTGTTCAAGTTCTTGATGCTGCGCGGCATCAATGATTAGCGGATTAACAGGGCGGGCTATGCATCCATCCTGCACTACTCTTTTTGTTTCGTATAGCTAATTAACTCCTACTACACTAGTTGCCGCTGCAAGCGGCCAAGGAGGATGGAGTCAGGAGGATTTGAACTGTTGTTCGAGGAAAGCGATCGGAGCGAGTCTGCTGGTGACACTGTATGGGGCCGCGGTTGAGAGGGTCTCCCAAGGGGGCGAACCGGGCTTAGGTCAGAAGGCGGAAGTCGGTGCGTTGGGGGTACCGGCAACGGATCATTCCGTTGAGTTGTTCCCCGCTGCCATTGTTATCAACGCCCATTTGGAACTGACCCGCATGGTCGCAGGAGGTCCCTCCCGGGGGGGGGGGATGTTCGCTCCGGCTGAACCAAAACAGACGGGAATATTTGCGCGCAAGCACGGATGAAGCGCGGCGAAAAGAATTCGGTGTCGGTGATAAGTCCGCCGGCGGTGTAGTTATAGGTTGAATACTCGGGCAAGGGCACGAAATAGGCAGCTTGCGGTAGTCCTTAAGCGGGGACGCAAAGGAGGGTATCAGCCAACACGTCGCACTCCAAATGCGAAACTCAGGCGGTTGACTGGGACTGGTATTCTTCCGGTGTCACAAGTGGAGTGTTGAGGACGATCCAGTTACTGGGCCCAAATTTTTTGAATTTGGTCTGGGCACTTAAATCCCAAGTTTCGGGAACGATCACCGTTTTTTGCTGATGCGGAGCCAACCAAGCGCTCCACCAACCAAACGTGCGGTTGGAGAGCACGCAGTGTTGGCATCTTTGCATAATCCTAAAGCCTTCGATGGCGGAAATCTCGCCAGGTTTTTCCGCGATGATCGCTCCGTCGATTTGAGCGGCCAAGAACTTCGCCGCTTCCATATCGTCCGAAAAAATGAACGGAGTCGCATGGGGATACTTTTGCTGCAGTGCTTTCCAGCCGTGGTGGAAGTGCTGCGGAGGACAGAGCCCTTGGGGCTCCACCTCTGTGGTGCGATCGCCGCGGCGAATGTGAATGGCGACAGATTGATCGGCGATTTCGATTTGTGACGCCATGGCTTGGGCGGCATCGCTCAGGGGTTGGCGGGCGGAAAATTCCTGGCGGATTTGGTCAGCGATTTGTCGGAAATTCGATTCGGCTTCCCAGTAACCCATCACGTAACTGCCGGGGCGTATGTTATCGGCGCGGTTGGTCCAGCGTTCAGATTCACTCACTAAATTGTGACGACCTAGGCTCAAGCAGCGGATTTTGAGCCCCGCGAATATGCGTTTATACTATTTTCGCGGGGCAAAAGCCTAAACGCCTTATACTGGTCGAACAGATCGTTCGGCTGCAAAGTTTCGGCTTGGGATGTGGAAAGAATGCGAGCGGATAGCGCGAAGTGACGCAGTTCGAATGCTCGATTTCCTTTCTCATACCAACGTAAATCCAAAGCTAGGGGCACGCCTAGACGGCGGGCATGGGTCAAAGCGTGGGCATATTGAAACATTTGGTTCCCCAAACCACCACTGGGCGCCGCTGTCACCATGCGTTGGAAATTTAATCGAGCCTGTCTGACAGTGCGCCAGGAGGGGCCGAGTGCGCCCAGTTTCAACATAGTGAAGGGGCCGGTAAAGATGGCCCGTCTGAATACCTGCTCGGCTTGTGCTGTCAGGTTCCGGGGATCGGCTCCATCCTGCTTGGAAGCGGGGACAAATACCGGAGACCGTCACGCAGCCATGCGCCACCTAGCATGGCCCATGCGACCGGCGAGGGACGGTGGGAAACGGCGAACATGCGGGCCACGATGCGAGAGGATGCTGACGACCAGACCGTCTCCAGCATTTGGGGGGGGGGGCATCCGTTCGGAATCGAGTCGATGGGTGAGGTGCATTCCGGGGTTGTGTGCCACCCGCCACCCCGCGGCTAGCATCAGTCCGACCACAAACGTGTCTTCCCCGGCGAGTTGATGATATTGGTTTCGTCCGGTCAGCGGAAGATCGTCAGGGATCGTCTCCAGCCAAATCTGGCGCCGCATGACCAAACCGGCCGTGGAGGGGAAGCACGGAGCATCGTGGATCGTAGTCGAAGGCTTCCATCGTACTTTTTCCGGCGAAAGCGCTGTCTACGATACTGTCGGTTTCGATTCCAAGGGGAGGAGGAAACACGCAGGAAACTCGCCCTGCTAACCGCGCCCAACCCGTGGTCTGTATCGCCAGTGAGGGCCTGTTCCAGCCAATTTTTATCCGGCACGTTGTCGTCATCGAGGAAGGCCACCCACCGCCCTCTTGCAGCCGCCAATCCAGCGCACCGGGCATGGTGAGCACCTCGTTGGCTTGCTCCCACCAGCGAAAGTGGCGGTCCGCCATCGGCCTGCCAAAGCCGTCCGATCTTTTCTACCACGGCGACCGTCTCGTCATCGCTATCGTTGTCTGCGACGATTATTTCCCATCTTCGAGTGTCCATCGACTCTTGCTGGCGCACCGCCTCCAATACTGGCGGTAAGCGAGTCGACCTGTTGCGGGTCGGGATCACTACGGAAATGCCGTATGGGGAGTCGATCACGCGGTGTGTGCATGCAGAAAGAGAGGTAGTTCGCAAAGTGCAAGGGCGACCCGTATCCGGACCTGCGAATTGGGCGATGGCCGTTAGCCCCAGATGTTGGCAGTGAAGGGCTGGTGGCGGGGGCTGGGCGAGCGAAGCGCCACCATGGTCGTTTCGTGTTACGATATTCCCTTGGCCGATATGCTGCCAAACTATCCCCTAACTTCTTTCAAACGAAATTGATACCACAGCGGAACCGGGGTCGGTTTGAGCGCCGCAAAGTGGATCCATTGGTCTTCTGGCGATCGTTGTGGTCCCGTATCATGGTGGCGGGTGGTTTGCCGCGATCGACTGCGACTTTGCTTTTCAACGGGCTGCGCGTGGCGGCCGATCATGCTGGGCGGACCGTCCTGAGCCAGAATACCCGAGAGTCGACCCGACGGTTCGGATGCTGGTTTTGACGAATGCGGCCATTCCGTGGATTGAGAGAAAGCCACGTTTGCAGCGTGCGGCCAAACCTCTCGCGCTCCCAGTCGAATGGTGCCTGCACAGGCTGGATGCGAGAAGACACCGTAAGATAGCCGGATTCATGTCCGATTGGTGAGCGTGACCATGGGGCATTAAAACTGAGGCATTGCGAGAGGGCCGGGTGGCTTCACGATATGGGATATGGCGTTTGCCCAACTAGCCCTTCAGTCGATCGAGTTCTCGCATCCTGGGATGACCATGCCGCTTTTCACGGAATTGACGGTGCAGTTTCCGTTTGGGTGGACGGGGATCGTGGGCCCCAATGGCGCAGGCAAAACGACGTTGTTGAAGGTGGTCACGGGAGAACTCGAAGCGCATGGCGGGACGGTGAATCGGCAGGGGCAGGCGTTGTATGTGGCGCAACGCACCAACGATCCCCCCGAGCAGTTTGAGGATTTTATCTGGGCGCCCGATGCCACCGTGCTCAAGGCAAGGCTGCGCGTGGTCGAGGACTGGCCGGAGCGTTGGGACACGCTGAGTCACGGCGAGCGCAAGCGCGCCCAGATTGCAGTGGCGCTATGGCGAGAGCCGGCGGTGCTCGCCTTGGACGAGCCGACCAACCACATTGACGCCGACGCGCGCCGTCTTTTGCGGCGGGCGCTCCAGGAATTTGGCGGCATCGGCCTGCTGGTGAGCCACGACCGCGCCTTGTTGGACGAGCTTTGCTCGCAATGTGTGCTGCTTGATCCGCCATCCGCGGTGCTGCGACCGGGTGGTGTGACGGCGGCGCTGGCGCAACTGGACAACGAGGAAACGTCGGCCCGCAGCGCCAACGATGCCCTGCGCCGTACTGAAACTCGTCTCCAAGCCGAGGCCCAACGCCGCCGAGTGGTCGCGGATCAGAAGGCTGCGGGGATGCGAGGCTCGAAGCAGATCAAGATTCCGGTCCACGACCATGACGGCCGAGCCAAACGCAATCTCGCCAAGGTCAGTGGAAAGGACGCCTATGCCGGGAAAATGGTGGCGCAGATGAATCAGCAGGTGGGTAAGGTGGCGAAGCAGCGCGCGGGGATCGAAGTGAAGAAGCGTTACGAGACCGGCATATGGGTCGATGGGGCGTCCTTCATGCCGCGGGATTTTTTGCTGCGTTTGCCGGCGGGGAGTCTGCCTTTGGGTGGCGACGGGCGACAGTTGCACTTTCCGGATCTGGTCCTGGGCGGCACGAGTCGCATCGCATTGACCGGTACCAACGGGCTGGGGAAAAGCACGCTCATTTAGCACCTGCTCACGCATTTGCAGTTGCCGGCGGGAAAATGTGTGATCGTGCATCAGGAAATTTCGGCGGACGATTCGTGTGCGTTGCTCGAGTCGGCGAAGCGCCTGCCCAACGATGAGCGCGGGCAGGTCATGACGACGATCAGTCGGCTCGGCTCGCGACCGGCGCGACTGTGGGAAAGCGCGCTGCCGAGTCCCGGCGAAGTGCGCAAATTGTTGCTCGCCCTGGGCCTCGTCCGCGGCCCGCACCTCATCGTGATGGACGAGCCGACCAACCATATGGATTTACCCAGCATTCTGTGTTTGGAGGAGGCGCTGGCGGATTGCCCGTGCGCCATGCTGATGGTCAGCCACGACGAGGGATTCCTGGCCAAAATTGTCGAGCCCGAGTGGCACCTCACTCGGGAACCCTCCGGCGACGCGCGGTTGGAAATCAAGGAGTGAGGAGGACTGAACTGCTTTTCTTTGCGCGCTGTGTCCGTTGCGTTTGGGTTTAGGGGCTGCGCTTAAGTCTATGGGAGATCGTAGTGCGCCTTCTTGAAGGCGTCTTCATCGCGGGATAGAGGGGAACTTTGAGTGATTCATATAGGCGAATGGCGGCAGCGTTCTCAGGGGGGACGGTCACGCGAGTTTTGGTCGCACCGGCACGGAATCCTATGATCCTAAATTCCGAAGTTGGATGTTACAGCAGGGAACGAAGGGCGCGAAGTTGGAACGAGTTACGGTCCGTCGCAGGCACCGATTCGTTCACCCGACAGGTAGGGCTATTTCATAATAAACTTTAAGTTACAGGTAGATAATATTATATGTAATTTACAATGAACTTTTTCCGGCATGTCCGACCAGAGTCGGCAAATGTTTGAGAAAACGACCCGTCCAAACCGCCGTCAGAGATACCTGCTGGATAATGCCACGATCCGGTTGCTCGACGATCAAGCAGAGATAATGTTATAAAATGATCTGATCCGCACTCATCATTCTTTGCGCAGTTCGAACGTGGCGGGAAAAGCGCTGCGCTGCGTGGTGGAAGTGGCAGGGAAGTAGGCGGCACGGATCTCGTTCAGCTTCGCAGCCTACCATCTAAAGGCACGCGACAGCTGCATTGGCTAGGAAGCATGGCAGCGCAGGCAGCGCCTCGAACTGCTCGTGGCCAACAGCCGCTTGCTGATTGTTGGGTCGTCGCCCTCCATGCCAAATCTGGCGTCCCAAAGCCTCTCGCTGGCGCTCAGACGCCTGCGCGAAGACTGGCGTGGTGCTTTTGGCTCGGAACCTGTCGCAGTCGAGGCCTTCGTGGATCCGGAGTTTTTCGAGGGCACCTGCTATAAGGTCGCCAACTGGACGGTGGTAGGTTCGAGCCAGGGGTTCGCCCGCCAAGCGGCAGATTTTTACCAGCATCACGGCAAGCCCAAGACGATTCTGATGTATCCATTGCGGCAGGAGTATCCATTGCGGCAGGACTTCAAGGAGCTGCTGTGCCGCGAGGAGCTACCCGAGCCCTACCATGGCTACTGCCAGCAGCAGCAAAAGCGGTATCCGCGCCTTGCCGAAGGTAAGGCGATCGGCTCGCTAATGGAAGCCTTCGGGTTGCTCGAGGACCGGCGCGAGCCAAGGGGCGCCGATATCGCCTCTCCGGTTTGCTCGGCGTGGTCGTTTGCGGATATTTCGCGGGGTGCCGCTCGCTGGAGCAGTGCGCCGCCTTCGCCGCTGCGTTGAATCAAAGGCAGTGCCGCAGCTTCGGCTTCTGGCGTGCCCTCGGCCCCGGCAAGCTCGTCGCACCCTCCCATACCACACTATGGCGAGCCATTTGCGCTGCGCGCAGCCAGAGGCCTTCGATAAAGTCGTAGAAACATGGCTCCGGCAGCATCAGCACGACGCCCCGCAGGCCATCGCCATCGACGGCAAGGTGATCAAGGCGACACCCGCCAATCCTGAGGCCTTGAGCGTCTCGGCGATCAGCCATAACCTGAGAAATTTTTTTTCAGCAGCCTTTGCGTCAGGGGAAAGAACCACGAGCCGCCGGCCGTCGTAGATCTGCTCGGCAAGATCGGTCCGATCGATGGAACGCTCGTAACCGTTGACGCCCTACATTGCCGCAGGACGCTAGCCCACAGCATCGTGCAGGAGAACGGAGCCGATTATCTGATGAGCGTGAAGGGCAACCGCCCGGCGCTGCGCAAGGCCATCGTCAAAAGGATGGATGCCAGCGAGGTCAGGAAGATCTTCACCCTGAAAAAGGGCCATGGCAGGACCGAGCGCCGCAGCATCGCAGCGATCGACGCCAGCCCGACCGACCTGACCCTTCGCGGCGCAGGCCGGCCGGATCACCCGAGAGCGCGAGAACCTCACACAGGTAAAAAACAAATCCAATGCATCGTTTTCGTGACCAACCAAGATTGCACCCAAGCCGATCCGGCCAAGCTACTCGCTCAGGCCACAGGACATTGGAAGATCGAGAACGCTCTTCACTACCGCAAAGACGCTTCCATGGGTGAAGACCGATGCTACCCCGTAACTGGCCAACAATCTCGCTGCTCGCAACGATTAGATCCCTGGTGACCACCGTGCTTGGCAGACTCAAAGAGTCGCTGCCATGCGTCCCAAAGAGGCTATACGCCAACGCCTACAACGCGGTTAGCTTCGCAACCAAGCCCCTCAAAATCGCTTTCAATAACCTTTCTTGAAATTGCCCTGCCTGCCAGGTGGGTCGGCGGGGGCCCAGTGAAACTCCCTAACCGACAGAATAACATAACTTTGTAACATGTGTTTTCTGATTTGGACTGCGTTTTCTAGGCTTAAGCGCACTCGACCTAACGTTGTCTGTTATTCACTCGTACGCCGCCGTAGTTTTTGCGTGAGCAGCAACCAGATAAAGCGGGGGTTGTTGCGCAGGTAGCGGGGAGCGAGGCGGCGGGGATCTTGCGAGAGGCGGTAAAGCCATTCGAATCCGCTGCGTTGGATCCAACGAGGGGCTTGTTTGATCCGACCGGTGTGGAAATCAAAGGCGGCGTCGACTCCGATCATGAGTTTACATTGCAGCCGGGCGTGATTTTCGGCCATGAAGCGCTCTTGTTTGGAGGTGCTGAGCCCCACCCACACGATGTCGGGTTGGCAACGGGCGACGTCTGCTTGCAGCGCGACAAGCTCGGTGGAATCCAGGGGGCGAAACGGGGGTGTGAAGGTGCTGCAGACGTGGAGCCCGGGGAATAGATTTTGGAGACGTTGGGCCAGTTTATCGGCCATGCCTTTGGCGCCTCCATAAAAATAGTGACGGAGATCGGAGTGACGGCCGGTGTCGCAGACGGAGAGAAGGAGGTCGGGTCCGTAGACGCGGGAGACTCCGGGTGGGCCAAGCCAGACAAGGGGCATGCCATCGGGAGTGACGAGTGCGGCTTGGTTGTGAATTTGAAGCAGGGCGGGGTCATACTGCGACGCGATCACGCCATTGACGCCCGTCACACAGACGTAGCCGCGGTTCGAATCGGTAATCCAGGCGGTCGCGTTTTTAAGGGTGAGGGCGCTTACTCTGACGTCGAGCACATTATAACGTGCTGGATTCATGAAGAGGGAACGGCATCGCCATCGGGTTCCCGAGTGGGGGTGGGCCACAGCCACTCCAGGCCACTGCGTTGAAGAGCAAAGGGAGCGGCGCGCACGCGGCCCGTGATAAAATCGAAAGCGTTGCTGACACCGATCGCGACGCCGAACTGGATTTCGGATGCGGCGAGCCGTTGCATGAACAGTTCCTGATCAGGGGACGGCAGTCCGACCCAAACGAAGCCCGGTTGGGCGAGTGCGACGGCGTTGAGCGGGCGGTCTTCGACGGCTCGTTCGGCAAGAGGACTGTGGGAGCCGGCGATCAAGATTCCAGGGAAACGTTTCAGGAGACGGTCGGCCAGTTCAGTCGCGGTGCCGGGCGCACCACCATAGAAAAAATGGGTGCGGCTCCCGTCGGTGGTCGCATTGCAGGTGGACTGCATAAGGTTAGTGCCTTGCGCGCGGTGCACCCGACGATATCCGGCCAATCTGGCCAGCCCAACCAAGGGGACACTATCGGGCATGTTGAGGGCAGCCCCGTTCAGAATCTCTCGGTATGGCGCGTCACGGCGGGCAAGGAGGATAGACCCAGCATTACTGCAACACGCATAGGTGCATGACAGTTTTGGCCCGGCATCCAGCAGCGCTTGAGTGGCGCTGGGCAGATCGAGGGCGTGAACCCTCACTCCAAGAACGTTGTAGCGCGGAAATTCCACCAAAGTTGGGGACTCTTGCACGTGTGGTGAGATTGGCAAGCGCGGGCGTTTAGTGCCGCGAAATCTCAGCCAAGTTCAAAGGACGTTACGCCGAAGATTTGAGACCATGGTAGCTGGGGCGCCGGACCGTGATACATACGTGCGCAGCCGAAAACCTGATTCAGGCCGTATTGGGAAGCGAGGAGAGGGCGGCGGCATTATTTTCGGGCACATCCAGCAAGACCGTTTCACCCACCGCGTGCGAAGCCAGATGTTGGAACAACGTATCGGCGGCAGAGTAGTTTTGGGCGAAGAGAGGACCGATCTTGAAGCCTTCGCGGCAGGGACGAATGACGCCGAATCCGGTGAGGCGCCCGTCGGCTAAGAGGCCTAGGGCGCGGCCTCCGGCTGGCTGGATCCAAGACCGCAGGAAAGTGGTTCGATCAAAATCGAAGTGTTGGCGATCAAAGGCTGCCAATTCGGAGAACCAAACGGTGTTTAGGTCGACCACGGCAGGTGATGACGGATAGGCGTGGGCGAGGCCGGCCATGCGCAAGCTGCGATGAGAAAAGGTAAATCCGCCCCGACCATAAAATGGCTGCATGTCGAATACCCCATCCATGCCGATGGCGGCGCCGGAGCGGAGTCGATCACGCCGCCATACCCAGAAGTCACGCCCGACGCCGACGCCTCGGCGGTCGGGGCGCACGATGAAAAACCCCATAAATCCGAAGGCACCCGAGTAGGACACCACAGAACCGGTGGCGACAACTTCACCGTTTTCCTCGGCACAAACGAACCCCTCAGGGTCGGTTTGCCAGAAGCAATCGGCGTCGGTCAGGCCGGGATTCCACCCTTCCTCGGCGGCCCAGGAAACGGCCAATTCGAATTCATGGCGGGTGGCTTGGCAGTAGACGATCATAACGACGGGGAGGGCCGACTAGGCCGATGAAATTGTGGTACCAGTCGGGTGGCGGGCGAGCGTTTTTGTCGGTCGGGAGACGTCAGAACGCAGAGGTGGCACTCAGCAGGAACCAGGCAGTCGAGAGGGTCGTTTCGAGGCGGATTGACGGCATCTTTCAGGGTTATCACATTCGGCGAAATATCCGTCGGGTATTTCTTGGTCATTCACCACCGAAATCTGCTCGCCATCCAGCCCCGCTACTCAGCCTTCGACTGCATGGATCCGGTTCAGTTGCGCCGCCAACTGGGCTGGAGAAAACTCGTCCAGAGAGGTCAGTTGCAAGGAAGCGTGGGCGAAGGTGCAATGACTCGTGCTGGGGTTGGGAACTACGACCACGGGCAACCCGGCGGTGAAGGCGGCCACATGACCCGGCACGGAATCTTCGAAACCGACCGCCTCGCCGGGCGAAACGCCCAAGGCGGCGCAAGCCGCAAGGTAAACATCGGGCGCGGGTTTGGGGTGGGGGACATCGTCGCGGCAGATGATGGTCTGAAAGCGCGACCAAAGTCCCAAGCGTTGTAAATGACCGTCGACGTGATTGTGAAACGAGTTCGAGGCCACGGCGAGGGCGATGCGGTGGTCGCGGGCATAATCAAGCAGGGATTCGACGCCGGGTAAGATGGGCTGCGGCCGGATGATTTCGTTTTTACGAGCCACGAACTCGGCTTCCAGTTGGGCGCGATCGATATGGTCGGGGATGCCTTCCCAGGGATCGAAGGCCACCCCGTGATGCCCAATAACGCTATGGCCCCGCTCGCGGGCGAAAGTACGGCCGTGCGCCGCGTGCGCCGCAACCCATGCGTCGATGAGCGGTGTCTCGGTATCGAGAATCAAGCCGTCAAAATCGAGGATGAACGCGGAAATCATGGGGCACTGATGCGCGGTCGCGGCGCGAGGGCAAGAGGCAGATGTCCTCTTTTGGGATGATAGCACCGCACGCAGAGGAAAATGAGAGATGGGCGGAGGTTGTTTTGCGGCCTGAGCTTGCGGAGTGAGGCGGATTGAGGGAGAGATGGGGGATGCAACGTATGAACCCTTCCATCAGCCGCCTGCGACGTGCGGGCATGGCTGGTTTCGTTTCAATCTTCGCTTTTGTATCGATGAGCACTGCCCGACCCGAGACTCGTAACCGTGATGAGATTGCGGATGCCTATAAATGGGATTTTTTCCGGATTTACGGTTCGTGGGAGGAGTGGGAGGCGGAATTGGACAGCATGATTACGGACTATGCCGCGCTCAAGGGAACCTTGGGCAGCGGACCTGATGCGGTGGTGAAGGCCTACGAAATGGGTGATACCATCGGCCGAATGCAGTATTTGGATTATTGTTACACGATGTTGCAACGTGATGTCGACACCCGCGACACCGAAGTCTCGGGCAAGTTTCAAAGAGTGGGGGGCGTTGTTTGCCAAGATGGGCACGGCGATATCGTGGTTCACCCCGGAGTTGCTGGAGATCAAGGAGACGACGATGATCGAGTGGATCAACGGGGAACCGCGCCTGCAGCCGTATCGGTTTCCGATCATGGAGGCGTATCGGCAACAAGCTCACGTGCTGGATGAAGCAGGAGAAAAGTTGCTGTCGTATTCGTCCCAGTTTGGGGGGACTCCGCGTTCGATTTATCAGGAGTTGAGCACGTCTGATATTGATTTCCCGACGGTGACGCTGTCGGACGGACGTGAGATCAAGGTGAGCTACGGGGGCTATCGGGAAGCGTTGGAAACGGCACGCAAGCAAGAGGACCGCGAGGCGGTTTTCAAAGTCCCCTACGGAACGTATGAGGCGAACAAGAGCACGTATGCCGCAATTCTACAACAGTGTGTTGCAGCGCGACTGGTTTCGGGCGCAGGCTCGTGGTTATGAATCCACGGTCGCGGCCGCGTTGGATGCGAATGCCGTGCCGGTGGATGTCTACAAGACTTTGGTCGAGACGGTGCGTGAGGGAACGGCTCCGTTGCGGCGCTACATCCAAGCACGCCAGCGAATGTTGGGATTGGACTCCTACCATCTCTACGACGGATCGTTGCCTTTGGTGGAGGATGACCGCACCTACCCTTATGATGAGGTGAAGGATACGGTTTGGGAATCGGTGGCACCGCTGGGGGAGGACTATCAGCAGAAGATGGCGAAGTTGCTCAATGACCGTTGGCTCGATGTCTATGAGAATGACGGCCAGCGCAGCGGGGCCTACAGCATGGGGGTTTACGGCGTGGGTCCGTACATGTTGATGAACTACAACGATACGCTCGATGCGGTGTTCACGTTTGCCCATGAGTTGGGGCACTCGATGCATACGGTGCTTTCGCATGAGACGCAGCCGTTTGCGACCGCCAGCTACACGATCTTTGTGGCGGAAGTGGCTTCGACGACCAATGAGCGACTCCTGCTCGAGTTGTTGCTGAGCCGGACGGATGACCCGAAGGAGCGGTTCCTGCTCCTGCAAAAAGCGATTGATAATATCCAAGGCACATTCTTTGCGCAGGTGATGTTTGCCGACTATGAACTACAGGCCCACGAGCGCGTCGAAGCGGGACAGCCCACGACGCCGGACAGTCTATCGGCCATCTACACCGGATTGATTGATGGATGATTACTACGGCGACGCGGTGGAGAAGGACGAACTTTACGCTTACACGTGGACGCGGATTCCCCATTTCTTCAACTCCACGTATTATGTTTACCAATACGCCACTTGTTTTGCGTCCTCCGCGCAGCTCTACAAATCCATGACGACGGGCACGGCGGAGGAACAGGCGGCGGCGACCGAGCGCTACCTCACGCTGTTGCGCAGCGGAGGTAACGACAGTCCGATGGAACAGCTGCGCAAGGCCGGGGTGGACTTGTCGAAGAAGGCGACCATCCAAGCGGTCATTGATCAGATGGACGAGTTGGTGAGTCGCCTTGAAGTGGAGGCGGACCGAATCGCGGCCATGGAGTGACGTGTTGTTGGAACGCCTATTGATTTAAGAAAGCGGCGATCCGGAAAGGGTCGCCGCTTTTGGTGGGCAGCGAGGGCGGTTGAAATCCCTGTAAACTCGAAGCGAGTGAGGCGGTAGAGTCAGTGGAGGGGTTATGCGACGAGACCGTTAAGGGACCCGCAGGAGCAAAAGGCGCGGAAAGGATCGGTCCGGCGGATCATGGTTTTGGGGGTAATGACGTCTCCGTGGGCCGTAGTTATGGTCAAGGGGTTGCCTTTGGGCGAACTGCAGCTGTTGGTAGTCTTCGCCGTCCACAACGACGATTACTTTGACGTACTTTGTGGGGCCGACCAACTCGGAGTAGGTGGTCGTACGGCGTCCGTGTTCCAAATAGAATTGATCCGCGGCGGAGGAAAGTTGCCGCAAGTTGTTGTACACGAGCTGACGGATTTCTGCTTTTTTCTCCGGGGGCAACGGAGTGGGCGCAGTCGAGGAAGTTCCGGCGCTACCGCCCCAGTAGACTTCCAGAATGGGGCCGTTTTTTTGAAGCGCGGCGGATTTTTTCTGCGAATCGTAGCTGATGAAGCGGTAGCCTCGATAACTACCGCCGAGCTTTACCCATTCGGCTTGTGGCAGGGTTTGAGAGACAAACGAAAGCCTTTTATGAGGGCCGGAGTCGAATTCACCCACGATTTTCATATCGTTGGCCCGGGCGGCCCAAACCAGAGAAACCATAAAGATGAACAGCAGGCGGTACATCAGAATTGTCAGCCATCGTCGGTCCAAATTTTCGGTCCGATCAACCTCGGTTTTATGGGGGTAGTGAATCCACGGAGGCGGGATGCGTGGCCCACCGGAGGGGGGACTACAACCAGCCGCGGCGGCGAATGAAGAAGGCCATGCCAACGGTACAGAGAATCGTGATGGCGAGAGTTGCGGGGTAGGCCCAGGTGCGATCCAGCACATCCATGTGAGTGAAGTTCATGCCGAACCAGCCGCCGATGAGCAGGGAAGGGATGCTGAGCGCGGTGAGGGAGGTGAGCACGCGCACGCCCTCACTGGCTTCGTGGCTGGAGCGGTTGAGGAAGACCCGGAACGAGAGGATGAGTTGATCGGACCAACCGGCGACTTGGCTCTCAATGCGTTGTATCTCCTCGCCGAGATCGCGCAGGTAAGGGACGATGACCTTGCGGATGAACTTGGCTTTACCTTTGGACAATTCGGCGACGGTTTGGCGTTGAGGGCGCACGATCTGGCGCAGTTGACTCAGCTCTTTGCGCAAGGCGAGGAGGCGAGGGAACAGGTCGTCGGGAGTGCCGTCGTGGAGGGCGTCCCATTCGATGTCTTCCAGTTCCTGGCGAAGCTCCGCGAGGGCGGGTTGGTAGGCGTCGACCACGTAGTCGAGAATGGTGTGAGCGATGCGATCGGGACCGCGGACGGGACGATTGGGCGTGCGAACGAAGCGGTCGATGGCAGCCTGAATAGGGCGCAGTGGTTGGTGGTGAAACGTCACCAAAAAGTTCTTACCAATGATCAAGTTGAGTTCGGGGGTGGTGAACTTGTCGGTTTTGGAGTAATCGACCGCATGCAATCACGAGGTGCAGGTAGTCGTCGTAGGCTTCGAGTTTGGGGAAAGGATTGTCGTTGGCGCAGTCCTCGATGACGAGGAGGTGGAAAGCGAAGAGCTCTTCCATGACGCGTTTGACGTGTTTCTCGGAGGGATTGGCGAGATCGATCCAGATCATGACTCCGGGTTCCTCTCGCAACGTCGCCAGCATGCTCGTGGGAGGATTTTCCACGGCGAGCTTGTGGTTACGATAGACGAGGGTGGTGACCATGGAGGAAGAGGCGGATTGAAGTAAGGCGAAGGGCGCGGTGGCAGGTAGCAGGGGCGGTCAGATCCAGCGACGTTTTTTGCACCACCACCATGTGAGACTGGAAACGACCACAGTGAGACAAAGCACGGTGGGGTAGCCGATGGTGGTTTTGAATTCGGGCATGTGGTGAAAGTTCATGCCAAACCACGTGCCGATGACCATGGCGGGAAGGGTGATGGCGGTGAGGACCTTGATGCTTTCGTTGGCTTGGAAGCCGGACTTGGAGAGAAAAGGTCGAAGGCGATGAGGAGCTGATCCGAGAACGTGATGGCGAGTTCGTTGATGCGGACGAGATTGTCGCGCAAATCTCGAAAGTAGGGGAGCATGACCGGTCGAATGAGATCGGATTCTCCGACGGCGAGGCGGTTAATAACGTCGCGCTGGGGCGCGATGATGCGGCGCAGGTGAGAAAGTTCGCCGCGGGTTTCGAGGAGGGTGGGGATGAGGTCTCGCGGATCCGGGGAGAGGCGCTGTTTTTCGATCTCCTCGAGTTCTTCGCGGAATTCCTCGGCGACGGGTTGGTAGAGATCGATGATGGCATCGAGCACGTGGTGAGCGATGCGGTCGGGGCCGGTGGCGAAAACGCCGTTGGATTTACGGCACCGATCAATCACGGAGGCGACGGCTTTGAGTGCAGTGCGATGGAACGTAACGATGACATTACGACTGAGGAAGAGGTTGAGCTCAGTGGTGGTGAATTTTTCGGTGCGGGTGAAGTCAACCGCGTGCATGACGAGGAAGAGGTAGTCTTCGTAATCCTCGAGTTTGGGCACATCGCTGGGGGTGACGCAGTCCTCGATCGCGAGAGGGTGGAAGGAGAAAACGCCCTCGAGGATGTTTTTAATCTCATCGGGAGTGGGATCGCTGAGGTCGATCCACAGGAAGAGGCCCCGGTCCGAGCGCACGAGTCGCAGTGCATCGATTTCGAGATCGGGGCCGACGACTTTACCTTCGCTGAAGATGAACGAGGTGATCATGGGCCGGAGAGAAGCTGAAAATGGGAAACGCTAAAACGCTGAAATGACCAAGAGCGGATTCAGATGCGTCTTCGGCGGCTTTGATGGCGGCAATAAAGGCTTCAGGGGACTCGGCGGCGAGGAAGGCCGCGCGGTGCTCGGCGCTTTTCATGAGGCGGCATAAGGCATTCACGAGAGTCAGGTAGGCGCTCGGGTTGTGTTTGGGAATGGTGAGTACGAACATGAGTTGCACTTGTTGGTCGGCTTTTTCGAAGTAAATGCTGCGTTCGCTACGACCGACGGTGATGAGCGGCTCGGTAACGTGGTCAGTGCGTGCGTGGGGCAAAGCGACCCCGTTGCCCAAGCAAGTGGAGTCAAGGCGCGAGCGATCAAGTCCTGGTAGAAGCCCTTGTAATTGCGCATGGCGGGATGCGTTTCGAGCTGGCCGGCGATTTGGCTGAGAGCGGTGGTACGGCGGGCGCTGCGCACATCGAGGGTGATGCGAGCAGGATCGAGAAGATCGGAAAATCGAACTGCCATGGAGGAAAGGGGGAAGCGGTGATATCCAAACCCGGGCGCCATGAGTCACCTGTTAGAGACGACCGGACTGCCGCGGGCTCGGCGGCGGAGAGAGAGGGTCGGCGTCTTCAGGTTCTAAGTTCACGAGGAGAAAAGGAGTCGTCCACGAGGCAAGATTGAGGGGAGAGAGTCAATCGTGGGCTCGGTTACATTTGATGTTTTTCGAGCAGGCGGGCGACGAGGGCGGTCCAGCCCGTTTGGTGGCTGGCGCCGAGACCTTGGCCGGTGTCGCCGTGAAAGTACTCGTGGAACAGGACCAGATCGCGCCAGTGCGGGTCGGTCGCGTAGCGGGGATCGTCGCCATGGATGGGATGTTGCCCGGTGGTGGGATCGGGTAGAAAGAGGCGACCGAGACGTTTACCGATGCGTCGGCGATTTTGTCGAGTGTCAGTAGGTTACCGCTGCCGGTGGGGTATTCGATGACGAAACTGTCGCCATAGAAACGGTGGTAGCGTTCGAGGGCTTCGATCAGGAGGTAATTGAGCGGGAACCCGATGGGCCCGCGCCAGTTGGAGTTGCCGCCGAACATGAAGGAGTCGGATTCGCCGGGGACGTAGTTTACGGAGTGAGTTTCGTCGCCAGTGTGCATGACGAAGGGGTGCTCCAGATGAACTTTGGCGAGGGAGCGAATACCATGAGGGGAGAGGACTGCGTTCTCGTCGAAGACGTAACGCAAGACGCGTTCGAGGCGTTGGCGGGAAGGGATGGCAAGCAGATGATGGCCGGAGTCGCGGTGGTCGGCGGTGAAGTAGGAACTCTAGCGGACGAGATCGGGACGGTTCTGCAGAAACCAACGGGTGCATTTGGCAAAGCCGGGCAGGGTGTCGAGGCGATCGTCGTCGATGAATTCGACCGCAAAGAGCGGGATGATGCCGACCATGGAACGCACGCGCAGAGGCTCGGGGGGACCGTCGGGCGGCAGGTATTGATCGTAGTAGAAGCCGTCTTCCTCATGCCATAAACCGGAGCCCCCGAGGTCGTTCATGGCGTCGATAATGGAGACGAAGTGTGCGAAGAATTTGGAAGCGATGTCTTCGTATTCGGGGCTGGTTTCCGCTAGCTCGAGGGCCATGGCGAGCATGGTGGAGCAGTAGAAGGCCATCCAGGCGGTGCCGTCGGCTTGAGCGAGCGAACCGCCGATGGGGAGTTCCTTGGAGCGGTCGAACACCCCGATGTTATCGAGACCGAGAAAACCGCCGGCGAACAGGTTGTTACCGCGCGGGTCCTTGCGATTGACCCACCAAGTGAAGTTGAGGAGGAGTTTTTGGAAAGTGCGGGCGAGAAAGAGGCGGTCTCGTTTTCTGCGTTTCCCGATCATTTTGTAGACGCGCCAACAGGCCCAGGCGTGGACGGGAGGAGTAACGTCGGAGAAATTCCCCTCGTAGGCCGGCATGTGACCGTTGGGGTACATATACTATTCGCGCAGCAGGAGATTCAGTTGATTCTTGGCGAAGTCGAGGTCGAGGTGAGCCATGGGGATCAGGTGAAAGGCAAGGTCCCAAGTGGCATACCACGGGTATTCCCACTTGTCGGGCATGGAGATGACTGTGCGGTTGTAGAGGTGTTTCCTGTCGGTATTGCGGATGGTGCGACGCTCCGGAGGAGGTTCGGGCTGGTAGGGGTCGCCCTTGAGCCAGTCGGCAACAATGTAGTGGTAGAATTGTTTGGTCCACAGCAGACCGGCGTAGGCCTGTCGGACGACGGCGGCTGTGGCGGAGTCGGCGGGTTGATCGGGCAAGGATGCGAAAAACGCGTCGGCTTCGGTGCGGCGAGAAGTGAAGATGGCGGTGAAGGCATCCCCGAACCATGCGTCGGGAGCCGGTGCTTCGGCTTCGGCACAGAAACGGGCGCGCACCACGTGACTGGCTCCGGGAGCGAGTTCGATGGCAGCGTGCGCGGCGCATTTGGTGCCGCGTCGGCGAGGGTTTACGGCGTCGGTTTCCTCATGGATGATGAGACGGTGAAATGCGTCTTTGGTGAAAGGGGTCTCGTGGGCGCTGTGGAAGATTTTTTCGCGATTGGTTTCGTTTTCGGTGAACTACCAAGGAAGGGAGTTGTCCTCGACCGCGAAGAGCCAAGGACCGAGGGATTCCTGGTCGCCCCGAGCATGGCCGGCGCCATCGGCTTTGATCACAGGTTTGAGTTCGCAGCCCTCGTGGGCGCAACCCCAGACCCAGGAGTTGCGATACCACCACGTCGGAAGAATATGGATACGAGCGGGGTTGGGCCCGCGGTTGGCGACCTCGATTTCGATCAGGATGTCGTTGGCGCCGGCCTTGGCGTAGCGGATGAAGACGTCGAAATAGCGGTTTTCATCCAAGGCCCCGGTGTCAGCGAGCTCGTATTCGGGTTGCGTGCGGTCGCGCCGACGGTTTTCGGCCACCAACTCGGCGTAAGGGTAGGCGGATTGGGGATATTTGTAGAGCGTCTCTATCCAGCTGTGCGAAGGGGTGCTGGCGAGGTGGGGGTAGACCTCCTTAACGTCTTCGCCGTGATTTCCCTCGTGGCCGGTGAGACCGAAGAGGCGTTCCTTGAGAATGGGATCGTGTTCATTCCAGAGGGAAACGCCGAAACACAGTCGCCCCTTGGCATCGGACAGGCCGAGCAATCCGTCCTCGCCCCAGCAGTAAGCGCGGGCGGCGGCGTGGTCGTGGGGAAAGTAATTCCAAGCGTCGCCGTTGGCGGAATAGTCTTCGCGCACCGTGCCCCATTGTCGGTCGGCCAAGTAGGGGCCCCACCGCTTCCAATGCACCTCGCGACGGGCGTCGGCGGCGAGGCGGTCGTATTCAGAGCGAGCGAGGGTGGAGTTATCCGGGACGGATATGGGGGGGAGCTCTCGTGGATCGTGGAGTTGAGTGACTGGACAATGTGAATGCGGCGCATGTGACGCAGGAGAGGAGCGAACCAAAAAGTATGGAGTCAAATGGCGGAATTCGCGATCATTTGGGGAAGTTTCCCGGACATTATCCATAGTGAGTTGAGTCCACGAACCGGTTTGAGCGATCCGACCGAACTCGAGGACGATGATCTGGTCGGCGGTTCGGATGGTGGAGAGACGGTGGGCTACGGTCAGGATGGTCATGGTGCTGTGGAGACTATGGATCGCTGGTTGAACCAAACGCACGTTGGTGTTGTCGAGAGCGCTGGTGGCTTCGTCGAGCACGAGGAAAGTCGGGCGACGCAAGAAGATGCGGGCGAGGGCGATACGTTGACGTTCGCGCCCCGACAGACGGACGGCCCGATTACCGACCAAGGTGTCGAGGCCAGAGGGGAGGTTACGGACGAGATCGGCGGCGGCCGCTTGGTCGAGGGCAGACCAAAGTTCCGCATCCGAAGATTTGGGATTCATCCACAGTAGATTTTAGCGGATAAACCTGTGTGATTGAATAGGAAACCATCCTGAGGCACATCGGCCTCGGAACGGCGCCAAGTGCGCACGGATGGCAGCATCAGCAAGAGCGGGAGAAATCCCCCTCCGTCGCCTAGGCCGAGCACGCTTTCTCCTTCCCGCTGGCTCGGTCTATTTCCCAGACACCCCTAAGCGCCCGTTGGGTTGCGCGCGTCTTGCTCCGATCAAGTTGGAAAATTGCCCCGGCAGAATCTAGTGTGAGTCACAAAAAGAATTCAGTCGACTTCATAGAACCGTGGAAAATTACCGTATGGAATCGCAAACCCGTTTGGGGGTTGGGGGTGGAGGGACAGCGGGATACCTGTCAGCATTGTGCTTGAAGCACTTTTTCCCCGAACAGGAAGTTTCGGTGGTTGAATCGGCTTCGATTGCGGTCATCGGGGTCGGAGAATCCACGACGCCTAAACTTCTGCGCATGCTGCACACCGTTTGGGGGTATGATCTCGGCGTGTTTTATCGCGAAGTGCAGCCCACTTGGGAATTGGGGGTGAGATATTATTGGGGAGACGAGGCCTACCCTTCTGCGAACAATGCGCTGGGCGACATAAGCCCTTTCGCGAGCCTGGCAGCGGTGGGGGGAGAGTAATTATAAGTCGCTGAATTCGGTGCTGATGGATCAGCACCAGAGTTTTGTGATCAAGCCTAAGAACGGTGGTCGCTCCTCGTTTAAGTCCGTCGCGAAGCCGTGTTCGTATGCCTATCACTTGAACAACCATAGGTTGGCCCGGTTTTTGAAACAAAAAGCGATCGAGCGAAGGATCGAAGTGGTTGAAACCACGATCATCGGAACCCGATGTAATGAGCAGGGGGATTTAGCGGAGCTACGAACGGAGGACGTCGGGGGATATCATTCGATCATTTCATCGACTGTTCAGGTTTTCGTTCGTTATTGATCGGGGAGGCCATGGAGGTGCCTCATCTGTCGTATCAAGATAGTCACTACACGAACATGGCGGTGGCGGGTGATGTTTCCCATGGCGGAGACATCAAGCCTTTTACCGAGGCGCGGACCATGAATCATGGTTGGCAATGGAATAGTCCGATGCGCGACGAGGACCACCTTGGCTATATTTTCTCCTCGACGTTCTGCTGATGAAGCGGAACGCGAGTTTCGTGAGCAGAATCCGGGGGTGGGCGACACGCGGCTGATTCGCTTCAAATCGGGACGTCGGACCCAGATGATCCGGCGCAACGTGATCGGAATTGGCAATGCTTACGGTTTCATCGAAGCGTTACAGTCGACGGCGCTTCACATGGTCATCACCAATATTTACGCGGCCGTTTTGCACCTGCAGCACCTGAAACGCGGTAGGAATTTGGCGGATAAGGTAAACCAGAGCGTTGGTGAAATTTGGGCCCGATTACGCTGGTTCATCGCGATGCAATTTCGTCTGAATCGCCGCGTCCAAATTCCGTTCTGGCGAGCCTGTAATGACGGAGTGAACGTGGCGTGAGTCGAAGAACTCATTTCGCGCTTCCGCGATCAGGGTTTGCTGGCAGCGATGCGTGCTGAAGACCTACGTTTGGAAGAGATTGATCGTCCCCAAATTTTCGCCCTGTTTTCCCACGACTTCCTGTTGATGGTTTTGGGAATCAAACCTGGTGGCGATCTATTGACCATGGGCGACGAGGAGCAGGCGCAATGGTGTGGTCGATACAAAATATGGGACCAATTGTCTGGGATAGCGCTCCCGCAGTCGGAAGCTCTTCCGTTCGTTGATGCGGATCCGTCGATCCTGGATTTTGAGCACTATTTCAAGAAGCCCTTTTTATTGGATCGTGAATTCAATTTTTATGACGAGATAAATATTATGGACTTTATTATCCGCGTGTAACGGCGGAAACTTATCAGAAGATACCGGCGATCAGCGAGCAGGATTGCAAAGGGGAAACCCAGTCACGGTCGCACTTGATTTGGCAGCCCGCTGTGGAGATGGAAAATCGACTCAATTGTCTTCGGGGTTCTCCACATTTGGGCGGTGCGATTTCGCGCGTAGTTTACCCAACCGCTTCATCACGGATCCGTGATCGGCTCGAAGTTGACTTTGGCTTTGCGGAGTCAATTCCGTCTGCCAATTTCCCGCTTTGCCTTGCCGGAACAACTTCCGACCCGCCGCTGGTGATTCGGGAAAGTCGTTTTCAGCTTCCCACGTCTGTAGTCGATCAAAGTGACATTTTTCCAGCGCGGTGGACAGGGCGAGGGGAGTCACGGATAAACCGAGGAAACTCAAGGCAGTCGCAAAGGTCGTCTCCGGCGTTGCCAGCATGTCTTCATAACGCACGCAGTGGACTAGTATTTCGTCTTGGTCCAACCCACTCGAGACATGATGGCTCCAAGTGCCGAGATATTCGGGGAGGATTTGCAGGCCTTCAAATTTGGCCGCCACGAACGAGGCATCTTCGTCTCCCAACTCACGTGCCACACGATTCGAGTCACCGTGGCCTAGGTGATGGGCATAGGAGATCGCGACATCCCCAGAATGACGCACGATGTAGAGCGCGCCGCGAGAAGCATCCGGGGGGGACAAGAGGCGGTCCATGGGGGCGCCGATACGCCTCGTGAATTTTCAGGAACGGCTGAGGCTCTTTTGAATGATGGGTCCATCACCGTAAAACTCGTGGTTTCAACTCATCAATTTCTGGATCGGTCAGGTCCCCGGGGTTGAGTCCGGAATGGTATTTTAAAATGCGACGTGAACTCGCCAATTCGATGTGTGACCAACCGGGGTAGGGGGTAGTCAATTCGGGATTGAAGAGGTGCTGCAGCAGAAGGCGCCACCACGTGTTGCCGGATTTGGGGTAAGACGCCAGCCAAGCGATTCCGGTATTGCTGGGTCGTTGCGAAGTCATGGTTTCGATAGGAGAGGAGTTTCGATCCACCCCTGCTCCAGCCACTCCTTTTCGAGTTCTTGGCAGAGTTGGTCCAGAGAGGCTTTACCGGGGGCAAGCATGTGGGTATGCAGGGGTAAAGGAGCGGGAGAGTCGTTCCAAAAATGAGAAGCGGACCGCTGGTGCGGTAAGCACTGATGCCAATTGCGGCAGATAGGCCATATCCAACCCATTTTCGAAGGATTCCAGCCTGGGTGCTTGGCCGGAAACTTTCACGTCGCGGTGACGCGAAATTTCAAGAACACACCGGAGGCAAAAGGGTTGCGACGATGGAGGGGCAGCCAGAAACCACTCCCGTCGGGGAAGGTCAGGCATTGGGCGGGTCGCGGGAATCGCGGACAAACCGAGACGAGTAAGCGCGGATTCCCATAACATCAGCCGCTTGACGCCGCTGTTGATCGCTTATTTGCGGCGCAAGAAGCCCCGGCGCAGTCCCGCCCCCCGCGCCAAGGGCACGCTCTCGGGCCAGTTGCCGGGCGCGATCAATATCGGCGAACGACCCGCTGAGGTGGAGCGCCGGGAGGTGCCCGGACACTGGGAGGCCGACTTGGTCATGGGTGCGGGCAATCGCACCGCCATTTTTGTCATCACCGAACGGGTCTCCCGCTACGTGATGATCGTCCCGTTGAGCGGCGCCAAAGACGCGATCAACGTCGCCCGCGCTCTCATCCGGGCCTTCAAACGCCTGCCCGCCCACCTGCGCAAGACCCTCACCTACGACAACGGCCGCGAAATGGCCCAACATGCCGCCTTCTCCCTTGCCACAAAAGTGGCGGTTTACTTCTGCAATCCACACAGCCCTTGGCAGCGCAGTGCGGTCGCGAATATCAACGGTCTGATCCGGGAATACTTCCCTAAAGGCATCGACTTTAACACCGTCACCAAAGGCCAAATCGCCAAAACGGAGTGGCTACTCAATAATCTCCCTCGCATCGGGCTCGACGGACAGTCTCCCGCTGAAGTCTTTCATGCTATTATACAAAAGGACTGTGCACTAGCTGCTTGACGCCGCCATTGGCGTTTGGAACCTTCAGGTCTAGTTTTCCTCATTAAACCTAATGACCAAGACCTTACTGCCTATCCGAGTGGTATTTATCGCGCTGTGTGCGTCAACGGGATGGCTGGTCTGTTATACGATTCGGGAGTGGGATGAGTTTCGGATACTGGCCACATTTATTGGCATATCGATTGGCGTGCTAGTGATTTTGGTCGACCTGTTGTTGAAGGGATTTTCACTCCGCGGATTGTCAGCGTTGACGTTTGGTTTGGGGGTGGGGTCGTTGATTTCCTACCTAATCTGTACATCGCCACTGTTCATCGAGGGAGATGAGCAGATTGTCTATCTATTCCGTTTGGCGTTGTTTCTAATCGTGACTTATATGAGCACGGTCATCGCCTTCAGGGGGCGAGATGAGTTTAATTTGGTCATCCCCTACGTGCGGTTTGTGCCACATGAAGTGGATTCTTCCGTAGTAGTGGTTGATACGAGTGCCTTGATTGACGGACGGGTTGCGCGGATTTGTGAATCTGGATTTCTGAGTGGGGCGTTGATCATCCCCCGATTCGTATTGGAGCAATTGCAACGTGTGGCGGATTCGGCGGAGCCGGCGAGACAAGCGCGGGGCCGGAGGGGATTGGAAGTTTTGGCGTCTTTACGGCGTTTGAAACAATTGGATCTACGCATCCATGAAAGTGAAGCGAAGGCGAGTGAGGTGGACGCCAAGTTGGTATTTTTGGCGCAATCGATGAAAGCCAAACTGTTAACAACTGATTACAATTTGGCCAAGATGGCTGAATTTCATGGGGTGCCTTGGTTGAATCTCAAGACCTTGGCTAAATCGATGCGGCGAGAGCTCCTCGTGGGGGAGCCGTTGGAGATCGATTTGGTCAAGACTGGTCGGGAAGACCATCAGGGAGTGGGTTATCTCGAAGACGGCTCCATGGTAGTGGTCGAGGAGGCTCGAGCATTGGTGGGCAGTCGGGTGACGGCACAAATTACCAGCATTCTCCCGTCAGCGGGCGGTAAGCTGGTATTCGGGCGGTTGGTCGGTCCGATCGAGTGAAGCGAAACTCGTGGCGTCGCTTCGAGTCTCGATCAGTGATGCCCGATCAGACGTGATAGCGAACAGGCAGAATCTTTGACGTGGCGGGCACTTTCAGGAATGCGACTTTCGGTGAAACGGGCGGCGGCGGCGGTGATTCCCATCGCGGCAACCACCCGACCATGTGAGCCCGTAACGGGGGCAGCCAAGCACCGCACGCCGGGGGTGAATTCTTCATCATCCACCCCGAATCCAGTGGCCAGCACGCGATCGGCTTCCGTTTCGAGGGCTTCCACAGTGGTGATGGATTTAGTCGTGCGCTGGGGAGGAACGTGACGCTCAATAATTTCACCAATACGGTGGCGATGAAGGTAACCCAAAAAGATTTTTCCGGTGGAAGACGTATACAGATCCGTGAGTGTGCCCGGACTGAAAGCTGCTCGTAGTAGGGGGTGGGGACTGTCGAAGACGGAGACAATCAAGGATCGATCGTCGCAAGGTAGAGCCAAATGAGCGGTTTCGTCCGTCGTCCTACTTAGAGCGTGTCCAACAAGCGCAAGAGGTTGAAGAAGAGGAGGTAGCGTAAAAATAAAGAGGCCGAAACTGGGAGGATTTCCTGGTTTCGGCACAAAAACGGCGTGTATAATTTGGTGTGAACAATACTACCGAAGCCGTCGCCCCGGAAGTTGCCCTGCAAACCTGGCTGCGTCCAGACCTGACTCCGGTCGGACCCAACAAAGATTACGCCGCGTTTCGCGATCAACTGGCGGGGCTCGATCAGTTGCTGGCCAACAGTCTCTTGGAAGCGATGGCCGTGGATTTTTCCCGGGAAAACTAGCGGGGCGACGACGTGGCCGGGTTGCCGCGACACCTGCAGTTCGCGCGCAAGGCGCGGCGGGTTCAGGTATTGCGCATGATGCTCGTAAACATCAGCTTGCGTAAACTTTCCCTGAGCATTGCCTCCAGCGATCTGCTGGCCGACTTTTGCGGAGCGCGCCGGATCAACGGCATCAAGGGGGTCTCCCAAAGAAAGCGTGCGGGAGCGTGCGTCCAAATGCTGCACCGCCGGGCAGGTGCGCAGGATGAGCCAAGTCTTTATCGAGATGTGAGGTGAGGCGGACCGGGCGAGCGAACTGGGACTGGCTGCGGCGCAGCCGATGGATACGTGCCTGGTGGACTCGACCTGCCTGCAGGCCAACATCCATTTCCCGGTCGACTGGGTGCTCTTTCGCAACGTGGAGCCGCCCACCCCCTGCTCAAGGCGGTGAAACTGCTCCGTGCAGCGGGGTTGCGGGGTCGGATGCCGAACGAGCCGCCAGTCTTTGCCAAGCAGATGAATCGGTGGTGCATCGCGATGACCCACAGCCGACGGCGCAGCGATGCGAAGCGGGCCCGCAAGGGCGTGCTCTGCCAGATGAAACGCCTGCTGCGCACCATCGGCGAGCACGCCCGCCGCCACCGCGACCACCTCGCCGCCGCCTACGCCCGGACCCGCTTCAGTGAGCGCCAGGCCACCCGCATCATTGCGCGCATCGACGCCATGCTCGAGCAACTGCCGGCCGCGATCAAACAGGCCCACGAACGCATCATCGGCGCGCGACCAGTGCCCAACGCCGAGAAGATCCTCAGCGTCTACGAACCCGACGTGCAGACCGTTGTCCGAGGCAAAGCGTCCTGCGAGGTCGAGTTTGGCAACACCCTCATGATCAGTGAGAACGTGACGGGGTTGATCATCGATTAGCAGTTGTATCAGGGAATGGCTCCGGCCGAATGGCGTCAGTTGAGCGAAAGCTTTGATCGTCAGAATCAGTTCGACCTGAGCACCCCGATCAAAGCGACGAGCACCGACCGAGGCTTCTCGACCAAACGGCTGTGCGAACGCTTGGCCGAAGCCGACATTTATGACGCCACTTGCCCCCGCCATCCGCAGCTGCTGCAACGGCGCATGCAGGAGCCGCAGTTCGTGGCGCTCCAACATCGCCGGGCTTCGACGGAGGCCCGCATTGCCATCATCAAGCAACGCCAAGGCAAGCGATTGAGTGCCAGAGGCTTCACGAATCGCTACCTGACGGTAGCCTGGAGCATCCTCGGTCACAACCTGTGACTCATCGCCCGACTGCTGGCCGACCAACCACCGCAGGCCCAAGCCGCCTAAAACCACCAAGCCTACTCCAACGATGAACAATAAACCGGCTGCCGGAGGTTCCCTCATGGAAACGATCCAGGCACTGACTGCTGCGACACTGCAATTTAGCCATTAAATTGCATTTGCGCGCGCCTAAATCCGCCATTGGTAGTCGGAAATCCGTTCAAAAAATCGACTTTCCTGCCCCCCTTCCAAAATCAGGGTAAATGGGACACGCTCTCGTTACTTCGCGACATCAGCATACCAAAGGTCTCGGTGTATTGTGGGGGGGGCACTTCTCCGGGGAGGCTGAGACCTTTGACTTGCTCAACTCGATTCGAATAGATGGGGGCAGTGATTGAGCCCCGTGGGCTTCGACGTGGAGCGCGATGCGCAATAGAGTGAGCGCGGGCGGTCTTTAGTTTCGGCGAGTCCGAGCTCAGAACTCCGGTCAGTCGAATGGACCTGTTGCAGGCGATCGCTGTCTTTCACCCAAACCCCCGCCGTTATGTTACCCTCTCTGTCGACTGTTCGCGGAATCACGTTTCCATTATTCCTTTCCGTATTCATTCTTATTCTGGTTCATGCTCAAACGTCCGAGGTGGCGTTGGCGGACGATCTGGTGAAGTTGTCTCCCTTTAAGATCTCGGTCGAATCGGACGAAGGTTATCGTTCCGAAAATTCCGTCTCGGGAACGAAGACCAATACTGAGATTCTCAAAACGCCTCAGTCTATTCAGGTTATCAATAATTCCTTCATCGCCGATCAGCAGGCGTTGGTGATGGCAGACGCGCTGCGCTACACCAGCGGCGTTACCGAGGGCAATAACTCCCGCGGGGATCGCTTCGAGATGCGAGGGTTTACAACCGGGATTCCTTTCAAGAATGGATTTCGCGACACGGGACGGGCCCCTCGTGACACTGCCAACATGGATCGCATTGAAATCGCCAAGGGCCCCGCTTCGGTGATCATGAGCCGCACTTCGCCGGGCGGCGCGATGAATATTCTGTCCAAGGTGCCTCAACCGGTCGCCAGCACCACCTTGGAGGCACAGGTTGGCAGCGATTCCTTCAAACGCGCCGTCCTCGACACCACGGGCCCGGTCGGAGACGGTCGTCTGGCCTACCGCCTGACGGGAGCGTGGCAGGCCTCTGGATCCCACGTTGACACCTTCTTCATCGATCGCACGTTTGTTTCACGATTGTGACTTTTCAAGCGACCGACGCGTTGAAGTTCGTGGGAGAGTGGGAATACACCGACGACCGCCGCCGGCCTTATTATGGCATTTTGGCCTACGGCACTGCTCCACTCGCCGTGGGGCCGGAGACCTATTCCGGGGAAGACTTTGCCTACAACGACGTGCAGACCTTCCCCCAGCGCTACGAGGCACTGTTCACTAAAAGTGAGCATTTTTAGGCCCGGGTGGCCTATCGCAATAATCAAACCAATGACGTGGGGGACATCGTCAATCAAACCGAGGTGTCCGCCAATGGCGAGCTGGTCAATCGGCGAGTGTCACGACAAAATAACTACGTCGACAACCACTACCTGCAGACCGATTTGCTCTTCAATTTCGAGACCGGCGCGGTGCGGCACAACCTATTGGCCGGCTACGAGTATGGGTGGAATCTCAGCGGAGGTGCGGTGGACCGTGCCAGCCTAGCTCCCATCGCGGTGGTGAATCCCCAGCGTGGGCAGGCCACTCCTGGAACGTTTTCCCCTTGCTCCAACAACTCCACGGACACGTGATATCGGGAGTATTATGTGCAGGAGCAGACATTTAGTTTTGATGATCGGTTGTCGTTGTTGGCGGGAGCTCGTTGGGCGGAATTTTCCAATTTGACCAACAACTACCGCACGGGCGCCAGTAATCGGGCGGGCGGCGATGCCCCGAATTCTCGCTTTGGAGCGGTATGGTTACCGCGCGACGGGGTTTCAGTTTATGTGGTCAACTCCGAGATTCAAGTGGCCTCGACCGTCGCTGATCTGGATGGCACCACCTTTGACCCGGTGACCTCGGAACTGGTGGAGGCGGGAGTCCGGTTCGAACTGGCCGACAAGCGAGTGACGCTCACTTTGAGCTACTTTGATTTGGTGCAGAACAACGTGCTTCAATCCGATCCCGCGCGCCTCGGTTGTCGTATCCAGACGGGCGAGAGTTCCAGTAATGGGGTGGAGTTGGACCTGACCGCAAGTCCGCTGGTTGGGTGGCAAATTCTCGGCTCGGCCTCGCTCTTGAAGGCCGAAGTGAGCGGGGATGTGAATCCGGCGCGAATCGGGCTGCGTGTGCCTAACACGCCCGATCAGACGTTCAGTGTTTGGAACAAATACATGTGGCAATCGGATCCGCTCGACGGTTTTGGCGTCGGTTGTGGTATTATCCACGTATCCGACCGGGTGGGGGACGCGAACAACTCGTTTTTAGTTCCCAGCTACACGCGTCTCGATCTGAGCGTAAGTTATGTCCGTGAGCGTTGGGCGGTGGATGTGAACCTGCGCAATGCCTTGGATGAAGACTACATCGAGTCGGTCAGCTCCCGCACGGCCGTGCGACCCGGAACGCCGACCAATTTTCTGGCTCGCCTGCGCTACCGGTTCTGACCCTGCCTGAATGATGTCGCCCCCCGATAGCTTCGCTCCTGATCCCCCAGAAGTTTCGGTCGGAATTCCGCCCGCTCCGCGATTCCGCTGCGTGTTATGACCTTGTCCCCTCCCGAGATTCCCGCCGCAGCCTTTATGCTGCCAGCATCCGTATTGGACGAGGTTTACGGAGCCGAGGGAGTGGCGGAAATCACGCAACACGCCCGACTCGTCCATCCCCCGGTCAGTCGCGAGGAGTTGGCCGCGCAACCCCATCCCTGGACGCAGGAGGTGGAAGTGCTTTTCACCAGTTGGCAAGCGCCGGTGCTCGATGCGGCGATGCTGGCGCGATTTCCCCGCCTCCGCGCTGTCTTCTACGGTGCCGGAAGTATTCGGTATCTGGCGACGCCCGAGTTCTGGCGTCGCGGCATCCTCTTGACCACCGCGGCTTCGGCCAACGCCGTGCCGGTGTCGGAGTATACCCTAGCCTCGACGCTGATGGGACTGAAACGCATGTGGCCGTTCGAGTTGGAGGTAGTGGCCTATGATCCCTATTTGTCGTCAACAGATGCCACGGAGCTCGACGTGCGACTGCTGCCGCTGGCAGAGCTGTTTGCGACTTGCAGCGTGGTGAGTTTGCATGCGCCGCGTCTGCCGGCGACGATCGGCATGATCACCGGGGAACTGATCGCCAGCATGAAGCCTAATGCGACCTTGATCAACACGTCGCGAGGAACGTTGGTGAAGGAGGACGAACTGTGTGAGGCGCTGCGCCATCGCCCGGATCTGCAGGTGGTGTTGGACGTGACCGATCCTGAGCCGCCAGCTCCGGGCTCTCCGCTGTATTCACTGCTCAACGTCGTGCTGACCCCGCACATCGCCGGCTCCCGGGGACGGGAACGCCGTCGATTGGGGGAATTGATGATCACTGAATTCCATCGCTTTCGACGCGGACAACCGCTGCAACATGCGGTCAGCGAGGCTCGGGCCATGACCATGGCGTGAGCCGTGATTCCGCCGATTACCCTGATCAAATATTCAATCTGATTTCCCCATGCCGAACCGCGCTGCCCCTGCCGATATAAAACGTCGCGATTTTCTGCAGACTGCGGGGGCGGGCCTGCTGGCTTCGACCCTGATCGCGAGCCGGGCGGTGAGAGAGCAGGAGGCGCCTGCACCCGCGGCGACTTCCCGACCGAACATTATTTTCGTTTGGACTGATCAACAGACGGCCTCGGCTATGGGCAATGCGGGTAACTCGCGATTACGCACGCCGGGGTTGGTGTCGCGGTTGCGTTGGTGCGTATCACCATCCAGCCCAATGTCGCCACGCCGGAGTCGGGAGCCTGCAGGTTGACCCGATAGGCATTGAGGGCCGCCAACACCGGATCGGGTTGATACCCCATTTCCCGGGCAATCAAGGCGATGCGTTCCCGGGTGGTGAGGGGAATGCGGGACCGGTTCCGTAGCGCGAGGGAAGCGGTTGAGGGATGAACTCTGGCCGCCAAAGCGACTGCTTTTAAGGTGACACGTTCCACTTTTCACACTTAGCACGTGTTAGCGGTTGAGCAAGTGACTTTCTGTTCACGGGCTCTCATGGCGCGAGGCGGTTTCACCTTTGCCGGCTTGATGCGCGACACGAAGCAGAATTGCGCCGATAGCGATAATAAACAACGCCAGCGCCAGGATGACCGCGCGATGAGCACCGGAGTTGGGCACCACTAGAAACAAAAGGAACAGCCCACCCGTGATGCAGACCGCGCGGCCAATCAGGGAGGCCTGTTCGGCGTCACGATTGGCCCCGACCTCTTCCGCAAAGTTCACCGGGCGATGCAGGGTGGCGAAGAACTTGGCCTCGCGGGCGCGGTGCTCCGGAGGGGACCGGCGGGAGAAAAGCAGCCTCACGAACAACGCGATCAGGAAAAAGCCGAACACCCAGGCCCCACGTTCCTGAATCGTCCATGGCGTTGCCCCCAGCTTCTCCTGCACCAGCGAAGTGATCCCGGGAATCAGCGCGGTGCCCATCATGGCGATGAATCCCCAGCGGGGCAGGTGCCGGAAAAAGATGCCCGCCAGCAGCGGCAGAAATACGGGGAAATTCACGAGAGAGGCAAAGAACAGGTAGGCGTCGAATAGCACGCACCGACCTTGTTGAGCGAATATCAGGCTGAACGTGATGATCAAGCCCCCCAGCACGGCCGTGACACCCCGGCACCACCGCACTTGCACGAATTCGGAAAGTGGAGCCAGCCGCAGGCGGGCGCGCGCCGACGGCAGCAGGTTTCGCACGATGATGCCAATGAGATGGTTCATGCCCATATCCATGCTGCTCATGGTGGCCGAAAACATGGCGGCGATCATCACGCCCATCAGGCCGTGTGGCAGCAATTGGCGAGCGGCCACTGCATAGGCGGCCGTCGCCGGATCGTTAATACTCAGGGACTCGACTCCCGAGGCATAGATGAATCGGGCGACCATCGGAGGGATAAACCAGATCACACTGCTCAGCGCCATGAGCACCAAGGCCAATCCAGCCGCTTTGGTGGCCTCGCGGCCGTTTTTCACTGCCAGGAACTTGCTGGAAGCACCCAGATGGATTTGTCCGGTCAACTGCATGATGAACACCACCACCATCCACGGCCATGTGTGAAGCGGTCCGGGGGAAATTGTCCGGCTGGTTTCACCCAACGGAAATCCTCCACGATCTCCGGATCGGACCAGTGGGCAAAAAAGCCTGTCCAGCCCCCACGGCGTGGAGCGCCAGCGCCGCCACCACCAGAGTCATGCCAAATAGCACGATGCCCTGCAGGACATCCGTGGCCATGCCGCCCGAGGCTGAATAGAGGATGGTGACGAGTCCGATGACGACGATGAGCGGCAGCCCAAACACCGCGTGCACAAACACGGCCAACGACCAGAGTTGGACCGCGGCGCTGAATGGTGCCTGCACCAGACTGACGCCGATATACAGTTTTTCCACCGCCGGGCCGAAGCGGGCGCGAACGACATCGGCGGATGTTAATGCCCGGGTTTGCCGATACCAGCGGGCGAGAAAAAGTGCGCCGATGGCGTAACCCAGGATGTTGGCCAGATAGATAATGAGGAACGTGGGGCCCGCAGCGTAGGCGGCCGAGCCGTTGCCCGTGAACGTGAAGGCGCTGATCCCCGCCATCAAAGTGCTCGTGCCGACCAGCCACCAAGAGCACTGGGCCCCGCCGCGGGTGAAATCACTCAGGTTGCGATTAAATCGGGCGAAGACGCCGCCGATCACAATCAGCAGGATAAAATAGGCTGCGAGGGTGAAATATTCAATGGACGGGGGGGGCAGTCGGTCTCAGCAATGGGCCGGTAAGGGGTAAACGGAAACAAAGACGAAGTTCCAGAGGCTGCAACGAAAGCCTGTCCAACCCAAAGCCCGCCCGTGCTCACTGCATTGCGCAGACGATGGCCGGTGATGCGCGCGGCGGAAGGAAATGCGTCGCATTCGATGTGTTCTCTGTTGATCGAAGAGGTGCCGACGAATTGGCGATGTTATGTCGCGGCGGGATTGAGTCATGATACCGCATACGACGGCAGACTGGTCCGCGTAATCCTTGCAGCTATGTGCAGCCACCGCCAACAACACGGTATGCACCGAGCAGCGATTCCGGTTGTCTTTACAATTTGGCCTCAGCCGGACCTACCGCGCGGAGCGTTTACGCTGGGGGGCACACGTTGCCGGCGTGGATGGAATCCGACCGATGATCCTCTTGGCACCGCGGCAGGCATCGGAAAACCGCGACTGCAGCATGAGGCCAACGTTGGCGAGCGATGGCCGGCCGAGTTCAATTAAGCGGCGAGGTCACGGTGGGTTTAGGAGTCGCGCATTTCGGCAGTCATTTTGCGCTTGAAGGCGCGGCGGCGAGATGCGCGGTGCAGGTGGGCGAGGAAGCCGGAAAAGGGGGGCGTGGCGTGAGACGTAGCGACGGACTGCGAGGCCGTCCGTGGTGGGCGGAGGTCGCGAGAGGAGATGTGGTTGATTGACGTTCTCAGTCGTCGGCGAGCGACGCCTCTACAAGGTCGTAGGATCGGGTGTTGGTGGCTGATCTATTCACTGCGCAGGGCTTCGATGGGATCGATGCGGGTGGCTCGCCAAGCCGAAAGCAGGGCGGCGAGGGTGGCGACGAGAAGCAGGGTCATGACCACGGCGGCCAAAGTCGCCGGGTCGTGGGGTTCGATACCGTGCAATTGGCTGCGGATCAGAAGGATTGCGCCGAACATTACGGGAAGTCCAACGATCGTACCAATTACGGTTAACGTGAGGGCCTGCCGCACGATGGGTCGGGCGACATCGCCGCGCTGGGCGCCGATGGCCATGCGGATGGCGATCTCCCCGCGGCGGCGGCTCACGTCGTAGGCGATGATTCCATATAGTCCGATGGCGCAGAGCACGAAGGAGAGGGTGGCGAGCGCCGAGCCGAGGATGGCGATCATGCGTTCGCGGCCGAGGTTCTGCGCGAGGAGCGCGGTTTGCATCATTACGTCCATCAAAGGCACGGCCGGATCGATTGCAGTCACGACCCGACGGATGTCGGCGGTGAGCACGCTGGCGGGTAAGTCCGAGCGCACCGCAAAGGTCGCCGAGGCGACCGAAGTCGCGGCGAAACGACCGTAAAGGCGCTGGCTCATCGGAAAGTAGGAGGTGGGCGGCGGCTCGTCTTTGACGTCGTCAAAAATGGTGTCTGCGCACACGCCGACGATGCGCCACTCTGCGCTCCACATGCGCAGGGTGTGGCCGACGGGGTCGCGCCCGGCGAGGTAGCGACGGGCAAAGGTTTCATTGACCACGATGACCTTGGGTGAGTCGGCGGTGTCGCTCGCCGCGATCGCGCGGCCGGTGATGAGCGGGATGCCCATGACGTCGAAGAAGCGGGCGTTGACCATCTGGCGAAAGGTGTAGCTGCCCTCGATTTGGGCATCGGCCAGCGATGTGAGTTGGACTCCGCCGACCGAGACCTCGTCGGTGAGAGGGAGGAACTGCATGAGACCGGCGTGTTGTACCCCGGGCAGGTTGTCCAACGCGGCCTGCACGCGGTCATAGTAGCCGATGCGGGCGGCGTCGGCGTAGCCCGCACTGGCGGGGTTGAGGCGGAAGAGAAGCGTGTTTTCGATGACGAAGCCTGGATCGATGCGTTGCAGGTTGAACAGGCTCCGAAGAGACAGCCCGGCGCCGGCGAGGACGACCAGCGATAGGCAGATCTGCCCGACGATGAGCACTGGACCCAGGCGCAGGCGCGGTGCGCCGATCGCTCCGCGTGATCGCAGGCTGTGCAAAGGGTCGGTGCTGCCCGGCGCGCCAGGCCGACGGCAGGCCCGCGAGCAAGGCGGTGAGGCCGGCCGTCGCGAGGGCGAAAGCGAGCACGGGACCGTCGAGCGTGAGCGCGTAGTGCAAGCCTTCACTGGTGCCGGCGAGCAATCGGGACAAGGCGCCCTGCATCCAGGCCGCGAGCAGCACGCCCAGCGCGCCCCCGAGCCCGGCCAGCACGGTGCTCTCGACCAAGGCCTGCTGCACCAGCCTTCGTCTACCCGCGCCGAGGGCGTGGCGCACCGCGAGTTCGTGTTGGCGAGCGGCGCCTCGCGCGAGTGAGAGCCCGGCGAGGTTGGCACAAGCCACCAGCATGACGAAGGCGGTGATGCCGAGCATAAGTTGCAACGGCGTGCGATAGGTGTCGCGGTCGAAGTCGAGCCCACCAGCCCCGTCGTGCGTCACGATGTGTGGTTCGCTCATGTAGCCTGTGGTGAAGGGGGGAAGATCGCGCCGAGGCGATTGGTCAACTCGACCTCGTTCGCGCCAGGCCGCACACGGACCAGCAAGCGGACGAACCAGTGCCAGTCGTCACCAAAACCTACATACAGAAAGGGTGAACCATCGATGAGCGGTACGTAGACGCCGGTCGATTGGCCGGGCCGAATACCCTCAAAATCCGGCGGTAACACGCCCACGATCTCGTGCGGGACGCCGTGCATGCGCAGCGGCTGGCCGATGACCGAAGTATCGCTGCCAAACTGGCACTGCCACAGACCGTAGCTGATAATGGCGAGCGGCGCACCGGCCGCCTCGTCGCCAGGTTGGAAGGTGCGGCCGAGGTGTGGCTGCACGCCGAGTCCGGTGAAGAAGTTGTCCGATACCATGAGGCCGGTGGAAGCAAAGACGTTGCGGTCGGACTGGGCGGTGAGTTCACGCAGGGGAAAATAGCCCATCACGTCGGCAATGTCCGAGACGTTGGCGCGAAGGGCGGCGAAGGTGGGTTGGTTGACTGATTCGCCTTCGGTGACGTCACCAACGGTGCGGGAAAACGTGCGGTTGATCGAGCGCATGTCCACGTCGGTGCCGACCCAGTGGAGGAGGCGCAGCTCCTGCGGCGCGGGCACGGGGAGCGGGCGCAGCAGGATGGCGTTGACCAGCGAGAACACGGCGGTGCCGGCGCCGATCGCGATGGCCATGGTGCCGACCGCAACGAGCGTGAACACGGGAGACTTACGCAACCCGCGCCAAGCGTAGCGTGTCTGTCGAATCGTCTCGTCGAGCCACGCCGCGAAGCGCGCTTCACGCACTTCCGCCACGCGGGCATCGACGGAGCCGAACTCAGCGGCGGCGCGACGACGGGCGGTGGCAGGGGCCTCGCCGGCGGTGATGCGGCGGGCGGTCTCAAGCTCGATGTGGTGCTTCATTTCGGCGGCCATATCGCGTTCGAAGTTACGGCGGGTGAAGGCGCGGCGGAGGCGGGTGAAGAGGCCGGAGAGTTTATTCATGGCGGAGGGTTTCGGAGGGATCGATGGTGGCGGCGCGAATGGAGGGAACAAGGATCGCGACCAGCACGACGAGACCCATCAGTGCGGCGGTCGCGGCGATGAGAACGGGAGGGAAAGGGACGATCTCGAACAAGAAATTTTGCATGGCTCTACCGGTGACCCACACGCCGATTTCGCGACGGCGATGACTGACCGTGTAGGCCAACACGCCATAGGTTCCTACGGTGGCGAGCACCAAGGCGACGCCTGCAAAGATCGCGGTCAGTATCGCGGGAGCGCGTCTCGTTAAGAGGCTGTCGTCGATCAGTTGCTCCATCGTGGTGATTTTGGTGACGACCAATTCAGGGTCTAGATGTGCGACGGCCCTACGTAGCGACTTGGCCATGGTCTCAGGAGGCATCTGGGTGCGCGCGACGATCCGAAACCAGTTGGACGGAAATTGAATAAATGGAGAGTAGACCATACCCGTGGGTTTGACTTCGGTCGGATGCCTCTGCTTCACCGTGGCCACGACCCCGATGATCGTCGCCGCTTTTTGGGGCTCGAACGTGGTGCTGAAGCTCACTCGTTTTCCAATCGGGCCACTAGGCATCCGCCATCGCCTGATCGATGACGCAAACTTGTTGGGCGTCTGGCGCAAAAACTTCGTTGCCTGGGAGGCGTCCACGCAGGAACGAGATTCCTATCACTTGCCAATACCCGGAGGTCACTCCGGAGTGGTGATGCGTTCGCACGTTGGTGGACGTATTGTTTCCGTTATCCTCGACGGCGATCGGTCTACCATTCACGAACCCGCCGAAAGGCAGACTGTTGTTAACCGAGATTTGCAACACGCCGGGTTCGCTCATGAGTGCCTGCTGCAGGCGATTGACGAAAACGGGTTGGTGCATGCCGCTGGGATACCCCTTCCAAGGCAGCCAGAGTTCACCGACTAGGATATTATTGGGCGTGAAGCCAACGGGCTGCGCGAGTGCTCGGTTCAGGCTCACGCCGAGCAGACCGGCGGCGCACAGCAGCACGAATGCGAGCGCGATCTGCACCATGCCGAATGTCTGTCGAAGCCTCTGCGATGCCCCGCCAGGCGTGCCTCCCGCCGTTTCAGATTGCAGTTGGCAATTGATCGAAATACGGTGCATCAACCAACTCGGAGCAAACGCGAGTAGTCCGCCTAGAACCAATGTGGCGGCCAAGGCGATCCCCACCACTCGCGTGTCGAAGGAGATCGTGGCACCGAGAGGCAATTGATCTGCGCCCAGGGTCGTCAGCAATCGCACCCCCGCCGCGCCGATGCCCATTCCGAGCGCGCCGCCGCCGAATGTGATGAGGGTGGTTTCCAGCCACGCGTCACGGGCGAGGTAGCCCTGACGTGCTCCGAGGGCTTGGCGCACGGCGAGTTCGCGGCTGCGTCCGCTAGTGCGGACCAGTAGCAAGTTGGTGAGGTTTACTGCGTCGATCAGGAGCAAAACGAGCACGCCGGCTTGGAGCAGCAGAAGCGTGGACTGAATCTCGCGAATGGTGTCGGTGTGCAGCGGACGAATCAGGCTGTGGAAATTCCCCTCCGCCAAGCGGGCCTGATTCGGGTCGACCTCGGCCTGCCGGACATTGAGCCCATCCAGTTGAGCCTGAGCTGCAGCGAGCGTCGCTCCGGGGGCGAGTCAGCCGATCATGATCATGCCGGGCAGACTGTTGTGCCGGTTGGTAGGCGCACGTTCCGGTGGATTGAATGCGAGCGGTTTGAAAAATTGAGCCTTGCTGGCCAAAAACCGGAACCTTGGGGGCAACACGCCAATGATGGACGCAGGCACGCCGTCGACGATGAGGGTCCGGCCGAGAATGTCGGGGGCCGCCCCGAAATGCGACTGCCAGAACTCGTGCGTTAGCACGATGACGCCGCTGGTTTGGTAGGTGAACTTGTCTTCGCCCCACATCCTGCCCATGGTCAAAGGCACGCCCAGTGTCGCGAAGAATTCCGGCGTCACTCGAGCTCCGTCGACTTTGCGCATACTGCCAGTTTCGCCGATGACGCCGCCAACCGGATCGAACAAGGCAACGTTGGCGAGAGCATCGATTGCCTCACGCCGAGCAAAGTAGTTAGGAATGGACGGTCCGGCGCGCGGGTGGCCGGCGCCCGGGTAGCTGTTGATCACCGTGACCAATCGCTCGGGCTCGGAAAACGGCAACGGCCGCAACACCAAGACGTCAACGACGGTGAAGATGGCAAGGTTGGCACCGATGCAAAGGGCGAGCGCGGTCACGGTGAAGGCGGGAGTGCGGCGCAGACGGCGCAGGGCGAAACGGATGGCTTGGACAAAGTCTTCGATTCGATTGCCGAGGCGGCGGTCACGCACTTCCTCCACGCGGGCATCGACGGAGCCGAATGCGGCCGCGGCACGGCGGCGGGCGATGGCAGGATCCTCGCCGGCGGCGATGCGGCGGGCGGTTTCGCGTTCGATGTGCGTGCGCATTTCAGCGGCCATATCGCGCTCGAAGGCGCGGCGCAGGCGGGTGAGAAGGCCGGAAACGGAGGGCATGGTGGATTTCGCGGCGGGCCCGGAGGTCCCGCCCTACCTGATTTATTCGCTGCGGCGGGCGGTGATGGGGTCTACTTTGGGGCGGGCAGGAGGCAGGCTATCAGCGTGACGGCCAACAAGGTGATGGATGCTAGCACTAGGGAAAGCGGGTCGAGCGCGGTGACGCCGTAGACGAGATTTCGCAGGAACTGGTGAATGCCAAGAAAGTCGATCACGCCAATGAAGCACCCCACGGCCACCAGCCGAATGCCTTGGCGCAAAACGAGAGCCATGATGTTCCCCTCCGTGGCTCCCACGGCGGTCCGAATCCCGAAATCCTTGGTGCGTTGGCCCACCGCGTAGGCGATGACACCGTAGATTCCCAGTGCGGCCAACGCCATGGCGGTGACCGCGAACACGGTCAAAATCGACGTGATCGCGCGGTGCATGAGAGACTGTTCCCGGACGATGGACTGCAAGGTCATGACGTTCGAGGGAGCCAGGTTGGGGTCGGACTCCAGAATAGCCTCTCGAATGGGAGCCAGGAGGATTGACGGGTTCGTCTCGCTCCGGGTCACCAGCACCAATTCGCTGAAGCTGGATTGGTAGGCGGACACGTAAATCGATTCGCGAGAATCTCAATCGATACCGTAGGATTTTACGTGGGAAACCACGCCGACGACCTCAAGCCAGTTTCCGTCGGGTGTGGCGGTTCCTCCATATTGGAAACGTTTGCCCAAGGGGGGATTCGTCGGGCCACCAGCGTTGGGCGAAGCGCTCGTCGACGAGCGCCACCCTCGGAGCATTTAACGTGTCCTGGTCATTGATACTGCGGCCGGCGATGAGTCGCATGCCCATCGTGGTAAGGAAGTCGGAGGTGATGGACTTGCGTTCCGCGTAAGGTGCCTGTCCCGATTCTGCGTGGGGCGCTCCTTCCACCGCGTAGCTGGATTGCGAATTGCCGAGCAGGGTGGAGCCGAGCCCCGCATGCATCACTCCGGGAAGGGCGGTGACTTTGCGCAGAAGGGTGCGATAGAACTCCTGTCGTTTTTGGTCATTGTCGTACACCGTGTCAGGCAGCGACAAATTCATGGTTAACACGCCGTGGGGGTTATAGCCGGGGTCCGCTTGCAGATAGTGTTGATAACTGTGCAGCAACAGTCCCGCTCCGCAAAGTAGCATCAGGGCCATGGCAATTTGGGTCACCACGAGAGCGCCTGGTAACCGGGTTGAGTTGCGACCCGCCGTGGCGGATCGCGAGCCACTCGGCAAGGCGCCAGCCAATTTGACGACCGAGGATTGGAGGGCGGGAAACAGTCCAAACAGGAGGGCCGAAAACAGGGTTACGCCGACGAAAAACGCGGCCATGCGAGGGTCCATCAGGATGGGCGGACTCTGGAGCAGACCGGAGTCCTCGCCGATCAAGGTGAACAATAGATCCGAGCCCAGTCGAGCGCCCAGTAGACCGCCGGCGGCGCCCAATACCGTGAGAATGAGGTTTTCGCTGAGCAACTGACGGACGAGGTCTGCTCGACGCGCGCCCAAGGCCGAACGAATCGAAAGCTCGTGCGTGCGCCGAGCAGCCCGGGCCAACAGAAGCCCGGCGACGTTGACGCATACGATGAGGAGAACGCAGCCCACGGCCGCCATGAGCGTGAGAATGCCGGGCCGAACATGCTGGGTCTGTCCCGTTTTGAAATCGTCGACCAGCACGGTGGCACCGGTGTTGGTTTCGGGGTAGGCTAGTGCAAGTTGCTCCGCCACCCGGTTGCTATCGGTCTGAGCTTGTTCCAAGGACACGCCCGTCTTGAGTTTACCGACGGTGCTAATTCCGGCATGATTCCACTGTTTCAAGAAATTGGGCTGGGATTCGTTGAGTTCGAGCGGGACCCACAGTTCCGGAGCATTGGAATTGTGGGGTGGGTAGCTGAAATCATCCGACACGATGCCGATCACCGTGTGGAGTTTCCCATCGAGGATGATGGGCTGCTCGATCGATTTGGAATTTGCGCCATAAAGGCGTTGCCAGAGACTCTGCGAAATAACGGCGGTGGGAGCGGCGCTGCCGTGATCATCATCGGGGCGGAACAGGCGTCCCCGTAGTGGCTGGACCTCGAGCTGCGTGCGAAAGTTGGCACTGACCTCGCCTGTCCTCAGCCGCTCGGGTGGATCGGTCCCGGTGAGATTGAAACGCTGCCACCGGAAACTCTCGATCGACTCGAAGGATTGGTTCAGCCGCTGCCAGTCTCGAAAATTGGCGTAGGCGACTGACATCCGACCGAAGTTCTCGGTGGACGGTTGGATCTGAGTGAAGCGGTCTCCGTTCGGAAAAGGTAGCGGACGAAGCAAGTAGGCGTTGATGTAGGAGAATATCGTGATGGTCGCTCCGATCCCGATGGCCAGCGAGAGCACGGCGACCGCGGTGAAGGCGGAGATTTGCGTAGAACGCGGACCGCGTAGGCAAGATCCCGAATCAACTGTTCGAACCAGTGTCCGATTCGATTATCGCGCACCTCCTCGGTGCGCGCGTCAAGGGAACCGAACTCGGCGGCGCGGCGGCGGGCGAGGGCGGGGTCTTCGCCGGCGGCGATGCGGCGGGCGGTTTCGAGCTCGATGTGATCGCGCATTTTGGCGGCCATTTGTTGTTCCAAATCGCGTTGACGGAACGTGCGGTGCAGGCGGGTGAGGAGGCCGGAGAGTTTGTTCATGGCAGGGCGGGTATTTTTTTACCACGGATGGACACCGAGGGCTTGCTCCTTCGCCAAGGCTTCGGCGGCATAAGCGCCTATCGCTACGCACGGGCGGTGAGGCCGCGGGTTTTATTTCAATTTTGAGAAGGTGGTGCGGTGCTAGACCACAGGGGAGGGCCGACTTCCACGCCGTCCGAGTAGCATTCAGGCGAGGTCCTCCAGCTTCGTGCCGAGGACGGCGTTGACGGCGTCGGAGAGACGGGCCCAGTTGGCGGTCTCGCGGTCGAGTTGTTTGCGGCCGAGCTTGGTGATCTCATAGAATTTTGCTTTGCGGTTGTTTTCGGAAACGCCCCAGTCGGACTTGATCCAACCCTGCTCCTCCAGGCGGTAGAGGGCGGGGTAGAGGGAGCCTTGCTCGACGCGGAGCACCTCGGAGGAAATTTGACGGATGCGCACGCTGATGCCGAAGCCGTGCATGGGCTGGAGCTGCAGCGATTTCAGGATGAGCATGTCGAGCGTGCCCTGCAGGAGGTCGGTTTTGTCTTTGTCCATTTTATAAGTCAGAGGTAGGAAGTATGAAAGGTATGGATACTAAGCGCTCAGAACGCGGAGGTTTGGAGCTCGTGTTTGGAGAGGAGGGGACGATGGCCATTGAATGCCGTCCATGTCGAAGTCCGGGATATCGATTGGTGGGAGGTTGCGGCGGATAACGATGCCGCGAACAGCGAGGCAGTTGGTCGGTTTGGCACAAAGGGAAGCATGAAATCCCTTTCCTAGATGATCTACATGAAGTGCCTCTCTTCTGTAGATTGTCAAGGAGAGAGGAGCGCGGGTTGAATTTAGATTCAAGGCCGCGTCTTTTTTTGCGCCGAGGGGTTACCGGGACGACGAGCAAGTGGACGCTATTTCACGCGATTCGGTGGAAGCGCGTGGGCCCGTGGTCGGGTCAATCTCGCCGGGATGGTGGCGGCGGGGGAGCGGAGCGGTCCTGGAGCTCGTGGATCTCACGCTGCATCGTTTCGAGGCGGTGGAGAATCTGCTTTTGAGCTTCCGGGGACGCGGGCGGTTGCCGTGAGTTGCCGAGGAAGATACTGGCTGCGACGCCGCTGAGAGCGCCGAAGAGTCCGATCCCGGGATCATGAGGAAGGAGGCAATGATACGGCCCTCTGTCGTGACCAGACGGAGATCGCCATAGCCGATGGTGGTGATGCTCCACCACAGGGCGTCTGCGGCGGTTCGGATATCTGCTTCGGGGTGGTGCATTTCGGCCATGAGTACGCCGGTGGAACCGAATGAGAACACGAGGAAAGTGATCACCCAGGCGCCGGTGAGACCGGCGCTGGTTTTACTGCGCCAAAGGATGTGAATCAGGCGGCGCAGGGACCGGAGGGCGATAAGGATGCGCAGGATACGACCGAGGCGAAAGAGATCGATGGCGGGGATGCTGGCGATGAGATCAATCCATCCCCACTTCATGAATTGCAGCTTGGATTCAGCTTCTTTGAAACGAACGCCAAAATCTATGAGCAGCAGTACGCAGACGGCGGTATCGATGATGAAGATCAGGCGGACGATTTCGGGGTCGAGATCCAGCAAGATCTCGGCCGCCAATCCCAAGAGTAGCGCCAGCGAAAGAACGAGGATGCCGAATTGGAACGGGCCGAGTTCTTCCGGGAGGTCGCGTTTGGGTAACATGAGAGCTGAGTTTGGGTATCACCGGGAGTCGTGGGCAATTTTTAGCGGTGAAACTGGGCGGCGGCCGTCGGTGGAGGGAAGGGACAATGGCCCCCTATTTAGGCAAAGGGGGCACGAAGGCTGACAGTCTGTTTTGTGGTGCCCACGGTACATGCGTTCGGAGTGGGCCCGCCTTCCTGGCTTAGGCGCGGGTGACGAGATGGACTGTGTAGGCGAGGTAGGCGATGACGAGGGCGGCGCCTTCCCAGCGGTTGACGCGACCGCCGGTTTTAACGAGAGGGAAGATGGCGACGGTGATGCCGAGGAGGACGAAGAGATCGATGGGATTGAGGTGGGCGAAAGTGCCTCCACTGGCCAGGCCGGCGGCGCCGAGGATGCCGAGGAGGTTGAACAGACTGGAACCCATGAGATTGCCGATGGCGACGTCGTGTTCGCCTTTGGATACGGCGACGATGGAGATGGCGAGTTCGGGCAGGCTGGTGCCGACGGCAACGATGGTGAGGCCGATGATGGTTTCGCTGCAACCCCACTCGCGGGCGAGGGTAACTGCACCGTCGACAAAGAGATCGGAGCCGTAGAGCAGCATTCCGAGGCCGGCCAGAGTGAGGACGCAGGCGAGAGGGAGGTTGAGCGCAGCCGGGGCTTCTTCGTGGCTCAGCGGAGATTGATCGGGGTCTTGGCGAGCATTACGCAGGGTCAGCCAGGTGTAGCCGATGAGGGAGAGGAAGAGTACGGCGGCTTCGATGGAGGACAGGTGGTCATTCCAAAGGAAGAGGGCGACGAGCAAGGTGGCGCCGATGAGCAGGGGGACTTCGCGTCGTATTACGGCGTGGCTGGCCGTGAGGGGGCGCAGGATTGCGCACAGTCCCATGATGAGGGTGAGATTGCAGAGGTTGGAGCCGATGACGTTGCCGACGGCGATGGCGGCGGAACCGCGTTGAGCGGCTTGCAGACTCACGACGAGTTCGGGGGCGCTCGTGCCGAACGCGACGACAGTCAGGCCGATCACGAGGGGCGTGAGGCCGAGCCGCAGCGCGAGGGCACCGGCACCTCGGACGAGGAGTTCGGCGCCGGCAGTGAGGATGATTAGTCCGATAATGAACAACAGAATGGGTGGCATGAGTCGGGGTTACTGATGCAGAAGGGGTTCGGTTTGGCGAGTGAGAGTGGTGGCTGCCGTCAGCCTGTGGGTTTTTTACAGGAGGGTGGTGGTGGTGATGGCCGTCAGCCTGTTTTTTTACAGGAGGGAGCAGAGGGAGCGGAGCTGAACAGGCGGTGAGGCGGTGGGGCGGTGAGACGGTGGGTGGTGGGACGGTGAGGGCGGTGGGGACTGGGTTGTTTTTTACAGAAGAGCACGAAGGGAAGGAAGGGGGGCGGCGTGGTGTGGCTCAGATGGGGAGAGCGGAGGTGTGGCTTTGTTTTCTTCGTTGCCTTTGTGTAAAACCAGCGTTGGAGGGGTGGGGAGCCGGGGGGGATTTTAGCAGTGACCGGGATGTCTTGGTAACTTACTTGGTGGATGGGCTTGGCATGGAGGGGGAGGGTGGACTGAATGGAGGGGTGTCTGCTGACGTTGATCTGATTACCAATATTTCGTGTTACAAGTTTGCCCATCTGAGTGAGCTCAAGGGGTTGCGGGCGGAAGTTGTTGGCGTGTGAGAAAATCCATGGGTTGAAGGGTACGAGTTTGTTGAGCACAGAGGGAATTAATTTGTTCATTGCAGGGCCACGCCCGGCGGTGGATGCGGTAGTGGGGGTGATTCGGGCGGTGCCGGGATTGGAGGATCTGGCGCCGAAATACAGCGAGAGTGGGCATCAGCCGTTCAATCGGATGTTGGTGCGAATCAAGAAGGAGATCATCGCTTTTGGCGGGGCGGGGATCGATCCGGCGGCACGGACTTCGCCGAAGTTGAAGGCGGGGGATCTGAAGCGGTGGCTGGATGAGGGACGGCCGGTGACGTGCTGGATACGCGCAACGACTACGAGGTGAAGCTGGGTACGTTCAAGAGGGGCGGTCGCGGCGGGAATCGATCATTTCCTGGACTTTCCAGCGGCAGTGGAGCGGGTTCCGGAGGAGTTGAAGTCTCAGCCGGTGGTGGTGTTTTGTACGGGCGGGATCCGGTGCGAGAAGGCGGGGCCGTTCATGGAACGGGAGGGGTTTAAGGACATTTACCAGCCTGGATGGTGGGATCCTGAAGTATTTCGAAGCAGTCGGTGGCGACCACTACGACGGAGAATGCTTTGTCTTCGACCAACGCGTGGGGGTGGATCCGGCGTTGGCGGAGACGGACTCGACGCAGTGTTTCAACTGCCAGACACCACTCACGGCGAAGGAGCAGGCGCATCCGCTGTTCCAGTCTCCGCATAGCTGCCCGCATTGTCATGTGAGCGATGAAGTGCGTTGCGCGGAACGGCTTAGTCGCCGGCAATAGGCGTTGTGGGAGGCGGCCAGTCCCTTGCCCGGCTCGGTGCCTTCCGACAATCACCGTCCTTTCACCGTGCCGGGGGCGCAGGATAATACTCCATTGGGAGTGGCGCTGCAGGCTGCCTTTCCCCATCTGCCGGAGAGTCATTGGGCGGACATGGTGGCGGAGGGGCGTTTGGTCGATGGTAAGAACCAACCCGTGACTCTTGATCGGACGGTGAGGGCGGGGGAGTATTTTGCGCAATTGCAACCTGCGACGGTGGAGCCCCCGGTGAACGCCGGCGTCCGACTGCTGTATGAAGACGATGCCATTGTAGTGCTTTCCACGCCGGCGCCTTTTCCGATGCACGCGGCGGGATGATTCAAGCGCAACACGCTCGACTACCTGTTGGCGCAGGTTTACCGCCCGCACCGTCTGCGGCCTGCGCATCGACTCGACGCCAACACCAGCGGATTGGTCGTCTGTGCGCGGACGCGTCGTCACGCCCAGCAATTACACCCTCAGTTTGATCGGACCGAAGTCGACAAAGTCTACGTGGCCCGCGTGCAGGGCCGACCCACCGCAACCTCATTCGATGGCGAGGCTCCCATCAGCGATGAGCCCGGCCCGGCGGGCAATCGCACGTGCAACCCCACTGCCGGCAAGTCCCTCGCTGCCCGGACCGAATTTCGCGTGCTATCGTATCAGGAAAGTGATGACACGACGCTGATCGAAGCGCGTCTCATTACCGGTCGCACCCACCAGATTCGTTTGCACTTGCACTTCCTGGGTCACCCCATCGTTGGCGATCCCATCTATGGTCGTGAACCCATGCGACCCGGTGCCCCGCAAACCCTGGCGCCCGACGATCTTCCTTTGTGTCTGCACTGCCACGCTCTCGGGTTTACTCATCCGGTGGAGGGCAAATGCGTGACCTTTACGGACACGCTTCCGGACTGGGCGATGACCGCGGCCGAGACGGGCTGATGAGACGGCGAATTAGGAGCGGGCGGAATGGTCGGATCGAAGATCAGGGGTCGGACCGGAGGTGATATTGGATTCCGGGGCGGGGACAACCTAATATTGAGTGATCGCACATTCCCTGCCCTAGTTTGAGACCATGCCCGTAGAGCCCACCCCGCCCATCGCCTCGCTTGAAGAAATCGGTAGCCTCGGAATCTACCACCTAAAACGGATATGGTCGCGGTTGCGGGCGAAGCGTGGCGGTCTGCGGGTGGAGGAGACGATGGCTGACGCACAGTTTGACCGAATGGTGATGGATGCATTGGGTATCGGTCTGGCGCAAGGATTGGGGAGATTGTTGGAATATCCGGCCGAGTTTTCTGAATTCGAACAATGGATACGGGATACGATCGGCGAGCCGGATCCCGCGATCGTGGCGCGGTTCAACGCGGCAGTGCGGGGCGAAGCGCCGCCCGCGTTGACGCGCGCGGCGCTCGAGGTTGTGGAGGCGGCGCCCGATGTGCTTTCGCGGCGGATCTGGCTCACTGGGAGGAGCAAAGTTATGTAATTCTGGCCAACGCTGTGCTGGAGGCCACCCGGGCCGCGGCGGAGGCGTTGTTGTGGGAAAAAGTGGAGGCGGATCCTCTGGATGAGTCCACCTGGTATGGACCGACGCGCACTGGCATCACGATCGATATTTTCCAGCACCCCGTGCTGACTGCGTTGCGGCGCTCGTCCCGTATCCACAAGGCCTTTGCGCAACTGTCGGGCACGGCAGATTTATGGACTTCGGCGGATCGAATGAGCTTCAATCTGCCTGAGACCGTCTTGCATCCCTACGCGGGTCAGGGCATGCATTGGGACGTAAATTTGGCCCGGCCTATTCCGTTTGGGACGCAAGGGATCCTTTATTTGACCGACACTCCGCCCGAACAAGGTGCGTTCGCACTCGTGCCTGAGTTTAACCGAAAGATCGACGCATGGCTCGATTCGTTGCCGGAGGACGAGAGTCCCGGTCAGCAGGATTTACCGGCCCTTGGACCGGAGCCCGTGGGCGGAAAGGCTGGGGATCTGAGCATTTGGAATCACTTGTTGCCGCACGGACCGACGCCCAACCGCGGTGAGCAACCTCGCATGGTTTTTTATCTGAATATGTATCCGGCGAGTTATCGGGCTCAGGCTGAGTGGCTGTAGGGCGGTGGTGAGACGGTTGGGCGGTGACGCGGTGGAATGGGGAGGCGGTGGATACTGGATTGTTTTTTACAGAAGGGCACGAAGGGAGGGAAGGCCGTCAGCCTGGGGTTTTTTTACAGAAGGGAGCAGAGGGAGCGGAGTTAGCCTGGCGGTGGGGCGGTGGCGGATGGTGTGACGGTTGGGCGGTGACGCGGTGGAACGGTGAGGCGGTGGATACTGGATTGTTTTTTACAGAAGGACACAAAGGGAAGGAAGGCGGTCAGCATGGTGTGGCTCACATGGGGAGAGCGGGGGCCGAGGAGTGGCTGTGTTTGCTTCGTTTCCTCTGTGTAAAATCAGCGTTGGAGTGGTGGCGTGGCTGCCTGCCGTCAGCCTGTGGGTTTTTACAGGAGGGAGCCGAGGGAGCGGAGTTAGTCTGGCGGTGAGGCGGTAGAGGGGGGCTATTTTGTTGGGTAAGGTCCTGGCATAAATGGGCTTGGCTGGGGGTGGAGGGGAATTCCGTGATGTCCATCGACTTTGCAGGGGAAGGGGTGGATGTTGGGAACTTGATTACCATTAATTGGAGTTTGTTTGGGCTCGGGGTGCTGTTGTTGCTGATCCCGGCGAATTGGCTCCTGTCGTCGCTGGTGCAGTTGCGCACGTTCGATAGTTTTAACAACATGGACAATGCGGTGCGCCATCGTCGGTGGTGATGGGTGCCGGCATTGTGGCTCGATCCGTTGCGGGGGGGGGCTTGGTGGGTGAAGGAATCCCTGACCTTGGAGTCCGTGCGTTGGGAGTTTGTGCCGAAAGTGGATTATTCGTTATTGGTGGGGGTGATCGCGCAGCTTTATACGCGGCGTGAAGAGGGCGTGTTGTTGGCGCCGTTGGGGTGGGTGCTGGGCGCGACCGCCGCCTTGATGCCGGGGGAGGTAGCGCTGGTGAGCGCCATCGTGTCGATCACGGGGCTGTTTGCATTCCGCAATTTCTTTACCTTCTTCATGGGAGGAGGTCTGGCGGTGGTGTTCCTCGGGTGGGTGCTCGGCGCGAACGTCCTCTGGTTAGGGCCCACGATTGGACTCTATTTTGTGCCTTTGATCGCGCCGTTTGTGACCGGAAAAACCTTGGAATTACCCACGCGAGATGCGTCGGGGCCGACGAAGTAGCAGCGGGTTGACGGAGGATAGGTGTGCCCTTGAACCGCCAATCGGGCGGATACACGGGCGACATCCGCGTAATCGGCCGGAGTACGGTTGGAGATCCGGCGCGCATGGAATGAACTCCTGGCGCTGAGCGGCTGAGGGGTGGGTTTTACAGGAGGGAACGTAGAGAACGGAGCCATCCGGTACGACGCGGTTCCCAGTGGATCAGGCGGCTGTTTTCTAGCCCACTACGTAACCCAGCAGTGCTGAGGTGGTGCCACTATCCTAAATTCCGAAGTTGGATGTTACACAAGGGGACGAAGGGCGCGAAGTTGAAACGAGTTACGGTCCGTCGAAGGCATCGATTCGTTCAACTGCCAGGTGAGTCGGGGTGTGCACGTTTGAAACCGACTAACCGTAACTTCGTTGTAAGCGTCCGAGAGAAGACCCCATGAACGGATAGCAAACGTCACGATAATGGAGGAGACATCGTGATGATGCCTTGATCGTAAACGTTACGACTTCTCTACGGCGGTCAGTTCGATGTCGACTGGCGGTTTGCAGTTGCAGGGCAACAGGGCGCTCAAGTCCGCGCCTGGGCACAGTTGCGGCAGGCGACCGAGCACGTCGCGCAGGTAATCTAGCGGATCGATGCCACGGCGCAGGCAGCTGACTACGAGCGAGTAAATGATGGCCGAACGTTGGCCGGCGTCGGGATGTCCGATGAACAGCCAGTTTTTCTTGCCCAGGGCCGTGTGGCGGATGGCGTTCTCAATCAGATTGTTGTCCAGACGGGTTTGACCGTGGTTGAGATGTTCGACCAACGGGCTCCATTGCCCGAGCAAGTAAGTACAGGCTTTGCCGAGTCCGGATTTGGGCAGCACGTGTTGAGGTAACCGGATCCCCACGATCTTCAGCCAATACAGGCGGCGGGTAAAGTGGCGGCGACGCCGAGCGAGGCGTTGTGAGTCATCCAGTCCGGCCTCATCCCATAGATTTTCGAGATGATACAACTGGGCGATTTGCCCGAGGATCCACTGGGCCACTCGCGGCGATTCATCCTGGGCGGCAAAAAACTTACGCCGCGCGTGCGCCCAACACCCTACCCACGAGACCTCGGGGTGCGCTTTGTCATAGGCTTATACGCGCCATACCCGTGGGATTGGAGCACGCCCTTGAAGCCCCTTGATCAAAGCGATCAGTTCGGCGTGTTGGCGCGTCTTTCGCCAATCGAACACGACATCGGCCTTGGGCGCGCTGAGCGCCCAGAACCAACTCAGTAGGGTTTTGCCTCGTTTTTGATCCGGGTCGTGGCATCGCACCGGCGTTTGTTCGCTTCGCCGCCCCTGCGGGGCACCCGCTCAGCTCACCCATCGCTACGCTCTGGGTTACGCCATCTCCGCGCTGCGCGCTACGTCATCGACTTGCACATACCCGGAGTCGATCAACTTTTAGCGCATGCATTGATAAAGCGGTTCAAGCCACATGGCCGCGATGCGCACCCACTCAGCCATGCTCTGGCGCGATAACTGAGCGCCCCAGCGCAAGGACGCCTTTTCGAGCCGGAAAAGCGGTTGGTGTTCCACGTATTTGGCGTAGAGCACCCAGGCTAACAGTCCGGCCGAAGCGAAGCCGCCTTCGACTGGGCGCACCCGTGCCGGCGCCACCACCGGCGCTAGATCGCGGTTGCCCTTGGTCCGATACTTCGGACGCACGAACTCGCGCTTGAACAACTTCGGGGGCACCACATCGACCTCGAAGCTACGCTCTTCACCGATGCGCTCATACTGTTCCGGCGCGGCCTGTACTTCGGCGGGCTCGATCACGATGGTTGCGCTTACCGGCAGCTTCGCAAAAATTTCAGCGCGCAAGGGCCGTTTCTCCTGTGAAGAGCGGCGACGCTCGTAACTGATCCGCTCGGTGCCCTGGTCCGCTGCCGCCAGTTTTTGCTGGTCCGACAGCTTGATCTGCAGCTGCGCGGGATCGAGTTTTTCGCTCTTTCCTCCGCCAAACATCTGCTTTTTGAGCCACTCGATCAAGGCATCGCGCTGCGCCAGTTCCGCCTTTAGCGCAATGTTTTCAGCATAGAGTTCGACGGCAGGCGGCACGCCTAATATCCATACTTAGGATACGACTTAAGGCAACGATTTTTACCGCTCAAACCACGCTTTTTCGCAGCCCTGTTTCAGGTCGATTCCGGCCAGCAGCATCGTCAGCGCCTCGGGCTTCAAACTGACCTTCGTGTGGTCGCTGCCCACCGGCCAACTGAAGCGACCTTTCTCCAGTCGCTTCGCAAAAACCCACGGCCCGGTGCCGTCCCAGTAGAGCAGCTTGATGCGATTGCGCCGCTTGTTGCTGAACACAAACACCGCGCCCGATCGAGGGTCCTCGCGCAACACGCCCGTGGCCAGACTCCACAACCCGTCAAACTGTTTGAGCATATCCACCGGCTCGATCGCCACGTGGATCTTCAATGCGCTCGGAAACCTCAGCATCGCTTCAGGAAGTCAACGCCCGGACCAACCCGGCCACCTCACGCGCATCGCGACCCCGCACGATCAATCCGTCGCGCAACACCACCTCCAGTGTCGTGCCTGCGGAGGTTTCTCCAGACGATGACACCGGAGCGGGCAACCGCACCGTCGCAAACCGCACACCAGGCTCACCCGAAAAGGTGCGTCTACGCCGCACCCGGCCCAACCACGCCACAAACGTCGTATACTTGAGTCCCTCGCTCTGCGCGAACGCCCGCTGCGTCAAACCGCTGCGCTCATAGCGTTCCCCCAAGCCGCGCCACTCGTCCGTCGCGCGCAGCTGACGCCCCCGCTCATCGCGCTTTTTCGCGCCCACCTCCATTTCGATTGTTTCCATCCGAACATCCTACCTCGCTATCGCCCTTTCGCACAGGGGGTCGCTTCCCGGACGCTTACGTTTCGTTCACCTGCCAGGTGAGTCGACTGGTGCACGGTTAAAACCCACTAACTGACTGGATAGAAAAATCTTGTGACATGCGTTTTCTAGGTTGAATGCGCGTCGTGATCGCTAGCTTTTACGGAGTGCAGCCGTGGCCTCCACTACGGCGAGCGGGACAGGCTTAGCGGTAATCCAGCCGCGTTCGGCGTAGGTGGTCAAGCGATCGACTTCTCCCGGGAGATGGTCGATGAAGTTCTCGCCCTTGGCGGCGAAGCGAGTTCGTTCCTCGACGAGGCAGGTGGCAGGTGGGCAGTTGAAAAATGCGCCGCCCGGTCCCTGCTTGCGCCAGGTGAGGGCGACGCGTCGCTGTCGATAGGGACTCGCGACGAGAGCCACTGTTTGTAAGGGCCAATGGGCGGCCAAGGTCTCTACCTGTAGCATGCGTACGTTTTCCCCCGTGTTGGTGGAGCGAGTCTCGAGCAGCACGGCGGCGGTGGGGATTTCGGGGAATTTTTCCGCTAACTCCGCCGCGAAGGCGTTAGCTTCGGGTTGGGTAAGATCGGCCGATCCGGCGCCCACACCGCCTGTGAACACGATGCGTGGAGCCACGCCGGCCCACTAGAGTTCGCCACAATGTCGAGCGATAGCCAAGTCGAAGTGTCCAAACCCAATGATTGCGTCACAACCGGTAGGGGCGGTGCTCGATCGAAGATTCAGGTAATCGAAAACGAGCTGAGCGGAGTCAGTGTTCATCAAAATTGAGAAGCTGAAGGTATTTTGTGGGTCGGAGTAGGAGGCGCAAGATTGAAGCTGCGTTGAGTTTGCGCTTTCCAGCGCGGCACGAGCGCGGTTCGTTGGAGACTTGTTATGGAGGTAATCTTTCTCGGTACCGGCACTTCCCAAGGCGTTCCCATGATCGCGTGTAATTGTGCGGTCTGCACTTCGTCGGACCCGCGCAACACGCGGACGCGTGCGTGTACTCATGTGGTCATGGACGGTCTGCACATCCAGATCGATGCATCTTCGGCATTTCGGGTGCGTTGTGTGCAGGAGAAAGTGAACTGGATCGACCTCTTCATTCTCACCCCATGGGCACGCCGATCACATCACGGGAAGGGATGATCTGCGCCGGTTTTGTGATTTGCTCGGAGGGGAAGCGCTGAAGGTCTACTCGACAGACGAGGGGATTAGTCGAGTGTTATCGATTTATCCTTATGCTATTATGGAGCGAGCCGTGGTGCGGGGTTACGCGGCCTTCAAATTGGAGGAAATGTCGGAGCGGTTGGAACTCGAGCAGGGGACAATCGAATCGACGGTCTTGCCGCACGGAGGCATCAATACGTTGGGATTGGTTTTCACGGAGCGCAGCAGCGGCAAAAAATTTACGTACTACACCGACTGTAAACGTGTGCTGCGGGATGCCGTGGCGATGGCGTTGGATTCGGACGTGGTGGTCCTCGACGAACTCAGGCCGGAGCCGCATCCGTCTCATATGTCGATTGATGAGGCGGTGGTAATCGCGCAGGAGATCGGAGCTCCGCTGACGTATCTGACTCATTTAACCGATCACGCGGAAGGCGAAGCGTTCCTGCCTGAAAACGTGAAATTTGCCTACGACGGATTACGTCTGAATCTGTAGGCAGAAAAGACAGTGGGAGCAGAGGGGGGGGGGAGGACGCCGGGCTTAGGTTTTCAGGTTGGCGGTTCAAGTCGGGGAACTACGTGCCGAATTAGGAAGCATCTCCAACTACCGTGAAACCGGGTGAATCCAATTCTATGTCAGAATTGCTGAGGCTCTTTGAGAAGGCGTCCTCGGTGTGGGTGGGAGTATTCAGGGGAAGTGACATGAAGATTGAGTTCCTTAACCCAAGTGCGGTAGCGGTGTTTGGAGACAGAGACGACGAGACGTCAGATCAGGGGTTGGCCGCAATTATTTCGCCCACGATCAAGGGAAAATTCACATCCAGAATTTTGCCGGAGCTCCGGATCTTTGGAGAATGGTCTGGGCAGTGTTGGCTCCTTACGATGGATGGGTCGGAAGTGGAGGTCATGTTGCACTTGGTGCGGGAGACAACAGAAGAATCGGGAGCAGATGCTCGAATTGGGATGCTCGAATTGCCAATCTCGTCGACGGAGAAAGCGGACGGCCGGGCCAGCGATAACGATTGTTTGCGGGCGCTTTTGGACAATTTGCCCGACGACATTTCTTTTAAGGATCTGGCCAGCAGATTCATCCGTATAAATCGCTCCATGCTGGAGCAATTCGGAGTGGAATCCGAGGCAGATGCCATGGGTAAAACGGACTTTGATTTTTGTGGGGTGTCCCACGCGGCAAAGGCATTTACGGATGAACAAACGATCATTAAAACCCGGGCACCAGTTCTAGATGAGGAGGAGCACGAAATAGATTCGGCGGGCAACACGAGGTGGCTAACTACGACCAAGATGCCGAGGTTTGACCGAAAGGGGGATGTGGTCGGAATATTTGGTGTTTCCCGAGACATCACTTCACGAAAGTTGGAGGAGGCAGATCGTCAGTTAGCTCAAAAGTTGGAATCGATCGGAGCGATGGCGGCGGGAATCGCACACGAGATCAATATCCCGACACAGTTTATCACCGATAATGTGAAATTTGGTTTAGACCCCTTTTCGGAGCTCGTGGCGGAACTACCTGCTGACATAAAAGAGCGGAATAACGACATGGCCTTTCTGCTGGACAAAATTCCTCAAGCTTTGTCGCAGAGATTGGATGGATTGGAGCGGGTCGGACGGATCGTGAGTTCGCGCAAACAGTTTGCGCATCCCAGTGCACCCGAAAGCAAACCGGCTGACCTCAATGCGGCGATTGAAGCGACAATCCAGGTTTTCTGGCACGAGTGGAAGTACGTGGCAGAGATGGTCTGTCGCCTCGATGAAGCCCTCCCGCGGGTTTCTTGCATGATCGATCAGATCAATCAAGTGGTGCTAAATTTGGTGGTGAATGCGGCGCATGTGATCGAAGCTGCAAACCGAGAAACGGAAAGAGAAAGAGGAAGGATTGAGGTGCGGACTCGACGGCTTGAAAACGAAGTGATGATAGAAGTGGAGGACGATGGCAGCGGGATACCCGCCTCAATTCAGACACGGGTATTCGATCCGTTTTTCACCACCAAGGAGGTGAGGTACGGGACCGGTCAGGGATTGGCGATTGCTCACAAAGTGGTGACGGAACAGCACCGGGGACGGATACACTTTGAGTTAGAAATTGGTCGTGGGACGACGTTCCACGTGAGGCTGCCGATCGCGATGCAGGAAGGGACGGAGGAGGTATGAAGATTCTGTTTGTGGACGATGGTCCTATGGTATTGGCGGCGTTTAGACGTTCGTTGCGTTATCAAGTGGAGTTTGATACGGTGGTGGAAAGGGCGGAGGTGTTGGCACTCAAGGAGCATACCCGCTATGCGGTGGTGGTGGCGGATATGACCATGCCTCGAATGCGCGGGGTGGTGTTGCTGGAGAAGGTTCGTCAGCTCTTCCCAGAGACCGTGAGGGTGATGCTGACGGGTAACGCCGATCAGGTTACGGCGGTGGACGCGGTGAACCGGGGGCAGGTCTTTCGGTTCATACACAAACCGTGTCCGGCGGAGTCTTTGCTTCCGATATTGAGGGAAGCTCTCACGCATCATCAGGTATTGAGCGCCGAGCACGAATTGCTGGAAAATACGCTTTTCGGTATCATGCGGGTCATGTCGGAAATTCTCTGAGTGGTGGCCCCGAATGCGTTGGCGCGAGGACAACGACTCCGGGATGCCGCGAAGGGAATGCTACCTTATTTAAAGGAGGGGGCAGGGTGGGAGGTAGAATTCGCGGCATTGCTCCAATGAGGTGGGGGCGTGCTCATTGCCCGCAGGCCGGTTGGATCGATGGGATGGCGAGCAAGAACTCACGGCAAAAGAGAAGGAGTTGCTCAAGCAGCTGCCACAAATCGGTCACGATTTATTGGTGACGATTCCGCGATGCGAGCAAGTGACTCGGATTATACTGTATATCAAAAAGGACTACAACGGAGGCGGGTTTCCCGAGGATGATGTAGCTGGTGAGGCCATCCCGTTGGTTTCTCGTATGCTGCGGATACTTTTGGATCGATTGGCCTTGGACGCGGATGGGATCGTGAAAGACGCGGCGGAAATGGCGATGACCCGGGAGGCTGAGTGGTATGATCCGGATTTACTTGAATTAAGTTTCGAGTGTTTCCCCGCCTACCTTAATCAGCCTTTAAATCGCACAGATCCGGTGAAAACCATGCGGTATAATCAGCTGGTTCCGGGACAGGTTTTAGTCTCGGACATCGACACGCCGGATGGAATGGTCCTGCTCCATGCAGGGAGTAAACTAACCGCGATGGTCATCTCGCGGCTGCGTAATCACCATTTGCTGTATGGGCTGAAAGACGAAGTGACGGTGCAGATATCGGATGACTCTGTGGTCCGGCGACCGGCGGCTTAGATTAACGAGACCGGTGTCGTCGTCGCCAAGCATGGAAGGCCAAGGATGCCATCACGAGGTAACCGCCGCAGGTAGACGATTCTGGAACTACGGCCGGGAGAACGCCGGAGGTTGGATCCCAAGTAGCGTCGCCCCATCCCTCAAAAATGATGTTGCCCAAGCTGGTACTATCAACCGCACCGGATACGGCAAAATCACCTGGGTTGCCGGTCCAATTTTTTACGGTCAAGGTGCCGCCCAGGACGCTGAGGATGTTCAGATTCAACGCCGCTGATGCTCCTCCACAATCTATAATCGAGTCACCGGATACGCTGATACTGGAGAAGAATTGAGTTGTATCGCTGAGATCGAGCGTGGTTCCGTTGAGAAAGAGATCGATGGAGCCATCAAAGATGTTGTTGTTGCCGGCTATGATTTCCGAATTACCGGAGAACGTGAGTTCGGTATTCCCCGTTTTGGTCGTGATCGCCTGATTGAATTGAACAGGACCTCCTGCGAGCACGGTCTCCTTATTTTGGAATTCCAATTCCAAGTCGAAGATTTGCAGGGCGGTAGATTGATTATCGATGTCGCCGATTTTCAGGACGCCGTTGCTATCACTTTGGATGGTAAAGGAACCGGCGGATGCCGTAAAGGTCACGTCTCCCACGACCGTAGTGGCGCCGTTGGCGAAATCAAAATTCACGTCGGTTGCGGTCGCTGTATTGAAAACGATGTTGGGATTACCGTTGGGAGCGTTGCCTCCCGCCCAATTTGTCTTCTCCGAAACGGACGTGTCGGTTGACCCGTCCCGCCAAGTGAAAGTGGCGGAATGAGCGGTGCAGGCCGCGACTAATAAAATGGTGACTCGGATAGGTTCTCCTACTCGCCGTAAAGGTGTCGGATCCGCCTGGAGTCGCAATCATTGGACGAAAGTATATCTTATAGCCCTATTAGTAGGGTTATCACTGGGGCTAATTGGATATTATTGCCTAAAAGGGTCTGATTGAACTGACCAACGGAGAATCGAGGCAAAATTCGGTAGACTTTAATTCTGAGTAAGTTTACCTAAATTCTCTTTTTAACCACTTGTAACCCCGATCATGGCCCGAATCCACAACGATATCACCGAAACCATTGGTAACACTCCACTCGTGCGATTGAACCGCACGGCGAAAAAACACGGCGCGGTCGCTGACATCTTGTTGAAATTGGAGTTTTTCAACCCGCTCTCATCGGTGAAAGACCGTATTGGCTTCGCGATGATCACGGACGCGTTGGAGAGCGGCGCGATCAATGAGAACTCTTGTTTGATCGAACCGACCTCAGGCAACACCGGTATTGCATTGGCCTTTGTGGCGGCGGCCAAGGGTTTGCAGCTAATTTTGACGATGCCAGAGACGATGAGCATGGAGCGTCGTAAGCTGCTCAAGGTTTTGGGTGCCCGTTTAGTGCTGACCGAAGGTCCCAAGGGAATGAAGGGCGCGATTGCCAAGGCGGAAGAGCTGGCGGCAAAGATTCCCAATGCGGTTGTTTTGCAGCAGTTTGCGAATCCCTCCAATCCCGCGATTCACCGTAAAACCACCGCAGAGGAGATTTGGAACGATACGGATGGCAACGTTGATTTCGTGGTCGCAGGCATTGGTACCGGGGGCACGATCACCGGTGTGGGCGAGAGGCTGAAGGCTAAGAAGTCGGATTTAAAGATGGTGGCGGTCGAACCGGCTTCATCACCCGTGCTCTCAGGCGGGGCTCCAGGTCCTCACAAGTTACAAGGTATCGGGGCGGGATTTGTGCCCGAGGTGTTGAATACCTCGATTTATGATGAAGTTATCACGGTGAAGGAGGAAGACTCTGGTCCGATTTCCAAGGAAGTGTCCGAGTTGGACGGAATTCCGATCGGCATTTCGTCGGGCGCTATCACTTGGGCTGCTCTAGAGGTGGCAAAGCGACCGGAAAATGCAGGAAAGACGGTGGTCGCCATCATTCCATCCTGTTCGGAGCGCTATTTATCCACGTGGCTTTTTGCGGATGTGAATACGGACAGTGATTCACTGGACGATCTGATCAAAAGCTGATCTACTTTGAAATCCCCGGAGAATTAAATCTTCTCCGGGCTTCCGAACCCCAAGCCGGTCCTGGCTCTTGGCCTGAAAAGGTCGGGAGCTGGGACTTTTGGTTTATTGAGGCGAGCAATGGGAGATCGCTGAACCCTCCCAGTTCCTGATGATTGCGAATTCGATTCATCGATCCTATTTTTCAGTTTGGTCGTGACCGTTGGATAAGATGAGGTGATCAAAGTGAGACGAGTCATATCAGGCCGAATTGAGAACTTTGAACCGCGATCAAAGCGGCGAGCACCGACCGAGGCTTCTCGACCAAACGGCTGTGCGAACGCTTGGCCGAAGCCGACCTTTATGACGCCACTTGCCCCCGCGATCCGCAGCAGCTGCAACGGCGCATGCAGGAGCCGCAGTTCGTGGCGCTCCAACATCGCCGGGCGTCGACGGAGGCCCGCATCGCCATCATCAAGCAACGCCAAGGCAAGCGAGTGAGTGCCAGAGGCTTCACGAATCGCTACCTGGCGGTAGCCTGGAGCATCCTCGGTCACAACCTGTGGCTCATCGCCCGACTTGCTGGCCGACCAACCACCGCAGGCCCAAGCCGCCTAAAACCACCAAGCCTACTCCAACGATGAACAATAAACCGGCTGCCGGAGGTTCCCTCATGGAAACGATCCAGGCACTGACTGCTGCGACACTGCAATTTAGCCATTAAATTGCATCTGCGCGCGCCTACATCCGCCATTGGTAGCCGGAAATCCGCTCAAAAAATCGGCTTGCCTGCCCCCCTTCCAAAATTAGGGTAAATGGGACACTCTCTACGTAGCGCCAATTCGCGGTGCAAAAGCGCGGGGCAAAAGCGCGGGGCAAAAGCGCGGGGCAAAAGCGCGGGGCAAAAGCGCGAGGCAAAAGCGCGGGGCAAAAGCGCGGGGCAAAAGCGCGGGGCAAAAGCGCGGGGCAAAAGCGCGGGGCAAAAGCGCGGGGCAAAAGCGCGGGGCAAAAGCGCGGGGCAAAAGCGCGGGGCAAAAGCGCGGGGCAAAAGCGCGGTGCAAAAGCACGGCGGCATCTTCGGTTTTGGTTCGCGTGTCCAGATCGATGACGAGTACCTCGACATTGTTGCAACTCAGCGGTCCCGAGGTGGTTCGCAATGATGTGCGATATCCGTGACGGTGAGCGATACCGGCGATTTTCGCGGCACCAGTGACATCATCGGAGACAACCACTATCGGGGTCATAGTGAAAAAGGAAATGGCGGGCGGATCAACGCTCGCAGCACCGGATTCTTGAAAAGGCCAGATGATCGGAATTATGGTCAACGCCATGCCGAAACCAAGAGCGTTCATGGGCAGACCGATCTTGAGGAAATCGGTGAAGCGATACCCGCCGACGCCGTAGATGTAGGTGTTGGTCTGGTATCCGATAGGAGTGGAGAACGCGGCGGAGGCGGCGAAAGTCACGCCGACAATAAAGGGGCGAGGATCCATACCCATCTCGCTGGCCACCCGCAAGGCGATGGGAGCCATCAGAGCGGCGATGGCGTTGTTGGAGAGAAGCTCGGTCAGCACCATGGTGGTGAGGTAGATCGCGGCCAGCGCAACCAGGGGACGGTATTCCGTGCTGGCGAGTCCGTGAACGCCGTCGACCAAATGAGAAGCGAGCCAAGAGGCGCCGCCGGTTTGTTCGAGCGCCACACCCATGCCGAGCATGCCGAAGATGAGGAAGATGAGATTCCACTCGACGGCGGCGTAGGCTTCCTTGGATTTAAGCACGCCCGCCACGAGGAGCACGACGCAACCGGTGAGGGCGGTGATTTCGAGGGGGGCGATGTTCCAAGTGACGGCGGTGATGACGGCGGCGATGACACCGATGACGAGGGCGATCTTGCCCGCGGGGGACTTGGCTGGAGTGCGAGCGCGGTCGAAGAGCACCAGATCGTCACTATTGCGGAGCCGATCAATGGCTTGGTCCGTGCCCATCATGAGGAGCACGTCGCCGGGTTCGATGGGCAAGGTTTCGATCGCCTTGCGGACGTTGCGACCTTTCCGGTGCAAGGCGACCGCGACCATCCGGAAACGTTGTCGGAAGTTTACGCCTCGCACGGTTTGACCGACGAGAGAGGACTGAGGAGTGGCAACGGCCTCAACGAGGGAGCCTTCCTGGGCGGCGATCTGTTCAAGCCCGAGTTGGAGATCGGCGAAGAGATCGATGCCCTCGACACTACGGATGTGAGCGATATCGTGGGGACGGCACGACAGAATCATCCGGTCACCGGCGTGGAGCTTGGTCGTCGCGGGGTCGAGAGGAATGGCAATACCATGGCGCACCAATTCGAGCACTCGCACGCCCCGAGCTTTCTTAAGGCCGGATTCGTTGATGGTTTTGCCGGTCAAGGCGGAGTTGGGTTGGACGAAAGCCTCAGCGATGTATTCGCGGCGCTCCTCCTCGCTCAGAATATCAGTGAACATCTCACGCACGGGGAGCACGCGTTTGCCCACGATGGCGAGGTAGATACCGCCAAGAATGGCGGTCGGGACGCCCAACCAGGCGAGTTCAAAGAAGGAAAAGGAACGTTCGCCATGGGAGATGGCGATGCCGTTTACGATCAGATTGGTACTGGTGCCTACGAGGGTGCAGGTCCCTCCCAGAACGGCGGCGTAGGAAAGCGGAATGAGGAGCTTGGACGGGGCCAGTTTCATCTTCCGGGCCAGACCCAGGACCACGGGCAGGAATACCACGACGACAGGGGTGTTGTTGACGAAGGCCGATAGCGTGGCCACGAAGGCAACCATAACGAGAAGGACAACCGGATAAGGAAGCGAACCGGCGCGGTTGACCCAGCCTGAAATACGATCAATCAGCCCGCATTTGACCAGCGCGGCACTGAGTACAAACATGGCTCCGACTGTGATCGGAGCGGGGTTGGAAAATACTGCAAGTGCTTCGGCAGCGGGGAGGAGTCCGGTGACAATGAGCGCAATAAAAAGCGCCAACGCGGTAACGTCAGGAGGGAATTTTCCCCACACGAAGCTGGCGAACGTGAGGACTAAGAAGACGAAGATTAGGGCGATGTCCCCAGTCATGGGTGACGTAAAAGTTACGGGATGGTCCTCCAACGTCCCTGCTTAATTTTAAGCAGCGGATTTGAGTTCACTTTGGCGATACCAGCGAATGAAGACCCCCGTGAGGCCGAGGAAAGTGACGACCACGTTACTGAGTTTCATAATCGCTCCGGCCAGCAACTGATCGTCCATGGAGGTGAATCCCTCAATGAGTCGAGGGGCGAATTCGTAGGTGGGGTAGAGCACGTCTGACGAAAAGGTGATGAACGCAAAAAGAGGCGTGAGACCGACGGCGATCGCGAACAAGTAAATCATCTGGCCGGCAAGCCGCATGGGAGGGATGGCCTGGGAGGACGATAATACGGGCCACCAGTAAAGCACGGCTGAACCAAAGAATGTCACGTGTTCAAGCACGTGAATGAACCGGTCTTGCAACGCGAGATCGTAGAGCGCCGGGATGTGCCAGAGGCTCTGCGTCATTACATAGATGATACCGACGACGACGGGGTAGGTGAACAACCGACCGATGGAGCGGAGGGTATTGGTCCGGATGACTCCGTCCACCAGCCAACCAGGCAAACCGAGGACCCAGAGCACGGCGCACGGATAGATGAGTACCACGTGTTGCGCCATATGGGCCGAAAAGAGGAAGCGTTCGCCGATTTGGTCAAACGGGGAACCGACCGCCAAGTAAAACAGGATCAATGAAGAATAGTAACTGGACGCACGCCAGCGACTGAGACGGGGGGCATGCGGGGCGACCCGGTTCTTGAGTGGTCCAGTGAGCACGGCATAGCCCCAGGCTAAGACCAGTAATCCGCCGATGAGGTAAGGTTCGTTGTGCCAGTGGCGCCAATCGATCATGTTAACAATGGAGAGAAGGTGAACTACATCTAAGGCGACGTGTGAGCGGTGGCGAATGCTACATTACAAAGGCGGCCTGCTGGCCGTCTCTTGAAAAGGAATCGTCGAAACGGCTAACGTTACTCTACGACATCGTAAGCCGGACCGGTCGGACTGGAGGCGTCTGCGTGGTGAATCAGAAGAAATGCACCGAGCGTACCCGTGCCTAGGATCAAACCGATGAAAAACAGGATGGTGCAAAATGGTTTATCCCACTTCAGATGCATGAAGATGAAGATAACCGCCATGAATTTCACGACCGACATGATCGCGAGCAACGTGATAATCAACCACGTCATCATGGGGATATAAATCACGAGTAGCTCCATGCCGGTGATGATCGCGAGGATCATCGCCAGTTGGACGAAAACGTGAAATTTGCCCTCGTGGGCGTGATCGTCGGAAGGGGCGAGGATGGCGTCAGCGGTGGTGCTCATGGCAGAACAACGTATTCGAGAAGGTAAACGACCGGGAAGATAACGATCCAGACGATATCCACGAAATGCCAATAAAGGCCCATGGATTCCACATCGATGGCATTAGCCTCACCGAAGTCGACCGGTCCGCTGGTGCGAACAAACCAGAACAAACTGCCCAGTAAGGCCAAGGTTGCGGCAAAAGAAGGGAGGTGATGGCTGAAGTAGTAGGCGAGACCGTGACCTTCCTCGAAGGCATGGATTAAGGCCAGCACGGTGTACATGCCGATTACGACCAGGCCAGTGAAGGCGAGGAAGTGAAGTATGCCTTTGAAGATCCAGCCCTTACCGGCACCCATGGCACCCACGTCGCCATCGGCGGGTTTGAACGTGCGGATATACATCAACACCAGCCAAAGCACACCGATGGCGACGTGGGTGCCATGGGTGCCGGTAAGGGTATAAAAGGTTGAACCGAAGATGCTGTTGCTGAGGGTGAGCCCGCCCACATGCACGAAGTGGTTGAACTCGTAGACCTGACCTCCGAGAAAGATGAGACCAAAGATGATCGTGCCCACGAGCATCTTCCGGGTGGTGTTGACATTGCCTTTTTGGATGGAATGGACCGCCAAAGCCATCAACAGCGAGGACATCAACAGAATGAAAGTCGAACCGGATGTGAGTTCGATGGAGAAGATGTCCCGGGGATCGATCGTGCCGACTGGAGGATGCAGACGATAAATCAGGTGGGTCGCGATGAGCGAACCGAAGAACATGCAATCCGACGCCAGGAAAGCCCACATGAAGAGCTTCTTGTGTGGAATACCGGTCGTCGTGGTCGCGTCGGGGTGGTGGCCGATAGGGCCGGCGGCGGCGTGGGAACTCATGACAGGATCAAAGAAGGTTGTGACTCAGTAGGAGGAGGCGGCATTGTCGCCGTCCTTTTTGGTCGGGTGAAGGTGGTAACCGCCGGGGCCTTCCACGGACCACATCCACGCGCCGAAGAAGGTGATGCCCAAGCCGACAATCGCGCCGACCATGTTATGATTCGCGAAAAAGAGTGAACCGGTGAGCATGCCAATGGCGGTGATAATGGGGAACCACGAATTGCTCGGCATATGAACTCCGCCGTGGGCTTCGTCGTCGGCGGCCTGTTTGGCTTTCTCGGCGGCGATTTCGGCTTGGTGCTCCTTCTCATACCAGAAGGCGTCGCGAGCGTGGACGACAGGAGTGACGTCGAAGTTGTGGGCGGGAGGAGGATTGGGGAGCGACCATTCGAGGGTGCGGCCATCCCAAGGGTCGCGGCCGACCTTCTCCCCCTTGAAGTAGGTGTAGATCATTACGACGAAGTAGTAAGCCACGCCGATGCCGAGGATGAAGGCTCCCACCGTCGCAATGAAGTTACCATCGTTCCATCCCATGTTGCCGTCATAGGTGAAGGTGCGTCGTGGCATGCCGTTCAACCCCAGGAAGTGCATTGGGAAGAAAGTGGTGTTGAAGCCGACGAATATGATCCAGAACGACAACTTGCCCGCCTTTTCAGAAACTTTGCGGCCGAACATGAGCGGGAACCAGTAGTGGATGCCAGCGAGTAGGGCGAAGATGGAACCGCCGATCAGCACATAGTGGAAGTGAGCGACCACAAAATAGGAGTCTTGTTGCTGGGCATCGGCCGGAGCGGCCGAGTGCATGATGCCAGAAAATCCGCCAAACATGAACATCCACACAAACCCCAAGGCAAACAACATGGGCGGGCGCATGGAGAGGTGACCCTTCCAGAGGGTCCCGATCCAGTTGAAGATTTTCACGCCCGTCGGCACGGCGATGGCCATGGTCGCGAGGGAGAATGCCGCGGTCGCGACGGTGCCCATGCCGGTGGTGAACATGTGGTGAGACCACACCCCAAAGCCGAGGAAGCCGATAACGGCACCGGAAAAGACCACGATGGGATAACCGAAGAGAGGTTTACGGGCGAAGCAGGGCAGGATCTCTGAAATAATGCCCATGGCCGGAAGAATGAGAATATACACTTCGGGATGGCCAAAGACCCAGAACAAGTGCTGCCACAGGATGGGTAAGCCGCCGCCGGAGACTTCAAAGAAGTGCGTGCCGAAATTGCGGTCCATCATGACCTCAACCAGAGCGATGGTAATCGCGGGGAAGGAGAGGATGATCAGAAAGGCGGTGAAGAGCGTCATCCAAGTAAACACTGGCAGGCGCATCATCGTGAGACCCGAGGCCCGCATGTTGATGATGGTGACGATGAAGTTCAGCGAGCCGATCACGGAGGATACTCCCAGGATCTGCAGCCCCATGACCCAGAGGTCTGTCGACATATCGCCGACAAATTCGCTCGAGAACGCCTTGGCGGTCATCGGGGCGTAACCGAACCAGCCGATATCGGGCAGGCCGGACTTGGCGAAGAAGCCCACGTTGAGAATGACAGCGCCCGCGAGGAAGACCCAGAAGGCGAAACCGTTGAGACGAGGAAACGCGACGTCGCGGGCCCCGATTTGTAGCGGCATGATATAATTAAAGAACGCGGCCGAGAGGGGCATGACGGCGAGGAAGATCATCGTCGTCGCGTGCATGGTGAACATCTCGTTGTAAGTCTGAGCTGAGATGAAGGTGTTGTTGGGCACCGCGAGTTGGGTACGGATCATCAACGCCTCGGCTCCCCCGACTAGGAAGAAGAACAGAGCGGTGATTCCGTAGAGGAAGCCGATGCGCTTGTGGTCGACGGTGGTCAGCCAGCTCACGATGCCGGTTTTGTGATCCGGGCGAGCGAAGAGCCAGGAGCGTTTGGCGGCGGGCGCGTGCTCTTCGTGGCCGATAAATTCTTGCTTGGTCAGTGATTGGTCCATGGCGAGTAAAGTGGAGCCGGATTATTTAAGACTATGGAGGTAGGCGACGAGGGCGTGACCCTCTTCAGGGGTGACTTCGACACTCACCGCTTCCTCGCCAGTTTCTTCGTCAACCATCGTGTAGCCTGGCATCACGATCATGCCGGAAGGCGCGACGATGCGGATGTGATACATGAAGTTGCCGGGTTTCACGTTATCGGGTTCGGTAATCCAGCGGTAGAGGTTTTCCGGGCTGTTTTCCAGCAAACCGGCCGCGATGGTCGTGCGAGCGCCTACGCGAGTCAGGTCGGGACCGATCACGCCAGCGCCATCGTGGCCCCGCACGGTGTGGCAGCCTGCGCAGCGGTTTTCCATGAAGTATTTGCGACCGTCGGTGATGAGGGCGGGCTCCTCCGTCGCGGAGGGGATTTGTTGAGCGTGCCACATACCGAACGGATCGGCGTCAAATTCTTCGGTCCAACCCGGTTGGTTTACCTCAAAGGTGCCATACGAAGCGAATTCGGTCGGAGCGGTGGCGCCTTCCGGCACCTCAACCGTGCGGGCGCTCTGTTTCTGATTGGCGAGCCAGGTGTTAAATTCGTCTTCAGCGAGGGCGATAACGCGGAAGCGCATGACCGCATGGGATTCGCCGCAGTATTCGGCGCATTGTCCCCAGAAGTAGCCGGGCTCGTCGGCTTGGAGCCAGAGGTGGTTGCCGCGGTTGGGCATCATATCGACCTTGCCGGCGAGTTTGGGCACCCAGAAAGAGTGAATCACATCGACCGTGCGCAGCTCGATACGGACGGGGCGACCGGCGGGGATCACCAATTCATTGGCCGTCACGAGCGGGGCTTCGCCGCCAAAAGGCTGGGGAACCATGGCCTTGTCGTACGAGAACTTAAACCACCATTGGTAGCCCGTGGCCGTAATTTCGTAGGCATTGGCTCGTTCTTCCTCGGGCACGTCGTAGGTATACCAAATCGCCTTGAGGGTGGGTACGGCGATGACCACAAGAGCGAGAATCGAAACAACGATGAGGCTGAGCTCGACCAGCGGATTGCCGTGGCCCTGAGGCGGCGGTTCGGCGTGTTCGTCGGCGTCGCTACGTGCTTTGAACTTCAACGTGGCGTAAGCCAACACGCTGGCGACCAACACAAAGATGGCCAACGTGACCCAGAGCGTCACGTAAAAAACCTGGAGCTGGCTTTCAGCGACCGGACCTTTGGTATCAAAAGTGGACTGAGGGCCGCTCATATTGAACCAGCAGCCGCCGAAGCATATAGGCAGCAGGGCTACGAGAAGCGCGGTGAAGACTCGTCGGCCAGAGAGGCCGGAAGAAGCGGAGGAACTCATGGGAACAATCAAACGGGCTCCGTGCAGGTGGACACGGAAGGTGGAGAGGAGCCTCCCGATGCATGGGGTCATTTCAAGCCATTATATCGGGCGTTAGCAGATAAGATGAATGTGCTTATTCGGGTGTGAAGCTATTTGCAGGCATGCGGAGGAGGGATCCGATTTCGCTGGCGATTCGTGAATGGTCGAATGCCGTGGGTCTGATGAACTCCCAATCTCGATTCTCCCCTGTCGTGGCCATGTTGGCCCTTATGCTTGCCCTCGGCACCAGTGTTTTCGCCGCTGGGGCTGATAAATCTGTGGTCGTGAAAGCAGGGGACACCATGCGTTTCGACGTGACGAAAATCGAAGCGGTGGCCGGAACCACGTTGGAGATCAAGCTCGATAACAACGGTAAGCTACCCAAAGCGGCGATGGGGCATAACTTGGTGGTGCTGAAGAAGTCAGCCAATCCCATGCAGTTTGCCAACGGCGCGATGATGGTGCGGGACACGGAGTAACATTCCGGCGGCGATGGCCGACTAAGTCCTCGCTCACACCAAGCTCCTCGGGCCGGGCGAGAGCGACACAATCACGTTCACGGTGCCTTCCGAGCCTGGCGACTATGTATTCCTCTGCAGTTTTCCGGCCCACTTTATGGCCGGAATGAAGGGCGTTATTGTGGTGACCAGCTCGTAGTTGAGCGGATATTTCGTGTTCCAGATGGAGGAACAAATGGTTCCGACGGCCGCCATGCATTGAGTTTGGCGGCTTTTTTCGCTCAAATTACAGCGTCGCTCAGTGGCTGGGCCACCAGCGGTAGAGGAAGAAGTAGACCAGAACGCCGGTGATGCTGACGTAGTACCAGATGGGAAACGTCCACTTGGCCCACGCGCGGTGGCGTTCAAAATTGCCTTTGATCGCGAAATAGAAAGTCCGCGGCACCAAGTAGGCGATGGAGATGGCGAGGATGATGTGGGTTATCAGCATGGTGTAATACACACTGCGAATAAATCCTTCCCCCCAAAAGGGGGTATGAACCCCGCGGACCAGCACTTTGTGCGTCACGTAGCCGATTAAAAACACCGCGGACACCACGCCGGCGGAGAGCATCATGCGACGATGGGTTTCCTTGCGACCGGTCTTAATGCAGATGAAGCCGGCCGTTATCAGAATCGTGGCCAACCCGTTCAATGTGGCGTTCAGGGCGGGAATATCGGAAATATTCATAATAAAAAGAGTCGGTCGATGACCAAGGCTCCCAATTGCAAGGGGAGCCAGGCGATGGAAGCGAGGAACAGCTGGCGGGCGGCGTGATCGCGGGAGTCCTTACGGGTGAAGACGATGGCGCGGAAGATGAACCAAATGCCGAAGAGCACCGTGGCGCCGAAGTAAAACCACGTGGCATCACCCCAAAACGTGGGTAGGGCGCTGACCGCAACCACCGCGAAGGTATTTACGAGTGACCACCCGGCGACCCGGCCACCTTCACTGTCGCGCACGGGGAGTATGGGAAAGTCCACGGCCCCATAGTCAGCACGGTAGGTCCAGGAGATGGCCATGAAGTGTGGGATTTGCCAAAAGGTAAGAATGCCAAACAGCACCCAGCCCAAGGTTTCAACGCCGCCGTGGGCGGCGGAGTAGCCAATCAGCGGAGGGAAAGCGCCCGCGATGGCGCCGATTTCGGTGCTCCAGCGAGAGGAACGTTTGGCCGGGGTGTACCAAGCCAGATAGGTGATGATGGTGGCGAGGGCGAAGGAGGCGGCGAGCGCGCTGGCGAAAGAGAACAGAATGGCCAGACCGCCGAGGCACAAGCCCCACCCCAAGACAAAAGCGGCGCCATCGGGAACCTTCCCGGACGGGATGGGCCGATCGGCGGTGCGGTTCATTTTGCCATCGGTGTCGCGTTCCATCCATTGATTGAGGGAAGCGACGCCCCCTGCGCAGGCGGAGGTGCCCAGCATGGTGAAGACGAAGTGAAACCAATTCCAGGGCACATCAACGACCAGGTAGCCGACCATGGCGGTGACGACCGACAACATGCTGAGGCGCGGTTTGGTGAGTTCGAGGTAGTCGCCCCAACGAGCCGGGGAGACGGAGGCAGGCGCTGCGGTGCTCACGACTGAGTCTCCTGCACGGTTCGATGCAGCCACATGGTAATACCAAAGGTGGTGGCCAACAGCAGGGCACCGACCAGGAGGTGGGCCGTGGTGATGTAGGGGTTGCGGGTCGTCCAGATAACGGAGGCGCCCAAGGCGATTTGAGTGACCAGGAGAGCCAGGACGAGTCCGGTGGCGCGTCGGATTCCTTGACCCGACTCCGGGGCTCGCCAGATGCGGGCGGCGAACCAGATGAGCGCAGCAGTGAGTACCAAGGCCATGACGCGGTGGGCGAAATGTATGCCAACGCGAAAGTTCCACAAAGGTGGCAGTAGATCCCCGTCCGGAGAACTCAGCGGGAAACGGGGAATGGCGAGACCAGCGTAGCTATGCCTCATGACGGCGGCGATGGCGAGCTGTAGGAGGAGCAGGCCGCAACACCAGCGACCCAATCGACGGAGGTTGTCGCTGAAGGCGAGGGTCGGTCGTTCGATCCACGGGCGAGAGAGGGCGACGGAAATGGCCAACAAGGTGCACACGTAGATTTGCGCGAGGACCGCGTGCAGCATGGCGAAAAGCCGACCGACGCTGACGGAATCCAGGAAAATGTGATCCAGCATCACGCGCAGCCCGCCGACCAGAGCTTGCACCAAGACCAGGGCGATGGCGAAGATCGCGACGTGACGGACCAAGGCGCGGGCCTCCCGGCGCCAAACGGCGATGCCGATCGCGATCGTGATCACACTCATCATGCCGGCGCTCAGGCGATGTGAATGTTCGGCGAACATCATGATGTCGTTCAGCCAACCTTCGGGATTGAGCGATCCGTTGGAAAGTGGCCAATCGAGAAAAATCATGCCCGCGCCGATGCTGGTGGTGAAGGCGCCCAGCATCACGAGGACGAAGACCCAGATGCCACCCAGGGTGGTAAACCACGCCAGGCCAGGCTGGTAGGTGGCGGTTCGGGAAGAAGGACTCTCGGCGGACATTTATCGATGGCAGATTGGAAGGATGGAGTCCGGCACCCTAGGGGCCGCATTTCCTTTGACAAATCTAACTGGTGAGGAATGCGTGATCGTATGATTCGTGCACTAGGTCGCAAGTCGGTCGCATTTTGTATCCTCTTCAGCATTTGGGGGAGCGCGGGATTGGTTTTCAGCGGTTGCGGGCGTTCGGCAGCGCCGGTCGATGAGGCCAAGTTGGAAGTACCCGGACGTCCGGTCACTGGACAGGTCGTCAAGATCGACGCGGAGCGGGGCACGTTGTTGGTCGATCATGATGAGATTCCGGACTACATGCCTGCAATGGTGATGGAGTTTCGCGCCGGGCCAGGCGATATCGCGAATCTCGAAGCGGGGCAGCATATCCGGGGGCGGTTGGTGGAGGAGGCGAACGGCAAGTTTGCGTTGGCCCACATTTGGGTGGTCGAAGATGTCGAGGAAACATGGGTTTCGGCGGCGGCGGCGGCACTGCGGCAGGATACCACGATTCGAGGGCGGAAGGCGTATCGCGCCGTGGGAGAAAATTTGCCGGACTTTTCGCTGTATGACCAAACTGGCGCGGTGGTGGATCCCTCGCTGTTCCGCGGTAAGAAGGTGATCATGAACTTTATCTACACCCGTTGTCCCATTGCGACGATGTGTCCGGCGGCGGTCAGCAATATGATGGCGGTCCAAACGGCGGTGGCGGAGGCCGGCCATACCGATAACTTGGAACTGATTTCGATTACGTTTGATCCGGAGTTTGATACCCCGGGGGTATTGAGCAAATACGCGGCGGCGCGGGGCATTGATACGGGCAACTACAGTTTGCTCACGGGACCGGAGTCCGCGATTCAGGATCTGTTACGGCAGTTTGGCGTCTTGGCGCAGGTGGACGGCCCCCTTATCGCCCACACGTTGACCACGTTGTTGATCGACGAGCAGGGCCGAATCATTGATCGGGCGGATGGTAGTCAGTGGGATGTGCAGCAGTTTGTGCGAAAGATCGTGCGATGAAGGTGATGGAGCCGACTGTAGAAAAGACGCCTCCGCTCACGGGCGCGCAATGGAGGCAGTTGATCGGACTGACGGTGGCGGCACTGGTGGTGTTTGCCGTGTTTCGCTGGTTGCCGACCGGCACGAATTTGAGTCACGGCGACTTCAGGCTCGAGGGCGACAATGTGTTGGAGTTTTGCGATCCGTCGGCGCCGCAATTTCTACCTGTGACGACGGCGCGTTCGCCGGTGTCGTTCGACGTCACTCCGGCGATGGCGACGGCAGGCCAGCCCACGACGTTCACGCTGCGCTTGGCGACCTCGAGCGGAAAGCAGATCGGGCCGGTAGATTTGATGGTCGCGCATACCCGCAAGTTACATGTGATGGCAGTGGATCCGACTTTGACCGACTACTTGCACGTGCACCCGGAACCCACGGAGACGCCGGGGGAGTGGACGGTTGCCTTTACCCCCCATACGACCGGCACGTATCGGCTATTCGCAGATTTCACCCCGGCGGCGACCGCGCGCGGGCTTTATGCGAGTGCGGATATCGAAGTGGATGGGCGTTCCGGTGACGATCGAGAGGCGAAGGCGGACGGATTTCGATATGAGCTTCGATTCGAGCAGGAGATACTGCGGGCGAGGGAACCGATCGACATGACCCTGAAAATTTGGCGCGATGATGGCGGGGCGGTGCATTTGGGCAAAGTCATGGGAGCTTTTGCCCACTTGGTGGCGTTTGATCGTGAACGCAGCGGATTCGCCCATCTGCATCCCCGGGAAACAGATCTTAGGATGACTTTGGATCCGGAGTCGCCGGAGTTGCATTTTCAGGTGACGATTCCGAAGGAGGGAGAGTATGTAATTTGGGCTCAGATGGTGTTTGATGAAATCGAGACGTTTGTCCCGTTTTGGTTTTCGGTGATGCTATGAACGCGGATGCGGCCGAGCCGGGATTGCAGGCGGACGAGCAACTGGTGGCGAAGGGATGGTTGCGCATTGGCGTGGGGATGGCCGTGGCGGGGCAGGCCATGGTGTTTGGGTTGGCGGTCAATGTGACCCCGGCGGATGGATTGGGATATTGGGTGGTGCACGGGTTGCTGATTCTGGCGACGGTGGGGAGTTTGGTATTTTTGGGAGGAGACTTGATCGGGTCTGCGTGGCGGTCTCTCGGCGACCGACGGGTGAGTATTGATCTGTTGTTTCTGGTGACCTTGTTCGGAGCGCTGACGGGGTCGCTTGTGAGTACGTTCACGCGCTCGGGGGGGATCTATTATGAAGTGGTGACGGTTCTGATTGCTGTGCACACGGTCGGCAAAATGATCGGTGCACGCAGCCGTCTGGCGGCGTTGTCGGCGGTGGATCAAACGAGGCAGAGCTTTGCCGAGGTACGCGTGCGAGATGCGGCCAGGAACGAAGTGGTCAAGTCGATCAAGGAGGTGCGGGAAACGGATCGGGTGAAGGTCGCGCCGGGGGGCGCGATCGCGGTGGATGGCATGATCGAATCGGGACACAGTTATGTCGCGGAGACTTCGATGACCGGTGAATGGAGACCGGTGGCCAAAGGGTCGGGGGATCCGGTTTTGGCGGGGACTCATACCATTGACGGAGATCTACTCATCGCGCCCCAGGTTGGACCGCGCCGGCTTGACGCCATCTTAAGCGAAGTGGAGAAGGCACGGATGGCACCGAGTGCGTTGCAGGCTCAGGCGGATCGGTTGATGCAGTGGTTTTTACCCGTGGTGGTGGGAGTCAGCGGGGGCACGTTTATCGTTTGGTGGGGAATGGGCCCGTGGCAGGATGCGTTGTTTAACGCCATGGCGGTGTTGTTGGTCGCATGTCCCTGTGCGATGGGACTGGCCACACCGATCGCAGTGTGGAGTGGACTCGCACAGTGGGCGAAGCTCGGGATGGTGGCGCGCACCGGAGACGCCCTCGACGTGATGGGACGAGTTGATCGAATTTGTATCGATAAAACGGGCACGTTGTCGGAGGAGCGGATGGAAATTACGGAGTGGCGGACCGCGCCGACTTGGTCGGAGCGGGAACCTTGGTTGCGCGGGGCGGTGGCGGCGGTGGAGGACGGACTGGGGCACCCGATCGCGCAGGCATTGCAGGCAGCTTACCAAGGAGAGAGGCCCACGATGAACGATCGGCGAATCGTGCCGGGAACAGGCGTGGAAGCCGAGATCGACGGGTTCGCGGTGAGAGTGGGCGAATGGGTGTTGCACGGGTGGGAGGAAATGGAACCGCGAGGCGCGCAGAAGGTCATTTACGTTTCAGTGGACGGAGTGATGGCCGCGACCATCGAGCTGGGCGAGCGATGGCGAGTAGGCATGCTTGAAGCGTTGGAACAACTCGCGGCTCAAGGCGTGAAGGTGGAAGTGTTAACGGGAGATACTCATCCCCCGCGTGATCTGCCCGTTCCGGTGCAAGCGGGACTGACGGCGAAGCAAAAGCAGGAGAAAGTCGAGCGATGGACAAGTGCGGGAGACACGGTGATTCTGGTCGGAGATGGCGTGAATGATGCGGCGGCAATGGCGGTGGCCGCAGGATCAATCGCGATGAGAGGAGGCGCCGACCTAGCCCGCGCGACCGCGACCGCGACGATGATCGGAGATGACCTTCGAGTGTTGCCGCGGGCGATTGAACTGGCCCGGGCGGTCCGCCGACGGGTGCACGGAAATCTGCGTTTTGCCGCTTGTTACAACGTGATCGGAATGGCGTTGGCGGCGACCGGCCTGTTGCATCCCGTGGTGGCCGCGTTTTTGATGGTCGGATCGAGTTTGGCCGTGGCGGTGCGGTCGCTGCGCACGTCTGCTAGGGCTCCTCGATCGTGAGGTGTTGATTGATATCAATGCCGCGCAGTTCCTGACGCTGGCCGGATGGCCATTGAATGACGAGGCGGCGAATGCGGGTGTCTTCGCCGAGGCCAAACGTGAGGGCGGAGTCGGATTGGGCGAGATAGCCCAGTTGAGGGCCGTAGGTTCGCACGGTGACATGGCGCAGAGTATGCAATTCAACCTTGGTGCCGGTGGCGGAGGCATGAGTGCGGGTGGCGATGAGGGACAGGCGCAGCCATGGATGCCCCGCGCGCAGGTCGTTGCGGAAGAGACGGGCTGCTCCCTGATTTTGCCCCACCAGCAGATCGAGATCACCGTCACCGTCGAAGTCGGCGACGGCCTGGCCGCGAGCGGTGAGAGTGGTGGGCAGGACGGGCTGGTCGGTGGCGGGCAGCCACGTGTCGCCGTTTCGCCAATACAATTGAGAGGCGGACGGAAATGGTTCGTCGGATTCGATCAGAGCGAGATCGCGCTCGACCAGGCTGTGGCTGGAGAACATATCGCGGTGTCCATCGAGGTCATAGTCCATGGCGACCAGACCGAGTTTCGAGGCCAGATCAATCGTGGCCGGGGACGGTGTTAAAAATGAAGCCAACTGCCAAGATTGGAGCATGGGAAAAAAATCGTCCGCGTGATTGACGGGAGCCAATGGCAGGGAGCCTCCAGCGGCGAGGCTGGCGGCGATACCTTCACGGCGTTGAGTTTCGGCGGATATCCGTGGCGTGAACCGACCATCGGTCTGACCCAAGTAAAGCGTATCATTGCCGGTATGGAAGCTGAAGAGGAGGTCGAGACGACCGTCTTGGTTGGCGTCGAGGGTGGCAATGGCGAGGGTCTTTGCTCGAGCGAATCCCGTGAGTGGATCGGTCGGGCGAAGTCCTGCGTGGTCGCGGACGAAGTTGAACCTCCTGTCCCCTAGATTTCGATACACGGAAGGGAAGAGGCTGGCAAAGCCGACCGGGGTACCGTAGGAACGGCCGACCCGGGCGAAGTTGAATGCGGCGCCCAGACCGAATTCCTCGGGCCAGCGCAGGTAGTGGCCCACGATGAGGTCGAGGTGCCCGTCTGAGTCGTAGTCGATCCAAGTGGTGCCGGTGCTCCAGTCATTGTCCTCACCTCCCACCGCGGCTTCAGCGGTGACTTCCGTGAAAGATGTGGTGTCGCCGTTGTTGCGGAAGAGGTGATTGGGGCCGATGCAAGTGACAAAGAGGTCGGCGTCACCATCGTTGTCATAATCGCCGGAGGTGGCGGCCATGCCGTTCATTACGATGTCGAGACCGGCGGCCGGAGGGACATCGGTGAATCAGCCGGTGCCGTCGTTGAGGTAGAGGGCGCTGGCCGAGGGGGCCTGCCAAGCGTTGTCGGACCACGGCCAAGGAGCACCGTTAACGAGAAATATATCGGGGAAGGAGTCCCCGTTGGCGTCGAATACGGTCACCCCTCCGCCGAGCGAAGTGGGGAATGACCGGACCCGTGGCGGTGCGTGAAGGTGATGCCGGCGGCGGCAGTGACATCGGTAAATTTTGCGGCCGGGCTTGGGCGAGAGGTGTCGAGGGCGGGAAACAGCCAGGCGAACAACAAGTTGATTAGAATGGCCGCGACGACGAGCGGCAGGAGGACCGGCATCAGGGGAGGCACGGCCGAGGAAGGGGGCGGAGCCGGGTTGGAAGGGGACGGTGGCGAGAGGGCGGGCACGGGATCCAGTGGGGCGCGGCAGTATCCGCAGAGCGGAGACAGAGGACGGTGCTATATCAATCGGGGGAGCAGCAATGTCGCCAGACTGAGGACAAAGAAAAAGCCGCACATGTCGGTGACGGTGGTGAGAATGGGGCCGGAGGCGAGGGCGGGGTCGTAGTCGAGTCGTTTGAGGGCGAGGGGGATGAGCCCGCCGAGGCTTACGGCAACGACCGTGTTGACCATGAGGGCGCCCCCGACCACGGCGCCGAGCCAAGGGTTGCCCTGCCAAAGCAGAGCGACGACCGCGAGGAGAAGCCCGAGGGCGAGCCCGTTGATGCAGCCGAGAGCCATTTCCTTGCCAAGGATCCGCATCATTTCCACGGGACGGACGAGTCCAAGGGCGAGTTCACGAATGCTGACGGCGACGGCTTGGCTCCCACTGCAACCACTCATGTCGGAGATGATGGGCAGAAAAACAGCCAGAGCGATAACCTGCGCGAGAGTGTCCTGATAGGCGGCGATGACGCTGGCGGCCAGGACGTTGAGCACGATGTTGATACTCAACCAGGAGAGACGCCGCCGGGAGCGCACGATCAGGGGCATGGAACGGAGTTCTTCTCGGCCGCCCAAACCGCTTACTTTGAGAAAGTCCTCCGCCACGTCTTCCGCCGCGGCTTCCCGCACGGACTTGCGCATGACAACCCCCACCAGTCGCTTTTGGTCGTCGACAACGGGAAGGCCTACGAACCCCTTGTCGTCAAAGAGTTGGGCTAACTCATCCTGTTCCATCGCGTGATGCACGACGAGCGGACGAGGCAACATGATTTTGGGAACGGGGGTGACCTTTGTGGAGAGAAGCAGGTCACGCAGGCGCAGAACCCCGACCGGTTGTTCAACCGCATTGATGATGTAGGCGTATTGCACATCGTAGTCGGTGTAGGTTGCGGCGTTGGTCCGCATGTCCTCGGTGACCGAACCGACGGTGGCGTCGAGCGGGTAGGCGAGAAACTCCGAGCGCATGAGGCCGCCAGCGGTGTCCTCTTCGTAAGCAAGGAGTTCCCGGGCATCGGCAGCCTCTTCGGGTTTCATCTCTTCGAGAATGGCCTCTGCTTCATCGTCCTCGAGGATACCGAGCAGATCGGCGGCTGCGTCGCTGTCCAGTTCCTCCAGAATGTCGGCGGCGCGTTCGGGGGCGAGGCCATCGAGAATGTCTTCGGCCTGGGCTTCAGGCATTTTTTTCAACCACCGGGCAGCCTCTTGCGGCGATACGAGAAGCATAAGTTGCTCCTGAGTATCGTCATCGAGCCGATCGATAAAACGCGACCGCTCCGTATTGGACAGGGCATCGAGCACCGCACTGGCACCGGCTGCATCTTGGGTATCGATGCAGGTCACAAGGCGGTCGATCATTTTGTCGCTAGTAGGCATGTGGTGGGGAGGAAGTGTCCGGAAGGTGGGCAGTGAGATTGAACTGTCGACGTGACCAAGGAGTCAATCGGGGTTGTCGGTGAATAATTCTCGTCACTTGAGTTCCTGTTCGGAGGTCGATCTTAGTTGGACGAACGAATAAGTGGGTAAGATAATAATAAACAGGCAATTAGGTAGGAGTTCTCAGAACGTGCGGGCGGCTTTTTATATTAATTTTACTTATCGACTGAGATTCTCACGGAAATGGCGACGGGCCTAGGTGACACTGGGAATGGACCCTACGGTCGCGATGTCCGGTAGATCCGAAGAGGGGAATGACGAACGGGATGTCGTGGCATGACGGATACGGAAATCCCCGAAACGGAGGAGAACTCACGGTCGGATTGGTTGTGAACTGGCGTTGGTATGGACCGGCGATTGCAATGCAATGCTATGCTTTTTTTCGTCGATAGATTGCCGGCGCGGGGATCCGGCGTGATGGGTGGCGTGGTTTGTTGTGAGGCGGATTTTACGAAGCGTTGGTGTTGAGAGCCCACGAACTCGCGAAATCGGGGATGTTCCCTTGAGTAAAGTTCAAATACTGGCGATCAACTCATATGCGGAGTGGATAGGCGGAAGGATGCCACTTACGTATTCGTCAGAACCCCTCAGAACCCCATGATTACCCCCATTGATTCAGGCTCGGGCTCCGCCGCCGTGATTTTGTGAAAACTGCAGTCATCGCCAGTGCCGGACTGACTCTTGCCCCCTCCGTAATGGCGCAGGCGGGACCGCGTAAGCGCCGGTATGCCCAGGTGGGGACTGGATCGCGGGCACGGATGTATCAGAAAGCGATCCAGTCCACCTATCGGGACCATGCGCAGTTGGTGGGCATGTGTAATCTGAATGCGGGGCGACTCGAACTGGCTCGGCAACGGTCGTTGGAATACAGTGCTCCAATTCCGCCTGGGTATGCGCCGGATGATTTCGAACGGATGGTGAAGGAAACGAAGCCCGACTACCTCATTGTGACCACCATGGATTCCACCCATGACAACTACATTGTGAGAGGGTTGGAGGCGGGGTGTGATGTGATCACCGAAAAACCGATGACGACGGACGCCACGAAGGTCGGTAAGATTCAGGATGCGGTGAAGCGGACGGGGCGGAAAGTGCGAGAGTGCTTCAACTACCGCTACACTCCCGCCCGGAGCCAGGTGAAGGAGCTCTTGATGGACGGTCGCATCGGTGATCTCTTGTCGGTTGATTTTCATTGGTTGCTCAACACACAGTATGGGGCGGATTATTTTCGGCGTTGGCACGGTGAGAAGAAATATTCGGGGGGCTTGATGGTGCACAAGGTGACTCACCATTTCGATTTGGTGAATTGGTGGGTGGGGTCGAACCCCATGATCGTCACGGCGATGGGCAAACGGGAGTTCTATACGCCGGAGATGGCGAAACGCTTGGGCTTGGAGTCCTATCATATGAGCGCTGCCAAACTTGCCCGGAAGCGGCTAAATGCACTTTCCGTATGGATCTGGCCGCCAGTCCATCACTCAAATCGCTCTACCTCGACCAGGAGCATCATGATGGCTATTTCCGGGATCGGTGTGTGTTCAATCCACGTATTGATATCGAGGATACGATGAATGTGATCGTGGGTTATGAAAACAACGTGACGCTGAGTTATTCGCTGAACGCCTTCAATTCGTGGGAAGGCTACCAGATCGCGTTTAATGGCACTCGGGGACGGATCGAACACTCGATCGTGGAGAAGGTTTATGTAAATGGCACGGACGTGGAGCAAGGAGGGGTGGCTCAGGGGGGGAATTTCGACGCGGGTGATTCCGTTGCGAGGTGCGGCCGAAATCATCCCTTCGCATGAAGCCAAGGGTGGCCATGGGGGAGGTGACAAAGTCATGCTCGATGAACTCTTTCTCGATAACGTGCCGGCGGATCCGTTAAGGCGCGCTTCGGATGACAGGGGTGGCGCGGCTTCGGTGCGGATCGGATCGGCTGCCAACGTGTGTTTTGAAACGGGGCAGTCCGTGACGATCGATGAGCTGGCGCCCGGTTGGCAGAAACCAAGCTACGCGGCGATGCCGGGTGATGATTTTCCGATCGTGATGCCTCCGCTACGGAGCAAGAAGAACTGAATAGGCAGTGCGATGGCTGCCGTGACCCGGAATCAAATCATCCGAGTGACGGCGAAGCTGCGGGTGGCCTCACTGAACCCTATTTTTTGGTAGGCGGCTTTCGCAGGGTTGGTCTCGTCGGCACCGGTGTTGATGACCAGCTGTCGTGGACGGACGGTCGCGAAGGCGTGCCTCGCGATGTGATCGAGCAAAGTGGAGCAGACGCGTTGGCGGCGGAATGCTGCCAGGATGGTGACGTATTGGAATCTACCTAGCGTGCGTTCGCGGTCGAAGTACAGACCCATGCCGCCGACTAATTGGTCCTGGAGGTAGGCACCCCACCAATCGCCTCGACCGCGTTGGGACATTTGCCGGGCGGAGAGGAGTTGGGTGCGGCGAAACTCACCGCCGTCTTCGGGGTAGGCAAAATACTCGCGATCGACGTCTATCTGCAGCGCTGCGATGGCCTGCCAATCGTCGTCGCTGACGAGAGGACGGATGATGCGGTTGGGATTGGTGGTCACGCCGCCGGCATAGGACGACATGGAAAGTACCATATCGTTGTTGAGTCGGAATCCGGCCGCGATGCAGGCGGCATTTTCCCCGGGAATGGGTTCGTCCCAACTGAGGGTGACGTGGTTGAGCGTGGTGCCAAATTCGGAGGCATGAAAGGCGAGCCAACGCGGCATGTCACCTGCAACGGGAGCGCGGTGAAAGTGCAGGAGGTTGCCGAACCACGAACCAAAAAGAAGGATTACTCGGAGTGCGCACGACGGCGTAATCGGAGCGCTGCTCAATCAGGCCGTCCTCCTGATGGAAGATGGAGTCGGTCAGGTAACCGAGATTGGTGAAGGTGGACACGCGGGGAAAGGGGGGGGACAGCGCGGGATGCGCATAATGGGAAGGAACGGACAATCCCTGTTGAATCGCCACCTTAATTGACCAAGGCTCGATTGAGTATATGCAGGCACTCGGCGTGAGCGCGGTCTAAAAATTCGGAGAGTTGCTGACGGATGAAGCGAAGATGATAGGCGGAATCGTCGGTTGCCCATGGGGCACGTGAGTCCGGCGCCCATACCTCGATACCACGATAGAGACGACGGCGGATTTTGGTCAGAGTATCGAGTAGTGCGGCACAAGGAGTGGGGTAGTCCACACCGTCCACGCGAAGGATTACCCGGTTGCCTTGGAATCGAAGTCGCATGAGCGTGGCGTAGGGGTTGCTCACGTCGGTGTGTTTGTGCTGGTCGATAGGGTTGATAATTTTGTCCTCGATCAATCGTTGACGAATCCCGGCGGCGGCGGATTGACGGCTCTCGAAGAACGGATCACTGGATATTTCGCCTTGGGTCAGCTCGTTGCTGACGGCGATATCTTCGGCGGTGATGGTGTCGAAGAGTACGGCCAGATCAATGGAGTGATGCATCAGCAGGCGATGCAGGGCCGACAGAAACATGGGTTCCTGTTGGTGCAAGCGATCGAGCAACAGGCGAACTTTGGCGGGATCGCGAATGGGGGCAACTGGCATGGTGCCACTTTGCATGGCGTCGATCAGCTGACGCGCGAGGCGGTGTGGCATCGCTAATTCGAGCAAGCCATCGATTTGGGAAAGTTGGGTGGGTGACGGCGAGAGGGACCCGCCTTGGAGTAATTGGGCGACCCCCTGCAACCAATGGCGGGCGTCGGCGCGAACGGAGGTTGCCACATAGAAAATGGTCCAGGCGTCGTCGGCCGATTGTCCTTCGACGAAAACGAAATTGGCCGACTTCAGTAATCCGCGAGCAATAAAGTGGTATCGTCGTCGTGGCATGGCACGGCGAGCAATGTCCAGCAACCCTCGGCGATCTCCATGTCTCCTCCGAAGTCAGCCAATTGTTCGGAGATAAATTCCAGCAATCTGGCTTCACCAGCCGCAAGAGCTTCATCGTTCAGGGGTAAGTGGCTTCTGGGTGGTATCGCTAGCATAAATAGGTATTTAACCCTATTTGCTATTGGTGTTTAGTTTGGAATAAACGCGAAAAATGCGGGGTGACTGACGTGGCCACCGGAAATTCTCGGCTGGCAGCAGGATACGTGGAGGTATGATCCTTGCAAGTGGAGCTCCCGACAAGAAGCGGGCGGCCTGATTTCATCGTTTCGGCCGATGGGGAGCCAGACAGGCAGGGATGTCTGACCTTGGTTCGGACATCCGTCAGATGGGAACGGAAGGGGGGGTAGTTGTGCACGGAAGGGGGTAGTTGTGCACGGAATAGACTTCCACCAACACCTCGCCCGAGGCACCGGAAGCGGAGGACACGACCACGGTGTAATTGCCACCAGTGAGGCCGGCCACACCAGTGAGGCCGGCCACGATGGAATAGTCGGCGACCGTTACGGTTTCAACGCTCGGCACGGAGACGGCGAAAGCGCCGACCGACGCGGCGGTATTGGCAACGGCGGTGGCGGTGGCGGCGCGAGCCTCAGCGGTAGCGTTGTCATCGTCGGAGAGTGGTTTGGTGAAGTCGTGAGTCCAACTGGCGGACACGTTCATTGCCCGCCGCGTCGAACACCTGCACCACTGGATCCAATAGTGGGTTGGCGACATCGAATTGAGAAAGTCCCTGGCCGATCGCACGAATGAGGAGGGATTTGGGGTAGAAAGGGCGATCGGGATCCGGATTGGACGGGACGGTGAATCCCACAATCATGCGCGGATTATCCGCGGTCAGCGTGGTGCGGGTTGAACTATTGATCAGAGGTTGGGCGCTGTCGGGGTTTTCCTGAACCCATGTGGGGAGAACGCTCACGGCAGTGAGGGAGAGGAGGAGGCAGAGATAGTTTTTCATTGGGGGGCGCGGGGAGGACGAACCGGGGTAAAGCGATCCAGGGTAGTGGGTTGAAGACGTAGAAAGTGTCGAACGTCGTCGGTCAAACGTGACACGACGAAAGCGGGAACCTCAATCGTCGCCATTTCCCTTCAATATATTTACAGCGCTGAGGGGGGCTCAGACATAATCCAATTCAACGCGGAGCCTTGCGAGAGAAACGAAGAAGGTTGCTGAACCGGCGTTGTGCTCGGTGGCACGGCCTGCGGGTCCTCCTCTGCCTCGGCCGCCTGGGCCGAGTCGCCGTTTTCGTTCATGTTGGCCTGACCTGTTCCCCGGCACCCCTAGTGTGGTGGGAGTTAATTAGCTATACAAAACAAAAATAGTAGTGCAGGATGGGTGCATGGCCCGCCCTGTTAATCCGCTAATCATTGATGCCGCGCAGCATCAAGAACTTGAACAGATGATCAAACGCCCGACCACGCCGCAACTGAAGAGCTGGATAAAGTGGCGCAATCAGCGCCATGCCAAAGCCCATGGCGTCGAGCGCATCGCACTGCACTCCAACATCCTCTTCCTGGTTTAATCTAGTAGAGCGCTTTTTCCGCGACCTCACCGTCGATTGTATCCGCGATGGCAGCTTCACCAGCGTTCGAGACCTCACCAACGCCATCGAAACCTACATGGCCGCACGCGACCTCGAACCCACCCGCTACTACACTTGGAAGGCCGAAGGCTCCGCCATCCTGGAGAAAATCCAACGCGCCCGCACCGCCGCATCCCTTCATTCAGTATAGTTCATTAACTCTCAGCACACTAGGGCATGACCGGCACGGTTTTGCGCCGGCGGTGTCAGCGTTCCTCGACTCCCGTCAATTTGCCGGATTCGTCCATTTGGAATTCGCTCGTCATTTTGCCATCTTCGATGACAAAGAGTCGATCTCCGGCGGGATGGAACACCATCGGTTCTTGCTCATGATACTGCCAGGAGAAGGTATCACCATCCCGGGCGAATCGGTGGGTGGTCTTTTTCTCATCTTTTCTTATGTCGGTGTAGTTGCCGACGAATTGGTCATAGCTGGCGGCGTCAAAGTCGACGAGCCGAGAGGGGGTGACAAAAGGATGTTTGGCGTATTTGGCGTTCTCTTGTTTTTTGGCCTTGATGGCTTCGAGTGCGCGCCGCTGCTGGGTGCTGCCATTGAACTTAAAGTCTGGCATCAGCACCTCGATGTAAGCGCCGGTGAGAGACATGATTTCCTCATCGTTGTAATCACTGCGAGTGCGGAGGACGGTCAGGAAGAGCATTCCTTTGCGGACCCCTTCCATGGCTTTTTTGATGGCAGGTTTAAATACGAAGATAGCGCTGCGCATCGCGGCGCGCTTGAAGAAGCCCATCTTCTCTGTCTTCATCATGACGGGCAGCACCGCTTTGAGCACATTGTTCAGAGCATTTCGCGGCGGCAGGTAAAACACCCAGTGGTAGTGACCGAATTGGTTACTTTCGAGGTCGGAGACTTTGAGCTGCCGCAGACGTTGTTCGATGCGGCCGGAACCGAAATTTTCCGCCCACGCGAGCTGGTACAATTGAGCGCCGAGATCTTCCAACGGGAGGAGCAAGGCTACGACCAACGTCTCGAAATCGAGTCCGAAGTCTTCACTGTTATCTTGGTTTCCCTCCTCGAGATTCATGCGTGTTTTCCAGTCGAGGAGGAACTTGGAAAGTCGGGGCTCGAGTGCGGCGACGGGCGGAGTCAAGTTGACCGGTTTCCGCCAGTTGGGTGAATTGACGAAAAACCAAGATGGGGTGGGGTTCTTTATCTCGGCCCACAATCACCAGTCCTGCTCCGGTTCCGGATTCCAACGTCTCGTAAGCGATCTCGACGACTTCTTCCTCGAATTTCTCGGCGTAGCGCTGGTCGCGCTTGGTCCGGGCGTGATGGAGATGGAGAGACGTTCGCCATTGACGGTAAACGGCGCGAGTTGGACATCGGGTGCGAAATCAGCGCTGAGCTGATTAACGGATTCCGGATCATCCTCCGCCGAGGCTGATGGCGCGCAAATTGTGGTGAGAGCCACGAGGGCAAGCAACTGTCCGAATTTGACCCCTGCGGAAGAGAGGCGAAGTTGAATCCCCGCAATCGGAGACAGGAGGCGGATGAGGCGAAAAGGAGAGATCACGTGGTGGTGTTCACATTAGATTTGGCGGAAAGGTTTCAACTTTCTGGGCCGAGTTGAATTGTCGGTTTTCCCGATTGGCTTAGGAAGACCATTTGGTCAGTTTCACGCGATGAGTTGGATCGAGAAATGCCGGGATTGGTTCACCGCGAAAGACGAGGAGCCAGGAGAGGCATTCTCTCAGATGATACTGGCGGCACGGAAGGACGAGGCGTTTCGGGAAGAGGTGCTCCGATTATTGAGTGTGCCGATGGTGCAACGGAAGTCGCTGATTAAAAGCGCGCTGCACGAAATGGATCGACGGAGGGAACCGGGCGATGTGCAGGCGGCGTTTGCGCTGTTGGCGACGGACGAAGGCGCCGCCATCGCCGCACGGGCGCTGGCTGAAGATTGAGAGCCACACATTCACTCGGAGCGAAGGGAATCGATCGGATTGATGCGGGCCGCACGTCGGGCCGGAAGGTAGGAAGCGAGCAGACCCACGGTGATCAGCACGGCGACGGACGTGACCATCATCCACGGATTATTCAGCTGCATGTTGGCGAAGCCCATGGCGATCACTCGATTCAACCCCGCTCCGCCGATAGCTCCCAGCACGGCTCCGGTTAAGGCGAGTCTTACGCCGGAACCCAAGACCAGTCGCGTGATGTCGCTCACTTGTGCGCCTAGAGCGAGGCGGATGCCGAACTCCCCGGTGCGCTGAGCCATGGTTCGTGCAATCACGCCGTAGATGCCGAGCGAAGCGAGACCGAGGCCGAGCACGGCAAATCCGGTGAGCATGTCTCGCAGTACACCGAGTTGATAGTTGGCGCGGAACACGCGATCTTCGGCGGTCTTGAGGTTGCGAATAGGAAGATCGGGATCGAGATCGCTCATCAGTGCCCGGATGGCCGGGACCAGGGCGCTCGCCCCTTCGCCGTGGAGTCGCACCGCGACTTCATTGTAGGTGCGCGGTTCTTGCGTCATTGGGACATACAATTGGAAAGGCACGGTAACAGCCTCGGGCAGCACATTGCGCACGTCTTCCACCACGCCGACAATTTCTCCCCATTCCTGGTCAGAATCGGATACGCGGGCAATGCGCCGACCAATGGGATCCCTATTCGGAAAGAGGGTGCGCGCCATGGATTGGTTGATCACAAACACGCGGGGCGAGTCGGCCTGGTCCCTGGGATCAAACGTGCGTCCAGCGATGAGGGATGTACCCACGGTGGAAAGATAGCCGGGCGAAACTGCGTTGATCATCGCCGCGGGTTCGCGCCCCGGTTCGGGCGGAAGTGGTCCCTCCGCGATGAAGCGTCGCGATTCGGACCAGTTGAAGAACGGAGGATGGGCGGCGAGTCCGGCCGAGACCACGCCGGGCAATGCCCGCAACTGCTCCAGAGCGCGGTCCTGAAAAGCCGTGATATCGTGGGGATTCGCGTAGGAGGCGTCGGGTAGCAGGAAAGTGCCCGTGACAAGGCGATCAGAGCTCCATCCCGACCGGCGATGGTTCAGATCATCGAGCCCGTAAATAAACAAGGTCGCCCCTGAGAGCAGCACCGTGGCGAGGGTGAAATGCCCTACGATAAGCAATTGCCGAAAACGGTTTTGGGCGCGACTATCAACGCTGCCCCGAGCCCCGCTTTTCAAGGTTTCATTGAGGTTGAGGCGCAGCGCGAACAGGGCGGGCGCCAAACCAAACGCCACCGCCGTCGCGAGGGATGCCAGGACGGCCCCGAGTACGATCCAATTGAGGGGGGATTACCACTTGATCGCCGTTGTCGCCCGTGCTGCGCACAGCTAGCCAGTCAGAGACCTCTGTCGCGATCACCAAAGCCAGCAATCCGCCAGCCAACGCAAGCAGCACGGCCTCGATCAAGAGCGGGCGAAGCAGCTGCGCGCAGGAGGCGCCCAAAGCCGCACGCACGGCGAACTCCCTAGAACGGGCCATGGTGCGAGCGAGGAGGAAGTTGGCGAGATTGGAGCAGGCGATCAGCAGCACGAAGCCGGACAGCGCCACGAGCATGGAGAGCGTGTATGTGGTACTCGACCCCATGGCGACAGTCGATACGGCAAGCGCCGCCGGGTAATCGCGGGCTAGGCGTTGGCCAAACGCGGCAACCTCGGCGGCGGTGTCGCTGTCACTTGCGTTCGCCGCGCGTCGTCCAATCGGACGCACCAAACTCTGCGTACGATTAGCCAATTCCTCGTTGGTGAACGCTAGCGGGCGAAAGAAATCGACCTAGCCCAGATGACGCCAGTCATTGAACGAGTTCGGCAATACCCCGATGATCTCGTGCGGCTCGCCGTTGATGCGCACCTTTTGGTCGATCACGTCAGCGCGTCCGCCAAACCGGGTTTGCCAATAACGCTGACTGAGCACGATCACTCGATGACGTCCCTCGGTCTCTTCTTCGGAGTGGAAGGAGCGGCCCAGGTAGGGTTGAATACCGAGTACGTCAAAGAAGTTGGCCGAGACGCGTATGGCCTCGACGAACTCGGCCGGGGTGCCCGGTTTGGCCATACTCACGTTGTCGGAGGCGTATCCGAGCACAGCGTCGTAAGTGGAAGTGGCGGACTGGAATTCCAGGAATTCGAGGGCAGATACGCGCCCTTTGGGGTTCTGCGAGGTCTGGCGATAGATAGTCTCCAATTCTTGGGGCTCGGCGTAGGGCAGCGGCTTGATGAGGATGCCATTGACGAGGTTGAACATGGAGGTGTTGGCGCCGATGCCCAGGCCGAGAGTGAGGATGGCGATGAGGGTAAATCCGGGCGTGCGGGCGAGGGACCGAAACGCGAACGCGAGGCTGCGCCAAGCGTCGGCGAGCATGGGTGAACGCCACGTGTCACGCATTTCCTCGTGATAAGTATCTCCGGTGCCGAACTCGCGCCGGGCGGCCAAGCGGGCGTCGTGTTCCGTCATGCCGTCCGCGATGAATTGAGCGGTGAGTTCGTCGAGGTGAAACTGTAGTTTCGCATCCAGCTCGGCCTCCTGTTGGCCGCGGCGCAGAATTCGGCGAAATTTGGTGCGCATCCAGCGCAAGCGTTCGGATATCATGGGAAAATTAAGGGACGGACGGAGGGCTCTATTGGGCGCGCAGGGCGATAATCGGATCAACCTTGGTTGCGCGGTGGGCGGGAATGAAGATGGCGGCCAATGCCGCCAACGAGATGATGACAACGGCGCCGAAGAAAACGCCGAGGTCGGTCGCCTCGGTTTGGAACAGCTGCGGGGCGAGGAATCGGGAGCAATACGCCGCGAGGATCGTCCCGGTGGCAGTGCCGCTCAGGATCAACCTAGTCCCTTGGCGCAACATCATGAGCTGCACGGCCCCCCGCGGCGCGCCCAGGGCCATGCGCACGTCGATCTCTCGAGTGCGTTGGGTCACCAGCGTGTGCATGACCGCGTAGATACCCACGCTGGCTAAGACCAGGGCGAGCGCGGAGAACACCGTTAGCAACCAGGAGTGGAGGCGAGGAGATTGCAGGCGGGCGGCGGTGAAATGGGAGAGCGTGTTGAAATCGAACAACGGTTGCTGAGGATCGACGTCGTGGATTAACGAACGGACTGCGCCGGTGAGTGTGGCGGGAGGGAGTTCGGTGCGAACGGCGAAACTCATCGTGTTCCACCCGGTTCAGAGAGTGAGTGGGAAATACATCTGCGGGCGTTCACGACTTCCCGTCAGGTCGGTCAACCGAGTGTCTCCGACTACGTCAACCACCGTGTAGGCATGGTCTCCACTGCCGGGTACAACGCGTTTACCCACGGCATCCTCGTGCGGCCAAAAGAGTTCGGCGAGAGACTGGCTCAGGATAATTACAGGGGCATCCCAATTGTGATCCCGATCTTCGAATCCGCGACCGGATCGCATGGGGATTTTCAGTACGTTGAAGTAATCGGCATCAACGATGCGCCAGGAGGCTTGCACGGATTCATCCGCGGGCAGCGCCGCTGAGTCGCGGGCGAATAGATTTAGGCTGGCCCGCCCGCCTCCGAATGGGAGTCCACTGAAAAGACCAACGCCTGTGACTCCCGGCAGTGCGCTGAGGCGTTGCTTCATTTGCCGGTAGAGTGGGAGGCGAGCCTCGCCGCCATACAGTTTGGCATCGGGAGTGATCTTGAACGTCAGGATACCTCCGGTTTCGTAGCCGGGATCCACGTCCTGCAATTTCTCGAAACTGCGCAGCAACAGATCTGCTCCCGCGATGAGCAGCAGCGATAAGGCCAACTGCACCACGACGAGACCGTTTCGTAGTCGTTGTTTGCCTCGAGACGGACCCGCCGTCTTGGCGGCGGATCCGAGTGTCGGGAAAGTCGATGCACGCGAAAACCGCCATTCCGGCAGGAGGCCGGCCCCCAGAGTGGTGAGCACGGCGATGAGGCCGGTGAACAGGATGCTCCGTCCGTCCAACGCAGCTTGGTCGATACGCGGAATGTCCGCCGGGGCGACAGCCCGCAGCACGTCAATGCTGTACAGCGTCAGCAAACCGCCCAGACATGCACCGGTTACTGACAGCACTGCGGCTTCGGCGAGGAGTTGGCGAATCAACTGACCTCGCGTGGCACCGAACGCGGTTCGTAGAGCCAACTCGTGTTCGCGAACCATGGAGCGAGCAGGCAGCAGATTCGCGACATTGGCGCAGGCGATCAATTGTAGCACACCCACGGCGGCAAATAAAAGGGTAAGGGCATGGCGCAATGTCGACGGGATGACGTTGTCGGCCAAAGGTTGCAGGTAGCCGCCCCAGCCTTCCATGACCTCGAAATATTCCGCGCGCAAGCCGGCGGCAACGGTAGCGACCTCCGCTTGAGCTTGAACCAATGAGACGCCGGGGACCAGTCGCCCGATCACGGTGAGCCAACGATTATCGCGTGCGACTTGAGTGGGGTCCGGTCGTAACGGACGTCACACATCGCATGGACCCAAGATTTCGGCGTGGCGACCGATCACGCCGATGATACGATGCGGCACGCGATCGATATCCAGGGTGCGTTCAAGCACGGCGGGGTCGGCATCAAAACGTTCGCGCCACACGTGCTCCCCGATCACGACGACAGCTGGACCACCTGGCGTATTTTCCTCCGGTAAAAATCCACCACCCATCACCAGATGGCCAGCCGAGCGCATCGCTAACCCTGGGGAGATTTGCACGGAATTGGCTTGGTCGGGCCTGGCGAAATCATTGCTCAAGTTGACGTTGCGCACGTCGCTGCCGATCAGGGATTCGAACGACTGGGTGCGATCTCGGTAGTCCACGAAGTTGGGTACCGACTGGGAAAATATGGTGATGTTGCGCGAGGGATTATTTTCCAAAAAGTAGACCAAGCGGTCTTGATCCCGTACGGGTAGGGGGAGCGAGCACTACAGTTTGCAGGACACTGACCATGGTGGTGGTGGTGCCGATGCCGAGGGCGAGGATAACCACTGCCGTGACCGAAAAGCCCGGACTGCGGCGCAGTGAGCGAGCGGCGTGGCGGATGTCGCGCCACAGGTCGGCGAGCGCGAGAGGGCGCCACGAGCCACGCGTTCCTCGCGATAAGTATCCCCCGAGCCGAACTCGCGCCGGGCGGCCAGACGGGCGTCGCGTTCCGTCATGCCTTCCGCGATGAATTGAGTGGTGAGCGCGTCGAGGTGGAATTGCAGTTCCGCATCGAGATCGGCTTCCTGTTGGCCGCGGCGAAACAGGCGGTGCAGTTGGGTGCGCATCCAACGTAGGCGTTCGTCAATCACGCCTCCTCCTCCATCTGCAGCACGCTGGTCATGGCGGAGGCGAAGGAGAGCCAGTGTGCTTTTTCGGTCTCCAATTGTTTGCGACCGAGAGAGGTTAGGCGGTAGAATTTTGCACTGCGGCCAGTGTCGGACACACCCCACTCAGCTTCGATCCAACCTCGGCCTTTGAGGCGGTGAAGCGCGGGGTAGAGGGAACCCTGTTTCAGGGAAAGGCGTTCTTTGGAGACGACTGCGATACGCTTGGAAATGTCCCAACCGTGCAAGCTCGCGGTGGAAAGCGTCTTGAGGATGAGGAGGTCAAGAGTCCCCTGCAGCAGTTCCTTGGGCATTTTGTCCATACCCGATTTTTATAGTGTCGTGCTTCGACAATAGGCAAGTTCTTTGTTGTCGGAGTTTGACAACAAGGTCCGGAGGCAGCGCTCCGCAACGGTTAATCCGCGAGCGAATACAAAGATTCAGAGCAAGGGGCGGACTATGGTCTGAACGCGGGCGATGGAGACCCGGAGACGAAACCAGCGACGCAGGCTGGTGCGGTTGGCGCGATCGTGGCGAAAATCGTGGGATTCATCGATAAGTTGTTCGTGCGTGCGGATCCGGCTGATGCAGTCAAGGAACACGAAATCGGCTTGAAAAAACACCGGATTTATGAAGTGGATGATCGGCAGAAGAAAGCGTGCCTGAGGATGCAGGCATTGCTTCAACAACACGCGATAAAAGTCCTCCGTGGGGATGCGTTGAGAACAGCAGTATTTGTGAGCGAACGTTTCGGTCATCGAACTTTTGTGCGAGGAATTGGTGGGGTGAGTGTCAGTGGTATCCACATTTTTAGAGAAGCTCGAGAACGGGCCCGTTTGGTTGCAACGGGCAATTGACGACCGGTGGGGTAGGGTTGACGAGTGATGGATTGCGCGAGCCAGGGGCACGGATGAGAGGCTGAATCTACCGAGCGATCCAGAGCGCATTGATGCCGGTGTTAAGATCGAAGGATGCGCCCACCCCCAAACGACGGCGGTGGAACGAGGCAGGTTTAGGGCGTCGAGAATTTGGTGGATCGGAGCGATACCGGTGCAATGCCCTCCGTGGAAATAGCGGAGATCTAGTTTGGCCAATTGTGTGGCGGTCCACGTGATTTCGGCCGGGGAGCTTCATGCATCGGATCGAGGCGGGCAATGACGGCAACATCTACTTCCCCGAGTTGAAGCAAGACAAACTGGGCAAAGTCACCCTGTCGTCCTCGCCGCAACGTTGAAGGTTTGCCGGACTCGGCGAAGGGTCACCGGCAGGGGCCTCGGTAGAGCTCGACGCAGATGGCGCCTCTGGTCACGTCGGAGCTGGGGGCGTGGGGCATCGGGACCGGTCGTGTAGCTTGGGAACTTCAGCGCGGGAGGTTTTTCATAGGTTGTGACGGGGCATGCGCACTCGGAGGATGACGTGAGACTCAGCTTCTGTCCGAAATCGCGCATTTTTTTCGGAAACTACACAATTGATTCGGAGTCGGCCCCTCTCGGGAACAAACTTCCGGAATACCGCCTGCCGGAATGGGCCTTTTCCCCAGCTTGTCTCCGCGAGTTCCCCCTTGATACACTCATGAAGACCCCCCTCTCTGACTCGTTTTGCGTCGCGCCGATCTTTTTTAAAACAAGGTGCCTCGTTCGGAGCCCTAATGTTGGCCGCTCCCCAAATTGTCCGGTCGCAAGTCTTGGGGCGCAACGGTGGGGTAGGGGCGAACAGTCGAATTAATCTGGCCTTCATTGGTCATGGTAAACAAATGACCGGACATGTGTCTGTGGTGGAGACTCCCGGGGTTCAACCGCTCTATGTCTACGACGTGAAGGCTAATGCATTGGCGGCGGCCAGTGCAGATATGGCAAAACGCGGATTTCCCGATGTGCGGGCGACCCCGGATTATGAGGATGTGATCAATGACCCGGCCGTGAACGGGGTCTTTATCGTTACCCCAGACCATTGGCACGCCGCCATCGCCATCGCCGTCATGCGCGCTGGCAAGGCCGTGTATGTGGAAAAGCCGATGACGCTGACCATTGCGGAGAGTAAAGCCATGGTGGAGGCCGAGCGTCGCTACGGCAGGATATTGCAAGTGGGCTCCCAACAACGGTCGGAGCACGCTTTCCGCAAAGCGGCGGAAATGGTGCGCAGTGGGTGGATCGGGGAGATCAGGGAAGTTTACACGCGGTTGGGGGATTTCCCTGCGCCTACGCTGGAGCCGGAGCAACCGGTCCCGGACGGTTTCAACTAGGACAAGTGGCTCGGACCGGCGCCTTTCGAACCGTATTCTGCCAACCGGGTGCTGGGCGACTATGGGGGCGGTTGGCGCAGCTACTGGGAATACGGTTCCCGCAAAAATGGAGACTGGGGGGCGCATCACTACGACATTGCCCAGTGGGCACTCGGGCGTGATGACTCCGGACCGACCCTGTTTGTGCCCCAAGGCTTCGAGAACGAAGAGTATCAGTATCATCAATACGCGGACGGCGTGAAGGTCATTCGCGATCACCCGATCGAGAATAACCACATGATCCGTTTTGTCGGTACGGAGGGAGACATCTGGGTGAGCCGTGAAGGTCGACTCGACACGTCGCGGCCCGAGTTGGCGAAGCGCCCGCTGGGCCCCTCCGACGTGCGACTTTACGAATCAAGTAACCACCAACAAAATTGGCTGGCATGCATGCGCTCCCGGCGGACGCCGATCTGCCCCGCCAGCATCGGTCATCGCACCGCGACGATCTGCCAACTTGCCGGTATCGCTGAACGTCTGCGCCGACCCATCCGCTGGGACCCGGTGACCGAGCACATCATGGGAGATTCCGGCGCCAGCCGTTGGGAAGATCGTCCCCGTCGCGCCGGCTACCCGCTGCCCGCCTAATCACGCTGTCCCTTTGTTCACCATCATGACCAAGACTCTTGCCCTGTTTGCTGCTTGCTGCGGAATGCTTTGCGCATCCGTCCAAGCGAGTGAAATCACCCCCTTTATCCGTGATCTGAACTCGGATGATTTTGCCATTCGCCAATCCGCGCGACTTGATCTGCGTCAAACTTTGGTCGACGCCTCGCCGCAGGAGTTGAAGCTGTGGGAACGTGAACTCCTGCTCGCTATCGGACCGGAGCACGATTGGCCGACGCGTGACTGGTCACTGCGCATGTTGGAACTCGTGGGCACCAAGGCTGCGGTGAAGCCGTTGGCGAACCTGTTGCTAGACGCCGACCCACGGATTCAGGATCTGGCTCGACGCGCGCTGTACGTGCGGCCCTGCAAAAGGCTCATGTGGGCGCAGAGGGCGCCTTCAGGCGCGACATTGAATATGCTTTGCTCACCGCCGGGCTGACGGATCGGCGCTTAGCCCTCGCATTGGCCGAGTCGGGGCAAAGTGAAGCCATCCAAGCCGCGGCCTTTGCCCAATTACTGAAATTGGACCAAGTAGCCGCATTCACGTTATTGACGACGGTCCTGAGTAATCCCCGAGCCCCCCCTGCGCTCAGCCCTCCTCCGGATGGCCATGGATTCTGATCTGAGTGATCAGGTCGTGACGCGCCTCAGCGAGTTGTCGACGACGGAACAAACTGTGGTACTCGAAGCCATTGCCGATCTGAGACTCTCGAAATATGAACCCGCGGTTTTGGCGCTCCTAGCCGACGCTACTCCGGAATTGAAACCGTTGGTGGTACGCACGCTGAGTATGGTGGGTGCGGATGCTAGTTTCCAATCGCTGCTCGATCTTTATCTCGCGAACCGACGGGACCGGGCGGTCGCTGCGGCGCTGGCTCGACTTAACACACCTTCGACCGACCAAAAGCTCCTGTCTACGGTGCGGGGCAAGGGCGGTCTCGAGGAACGAGTGGCGGCATTGCAGTTATTGGCTCTGCGGAACAGGGTGGGCATTATCCCAATTCTTAACGAGTTCGGTCGAGTAGGGACCGAACCGGAACTGCGCACGGCGGCGGACAAAGGCATGGAAGTCGTGGGCGATACGGAGAGTGTGCGCCTGTTGCTATCAGTCGTGTTGTCTGACGACAGTCTCAAGCGTGCGGCTCAAGGCAGTTTTAAAAAACTGTCGGCCAATTTGAGTGTGCCAGATTTCTTATGGAACGATTTTTATGCCCCCGCGATGGCCGCGGCGGATAACGATGATCGACGCCGCGATGTGCTGGCTATTCTGGACGGTAACTCCGGACCGGCAGCGGCGGGTTACCTCCAGAAATTGATCCTAGAAAACCATCCGCTGAGAGCCGACGCGCTTAATTCATTGCGGCGTTGGACCGACATTTCAGGCGTCGACGCCTGGTTGGTTATCGCCACGGCAGAGGGTGCCACAGAAACGGATATCGCGGCCGCAAAACAAGGGATGATTCGCCTCGTAGGCTCGACTCGCGTTACCGGGGGGTATCCTGCAAAGGTGGAGCGGGCAGTGGCCGCATTGCGCGCCTTTCTTACCGATTCAATCTTCAAACGAGCCCTTCTACGCACCTACGATCGGAAACTGTATTGGCAGACCCGCGTGCAGATCAGCCGCTTGTTCCCGGAGTTCCTATCGTCGCCGGATATCAGAATCGAGGTGCAGGAGCTGTTGGACCGTGCGAGTTTTGATTGAGAGTTTTATGTAATAGGAAAATAGGTACTTAGGATTTTTTAACTGCGGTGAGGCGGGTAGGATAGACTTGGTGGGGTAGTGGGGGCGTGTTTTCGGATCTCGTGACGCGACTGGTCGGGTTGTTCTAATATTTGAGCTTTGTGCGATCAGGTTTTCAGGAACGGCGGCGTCAAGCGGCTAGTGCACAGTTTTTTGTTTTTTTGTATAATAGCATGAAAGACTTCAGCGGGAGACTGTCCGTCGAGCCCGATGCGAGGGAGTATTGAGTAGCCACTCCGCTTTGGCGATTTGGCCTTTGGTGACGGTGTTAAAGTCGATGCCTTTAGGGAAGTATTCCCGGATCAGACCGTTGATATTCGCGACCGCACCGCGCTGCCAAGGGCTGTGTGGATTGCAGAAGTAGACCGCCACTTTTGTGGCAAGGGAGAAGGCGGCATGTTGGGCCATTTCGCGGCCGTTGTCGTAGGTGAGGGTCTTGCGCAGGTGGGCGGGCAGGCGTTTGAAGGCCCGGATGAGAGCGTGGGCGACGCTGCTCGCGTCTTTGGCGCCGCCCAACGGGACGATCATCACGTAGCGGGAGACCAGTTCGGTGATGACCAAAATGGCGGTGCGATTGCCCGCACCCATGACCAAGTCGGCCTCCCAGTGTCCGGGCACCTCCCGGCGCTCCACCTCAGCGGGTCGCTCGCCGATAACTGGCCCGAGAGCTTGCCCTTGGCGCGGGGGGCGGGACTGCGCCGGGGCTTCTTGCGCCGCAAATAAGCGATCACCTCCTTCTTAACCGAGCCTTTGGAGTGGACGTAGATGAAGTCGTAGATGGTTTCGTAGCTCACGCGTCGGGTCAGAGCAAGGCCATGACGTCGTCTCAAGGCGACTTCGATTTGCTTGGGCGTAGCGCCGGTGGCAAACAGGGCCAGCACCTCGTCGCGCAAGGCGGGCGTGTCGGCGACTTTGTTGCGCGCGGCGCACTTGGGCCGAGGGCAAGCGCGAGTCTGCGCATCCATGCCGCTGTAGCTGTTGCGCCCGCCGTTGCGGGTGATCTCGCGATTGACCACCGAGGCGTCGCGGCCGAAGGCGGCGGCAAGCTGAGCGCCGCTTTTGCCCTGGGCCAAATCGGCATGAATCGCCTCGCGTTCCTTGGCGGTGATGCGCCGTTGTATTTTTGCCACCACTCCAAATCCTCCGCTCTGCGCCCACGACGCCAGCGCGGAGTTTTTCCCAGAGAGAGGACGACCGGCCCGCCAAGCCGGTCGTCCTCTCTCTGGGTTGTGTATAGCTGCTCACCGCTCCCTTCCTGCGGCCTGCCGCAACCTCAATCCCGCCAATCATCAATCCCAATATCAAACGTATAGTATTCATTATAGTGCATTAACCACTCCCTCTCAGCCTGTGCACTCAGTGTTGGACTGCGGCCAGTGCCTGCGGCGCAGCCACCGGGCGCGTAAGCCTCACCGCCGTGGTGTGGTCGCCACCCAGGGCAAGATCCCCGATAGGGTGCTCGGTTGATCAAAATCCCGCCGAGGTCGAGGATCGCTTAATCGCCGGCCACTACGAAGGCGATCTGATCCTCGGCACGGGTAACCGTTCGGCGGTTGGCGTGCTCGTGGAACGCACCACCCGTTACACCATGCTTTGCCATCTGCCTCACAAGGATGCCCAAAGCGTGCGCGATGCCTTTACCCGCCGCCTTGCCGCCATCCCGATGCCGCTGCGCAAGACCCTCCACTCCGCCCCAGGCAATGTCCCAACACAAGACCCTTGCCGCCGATCTCGGTCTCCAGGTCTTCTTCTGCCTCCCGCACAGTCCTTGGGAACGCGGCACCTGCGAAAGCCACAACGGCCGCATCCGTCACTACCTGCCTAAAGGCTCCGACCTGTCCACCGTCTCATATCCGCAACTCAGTGCCTATCAGCAGATGCTCAACGAGCGTCCCCGCAAGATCCTCGGCTGGAAGTCTCCCGCTCAACTCTTCAAGCAGCTTATATCTAATCTCGATTCAAACTGATCCTTGAATCTGCCCCCTTTCAATCGGCCCGGCGCTGAGCGTATTGGTCTGCTTTCTGGCGGGAGAGTGGTCGGTCGATTTGGGTAGCCGGTACGCCGCTGGGCTCATGCTGGGGGGGGAGGCGCTGCGGGGTTTAGCGCGGGAGGTCGGGGTTGACGGTGGCTAGGGCGCGGGTGCGTTGGGTGGCGGCGGCCATGAAGTAGTTTTGCACGGAGAAGGTGGGATCTTCGGGGCGGCGCGGCACCGGTCGGTATGCGCCGTTGGAGCGCAGCTCGCGGGCGTTTTGGTTGTCCTGCATTTCCAGTGGAAACATTTCGTCGATGAACCAGGCGCGGAGGGCTGGGTCGTCGATGGGAAATACGACTTCGATGCGTCGGAAGAAGTTGCGGGGCATCCAGTCGGCGCTGCCGGCGTAGATGGCGGGTTCGCCGGTGGCGTTTTGAAAGTAGAAGGCGCGAGTGTGTTCGAGGAAGCGGCCGACGATGCTACGCACTCGGATGTTGTCGCTGAGGCCACGCAATCCGGGAACCAGACCACAGATGCCGCGGACAATGAGGTCGATTTTGACTCCGGCTTGGGAGGCGGCGTAGAGGCGATCGATGATGGCTTTGTCGATGAGTGAGTTCATCTTCGCCATGATGCGAGCGGGGCGGTCGGCGCGGGCGCTGGCGATCTCGACATCGATCAGTTTGATGAGGTTGCCGTGCAGATTAAACGGGGCGACGAGCAGGCGTTCGAAGATGGGTTTACGGGGAAAGCCGGTGAGGGTGTTGAAAATGTTGGCCACGTCTTCGGTAATGTCGGTCCGCGAGGTGAAGAAACTGACATCGGTGTAGAAGCGGGCGGTTTTGGGGTTGTAGTTGCCGGTGCCCAGGTGGGCGTAGCGGCGGAGTACGGAGCCTTCGCGTCGAACCACGAGGGAGCACTTGCAGTGGATTTTATGACCTACGAGACCGTAGACCACGTGGACGCCGGCTTCTTCCAGTTGGCGAGCCCATTGGATGTTGTTGGCCTCGTCGAAGCGGGCTTTGAGTTCGACCAGCGCGGTGACTTGTTTGCCGTTTTTGGAGGCCTCAATGAGGGCGCGAACGATGGGGGAGTCGCCACTGGTGCGATACAGGGTTTGCTTCATGGCAAACACCTGGGGGTCGTGCGCGGCGAAAGTCACAAACTCGACGACGGGCTCGAAGCTGTCGTAAGGATGGTGAAGGAGCGCATCGCGGTGGCTCAGGGTTTCGAACGGCGACACACCAGGGCGCAGGGCGGAGGTGGTGACGGGTTTGAACGGGGGAAATTTGAGATCGGGACGATCGATCTCGGTGAGGCTCATGATGCGGAGCAGATTGATCGGACCCGCGAGGCGAAAGACATACTCGTGGGAGAGTTCGAGATGGTTGCAGAGGGTTTCGAAAATCACGTCGTCGACGCCCTGTTCGATTTCGAGTCGCACGGCGGCCCCGCGCCGTTGATTGCGGAGCTCGGCTTCGATGGCTTTGAGGAGGTTTTCCGCTTCTTCCTCGTCGATGTAGAGGTCGCTGTTACGGGTCACCCGGAAGGCGTGGGCGCCGTTGATGCGGTAGCCCGGAAAGAAGGACCCCGCGCAGAGTTTGATGATTTCGCTGAGGAAGATGTAGGTTTGGTGTTGAGCGCCCTCCGGTTCGATGCGAACGAGGCGGGGCAGGATGCGAGGAACGGGCAGGATGGCGGCGTAGCGCTCGATTTTGAGAGTGTCTGGATCGTCGAGAGAGACGATGACGTTGAGGGTCTTGTTGCCGAGTTGAGGAAAGGGGTGGGCTTGATCGAGACCCAGGGGAGTGAGCACCGGGAAAACCTGTTCTTCAAAGTACTGTTCAACCCAGGTGAGTTCGGCCGGGGAAAGTTCGTGGGCGGCTTTGAAGAGGATGCCTTCGTCGGCGAGGGCAGGCACGAGCTTGTCGTGCCACGTGCGGTATTGGTCGTCGACCAGGGATGCCACCACGGAGTGGATACGCCGCAGCTGTTCGCGAGGACCGAGGCCATCGAAGCCGGATTTCTCGATGCCGCTTTCCACTTGTTGGATGAGGCCGGCGACCCGGATCTCGAAAAATTCGTCGAGATTGGAGCAGACGATGGCGAGGAAGTTGACGTGTTCGAGCAACGGGTTGGAGGTGGTGCGGGCCTGTTCCAGCACGCGACGGTTAAAGGCGAGCCACGACAACTCGCGATTGAAGTAGGCGGCCTTGGTGGGCCGATCGGGACGACCGACAGGTTCGTTGACGCAGCGCGGGGTACTGACGCCCTCGGTATCAACGAGAGGCGGAGTAATGACAGGATCGGAGGAGATTGCGCGGCGTCGAGGCATAGTTAGAACGTGTCCCACAAGCGCAAGAGGTTGGAGAAGAGGAGGTAGCGTAAAAATAAAGAGGCCGAAGCCGGGAGGATTTCCTAGTTTCGGCACAAAAACGGCGTGTATAATTTGATGTGAACAATACTATTGAAGCGGTCACCCCGGAAGTTGCCCTACAAACCTGGCTGCGTCCAGACCTGACTCCGGTCGGACCCAACAAAGATTACGCCGCGTTGCGCGATCAACTGGCGGGGCTCGACCAGTTGCTGGCCAACAGTCACTTGGAAGCGATGGCCGTGGACTTTGCCCGCGAAAACTGGCGGGGCGACGACGTGGCCGGGTTGCCGCGACACCTGCAGTTCGCGCGCAAGGCGCGGCGGGGGCAGGTATTGCGCATGATGTTCGGAAACACCAGCTTGCGTAAACTTTCCCTGAGCATCTCCTCCAGCGATCTGTTGGTCGACTTTTGCGGAGCGCGCCGGATCGACGGCATCAAGTGGGTCTCCCAAAGAAAGCGTGCGGGCGCGTGCGTCCAAATGCTTCACCGCCGGGCAGGTGCGCAGGATGAGCCAAGTCTTTATCGAGATGTGCGGTGAGGCGGACCGGGCGAGCGAACTGGGACTGGCTGCGGCGCAGCCGATGGATACGTGCCTGGTGGACTCGACCTGCCTGCAGGCCAACATCCATTTCCCGGTCGACTGGGTGCTCTTTCGCGACGTGAGCCGCACCCCCTGCTCCAGGCGGTGAAACTGCTCCGTGCAGCGGGGTTGCGGGGTCGGATGCCGAACGAGCCGCCAGTCTTTGCCAAGCAGATGAATCGGTGGTGCCTCGCGATGACCCACAGCCGACGGCGATGCGAAGCGGGCCCGCAAGGGCGTGCTCCGCCAGATGAAACGCCTGCTGCGCACCATCGGCGAGCACGCCCGCCGCCACCGCGACCACCTCGCCGCCGACTACGCCCAGACCCGCTTCAGTGAGCGCCAGGCCACCCGCATCATTGCGCGCATCGACGCCATGCTCGAGCAACTGCCGGCCGCGATCAAACAGGCCCACGAACGCATTATCGGCGCGCGACCCGTGCCCAACGCCGAGAAGATCCTCCGCGTCTACGAACCCGACGTGCAGACCGTGGTCCGGGGCAAAGCGTCCGGCGAGGTCGAGTTTGGCAACACCCTCATGATCAGTGAGAGCGTGACGGGGTTGATCACCGATTGGCAGTTGTATCAGGGAATGGCTCCGGCCGAATGGCGTCAGTTCGACCAGAGCCTCGAGCGCCAGAATCAGTTCGCCCTGAGCACCCCGATCAAAGCGGCGAGCACCGACCGAGGCTTCTCGACCAAACGGCTGTGCGAACGCTTGGCCGAAGCCGACATTTATGACGCCACTTGCCCCCGCGATCCGCAGCAACTGCAACGGCGCATGCAGGAGCCGCAGTTCGTGGCGCTCCAGCATCGCCGGGCTTCGACGGAAGCCCGCATCGCCATCATCAAGCAACGCCAAGGCAAGCGATTGAGAGCCAGAGGCTTCACGAATCGCTACCTGGCGGTAGCCTGGAGCATCCTCGGTCACAACCTGTGGCTCATCTCCCGACTGCTGGCCGACCAACCACCGCAGGCCCAAGCCGCCTAAAACCACCAAGCCTACTCCAACGATGAACAATAAACCGGCTGCCGGAGGTTCCCTCATGGAAACAATCCAGGCACTGACTGCTGCGACACTGCAATTTAGCCATTAAATTGCCTCTGCGCGCGCCTACATCCGCCATTGGTAGCCGGAAATCCGCTCAAAAAATCGGCTTTCCTGCCCCCCTTCCAAAATCAGGGTAAATGGGACACGCTCCAGGTAGGAATTGGGGTGCGCAAATGCACGGCGTTTCTCGCCCGGCTCGGTCTGCCATAACCCCCCCCGCCATGTCCTCCCAACCCCCATCCCCTTCCGACTCTGCGAAGATTGAGTCCACCGCCGCCACCTGGTTGGCGCGACGTGATCGTGGCCTCACGCCCACCGAGCAGGACGAGTTTCTGAATTGGCTGAGTGCCAACCCAGTGCATCGCGAAATTTTGACCCGCCTGGAACGCGCGTGGTCGAGTTTGATATTTTGACGGAATGGCGTCCGGAACACGCGGCGACTCCGAACCCGGATTTATTGCAGCAGTCCTCAACGGCGGAATCGGCGCCCGGAGAGATGCGAGGCTTCCGCTGGTGGAAATGGGGCGGCTGATTCACCGCAGGCTTGGCGGCCACCGTGGCCGTGGTCGTTTCAGTTCAGCGACCAACCACGGTTCCGGCGGAGGCATTGGTAGGCGCCCCTGCGATCGCCGCCATCGAGCCGATCCAATTTACGACTCGCGAGGCACGCCGCCAGCATCTGCCGGACGGATCGCTCGTCGATATGAATGCCGGCGCCCGGGTGGAAGTGGCCGACAGCGTGGGACGGCATGACGTACGGTTACTCGATGGAGAGGTTCATTTTACGGTGGTGCACCGATCCGTCCCGTCCCTTGTCGTGCAGGCCGGTCCAATGCGCGTTCGGGCTGTGGGCCCAGCGTTTAATGTGCGTCTTGCCGCGGACCAGATCGAAGTTCTGGTGACCCACGGACGCGTTGCGGTGGACTCCCATGACATGGCGCCTTATCCCGATGCGGATCCGTTTGCGATTGGAGAGGGCTCGTTGCTCTCGGCGGGTGAGCGGGCGGTGGTTTCGCTGATAACGGAGCGTCCGCAAACGGTGGTCGCTTTGGTTCCAATGGCCGAAGTGCAAGCCGAGATGGCGTGGCAACCGCAGGTTTTGGAGTTTACTGCCACGCCATTGGCCGAGGTAGTGGGAGTCTTTAACGGCGGGAATTCCCGACAGTTGAAGATTGGTGCTGCGTCCTTGGGTGAGATGCGCATTGAGGGCACTTTCCGGCTCAATAATGTTGATGTGTTCGTCCGGTTGATGTCCGCCGCCTATGGCTTGCGGATGGAGACCAACGAAGAAGGCGTCACGGTTTTGCGAGCGCCCTAGGCGATTCTGTCGCTTGATTGTCACGGGATAATCACTACGCCTAAACTTTTTATAACGGAAACGTGGTACCCGTGCGTTTTCCCTCTTGGCAGGACCACAATCGACTTACCTGCCTCCAGCACCATGAATATGCCTAGCACTTTCCGTCCTCTGTTGGCGGGTTTCGTTCGGATTGCGTTGTTCGCCGTCCTCGCTCTGGGATTCGTATTTTCCGCCTCGGCGGAGGATGAGTCCGTCAAGTCCTTCGACCTGCCGGCGGCGGCGGCGGATTCCCTCCAGGCGTTCGCCACTCAGGCGGGTCGCGAACTGATCTTTCAACCCAGCGTGGTTCGTGATGTCAGCACGCCCGCGGTGAAGGGCTCCTTCACCATCAAGGATGCGCTCGCACGACTGCTGGCCGACACGGATCTCAAGCCAGTGTTCGATGCTGACAGCGGAGCGATTGCGATCGTCAAAAAGCCGTTGCCCGCGGAGATAACCCCAAGGTTTCTACCGATGAATCGGGTGAACTGCATCTCGATGCTTATACGGTCAACGCCACGAAGGTCGACGGCTTGATCAACCGTGGTTTGCTGCAGGGTGGCGAGAACACGCCTCTGTATCACGATATTGTCACGCGCGCCGAGATTGAGCGCATGGGAGTCTCGAGTTTGGAGGAGTTGTTTCGCTATCTGCCGCAGACGTCCTCGGTCAGCACGGTGCTGCAAGCACCTGTGACGAACCCCAACGAGACGGGCGGCCAGGCCCCGACCTATTCGACCGTAGGTCTGCGTGGATTCAGTTCCGCGCAGACGGTGGTGTTGGTTAATGGCCGCTCGTTGCCTCTCACCGGATTGCGTAACGGCGGTGGGGCTGATCTCAGCCGGATTCCACTGGCGGCGATTGAACGCGTGGAGATTTTACCATCGTCGGGTTCGGCGATTTACGGCGGCGGTGCACTCGACGGCGCCATCAACATCATCTTGCGCAAGGAGTACTCCGGGCGCGATCTCACATCCTACATCGGAACTTCGACGGAGGGCGGGGCGACGGAATATCGCTGGACCTACTTGGAGGGAATGCGATTCAACGAAGGTCGTTCCAGTCTCACGACCACCCTCAGCTACCACCATCGTGATGCTTTGCGCTCCGGTGATCGCGATTACCTCGACGAGGCGTTGGCGCGTTATGGACCCGACTCGACGTTGGCCAACGCGCAGAACCAAACCTATTTTGAGCAATACATCCTGCGCACGTTCGCCGCTGCCCCTGGGACCATCCTCGTCGGTTCCGGCGCGAGTGATTGGAAATCTCCGGTGCCGATGGAGTCCGATTTGCGGCCATCCCCCCTTGGAACCACCGCAGAGCAATCGCTGCAACTCACCTCGGATTCTTTTGCCGCCACGGCGGGCCAGGCCAACCTTACCCCGCGTTATGCTTGCTCTATCATTTATGAGCCGATCGATGCCTACAGCCTGAACGCCATTCTTGAGCACGAATTCGTGCCGGACCAACTCGATGGCTATCTCGAGTTCACGCTTGGTCGCAACGAGCGCAGTTACTCGATGCCGCAATCCCTCAGCATCGATCTGTCGGCTGATGACCCGCTCAACCCCTTTCGCACCAATGTCACGCCGGGCTTCGTCGGGCGGCCGATCTATATCTACCTCGACGCTTCTGATCTGCCGGACGCGTCGGTGAAGTCTCAATACGACTCAGCTCGCTTGGTGGCCGGTTTAAAAGGGCAAGCTGAACGAATGTTGGGAGTGGTCAGTCGATGGCACCATCGATTATTCGGATAATACGGTGGATGGTGACGACCCGACCTCGAATCTCACTGAACTCACGAAACTCACGCCGTACTCCTCGCCCGGACCCCGGGCTGACGCCGAAACCCGCCGTGCCATCATCCCTTGCTGGCGGACCACTCGGCCAACCCGGTTTCGCCTCAGGTGGCGGCCGACTACTTCACAAATGTGCGGCATAGCTTCAATCGCGGCGTGCAAAAGGAAGGTAACGTGCGCGTGCTCGGAGAACTCTTCAATCTTCCCGCCGGACCGATGCGTTTGTCCGCGGCCGGCAAGTTTCAGAACTGGACCTTCGACAGCGGACAAAACTTCCGCGGCAGTGATGCCTACTCGCAGCTCGTGCACGGAGTGGCCTATCAAGAAAATCTGTCGTCCAGCGAAGCCTCCCGTGACATTGTCTATGGTGCATTGGAGTTAAGCGTGCCGATTTTCGGTCGCGACTGGCGTCCACTGCCTTTGCTGCAAAGTTGGGAGATCCAAGCCAGTCTGTCCTTGGAGGAGAGTTCCACTGAAGGCGTGAACTCCGATGGTGAAGCTTTTGTGAATGACCAGTCGGCGGACAGCAATGTGGTCGCGACCAAGCTCCAGTTTACCCCCGACATCGTGATCCGGGGTTCCTATTCGGAAGGCTTTTATCCGCCGAATTGGAGCGACGTGAGTCTGCCCTCCAGCACGACGATCCTGCCCGGATTCTTCGCAGACCCCAAGCGCGGCAACACGCGTCAGTTCACGCCTAACATGACCATCACCATGGGAGGTAATCCCGGTCTCGAGCCGGAGACAGCGGAGTCCTTCAACGCCGGACTCATTCTGACCCTGCGTTTCTTGCCGAACTTCTCGCTCAACCTCGACTTCTGGAGTATCGAAAAAGCCAACGCGATCGTCTCCCAGTCGTTCGTGGCGATCATTGCCAATCCTGAGGCGTTTGGTTTTCTTACCACCCGCGAGGAGCCCACCGCGGCGGAGGCCGAGATAGGCTGGCTCGGCCGTATCACGGAAGTGGATTCACGCACCTTCAACGCGTCGATCACGCGGACCAAGGGCGCCGACGTGCGCTTGCGCTACTGTTATGAGACCGGCGATTTGGGCACGTTTTCCTTCAACGCCAATGCCACCTTCCCCAACAATTTCGATCTGCTCGCGACGCCCACGGCGCCAATGGTGGATCAGGCTGGTGGGGCGGGTCCGTGAGATGGCGTGGAAACGCCGGAGTGACCTGGAATCGCGGTCGCTGGTCGACCACGCTCACGGCTCGCTACACCGGCCATCGTTATGGCCCCACCAATGATCCATCCGAGAGTTTTCCCGGAGCGTTTCCGATCGATGGCCCGCGTACGCCGTCGTTTGTGCGCACCGATTTACAGGTGAGTTACGAGCAACCGTATTCCACTGATTCCAGCAATTGGTTTCAAGGGACCAAGTGGACTCTGGGGGTGCTCAATGTGACCAACGAGGAGCCGACCTTTATCACCAATGGGTCGGGCTACTACGACACCGCCGATGACCTTCGTCAGCGCTTCGTCTATGTGCAGATCAAGAAATCCCTCTAACCCTTGCGTATCCGCATGAAGTTTCGGCTCCCCCTGCTTGGTCTACTTGCTGCCGCTGTCCTCGGCGCGGTTCCAGGTCCGCCCATTGCCCCGAGCGATGATCCCGTCCAACAAGAGCTTAACGCGATCCGAGCCATCATGGCCACCCTCCGTGAAGGTGACATGTCACCACGCAAGAATTACCTCTGGTTTGATCAACTCACCCGCAAAATCGGCCCGGTCGCCTTTGCCTTCGTTGAGGCTCATTCGACTGACCCGCGTCGGTGAGAGGCCGCTCTGATCCTCCAGCAGCGGCGGTTTCACCCGCGCTTCGTTAGTCGATCGACGAAGGCTATCCCGAGAGTGGCGAAGCCGCAGGGCATCGCGACACTGGTGCTGAGGCCGCCTTCGAAGCTCGCGTCGTCGCCTTGGAGGCGGAAATGCGGACCGCGACGGATCTGCCCGACAACGTGCGTGAACAACTAGAGTTCGGTGACCTGAACCCGAAGTTCTTTCCCGCCTACGACGCCATGCGCGATGGACGTGCACCCGATCTGTCCACCATCGAGCCGGCGTTTCGGGCGTTCATCAAGCGCTGGCCGGAAAGCGAAACAGGCCGCGGCATGCTGTCGACCTTCGTGAGGTTGAAATTGGCCACTGACGCCGCGCTCACCGAAGTCTTTGTGCTGGAGTATTTTGCCGACAGCCCCAATCGACATGCGCGCGAATACGTGAAGGATCGCCTGCGGTTCTTCGAACTGAGCAAGCAGCCTTTTGCGCTCGCTTTCACGGCCATCGACGGGCGCGAGGTAGACTTGAAGAAACTGCGTGGCAAGGTGGTGTTGATCGACTTCTGGGCCACCTGGTGTGGTCCGTGCATCGAGGAGCTGCCCAATGTGAAGCGGGTGTTTGCCGACTATCACGACAAGGGTTTCGAGATTGTCAGTGTTTCCCTCGACGCGGAACGGGACCGTCAGAAGTTCATCGACCTCGTGGCAGAGGAAGGGACTATTTGGCCGCAGCGGTTTGAGGATAAGGGCTGGAAGGATCCGTTGGTCGCAAAGTACACCATCTTGGGGATCCCGGCGATGTTTCTGTTCGATCAGGACGGCATGTTGGTCTCCACCAACGCACGTGACCCCATGTTGGAATCCGAGGTCAGGCGTCTACTCGGTATCTGATCTCCAGCCCCCCCATCATGAATCACCACCTTCAGGGCCTGCTTCTCGCCGGTGTCTTGGCGACGAGCGGCTTTGCCGCGACGGAACCAAATACCGCGAAGGAACTCACGGCCCAGCAGGTGGTGTTGCGTGATCTTGTGCCGCATTTTTACGCCGCCGCGCAGGCGTTGGGGACAGGGCAGCAGATCGACTTTGAGCCGTTCGATGCGGCGTTCCGTCAGTGCTTGGTCGACTGGCCGGAAACGGAGGCGGGGTGGCAGTTGATGACCACCTACCTCCTGTTTCGGTCGTGCGGCCTACCGGAGCGGACGGAAGTCGATTTCCTTAAAACCTTTGTCGATTCTCCGAACCACCATACGCGGGGCTTTGCCCGCAACCGTCTGGCACTGGCGGCGTTGGAACTAGAACCGCTTGAGTTTCGGTTCACGGCGATCGATGGACAGGACGTCGACATGGCGGCCTTGCGGGGCAAGGTCGTGCTCATCGACTTTTGGGCCAGTTGGTGTGCTCCGTGCATTGCGGCGCTGCCAGAGGTGAAGCGAGTGTATACGGAATTTCATGACGAAGGATTCGAAGTAATCGGCGTTGCGTTCGATCGAGCGTCGGATCGCGAGAAATTCATCGCCTTGGTCGCGGAACAGGCACTGCCGTGGCCCCAAAAATTTGCCGGGCCGAGTTGGGGGGACGATTTTGCTCGACGGTTTACGGTCACGGCGATCCCGGCGACTTTCCTCTTTGATCAAACCGGCCGTTTGGTCGCATCTCAGTTCGACGGCCCGGAATTGGCCGATGCGGTGACGCGTTTGCTGCAGTAAGTCTCAAATTTGTTCGTGTGTTGTAGTCCGAACACGGTCCGTCGCTCCCCGAGGGAGGGCGGACTACTTATTTAAGCCCGTCACTTATCTCCATGAAACTTCCTTTCATTTCCGCCTCCCGCCGACGCGATGCCCCGCCTCGCACTTGGAGGGATTTGTGCATGGTGGCCCTCGGTGCTCTCGTCTTGGCGCTGGCGTTTAATTTGCTGCTGCGAGCGAATGAAATCGCGCCGGGAGGGGTGCCAGGTGCTTCATTGGTTGTACAGCGGGTGACGGGAATCGAACCCGCGATTTGGCAGGCAGCGATCAATGGGGTCCTGCTGATTGTTGGCGGAGTGATGCTGGGAAGAGATTTCCTGTTGCGGTGCACATTGGGTTCGGTGCTGGTGCCTCTACTGGTCGCGCTCACGCGGGACTTTACGCCTTTGACAACGAATCCGCTGCGCGCGGCGATGTGCGGCGGCGTGATGGCTGGTGCGGGCGTAGGCCTGGTGTTGCTGGGGCGGGGGTCCGTGGGCGGCTGCAGCACGGTGGCTGTCATCCTGTATCGCCGTTACGAGTGGGCGGTCGATCGCACGATTCTGGTCATGGATAGCTTCGTCATCCTGGGCGCGGCGATCGTGTTTCCGCCGGAACAAGCGCTGTGCGCGATCGTAGCCGCGGCGTTGTTCAGTCGCACCGTGCGTCGGGTTTTGACCGGCGGTGATCATGCCAAGCTGGCCCTCATTGTGACCCGGCAGGCTGAGGCGGTGAGGGCAGCGGTGCTCCACGAAATCGATCTCGGGCTCACCTGCATCTCGGCGCAAGGCGGCTATACTGATGAAGCGCGCGACCTGTTCATGGTTGTGATGCTACCGAGTGATGTGCCCCGTCTCAAAAGGGTGGTGCGCGCGCATGATGCGGAGGCCTTTGTCACGCTCACCGATGCCAGCGAAGTGCTGGGTTGCGGCTTTAAGGCGCACACGTGACCGAGCGCGTCGCGAGCCAGCGTTGACTTGCCAGTGGAGTGTCAAGTGCTACGTAGTAGAGAGCATGCAGAAACGCCCCTTTGGTAAAACCGGCCGTCAGGTCGGCGAGATTGGTCTCGGCACGTGGCAACTTGGCGCGAATTGGGGCGATGTCTCAGAGGAGGATGCGATTGCCACGCTGCAGGCGGCCGTGGCCGGCGGGGTCAACGTCCTCGACACGGCCGATGTTTATGGAGCGGGTCGGAGCGAGACGATCATCGGTGAGTTCCTCGCCGACCACTGCGACGATCCGGACGATATTTTTGTAGCCACCAAACTTGGACGAGGCAGTGAGCCGGGTGGGGCGGAGAATTTTACACGGGCTGCGGTGCGTCAGCACACGGAGGAATCCCTCGAACGACTTGGCGTCGACGCGCTCGATCTTACTCAATTGCACTGCGTGCCCTCCGAAGTGCTCAAACAAGGGGTGTTGTTGGGGTGGCTCGACGAGTTGAAGACTGAAGGTAAAATCCAAGCCTTTGGGGCCAGTGTGGAGTCGATGAACGAAGCGTTATTCTGTATCGAAGATGGTCGGGTGTCGTCGTTGCAGATCATCTTTAACGTGTTGCGGCAGAATCCCATAACTGTATTTTTGAGCAAGCGAAGGCGGCCAACGTGGCGCTCATCGTGCGGTTGCCATTGGCGAGTGGGTTACTCGGCGGGAAGATGTCGAAATACACCACGTTTGCCGCCGATGATCATCGTAATTTCAACCGCGACGGTCAGGCCTTCAATGTGGGCGAAACGTTTTCCGGTCTGTCGTTTGATAACGGTTTGGAAATCATCGAAGAGCTCTGCCCGCTCGTACCGGAGGATATGACCATGGCGCAGTTTGCCCTGCGTTGGATCCTGGACCACGACGCCGTGAGTGCAGTCATTCCGGGTGCCCGCAACCCCGAGCAGGTGGCGGGGAATCTGAGGGGGGCCGAGTTCCCGCCGTTGGGGGAAGCCCGGCACGAGAAGCTGGCGGTGTTTTATGCGAGCAACGTTTCCAACCACATCCGCGGTCCCTATTGAGCGGTTGGGTTACAATTCGCGTTCAATCGGGACTTGGGCTTTGAAACGATCCACACGATTACATTAGCTTCTTTCGCGTGCGCGGTCGATTCATCCAGTTTGTCCAACGGGGCGAGGTCTCCTTTGCCCCAGCTTGTGCCCGGTTTGGGATAAGTCGGAAACCGGGCTACAAATGGTGGAATCGATTTCAGGCGGAGGGCCCCGCCGGGTTGTTGGAGAGAGATCGGGCACCCCACTCGCGCCCCGGTGCGATTCCGGTCGAGGTGCAGGCTGAGGTGTTGCGTCTGGGACAGGAGAATCCGGCTTGGAGTGGTGAGCGAATCCGGCGTGAACTGGCGGCTCAGGGTGGGGTGGGGATGCCAGCGCAGTCGACGATCGACGCGATTCGGCGGCGAGCCCGGATCGTATCGCCCGGCGCGGGTCTGATCGCGGGTGCACCCAACGACGTGTGGTCCCTGCGCGTGGGTCCGGTGACGGTCTCGGCCGGGCTTAATCATCGGGGGTTTGTGCTGCGGGATGAGGCGTCCGGATTTGTGCTGACCGCCGAAGTGGGAGCGAAGCGGGGTGTCGCGATGTAATGTGGGCCGCGTTTGAGCGCCATGGTTTGCCGAGACGGATTCGCTGACCTTTGGAGTCGGTGTCGACGGGGGAGCGCCTCGTCCGGTGGAGAAGGGAATGATGGGGTGGGTCGGCACACGCGACTGACGGTGGAACTGATGCGTTTGGGCATCGCGATGGATTGGGCGAAGTACGAGCCACTGGTAGAGAGCCCGGACGCGGTGGGGATGGATCCGGTCGTCCGAGAGGGGCTTGCGGCAGCATGCCGCTGAGCTTGGTCCGCAGGCGCGGGCGCTGTTGGCTGCAAATGCGGCGGACGAGTCTCCGCCGCTGGTGCGTCGCAACTGGGAAAACTGACTCGATGGCGGGCGCGTTTGAGCGCTTGGGCGGACCGTTCGAATGCGCCCTCTTTGAACAAGGTGGGCGTCGGCCAGCGTCCGATCGATCGCTACCGACCCAGTTCACGCCCTCTGGCCGATGCCACGCCTCGTGATCACGAAGCGTTGGGGGCGGATCCGGAGATGGCGATACGCGTGGTTTCGGAGAAAAACGTGCACAGTTTCACGGCCAAGCTTGGCGGATCGGTCGGGTTTTTGCGGGAGAGCAGGAGGAGATTCGTCCCGGTTGGTTGGTGGACGAGTGGCTGGTGTGTTTTTGCGGTCAACCCATCGGATTGATAGAGTTTACGTCGGACGAAGAGACCCCGGAGGGCGTGCGCTGGGTGCATGCGATCGATGGCCAGCCCGAAGTGTCCCGCGTTTCGTGCGACTCCCTCGAGCCTCGGCCGTAACGACTGTGGACAGCCATCACTGCGCATTGACTCGCCGGAGGGGAGGCGCGCATACTCGGCGTTATGCATCCTGATCGTGCGTTCGCGTTGTTGTTGGGACTGGTCGTTTATGTGACGCTCGGTCTGGGGTTGAGCGGTAAGGAAATTTCGGGGCCTGATGTCAGCCACTGGACGATTGAAGAGGTGTTGCGCTTTACGGCTCCGGAAGCCCGTCAGGGGGTCACGGTGGATGCGGACCACCTCTACGTCCTCGGCAACCGCGAGATTGGCAAATACGAGAAGAGGACCTTGGCGAAAGTAGGGACGTGGAAGGATCAAGCAGACGGTCCCGTGATTCACTTTAATGCCGGACTGGTGCGGCAGGGGGAGCTCGTGGTGGCGCACTCCAACTACCCGCAAATTCCGATGACGGGGTCGGTGGAGTCGTTTGATGCCGAGACCTTGCAGCCCCTTCGCCGTCACAGTTTTGGTCACTACTTTGGTTCGTTGACTTGGGTGGATCGCCGAGAGGGCTCTTGGTTTGCCTGTTTTGCCCATTACGGAAATCGAGCGGCCGAGCCCAATCGCGATCCCACGTGGACCAACTTGGTCCGTTTTGATGACGAGTGGCGGCGCACCGGTGGCTGGGTTTTCCCGCGGGCGCTGTTTGAGCACATTGGCGGAGACTATACGTTATCGGGGGGCGCCTTCGGTCCGGGAGGATTGCTTTATGTCACGGGCCACGACAACCAGCAGATGCACGTGCTGAAGTTTCCCGCCCTCGGTTCCGTGATGGAATGGCTGGGTTGGGTCGACGTTCCTTTTGCCGGGCAAGCCTTCGCGTGGGACCCGCAGGATCCGATGGTCTTATACGGGATCATCAAGGGCACTCGGGAAGTGGTGGTGTGCCGTCTGGTGGAATCGAAATAATCGATCAAGGTAAAAGTGTTACCGATGTAGAATTTAAATTTGCCGCAAAGACCTGTATATTCGGCCCAAAATATGGCTATCGTGTTAGCTAGGCGTGTCGAAATGGCGACGTTTGTGACGAATCAGAGACTTGGTGAAAGAGGCGTTGACGGGGGTATGGAAAACCGGCCAATCCAGCCTACGAACCTGACTGCCAAGGAGCCCATTCAAATTCCCCACTTCGCGCATAATGTGCGCTCTCGGTTGCCTGACAGGCGGCCTTTTGATGACGAGTCAACCGGCCGGGGCGGAGTTCCTTTCCGGACGCGTCCGTGACGCCAATAACAACAGTTATCTGATTGGTGCGACGGTTTCGGTCGAGGGCGCTGCGCGCTCCACGTCGACGGATCATGAAGGGCGTTACGTCCTGCGCGATCTCGCGCCTGGCGACTATGAGGTTGAAGTTGCTTACCTCGGTTACGATCCGGTCGTCCAACAGGTGACGATCGCTTCGGGCATCGATCAACGCCTGGATTTTGCTCCCGGTTCCGAGGTGCTCGCCATGGATGCGTTTGTGGTCGAAGGCATCCGCGAAGGTCAGGCCCGCGCGCTGCAGCAAAAGCTCGCGGCCATCAATGTGATCGACGTCATCGCGGCGGAGATGGGCAAACTGCCCGATGGCAACGCCGCCGAGGCCCTGCGCCACATCCCGGGCGTGACCGCCCAGATCGACCAAGACGAGGGCGTTATGTGGTCGGGCGCGGCATCTCCGCCGAGCTCAACAACGTCACCCTCAACATCGGCACGCCTTCCGAGCAGGGCAACCGCGGCATCGCGCGCGACTCGGTGCCGGCCGATCTCATCTCCCGTCTCGCAGTCGTGAAGGCCGTGACCCCCGACATGGACGTCAATGCCATCGGTGGTTCGGTCAACATCGTCACTCAAAGCGCCTTTGATCGGCCCGAGGGATTTGCCTACGCCACGGTCGCCGGTTTTTACGACAGCTTCAGCGAGAAAACGACGCCCAATGGCAGTGTCACCTTTGGTCGCGTATTGGATTCCGATGGCCGGTTCGGTGTGGTCGCGGGGTTGAGTTACTCGCTCAAGGATTTCAAATCACAGACCGTCAACCAGCGTTCCTGGGACGAGGTGAACGGCAATTGGTTGCCGGTTTACCAGCACCTCTACGACATCGAGCGTGAGCGCATTGGGGCCAATCTCGCCTTGCAGTTTCGCCCGAACGAAGACCACGAGCTCGCGCTGCGTCTCAACCACAATGAGTTCAGTGATGCCGAGGATCGCCAGAGCGTGCGCTACGAATACGTGCGCGGCAGTCTCACCAACCAGACGCCCACCAGCGGCGAAAACAGCGGGGGCCGCGGTAACCGTCAGTTCCGGGACGACGACCAAACCGGCACCATCGACGCCGTCGCGATCAAAGGCAGTCACCGCATCACGGGCGGTGACCTCAAACTGAGCTGGCAAGCCGGCTTGAGCCGCGGTGAGCGCGACGTCGGCAAACGTAACGACTGGGAGTTTCGTTCCGGCGGCAACGCCTTCCCCAACAGCTCTGAACTTGATGGTGACCTCGTGATGATCACCCCGGACTCCGACGACTACTACGATCCCGCCAGCTTCCCGCCGCGCCGCGCCCGTAATTCGCACCGACCTGGAGCGTGAGGACGTGGGCTCAGCCCAGATCGACCTGGAAGGATTCTACAACGTGAACCAACGCTCCGCGCGTTGGAAAGTTGGCGCGCAACTCGTGACCCATGACAAGGAAGACGACCGGGAAAACGCCAACTACACCCCCAACGGTGCGACCCTCACAATGGCCGAAGGCGACATCGGCGGCGCCGAAATCGTCGACTACTTCGATGGGCTCATCCGCTTTAGACCGACGCTCGATGTCGATGCCATGGAGGCCTTCTTCGCCGCTAATCCGGATCGTTTTGAATACGACCCGCTCGACTCCCTCGAGGATTCCTTGGCCAGCGACTTCGAGGCGTCGGAAGACGTGCTGTCGGCCTACGCCATGACGCAGCTCACCCTCCTGTCTGATCTCACGATGCTGGTCGGCCTGCGGGTCGAGCAGACCTCGGCCGACTATGCAGCCAACGAACTGCTCTACGTCGATGGTGACTGCGAGGGGGACTACCGTGGGGTGACGGGCAGCCACGACTACACCAATGTGTTGCCCGGTCTGCATCTGGCTTGGCGTCCACGAGCCAACGTCGCCGTGCGGTTGGCGTGGACCAACACCATTGGTCGTCCCAATTACGCCGACCTTGCGCCCCGTCGTGAGTTGGACGTGCTCGAGACCGACCCCGGCAGCGGCATCTATGTTGGCGGCCTGAGCACCGGCAACCCGGATCTGAAGCCCTACGAATCGATGAACTTCGACCTCTCGCTCGAGTATTATTTGGAGAGCGCGGGCATTCTGTCCGCCGGAGTGTTTCACAAGGAGATCGATAATCCGATCTATGGGCGCAGAACCTTTGAGACCGATGTCACCATGGACGGCCGTTTCTATAGCCAGCTTTCCACCAGTGCGCCGGCCAACGCGGACAAGGGCAAAATCACGGGCGTCGAACTCAACTACTCCCAACCCTTCACCTGCCTGCCCGCGCCCTTTGATGGTTTCGGTGCCAGCGTGAACTTCACCTTAGTGGATTCCTCCGCGACGCTGTTCACCCGCGACGACGAGCTGCCCTTCTTCGGCCAGGCCGATTCGATCGCCAATGTTTCGCTTTACTACGAGAAGCACGGGTGGGAGGCGCGTATCGCTTATGCCATGACAGACCAATACCTCGACGGGGTTGGCTCCAGTGTCGAAACCGACACCTACATCCGCGATCGCTCGACCCTCGACGCCAAGGTGAGTTACCGGTTCAACGAACGCTTCCGCGTCTTTGCCGAGTTCCTCAACCTCGACAGCGAGCCTCTCCGGGAGTTCACCGGGGTCGAAGTGCGGGAGAACGACTTCGAGATCTACGACTGGAAGGCCAAGTTCGGCGTCAGCTACAGCCTCTCAGTCAACGCCATATGTCCGACCTTAACCCGCTCTTCTCGCGATGGGACCGACGCCGTTTCCTGCAGGGCGAAGCGGTGTTGGCGGTCTCCGAGTTGCTCGGCTCGCGCTTGCGGGCGGAGCGGCCCGCAGGTTGGTCGGACTATCCTTTTTCGTTGGGGGTCGCCTCGGGTGAACCCACACCCGACGGCACCGTGATTTGGACCCGACTGGCTCCCCGCCCCCATGAGGGGGGGGGCTGTCGCCCGAACCGATTCGGGTCGCATGGCAGGTGTCGGAGGACGAAAGGTTTCAGGGCTTGGTGGCCTCGGGCGAGACGATCGCCGACTCGGCCTGGGCCCACAGTGTGCACGTGGAAGTGCGAGGTCTCGCGCCGCATCGTTGGTATTGGTATCGCTTCGTGGCGCGCGGCGAAGCGAGTCCGGTGGGCCGTTTGCGCACGACGCCGGTGGCCGGGCAAGTGGTCGATCGACTCCGTTGTTCCTTCGCGTCCTGCCAGAAGTATGAAGTGGGGCACTACACGGCCCACGAGCACATGGCGCGGGAGGACCTCGATGTAATTGCCCACCTGGGGGACTATATTTACGAAAAAGGAGATGCCCGGGACGCGGTGCGTCCGCATGGTTTGAGCGAGGCGATCACCCTCGACGACTACCGCCTGCGCTACGCCCGTTATAAAACTGATCCGGCCCTGCAGGCGGCGCATGCCATGGCGCCATGGTTGGTGACGTGGGACGATCATGAGTTCAGCAACGACTACGCGGCCTTCGTGCCGCAGTATCCGGAGCGTTACAGTTTGCGGAGTTCCGGGCGCGGCGAGCGGCGGCCTACCGTGCCTATTGTGAACACATGCCGTTGCGACCCGCCGCGCGACCCGATGGCCCGAATCTGCAGCTTTTCCGGCGGGCGGATTTTGGCGGACTGGCGCAGTTCCATATTTTGGATACACGGCAGTATCGCACCGACCAGCCGGGCAACGGTGACGAGATGCCGGCGGAGGCACCCGCCCTGCTCGATCCTGCCGGAACCATGCTCGGTGAGCGCCAGCGCGGATGGCTCTTTGATGGCGTGGGGAAGTCGGCGGCGCGATGGAACGTGTTGGCGCAGCAGGTGATGATGACGCGCCTTGATTTGCGGCCGGGTGATGGCGAGTTGGTCGATGTCGACAAGTGGGCCGGTTACGAGTTTGAGCGACGCGCGGTGTGGCGGCACCTGCACGATTGCGGCGTGGCCAACCCCGTCGTGCGCACCGGGGACGTGCACAAGAACTGGGCCAACGAGTTGACTCGGGACTTTGACCGGGAGGCCGGGGCGCGTCAACCGGTGGCGGTCGAACTGGTGGGCACCTCGATCACCTCCGGTGGCGATGGCGTGGATCGGCCCGACTACTTCGAGCAGCTGGGGGCGGAGAACCCGGCGGTGAAGTATCACAACAGTGAACGCGGCTACGTCCGCTGCGAGGTGACGCCGCGCCAATGGCGAACGGATTTCCGCACCGTTCCCTACGTCTCGCGGCCCGGAGCACCCTTGCAGACCCGAGCGTCCTGGGTGGTCGAAGATGGCCGCTCAAAACTGGAGCGCGCGTGAGAGCCGTGAGCCGGATACGCGGGCTCGCATTGGCGGCATAAGGTATGCATTGATGAACGCCATCACGTCGGTCATTTTTTTACACCTCACGGTTGCCTTCATTGTGGTGGCCACGACCCGGTGGCGGCTGCCTCCGTTTTTGGCCCTGCTGTTGGGGGCGGGCGGGTTTGGAGTGGCCTCGGGGTTGAATCCGACAGCGACGATCAGCCTCATCACTGGTGGTCTCGGCCAGACGGTCGCGGGCATTGGTATTGTCATTGCTTGCGGCTGCATCATAGGCGCGGTGCTTGAGCAGACCGGTGCCGCCGTGGTGATGACCAATGTGGTACTCAAACTGGTCGGACGCAACCGTACGATTTTAGCGATGGGATTGACGGGGGGGCGTGGTGTCGGTGCCGGTGTTCTGTGATTCTGGGTACGTCGTATTGTCGCCGCTCGTGCGATCGCTGGTCCTGCGGGCAAAAGAGTCGATGGCGGCTTTGGCCGTGGCGTTGAGCATGGGACTATATGCCACGCATTGCCTGGTGCCTCCGACGCCCGGCTCGGTGGCGGCGGCGGAAGCGTTGAATGCTGATTTGGGGCGGGTGATTGCCTTGGGGTTGGTGGTGGCCGGGGTCGTGATTGCGGCGGCGTGGGCGGGGCGGCGTTGGTATATCGAGCCTCCCTTGGCGCGAGCGATCGATCCGGGAGGCGCGGAATCAGGGACCTCATGGGTTACCGCGTTTGCACCTATCATGCTGCCGGTGGGATTGATCGCGATGCGGTCGTTCTGGCCCGGTGAGACGGGTGTGAGTTGGGCTACCGTGATGGCATGGTTGGGCGATCCCAATGTGGCGTTACTCGTCGGGGCTTTGCTCGCGCTGGGGTTGGCCCGTGGTCACGGACTGGTGCAGCTGGGCGAATGGTCCAGCGAGGCGTTGCGCAGCGCGGGTGCGATCGTGTTGGTCACGGGAGCGGGAGGTGCGTTTTGGGCCGTGCTGCGAGCAACGCCGCAGGCGGAGGTCATCGGTGATGGATTGGCCCCGATGGACCTCGGACGGTTCAACATTATATTACCCTTTCTGGTCGCGGCGGGGTTGAAGACGGCGCAGGGGTCGTCAACGGTGGCGATTGTGACCACGGCGTCGTTGATGGCGCCATTGATGACGGTGTTGGGACTAGCGGAACCGACGGCGGTGCCGTTGCCCGTGCTGGCGCTCGGGGCGGGATCGATGACGGTCTCGCATGTGAACGACAGTTATTTCTGGGTGATCACTCAGTTGTCCGGACTGACGGTCGGACCGGGGTATCGGTTGGTCACGCTGGCATCGGGAATTGTCGGAGTTACGGGCATCGTGGTGGTGGTCCTGTTCCGCTTCGTGCTCGGGTGAAGGCGGTGGGCGGAAAGGCCTTTGTAACGTAATGCGTTCAAAGTCGGCCCGGCGCTGTCGGCTTGGGCGCACTGAATGGCGGAGTTTAACCGATTAATTGGCGAGCCCAGGGCATGTCGAGTTGAGGGCTGAGGAGTTGGATGAACGGATGGGGGCGATGCGGTGACGGCAGGAATTTCCCGACGCTCCGACGGCGAAGCGGGTGCGACGGTGAACGATGGATTGAGTCTACTCGGACCGCAGTAGCTGGGCGAAGTTGAATTTGTTTTCGATCCATTGGTAGCCGAGCCACATGCCGGGAACCGCCCAGCGCGGGCCATAAACGAACTGGGCGAGGGCGGATTTCAGGAGGACGTTGCCGACGGTGGGTTGGGTGCCGACGAGCCAGGCGAGGGTGGCGTAAAGGGCATGCACTTCGAGGTCCTTGACGGCCCAGAAAGCAGTGAGACCGAGGCCTTGGGTCGCGTTGTAACGCGAGCGGGTGGCGGGCATGAGCCGCAGGTAGATCCAAGGGATGATGCCGCCGAATATGGCGGTGGCGGCCATGCTGTAGCCGAGACCGAGGCGGTCGCGTAGGGCGAGTCCCTCGACCCCGGGCGCGTAGTGTAGTAGTAGCCCAGCACGAGGGTGAGGGCGGCGGCTTGGAGGACAAGGCCAGGGAGCAGGTTCGCGCGGGCGCCATCGAGACCGGCTCGCCAGGGGGCGGGCGGTGTGGGGGCGGTGGGCGGTGGGGAGGGTCGGGTGGACATGGGAGCGGCACGCTGCACTGACGCGGATCAGGGAGCGAGCGAACTCGAACGGGGAGGCAGGGAGGCCGTGAAGGCGGCAGTGACGACCCCGATGTAGTTGATGGTGGTGACGCGAGTGGGATCGATCTTGCTGCGGGGATTGACGCCCGTGGTGAGCCAGCCTTGGCGGGTGAATTTGACGAGGGCGTGGGCAACGAGCTGGCCTTGGCGTCCGGTGAAGAGCACGACCTGGCCGGCTTTCAATTCGGGGTAGGGGATTTTTCGGTAACGATCAAGGCGTCGGGGGGGAATGAGGGGTTGCATGGACAGCCCCTGACCTTTCCAGGCGCGGGCGTCGGGGTGGCGGGCGGCGAAGGCGTCGGCGCGTTGATTGAGGGTCCGGTCGATCTCACGGCGCGGGGTGGCGGGATCGGCGATCTGCAAGGTTTCGATAAGCGGCACGGTGACGGTGAGCGAGGGGGCGGCGCAGCCGGAGCCGCCGAGGAGGAGCAGCACGAGCGCCATGCTTTCGAGGAGTCGGTCCACGCGAGATGGGAAAAGGTGGAGGAGGGTGGGCGAAACGAGTTGGCATCGGCTCGGCATGGGGGCTAATTGTGGGGATGTTATTGGACTTTGCGAAGCTCGAATCCCGCCACGCGTATCAATGGATGATTTCAACGATCGTGCCGCGGCCGATTGCGTGGGTGTCAACGATGGGAGCGGAGGGGCAGGTAAATCTGGCGCCGTTTTCGTTTTTCAACGGGATCACCTCGCGTCCGCCGACGTTGATGTTTGTCCCGGTGACGAAGGTGGACGGCACGGCGAAGGATACGTTACGCAATATAGAGGCGACGGGGGAATTTGTGGTGAACCTGGTATCGGAGAATTTGGTGGCGGCGATGAACAACTCGGCGGCCCCGTTACCATATGGGGAAAGTGAGTTTGCGCATTTTGGCATTGAGGCGGCGGCGAGTGAGCGAGTGAAGCCGCCGCGGGTGCGCGCGGCGCGGGTGGCGTTTGAGTGCACGTTGCAGCAGATCGTGAAGCAGGGGGATGCCCCCGGGATGGCCAACGTGGTGTTTGGGCGGATACATTGTGCGCACGTGGCGGATGAGGTGTTGGATGCGAATGGGCGGGTGGATCCGGCGAAGTTGGATTTGATCGGGCGGATGGGCGGTGATGACTACTGCACGACGCGGGACCGGTTCGTGGTGGAACGACCGCAGTAGAGACCAGGCAGACGGGCGCTCTTTCTCTTGGGTTGATCTGGGGATGGAGGTGTTTTCGGACTTTCCTTTGAGGGGGGAGGCGTCAGGTTGGGTGGGCGTGTCTGACGAAGTTCCGTCTGTTGTTACGTTACCAAAAATTGCGCCGCCCGCGCTGTCTGAGTTCAAGGCTGATGCCTGGCGGGGGGCGTTGATCGACACCGTATTGGGCAGACCCGGACGGGGGAGTGGTGGTGGGTGGATCCTGTAAGGGGTCCGCGAATGGTGACCGGGATCCATGGGGTGACGCAGTCGGTGGGAAATGAGCCGGTGCTGTCGGGTTTGGCGAAGTGGGGGTTCGATCTTTTGGTGCCGCCGGTGGCGGAGGCCTTTTGCAATCGGGGGAGGCCGCATGTGGTGGCGTTGAATCTGCGCAAGGCGGGAGGCGGGCTGATTTACAAAGCGGGGATTCAGTTGCCGGATGTGTTGGATCCGCGATGAGCAAAGGCGGCGCAGGCACGGGTGGAGGCGGTGGTGGCGACGGCGAGTCTGGCGGCCTATGTCTGCGACGATGAGCTCAGCTGGAAGCCCCAGTCCGGGGGGGGGCGGACCGTTGTTGCGACCGGGACTCTTGCAAGTGTGTTTGAGTTTGGATCCGGGGTATGCGGCGTATCACGCGGCGTGGGAGTTTGTTTTGGCGACACGGACCGGAGGGTTGGTGCAATTGGCAGCAGATTGGGGGGTGAGATTACCCAACAAGGAGTCGTTGCGGCAGATGACGCAGGAAGACGAAGTGTTGGACTCGCGGGCGTATCGGGCGGAGTTGAGCCGGTTTACGCGGGAGTTTGGCAGCGTTACCATCGAGTCGTGACGGAAGCGGTGCGACGGGCGGATCCCGGGCGTTTGGTGGCGTGTGCGCCGGTGGGGGCGAATACGCCGGCGGTGGTGCGAGAATGCGCGGGGACTGTGGGGGATGTGGTGTTGGTGTCGGACCCGGGATGGGGCGGGGGGCGGTGCCCGAGTTGGTATGGAAATTTAATTGGTGTGAGAGGGCGGCCGAAGTGGGCCCCGATGAGCCGCCCGGACTGAGCGCCTTGGAACGCATGATCACAAGTGGGCGGGTGCGTGGGCACGCGATGTTGGTTGAGTCTACGGTGGTCGGCTATGCGTGGGCCCAGCATGTGGGGGGGGGGATTTGGCGACGCGGGGCCCGTTGACGACGGGATTGCTCGACGAGCAAGGCCGGGTGAATCATGCGCAAGTGATGCCATTGGCGGCGTTGAATGCCTGGGCGGGGCGGCGGCGGCCGAGTGGGGGCCGAACGCGTAGGAGCGCGGAAGGCAGGCCGGACCGGGTTTGCCTTGCGGGGCCGGGGAAGGGCGCGGCATGTTCTGAGGCCCTCGTTTTCTCTTATCCATGGAATCCACCCGTCTATCTGACTATCTCAAGGCTCGTGTGCGCACGGTGTCGCATTGGTCCCAGCCCGGGGGGGATTTTCGCGACGTGACGACGTTGTTTAACGATCCGGAGGCGTTTCGGGTGATGATTGAGGCGTTTTCGCTGGATTGCACGCAGCTCGGCGTGGACGTGATCGCGGCGATTGATGCGCGCGGATTTATTATCGGAGGGGCGTTGTCCTACCAGTTGCACAAGCCCTTCGCGCTGGTGCGCAAGAAGGGGAAACTGCCGTATAGGACGGTTTCGGAGGACTACACGCTGGAATACGGGTCGGCCACGATCGAGATCAATGAGGATGCCTGTGCGCCGGAAGCGCGGGTGCTGCTGGTGGTGGTGGTGGATGATATGATCGCGACCGGAGGTACGTTACTGGCAGCACACAAGCTCTTGAAGCAGATCGGGGCGACGGTCGTGGGGGCGGCGGCGATCATTGATTTGCCGGAGTTGAGGGGCTCGCAGCGTCTGCGGCAGAGTGGGCTACCGATACACACGTTGTGTGCGTTTAGTGAGTCCGAGTGAGGAGTAGTGGTCTAACGGAGAATTTTCCCATGAGTTTGACAATTTGGTGCAACGAGAAGGCGACGAAACGATTGGAACATGAACTGGCGGAGCGCGGACACCGGTTGGTGTGGGCGAGCCAGAGCAGTGCTTCGGTGTTGGATGCGGGCGGAGAGGATGAGAGTCTGAACGCGGCGGACGTAGCGCTCGGGCAGCCGGATGCGGACCAGTGTCGGCGGTTGGAGGGGTTGCGTTGGTTGGAGGTAACGACGGCGGGATACGCACGTTATGACACACCGGAATTTAAGGAAACGTTGCGCGATCGGGGCGGTGTTTTCACCAACATGTCGGGTGTATTCAGCGAGCCCTGTGCACAGCATTGGTTGGCCATGATGCTGGCGTTGTCGCGGTGTTTGCCGGATTCGTGGCGAGACCAGCAGCAAGTGGATCCGGGGTGGGATTATTATCCGCAGCGGGCCGCATCGAAGTTATGCCCGGCGCTTGGTGGAGCTGTTGAAGCCGTTTGGAATGAAGATCTATGCATTGCGGCGCCGGACTTACAGTGAATCGGGCGTGCATGTAATCGCGGAGGAGAAACTCAGTGCGGTGCTGCCGAAGGTGGATCATTTGATTAATATTTTGCCGGAGAGTGAAGCCACGGTGGGGTTTGTGAACCGGCGGCGGCTGGCGCTGCTGAAGCGGGGAGGGGCGCGGTTTTATAACATCGGCCGTGGACCGACCGTGGATCAGAACGCGTTGATGGAGGCGTTGGAATCGGGGCAGCTGGATGCGGCCTATCTGGATGTGATGGACCCGGAGCCGTTGCCGGCTTCGCCTCAATTGTGGCGCACGAAGAACTGCTATATCACGCCGCATACGGGCGGCGGGCGGTCAGATCAGGATGACGCGATCGTGGCGCACTTTTTGGATAATCTGGCGGCGTTTGAGGCCAACGAAACGGACGGGATGGCGAACCGGATCGTGTGAGGATTCGAGTGCTTCAAGAGCGGATGCCACAGGATAGAGAAAACTGAGAGGCTGGGCTGGTTTATAACCACGAATGGATACAGATGGCTTCGCCTGCTGGCTACGCGCCGAAGGTGGAGAGGGAAGGGTTTTGGCCTAATGATGTTGGAGGCGGCGCTGGGGGAGTTTTAACCACCTTGGTTAGTTTGTGGAGGGGAAGGGTTGGGGGCGGGGTTAGTCGTCGGGGGTGATGCGGCGGCCGCCGCGTTTGGGGGCGAAGGCTTTTTGGCGCCAGCCGGGTTTGTTGGCCATGGCGCGGGCGGTTTTGTGGGCGATGGGCTTGAGATTGTGCTCTTGCGTGAGCTTCAGGTAGTGCGCGTAGCGTTCGGCGGCAAGGGATCCGTCGGCGAGGGCAGTTTGCACGGCGCAGTCGGGCTCCTTCTGGTGGTGACAGTTCGAGAAACGGCATTGGAGCGCGAGGGCGACGATGTCGGCGAAGGCTTCGGCAACGCCGTCTTCGACGTCCCAGAGTTGAAGTTCGCGCAGGCCGGGGGTGTCGATGAGCAGGGCGCCGGAGGGAGTGCGGACGAGTTCGCGGCGGGTGGTGGTGTGGCGGCCTTTACTGTCCTTTTCGCGTACGTCCCCAGTGGGGAGGAAGTCGTCTCGGGAGAGGGCGTTGGCGAGGGTGGATTTACCGACGCCGGAGGAGCCCAGCAGGGCGAGGGTGATGCCGGGGCGAGCGAGTTTTCTGAGGGCGGCGAGGCCTTTGCGGCGCACGGTGCTGGTGAGGAAAACACGGATGCCGGGAAGAAGGGACTCGATTTCCTTTTGCACGGCGGCGGGATCAGGGTGCACGTCACACTTGTTGAGCACGATGATCGGTTCGGCGCCGCTTTCGCGGGCGGCGACGAGGAAGCGTTGGATACGGGCGGGGTTGTAGTTGCGATCGAGACCGGAGACGAGGAGGACGGCGTCGATATTGGCGGCGACGATCTGCTCGTTTTGTTCTTCGCCGGCGGCGCGGCGGGAGAATTTGCTACGGCGGGGCAGGACGGCGTGGATATCGACGCGACTCTCGTTGGGGCGGCGGCTGATGGCGACCCAGTCGCCGACGGAAGGGAAGGCGCTGGTGAGGGCGTGACGGTGGAAGAAGTTGCCGCCGCATTCGCCGAGCCATTCCCGCTCCTCGTCCTGGACGGCGTAGAACTTACGGCGCAGTTCGCAGACCACGCGTGCGGGCTCGTAGCCGGCTTCAGCGTGGGGGGCGAAGGCGGTGGCCCAGTCTTGATTCCATCCGTAATCAGTCAGCGACATGCGAGCGGTAAATGTGCTCTGATCAAGGGGTGCGTGGCAATGGACAATCCCTGCGTGGGTGAAATTCGAAGGGTGACGTACACTGTTCTCATGACAACACAGCTCCTGACCGTTCCGCCGGCGGTGCGAGCTGATCTGAGAAAAAACTCCACCGCCGACCGACCGCCATCCGCGCGGGCAAATTCCGCCAGCAGCACGGGCTCTTGGCGTTATCCATCGGGCAATCAAAGGCGCAGCGTTCCGTGGCTCGCGTTATTGATATCCGGTTCTCTCCACTTAGAGCGTGTCCCATTTACCCTGATTTTGGAAGGGGGGCAGGAAAGCCGATTTTTTGAGCGGCTTTCCTGCCCCCCTTCCAAAATCAGGGTAAATGGGACACGCTCTAAGTAGGCGCGCAAGGCAACCTCGTGGGGTTGCACTTCGGTAAACTTCGGTAAGAAAGCAATCGTGCAAGGGGGGAATCCGGTGGGGGCATGGTATCAGGGGGGCAGTCGAATGGGAGGACTCATTACCCGACGTGACAAGTTTGATCGTGTTCACCCTCGCGGACGCCGAGCAGTCTGATGCGAGTTGGGTTAAGATCGAATGGCGGCGGCTTCGCGATCACCTGAAGCCGGCGCGCGCCTGGGTTTGGCACCATTCATGGTCAAGACACCGCCCAGCTCGCTTCCGCCACGCTGCCGTATGAGGCGCAATCTCGGATCGAGCCGGAGGCGTTGGCCGATGCTGTTTACCACCTCGTGGAGCGCTGATGGTTGTGCTGGCTGGGAAGGTGTGACGGGCTCGGCGGGGCGAGGCTTTTGCCGAGCACCAGCCTTTGCGAAGGTTTCGGTTGATTGGGCCTAGGCTAGGCTGGACTGTACTGAAATTCATGAAAGCGTGCTGACTGCAATGCCCGCAATCTGTGATAGCCGCTCAACCGGCCCCTTGAATTCGGAGGGAATTGAATGAACCTGATGCTGGGTAAGATGGTGGATCAGGCGGTGCGTTGGGTGGATGAGTACCGTTATGATCGGATACATCGGATGGACGCGGAGAACATTTATGCGAGTATCGTGGAATCTTCTCCGCAATCCGCCTTATCGACGTCGGTTCGGCGGGAGGCGGAAAACTATGCTCGAGAGGTGCTGGGCTCGGTGCGGTTTTGCCATGGTTGAAGGTCTACGCGGCTTACCGGGGGCGATTTGTGGCCGGATGGATGCTGGACGATTTTTTTGGACGTAGAGTGCTACCGATTTTGCAGGGCAAGTATCAGGACTGGGGTGATGCCAGGACTCTCGGCCGGCGCTTGCTGAAGACGGATATTCTTCCGGATGTGGGCTATCGGGTTGCCGGAGTGTGGCATGACGAGTCCTGGCAGGAAATTCCGCTGAGTCGGGTTGGTTCGGCATTATTCCGAGAGGACGATGCCTTGTTTTTTAAATCGGAATTTTCCAACCAGGAGCTGGGCGTGACCTACGTGCATCGGGATAATTTTGACCCAATGGACGCAAAGCTGAGCGGCAACTTGGTGGTTCAGCGGAGGATACGTCCTCATGCATTTTTTGATCAGTTTGGCTCGGGTCGGATGGCGACGTTGAGAATCACAACCATCAAACCGGCGGGTCGTCCGACCCAATACGCGGCGGCCTACATACGTTTTGGAAGCAATATTGATGGGACTGGGGAGGTGGGCGCCATAAGCCAGATTCGCGCTTCCGTGATCAATGATGACGGTGAACTCGAGGAGGGGGCGGCATTAGCCAATTGGCACAAAGTGCGGTCGCATCCCGCGAGTGGGGAGACGTTTGCCGGGAAGGTGATCCCGGAGTTTCGCGCGGCGGTGAAAACTTGTGTTCAATTGCATGAGCGATTCCCGCACGTCGGAGTGGTCGGTTGGGATGTGGGGATTAACGACCGTAACCAGATTGAGCTGATGGAGTGGAATACGGCGCATCCCGACATCAAATTTAGTGAGGCGACGGAGGGCCCCTGTTTCAGTGAATTCGGTTGGGAGAGCCTGGGGCAGAATCAAAAGAGCGGGCGCGCCGTGATATTGCGTAAGCCGTCGGGCAACGCGGGCTTTGCGATTGCGGGGGCCGACTGGGATGCGTTGGGTTTTAGGCGTGGTCGCCGCCATTCCTAAGTGCATGCCAAATTTCCGTCGAGGGCGGGTGGTCGTGTTGGCTTTGGTGATGGCGTGGAACGTGGAGGCGCAGGAAGTCAGCGAGGTGGGGACGGCGGCGTTGCAGGAGCTGGCGGAGGATCGGATCGAGCAGGCGGCGTTTGGGGAGGCGGTGCCATGTTTGAAGGAATTGGACCGCCGCTTGCGGGAATCGACGGATGCGGCGGCGGTCCGGGCGCGGGAGGGCGTTTTGTATTATATGGGTTTGGGGCAGCTGCAGACGGCGGATTTGTATGGGGCGGCGCGCACGTTGACGGCGTTTTTGACGACCTATCCGAAGGCGCCGAATGTGTTGGCGGCGAGGGTGTATCGGGCGGCCGCGTATTATTATCAGGGCAAACTGGAGGACGCGCGGGCGTGGTATGAAGACTTGCGCGAGCAGGAGGATCCGGGGCGTTTGCCGGTCGAATGGCGGGCGGCGTATTGGGAGCATTTCGCGGACTGCGTGTATGCGGCGAAGGACTGGGAGGCCGGGCAGGAGGTGTTTGCGGCCATGCGGGAGCCGGTAGGGCTGCTGCTGGATCCGGGGGCGGCGAATGAGAAACGAGCGAAGGCGGGGTCGTATTTGTTACAGGCGGCGATGGCGCGAAGTGATTTTGAGGCGGCGTTGGCAGTGTTGCCGGATCTGAGCGGCGGGGCAGGGAAGTCGCGTTATGATTTGGCGCTGAATCTGGCGCTGTTGCGGGGCGGGGATGATTTGTTTGAGGCGGGACGTTACGGGCATGGTCTTTTGTTTTCGGAATGGGAACGGATGGCGCGCAGGGAGATATGCGTGGAATGTTGGCAGGATTCGAAGACGTGCGGCAGGGGCCGCTCGGGCCAGTGTTGGGCGCAAACGCGCAGCAGGACGCTGCGCAAGAGGGCGAGGTTGGCCAGGGCGTTGATGTTGCGGGTACGCGAGTGGTCTTCGCGCCAGCAGGCGTCGCGGCGCCAGTGGTTGCGGATCTCCACTCCGCCCCAGTGCCCGCGGATCAAGGCGAGCATTTGCGCAGGGCTGCGTTCTGCGGGTGCCAGGCTGCTGGCGTAGGCGCGTTGCTCGCAACTTTCGGTGAGGTCGCGTTTTCGCACCGTGGTTTTGTCCACGAGCACCAGGCTGCGCAGCCCAGGGTAGTCGGCTTGCGAGGGCGTGGCCACCACCACGGACACCCGCCAGGTGGTCACGCGGCCCCGACTCGGATCGGTCAGCTCAAAAAAGGGGGGTGGAACGGTCCGGGCGCGCTGGACCAGCGCGCTCAGCTGGGGTTGGTTGCCTTTGATCTGGAGCACATACTCGCCGCCTTTTCCCACGATGGTGCGGGCCTGCTCGCGGGTGGCGTGCAAAGGCGTCGCCGGTGTGACGATCTGCTCGTCCAACGACGCGGCGGCCAACACCTCACCGGCGCGGGCCTGTTCACTGCGCGGGGTGTTTTCCTTTTGATCGACGATGGCCAGGGCGACCGGCGCGCCGGTGTCGGCCTCGACTAGGCTGAGCACCCCGACCGCGTCGCGGATAAACTTTCCGTCCAGGGCGAGCGCTCCGGGCAGGGCACCGGCGTGGGCTGTGAGCCAGCGGTTGTGAGGGCCTGGGCAAAGGCCTCCGGATCGAGCCGGGTGAGCACGTCGTAAAACACGCTGTAACTGGGGGCCAGGCGGGAATGGCACTTCGTTAAGGGGTCTATTCGTCTATTTTAGTAGCCGTGATTTGGATACGCGCATGTGCCGCCGAGGCTTGGTCATCAGTTGGTAGACTTTGGGCCTTCGTTTGACGGCGCGTGGTTCACTGCGATGCGGGCGTTAGGGCACCGGGTCGGCGGCCAATGCGAGGAGCAGATCTTCGAGGCGTTGGTTCGCTTCGCGCGCACTGCCTGAGAGCAGGTGGGCGAACGCCCGCAGCGTGCTGATGGTGCCTTGGAAAGACAGGCGCATTGGTGCCACGTCATGCTGGCGTGCGGCTTCGAGCATGAGCAGGCGCACCAAGTTGTAGGCGATGGCCTGCAAGTGGATTTCTTTTGCGATCATCGCCGGGGTGCGCGTGCGTAGCACGTCGAGTCCGAGGGTCGTCGTGATGTCCCGGAAGTTCAGTTCCACCTGCCAGCGGCGCAGGTAGAGTTGGGCAATGGCCGCGTCGGGATACTTTTCTTCATCGAGCAGCGTGGTCACCACAGCGATGTGCTGGGTGCGGAAGCCGAGCACCTCGGTTCGAAAGCGCACCACGCGCAAAGTCAGGCTCTCAGGCAGTTCGTTCCACAAACATTTTTCCCACCGGCCCTGTCGCTGGGGTTTGGGCCAGCAGATTTTGCCGGTGCCTGTCCGACGCGATTGATGCAAGCGCATCACCACATCCACACCCTTGCGTTGCAAAAGGCTGATGAAAATCCAGTTGCAGAACCCGCGATCAGCCAGGAGCACCTCTCCCCTGTGCACCCAACCGATCAATTGGCGCGCCAGCGGGGCCTCACTCGCCTTCCATGAGGACAGGACGAACTTCACCAAATGGCCGGTTGCCAGGGAGCACATTCCCACCATCTGGCCGGTGAGGAAACCGCATCCTTTGCGCTGGCACCCCGCGTAAGGATAGACTTTCCGGTTGGCCGTGGTGTCGGGCATGGAAAGCCCGCCGCCATCGATCACCTTCACGTTGTGACCGAGCCAATGATCGGCCTCGCGGGTGCGTTGATGAGCCACCTCCACGAGACGGCTGAATACGGTGCGCAAGACCGTGATCGGCAACCGCGCCGGGGCTTGGCAATAGCCACCGGTGGCATCGTCGACCGACGTCGCCGCCCCGGCCTGCAGATGCCATGCTTGCACCCGGCAAACCGCATCGCGGCAGCTCGCACCACGCTGCAGCACTTGCCCAAGAAACGCGCAAAAGGTCACCCAAGGCGTAAAGATCCGGTCCCGCTTACCGATGCCTGCAAATGTGCTCGGAGCCACAAAGCGCGCCACCAGCCCATCGAACTTAACCGCCCGCTCAATCAGTCTAGCGGCCGCACCATTGGAGCGTCTCCCACACAAGCGATGCGAAAACCCTGGCAGATACAACGTGTTGATCTTCATGTAGTTGCACTACCAATAAGCCAGTATTCCGCAACCTATTATTAGGCATTAACTTAGAAGGTTTGACGGGCGATCAATCTCACGCAACTGCTCGCCTAACTAAGCGCCATTCGGGCCAGGCGGACCTTTTTGCCGGCCTCACGGGGCAGGGCCAGGGCGAAGCGCTGGTCTTGGTCGAGCAGGTTGGCCATACGAGCGATCGACGCGATGTCGCGCCGGCCGGCCGGCAGCGCGAGCGCCACGATGCCAAGAACCGGACCGATCTTGAAGCGGGTGTTTTTGGCGCGCGGATCGGGCACGCCGCACAGGGCCTCCAACAGAGAGGGCAACTGGCCGTTTTTGAGCGGCAGGGTGCCGGGGGCCGCAGCAGCCACAGGTGCTTGGGTTTGCCGTGCGCGCGGTAAAAGTCGCCTCGGTGCCGTTCGTAACCCTGGCTGGTCCCGATCGGCTCCCACGCGGAGGCCTTGTAGCACGTGCCTTGGTAGGCCTCCGGCTCGGTGAAGGTCTCGGCTAGCAGCGGCCGATAGCCGAAGCGTTCCTGCCAATGGCCCGGCAACGTGCGCACGGCCGCAGCGAGCACCTGGGAGGCGAAATTGATCTCCTCGCCGCGCTGGGTGAGCAGCAGTAGAAAGCGGCGGTTTTGCACCACCAGGGAAAGCCGCTCGACCCGGCGGGTCGCATTCCCAGCCCACCCACCGGTCACGGTCCTTGAGCGCGTAGCAGGCCGGACCCCACGCCAGCAGCGCCACACCGCCCGCCCGCCCCTCGCGTTCGACAATCTGGCGCAGGTAATCGCCCACCGGATGCCCTGATTCCAAGTAGTGCCGCTCGTGCAGCTGCGCGTCGAACCACTCCTGCTCGGCCGCAGTGGCCATGCGCACCTCCACGTTTCGATCCCAGTGCTTCTGCTCCGGGTTTGCGTTCGTCGCTTCCCTTTCCGTTTCACCTTTAGATCTCATCCCACTGAAACAGATCGAAAATCGTCCAAATGGTCTAGCTCAAAGTTACACCGCTGATCTTCAATCACTTCACCCGTCACGGGAAAAGACCATGACGTTACGGGGAGGCACTGTACTTTTATGAGCGAGTGTTGAGGCCGGCCGCGTTACGGGAATTTTGGGAGGGAGAAGTGGCACGAGGAGAAGCGGAGCGGGGTCGAATCGCAGGGGTGTCGTGGTTGGCGGATCGGCGGTTGGAGGTGGACAATGATTTGAAGCAGGCGCGGGCGCGGTTGGCGCAATTGGGGGCGGAAGTTATGGGGGAGACGTCGGCGGTTTCAGGAACCCCGGATAGCAAGGCGGTCCCGGACTAATACGGCGGCGCTGAATTTTCGGGTGGCGCGGTATTATTTGGCCCGAGGACGGAGCCACGAAGCCTACTGGGCCTTTGTGCGATTGGAGAATATACGACGAAGGAAGGGGCCCGCGACAGCCCGGAGGGGTTTGGGGAAGAGGCGGTGTATGGTCAGGTAAAGATGGCGGCGAAGAGCGGGCGGGATGACCGGGTGCGCCGCACGGCGAGACGTTATTTGCGCACGGCCGATTATACGCGGTTCATGGGGGATGTAGGCTACGAGCTGCTGCAGGTGGAAGTGAGGTCGGAGAATCTGGTGGCGGTGCGGGAATTGGCGGAGGTGTTTTTGGAGCGAGTGCGATTGGATCCGACGCTGCAGGAAGCGCCCAAGTTGGTGTATCTGGTGTGGTCCACCCTCATGGAGGAGGGCGATCTCACGGGACTACGCGAGCGATTGGAACCCATGTGGAGGGAGTATCCGGATCGGGGTTTCAGCGATGGCCTCGCCTATTGATTGGGACTGGCCGATGTGATGGAAGAGCGCTTTAAGCCGGCGCGGGTGTATTTTGAACACGTGCTGACGCAGTATCCAAACGGCAGTTACGCGGAGGACGCGGCCTATCGCGTGGGGGGCTGTTGGTTCGGACTGCTGGACTACCGTCGGTCGCGGGCGAAGTTGGAGGGGGGTTTGGCAGACTACCCGGACAGTCGTTTGGTCAGTGAAGCGCAGGCCCTGCTGGGGGATTTGGCGGCGGCGGAAGGACGGACGGAAGCGGCGATCAATGCCTATGGGGCGGCCCATGACGCGGGCGCCTTGTTGGATCCGCCCAACATGGGCTATATCAACCATGCGGTGTTTCAGGCCGGCAAGGTGTTGGCCGCGGAGCAACGGTGGCCGGAGATGACGGAGTGGTTTGAAACCTACCTGCGGCATTGGGGCAGCGCAGGGCGGGCGCAAGTGGCGATGGGACGCAACGAGGCGATGCTCGATGTGTGGATCGCGGCGATCCTGCGCTTTGGTAATGACCTTTCGGATACGGGCCCGGATTTGATGCTGGCGGAGTTTCCCGAGCATTATCGGGCGGAGCGTGGGGAGTCGCCGGAGCGCGTGTGGCGGGATGCATTGGCGGTGGCCGACGGCGCGAGGACAGACCACGCTCATGTTGCGGTTGGCAACGGCCCTACGGGCGGAGGGGGGCGGAAGACCCCGGGTGGCCGACGGTCGGACCGGAAACGTTCGATGCGGCGAGTGGTGCGGTGCTGCTGGCGACGGCGAAGGCTCGGCAGGGCGATACGCCGGAGTTGGCGCTGGCGGCGGCGGAGCGAGCCCTGGCACGAGCGCCCTGGGCTGCGTACGGACCGGAGGCGTGGCGCCTGGTGGCGGTGTTGCGCGCCCGAACGGAGGACCGGGTCGGGGCGATTGAGGAGTGGCGCAGGTTGGCGGAGGATTTTCCAGCGGCGGCGACGGCGAGATTGCGAGAAGGCGATCTGCAACGGCAGCGGGGCGCGTACGGCGATGCGATTGCGGCGTATTGTGAAGTATTGAAAGTGCGGCAGTGGCGCGGGGCGGCGTGGGCGGAGGCAAATTATAAGATCGGACTCACGCATTTTGAGGCCGGGGACTACGCGGCGGCGTTTGGGTTTTGTCAGCGCGTCTATGTGCTCTACGGCGGCGTAACGCAGTGGGCGGCGGAAGTGTATGTGACGAGTGGCCGGGCGCTGGAAGCGTTGGACCGCAGCGAGGATGCGGTGGCGACTGATCGGGAGTTGTTGGCGCAGGAATCCTTACGAGCAGAACCGGCGGCAACGGTGGCGGCGGAGCGGTTGGAGGCGCTGGGGGCGTCATGAAACGGTGGGTAATGGTGTTGGTCGCGTGGTGGGTGGTGGCCACGAGCCAGGCGGAGCCATTGCGGGTGCGGTTGGGTGGGCAGGGCCGGGCGGTCATGCGCGTGTTGGGAGTGGATGAAGCCGGGCTGATTCGCCTCAGGCCTGAGACGGGCGACGACGGGGAGGCGTTGTTGCCATTGGGGGAGGCGAGGGATTTTCAGTTTGTTTTACCGGAGGATTATCGGCGGGCGCAGCAGCTCGCGTTTGCGGGGCGAGGTGGCGAAGCGGTGATGATGTTGCGCAGGATTGTGCCCGCGTTGGTGCCGTATGTCGGGGTGGAAGGTTCGAACGCGAGGGGGCAGTGCGCTACTACTTGAAGGTGTTGGTGAGTGAGAAAGTGTGGCCCGGATGCGTTGGCCGTGACAGCAGGATTGCCGATGAAGGCCGGCGGGGGCGATTTTGTGCCGGAAGTGGTGCGGTTGGCGCGGGCCCTGCAAGCGGAGGGGAGAATGCAGAATGTGGCATGGGTATTGACTCGGTAGTCGTTGGTCTTGGGTGCGCAGGAGCACCGTCCATTGCTTGAGCGATGGGCCGACGAAATGCGACGTGGCGGGTATTGGACGGAGTCGCAGGCGGTCTATGAAAAACTACGCGTGGACGCGGCAGGAGATGATGTGATGCGATGGAAGCTTTTGCAGGCGTATACGGATTGGCACTTGGGGAGTCCGTTGCGGGCGGGAGCGGTGTTGGCGATGCATCCCAATCTGACCGGAGAGGAAGATGGAGACACGGGCACGCTGTATCGACTGTTGGCGGGGCGGGTGCGGTTGGCCCAAGGGGGATGTCGCGGGGGCGCTGGATGTGTTGAGTGAAGCACTGGTGGGCATGGCGGCGGCGAGTGAGTGGCGGGTGGAGCTCACGGCGGTGATTGCGGAGGCGTACCGGCAAGTGGGCGAGGAAGAGGTGGCGACTCGAATTGAGGCTGATTTGCGACGCTTGTTTCCCAACTCCAGGTGGCTGCCGCCGGCGGCCCGGACTTAACCCTGATTTTCTCATGAATACTGCTACTTCCTCTTGGATGACGTTCACCCGGTGGCTTTTGTTGTTGGGCTTGGTGCCGGTTTTTTTGCACGCGCAGGAGACCGCGGCGGCGGCGAGTGGCGGAGACGTCAGTTTGGGCCAGTTGTGGGCGCAAGGCGGGTGGGCGCTGTATCCCCTGGCGTTTTTCTCGGTGGCCGGGTTTGGCCTGATCCTTTACAACGCGCTGTCGGTGCGGGAGCAGGCATTGTTGCGGCCGGAAGTGTCGGCACAGTTACAAACCTCATTGGACCGGGGTGACGTGGAAACGGCCCGTGAGGTGTGTGCGGAGAATCCGTGCCTGGTGGCGAATATCACGGCGGCGGGTTTGGTTCGGGTGAAAGAGATTGAGACCTATGATGCGGAGGCGGTGGAGAAGGCGATGGAGGAGGCCTCGGTGGAGGAGATCGCGGGGCCGTTCGGGGTGATCAGTTACCTGTCGATTCTGGCGACGTTGGCCCCCATGGTGGGAATGCTCGGCACGGTGTCGGGCATGATCAAAGCCTTCCGGAATATTGCGCTGGGGGGGGGATGGGGAAACCGGAGTTGTTGGCCGATAATATATCGGAAGCGTTAATCACCACCGCGGTGGGATTGGTGGTGGGGATTCCGGCGATGTTTGCGTTCTTCTTTTTCAAGAATCGTTACGCCCGGCTCACGTCGCGGCTGGCGCGGATTTGCGGGGATCTGCACCACGGGTTGACGCATGCGATGCGCACGCGGATGCGGCTGCAGGAAGGGAGCGAGGGCGGCGCGTGAAATTGTCCTCGATAGCGAGCGACGATGCGCGCTTCGACATGACGCCGATGATGGACATCGTGTTTCAGTGGATCGCGTTCTTTATGATCGTGGCGACGTATGTCACGCGGGAGAAAGTGGAGGTGGAGTTGCCGATGGCGGTGAATGCGGCGATCGCGGAGAATCAGCAGGGCCGTATGATGATTTCGGTTACGCTGGATGGGAAAATCTGGGCGGGCTCGCAGGCAGTGTCGTTGGATGAATTGGCGAGTGAGGTGAGAGCGTGGCGAGCGACGGACGGGGCGGCGAAGATTGTGATCCGAGCGGACCGATCGAACGACTACGGTCTGGTGAAGCAAGTGATGAAGGTGTGCCGGGATGCGGGGATCGCGGACATCATTTTTTCGTCGTTTCAACCGGGAGGCGGAGAATGAAGCGGAATGGCCCACGAAGCAGATTAACGGGCACGGGAAGTCCACCAGGCTGGGGGTGGGCCCGACCGAGGGTCGGAAGGGGGCCGTCATGAAGGCCAATCGTGAGATGTTTGCAGAGGAGGACGGGTTCTCGTTGGACTCGATGTTGGACATCGTATTTCTGTTGCTGATCTACTTCATGGTGACGGCGGCGTTTGTGAAGGAGGCGGCGGACATCAGCATGTCGTTGCCGAGCCGAATGGAGCAGGAGGAGCCATTAGCGCATTTCCTCCAGGCAGAGAGCCTGGGCGCAGAGCTGGATGCGGTCGCAGTCGTTGGTTTTGGGCTGACCGCGTTTGTATTCGACGGGGAGGATGGTGCCGTCGCGGTGAAACTCCACGATATCGGCGATGCCGCGTAGACCCAGGGTGCGGGAACTCAGGTAGAAGAGATCGAGTGACACGCACGCCGGGACGTGACTCGTGCTTGGGCTCGTGGGCGCGGGCAAAAGAGCAGATGCTGTAACGCCGAGATCGGGAGGAGGTCTGATTCGGCGTAAGGCATGGGGGGGGAGGGAGGCTACCAGAGGGTTTTGGCCCCAGGCCCCAAGATTCGCAAGCGGAGTGTCCCCAGTCACCACGGTGTAGTGCTCGACCAACGATTGACCGCAGATAATGCGGTCAAATGGATCCCGATGCGAGCCAGTGAGCCGGGCGGCTACCCGGGCGTGCTCATGATTGAAGCTGAGCATGGACCAACCTTCTTCTTTCACTATCGGGCTCCAGCCAAGCAGAAGGGGTGGTGGAATTTCGAGTTTACCCAAACAGTGCTTGGTTTCGATTTCGAAGATGGAAACGGAGCTGATCCAATCACCACAGAACCGCGTGGGTATCGAGCAAGAGCTTCACGGGTTTTTCAGGGGGTCGGTCGGCGATGGGGTTTCGCCTGAATCCTCAGGGGGAAGCGGGGCGAGGGCTTCTTCCACGGTGAGGTTTCCAAACATGCCCTTGAAGCGTCCGGGCTGGCGTCGCTTACGCGAAGGCATGGGTAAAAGGCGGGCGATGGGCCGGCCGGCGCGAGCCAAGGTGATTTCTTCGCCCGCCTCGACGCGGGCGAGAAGTTTGGAGAGATGAGTTTTGGCTTCGTGGATGTTGACGGGTGCGGGTGGCGGGTGCGGGTGGCGGGTGCGGGTGGCGGGTGGCGGGTGGCGGGTGGCATATTTCTAAAATTAGCTAACTAAGTGGACTAAGTCAACGAAGTGAGCGAACAGCCTCAGATACGGCGGTGCAGAGTGACACCAGCAGGGAGGTTGGCATCGTCGACGGTGAGGTCGTAGTCGGTGAAAGCGCGCGGAACCTCGACATCGGTCTTTTTCTTCACGGTGACGAGTTCGAAGAGTTTGTGCGAGGGGGGCGTTGCCGAGGGCGGAGTCGTGCTCGAAGACGAGGAGGGCTCGGGGGCCATGGAGCCGGCGGGTCGGGCGGCGGACTGATCGAACTGGAACGCGTTTTCGAGGGCGGTGAAGAGCAGTTCAAGGTCATCAGCGGAAAAGCCGGTTTGTTTGGCGAGGAAGGGATTCACGAAGCCTTGGGCTTTGTAGAGACCGTAGGGGACAGTGAACTTGTGGCCCATGGTGCGCTCCTTCTCGTTGGTGACCGAAGTCCGGGTGATGGCGTGTTCGCTGGAAACAATACGGTCAATGGAACGCGAAAAGGAGAGTTGGATGGGCCCGCGAACTTGACCGCAATTGACCTCAGTAGACATGACAGCGCCGAACGTGCGCATGTCGTAGTAGTGGAGCTCCGTTGATACGAGGGCGTGGAATTAGCCGTCGCGAATAACGTCGAAGGAGCGAAGGTTGTCTTGGAGGAGGCGCGGCGAGACTTGCACGGTATAGCGCTGCAGGCCGCGGAGGAGTCGGCGGTTGAGGGGCCGATACTCGTTACGAAGTTCGTCTATCAGTTGGCGGGCGGTATCGTCGAAAGGGATGAAAATCGGTTGTGGCCAATCGTCGATGAGTTGTTGGAAGCTCGCGCACAACAGTTTGGTAGTTGAAGCGCAATGGGCAATGCCGTTGAGCGCCGTCGAGGCGGAAGCGTTCGAAGATCTGTTTTTCGTCCCACCGTTCTTTTTGACGGTAGTAGTAGAGGTCGAAGAAGTGGTGAATGGCAGCTCGTTCGAGAAGGTTCTCGTGGCAAGCGATCACTTGGGCGGCGACTTGGGCAGTCTCGCGGAAGTAAGTTTCGGCGCGGTCGTCTTCGGGTTCGAAGATGTAGGTCTGACCGAGAGTTGGCAGGCGGCCGTGGCGGTTGCAGCGACCGGCTGCCTGCGCGATTGAATCGAGTCCGGCAAGTGCTCGAAACACGGTGGGAAAGTCGATATCAACGCCGGCTTCAATCAATTGAGTGGAGACGAGGCGGACGGGGAGGTTGTCCTGACGCCGTTGGCAGACGGTGTTGAGCACGCGGCTGCGATGAGCCGGGCACATGAGCGCGGAGAGATGAAAGCGTCCGCTGTCCGGTGGGAGTAGTTGAAAGAGCTCCTGCGAGTGGCGCCGGCGGTTGACGATGCAAAGCGATTGTGAGTCGTGCAGCATGCGGTCGGCGATGGCGGTGTCGGATTGGGCCGCTAATGTGCTGAGAGTTAATGAACTATCCTGAATGAAGGGATGCGGCGGTGCGGGCGCGTTGGATTTTCTCCAGGAGGGCGGAGCCTTCGGCCTTCCAAGTGTAGTAGCGGATGTAGTAGCGGATGGGTTCGAGGTAGCGTGCGGCCATGTAGGTTTCGATGGCGTTGGTGAGGTCTCGAACGCTGGTGAAGCTGCCATCGCGGATACAATCGACGGTGAGGTCGCGGAAGAAGCGCTCCACTAGATTCAACCAGGAAGAGGATGTTGGAGTGCAGTGCGATGCGCTCGACGCCATGGGCTTTGGCATGGCGCTGATGGCGCCACTTTATCCAGCTCTTCACTTTGGCGTGCTTGTGGGTGGCATAGTTGTCGATGATCAGATGCAGGACCAAGCCGTCGGGTGCCTGCGCATCGATGTGCTGGAGGAAACCGAGCCATTCGCGGTGGGTATGCCGAGAGGCGGTGCGTCGCATGATTTTGCCGTCCAGATAGCCGAGGGCGGCGAAGAGCGTGACCGTGCCGTGGCGGGTGTAATCGTGGGTGGCGGTTTTGATGTGCCCGATACCCCATGGCAGACTCGGCTGGGTGCGCTCAAGCGCCTGGCACTGGCTTTTCTCGTCGCCACACAGCACCAAGGCCCGATCGGGCGGATTCAGATACAAGCTGATGACATCCCAAAACTTGGCCTCAAAGTTCCGGTCACGCGACAACTTGAGCGTTCGTCGCAAATGGGGCTTCAGGTCATTGGCCCGCCACAGACGCTGCACGGTGTGGGCCGACACCCCCTTGGCCTTGGCCATCGCCCGTGAGGACCAGCGGGTGCGCCCGGCCGGGGGTTGCGTGACCTCAGTGACGATCTGCGCGCGAATCGCCACATCCACACTCGGCTTCCGGCCCGAACGTCTCGCTTCGGCCCATCCAGCCAACCCTGCCTCACGAAATCGCTTTTCCCACTTCGCCACCACCGGACGATTCACTCCGATCTGAGCAGCCACCGGCTCCTGGCTTTCCCCTTCGGCCCGCAACAACACGATGCGCGCCCGCCTGACCTCCCGTTGCGGCGTGGTCGGGCGTTTGATCATCTGTTCAAGTTCTTGATGCTGCGCGGCATCAATGATTAGCGGCTTAACAGGGCGGGCCATGCACCCATCCTGCACTACTCTTTTTGTTTCGTATAGCTAATTAACTCCCACTACATTGGGGTGTTGATGTTCACGCGGTGCAGTGCGGTAAACAACCGGTCCGGTTCGCGGACGATTTCGCGGAGCTTGGGCAGACCGATGGGGAACTCAGTGGCGTGATGACCGATCGCCGGTTGTGTGGCGGTGCCGAGCACGATGGTGGTCCCGTAGTGCGCGGACAGCTCATGCAAGGGTGCGCAGGCAGGGCGCGAGGAAACTCACCGGAAGTGTCTGGGCTTCGTCCAGGATGACCACGGCATTGGCGATGCGATGCAGCTTGCGGCACCGAGAGGTCTTGGCCGCGTGCAGTGATTCAAAGAACTGAACGGCGGTGGTGACCGATGAGGGAGGCGTCCCAATTCTCCGTCGCGAGACGGGATTGCGCGGTCTCCGCGTCGATTGAAGTTGAGGAGTGGTGTTCGATGAGCGGCGTGAACGTGTTGCTCTCGAGGGGCTCAATGATGTCGCGAATGACGGCGGCATTTTGCTCAATAATCGCAGTGAATGGGGCGACGTAGATGATGCGGCTTTGGCCGTGTCGCAGTGCGTGACGCAGGGCAAAGTGCAGTGAGGACAGGGTTTTGCCGCCACCGGTCGGAACGGTGAGCGTGAATAGTCCCGGCGGTAGGAGGTCGCACAATCGGAGCCCACTGCAGCTCGTTGTTGGTTGACGATGTCGGGTGGAGTCGGAGTGGGGAAAGACGCGATTTTTGCGCTCACCAATAGGTCCATATGGCGAAGCGCGTCCGACGGGACCTTGTTACGAACGCCTGTCGCAGTGGGCGACATGAACGCTTCGGTGGTGAGAAAGTCGGCGTCCACCAAGCATGAGAACAGCATGCGCGTGAACATGGAGACAGTGAGTCCGTCGCGTGTGTCCCGTAGGGCTTCGACCACAAATGAGGGAGGAGCAGAAACTGATTGGTCGGAGACGATGGAGGGGAGGGCTCCGAGTTGAGCGAGATCGGTGCGAGAGAGCCGCGATTCCTGACAGCTTCGGCCGTTGGTCTTCACGTCGAGTAGGCCGCTGTGGTGAGCCGCGATTGCGTAGGCGAGAATGTGGCCGAAAATCGGGTGAGCTTTAACCGCGTGCTGAGCTCCTGCGGTGGAGTGATCGACGGTGCCGATGGCGTCAGCTTGATGAGGGTCGGATTTGGTTTTGAGGTAGGCTTGCCACTAGGGGGGCGAATTTACCGAGGTCGTGCCAGAGGCCGGCGAGGTGGCCCCATTGGCGGGCGGTTTCGCGATCGGGGCCCGGAGGGAACATCTCGGCGGCGAATTGGGAGGCGAGATGGGCGACTTTGTTGAGGTGACCGTGCCTACGGTCGAGGGCAGCACATTTGGTGCAGGGATCGCCAGTGAGGGTGGGGCAGTCTGGAGTGAAAAGCGGTTCCCTCTCGGATACGGGTCCTTCGGATGTGTGCGCGTAGTGGGGCATGGGCGCAAACTTTAGCAGGTGGGGTGGGACATAGGATGGTGGGGTAGACCTAACTTTGATCTCGATTCTAGAGCATGAAACGAGGTGCCGCTGATGGATCTTTCACCGAAAACGGATTTATCGTCAACCGTGGGCGCGTTCCCAGGCGAAGAGGAGCTGTTGGGCGAGGCCGGCGGTGGGGCCGTAGTGGATTCGGCCGAAGTGAGCCACCTGGGCGAGGCTCCAACCTTTGAGGCCGTAGCGGCGGGTCATGGCCTTGATCATCCAGGTGTCGACAGGGAAGGCGGCGTGATGGTTGAGCCCAAAGAGGAGCACGCAGTCGGCGATTTTTTCCCCGACGCCCGGTAGGGTTAAAAGGCGGGTCTTGGCGTCGACGTAGGGTTGCCTCAAGCCAGCCGGGGTGGGCGGCGAGGAAGTCGGCGGTGCCTTTGATGTAGCGGGCGCGGAAGCCGAGTTGGCAGGCTCGGAGGTCGGCCTCGGAGGCGGAGGCGAGCTGGGACCAGGTCGGGAGGGCGTGAGGGAGACTATAACCATATTGGTTAAAGTCGGCGGGAGGTGGGTGGGGGTGTTTGTCACGTATTACGTGACAAACTTCTGGGGGGACAGGGAGAGGGGTGCCGTGGCGCTCGGCGAGGAGGGCGAGCATTTGTTTGATTTGGACGATCTGCTTGGTGGCGCTGCAGAGGAAGGCGAGGAGGGTTTCGCCGAAGGGTTGGCGGAGGATGCGCAGGCCGGGGTAACCGGTGAGGCATGTGGCGAGGTGGGGGTCGCTGGCTGTGGGCAGAGCCGCGGCGATGGTGGTGGCGCGGTCGTCGTCAAGGCCGAGGTAGTGGCGTAGGGCGAGGCCGGTTTCTTGCGCGAGGGTGGCGGGGGCCGCCCATGCGAGGACGGATGGAGCGGACCCATCCGGGGCCGGGGCCACCGGAGTCGCCTGGTCTTCGGGGTCGGACAGACGTAGGTCGACGAGGTGGGTGGACCATTGGCCGAGCCAGGAGCCGTCGGGTTGGGCGTGCCAGCGGAAGACCTGGCCACCGTCGAGTTGTTCCCGGAGGACGTCAGAGGTGAACCGCGGGGCTCCGGACACCGGTTGCCACTTGGTCCAGCCGCCGGGGCTCATGCGTTGGCGACTGCGGGCGTGTATTCGATAAAGGTGGCGAGGACGGCGGCGTGCACTTCCGATAGGCGAACCTGGATGTCGTCGAGGTATTCATGGAGGCCGGCGCCGATGATGGCCTCGATGGGTTGTTGTTCGAGGTGGGTGTGCAGTGCGGTGAGTTTTTCGGTGACCGGCTTGGCGCGAGTGACGAAGAGGTCCTGGATGAGTTTGGACAGGCAGTTCTCGGCGTAAATGACGGAGGCCAGCACGGTGCGGGAGAAGTCGGAATTACGTAGCAAATAATCCACTACGCGTTCGAGGGAGAGGCGGCCGCGTTTGGTGCGGCGGAACGCTTCGAAGGCGGAGCAGGAGCGGAGCACGGAGGCCCATTGGATAATGTCGAACGGCGCGCCCACCTAATGGAGGGACGGCAGAATCATATAGTACGTGATGTCGATGATGCAGGCCGTGTTGTCGGCGCGTTCGAGGTATCGACCGAGCAGATCCCACCACCAACCCTGGCCGCGAGGCATCATGGATTCTGCGACCCCGGAGAGTGGCTGGATGCGTAACTTGAGTTGAGCGGTGTATTCGCTGGCGCCGGTTTTGACGTAGGTGGAGTAATCGTGTGTCTTGAGTTCGAGGTAGAACGTGTTGAGCGTTTCCCACATTTCGGAGGCGAGCTGATCCTGGATGCAGCGGGCGTTTTCGCGGGCGGCGAAGATGCACGAGACGTAGGAGGACGGGTTGCGCCGATCAAAGAGGAGGTATTCGACGACGGCCTGTTCGGTGACGGGTTTTTCGTAGAGTTTGAAGAATTCCTCCTCGTCGCCGGAGACGTAGACCATGGGTTCCCAGGCGCGGAGGTCGTCGGAGTCCTGTTGGGCATCCAGGTCGAGAACGAACTGGGCATTGACGTCGATGAGGCGGGCCGTGTTTTCGGCGCGCTCGAGGTAGCGGGCGGTCCAATAGATGAGTCCGGCCACACGACTGAGCATGGCGGTCGCCGGTGGGGCGGACGTTTGGGACTGAGATTGGGATTGCGCGAGAGCAGGCATGTTAACATTAGGGGATTAAAGGATGATGCCTTCAGTGGTTGGCTCGGCGGCGGGGGTCAGGAATTGGCCGGTATCGTCGGCGAGGACCCAGGTGTCTTTGGGGCCGCCGCCTTGAGAGGAGTTGACGACGAGGGCGTCTTTGCGGAGAGCGACCCGAGTGAGCCCGCCGGGCATGATGGTGACGTCCTTGCCGTAGAGAATGTAGGGGCGCAGGTCGAGGTGGCGGCCTTCGATTTTGCGGCAGCAGACGGTGGGGCAGCGGGAGAGCCCGAGGGTAGGCTGGGCGATGAAGTTGCGGGGATTGGCGATGATCTTGGCGCGGAAGGCCTCGATTTCGGTCTTGGGCGCCTTGGGGCCCACGAGCATGCCGTAGCCGCCGGCCTCGTTGACACTTTTAATCACGAGGTCACCGAGGTTATCGAGAATGTATTGGCGCTCGGTGGGGTCGGACGTGAGGAAGGTTTCGACGTTGGGCAGGATGGGTTCTTCGCCGAGATAGAACCGGATCATTTCGGGCACGTAGTAGTAGACGGCCTTGTCGTCGGCGATGCCGGTACCGATGGGGTTGGTGAGGGCGACGTTGCCCTTGCGGTAGGCTTCGAAGAGTCCGGGGACGCCGAGCATGGAGTCTTTGCGGAAGACGGTGGGGTCGAGGAAGTCGTCGTCGATGCGACGGTAGATAACGTGCACGGGAGTGAGGCCGTGGGTGCGTTTCATGTAGACCTTGTCGTTTTCGACGACGAGGTCGTTACCTTCGACGATTTCGATGCCCATCTGGCGGGCGAGGAAGGCGTGTTCGAAGTAAGCGGAGTTGTAGACGCCGGGGGGTCAGCAGCACGACGGTGGGCTCGGGCACGTGCTCGGGGGCGAGGCTGATGAGCAAATAGAGCAGGTCGATGGGGTAATTGGAAACGGGACGGACGTCGGAATTGCGCAGAAGATTGGGGAAGACGCGCTTCATGACCTGGCGATTTTCGAGTACGTAGCTGACGCCGGACAGGGTGCGAAGGTTGTCTTCGAGGACGCAATAGTTGCCGTGTTGATCGCGGACCAGATCGGTGCCGTTGATGTGAACGTGGCGGTTGAGCGGGAGTTTGACGCCGACCAGAGCGCGACGGAAGTGAGCACAACTCTCGACCAGTGCGCGGGGGATTTTCCCTTCCTAGACGATGCGTTGGTCGGAGTAGATGTCCTGTAGGAAAGCGTCCAGGGCCATCATGCGTTGGCGCAGGCCGCGTTCGAGGAAGTTCCATTCGGCGGCGGGGATGATCCGGGGGATCATGTCGAAGGGGAAAATCTTCTCGGTGCCGGCTTTGTCGGAGTAGACGGTGAAGGTGACACCACGTTTTTAGAAGGTCTTGTCGGCGGTTTTTTGCCGCTGCATGAGCTCGGTCATGCCGTTGAGGCGAGCGTAGCAATCGAAGAGGCGCTGGTAGTGGGGGCGCGGTTCACCGGTTGCGGCGAACATCTCGTCGTAGAAGTCGCCGGTATCGTAGTTTTAGAAAAGTTCGGACATTTCAGTCAGGAGGTCGATTGATCCCAAAGAAAGCTTTGGGTGGAGTTGAGAGGGGTACCGTCGGAGGCGGTCAGGGTGATTCGCCAAGCGATGGGGCGTTCCGCGGGGTCGGTCCAATCGGAGCCGGTGAGGCCGAGGTGGAACGGGTGACGACCGGAGGCGAGATCGGTAGTGAAAGTGTGGGTTTGCACGTCGACCGTCCCGGATCGAAGGATCTCAAGAGCGACGGTGCAATCGGTGAGGGGGGCGTCGGAGCGGGTGCGGATCATCCAGTAGTAGCCGGCGCGTGACGCGGGTTGGGAACGCAAGGCGTGACGGTTGGTGGCGTCGGGTGCGGCGCCGAAGTATTCTCCCAGGCGGGTGAAGCTAGCGGTATCACGGTAACGGGGCCAAACGCGTTCAAACTCCACTAGACCTGACGCGGAGGCGAAGCAGGGCAGGACGATAACCAAGGAGAAGAGGGCGGCGGCGAGGGACGTTTTTCGCATACGAGCTAAGCAAATTGCCCCGAAATGATACGGGACACAAGTATCCTTGCAAGTTGTGTGCCTGCGAGCTGACTTAATGAGAGGAAGTTATAGCAGACGGGAGTCTGCTCAGGGCAGTGAGGCGGTGGGCGAGGCGAGCCTTACGTTTTGATAGCGGTGGAAACCGAGGAGGGCGGGGGGCCAGCCTTGGACCTCGGGACGGAGTATGCCCGGCATGGGCATCAACTGATGATCTGGGTTAAGTCCTCGTATGCATGGAACCAAAATGAGAATAAAATCCGAAAGGACGACAGAACATGAAAAGCACTAGCCGAGGGCAAGGGCGTAGCCGTGAGGCTGGGTCTGAAAGAAGCCGTAGGCAAACTCGCGAGACGATGAACAAGAACGTCATACAAGGCTTAGTGTTCGGGGCTATCCACCGCCACAGGCGAAGCCCTCTGGTTCAGGACATAGGGTAAATGACGCGTTTGCGCGAGGGAAGTTGATGCTCATATCCGGGGAGACCTGCACGTGAAGCGGTCCGCTCAAACGGACAGCACCGGCGGCGGCAACACTGGCGGCGCACGCGCAGGAGTCAGCAGAGGGCATGTAGTCGCCGTGGAAACGAGCCGGGAGTAGGCGCCGACGAGTCACCCGTCCGCCGAATGAACCGGAGGTCTCACCCCGACGAAGGCCCGAACCGAAACGCATGCGTCCGGCCCCGCCTGCTCGCGATCCGCGCAAACGCCGACCGGCGTTGCGGAGTCGCGGTGTGAAGCGGAACCACCGGACGCAGGATATGAAGCGATCCTGGGCACGAACAACGTGTCCGCGGCGTGGAAGCAGGTGAAGGCCAACCGCGGAGCCCCGGGTGTCGATGGGATCACCATCGATGCGTTTCCGGAACGCTTCCGTGCGTTGTGGCCGGGACTGCGCGAGGCGCTGCTCGCAGGCACGTATGTGCCCGCGCCGGTGCGTCAGGGTGGAACTGGCCAAACCTAACGGCGGGGTGCGCTTGCTCGGCATCCCGACGGTGCTGGATCGGCTGATCCAGCAGGCGATCGCCCAACAACTCGGACCGATCTTTGATCCGGGATTTAGCGATATCATAGTTATGGCTTCCGGCCTCATCGCAGCGCACATGACGCGGTGCGCCATGTCGCAGACGGAATCAAGTCGGGCCGCCGCATCGCGGTGGCCCTCGACTTGTCGAAGTTTTTCGATGCGGTGAACCACGATGTGCTGATGGTGAGGCTGGCTCGCAAGGTGACGGACAAACGCGTCCTGCGTTTGATTGGGCACTACCTGCGGGCCGGAGTCGAGGTCGACGGACGTCTCCAACGCACGACGCAGGGAGTGCCCCAAGGCGGTCCTCTGTCACCGTTGTTATCCAATGTCGTCCTTGACGATCTGGACAAGGAGCTGGAGCGACGCGGCCACCACTTCGCTCGCTACGCGGACGACTTTACCATCTTGGTGAAGAGCTCCCGGGCGAGTGAGCGGGTCATGGCCAGCGTGCGCCGGTTCCTGGAACGGATGCTCAAGGTGAAGGTGAACGAGACCAAGAGTGCGGTCGTCAAAACGAACGCGCTTACCTTCCTCGGGTTCGCCTTCAAAGGCTCGCGCATCGTTTGGAGTGAGCGATCACTCCAACGGTTTGAGCATCGGATCCGCGAGTGGACCAGCCGCAGCTGGGGCGTGGCGATGAAGGAACGAATCAGACAGCTCGCGCACTACCTGCGTGGGTGGATCGGTTACTTCGGCATCAGTCAGACCTACGACACGGTGCGCCATCTCGAACCCTGGATCCGGCGACGACTGCGATGTTGTTATTGGAAGAGGTGGAAGACTCGACGCAATCGTATCCGCCAGCTGCTGCGCCTCGGCGTGAGCAAGCGGGATGCGATCTTGAACGGCCTGTCCGGTTCGGGATGCTGGGCCATGTCCAAATCCCCGGCGCTTAATCAAGCGCTCCATAACGACTGGTTAACCGTAGAAGGACTGCCTTCGCTCACCGCTCGGTGGGCGCATATCCACTATCCAACTACGGTCCGATAACGTTCGGAACCGCCCGGTGCGGACTCGCATGCCGGGTGGTGTGGGGGGCGGAGGCTAGATACCTCCGCCTACCCGATTGAGGAAGGGGTGGGTGCCGTATAATAGAGGGGAGTGATGGGGGATTCGGCGGCTTGGTAGGCGGCGAACCGTTCGGCTTCGGTGGACGCTTGGTGGGCCGTGGCGAGCAAGGCGTCGTAGCGCGGGTTTTGCCAGCCGGTGGCGTTGTAGCCGCTGTCGGACGTGAACAACCCGAGAAATGTATAAGGATCGATGAAGTCGCCGACCCAAGCGGCGTTGGAAAGGGCGTAGTTTTGGCGGCGTTCGTCGTCGAGCCAGACGCGTTGTTCCTTGAGGGCGATGGTGATGTCGATGCCGAGTTCACGGTGCCACATTTGTTGAATGGCTTGGAGCACTTGTTGATCGATTTCGCGGGGGCGGGTTTGGATTTCGGTGGAAGGAAATCCCTGGCCATCGGGGAAGCCGGCGTCGGTGAGGAGTTGGCGGGCGAGGTCTGGATCGAAAGTGAGGTCGATTTGGGCCGTGAACCCGAGGGTGCCGGGAGGGGTGAGGGCGGTGGCGGGTTGTTGTCCGCCGGTGAGCACATGCGCGGAGAGGGCGCGGCGATCGATACTCAAGGCGAGTGCGCGACGGACGCGAATGTCGTCGAAGGGCGCCCGGGTGGTGTTGAAGCGGATGAAGGCGGTTTGGAGGAACGGGTCGAGACGCAGAAGCTCGGGGTTTGGTTCGCGGTAGGCTTTAATTTTGGTGAGGGGGACGTTGGATGTGAGATGGAGTTGGCCCACGCGGCAGGCGGTTTCCTGGGCGGCGATATTGGGGTAGGGGTAGAAGACGATGCCGTGGAGCGAGACATCGGGGGCGGTGCGAAAGCGGGGGTTACGTTTGCCGCGAATGTGTTGGTGGGGAGACCAGTCGGTGAGGTTGAAGGGGCCGTTGCCGACCAACACGCCGGGACGAGTCCAGTGGTTGGCGCGATCGGTGGTACCGCCAGTGCGGCGCAGGAGGTGGAGCGGGACGGGAAATGCGACGGGGAGAGAAAGAATGGCCGGCAGGCCGGGAGTGGGTTGAGTGGTCTCAATGGTTAGTGTGGTGTCGTCGATGACCTTGATGCCGACGCCGACGAAGTCGGGGATCAGCCGGCGTTGAAGCGGGCCGCGTTTTTGATGGGGAAGAGGACGTAGGCGTATTCGGAGGCGATGGTGGGGGCGAGGGCCCGTACGAACGAGTCACGGAACGTTTGGGCGGTGAGAGGTTCGCCATCGGACCACGTCAGGCCCGGTTGCAGAGGGAATGTCCAGGTGAGCCCATCAGGGGAAGTGGTCCAACGTTCGGCGGCGGCGGGCACAACACGGGAGGTGAGTGCATCGATGGCGGTGAGCCCTTCGAAGAAGGCGGTGATGACCTGCATGTCGCTGTAGGCGATGGCGAGGTGAGGGTCGAGAGTTTGGGGTTCGTCGGCGACGGCCAAATGGAGCATGCCTTCACGATTGCCTTGGGTGACGAGAGACTCGCGCGGGGCGCATGCGGAGAGCAGCACGGAGACGATGATGGCGGCAAAGGGCGCGAGCGAAGAGAACCGAGGACGCATGATGGGAAGGATCGAACGGACAGAATTTGGGTGATGGTCGCCAGAGTGCGGGGCCGATTGGGACTTGCCCGCGAGGCGCAGGGAACCTGAGATGTCGAGAACCCCTACACGGACTTATGCAATGGTATTACGCAATCGACGGCGAGCGGAACGGTCCGGTCTCGGAACAAGAATTTGCTCAGTTGATCGCCAACGGCGTGGTCACGGGGGGATACGCTCGTATAGCGGCAAGGGCTTGAGGCGTGGGCGGCGTGATCGACTTTGGCCGACAGCAATCCCTTGCCGAACGTGACGGGAGAGCTCGTACCGACGTTGCCGCGGAGCGAGAGTGGCGCGGATCACTCGGACGAGGAGGATGAGGATTGGACCGTGGCGTCGTTCCCCGCCGGGTTGCGCGAACACGGTTACGGCACTTCGCTGGAGGGCTTGATGTCGCGCATGTGGGCGAACTGAAAAAACGGCTATCTGGTGGCGATAGGCGTGGCGATTGTGGGCAATCTGTTGATGTTTATTGCCAATCTCATCCCGGTGGTGGGGATGTTGTCCGCGATCCTGGTGGCGCCACAGATCACGGCGGGCATGAGTTGGTATTTCTTGCGGAGGAGTCGCGAAGGAAAGGCGCCGTTTGATGCGATGTTTGAGGGGTTCAGTCTCAAGTTTGTGAAATTGCTGTTGGTGGGGTTGGTGCAAGTTGCGGCGATGCTCATCTTTTTCGGAGTGATGGTAGGACTGTTGGCCGCCACGGGGGTATCGTTTACCGAATTGGCGAATGTGCAAAATGGGGGACCGCCGCCGGCGGTGGGCGCGGGATTTTTTGTGGTGTTTTTTGTATCGATGTTATTGGCGATGTTTTTGGGGCTGCGGTTCTCGCTGGTGCACATCATCGCGATGGACGGGGATATGGGAGTGATCGACTCCTACCGATTGAGTTGGCGGATCGTCGGGATGCGTTTTTGGACACTGCTTGGGATGGCCATTATCCTGGCGCTGTTGGGGATTGCGGGGGCTTTGGCATTGCTCATCGGATTGCTGTTTGTCGCGCCGTTGGTGCCGTGTGTCATCGCGCAGGCCTATGAGGATGCGCGGATGTTAGCGGCGGGGAATCCTCCGCGGAATTAACGGGCGATGGATGGGCGCCCGCGGTCGGCCCACCGAGAAGTTGAATTTTTATCAAGACCCGGCGCTGAGCGTCGTTAGATCCTGTGTAGGTCACAATGAAACCGACCGAGAATCATGAACACGCAGGACATTGGGTTGAGGACGCGGTACGAGCGCACCAGACTCCGCTGTTGCGCTACGCCACGCGGTTGGTGGGTGGAGATGCGGAGCGGGCGCGCGACGTGGTGCAGGATACCTTTGTGCGGCTACTCGACCAGCTTCAGGCGAAGGTCAATGGGCACGTGGTCCAATGGCTGTACACAGTGTGCCGGAACCGGGCGCATGATGTTATGCGCAAGGAGGGGCGGGTGAGGTTTTTTGCGGAAGGAGAGGTGGAGGCGGTGCGGGCCGCGGACCCGAGGCCAGGCCGCACGTTGGAGGCGGGGGAATTGCGGGAGGCGGTGTTGGCCATGGTGGAGCAGTTGCCGGCCAATCAACAGGAGGTGATTCGGCTGAAGTTTCAGAGTGGATTTAGTTACAAGGAAATCAGTCGGATTACGGCCTTATCGGTGACCAACGTGGGTATTTTTATCCATACGGCGGTGAAACGATTGCGGCATGAGATGGCCGCGCAACGGCCCTGACGGGCGAATGGAAGCACAGAGATGAATGACATGAATTTAACTCCCGACGACCCGCGTTTGACCGCGTTTGCGTTGGGTGAATTGAGTGGCGCTGAAGCCGCGGCCGTCGCCGCGCAAGTGGCCGCGAACCCGATTTTACGGGAGGCGGTGGAGGACGTGCGGGAAACCGTGGCGTGCTTGCAGGCGTCGTTGGAGCGGGAACCTTTGCCCGATGCGGTGGCCGTGAAAATTCCAGGGGGAAATTATCCGCTCGATAGCCGTAAAATTGCCCGATTGCCCTATTTCTGGGTCTCGGGGCTGATGGCCGCCGGGTTTGCAGTGATGGTGGTTCTGCATGATCCCGCTTCACCGCTAAAGGAGAAGGAGGAATTGATTCACTACACCCTGGAATTGGAGCCGATGGCAGCTCCGGAGACCCAACCGGAGCAGGTGGTGGAGGAGGCGCAGGTCGATCCGGTGGAGACGGCTGAAATAGTCGATGCCAAGAGTGCAAAGATTGGTGCAGAGGAGAGGGCAACTCTCTTGATGGTGGTAACCTCCAGGACCGGGGAGACGGGATCAGCCCAAGAGCCCGCTGCGCCATCGAGAGACGAGGCAGACCATGGCGGGATCGAACATATGTCACCGGTGGTGGTTGAGATCACCCGGGAAGAAGCTCGGATGGCAGTCCGGCAAAACGGTGATGAACGCCGGCCGATTCAAACGGTGTTAAAGGAGACTGCAGCGGAGCAACTGGCTCCGGATACGATGGTGTCGGGGAAAAGCGATTTGGTGGTCTCGAATTACACCAATGCCGGTCTGATGCTGGGAACAGGGGATCCGGTGGAAGCGGCGGCGACAAGGGCGGAGGTCTCACCCCCGCCAAGGGACAGCTACACGACGGAGACGGAGACGCAGCAAGTTTGGCAATGCGTGGCGGATCATCTGCGGTCGACGATGGCGGTGGATGTGGATGTGGGCACCGGCAGTTATGCGAAGGTGAGACGGTTTGTGCGCCAAGGACAGTTGCCTCCAGCGGATGCGGTGAGGATCGAGGAAATGGTTAATGCGTTTACTTACCAGTACGCGGAGCCGGACGTCGGCGATGACGCCCCATTTGCGGCGAGTTTGGAAGTGGCGGCGGCGTGGGCCCCGGGGCATCGTTTGGTGAGAGTGGGCTTGAAGGGGCGTGAGATCGAGGCGGTGGATCAGTCGGCGGCGAATTTGGTATTTTTTATCGCTGTGTCGGGGTCGATGGAGGCGGAGAACAAGTTGCCATTGGTCAAGGAGGCGATGCGCATGTTGGTGACCCTGTTGCAAGGCGATGACCGGGTGGCGATCGTGACCTATGCCGGCTCGTCGGGATTGGCGTTGCCGTCAACGCCGGCCGGCCGGTCTCGGGAAATCCTGGCGGCGTTGGGCGAGTTGCAATCATCAGGTCCGACGAACGGAGCGACCGGTATCGAACTGGCCTACGCGATCGCGAAGGAAAACCGAGTGGAGAACGGTATCAATCGGGTGATATTGTGCACGGACGGGGACTTTAATGTGGGGGCGACCTCGGACGGGGAACTGAGTGCGTTGATCGCGACGCAAGCGGAGTCGGGAGTGGGATTGACGACGTTGGGGTTTGGCCTGAGCAACGACCAGGACCGGACCTTGGAGCAGTGGGCGGATCACGGGAACGGTGAGTATGGTTTCATCGACTCGGCGCGGAAGGCGCGGCGATTTTTGAGGGAGCAGGTGAACGGCCCGGTGGCGCCGATTGCCAGGGATGTGAAGGTCCGGGTGGACTTCAATCCCGCGCTGGTCGATTCGTATCGGCTTATTGGTTACGAGCGCCGAATTGGGGCGAAGGCGGGGGACTTAAATAGAGAGGGTCCCATTTACCCTGATTTTGGAAGGGGGGCAGGAAAGCCGATTTTTGAGCGGATTTCCGGCTACCAATGGCGGATGTAGGCGCGCGCAGATGCAATTTAATGGCTAAATTGCCGTGTCGCAGCAGTCAGTGCCTGGATTGTTTCCATGAGGGAACCTCCGGCAGCCGGTTTATTGTTCATCGTTGGAGTAGGCGTGGTGGTTTTAGGCGGCTTGGGCCTGCGGTGGTTGGTCGGCCAGCAGTCGGGCGATGAGCCACAGGTTGTGACCGAGGATGCTCCAGAGCTACCGCCAGGTAGCGATTCGTGAAGCCTCTGGCACTCAATCGCTTGCCTTGGCGTTGCTTGATGATGGCGATGCGGGCTTCCGTCGAAGCCCGGCGATGTTGGAGCGCCACGAACTGCGGCTCCTGCATGCGCCGTTGCAGTTGCTGCGGATGGCGGGGGCAAGTGGCGTCATAAATGTCGGCTTCGACCAAGCGTTCGCACTGCCGCTTGGTCGAGAAGCCTCGGTCGGTGCTCGCCGCTTTGATCGGGGTGCTCAGGTCGAACTGATTCTGGCGCTCGAGGCTCTGGTCGAACTGACGCCATTCGGCCGGAGTCATTCCCTGATACAACTGCCAATCGGTGATCAACCCCGTCACGTTCTCACTGATCATGAGGGTGTTGCCAAACTCAACCTCGCCGGACGCCTTGCCCCGGACCACGGTCTGCACGTCGGGTTCGTAGACGCGGAGGATCTTCTCGGGGTTGGGCACTGGTCGCGCGCCGATGATGCGTTCGTGGGCCTGGTTGATCGCGGCCGGCAGTTGCTCGAGCCTGGCGTCGATGCGCGCAATGATGCGGGTGGCCTGGCGCTCACTGCAGCGGGTCCGGGCGTAGTCGGCGACGAGGTGGTTGCGGTGGCGGCGGGCGTGCTCGCCGATGGTGCGCAGCAGGCGTTTCATCTGGCGGAGCACGCCCTTGCGGGCCCGCTTCGCATCGCGGCGCCGTCGGCTGTGGGTCATCGCGATGCACCACCGATTCATCTGCTTGGCAAAGACTGGCGGCTCGTTCGGCATCCGACCCCGCAACCCCGCTGCACGGCGCAGTTTCACCGCCTTGAGCAGGGGTGCGGCTCACGTCGCGAAAGAGCACCCAGTCGACCGGGAAATGGATGTTGGCCTGCAGGCAGGTCGAGTCCACCAGGCACGTATCCATCGGCTGCGCCGCAGCCAGTCCCAGTTCGCTCGCCCGGTCCGCCTCACCGCACATCTCGATAATGACTTGGCTCATCCTGCGCACCTGCTCGGCGGTGAAGCATTTGGACGCACGCTCCCGCACGCTTTCTTTGGGAGACCCCCTTGATGCCGTCGATCCGGCGCGCTCCGCAAAAGTCGGCCAACAGATCGCTGGAGGCGATGCTCAGGGAAAGTTTACGCAAGCTGATTTTCCCGAGCATCATGCGCAATACCTGCACCCGCCGCGCCTTGCGCGTGAACTGCAGGTGTCGCGGCAACCCGGCCACGTCGTCGCCCCGTCAGTTTTCCCGGGCAAAGTCCACGGCCATCGCTTCCAAGTGACTGTTGGCCAGCAACTGGTCGAGCCCCGCCAGTTGATCGCGAAACGCGGCGTAATCTTTGTTGGGTCCGACCGGAGTCAGGTCTGGACGCAGCCAGGTTTTCAGGGCAACTTCCGGGGCGACGGCTTCGATAGTATTGTTCACACCAAATTCTACACGCCGTTTTTGTGCCGAAACCAGGAAATCCTCCCGGTTTCGGCCTCTTTATTTTTACGCTACCTCCTCATCTCCAACCTCTTGCGCTTGTGGGACACGCTACTAGTGTAGTGGGAGTTAATTAGCTATACGAAACAAAAATAGTAGTGCAGGATGGGTGCATGGCCCGCTCTGTTAATCCGCTAATCATTGATGCCGCGCAGCATCAAGAACTTGAACAGATGATCAAACGCCCGACCACGCCGCAACGGGAGGTCAGGCGGGCGCGCATCGTGTTGTTGCGGGCCGAAGGGAAAAGCCAGGAGACGGTGGCTGCTCAGATCGGAGTGAATCGTCCGGTGGTGGCGAAGTGGGAAAAGCGATTTCGTGAGGCAGGGTTGGCTGGATGGGCCGAAGCGAGACGTTCGGGCCGGAAGCCGAGTGTGGATGTGGCGATGCGCGCTCAGATCGTCACTGAGGTCACGCAACCCCCGACCGGGCGCACCCGCTGGTCCTCACGGGCAGGATGGCCAAGGCCAAGGGGGGTGTCGGCCCACACCGTGCAGCGTCTGTGGCGGGCCAACGACCTAAAGCCCCATGTGCGACGAACGTTCAAGTTGTCGCGTGACCGGAACTTCGAGGCCAAGTTTTGGGATGTCATCGGCTTGTATCTGAATCCGCCCGATCGGGCCTTGGTGCTATGTTGCGACGAGAAAAGCCAGTGCCAGGCGCTTGAGCGCACCCAGCCGGGCCTGCCATGGGGTATCGGGCACATCAAAACCGCCACCCACGATTACACCCGCCACGGCACGGTCACGCTATTCGCCGCCCTCGGCTATCTGGACGGCAAAATCATGCGACGCACCGCCTCTCGGCATACCCACCGCGAATGGCTCGGTTTCCTCCAGCACATCGATGCGCAGGCACCCGACGGCTTGGTCCTGCATCTGATCATCGACAACTACGCCACCCACAAGCACGCCAAAGTGAAGCGCTGGATAAAGTGGCGCAATCAGCGCCATGCCAAAGCCCATGGCCTCGAGCGCATCGCACTGCACTCCAACATCCTCTTCCTGGTTGAATCTAGTGGAGCGCTTCTTCCGCGACCTCACCGTCGATTGTATCCGCGATGGCAGCTTCACCAGCGTTCGAGACCTCACCAACGCCATCGAAACCTACATGGCCGCACGCTACCTCGAACCCACCCGCTACTACACTTGGAAGGCCGAAGGCGCCGCCATCCTGGAGAAAATCCAACGCGCCCGCACCGCCGCATCCCTTCATTCAGTATAGTTCATTAACTCTCAGCACACTAGGGGAGCCGGTCTATCTACAAATTGCATAGGCTGTCATGGCGCGGACCGCAAGGGCAATGAAGCTGGAATTCCCGGACTACTGGACCTTGATCAACGCCTGACGCGCGCTCAGACTTTGAAGACTTTGGTGCATGGTCGGGGGATGATGCCACCGTGGGGCTTTTTGACGGACCAACAGTTGGAGGCGTTGGTCGACCATTTGATGGGACCAGAAACCGAGAGCCCGGGCGCAGCGCGATCGATGGTTGATGCGGATGAGACACCCAAAGAGGATGGCTGGCAGACTTATGTGGATGATGAAGGGTCTCTGACGCACCCCGTCCCGACGTATACGCATACTGGATACAACCGTTTCCTGGACCCCGATGGTTATCCGGCGGTACGGCCGCCGTGGGGCACCTTAAACGCGATTGATCTGAACACGGGCGAATTTCGCTGGCGGGTCACGTTAGGCGAGTTACCTGAGTTGACGGCGCAAGGCATTCCGCCCACGGGTACGGAAAACTATGGCGGGCCGATCGTCACCGCAGGTGGAGTATTATTTATCGGCGCGAGCAGGGATGAGATGTTTCGGGCCTTTGATGCCGCCACAGGTCGAGAGCTTTGGCGCACCTCGTTACCCGCAGGCGGTTATGCCACGCCGGCGACCTACGAAGTCGATGGACGGCAGTATGTGATCATCGCCTGCGGAGGAGGAAAGATGGGCACGAAAAGCGGAGACGCCGATGTGGCGTTTGCGCTGCCGGAGTAAGCGATCCCGGCAGCAACTCTATTCGTTCTCGGTTTGGTGGAGGAATATCAGAATCACGCCGAGGCAGGTGAACATGCGGAAGGCTGCATCCTGGCCGTTCCACGTTGACGGCTGCCACATCAGAAACCACTCACCGCCAACGGTAATGAACGCGAAGAACCATTGCAGCATACTGATGGTGAGTCCCAAGGTGGCGAATGGTTTGGCCTCTTGGAACGAAGACTTAGCGGCGGAACGCGTCGACCACATGCGCCATGCCGCGATGCCGCAGAGCACTCCGGCCGCAGCCTCCCAGACAATAATGGAGCTGTAGAACACGTGGTAAAACCACCAGGAGCCATCCTCCGGCGTCGGGTCGCGCAGGGCGCGCCAGACTTGACTGTCGCCTGAGAACAGGGAGTCCATCGCGAGCACGTGCTGCACAAACGCGTAGTTCGACGCGTAGTCGAAAACGGCGTTGTTGAGCACGACAATGAAGAGGAAAACGGCGACAGACGCGACCAGGGCGGTTGTACAGAGGCGAGTGGACATAGACGGAAAAGTTGGGAGGTAAATCAGGACAAGAGCTCACGGTAGTCCGGCACTTCTGCGGTCCGGAATCCTTCGCCGTGAACCAACCTGCTCGGCGCATGGGGACGGGCGAGAAACTCGTTGAAGCTTCGGGCACTCGTGACGATGAAGTCGGCCGGAGCGCCGGGGGGCGATCTTGCCGTGATAGGGCAGTTCCATGATCGAGGCCGGGGCGGTGGTAACGATGCTCGGCGCGACATCCATGCGCGTGTCCAGATGGTCCACCCGCACGCCGGAGTGAAACACTTCCAAGGCGTCGTAATCGCCCCACGCGAAGAAGGCGTCACGCACAGTGTCGCTGGCGCAAGCGACCGTCACCCCTGCTTCCATGAGCTCGTACAATCTCGTCAGGCCCCGCCATTGGCTGGTGAGCGGACGACCCTGGGTATCCCAACGTCGGCCCTGCAGGTAGAGGTTACACAGCGGTAGTGAGATCAATTTCAATCCGGCCGCTTTGATCAGGACGATGGTTTCGGCAGCGCGTTCATCGTCGTGAACGGACAGTGAGCAATTGTGACCACAAGTGACCGGGTAAGGGAATTCGTTGCGAAGCACGGCCTCGGCGGTGGCGCGCAGGCATTCTGCCTCCAAGAGGCCACTTTCGTCAACGTGGAGGTCGACTCCGATGCCCAGCTCACGGGCGGCGGCCAGCAGGTAGTCGAGTTGTTGGGGCAGTTCGGGATCGGGTTGAGGAAACCCTCCGAGGACCGTGGCCTGGTGGCGTGCGGTAAGGTCCATGATGCGATTTGCTTCACCGGCGGCGAACTGAGTGACGCTACACAGACTCACAGTCTGAACGGCGATGCGACCGGCCCATTCGCGCCGCAGTTCTCCAATGGCGGCATGAGAGTCGTCGCCCATTTCCCGACTGGAATCCAAATGAGTGCGCAAGCCCACTATGCACTTCGCAGAGCGAAATCGGCCCGTTTGTAGAGATCGTCAGGAGTCCAATGCGATTGGCTGTCGCGTCTCAGAATCTCGATGGCGTCCCAAAATTCGCCGCGAGGGTTGGGGGCACGTTCCCACGTGTGGGTCTTGTCCAGATGGGTGTGGGCGTCGAGCAGACCCGGCCAAACCAGAACGCCGCCGAGATCGGTCAAGGCAGATGCATCGAGGGACTGGGCGGCTGGAGACGGGGTGCTCGGCGTCACGGCGCGAATGACGTGATCTTCGACCATGATGTCGTATTCCAGCCACGGTTCGATGACCAAGGGTTCGGTGCAGGAGGGCGCTAAGGCTGGTGGCAAGCAAGCGGTGGGCACCCGCGCATGGCGAAAAAGATGCATTGCAGCTTCCCTAGCTAGCGCTGTGCCCAAGTTCAAAAGTTACGGAAGAAGTAGCGTAGATGCCAGTGGAACGGGAGGGCGGTGATCGAGGACGAACGAATTGATCTATTTCGAGCCAATGAATGGGTCCGCAGCCTGACCGTGGCATCTGTTTTGCTGGTCGGCGAGACGACGTTGGCAATGCCGCTAACGTTGAATTGACCGGGAACCTTGCGCGGGTTGTTCCGGCTGGTGAGGCAGCCCGCGCTGATTTGCGAGGACCTATGAACATACGTGTAGCTATTAAGCGCTGGCTTGGGATTGCCCTGATTGCCGCGATTCTGAGTGGGGCTCCCTTCGCCACGGCGGCGTTGGAGTTGAAACTGGTGCGTGGCTCGCCCTACGATCTTGAAATTTAGGCGGGATTGAAGGGCGTCGTGCCGGGCCAGTCGCGATTCGTGACATGGAGTGATCTCGCCGGTTTACCCACGACGACTCTGGAGATGGACGGCGAATTCGTGGCCGGCACGCAGGAGGTGCAGGTGCTCAAGATTGAGGAACTCGTGCGGGCACTGCCGTTGATCGAGGACGCCGATACGTTGTTGGCGTGGTGCACGGATGGATACTTTTCGATCTACAATGCTGACTTTCTGGCCACGGAGCATCCGTTTATCGTGTTGGCGATCAACGAGGAAGGGCCGACCGCCTGGCCGCCGGCCGGGCTGCAATTTAATCCCGGCCCGTATGTGATCACGGTCTCCGAGGCCTTCGCTCCGAGCGTATCTCAGATTTTGGATGTGAACCACAAGAAGCCATGGGGGAGTAAATCGCATTGCCTTTGTCAACGAGGTCGAATCGTTGGCACCGGCGTCAATCGGGGCTTGGCGCACACTGCGCGAACGAGCGAATCAGGGACGCCAACTGTGGGTAAATTCCTGCGCGAGTTGCCACGCGGGGCCGCAAGGGTTGGTTGGCGGGTCAAAAAGTGAACGGCCCTTCGAGGTGGTGGCCGCTCACGCGGCGCACAACGCGGATTATGTCCGTCGTTACGTGAGCGACCCGACGAATTTTTTCGCGGGGGCCAAGATGCAACCGCATCCTCACTACAGCGACGAACAGTTGGATGCGTTAATCGCGTTCATCATCGCAGAACGCCCCTGACCCCGCGGGGCGGATTATGGCGAAGGCGGGGGGAATCGACCAATGCCTTCCGTTCATCAGTGAGGAACTCAAAGGTCACGTAGGCGTCGAGCGGTATGGGTTCGCGTAGAATACCCCACTTGAAAAGACGATCGGCGAGTTCAGTGAGTCGACTGCGTTGCAGCACTCCCACGCGTTCGCCTTTGGTGGCATCGCCTTCGACAAGGTGATTCTCAAGCATGGCTTGGCGACTGAACTCCATGAACTGTTCGGACATGTTTTCGTTGCGCGAAGCGATCAGGGCCTTGGCGGCAGTGGGGTCGCCAAACAGGAACGTCTCCCAACCTTTGATGGAGGCGGCGGCAAAGGCACGAACGCGTTCGGGATGTTCTTCGATGAATTGACGACTTGTATAGACCACGCGGTAGGGGTCGTAGCCTGGTTGAGCCAATAGGATGCACTTGGGATTGGCGCCGTTTTGTTGCACGAAGAACGGTTCGTTGGTGATGAAACACTGTTGGATGAAGTTCTTGTCGGCCATGAACTGAGCCAGCCCGTAATTGAGGGGAATAATGTTCAGCTTGATGTCGAATGTCGCTTCCACGTTGCGAAGCCAGGCGGAGCCCGGGACGCTCATCACGGCCTTGCCGTCGAGTTCGGACAAACTGTTGGGTTCTCTTCGTGTAAGAGCAAGGCTTGGGGGTCATGCTGCATCAAGGCGCAGACGATGACCAACGGCAGACCTTCCTGCACGGCCAGCATGACGTCGTCACTGCGCCCGATGGCGAAATCAACGCGACCAGTGGCGACCTTTTGGGTGGGCGAGGCGCTGGGGCCTCCCGGCAATACATCGACCTCGATGCCGGCGGCGATACACGTGCCGTCCGCCACTGCCTGATAGTAACCCCCGTGTTCATCTTGTGGATACCAGTCGGTTTGAACCGTGACGCGCGGCAAACCGGAAGCGGTTTCTTTTTGTCCGCACAGCCACTGAGGCCAAACGCGGAAACAAGCACCAAGAGCGAGACGATCCCACGGCGGGGGATCGAAGAGTGAAGAGTCTTCATGAGTCAGAACGGGCGTAGGAGTCGTGCCATTTATGTAGGCTCAGCCGACCGAGGCCGATGCCGATACCGGCGAAGAGGAAACCCAATCCGCAGCTTGATGCCGCGGTGGCGAAAAGCGCGGCGGTTTTGAATTGGGAGCTGTAGACAATGGTGAGGTAGCCCAACCCCTTGACCTCCGACTGAATTGCCGGCGTAGAAGTTACCGACAATGGCCCCGATGGGAGCGAGGGTGGCCGCGATGCGCAGACCGGTGAAAAAGTAGGGAAGTGCAGCGGGAACCCGTAGCAGTAGGATCTCCGGCCGTTTGGTTGCGTTGCACATCGAGAACAAGTTTACGAGGTTGGTATCCGTGGAAATGAGACACTGAGTCGTGTTTACGGTGAGCGGGAAGAAACAGATCAGAAAAGTAATGATGGTGACGCTCGCCAGTCCCGGACCGACCCAAAGGATAAGGATCGGCGCGAGCACAATGATGGGAGTCATCTGCAAGATCATCAGGTAGGGATATAGACTCGCGCGGATGAGGGGGGTAAGCGACAGCACCAAGGCGAAGAGGAAACTGACCACCATCGAGACACTAAAGCCGATGACCGCGCCACGAGTGGGGCTCAAGGTGGCTGACCACAATTGCGATCCGTGGTCGCGGAAGGCTTGAATGACTTCATCGGGCGTAGGCAGAAGGAAGTGTCCATTGTCTCCAAGTGCGGCGCGGGCGGCATACCACAACCCGATGAAAAAGATGCCGGTTAAGATCGGCAGGATGAGGGGAAGTGCTTTTGGGGGCAGGACCATGGGGCGTCAGAGGTGCGCACGTTCGACCGAACGCAGCAATTTGGAGACCTCGGCGACGAGACGTTGGTACTCGGCGGACTGGCGGGTTTCGTCGGTGCGTGGGTAGGGCAAGTCGACCCAAATCTCCCGATGCAGGCGTCCGGGATTGGCGTTGAGCACGAAGATGCGATTGGAAAGAAAAACAGCTTCTGAGACCGAATGGGGAACGAAGAAGGCGGTCCATGCCTTGCGTTCGCGGATGGTGAGCAGTTCCTCATTGAGATGATCGCGGGTCATTTCGTCGAGGGCCCAAAAGGTTCGTCCAGCAGTAGGATCTTGGGCGAAAGTGAAAGAGCGCGGGCGATTGATACGCGCATTTTTTGGCCACCGGACAGTTGGCGAGAGTAATCGGCCCGATCATCAAGGCCCACCAGTTTGAGGCATTGGCGAGCGACTTCGGTGCGTTTGGTTTTATCGACGCCGCGAAGCTTCAGTGGGACCTCAACGTTGCGCAGAACCGTGCGCCACGGCAGCAGGGTGGTTTCTTGGAAAACGAAGGCGAATTCCTGGGCGGCGTTCTGAGGCGAAATACCTTCCCCCATCAGCTCACCCTTTGAAGCGGGATTGAGTCCTGAGATGAGCTTTAAGATGGTGGACTTTCCACAGCCACTGGGACCAATGAGCGAGATGAAGTCGCCTCGCCGGGCTTCGAACGACAGTTGATCCAGGATCAGCGGACCATTGCCATAGCGTTTGTCAACTTGGTCAAATTTCACGATGGGCGGGCTACTATTCATGCATGCAAAGGGACGACATATTCGGACTTTTGGTTCGATAGCAGACGCCTTGCCACGTTGGGGTGAAGTGAGGAGATCGGTCGTAAGTGCCAGAACCTGTGAGGGGAGGCTCGAACATTGGAACAATTGTTGGATAGGCGGCGCATCCCCACCACTTGGCTCGAAAGTTGCGAGGGCTCGCGGGCTCAATAGTGCCCAAAAAAATACAAGGATCCGCCCGTCGAACCAATCCTCTGCGACTCCACCACAGATGGATCTTGGCCTTACTGCCGTACGCGTTTCCACCCGACATCTCCGCCGTAGCCGGAGAGCCGACGCGATTGGTGATGCAGCTGGATCTGGGAGTGCGCAATGTCCAGTTTGCGGGCCTGCTGTGGGCTCAACACCACGGTTGGTTCGATCAAGCAGGCATTGAGTTAGACATCCGACCGCTACCCAAAGGGTACGGAGATTTGGCGCAAAAGGTCGGAGGGGATGACGTCACAATCGGGTCGATCGAAGGCGGGTTGTTTTGGCCGGCCGAGCGGCGGGAGAGCCTATCGTGGCGATCGGGACGATGTTCCAGGCTTCTCCGTTATGCTTGGTATCGAAGAAACTTCACCACGTGCGAACGCCTCAGGATTGGGTGGGACGGACGGTCGCGGTGCATGGCGATGGACATGAAGCGCTTGCGACGGTTTTGGATTAGGCCGAAGTGGACGCCTCCGAGGTTGTGGTGATGGAAGCGGCCTACGGTGACGGCCCTCTCTTGCGTGACGAGGTTGATGCCAAGCAGGCCTACTATGTTGATGAGTATGTGCGCTTGAAAACGGGGGGAAACAAAGTGGATGCGCTTCGTTATAAAGATTGGGGGCACAAGGCTTACTCTCAAGTGATGTTTGTGAGCGAAACGACGCTGGCGCACCATCGCGAAGCCCTGATCAGGTTCTTGCAGATGCTGGATCGTGAGTGGGTGGCGGCGGTCGCGGATCCCGAAACTACGGCTCGGTTAGTGGTGGAGACGTTTGAGCCGGAGTTGGACCTGGGTTACCAGACTGCGTCGTTAAAATTGATGCCCGGAGTTGCTGTGGGCGGAAGACCGTCGCACGGGCGCGATGCGGGAAGCTACCTGGCAAGCGAGCATGGTTGCTTTCCTCAAGACGCAGCCCGAGGCGGCCTTACCTCCGTTGTCGAAGTGGACGGATTTTTCCTTGGTGGAAGAGGCGTTTTCGCCCTGAAGGGGCGGGGAGGTAGCTCGAGTTTAGCACCGGCAAGATAAGGCGCGAGGGCCGCGCGAAGTCATGGTAAACGACCTGAAGGGCGCGGCCGAATTCTCCGGGTGCGTTGATATGGGCCGGATCAGTGGCGGTATTGGGCGAGCGGATGAGAAGCGGATAGGCGGAACGGGCGACATCAATCCGGAGAGCCTCCCCGGGGACGAATTGGACTACGATGGGGTCCCATTGAAGGGAGATTTCTTGTCCGAATTCGGAATCGGCGTCGGTGACCGCAGTCGCGCCGAGACACAGGAAAGTGGCTACTCCACCGGGACTTACACGAGAAAGACGAACGACGAAATGAGTGGCGGTGGCGCTAGATCGAACATGCAGGACGCACGTCGGATCTCCGACAATTTTAAGGGAATCAGTCAGAGGAGCTGACGTGTCAACAAGCAGGTTGTTATCTTCTTGCTGAGGCGCCAAATCATGAGGACCAAAGGCGACCTGGCCGGCGCGATTGCCGCCTGGAGCCATGACAGGAACTTCGGGATCATAGGTGAAAAGATCTTCCGGTCCAGCAGCTCCTTCGGTCGACAGAGCGCCATCCCCGTAGCGAGAGTTTGCGCGAGTGGAAGATCGGAAATACCAGGATTGATCGCTTGAATTCGGAGGCGGCCAGGCGGAACTTTCACCCCATTGATTTGAACCAAGGGTGAAGTAACGGACCGGCGGCAAAGGTGAGGAGCGGGACGGGGTATCGCCATCCAGCCAATGGTGAAACCACGCGGCCATGGCGGTGTCGATTCCGGCGGCGGCGGCGGGACCCAAATTGGGCTCCGCCCACGTGTTTTCCCCCACGGGATGTGCTGCCACGGGGTGGCGAGGAGGACTTGGGGGGGGGGGGGCCGACATGGTCCGAAACCCATCAACTGAGCCACGAAGGTAAAAGTCATACCATCCGCTCAGGTGAAACATGGGCAGGCCCATTTCGCTGACTCGGGCGAGCAAGTCGAGGTCTTGCCAATATTCATCTTTGGTGGAATGATGGATCCAATCGATACCGTAGGTCGGCACGTCCGGGTTGGTCAATGGAGCGGCGTCAACCAACGGCATGACGCTGCTCAAGCGTCCAGGGTTGCCCCAATTTTCGTCAAGCGTCTTAACACTGGCGGAATCGGTTCGGCGGGCGTCTTTCCGCAGCATTTGACTGGCCCAGCTCACGGTCGTGCTGAGCTGCAGAATGTTGTCGCGATAGAACCAACCCGAATAGAGGTCGAACGCCGTCATATGTGGGGCGAGGGCCTTGAGAGCGGGAGGTTGACCGAGGGCGGCGAGAAGCTGGGTTGATGCTTGGTAAGAGAATCCATACATGCCGACTCGTCCGTTGCTTCCCGGTAGAGCGGCCGCCCAGGCCACGGTGTCCGCACCGTCTTCCACCTCATGGCGAAAAGCATAGAAAGATCCTTCACTGTCACCCCGCCCGCGGACGTCTTGAATGACGACGATGAATCCTTGGCGGGCCCACCAGGTGGGGTGAGCGTAGACGACGGTGGAGGCGATGTCGCGACCGTAAGGCTGACGCATTAACAGCACCGGCCAAGAACCCTCGCCGATGGGATGATAGATATCGGCAATCAGTTTGGTCCCATCGCGCATTGGGGCGACGGCGCCCGACTCCAGAGTGACTCCCTCGAATGCTGAACTAAGTACGGCTACGTTCACGAGTAGAGAAAGTGGGGCAGAGCGGAGGCATCAGCGGTGGAAGGAAGCTCAGCGCAGCGCATTTTGCTCGGGTTGAGCAAATGGGCGGGATCAGCGCGCTCTTTGAGTTCGAGTTGAATCTCGTAACCACTGTCTCGCCCGCCTTCCTCAATGTAACAAGAATGTGGATTCGCGACGACGATGCGATTTATCGGCAATAATCGATGATTTCACGCAGGCGTTCCTCGGACTTGAAGTGGACGAGCGGAATGCCGCAGCAGCTGGCGGTGGCGGGTTCCACGGTGGTGGGGTTGGACCGGGTAAACTCGAGGTGGAAGAGGATTTCGCCCGGGAACCGTTCGTGCAGTTTGCGGAATTTATCAGCGTGGTTGGCGCCGAAACCACATTGAATATAGGTCCACGCGGGGTCACTTTTCAGGGCCCACAAGGTGGTGTGATTCCACGTATAGTCCGACAGCATCGGTGCTTTGCGCGGATAGTGATAGGGAATGCGGTGCGAGGTTTTCAGGCCGGCGTTTGTGGCGCGGGCGACGACTTCGGTGGCGACGGTTTCGTCGACTTCGAGAAAGATGAGATGGTGATCTTTGGGGTAAATTTTTTTGATGGGTTTGAAGCAACTCCCAATCGGATTTTCCAGGACCGAGAGCAGGCGTTTCGGCACGGAGGGGTCATTGGCGAATTCCAATAGCGGTTCCCACTCGCGACCGATGACCACGAGCTGATCCCAAGGACGGGCAGGCGCGAGGCGCAGCTGGACTTCGACGATGATACCGTTGGTGCCGTAGGCGTGGAAAGCGCGCAAGGTGTCGGCATCCTCCAGAGTTATAATTTCCGATTCCGTGCTCACGGTGAGAATTTTGAGACGCTTAATCATACCGGGCTCGCGCAGGCCGCCCCATGAGATCGAACCGATCCTCCGGAACCGCCGGCCAGAAATCCGGCGATGGTGGATTTGACCCAAGTGGACGGATAACAACGTAGTTCGTAGCCTAGGGGACGGGCTTGATTTTCGACGTGCACGAGGCGAGCACCCGGCTCGGCAGTGACCACACCTTCGCTGATGTCGATGATGCGATCAAACCCACTCAGATCGATGACAAGTCCGCCGAACAGCGGGACCGCTTGACCATAGTTGCCGGTGGCCGCGCCGCGCGGAGTAATAGGAATATTGTCCGCGTGAGCGAGGGCGGCGGCTTGTTTGAGTTGCTCGAGGCTCTGAACTTTCACGGCCGCTGAGGCGACGCGTTCGCCGATGCGATCAGTCAGCACGGGGGAATACCAATAAAAGTCCTTTGACAGGGTCTCCAGTCCTTTGCCCTCGGTCACGACGTTGTCGGAGCCGACAATGGTCGGAAGCTCAGCGAGTAGTGAGGGGGAGAGTGAAACGAATCCGGGAGTGGGCATGAGTGGTTGACTGAAAGGCGAAAAAGTAAAGCCGGCCAAGGGAGGCCGGACTTGAGGGGAGAAGAATGTCTCGCCGCCACGGAGCATGCAACTCCGTGTCCGAAAATTACTACTTATTACTGACTACTACGAGACTAGAATTTGTGGGTGAACGAGGCATTCAGATTGAGTTCTTCGCCCTTGAGGATGATCGCGTTGGCGGCGAAGGCATCGTAGGGGGAGAAGTAGCGCTCGTTGGTGAGATTGGTGGCGTTGACCTGGAACTCCCAATTTTCGGCGCGGTAGAAAACCGTCGCGTTCCACAACGTGTAGGCGGGAAGTTTAGGGTCTTGTCGGGGTTACCCCAGACCGAGGACGTGTCAGTCGGGCCACCGCTGATGCCGAAGCCGTTATCCCATTGGTATTTTGCGTAGAGACCCATGACGGTTTCGGAGATACCAAAGCGGGTGCCGCCCGGGTTGGGACGTCCACCGAAATCGACGTAGAAGATACCGGCGTAGTCCAGCAACTCTTCCGTGGTGAGCGGTACGAACCCACCGGGGATGGTGTCGGTGCGGTAGTAGTGTTGTTGGAACGTGTAGTTGGCCGAGACGGTAAATTTGGGTGAAACCACCCAGGTCGATTCAAACTCGATACCACGTCCGCGTTGCGGCACGGCAATGCCGCCGCGGGTGTCGAAGTTAACCAATTCCTGGTAGAACCCGTTCACTGCCACGAACAAGGATTGGTCGAGCAGGGAGGCCTTCATGCCCACTTCACCGAGGCTACTTTCCTGGAAGTTGGTGTCGCCGCGATCTATGGAGCCCGAGACATAGAACCCTTGGAAGGCGGTGCCTTGTTGAGCGATGCCATAGAAGGAGATTTTGTCGTTAACTTTCCAAACCGGGCTCACGCTGTAGTTGGTGTAGGAAGTGCCACCGCTGGGCAGGGGTCCGCTGTTGAAGTCGGCACCGAGATCGGTGGGCACACCGTAGTCCCATGACGCGTTATCCCAACGGGCGGAGAGGAGGACGGAGAAGGCCTCGGAGAACTTGATTTCCGGCGTGAGAAATACGCCGAAGGTCAACAATTGCGACTCCTAGGAACCGAACGGATCCCAGAATGTTTTGCCATTGTTGTCACGTTGGCCCCCGGACTTGAGCGTGTCGTTGGCGGTCGCAGGTTGAGTGATGTCGCGACGGCTGAAGGGCTCGACGGTGAACTCGGTTTTGGCGATGGAGTCTTCGTAGCGAGCGGAGAGACCGTAGGTCATGTTGATGCCGCTCAGAACATCGAAGGACGGCTCGAAGAGGAACTTATTCTCGATGGTGAGATTCTCACCGAGCTCGCCGTAACCGTAGGTGGACACTTTTTCGCGTTTGTAGGCGTCGACGAAGAATTTGTTGGTGAACTTCAGCGTGTCGCTCGGCGTGAAAATGGTGTAGAAGAAGTAGAGGAAGGTATCGGCGTCGGTGAAGTCGGCATTGTCGGGCAGCACGCTGCTGCCATCGATGTTGACCGTTTGGCCGGTTGGATTGTCAATCGCGCCGAAGTAGGAATAGAGGTAGGCGGCATTGGCACTGGAAGCGACGAGATTGGGGCGGAAACCCGAATCGGCGAAGCCCTGTTGCGCGAGGAAGGAACCGTCGAAATTACCGCGAGTGCCACCGAAAGGCGTAGCGGTTTCGAGGGCGGCGCGGTTAACCGAGCCCGACGTGGTGTTGACCCAGGTGAAACTGGCGCCGCTGGGCAGGGTCAGGGAGAGGGAAGGGCCGGTGAGATCATTGACTGGAGAACCGATCAGGTACTCGCCCTTGTCGATCAGGTCCTGAGTCACACGATTCCAGCCCGGGTTTTCCTTGGCCCGGTGGCGATAGAACTCACCACCGGTGACAATGGATACGTTATCACTGAGACGCACCTTGAGGGAACCGTAGGCGGAGAAGTAGTCGTTCTTGATGCCCGAGTAGTACGAGTCGGCCATTTGGTTGGTGATCGAGACGCGGAAGGCCGCGGGCTGGTCAAACAGGAGGACGGGACCGCCGACATCGACTTGCACATTAAACTCATCGTAGGAGCCATAGGATGCCTTGACGGAACCGCGCCGTTTGTCGAAGTAGGGCGACTTGGGGAGGAAGTTCACAAAACCACCCGGACTGGCCGCGCTGTAGTTTCCGGGAGCCGGACCGCGAACGTAGTCCATCGATTCGAGCGAGCCGAAAGAGGTGGGGTAGCCGTTGCGGTTCCACACGCGCTGCATGCCATTGAAGTCAATACCGGAGAACAGACCGCGAATGGTCGGAATACCGGGAACTCCGTAATAGTTGGTGACCGTCGAACCTGGGACGAGTTGAGTGAGATCATAAACGTCGTCGAGTCCTCGCAGACCGCTGGCCTCGGGAGTGATGACCGTGACGGCGCGAGGTGTATCCAAAATGCCCTTGCCGAACCCGTAGAGCGAATCGACAGGCCGGGAAGTGGGCAGGAGGGTGTCGGAGTCTTCCAGTGCCGTTTCCGCGGCGATGAATTTCTCCAGTTGAGTGACTGGGTCCTCTTCCTGGGCGGAGGCAAAAAGCGCCAAACCCGAAAAGGTCAGCGCGCAGATAGGTAGTCGGAATTGGTTCATAGGTGAGGTGAGATCGTTCTCCTTACGAGCACCGCATGTGCCAGTGGATGCCACTTGGCGATCTGTGCCACAAAGCCTGCAGGATGTGCCATGGGAGATAAGTGTTGGTTGGTCGGGAAGTGTTGAAATTGTTCTTTGGCTCTGAGGTGTGAGCCTATAACGGGAGCATTTCCTCTCAGCTTACCAATGCTTCGAATTGGGCTGATTCTCGATATTCGCCCGGGGTCTCTCCGGTATATTTGCGGAAGCAGCGTCCGAAATAGGACGGATCCTGGAAGCGAAGATCGTAGGCGATTTCGGCGATGGTGAGCGTGGAATGCAGCAATCGTTGTTTGGCTTCCAACAAGATGCGCTCATGGATGAGTTCACTCGCGGAGCGACCGGAAAAACGACGCAGCACGTTGTTGAAGTGAGTGCGGGAAACTTTGAGCAAGTCGGCGAAGTCACCGACTTCGACGATGCGAGGAAGGTTTTCTTCTAGAGCGAGGCGGAATCGCTGCAGCAGCAGTTCACCATCACCGCGCGGCGGTGAGGTTTCGGGGATGCGCAGGTTGAAGAGCTACCGCATGTGACTGAGCACGACGAGGAGGAACCCCCCGTACCCAATCGTCCTGACCGGGCGCCGAGACCTGCGTCAAGTCGTTGAGAGATGAAAAAAGTTGATCGAAGCGTGAGCCTTCGCGGGCATCGAGATGCAGGATGGGATCGATCTCCTCCGGGTATAAAAACGGCAGCTTGGCCAGAAGCCCCGGTTGCTCGTTGTTAACGGCCAGGAATTCCTAAGAAAAACCGACGATCATGCCCTCCGGGTTATCGCCGTAGTTCCAGGAGTGTACCTGACCGGGCGATAGGATGAGCAAGGTATTGGCGTGAATTTCAAATTCCCGTAAATCGCAATTCAAGCGACCGTAGCCCGTGCGCAGCCATATGAGCTCAAAAAGTCATGGCGATGCGGAAGGGCGCGGTCGTACTCAGTTGGGGTTCCCTCATTGAGGGAAGCCAAATGAAATTTACCGGGTTGATGAACGCCCTTTCGATAGCCTGCGAACGGGTAGTCCATGACGGATCTACGCATACTAGGATTCTCCGAATCGTGGTGCAGTGAGGCGATATACCTCCCTTTAGGTTTAGGCGATCCACTTGAAAACGCTGAATAGCAGAAACGACGCCAAGCGTGGAACGGGCGTGATATTTTTTAGCGATAGCGAACGGAAGACTTGTATGAGGAAAATAGATATGCGTCTAAACGTCTTTTCGGCCCAGTGCACTGACCCGCGCAATGGCTTGAGCGTAGCCCTTTGAACTGGCGGCCAACCAGGCCTCGCCCCGGGCGGCGGTGCCGGCGGGGGCGTCGCCCATGATGCCGCTTTGGGAAACATCGGCGGTCACCCAAGCGAAAGTCGCGGGAGCGGCCTGCGGGTCGCAGTTGTCCGGCGACGCAAGCGTCAGCCGGGTATTCGGATACGGCGTCTTCCATCCGTACGTATTCGGGTGCGACGACTTACAGCCAAGCAGTCTCGACGGTGTTGGCATGCATACCAAGTGAGCGTTCTTTGGCGGGCAGACCATAGTCCACGCCCGCGCTTAGAATGGTGGTGCGCAAACCGAGGTCGGCTTTGATCTCGAGGAGAGTGTAGACGATCACATCGGTGTTGCCGCCGTGGGTATTTAGAATGGCAATCGACTCAAACCCCAGGCTTTCACTTGGCGTGTGATGGTAAGGAGTTGAAGGCGAAGGGTGTCCTTGGAGATGAACAAAGTGCCCGGAAATCCGGTGTGTTCGTTACTCTTCCCGATTGTGATGGGAGGGGCGACGTAACACGATGCGTCGGGCGGGAGTAATGGCAGGACGTGGGAAAGGAAATATTGTCCCATCAGGGAATCCACCGCGACAGGCAGATGAGGACCGTGTTGCTCGATAGCGCCGGTTGAGATTAATAACGGGTGCCCAAGACTTTATCGGGCAAGGCATCGATTTGCGACAGCGTCATGGCTGGCAGGTAGCGATCGCGGTAGGGCGGAAAAGGTGACTCGTTCATGAGGAGGGAAAGACGGCGAATGCGGCGGGATTGGCGGGCTGGACACGACCGTTGTGGGGGAGAGCGGGCCAACGATCGATTTCGCCGATGAGGTGAGCCAGTCGTTCGGCGATGGGGCAAACGATGAGTGGTGCCTGTTCCCGGGCGGCAGCGAGATCGAGTGGTTGCTCAATCAGGGATGGCTCGGGCGCACGGCCGGTCAGCGCGGTGATGACGGTTTGCAGGTCACGACGATCGGGACAGCGGTCGGGATTAAAGTCGAAGCCGAGACCGCTGAGGCTGATACGGAACATCTGTAATTCGCGAGAGATACGCAAATCGCGGGCTGTCGCGGCGGTAAGCTCTTCGTTCCACGGACTGGCGTTGTAGAGCACGATTCGTCGAAATCCGCTCAGCGCGATGGACTCCACGGCTTCGTCCAGCAGTTGGTGAATGGTGGGCGGGTCGACGGCAAACGCAGTCGCGGGGCCGGGGCCGAATACGAAACGCAAGGGCGGGATGACCAGGAGGCGTTGCGGTTCGGGTGGTTGGGCCTGGATGGCGGTTTTCAGCACATGCATGAGCACCAGTTCCTCGGAGTCGAGGGCATGACCAAGGGACCAGTCAGCGGTGCCGGCCATCGGCACGATGACCACCGTACCCTGGGGGGTTGGGCCAGCGCGAAAATTCGGGCCAACGGTGCCACGGCCAGAAAGTGGCATTATTTGCGTCGCAAAGTGGAGTGAGGGAAGGAGAAGAGGACGGCATGGTTGTCGTCTCTTCTGCTAGCACCGGGCAGGCCAAGAGTGCGAGGGCGACTCAGGTCGGGCTTTTTCTACCACCCAAATGTGCCGGACAGCCGCGGTCCGAGTCACGGAAGCGCAGGAAAGGGATGAGTGCGCGTTTCGGTCGCGGTAGGGAAATCGGTCGGGCCCGGGATTGAGACCTCGCCGGTGGCGGCCCATTCGGCGCCGCGAACGAAGGTGGTGATGAATCCGACACACTCGAAGGAGTAGTCGTCGTGGCCCAGCGTAGAGTGAAACACACGCCCTTCACCGCAGGTGATTGTCATGAGCATGGGCTCGTGACGGCCGGTCCCATTTTGAGTGGGCGAGGAGTAGGCGGTGGCGAGGATGGTGAGGTTTTCGGCGGGCCCCCGCAGGCGATCGTAGCACTCATCCATGGTGTGCATCCAGACCGGGGGAAGTCCGGCCGTGATCGGGTGCTCTGCGCGGTGTGTGATAGCGAATTAGTGGAGGGGACCGTGGCTGCCGGCGCGAACGGGCGAACGGTCCCGGATTTGTTGACCTGTGTCATCGAGGTAGACGTAGGGCCCGTAGGCTCGATTGCGACCGCTCCAGCCCCGAGTCCGATGATTCGGTTGTAAGCCGGCCATGCCGGAAAGGGGTTGTTGGCGGCGTGTACGACCACGAAGCCGCCTCCATTTTTCATGTAAGTTTCGAAGGCAGTACGGGTGGCTCGGGGCCAGGGGGCGGTTTGCCACCCGAAGTTGGAGACCACCACGTCGTAGGCGGAGAATTCGGGGGCGAAGTGGGGGTCGGTCTGAGCCATCTTCCACTCCTTGGTTTCGGGCTGAGAATCCAGAGGGTACGTACTTAGCCATTTGGCGCTGTTCCACGTGAAGGCGGTGCGTTGGATGTAGACGTCGAAACGGCCTGTCTGCTCGAGGTAGGTCATCATCATCATGGTCGATTTTGGCCAGACGTCGTGGTTGTTTTGTCCATCAATAATGAGCGCACGGAGTTTGGCGGCAGAAAGCGGGGCGGCCAAGGCAACCAGAAAGAAGACGAGGGACAGGGGTTTCACGAGGCTAGGGGGGCGAAGCATGGGGCACGGGGCGATGGACCGATCCTCTCGCTCAGTGCTTGGGCAGGTAGTCGGTCGTCATCACATCGGCGGGGGAAAGTTTGCCCGCAGGTTGGAGGATTTCGAGCAATTCGAGTTGGCGGATTTGAGTGGCGAAACGAAAGCCCTCGAGTTGTCCGATAAGCGCGGGCCCCCCGTCGGGGCCTTGTCCGGTGATCAGCTTTTCGTCGATGATCATTTGGCGTGAGTAGGTGAGAAACTCGTCGGACACGTTGTCGTTGATTTGTTTCATTAGGGCGTGAGCGGGAGTCGGATCGCCCATAAGGTAGTCTTTCCAGCCCGCGATGTAGGCGGCGAGAAAGGAGCGGGTGGCCGCTGGGTTTTCGGTGGCTCATGTGCGGTTGGCCACGAGGACCACGTAGGAGTCGAAGCCAGCGTCCCAAGCGTAGAGGAATTGGGGTTTTTGGCCGCCGCCTTGTTCGATGAAGAACGGCTCGGCAATGTAGAAGCCCTGTTGGATGAAATCGGTGTCGGCGATAAAATTGGCGACGGAAAAATTAAACGGGATAAGTTCAAAACTGATGCCGTATTTCTGTCGCAAATACGGAAGGAAGGCCCATTCGGGACGAGCCATGATCGTTTTCCCGTCCAGCTCCTCGAACGACGAAATAGGGTTGTCGGCGTGGAGCATCAGCACGGAGGGGTTTTGTTGGAAAACGGCCGCGACCTGGGTAATGGGCAGGCCCTGATTGATGGCCAGAATCGTGTTGGTGCTGTCGGCTTGGGCGAATTGAGCTTGGTTGGTGGCGACTTTCTGCATGGGAAAAGCGTTGGGCCCTCCTTGGATGAGGGTGACGCCGAGGCCCGCGTCGGTGAAGAAGCCCCGGGCTTGAGCTTGGTAGAAGCCACCGTGTTCAGGTTCGGCGACCCAGTCGAGTTGTACGGTGATGGGCGTGCGGGAGCCAGTCGAAGCGGGTTCCGTCGAATCGGAGGAAGGGCCACTGGTTTTGCTGCAGCCGGCGAAGATGGTGGCGACAAGAAGGGCGGAGATGACGCGGAGCATGGGTAAAGCAGTTACACGATGTTGAACGAGTGGAAAATCCCGGGATGGGAGGGCGCGCGGGTTGTTGGACCACATGTTTCGGGAGGTAAGTGGGCGCGGCGGCAAGAAACGGCGAGTGAGGACCAGTTTGGCTTCCGGGCCGGGGGCCTTGGTGAGCAGAGTATTGGCGGCGAAAACGGGCTCGGCGCCGGTGTAGATGTCAGCGTCGGTGAGGTTGGATCCGTGCAGGGCGACATCCCAGTCGTCGCGGCGCCAGGAAATGGAGGCATCGACGTTGAGTGACGATGGAAGCCGCAGAGTGTGGTCGAAGTTGTGCCAGTAGGCATTGCTCCAGCGCAGACCGATGGTGAATCCGAAATCGGCCGGGAGGGCGAAGTAGGTGTGCAACTTGGCCTGGGTTTGGGGAGAGCCGGTGTATTCAAAATTCGGATTCGAGGCAGGCGCGGAGTAGGGACCGTAGCCGGAGGAGGCGGGGACGCCGGATAAGTTGTTGGTGAGTTGTCCGCCGTACAGCGCCCATTGTTCTTCGGCCAGCGGGATGGAGCGGAACCCCAGTGGCGAGTGCAGTCGCACGACTTGGCGACCAACGTAGGCGATGATGGCGAGTCGGTCGGACGGTGCGTAGGTGAGTTCGAATTCGAGCCCTTGGCCCGAAAGTTCCTAGGCATCGTTTTCCCGCACGCTGAACGCGGATTGCTCCCAACGGTAAGCGGCGAAGGACGCGAAGAGGCTATCGTTGAGGAGGGATGCTTTCAGCCCGATTTCGTCGAGTTCATTGTCGGCGAAATTACCCTTGCCGACGATAGCCCCTCCGTCGATCGTCTCGAGAGACGTGCCGCGTTGGAGCGTGGCGTAGAGGCGCATTTGGTCGGTGAGCGTGAAGACCGAACTGAAGCTGGCGCTGGTGAAGTTTTGCTCATCGGATACAGGATTGCGGACGGGATCATCGAGGGGAATGCGGTCGACGCCATCGGGGTAGGCGGTGTCGTAGGGGGCGTGAGTGGCGAGGACGAGGTGAAGGTGGTGAGGCGTTCAAGCGGACGGGATTCGGCGAACGCGAACGCGCTGAGTTGCCAGAGCGTGGAGTGAGCGTTGGCACCGCCTTGCGAAGTGGGTGACCAAAAGTTGACCCCGTTGGGATCGGTTTGTGAGCCGACCGGGATGATGGAGTTGGCTGAGATCGTCGGGCGGGTGATGTCACGACGGCTGAAGGGCTCGTCAAAGAAATCCTGCAGTACGGTGGCATCGGTGCGGCGGGCGGAGGCGCCGGAAGTGAGCGTGGTGGCGAGGAAGTCGAAGCGTTGACGGTAGGTGGCCTCGAGCACGAGTTGATCGGTGCTGACAGCATAGCCATAATTGGAGCGCTTGTTGGTGTGAATGTAGTCGAGCAGGAACTGACTGGTCAGGACGGCGCCGGAGTCGTGCTGTTGCACGAGTTCGGCGAAATAGAGCAGGTTGTCCGAATCGGCGAAATCGGTGTCGTCAGCGAGCACCGTGTGGGCGGCGATGGGCGTGGTGAAAACGCGGCCGCCGGCGGTGAAGTAGTCGGGCGTGTATTGATAGCCTGAGGACGTTTGTTCTATGGTGGCGAGCTCGGCTGGGCTGAACGCGGCGTAGGCCGTGGCGCGATCGTCGGGCGTCGCGAGATTGAGAAGTGTGTCGCGTTGGGCCGCGGTGATGAACCCGGAGGCGACGCCGGAGTCCACGACGGCGGCGTCTACCACTAGCGCTGGGTTACGGTAAAGAGCATCGCGGTTGGTCAGACCATTCCAGGCGGTGGAGGCAATGTTGATGGCTTCGCCGATCACGTAGCGGTTGTCATCAATGAGTGGTTGAATGGGACGGTTCCAACCCGCGTTTTCGTTGGATTTGAAGCGGAAGAGTTCAGCGCCCGTGAATAGAGTGGTGTGCTCGGAGAGCTGGACCTTGATCGAGCCGTACAGGGATGCGAAGTCGTTGCGAATTCGGTCGTAGGGGGCTGCGGAATATTGAGCGGTGAGGGACAGGCGGTAAGCGGCGGGCCGGTCGCCGAGGAGGAACGGAGCGCCCGTGTCGAGTTGGGCGCGGGAGTGTTCACTGGTACCGAGCTCGATGGAAATACTGGAGCGACGGCGATCAAAGTAGGGGGACTTGGGGATGAGGTTGGTGTAGCCACCCGCTTGAGCAGCTCCGAAGTGGGCAGGAGCGGGGCCTTTGACCAAGTCCATGGCTTCGAGAGACCCAAATGAGAGAGGCATTTGGTTGCGTTGGCAGGCGCGTTGCATGCCGTTGAAGGAGACGCCGCCTTCGGCGCCGCGGAGGACTGTGGGTGCCCGGGACGCCGTAAAAATTGATTTGCTGGGTGCCGGCGCCAATTTTGCCGAGGTCACCGAAGTCTTGAATGTCAAAACGAGCCAGTAGCTCGGGAGTGAGGATCGTGACCGCACGAGGAGTATCGAGGACGGACTGTTCGCCAAAAACGGAAGGCGTCGGTCACGAAGTCGGGAGCAGGTCACCTGAATCGGCCAAGGCGGATTCGGTCGCAATAAAGCGGTCGAGCTCCGTCACCGGTTCATCCAAGTCCGTGATCGTTTGGCCCGAAAGCGAGGCAGACGAGATCAGCACGCACGAAAGCAGCGCACGGTTAAGATGATGGCGAAGGGTTGTTAACATGTAGGACTGATGACGGATCAAAGACCCGGTTGGCGAAGGACGTAAAAGGCCTATTTCTAACAAATGCGATGGAGCGGGGCGAGCGATTTCTGGTGGCAGGGTATGCAAGAGCATGTCGGTTGTAAAACCGCCACGGCATCTAGCTGGTAGTGATTGCCGCCCGAGGTCCGACTGACTGCGGTGAGATCCGTTGCCCTGGCACCGAGGAGGGTTAGGGAAGGTAGTCGGTGGTGGCGTAATCCTCGAGACGCAGAGGATGAGACAGCACACCGAGTTCGTGGAGCAGCGTAGCATGCGACCGCAATCGAGCGGGGTCGAGATGGCTAATGGATTCGTGGAGAGAGGGATCGCCCGTGACGAAGTGTTGACGCAGCATCTCGGTGCGCGAGTAGTCCAGTTGGGCGGGGCTCATGTGCTCGTTTTCGAGAGCGATGCGTGTGTGCGCGGGGGTGGGGTCGCCGTGGAGATAGTCGTCCCATCCACGAAGGGTGGCGGCGACAAAGGCGCGGGTGATGGTTGGGTGGGCCTCGGCGTAAGGGCGGTGAGCTATGATGACGCGGTAGGGGTCATAGCCGGAATCCGCCAGCAAAAGGGTTTTGACGGTGATCCCTCGTTGTTGAAGACGAAACGGTTCGTCGGTGATGAAACAGGCCTGAATGAGGGTCGGGTCGGCGATGAAGCGGGCGAGACCGAAACTCATGGGCATGAGGTCGATATTGATGCCATGGCGTTTCTGCAGATAGGGGATCCACGCGGAGCCGGGGGAGGCCATGAGAGCGTGACCATCAAGATCGGCGAACGTGGAGATCGGGTTGTCGGCGTGGAGAAGGAGTGCTTGAGGGTCGTGCTGCATCAAGGCGGCGACAATAAGCACCGGGAGGCCTTGTTGCACGGCAAGCATCACGTCGTCGCTGCGACCCATGGAGAAGGGAACCTGACCGGCGGCGACTTTTTGAGTGGGGCGGCCGCCGGGGCCACCGGGAATGAGCTGCACATCGAGGCCTACTTCGGCGTAGAATCCGCGTTCAGCGGCTTGGAAGAAACCGCCGTGGGCGGGTTCGGGAAACCAATCTAATTGCAGGGAGACTTGCGTTAACCCGACTGGGGAATCGGTCGTTGCGTGGGGCGAGAGAGTGGACGAGGGCTCACGTTGGCAGCCGGCCGAAAGGAGCAGGCCTGTGGTGAGGATCAGCGATCCGAGCGTTCGTAAGAGTCGTGCCATTGGTGGAGAAAGAACCAAGACATGCGGTGCACAACGAGCACAAATGAAAAACCGACCAGGCAGCCGGAGATGACCGTTGCGAAGAGTTCGGCCATCTTAAACTGGGCACCGTAAATGATGATGAGAAACCCAAGACCGGCGCCGTCGTTGGCTGAACTACCGGCGGAGAAGTCGCCGACGATGGCGCCGATGGACGCTAGGATACCGGAAATGCGCAAACCCGTGAAAAAATAGGGCATGGCGGCGGGGATACGGAGTCGGCGAATTTGTTGCCAACGGCTTGCACGGTAGAGATCGAACATTTCGACCAATTTTTGATCGGTGGAGAGGAGACCCTGCGTGGTGTTTACGACGAGAGGGAAGAAGCAGATCAAAAACGTGATGATTGAAACGGAGGGAAGGCCCGGACCCACCCAAATGACGAGTATGGGAGCGAGGGCGATGACGGGCATCATCTGCAGCATCATGAGATGAGGATAGAGGCTCGTGCGAATGAACCCGCTGGTGGACATGAGGATGGCGAGCCCGACAGCAAGCACAGTGGCGGTGGCGAGGCCGATGGAAGCGCCAAGAGCGATATTTAAGGACGCGTGGAGTAGCACGGTGTGATTCTCCACCAAGGCAGTGGCTACGTCGTGCGGCAGCGGCAGCATGAATTTTTTATCCGCCGGCATCATGCCGCGAACGCCGTACCAAAAGGCGATAAACGTAGTCGCGGAAACCACGGGAGCGACCAAGCAGGTGATTTTGGCGTTCATGCCGGAGGGGTCTCCGCGGCATGCAGGAGTTGCGAAAGCTGGGCCGTGAGTTCGAGAAACCGGGAGGATTGACGGGTGGCCGCAGTGCGAGGATAGGGCAGGTCGACGGTCACCTCGTGTTGAATGCGACCCGGATGCGCGGACATGACGAGCACTCGATTAGCGAGGAACACGGCCTCCGAGATGGAATGCGTGACGAAGAATGCAGTCCATACGGCCTGTTCGCGTAGGGTCAGTAGTTCTTCGTTGAGGTGGTTGCGTGTCATCTCGTCGAGAGCGCCGAACGGTTCGTCGAGGAGGAGAAGTTTGGGGTTGAGGGCCAGGGCTCGAGCAATGGAAACCCGCATTTGTTGGCCTCCGGAGAGTTGACGAGGGAAGGCGTCAGCACGATCGGCGAGACGAACCTGAGTAAGGCAGCGGTGGACGGCGTCGGCGCACTCGTTGGAGGGAACCCCACGCAAGCGGAGCGGAAGTGCGACGTTGGCCGCAACCCGCGCCCACGGCAGCAAGGTCGGTTCCTGGAATACGAACGCCAGTTCCACGACCGCATCGACGGGGGGTTGCCTTTGGAGGGAGAGGCTTCCGGAGGATGGGGTCGTCAAGCCCGCGATGAGGCGAAGTAAGGTGGATTTTCCACAACCGCTGGGACCAATGACTGCGATAAAGTCCCCTTCGCGGGCAGTGAAGTTGATGGCATCCAGCACGGCGGGGCCGTCGCCGAAATGTTTGGTGACAGCGTTGAAGTGGACGGGAGGGGGCGGGGCAACCATATCAAGGCAGACGAAGGAGGCGGCGGAGATTATCTCCCATGATAGCATCCAATTCAGCGGAGGAAAGGCCAGCGTGGCGAATGTCGTTCAGGAAACGCTCGAAACCGGGAGCGGATTCCGTGCGAGGGTAAAGCCGGAGGGGATAGTCTGAGCCGAAGAGGATGCGGTCCGCGCCAATAAGGTTGACGACACGTCGGAAGACCTCGATGCGGTAGAGCAGTGGGGAGGCGGCGGTATCATAATATACATTACGCAGGGCACGAGCGACCCGTGGAGTCAGTTCGTGAAAGGGGAGGCCTCCACCCCAGTGGGCGAGGATGAACGTGGTATCGGGGAAGGATTGGGCGGCGAAAACGTAGTCGGCGAGCGGGGTGGCGATGGCGCCGGGGCGACCATCGAGAGTGGGGTCCGTGACGTGAAGGTTGATGGGGACCTCTCTGGTCGCGGCGAGTTGGGCGAGTGCGGCGAACGAATCATCGGCGAGCGAGAAGCCCTGAATTTGAGGCCGCAGTTCACCGATGCCGAGCAGACCGGCGTCGAGGCAGCGGCGGACGTTGTCCAGGCCTCGGGGGCCGGCCGCAGGTTGCACCGTAGCAAACGCTTTGATACGGTCGGGATGAAGATGGTGCCACTCGAGGAACCATTGATTTTGAAGCTCGCAGGTGGATGGCTGCTGCCAATACCAGCCGAGCATGACGACCTGCTCGATACCGGCGTGATCCATGTCTCGGAGCAGTTGATTAAGGTCGGCCCAGCCCTGAATGGACGGGCGGTCGAGGGGGGCGACCGACTCGGTCCACCATGGTTCTCCGTGAGTCTCGCCCCATGCCCGAGGATTGGCGAAGACCTCGGAAGGGTAGGCGTGGATGTGGCTGTCGAGGATACGCGTCACGGAAGCGAAAGAGAGCGGGGACGGACGGCGTTCAGGCGTCTTGATCAGGTAGATTGGCCAGGGCGGTGGCGATGCGGGATTCCTGGGGGGGCAAGGGCAACGGCTTTTTCCATGGCGAGGCGCGCCGCGGGGATGTTGCCTAGTCGGAATTGGATTAGGCCGATTTGCCACCAAACATGGGCCGGAGGGGCACCCTTGTCGGGAGCGGGGAGTTCGAGGCAGTGCTACAGGTGAGTGAGTCCGCGGGACAGTGCGAGGCCGGAGTCGGCGGCACAGCGACCGAATTGGAAAAGGGCGAAGTAGTTGTCGGGGGAGTTTTTGAGAATGACGTAGAGGGTGACGAGGGCGGCGGCGTAGTCACCCTCATTACGATGGAGATTGGCCCGGGCAAATGCGCCCTGGGCCGCGTCGCTGCGAGCGATGGCGTCCGCTTGAGCGTAGGCCTTGCGCACATGCTGCCTCCGGCGATACCGGGGGCGGAGGCATGACATTCGCGTAAGCCTTGGCGGAACACCAGATTATCCGGGGCGAGTTCCACCGCTCGCTCCATGGCTTTGCGACCTCGATGGGCCTGGCGCAGGGCCTTGAAGGACGTACCAAGTTCACCAGCCCAGAAACTGCAGGCAGCGCCGTATTCGAAATTGGGTTCGGTATCGTCGGGAACGATGGCGAGCGCGTGTTGCAAGTAAGTGACGGCAAGTTCCCGTTCGCGGCGTTTGGCGGCGAGTTTGCCAAGATGGAGTAAGGCGGTGGGGTCGTCGGGCGCGTTGACGAGCACGGCTTCGAAGAGAGGCTGGGCTTCGACGTAGCGACGGGCCTCGAAAAGGGATTGGGCGGCGGCGAGGTCGGACATCGTGGAGTCCTCGGCGTGGACCGCGGCGATTGCCGAGAGGAATAGCGCGGCGGATAAAAAGTGGCGAAAAAACGGCGGCACTCTGTTGAGCGACGAAGGAAGTTTGAAGAACGAAGTTCAAGGGTTCCTCGAAGGCGTTTTTAACCAATATGGTTAAAAAGGCGTGAGGGCGAGCGAGGAGGTCGTGGGGGCGTTTAACGGTTGGCGGGAGGGGGGGGACGGGAGGGCTTGAAGGGCATGTGGATCTGGAAATAAACGGAATCCGTCATGCAGGTAGAGCGTGTCCCACAAGCGCAAGAGGTTGGCGAAGAGGAGGTAGCGTAAAAATAAAGAGGCAGAAACCGGGAGGATTTCCTGGTTTCGGCACAAAAACGGCGTGTATAATTTGGTGTGAACAATACTACCGAAGCCGTCGCCCCGGAAGTTGCCCTGCAAACCTGGCTGCGTCCAGACCTGACTCCGGTCGGACCCAACAAAGATTACGCCGCGTTTCGCGATCAACTGGCGGGGCTCGACCAGTTGCTGGCCAACAGTCACTTGGAAGCGATGGCCGTGGACTTTGCCCGGGAAAACTGGCGGGGCGACGACGTGGCCGGGTTGCCGCGACACCTGCAGTTCGCGCGCAAGGCGCGGCGGGTGCAGGTATTGCGCATGATGCGCGGAAACATCAGCTTGCGTAAACTTTTCCTGAGCATCGCCTCCAGCGATCTGTTGGCCGACTTTTGCGGAGCACGCCGGATCGACGGCATCAAGGGGGTCTCCAAAAGAAAGCGTGCTGGAGCGTGCGTCCAAATGCTTCACCGCCGGGCAGGTGCGCTCGATGAGCCAAGTCTTTATCGAGATGTGCGGTGAGACGGACCGGGCGAGCGAACTGGGACTGGCTGCGGCGCAGCCGATGGATACGTGCGTGGTGGACTCGACCTACCTGCAGGCCAACATCCATTTCTCGGTCGACTGGGTGCTCTTTCGTGACGTGAGCCGCACCCCCTAAGGCGGTGAAACTGATCCGTGCAGCGGGGTTGCGGGGTCGGATGCCGAACGAGCCGCCAGTCTTTGCCAAGCAGATGAATCGGTGGTGCATCGCGATGACCCACAGCCACAGCGCCGCGATGCGAAGCGGGCCCGCAAGGGCGTGCTCCGCCAGATGAAACGCCTGCTGCGCACCATTGGCGAGCACGCCCGCCGCCACCGCGACCACCTCGCCGCCAACTACGCCCGGACCCGCTTCAGTGAGCGCCAGGCCACCCGCATCATTGCGCGCATCGACGCCATGCTCGAGCAACTGCCGGCCGCGATCAAACAGGCCCACGAACGCATCATCGGCGCGCGACCAGTGCCCAACGCCGAGAAGATCCTCAGCGTCTACGAACCCGACGTGCAGACCGTGGTCCGGGGCAAGGCGTCCGGCGAGGTCGAGTTTGGCAACACCCTCATGCTCAGTGAGAACGTGACGGGGTTGATCACCGATTGGCAGTTGTATCAGGGAATGGCTCCGGCCGAATGGCGTCAGTTCGACCAGAGCCTCGAGCGCCAGAATCAGTTCGACCTAAGCACCCCGATCAAAGCGGCGAGCACCGACCAAGGCTTCTCGACCAAACGGCTGTGCGAACGCTTGGCCGAAGCCGACATTTATGACGCCACTTGCCCCCGCGATCCGCAGCTGCTGCAACGGCGCATGCAGGAGCCGCAGTTCGTGGCGCTCCCACATCGTCGGGCTTCGACGGAAGCCCGCATCGCCATCATCAAGCAACGCCCAGGCAAGCGATTGAGTGCCAGAGGCTTCACGAATCGCTACCTGGCGGTAGCCTGGAGCATCCTCGGTCACAACCGGTGGCTCATCGCCCGACTGCTGGCCGACCACCGCAGACAGGCCCAAGCCGCCTAAAACCACCAAACCTACTCCAACGATGAACAATAAACCGGCTGCCGGAGGTTCCCTCATGGCAACGATCCAGGCACTGACTGCTGCGACACTGCAATTTAGCCATTAAATTGCCTCTGCGCGCGCCTACATCCGCCATTGGTAGCCGGAAATCCGCTCAAAAAATCGGCTTTCCTGCCCCCCTTCCACAATCAGGGTAAATGGGACACGCTCTATCTCGAAGTGGAAGATATCGCGCGGGACGAAATCACGGTGGTGCCGCATCGCTTCGATCCATCGGCACTCGTGAATGGAGAAGTGGCGGCGATGTCGGCGTATTCGACCGACGAGTTGTTTCTGTTGGGGAATGAAGGCGGTGACTATTTGACGTTTATGCCACGGGCGTGGGGCATTGATTTATTACGGGGATACATTATTTACGACCCGAAACGAAGTGGAGATGAACCCCGAACGAGTGGCGCGGTTTCGGGAGGCGTCATTGCGAGGTTGGCGCTATGCGTTGGAGCACACGGAGGAGATGGTTGAGTTGATTTACAGCCATTATAGCGACCGGCAGTCACGAGAGCATTTACGGTATGAGGCCGCGGAAATGCGGAAACTGATTTTACCCGACGTGGTGGAGTTGGGGTACCTTAATCCAGGGCGCTGGCGGCACATAGCCGACATGTTTACCCGGCTCGGTATGCTGCGGGAGAGTCTGCCGGTGGATGATTTGATCTATGCGCCCGATCGCGAGGTGGATATGAGCCGGCTGTATTTGGCGCTGGCTGTGGCCCTCGGAGTGATAGGCGTATTGGTGGCGGTGATTTGGCGGTTTGCTCAGCTCCATCGGCGATTGAAAGATCAAACGGCTTCGCTGGAAGTGGCGTTGAGCGAGATCAAAGAATTACGTGGTATCATTCCGATTTGCGCGGGCTGCAAAAAAATCCGCAGTGATGATGGATACTGGGATCAGGTGGAGATTTCCATTGAGCGGCATACGCGGGCGGAGTTCACCCACGGAATTTGTGAAGACTGCATGCCGCGTTATTAACCAGAGGTGTTTCCTCCGAAGCCTCCGACGGAGAACTGAGTAGGCGTGAAGCAGATTATTCGCGAGGGGGGGGATTCTGAGGTGGCCCCATGAAGTTGGACAGGAGGGATGATTAAATCCCAAAGGAGTCCAAGATGTCGAAGCAACGACGTGCCTTCAGTGCCGAGTTCAAAGCGAAAGTAGGGCTCGAAGTCCTCAAGGGAATCGAGCCGATCCACGTAATCGCGCAGCGTCACGAGGTGCATCCGGTGCAAATGAGTCAGTGGAAGAAGGAGGTGTCCGAGCGGTTGCAGGAGGTCTTCGCGAAGCCCTCGGCGCAGGTGCGCGACGAGATCGAGCGGAATCGCAAAGAGAAGGAACTGTATGCGCGGATCGGGCAGCTGCAGATGGAGCTCGAGTGGCTCAAAAAAAAGTTGGCGCATGTGGGGAGTAAGGAGCGCCGCAGCATGATCGAAACCGAGCATCCGAAGCTGAGTGTGGCCCGGGAGTACGAACTGTTGGAGCTGCCACGCTCAACCTACTACCACCACCCGAAGCCACCGAAGGAAACAGACCTGGCGTTGATGAAACAGATCGACGCGATCTACCTCGAGTCACCGTTCTTTGGTAGCCGCCAAATGACCCGTTGGTTGCAACGCGAAGGACACGTGGTGAACCGTAAACGGGTGCGACGATTGATGCGATTAATGGGACTCACGGCGATCTATCAAAAATCGAGTCTGTCGAAGAAAGCGGCCTCTCATCAGATCTACCCGTATCTGCTGCGAACGCTGAAGGTTGAAAGGTCGAATCAAGTGTGGGCAACAGATATCATCTACATCCCGGTGTGCGGTGGCTTCGTTTACCTGTGTGCGGTGATCGACTGGCACTCGCGGATGGTGCTCGCATGGGAACTATCCAACACGCGCGATGCGTCTTTTTGCGAGCGGTGCAGCGCGCGATGGCGATTTACGGCAAGCCGGAGATCTTCAACCCTGACCAAGGCTGCCAGTTTACCAGCGCCGAGTTCACCCAGCCATTGTTGGCCGCCGGCGTGCGACTGTCGATGGACGGCAAAGGACGGTGCTTGGACAATGTCTTGGTCGAACGCCTGTGGCGCAGCGTCAAATACGAGGAAGTCTATCTGAAACGCTATGAGACGATGGTCGAGGCCCATGCCAACTTGGAGACCTACTTGCTGTTCTACAACGACCGATGACCACACTCCGCCCACGGCCGCCAAACACCATCCGAGGTCTACCACGCACCACTCGACCAAGCCGCCGCCTGCCGGCGGCTATCCAAGCAGGGAGGAAGCCGCGCTTCCTCCCCGGCACCCCTCCATTATCTTTTATTTTTGGTCAGAAAAACCAGAAACTATAACTATAAATCCGCCCGACCTGTCCAACCGACGGGGTCCACCTCACTATTCAAATTATTCAAATCCAAGGATGCTTCGATTGCCGACGGACTTGCGCAGCCGCAGCGTGAAGCCATCGTCGATCTCCTGCACTACTGCCTCTATGCTGATGGACATATAGCAGTGGCAGAGGGCAAAGTGATCGATTCCTTTGTCACCACTCTGAACGGGGATCCGAACACGGGATTTTCCAACTACGAAGCCAAGTCCATCTCGAACGCTCGATTCGCCCGAGAGGATGACGAATTTCGGGGGGAGTTCCTCGAAAGCATCCGGCTACGTATCAACTCTGAGTCGGTCCGTAAGACGGCCTTGGGCGTGGTGCGCGAGCTTATGGCGAGCGACGGCGTGAAAACTGACGCGGAGGAAGCAATCTTGGCGACGGTGCGAAAACTGTTTGTCTAGGACCGATTCAAGTCTGATAATTCGTCTGAAGCCGTCCGGAAGGTTCCGGGCGGTTTTTGGGCGTCGCCCGGAAGGGGATTCAGTCGTTTTTCGGTTTGGTCCACCCAAATGGATCGGCAGTGGAGAGGCGTCAGGCTCGATTCTTCGTTGATCGGGGGATGTTTGCTCCGGATGGAACCGGGCTAATGGGCGGCAACTTGCTCGGATGACCGGCATCAGGCCGCCGCCAGTGTGAGCCAACGACGGCGGCTGATTACGTGGGATCAATAGCCCCAAGCGCAGTGCGGTTATTCGGGACCACGCAACTTCTCGCTTGCTGCAGGCGGGGGAAGTTTCTGTGCTACCCGCTGAGTTGGTCCCGTAGTTCAATGGATAGAACCGCTGTTTCCTAAACCGTTAATCTGGGTTCGATTCCCAGCGGGGCTACCAACGTGGGATGAATGGCGGAAGGCAGAGGGTTTGGTGTCGTGAAAACGTGACGGAGGTTGATCTTGAACCTTTCCGGTCGCTGGGGACGTCTCAGGGGTTGTGAGAAGCGGGGATGCGCCCCGATCTCGACATCTTGGTTTCTCCGTCGTTAATCCCGTTTGTCATGACACTTCCCGAATCGCGCCCCAACGTCGTTCCAACTCTCTTCGCGCTCGTATGGCGCGGGGATTCCCTTTGCTCGAGATCATGGTGGTTCTCGCCATTCTGGGGCTCTTAGTCACTGTATTGGTCAAGAATGTGGGCGGAGATTTATCGTGGGGACAGAGTTCGACCGCGGCTTTGTTTGTGAAGACGACACTAAGCGCGCCTTTGACCTCATTTCGCATCGATATGGGCAACTATCCGACTACAGCGCAGGGACTGGAGGCGTTGATCACAATGCCGCAAGCCGGTGGCTCCAATGGCAAGTGGCGTGGACCGTATTATGAATCGGCCAGCGGCAAGGTGCCGATGGACCCTTGGCAACAGCCTTATGAATATCGCTTCCCAGGGACACTCAATAAGACCGGTTACGACTTGTATTCCAGTATTCCAAGGGGCCGGACATAGACGGCCGGAGCCGACGATGACATTGGCAACTGGCAATAAGCTTCGGCGTCGCCGTCCACGACTCTAATTCACCGCCGTTTGCGGTCGGGGGCGCCGGGGCGTCCGACCGATGGATTTACTCTCGTCGAAATCATGGTGGTGATTGGGCTGATCGGCCTGCTCGCGACGGTGCTGACGGTGGGGTCGACGCGGTTGTTGCTGGACCGTAAGGAATCTCCTCATGACGTCTTCTGGAGTGCGGTCGGGGAGGCCCGGAAGTACGCGCTGCAGCATGAGACGGAGGTGTTTCTGAGTTTCGACAATCAAGGACGCATGTTCAAAACGTCGACGGCGTTGGGGACAAAGGAATGTCCCCTGCCGGGGGGGGGAATGGAGTTTGAACTCGAATTTCTAGGGATGGCGAAGGGCGCGCGTTCGATAATGATCGCGGGAACGCTGCTGGAGACCGATACGATCGAAGGCGTGAAGTTTTTTGTGGATGGCACCTGCACCCCTTTCAGGGCGCAGCTGGTGTTGCCTGGCAAGCACCCGGTGGTTTTTGAAATCGATCCATGGACCTGTGCACCAATGTTACAGGAGGAGGGCAATTCCTAGGATGAGGAGAAGCGGTTTCACGCTCTTGGAAGTGTTGGCGGCCCTGGCTATTTTTGCTTTGGCGGCGATCGTTTTGGGCGGGGCTTACGTCAACGTGTTGATGGGGTACGAACACGCGGAGCGAGCGACGCCAGTGGACGCGGATGTGCAGTCTTGCCCGGGAGATTCTGTTCCGGGAGCCGGATTTGGAGAAAGTGGAAGAAGGGGATGACTTGGAGACGGTCGACGGTCGACAGATCATGTGGCGAGCGATCGTGGCGCCAACGGAGATTGCGGATTTGTTTGATGTGACTTTTGAGGTGATGATTCGCGGTGGGTCGGGTCGGAAGGACGAGTTGCGGCGAGAGCAGTTCCGCATGTTGCGACCGACGTGGTCGGAAGATGACGAACGGGAAACGTTGCGGTAGGAGTCCAGGGAGCGGATCGCGGAATTTGGGGAAAGGAGGCAACCGTGAGAAGTCGGGACAAGCGAGGGCGGCGAGCCTTTACCCTGTTGGAGCTAATGGTGGCGATGGCCTTGGTGGCGAGGGTGATGATCGGGCTCAACACGTTTGTATTTTCGATGGCGGAGCTTTGGGGGAGCAACCGCGATTGGTGGTTGTTTGACCAGCATGCGCGCATGTTGACGCGGTTTTGGGAGCGAGAGTTGCGGGTGGCGTCCTTGCCCCCGGCGGTGGGCAAGGACCAGTCCTCGGCCGAGGCGGCGGAGGTGGAAGTGCAATTTGGACGACGCGAGGATCTGATCACGTTTGGGTTGAGGGAAGGCAGTCGAATTTTGGGGTGGCCCGAACGGCCAACTGCCCGACGTGTGGTGGTGCCTTGGAGGTGCGGCGCGGGGAGGGCCTGATCTTGTATTGGCAGTCGTCGGTGGAGGAGGATTTTGACGACGAGCCGCCGCGTGAATTGCTGCTGTCCCCATGGGTGACGAAGCTGGCCTACGACTATTATGACGCGGAGTTTTCGCGATGGGAGACGGAGGAACAGTTGCAGCGCGGTGACGATCGGGAGTTGGAAACTCCGTCGCGGTTACGGCTCACTTTTACCTATCGAGACCAGACGATTGAGACGGTGGTGCCGTTGCCGATGTTTGGGGAAGGCTTGCCGACATTCTGATGAAAATCGTGGCGAAATTAAAACGACGCGGGTCGATATTGGTGATCGTGTTGATCACGCTGTTGTTTGCGACGATGGCGCTGATGTTGGTCATCGAACGGGCGAGCACGGATCTGATCGTCTATGTGCGGGATGCGGATCGTATGCGATTGCGGCAGGAAGCCTATTCGGTGTTGGAGACCACGTCGGTGTTGGAGACCACGTTGGCGGTGTTGGTCGACTTCCAGGAAGTTTTGGGCGGACTGCACAGTCCGTCGGAAGAGTGGAACACCCCATTGGAGTGGGCGGGTTATGACGCGGGGGAAGGCCTGGAAGTGAGAGTGGAGATGCGAGACGAAAGCGGAAAAATTTCGGTGTCGCAGTTGGATTTTCAGATGCTGTTTGAAATCTTTGATTCGTGGGGGGAGCGCGAGAGCGAGGGTGAATTATTGGCGGATGCGATCATGGGCTGGATGCAAGAGGACTACACGCCCACGTCATTTGACGCGCCTCGCGTGGAGGACTATGAGCGGGATGAGATCGGGTTTCCTCCCCCCGGACGATTGTTGCGCTCGTTTGAGGAACTACGAGCGATCGATAAGATTCGGGACGATTTATTTGACGAAAAGACCGGTTATTTCAATGAGCGGGGCCGGCGTTTCGTGGAGGCGATTTCGTTGCTGGACTATTCGACGATCAATGTAAATTCGGCACCCTCGTCGGTGTTAGCGGCGGTGGGACATTACGATGATCAGCAGCAGTCATTGTTGAATGACTATCGATCGGGGGAAGGGATCTATCGGGGGAACGGGCAGGGGTATTTCACGAGCAGTGATGAAGTGAAAGGCATCATCGGGGAGCAGGCGGGGCCGGAAGGGCTGGGCACGGAGATTCAGGCGCTGCGAATTATTGTAACGGTGATACAGGGCACGTCGTCTTATCGACTGAATGTGGTGATCACCCCGAACGGTGGGGCGAAGTTGGTCGCGGGAGAACCGATCCCGCACAAGGAAGATGATGATTATAACAATGATACGGCGGAGTCGAATGAGGCTACCACCAGCTCAAACGGAGTGGATGGAGCGGGCGGACACCGAGTGTCGGCGGCAGCCTTGGCGGTGGCCGAGCGGGCGGAATCAGAAGAAACGAGTTTGGAGTATCCCGTTTGGAGTATTCCTTTACACTGTTAGAGATTCGCGAGATTGATGCCCCTGAAAAGTCGGTGGCGATGTCGCCGATCCGATAATTATTAGTATGCCCGCTTTGTCCTTTAAATTACCCGTATTTCAGACCCGACCTCGCTATGTGGAGGTGTTGCCGGATCACCGATTCTTTGTGCGTTCGGTGCCATTGGTGAGGGAGGAGGGGGCTGGAGCGGAGCGAGAACAGGTGGAGCTCGCGCTGGAAACGGTGGCACCGTTTCCGCTGTCGCAACTTTACTGGGGATATTGGACCCGGTCTGAATGTGATCGGGCATTGGTATTTGCGGCGTATCAAAAGCGCTTCATGTCGGAGGAGACGGAGATGTGGCCGGAAGCGGAGTGGGTCGCGCCCCGATTTGGGGCGTTGCTGGCGGGCAAGGCAGCGGCAACGACTTGGATCGTGCGGAGTGCCCGAAGGCATGACGGCGTTGCATTTTGGCGACATGTCGGGCGTGCCGACCTTGGTTAGGGCGGTGGAGTTGTCGGATGAGGCCAGTTCGGCGGAGGAGTCGGCGGTGAGGGATCAGCTCATCCAGGAGTGCGGCGGCAGCCGATCTGTGGTGGCTGTCGACTCCATTCAAGTGGATGCCGGCAAGCCGGGGGGATGACGTGTTGATCATCAATCGCGATAGAGTGAGCAGTGAACTCGCGCTGGATGACGCGCTGATGCTCGACGTGCGAGACCCCGATGAATTGGTTTCGCGTCGGCGGGCGCGGGTGCGGGATGCGTGGCTTTGGCGGCCGCTGGTAGCTTCGTTGGTGTTGTTGCTTTTAGCCGGACTGGGCGAGGGCGCCTTGGTGGGGTTGGACATGTTGCAACAAGGTCGGATCGAGCAGATCGCGGGGCAGACTCCGATTGTGAATGAGATCGAGACGGCGCATCGGTTGGCAAATCGGATTGATGAATTGCGAACGAAACGACTGCGACCCTTTGAAATGATCGCGCTGGTGGACCAACCTCAGCCGGAATCGATCGTATTTCGACGTACGACAGCGACGAGTTTATATTCGTTGGAAATCGAAGCGGAGACGGCAAGTTCCCCCGACATCAATGCTTACATCACGGCGCTGACCGCGTTGGAAGGAACGGAGAATGTAGAAATGTTAAATTTGGAAACTAGAGGGGCGCGTTCGACGTTACGGTTGGTGGTGACGTTTGCGCTGGGTGCTTTTGATGTGCAACAGTCGGAGCCGACTTTGGCGGAGCCTGGGGAGGTGTCATCATGAGGGCCTGGTTCATGGGCAAGCTGGCCCGGGAAAAGTTGTTGCTGTTAGTATTTCTGGTCGGAACGGCAATCTACTGGGTTTCGAGCGTGACGGAGCGAGTGAAGCAGGAATCACGGGATTTGACGATTTCGGCGAGTCAGTTGGAGGAGCAGGCGCGATGGTTAAACGACCGGGAGAGGATCGAAGCGGCCGCGAAAGCAGCGGTGCAAGATTTGGACGGTTCACGCACGTTCAACAGTGTGCGCCTATCGGCGGAGTTGAACACGATTGCGGCGCAGGCGGGGATTGCGACGAATCTGAGTAGTGATGCCCAACCGACGCAGCAAACGGCGCAATTTTCGGTGCATACGGTGGATGTATCGCTGAAGCGGGTGCCGTGGGAGAACCTGGTCAATTTCTATAATGCGTTGTCGGAGCGGGCTCCGTATATCAGTATTGAGCAATTCGTGCTGGAGGCGGTGCGCAGTGATCCTTCGCAATTGAATGCCAAATTGACCGTTTCATCGGTGGAGATCGCGGCCCCTTGATGAAGGGGCGAAATTTGGTACTGCTCGTTTCACGATTGGCGGGATCATGACTTCGTCGCGGGCCAAAGCGGAAGCGGCTGCGCCTACCGTGGCTCAATGTCAGGCTGCGGCGGAGACGTGTGCTTGTTTTAATGTGAGGCGGACGGCGCGACTGGTGACGCAGGTCTATGATGATGCATTGGGGGCGGTGAAGGTGAGTTCGGGGCAGTTTGTGATCTTGTTGACGATGAGGATTCTGAACCAGCCGACGATGCAGCAACTCGCGGAAGCGGTATCGCTCGACAGATCGGCGTTATCGCGGGCGTTGAAGCCCTTGGTGGACCGGAAATTTTTGCAGGTGCGAGTGGGCAACAATCGTCGGCGACGAGAAGTCGAGTTGACGACGGAGGGTCTGAAGTTGTTGGCAGACGGGACACCACACTGGGCGCGGGCCCAAGCCAGGATGGAAGCAGCGCTGGGTGTTAACGCGTTCAATGGACTCATTGAAGTGAGCAAAAGCAGTTACCTAGAGCGTGTCCTATTTACCCTGATTTTGGAAGGGGGCAGGAAAGCCTATTTTTTGAGCGGATTTCCTGCCCCCTTCCAAAATTTGGGTCAATAGGACACTCTCTACTTGGGGTTGGCGATTGAGGCAACGCGTTTGTGCTGCGCTTTTACGATGACGAAAAAAGCCCGGTGGCGATGGATGCGGATCGTGGCACGGTGCGGTGGAATTCTCCCCCAAAAGCGGGAAAACAACGCGCTGCGCTGTCTTGGTGGGATCGGGGGACAGTTTGCGGTCTGCGCCCAAGGTGCGTCCGCCGCATGCATTTATCGCCTTCGTATCCTTGTTCACAGCGGAGGGGGAGTTGATTGAAAGTCACGGATTCAACTTTCGCACCGCCAAGTGAAGATTTCGCCGGGCTGATCCATGCCGCCGAGCGGAAAGAGGGGACGAATTACACCGAATTTTCGGGCGCGGCTGTGGCCGGTATCATGCGCGCATGGTCACGGAAACCTCGAGTCGGTCCGTGTGGGTGCCTTTGAAAACGCCTCTGGTGGGCGTGCAATCGAGGTAGTCCCGGCCTGAAGCGACCTTTACGTGGCGTAGCCCGGCGATGCAGTCATTGGGGGGATCGAGGGGCCACCACTTGCCACTTGGCAGGCAAATTCCCACCCAGGCGTGGCTTTCGGCTGCGCCGATCAAGGCCCGAGGTCTACGTTTGCGGTCAGTGTTGGCGTCGCGTTGAGTGTCCGTCTCGATGTAGCCGACCACGTAGCGGGAAGGGATCTCGGCCGACCGCAGAATCGCGATCATGACCTGTGCAAAGTCCTGACAAACTCCAGTGCGTTGGGTCAGGACCTCGGGAACGGTCGTGCTGATATGCGTGGAGCCCGGTTGATAACGGAATGTTTGATTGACCCAGTGATTAAGTTCGAGGACGGACGGACCGATCTCGTTGCCGGGGCGGAAAAACTGATTGGCGAGTTTATGGACCTCGGCCGTGAAGCTGATGGCAGGCGACGGGTTAAGGAATTCGAAGTGGGCGAGGGGTTTGCTTCGATAGATCTGCCGGGCTTCGGAAACACTCAGTTCGAGGACGGCATCGGGCGTTGCGAGCAGGCTCGTCTCGACTTCGGCGTAGCTATCCAGGGTCAGCGATTCGTGACGGCGTACGATGGAGAAAGTCTGCACGACATTGCCACAGTAGTCGGTATAGGCGTGCACATTGCACTTGGGATCAATCTCCACGCGGTGGGTGCCCAGCCGTTGGGTGGGCGTGTTGGCCGGCTGCAACCTCGCCTCCATGAACGACTCCGTCGCGGCGGCGTGATAGCGGTAGGTGGTGCGATGGTGGATTTGGAAGCGCACGTCGAAGCGCGGTCATCAGGACCATTCGGAGGGCGCCTGCCAAGTCTGGATTAATCCGGCAGGGAGGGAGTCTGCGGTCGCAGTGGCACGCGCAATCTAGGAACTGAAACTTCTCGTGAATGGAATCGTATTGGTTTTATAGTGAAAGTTGAAGCGCGAACCGGGAGGATGAGAGAGTTATGCCATCGGAGGTGGAGATCGGGAAAAACGAACGTGCTTTGCGGGTTGCGGAATTGGCGCGAGCGTTTGTTGCTATGCTGTTCGAGTCCTCCGTATCGGAAGATCATCGTCGTCCTACTGTTCAAATTTCATCAATTCATTGAGTCTAGACTCTCCCACCGCCCTTGCTGTTGACGGTGCCGCCTTCCGGCTCGGCATCGTGGCTGCGCGTTTTAACCAGCGCTATGTTGACGGGTTGATTGAGAGTGCCCGGCGGACCTTGCGGGAGGCGGGAGTGGTCGATGCGAATGTCACGGTGGTGCGGGTGCCGGGCAGCGGTGAGTTGCCAACGGGCATGCAATTGTTGCTGGGCAAACAACCATTTGACGTCGGTATCGCGCTCGGGGTGGTGATCAAGGGAGGCACGTTGCACGATCAACTGGTGGCGGAAGCGGCCCAGCAAGGGTTGATGAGGATCAGTTTGGACGCACGCACGCCCATCATCGCCGGGGTGGTTACCGCCACCGACGATGCTCAAGCCGAAGCACGCTGTTTCGGCGAGATCAATCGAGGGGCGGAATTCGCCCGGGGAGCCTTGGAAATGGCGACCCTGAAGAAACAACTTTCACAATGAGCAAAGCCCTTTTCGCCCAACGCCGCGACGGCCGTGTCGCCGCCACGCAATTTCTTTATTCCTGGAGCCTGAATGCCCCGCAAAATCTGGCGGAAGATCTTCGGGCGTTTTTCGACAATCTCGAGACCACCGACAAGATGCGGGCGCATTATGCGTTTGGCGAAGAGCTGATCAACGGAGCGATCCAGCAGGTCAATGAAATCGACGCGCGGATCAAGCAGCTGGCCCATAATTGGGAATTCGCTCGGATCGCTCGGATCGATTTGGCGATTTTGCGCATGGCAATTTACGAGATGTTGTTCCGGAAGGATATTCCGCCGATCGTTTCGATCAACGAGGCCATTGATTTGTCGAAATTATACTCCACGGCGGATTCCAAACGGTTCATCAACGGTATTTTGGACCGGCTAAAGGATCAGCTGGGTCGCGACTCGCGCAAGGCGGAGTAAACCAAAACTGTCAGCATTTCGCACGGCCTCGCGGGTAACCCCAACGCACCATGTTTGGACTATTTAAGAAGTTTAAAGCGGGACTGTCCAAAACGGTCTCGGCGATTGCGAAGACGACTCACGGGGTGTTTGGCGGGCGCAAGATCGATGCGTCCTCTCTCGATGAATTGGAGGAGGCGCTGTATACCGCGGACTTCGGCGTTGAGACCACGGAAGAGATTCTGGAGGAAATCAAAGCCGCCTACCGGAAGGATCCCGAGTTGAAGGGACAGGACGCGGCGGGGATTGGGGCGGCGGTGTTGGAACGTGTGCTCGAGGGCAGTGAAGGGCAGTTGCAGGCGGCGGAACCGGGCCCGACCGTGATCGCGTTGATCGGGGTGAACGGGTCGGGCAAGACGACGACTTCGGCCAAGCTCGGGCATCTGCTGAAAAACGACGGACAGTCGGTGATGTTGGTGGCGTGTGATACGTTTCGGGCCGCGGCAGTGGAGCAATTGAAGTCATGGGCGACGCGACTGGACCTACCCATTGTGGCCAGTCAAACCGGCGCGGATGCCGCGGCGGTCGCGTATGACGCGTGGCAGGCGGCGCACTCGCGAGGGTGTCAAATGTTGCTCGTCGACACGGCGGGCCGACTGCACACCAAATCGAATTTGATGGAGGAATTGGCGAAGATCCGCCGGGTGCTGCAGAAACACGATGCCGCGGCGCCTCATCATTCCTGGTTGGTGGTGGACGGTTCGTTGGGAACCAACTCAATCGAGCAGGCGAAAGTGTTTCACCAGAAGTTCGGGTTGACCGGGCTCATCGTGACCAAGCTCGACGGGACCTCCCGGGGGGGCGCCATTGTCGGGATCTGGCGCGAGTTGAAGTTGCCGATCTATTTTCTCGGATTGGGCGAACAGCCCGATGACCTCCAGCCGTTCAACGCCCGCAACTATGCGCGAGCGGTCTTTGGGCTGGAGGCCGATTGAGGGCGAAGGCCTAGAAACTCGCGCGAAGACTGAGTGCTACGTTGCGACCGGGCAGAGGCACGGTTTCCTTGAGGAACGACGTATGGGGGCGGGCGTCACTGTCGGTCAGATTCGTGCCGCGTAGCAGCAGATTCCATGTGATGGTGGGTTGGACCCAGCGATACCCCACGTAAGCGCTTCACAGGTTGTGGCCGTCGGTGGGCGTTTCGCCGGGGCGACTCGAGTTTGTTCCCAGACATGGGCGAGTTCCGAGCCGGCGCGCCAGTTTTGACGCTGCCAGTCCAGACCGATGCGGGCACGTATGGGCGTGGTGCGTGGCAGATCGGTATGATCGGTGGTATTGCGCGCTCGCACGAAGTCACCTGTCACCCGGAGATCGAGGTGACCATGTTCGTCTTCGTGAAGGTGCCAAAGCGTCTCGAGCTCGGCACCGTGAAACGACGCGTCGCGTTGCACGAAATGATAGACCGGCAATTCGTCCTGCTCGGCGCCGGTGGGCGACTCATAGATAAACCCGTCAAATTCGTTAGCAAAAAGCGTCAATGCGCCGGAGAACCAATCACTTTGGCGGCGTAGTGTTAGATCGATGCCGCGGGAGACTTCGGTCCCGAGCCCGGTGTCGCCGATTTCATAAGCGTTGGTGCCGATATGGGGGCCATCTGCGAAGAGTTCCTGGGCGTTCGGAACTCGTTCGGTCCGGGCCAGCGAAGCGGCGAGCGACCAGGCTTCGTTGAACGACCGCACCCAACCCAGGGAGGCACTCAGGGCGTCGCCGTCGTGCTCCCGAAGGGTGCCGTCGGTTACGTCGATGGATTGCCAGCCGGCGCGAGCGCCGAATTGCCACAAGGTGGGACTTTGCTCGATTTCTTCGAAGAGAAACAGTGACCGTTCGTCGGTGGTGGTCGGGGGCAAAAAGGCCTCATCACCCACCGCTGAGAAATCGGATGACCCACATTTGGCCCCCCAGGCTCCTTGGAGCGGTCCCCACTCTTCATGCAGCACGTCAAAGGCGCAGATCGTAGCCTTCGTTGGTGAAGACGGTGCCTGTCTCTTCACCCTCCAGCTCCGCGTGGCGGTAGTCACTGTGGGATGCCTTGAGACGCACGGCTTGGATGGAGTCAACCGGGTGGCGCCATTCGCCTTCGAGTTCGAGTCGCCGTTGGCGCATGTCGATCGAAACGAGTTCTTCTTCCTCCGCTTCGGGATCGGTTGCGGTTTCTTCGTGTTCATGCTCATGACTATGAGCCCCGGGAGGCACACCGTAGAGTGTGTTGAAGCCGCTGGCGGAAAACCCGAGATAGCCTTGTTTCCCGATCCAAGAAACACCGGTGGCGCCCCCATCGGAATCGACGGAGGAGTTGGGGAGGGTGCCAAAGGCTTCCGCCTCCTCTTCCCCCCTCGTCGTCGTGGTCGTCCTCATGCTCGGCGGCCTCCAGTTCGCGCAGTCGTTTGCTCTCTGCGAAGCCGGGAATATCGACGTCGTCCGTTTCGCGTTTGAACGCGTCGATGTGCCAGGCCAGTTGTCCACTGGACCCTTCGAGCAACAGACCGCCGGAACGTTCGTCGTTGCCGGAACCAAATCGGGCTTCGGTGCGGCCATGCACTCCCGGCTCGGGCAGGGTGGTGTGTATCTGGTGGGTAATCACGTTGACGGCTCCGCCGATGGCGGAACTCCCGTGGAGTAGGGCGGCGGGGCCGCGGGTGATCTCGACGCGTTCGATCAAAAGCGGGTCGAGGGCCACGGCATGGTCGGGACTGAGGACAGAAGCGTCGATGGTGTCGGTGCCGTTTTGCATGACGGCTACCCGGGGACCGCCCAAGGCTCGGATGATCGGGCGACAGGCCCCGGGACCGAAATAGGTCGAACTGACACCGACTTCGTTGGCCAGTAATTCGCCGAGGGAGGTGGATTGATTTTGGTCAAGATTGGGGCCCGTGACGACGTTGGTCGGTTGGGCGATTTCGTGAGAGCTGCGCCCGTAGGGGTGCGTGGAGACGACAAAGTCGTCGAGATGGACGGAATTCGGCGCGGAGGACGGTTCGGTGGTTTGAGCGGAAGCAACGGATACAATCGTTGATGCCGCCAAAATGCGGAATGAAAATGACATGGAGATACGGATGGGCCTGTCGCGACGCGTCTGGGCGTTCGGGTCGACAGGAAAATTTCGAGTTTGTGAATTCTCCACGAGAGGTGGAGAGCAGTTGGACACTGCGGTGCTCGGCGGGACCAGCGGTCTCGCTCTGAGGGGACGGATTAGCTCGAAAATTCCGGGGAACCTCGCCCCGGGGCAGTCGACGCAACGGCGCGACCAAGCGGACGATTACGGTGGGCTCGATGGAGCCGAGTCGTAGCAGCGCAAACGGGAGCAGAAGTACAAACGTAGCGGCGAGTGCGACGCCCGAGGCGAACACGTCGACCGCGCAGTAGTGTTCCGCATGGTCTGAGTCGGCATGGAGCGCATCATGCAATTGCGGTGCGACCGCGAAAATACCGAGCGCTAGAAGCGTCAGAGCCAACAGTCCCGTCACCACGCTGGCGCGTAGTTTAAAAGTGGGAGAGTCGGGTGAATGTGATCATGCGGCGGTGTTAACTGGGACGCAGTATGACAGAGGCGTCAAGTGGGTGGATCAACTAGCAGAATGGGCCAAGTTAACTTATTCCTGCTTACCGATTTCCGGCGACGAGTACCAGGGCTGCGTCGCGAGCGTGGCCGATGGAGTCAGCGTTCCCGAAGGTGTGTGCGCTGATGATAGCCCCCCTCGATCAGGAGATAGATGTGGAGGGAGACGCGGTCGGGCCGTTTTACTTTCAGTTCGGTGAGGAGGCTCTCCAATGTCTGAATGAGTATTTGTTTCTCCGCGGTCGCGGTTTGGTGGACCGGAGATGTGGCTGCGGGGAACTCGCCAATGGCGCGGATGAAGGCGCAGCCATTGAAATCGGGGGAATTAAACCAGGCTTCGTACGCGGCAAACAGGGCCAGGAGCTGTTGGCGGGGAGAAGAGCCGGCGGAGGCCAGGTTTCGTTGCCGTAGTTCGCGAATCTCGACCCCGCGGCGCTCGAGGGCGGCGACGATGAGCTCCTCCTTCGATTTGAAATGATGGTAGAGCGTCATCTTCGCGAGCCCGGCGGTGCGGAGGATTTTGTCGATGCCCACGGCATGATAGCCCTCGCGATAGAACAGGCTGAACGCGGTCTCCACGAGGTGGTCACGTTTGAGGGTGCTGGGGCGAGAGGCGCTGGGCGGCGTGGGCATGTTTGGAGGACGTGGTTTGGGTGTAGGGATTGACGAATGGAGAGCAAAATTAGACAGGTCGGTCTCAATAAGACTTGCGTCCATGTAGACAGATCGGTCTATGTGTGGCCGTTGCGGAGTCCGGACTAATTTTGAGGCCGCGACTTTACCCTATGAAAATAGCGATAATCATTCTCACTGACCCGCTGCGCGGATCCCAAGAAGCGCTGACACGCATGTTGAACGCACTGGCCATGGCCAACGAATGCCAACGGGCAGGAGATACGACGGAAATCGTGTTTGCGGGCACCGGCACCCGATGGCCGGCGGAGTTGAGCAAACTGACGTATCCGGCTAACGGGATTTATGAGTCGGTGCGAACGTTGATCAAGGGGGCCTCGCGTTCGTGTGCGATGCGTACTCAGGCAGTCGAAGGCCAGGAAGAAGCGGGCGTCGAGTTATTGGGAGACAATATGAAGTTTCCGGTTCGCCGGGCATTGTGAGTATCCGACGTTATTACGCGGAAGGTTGGAACGTGACAACGTTCTGAGAGTGCCTGCTAATTTCATCCTTATCCCCTGCCTAGTCATGCCGGAAGCATTTCTTCGTCTGCTCCAAACGCCTGCAGTCGAGCAAGCCCAACAACAGACGTATGGTCGTATCGAGATGAGTGACCGCCGGAAGGAGTCTCGTGTGGAAACGCTCAGCCAGGTAGAGCGGACGTTCATTGCGGCGCGGGATAGTTTTTATCTGTCGAGCGTGGGCGAAACCGGATGGCCTTATGTACAGCACCGGGGAGGTCCGGCGGGGTTTTTGGTGGTGCTCGATGAATCGCGGCTGGCCTTTGCAGAACTGCCAGGAACCCGGCAAATGATCAGTATGGGCAATGTTGCGGCCGAAGGTTGAGTGGCTTTGTTATTGATGGATTATCCGGCGCGGGAGAGACTTAAGATTCTCGGACATGCCCGATCGTATATGGCGGCGAAGCGTCCCGAGTTGGTGGCCCGGTTGCCGACGCCGGACGGACGTGAAGCGGTGCGCGTGATGGAGATCGAAGTTGCAGCCTATGATTGGAACTGCCCGCAATACATCATCCCCCGGTATACGCAGCCTCAGGTGATGGAATTAGTCGCGCCTCTGCAGCGCCGAATCCGAGAACTCGAGGCACCGCTAAAGTCGTTTTAGGATAATGATTAAAGATAATTTGTAACGTATTACGTTACAAATTATCGGGCGGACGTGGGTGGAGGGCGTTGTAACGTAATACGTTACAATCGTTCGAGAGTGAGGGCTGGCGTAGGTAGGGCGGTTTGTAACGTAATACGTTACAAACTCAGGGAGAGCGGTTGAGGAGGCGAATGTTGAAGAGCCACCATTTGCCGTCTTCGCGGCGTTCCATACGGGCCATGATTTGTTGGTCCGCGGCGACCAGGGGCAGGACGCGGGGGTCGACTTGGAACCTCATGGTCATGGCTTTCATGACGCCGGGTATTTCTTCGTGTGCGACTACGAGGGCGTTGCGGTCGGTCAGGATGCTTTTGATCTGTCCGCGGAGGGCGTGACCGCGGGTGGCGGCCTCGCTGGGACCACAACCGCAATCGTCCACGGCGGCTCCTTCGTCTAGCGGGAGCGTGGCAATGTAGGTGGCGATGCCATGGGACTCGGGTCGGGCGATGAGAAGGCGGGCGGGGGTGTCGCTGCGGTTGTCGAGCAGGGTAAGGCGAGGCCGGGCGTGCGGACCGGGGAGGGCGTTGTCGGCAGGCAAGGGAAGGCGGTCGATGGCGGGCATGACGCCGTCGGATCCGAGGCGACGCAAAGCGAGGTCGCCGGTGACTTCGACCCAAGAGATCCATTGGCTACCGTCGCGGGTGACGGCGGACGCCACGCGACCGAGCGGTTTGATGGCGGGGTCGCTGACTTGGCCGGCCAGGTTCCAGCTGTTGCCGATGTTGTTGGAGCGAGCGGTCATGACCTTGGGATTATCATCGGCGCTGGCGAACCAAGCGGCGACGACGTGAGCACCGCGGCGGGAGAGGTGAGCGCCGTTGACGGGACAGACGGCGATTTGCCAGCCGTCGGCGGGGGGCGCTTTGGCAGGGGACCAAGTGCCGCGACTGTAGCGTTGGAAGGCGAAGTCGCGGGTTTCGTCGTCGCTGCGATCACGATAGGCGATGAGGATGGCGCCGTTGGGGAGGACGAGGGGGGCGATGTTGCAGCAATCGCAGACACGGTCGTCGATCAGGGTATCCGTTTCATCACTACCCAAGAGACGACTGCGGAGTTGTATGGGGCCGTCGGTGGCGTGGGCGCGGCCGTCGAGCCAGATGGTGAGCCACTCACCGTTGCTGAGAGGTGCAATGGAGACAAATTCGGTGACCGTGCTCTCGGAAGTAATGGGAGCGGGAGGAGACCAGGTTTGACCATGATCCTCGGAAGTGGCGTAGACGGCGTGATAGGCGTGTCCACCGGAGGGATCTTTAACATACCAAGTGGCGACGACCTTACCGCGGAGCCCGGCGGAGCCCGGCGGGGTGTCGGCTCCGTTGATGAACCAGTCGGCCCCAGCGGCGACGGTGCGGGGAGCGGCCCAAGAGTCGGCCTCGTGATCGAATTGGGCCAGGCGCAAGGTGTGACCAGCGTTGTTCGCGAGGGGCTCTATCCAAGACACGTAGAGCGATCCGTCGTAGGCGCTGGCGATCGCGGGTGTGGTGGAGCCGGGGGCGGCGTTGAGGGGCAGCGCGTCGAAGCGAACGGATTGAGCGTGGAGTCCAGCGACGAGGGTCAGGGCGATAAACAAGCGAGAGAGCTTCATGGGAAGGTGAGTAATGTAACAGATACTCGATTGTGCGGGGAAGCCAAGCCAAGGGGAGGGTGGTTGCTCATGGACCTAGTTCGTGCGGCGAGATGAACTGGTATTCGGGTGAATATTCAGATCAGCCTAAACTCCGAAGTGGAATGTTACAGAAGCAGCGGTGTTAGGAACAAGGACAAAGTTGGGATTAGCGGCCAATAGATTGAGGGCATGTAGCATTTGGCGCATGACCGCGATAAGGGCTATTTTCTTCAGTTGCCCAGCCTCAACGAGGCGCCGATAGAACGCGCGCATGACAGGGTTACATCGGATGGCAGAGACCGCCGCCATGTAGAGGACCTGGCGCACGGAATGACGCCCGCCGCGCACATGTCGGCAACGATGTCGCCGCCCGCTGTCGTGGGCGAACGGGGCCACACCGATCAGAGCGGCGAGTTGGCCCGATTCGATTTTTACGAGTTCAGGCACGTAGGCGAGCAGGGTGGCCGCGAGCACGGGGCCTGCGCCTTGCAGTTTGCGCAGTCGAGCGGCTTTGGTGCGTAGACTGTCGTCCTCGTGGATGTGCGTTTTAATCAGCGCATCGGTTTGTTCGAGCTCGGTGGCTAAAAGCGCCCGCAGGATCTCAAGGCGTTCACGCAAAATGCGTCCGGCCAACTCGCACCGGTTGCCTGTGGCGACGAGTTGATCACTGATCTGCCGGCGATAGTCGAGCAGCTCACGCAAGGTTGCGGTCGCTTCGTCGAGGGCCCGGTGCAGGCGTGGCTTCATTTGTAACCCAAAGCGGCGCAACAGTTGAGCGTCGAGTGGGTCGGTCTTGGCGAGCAAGCCAGCGGCACGGGCAAAGGCGCGCACACGCCCTGGATTGACCACGCAGACTTGGATCTGGGCCAAGAGCAATGCGGCGACAATGGCACGCTCATAGCCGCCAGTCGCTTCGCATACGACCCGGGCATTGGGCAGGCTCTGGAGGTGCTTGATCAAGGCTCGGTGGCTTTGGTGGGTGTTCTCGACGTGGGCACAGCGAGTATCATCGACGGTGTAGTCGAGACGATCTTTGGCGATATCCACACCAACATAGGTGATTTGATTTTCAGGGGTGGTTTGCTCCATCTTATTATACGAGCTCAGGGCTCTATCAGCGATTCGAGTTCAACCAGGTCGGCAACCCGGGCCCAGGGCTTCTGTTCGAGGTAAATCCTCGGGTAACAAATCGGCCTCTGGGTTGCCGTGCGGTGCAGACGGCCAGTCTGCATCGCACCCTGGCGAGCATCATTCAAGGCATTTACCTCGCATGTGCAATCGCGCCGAATGCAGCCTCCTGCGACGAACTCTATGGTCCATTCTCGGAGGCTGCATTCGGCTCCGTCCTCGCTCGTTCTTAACATCGGTTCGAACATACAAGGGAACGAAGTGGGAACGAGTTACGGTCCGTCGCAGGCATCGATTCGATCACCTGGCAGGCAGGGCAATTTCATAATAAAATGTAAGTTACAGGTAGATAGAAAGAGTCCTATTTACCCTGATTTTGGAAGGGGGGCAGGAAAGCCGATTTTTGAGCGGATTTCCGGCTACCAATGGCGGATGTAGGCGCGCGCAGATGCAATTTAATGGCTAAATTGCAGTGTCGCAGCAGTCAGTGCCTGGATTGTTTCCATGAGGGAACCTCCGGCAGCCGGTTTATTGTTCATCGTTGGAGTAGGCTTGGTGGTTTTAGGCGGCTTGGGCCTGCGGTGGTTGGTCGGCCAGCAGTCGGGAGATGAGCCACAGGTTGTGACCGGGGATGCTCCAGGCTACCGCCAGGTAGCGATTCGTGAAGCCTCTGGCACTCAATCGCTTGCCTTGGCGTTGCTTGATGATGGCGATGCGGGCTTCCGTCGAAGCCCGGCGATGTTGGAGCGCCACGAACTGCGGCTCCTGCATGCGCCGTTGCAGTTGCGGCGGATCGCGGGGGCAAGTGGCGTCATAAATGTCGGCTTCGGCCAAGCGTTCGCACAGCCGTTTGGTCGAGAAGCCTCGGTCGGTGCTCGCCGCTTTGATCGGGGTGCTCAGGTCGAACTGATTCTGGCGCTCGAGGCTCTGGTCGAACTGACGCCATTCGGCCGGAGTCATTCCCTGATACCACTGCCAATCGGTGATCAACCCCGTCACGTTCTCACTGATCATGAGGGTGTTGCCAAACTCGACCTCGCCGGACGCCTTGCCCCGGACCACGGTCTGCACGTCGGGTTCGTAGACGCGGAGGATCTTCTCGGGGTTGGGCACTGGTCGCGCGCCGATGATGCGTTCGTGGGCCTGTTTGATCGCGGCCGGCAGTTGCTCGAGCCTGGCGTCGATGCGCGCAATGATGCGGGTGGCCTGGCGCTCACTGAAGCGGGTCCGGGCGTAGTCGGCGGCGAGGTGGTCGCGGTGGCGGCGGGCGTGCTCGCCGATGGTGCGCAGCAGGCGTTTCATCTGGCGGAGCACGCCCTTGCGGGCCCGCTTCGCATCGCGGCGCCGTCGGCTGTGGGTCATCGCGATGCACCACCGATTCATCTGCTTGGCAAAGACTGGCGGCTCGTTCGGCATCCGACCCCGCAACCCCGCTGCACGGAGCAGTTTCACCGCCTTGAGCAGGGGTGCGGCTCACGTTGCGAAAGAGCACCCAGTCGACCGGGAAATGGATGTTGGCCTGCAGGCAGGTCGAGTCCACCAGGCACGTATCCATCGGCTGCGCCGCAGCCAGTCCCAGTTCGCTCGCCCGGTCCGCCTCACCGCACATCTCGATAAAGACTTGGCTCATTCTGCGCACCTGCCCGGCGGTGAAGCATTTGGACGCACGCTCCCGTACGCTTTCTTTGGGAGACCCCCTTGATGCCGTCGATCCGGCGCGCTCCGCAAAAGTCGGCCAACAGATCGCTGGAGGCGATGCTCAGGGAAAGTTTACGCAAGCTGATGTTTCCGCGCATCATGCGCAATACCTGCACCTGCCGCGCCTTGCGCGCGAACTGCAGGTGTCGCGGCCACCCGGCCACGTCGTCGCCCCGCCAGTTTTCCCGGGCAAAGTCCACGGCCATCGCTTCCAAGTGACTGTTGGCCAGCAACTGGTCGAGCCCCGCCAGTTGATCGCGCAACGCAGCGTAATCTTGGTTGGGTCCGACCGGAGTCAGGTCTGGACGCAGCCAGGTTTGCAGGGCAATTTCCGGGGCGACGGCTTCGATAGTATTGTTCACACCAAATTATACACGCCGTTTTTGTGCCGAAACCAGGAAATCCTCCCGGGTTCGGCCTCTTTATTTTTACGCTACCTCCTCTTCTCCAACCTCTTGCGCTTGTGGGACACGCTCCATCTGTGCACGCCGGCCATTGCCATCGCGATTGCGATTGGGTTGTCGCTGTTGGTCCACCCCGGCAAGGGTTTCCAGCTCGATTACCCGTCGGAGTTTGCGGTGCAGGAAAGTCCGCCGTTGACGGATGTGATTCTGAATATTTTCCCGAGCAATCCGTTCAGGGCGATGGCGGAGGGAAACATGCTGCAGGTGATCGTGTTTGCGATTTTGTTTGGCATCTCGATCTGCTTGGCGGGGGCGCCGGGGAAGCGGATTCTGGCGATCGCGAATGACCTGAACGACATTGTGATGGAGCTGGTCATGCTGCTCCTCATGGCGGCGCCGTTTGGGGTGTTTGCGCTGGTGGGCAAGACTTTCGCCTTGGAGGGGTTTGGGGCGATCAAGGCGTTGGGGATTTACTTTGGTTTGGTGTTGTTGGCTTTGGCGGTGCATGCGTTTTTTCCCTATGGTTTGCTGCTCAAGTTATTCTCGGGCTTGAGCGTGGGGCTGTTTTTTAAACAGATGCGGAAGGTGCAGCTCTTTGCATTTTCGACCGCGAGTAGTAATGCGACCTTGCCGTTGAATCGGGAAAACGCGGAGCACAACCTGGGGGGCAAGCCGTCGATCGCGTCATTTACGATTCCGTTGAGGGCGACGGTGAACATGGACGGCACGGCGATCATGCAGGGAGTGGCGACGGTCTTTATCGCGGAGGCCCTGGGGATTGATATCGGGTTACAGGGATACCTGATGGTGATTTTGACGGCGACGTTGGCCTCGATTGGCACGGCGGGGGTGCCGGGGGTAGGGTTGGTGATGTTGGCGATGGTCTTCCAGCAGGTCGGGTTACCGGTGGCGGCGATCAGCGTGATTTATGGTGTGGACCGGTTGCTGGATATGGCTCGAACGGCGGTCAATGTGACGGTCGATGCGGTGATTTCGACGATCGTAGCGAAGAGCGAGGGTGAGTTGGACGAGGCTATTTTCAATTCGGAGGAGCCCGTGCTGAAGCATGCTGAATAGTGAACGCAGCAGAGTGGTGGTTGACGGGCCTGTCCGCAGGCCGGGATTCGAAGGGGGCGGTGTGAAACGAGTTTGCGCCGACCGGGGATATGGGCGTAGGTCCGGCCTCTAGTTAATGAACTCAATTCCAAACGAGCTGTTGATCCTCCTGCTCCTGCTGGTCATCAATGGCATCCTCGTCATGGCTGAGGCAGCGTTAATCGCGTCTCGCAAGTCCCGTTTACGGGAGTTGGCGGAAGACGGTGACAATCGCGCGGCAGCGGCATTGGCGGAGGCGACGGAACCGGCGCGATTTTTATCCACGGTGCAAGTGGGAATCACTTTGGTGGCCGTGTTGGCGGGGGCATTTGGTGGGGGTGAGATCACTCGACGGTTGGATGCGTTTTTCACCTCGATCGGGTGGTTGGAGCCGTTTGCGGGCACGGCGGCGCTGTCGGTGGTGGTGATCGTGATTACCTTGGCATCGGTGGTGTTAGGTGAGCTGGTGCCGAAGCGGTTGGCTTTGTTGAAGCCGGAGACGTTTGTGATGATGCTGGTGCGGCCGATTAAGAATTTGTCGCGAGTGGTATCGCCGGCGGTGGATTTATTGACCTGGCTGACTGAGTTGGCGCTGCGGCCGTTCGGGCTGCACGGTGCGCCGCGGGAAGCGCCGGTGACGGAAGAGGAGGTCAACATCATGGTCGAACAGGGCATGGCGGACGGCGTCTTTAATGAGAGCGAACGCGACATGGTGGCCGGGGTGCTGGAACTTGATGAGATGCTTGTGACTTACTTGATGACGCCGCGGCCGAAGCTGGTGTTTTTGGACATTGCGGAGTCGGATGAAACGAATTGGCGCAAGGTGGTCGCGAGTGGGCATTCCCATTTTCCGGTGGTGCACGGCAACCGCGAGCAGGTAGTCGGGATGGTTTCGGTGAAGGCGATTTGGGCCAATAATGCGTTCGGAGTGCCGACGCAGTTGCGCCACCTCGTGACGCCGCCGTTGGCGGTACCGGAAACGATGATGGCGAGTCAGTTGCTCGAGCAGTTCAAATTGTCGGGCAAGCACATCGCTCTGGTGAACGACGAGTTTGGATCGGTGGGGGGAATCGTGACGCTTTACGACGTCTTGAAGGCCATCGTGGGTGATATACCCGAGTCTGGCCGCAGCGACGAGCCAGAGGCGAAGCAGCGTTCGGACGGCTCGTGGTTAATCGACGCGACCTACGACATCGATGAACTCAAGGAGTTGACGGGGTTGGATTATTTGCCGCACGAGGAGGAAACGGAATTCCAGACGGTGGGTGGATTTGTGATGACGTATTTCGGCCGCATTCCCGGGACGGGGGAGGCTTTTGAGCATGACGGCTGGCGGTTCGAGGTGGTCGACATGGACCGTCATCGGATTGACAAGCTGCTGGTCTCCAAAGTGTCGGCGGCGACGGATAGTGACGACGCGGCGGACGGCGAAGAGCAGGTGGCGGGGTGAAGTGTGAGCGCGATTGGGGGGCAGTGGGCTTTGGACCCCACGAGATGATACCTACATTCCGAAGTTGGCTGTGACAGAAGCAGAGGTGTTAGCGAACAAGGACAAAGTTGGGATTAGCGGCCAATAGATTGAGGGCAATGACCGCGATAAGGGCTATTTTCTTCAGTTTCCCAGTCTCAACGAGGCGCCGATAGAACGCGCGCATGACAGGGTTACATCGGATTGAGGTGGACCCCGTCGGTTGGACAGGTCGGGCGGATTTATAGTTATGGTTTCTGGTTTTTCTGACCAAGAATAAAAGATAATGGAGGGGAGCAGGGGAGGAAGCGCGGCTTCCTCCCCGCTCGGATAGCCGCCGTCAGGCGGCGGCTTGGTCGAGTTGTGCGTGGTAGACCTCGGATGGTGTTTGGCGGCCGTGGGCGGAGTGCGGTCGTCGGTCGTCGTTGTAGAACAGCAAGTAGGTCTCCAAGTTGGCATGGGCCTCGACCATCGTCTCATAGCGTTTCAGATAGACTTCCTCGTATTTGACGCTGCGCCACAGGCGTTCGACCAAGACATGGTCCAAGCACCGTCCTTTGCCGTCCATCGACAGTCGCACGCCGGCGGCCAACAATGGCTGGGTGAACTCGGCGCTGGTAAACTGGCAGCCTTGGTCGGTGTTGCAGATCTCCGGCTTGCCGTAAATCGCCATCGCGCGCTGCACCGCTCGCAAAACGACGCATCGAGCGTGTTGGACAGTTCCCATGCGAGCACCCTCCGCGAGTGCCAGTCGATCACCGCACTCAGGTAAACGAAGCCATCGCACACCGGGATGTAGATGATATCTGTTGCCCACACGTGATTCGACCTTTCAACCTTCCGCGTTCGCAGCAGATACGGGTAGATCTAGATGAGAGGCCGCTTTCTTCGACAGACTCGGTTTTTGATAGATCGCCGTGAGTCCCATTAATTGCATCAATCGTCGCACCCGTTTACGGTTCACCACGTGTCCTTCGCGTTGCAACCAACGGGGCATTTGGCGGCTACCAAAGAACGGTGACTCGAGGTAGATCTCGTTGATCTGTTTCATCAACGCCAGGTCCGCTTCCTTCGGTGGCTTCGGGTGGTGGTAATAGGTTGAGCGTGGCAGCTCCAACAGTTCGCACGGCCGGGCCACACTCAGCTTCGGATGCTCGGTTTCGATCATGCTGCGGCGCTCTTTACTCTCCAAATGGGCCAACTGTTTTTGAGCCCCTCGAGCTCCATCTGCAGCTGCCCGATCCGCGCATACAGTTCCTTCTCTTTGCGATTCCGCTCGATCTCGTCGCGCACCTGCGCCGAGGGCTTCGCGAAGACCTCCGGCAACCGCTCGGACACCTCCTTCTTCCACTGATCTCACTGGCACCGGATGCACCTCGTGACGCTGCGCGATTACGTGGATCGGCTCGATTCCCTTAAGGGCTTCGAGCCCTACTTTCGCTTTGAACTCGGCACTGAAGGCACGTCGTTTCTTCGACATATTGGACTCCTTTGGGATTTAATCATCCCTCCTGTCCAACTTCATGGGTCCACCTCAGTTTACCACTCCAAAGCCGCGAGCGGCGATTATCTCAGCGGTACAAAGTCTGCGAGGAGACGATGCAATTACGATTGCCGGAGTCATGGGGCGGTGCTCTGTTGGCGGTTTTTATGAAACTCTGGTCGCAGTATTTTATCCCCACCTTGAAGAAAAGCCCCGCGGACGCAGAGATCGCATCGCACAAACTTCTCGTTCGCGCCGGGTTGGTGCGCAAGTTGAGCGGTGGCCTCTACACCTACATGCCCTTGGGATTGAAGGTAATGCAAAAGGTCTCGCAAATTTGCCGTGAAGAAATGGAGCGGGCGGGAGCCGTGGAGTTGTGGATGCCACATGTGCATCCTGCGGAAAATTGGGAAAAAGGTCCGCGGTGGGATGCTGCGCGCGAAATCATGTTTCGAGCCGATCATGCGGGCTCCGACAAGAAAGCTTCGAGGGCTCCGGAGTTTGTACTCGGCCCCACTCACGAGGAAGTGATCACTCCCTTGGTCAAGGGGGAGGTTAGCAGTTATCGAGATCTGCCGAATAATTTTTATCAGATCTCCACCAAGTTTCGTAATGAGATCCGGCCGCGCTACGGCCTGATGCGGGCGCGGGAATTTGTCATGATGGATGCCTACTCTTTTGATGCAAACGAAGAGGGGGCGGTGGCCGCGTACCATAAGATGAAGGTTGCCTACGAAGCTTTCTTTAAACGGGTCGGGGTGTTGGCGATCGCGGTGGAAGCCGATACGGGAGTGATGGGCGGGAGTTATTCCCACGAATTCATGGTGCCGGCCGCGGTGGGTGACGACGACGTCATCTATTGCGAGGAGAGTGGTTATGCCGCGAACCGGGAGAAAGCCACCAGCGGATTGGTGCCGTCAGATCTCACGGACGCGGATCCCGTGGGCGAAATCGAGAAATTTGCCACGCCGGGCGTGACCACCATTGCGGGATTGGCCCGTGACCCTCACGGAATTCCGGCCAACCAACAATTTAAGACACTGGTCTACGTCGGAGACGATAAGCCATTCCTGGTCCTATTGCGGGGCAGTGATGATCTCGAAGAAACCAAGCTTGGGGCGTTGGAATACACTCTGGTCCGACCTGCGACGCCGGATGAAATCACTCCGATCATGGGCGCGCGCGCCGGCAGTTTGGGGGCGGTCAAGGGGACCCTTAAAAATGCGGACCAGTTGGACGGGATCTATGCCGACGTCGCGATCAAGTTGATCGGCAATGGCACTACCGGCGCCAACGAGGATGGATTTCATCTGCGCAACGTGAACGTCACTCGCGACCTCACGATCACGAAATGGGGTGATTTTCGGACGGTGAAAGCCGGCGAACCCTGTCCCACTTGTGGTGCCGAATTGAAGAGTAAACGAGGCATCGAAGTCGGGCATATTTTCATTCTTGGCACCAAGTATTCCGAATGCTTCGACGCGACCTATGTGGACGACCAGAAGCAAAGCCACCCCATGGTCATGGGGTGTTATGGCATTGGGATCAGTCGTACCATGCAGGCGGTGATTGAGCAAAGTCACGACAAGGACGGTATTGTGTGGCCGTGGGCGGTCGCACCTTTTCAGGTTTTGATCTGCCTGTTGGATCCGCAAATGGAGAAGGCCGCGACACTGGCGAAAGCGATTGGCGTGGCTGCAGAACTCGCTGGGGGCGAAGTACTCATTGACGATCGGGAGGAACGCCCCGGGGTTAAGTTCAAGGATGCTGATTTGATCGGAATCCCGTTGCGTATCACGATTGGTGGTCGCGGTTTGAAAGACGGAGTGGTCGAGGTCAAATGGCGCCACGAAAGCGAGCGCACGACGGTACCAGTGGCAGAGGCCGCCAGTAAAATCGCGAGCATGGTTGCAGAGAGAGCGAACGCTTAGAACGCGCCGAGGAGTTGACCGAAGCACATCTGGTGCTACGGTCCGCTGGCCCAGCAAGCCATTCATCCACTATGACCATCGACCAAGCGCAAACCGCCCCTGCACCTTCCGTAGCTACGGAGCACGCGACGGAGTGGATGGGGCCTTGGAAGATCGTGGTACTCAATGACCCCGTGAATCTCATGAGTTATGTGGTGCTGGTTTTGCGCAAGGTATTTGGCTACAATGAAACGAAAGCCCGCAAGCACATGCTCCAAAGTCCACGAAGATGGCCGATCGGTGGTGGGGGGTGGGTTAAGGGAGCAAGCGGAGCACTACATGTTTGTGCTCCAGAATTGACACCTCACCGCCATTTTGGAACCGAATGAAACGGATTGAGGTGAAGCTTAGCTTGGCGGTCGTGGCGCCGTTGCTCGATGTGATCATGTTGGCGGCTGATTCACTCGACGATGAATTGGCGGCACCGTTGCCATTAGAGCAGGTCGATGCGGACCTGCGCGAGCCCTGGCGGGAGGAACTGGTGCAGGGACAAAACGGCGATGTGGCAACATTGCTGGCCCTGTTCGATTCAGATTTTTTCGCTTCGGGCGTCGTGAATTTTGCCGAGGACAACGCGGATTGCATTTTGCGAGCCTGCGCGGCGGTGCGATTGCGGCTACGCGACCGATTTTTGACCGATATATCGGACGAGATGTTGGAGTGTGGCGATGTGGACCTTGATGACCTGCCGGAAGGAGATCGTCGCGCGTTTATGTGTTATTTATTTTTAGCCACCGTGTAGGAACTAATTATCGAACATTTGGAAACGCCGGAGTCGAACAGCTGAGCCCGGCGGAATGGAGCGACGAGATGCAGCGGGTGAAATGTGATTATTGCGGTTTTCCGTTCAAAGTGGCCAAGGTCTGCGAAGGAAAACGGGTGTTCTGTTGCGCCGGTTGTGCGGTGGCCGATCGCGTGCTAACGGAAGATGGAAATTTTCCCGTCACACCGGAACTGGTATTGGCACTATTGGGTGGATTTACCGCGTTCAACCAAGTCGTTTTTGGCTTGCTGGGTTGGTTGATGCGAGCTGAGGGCAATGAAATACTTGCCGATCGGTTCGGTTGGATTTCGTTGGGAGTGGGAGGGGTATCGATACTGATAGTCGGATTGGCGCAGCACAGAGCCTCGGCCGCAGGATTGCTCGACCGGGTGGTGGCGTTGGCAGCCGTGGGACTCTGGGGGACGGGGATAATTTTGACATCACCCAGCTGTGCTATCGCAGGCACGGCGAGTTGGATTTTATGGGGGGCTCGCGGGTGGATCAGACCCCGGGTTGCCGCTGATGCCAGTGACTTGCGTAGCAAGTGACGCTTAGCGTTTGACGAGTGGAGTTCGCGACCTACCTTCGCCTCAACCCTGCCGTGTTCGTGGTGCTTTATACCGCTCTTTGCCTTTGAGATACTTCGGGAACCGTAACGTGGTGGTCTATGCCGGGCCGTCAATCGGAAGGCAAAAACCGCTGCGGAAGGTGCCCACCTTAACCTAAAAAGGTCCTGAGCCTTTTGGCATACGGCACAGTGCGGGGTGTATTCATTTTTCCCTTATGTCACCCGCATTCTACCACGTTCGTCATACTCTTTCCCTGATCGTTCTAACTGGCGGCACGTTTTACGGCTTCGCCGGGGAGCCAGAGTCGCGCAAGAAGGTCATGATTTTCACTGGAATCGCCAGTGTGCTGATGCTGGTGAGTGGCATCGATCTGTTGCATAAGCTGCAATCCGGCTTTCCTGGGTGGGCGATCGTGAAACTGGTTTGTTGGCTCGGGTTAAGTGCGCTCGCTGGCATCGGCTATCGGCCACGAGGGAAGGCTGGGCTATTCATGGGTATCATCCTGGCTCTGGTTTTTGTGGCTTTGACCATGGTCTACCAGCGCCCATTTTAGCGGGATTCAAAGACGGGTTTCGCCTGCCAAACTGAATTTGCCATGAACGCAACATGAACCCGACAGAAACGGGATCACGCTGTGGGTTGTGGGTGGACAAGTCTGGCCGCGTGCATGTCTCCCGGGAGGGGGGGGATGGATCCAGAATAGAAAGTACAGAGCCCTTGCGGCCGTTTGCGTGGTTCGGGCGCAAGTTCGAAGAGACCGCACTCGATGGCATGGTCTGGCATCAACTCGAAGGGGAGGGGGTGTTTCAATGGGTGGCTCACTCGCCTGATTTGGCGACTCACAACACCTTGGTAAAGGAGGCTCGGGGCAACGCTCCGGTGGATGCAGTGCGCCCTTTGGAAAGTCTTCATTTGCTGGAGACTCAAGATCGACTCTTCAAGCACGTGGAATTCGGGCAACTCCGTCGGTGTCAATTGGACATCGAGACTGCTTCGTCGGACGACGAGTTCAGAAATGCGGACAAGCCGGAGGACCGGATACTTGCGATCGGGCTGAGATTCGGTGACCGGGATCGAACCCTGGTTTGGGAAGCAATGACGAATGCGGCAGAGTTGCGTCTTTTGCAGCGACTGAACGAAGTCCTGGAGGAGGAGGACCCCGATACGATCGAGGGTCACAATATCTACAAGTTTGATTTGGATTTTCTGAGACGACGCGCGAAGCGGTTGAAGGTGCCGTGCCGGAGGGGAAGGTTTGGGCAAAACGCGTCGTTTCGGAGCAGCCGCCTGAAAGTGGCCGAGCGTTGGATTGATTTCCCACGTTGTGATCTTCCCGGACGAACCGTGGTGGATACATTTTTGTTGGTGCAGCTCTACGATATCAGCACGCGGGAACTCACAACCTTTGGGCTAAAGGACGTCGCCATCCACTTTGGCATCACCGCAGCTGAAGGCAGCGATCGGACCTATTTGGCAGGCAACGCGATTCATGTGGCCTACCACGAGAATCGCTCGGCGTTTCTGGCGTATTTGGCGGATGATTTACGGGAGACCAAAGGAATCGCGAACCGGCTGCTGTCGACCTATTTCGAGCAGGTGAAGACGTTCCCCATCACCTTGCAGGAGGCGACGCTGCGTGGCACAACCGGTAAGATTGATCTGTTGTTTTGGGAGCATTATTATCACGCTAACCGGTCGACGCCAGTGCCGCCCGAAGTCACTCCATTCGAAGGGGGCTACACTCGAAGTTTTCAGGAATGTGTATTTGAGAAAGTACTACATTTTGACGTGGCTTCCTTGTAACCCAGTCTGTTGCTCCATATAGGCCGGGACCCAGGCAATGACTCGCTTGGAGTCTTCATTCCGTTGTTAAGGCAATTGCGAGAATATCGGCTGCGTTACAAACAGCTCGCGCGCCATGGAGATTCGGCGGAGGAGAGCGCGGAGGCCGACGCCCGTCAGGCCAGCTGCAAAATCCTCATCAACTCCTTCTACGGCTATTCCGGATTTTCCGGAGCCCGATTTGGTGACGGTGAGTTGGCGGCGGAAGTCACCCGGCGAGGCCGTGAGCTGCTGCAGGCCCTGATTGACGAACTATCGCGACAGGGGGCGACAATATTGGAAGCGGATACCGATGGCATCTACCTTTCGACTCCGGAATACTTCGATCAAGCTGAGCCATGGTTGGCCAAAGCTGCGCGGATGAGGATTCTTCGATATATCCTTACTGCAATCGTTTCACGGTTTCGATGAGGGACCAGCCGTCCCACCAAGTCACGTTTGATTCCCCGATCTCCGACCACTCGATGGCCAAATTTTCAATGGGAAGATCGTCGTCACGTGCCGCAACCAGCAGCTCCAGATAAAAAGCGTAACCTTCCTCTCGCCAGTTCCCTCGGTTGCGCCACCAGCTCGCCGGGACGAGCTTGAATCCGCATTGGCTGTCAACAGCTCCCACGTTTAACTTTCGTTGCGCCCAGTCGGCAAACCAAGCTCCAGTCCGCTGCCGAATCCACCCGCGGCGAACTTCGCGCGAAGTTTCAGAATGATAACGGGTTGCTGTAATGATGGCGTGGGGAGGTGTATTTTCCAATGCCCGGCGAATCCCTCTTATCACTTCATGAACAGGAACCGCTCCATCGGCGTCCACCATTGCCAACCAAACCGCGGATGCCGCGCTTTGTTGCCAACCCCAATATACCGCGCCGCCTTTACCGCGATGGTGAACCGTGTGCACGATCGTCTTCACGGCTGGAAATTCGGCGGCAACACTCGCGACGACTCGTGCCGTCTTTTCGAGTTCATCGTCAGGGGATCCATCCTCCACCACTAGAATTTCAACTGGCAGGGCTTCGTCGTTCAAGGCGGCTGCCAGTGCGTGGAGGAACGGCGGGAGTCGTTCGCTTTCACACCAGCAGGGAATGACCAAAGAGACCAATGCGGCCGGAATCTCCAGTCGGTAAAATTCGCCGATTCGAATTTGTTTTCGGTCCGTTGAAATCGCGAACAAAGACAGATCAGGTTCATCCGCCAATAGAGTCTGCAGTGAATCACCATCCAACAACATGGCGCCGGTGGACAACGCATCTGCCGTATAGCCGCTGATGCAGCAACTACCGCCGTTTGCGACCAAACGGAACCTTGCCGGTGATAAGCGATGATATGGCCCGGTTGAAACCCTTCGCCGGATGCCCCCAGGGCGAATGGCGGTGTGAGTTGCAACAGGGGGCGACCCGGCAATTGGGGCAACACCAGTGTCCAAGTTGTTTTGGTCGGATGCAGGGGAGGGCCGAGTACGAGTACACTCGATCCCCCGCCCATTAAGACCGCAGTGGTGATCCCCCATTCCAGCACGACTTCCGCCATGGCATCCAAGGCGGCCCCTTTGCCGACCGCGCCCAAATCGAGCCACCGCGAACCTTGGAGTTTGGTCACCACGGGTTGTTCGAGATCGATTGAAATCACCGGCGCCCGATCGTTGTCCTCGGGTGGAGGCAGGTCGGCGAGAGGTAAGGGAACCGCCTGACTCTTTGCCTGTAAGGCGGCCGCCCCGGCGAACGGATCAAACGCCCCGGCAGTTGCCGCTGCCATATCCAGGACAGTTAGCAAACCGTGATGAGTGACCTCATCAATACGAAGGGATGTGTCGGGAGCAGCCCGATTGATTCGAGTCACGTCACTGCCTTCGAGGTAAAAACTTAATCGTGTTTCCAACTCACCCAGCCGACGAAACACGGCCTCCGCGATGGGCCGTAAGGCGCCTTCATCAGACGGCCCCAAATACACATGATACCGCGTGGCCATGGCATCATGTTCGAAGCAGGTCAAGCCTTCGAGTTCGACAATTTGAACGAGCGGAACCGGTGTCATTACTCAGGAGGGAAGGAGGCTTCCCCAATGCTATCGGCTATGGAAATTCCAGTACGACGCGAGGTCGCAGGCTCACATATTCCACAATTCGGTCGACACCCAGTGGGGGGGGAGGGGAGTCACCAAGCTGCGAGTCCCAAATCACCAAGTCCAAGGAACTGAGGTTGGCGGGGGGGGGGGGAGTCAAAATATCCGACCGAAGCGTGGTCGCGTAAATACCAAGGCAAGGGCCGAATGGCACTTAGTTAAGGGGTCTATTCGTCTATTTTAGTAGCCGTGATTTGGATACGCGCATGTGCCGCCGAGGCTTGGTCATCAGTTGGTAGACTTTGGGCCTTCGTTTGACGGCGCGTGGTTCACTGCGATGCGGGCGTTGGGGCACCGGGTCGGCGGCCAATGCGAGGAGCAGATCTTCGAAGCGTTGGTTCGCTTCGCGCGCACTGCCTGAGAGCAGGTGGGCGAACGCCCGCAGCGTGCTGATGGTGCCTTGGAAAGACAGGCGCATTGGTGCCACGTCATGCTGGCGTGCGGCTTCGAGCATGAGCAGGCGCACCAAGTTGTAGGCGATGGCCTGCAAGTGGATTTCCTTTTCGATCATCGCCGGGGTGCGCGTGCGTAGCACGTCGAGTCCGAGGGTCGTCGTGATGTCCCGGAAGTTCAGTTCCACCTGCCAGCGGCGTAGGTAGAGTTGGGCAATGGCCGCGTCGGGATACTTTTCTTCATCGAGCAGCGTGGTCACCACCGCGATGTGCTGGGTGCGGAAGCCGCGCATCTCGGTTCGAAAGCGCACCACGCGCAAAGTCAGGCTCTCAGGCAGTTCGTTCCACAAACATTTTTCCCACCGGCCCTGTCGCTGGGGTTTGGGCCAGCAGACTTTGCCGGTGCCTGTCCGACGCGATTGATGCAAGCGCATCACCACATCCACACCCTTGCGTTGCAAAAGGCTGATGAAAATCCAGTTGCAGAACCCGCGATCAGCCAGGAGCACCTCTCCCCTGTGCACCCAACCGATCAATTGGCGCGCCAGCGGGGCCTCACTCGCCTGCCATGAGGACAGGACGAACTTTACCAAATGGCCGGTTGCCAG
>JAGGDC010000001.1:0-1617500 GCA_020809425.1 Candidatus Synoicihabitans palmerolidicus | reverse complement strand
AGGGCACAAGTGTAAGCATGGTAACATGTTCAGCGTAGTGCTACTAATGACCCTGCCGGTTTATGCAAATTAAGCGTTTGTTATTCTAAGGCGTTTATTTCACCTACTTACGGTTATATTAATTTTTATGAACTGAAACAATTACCCAGTCTTCGACTGCGTTCCATTTCCTGGTGGTTATATGCCGGGGATCCCACCCGTTCCCATCCCGAACACGGCCGTTAAGCTCCGAGCAGCTGATGGTAGTTGGACGTTAGGTCCCGCGAGAGTAGGTTGTCGCCAGGTTTTTGGCCCGGATGATGCGCAAGCAGCATCCGGGCCTTCTTTTTGCCCAAATTACTCAGTGTTATTCTTGTTCTGCGCGAAGCGTAAGCTGGTTTAGACTTTTACAAACTTGGATGCAGCTTGGGCTGATCGTATTCCATCGAGGGCTGCGCTAACAATTCCACCCGCAAATCCGGCTCCTTTACCGCAAGGAAAAAGCCCCGCTAGTTGGTTATTCGTAAGCGTCCGAGAGGCGACCTCCTTGCCTGATAATGAAGGTAACGATAACGGCACCGCAATGGTAATGAGGTGGACCCATGAAGTTGGACAGGAGGGATGATTAAATCCCAAAGGAGTCCAATATGTCGAAGAAACGACGTGCCTTCAGTGCCGAGTTCAAAGCGAAAGTAGGGCTCGAAGCCCTCAAGGGAATCGAGCCGATCCACGTAATCGCGCAGCGTCACGAGGTGCATCCGGTGCAAGTGAGTCAGTGGAAGAAGGAGGTGTCCGAGCGGTTGCCGGAGGTCTTCGCCGAAGCCCTCGGCGCAGGTGCGCGACGAGATCGAGCGGAATCGCAAAGAGAAGGAACTGTATGCGCGGATCGGACAGCTGCAGATGGAGCTCGAGTGGCTCAAAAAAAAGTTGGCTCATTTGGAGAGTAAGGAGCGCCGCAGCATGATCGAAACCGAGCATCCGAAGCTGAGTGTGGCCCGGGAGTGCGAACTGTTGGAGCTCCCACGCTCAACCTACTACCACCACCCGAAGCCACCGAAGGAAGCGGACCTGGCGTTGATGAAACAGATCGATGAGATCTACCTCGAGTCACCGTTCTTTGGTAGCCGCCAAATGACCCGTTGGTTGCAACGCGAAGGACACGTGGTGAACCGTAAACGGGTGCGACGATTGATGCAATTAATGGGAATAATGGGACTCACGGCGATCTATCAAAAACCGAATCTGTCGAAGAAAGCGGCCTCTCATCAGATCTACCCGTATCTGCTGCGAACGCTGAAGGTTGAAAAGTCGAATCAAGTGTGGGCAACAGATATCATCTACATCCCGGTGTGCGGTGGCTTCGTTTACCTGTGTGCGGTGATCGACTGGCACTCGCGGATGGTGTTCGCATGGGAACTGTCCAACACGCGCGATGCGTCGTTTTGCGAGCGGTGCAGCGCGCGATGGCGATTTACGGCAAGCCGGAGATCTTCAACCCTGCCCAAGGCTGCCAGTTTACCAGCGCCGAGTTCACCCAGCCATTGTTGGCCGCCGGCGTGCGACTGTCGATGGACGGCAAAGGACGGTGCTTGGACCATGTCTTGGTCGAACGCCTGTGGCGCAGCGTCAAATACGAGGAAGTCTATCTGAAACGCTATGAGACGATGGTCGAGGCCCATGCCAACTTGGAGACCTACTTGCTGTTCTACAACGACCGACGACCTCACTCCGCCCACGGCCGCCAAACACCATCCGAGGTCTACCCACGCACAACTCGACCAAGCCGCCGCCTGACGGCGGCTATCCGAGCGGGGAGGAAGCCGCGCTTCCTCCCCTGCTCCCCTCCATTATCTTTTATTCTTGGTCAGAAAAACCAGAAACCATAACTATAAATCCGCCCGACCTGTCCAACCGACGGGGTCCACCTCAAACTGCGGCTCCTGCATGCGCCGTTGCAGTTGTTGCGGATCGCGGGGGGAAGTGGCGTCATAAATGTCGGCTTCGGCCAAGCGTTCGCACAGCAGTTTGGTCGAGAAGCCTCGGTCGGTGCTCGCCGCTGTGATCGGGGTGCTCAGGTCGAACTGATCCCTCTGGCGCTCGAGGCTCTGGTCGAACTGACGCCATTCGGCCGGAGCCATTCCCTGATACAACTGCCAATCGGTGATCAGCCCTGTCACGTTCTCACTGATCATGAGGGTGTTGCCAAACTCGACCTCGCCGGACGCTTTGCCCCGGACCACGATCCTGCACGTCGGGTTCGTAGACGCTGAGGATCTTCTCAGCGTTGGGCACTGGTCGCTTGCCGATGATGCGTTCGTGGGCCTGTTTGATCGCGGCCGGCAGTTGCTCCGAGCATGGCGTCGATGCGCGCAATGATGCGGGTGGCCTGGCGCTCACTGAAGCGGGTCCGGGCGTAGTCGGCGGCGGGCGTGCTCGCCGATGGTGCGCAGCAGGCGTTTCATCTGGCGGCGCACGCCCTTGCGGGCCCGCTTCGCATCGCGGCGCCGTCGGCTGTGGGTCATCGCGATGCACCACCGATTCATCTGCTTGGCAAAGACTGGCTGCTCGTTCGGCATCCGACCCCGCAACCCCGCTGCATGGATCAGTTTCACCGCCTTGAGCAGGGTGCGGCTCACGTCGCGAAAGAGCACCCAGTCGACCGGGAAATGGATGTTGGCCTGCAGGCAGGTCGAGTCCACCAGGCACGTATCCATCGGCTGCGCCGCAGCCAGTCCCAGTTCGCTCGCCCGGTCCGCCTCACCGCACATCTCGATAAAGACTTGGCTCATCCTGCGCACCTGCCCGGCGGTGAAGCGGCGGTGAAGCATTTGGACGCACGCTCCCGCACGCTTTCTTTGGGAGACCCCCTTGATGCCGTCGAGCCGGCGCGCTCCGCCAAAGTCGGCCAACAGATCGCTGAAGGCGATGCTCAGGGAAAGTTTATGCCAGCTGATGTTTCCGAGCATCATGCGCAATACCTGCACCCGCCGCGCCTTGCGCGCGAACTGCAGGTGTCGCGGCAACCCGGCCACGTCGTCGCCCCGCCAGTTTTCCCGGGCAAAGTCCACGGCCATCGCTTCCAAGTGACTGTTGGCCAGCAACTGGTCGAGCCCCGCCAGTTGATCGCGAAACGCGTCGTAATCTTTGTTGGATCCGACCGGAGTCAAGGTCTGGACGCAGCCAGGTTTGCAGGGCAACTTCCGGGGCGACGGCTTCAATAGTATTGTTCACACCAAATTATACACGCCGTTTTTGTGCCGAAACCAGGAAATCCTCCCGGTTTCGGCCTCTTTATTTTTACGCTCCCTTCTCATTGCCAACCCCTTGCGCTTGTGGAACACGCTCTATCTACCAATCCCATGGCGAATGATCGAGTCGCCCGTATCGGCCGCCGCATCGCCCGGTCGGGCGAGATTTGCCGAACGCGCAGTGGGAATTCGTGGTATTTGAATCCGACGAACTGAACGCGTTCGCTCTGCCTGGTGGCAAAGTGGGGGTTTATACCGGGTTGCTGAACCTGGCGGAGTCGAACGATGAACTGGCCGCAGTCATGGGGCATGAAATTGCCCACGTTTCTTCACGGCACTCCGGTGAACGCTACTCTTCGCAAATAATCGCGGCAGGCCTGAGCGCCACGGCCGATGAAGTGATGAAGGCAAAAAAGGTCGAAGACCAGAAACGCCAGATCGCGATGGCGGTATTCGGCGGTGTCGCGCAGGGTCCGATGTTGAAGTTTTCTCGAGACCATGAAACAGAAGCCGACATCATCGGTGTCAGATTCGCCGCGGGGGCAGGCTATGATCCCCGGGCGGCCATTACATTTTGGCAACGGATGCAAAAAGCCAATGAGGGACGAGCGGAACCATGGATCCTCCTCTCCACTTACCCATCCAACGAAACTCGCATTCGTCAACTCCAGGAAATCGCCCCCCCAAGTATGTCCCGCTCTATGAGGCCACACGAGATCGCTATCTGAACGGAGAGATTGACGAAACGGAGCCCATCAACGACCCCTCCGCAGAGAAACCCGGTGCGCCCTGACCTGTTCGTGGGAAATTCGCTTTCCAGCTAGCGCAGGGGCCGAGGATCATTCAGATTTGATCCATGTTTGATCCGATTGAGAAACTGAAAGAGTTCATCCGTTATCCCAGCGTCTCCGCTGATTCCAATTTCGGGGAGGGAATGCTTGGGGCGCAGACCTTCTTGTCCAACTTGCTCGCGTCCATCGGCTTTGAAGTAGAAGTAGTTAAGACGGATCTACATCCGATTATTTTAGCAAGTCGCGGCTCAAACCCGGAATGGCCTTATGTGATCATCTACGGCCACTATGACGTGCAACCTGCGGATCCGTTGAATCTATGGGATTCTCCGGCCTTCGAGCCAGAGCAGCGCGGGGAGCGTCTCTACGGCCGTGGCACCGCCGACAACAAAGGACCGCTGATGACCCACGTGGCGGCGGTGGCCAAGCTTCTGGAGCGTGATCCGGATTTGCCCCTGCGTATCACCTTCATGGTCGAAGGCGAAGAGGAAATGGGCAGCCCTAGTTTCCCCAAATTCCTCGAGCGTTACAAAGATCGTCTTGGCGAGGCCGATTTTGTTTTTCTCTCCGATACCGGGATTCCCAATGAAGACCAAGTCGTGATCACGTGCGGACTACGTGGATTGGTGCTTTTCGATATCGAAGTCACCACCGCGAAATCAGATCTGCACTCCGGTCTTCACGGCGGTGTACTACGAAATCCCATTCAGGCCCTGGCGGAGGTCTGTGCCACATTGCATGGACCAGATGGACGAGTGAACATTCCCGGGTTCTACGATGACGTGCTCGACGTCGAACCATGGGAACGCGATGAGTTGGTGAAATACGGCACCGACACTGCGGCCTACAAAAAATTTCTGGGCATACCCGAATTCTACGCAGCCGAAGGATTCACGCCGTTCGAAGCAGTGCGATTCATGCCTACGTTGGATTTTAACGGCATAGGTGGAGGCTACCAAGGGGAGGGATCAAAGTCAAAGACGGTCATCCCCAGCACCGCGTTCGCCAAAGTCAGTTGCCGATTGGTGGCCAACCAAGACCCCAAGAAAATTCGTGCGTTACTCTATGACGCCATCGCTGCACGGATGCCCAAAGACGTAACTTTCAAACTCATCGACCAACATGAAGGCACCCCCTACGTGGTTGTGCCACCGAATCGCACCAACACTCCCGCAGATCAACCTCCCGTGCTCGCCAAAGGGTTTAGGGCAGCTCACTCAGCGATCACAGATGTTTTCGGGAAAGAGCCACTTTATCTACGCGAGGGAGGCAGTGTGCCTATCATTGCGGACATCAAACGTGTGTTGGGACTCGATTCCGTGATGTTCGGGTTGTTCCTACCCGAGGACAATCTGCATGCCCCCAACGAAAGTTTCCATCTCGGCGTGATGGAACGAGGCTTGAAAGTCAGCGAGCAAGTGCTGGGAAAGCTAGCCCGCGGCTAACTCCCAAAAACTACCACCGCCCTCCGCCATCCCCTCTTCATACCTTATGCTCACGCCCGGTTTATAACCAATATGGTTAAAAACCGGGCGCAGGGGCGGGACTTCACCGTGGTGACGACGTTCCGGGGTGTGGCAGGGAGGGGCGGGAGCAGCGAACCGGTTTGGGCTCGAGGTCGGCTGCGGAGAGTAGCCGCTCATGCCGGATTGTCCGACGACCAAAAAGCCCGGTCCTTGCGGCCGGGCTTTCGGGAACTGAAATTTGATGGTAGTGACTACGGCTTGAGGATCACCAGATCCACACGACGGTCTTGGGCGGCTTGAATATAGTCTCCGTTTTCAACTGCTTCCAAATCACCCTTGGAGGCGATTTCCAGACGAGTCATACCTACGCCTGCGGTCTCGAGAAACTGACGAGCGACGCCAGCCCGGCGATCTCCGAGGCCAAGGTTGTACTCGGATGTGCCTTTCCAATCGCAGTGGCCTTCCATCAGGAGACGGTATTGAGGATTTGCGTTGAGATAATCGATAGCGGCTTCGAGCTTCACACGCTCAGATGCTTTGATGCCTGACTGGTCGAAATCAAAGTAGACCGGCTCAAGTACGCCACAAATCATGTCATCCGTTTCAATGATGCCACCCGAACCGCGAGTCTCCAGTATGCTGTTATAGTCTCTCAAGAGAGGATCTCTCATGAGCACCTCGGTCGGGTTAAGCAGACTTCCGTCGTCATAGCCTGCACCAGGTCCCATCATCGTCGCACTCGGATCCGGGCGGATGGGTTTCTTGTTGCACCCGGTCGTCAAAGCGAGGGTGGCAACAGTGAGAATGAGGAGAAATTTCTTAGCAAAAACGCTCATGAGTCTGGAAAGGGGTAATCTGTACTTCTTATCGGGGATGGATTTTAAGCGAGCAAGATATTTAGAGCGTGTTTCATTTACCCTGATTTTGGAAGGGGGGCAGGAAAGCCGATTTTTGAGCGGATTTCCGGCTACCAATGGCGGATGTAGGCGCGCGCAGATGCAATTTAATGGCTAAATTGCAGTGTCGCAGCAGTCAGTGCCTGGATCGTTTCCATGAGGGAACCTCCGGCAGCCGGTTTATTGTTCATCGTTGGAGTAGGCTTGGTGGTTTTAGGCGGCTTGGGCCTGCGGTGGTTGGTCGGGCCAGCAGTCGGGCGATGAGCCACAGGTTGTGACCGAGGATGCTCCAGGTTACCGTCAGGTAGAGCCTGTCCCATTGACCCCGATTTTCGTGCGTAGGATCGGGAGGAGATTTTCGTTCACAGAATTATGAAGCGGAAAGAGCGGATTCTACCTCTTGAAACGCAAATACGTTGCGTGCAGGAATCCTCAATGTGAATGTGCTTCGGAGCGCAGCCACGCGAAGCCCTCCGGTGATCCGGTTGGGCATCGTGACGGAGTGATTTTAGTGATAACCTCAGGCCGCTTGGGCCAGTGGCGGCTGGTCGGCCAGCAGTCTGGCAATCAGCCAGAGGTTGTGGCCGAGGACGCTCCATGCTACCGTGAGGTAGCGGTGCATAAAGCCCTTGGCTCGCAAACGCTGGCCTTGACGCTGCTTGAGGATGGCAATGCGAGCCTCAGTCGAGGCTCGGCGGCGTTGCAATTGGACGAACTTTGGTTCCGTCATACGTTGCTTCAGTTCTTGAGGATCGCGCGGGCAGGTCGCGCCGTAGATGCCCGCAGCGGCCAGGATCTGACGCATCCGCTTGGTCGCGAAGCCCCGGTCGGTGCCCGCGGCGGTGATCGGCGTGCTCACGTCGAACTGATTCTGACGATCAAAGCTTTCGCTCAACTGGCGCCATTCGGCGGGGGCAGCCTGCTGATACATCTGCCAGTCGTTGATCAATCCGGTCGCGTTCTCACTGATCATAGCGGTGTTACCAAACTCGAGTTCGCCCGATGCCTTGCCTCTGACCAGCACCTGCACATCGGGCTCATACACGCGGAGGATCTTCTCGGCGCTGGGCATGGCGCGCGCCGATGATGCGTTCGTGGGCCTGGTTGATCGTTGCGGGCATCTGAGCCAACATCGCGTCGATGCGTTCGACGATGCGAGGGGCCTGTCGCACGGAGGTGTGGGTCGACGCATACTCTTGGTCCAGGCGGTCGCGGTGTCGCTGGGCGTGTTCACCGATGGTGCGCAACAGTCTCTTCATCTTGCGTAGCACCTGCTTGCGCGCTCGTTTGGCATTCGCACGCCGTCGGGTGTGCGTCATCTCAATGCACAGCCGGTTCATCTGTCGGGCGAAGACCTCCGGCTCCGCCGGCATGCGTGCACGCATGCCGGCCCGGCGGATCAGGATCACCGCCTTGAGCAGGGTTCGGCTCACATCGCGCAGTAGCACCCAATCCACCGGAAAGTGGATGTTGGTGGGCAAGCACGTCGAGTCCACCAGGCACGTCTCCATCGACTGCGGCTCGGCCAGACCGAGGTCGGCCGCCCGGTCCGCCTCGGCGACCATCTCGATAAACACCTGACCCATCCACCGCACCGGTTCGGGCGGTAAAGCACTGCGAAGCTCGCTCCAACACGCTCTTGGAAACGCCCTTGATGCCCTCAATCGTGCGCACCCCGCAGAAGTCGGCCAGCAAGTCGCTCGATGTAATCGTGCGCGAGAGTTGCCGAAAAGGCATGTTTCCCAACAGCATACGCAACACATTCACCTGCAGCGCCTTGCGCGCGAACTCCAGGCGACGGCGCCGCTGCCCGGCGTCGACCGACTCGAAGCCCACCCGCGCGAAGTCCATCGCCATCGATTCAAGGTGGCTGGCTTGCAGCACTCGGTCCACCGCATCGAGCTGCTCGCGAAACTGCCCGTAATCTTTGTTCGGCCCGACAGTCGTAAGCGCTGGACGCAGCCAGCTCTGCTGGGCAATTTCATCTCCGACGGCTTTGTGTATTAGTGTCACACTCAATCATAGACGCCGTTTTTGGGCCTAAACCAAGATTGACTCCCGGTTTAGGCCTCTTTTTTATCACGCTTACAGCTTATCACCAACGACTTGAGCCCGAGAGATAGGCTCGAGGTAGGAGGTGAATTCGCGGCCGTCGCTTTGGCGTGGGACGGGCTGAAGTTGCCCCCGCACGCGAATAGTGGTGTCTCGAATCACCGGATTGGCGCGATGATTGCGCCACACCTCGAGGCGTAGAGATTGACCGATCAGATCGGTTAAGTGGAGTGAGCTCGCCGTGATGGTGCCAATTGCGCTAATGGATTGGGCGTGATCGGTGGTATTGAATACGCGGTCGATACGCACGTGCAGGTTGGCCTCGCGATCCGGGAGGAAGTCCCAATCCGGCAAGCGGTTGCGGTGCAGTTCATGGTGCAGGGCTCCGAGCGCGCAGATAGCGGAAATCAGCAGCGCGAGGTGAACGGGGGAGGATAGCGATTGGAATTTGATCCCGGCGAGGATCAGCGCGGCGCTGAGCCCCAGACCGAAAGGAAGCAGCGGCAAGGGCTGAGGTGCCGTGTGAGCGAGCCCGATCCCCGTGGCGAAGGGGAGGGCGAGCCAGAGTAGTGGGGCGCGATGACCCAGATGGGAACTGCTCCTCATGGGGTCTGTAACGATTTATCAAAAGGCGTTCTTTCATTTCCCGGTACCTTTCCTTCACTTTGGAGCGCTCGTATGGCTGAACCTGATCAATCCGACTTTTTTGGACCCGCAGCGACCGATGATGCGGCGGGGACGTCGGGCGCGGGCGGCGGCGGAAGCCATCAACCCCTGGCGGCTCGGATGCGTCCACGGGAGTTAAGTGAAATAGTGGGGCAGGAACATCTGACCAAGGAAGGCAGCCTGTTGCCTCGGCTGATTAATACGGACCGGTTTGGCAGTCTGCTATTTTACGGCCCTCCGGGCTGCGGTAAGACGAGTTTTGCGGAGGTGATTGCGCGGGAGACGAAGAGCCGGTTTGTGCGTTTGAATGCCGTGATGTCGAACGTGGCCGAGTTACGTGAAATCCTGTCATTGGCGCGCAAGATGCCCGAGGCACGCACGTTGCTCTTCATCGACGAGCTGCACCGGTTTAATAAAGCGCAACAAGACCTCTTGTTGCCGGATGTGGAGGAGGGCAATGTGCGGTTGATCGGAGCAACCACGCACAACCCAGGGTTTTACGTGAATCCGCCGCTGCTTTCCCGCAGTCATCTATTTCGGTTGGAACCGCTATCGACGGAGGCGGTGGCATCGGTGTTGCGCCGGGCGCTGGAGGATACCGAACGTGGATTGGGCGAGCGCGGACTGACGGCCGATGACGCCGTATTGGCGGACTTGGCGGTCTTGTGTGATGGCGATTTGCGGCGGGCTTTGAATGCGCTCGAAGTGATCGCACTCAGCCTGGACGGGAAAACCTGTATTGAGGCGAGTGAATTGGAGTCGTTTGCCCGGGAGCGACGGATCCGTTACGACGCCGACGAGGATGAGCATTACGATACGGTTTCGGCGTTTATCAAAAGTTGCCGAGGGGGGGATCCCGATGCGGCCATGTATTGGTTGGCGAAAATGTTGGGGGGGGGGGAAGATCCGCGGTTCATTGCGCGCCGGTTGATGATTCTGGCGAGCGAGGACATCGGGTTGGCGGATCCGTTCGCCTTGCCTTTGGCGGTGGCGGCACAGCAGGCCGTGGACTTTATCGGGTTGCCGGAGGCGGAGTTAACGTTGGCGCATGCCACGTTGCACATTGCGTGCGCGCCGAAGAGCAATTCCGCGACGATGGCGTTGGCGGCGGCGAAGCAGGCACTCAAATCGGCGCCGGTGCAGCCGGTACCGCTGCCGCTGCGAGACAAAGGCGGTCAAGCCAGCAAGCGTGCGGGCCATGGCAAGGGTTACGAATATTCTCACAAATTTCCGGAAGGCATTTCAGGCGAAGATTATCTCACGACCCCACTCAAATTATACGAGCCGTCGAGACATGGACTGGAGATGCGGATTGCAGATCGGTTGACTCGTTGGCGAGAGTTGAAGGCGAAGATCAAAGGATCGTGAATCGCGCACCGGGACGGGACCCCGGCTTGCGCCAGAGAGGCACCGCCTTAGGCTGAAGTAATGAAGCTTTTCCGAATGCTGGGTTGGTGGTCATTGGCTTTCGTTTTGTTGGCGCCCGTGATGAGTGCACAGGAAGCCGATGAAGAGCCCACGGTGACGGGAGTGGAGGCTACGCGACCCGGAGGCGGTTACATGGAGCGTGTCCCACAAGCGCAAGAGATTGGCGATGAGGAGGTAGCGTAAAAATAAAGAGGCAGAAACCGGGAGGATTTCCTGGTTTCGGCATAAAAACGGCGTGTATAATTTGGTGTGAACAATACTACCGAAGCCGTCGTCCCGGAAGTTGCCCTGCAAACCTGGCTGCGTCCAGACCTTGCCCGGGAAAACTGGCGGGGCGACGACGTGGCTGGGTTGCCACGACACCTGCAGTTCGCGCGCAAGGCACTGCGGGTGCAGGGATTGCGCATGATGCTCGGGAAAATCAGCTTGCGTAACCTTTCCCTGAGCATCGCCTCCAGCGATCTGTTGGCCGACTTTTGCGGAGCGCGCCGGATCGACGGCATCAAGGGGGTCTCCCAAAGAAAGCGTGCGGGAGCGTGCGTCCAAATGCTTCACCGCCGGGCAGGTGCGCAGGATGAGCCAAGTCTTTATCGAGATGTGCGGTGAGGCGGACCGGGCGAGCGAACTGGGACTGGCTGCGGCGCAGCCGATGGATACGTGCCTGGTGGACTCGACCTGCCTGCAGGCCAACATCCATTTTCCGGTCGACTGGGTGCTCTTTCGCGACGTGAGTCGCACCCCCCTGCTCAAGGCGGTGAAACTGCTCCGTGCAGCGGGGTTGCGGGGTCGGATGCCGAACGAGCCGCCAGTCTTTGCCAAGCAGATGAATCGGTGGTGCATCGCGATGACCCACAGCCGACGGCGCCGCGATGCGAAGCGGGCCCGCAAGGGCGTGCTCCGCCAGATGAAACGCCTGCTGCGCACCATCGGCGAGCACGCCCGCCGCCGCCGCGACCACCTCGCCGCCAACTACGCCCGGACCCGGTTCAGTGAGCGCCAGGCCACCCACCCGCATCATTGCGCGCATCGACGCCAGGCTCGAGCAACTGCCGGCCGCGATCAAACAGGCCCACGAACGCATCATCGGCGCGCGACCAGTGCCCAACGCCGAGAAGATCCTCAGCGTCTACGAACCCGACGTGCAGACCGTGGTCCGGGGCAAGGCGTCCGGCGAGGTCGAGTTTGGCAACACCCTCATGATCAGTGAGAACGTGACGGGGTTGATCACCGATTGGCAGTTGTATCAGGGAATGACTCCGGCCGAATGGCGTCAGTTCGACCAGAGCCTCGAGCGCCAGAAGCAGTTCGATCTGAGCACCCCGATCCAAGCGGCGAGCACCGACCGAGGCTTCTCGACCAAACGGGCTGTGCGAACGCTTGGCCGAAGCCGACATTTATGACGCCACTTGCCCCCGCGAGCCGCAGCAACTGCAACGGCGCATGCAGGAGCCGCAGTTCGTGGCGCTCCAACATCGCCGGACTTCGACGGAAGCCCGCATCGCCATCATCAAGCAACGCCAAGGCAAGCGATTGAGTGCCAGAGGCTTCACGAATCGCTACCTGGCGGTAGCCTGGAGCATCCTCGGTCACAACCTGTGGCTCATCGCCCGACTGCTGGCCGACCAACCACCGCAGGCCCAAGCCGCCTAAAACCACCAAGCCTACTCCAACGATGAACAATACACCGGCTGCCGGAGGTTCCCTCATGGAAACGAGCCAGGCACTGACTGCTGCGACACTGCAATTTAGCCATTAAATTGCATCTGCGCGCGCCTACATCCGCCATTGGTAGTCGGAAATCCGCTCAAAAATCGGCTTTCCTGCCCCCCTTCCAAAATCAGGGTCCATGGGACACGCTCTAGTGTGCTGAGAGTTAATGAACTATACTGAATAAAGGGATGCGGCGGTGCGGGCGCGGTGGATTTTATCCAGGATGGCGGAGCCTTCGGCCTTCCAAGTGTAGCGGGTGGGTTCGAGGTCGCGTGCGGCCATGTAGGTTTCGATGGCGTTGGTGAGGTCTCGAACGCTGGTGAAGCTGCCATCGCGGATACAATCGACGGTGAGGTCGCGGAAGAAGCGCTCCACTAGATTCAACCAGGAAGAGGATGTTGGAGTGCAGTGCGATGCGCTCGACGCCATGGGCTTTGGCATGGCGCTCATGGCGCCACTTTATCCAGCTCTTCACTTTGGCGTGCTTGTGGGTGGCGTGGTTGTCGATGATCAGATGCAGGACCAAGCTGTCGGGTGCCTGCGCATCGATGTGCTTGAGGAAACCGAGCCATTCGCGGTGGGTATGCCGAGAGGCGGTGCGTCGCATGATTTTGCCGTCCAGATAGCCGAGGGCGGCGAATAGCGTGACCGTGCCGTGGCGGGTGTAATCGTGGGTGGCGGTTGTGATGTGCCAGATACCCAAGGCAGGCCCGGCTGGGTGCGCTCAAACTCCTGGCACTGGCTTGTCTCGTCGCAACACAGCACCAAGGCCCGATCGGGCGGATTCAGATACAAGCCGATGACATCCCAAAACTTGGCCTCGAAGTTCCGGTCACGCGACAACTTGAACGTTCGTCGCAAATGGGGCTTCAGGTCGTTGGCCCGCCACAGACGCTGCACGGTGTGGGCCGACACCCCCCTTGGCCTTGGCCATCGCCCGTGAGGACCAGCGGGTGCGCCCGGCCGGGGGTTGCGTGACCTCAGTGACGATCTGCGCGCGAATCGCCACATCCACACTCGGCTTCCGGCCCGAACGTCTCGCTTCGGCCCAGCCAGCCAACCCTGCTTCACGAAATCGCTTTTCCCACTTCACCACCACCGGACGATTCACTCCGATCTGAACAGCCACCGTCTCCTGGCTTTTCCCTTCGGCCCGCAACAACACGATGCGCGCCCGCCTGACCTCCCGTTGCGGCGTGGTCGGGCGTTTGATCATCTGTTCAAGTTCTTGATGCTGTGCGGCATCAATGATGAGCGGATTAACAGGGCAGGCCATACACCCATCCTGCACTACTATTTTTGTTTTGTATATCTAATTAACTCCCACTACACTAGGTTAGACATGGATGATTATTCATCGGCCGGATTACGGGTCAATTTAGGGGATAATCCCGATAGAGTGGAATTAGATGAGGAGACCCCGCCGGTGAAGGTTTCTGGAGGGGAGGAACCACGGACGGACGCGGATTAACGCAGACTGGGAGCGGTGAGACGAGGCGAGTTCGGGTGAATGGGGGCCCACTAAACATACTAGGGGGGCACGGAACCGTCAGCCCATGCGGATTTTACGGTCCGAGGCGCGGAGGGGGAGGACTCCCGAAATGCTCCTTTATTCCGAGGAGGTGGTGGGGACGGGCAGATTGAACTCGGTCAGGATGGCGTTGATGAGATCGAGTTTCTCCTGGTGAGGCATGGCGGGGTGTAAGTTGTTGTGGCGCAGAGTGCCGTCGGGAGCGATGATGGCCAGGTGGGGGATGCCCTTGATGCCATAATCCGGGTTAAAGACGGGTTGTGCGCTGAAGGCCACGGGCCAGGTCATTTCTTTGGCTTTGATAAATTCCTGGGTGAGCTCGTATTCACGGTCGGGATCGTCCCGCGTGAGAATAGGTTGGGGGGACAATCCGTTGACGCGTCCCTGCAGGCTGGTGACGCCAATGATGGCGACAGGAGAGTCGGCGTAGTGGGCGGTGAGTTGACGGAGCTGAGGGAACGTAGCGACGCAGGGACCGCACCAGGTGGCCCAAAAGTCGAGGACGACGACTTTGCCGCGAAGGCTGGTGCGGTTAGTGAGGTCGGGCAGGGTGGACCACGTGAAGTCGATGTTGGGGGCGGCTTGGCCGATGAGTTCATCGGCGCGGGCGCGGGCGGCGCGTTCGGTCGCCATTTGGGGTTGTACTTGGCTGGCGTACAGGGCGGTTTGGGTGCCCTCGTAGGTCGTGGCGAGATCGGCCAGGAGATCGAAAGCACGGTCTTGGTCGCGCAGGATTTGAGCGGTGAACACCACGCGCATCATGGCGATGCGGGCTACATCATCGGATACGTCGCCTTCGAAGTGGGTGATGAGGGCGTCGAAATCGGCGGATTCGGCCGCGAAATCGGCGGGTTCGCGTTGGCCAGCCTCAATTTTCGCTGTAATGCGGGCGTTGAGCAAATCGAGTTTGGCGGCAGGGGTGGAGGGCGTTTCGGCCGAGGCGGCGGCGGCGGATTGTCCAATCGAGAGGGACGAGGTGAGGACGCAGAGGAGGGAAACGATTCCCGTTCGCAACAATTTGGACATGATCGAGTTGTTCAAAAGGACCGTAAAGTGGGCAATAAGAAAGCGTGGCAAATGCGGTCCGGCGTTGACAGTCGCGGTTGGGTGACTGCGCTGGGACGTTCCCGCTTCAACTGATCATGTCTGACAAGTCCCTACCGTTTACCAAAGCTCAACTCGAAGCCGTCGCCGCCCAGGTGCCGACACCCTTTCACATTTACGACGAGTCGGCCATGCGAGCGAACGCCAAGGCGTTGTATGAGGCGTTTGATTGGGTGCCGGGCGGGTTTAAGAATTTCTTTGCCGTGAAAGCACTGCCGAATCCGCATGTGATGCAGGCATTGAAGGAAGAAGGACTTGGTGGCGACTGTTCGTCGTATGGGGAGTTGGTGTTGTGCGAGGCGGTGGGGATTACGGGGGAAAACATTGTGTTCACCTCGAATGACACGCCGGCGTATGAGTTTCAGAAGGCGGCGGAGTTGGGCGCGATCATCAACCTCGATGACATTTCTCACATCAATTTCCTGGAGGACGCGTTGGGTGGGAAGCTCCCGGAGCTGGTGAGTTTTCGCTACAATCCGGGGCCGTTGAAGGCCGGTAACGCGATCATCGGAAAACCGGAGGAGGCGAAGTACGGGTTCACGCGGGCGCAGTTGTTTGCAGGTTACCGGATGTTGAAGTCGAAGGGAGTGAAGCGTTTCGGACTCCATACGATGGTGGCATCGAACGAATTGAATCCCGACTATTTTGTGGAGACGGCCCAGATGCTCTTCGATCTGGTGGTGGAATTGAGCCGCGAAGTGGGCATTGAGTTTGAGCTCTTGAATCACGGTGGTGGGATCGGAATTCCGTATCGACCCGAAGAGACAGCGGTGGATTTGGCTTATGTGGGGTCAAAGATCCGTGAGGCGTACGAGGCGTCCATCGTGGCGGCGGGGTTGGGCCCGATTAAGATTACGATGGAATGTGGCCGGATGATTACGGGGTCCTATGGCTATCTCGTGGGTCGCGTGCTGCACAAGAAAGCGGTCTACAAGGACTACGTGGGGCTTGACGCCAACATGGCGAATTTGATGCGACCGGGAATGTATGGCTCGTATCATCACGTGAGTGTGCCGGGGCGGGAAGATGCGCCGAAGAAGGTATACGATGTGACCGGCTCCCTGTGTGAGAATAATGACAAGTTTGCGATCGATCGGGAAATCTCGGATCCCGAGATCGGAGATTTGGTGGTGATCCACGATTCGGGGGCGCACGGCCATTCGATGGGATTCAACTACAACGCCAAGCTACGCTCGGCTGAAATACTCTGGTCGGGCGAAGGACAATGGCGGGTGATCCGCCGGGCGGAGACGCTGGCCGACCATTTTGCGACGATCGATTTCCCGGGACTCGGTTGAGTGGACGTGAGTGGTGCCGACGACGGGCGTGGCGCCATCGAGCCACGGGCATGAGCGTGTGAATGTCCCGTCGCGGGATGGAGTTGGACGCATGACGGGGGTGATCTGAATCCGTCACGGTCTATGCCCAAGGCGGCGGTTGTTGCGTCTGGCGCGACACGAACCATTCACACCGGTGGAGCCCCACTATGCACCGGCATGTGCAGCCTCCGTTGTTGGCGGACCGGGGGGCTCCCGTTTGCTGGTGCCTGGCGCGTACGTTGCAAATCTGGTTCGCGCTCGTGAGCGACGGTGAGTGAATGGGCGGTCTGGTGCGGTTCAGCAGAGTAACCATAATGGTTACTCTTGGAAGGGAGGCGGCCGGGCCAGATTCCCCACTTGTGGGTGTGAGAGGGCAGGTAACGAACGGGTTCGCGCTTGCGCCCGCCCGCGGTCGTCGTCGTATTTTTCGAGCAACGTCGCAATGTCGGCGGCCTCGGTCGCGAAGTCGTCGTTGTCGGCGGCAATGTTTTCGTGGATGCGGGCATCAATGACGAGGCACTCCGTCTCCATGGTGGAGGGGGCGGCGCATCGTGAGCGCGGTGGCGGTGATCAATAGGGCGGAAAGGAACGCGATCAGGCGCGACAGACGATTAGCGCTTAGCGTTGCTTTGTGGTGGCAAATCGAAATCCAGAAAAATCAACCGGAGTGATGAGGGAGTCTCGCCGGGCAGGCCGATGGCTTGCCCTTGCCGGGTGAACCCGCAGCCGCGCATGGCCGAGAATTACGACTTACGCGGTTCTGGCGTGATCTTCGGAGGCCGAGGAGGGGCGAAGATTTCTTTCGCCGTGAAACGTGCGGAACACAAGACGACGCAAAGCCGAGGTGGAGATGCACAGTCCGAACGATCGGCGTAAACGGTTATATTCAACGGATTATATCGGTATTCAGTGATATCGAGACAGAGCTCGTAGGGAGAGGTCAGCCGTCCGGCATTGTGAATCAAGTCGAAATCGGAAGCGAAGAAGTTAGATGACAAGATCCGGAACGGCCAATACATGAGTTGCGCGGGCCAACGCAGGCATGCGAGTAACGCCGCTTGGGGGTAGTCCTTCGTCGGTCGGATGGCGTTAGGTGCAATAGAGACTGCGAAAGGTTTCCATAGATTCGGGAATAGCCACTATTGAAGAGATTTGTCGGTTAGTCACACGTCAGCCGGTGACGAACGCTGCATTCTGTGTGACGAACGCGGTACCGGGTCCGGGAGCGCTGCCGTCCTTCCAAGGGAGGTGGCGACGTCCGACCCAGCGGCGAGCGAGTTCGCAGCCTCCGGGCGAGGGAGGAGGACGTTCTTGTTCGCTGGTCGTCCGCTGCCGATGGACGCGCATAAACATGCGTATGGTCGAGAGTCCTCCGATTTATCCTAAATTCCGAAGTTGGATCTTATAGAAGAGAATGAAGGGCGCGAAGTTGGAACGAGGTGCGCTCCGTCGAAGGCATCGATTCGTTCGCCTGCCAGGTGAGTCGGCGGGTGCACAGTTGAGATACACTAACCAACTGGATAACATAACTTTGTTACATGCGGTTTCTTATGTGAACTGCGTTTTCTCGGTTTATTGGAATGGGCCGCGCCATGGCACTTCTGAATGCGCTTCTCTCCACGACCTATCGTCGGCTGGTTCTGCTCAACTTAGCCCTGCTTTTGGCCGTTTCTTCGTTCCGGGGGGATGAGACGGAGTTACGCCGGCCACCCGTCCATGCCTATGACTGGGAGGACCCCACCATGGCCGAATTAAAGTCGATTGTTGACGGCATCGCAGCGATGAGTGCGGAGGCGCTGAGCGTCCAGCGACAGCTCAGGAGCGAAGAGGGTAACGTCATGGCCGAGGCCTTGAACGCAAGCGCGGCGCGTCATCTCAGCTTGCGCGAGCCTCTACCGGAAAGGCTCGATGCGGTCTTCGTAAATGCACGTGGAGCAAGGTTGATGGACTGGAGGGAGACGAACTTTACCGCACTGCGATCGCGGCGGATTGCATGACTGGAACGGCGACGAGCCAACGAACTCCTTCGCGAGTGGCGGCGACCGCTTTGCCATTGATGATTACCTCGAGCGTGTCCCATTTACCCTGATTTTGGAAGGGGGGCAGGAAAGCCGATTTTTGAGCGGATTTCCGGCTACCAATGGCGGATGTAGGCGCGCGCAGATGCAATTTAATGGCTAAATTGCAGTGTCGCAGCAGTCAGTGCCGGGATCGTTTCCATGAGGGAACCTCCGGCAGCCGGTTTATTGTTCATCGTTGGAGTAGGCTTGGTGGTTTTAGGCGGCTTGGGCCTGCGGTGGTTGGTCGGCCAGCAGTCGGGCGATGAGCCACAGGTTGTGACCGAGGATGCTCCAGGCTACCGTCAGGTAGCGATTCGTGAAGCCTCTGGCACTCAATCGCTTGCCTTGGCGTTGCTTGATGATGGCAATGCGGGCCTCCGTCGAAGCCCGGCGATGTTGGAGCGCCACGAACTGCGGCTCCTGCATGCGCCGTTGCAGCAGCTGCGGATGGCGGGGGCAAGTGGCGTCATAAATGTCGGCTTCGGCCAAGCGTTCGCACAGCCGTTTGGTCGAGAAGCCTCGGTCGGTGCTCGTCGCTTTGATCGGGGTGCTCAGGTCGAACTGATTCTGACGATCAAAGCTTTCGCTCAACTGACGCCATTCGGCCGGAGCCATTCCCTGATACAACTGCCAATCGATGATCAACCCCGTCACGTTCTCACTGATCATGAGGGTGTTGCCAAACTCGACCTCGCCGGACGCTTTGCCCCGGACCACGGTCTGCACGTCGGGTTCGTAGACGCTGAGGATCTTCTCGGCGTTGGGCACTGGTCGCGCGCCGATGATGCGTTCGTGGGCCTGTTTGATCGCAGCCGGCAGTTGCTCGAGCATGGCGTCGATGCGCGCAATGATGCGGGTGGCCTGGCGCTCACGGCAGCGGGTCCGGGCGTAGGCGGCGGCGAGGTGGTCGCGGTGGCGGCGGGCGTGCTCGCCGATGGTGCGCAGCAGGCGTTTCATCTGGCAGAGCACGCTCTTGCGGGCCCGCTTCGCATCGCGGCGCCGTCGGCTGTGGGTCATCGCGATGCACCACCGATTCATCTGCTTGGCAAAGACTGGCGGCTCGTTCGGCATCCGACCCCGCAACCCCGCTGCACGGAGCAGTTTCACCGCCTTGAGCAGGGGGTGGGCGGCTCCACGTTGCGAAAGAGCACCCAGTCGACCGGGAAATGGATGTTGGCCTGCAGGCAGGTCGAGTCCACCAGGCACGTATCCATCGGCTGCGCCGCAGCCAGTCCCAGTTCGCTCGCCCGGTCCGCCTCACCTCACATCTCGATAAAGACATGGCTCATCCTGCGCACCTGCCCGGCGGTGAAGCATTTGGACGCACGCTCCCGCACGCTTTCTTTGGGAGACCCCCTTGATGCCGTTGATCCGGCGCGCTCCGCAAAAGTCGGCCAACAGATCGCTGGAGGCGATGCTCAGGGAAAGTTTACGCAAGCTGATGTTTCCGAGCATCATGCGCAATACCTGCCCCCGCCGCGCCTTGCGCGCGAACTGCAGGTGTCGCGGCAACCCGGCCACGTCGTCGCCCCGCCAGTTTTCCCGGGCAAAATCCACGGCCATCGCTTCCAAGTGACTGTTGGCCAGCAACTGGTCGAGCCCCGCCAGTTGATCGCGAAACGCGGCGTAATCTTTGTTGGGTCCGACCGGAGTCAGGTCTGGACGCAGCCAGGTTTGCAGGGCAACTTCCGGGGCGACGGCTTCGGTAGTTCACACCAAATTATACACGCCGTTTTTGTGCCGCAACCAGGAAATCCTCCCGGTTTCGGCCCCTTTATTTTTACGCTACCTCCTCTTCTACAAGTTCTTGCGCTTGTGGGACACTCTCCCCTTAGCAATTGAACCGGTGGATATGCGAAAGCAGTTTGACGGGTTGTGGACTGTGGCTTCCCAGGTGCTGCGTGAAGATCCCTTTGGCGGTGCGTTGTTCGTGTTCACCAACAAGCGGCGCAACCGGGTGAAGTTGCTGTATTGGGATGGCACCGGCGTGTGGGTGCTGGCCAAGCGGCTGGAGAAGGGTTGCTTCACGTGACCGCGCGGTGGCGACGGCGCGAAGGTGACGCTCAGTGCCGAAGCGCTGACGATGTTACTGGGCGGAATCGACCTGAAGGATGGTGCGAAAAAAAGCGTGGCATGAACGCGAAAAAAGGTTGCTGTTAATAGTATCCTATATATGGATACTAAGCGTGCCGCCCCTGGAACAACTGCCTGCTGCCTATCTCGCTTTGGAGAGCGAAAACGTGGCGCTGCGCTCGCAGTTGGAGTGGCTGCGCAAGCAGGTGTTTGGTGGGGGTAAGAGTGAGAAGCTCGATGCGGCGCAGTTGAAACTGAAGCTCGCCGATCAGCAAAAGCTAATCGAGCAGACGGCCACGCCCGAGACGGTTCACTACGAGCGGCGGCGGGCCTCTCGCGAGAAGCTGCCCTTGCGAGCCGAGGCCTCGCGCACCTGCCGGTGAAAGAGACTGTGGTGATCGAGCCCGAGGAGGTGCTGGCGGCCCCGGAGCAGTTTGAAAAGATCGGCGAGGAGCGCAGCTTCGAGGTCGATGTGGTGCCGACGAAGTTGTTCAAGCGCGAGTTCGTGCGCCCGAAGTATCGGGCCAAGGCCCAGCTCGATCGTGCGCCGGTGGTGGCACCCGCACGGGTGCCCCCGGTGGAGGGCGGCTACGCCTCGGCGGGGCTCTTGGCCTGGGTGTTGATCAGCAAGTATGTCGATCACGCCCCGCTGTATCGGCTCGAGAAGATGTCGTCGCGCTGGGGAGCGCGCCTGCCGCGTCAGAGTATGGTCGAGTGGGTGCGCATCGCCTCAGACTGGCTGGAACCGCTTTACCAGGGCATGCGCCGCAGGTTGCTCGAATCCAGCTACGTGCAAGTCGATGAAACGCCGGTGCGATGTCACGACCCGGATCAAACACGGGGCAAAATCAAGAATGGATGGATGTGGGTGATGAGCGGCCCGGGTGATGAAGTGCTCTCGACTGGCGATCATCGCGCCAGCACGGCGAACTGACGTCGCTGGTCGAAGGTTTTGCCGGGATAATGCCATCCGATGGCTATGGTGCCTATCCCGCGTATGTGGCGACGCATCCCGAGGTGCGTTGGGTGGGCTGCTGGGCACACGCGCGGCGTAAGTTTTTTGAAGCCCAAGCGGAGAACTCGCGAGTAGCCCAATGGATCCTGCGGCTGATCGCATGGATGTATCATCAGGACAAGCAGTGGGATGAGGCCGGTATCGATGCGCGGCAGCGGCAGCAAAGACGCGAGCGCGACTTTACCCGTAAGCTGTATTGGTTGCGCGTGGTGGTGTTGAGGCTGCGCGCGCACGTGCGCCTCAAGTCCGGCCTGGGCAAGGCCTGCACCTACCTGCTCGGTTAGTGGAAACCATTGGTCGCGCACCTGCAGCACGGTGAACCCCGACTGGACAACAATCTGGTGGAAAACGCCATCCGCCCCTCAGCGTTGGGCAAAAAGAACTGGCTGTTCGTAGGGCATCCCGATGCCGGCCAACGCTCGGCGATCATCTACTCGATCGTGATCAGCTGCCAACGTCACGGGCACGACCCGTTGGACTATCTGCGCGACGTGCTCACCAGGCTGCCGCAACGACTCCCAGGTGCCGACATCAGCGATCTGCTTCCGGTTAACTGGAAACCCTCCGTCGACGTCGAACTGCCCGCACCATCGCAATCGTAACGATTGCTACATCGAAGTCGTTACCATCGCGGTGCCGTTATCGTTACCTTCGTTATCAGGCAAGGAGGTCGCCTCTCGGACGCTGACGCAAGGTCGGCGACGGACTGAACTTCGTTGATGAAGCTAAGGTCGTGTGGCGAAGCGACCAGCACGATATTCCGGGCTTTGGTGCAAGGCGTCGCGGACTCGGGCCACGGTCCATGCTTTGTGAATCATACGATTGGTATAGAACCGCATTCCGGCGGAATCTGGCTCCCGGCGGAGGACGTCACGATAAGCTGCGGCGATTTCTCTGGGAACCACTTTGGTTTTATACTCCGCACTGCGGCGCAACTCATTGCGTAATCTGTCTTCGCGCCAACCACGATCTTGGAGAATGCCCACATAATTCTGTAGTCCCACCGCATCGGGGGCACGCCCCAGCACATCTTGATAGGCCCGTTTCACTACTCGAATGGTCTCAACGTCTTGGTGGCGGCGCGGCTGGTCATGGTGATCATCATCCCGTGGAGAGTAATCCCGGTCTCGATCATCACGGTCGGGCCGCTTTCACGACCCCGCGCGGCGGGAGCGCTCTCGAACCACCACAGATGACAACTCGTTGTTCCAGTCTTCGTCGCCATTCGACATCGGCAGATAACCGAGATCACGCACGCTGCGAGTAATAGTGATCTGATCGCCCTTGAAGCTGCGATAATCGAACAGTGTCACGTCGACGTCGCCTTCTATGGAGATGGACGTAACACGGTTATTTGCACTACGGCCGCGCGAAAACCGTTGAAAGTTGAAGTCGTCAATTTTCTCACCGGCTTCGAGCACAAAACGCTCGCCGGGAAAATTGGCTTGAGAGTAGAGAATTACCCGGCTTTCGCATCGGTCACTTTCACCACGACGCTGATCGGAATCGGATCTGTTTCTATCGGACTGAGCTGAAACTGCGGGAGTAAAAACCAAGGTTGAGCAGACCGCCATCAGGAGAATGTTGAGTGGTTTCATGCTGGTTTGAGACGGTAGCGGGTTCGGTTTTACTCACATGGGATCAGGCAAACCTCGGAGCTCGAGATCAGGTAACCCTGAGGAGCGGTATCCGCGCACGCCATCAAGCCCACTCCGGGGGGTTCTGTAGATCCGGACGAAGTTCTCCAATACACGGCAAGTTGCGGTAGCGTTCGGCAAAATCTAAGCCGTAGCCGACTACGAATTTATCCGGAATCTTGAATCCCACAAACTCGGCATCAAACGGCACTTCGCGACGTCCCTTTTTATCCAGGAGCACACAGGTCTTTATGCTAGCCGGGTTCAGTTTCTTAATGACACCAGTGACCATCGCCAGGGTTTTTCCGGTATCGAGGATGTCATCCATCAGCAATACGTGCCGATTTGTGACGTCGAGGGGCAGGCTATGGACGAGTTGGGGTTTGCCGATGGACTTGGTCTCGTTGCGGTAGCTGGATATTCGAATACAGTCCAAGCGGACGGGATTGGGAATAGCCCGTAGGAGGTCGGCGGTGAATAGAATGGCTCCATTGATGATGGATACGACCGTGATTTCCTCATCGCCGTAAGTTTTGGCAATTTCGCGTCCGAGGCGGGTGATTCGCCGTTTAATCGCGGTCTCGGTCACGAGGATGGTCTCCAAGTCGGCGTGGGCGGGATGGATTTTCAGCGTTCTGGCCATTGATTGGGATGGAGATGTATGCGTGCTCGCGGTGCAAGGTCGGGTTTGTGAAAACAGGTCAAGAATCAGTGATGAGCTCACGATCGAACAGCGGAGGCCGACCGTGATTTACTTTGACTAGAACGGGGGGCGAATCTTGCCTGCCCTGCACTTCGGCGTGGCATGATTTCAATCCAAGTTGACCAGTTAACCAAGCGGTTCGGGGCCACGGTGGCTTTGCACCAACAGAATTTAAGAATCGAACCGGGAGAACTTTTCTTCCGGTTGGGCCCCAGCGGCTGTGGGAAGACTACGTTGCGGCGGAGTCTGGCCGGGTTTTACATTCCTGAAGAAGGTTCGATTCGGTTTGGCGATGAGGATGTCACTCGGCTTGAACCACACCGCCGCAATACGGGCATGATGTTCCAGAGTTATGCATTGTGGCCGCATATGACGGTGGCGCAGAACGTAGCGTTTGGTCTGAAGGAGCGCAAAGTGTCCAAGTCCGAGATCAAACGCAGAGTGGGCGAAGCGCTTGAATCTGTGCGGATGGGAAGTTATGCTGAGCGGTCACCCAATCAATTATCGGGAGAGCAACAACAACGCGTGGCCTTGGCCCGAGCGCTGGTGATCCGGCCTCGTTGTTTGTTGTTGGATGAGCCGCTTTCCAATTTGGACGCCAACCTCAGGCTCGAAATGCGCCCGGAGATCAGACGGGTGTGCAAGGAATTCAAGCTGACCACCGTGTATGTGACTCACGACCAAAAGGAGGTGCTCTCGATATCGGACCGCATGGCGATTTTGGAGGATGGCCACATCCTGCAAGTCGGCGCGCCGCAGGCAGTCTACCGACGCCCACGCCGCAAAACCGTCGCGCATTTCATCGGAGAGACAGATCTGATCGAAGGTGTAATCACATCGATCGACGGCGAAAATGCTCAGGTGGATACTGCAATAGGTAAGTTCCACGGGGTCTTGGGTGACCCTCAATATCGGCCGATAGTGGGGGCGGCGGTGACCTTGTCCATCAGACCGGAATGTTGGGCGCTGCGGGAAACCGGAGCCGACACTAACTCAGTCGCAGGTCGTATCGGTGGCTCGGTCTATCTTGGTGAGGTGGCCCAATACGACTTCATCGCAGGTGGACAAACATTGAAAGTGTACGAATTGAATCCACGGCACGTGGCAGAGAGCGATAGTGGCGCTCTCTTTGCCCACGTTGAACCTCGTGATGTCGTGATTTTGAATGCCTGAGCAGGCAGGGGGAATCCGGTCATGAAACGCGCCATCATTCTATTAGCGCTCGCGACAACGATCGCAGTTCCGTTTTTGCTGCGTCCCAAGCAGGAGACGACGGGGAAGGCCGATGATGTGTTGGTTATCATTACACCACACAACGAAGCCATCAGGCACGAGTTCGGCCTCGCGTTTGCACGTTGGTATGAGAAACGCACGAAACGCACGGTCGGGGTGGATTGGCGAGTAATCGGGGGCACGCGCGAAATTGCCCGTTTCCTCGAAGGTGAATACGTCGCTTCATTTCGGAACTATTGGACCAACACCCTAAAACGACCCTGGAGCAATGCGGTGCAGGGCGCATTTCACCACCGGCGCCTGCCGGCCGATGCCTCTGCCGAGGAAAAATCTGCGCGGGACGCATTTCTAAAATCCGACGTCGCTTGTGGAATCGATCTGTTCTTTGGTGGCGGCACCTACGATTGCATACGACAGGCCCAGGCGGGGAGACTTGTCGAATCCCGTATCTTCACCTCGCACCCGCAATGGTTCGAACCCGAGGTGATTCCTTACGAGTTTGCCGGGGAGGTGTATGGGGACGACGGGCATCGTTGGCTGGGGACCGTGCTGAGTCGTTACGGATTGGTATTTAATCGGGACGCGCTGAAACACCGCCACATCGAACCCCCACCGCAACAGTGGGAGGATCTGAAAGGATGGGCGCCGTGGCTTTAACCGATCCCACAAAAAGCGGTTCCATTGCGAAAGCCTTCGAAAACGTGATCCAGCAACAAATGCAGAAGCGCCTTTATGCGCTAGAAGCCTCAGTTGGTGAGCAGATCGATCCCGGGCAACAGGAAGCCCAAGCGGTGAGAGAAGGGTGGGGCCCGATGGCTTGCAACTCCTGCAACTCGCCTCGGCCAATGCGCGCTACTTTATCGACACGTCCCCAAAACCTCCTATCGATGTAGCGACGGGAAACTGAGCCGTCGGCATGTGCATCGATTTCTACGGTCGCCAACAAGCCGAAGCGGTGAGGCGGCGCGGGGACAGCGTGAGGGTGGGCTACGTTTCGCCGCCGGGCGGCAGTGTAAGTTCGGTCGATCCGATTGGGCTGTTACGCGGGGCAAAGAACGCTGAGGTCGCCGAGTTGTTTATTGAGTTTGTGATGACGATTGAGGGCCAGAAACTCTGGAACTTCGAACCCGGTGTCCAAGGTGGGCCGCAACATTTTGCTCTACGCCGCCTTCCGGTGCGGCGCGATTTTTACGTTTCGGAATTCAAACCGTTCCGATCGGAGCCGGAAGATGCCCCGTACGAGGCGACCGAACAACTCATCTACCGGTCGCATTGGACGGGGTCATTATTTCTGGAAATGTCGTTGATCGTGCGTATCATGGGTTTCGATACGCAGCCGGAACTTACGGCTGCTTGGGGTGATATTGTAGCAGCGGGACAACCTGCTGCCGCCATGGAAGTTCTCCAAGATATGTCGGCGGTGGACTACGACACGGCTCTCGGTCGAATTAAGTCGACCCTCGGCGCAAGAGACAAAGTGGAGGAACTCGAGCTGGCAAAGGAACTAGGGAGTCGATTCAGGGCACAGTATGCGCGGGCAGCGGCGATTGCCCGCGGTGAGGTGACTCCATGAACGTAGCGTACGGATCGACCGCGGTTCTTAGACGCTCCAATCGCTTTAAGGCAAGAGAAGGCGGATTTGATTCGCCACCGAATCCAAGGCGGAGTTTAGCCATCGAATCCCCTTTTCGGCCGTCGCCGCCGGGGCATCTCCCATCACGCCGCCAGGTGCAATATCCTGCGTCTGCCACGAAAAAATAGCCGGGGCATTTTCGGGATGCAGCTTCCCGGGATCCTCCAAATGGGCCGGGTAGTGGCAGATGGCCTTTGTCATTCGCACCAGCTCTGGAGCGATTGCGAGCATCACCGCTGTCTCCCATTCTCCAGCGTGAAAACCCCAAGTATTCTCTTGCTCGGACAACTCGGGACTGGAGGGGAGACGAAGCATTCCTGCTCGAATATCCAGCTCCATTTGGAGCTCACGCAGAGTGTAAACCAAAACTGCGCTATTGCCCCCGTGGGTGTTAAGCAGGGCAAACTGACAAAATCCAAGATCATGCAAATTCATTACCACCGCTCGGACCACGCGCCGCAGCGTGCGCGCGGATATAGAGATCGTTCCGGGATAACCGTCGTGTTCGTTACTCTTGCCGTAGGTGATGCTCGGACCAAACCACACAGGGTGAGATTCGCCTAGTCGCGAAGCCAAGCCGATGCTCGCGCTTTCGGCGATCATGGCATCGACGCTGACGGGGAGGTGGGCGCCGTGTTGTTCGATCGCGCCAACCGGGATAACGACCAGCTCGGTGGACTTGGCAGGAAGCCCGCTCAACTGGTTAGCCGTAAGGGCAGGCAAATAGGTGGTGCGTCGGCTGGAGGGGTAGAGTGCAGACGAATTTTCCGACCAAGATACGGACGGAGGTACCGCGACGGCACGGTGATCAGTACGTCCAAGTGGCGCACGAGCGTCAATTTCGCCCAAGAGCCCGGCCAACTGATCGGCCGCCGAATTCAGTGCAGCGACTGCATCGATCCCGGTATCATACTGGACCGGGGGAGATTTAACCCTTTTACCAGGGCGAAAAGTGGAATCGGTCGCGGTGGGCGCTTCCAATGGTGGTAACTCGGGAGCTTGCTCCAATTGAAGCGCCACTATGGCTTGGGCGACGGAACGATCACTACTACTGGGATGTAAATTCAAACCGACGCCTTTGATTTCGATCACAAAGGTTTGCAAACCGAGATCCACCCGGGCGTCACGGGAGGCCGCATCGATCAATTCACCATTCCATGGACTGGTGGACCAGAAAACGATTTTGCGATAACCGCTGGACTGAATTCCCTCCACGACTTCGCGAATGAATTCGTGGGAAGTTTCGGGATCGAGCGCGCCCAGAGCTGGCGGGTAGGGCGCCAGTGCAAATCGAATTGGGGGTAGTACAAGGAGCGGAATTTCATTCGTCCACTGTTTACTTGCCCGACGGAGAACGGCAGCTCCAAGGACCTCTTCGACATCAAGTGACAGACCCAGTCCGTGATCGGCGTGACCATAAACCGGGACTATGATCGTGGTGCGGGAATCAATTTGAGCACGGCCGGGAAAATCGGTGGTTGGACGATGAGCCCAGGCGGTAAGAGGATCCGAATCGGCGAGCATCGGAAAAGCGAAGGGAAGGGAAGCCATGACGTCAGGATTTGACTACGTAGTTATGATCCGAATACGCAACCACCATATCGGAATCGAGGGATTTGAAAAAGAAAGCCCGTCCGCGAATCGTCACATCAATGGATTGGAGGAGACTGGGCGTCTCCCCGGAGGGGAGGGAATAATGAATGATGGAGCGAGCGGTTTCGACCTTTACACCAAGCACTGGCGAAAAGGGTTCGAAATTGGCCAACTCGATTTGCTCGATGGTTTGAGAGGGTAGATGAAAACTCAGAGTCGCGTCCATGTGCTCGGCGGGGCTGTCATCGGCCGCGCAAGGCCGGAGGCGGAAATACCATGTTTGGCGCTCGCCATCATCGGATTGGAGCTCGGCGGACTCGTAATCGAGCTGCTCCTTCACATTGGGTGCATTCTGCCCGCCAGTGCGGCGGGTTTGCTGATCGCGATAACGGCGCAATTCGCTCGCATCAGCAGGATTACCATTCTCAGAAACCAGATCCATTTTCAGATGGTCAGGTTTTAAAGGGTCAAATTTTTCGACTCGGGTGCGGCCTGCAGCGGTGGTGGTTTGGGTGAAAGCCCAGCCCTTGGGGCCCTCAGTGCAAAAAGTGTCCAACGTGGCACGCAAGGCCGAACTTGCCGCAGTCCAACACTGAGTGCACAGGCTGAGAGGGAGTGGTTCCCTTTCTCCTAATGCACTATAATGAATACTATACGTTTGATATTGGGATTGATGATTGGCGGGATTGAGGTAGAGCTCGGCGAGAGCAACGCCGGTCGCCCCGCCTTGACCCGAAATAAGCACCGTGCTCGAGCCTGGAGAAAGCAAGGCGAGCAGGGCGGAATTCAAACTCCCTTCCATCAAAGCAAATGCGCCAACCTTCGCGAAATCTTCGTTGTCCGGGCCCCCCGTGTCGCCCCAGTTATCATTGCTGAACGGCTCGGAAACGGGAGCAGGTTCGAGCTGAAGGCGTGGGTCATCCAACATATTGAGCACGTCAAATTCATCAAGCCCTGGTCCGATCGCCCGAATCACTGTGCTCAGATTGCCCCCGGCAGTTACAAACCCCGGAATCAGCTGGTTGATTCCCGCCCCAGCGAGCGCCCGAGTGGAGAGATTAACCAGGGTCGCGTCACTGCGAACCAGTAACGGTTCGGCGGAAATTAGGTCAACCCCATCAATTGCGATTCGGCGGCGAAGCCAAAGGGGAGCCCCGTCGAATCCCCTGGTATCAAAGCCTGCTTCACCGGGCTGCAATGGCGCAAAACTCGGGAGCGATAATGGCGTAATCCAAGTCACTCGATCCGACAAGACCTCGAAGGCGTTGACCTCCAGATCTGCTCGATCAGAGTGCCGTGGCTCTAAAATATGTACGACCTCGTCGAGGAAAGTGAGCTCGAATAAGGTGCCGTGATCAGGGACATGCGGATCGAGAGCACAAAGGTATTCGAACCCATTCGCGATACCATCTGCGTCCCCATCACTTTCAGGACCACTGAGGTCATCGGCGGAAGGGACCGTGGGCATGAAGTGTGCGCGGCGCCAATCTTCGTACGAGCTACCGGGCACGGGATTGAAGCGAGTCGCTACGGGGTCGGCCTGTCCCGTGCGAGTGTCCACCCAAACCGCTACGCTCGCAGTCGTTATATTCGGTCCGGCGGCGAGGCCGTAGTAGTCTCCGAGCATGTAACCCCGCGAGGTCGTTTGGGCCAGACGGGCATCCGTGGTGCGATCGGACAAGCGGAAATTGTTGGACCAGGTCGTTTCTCCGTCGGTGCTGGTTGAAGCATACATATCAACGGAGTTGCGACCATCGGGAGCGTTGCGAGTATCCATCCAGGAAACGGTGACGGTCCGACCATCCAGCGAACACGCTACCGCGGGATTGAACGCAGAGCGTTCGGTGGCAGATTCGTTGACAACCGTCGCATTGGACCACGAGGCTCCATTATCGGATGACTTGGATATGTTGATGCGGGATGAGCCTGCCACGGCAGAAGTCCAAGTGACAAAAAGCTCCCCTGTTTCGCGGGCCACGGTGGCGGAAATTAGAAATGTGCCATCGCGAACGCTGGGGTCATCCCAAGGATTCGGGACATTGGCGATGACGGTGGGCGAGGTGGGCCAGGTGATACCCCCATCGACCGAACGTTTGCATTCGATGCGAAATGCGACCGAGGCAGTAAATGTGCGGTAAGGGACAACCAGGGATCCATCCGGCAAGAAGAGAGGTTGCGTCGCTTGGTTCTGGTTCCCCTCGGGGGTAATGAAAGCCGGCACGGACCAAGATGCGCCTCCGTCGTCACTGGTAGAGCATCGCAAATTGTTTCCCCTCGCGGCGCCGGCGGCTGTGCTGGTGAAAGTCGTGAACGTCACGGCGAGTCGATTGGCAGAGGGCGTCTCGCTGTAGTCATTTACCGTCATCCAGTTTTTGTCGGGAAATACCTGCTGATTAGGGGGACAGAAAACGATGACCGGGTCGCTCCATGACTGACCCGCATCGGTGAAACGAACCACGGTGAGATCGGCTAACGAGAAAGCTTCGTCGCGCGCGTTGAGCGTGTTGAGAAACAACGTTCCGTTGAGATCTATCGCGGCCACGGGATCGGTCGCTCGAAAATAGCTGCCGCCGCTCACTTGGGTGAGATTGGGGATGAGCGAGCGGGTCCAATTGCGACCGCCATCTTCGCTCAAGGCATAGCCACAAGAAATCGCCCCACCATCGCTGAATCGTCCCTCTTGGAATGTCGCCAGAAGACGGGCAGGGTTGACGAGGCTGCGAAAAACATGCGGCTCGGCTTGCTGGTGACTTTCATCCGGAAGCTCAGGCGGATCTTCACCGAGACGCGTGTTAGCGGTGACCCACGGCGATAATGTATCCGCCGGAGTTCCTTTGGCGGGGGCATGCGAGGGCAATGCGTCTCGGGCTGTGGTCGAAGACCCCGTGGCCGAAGAGGGAAACTGTCCGGTGGCATCAAATATTCTAAAAACGCCACTGGATAACCAATCTGGATTCACTTCTCGAAGCGCCAGAGGCAACGCGGAGCCAGTTGTCGGGGTCGGTGCGCCAGGGAGACTGAGGACACCTGCCGCGGCGAGCGCGATAAAGATGGGATGGGGGCGTAACATACGAATGCACATAGTAGAGACTCCCTGCATGACAACCGGATCAAGCGGAGGTGCCATCCGAAATATACGGGTGGGTTCTAATAAAGTCATCACGGGACACGTTTATGACGAGAACCCCGATAACTATGAAATCACCCTTGTTTGTTCCTGCGCTAATCGCGCTTTCACTGCACGGCCTGGTGCTTTTCGGATTCAATGAAAAGCGCGTCGATACGAGTTTCGACAAGACGGTCTGAATCGATGTCGAAGCAGTGAAAACCATACCCTTCATTCTGCCACCGGAACCACTCGAACCGATTGAAGCCGTGGTTCGTCAGGCGACGAGATCATCGAGTGACCAGAGTGACGCATTTAAACCGAAAATCCGTAACCGGACCCCGAACTTCCCCCCCGCGACCTTCACCTAGAGGTCTACCTGAACTCCCCGTAATTCGTCCCGTCAACAGCATCACCCAAAACGTGCAATCTCCGGGCAACGGAGAGCTATGGGGTGGAGGAGCAGGTATCGAAGGCGTGTTTGGCGTCGATGGGGTGGACCAAATCCCACAAACGCGGTTGCAACCCCCACCGAGTTATCCCGACACCATGCGTCGGGAAGGGAAAGGCGGTCGAGTCGAAGTGAGTTTTATTGTAGGTCGGGATGGTCGAGTCACCAGCGCCAGCGCCTCTAATTCGGATCGACCCGAATTCGTACGAGCCGCGGTCGAGGCGGTGAGACGGTGGCGGTTTGAACCAGGGAAACGCCATGGGCAAGCCGTCTCATTTCGCATGACGGTGCCGATATATTTTTCGTTGGATCGGTCTTAAACGACTCAATCCGCCGGAACCAAGAATTAGAACGTGGCGACGATGCGATGCGGTTGGGGTTTGCCTCTCGCCACAAGATACACGGTCTCGCCTGCTCGATGATCGAGCACAGCGCGACCCAGAGGAGATGCTGGTGTGACCACCGTATAAGTCACGTCCGCGACCACAAATTGGGTGCCTCCCGTCCGGGGTCCGATAAACCCGTGTAAGTTGCCGCCAGCGCATTCGATGGTACAAACGCTTCCCACTTGCAAGCGGGCCGGGGGGCGGGTGTCCGGGAGCGTCATCGTTCTATAGACGGCGATGGCATGCCCGAGCTCCTCGGCCAGTTTGGCCTGACCTGCGGCGAGATATGCCGCTTCCTGACCACGAGTGTCCCATTTACTTTTGGCTCGGCTTTCTGCGTTGGTCGCCTCGTCACGGGCCATCATGGCGGCTCGCATCTGCAAATCCAAATCCACTTCGAGTTGTTGCACCAATGCGGTCACCAGCTGGGATTTATCGATCATGACCGCTCAATGTCAGCGACCGAACCATCAAATCAAGTGTGTAACGTGGGCGAACGTCCACCGGGCCAAAGCAGCGAGTTTACGCGTTCCACCAAATAGCGGGGGCTAAACAGCTTATTGAGAAAATCGATTGCGCCGAGTTCGAGCCCCAAGTGACGGGCATCAGGCTCACTCCATGCGGACACAATGACAATCGGAAGGGTGGCGGTTTCCGGGCGACGGCGTAAAAATTAGCAAACAGCGAAGCCATCCACATCCGGGAGCATCAAGTCCAACAGCACCAGGTCAGGCCGGCGGGTGGCGATGGCATCCAATGCCTCGCGTCCAGTGGCGGCGGTAGACACTTCATATCCGTGGCGTCGAAGGTTGAAGGCGATGATGTCGGTCACATCAGGTTCGTCATCAACACTGAGGATATATGGAGGTTTCCGTTGCACGATTGACCACCATTTTGAGTGAAATGCATGGCGACGTGATGTCGATTCAGCGACCATCAGGTGACAAGTGGCCCGTTAAGATGCAGTTGCGAATAAATCGTCAAATGAAAGTATTATGCTTTTAGACTGGGCAGCAGGGGGGCACGATTCCATCGTCCAATCATCGGACTTCTGCGCTTTGGTCACGTTGAGGTCGGATTTCTCATGGCTCGAAAAATTGCGTTCATAAATCACAAGGGCGGGGTCGGTAAAACGTCCCTCTTGGTCAACATCGCGACCAGTTTGGCCATCCTCGGAAAACGAGTGCTCATCTATGATTTTGATACCCAGTCCAATGCGTCGATTTGGCTGCTGAGATTGGATCGCTGGAACAAAATCAACGCTTCCAGCGAAGGGGCAATCTATTCGATTTTCGAACCTGCGACGCAGAGGGTGAAAGACGTCGTGTGGAGCAAAAACGATGAGAGTAGCCTGCCGGGTTTGGACATCGTCACCACGACTTTTAATTTGGTCAATTTGGAGAACGAGTATCGGGGCGAACCGTCTCGGCCTCCATATGTGATTTTCCGGGATCAACTGGCCGAAATCGAAGATGCCTACGACTTCATCCTCTTTGATTGCCCGCCCAATATCTTACGGGCTTCACAGTGCGGTATTTTCTGTGCGAATGAAATCTATGTCCCCTCCAATCCGGACGCGCTCAGCTTGATTGAGTTCACCTTGCTAGTGGAGAAATTAGGCAAATTCCACCAACTGAGCGTAAGTTTTCGAATAAGTGCCCAAGGCGTGCCGGCGCAGGTGCAAGGTATCATTTTTAACTCGATCAAAACAGGGGTGGATATCGATGTGCCTCGCATGCGAATGCAACTGCGTCTGAACCAGTATCGGAGCGCCAAACGAGTGGCCCCAAAGGCTAAATTGTTTGGTCAACACGTGCGTGACGCCATGATTGTGCGTCGGGCCGTGACCTTGGGGCTGCCGGTGGCCATGGTGAACACGAACATGGATTCGGGTGGCGATGAAACGGTGGTTGATGATTATCGCAAAGTTGCGGCTGCACTGCTTCGCCATGGCGACGATTTGAACGGATAAATTAACCAACAATGCCTGAATCTGCAGCTATCAAAAAATGGGACGAAGCTCGGACGGCGTTTGCGTCGTCCATCATGGTCGATACCGGGCTCTCTAGCTTGGCCGAGAACCTCGATGGTCCCAAATGGCCTGGGCACGACAAAGTCGATTGTCCGGCCGATTACATTGATTTGGACTACGGTGATGCGGTAGCACTGCTGGACGCCCACGGATACCCGGCCGGCACCATTGATAGTCTCATCACGATTTTACAGGAAACCTTGGCGTTTGATGACCCGTTTGGGGATATGGTCGAGCACAGTGAGGCGGCGGCCGCCAGTAATCCCTTGTTGGAGAATTTGGAAAAACTAGGGATCCCGGCGGATTTTCCCGTCGAATTTACGAGTCTGGCGGACGGGACCAAAGAATTCTGCAAATTAGAAAATCTTTCCACGTTGTCTGAATTCGCCGTATTTGCCCACAATATGTCACAAAACGCGATCGTGGGAGGAGATTTCCGAGAATTACTCAACGCCTTGTCTCGCGTGGACGAAGATGCTATTGTCAAGTTTTTACCGTTCCGCGTCGGACGCAAAGGTCTCCATCTCATCGAGGCATTGGGTGCAGTGGTCGTTGATATGACACCCATGGAGCGAACGGTGTTTGCCGAACGGGGAGCGGTTCCGTCCCGACAGGCGACCGAGCACACGAAACGATTGGTTGAGTTATTTAGAGAAGACCTGGCTTCCATCGAAAAGCGGATCGCGCAGGGCGTGCCATTGAGCCGCGAAGTCATGGTGCTGGAGGATCCATCAAACGAGACGCTGGTCGTGAAATTACTGGAGTCCCACGTCAGCGGTGTAGTCCCGGAAAAAAAAGTTGGCTGGTTGGCCCGATTGTTGGGACGAGGATAAAAAATGGCCGACATGCCGTCCCAAAATTCCTCCAACACGGACAAACTTCGTTTTCCGAGTCGTCCTCCGATCATGGGAGGAACGCATTTAGCGCTCAAGAGACGAGCCAAGGTCGTGCAGAATCACACTGCCGCCGCACAAGTCGCTCGCGAGAAATCAACGAAATCGTGCAAGCCTCTCGTTCTTCATGGGGAACCGGTGAAACACGAATTGCGGCGACGCAATCGGCAGAACTGGAGAAATCTCTGCGCGAACTTGAAACTCGATTGAAGAACGGGAACGAGCCTGTGATGAGCTGGAAGTAAAGTTGGTCGAACAACAGCGCGAGTTCGCAGAAATTGAGGCCTTGCTAGGGCTCGCGAGCAGGTATTGGAAGCAGGCCGAAAAGCTTCCCCGGTAAAAACCCCGATCTCCGTGGAAGAAAAAGTGGCGATGGTGAAGCTGAAAGAGGAGCTCGAGCGGCAGGAAATTTCGATCAAGGAGCAGCGACAAGGACTCAAGGAGCGCGAAGCCTTCTTGGAGGAGAGTGAAAACCGACTTTTCTAAAAAGTTCAGGAGCAGCAACTGACTGAAACCGAATTGGAGCAATGGGAGGAGGATCTCCGTTATAGGGAGCGTCGGTTGAAGGAGAAAGAGGCTGCCCTCGATCCAAAGGTGGCGGAAGAACTGGCCGCGGAGAAGGCGAAAGAGAAGGAATTTGATGAGTTCACCGAGTAATAGGGAAAAATTCCCTGCCATTGTGATCAGCTCGTCATGGATCCTCTGCGAAGAAAGGGCTGGCCTTGACCTTTTTTCAGGCAACTTTTGGCCCTGACAAGCGTCTGAAACGACCCCACTCCATGCCTTATCCCAAACTCGTCCGCCTCATCGCACTCGGTCTGACCGCGAGCATCCTCACCACTCCCGCTTTCGCTCAAGCGAAAGCGGAGACGGATGATGAGATCAAAGCGCCCCCTGGGTTCGTGCTTCCGCCACGCCTGAGACAAATCGCTTTCCGTGACGCCGCCAACCCTTGGACTTTCCACGTCAATGCCCATTATAACACCGGCGATGCTGGGGTCGACTTTGGTGATTTGGGTAGCGTGCCCTCCGGACGAAACCTACCAGGTGCCGACCAAACGGATGTGGCGATCCGTGAATATGACGATGGAGGAGTGGCCCTAGATGGTCTTCGCACCACAGAAGTGGACGCTAATGGAAATCAGACCAGCACGCCCGGCGAACGTTATACTTTCGAGCAGTCCGAAGGCGTGTTCGGAGCTGCGTTAGCTTACACACCCGGGCGCACGCGTTAGTGGTATTTCGACTCCGAGGACCAAATCGTCGCAGGGGGCATTGCAATGCACGCCTATGCAGCAACCTCAGGTGGCGGCACTGCCAGTGCAGATGACGAAGGAGGCTCTCTCGGCATGGAAATGGCGGTGGCACGACGCTGATTGAGGTTGGGATCGAAGACGGAAATCAACATATCGGCCTCGATTGGTCTGACCGATATCAAGGCCGAAACCTCGGGGCAGGTGGTTTCCAATCTAGTGACACTCACGGACGTGTACGGACTGTTCGGAGATGCTCCATTGGCTCCGTACTTTGCGCCGACGTTTGAGAACCTTTTTGATTCCGTGGGTAACATCATCCACGAAAATGGTTACGAGACCACAGTGCCGCTGCAGCAGATCACGTCTGACCGTCAAGTCACGACCGAAGACGGTGCGGCCTTGGTTGACGGTAATGGGAAGTTGAGCGGTGCATATTACTCCATCCGCATGGGGGCCCAACTTCGCAGTCATTTGAGCGACAAATTTGCCTTCTCCGCCGGGTTAGGACTTCTGGGCGCCTATGTGGGCACTGATTTTGAAGCGACCGAATCGTTTGATCTCGCGGGCAAAGGTATCGAAGGAACCGTCACAGCCACCGAAACCGGGGAGCACAGTGAATTGATTCTGGGTTACTACGCCGATGTCTCGGTCGAATACTGGCTCACTCAACGCACGTCGGGTCTTCTGCGGTGCAGCGTATGAGTCGATCGGCGACTACGAACAGAGCGTCGGAGGACGCACCGCGGCAGTTGCCCTTGGTAACAATTTGGTTCTGCGAGTCGGTTTTGTTACTCGATTTTAGATCGACGAACCATCCCGGTTTTGATCAGAGCGGAGCGTTTGCTCCGCTCTCTTTTTTAGGGACGAGAATCGTCGGTCTCCAGATCTGATAACACGTCCGTGATCGAACGGAGCTGACCCGCCGGGAAAAATCCGTTGAGACGGGTAATGATCTGCTGGAACAATCCGTCAGGGCAGGATGCCCCTCCCGTCAGCAGAACGCGTCTTTTGGGCGCATTCCCGGTTTCATGAGGCCACAGCGGAAGGGTGTGCATGTGACCGGCGGCTACAGATCCTTGGGCTGAAAAAACAAAATGCTCCGATTCGGCCCGAGATAATATGTTGCGTTCACTTTGGATGAAAAAGGCCATTTCGCCCAATTTGGCAGCACAGAGACGATAAAGTTGGTAAGTGTTGGAAGAGTTTTTACCTCCGATGACGAACGCAGCGTCAAGGGGTTCGCTCAGCGCTCGGCCGAGGGCGTCCTGATTAACTTGCGTAGCATAACACAATGTATCTCGTCGGCCTCCTCCGCCGACATGATCGGCTCCGCTCTCGCCGAATCGGCTGACAAACGCAGCCCTGAGCCGCTCAATAATGGAAAGCGTCTCGTTCATGAGCAGGGTGGTTTGATTCACCACTGCGACTCGGTCGAGATCTCGGTTCACATTGAACCCGTTGGTAAATTTTCCAGCGAAACGATCACAAAAACTCCGACGCACGGCCGGATCACTACTCGTGATGATGTCCGCCAATGCATCGCCTTCGCTCAAATTCCGCACGATGACGGCCGGAGCATGGCGGCGCGTGTTTGAGAAAGTCGCTTTGGTCTCTTCATGTTCAACCTTACCGTGAATGACTACGGTGTAACCTTCCCGGCCATAGTTGCGGGCAGCCTTCCACACTTTTTCCACCAGCATGCAGGTGGCGTCATGGGGGTAGACGGCGAGTCCCTTGCGCACGAGACGGGTCTTATCCTCGTTGGTCGCACCAAACGCGGGAATGATGACGATGTCGTCCGGAGTCAGGCTATCCCAGATGAGTTTCTCGCCCTCCGCTCCCGCCGCGGGGGTCCCGGTGCTGGTAAAAGGGATTCCTTTGTCGGACTGTAGAGAACGTAACCCCCGTCGACATAGGTCTTCATTTACGAAAGGGTTGTGAATTAATTCAGACAACATGAACACCCGACGATCCGGATTGGCGGCGAGGGTTTCGTAGGCTCGTTCGATGGCGTTTTTAACGCCAATACAGAACCCGAAGTGGCTCGGGATCACGTATTCAATGGCACCGAAATCCAAGGAAACCGGAGTGGTTGCAGACCGTTCGTGCTGGCGCGCCAGGGTCTTGATCGCCACGCAGAGTTGCGACTGGTAGAGCCCGCGGGAAACGTTGTCATTGGCGTATATGACAGGGTTTCGTTCCTTTTCAGGCCGGAATTTGTAGATGAACTCGTTCTCGCCCAAATGAAGATAGGACAGACTAATGAGATGAGGTTCAAGCTTAGGCAGGATGGCGGCGAGCGAAGGTACCAAATCTTCAGGTGCTTGGGAGAGGGCGTCCAGAGGAACGCACTCCACATCCGAATCACAAGGGGAGTCACTGACCTGCGTGGCAAATACCGCGTAGACGCATTTTGCTGATTCAAACGAGAAAAGCAGCCGGGGTGACGTATGTTCTCTAAATGAAGTCTGCAGATGCGCTAGCGCTGTGGGTTCGTCGGCACCTGAGAACGCCAACCCGATTTTCGAACCAAGCCGGCGTACCGCTAGACGGTTGTTGCGATCGAAAGCGAGCAGCGCCGCTAGTTGAGGGACCGGGGTCATAATGATTCGAGACGCGAGGGAAGGGTGGCGTATCAGCCTCGACCGCCGAAGGAGGTGTAGTCGTCTAGCTCCATCCGGTCAAAAGTGGTCACCACGTCGGTGCGTGCTGGCGCTAAACGTTCGATTTCGGAAGCGAAGTTGGCGTGGCGGCGCACGTCGCCCGGGGCGGATTTTTCCAACCAGTCGGACCAAGCTAAAATCTCGTAAGGGGCGCGAGTCGGAACCGCGGAATCCAGAACCCATGTGAGCATTTCTGTATCCGACTTACTCTCCCGCACGGCACTTAGGAACACTTCGGGATCGATACCCACAAAACCGAGGAATCGTTTATCCATGGGACAGGGGTAAATATAATCACCGTGGAGACCAGCGACAAACGCACGGGCCTTGTCCAGCAGACGCGGCAGGTGCACGAAACCGCCCAGGCGCAAACGAGGGCTACGAGGTGGGTGTTGGGTGAGATCGGGAGCAATGTAGTTGATCATAAAAAGGACCAGCGTCGTCCCAATCATTGGTCGTCGTCAACGTCGACTTGAGGGTCTCGGGTCTCGGGGACCCAAAAAGCGGCCAAAATTCATGACTTTTTCTAACGCTCACCGACATCGACCGTGAGTCAGTACGGCAGTGCCGGCTCGCCCCTCCCGCCAAGTCGCAAAAGAAGCAATCTTCTACGGGGCGGCTGATAACTTAGAGCGTGTCCCATTTACCCTGATTTTGGAAGGGGGGCAGGAAAGCCGCTCAAAAAATCGGCTTTCCTGCCCCCCTTCCAAAATCAGGGTAAATGGGACACGCTCTAGTTTGGGCTCGGCGCCGGCTCCAATCAGATTCACGACACCGCGGTGACCTTTCTTAATCAGGGTGCGTAGCCCGTGCCGAACGATCCAAGCGGTGTCAGGGTTTGCGCGGTCCCAAGTCGTGACCCAGGACACCACGTAGTCGGGGTGATCCTTGGCAATATCGTTGAAATGGTTTGCCACTGACTTGCGCACATAGAGTGATGGATCTGTTTTTAAAGCCTCGATTATGAGTCTCGTGGGCGCGGGATCCTCGCCCAGGAAGCCCAAGCGAGTGCCCCAAGGAAGTCGCGGACGAGAGCCTTCTGAAGCGAGGCGTCCCACGTGCTCGCTTGAGTCTCGGGTCCATTCCTGCATTACGGCCAGGGTCTCACTCGGGGCACGTTGGATAAAGGGTCGGATGGCAAACTCGGCCGATCCAAGCGAAGTAAACCGGCGCAAGGCAGAGAGGGACAATTCGGTCTTCTCGAGACCATACAAACTAACAAATTCGGAGAACCAAATCGCGACGAAATCAGGATCCGAACCGTCGGCAACTCGACGCAGGATGGTCAGCTGATTTTCGAATGACCCGGGCAACGCAGCGGCTGCGGCATGCGCGGTTTGACGTAATCGATCCATTAATTCTCGAGAGTCCCAACGTCAGACGTAAGAATCTTCCGTGATCAAACTCGGGCTCGGCAGCGGAGAGTTGATTCGCGATGAACCGATAGCGGTCTGCATTAAACCAATTTTTTAGAGCGACGGGGGTAGACTTGTCAGATTCCGACATGATCGACTAACGGTGCTAGGACCGGTTGCGTATCGCACTGATGGCGGCCCAGTGACTCGCGGCCTTCGCATGGTTTCCCACCGCCTCTGCGGCTTCGGCACTCTTTCGATGGAGTTGCTCACACAAGGGGAGGGCACCAATTTCTTCCGCCAATTTGAGCGCCTCGTGTCGGGAAAGCTCTGCTTGACCCAAATAGCGGGGGTCTTCCTCTCCACGTCTTTGCGTCAGCGCGGCACGATGCATCATGGCTTCGGCCTCTGCGCGGCGAGCTTCCCCGACGACCGCCATCGCAGCCGCCTCGTCGAGCAAATCGAGGGCGATCTGCCATTGTCTCAGCTCCGCCTGTATGCGTCCCAAGTTAATCACTACATTGGGCTCATCGGTGCGGTCGCCTATTGCTCGGCCGATTCGCAAAGCTTTCTCACAATGACTCAAGGCCGAGGAAGTGTCGTCCAGAAGCAGGAAACAAGCCGCAGTCCAACACTGAGTGCCCAGGCTGAGAGGGAGTGGTTCCCTTTCTCCTAATGCACTATAATGAATATTATACGTTTGATATTGGGATTGATGATTGGCGGGATTGAGGTCCCGCGGCAGACAGCAATTATTAATTATGCACAAGCCAGAGGGCGGCGTCAAGCGGCTAGTGCACAGTCCTTTTGTATAATAGCATGACAGACTTCGGCGGGAGACTGTCCGTCGAGTACGATGCGAGGGAGATTATTGAGTAGCCACTCCGCTTTGGCGATTTGGCCTTTGGTGACGGTGTTAAAGTCGATGACTTTAGGGAAGTATGCCCGGATCAGACCGTTGATATTCGCGACCGCACCGCGCTGCCAAGGGCTGTGTGGATTGCAGAAGTAGACCGCCACTTTTGTGGCAAGGGAGAGGGCGGCATGTTGGGCCATTTCGCGGCCGTTGTCGTAGGTGAGGGTCTTGCGCAGGTGGGCGGGCAGGCGTTTGAAGGCCCGGATGAGAGCGCGGGCGACGCTGATCGCGTCTTTGGCGCCGCCCAACGGGACGATCATCACGTAGCCGGGACGATCATCACGTAGCGGGAGACCCGTTCGGTGATGGCCAAAATGGCGGTACGATTGCCCGCACCCATGACCAAGTCGGCCTCCCAGTGTCCGGGCACCTCCCGGCGCTCCACCTCAGCGGGTCGCTCGCCGATATTGAGCGCGCCCGGCAACTGGCCCGAGAGCTTGCCCTTGGCGCGGGGGGGGGGGACTGCGCCGGGGCTTCTTGCGCCGCAAATAAGCGATCAACTCCTTCTTAACCGAGCCTTTGGAGTGGACGTAGACGAAGTCGTAGATGGTTTCGTGGCTCACGCGTCGGGTCAGATCAAGGCCATGACGTTGTCTCAAGGCGACTTCGATTTGCTTGGGCGTAGCGCCGGTGGCAAACAGGGCCAGCACCTCGTCGCGCAAGGCGGGCGTGTCGGCGACTTTGTTGCGCACGGCGCACTTGGGCCGACGGCAAGCGCGAGTCTGCGCATCCATGCCGCTGTAGCTGTTGCGCCCGCCGTTGCGGGTGATCTCGCGATTGACCACTGAGGCGTCGCGGCCGAGGGCGGCGGCAAGCTGAGCGCCGCTTTTGCCCTGGGCCAAACCGGCATGAATCGCCTCGCGTTCCTTGGCGGTGATGCGCCGTTGTATTTTTGCCACCACTCCAAATCCTCCGCTCTGCGCCCACGGCGCCAGCGCGGAGTTTTTCCCAGAGAGAGAACGACCGGCCCGGCTTGCCGGGCCGGTCGTTCTCTCTCTGGCTTGTGTATAGCTGCTCACCGCTCCCTTCCTGCGGCCTGCCGCAACCTCAATCCCGCCAATCATCAATCCCATATATCAAACGTATAGTATTCATTATAGTGCATTAGGAGAAAGGGAACCACTCCCTCTCAGCCTGGGCACTCAGTGTTGGACTGCGGCAAGCTTTCTCGGCACGTGAAGTGTGCCGGTAAAGGAGCTCATTTGCGTGCGCAAAGTCAGCTTCAAATGAGTCACTGGGATCGGGTGAAAACGAGTAGGCCATGTTTTTCCTCTAGGACTTACGAAGCCCAACACCACACCGGTTCAACGTCGACGACAAGGTCAGATGATAGGAATGCGTTTGCGGAAAATTCAACAGCCGTGGGTGGCGAGTGATATGGAATGCAATTCGGTTCAGGAAATCGCACTTAACTCGACATAACGGACGTGAGCTTTGACGGTTCTCGGCCTCCGCCCATCGCAAAGTCGGGCTTGCCGCCACCTTTACCGCCAAGAGCGGTGGAACGTTCCGCCACGAGTTTTCCTGCCTGGTATCCAGCGGTGATGGCGGCCGGGGAACAGAAAGCGACCACAGATACCTTTTCACCGAATGCCGCGCCGAGGATAATCACTCCCTCGCCAAGTTTACTGATCATTTGGGAGCATAACGCTCGCAAGGCGTTCGGATTCTCGGCCGTGACGACGGACGAGATCCATTTGAGTCCATCGCGTTCCTTCGCCGTGGCTATGAGATCCTCGGCTTGATGAGCCGAGGCTTTTTGGGCGAACGCTTTGAGTTTCTTATCGGCTTCGGCTTTTTGGGCGAGCAGGGCGTCAAGCTTGGCCGCAACGGCCTGCGGACCGGCATTAAGTTTGCCGCTGACCTCACGAAGTGCCGCTTCATGGGCGGTCACAAACGTGTAGGCGGCGTGACCTGCAACCGCCTCAATACGGCGAGTACCCGCGGCGATGGCGGACTCTGCGACGATCTTGACGAGACCGATTTCGCCGGCGGTCAACGCGTGGGTGCCGCCACACAGTTCCCGGCTGAACCCACCGATATCAACAACCCGCACAATGCGGCCGTATTTTTCCCCAAAGAACGCCAGGGTCCCTGGTGGTTTCTGATCAAACTCCGTCTCGTAGTTTTGCACCATCGCATTGTCGATGACCTGTTCATTCACGAGCCTTTCGACCTCGGCCAGCTGATCCGGAGTCATCGCTTCGTAATGCGCAAAGTCGAAGCGCAACCGGTCAGGAGTCTTGTGGGTGCCAGCTTGATGGACATGCGTCCCGAGCACCTTACGCAATCCCCAGTGGATCAAGTGCGTGGCGCTGTGGTGGCGAGAGATCGCGCGGCGGCGATGCACATCGACGTTCAACCTGGCCGCAGTGCCGACCGGAAATTGGGATGCGAATGCACCTCCGCATTGGTGGAGAAACCGACTAGCCTTGTCTTTCACCGTATCCACAACCTGGATAGTTTCTCCTTCCAAAATCACGGTCCCCGTGTCACCGGCTTGTCCACCCATTTCGGCATAAAAAGGTGATGCAGAGAAGACGAGATAAGTGGCATCGTCAGTCCTTACTATTTCGACCAAAGATGAGACGTAATCGGTAAGATTGGCGCAGTCGTAGCCGACAAATTCAGTGGGCTGATGATCGACCTGATCGGAGTCTTCGGTGGCGGCAACGATGACTTCCTTTTTCTGAGCGGCCCGCGCGCGTTCGCGCTGCTGACCCATGAGGGTGTTAAATTCGCCCGTATCCACCGTGAGCCCGCGTTCCGTGGCCAGGAGCTGAGTCATGTCGAGAGGGAAGCCAAACGTGTCGTAAAGCTGGAAAGCGGTTGCGCCGGAGACGTTCTGCCCTTGAGCAGTCGCTTCATTGAATAGGGTCAGACCTCGATCGAGTGTCTTGCCGAAGCTCTCCTCTTCACCGTGGATTACTTTGCGAATAAGGGTCTGTTTCTCGACCAGTTCAGGAAATACCGGACCGAGTGATTCGACGACGGGAGGGACGAGTTGTTCGAAAAACCCGGTGGGCAACCTCAGTTTTTTACCGTAGAGAATGCCCCGTCGCAGGATGCGTCGGATGACGTAATTGCGCCCTTCGTTACCGGGCAGAATGTTGTCCGCAATGGCACAGCTTATGGTGCGGGCGTGGTCGGCCAGTACGCGAAAGGCGATGTCGGTGTGTTCTTGTTCCGTGGGACCTTCGCGTTTGGTCGGGACCGTAGCGGCGTAGTTCTTTCCAGAGAGTTCAGTGACCTTCGCAAAGAGAGGCGCAAAGACGTCGGCGGCGTAGTTGGACGGATTTTTACTAAAATCTTTAAACCCGTCGGTGGTGGCAAATATACCTGCCACGCGTTCGAATCCCATGCCGGTATCGACGTGCTTGGTGGCGAGCGGGGAAAACGTCCCGTCGGCATTGGCATTAAACTGGATGAACACGTGGTTCCAAATTTCGATGCAGCGCGGACTATCGTTGTTTACGAGAACCCGGCCCGGCCCCTCGTCGTCGGAAGGGAGTAGGTTGAAATGGACCTCGGAACACGGCCCGCACGGCCCGGTATCACTCATCATCCAGAAATTGTCCTTTTTGTTCCCGTTGACGATATGCACATCAGGGTCGAGGCCTTCGGCTTCAAATATCTCTTTCCAAATGGCGTAGGCTTCGGAATCAAAATCGGCGGGGTCTCCCATCGATTTGTCCGGTGAGCAGACGGTGGCGAAGAGGCGTTTGGCGGGGATGCCCCACACCTTGGTCAGGAGTTCCCAGCCCCAGGTTATTGACTCCTTTTTGAAATAATCGCCGAACGACCAATTGCCCAACATTTCGAAGAGCGTGTGGTGGTAGGTATCGTAGCCGACATCTTCGAGATCGTTATGCTTCCCGCCCGCTCGAATGCATTTCTGCGTATCGGTGGCGCGGGTGTCTGCGGAGGGTTTGGCTCCGGCCCATTTAGAGACATCGGGGGCACTTTCTCCGAGAAAAATGGGCACAAATTGATTCATGCCAGCGTTGGTGAAGAGCAGCCCGGGAGAGTCGGGCATGAGCGACGCCGACGGCACAATGGTGTGCTTCTTGGAAGCGAAAAAATCGAGAAACGACTGACGGATTTCGGCGGAAGTCATAGGGAGATGGAGAGGCCCATTAAAAATGCGGAACTACAGGCAACCCGTTGAGGGAATCTAGGTAATCGCGCGCCATGAGAGGGGGGGGGCGAACGATAATTACAGATTCGCGATGATGGCATCCGCCATCGTCTTGGTGTCCACTTGAGGGCGCCCAAAGGCAATGTCACCCGTGCGAAGTCCGTCGCGAGTCACCGTCTTCTTGACGGCAGCTTCGATTTGGGCCGCGAGGTCACTTTGGCTAAAACTGTAGCGGAGCATCATGGCTCCAGAAAGTATCTGGGCGCAGGGATTGGCGACGCCGAGTCCCGCGATATCGGGAGCGGTGCCTCCGGTAGGCTCATAAAGACCGAAAGGATGACCATGACTGTTGTGGGCGGTACCGAGAGAGGCGCTGCACATCATGCCGAGTGAACCGCAGATGACCGCCATTTCGTCGGAAAGAATGTCTCCAAACATATTTTCGGTAAACAGGACGTCAAATTGGTTGGGATCCCGAGCCAACTGCATGGCCGCGTTATCGATATACATATGAGTAAGTTCCAGCTCAGGGTGATTCGCGGCGAAGTAGGCGATCACCGTCTTGCGCCAGAGGACGGATGTTGCGAGCACGTTGGCTTTATCGACCGAGCACACGCGACCACCGCGAGCCTTGGCGGTGACGGCGGCGACTTCGGCGATACGCTCAATCTCGCTGGTCTTGTAGACCATGGTGTCAATGGCTTGGAATTCGCCGTTCTCGAGCTGCGTGGTGGACTTGGGCTGACCGAAGTAGATCCCCCCGGTGAGTTCCCGGATACAAACGATGTCGATGCCATCGGGAATCCGTGCGGTCTTGAGCGGAGACGCATCGGTCAATTCACTGTAAAGAAGCCCCGGGCGAATGTTGGCAAACAGGGAAAACGCCTTACGCAAGGGTAGGAGGGCGGCTCGTTCCGGCTGCTCCTTCGGGGGCAGGGTCTCCCATTTGGGACCACCGACGGAGCCAAACAGGATGGCATCGGCGGAGCGACAGACCTCGAGAGTCGAATCGGGCAGGGCCTTGCCATGATTGTCGATACCCGCACCGCCGACATCGGCGTGCGTGTAATCGAGTTCAAGACCCGCGGAGGCGGCGGCAGACTCGAGGACGCGCAGCGCCTCGGTCATGACCTCGGGTCCAATATAGTCACCTGGGAGAACTGCAAAACGGAGCTTCGACACGGGAAAAGGAAAAATGTCAGCGTTCTCAGGGGACGGAGGCAAGCCATCAGTCATATCACGTAATTGGACGTTGCACCGAATCAGGGTTTGGCGCTGTCCTCGGCGGAATGAAGTTGCACGTGATTCCGGCCGGATCAATTCAGACTAACGCCTATTTACTGACCGACGCCGAAAGAGGGGAGGCGCTATTAATTGACGCACCGGGCAATGTGTGGGACCGAGTGGGGCCGTTACTGACGGAAGAGGGAGTCAAACTCACGCAACTTTGGATTACCCACGGCCACTGGGATCACAAGCAGGGAGCGGCGGAGGTATTGCGCCATACTCAAGCCAAAGTGATCGCACACGAAGACGACCGGATGCTGATCGAGACATCTGAAATCATGGAAGGGCTTATGGGTAAGAAACTTGGGATCGAGGGCGTGGCGGTCGACCACTGGGTCAAGCAAGACGATGAAATCGTCGCGCTGGGACAAGATGCGGAGGTCAGACATGTTCCGGGTCATTGCCCGGGGAGTGTGATGTTTGTATTCGCAGCGCTGGAACTTGCTTTCGTGGGTGATGCGATTTTTGCGGGAAGCGTGGGCAGAACCGATCTGCCGGGCGGATCGATGGATCAATTGAAAGGGTCAATTCGAACCCAGATTTATTCACTACCCGACAAAACGACACTTTATCCGGGCCATGGTTCGGCAACGACGGTAGTAGCGGAAAAAAACGGGAATCCTTATGTCCAAGCTTAACGACGAAATGTTCATGGCGAGGGCGCTGGAGTTGGCGCGACAAGCGTGGGGTCAAACGAGTCCTAATCCCATGGTCGGGGCCGTTATCACGGAAAACGGCCAAATCGCCGCCGAAGGGTATCACGTTCAAGACGGTGGCCCTCACGCGGAGAGAGTAGCGCTGACCAACCTTGGTCGCGCTCCCGCGCCAGAGGCATGTCTTTATGTCACTTTGGAGCCTTGTTCAACATCTGGCCGGACTGGCGCGTGTTGTGAGGCGATTTTGGGGTCCGGCATACGGCGGGTCGTGGTGGGAGCGGTGGATCCCAATCCGCAGCACGCGGGCCTAAATCTTCTGCGAAAAGCCGGCGTGGAAGTAATTGAGGGTGTATTGGGTCAGGCCTGCACTGATCTTAATTTGATTTTCAACCACTGGATTACCACCGGACATCCACTGGTGGTGGCTAAAACTGCGGTGACCATCGATGGACGTATTGCCTGCCGGGGAGGAGATTCGAAGTGGATCACAAACGAGCTTTCCCGAGAGGACGTGCACCACTGGCGGCGCCTGTTTCCCTCGATCGCAGTGGGGGCGATGACCGTATTGCACGACAATCCGCGCCTCACCGCCCGGCAACCAGACGGCACGGAGTGGTGCCCTTGGCGCTTCGTGTTCGATGGATTGTTACGCACCGTGGTTGATCGTAATATGCCTCAGGTTTACACGGACGAATTCAAAGATCGCACCATCGTGGTCACCACGCCTCATGGCGGTTTGGGTTACGTACGTAAATTGGAGAATGCGGGAATCAAAGTTTGGGTGATGGATTCAGACACCCAACGCGTGGTGTTCCGTGATTTTAAGCAACGTTGCACGGTTGAAGGCATCTCCGGCGTCTACGTAGAAGGAGGCGCGCATTTAATTGGAGAGCTGCTGCGCGCACAGGAGTTGGATTACTTGTTCAATTATCGGGCGCCTGTTCTGTTGGCCGATGAAAAAGCGAAAGCGGGGTTTACGGGTTTGCGCACCGAGCGATTGAGTGCGGCGCTCCGATTAACGGACGTGCGTCACGAGGTATTTGGTGACGACCAACTGATGAGAGGGCGCGTGGTTTATCCCGCGAAAGTGCAAATCGACGAAACGCTCTACGTGCGAAACTAATGACTGTCCGTCAGGTAATATATCTCGCATCGGGTAACGCTCACAAGGTGCACGAACTCCCGCGACTCGCTGACGCGGAACAATTACCGGTGGAGATTCGATCGGCGCGAGAGGTCGGCGGAATGCCGGACGTGGTCGAAGACACCGGGACATTCGAGGGTAATGCAGGCAAAAAGGCTGCGGCACTATTGCCCTTGTTGCCGCCTGAAGCATGGGCTTTGGCCGACGATAGCGGCATCTGTGTGGATGCGTTGGACGGACAACCAGGCGTAGAATCAGCATACTTCGCGGGGGAGGATGGAGACGATGACGCCAATTTGGCGAAATTGGTTCGAGTCATGAGAGACGTGCCGGCGGACAAGCGAGGCGCGCACTATGTCTGCGTGTTGCGATTGCGTGCGACAACCGGACTGGACGAACTATTTACTGGAACTTGTGATGGCATGTTGCAGGTGGAGCCGGAAGGCACCGGCGCGTTTGGGTATGATCCACTCTTCGCCCCAGCGGGATATGGCCAAACCTTTGGGTTGCTTTCGCCAGAAACGAAACAAGCCCTAAGCCATCGGGCCAAGGCGTGGAACGCACTCGCTGATTGGATCAGAAGTCAGACCGTGCGCTGATCCATGGTCATCGCGGGGAATTAGTATCCAGCTCTGGTCAGCACCGCTGCATCATCAGCATTGCCAGGCCGAAGGAACCGGTGGTCGCTGGGTCGAACAACCAGAGCCATCGAAATTCCCGGAGGGAATATGCCATTAACTAAGTCCTGGTGGTAACGCACCGAGGGAATCGCATACGCACCATGAGCATGATAGTAGTCTTCCACTTGATTGGTGACCGTGCGACCGTAGGCCTGTTTTATACCCTGAATTTCGCTCTTGAACATACCAACCACGGATCCTTTGAAGACGATCGGAGGGCCGCTGTTGTAAAGCGAGTGGTAATGCTCCACGGCATGCATGAAGAATTCAAAAACCGGATATTCCCCCGTGGCAATGCAGGCAGCGATTTCAATCCGACTTCCCGCCGGTCGCGTGGAAGAGGCATTGTTGTGACCATAAAAACTATCGGCCCGATTGGCAGCCCAGCCGGCAGTCAATACGGTGAATGTATCACAGAAAATGGCCGCCGGAATCTCTCCAAAATCACGGGTGGCGTAGGCGTAGGCATCGGGTTCGGTACTGGCGAGGTTGGTGCCTGAGTAGACGTTACCGTCACAGTTGTAGGATCCCACCATGTAAACGGGCATATTGGTGCCGATGGTGAGGCCCGGCCCCCCGGTTGGATTAGGCAGAGAGTCGGCGTTGATGATTTGTAACGCAGGAATGGCGAACTCAGGACTACGCAGGACGGAATCGGTAACAGAGCCGGTGGGATCTTTGCGAAGCTCGGGCGCGATAGGAACTATGTTGTCCGTGCGATCCCTACGAGAGAAGTTTTCGGTCGCAGCCCAGCGATCAGGATGCTGCAGCTCCGCGTTACCGTATTCGAACGGAACGCTGGCGACCGAAATACCTGCGGAATTTGTCGTGTTGGGCGTGACGGTAAAATCGGGCGTGATCGAGGTGGGAGCCTCGATGTAGATGATTCCATTCCACTCGGTCGTGACGTCGAAGTCGTTCCGGAAATTTACCGCGGTGGCGTCTGTGGCGGTTCCTTCGATGACCGCCTTCAAACGAGCCATGTCGAGGGTGAACGCGTCGACTCCTCGACCAATGCGGGCATCGTGCAGCGACGTATCCACAGTAACACTACTGCCGGAAACCGTGTACGAACCTATCTCGGGATAGGGACGACCGGACTGGACTGCCGTGATGGCGGCGTTGGCTTCTCCGATGAGTTGGTCAGGCAGTCGGACGGGAGTGAGTACGGGCTCCACTCCGATGTCTTGGAAGGACTGAATATTTGTAGGCCTTGACGATGAAACGTTCGTTGCGATTCGTCGCCTGCCATTCATCCGCATAGGGATATAGAGGCGTAGGAGCTGGAGCTGGAGCTGGAGCTGGTGCTGGAGCTGGTGCTGGTGCGGGGGCAGGTGCCGGAGCGGGAGCCGGCGCAGGAGCGGGTTCCGGGAAGAGGCGACCACGCCCGCGACGGGTTACCGGTAAAGGGGCGTTTCTTTCATTGACGGCGATCGAAGGAATGTCGCCGAAATCATCGGCATTGTAAGGGATGAGAGGCGGCATGACGGCCGGCACAAAAGCAGTATTTCTCTCAATGCGAAGAATGAGATTGGCGCGCGTGGCCAGTTTGTAGCCACGAGCCGTGTCGTTCTTGCGCGCGGCGTGACCGGCAGGGAGTAGCGGTTCTATGAGCGAGTAGGTGCCATTGCTAAACTCGTTAACATCAGCCGTGGTCACGAACGTCTTGCCGATAAGCGATTAAGTCTTGAGGTGTGAAAGTCGGAACCTGATGGGCCTTGTCCTGAAGGTAGCCTTTGTAATTCTGTAAAGCCCAGTTTCGCCAGCCGGACATTGCGAATCCTGCCCCGAATTATTGTAGGCTAGGATATGGTTTTCGGTGGAACCATTTACCCTAGTTTCGACAAAAACACTGATACGGTCATTCCCGGTTGCCCCAGTAACCACCCGGGGGCTGATGGCAGTGGGAAAATCCAGATCTCCATTGATATCGACCGGAGTATATCCAAAGGGATCCACACCCGCTCCTCCACTGTCGATGGTCGAGCCCCGATAAAAATGTCCTGCTGAGGTGAGTCCACCGGCATAGACCGAAGTGTCATTATTATGGGCGTTTAAGAGGAGAGTGCCATTGGTGTGCACGGGGTCCAACCACCAGATAGCTCCGGTGAAGCTGGAGCTGCCCTTGAATGAAGATCGTGTGTTGGAACATGGGCACTTGGCGCGCGACGATATCTTTTTGCAAGTAAGCGGTGTAGCTCTCGCCTGATTGACTGGCGGTCACACTCGCGACCATGGGCACCATTGACTCCCATACCCATTGCTCACGATTCGGGTCGTCGTCATTGGCGGGGTCGGCGGGGTCGATATATTTACGCACATCAAGACTTACCCCGGCCAGCACGCGAATGGTCGCATCGGTAAGCTCCACCGTGCCCGTATCTCCCGAATAAGTGCCAGGGGGAATATCGATCGCTCCGCTCAGAAAAGAGCGAGCTTGGCTCGGCAGGGTGAGCACGGAAGAACCGCTATCAGCGGATCTTAACAATATCAAAACTGGCCCCGGTTCCAATTTTCTTGATCAATAACGAATAGGCGTAATCGATCGACGATTCGGTCGCGTTGACGGCGTGCATCTCCAGCTCCTTGCGCAAAGCCAAGGTGCGCTGAGTCGACATCAACGATAGAACTGATGCCGCCGTGATCGCCGCGACCGTGGAACAAATGATGACCGTGAGCAAAGCGGAGCCGCGAAGAGCGGACCCACCTTGTGACTTGGCGGTACAGGAAAGGTGTTTAGCTGCGCACATAAAAAGTTGCCTCAATGGTTTTTTGTTTCTCGTAGGCGGCGTTCTCAGTTCCAGACGAGGTGGTACTGGTCAAACTCGCGGCAGTGCCGGCAGAACGGCAAATGAACAACCCATCCGCGTGGGTGAGCTCGATGTTGGAAGCGACGACATGACATGGTAGGTGTCGCGAATCGCCTCCTGACGATTAACCCAAATTCCCTCTAAGGTGAGATTGTTAGCCTGGTCATCTGCCGAGACGGCGTAGTCGCATCGGGAGATTTTCTTGGTTACTCGACTGTAGGAATAGCCACTTAATTTGGTATAGTAGGTTTGGGAATTGGCGTCGGTGCTAGCCGCAGTCCAACACTGAGTGCACAGGCTGAGAGGGAGTGGTTCCCTTTCGCCTAATGCACTATAATGAATACTATACGTTTGATATTGGGATTGATGATTGGCGGAATTGAGGTTGCGGAAGGGAGCGGTGAGCAGCTATACACAAGCCAGAGAGAGGACGACCGACCGGCTTGGCGGGTCGGTCGGTCGTCCTCTCTCTGGGAAAAACTCCGCGCTGGCGTCGTGGGCGCAGAGCGGAGGATTTGGAGTGGTAGCAAAAATACAACGGCGCATCACCGCCAAGGAACGCGAGGCGATTCATGCCGGTTTGGCCCAGGGCCCAGGGCAAAAGCGGCGCTCAGCTTGCCGCCGCCCTCGGCCGCGACGCCTCGGTGGTCAATCGCGAGATCACCCGCAACGGCGGGCGCTCCAGCTACAGCGGCATGGATGCGCAGACTCGCGCTTGCCGTCGGCCCAAGTGCGCCGCGCGCAACAAAGTCGCCGACACGCCCGCCTTGCGCGACGAGGTGCTGGCCCTGTTTGCCACCGGCGCTACGCCCAAGCAAATCGAAGTCGCCTTGCGACGACGTCATGGCCTTGATCTGACCCGACGCGTGAGCCACGAAACCATCTACGACTTCATCTACGTCCACTCCAAATGCTCGGTTAAGAAGGAGTTGATCGCTTATTTGAGGCGCAAGAAGCCCCGGCGCAGTCCCGCCCCTCGCGCCAAGGGCAAGCTCTCGAGCCAGTTGCCGGGCGCGATCAATATCGGCGAGCGACCTGCTGAGGTGGAGCGCCGGGAGGTGCCCGGACACTGGGAGGCCGACTTGGTCATGGGTGCGGGCAATCGCACCGCCATTTTGGTCATCACCGAACGGGTCTCCCGCTATGTGATAATCGTCCCGTTGGGCGGCGCCAAAGACGCGATCAGCGTCGCCCGCGCTCTCATCCGGGCCTTCAAACGCCTGCCTGCCCACCTGCCGCAAGACCCTCACCTACGACAACGGCCGCGAAATGGCCCAACATGCCGCCTTCTCCCTTGCCACAAAAGTGGCGGTCTACTTCTGCAATCCACACAGCCCTTGGCAGCGCGGTGCGGTCGCGAATATCAACGGTCTGATCCGGGAATACTTCCCTAAAGGCATCGACTTTAACACCGTCACCAAAGGCCAAATCGCCAAAGCGGAGTGGCTACTCAATAATCTCCCTCGCATCGGGCTCGACGGACAGTCTCCCGCTGAAGTCTTTCATGCTATTATACAAAAAAACTGTGCACTAGCCGCTTGACGCCGCCCCTCCGGCAGCCGGTTTATTGTTCATCGTTGGAGTAGGCTTGGTGGTTTTAGGCGGCTTGGGCCTGCGGTGGTTGGTCGGCCAGCAGTCGGGTGATGAGCCACAGGTTATGACCGAGGATGCTCCAGGCTACCGCCAGGTAGCGATTCGTGAAGCCTCTGGCTCTCAATCGCTTGCCTTGGCGTTGCTTGATGATGGCGATGCGGGCTTCCGTCGAAGCCCGGCGATGCTGGAGCGCCACGAACTGCGGCTCCTGCATGCGCCGTTGCAGTTGCGGCGGATCGCGGGGGCAAGTGGCGTCATAAATGTCGGCTTCGGCCAAGCGTTCGCACAGCTGTTTGGTCGAGAAGCCTCGGTCGGTGCTCGCCGCTTTGATCGGGGTGCTCAGGTCGAACTGATTCTGGCGCTCGAGGCTCTGGTCGAACTGACGCCATTCGGCCGGAGCCATTCCCTGATACAACTGCCAATCGGTGATCAACCCCGTCACGTTCTCACTGATCATGAGGGTGTTGCCAAACTCGACCTCGCCGGACGCCTTGCCCCGGACCACGGTCTGCACGTCGGATTCGTAGACGCTGAGGATCTTCTCGGGGTTGGGCACTGGTCGCGCGCCGGTGATGCGTTCGTGGGCCTGTTTGATCGCGGCCGGCAGTTGCTCGAGCATGGCGTCGATGCGCGCAATGATGCGGGTGGCCTGGCGCTCACTGAAGCGGGTCCGGGCGTAGTCGGCGGCGAGGTGGTCGCGGTGGCGGCGGGCGTGCTCGCCGATGGTGCGCAGCAGGCGTTTCATCTGGCGGAGCACGCTCTTGCGGACCCGCTTCGCATCGCGGCGCCGTCGGCTGTGGGTCATCGCGATGCACCACCGATTCATCTGCTTGGCAAAGACTGGCGGCTCGTTCGGCATCCGACCCCGCAACCCCGCTGCACGGAGCAGTTTCACCGCCTTGAGCAGGGGGTGCGGCTCACGTCGCGAAAGAGCACCCAGTCGACCGGGAAATGGATGTTGGCCTGCAGGCAGGTCGAGTCCACCAGGCACGTAACCATCGGCTGCGCCGCAGCCAGTCCCAGTTCGCTCGCCCAGTCCGCCTCACACCGCACATCTCGATAAAGACTTGGCTCATCCTGCGCACCTGCTCGGCGGTGAAGCATTGGGACGCACGCGCCCGCACGCTTTCTTTGGGAGACCCCCTTGATGCCGCCGATCCGGCGCGCTCCGCAAAAGTCGGCCAACAGATCACTGAAGGCGATGCTCAGGGAAAGTTTACGCAAGCTGATGTTTCCGAGCATCATGCGCAATACCTGCACCCGCAGCGCCTTGCGCGCGAACTGCAGGTGTCGCGGCAACCCGGCCACGTCGTCGCCCCGCCAGTTTTCCCGGGCAAAGTCCACGGCCATCGCTTCCAAGTGACTGTTGGCCAGCAACTGGTCGAGCCCCGCCAGTTGATCGCGAAACGCGGCGTAATCTTTGTTGGGTCCGACCGGAGTCAGGTCTGGACGCAGCCAGATTTGCAGGGCAACTTCCGGGGCGACGGCTGCGATAGTATTGTTCACACCAAATTATACACGCCGTTTTTGTGCCGAAACCAGGAAATCCTCCCGGTTTCGGCCTCTTTATTTTTACGCTACCTCCTATTCTCCAACCTCTTGCGCTTGTGGAACACGCTCTACCTGGCGGTAGCCTGGAGCATCCTCGGTCACAACCTGTGGCTCATCGCCCGACTGCTGGCCGACCAACCACCGCAGGCCCAAGCCGCGTAAAACCACCACGCCTACTCCAACGATGAACAATAAACCGGCTGCCGGAGGTTCCCTCATGGAAACGATCCAGGCACTGACTGCTGCGACACTGCAATTTAGCCATTTAAATTGCATTTGCGCGCGCCTAAATCCGCCATTGGTAGTCGGAAATCCGCTCAAAAAATCGCCTTTCCTGCCCCCCTTCCAAAATCAGGGTAAATGGGACACGCTCTACATGTTCATGACTTCGTTAGACGATCCATCCGCAGTCATCGCGCGTCCGGGCGGGCATATTATCGCCCCGCGCAAAGGCGAGCGAGTCGGGGATGTTTCGAATGTGACCTTCTGCCATGGCTGGGTGCATATGCCAGATGGTACGGTGTTTATTTATTACGGGGGTTCGGACACGCGGTGCTATGTGGCCCGCAGCACTCTGGATAAGTTGGTGGATTGGTGCTTGAACACGCCCGAAGACGGTCTGACGACGCGCGGTTGCGTAAATCAACGATTGGCATTGATCCGGGCGAACAGAGCAATCCTCTCCAAGTCCTGAGGGAGGGGGCGCGCTGGGGCGACGGGGATTACAATCGCGATCCGACGATGGTTGTCGTGATCCCATGGGGTCTTCGATAGCAAGACCCTATGTCCGACTCAATAATCGCCGATCTGCAACAGGAACTCGCGACGGCGAATGAATCGGTGGAACGGCTCACGGCGGCCAATGCAGCCTTGACGGCTCAACTCTCTGAGGGCGGAGCTCAGTGCAAAGAAGATCAAGCGTAACAGTCGCCGTGATACGTCGGTGCTCCGTGACCAGTTGACGGTGGCGCAAAACCGCCGCGGTTGAGCGGGAGACGCCTTCAGCGTACCGCGACTTGTTCGATGACCGGTTGAGGAATCAGTTCGGGGTGTTTGTCGGCCCAGAGCTTGAGGATGTCGTGAGCCACGGGTGCAGAGTACGTGCCCCCCCCGGTTTCTTCACCAGGGGTGTCGCCCTCGACGATGACCGCGATGGCGACTTGGGGACGTTCGATGGGGGCGAAGCAGATGAACCAGGCGAAGTTTACGGTACCTTTGGCGGTGCGCTTTTGGGCGGTGCCGGTCTTTCCGGCGACCCGCAGGCGGGGGATTTGCATTTCCCGGATGGTGGTGAAGGACGTGCGGGAGGTGCCGGAAATGGTGCACTCCTCCATGCCTTTGAGCACGGCGGCGTAGTTGGCCGGACTCAGGCCGAGGGGAGCGGTTTGTTGGGGGCGACGTTGGGGATCGTGAGTGATGTAGGGAGTGGTGCGCAGCTGGCCCCGAGCGAGGGACGCCGTGAAAGTGGCCATCTGTAGCGGCGTGACCAATACGTCGCCCTGTCCGATGGACATGTTAGCGGTGTCGCCGGGGACCCAACTTTGGCCGCGGCGTTCTTTTTTCCAGGCAGGGTCGGGGATCAGCGAGCCGTTGGTCTCGTAGGGAAGATCGATATGGGAGCGAGAGCCGAAGCCAAAGCGGCGAGCTTCGGCGGCGATGGCATCGGCCCCGGTTTCGAGGCCGTGTTCATAGTAAAACACGTTGCAGCTTTTAGCGATGGCGGTGTGGAGTTGGATTCTACCATGCGCATGGTTGTCGTGGCACGGGAAGAGACGGCGGCCGACGCGGTAGTAGCCACTGCAATTGGTTTCGGTTTCAGGGGTTATGGTACCGGCGCGCATGCCGGCGAGGGTGACGAGAATTTTGAACGAAGAACCCGGCGGATAGAGCCCCTGGATGGGGCGGTTCATCCAGGCACTGCGGGCGGTGATATCGGCGGCGGCGGCATGGCTCAGACGGGGGGTGAAGTCATTTAGATCGTAGTCGGGCACACTGGCCATAACGAGGATTTCCCCCGTGTTGACATCGAGAGCAACGGCTGAGCCGGCCAGCTCGTAATCTCGGAGGCGGGTTTCGGCGGCGAGCTGGAGATCGATATCGAGACTGGTGCGCAGGTTCTGGCCCTGTCCAGGAAGCTGGCGAATCAGGGAATTGACACGGTAGCCCCCGGGGTCGACCCGGTAGACCGAACCTCCGGCCTCACCTTGAAGGGTGGTCTCAAATTGGGACTCAAGGCCATTGCGCCCCTCGGAGCCGACCATTTTGAACGTCATAAGATCGGAACCGGGAAACTCTTCATCGATCTCGATGTTGCGGTTAGCTGAGACGTATCCGAGCACATGGGACGCCGCGCTACCGTAGGGGTAGCGGCGAGCGCTGGAGGTGTAGACCTGGAGAGGGGAATTGATCGGGAGTTGTTCGAGCAGACGGGCGTATTCTTCGGCGGCCAAGTCGTCGATCAGGGGAAATGGTAAGATGCGTTGGGCATTGAAGTGGCTACGCAAATCGCGGGCGCTGAGCTCGGTGGTGCGATCGAGCGAGTGGTTGATGCGTTGCAAGTAGCGGTCGACGACGCTGAAACGACCGATCTCTTTGAGTTGATCGGAAGATGGCGTATTTTCGCTATCGGCTTCTCGGTAGGCGGTCCGAATATTGATGTATTCGCGGTAGAATTCAGTGCGCAGTTCGTCGAGATAAAGCACGACGGAGAAGCGAGGACGGTTTCCTACGAGTACCTTGCCGTTTCGATCGAAGACGTCACCTCGCGGACCGGGAACGAGGATACGGCGTTGGCTTTGGATTTTTCCCTTTTCGTGGGCGAGATCGGAGCGAACGACTTGTTGAATGACCAACCCCACGGCCAGCACGATCAGGCCGATGGAGAGAGGCAGATAGAAAAAGGTAAGGCGGGGATTTCCCACCTCATGGGCTTCCTCCATACCTCCCGAGTTGTGCGTTTCGAATTCGGCCATGTGAGAACTACTAGATCATGGCTGATGGTTCATCGTGTAAGCCGACGCGAGCGATCTCGAGCGCACGTTCCTGGAGCGCAAGAAACCAACCTCCGATGAGAACGATAGTGATTTGAGAAAGGACTAGATCGCTGAGTAAGCGAACCACCGAGATGTGAGCCCCTGAATTACGACTGAGCGCAAAGAAAGTGATGAGCACAAAGAGGACTAGATTTGTGACCAGGGTGACGACGATGACAATGACAGGTTCGTTGGCGGGTAGGCGGTTGCGGATCCGCACAATCACTAGATGGGCGACACCAAAAAGGAACGCGTGCAGGCCGAACGGGAAAGGTGAAAGCGCATCCAACATGAGACCGAGCAGGAAACAGGCGTTGAATCCTTGTTGCGGACCCAGACGGAGAGCGGGGAATGTGACGAGCAGGCCCCCGCACCATACGGACAACGCCCAAGGGCTGAGACTGTGGTTCAGCATGCGCAGTAGCACCAGCAGTATGACGCCACACCCAAAGACCACGGCGGTGCGGCGGTGATGGGGTCGCACCTTCATAGCGGATCCAGCGGCACGAGCACCGTGACTTCGGTAATTTGATTAAGGCGAGGATCGAGAGCCACCCGGCCGGTTTTGAACAGACCATCCGGGCTTGGGTCGAGTTTCACGACCGTACCGACACGTAGTCCGCGGGGAAACACCCCGCCCAAGCCGGACGTGATCAAAGGTTTAGGGTCGGCGGCGGAGGCGTAGAGATCGAGCGGAACAAATTCAGCTATGGCCGTCGGTCGGGAGAGGGGTGGGTTAATACCACCTTGAAAACTTACGGGGCGGTCGTCGCCTTCGAAGGACGCGGCCAAACGAACCTTGGGACTGCTGATCAGATCGACGATGGCGGTGGTGGTGTGGACTTCGGTGACGCGGCCGACGACACCGCCGGTGAAAATGACCGGTGCGCCGACGGGGATAGTAAAATTGGAGCCTTTGCGGATGGTGAGTTGTTGCCACCAGCCGTTGAAGTCCCGATTGACGACACGAGCGGATTCTGAGCGGTAGTGGTCGAACGATGAAAGGCGAAGCAACCGTTCGAGGCGTTCGACGGCTCGACGCAGTTCAGCGTTTTCCTCGGCGGCGTGGGCATATTTGGAAACGACTCCTCCTAGATCACGGTAGGCGGCGATGAGTTCGGTTTTGGAGCGAGTGCGCAGGGCCCAGTAATTTTGAAGTTCGCGCAGGTAGGCGGTGGTCACTTCCAACGGGGCGTGCATCTCGTACAACCCATCGCGGGCAAACCGTTTGAGAACGGTCGGGAAAATCATCCAAACGATGAGCAACACCCCGAGGGTGAAGAAGGGTTTGGTTTGATCAAAACGACAAGAAGGCACTAGGAAACGAAAGCGTTAAAATCGTGGAGAGACGAAGCAGCGGTTACAAGCTCACTCCACACCCTGCAGCAAACCGTTTAGCAAGAATGACCGAAGATACGCACAGGCCGAGACGTTGTGCCGATAATCTTCGGAAGTCGAATTTGTTGGGAGGGCCCACCAAGAGATGCAGGCCTAGCTATGTTGCAGGACCCAGTTGAGGTCGTTGAGCACGGCACCGGTACCATTGGCGACGGCCGAAAGAGGATCGTCGGCAATGGTGACGGGCAGGCCGGTTTTTTCGCTGAGCAAGCGCTCGACGCCGCGAATCAGAGCGCCGCCGCCGGCCATCACGAATCCACGGTCGACAAGATCGGCAGAGAGTTCAGGGGGGCAACGTTCGAGGGCTGAGCGCACGGCGTCGACGATGGCGGCCATGGTGTCGCTAAGGGCTTCCCGAATTTCTTGGGAAGTGATGTGGATCGTCTTGGGGAGACCGGCGACGAAGTCACGACCCTTGACCTCCATGGTGATCTCTTCTTCGAGGGGGTAGGCTGATCCAAGGCGCAATTTAAGTTCTTCAGCGGTGCGTTCACCGATGAGGAGGTTGTAGGCCCGCTTCATGTAGTTAACGATGGCGGCGTCGACTTCGTCGCCGGCAACGCGGATGGATTTGGAAAAGACGATGCCCGATAGGGAAATGATAGCGATCTCGGTCGTGCCTCCACCGATGTCGACGATCATGTTGGCGGCCGGTTCATCGATGGGAAGACCTACGCCAATGGCAGCTGCCATGGGTTCGGGAATGGTGATCACATCGCGGGCGCCGGCATGCATGGCGGAGTCTTTGACGGCGCGTTTTTCAACCTCGGTAATCCCGGACGGGATGGCGATAACGACCCGAGGGCTAACTCGGAAACTGTTGCTGTTCACCTTCTTGATGAAGTAGCGTAGCATGGCCTCAGTGACATCAAAATCGGCGATGACACCGTCCTTCATCGGGCGAATGGCCGTGATACTGCCCGGGGTACGGCCAAGCATGCGCTTGGCGTCGGAGCCGACTGCGCGGACTTTACGAGTGGTGGAGTCGAGCGCGACAACGGAGGGCTCACGTAGGACGATGCCACGATCCTTGAGATAGACCAAGGTGTTGGCTGTGCCTAAGTCGATGCCGATGTCGTTGGAGAAGTGGGAGCGAATCTTCAGAGCCATGTAGGACGCGTTTCCGCCTTAGGAAGACAATCTGCGGAGAGGAGGGGTGTCAAAGTGTAAAATCGCTTATACGGAAAAAGGTGTTGCGAGCAGAAAATGTGGTGGGTCGGAGACAAAAGGTCTTGGAGGGCAAAAAAAGCGCCGCCTCAAACGGGCGGCGCGACGGACAGGCGGACTGAATTCCAAGTGGATACAGCAACTTTTAGTTATTGCCGGGAGGGGTGGTGGCCTCGCGTGGCTTGGCGGTTGTGGCGGTCGGTTCTTCCGGAGAATTGATCTCTTTATCGACCTCGGCGGAGGCCTTTTGGAACTCATTCTTGGCCTTGCCGAGCCCGCGGGCGAGCTCAGGTAACTTCCTGGCTCCGAATAGGAGCAGGATGATGAAGAGAAGAACAAGGATCTCGGTCGTGCCCAGGGGGCCGACGGCGAAGCGCGCGGGAAAGTTCATGACGCGGGAAGGTTAATCTCTTGAAGGGTTTGGCGCAAGGCTGGAGGCCATTAGCTGGGTCGTCCCATGGTTTTGTACGGTGCCGGATTTGACAGCCAGCTTCATGAGATTCTGAGCGTTGTCCAGTTGTTCGGTATCAAAGAAACCGTGGAGCTGACGGATCCGGGTTGGGTGGCGCATCTTACGTAAGGCTTTGGCCTCGATTTGACGGATACGTTCGCGGGTGACTTTAAACTGTTTGCCGACCTCTTCGAGGGTGCGGCTGTAGCCATCGACCAAGCCAAAACGCAAAGAGAGCACGCGGCGCTCGCGTTCGGTGAGGGAATCGAGCACGTCGATAATCTTCTCACGCAGGAGTGAGTAGGCCGTCATGTCGTAAGGGTTCTCGGCGGCCTTGTCTTCGATGAAGTCACCGAAGCTGGTGTCGTCGCCGTCACCGACGGGGGATTGCAGAGAGATGGGTTGTTGAGCCATCTTCATGATCTGCTGAACACGCTCGACGGGCAGGTTCATTTCGTCGGCGACTTCTTCGGGGGTCGGTTCGTGGCCGAATTCCTGAAGGAGTTGCTTTTGAACCTGCATGACCTTGTTGAGGGTCTCGATCATGTGCACCGGAATGCGGATCGTGCGGGCTTGGTCGGCGATAGAGCGGGTGATGGCCTGACGGATCCACCACGTGGCGTAGGTGGAGAACTTGTAACCGCGACGGTATTCGAATTTTTCCACCGCCTTCATCAGGCCCATGTTACCTTCTTGGATAAGATCCAAGAATGAGAGGCCACGGTTCGTGTATTTTTTAGCGATCGAAATCACTAACCGGAGATTGGCTTCGACCATCTCGGTCTTGGCTTTGTGGGCCTGCCGCACGTGGACGAAGGTTTGTTCGACGATGCGGAGGAATTCGTCGGGATCAAGACGGAGTTGGTCACGGATCTCCTCCAAGCGGGCCTTCAGTTTTTTGGTGCCGCCGGCGGAGGCTCGCTTGGTCTTGGGGTTTTGGCCCCGATCAAGCTTGGCGTGGGCTTGTTCAATTTCTGTGATGATGGAGCGATGATTTTCGAGCCACTCTTCGTAGACCTTCAGTTTGAAGAAAAACTTCGGAAAATTATTACGCAGGGTCGTTTCGCGCTTCCTGTGTTTAGTCGCGATCTTTTTGGCGTCGGCCTCGTCCTTGGGGGATTTGAGTTCCTCCCAAGCTTGAGCGACCATCATTTCGTTGCGCTGGGTGGTTTCGACCAGCTTGGGCAATGACTTGAAGTAAACGTCGCGGCTTTCGATTTTTTTATCGATGACGATGCGATCAAAGCGTTCTTCGCGGGTGATGAGTTTGTTGCCGAGGTCGCCGATATGGCCTCCGAGGATGGCGGCTTGGAAGAGCAGGGTCTGCGCGTTGAGTTCGGCGGTCTCGATCCTCTTGGAAATTTCAACCTCCTGCTCACGGGTCAGCAAGGGGACTTGGCCCATTTGCTTGAGGTACATCCGGACGGGGTCGTCGAGGATGTCGTTCTGGGAAGTGCGGGTGGCCTCTTCTTCAGCCTCTTCCATGCGCTGCTTGTAGTCCTCGACTTGATCAGGCTCGAGGATCTCGATCTCCAAGTTCTGCAGGATGGCGATGATGTTATCAAACTCGTCCTGATTCTCGACAGACTCCGGCAGAGCTTCATTGATATCGTCCCAAGTGAGGTAACCTTGCTCTTTCGACAGGCGAATGAGCAGGCGAATGCGCTCGTTGACACCGCTGGAGACAGCATCAACGGCGGGCGCAGTTGTTCCCGCGGTGGCGCTAATGGCGGACTCAACGGCATCGGATTGGGCGGAGAGAGTAACGGACTTGGCTTTACGCGGCATGGAGGGAAACAAAACTAGACAGCGGACACCAACCGAAGGGGCTGGCGAAGCTGTCCTTGAAGTTCACGACGTTCTTTGAGCAGATAAAATGTTTTAGGCAGAATGTCCACACCAGGTTTCGACAATGCAAGTTCTATTTGGCGTAAGCGCAAACCAAGCGTGCGTTCACGGAGCTTTTGCAGCCCTTCATCGGCGGCCTTAAAGGGATCGTCTACCACGGGGGCGTCAAACAACAGGAACGCGATCAGGGTCTTTTCGGCGTCGGTCTCAAGTAAATCACTGTCGTTCAGTTGCTGGGCGCCCGGCCATGCGTCTTGTTCGAATTCGGCGAGGAAGCGATTGAGTAGAACGCCAGAGGGATGGGTTGAGTCGACCCAATTGTGGGGCAGCGTGTGGCTCAAGGGCTTGCCCAGTTGCTCGTAATGGAGGCAGAGGAGGAGAAGATGTTGCTCGGGCGAGATGGTCACCGAGCTATCCGGACGAACCGAAGCGGTCTGTGAATCTCGCTGGGCCGGCGAATAGCGAGCGCCGTTGCGTTTGAATTGTTCAAAATCGGTGGATAGGGCGATTTCGGAGAGGCCGAGGTGGCGGCCGGCTTCACTCAAAAATTCGGTACGAGCGACTTCGGACTCGGCCGCGAAGACGATATCGAAAAGGGGTTTCATGGCAGCCGCCTTGCGCTCAGCGGATGCCGTGCGGCCTTCAGGCACGAGGGCCCGGCTGGCGAAGGCCATGGCAGATTCGGAGTCGGTGCGGACTGCTTCATAGGCTTTCAGACCCTGTTCGAGGAAGAGGAGGTCGGGGTCGAGTTTTTCAGCCCCCCGGAGAGTGAGGAAACGCAGCTCGAGCCCGGCTTTAAGGGCCATGGGAAGAAAGCGCAGGGAGGCCTTTTGACCCGCGCCATCGCTATCGAAGAAGCACTCGACTTGGTTGTGGTAGCGACGGAGCAGGGCGAGTTGGGTCTCGGTGATGGCGGTGCCTTGCGGCGCAACGGCGGTTTTCAGGCCGACGCTCCAGCAGCGCAGGGCGTCGAGTTGGCCCTCGACCATAACAAAGGGGTGATCGTCGCCGGCGTGGGAGCGGGCACGATCAAGGTTAAAAAGAAGGTTCCCCTTGGTGAAGATGGGGGTTTCGGGCGAGTTGACGTATTTGGCGTCTTTGGCGGGATCGTTGTCCGGGGTGCGCTCGGTTTGGCGGGCGGTGAAGGCGACGACGCGACCTTGGTGGTCTCGGATGGGGATCATAAGGCGTCCGCGGAAGCGGGGCCGCAGAGAATGCAGGGTAAGTTGAGCGTCCTCGTAGATAAAAAAGAGGCCGCATTGGCGCAGGGCGTCTTCGGAGAAGCCCTTTTTGAGGAGCATGGCTCCGAGTCCACTACCACGCGGGTCGGCGGCACCTATTTTGAAATCTTCGGCGAGTTCGGCGCTAAAGCGGCGCTGGTCCTGCCAATAGGTGCGCATCCAGGAGCCCGTGTCGTTGATGGCGCGAAATTCGTCGTGGTAGTGTTGAGTGGCAAGCTCGTGCAGTTCGAAAATTTCTTGCCGGAGGGAGCGTTCTTCGCGGGACGGGCCAGAGCCGTTTTCGTATTCAATGGAAACGTTAAAGCGTTGGCCCAGCGCTTCCACCGATTCGATGAAGTTGAGACCCTCGGTTTCACGCACGAAGGTAATCAAGTCGCCGGATTTACCGCAACCGAAGCATTTGTAGACTCCCATATCGGGGTTTACGTGGAAAGAGGGGCTCTTCTCCTGATGGAATGGGCACAGGCCTTTGAAGCGTGAACCAGCTTTTTTGAGGGTCACGCTACGCGAGATTACATCCACGATATTTACGCGGGCTCGCAGGTCTCTGATGCAGGTCAGTTTGACTAGAGGCATGAGTAATGGCAAGAGGAGGTGTCGGGAGTGGGACATTTGCTTCGGCCTATGCTCTGTCAAGGTTAGCTCCGAATCTCGGAAACAATCCTGCCCCTGTGCGCGTCTACCTGTATTCTATGTCTCGATTTTGTCTTCTCCTCTCTGTTTGGATCTGTCTTTCTGCCAGCGCAGTGAGTTTCGCCCAAGATCTGCCACCGCCCGCCGCGGCGGTCAAATTACCGGGAACGGTGTGGAAGGCGAAACTGGAGGGGTTTAGCCTGAGCGAGTATGAACCCGAGGTGGAAGCTCTATTGGCGCGTTTTGAGGATGCGATCGGACACCGCCTCGTGCCCGGTGAAAAAGGGAGGGTGGGGTTGAAGATCTATGCCGATGCGGGACCCGGTTTGGCGACACCCGTGCCGCTTGTGCAAGCGGTGATCGGGGCGCTTATCCGGCGTGGATACGAAAAGAAGGATGTTTTTTTGGTGGGACTGAATTCGCTAAGACTGCGGTTGACAGGGTATTTACCTTCGCTGATCACGGGTGAGTTTCCGTTCGAAGGTCACAAGATTTACGTGCTGGAATCGGGAAGTTTTTACGATCCAGAGTGGTTTTATGACAGTCCGTGGCAGTCGCGGTTTGATCCCGTCTTTTTAGACAAGAAAGCGGATCGAAGTTACCAGTCGAATTTGGAAGAGAATCGGCGGAGTTTTCTGGCGACTCCCTTGTTTCTGGACGCAGATATCTGGGTGAACCTGCCGGTTTATACCGATCATCCGACGTTGGGGATCAACGGAGCGCTGGTGAATGCGACGCTGTGGAATGCTTCGAATACGGCACGATTCTTCAATAGTGCGACCAGTGGTCCGGTGGCAGTGGCGGAGATGAGTGCGATCCCTGAGTTACGGCAGACCTGGTTGTTCACGATTGCGAGCCTGCAACACTACCAGTTTATAGGCGGTCCCGCTTTTAATTCTCTGTATACAGTTTCAGACCGGGAAGTTTGGTTAAGTACAGATCCGGTCGCACTGGACACGTTGATGTTGGAAAAGATCAATCGACATCGCCGGAACGCGGGTTTCCCCATTGTTTCGGAAGAAATTCGCACATTGGAATTCGCAGAGGTGTTGGCCGTCGGGAGTTTAGCTAATTTACCGGAGAGAATCATCCGGGTGGACTGATAGGTCGCGATCAAACGAGTTTCGCCTTGTCAGCCCATGGGGGCTGCCGCCTGTATCAGAGTTGTCATGACCTCCGCCGCTTATTTACCGTTGTTGATCCAAGCGATCCTAGCCCTCGGGGTAGGGCTCACGATCTATATCGTTAACCATTTCGCGGCGCAACGAGTGCGTTTCAAGAGCCCGATCAAGGATACCGCCTACGAATGCGGCGTGAAGGGGGAGGGGATCGTGCACACACGGTTTTCGGTGAAATTCTATGTCACCGTGATGTTGTTCCTTTTGTTCGATATCGAGGTCGTTTTTCTGATTCCGTGGACTTTTGTCTACCGGGACTTCCTCGCCAACAATGTGGCCATTCTGTCTCCCATTATGTTTTTCCTCTTCGTGCTCGTGCTCGGGCTGTTCTACGAAGTGAAGAAAGGCGCACTGGAGTGGGAGAAATAGGTGCCTAGCCAGATTCAAGAAAGCGGGGAATGCGGCTCGAAAAATTAATCGCCCGGAGTAGAATCCTAGAGCTTCAGGCCACTGACATGAAGGGAGCGCTCAGCGAGATGCTGGCGGTCTGCGCTCATCGGTTCGAAGACTTAAAGACGGAGCCACTGCTGCGCGGGTTGATGGCGAGAGAGAGCACGATGACCACCTATCTGGGGCTGGGGGTATCTCTGCCTCATGTGCGGGCTCGGCTGGGGCGGCGGTATATTTTTGCCATCGGTCGAAGCAGGGAGGGGATTCGTCACGACAGCTCGGAGGCCGAAAGCTCCCACTTGGTGATCATGTTGTTGGCAGACGAGAAGTCGCGCGACTATTTACAGGTATTGGCGGCGATTGCGCGGTTGGTGAAGGAACCGGAGTTGGTGAACAGCTTGGTGGAAGCGGAAACAGTTGAAGGACTATTTGATCGATTGATCGCGGGCTTGGGGGGGATGAACGTCCGGCGGATTCCACAAAAGCAAAATAAGATTAATCGGCTTATGATCCGGGAGGCCGCCCGGGTGGCCAAAGGGGCGGACTGCGATGCGATTTTGGTGATGGGTGATACTTTTGTGGGAGGCATCGATGTCTCGATGTGGACACCGAAGATCAAGTCAGTTTTGGTGACGAACAATGCGCCGGATGGCTCGGGAATTTTTGATACTTTTGCCGAGGTGATTCATGTGCGCTCGTTTTCGCCTCAGCGTTTGGCTCAAGTGCGAAGCGCTATCCTAGTGGCGCTGACCCGGGGGATCATCGTGTTTACGGATCGCCTTTGTTGTATTGGCGGTGTGCAGGGGAGTAATCAGCTGGATACGGTCGGTGTGGTCGAGGTGGAGCGTGAATTTCAGACATTGCTGACGGGACAGGCAGATTTGTTGCCTGATGATGTGAAACCGGAAGTTTTCGAGCGAGTGATCGCAGTGGCGACGGAATTGGGGGTCGAAGGCCGTGAAGGGAAGCCAGTGGGATGTCTCTTTGTTTTGGGCGGAACAGCCCAGGTCGATAAATATACTAAGCCATTAGTACTTAATCCGTTTTACGGTTATAAGGACGAAGACCGGAATATTCTGAACCCGTTCATGGATGAGACCGTGAAGGAGTTTTCCACCATCGATGGTGCGTTTGTGATTCGCGGCGATGGAGTGGTGATTTCCGCCGGCAGCTTGATTGAGACAATGGATACGGAGCATCTGTTACCCAGTGGACTGGGCAGTCGGCACGCGGCGGCGGCGGCGATCAGCATGGTGACCAGGTGCATTGCGGTCGTGGTCTCGGCGAGCACGGGCCAAGTGACCTTGTTCCGCCGGGGAGTCATGCTGCCCCTGACTGAAAAGAAGGTCATTACCGAGGGTTAGAGTACCTCGGACGATCACGGCGGGTGAGGGCTAGACTGACCCGCGAGATTCAACTGACCAAAGCGGACGACGGCAGATTGGGTGAAATTAACCTAAATTCCGAAGTTGGATGTTACAGCAGGGAACGAAGGGCGCGAAGTTGGAACGAGTTACGGTCCGTCGAAGGCACCGATGCGTTCACCTGCCAGGCAGGGCTATTTCATAATAAAATGTAAGTTACAGGTAGATAGTATTATATGTAATTCACAATGGATATTTTTAGGCATGTCCGACCAGAGTCGGCAAATGTTTGAGAAAACGACCCGTCCAAACCGCCGTCAGAGATACCTGCTGGATAATGCCACGATCCGGTTGCTCGACGATCAAGCAGAGATAGAGCGATGGAACGACCTGATCAACACTCACCATTATTTGCGCAGTTCGAACATGGCGGGAAAAGCGCTGCACTACGTGGAGGAAGTGGCAGGGAAGTAGGCGGCACTGCTCTCGTTCAGCTCCGCAGTCTACCATCTAAAGGCACGCGACAGCTGCATTGGCTAGGAAGCATGGCAGCGCAGGCAGCGCCTCGAACGACTCGTTGCCAACAGCCGCTTGCTGATTGTTGGGTCGTCGCGCTCCATGCCAAATCTGGCGTCCCAAAGCCTCTCGCTGGTGCTCAGACGCCTGCGCGAAGACTGGCGTGGTGCTTTTGGCTCGGAACCTGTCGCAGTCGAGACCTTCGTGGATCCGGTGTTTTTCGAGGGCACTTGCTATAAGGCCGCCAACTGGACGGTGGTAGGTTCGAGCCAGGGGTTCGCCCGCCAAGCGGCAGATTTTCACCAGCATCACGGCAAGCCCAAGACGATTCTGATGTATCCACTGCGTCAGGACTTCAAGGAGCTGCTGTGCCGCGAGGAGCTATCCGAGCCCTACCATGGCTACGGCCCAGCAGCAGCAAAAGCGGTATCCGCGCCTTGCCGAAGATAAGGCCGATCGGCTCGCTAATGGAAGCCTTCAGGTTGCTCGAGGACCGGCGCGAGCGCAAGGGGCGCCGATATCGCCTCTCCGGGTTGCTCGACGTGGTCGTTTGCGGATACTTCGCGGGGTGCCGCTCGCTGGAGCAGTGCGCCGCCTTCGCCGCTGCGTTGAATCAAAGGCAGTGCCGCAGCTTCGGCTTCTGGCGTGCCCCCGGCACCGGCCAGCTCGTCGCCCCCTCCCATACGACACTATGGCGAGCCATTTGCGCTGCGCAGCCAGAAGCCTTCGATAAAGTCGTGGAAACATGGCTCCGGCAGCATCAGCACGCCGCCCCGCAGGCCATCGCCATCGACGGCAAGGTGATCAGGGCGACGGCGACACCCGCCAATCCTGAGGCCTTGAGCGTCTCGGCGATCAGCCATAATCTAAAAGATTTTTTTTAAGCAGTCTTTGCGTCAGGGGAAAGAACCACGAGCCGCAGGCCGTCGTCGATCTGCTCGGCAAGATCGGTCCGATCGATGGAACGCTCATAACCGTTGACGCCCTACACTGCCGCAGGACGCTAGCCCACAGCATCGTGCAGGAGAACGGAGCCGATTATCTGATGAGCCCGCCCGGCGCTGCGCAAGGCCATCGTCAAAAGGATGGATGCCAGCGAAGTCAGGAAGATCTTCACCCTGGAAAAGGGCCATGGCAGGACCGAGCGCCGCAGCATCGCAGCGATCGCCGCCAGCCCGACCGACCTGACCTGGCCCTTCGCGGCGCAGGCCGGCCGGATCACCCGAGAGCGGCAAAGACCCTCACCTACGACAACGGCCGCGAAATGGCCCAACATGCCGCCTTCTCCCTGGCCACAAAAGTGGCGGTCTACTTCTGCAATCCACACAGCCCTTGGCAGCGCGGTGCGGTCGCGAATATCAACGGCCTGATCCGGGAATACTTCCCTCAAGGCATCGACTTTAACACCGTCACCAAAGGCCAAATGGCCAAAGCGGAGTGGCGACTCAATAATCGCCCTCGCATCGGGCTCGACGGACAGTCTCCCGCTGAAGTCTTTCATGCTATTATACAAAAAACTGTGCACTAGCCGCTTGACGCCGCCGTTGCCATTCCGCCATGTTTTGCGAGCGGTTTGAGTTCATGATGTCGATAAGGTGGTTTGTTTGAGCCAACACGACTCGGCGCCGCAAGCGTCCGTTGGGAGATAGGGCCCGTAGTTCTTGCACGCCGTCTGTTAGGTGCACGTCGCTGAGGGTGAACTGACCGAATCCTCGAAGCGCGAATCGCACCGGAGTGGTCGCAGAGGAGAGAGGGAAGTTGATCGAGTGTCGGATGTTGGTTTTACGGCGAGCTGCGTAGGTGCGGAATTCTATCAGGTAGCGTTTATGAACGTCCCGCCATATTCCCTGATCGTTCTGAGTTTGGTTCATTATGGACTGCAGATTCGGATGCGTGATGTGCACTAATGCCTGCACGTTCCAAGCGCCCACCACGTCCGAGGAATTTTTAATGAGCTCGGGTTTTCGAACGACTGCTTGCCACCATTTCGTGAGTAAGGAAAGGCGCGACCGGTCGGCGGCAATAATGGCCAAGTTGGGATTCGATTGAGTCTTGCGGCGAGTTTCCAGCCACATGTCGTTCGCGGCGCGGCGCGCGTGAGGGAACGTTTTGGCAAATGCGCTGACTTCCTGAAGCGAGCCTTGAACAAGGGATGCGAGTTCGGTGTAGCGATGACGGTGGAGCAGACGTCGGCCGCGAAACGTTTGGCTGGCCATTTCGCGAATAAGCCTATCGCGGTCGGCCAAGTAGTGACGCCACCGCAGACTGGCGTTCAAGGAGGGAGGGAGGTGTCGCTTAGTCACTCAGCGTTGGAAAAACCGCTGCTCGACGGCCGAAGGGCCTGGCCCTTCACGACCATGAACAATGTCCCATCGACGGTGGGTTTCCCATCGGGCATAGCCGCTGAAGGCGTGTTCATCGCAGGCGAGAAGAAGGCGGGCGAGTTCAGAGGAGTTTTTGCGACCGTGCACCCGTTCGATGCCACGCTTCAGCAGGGATACTTGGTCGTGCGGACCGGGGTCCAACCAAAGTCCTGCAATGGCGGCGTCGACTATTGAGGTCGTTGGCCGCGACAATCGATTAGGTTCCCAACCTGTGACCAAGAATCCCTCCGCGCCAACCTTTTGGCAGCGTTGCCACCAAGATTGGGCGTTGGCCAGACGATCGCCAAAACCCGGGAGTGGCTCATGGCGGAAGGCTTCATTCATGGGACAGCCCCAATACTCAATACCCCGATCGCGCAGCGCGGGTAACAGGTTGTAGGGCTTAAAATTATGCAGTTCGAACCGAGGGTGCTGGCCGAACGCGTGATAATACCAGTCGTAAGCGATGAATCCGCGGGGCAGCAGGGGAATTGCCGTGGGAAGTAGGATCAACATATCGGCCCAAATGGCGGTGCGTAGACCGTGTAGGGAGGCGATGCGGTGGAGTCCGATTCACATAGTCAGCAAAGTAGCGGTCCAGTCCAATGGATTGGACTGCCGCTCGGCTCGCGGGGTGCTTGCCAAGATGAAACGACTCGTCGAGACCCACGTGCACTTTGCCGGCGGTGCAATAAAGGGCGACATCGGCGATGAGTTTTTGCGCCACCTCTAAGAGGTTTGAGCATGGCTCGGGCAAATCTGTCCGTCGGGAAGAGGATCGCCGTTGGCGTCGCGCAGTTCGTTCAGATCCCGCCACTCGGCGGTCTTGATCAAGTATTGCGTGTGTCCGAGCAGGTTGACGATGGGTACGACTTTGATGTCAACGGCGCCGGCGGCGGGCCGACCAGTCGTTGAAATTGCCGCCAGGAATAGGCGTCGCGACGGGCGACTCTAGGCAGGCTGGGGTAGTCGACGGCATCCTCGAAGTGCAGGTGCAGCTCATTGTATCCACACTTTGAATACTTGTGGAGTTGGGCGAGCAGCCAGTCGAGACGCTCGACCTGTCGGGCGAGGTCCCATTGAAACGCACGGATCATATGGGCAAAAGAAACGCCGGACCTAGGTCCGGCTGGGAAGCAGAATCGCTGAAAGGAAGGATCAACCGAGTTTGGCGGTGATTAATTTCTCCAATTGGACGATATCGGCGGAGAATCCACGAATGTCCTCGGCGGTCTTTTCCGTGGCCATGGCGTCTTCGTTGAAGGCGAAGCGGAAGCTGCTTTCATTGCAACTGGTGCGCTCAAGCTCGGCGGTGCCGGCTTGGGCGGCGTCGAGTTTACGAGGCACGTCGCCTGCGGTCTCGAACAATTTCTTCAGCAAGGCGGGCGAGATGATGAGCAAGTCGCAGCCAGCGAGTTCAAGGATCTCACCGTGTTGCGGACGCTGGCGCCCATGACTTCCGTCGCGTAGCCGAACTTTTTCTAGTAGGTGTATATTTCGGTGACGGAGATCACGCCAGGGTCGGCGGCGCCGGAGTATTCCTGTCCGGTGGCTTTCTTATGCCAGTCGAGGATACGGCCCACGCAAGGCGAAATAAGCTGCACCTTGGCTTCGGCACAAGCGACGGAGAAGAGCAGGGTGAGATTGCAATGGATCCCCTCCTTTTCGAGGGATTCGGCTGCTTTGATGCCTTCCCAAGTGGAGGCGATTTTGATCAAGACGCGATCCCGGGACGTGCCGCTTTGTTCGTAAAGGTCGATCAACCCGTGGGCACGTTCGATGGTGGCGGTGGTGTCGAAGGAGAGACGGGCGTCCACTTCGCTGGAGACGCGACCGGGGACGATTTTCAAGATTGCCTGACCGAAAGTAACCAAGAGGCGGTCGATGATTGCATCGAGACTGGCATCGGGACCGGCTTCGGCGATCGCTTTATCGATCAAAGGCTCGTAGGCGGGAAGACCCGCGGCCTTGAGAATGAGGGACGGATTGGTGGTCGCGTCCTGGGGCGTGTAGGCCTTCATGCTTTCGAAGTCGCTAGTATCGGCGACGACCGTGGTGAAGGTCTTTAGTTGTTCAAGTTGGGAGAGCATCAACCAATCACTACCCTAAGGTTTCGCACTCTTCAAATATCGATCTAACCAATTTAATGAGGTATTCTCATCAAAAAACGCGCCGTCAAGCTGGGCTTCATAGGCGGTGGTGATGATGGGCGTGAACGAGGGACCGGGCTTGAGACTACGGCTGACGAGGTGACGCCCCTGAATCAGGGGGCGCGGGGCGGAGTCCTGCAGAGCCAGTGAGTCGGCATGGCGGGCTAGTCTGTCGATCAGGGTGAGAGTCGGTTCCGGGTCGATGGGAGGACGGCCGCGGGCGTCGGCCTTCATCACCTCGGCCAGATCGTTGATGGAAGCAGGGGCGAGTTTGCGAGAGAGCCGGCGTACTTGGGTGTCACTGAAAGTGTCATGCGGGCTCCCTACATGGGCCAGGTGGTGTTGCACGAGCGGGAGAATAGGTGCGGTGAGGCGTAGAGGGGCACCGATGCGCTGCAGAAATGACTCAGTGAGGGGCAGGCCGGCTACTGCATGTCCGGGACTGGTCCAGCGGAGTTGACCTCGTTTTTCAATCCGACTGGTGGTGGCAGGTTTGCCAAAATCGTGGGCGAGCACGGCCAACATGAGAATGCGCCGACGGTCAGGAGGTGCGTTGAACCAATTTTCGGTGGAAATGAGCGCGTTTAGACAATGTCCGGTGTGAACAAAAACATCCCCTTCGGGGTGCCACTCGGGCTCTTGAGGCGTTCCTACGAGGGATGCGAGCTCAGGGAAGTGGTTTATCCAACCCGATTGAGCCAACACCTCGAGACCGCGCGCCGGCTTGGCGGATAGCAGGCACCATTTGTCCCACTCCCCCCAAATGCGCGATAATGAAAGAGAAGCGGCCTCGGGGACCATCGTTTGGCCAAGTGCAGCGGTTTCGGGGGCGAGCGTGAAATCGAACCGAGCGGCCAATTGCATCGCGCGGAGCACTCGCAGGGGATCTTCCACGAACGCCTCGCTGGTGTGGCGAAGTCGTTTGGCGGCGAGATCCTGCTGGCCATGATGAGGATCGATGAGCTGCTGGGAAAATGGGTCCCAGGCCATAGCGTTGATTGTGAAATCTCGTCGAGCGGCGGCTTCCGTGTCGCTGAGGGATGGATCTGGTTGCACTTTGAAGCCTCGATGACCACGGCCGGTTTTGGATTCGCGGCGAGGGAGGGCAAAGTCGTATTCAACGTCATGGCGGCGGAGCTTGATCACTCCGAAACTTCGGCCCACGACGTCGGTCGATCCGAAAGGACGCAACGCAGCGTGCAGTTGGTCGAAATCGGTGTCCGCGACCTCGATATCGATATCGCCGGGGGTCAGGTTGAGCAGTTGGTCGCGCACGCACCCGCCCACCAACCGAGGTCGTCCCACTCTCCGTAGAGCTTCAAGTACGGGAATCAGCGCTGGAGGCAGATCAATCACTTTTAGTGGGATGTCGCCGAGAATTTGGCGGCGACGGCAGCGGCTATCCAGCCGATGATGAAAGCGATTCCCCCCAAGGGAGTGATAGGACCCAGCCAACGGGGGCCACCTAATGCCAGGCAATAGAGCGAGCCGCTGAACAGGAGGACACCCATTAGCCATGCACGGCCGGCGACCCGTTGAGAACGCGTCAGGTCGGTGGCTTTTTGGCCGAGAGCCCAAGCTGCGACTGAATGAATCAGGTGGTACAACACGGCGGTTTCCCAGACGCTGGTCGTGTCATGTTGGGTCAAGATGTCACGTAGAGCATGCGCACCAAAGGAGCCGAAGAGGACCCCTAGCAGCGCGAGTACGGCGGCTGTAAGGGGAATATTTTTCATAGATAGGCTCGCTCTGGCGCGAGCATTGCTTAGAATGACTGGCTCGCGCGTCTAGTTTATTTCAAGCTGAAATTGATCCCGTCTAGCTAAACCATCGAAGGAGGGTTTTACGGTTGAAAAGAAAGCATAGAATCGGGACCGCTGATACAAGACATACTACATACAGGTCAGACTACTACTACACAAATGCAGAAAACTGCTGCCTTACTTCTCGTTGCCGTCCTGACCGGCTCGAACCTGAGTGCCCAAGAGGATTCCTCCTATTCAATTACGATGGATTTCCCTTTCGTGAGTGATTACGTGTTCCGCGGCGTAAAATTCGCCGATGACTCCATTCAACCGTCGATTGAATTCGCCACGGGCGACTTCTACGCCGGTATGTGGACCAGCCAACCGGTGACCGGTAACATTGCCACCGAGTTCGATTTCTACATCGGCTACGGTGCTGCTTTGCGCGGCACTTGGGCTTTGGATTTCGGTTTCACCTACTACTACTACCCGGAGACTCCGTCGGGTGATGAGCAGTTTGAGCCCTACGTGGGACTTTCGGGTGATCTCGGTGGCGGCATGAGTGCCTCGGCCTACTACTATTACGGGACTGAATTCGAAGCTTCGACGGTCCAATTGAGCCTCGGTTACAGTGTCGAAGTCTCCGACACCAGCATCTTCGATCTCGCGGGCGACTACGGTTTCGTGGGCTTTAGCGGTGGTGGAGACTCCAGCTACTGGGGTCTGAGCGGCACCTACAACCTGTCTTTGCGCGACACGGCCAGCACTTACCTCGGCTTGGTCTATGCGGGTAACGACATCGGAGCGGGCTCTGATGACTCGTTCTTCTACGTCAACACAGGTATCTGCCTTGGCTTCTAAGCCGTTTTTGAAATAGGTTATTTTTTCTGGATTTCTTTTCTCCTCTTAAAATGCAGGTTGACACGTCTTCCGCAAAACTTAGCTATCGGCTCTTTTCCCATGAAAACATTCCTCGCCAAAAAGGAAACCGTGCAACCCAAGTGGCATATTATAGATGCCGAGGGTCAGGTGCTTGGCCGCATGGCGGTGAAGATCGCCAATGTTCTGCGCGGTCGCCATAAAGTCTCTTACACGCCGCACGTCGACACCGGCGACTACGTCATCGTTATCAACGCTGAGAAGATTGTCGCGACCGGTAAGAAAGAAGAACAAAACATCTACATGTTCTTCTCCGGTTACGTCGGTGGCGAAAGCTACCGCTCGTTCTCCGAGCAACGTGTTCGCAATCCCCAATTCATCATCGAGCACGCCGTCAAGGGCATGCTACCGAAGAACCGCCTCGCCCGTCAGATGCTCAAGAAACTGCGTGTATTCGCTGGCCCGGAGCATACTCACACGGCGCAAACTCCGACTCCGCTCCCGCTTTAATCACCTCCTATGAGTGCTGAAACCGCTACTATCTTTTCCGCCACCGGTCGCCGCAAGACTGCTACCGCTCGGGTCCGGATCACCCCAGGCACCGGCAAATTCGTGGCCAACGGCCGTGACTTCGAGGATTACTTCTCTCACGAGAATTTTACCAAGATCGCCTACACCCCCCTTATCACCGCTGAGTTGAAGGACCAGATGGATGTGGTTGCCAACGTGGTTGGTGGCGGCGTTTCCGGTCAAGCCGGAGCCGTGTCGCATGGCATCGCACGAGCGTTGCAAAAGATGAACGCAGAGCTCCGTCCAGTGTTGAAGAAGGCTGGTCATCTCAAGCGTGATCCCCGCCAGAAGGAACGTAAGAAAGCCGGTCAACCGGGTGCGCGTAAGCGTTTCCAGTTCTCCAAGCGCTGATCTGGTTTCGACCTGTCACAATTTTCAAACCGCTCCATTTCGGAGCGGTTTTTTTGTGCGAGAGTGACGACTGAAATTTGACAGCAAAGGTCGAATCGACCCGATGCAGCATCTGCTCACTGGATTGATGCACGAGGCCGAGTGTCCACTTATAGTCCGGCGAAGGACTCGCGATCAGCTACGGTAGTCAGCGTTTTCGGTCACGTATTCGTGGGTCAGGTCGCCACCGATCACGATGGCCTGCCCGGGACCTGATCCAATTTCGATGCCTATTTCGACGCAACGTTCGTGAGTCGGGTAGTCAACCGGAGGTGTGAAGACCCCATCGGCCGTCGGCGCGCTGGAGTAAAGTTCGGCCTGCTTGAGGTGCTCGACCAGAGCGATTTCTTTGGTGGGGTTCAGTTGGAAGACGCCGTTTGCGAAAATTGCGTGTCCTCCCATGGTAAGACGAAGCGCAGATGCGTCGACTTGATCGGGTAGATTGCCGAGGAAGCGGCCGATCGCTTGCACCAATCGTCCGACATTGGGGTCGTTTCCGGCGACGGCGCACTTAAATAACGGGGCATTGACCACGGCTTTGCCCGTCAGGTGGGCGAATTCGTTGTCTTTGGCTCCGGTTACGGTGGTGCGAATCACGTGGCGCACTCCTTCGCCGTTGCGCACGACATCTTCGGCCAAATCACGGCAGATTTCATTGAGAGCGTCGCCGAACGCGCGGAGGGAGACGTTGGAGGTGACGGTGCCGCTGGAGATTAACGCCACGGTGTCGGACGTACTCGTGTCGCTGTCGATGCTGATGCGATTAAAACTCTGGTCTACAGCCGACTGAAGCATGGTGCGCAAGGTGTCACGCGGAACCGCGAGATCGGTCAAAATGTAAACGAGCATTGTGGCGAGATTGGGCTCGGTCATGCCGGCGCCCTTGGCGATGCCGACAATACGACCTTCGCCGAGGGAGACGGAGCGGATCTTAGGATAGAGATCGGTGGTCACGATGCCCTCCGCGGCCGGCAGAATGGAGTCTGCCTGCAGTTGAGATGCCGCGGCCGGCAGGGCGCTGATCATGGCTTCGGTGGGGAGAGTCCAGCCGATTATTCCGGTCGAGCTCGGCAAGATTTGCGAGGAATCCAGACCGAGAATCGCCGCAGTGGCGGTGCTGATTTTTTCCGCGGCGTCACTACCGCCTGGAGCACAGACGTTGGAGATCTTATTATTGATGATAATAGCTCCCAGCGAAGACTCAGCGAGACGTTGGCGACCGAGGATGATGGGCGCGCCAGGAAAAGCGTTACGGGTGAAGACGGCGGCAAAATCGGAAGTTGGCTGGTCGAGGGCGATCAGCGTCAGCGTCATCCGGGCCGGTTTGGGTGCTTCGCCGGGCGTGAACGAGAACTGAGTCGTGCCGACACGAAAACCTCGAGGTAAGGAGGCTTGGCTAGCCAGCCACGCCCGGTGTTCGTCTCGGTTATTAAACGTAAGTTGAGTGCTGGCCACGGACCAGCACTGGCGAGGTGTGGGCTGGCTGTTAAGTCGATTCTTCGTCGGGTACCGCAGGCTGACGAAGAATTACATCGAAAACATGGGGGCAGCAGGCATAACCGCATGCTCGTTTCGTTGGAATTGAGGAACTGTCACGTTTGGTTCGTGGCCGGACTTCTTGCCGACCGAGATACTTTGACTGACATGAAGGAAGAAATCACTGCCAAAGCCAAGGTGCTGCTCGAAGCCTTACCTTACATTCAGAATTTTCGAGGCGCGACCTTTGTAGTTAAATACGGAGGCAGCTTCATGGACGATCCGGATCCCACGGTGCGCAGTCGGGTCGCTTACGATATCGCGTTTTTTGCGGCGTGCGGGATCAACACGGTTGTGGTCCACGGGGGCGGTAAAGCGATTACCAAGGCGATGGCGGAGTCTGGTTTACAGGCCAAATTTATCAACGGGATGCGGGTGACCGATGCAGCGACGGTGTCGATTGTGCGGCGCACACTCAATGAAGTGGTCAATTCCGATGTGTGCACGGCGATTACGGCAGCGCGGGGAAAGCCCAAAGGATTGCCGGGCGACGAAGTCTTGATGTGTCGCAAATTGGATCGTGACGATGACGGTAATGCGATCGATTTGGGGTTCGTGGGGGAAGTCACGGACGTGAAGGTCAAATTGATCAAAAAGGCCATTGCGGGCGGGTTGATTCCGGTGATTTCACCGGTAGCGATCGACCAGGAGGGGCAGCCCTACAATGTGAACGCGGATATGGCGGCCGGACGGGTGGCCAGTGCTCTGCGCGCACGGCGTTTGGTCTACATGAGTGATGTGCCGGGCCTGTTGAGCGATCCGACCAATCCGAATTCATTAATCTCTACTTTGAAAATTTCCGGGGTCGAAGGCCTCAAGGAGTCGGGCGTGATTAGCAAAGGCATGCGGCCGAAGGTGGGCGGTGCGATGCGGGCGCTGCAGGACGGAGTGCACCGGGTTCACTTTATTGATGGCCGCCTCCCTCACTCGTTGCTGTTGGAGATCTTCACTGACAAGGGAATTGGCACGGAAATCGTGCATGGATGAATTGGGCGGTAAATTTCGCGATTCCCCGTGGATGAAGTTGGCGCGACGTCCGTTATCTGAGATCAATCGAGGCTGCCGGACTCCTTCTCTTCCGTGGCGATAGAACCTGTATTCCACAAACTGAATCCTGCCATGTCTGCTGAAATCGTTCGCACTCATACCGCTGACCTCTACGACGCCCATGTGTTGCAAAACTACGGACGCGCCCCGTTGACGTTGGTGCGGGGTCGAGGCGCGAAGGTTTGGGATGACGAGGGCAAGGGGTTCTTGGATTTTACATCGGGAATTGCAGTAAGTGCGCTCGGACACTGTCACCCGCATTGGGTTGAGACGGTGCAGAAACAGGCCGGAGAGTTGATTCATGTGAGCAATCTTTTCCGGAATCCGAATCAAGGAGAGCTCGCGCGGCGGTTGGTGCAGCGGGCGGGACCTGGACGGGTATTTTTCTGCAACAGCGGAGCCGAGGCGAACGAAGGTCTACTCAAACTCGCGCGGTTGCATGGCATGCGCAAAGGGAGTGGCGAAGAGGGCAAGTGCTTCAAGGTGCTGTGTGCGGAGAACGCCTTCCACGGTCGCACTTTTGGAGGGATGAGCGCCACGCCGCAGGAGAAGATTCAAGGTAGATTTCGGCCATTGGTGCCTGGGTTTGCGTTCGGGCGGTTGAATGATCTGCAGAGTTTTGCGGATTTGATCGATGATCAGACCGCGGCGATATTCGTTGAAACCATTCAAGGTGAAGGCGGGGTGAATCCCGCGACGCCGAAATTTTTGCGGGGGCTGCGGGCGTTGTGTTCGAAACACAACCTGTTGCTCATGCTCGATGAAGTTCAGTGCGGGGCCGGGCGCACCGGGAAGTTTTTTGCATTTGAGCATGCTGATGTGCGGCCGGATGCGATTGGAATGGCCAAGGGGTTGGGGGGGGGCTTCCCGATCGGGGCGATCTGGATCGGCGAAACTTCGGCCGAGCTCTTCAAACCGGGATCACACGGTACCACTTTCGGCGGTACACCGTTGGCGTGTGCGGCGGCGCTGGCGGTATTGGATATTATTGAAAAGGAGAAGCTGTTGGAGCACGTGACGCGGGAGAGTGTGACGTGGCACGCGCAGCTGCGGTCACTCGTCGAGCAGTATCCTGAGCATTTGGTCGGCATCCGCGGCAGCGGTTTCATGGTGGGATTGCAGATGCGAGCTGATGCGGCGGGTTGGGTGGCGGCGCTGCGGGAAGCAGGTTTGTTGGTGCCGATGGCCGGTGGAAACGTGGTGCGCATGTTGCCCCCGCTGAATGCGACAGCCGCGGAACTGATGCAGGCGGTGACGATTTTCGCGGACGTATTGAAGGCCAAGAAGATTGCGTAGTCGGCCTGTCGTCGCAGCGCCGTGACCATTGGGTAACGACGTGCATGGTCTTTTGTTTTAGGAATGGGAACGGATGGCGCGCAGGGAGATATGCGTGGAATGTTGGCAGGATTCGAAGACGTGCGGCAGGGGCCGCTCGGGCCAGTGTTGGGCGCAGACGCGCAGCAGGACGCTGCGCAAGAGGGCGAGGTTGGCCAGGGGGGCGTTGACGTTGCGGGTACGCGAGTGGTCTTCGCGCCAGCAGGCGTTGCGGCGCCTGTGGTTGCGGATCTCCACTCCGCCCCAGTGCCCGCGGATCAAGGCGAGCATTTGTGCAGGGCTGCGTTCTGCGGGTGCCAGGCTGCTGGCCGTAGGCGCGTTGCTCGCCACTTTCGGTGAGGTCGCGTTTTCGCACCGTGGTTTTGTCCACGAGCACCAGGCTGCGCAGCCCGGGGTAGTCGGCTTGCGAGGGCGTAGCCACCACCACGGACACCCGCCAGGTGGTCACGCGGCCTCGACTCGGATCGGTCAGCTCCAAAAAGGGGGTGGAACGGTCCGGGCGCGCTGGACTAGCGCGCTCAGCTGGGGTTGGTTGCCTTTGATCTGGGGCACATACTCGTCGCCTTTTTCCACGATGGTGCGGGCCTGCTCGCGGGTGGCGTGCAAGGCGTCGCCGGTGTGACGATCTGCTCGTCCAACGACGCGGCGGCCAACACCTCACCGGCGCGGGCCTGTTCACTGCGCGGGGTGTTTTCCTTTTGATCGACGATGGCCAGGGCGACCGGCGCGCCGGTGTAGGCCTCGACCAGGCTGAGCACCCCGACCGCGTCGCGGATAAACTTTCCGTCCAGGGCGAGCGCTCCGGGCAGGGCACCGGCGTGGACTGTGAGCCAGCGGTTGAGGGCCTGGGCAAAGGCCTCCGGATCGAGCCGGGTGAGCACGTCGTAAAACACGCTGTAACTGGGGGCCAGGCGGACCTTTTTTCCGGCCTCACGGGGCAGGGCCAGGGCGCAGCGCTGGTCTTGGTCGAGCAGGTTGGCCATACGAGCGATCGACGCGATGTCGCGCCGGCCGGCCAGCAGCGCGAGCGCCACGAGGCCAAGAACCGGACCGATCTTGAAGCGGGTGTTTTTGGCGCGCGGATCGGGCACGCCGCACAGGGCCTCCAACAGAGAGGGCAACTGGCCGTTTTTGAGCGGCAGGATGCCGGTGGGCGCGCGGCGCAGTCCCGCCCGGCAGTCCTCGGGCAAAGCGGGGTCGGGGGCGCTCAGCAGGGCCTTGACCGAGGGGTGCAGGGGCCGCAGCAGCCACAGGTGCTTGGGTTTGCCGTGCTCGCGGTAAAAGTCGCCTCGGTGCCGTTCGTAACCCTGGCTGGTCCCGACCGGCTCCCATGCGGAGGCCTTGTAGCACGTGCCTTGGTAGGCCTCTGAGGTGGACCCATGAAGTTGGACAGGAGGGATGATTAAATCCCAAAGGAGTCCAATATGTCGAAGAAACGACGTGCCTTCAGTGCCGAGTTCAACGCGAAAGTAGGGCTCGAAACCCTCAAGGGAATCGAGTCGATCCACGTAATCGCGCAGCGTCACGAGGTGCATCCGGTGCCAGTGAGTCAGTGGAAGAAGGAGGTGTCCGAGCGGTTGCCGGAGGTCTTTGCGAAGCCCTCGGCGCAGGTGCGCGACGAGATCGAGCGGAATCGCAAAGAAAGAGAAAGAACTGTATGCGCGGATCGGGCAGCTGCAGATGGAGCTCGAGTGGCTCAAAAAAGTTGGCCCATTTGGAGAGTAAAGAGCGCCGCAGCATGATCGAAACCGAGCATCCGAAGCTGAGTGTGGCCCGGCAGTGCGAACTGTTGGAGCTGCCACGCTCAACCTACTACCACCACCCGAAGCCACCGAAGGAAGCGGACCTGGCGTTGATGAAACAGATCGACGAGATCTACCTCGAGTCACCGTTCTTTGGTAGCCGCCAAATGACCCGTTGGTTGCAACGCGAAGGACACGTGGTGAACCGTAAACGGGTGCGACGATTGATGCGATTAATGGGACTCACGGCGATCTATCAAAAACCGAGTCTGTCGAAGAAAGCGGCCTCTCATCAGATCTACCCGTATCTGCTGCGAACGCGGAAGGTTGAAAGGTCGAATCACGTGTGGGCAACAGATATCATCTACATCCCGGTGTGCGATGGCTTCGTTTACCTGTGTGCGGTGATCGACTGGCACTCGCGGATGGTGCTCGCATGGGAACTGTCCAACACGCTCGATGCGTCGTTTTGCGAGCGGTGCAGCGCGCGATGGCGATTTACGACAAGCCGGAGATCTGCAACACCGACCAAGGCTGCCAGTTTACCAGCGCCGAGTTCACCCAGCCATTGTTGGCCGCCGGCGTGCGACTGTCGATGGACGGCAAAGGACGGTGCTTGGACAATGTCTTGGTCGAACGCCTGTGGCGCAGCGTCAAATACGAGGCAGTCTATCTGAAACGCTATGAGACGATGGTCGAGGCCCATGCCAACTTGGAGACCTACTTGCTGTTCTACAACGACGACCGACGACCGCACTCCGCCCACGGCCGCCAAACACCATCCGAGGTCTACCACGCACAACTCGACCAAGCCGCCGCCTGACGGCGGCTATCCGAGCGGGGAGGAAGCCGCGCTTCCTCCCCTGCTCCCCTCCATTATCTTTTATTCTTGGTCAGAAAAACCAGAAACCATAACTATAAATCCGCCCGACCTGTCCAACCGACGGGGTCCACCTCAGGTTGCAGCATCCGCAGTGCCCGAGGCTTCGACTTACGCCATAATTCTCGGTTGGGGGTGTCTCTGATTAGTGGCGACGAATCGTCGCCGCCGTTGAGTGCGTAGACAAGGAAGAGGAAGTTGACAGGGTGATCTTCGCTAACTGGAGGCATTGGGCAGGATGCGTGGATTCGAATCAAGCGCCATGGATTTCGTTGCGGGCTAATCGCGTGTGGAACTTGGCCATTGCTGCGAAAAAACGAAATGAAAATCTCATGGCATTAGTCGAACGCCGGTATGCACCGGTTGGAAAATGACTCCTTCTCGGCGGATATCATAGCGTAAGGCGCAGGAGATCCTAGATTGCGCGTGCAATATAGCCTCGGGGAACCTGGTTGTATTGATGTCCGCCAATGCGGCTTATCGGGAGGTGGTTCGCAATTGGATTTCAGGTGTGAAGGATTATAATTTGGATAACCTGTTGTTGCTCAGTTTTGGTGGTCCGTTGGACGTCCTTGGTGAAGGTACGAGTGGGGCGGAAGTCTCGCTCGAATGCCTGGGTTCCACCAATGAACTCTGGATCACGCGCATAGAGGTCCTGCAGTTGTTAATCGATAATGGGTTCGATGTTCTGCACACGGATGCGGCCGCGATTTGGATTAGAAATCCGATGGACTGGATACGGGCGCATTTGAACAACGCCGACGCTCTATTCAGTCAGGGTACGGTCTGGCCCTATCGAGCTGTGCTGAAATACGGGTTTTTTTGTGCGGGGTTCTTCGTCTTTCGTTCCAATCAGATCACCAAGAAACTATTCTGATGCAGGCATTTGACGACGTGACTCAGTGTGCTGATGATCAGGTAGCGCTCAATCTAGTGCTCAAAAGGATGAATCTGAATGGGGATCCTTTTTGGCGTGATTCAATAGGACGTTTCTTCTGAAACCGTCCCTATTTCCAAGTCAATCGGACCATAGATGGGACCTGCGAGAGCAGTGGGTTCCGAGTTCGAGTCTGGTCGGCGTTGGATGTGTCCAGGCGATACGATCCCGCAGTAAGACCGTTGGTGTATCATGTCTTGAGTCGCAAGACTCAGGCCTCAAAGCGGGACGAATTGAGGTCCATTGGGTGTTGGTATTTGGAAGACTAGATTGAACCTAAATTTCGAAGTTGGATGTTACAGAAGGGAATGAAGGGCGCGAAGTTGTAACGAGTTACGGTTCGTCGAAGGCATCGATTCGTTCCCCTGCCAGGTGAGTCGGCGGGTGCACGGCTAAAAATCACTAACCGACTGGATAACATAATTTTGTAACATAGTGTTTTTATGTAAACTGCGTTTTATAAATTGAGCGAGCAACCTCAACCGGGCGCTTTTTGGTTGGCCGTGGGTCAGTATGCTGGGTTGGCCCGATGAGAGGAAGCGGCGCTGCCGATGGACCGTCGCAGCGCACGTTTCCGAGGGAGCGGTGTTGAGCCCCAGCCTTCGGTCGTGGGGCCGAGTATTGCTCGTCGAATGACTTGAAGAGACAGATGATCGACGGATAGGAACGCGCGGATTCTCAATTAAATCCGTGACCTCTCCCGGTGACGATTTGATGAAGTGTGGTGTTGCTTTACGCGTGTTGGTGCAGACGCACTGCGAAGGGCCGAGGGGATGGAGGCGCGGGTTAGTTAGAGCCTGTCCCATTTACTCCGATTTTCGTGCATAGGATCGTGAGGAGATTTTCGCTCACAGGATTATGAAGCGAAAAGAGCGGATTCCACCTCTTGAAACGCAAATACGTTGCGTGAAGGAATCCTCAATGCGGATGTGCTCCGGAGCGCAGCCCTCCGGTGATCCGGTTGGGCATCGTGACGGAGTGATTTTGGTGATAACCTCAGGCCGCTTGGGCCAGTGGCGGCTCGTCGGCCAGCAGTCTGGCGATCAGCCAGAGGTTGTGGCCGAGGACGCTCCATGCTACCGTAAAGTAGCGGTGCATAAAGCCCTTGGCTCGCAAACGCTTGCCTTGACGCTGCTTGAGGATGGCAATGCGGGCCTCAGTCGAGGCCCGGCGGCGTTGCAATTGGATGAACTTTGGTTCCGTCATACGTTGCTTCAGTTCTTGAGGATCGCGCGGGCAGGTCGCGTCGTAGATGCGCGCAGCGGCCAGGATCTGACGCATCCGCGTGGTCGCGAAGCCCCGGTCGGTGCCCGCGGCGGTGATCGGCGTGCTCACGTCGAACTGATTCTGACGATCAAAGCTTTCGCTCAACTGGCGCCATTCGGCGGGGGCAGCCTGCTGATACATCTGCCAGTCGTTGATCAATCCGGTCGCGTTCTCACTGATCATCGCTGTGTTACCAAACTCGAGTTCGCCCGATGCCTTGCCTCTGACCAGCACCTGCTTGCGCGCTCGTTTGGCATTCGCACGCCGTCGGGTGTGCGTCATCTCAATGCACAGCCGGTTCATCTGTCGGGCGAAGACCTCCGGCTCCGCCGGCATGCGTGCACGCATGCCGGCCCGGCGGATCAGGATCACCGCCTTGAGCAGGGTTCGGCTCACATCGCGCAGCAGCACCCAATCCACCGGAAAGTGGATGTTGGTGGACAAGCACGTCGAGTCCACCAGGCACGTCTCCATCGACTGCGGCTCGGCCCGACCGAGTTCGGCCGCCCGGTCCGCCTCGGCGACCATCTCGATAAACACCTGACCCATCCACCGCACCGGTTCGGCGGTAAAGCACTGCGAAGCTCGCTCCAACACGCTCTTGGGAACGCCCTTGATGCCTTCAATCGTGCGCACCCCGAAAAAGTCGGCCAGCAAGTCGCTCGATGCAATCGTGCGCGAAAGTTGCCGGAAAGGCATGTTTCCCAACAGCATACGCAACACATTCACCCGAAGCGCCTTGCGCGCGAACTCCAGACGACGGCGCAGCTGCCCGGCGTCGACCGACTCGAAGCCCACCCGCGCGAAGTCCATCGCCATCGATGCAAGGTGGCTGGCTCGCAGCACTCGGTCCACCGCATCGAGCTGCTCGCGAAACTGCCCGTAATCTTTGTTCGGCCCGACAGTCGTAAGCGCTGGACGCAGCCAGCTCTGCAGGGCAATTTCATCACCGACGGCTTTGTGTATTAGTTTCACACCCAATCATAGACGCCGTTTTTGGGCCTAAACCAGGATTTACTCCCGGTTTAGGCCTCTTTTCTATCACGCTTACCACTTATAAACAACGACATGCGCCCACGGGACAGGCTTCATGTATCCAGTGTTTTGGCGACGCGCTCTTCACTGCATTGGTTGGTGTAGAGTGTGTAGTAGTGACCGCGCAGTTGGAGGAGTTCGGCGTGGGTGCCGCTTTCGGCGATGCGACCTTGTTCGATGACGAGGATACGGTCGGCGCGGCGGATGGTGCTGAGGCGATGCGCCATCACAAAGCTGATACGATCGTCGAGGACATGGCGGAGCCCCTGTTGGATGAGTTGCTCCGTTTCGGTGTCGATGGAAGACGTCGCTTCATCCATGATAAAGATGCTGGGGCGGGCGAGCAAGGCGCGGGCAAAGGAAACGAGTTGGCGTTGACCGGTGGAGAGGCGTGAGCCGCCTTCGCCCAAAGGAGTATCGTAGAGCGTGTCCCATTTACCCGGATTTTGGAAGGGGGGCAAAAAAGCCGATTTTTTGAGCGAATTTCCGACTACCAATGGCGGATGTAGGCGCGCGCAGATGCAATTTAATGGCTAAATTGCAGTGTGCAGCAGTCAGTGCCTGGATCGTTTCCATGAGGGAACCTCCGGCAGCCGGTTTATTGTTCATCGTTGGAGTAGGCTTGGTGGTTTTAGGCGGCTTGGGCCTGCGGTGGTTGGTCGGCCAGCAGTCGGGCGATGAGCCACAGGTTGTGACCGAGGATGCTCCAGGCTACCGCCAGGTAGCGATTCGTGAAGCCTCTGGCACTCAATCGCTTGCCTTGGCGTTGCTTGATGATGGCGATGCGGGCTTCCGTCGAAGCCCGGCGATGTTGGAGCGCCACGAATTGCGGCTCCTGCATGCGCCGTTGCAGCAGCTGCGGATCGCGGGGGCAAGTGGCGTCATAAATGTCGGCTTCGGCCAAGCGTTCGCACAGCCGTTTGGTCGAGAAGCCTCGGTCGGTGCTCGCCGCTTTGATCGGGGTGCTCAGGTCAAACTGCTTCTGGCGCTCGAGGCTCTGGTCGAACTGACGCCATTCGGCCGGAGCCATTCCCTGATACAACTGCCAATCGGTGATCAACCCCGTCACGTTCTCACTGATCATGAGGGTGTTGCCAAACTCGACCTCGCCGGACGCCTTGCCCCGGACCACGGTCTGCACGTCGGGTTCGTAGACGCTGAGGATCTTCTCGGCGTTGGGCACTGGTCGCGCGCCGATGATGCGTTCGTGGGCCTGTTTGATCGCGGCCGGCAGTTGCTCGAGCATGGCGTCGATGCGCGCAATGATGCGGGTGGCCTGGCGCTCACTGAAGCGGGTCCGGGCGTAGTCGGCGGCGAGGTGGTCGCGATGGCGGCGGGCGTGCTCGCCGATGGTGCGCAGCAGGCGTTTCATCTGGCGGAGCACACCCTTGCAGGCCCGCTTCGCATCGCGGCGCCGTCGGCTGTGGGTCATCGCGATGCACCACCGATTCATCTGCTTGGCAAAGGCTGGCGGCTCGTTCGGCATCCGACCCCGCAACCCCGCTGCACGGAGCAGTTTCACCGCCTTGAGCAGGGGGTGCGGCTCACGTCGCGAAAGAGCACCCAGTCGACTGGGAAATGGATGTTGGCCTGCAGGTCGAGTCCACCAGGCACGTATCCATCGGCTGCGCCGCAGCCAGTTCCAGTTCGCTCGCCCGGTCCGCCTCACCGCACATCTCGATAAAGACTTGGCTCATCCTGCGCACCTGCCCGGCGGTGAAGCATTTGGACGCACGCTCCCGCACGCTTTCTTTGGGAGACCCCCTTGATGCCGTCGATCCGGCGCGCTCCGCAAAAGTCGGCCAACAGATCGCTGGAGGCGATGCTCAGGGAAAGTTTACGCAAGCTGATGTTTACGAACATCATGCGCAATACCTGCCCCCGCCGCGCCTTGCGCGCGAACTGCAGGTGTCGCGGCAACCCGGCCACGTCGTCGCCTCGCCAGTTTTCCCGGGCAAAGTCCACGGCCATCGCTTCCAAGTGACTATTGGCCAGCAACTGGTCGAGCCCCCCCCAGTTGATCGCGAAACGCGGCGTAATCTTTGTTGGGTCCGACCGGAGTCAGGTCTGGACGCAGCCAGGTTTTCAGGGCAACTTCCGGGGCGACGGCTTCGGTAGTATTGTTCACACCAAATTATACACGCCGTTTTTGTGCCGAAACCAGGAAACCCTCCCAGTTTAGGCCTCTTTCTTTTTGCGCTACCTCCTCTTCGCCAACCTCTTGCGCTTGTTGGACACGCTCTAGGTATCGTGGGCAGCGATGGGTTGGAGCTCGTGGGGGAGCACCGGAGAAGGCGGTGCGACCTGAGGATGGTTAGGATCCGTGATGGCGTAGACAGCGTTGCAGGCGAGGGAGAAGACCCAAATGCCATCGAGCGCGAAAAACTCGATCATCTCCTCCAAATTGGTTTCCGCCCACTCCGGAGAGGGGTGGTCCACAAACGTGACCATATCGTCCCACCAACTGTAATCGTCGACGCATTGTCGCATGGCCACGCCCTCAAGGTGGATCCAACGCTCGGTGGCGTCTTCACCCGCGGCGTGGGCGGCGGCGAGGACCTGCGGCCGTTCGTTGCGTTCGGAAAGATGAAGCAGTGCCGTGGCCGAGAGAAACCCCGCCGTGATGAGGGAGAGCAGGGCAATAAGACGAGTGCGCAGAGACATAGTGAACTTCAGACGTCTGATTCACGCAAATTGCAGGAAAACCAAAGGGGCGTCGATCCCGTGCTCAGGTTGCGGTCTGATTTTGATCAGACCAGGTGTTGAGAGGGCGGGGCGCTAGGGTTTTTTGGCGGCGGGGGCGTCCCGCATTTCGGCTCGTCGCATGGGCATGGCGTCGATGATGGCAAACAGGTCGGATGGCGGCATGCCCTCGGTTTGATCCACCTTCACTCAACCGTCCTTGCCGATGAGACGCAGCCGAAAGGCGTTGGGCCCAAACTGGGCGCGCACCACCAAATCTCTGGCGTTTATGGCTTCCCAGGTAGCGATCCAGAGAGCGGCTTGCTCCTCATACTTGGGATCTTGATACGACGGAGCGTCGACGACCAGTACGCGAGCCTTCCAGCGGGAGCCGCTGACGTCGGGCAAGTCGTTGTGGGCGGAGGTGCACATGGGGACTCCTCCGAACACGGCCAGTGCCGCGAGGAGGCAGCCCCAAGAGTAAAAGCGATGAGTCGAAGGCACGGCGGGAGTTTCATTTGAGCAACAGGCGATAAGTACCGTCGGAGAGTGGTTCAGTAATCCCGGAACGGAGGACGAAGGGATGGATCGACCGGCGGCGCGGCGCATGCCGCCGCTCGCCCCTGGGACCAGAACCGTGGACTTTGACATATTATAAAATATCGCAAAGTTCGTGGTAATCAAATGGGGGGAAGCGAATGCCTCCCTGTTTGGTGAGGAACGGGCATGGCCTGAACCATGCAGTCGAGAGGGTCGTTGCGAGGCGAATTGACGGCACCTTCGGCGATATATCCGCTGGGTATTGTTCGCCCTACGCCTTCGGCTTCGGGCTACGCCATCTCCGCTTCGCTCCGTCCTGGGTCATTCACCACCGAAATCTGCTCGCCATCGAGCCTTGCTACTCAATCTTCGCCTGCATGGATCCGGTTGAGTCCGATGCCTGGATGCCGACTTGCGTGCTGGTGAGGTTTTCTGCTTGGTCGGTCACCGTGATGGGGCCGGAATGGCCGAGAAGAGACCGCACGATGACAAGGGCTAGACCGTTGAAGGCGTGACGAGTAGTGGAAGGGAATGCATTGAGGTTGGAGGGGTCGCCGTTGTCGGTGGCCACGATTTCGCCGTGACCTTCGATACGGAAGGAGATGGCGGGGTGGGCGCGAGTGATGGTGAGCCTGGCCTTGTCGGTGACCCGTACGGTGATGAAGGAGAGGTCTTTGCCGTCGGAGCGGATTTGCGCGCGGTCAGCGGAGGCGGACAATTCCGTGGCGGGACCGGTGGTGACGACTTGGTTTTTGGCCCAGACCTGGCCGTCGCGGTAAGCGAGGACTTTCAGTTCACCGGGCTGGTAGGTGACATAGTCCCAGCGCAGGCGGAATTCGTGTTCACCCTTTTGACGACGGTCCAGAGATTTCCCGCTGAGGAAGAGTTCGGCCTCGTCTCCGGACGTGAAGATGTGGACCGGTGTGATTTCGCCGATGCGTTCGGGCCAGGTCCAGTGGGGCAGGATGTGGACCATGGGGAAATCGAGGCGCCAGTGGGCTTGGTAGAGGAAGAAGCGATCCTTGGGGAACCGGCGAGATCGATGACGCCGAAGTAGGAGCTACGGGCGGAGTAGTAAGGCGTGGGTTCACCGAGGTAGTCCCAGCCGCTCCAGACGAAGCCGCCGGCGACGAAGGGATGGCGGGCGAGGGAGCCCAGGACTTTGTCGGCAGACGATCCGAAGGGCGCGGTGTAGAGTTCGTAGGCGCTCACATGAGCGCGAACAGGATCGCCGCCGAAGCCATCGGCAACGGGGGCGCTGATGCCATCGGAGACCGGGAAGAGGTATTCTCCACGGCTGCTGATGGCGGCGGCATTTTCGCTGCTGCTGATGATCTTGTCGGGGAAGGCCGCGTGGAAGGCAGGGTAGAGCGGGGAGGTCCGGATGCCCTGAAGGTGGGCATAGGCGGGAGCGTTGCGGATGCCCTCACCTTGGTAGTTGAGCGTAATCGTGTCCATGACGGCCGGCAACGGCATGTGGGGTTTGGCGTAGTTCATGGACGCGGCGGTGGGGCGCGTGGGATCTTCCTCCTTGGTGATGGCGTGGAGCCGGTTGGCGATGACGGCGCCGGCGATATCGGTGTACTGTTCGCCGCCCTCGTTGCCGGTGCTCCACATGATGACGGACGGGTGGTTGCGATCGCGACGAACGAGGGCACGCATGTCCTGTTCGTGCCAGTCGGGGTAGATCAAATGGGAATCGAGGGGCGTTTTCTTACGTTCCCACATGTCGAAGCTCTCATTGATGACCAGAAAGCCCATGCGGTCGGTCAGATCGAGGAGTTCGGAGGCGGGCGGGTTGTGGGCCATGCGGATGGCGTTGCAGCCCATCCGCGGAGGATTTCCAATTGGCACTCGGCGGCGCGCACGTTGAAGGCGGCGCCGAGGGTGCCGAGATCGTGATGCTGGTTGACGCCCTGCATGTAGACAGGTTCGCCGTTGACGAAAAGACCATCGACCGGGTCGAAACGCAGCTCGCGGATCCCGAAAGTGGTTTGAACCTCGTCCACCAGACCGGTGGCCCCCGAGACTTGAGTCACGGCGACATAGAGGTGAGGAGCCTGACCGGGAGGAGGGCCCCACAGGCGAGGGTTCGCGACGGTCGTGGATCCTCGGACGATGGCGCTGGAAGTCCCCGCGACGGTGACCTGGTGGGCGGGAATGGTGGCCACAGATCCACCGGCAGGCTGATCGGAGGCGTTTGCGACGAAGATGTGGGTGGTGACTTCGACATCGGCGGAGGTGGCGGAATCGTTGTCGATGGTCACGGCGAGGCCGATGGTGGCCGAGGCGGGGGAAACGGACGGAGTGATGATCTGGGTTCCCCATTGGCCGACATGCACGGGTTGGGTCTTGGTGAGCCAGACGTCGCGGTAGAGTCCACCCCCAGTATACCAGCGAGAAGAGTGGGGAGGATTGCCAGTTGATTGACGCCGCCCGAGACGATGTAGGGGGTGAGGTCGACCTGCCACGAAGTGTAACCGTAAGGCCAGCCGCCGACCCAGTGACCATTGAGCCAGACCATGGCGTAGGACATGGCGTAGGACATGGCACCCTCGACCTCGAGAAAGAGGGATTTGCCGGCGTCGGAAGCCGGGATATCGAGGGACTTACGATACCATGCGACGCCGGGGCTGGGCAAGCGTCCCATGCCTCCACCGACCGGAGCATCGTCACCGGCCATGAAGGGACCAGCGATCGCCCAGTCGTGAGGGAGGGTGACCGGTTCCCAGGCAGTGTCATCGAAGTCCGCCTGCACGAATGGGAAGTCGTGTCCCGGGTTGCCCTCGGGACGAATGTGATGACGGGCTGGGTCGGTGAGGAAGCGGTTGCCGGTCGGGAGTATCCACGGTTTGAGGACGGGTTGGTGGGCCTCGACGGCGACCGCCTCGGTGGGTTTGGCGTCGGCCGGGCGAGCGTCCTCGGCGTCGACGACCTCCGGGCGCACATCGTAGATCAAGTCATCCGCGTCCTCGGCTTGGGCGTATTTATAGAACGTCCAACCGGCATTGAGAGAGACTCGTTCGCGCGGGGGCGCGGAAGCGGATGACGGAGCGGTTTGCGCGGCAAGCGTCACTCCGAGCAGGGTGAAGGCGCCCACGGACAGTGTATTAAAGAGTGAGGGGAGTTTCATCGATGAGGTGAGACGGGACAGACGAAAGAAGGGGGGCTTAGGGTGGAGGAGGAGGCGCGATAGCCTCCTCGGTGCGGGAAAGGCGGAGGACCGATCAACGAAACCTGTGTGCTTACTTTATTACGGGCTGGGCTGGTGAGGTGATGGGCCCGGGGCACTGATCAAGATGAATGGGGGTAAGTGACGACACGGCCGCGGCGACTCAGGGTAATGGTGTCGCGAAGATTGGGGAGCGTGCACGTGAGGTTGAAGCGGGACTGCAGGAGGGCTGCGAGGGGCTGACGGGCGGCGTCTTCGCCATGGGTCAGGACCACGTTGGGCTGGTTGGCGGCGAGGGGCTTGATCCAGCGCAGGAGGTCGTTTTGGTCGGCGTGAGCGCTGAAACCTCCGAGGGTGTGGATGTGGCCGCGTACGGTGATGGTTTCGCCGTGGATTTTCACCTTGGCGTCGCCGTTGACGAGGCGACGACCGAGGGTTCCATGGCCTTGGTAACCGACGATCAGGACGTGGGTGTCGGGCTGCCAGAGGTTTTGTTTGAGGTGGTGGAGGATGCGGCCGGCGTTGCACATGCCGGCACCTGCGAGGATGGCGCACGGACCGTTGATATGGTTCAGGGCTCGGGATTCATCGACGGTGCGGCAGGGTTTGAAGTAGCCTCCGCTGATGGGGAAGAGTCCGCTATCGCGGTAGGCAACCATCTCGTCGTCGAAGAGTTCGGGGTGTTTGGCGTAAACAGCGGTGGCCGCGATTGCCATGGGACTGTCGAGAAAGACGGGAAGGGTTCCACTTTGCGCTCATGAAACATGACGGCGAGGTGGTAGATGATTTGTTGGGAGCGGCCGACGGCGAAGGTCGGCACGAGGATTTTGCCGCGGGCGGCGACGACTGTTTCGACGATGGCCTCAAACTGCGTGACAGTATCGGCGTAGGGCCGATGATTGTGATCGCCGTAGGTGGATTCCATGAAGATGAGATCGGCTTGGGGGACGGTTTCAAAGTCGCGGAGGACGGGGCGATCGGCAGGGCCGAGGTCGCCGGAGAACACCACGGTCTTGGTTTTGTGGGCATCGTCGATCGTGAGTTCGATACTGGTGGAACCGAGCATGTGACCGGCTTCGAAGTAGCGGGCGGTGATGCCGGGGGCGACTTCGATGGGTTGGTGAAGCTCGACAGGTCGGGTGAGTGTGCGGACCAGCGCGACATCATCGGGACCGTAGATCGGTTCAAGAAGCGGCGCGACGACGTTTGCGATTGGTGCGCTCGATGTCGCTCTGTTGGATGCGAGCGGAATCCTCGAGGATAATCATCATCAGATCGATGGTCGCGGAGGTGGCGAAAATGGGGCCACGGTAGCCGGCTTTGGTGAGCACGGGGATGCGACCGACGTGATCGAGATGGGCGTGGGTGACGACCAGGGCGTCGAGTTGCGTGATGTTGGTCAGAGGGGGCTGATGATTCAGGACGTCGGCGTCGCGTGAGCCCTGGAAGAGACCACAATCCACCAGGACGTGGGCCTGGTTGGTTTCGAGATGATAGCAGGAACCGGTGACTTCACCACCGGCGGTACCAAGGACGTGGACGTTCATGGAGGGGTAACAGGAGGTTGGGAGGCAGCTAACGGCGGAAGGGGTTGTCGGATGGTTTGAGAAAGGTCTCTTCGCGGGCAGGACGCGGAGGGTGGGAAGAGACGGAAGCGTCGGAGGCGGGTCTGGGCTTGGGCGTAGACTGGGGGCGAGGTTTGACTGGAGGCTTTGGGAGAGACTAGTCGATGGGCGGTGTGGGAGCGCGGGCGCTCGGAGGCAATGGGGTGGGGACGGGCAAGCCGGCGGCGCGAGCGGCAGCTTCGCGGAGTTTGTCCTTCTTGCTCTTGCGTTTGCCTTTGATGCCTCCGGTTCCAGAAAAGCACTTCATCGTGTAATGGAGGCGGGAGGGCTTGGGGTTCGAAGCCGGGGATGATCGAGCGCGGGATGGGTTTACCGTGCCGTTTTTCGACGAGTTGGAAGTGGGCGAAAGTGTCGACGCTGACAAAACTGATGGCCTCTCCGGTCGCACCGGCGCGACCCGTGCGGCCAATGCGGTGGGTGTAAATGATGGTGGAGCGAGGCAGGTCGTAGTTGATGACGACGGGCAGGGCTACGAAGTCGAGACCACGGGCGGCGATATCGGTGGCGACAAGGACCTGGAGTTGACCGGCGTTGAAATCGGCGAGGACCTGGGTGCGAGCGCCTTGGCTCAGTGCGCCGTGAAGGGAGCCGGCTTCGAGGCCGAGGCGGCGCAGCTTTTCGGCCACGTGCCCGGTGGAGTATTTGGTGGCCACGAAGACGAGAACCCGGGGCCAGGCATGCGTTTCGATGAGTTGGCGCAGAAGTTGAGTGCGGCGAGGTGCGTCGACCTCGAGGGCGGATTCGGTGATGGCGGAGGAAATGGCCGGAGTATCGGAAATTACGATACGCTCGGGTTCCTGCAGCAGGGTTTAGGCGAGGGTGGTGACCTCGGGCGGGAAGGTGGCGGAGAAGAGCAGATTTTGACGTTTCGCGGGGAGTAGGGCGAGGATGCGGCCGAGTTCGTCGGCGAAGCCGAGGGCGAAGAGTTTATCGGCCTCGTCGAGCACCAGGGTTTCGACGGCGTCGAGGTGCAGGGCATTTTGGTCGATGAGGTCGAGCAGGCGGCCGGGGGTGGCGACGACCACATCGGCGCCGCCGCGCAGGGACATCATCTGGGGATTGATGGATACGCCGCCGGCAGCGGTGATGACTTTGGGGGGCGAAGCGAGTTGTTCGCCGTAGAGACGGAAGGCGTCGGCGATTTGGGCGGCCAGTTCGCGAGTGGGCGCCAAGACCAAGGCGGCGGTGACGCGGCGGGTGGAGCGTAGTTTCTCGGCGCCGTGTTGGAGGATGGACAGGGCAAAGGCGGCCGTTTTACCGGAACCAGTGGCGGCTTGGGCCCAGATATCGCGACCGCGCAGGGCGACGGGAATGGCGGCAGTTTGCACGGGGGTGGGCGTGACGTAGCCGAGCGCGGTGAGGGCGCGGTTGAGTGGAGGCGTGATGCCTAGCGCGGTGAATGGCATGGAGCGAAGTGGATGACGGGAGGGCTATGTGTCGAGCGTGAGGGCAGGGGCAGGGCGGGAGGGATGGACGGAGGGGCGGGGAGGACTGGTTCGGGTTTTTTATGACGGATGCACCCGGATGGTTTCGCCTATTGGGTGGGCGTTGGGGAGCGCGGATTAGTTTAGGCGGAAGTCGAGGGCTTCGAGTTCGCTGAGAAGGAAGGGGGCACAGGCGAGGAGTTCCTGGAGTTTTTCGAGGGCGGCGTCGCGGGAGGGGACTTCGATCGTGGCGGCACCGTCGTCGCGGTCATGGAGGTGGAGGGCCCAAGGCCCGGTGAGGTCGTCGAGGTGGTCTTGGAAGATGGAGCTGTGGAGGTAGTTGCCGGGGAGTCCTGGGTGGGGCCCACCGCCGGGGACGAGGAAAAGGCTGTGAATGGGATCGTGGACCTGAGAGCCGTTGTGTTTGGCGCGGTGGAGGTGGCGACGCCCGACGGCGAGTTGGCGAAAGTGGGTGGCGGCATCGCGTAGCGGTTCGGACAGGGACTCGAGATAACGGTCGTAGATGCCTTCGTCAGATTCGAGGTTGGTATCGGAGAGGGAACCCGCCATGACGGCTTCGATATTTTGTGCGTGAAAGGCGGGTTGTTCGGCGAGGTTACGCACGGTGACGAAGCCATCGGGGTGGTCGGCGGAGGCGTAGACTTGGTGGGCCGAAATGAGGTGGGCGAGCGCTTTCCGATGGGCAGGGGTGTGGGGAACTTCGCCGGTGGGACTGAGTTCGATCATATCCAGCACTTGGAGTTCAAATTGGGATTGGGGGGTATGAGCCATGAGGAGAGCGTGGGGGGGCGTGAGGCGCGATACGAGGATGGATGATGGAGAAGCGCGGTGATACTTGACCCGTGGGAGAGGCCGGGGGGGGGGGGTTGGCTTCGCCTCGTTGGTGCTGTCTGTTCCCTAATGTTAAGCCGTCTGCAGTCTCAAATGCTGTTCCTCGTGCGTTGGGGAGGGTTGGCGCTGGGAATTATGATCGGGGGTACGGGGTGTGTCTCGATCCAATCGGGACCGCCGCGGGAGCGGATTTATGCTTCGATGGAGGAGCGGGCGGAGGCGCATACGGAGCTTGGGGAGCAAGCATGGAAAATGGTGCAGAAGCGGTTTTACTCGGCGAGTTACAATGGTGCGGATTGGGACACGGCGTTTGAACGCTACCGGGAACGGGCGGCGGTGGCGGAGTCAACTGGACGCGCTCTACGAGGTAATCAATGAGATGTTGAGGGAGCTGGATGATGCGCATACAGCGGCCGATGGATCCTTGGGCGGCGTGGGAAGACTATGTGGCGGAACGGGCCTTTGTGGGGGTGAATTTGGAGCGGGTGGAGGATCAGGGGGTCGTGGTGGAGCTCCGGCCCGGCAGTGCGACTGAGGAGGCTGGCGTGCAGACGGGGTGGGTGGCCATTGCCAGGGATGGGGAAACGTTGGGCGACGAGGGGATCACGTTTACGAGTGAACCGGGCGTCGGCTACGAGTGGACCTTTGTGGATGAGGAAAATGTGATGAAGCAGGTGGTGTTGGAAGCGCGCACGCTATCGGACCGCATGCCGCCGGTGGAGCGGCATTCGGCGGAGGGATGGATTTACCTGCGCTTCGATGAGTTTGAGGAGGACTATCACGATTGGTTGCGCGAACGGTTGGAAGTGCACCGAGAGGCGCCGGGTATTGTCTTGGATTTGCGGCAAAACAGCGGAGGAACGGTGTCGTCTTTGAAGCGGGTAATCAATGATTTCTTCGAAGAGCGGATGCCTTATGACGCGTTTGTGTCGCACAAAGGCCGGCTGGCGGACGAAAAGTCGGCCTGGCGGGATGGGGTCGGCTACCAAGGCGAATTGGTCGTGCTGATTGGACCGGGATCAGCCAGTTCGGCGGAGATATTGGCGCACGTAATGAAGCATTACGAACGGGCGACGCTCGTGGGGCGATCGACCACCGGGGTCGTGGTGGCCAGTCAGTACTTCGAGTTACGCGATGGCGGGAGACTTCAAATTGGCACCTTCGATTACGAATCGTTGGATGGGAATCGGTTGGAGGGCAACGGGGTGGAGCCGGACTTGTTGGTGGAGAGCACGTTGGCTGAAGTCAGAGCGGGTCGAGCTCTCGAAGTGGAGGCCGCAGTCGATTGGCTGCGGGCGGTGGTGAAGGGCAGCGAGGGGCGGCATTAGCCTGCCCTTGACCCGGTCGCCGCCGCCGGGGTGATGCTTGGAGGTCAAGGAAATCGGCTGGGGGTTTGGCGACGAGGAACGAGTGACGCGTGCGTTCAGGGCAAATTCCGAAGTGGGATGTTACAAAAGGGAACGAAGGGCGCTAAGTTGTAACGAGTTACGATCCGTCGAAGGCATCGATTCGTTCACCTGTCAGGTGAGTCGGTGGGTGCACGGTTGAAACTCACTCACCGACAGGATAACATAAATTTATCACATCCGTTTTCTTATGTGAACTGCGTTTTCTGGGTTCAGGGCAGGAGTTGAGTGAGTCCGGCTTCGGCCAGTCGGTTGCGGAGCTCAGAAACGCGCCGCCGACTAGCGGAAATATCGCGAAGGGGGCCCGCGAATTGGAAGCGCACGTCTTCGTCTTCGGCGCGCACGATGGTAGTCACGTGGTGGAGGTTGATGATCGATTGGCGATGGACGCGCACGAAGACGGAATCGGGCAGACTATCTTCCCTGGATTTGAGTGTGCGCAGCGCCATGATTTTGGCGCCGTCGACGAGCTAGAGTTCGGTGTAGTTTTCGCAGCTGCTGATGGAAACGATTTCGTTGATGGGCACGAAGCGGGTGGTGTGGCAGGATTTGACAAAGACTCGGTCGTCGAGGACGAAGGGAGCGCCGGGAGGAGGCGGCATCGGGTTCGGTGAGGTGGCGAGATCGGACAGGCGCTGCAAGCTGGCGGCGAGGCGTTCGGCGGTCACGGGTTTAAGCCATGGGCTTTTGTTTTAGGAATGGGAACGGATGGCGCGCAGGGAGATATGCGTGGAATGTTGGCAGGATTCGAAGACGTGCGGCAGGGGCCGCTCGGGCCAGTGTTTGGCGCAGACGCGCAGCAGGACGCTGCGCAAGAGGGCGAGGTTGGCCAGGGGGGGTGACGTTGCGGGTACGCGAGTGGTCTTTGCGCCAGCAGGCGTCGCGGCGCCAGTGGTTGCGGATCTCCACTCCGCCCCAGTGCCCGCGGATCAAGGCGAGCATTTGCGCAGGGCTGCGTTCTGCGGGTGCCAGGCTGCTGGCGTAGGCGCGTTGCTCGCAACTTTCGGGGAGGTCGCGTTTTCGCACCGTGGTTTTGTCCACGAGCACCAGGCTGCGCAGCCCGGGGTAGTCGGCTTGCGAGGGCGTGGCCACCACCACGGACACCCGCCAGGTGGTCACGCGGTCCCGACTCGGATCGGTCAGCTCAAAAAAGGGGGTGGAACGGTCCGGGCGCGCTGGACCAGCGCGCTCAGCTGGGGTTGGTTGCCTTTGATCTGGGGCACATACTCGCCGCCTTTTCCCACGATGGTGCGGGCCTGCTCGCGGGTGGCGTGCAAGGCGTCGCCGGTGTGACGATCTGCTCGTCCAACGACGCGGCGGCCAACACCTCACCGGCGCGGGCCTGTTCACTGCGCGAGGTGTTTTCCTTTTGATCGACGATGGCCAGGGCGACCGGCGCGCCGGTGTCGGCCTCGACCAGGCTGAGCACCCCGACCGCGTCGCGGATAAACTTTTCGTCCAGGGCGAGCGCTCCGGGCAGGGCACCGGCGTGGGCTGTGAGCCAACGGTTGTGTGGGCCTGGGCAAAGGCCTCCGGATCGAGCCGGGTGAGCACGTCGTAAAACACGCTGTAACTGGGGGCCAGGCGGACCTTTTTTCCGGCCTCACGGGGCAGGGCCAGGGCGAAGCGCTGGTCTTGGTCGAGCAGGTTGGCCATACGAGCGATCGACGCGATGTCGCGCCGGCCGGCCAGCAGCGCGAGCGCCACGAGGCCAAGAACCGGACCGATCTTGAAGCGGGTGTTTTTGGCGCGCGGATCGGGCACGCCGCACAGGGCCTCCAACAGAGAAGGCAACTGGCCGTTTTTGAGCGGCAGGGTGCCGGTGGGCGCGCGGCGCAGTCCCGCCCGGCAGTCCTCGGGCAAAGCGGGGTCGGGGGCGCTCAGCAGGGCCTTGGCCGAGGGGTGCAGGGGCCGCAGCAGCCACAGGTGCTTGGGTTTGCCGTGCTCGCGGTAAACATCGCCTCGGTGCCGGTCGTAACCCTGGCTGGTCCCGACCGGCTCCCACGCGGAGGCCTTGTAGCACGTGCCTTGGTAGGCCTCCGGGTCGGTGAAGGTCTCGGCCAGCAGCGCCACACCGCCCGCCCCCCTCTTTCGACAATCTGGCGCAGGTAATCGCCCACAGGATGCCCGGATCCCAAGTAGTGCCGTTCGTGCAGCTGCGCGTCGAACCACTCCTGCTCGGTCGCAGTGGCCATGCGCACCTCCACGTTTCGATCCCAGTGCTTCTGCTCCGGGTTTGCGTTCGTCGCTTCCCTTGCTGTTTCACCTTTAGATTTCATCTCACTGAAACAGATCGAAAATCGGCCAAATGGGTTAGCTCAAAGTTACACCGCTGACCTTCAATCACTTCACCCGTCACGGGAAAAGACCATGCTCCTGTCAGGTGAGTCGACGTGTGCACGGTTGAAAATCACTAATCGACTGGATAACATAATTTTGTAACATGCGTTTTCTAGGATGAAGCGAGGGTATCGGATCCGAGATCGCGCATTTTGAATCGGGAGGACCGAGAGTACTCGGTGAAACACAACGATCCACTCAGCGACTGATGTCGGGGGATTTCTCCACCTTAGTGCGACTAGATGGTGAGTGAGCTTGTTTGTAATTAGGATCTAGGATTTAGGATTAGAGAATGAAGAGTATGACTGGCTTTGGGCGGGCCTTCGCTTCCTTGGGTGATGCGACCGTGGTGGTGCAGGTGAAGTCCGTGAATCGGAAGTCGCTTGATCTTTCGATGCGATTGCCGGAGGCGTGGTCTGGCCTCGAACCGAAGATTGGGGAAGCGGTGCGGGCGGTCGCGTCGCGAGGCAAAGTGCATGTGCAGATCGGCCTCGAAGCGGCGAGTAATGACGAGGCGAAGGTGGGTGGAGCGTTGAACCGTTTGGCCAAGATTGCCGAGGCGAACGGGCTTTCCTTCACTCCGGACGCGCGGTTGCTTTGGGAGATGGCGAATGATCGTCGGGCGTCTGCGGATCCGGAGTTGGATGCGACGGTAGAGGCGGTGGTGTTGGCGGCGGCGAAGGATGCGTTGCAGGCGTTTGCCGACATGCGTGAGAAGGAAGGCGACTCACTGTTAATTGATTTTGAGACCCGGTTGGATGCATTGAAGCGGTGTATTGCGACCGTGGCGGAGCGAGCTCCCCTAGTGTCGGCAACCTATCGAGACGTGTTATTCAAACGTCTTCGGGAGGCGGAGCTTGAGCTCGATGTTTCGGATGAGCGGGTACTAAAGGAGGTCGCCCTGTTCGCTGATCGTTGCGATGTGACCGAGGAACTGACGCGTTTGAAGAGTCATCTGCAACAACTCGAGACCTTGTTGCAGGCGGACGGAGAAATCGGGCGGAAGGGAGAGTTTATCTTGCAGGAGATCGGGCGTGAAGTGCACACAATCGGCAGCAAGGCCAACGACTTGACCATCGCAAAGCAGGTCATTGAGCTGAAGAATGAGCTCGAACGGATTCGCGAGCAGATGGCGAATGTGGAGTAAAACTTCCGGTGGTCGTCAGATGAAACTGCCCAATCTCAAACTCTCACAGTCGAAATCATAAGGTCCACGTTAGGTACAACGTTGAGACGGGACGACTTAGAGTTTGGTTATTGGGGAGTGCTTTTTTTCACATCTTCCGGAGGGTGACGGAGGCTGTGTATCAAGTAGAGTCCTACGCCAATGCAGATGCCGGAGTCAGCAACGTTGAAAGTGGGGTAGACGTAGCTGCCGAAGTGAAAATCAAGGAAGTCGACCACGTGGCCGTAGGCGATACGGTCGATGAGATTACCGACGATGCCGCCGCCAAGCAGGCCAAAACTGATTTGCACGACACGTTCTCGCAGGGCGAGTGCGTCGCGCCAGAAATAGATGGCGAGCAAGATGCCTCCGGCGAGAATGGCCAGTAAGGAACTCCGGCCGGTGAACAGGCTCCAGGCGGCGCCCGTGTTGCCGACGTGAACCAAATAGAAGAATCCTTCGTTGACGGTGATCGTGCCGGGGGCGGCTCCGTAGGTTCCCAAGGGCATGCGTTGCACGATCCAGAGTTTGGTGAGTTGATCCAACACCAAGACGGCAATGGCCAACAGCCAAAGTGACCGGTAGGCAAAGAAGCGTTGGCCACGGGATGGCCCTGACGTCGACGGGGCGAGGGAGGAGCCCGGAGACTTCGGACTAGAGGAACTCGACGGCGAGGCCATGCGTGAACATAAAATGCCCGTGGGGCGAGGCAACGGGCAATGGACGGAATTAATCGTCGTCGCTGGCTTCGGTGATGGTCGCGCCATCTTCTCCGAACTCACCGAAGAGACCGGCTTGAGTGCGAACGCGGTGATGGTTGCGTTCGATCTGCTTTTGAGCCTCGGCGGAGTAACGGGTGAAAGGAACAGCAAGCAAGCGCTCCTTGGCGATGGGTTTTTCGGTCACTTCACAGATGCCGTAAGTGCCTTTTGTGATGCGAGTTATGGCGGATTCGATTTCCGCCAAAGCTTCCTGTTCGTTGGCAACGAGGGAGAGGGCGAAATCGCGGTTGAAGGTGTCGGTGCCAGCGTCGGCCATGTGTTGCCCGTAGGATGACAGATCACCGGCATCGTCCTTGGATGAACGCTTGAGCGTGTCCTCGGCGTGTTGATCGATCTGGCCGGTCAGGTGACTGCGCAGTTCGAGGAGCAGCTTGTAATAGCGGCGATACTTCTCGGGGACCTGCATGGGGTCGTCGTATGGCGACTTGGCGGCTTGGACGGCGGGGTTGAAGCCGAGAATGTCGGCGAGTGACGCGGCAGCGACCCGGACAGGTTTGGCGGCGGCGAGAGTCGCCTCGATGGCGGCTTTCTTCTCGGCGCTGTTGGAGGATTTTTGGGGTTCCTCAGTTTTCTCCTTGGAAGCGGAGGTGTTGGCGATCGCCTTCACCTCGTCGAGGCTGAAAGCGATAGATTTGAAGCCTTTGGACCGCCTGAGCACGCGGCTCTTTAGGGACCCTTTGTTGGTCGGTGTTTTGGCGGTGGGTTTTGGTTTACCTGGTGAACTCACAGAAGTTGATTTTGGTTTCGGTGCGGCGGTTGCCGACTTGTCTGCCAGAGCTGAAGACGTCTTCGGCAATTTGGGGGATTTCTTAACAGTGGAAACAGGATTCGTGCCGCCCGGCGTCTTGGATAACGCTTTCTTGGAGGAAGTAGCGGATTTCTTGGTGGATGGTTTTTTTACGACAGCTTTCTCGGGAATCTTTTTTGCTGCAGAGGATATATCGGAAGCGGCTTTCTTTTTGGCGGAGGAGGAGGGTTTTTTCTTTGCCATCGTTTTTAGGGGATGAGGGTGGGTTTAGCCGAGAGCCTCCGCGCAGCGGGGGCAAGTTTCGCCGTTGGGGCCGGCGGAAAGGGTGGGGACCCAGCGCCAGCAGCGCGGGCAACGAACATCTTGATGTTCCTGGCAATGGGTGACTCCGATTTGCAACGCGGCGGGAGATGGATCGGCCGGAGCAAGGGATACACGGGATACGATAAAGAGTTCCGGAAGAAAATCTTGGTGTTTCTGCAGTACGGCGGCGGTTTCTTGGTCGCCGTGGGCCAGAGTCAAGGTGACGGTAGCATCGAGTGACTTTCCGATTTTACCGGCCTGCCGGGCCGGTTCGATGGCTTCGGTGACTTGCCCACGAATCTTGAGTAAAGCGGAAACCTCAGCGTCGAGCCCAGGGTTTTTCCAATCGGCCGGGATGACTGGCCAATCCTGCAGATGGATGGAGTCGGAAGTGAAGTCGGTGCCGGTGGTGCTGTGGGCCCATGCTTCATCGGTCGTGAAATTCAATACCGGGGCGAGAAGACGCACGAGGGTGTTGAAGATGTGTCGAATGGTCGTCTGGGAGGAGCGCCGTTGCGGATGATCGGCGGCGAAAGTGTAGAGTCGATCCTTGAGAATGTCGTGGTAGACCGATGAAAGGGTGACCGAGCAGAAGTGGTTGCAGAGCTGTTGAACGCGGTGGAACTCGTAGGCGTCGTAGGCGACGGTGCAGGCCTCGGTGAGGAGGGCGGTCTGATGCAGCGCCCAACGATCGAGGGTATCCATGGCATCGACGGGCACCGAATGTTGAGCCGGATCGAAATCGAATTGGGTGGAGAGTTGGTAGCGGAAAGTGTTGCGGAACAGTCGATAAGCGTCTCCAGCGATACGAATAATCTTGTCGGAGAGCGTGATGTCCTGCGTGAAATCCTGTGAGGCGATCCAGAGCCGGATGACGTCGGCTCCGAATTGAGCGATGTAATTATCCGATGTGGGCGGCTTTTCGTAAGAACCGCTTTTAGAGATCTTTTTGCCATCTTCGCCGACGATAAAACCGTGGGTCAGCACCGCTTTGTAAGGGGCGGCCCCGCGACTGATGATGCTGGTCCAGAGAGAGGATTGGAACCAACCGCGGTGTTGATCGCTGCCCTCTAGATAGAGGTCGGCTGGCCAGGAAGTGGCGCCTTGACCGTTGCGCAGGACGGCGTTGTGGGACGAACCGGAATCGATCCAAACGTCGAGGGTGTCACGACCACAGGTCAAGTCGTCCGGGGTGGGCCATCTAGTCGGAAGCCTCACGCCTTCGAGAATTTCGGCGGCAGTGGCGTCATACCAAAAGTTGGTTCCGCGGGTCGCGATCTTGTCGGCGACAGCTTGAATGACATTGGCGTCGATATAAGGCATTGTGTCTGCGTCGTAGAAAGCGATAATGGGAACGCCCCATGAGCGTTGACGGCTGATGCACCAGTCGGGGCGGGCTTCGACGACGCCCTTGATGCGGGATTCGCCCCAACCTGGGATCCAACGGACGCCGGCGATGGCTTCAAGCGCCTGGGGACGGTGGTGAGCCTGGTCGAGGGAGACGAACCACTGGTCAACCGCGCGGAAGATGATGGGGGTCTTGGAGCGCCAGCAGTGCGGGTAGCTGTGAGGGTAGCGGGCCTTGGCGAATAGGGCGTTGTGGGCGGCAAGGAGCTTCAGTACGCCGATGTTGGCGGTGGAGGTCTTTTTGGCGGCCATATCCTCAACGGACTCGAGACAGGAAAGGCCGACCAGCTCGGACGGAACTTGGCCATCGTCGAGGTAGCAGCCGTTGTCGCCAACCGGGCAGTATATATCGAGCTTGTAGTTAAGCCCGGTAAGGTAGTCATCGGCGCCGTGGCCGGGGGCGGTGTGCACGCAGCCGGTGCCACTTTCCGTGGTCACGTATTCGGCCAGGACGACAGGTGAGGCGCGGTCGATAAACGGGTGGCGCGTCGCGAGGTTTTCGAGCTTTTGACCGGTGACCGTTTGGACGATCGGGGTTTCGCCGTCGATTTTAGCGGCGGTCAGCACGGCGGATAGCAGGGCTGCGGCGACCAAGATCCGTTCAGCACCAAGATCCACGACCACGTAGTCGACACGCGGATGGACTGCGATGGCGAGGTTGGCCGGAATGGTCCACGAGGTGGTCGTCCAGATGACGACTGAAAGCGGTTTATCGGTTGGGAGGTCGAATTTTTCGCCCTCGGCGGTTGGGACGACAAATTTTACCCAAATGACGGGGGACACGTGGTCCTTGTATTCGATTTCGGCCTCGGCGAGGGCAGTTTCGAAGGGAATCGACCAATAGATCGGCTTTTTGCTGCGGTAAACGATGCCTTGAGCGACGAAGGAGGCGAAGGTGCGGATTATATCGACTTCGTAAGCCGGGGCCTTGGTTTTGTATTCGTGGGCCCAGTCGGCTTGGACGCCGAGGCGTTTAAACTGTTCGCGTTGGATACCGATCCAGCGCTCGGAAAAGGCATCGCAGCGAGCGCGACGGTCGGCGGTGGAGACCTCTTCGCCGGACTCTTGAATCTCGCGAGCAACCTTTTGCTCAATGGGCAAGCCGTGGCAGTCCCAGCCAGGAACATAGGGAGTCCGGAAACCACGCATGGTCTTGTAGCGGCAGACAATGTCCTTGAGGGACTTGTTCAGGGCAGTGCCGATGTGGACGTCACCGTTGGTAAAAGGCGGACCATCGTGCAGGACGAAGGTCGGAGCGTTGGCCCGGAGGCTTTGCATGGCCTTATAGAGGTCCAGCTTATCCCAATGCGCCAAGCGCTTCGGTTCCCGTGTGATGAGATTGGCTCGCATAGGGAAATCGGTCTTGGGGAGCAGAAGGGTGTTTTTAAGGTCTTGCGCCATCCGGAAATAAAGGCCATAAAGGTACTCCGGCGCCTTGGGGAGTCAAGGGCGGCGGCGGGGTATTTAAAATCGGTGCCTCCGCCCAGTAACAGACGGAAGGCGAATCGTAAGTTCTCGCCACCTGCAAAGAGGGGCGTCGCCGGACGGGAGGGAAGTGCTTCCGCGGGGCGGAATCTCAGGTCACTTCAGTGCGCGTCGAGCGAGTTTGTGGCCGGCGGAGAGACAGTTGGGCAGGGAGATGCCGTCGCGTACGTGGCCCCCGATAAGGAGTCCCGGATTGAGACGTTCGCAGTCTTCCATGGTGCGCAAGTATTGGCCGTAGCCCAAGTTATATTGGGGAATGGCGTGGGGCCATTGGTGGAGTTGCGTGAAGACCGGCTCGCCGGAGACGCCTAAAATTTCGGAAAGTTCGCGCAGAGCCACAGGGAGGAGCTCGTCAAGGGACGCAGTGCCCAAGTCAGGTCGACGGACGCCACCCATCATGACGGTCAGTCCTACGTGTCCGTCCGGAGCGCGATGGGCGAATAGGGAGGACGAAAACAGGATGCCGAGGACTTGGCGGTGCTCAACTTGGGGCATGAGCACGCCGAAGCCGTCAAGTGGGTGGGTAACCTGTTCACGCCGAAAACCCAGAAAAAGAGACGACACGGGAGGGTAGGCAATGTCGACCAATGGAGCCAACGGCCGTTCGCCCAGACTCCCGATGGTGAGCCGGGCCAAGGGCCGGGCAGGGAGGGCGAGCAGAACGCGGTCGACCGTCTCAGTATAGGTCTGGCCGTCACGTCCCCACATGAGATTCCAGCCGGATGCGCCGTGGATCAGACATTTGACAAGAGTGCGTTGTTCGAGGGAGCCGGCAGGTAGATGGCTCGCCAAGGCGGCGGGGATCATGCCCAAGCCCTCTTGGAACGAAATAATGGCGGGGGGACCGGAAGTTTCACCACGGGATCGCTTGGCTTTGGCAGCTTTGATCTGGCCACGAATGATGGAGCCGGTTTCGCGTTCGATCTTCCACAGAGAAGGGAAGGCGTGTTTGGCAGAGAGTTTCTCGGCGTCGCCTGCATAAACCCCGGAGACGAAGGGGTTGAGACCGTAGTCAACCAGTTCGTCGCCAAAATGGGAGCGGACGAAGTCGGCCAAGCTAATATCGGCGGGACGGATTCGAGGGCGTTTTAAGATTTCGGCGAAGAGACGAAGTTTGGCTCCGAAGGAGAAAAGAGGGGATTTGAACAGGGCGGGAGGCGAAGCGGGGGCGGCAACGGGCAGACCACCGCGCAGGATGTAGCGATTTTTGGCGGCGGGCAGAGCCGCGCAGCGGAAAGAATCGAGACCCAGGTCGCGGATCAGCGCGGTGAGTTCGGGGGAGCTTTCCTGCAGGGAGTTGGGACCGGCTTCCACCATCCATTCGCCGTGCCGCTCGCTTTTGACTGCTCCTCCGAGGCGATTCGACGCCTCGAACACGCGTACTTGGGTACCGGCTTGGGTGAGGTGGTAAGCGGCGGAGAGACCGGTAGCACCGCCGCCGACGATCGCAATGGAGGGGGAGTGGCTCACGGCTGGGAAGAAAGAGCAAGCAGACGACGGTGGCTGGTCATAGTGGCGAGAATATGCCCAGTAGGCTATCGTCAGTTGGTCACTGTGTCGACAAGAGACTCCATGCAGGCGAGTTTAGCGCGGGGCGTAATACCGTGACCGAGGTTGAAAATGTGGCCGGGGAGTCCACGCATCGATTCAAGCAAGCGGCCAGCTTCGCGGGCCACGATTTCGGGAGTGGTTTGTATGAGGACTGGATCGAGATTGCCCTGCACGGCGACATTGGACGGAAGGTTGCGGCGGACGCTGGATAGGTCGCTAGTCCAGTCGATGCTGACGACCCGAACCCCACTGAATGCTTGATCGGTGAGGTGGGGAGCGGTGCCCTTGGCGTAGAGAATAACGGGAAAGTCGTCAGGAAGGGCGGCAACGATGCGTTTGATCCATTGCAAAGAAGCGACTTCGTAGTCGGGACCCGCAATGATGCCGCCCCATGAATCGAAGATTTGAATCGCGTCGGCCCCGGTCTCGATCTGGAGCTTGAAGTAAGTGATCAGCGCCTGCGTGAGTTTTTCGAGCAAAGCGTCGAACAATGGGCGATCGGTGTAGAAGAGTAGTTTGATGCGTTCGAAATCGTCGGAACTGCCACCCTCGACCATGTAGGTGGCGAGGGTACACGGGGAGCCCCGCGAAGCCAAGGACGGCCTTGGTGTCGCCCAATTCCTGACGGATGAGGCGCAGGGCGGCGGGCACGTAGGCGAGTTTTTCCGGCACGGCATCGGCAGAGGCGAGTGCTTCAACCTGGGCGCGGGGTATCGATGCGATATTCCATGCCGATGCCGCCGGTATCGCGAAAATGGTAAGGTTGGCCGAGGGCTTCGGGGATGACGAGGCTGTCGGAAAACAGGATGGCTGCATCAAGGGCGTAGCGGCGCAACGGTTGCAGAGTGACCTCAAGGGCGAGCTCGGGCGTGCGCACCATGTTGAGGAAGGACGACTTCGCTTTGAGTTCCACGGTATTCAGGCAAGTAACGGCCGGCTTGGCGCATGACCCAGATGGGGGGACGGTCGAGAGGTTGGCACGCGCAGGCGGCGAGGAAACGTTGGCGAGAAGTCATGACAGAACGAGTAAGGAGGAGTGAGCAAAACAGATCGCAACGCGATGCTCTAGTCGGAGGCGAGCCAGTTCTTTGGTTTTAAGTAGGATTCGATGAGTTCGGCCTCGGGCGGGCCGGGGTCGGGAGCGTAGTCGTATTTCCAAGCGACGTGAGTGAGGGAGGCTCATAAGGATGGACTCAGTACGACCGCCACTTTGCAGGCCAAAGAGGGTGCCGCGGTCCCAAACGAGATTGAATTCAACATAGCGACCGCGACGATAGAACTGCCAGTCGCGTTCGCGATCACTGAAAGGGAGAGTTTTACGGCGGGCGATGATGGGTTGGTAGGCGGGAAGGAAGTGGTCACCGACGCTGCGCATGAGAGCAAAACTCTGGTCGAAGCCCAATTCGTTGAAGTCGTCGAAAAAGAAACCGCCGATGCCACAGAGTTCGTTGCGGTGTTTGAGGAAGAAGTAGTCGTCGCACCAGCTTTTGAAACGCGGATGGATGGCTGGGCCGAAAGGAGCGACGGCATCTCGAGCGGTCGTATGCCAGTGCACGGCATCTTCGGTGAAACCGTAGTAGGGGGTGAGGTCGAAGCCGCCGCCGAACCACCAGACCGGATTGTCGCCATCCGGAGCGGCGACGAAGAAACGCACGTTGGCGTGGCTGGTGGGGGCGTAGGGATTGAGGGGATGAATGACGAGGGAGACTCCCATGGCCTGCCAGGGTTTGCCTGCGGTTTCGGGGCGATGCGCGGAGGCGGATGAAGGCAGTTGGTCCCCGAAAACGTGGGAAAAAGCCACGCCGCCTTTTTCAATCACAGCGCCGTCTGCCAAGATACGAGTGCGACCGCCGCCGCCGGCGCGGGTCCATTCATCGGTGACGAAATCGGCCGCACCATCCTCGGTGTGGCAAGGCCGGCGCAGATAAGGTCCTGCAGATCGAGCAAGTAGGAGCGGACAGCGGTGAGAGTCGGGTGAAGCAGACATGGATTGAGGTATAGAAAGAAAGAGAACCGGAAAGAGAAAGATTGGGGATCGGGAGGGGTTGACGACTTTGATAAAGTTTTCGTTAGACAGCAGGCACGGCATCCCGATGGATGGTGGGGCTTGGCGTTCAACTCCCTTTCACGATGAATGACACAGCCTTAGCAACCATAGCCTTCAGCGGATTCGCCGTGGCTTTTCTCCATGCGGCCATTCCTACGCATTGGCTGCCGTTTGTTCTGGTGGGACGCGCACGTGGGTGGACGACGGCTCGGACTCTGCTGATGGTGGCGGCGGCGGGCCTAGGGCACGTCGGATTGACCAGTTTGCTCGGACTGGGGATCGCGTGGTTCGGATTTCAATTGGATGAGAGTCTGGGGCATGCCTTTCCTCTGCTTACCGCAGGGTTGTTGTTTGCGATCGGACTGTATTACGCGTGGCGCCAATGTTCGGGGCGCGGGGTGTGCCATCACCATCCGCCCGGAAGTGCGCATGCGCCGAGCGCCGAGTGCAGTTCGCATGAACATGATCACGAGCACACGCATTGGGATGAAGAGTTGAAGGATACCCCTTTGGTGAAGCCGGACCGGGGCGATTGGGCTGCGGTGAGTGGGTTATTTCTGATGTTGACGCTCTCGCCGTGCGAAGGGTTTTTGCCGATCTACTTGTCGGGCGTGCAGTTTGGTTGGCGCGGTTTTGTGGTGCTCAGTCTGATTTTGGGGGTAGGCGCGGTGGGCGGGATGACCTTGCTGACTTGGCTGACGCTGGTGGGGAGCAAACGATTCAGGGTAGAACGATTTGAGCGCTACGAAGCGGGCTTACTGGCCGGGCTGTTTACGGTGTTGGGAATCATCGCACTGACGCTGCAGCACAGCCATTAACCGGGGCGTTGGGGACAAAACCTGGCCTGAACTCAGTAAGGCAGTTCGAATTTCACCGTCGGGGGGGGGTCATCGGAGGTCGAGGGACGGACCGACTCATCGTCGTCTTCCAGATCGATCGGGGTGATTTGCAGGGGACGAACGATAGGTGCTGGTGAAGGAGTGATGGACGGGGCGGGTTGCTCGGTCGTGGTCGTGATGGGGTTGGCTTCCGGCATGGACTGGATGGGGCCGCGAGGAAGGTGAGCGAAGGCGTTCTCGATCAGTTCGGCCATCTTGATGTCACGTTCCTTTGAACTCGGGCTGCCCATAATGACAGTGATAATGCGTTGACCGTCGCGTCGTGCCGTGGCGACGAGGCAGAAGCCGGCTGCTCGGGTGAATCCGGTTTTCAAGCCATCAATGCCACGAACTTTGCCGATGAGATTGTTGTGGTTGTCCATCATCACGGGCTTGGCGCGCACGCCGGTGCCGAAGGGACGTTTCTCGATGGAGGTAAAACGAAGGACGTCGGTTTCGCGGAGCAGCGCTTGGGCGAGTTTGACGAGATCGCGGGGAGAAGTTTGGTCAGTTTCGTCGAGGCGACGGGAGCGAGGATGCAGGCCGTGGGGGGAGCGCCAGATGGTATCGCTCATGCCAAGGGATCGGGCTCGGATATTCATGCGCTCGACGAACTGCTCTCGAGTGATTCCGGCGGCGTGGCTGAGGGCGTGGGCGGCGTCGTTGGCCGATTGGATCATGAGTGCGTAGAGCAACTCCTCGACCGGAAAGACCTCGCGGTGCTTAAGCCAGACTTGGGTGCCACCCATACGCGAATCGGCGGCCGAGACTTCGATGGGGGTGCGCAGGGTGAGTTCGCCGTCACGAATCGCGTCATGGATGACAAGAAACGTCATCAGTTTTGTCACGCTGGCAGGCGGACCTTGGTAATCGGAGCGATCTTCGAAGAGAATCTCGCCGGTCGCCGCGTTGAGCACGATGGCGCCCTTGTAAACCTGCGCGGACAGAGTGGCACAGGATACCGAGAGTAAGCCGAGCCAGAGGAGCTTTACCGCCGTCAACGAGGGGAGCAAAGGCATGAATGAAAGTCTCTTTGTTTGCCTTGTTACTTTCTTAAAAATCAAATTCAGGGGACACGTTTATTGCAGCGCCAATTGACGGGCGACGAGGGCAGCGCCAATGGACTGGGATAATTCACCAAGGGTGGCGGGGACGAATTGTATGTTCTGGCGTTGGGCTGGGAAAAGGTAGGGCAAGGCGGCCTCGCGGATGCCGTTGAGGTAGTGGGCGCGAAAGTCTGCGGTCGTCGACTCGGGGTCGATGAGGCCGCCACCGATGACCACGTATGTCGGATCGAGGGCCATGATGAGGTTGGCCACGTGAAGGCCGAGGGCTCGAGCTTGAAAATCGAAAATATCTAGAGCGAGTTCGTCGCCGACTTGAGCGAGATCCCGGAGGGAGAAGCACTGTTGCTTGATCGGTAGATCTGATTGGTGGAGAGCGTGGTCGGGGAACCGTTTGAGCGTATCGCGTAGAATGTGAGGGAGCCCCGAGATGGTGGTGTAGGCTTCGATGCAGCCCCAACCTTTGCCGCAACCGCACTCGTAGACCGGGGCGTTTCCCAAGAGGTGAAGCGGGGCGGGCATGTGACCGGCTTCCATTCCGGCGAAATGGTCGCCGGCGAGATGCAGGCCGTCGGGGGCGATGTAAGCGCAGCCCAGGCCGGAGCCCGGCGCAAGGAGGAGGACGCCGACCTTACGATCGCCGCGAACGGCGTGAGCTTCGCCGACACCGCCGAGATCACCATCGTTGCCGGTAGCGACCAATATGGGACGGCTGGCTTCGGTGGAAAGCGCCGCCGTGTAGTCGGCAAGAAAGTTCCAGCCGGTGAAGCTATCGGGCAAGTTGGCTGAATTATCGAGCACACCGTAGGCTTGATAGGGGCCGGGGAGAGCGAGTCCGACACCGGCGACCTGGTCCCAAGAAATTTTGTGGTCGGTGAGGAAACCCTTCACGCCTTCGACCCACCCAGCAATGACCGCGGCCGTGCCAGCATTGGAATTGGTGGAGCTTTGACGCAGTTGGTGAGCGACGAGGGTGCCGTCGGCGTGAATGGCGCCGGTTTTGGAAGTGGTTGCACCACTGTCGGTGCCGATGTAGATGGGGGAGGTGGCCATGGGGGGGAGATGAAACGAGTTCCAGGGAGATGAAACGAGTTCCAAGGGAACGCGGAGCAACGACCAAGAACAAGCCCGGGGTTTGGCCTCAAGGGGATTTCAGCGAGAGGATGGTCCGGATCCTAGTGTAGTGGGAGTTAATTAGCTATACGAAACAAAAATAGTAGTGCAGGATGGGTGCATGGCCCGCCCTGTTAATCCGCTAATCATTGATGCCGCGCAGCATCAAGAACTTGAACAGATGATCAAACGCCCGACCACGCCGCAACGGGAGGTCAGGCGGGCGCGCATCGTGTTGTTGCGGGCCGAAGGGAAAAACCAGGAGCCGGTGGCTGCTCAGATCGGAGTGAATCGTCCGGTGGTGGCGAAGTGGGAAAAACGATTTCGTGAGGCAGGGTTGGCTGGATGGGCCGAAGCGAGACGTTCGGGCCGGAAGCCGAGTGTGGATGTGGCGATTCGCGCTCAGATCGTCACTGAGGTCACGCAACCCCCGGCCGGGCGCACCCGCTGGTCCTCCACGGCCTTAGTGCTGTGTTGCGACGAGAAAAGCCAGTGCCAGGCGCTTGAGCGCACCCAGCCGGGCCTGCCATGGGGTATCGGGCACATCAAAACCGCCACCCACGATTACACCCGCCACGGCACGGTCACGCTATTCGCCGCCCTCGGCTATCTGGACGGCAAAATCATGCGACGCACCGCCTCTCGGCATACCCACCGCGAATGGCTCGGTTTCCTCAAGCACATCGATGCGCAGGCACCCGACGGCTTGGTCCTGCATCTGAGCATCGACAACTACGCCACCCACAAGCACGCCAAAGTGAAGAGCTAAATAAAGTGGCGCAATCAGCGCCATGCCAAAGCCCATGGCGTCGAGCGCATCGCACTGCACTGCACCACTGCACTGCACTCCAACATCCTCTTCCTGGTTGAATCTAGTGGAGCGCTTCTTCCGCGACCTCACCGTCGATTGTATCCGCGATGGCAGCTTCACCAGCGTTCGAGACCTCACCAACGCCATCGAAACCTACATGGCCGCACGCGACCTCGAACCCACCCACTACACTTGGAAGACCGAAGGCGCCGCCATTCTGGAGAAAATCCAACGCGCCCGCACCGCCGCATCCCTTCATTCAGTATAGTTCATTAACTCTCAGCACACTAGGGTTGACTTGACGATGAAGGCCGACGACGGACCCCTTGAGGGTATGGCTCAAGCTACTCAGGAAAATTTTAACGACTACAAACGTGCGGAAGCGAAGGCGCTCGAACTTGTGCGGGAGATGAAGATGACGAGTCCGAAGAAGGTAGACATCGAATTAGCGCTTCTGGTGGCGTTATTCGAGTTGCATGGAAATGCTACGGCTCCGAGCACGATTGCGAAGATTGTGCAGAGCCACTTGGAGACATTGGTGCCGTTTTATACGCAGAAAACCACGTGTAAAAATTGAATCGTGGTGTATCGAAGTGGCGGAGTGACCATCCGATGCCGGGCTTGTTTGGTCGCTTAGACTGGATCAGGCGTCGACGGACTGCTCGATGGGTTGGTCGTGCAGGACGAGATCGGGATTTTTCCCAGTGAAGTAGTCCATGGTCCAGTCGTTGGGGAACAGGATCACGGGATGACCAAACTTGTCGGAGCCTAGATTCACGCCACCCGGCATGAGGAGGGTCTCCGGAGTTTCGAGCGAGGGATGAGGCGCGATCCAACGTAGGTATTCGAAAGGTGCAGGCGTGAGCTTCGACTTGGCGTTGTATTCGCTTTCGAGGCGAGCCTGCACGACCTCAAACTGGAGGGGACCGACGGCGGCGAGCAAGGTGGCTCCGGGAGGGGCGTGGCGGACCTCGAATGATTGCATGACACCTTCGAGCAGCAGTTGCTCGAGACCGGCGCGGTATTTCTTGGCGTCGGCGGGAGTGGGATTGGTGAGCGAAGCGAAAACTTCGGGGGCAAAGCGGGGGATTTCGTCGTAAGCGATACTGCGATCCTCGGTGAGGGTGTCACCGATACCAAATGCGTCATGATCAACCAAACCGATGACGTCGCCCGGCCAAGCTTCATCGACCGTTTCGCGATCCTGACCGAACAATTTGTGCGCAGAGGAGAGACGCACACTTTTGCCGGTGCGTTGGTGCGTGACGACCATGTCGCGGGAAAATTTGCCGGAGCAGACCCGCACAAAAGCGGTGTGATCGCGGTGTTTCGGATCCATATTGGCCTGGATCTTGAAGACGAAAGCGGAGAATTTTTCGTGAGTAACGGGAATCTCGCGCGCGTCGGTGGCGGTGGGCATGCCGGGAGTGGCCATGGACACTGATTTACGGGTACTTGGGGGCACCGAGTCGGTGAGGAACCCATTGAGAAGTAACTCCACGCCGAAGTTGTTAACCGCCGAACCGAAGAAGACGGGGGTTTGTTTGCCGGCGTGCACCTCGGCCAAGTCGAATTCGTGGCCGGCGCCTTCTAGCATTTCCAACTGCTCGACGGCGGACGCATAGTCGTCCTGATCCAGCGCTTCGCGTAAGGTCGAATCGTTGAGGCCGGACACTCTCTCGGGGGCGCGGTAGGCACCGCCTGGCGTGCGTTTGAACAGGTGAACATGTTGCTGACGGATGTCGTATACGCCCTTAAAATTAAGTCCATTTCCCAAGGGCCACGTGACGGGCACCGGAGCGAGTCCGAGTACTTCTTCGAGTTCATCCAGCAGCGCGATGGGATCGAGCGTCGGACGATCGCACTTGTTCATGAAAGTGAAGATCGGCACGCCGCGGCGACGGCAGACTTCGAATAGTTTACGGGTTTGTGGTTCGATGCCTTTGGCGGAGTCGATGACCATGAGGGCGGCATCGACGGCGGTGAGGACGCGGTAAGTGTCTTCGGAGAAGTCCTTGTGGCCCGGGGTATCGAGTAAGTTGACGGCGTGACCGCGAAAATCGAATTGCAGCACGGTAGAGGAAACCGAGATGCCGCGTTGGCGTTCTAGCGCCATCCAGTCGGACGTGGTGGAGCGTTGGTTTTTACGGGCCGTGACGGACCCCGCGAGATGCACGGCATTGCCGTAGAGGAGGAATTTCTCGGTCAACGTGGTCTTACCCGCGTCGGGGTGCGAAATGATGGCAAATGTGCGACGGCGGGCGATTTCTTGAGCGGGTGTCATGACGAAATCGGCGAGCGTCCGGCGAGGATCGATGCGCGTCAAGGATGGAGCAACATGTTGTCATCACAGAAGCATGGTCTTTTCCCGTGACGGGTGAAGTGATTGAAGGTCAGCGGTGTAACTTTGAGCTAAACCATTTGGCCGATTTTCGATCTGTTTCAGTGGGATGAAATCTAAAGGTGAAACGGAAAGGGAAGCGACGAACGCAACCCCGGAGCAGAAGCACTGGGATCGAAACGTGGAGGTGCGCATGGCCACTGCGGCCGAGCAGGAGTGGTTCGACGCGCAGCTGCACGAGCGGCACTACTTGGGATCCGGGCATCCGGTGGGCGATTACCTGCGCCAGATTGTCGAAAGAGGGGGGCGGGCGGTGTGGCGCTGCTGGCGTGGGGTCCGGCCTGCTACGCGCTCAAGGACCGGGACCGGTGGGTGGGCTGGGATGCGACCCGCCGGGTCGAACGGCTTTCCCTGGTGGTGCAAAACCGCCGCTTTCTACTGCTCACCAAGCACGGCGAGGAGCCCAATTTCGCCTCCCAGGTGCTCGCGGCGGCCGTGCGCACGTTGCCGGGCCATTGGCAGGAACGCTTCGGCTATCGGCCGCTGCTAGCCGAAGACCTTCACCGACCCGGAGGCCTACCAAGGCACGTGCTACAGGGCCTCCGCGTGGGAGCCGGTCGGGACCAGCCAGGGTTACGAACGGCACCGAGGCGACTTTTACCGCGAGCACGGCAAACCCCATAGCACCTGTGGCTGCTGCGGCCCCTGCACCCCTCGGCCAAGGCCCTGCTGAGCGCCCCCGACCCCGCTTTGCCCGAGGACTGCCGGGCGGGACTGCGCCGCGCGCCCACCGGCACCCTGCCGCTCAAAAACGGCCAGTTGCCCTCTCTGTGGGAGGCCTTGTGCGGCGTGCCCGATCCGCGCGCCAAAAACACCCGCTTCAAGATCGGTCCGGTTCTTGGCATCATGGCGCTCGCGCTGCCTGCCGGCCGGCGCGACATCGCGTCGATCGCTCGTATGGCCAACCTGCTCGACCAAGACCAGCACTTCGCCCTGGCCCTGCCCCGTGAGGCCGGCAAAAAGGTCCGCCTGGCCCCCAGTTACAGCGTGTTTTACGACGTGCTCACCCGGCTAGATCCGGAGGCCTTTGCCCAGGCCCTCACAACCGCTGGCTCACAGCCCACGCCGGTGCCCTGCCCGGAGCGCTCGCCCTGGCCATCGTCGATCAAAAGGAAAACACCCCGCGCAGTGAACAGGCCCGCGCCGGTGAGGTGTTGGCCGCCGCGTCGTTAGACGAGCAGATCGTCACACCGGCGACGCCTTGCACGCCACCCGCGAGCAGGCCCGCACCATCGTGGAAAAAGGCGGCGAGTATGTGCCCCAGATCAGAGGCAACCAACCTCAGCTGAGCGCGCTGGTCCCGCGCGCCCGGACCGTTCCACCCCCCTTTTTTGAGCTGACGATCCGAGTCGGGGCCGCGTGACCGGCGGGTGTCCGTGGTGGTGGCCACGCCCTCGCAAGCCGACTACCCCGGGCTGCGCAGCCTGGTGCTCGTGGACAAAACCACGGTGCGAAAACGCGACCTCACCGAAAGTTGCGAGCAACACGCCTACGCCAGCAACCTGGCACCCGCAGAACGCAGCCCTGCGCAAATGCTCGCCTTGATCCGCGGGCACTGGGGCGGAGTGGAGATCCGCAACCACTGGCGCCGCGACGCCTGCTGGCGCGAAGACCACTCGCGTACCCGCAACGTCAACGCCCCCTGGCCAACCTCGCCCTCTTGCGCAGCGTCCTGCTGCGCGTCTGCGCCCAACACTGGCCCGAGCGGCCCCTGCCGCACGTCTTCGAATCCTGCCAACATGCCACGCATATCTCCCTGCGCGCCATCCGTTCCCATTCCTAAAACAAAAGACCATGGGTCGGATGGCGGCGTAAACTCCGAGAAATCAGAGGAGGGTATGGATTGAGAGGGCGCCTGCAGTGATGCGGAGGGGCTCATGATGGTCGTTGAGCTAAATCCGGAAGAATCCGATGAAACAGAGAGCGATTGGGTGATGAGCGTGACGAAAATTGTTAAAACGGAGAGAATCACACCTTACTCTAACACGTCCCGTTCCAGTTTATTAAAATATCCTTATGTGGTTTATGTATAGGATATAATAAAATCGTTGGGGATTGCGTTAGGGCGCACGGACACCATGAGTGCAACTAGAGTGTCCCGATAATGGGAAGAAGGAGAGTCCGCGATCAAAATTGGGTTAATTAACGAAGGCGGGAGGGTTTGAGGTATCGGAGATACCTACGCCGAATCCGTGCAAGGGATTGGCGTGGGGGGGGCGAGTTGGCCGTCCTGGTGGGTCCACTGGAAAAGGCGAGGGGACTCGGGACGTTCGAAGCGTTTGATGAGTTGAGGGGCGGCGCGTTTGGGAAGCGTCAGTGTGGTGACGCCGGTGGCATCACATCCGAGGAGGCGCGCGTAGGGTTTGAAGACTTGAGGGCGTCCAATGATACGGCCGGCGTCGGGCGGAAGCGGAGCGGTATCCAGTTGCTCGTGACGCTCGAGGACGAGCGCACTGAAGGGCAGGCTGCGTAAGTCGATGCCGGCGCGTTGGCCGAATTTGACCCAATGGGAGTCGGCAAAAATGCCGGGTGGCGGCGTGGCAAAGTGGTGGCACCAATGACGTTCGTTGGCGGGGACGAGCAGACCGCAGGCTCCTTGGTGCGGACAGGGGTAGGTGATGCGAAACTGGTCACGCAGTTGTTCGCGCCAATCGACGAGACGGGCGGCGACAGCGGAGGTGCCGGGTTCAATCCAGATGACGGTGGACGCACGATCGATGATGTCGCGAAGGTCCGCGGCGCTATCGGCATCAAGTTCATGGAGCACGTGGCTGATGACGACGGTGGAAATGGAGGCGGAGCGGTTCCAGGATTGAGCGGTGAGGGTTGGATAGCAGGCTTGGGCGCGCTGGGCGGCGTAGGTCTCGGCGAGCGTGGAATGATCGAAGACGTGGAGGTGGGTGTCGGGCGTGACGAGTTGCGGCCAGTGGGCGAACACGCGTCGGTCGGCGATGCCGCTGCCACAGCCCCAGTCCAAGATAGGGCCGGGCGCGGGAGACCAACCGCGACGAGTGAGTTCGCGCAGCACGTGATCCCACTTCCAACCGATGCGTTCGGCGTAAGTGAGATCGTAGTGGGCGAGGTCGTCTTCAGTTTCCCAATAGGGACCGCGAGCGGCGGAACCGGTGATGAAGCCTTCGCGCAGACGGTCGAGGATGGACCAGTCCAAGTTGTCCCAATTGAGATTAACCACGGGGGGGGGGGATGAGCGGGTGAACGGGTGGGCACTTCAGGGAGCGCGCATAGGGGCCGAAACTTTAGTCGCGCGACGCGGAAGATGCGGGGAGGAGGTCCAGGTTGAGGAGGGAGGCGAGTGCTTGAGTTTTGATGCCGTAGAAGGCAGCGAAGTCGCGAGCTGTGTGCAGCGCGGCGGGCGAGGGCCGGCGGGGCGTGTCACGTGGGTGCCAGGCGGCCAACATCAGGTTTTTCGCGGTGTGTTCGGTGGAAACGAATTCGAATATTTTGGTTTCAAAACCCAAGGCCTCGAGGATGAGGGCTCGCAGGGCGTCGGTAACGAATTCAGTTTGGCGCTCCTGGAAGATGCCGTGGCGAAGCGCGGGAGCCAGGACCTTGGGGGCAACGAGTTGCGTACGGAGTTCTTTTGGGCAGCAGGGGGAGACGACAGTAAGGAGGCTCCGGCGGCGATGCCGGCGGCGAGAGCGTCGTCGGTGGCAGTATCGCAGGCGTGAAGCGCGATGAGCACATCGAGTTCGCCGAGATCGGCCGCGGTGGGGGTGATCTCACCCGTCTTGAAGGAGAGGTGACCGCGACCGTGTTTTTTGGCGATGCGGTGCGATTGATCGACGAGTTCGTCGCGGCGTTTGATGCCGGTGATGGTGGCCGTAGGACCCAGAAGGGCCGCGGTGGCGAAGGTGAGGTAGCCTTTGCCGGATCCCATGTCGGCCAGGAGAAGAGGAGTTTCCGCGGCATTGATGTCCTCGCCTCGCAGCCCGGCGGTGTTGAGCAGGTGTTGCAGGGTTTCGGCGAATTTCTGGATCTGACGAAATGTGGGGGCGAGACCAGCCCGAAGTTGGGCGTGTTCATTGGTGACGCCGAGATCTTGCAACCAAGGGGAATTCGGGTCGATGAGGCGGTGCTTGGTTTGGTCGTGGCCGGGACCCGAAACAGGCGGCGCAGAGTCAGCGAATTTGAACTTCACGCGCACGCGACCGTTGGGCGCGGTTTCCAATTGAGCGGTTGGAGCAGGAGTGAACAGGTGGGCATTAAGGAAGTCGGTGCCGATGAGTTTTTCGATCGTAGCCAGGGCCTCGGCGGGCGGGTGGTTTTTGGTGACATCGCGGGTGGCGTGACGCCAGACGAAGCTGAGGTGCGGACCGGACTTGAGATCGACGGGACGCACGAAGAGGTTTTTGAGGGAGGCGTCGGCTCCACGGTATTTACCAAGCATGAGCTTGACCAAGGAAGCGTCGGTGACGGCGGCACGGAGGGTTTGCAGGAACCGATCACGGGGAGGAAGTTGAGACATTGGGGCAGATCAGAATGACAGTTGGGGGAAAAGCCAGAGTTCCCGGCCTTGGTGGTAAGTCGCCAGGATATCGGAGGTGCCGGCGCGGGTGATAAGTGAGGCGAGCAGGTTGTGAGTGTGGCGAAGGAGGGGGGCGTTGAAGTCGACTACGACGAAGGAGGCGGGCAGGTCCGAGCCCAGGTAGCCGTAGTGGTCTCCGCCCAAGGCCGTGCGAACGTTGCTTGTGACCATTGGGAGGATGGCCGCGGGGCGGTGGCGCGGGTTTCGCCGGCTTGGGAACGGGCGAACCGGTAAGTGAATTCGAGTTCGGCGAAAAGGTTGGGCGGCGTCAGCATGACATTGTCGGTGCCTAGGAGGAGGTTGGCTCCGGCGTCAAACAGAGGCAGAATGGGAGGAGGAGGCAGCCCGAGGGTCGTATTGGCGCGAGGATTCAGGACGGCGGACCGACCCGATGCGGAGAGAAGGCCAATTTCGGGGGAATTGGCGCAGGTGAGATGGATGATGAGGTCGGCTTCGTAGATCTCGAGAGCGCGGGCGAGATCACCGCGGCCATGACGTTGCACGGAGAGGTCGCGGTAGCCCGGGTTTTCGAGGCAGTGGATGGCGCGCAGTTTTTGGGAGGCCTGAGTGCGTTGTCGGATTTCGGTCCACGCAGGATCGGTTAAATCGTTCATCGTACTTTCGGAGAACCCATCGGCGACGGCGAGCATGGCGTCGAGTTCGCGGCAGGCGGTGGGCGGAAGCGAAGAAATGCCGGCGGTGCGCAATGGTGAGTTTGTTGTCGGCACGTTGCGTTACGAGTATCCTGATATGTGATACGAATCTACTTGGTTTCTACGGGAAGCCGGAAATCTCGGAGCGACGGCCGGGGGGCAACGAAAATTGGCTGGCGCGAATCGGAGCCGTCAGTCGTGCTGCAGGCATGGTCACGGTAACTGATCCGAACTATGGCGTGAGCCGCCCTTCGCCCTGGCGTTTGCTGGGCTGGGTGTCGGTGTGCGCCGTGTTGTGGGGCTCGACGTTTCCCGGGATCAAGTTGGTGTATGGACATTGGGCGGAGCAGGGCGTGGTGGTTAATTTTTCGACGCGCTCGCTCTTTGCCGGTGTACGCTTCGTAGTGGCGGGAATGGGTCTGTTGCTGTTAGCCCGAGCGCCTCGGCGGGAGTTGAGGGAGACGCCGTGGCATTTGATATTGGCGATGACGGGCGCGCAGACCGTGGGGCAATATGTTTGTTTCTACCTGGGCTTGAGTTTGTCGAGCGGGGCGCTGGCGGCGTTGTTGGTTTCGAGCGGGAGCTTCTGGTGGGTTTTGCTGGCACCGCCGTTTCTGGGGTCACCGGCGCTGACGCGTCGTCAGTGGTTCGTGCTGTTGGCGGGCGGAACAGGGGTGTCTTTGGCGGTTTACTCGCCCGGGGTCGTTGAAGGGCATCCTCAACTCGGGGGGCTGCTGATATTGGCGGCGAGTTTTTTTTGCGCTGGGGCTACTGGCGTTTCAACGGGTCAAGCGTACGATGGGAACACGGGCGGGCACGGGATTCTCGTTGTTGCTGGGGGGGCTGGTCCTGACCGCGCTGGGGGGGGCCGGCCATCGTGCGGGGAGACCTGCAGTGGTTTGATGGCTACGTGATGGAGTGGACTGAGGTGGACCCCGTCGGTTGGACAGGTCGGGCGGATTTATAGTTATGGTTTCTGGTTTTTCTGACCAAGAATAAAAGATAATGGAGGGGAGCAGGGGAGGAAGCGCGGCTTCCTCCCCGCTCGGATAGCCGCCGTCAGGCGGCGGCTTGGTCGAGTTGTGCGTGGTAGACCTCGGATGGTGTTTGGCGGCCGTGGGCGGAGTGCGGTCGTCGGTCGTTGTAGAACAGCAAGTAGGTCTCCAAGTTGGCATGGGCCTCGACTATCGTCTCATAGCGTTTCAGATAGACTTCCTCGTATTTGACGCTGCGCCACAGGCGTTCGACCAAGACATGGTCCAAGCACCGTCCTTTGCCGTCCATCGACAGTCGCACGCCGGCGGCCAACAATGGCTGGGTGAACTCGGCGCTGGTAAACTGGCTGCCTTGGTCAGGGTTGAAGATCTCCGGCTTGCCGTAAATCGCCATCGCGCGCTGCACCGCTCGCACGCAAAACGACGCATCGAGCGTGTTGGACAGTTCCCATGCGAGCACCATCCGCGAGTGCCAGTCGATCACCGCACACAGGTAAACGAAGCCACCGCACACCGGGATGTAGGTGATATCTGTTGCCCATACTTGATTCGACCTTTCAACCTTCCGCGTTCGCAGCAGATACGGGTAGATCTGATGAGAGGCCGCTTTCTTCGACAGACTCGGTTTTTGATAGATCGCCGTGAGTCCCATTAATCGCATCAATCGTCGCACCCGTTTACGGTTCACCACGTGTCCTTCGCGTTGCAACCAACGGGTCATTTGGCGGCTACCAAAGAACGGTGACTCGAGGTAGATCTCGTCGATCTGTTTCATCAACGCCAGGTCCGCTTCCTTCGGTGGCTTCGGGTGGTGGTAGTAGGTTGAGCGTGGCAGCGCCAACAGTTCGCACTGCCGGGCCACACTCAGCTTCGGATGCTCGGTTTCGATCATGCTGCGGCGCTCCTTACTTTCCAAATGGGCCAACTTTTTTTTGAGCCACTCGAGCTCCATCTGCAGCTGCCCGATCCGCGCATACAGTTCCTTCTCTTTGCGATTCCGCTCGATCTCGTCGCGCACCTGCGCCGAGGGCTTCGCGAAGACCTCCGGCAACCGCTCGGACCACTCCTTCTTCCACTGACTCACTGGCACCGGATGCACCTCGTGACGCTGCGCGATTACGTGGATCGGCTCGATTCCCTTGAGGGCTTCGAGCCCTACTTTCGCTTTGAACTCGGCACTGAAGGCACGTCGTTTCTTCGACATATTGGGCTCCTTTGGGATTGAATCATCCCTCCTGTCCAACTTCATGGGTCCACCTCAGCTGGTCACGAAAACTATGCATTGGATTTGTTTTTTACCTGTCGTGAGGTTCTCGCGCTCTCGGGTGATCCGGCCGGCTTGCGCCGCGAATGGCCAGGTCAGGTCGGTCGGGCTGACGTCGATCGCTGCGATGCTGTGGCGCTCGGTCCTGCCATGGCCCTTTTTCAGGGTGAAGATCTTCTGACCTCGCTGGCATCCATCCTTTTGACGATGGCCTTGCGCAGCGCCGGGCGGTTGCCCTTCACGCTCATCAGATAATCGGCTCCGTTCTCCTGCACGATGCTGTGGGCTAGCGTCCTGCGGCAGGGTAGGGCGTCAACGGTTACGAGCGTTCCATCGATCGGACCGATCTTGCCGAGCAGATCGACGACGGCCTACGGCTCGTGGTTCTTTCCCCTGACGCAAAGGCTGCTGAAAAAAAATCCCTTGGGCTATGGCTGATCGCCGAGACGCTCAAGGCCTCAGGATTGGCGAGTGTCGCCGTCGCCCTGATCACCTTGCCGTCGATGGCGATGGCCTGCGGGGCGTCGTGCTGATGCTGCCGGAGCCATGTTTCCACGACTTTATCGAAGGCCTCTGGCTGCGCAGCGCAAATGGCTCGCCATAGTGTCGTATGGGAGGGGGCGACGAGCTGGCCGGTGCCGGGGGCACGCCAGAAGCCGAAGCTGCGGCACTGCCTTTGATTCAACGCAGCGGCGAAGGCGGCGCACTGCTCCAGCGAGCGGCACCCCGCGAAGTATCCGCAAACGACCACGCCGAGCAACCCGGAGAGGCGATATCGGCGCCCCTTGTGCTCGCGCCGGTCCTCGAGCAACCTAAAGGCTTCCATGAGCGAGCCGATCGCCTTACCTTCGGCAAGGCGCGGATACCGCTTTTGCTGCTGCTGGCAGTAGCCATGGTAGGGCTCGAGTAGCTCCTCGCGGCACAGCAGCTCCTTGAAGTCCTGCCGCAGTGGATACCTCAGAATCGTCTTGGGCTTGCCGTGATGCTGGTAAAAATCTGCCGCTTGGCGGGCGAACCCCTGGCTCGAACCTACCACCGTCTAGTTGGCGGCCTTATAGCAAGTGCCCTCGAAAAACTCCGGATCCACGAAGGTCTCGACTGCGACAGGTTCCGAGCCAAAAGCACCACGCCAGTCTTCGGGCAGGCGTCTGAGCGCCAGCGAGAGGCTTTGGGACGCCAGATTTGGCATGGAGCGCGACGACCCAACAATCAGCAAGCAGCTGTTGGCAACGAGCAGTTCGAGGCGCTGCCATGCTTCCTAGCCAATGCAGCTGTCGCGTGCCTTTAGATGGTAGACTGCGGAGCTGAACGAGAGCAGTGCCGCCCACTTCCCTGCCACTTCCACCACGTAGCGCAGCGCTTTTCCCGCCACGTTCGAACTGCGCAAATAATGGTGAGTGCGGATCAGGTCGTTTCATCACTCTATCTCTGCTTGATCGTCGAGCAACCGGATCGTGGCATTATCCAGCAGGTATCTCTGACGGCGGTTTGGACGGGTCGTTTTCTAAAACATTTGCCGACTCTGGTCGGACATGCCGGGAAAAAATCCATTTCAAATTACATATAATATTATTTACCTGCAACTTACATTTTATTATGAAATAGTCCTGCCTGCCAGGTGAGTCGGCGTGGGCACGTTTGAAACCCGCTAACCTACTGGATAACATAACTTTGTTACATGCGTTTCTTATGTGGAGTGCGTTTTCTAGATTAAATCAAGCGACTTGGCGGACGTTTCCTCTGCACGGGCCCAGCGTTCGACCAGAGTGACGGCGACTCCGCCTAGTATGGCCAGACCCAGCGCCAACCAGATTTGTCCATCTTGACCGGGCATGATGTTAATCTGGACCAGAGGAACTTCCTCGCCGGAACTACTGATGCGGGTCGTCAGGGTTTCTTTCCAAGGCCAAAGTGTGCGGAGAGCGCCCGCCATAACTCCCGTCAAGGCGATGAGCGTGGTGTGGCGAAAACGGTTCAGTAACCAACTGACGATCCGAACAAAGGACAGAATTCCTGTGGCGATGCCCAAACAAAAGACCCCCAGGGTGACAAAATCGCGTTGGTTCACGGCGGTCAGCACTTCTTGGTACTTGCCCATGATGAGCAGCAGGTAAGAGCCCGAGATCCCGGGGAGAATCATGGCACAGATGGCGATTTCACCCGCGAGGAATACAAAAGGAAGACCGGCTGGCGTATTGGTGGCCTCCAGACCAACTAAAATAAACGTCCCGAAACTGAAGCCCAGGAAAACAAACCAGTCGACAGGCTTCCACACCCAGGTTTGGCGGGCCAACAGGACGATGGAGCCCACGACCAGTCCCAAAAAGAATGCCCAGAGGAGCACTGGGTGGTGCACCATCAAGTGTTCAAGCACCTTCGCAAAGGTCAGTACGGCGAGAAGGAGACCCGTTCCGAGGGCGACAAAAAATCCCCCCGGAATACGAGCCCACGCGTCTTTGATATCGCCGCGCATGAGCATCCCCAGCGTGGTCAGATCGATTTTTTTAATCCCATTGAGAAGTCGTTCGTAGATACCACAAATGAACGCGATGGTGCCGCCGGAAACGCCGGGAACAACGTCGGCGCAGCCCATGAGGAAGCCGACAACAGCGATACGAAGATGATGGATGAACGAAGACATAGAATTCAGGGAAGAGGCGTCGGATCGAAATGGCAGGCCACAAAAAAGGCAGGTCGAACGTGATCCGACCTGCCGGTAAAAGTTTGTAAATGCTGGGTGTATGCCCGGCATGGGCATCAACTGATGAGGTTTAAGTCCTCTGTGCATGGAACCAAATAAATGAAATACCGAAAGGAAAGTCAGATAAATAAAAGCACTAGCTGAGGTGGACCCCGTCGGTTGGACAGGTCGGGCGGATTTATAGTTATGGTTTCTGGTTTTTCTGACCAAGAATAAAAGATAATGGAGGGGCGCAGGGGAGGAAGCGCGGCTTCCTCCCCGCTCGGATAGCCGCCGCGTTAGGCGGCGGTTTGGTCGAGTGGTGCGTGGTAGACCTCGGATGGTGTTGGGCGGCCGTGGGCGGAGTGCGGTCGTCGGTCGTTGTAGAACAGCAAGTAGGTCTCCAAGTTGGCATGGGCCTCGACCATCGTCTCATAGCGTTTCAGATAGACTTCCTCGTATTTGACGCTGCGCACAGGCGTTCGACCAAGACATTGTCCAAGCACCGTCCTTTGCCGTCCATCGACAGTCGCACGCCGAAGGCCAACAATGGCTGGGTGAACTCGGCGCTGGTAAACTGGCCGCCTTGGTCGGTGTTGCAGATCTCCGGCTTGCCGTAAATCGCCATCGCGCGCTGCACCGCTCGCACGCAAAACGACGCATCGAGCGTGTTGGACAGTTCCCATGCGCGCACTATCCGCGAGTGCCAGTCGATCACCGCACACAGGTAAACGAAGCCACCGCACACCGGGATGTAGATGATATCTGTTGCCCACACTTGATTCGACCTTTCAACCTTCAGCGTTCGCAGCAGATACGGGTAGATCTGATGAGAGGCCGCTTTCTTCAACAGACTCGATTTTTGATTGATCGCCGTGAGCCCCATTAATCGCATCAATCGTCGCACCCGTTTACGGTTCACCACGTGTCCTTCGCGTTGCAACCAACGGGTCATTTGGCGGCTACCAAAGAACGGTGACTCGAGGTAGATCTCGTCGATCTGTTTCATCAACGCCAGGTCCGCTTCCTTCGGTGGCTGCGGGTGGTGGTAGTAGGTTGAGCGTAGCAGCTCCAACAGTTCGCACTGCCGAGCCACACTCAGCTTCGGATGCTCAGTTTCGATCATGCTGCGGTGCTCCTTACTCCCCAAATGGGCCAACTTTGTTTTTGAGCCACTCGAGCTCCATCTGCAGCTGCCCGATCCGCGCATACAGTGCCTTCTCTTTGCGATTCCGCTCGATCTTGTCGCGCACCTGCGCCGAGGGCTTCGCGAAGACCTCCGGCAACCGCTCGGACACCTCCTTCTTCCACTGACTCACTGGCACCGGATGCACCTCGTGACGCTGCGCGATTACGTGGAGCGGCTCGATTCCCTTGAGGGCTTCGAGCCCTACTTTCGCTTTGAATTCGGCACTGAAGGCACGTCGTTTCTTCGACATATTGGCCTCCTTTGGGATTTAATCATCCCTCCTGTCCAACTTCATGGGTCCACCTCAAGCTGAGGGCAAGGGCGTAGCCGTGAGGCTGGGTCTGAAAGAAGCCGTAGGCAAACTCGTGAGGCGACGAACAGAAACATGGTAATAGGCTTAGCATCCGGGACGAGTCACCACCACATGACGAAGTCCTGTGGTACTGGATGTAGGGTAGACGGTGCGCTTGTGCGAGGGAAGTTGATGCCATTATCCGGGGAGGCCTCTGCGCCCCGCGTCCCGTCTATGACGGGGAGCAGCCGCGTCGGTAACGACGACGGAAGAAACAGAGGAGTCAGCAGAAGGCATAGTAGTCACGGGAAACGAGCCGGGAGTAGTCGCTGACGGGTTATCCGTCCGACGAATGAACTGGAGGTCTCAACTGTGACGAAGGCCCGAACCAAAATGATGAGCGCGAGTCCGTTTGCTCGATCCACCCTCCGACACCGACCGGTGTATCGGGTGGTCGGCGCGAAACGGTTTTCTCAAACTCAACCGAAGGGCCCACCTGCCAAGTAGGTGATTCGGTTCTATCCAACTACGGTCCGATAGCGTTCCGGAACCGCCCGGTGCGGACCCGCATGTCGGGTGGTGTGGGGGGCGGAGGCTAATTACCTCCGCCTACCCGATTCGGCTCTTCTAAGTGGGGGATTTCGAATTTCATCGCCTCGCAGTCAGATGCCCATTCGGGGGAGGAACGGATGAACGACAGAAATGCTGAAAAGAAAGTACCCATATCTTCTCGGGGAAGTCGGAAACAATCCAGTGCGATATATATCTTCTGGCCCTTACTTTCGGGATAGAGCTCAGCGACTCTCCCTTCGATAATGACTTCAACGGCATCGAAAAGCCTGCTCTGTATTCCGCTTAAAGCCTCCTCAGTGGACGTATTCCACAGACCTTCTTCCAATAGGCGGATACAATACGATCCATCTGGACGACGGGTCACAAAATCTAAGGTAACTTGTCCCATGTTGTAATGCCGAACGTTTGAGGTCAGAGACCGGAGCAGCCGGCGCGGAGCGTGCGCAGCACGCTCCGTGACAGCTGTGGAGGTTCTCTGTAGCGCCCGGCATGGGCACGATGTAAATGGGGTGAGAGTCCCCTGTTGGAAAACCAAACATGATAAAACATGAAATTAAACAACTACACGAAGCCAACTGCGATTGAGGTAACCCAACGAGGTGAAGAAGGCTAGTGTAGTGGGAGTTAATTAGCTATACGAAACAAAAAGAGTAGTGCAGGATGGGTGCATGGCCCGCCCTGTTAAGCCGCTAATCATTGATGCCGCGCAGCATCAAGAACTTGAACAGATGATCAAATGCCCGACCACGCCGCAACGGGAGGTCAGGCGGGCGCGCACCGAACTGTTATTGCGGGCCGAAGGGGAAAGCCAGGAGACGGTGGCTGCTCAAATCGGAGTGAATCGTCCGGTGGTGGCGAAGTGGGAAAAGCGATTTCGTGAGGCAGGGTTGGCTGGATGGGCCGAAGCGAGACGTTCGGGCCGGAAGCCGAGTGTGGATGTGGCGATTCGCGCTCAGATCGTCACTGAGGTCACGCAACCCCCGGCCTGGCGCACCCGCTGGTCCTCACGGGCGATGGCCAAGGCCAAGGGGGTGTCGGCCCACACCGTGCAGCGTCTGTGGCGGGCCAATGACCTGAAGCCCCATTTGCGACGAACGTTCAAGTTGTCGCGTGACCGGAACTTTGAGGCCAAGTTTTGGGATGTCATCGGCTTGTATCTGAATCCGCCCGATCGGGCCTTGGTGCTGTGTTGCGACGAGAAAAGCCAGTGCCAGGCGCTTGAGCGCACCCAGCCGGGCCTGCCTTGGGTATCGGGCACATCACAACCGCCACCCACGATTACACCCGCCACGGCACGGTCACGCTATTCGCCGCCCTCGGCTATCTGGACGCAAAATCATGCGACGCACCGCCTCTCGGCATACCCACCGCGAATGGCTCGGTTTCCTCAAGCACATCGATGCGCAGGCACCCGACGGCTTGGTCCTGCATCTGATCATCAACAATTACGCCACCCACAAGCACGCCAAAGTGAAGAGCTGGATAAAGTGGCGCAATCAGCGCCATGCCAAAGCCCATGGCGTCGAGCGCACTGCACTGCACCACTGCACTGCACTCCAACATCCTCTTCCTGGTTGAATCTAGTGGAGCGCTTCTTCCGCGACCTCACCGTCGATTGTATCCGCGATGGCAGCTTCACCAGCGTTCGCGACCTCACCAACGCCATCGAAACCTACATGGCCGCACGCGACCTCGAACCCACCCGCTACGCTACACTTGGAAGGCCGAAGGCTCCGCCATCCTGGAGAAAATCCACCGCGCCCGCACCGCCGCATCCCTTCATTCCTTCATTCCTTCATTCCTTCATTCCTTCATTCAGTATAGTTCATTAACTCTCAGCACACTAGTGGAAACCGGCGAGCCGATGGACAAGAAGCATGGTCTTTTCCCGTGACGGGTGAAGTGATTGAAGGTCAGCGGTGTAACTTTGAGCTAAACCATTTGGTCGATTTTCGCTCTGTTTCAGTGGGATGAAATCTAAAGGTGAAACGGAAAGGGAAGCGACGAACGCAACCCCGGAGCAGAAGCACTGGGATCGAAACGTGGAGGTGCGCATGGCCACTGCGGCCGAGCAGGAGTGGTTCGACGCGCAGCTGCACGAGCGGCCCTACTTGGGATCCGGGCATCCGGTGGGCGATTACCTGCGCCAGATTGTCGAAAGAAGGGGGGCGGGCGGTGTGGCGCTGCTGGCGTGGGGTCCGGCCTGCTACGCGCTCAAGGACCGGGACCGGTGGGTGGGCTGGGATGCGACCCGCCGGGTCGAGCGGCTTTCCCTGGTGGTGAAAAACCGTCGCTTTCTACTGCTTACCAAGCGCGGCGAGGAGCCTCATTTCGCCTCCAATGTGCTCGCTGCGGCCGTGCGCACGTTGCCGGGCCATTGGCAGGAACGCTTCGGCTATCGGTCGCTGCTAGCCGAGACCTGCACCGACCCGGAGGCCTACCAAGGCACGTGCTACAAGGCCTCCGCGTGGGAACCGGTCGGGACCAGCCAGGGTTACGAACGGCACCGAGGCGACTTTTACCGCGAGCACGGCAAACCCCAAGCACCTGTGGCTGCTGCGGCCCCTGCACCCCTCGGCCAAGGCCCTGCTGAGCGCCCCCGATCCCGCTTTGCTCGAGGACTACTGGGCGGGACTGCGCCGCGCACCCACCGGCACCCTGCCGCTCAGAAACGGCCCGTTGCCCTCTCTGTTGGAGGCCCTGTGCGGCGTGCCCGATCCGCGCGCCAACAACACCCGCTGCAAGATCGGTCCGGTTCTTGGCCTCGTGGCGCGCTCGCGTTGCTGGCCGGCCGGCGCGACATCGCGTCAATCGCTCGTATGGCCAACCGGCTCGACCAAGACCAGCGCTTCGCCCTGGCCCTGCCCCGTGAGGCCGGCACAAAGGTCCGCCTGGCCCCCAGTTACAGCGTGTTTTACGACGTGCTCACCCGGCTCGATCCGGAGACCTTTGCCCAGGCCCTCACAACCGCTGGCTCACAGCCCACGCCAGTGCCCTGCCCGGAGCGCTCGCCCTGGACGGAAAGTTTATCCGCGACGCGGTCGGGGTGCTCAGCCTGGTCGAGGCCGACACCGGCGCGCCGGTCGCCCTGGCCATCGTCGATCAAACGGAAAACACCTCGCGCAGTGAACAGGCCCGCGCCGGTGAGGTGTTGGCCGCCGCGTCGTTGGACGAGCAGATCGTCACACCGGCGACGCCTTGCACGCCACCCGCAAGCAGGCCCGCACCATCGTGGGAAAAGGCGGCGAGTATGTGCCCCAGATCAAAGGCAACCAACCCCAGCTGAGCGCGCTGGTCCAGCGCGCCCGGACCGTTCCACCCCTTTTTTTGAGCTGACCGATCCGAGTCGGGACCGCGTGACCACCTGGCGGGTGTCCGTGGTGGTGGCCACGCCCTCGCAAGCCGACTACCCCGGGCTGCACAGCCTGGTGCTCGTGGACAAAACCACGGTGCGAAAACGCGACCTCACCGAAAGTTGCGAGCAACGCGCCTACGCCAGCGTTCTGGCACCCGCAGAACGCAGCCCTGCGCAAATGCTCGCCTTGATCCGCGGGCACTGGGGCGGAGTGGAGATCCGCAACCACTGGCGCCGCGACGCCTGCTGGCGCGAAGACCACTCGCGTACCCGCAACATCAACGCCCTGGCCAACCTGCGCCCTCTTGCGCAGCGTCCTGCTGCGCGTCTGCGCCCAACACTGGCCCGAGCGGCCCCTGCCGCACGTCTTCGAATCCTGCCAACATTCCACGCATATCTCCCTGCGCGCCATCCGTTCCCATTCTTAAAACAAAAGACCATGGTAGCACCTCCGGAACAACTGAATAAACGGCTAATCAGGTCCCCGTGACTGACTGAGTAGATCTCAGCCAGCCACAGGTCCCACACCACCCGGCATGCGGGTCCGCACCGGGCGGTTCCGAGCGACTACATCGCCTCCGTTTGAGGCGTGTTTGCGTAGTGCCGCGCAATCCATCTAGCTTTCATATCTGGAACCCCTTGCGCGGTCAGCCAGTCGTTGTTGAGCGCCCTTTGCACAATGCTGTTGGAAGCGAGTTGCCAATAGCCCTTGCGGCTGCGCGTGACCAGTTTGGTTGACTCGGGCCATGTGCCCAAGGCGAGGAGCTTGCGCCGTCGGGTGCGCGGTTGTTTCCACTGTTTCCAGTAATACATCCGCACGCGTCGGCGTATCATTTATCCAATTCCAGCACGGTGCCGTAGGTGTGGCTCAGACCGTAATAGTTAAGCCAACCCACGACGTAGGCTTTCAGTTCCTTCAGCATCGCTGTCACCTTCACCCCTCGACTACGGGAGGTGATTGCCCGGATGCGTAGCCGGAAGCGCTCCAGCGCCTTCGGCGTCCACACCAGCTTGCCACTGCGTCCAATGGTGAAGCCCAGAAACGCGCTTTCGCGTAACAGCCCGGCTCGACTCTTGGTCCGGTTGACCGTGAGTTTGAGCCGGTGTTCAACGAAGTTGATCACGCTATGCATGACTCGTTTCGCTGCCTGGGCACTGCCCACCATGATCAGGAAGTCGTCGGCATAACGGGCAAACCGGTGCCCCCGACGGGTGAGTTCCTGATCCAACGGATCGAGCACGATATTGGCCAACAACGGCGAGAGCGGACCGCCCTGGGGCACCCCTTCCGGGGTTTCCTCGTAGCGGCCATCCAGCAGGACCACTCCGGCCGTCAGGTAGCGATGGATGAGTTGCAGGACCAACGGGTCCGGCAACTTTTCTCGTAACTGCGCCATGAGCCGATCGTGATTCACCGTGTCGAAGAAGGCTTTCAGATCACAGTCGACCGCGAAGCGGCAACCATCTTTCCAACCTTCGGCCATCGTGTTCACCGCCTGTGCGGCACTGTGACGGGACGGTAGCCGTGACTATGCTCACTAAAACCGCTCTCGAAGAGCGGACCGATCACCTGTGTGATCGCTTGCTGTATCCATCGATCCATCACAGTGGGGATGCCCAACGGTCGTTGGGTTCCATCCGGCTTGGCGATATACGACCGGCGCACTGCCGCCGGTCGGTAGGTAGGTTCCGTTTAATAAAGCGGAACGTATCCTTTCCCCGTGTTACTCAATGAGGGCCGGGAAGGATTCGATGGTAATGCCATCAATCCCCGGTCCTCCTTTGTTGGACCGCACGCGTTTTCACGCCCGGTTCAGGTTCGACGGGTCTACGATCCGTTCCATCCCTGTTCGCTCGTCAGTCTCCTCATGCTTTCTCACGCCACTGCTCTCGGACGATGCGGACTGGTCAGCCCGGTCATCGGTTCCGTCTGCGACACGCTCAGGTGACTGCGCTTCGATTCGATCCTTCATGTCCCTCAAGGTTTCCGGTGTTCCTAGTTTAGACGGGCGACTCAACGCCTCCGGCTTGTCTGGGCACTACTATGATCTCTGCTGACTGACCGCCCATCCACAGGGTTTCCGGTCGGCCGTCGTTGTTTGCGGACTCGTGCAACAGGTGTGAGGGATCGTCGCTATTCACGAGTGGAGGAATCGTGAGGCGAATCAGTTTACCGTTTCGTCCGTAGACGAGATGGGGCGCGTTGAAATCATCGCTGGTTTCGGCATGAACATCCACCACAACCAACCAAAGTCCGCCCTGATCATCGGGAGTGAAGCTGCGCACGGCGAGCGAACCATCGGCGAGTGCGGCTCCGTAGTCGGGGCACGGCTCGAAGCGGTGGTGCTCGGCATTGAAGCGATAGAGACCGACATCACAGGCCAGCAATGGTCCCTTCGCGTCGCGGGTGAGTGATTCGCCGGGAGGGCGTCCGGGGCGGTGAGGGATTCCACCACAGGCACACTTGCCGTCGTCGGAAATGTAGGGTGCAGCACCCCGCCAGCGGGACGCCCCGACTACCATGGAACCGTCAGCGTTCTCCACGATATCGCGCACCCGTTGGAGGCCCGGGAGTGGACCGGTCGTCGACCATTCAGCGTGGTCATGACGATAGCGCCGCACGGTGTCGCCGTTGAGGGCGGCCCATGTACCGGGTTGAAAACGAAGAGGCACGAACGACCCCGCGTTAGTCGGGCTGTCGGGCAGGCGAGGTAAAAGGGTAGGCCGTCCCACTCTCGAAACCCGTTCGTGGTGCCGAGCATAAGAGTCTGCTGCAGGGGAGTGGCGGAGTTGACCAAATCGTCGACGGAGTCTTCTCGCACGAGGTGCGCACTTGCGGTTCCTTCAGCGGGCACAAGGCGACGCAATCCGGCGGAAGCGGAAGGCAAATAGAGTTCATTGCGCAGGCGAATGGCGGCGGAAATTTTGGCGGCAGGCGCCCCGTTCAAGACGTTAAATTCCGATACCCACGTTCGAAGATCCATGCGCACGATTCCGTTGGCGGTGCCCAACCAAAGGGCCTGCCCGTCGCGGGTAGGCATCGCACAGATGACGGTTTTGTTGGGTAGACCAGACTGATCATTGAGGGTGAGATGGAGACGCCCGTTGGCGTCGAAGCGTTGCAGTCCGCGAAAGAGCGAATGGACGGCGAAACAGCCATCGGGCAGACCGGTGAGTCCGTAAATCGACTCTTCTTTGAGCGAGGCGTCAACCGAAGTTGAAAACGCCGAGAACGCTTCGCCATCCCAACGCCACAATCCTTGTTGGTCGGTCGCGACGACCACGGTGGAATTATCCGTTGAAGCGGCTGCACCGATGATGCGCGCGCCCCTGAGCTCGGGAGGTTGGGGCAATGGACGCAGCTCCCGCGACGAAGACTGAGGGTTGTTGAAACGATGCCAGTCGTTGTTGGCGTTGGTGAGCCAGATATCGTTGCCCACGCGGACCATGTTGTGACGACCTTTATTCGGAAGGGTGAGGGCCGTGACGCGGGTGCTGTCCCAGTGGAGCAGGGCGTTGGCCGCGTGAAAGAGCACCCCACCTTGGGTCGCGAGGACGCGCCAGATCGCGCCAAAGTCGCGGGCTTCGGCAGGCCCTTTTTCCTCGAGCGAAACGAAGGTGCGCTCGCCGGTCGGAGACGTTGCCGCGTAGCCGAGTTCGTCAACGCCCCCGATCCAGAGCGTATCATCCTGATCAATGGCGATACCGCGCACAAAGGTCGCTCCCGGCACATCGACCTTGGTCCAGCGTGCACCGTCGAAGACGAGGACGGCGTTGAGATTGCCGAAATAGAGCATCCCATTGATGTCCTCGGCGATCGACCACATCTGCGAATGTCCGCGATAGTCCCGCGGCGTGCAAGTCGTGAGGAAGGGCAATCCGGCCTCGGTATCGGCGGCGGCGGCCTCTCCCCTAGGCGTGAGCCCAAAGCAACCGAGCAGGCACGCGATGACACGAGCCAGCGAGATCAGGCGGCAAGAGGGGAGGGCAAAACGCAGGATTCGCCAATCCAGTGTATTCGGCTCAACGGTGGCGAGACACGAGTGACGGTTGCGTCCATTCGCGTGACGAATGGTGACGCGCAGGGAACCGCCGGAGGCCTCACGGTCGTGGGCTACTTGGGTCCTGCCCCGTTCGCAGCGGCGAACTCTGCGAGCACGCCCTATCTTTTCTTGTGGCCCGACCGAAACAGACCCGAAAGCATGGATATCCGACCGTAGATTCAAACCATCGCCCGCAAGGTCGCGAATTCGGCGGCGCGTCGTGCGCGAAACCGGCGTTGGCGTTCGGCGTTTTTGGCTCGTTTGTATTCGGTCGAGACCGGCGGGCGCCCCGCGCGTAGGTTGAGCGGCAGGTCCACCTTGGGGTGAAGAGATTACGATTTTTAAATATCGGTGGGCTATCACGCAGGGCGAGAAGACGGGAGCCTTTACCGTCTACTGAGAACCAAGGATCGGGAGCGATGCGATCAGGGTAGTCCGCCCAAGGTGGAGGAGTGAGACCACAGCGTTCGGCCGTGTAGGTGGCGTAAGCTGCGAGCCACGCCTCCGCGATGCGACCTTCGGCAAAGCCGTCCAGGCTAGTCGCGTTGGTTCCTCGTGAATCGCGTTTCGAATGGCTAAGGGCGAACGGATCGCGCGGACCGTGTGCAACCAGTTCGCCCCCACACACAAAAACTCGCTGAGCTCTTGGGCTCGTTCGGCCATTTCACGCAGGGATTGGGGGCGGTTCATGATGAGATCTCTTTCAGGATTTCTTCGATCAGTTCGAAGGCACGTGTGTGCAGCCCCTCGCCGGGGGAAATCGGTCTGGGATCTCCTCCACCGCAGCGGTTGAAGTGGTTTTGATCTTTCTGAGTAGAAATCGGATATCGGCTTCGTCACCCGGGTAGCCCGGGCATGGGCTGTCGGCAGGCGTTGAGTTTGAGCGTGAGGAGATAAGTTGGGGTGGGAATGGTGATTTGCAGACCGGGTTCAAATTCCCGAGTGGGAAACGGTCGACGATCCCCGAGTGACGATAGGAACTGACGCACTTCTCCATTCAGCCAGTCGTCCGAAAGGTTTTGTTCCTGAGCGACCTGTTTGACGAGATAGGCGGCCGACATCGGCCGGTTGGATGATGGCATCCACGTCGCGCGTGGCGTCGCGCGAACCGTAAACCAAAGTGAACACCGCGCCGCCATAGAGGGCGACTTCGAGCCCGATGCCCTCAGCCGTGGCCAATGCGGAGAGGCGAAGGAGGGCGCGGCGCAGCCGGGCGGGACGGCAGGCTTCGTAGGGAATGGATAAACCGTTACGTAACGTTTAACCTAAATTCCGAAGTTCTCTGTTACAGAAGCAGCGGTGTTAGCGAACAAGGACAAAGTTGGGATTAGCGGCCAATAGATTGAGAGCATGTAGCATTTGGCGCATGATCGCGATAAGGGCTATTTTCTTCAGTTTCCCAGCCTCAACGAGGCGCCGATAGAATGCGCGCATGACAGGGTTACATCGGATGGCAGAGACCGCCGCCATGTAGAGGACCTGGCGCACGGAATGACGCCCGCCGCGCACATGTCGGCAACGATGTCGCCGCCCGCTGTCGTGGGCGAACGGGGCCACACCGATCAGAGCGGCGAGTTGGCCCGATTCGATCTTTCCGAGTTCAGGCCCGTAGGCGAGCAGGGTGGCCGCGAGCACGGGTCCTGCGCCTTGGAGTTCGCGCAGTCGAGCGGGCTTTGGTGCGTAGACTGTCGTCCTCGTGGATGTGCGTTTTAATCAGCGCATCGGTTTGTTCAAGCTCGGTGGCTAAAAGCGCCCGCAGGATCTCAAGGCGTTCACGCAAAATGCGTCCGGCCAACTCGCACTGGTTGCCTGTGGCGACGAGTTGATCACTGATCTGCCGGCGATAGTCGAGCAGCTCACGCAAGGTTGCGGCCGCTTCGTCGAGGGCCCGGTGCAGGCGTGGCTTCATTTGTAACCAAAAGCGGAGCAACAGTTTAGCGTCGAGTTGGTCGGTCTTGGCGAGCAAGCCGACGGCGCGGGCAAAGGCGCGCACACGCCCTGGATTGACCACGCAGACTTGGATCTGGGCCAAGAGCAATGCGGCGACAATGGCACGCTCATAGCCGCCAGTCGCTTTGCATACGACCCGGGCATTGGGCAGGCTCTGGAGGGGCTTGATCAAGGCTCGGTGGCCTCGGTGGGTGTTCTCGACGTGGGCACAGCGAGCATCATCGACGGTGTAGTCGAGACGATCTTTGGCGATATCCACACCAACATAGGTGACTTGATTTTCAGGGGGGGGTTGCTCCATCTTGTTATACGAGCTCAGGGCTCTCTCAGCGGTTCGAGTTCAACCAGGTCGGCAACCCGGGCCCAGGGCTTCTGTTCGAGGTAAATCCTCGGGTAACAAATCGGCCTCTGGGTTGCCGTGTGGTGCAGACGGCCAGTCTGCACCGCACCCTGGCGAGCATCATTCAAGGCATTTACCTCGCATGTGCATTCGGTTCCGTCCTCGCGCGTTCTTAACATCGGTTCGAACATACAAGGGAGCGAAGTTGGAGCGAGTTACGGTCTATCCGATGGCATCGATTTGTTCACCGGCCAGGTGAGTCGGCGGGGGCACGGTTGAAACTCACTCATTCATTCATTCACTCACAGACTGGATAACGTAACTTTGTTACCTGCGTTTTCTTACGTGAATCGCGTTTTCCAGACTGATGGGCGTGGGAACTTCTGACGATTTCCGAGGTGAGGAGCGGATTACTCCGGAGGTTGAATGCGAATGCGTTTGCGGCCGGTTTCCTCGGTGGGATAACGCTGACCGGCCATTTCCACTTCGATGTTTTGCATTGGGTCTCCGGTGAGGAGCAGGGCCTGGGCGGCGGGGAAGCTGCGGCTGTCACTGCGGGTGATGGCCCCTTGGAAAAGTTCTTCACCGGTGCTCTCCACGACGACCTTGATGCGAACGCTATCGATCGCGTGAATTACGATCTGGGGTTCGTTGGTCGCGGCCGCAGCGATGGCCTCGGTGCCGGGAGCGATTTCTTCGCCGGAACTCTTCATGGCACGCACCCCGAAGACAATCAGAAGCACCAGCGCGGTGACGGCGGCGGCGAGGGCGAGACCTTGGATCCCCAAGGCGCGGTCCACGTAGGGGACCGCGCTGGAATTGGGCTTAAAGGTGGCGGGATTGCCGGATTCGGAGTCATCGCCTTCTTTGGCCGACGCGGTGGCATCGGGCTCACAGGCGCTATCCTTGGTGGACGCCACGGTGAGATCCATACGGCCGTAGATCTCTCGATTGATGGATTTGGTTTGGGGATTGCCGTGGCCGAGGGAGTTGTAGTCGTTGCTTATTTTTTCGGCCGGCAAGCCAAGGTAGCTGGCGTAGTTGCGCAAGAACCCACGGACGTAGATATCTGGCAAATTGATATCGAACTGGTTGCTCTCGTATTTGTGCAGGTAGTCGCCGCGGATTTTGGTGGCCTCGGCGGCTTCGCGAATGGACATGCCCTTACGTTTGCGTGCTTCTTCCAGACGTTCGCCAATGTTCTGCATAGGGTAGGGTAGATATGAACTGAGATTGTGGGTCTAGGAAGCGTGAATATCCGCTGAAGCCTCCGTTAACGGCTTTTTTTTAACCACGGATGGGGCGAGATTAACACAGATAATTTGTTAACGATCACAATATCCCAGGAAGGAGGTTCTTGGCGGGCGTGAAGCTCGATCACTGAAGCGGGAAAGGGGGCGGAATTTACAGGCTGTCGAGGTTGACGAGAATCTCGCGCGGGCTGGAGCCGTTCTCAGGGCCGACGATGCATTTGTCCTCCAATAGGTCCATGATACGGGCGGCCCGATTGTAGCCGATACGCAGGCGCCGCTGCATATTGGAAGTCGACGCACGTTTGCTGGCTTTGAGGACACCGAGGGCTTGTTGGTAGAGTTCTTCTTCGTCGCCGAGATCGTCGCCGCCGTCGCTTCCGCCATCTCCATCTTCACCAGCGCGGTCAATCTGGGCCTGTACGTCCTGCGCATACATGGGCGGACCATTGGACTGCATAAACTCCACGATGCTCATGACTTCTTCGTCGGAGCAGAAAGCGCCTTGCGCCCGGACCAGGCGGGCGGTGCCGGGCGGGGAAAAGAGCATGTCGCCACGACCGATGAGATTATCGGCACCCTTGGTGTCGATAATGGTGCGCGAGTCGATTTGCGAAGCAACTTGGAAGGCGATGCGGGAAGGCAAGTTGGCTTTGATGACGCCGGTAATGACGTTTACGGAAGGCCGCTGAGTGGCGATGATAAGGTGAATGCCGGCGGCGCGGGCGAGCTGAGCCAGACGGGCGATGGAAGTCTCGATCTCGGCTGGGGCGACCATCATGAGGTCGGCGAGTTCGTCGATAATGGCGACGATGTAGGGCAGGTGATCGGGCAGTTCGATCTCGTCGTCCAGCGTCGGGTCGACCCCGGGCAGACCCGTTTGGGCGTCAGGTGGTGGTTCTGGGAGGTCGGGGTTGGCGTTCTTTTTCTTACGACTGTTGAAGCCGACGATGTTCCGCACGTTGCACTTGGCGAACATCTGGTAGCGTTGCTCCATTTCGCTCAGCAGCCACTTGAGGGCGCCGGGCACCTTTTGGGGCTCGGTGACCACGGGGATCAGCATGTGGGGCAAGGTGTTGAACACCTTGAGCTCGACCACCTTCGGGTCGACCATGATGAGGCGCACGTCGCGAGGGCTCTTGGAGTAGAGGATGGAGGCGACGATCGAGTTGATACACACGGACTTACCCGAACCAGTGGCACCGGCGATAAGCAAGTGGGGCATCTTGGAGAGGTCGGAGACGAGAGGTTTGCCGGAAACGTCTTTGCCGAGGGCGATGGGAAGCTCGGCCTTGTGCGAGACCCAATCCTGAGACTCGAGGATCTCTCGCATGCCCACGGGAGTGGGGTGTTGGTTGGGCACCTCCACGCCTACGGCGGCTTTGCCGGGGATGGGAGCGAGAATACGTACGGACTGGGCGCGCATGCCGAGAGCGATGTTTTTGTCGAGGCCGGCGATCTTTTCCACCCGTACGCCCGGGGCCGGTTTGACCTCGTAACGCGTAATGACGGGACCGACGTGGATTTCGCCGATGGTGACCTTGACGCCGAATTCGTCGAGGATGCGCAAAAGGTTCTCCGCATTGCGTTGGTGTTCCTCCTCGGTGTTATCCTCGTGGGGTTTGGCGGGATCGTTGAGGAGGTTCAGGGACGGGAATTTGTAATCGCCGTCGGACTTCGGGTTATTGATGCCTCGGGCCTTTTTGAGCTCTTCGGCTTTAACGATGTTGAGGGCAAGTTTCTTGGGTTCCTCGCCAGAGCTAACATGGGAAGACGAACTGTCGTCGGGTGAACCCAGTTTGAGGCCGATGACCTTGGGCGGAGGCGCAAGTTCGGGGGTTGGGGCTGGCTCGAGCACGGGGCGTTTGGCCGGAGTTGGAGCGAGAGGGTCGGTGCTGCCGCCGGCTATTTTGATGTCTTTGGACAGGGCATTCCCAGCTTTGGCGGCTTCTTTTTGGGCAGCCTGTTCTTGGACGATACGTTCCTTTTCGGCGAGTTTGGCGGCCTTGATCGTGGCTTTTTCATCCTCGCGATCCTTGGCTTTGTCTTGTTTGGCGAGTCGTTTTTCTTCCGCCCGCTCGGCGGCGCGTTCGGCGAGCGTGGCTTTCCACTCGTGGAAGGACGCGATGGAGCGCTCGAATTGGGCGGCGATATCTTTGGTGAGGATAAACACCAATGCGACCACGTAGACAGTGACCAGCAGGGAGGCCGACCCGAACACCCCGACGGTGTCGTAGAGCAGGTTGTCGTAGACGCCGTGACCGACGGTACCGCCGAGGCGACCTTCGGGGAAAAACTGACTATCGGCCAAGCGATCCAGCTTGATCATCGCGCCGATGCCGCAGCCCGAAAGGATGGCAAACACCATGGCGGTGAAACGGGTCACTGCCAGTCGGCGGACATTTCGCACGGCCATCCAGAGGGACCAAAATGAGAAAAAGGGGATGAGCCAGGCACCGAGACCGAACCAAATGAAGCTCCAGCGGGCGACGTCGGCACCGATTTTGCCCACCAAGTTCTTTTCAGAAGGACCGGTGGAGTTGGTGGAAATATAGCCCTCCTGGAGGGGCGTGTAGTCTACATACGAGACGACCAACCATAGTCCGAGGAGTAGGCAGACGACGGCGATCGCCCACCGGGGACGGTAGCGGGGAGGTTGAAAACCGGACTGGTGGTTGGACCGTCGGGCATTTGAGTTTGAAGTCCTAGACTTAGCCATGTGAGTTGAGCTCCCGCAAGAGGTCTCCGTAGAGAGCAATCTTGAAGGATTTCACCTCTGTCACCAGACCGGTCAATTGTAAATCATCCTCTCCGAATAATAGGTTTAACGCTCCGTTCACATGCAAGAAGTCATTCGTTTTCAACCGCTTTACCAAGATCGAGTGTGGGGAGGCCGAGTTTTGGAGTCGGCCTTGAATCGCACATTGCCACGGGAAGGACCCATTGGGGAGAGCTGGGAAGTCGTTGATCGTCCCGAGGCGCAGTCGGTGATTGCGGGCGGTTCATTGGACGGGGTGTCGGTGCGGGAGGCGTTGGCAAAGCACGGGACTGAGATCATGGGACCGAATTGGGCTCCGGAGCGACCGTTCCCCATTCTGATCAAGTGGTTGGATTGCCGGGAGCGTCTGAGTTTGCAGGTGCATCCTCCGGCAGAGATCGCCCCTGCCATGGGAGGGGAACCTAAGACGGAGAACTGGTTCATCGCCGAGACGACGGGAGACGCGGGTCTGATCGTAGGCTTGAAGGCGGGAGCCACTCGAGGAGGATTTGCCAAGGCCCTGGTTGCAAATACCTTAGATGAATGCGTACATCGCTTCCCGGTGTCCGTAGGTGACTCAATATTGGTGCGAAGTGGCACGGTGCATGCGATCGACGGAGGAAATCTTATTTTGGAGATCCTGCAAAATTCCGATACCACCTATCGGGTGTATGATTGGGGGCGGATGGGATTGGACGGGGCGCCGCGGCAGTTACACATCGCGGAGTCGTTGGCTTCGATTGACTGGGATTTATTTGAACCGGAAGCAATTCGAGCGGAGACGGTAGATGCGGTCATCGCGGACAGCGAGGAATTTCAGATTCGGCGAGTACTGCTGGGAGCGGGCGAGAGCTTGTCGTTTGCGGCGGGTCAGCAACCCCGATTGTTAAGTGTGGTTTCGGGCGATATCGCCGAGGGAGGCGAGGTGCTGACAAAGGGAGATAACGTTTTATTGCCTTACACGGGGACCTTCACTTTCACCGCGACGGAATCGGCGTTGGTATTGGTGACGGAGAATTTTGTCTAATCCACCGCTGATGAAGACTAATGCCAGCCTCCGGACCCGTGGCGGGGTGCTCTTTAAGCTCATTATTCTGCTGGCCATCCTAGCGGCGATGACGGTCTTGGCGTGGATGTTGTTTCTCCCCTGGGGCGTGTCGCGGACGATCGCCAAGCGCAGCGGGTATCCGACGGAAGCCGCCCGATTGGCCGTAAATCCCGTGACAGGGATGTTTTCGGGTGGCGGCCTGCACATTGATAATCCGGTTACGCAGGGTGGTGGCGTGTTTGTGCGGGTGGCTAATTTCACGGGGAAAGCTGAGCCGGGCTCGGCGACCCGGGCCAAATTTGTCATCGAGGAGCTCACGATTGATCTAACCCAGCTGGTGGTGGTAGTAGGGAGATAATGGTCGAACCAATGCGGAAATCTTTGGGGAAACGCTGCTGGCGGCGGAAAGGCGGGCAGTGAAGTGCGGCCGGGACGTTACGCGGTGGCGGGTTTACCGCTCATTGGGGACGGTCCGTCGTCGGTGCTGATCCGAAACCTGAATTTGAAGGTCGGCCGGGTGGAGCTGATTCAGACGACCCCGGGAGCGCCCGCGCGGTTGGAGGAGCAGTTGAATTTTTCCGGAACGTATCAGAACGTGCGGAAATGGGAGAATTTACTGTCGGCAGAGTTGTTGCAGCGGTTGGCGCGCGCGCGCTATGTGGCAGGCGATATTGTCCAGTGGGGCGATCACAGGACCGGACGGATCAGGCGCAGCCATGCAGGATTTGTGGGAAAAGGCGGGCGATGCCCTGAATTCTCTGTTCCGGAAACTTGATCAATAGGTAAAGCCGTCACTTAGTAGGCTCTTTGCCATGAACGATACTGCGTCCAAGACTGATTCACCAGACAGCGATAACCCGATTTCTCCAGAGGAAACGACTGCCACGGCTGCATCCGAAACTTCGGCTGCGGAAGAGGCTGAGGTCACGGTCGAAACCGAGCCGACGCTGGAGGAACAACTCGAAACAGCCCGTCGCGAGACGGCTGCAGCCAATGAAGCGCATCTGCGCTTGGTGGCAGACCTCGAGAATTTCCGTCGTCGTACGGCACGGGAAAAAGACGATTTGCGGGCTTTTGCGGCCGCGAACGTCGTGGAGGAACTGATGCCGGTGCTCGATAATCTCGGGTTTGCCCTTGCTGCGGCCAAAGCACCCAACGCCGAGTTGAAATCGCTGGCGGAGGGAGTGGAGATGGTCGCCACTCAATTTAAAAATGCGCTCGGCAACCATGGTCTCAAACAGATCAACCCGAAAGCTGAAACCTTTGACCCGAACCTTCATGAAGCTCTGTCGCAGCAACCCAGCGACACGGTGGACGAAGGCAAGGTGTTGCAGGTGGTGCGCGTTGGTTATTCACTGAACGGACGATTGTTGCGTCCGGCTTCGGTGATCGTCTCAGGCGGTCCTGCCGCCACAGAAAACGCTACGGAGGAGGCGTAAGGTCGCGGATTAATCCTCGCATCGTTCCTCTCCCAACACCCAGACCATGGCGAAAGCAGATTTTTACGACCTCCTTGGCGTCGGCCGCGAAGCGACCGAAGCTGAAATGAAGAAAGCCTACCGTAAGCAGGCGGTTAAGTATCACCCGGACAAAAATCCGGGGGACGCAGCCGCGGAGGAGAAGTTCAAGGAAATCTCTCATGCCTACGAAGTACTGAAGGATCCGCAGAAGCGGGCGGCCTATGACCGGTATGGCCACGCGGTCTTTGAAGGCGGCGGGGGGGGGCCCGGAGGCCCCGACGGTATGGGCGGAGGCGGAGGTTTCCATGATCCGTTCGATATTTTCCGTGAAGTCTTCGGCGGCGGCGGCGGCGGCGGCGGCGGCGGCGGCGGCGGCATCTTTGAAGATATGTTTGGCGGAGGCAGAGGTGGTGGCAGCCAGGAAGGTGCCGATCTCCGCTACGATTTGGAAATCACTTTAGTGGACGCCGCCAAGGGCGTGGAGAAGGAACTCTCCTTCCGCAAAGTCATGGCCTGCGAACGCTGTAAGGGAAGCGGCGCGGAGCCCGGTTCCCGTCGGGTGACATGCCCGACCTGTGGAGGGGTGGGGCAGGTTCGTCGCAGCGGCGGTATCATCACCTTTCGCCAAACCTGTCCGACGTGTGCGGGTTCAGGCAGTAAGATCGAAAAAGTCTGCACGCATTGTCGCGGCGAAGGGCGGGAAGCGAAAACGGCCAAGATCAATGTGCGCATTCCTGCAGGAGTGGACACAGGATCCCGCTTACGTTCCGTCGGCAATGGCGAGGCGGGTTTAGCAGGTGGTCAACCCGGAGATCTTTATATCGTGCTCACGGTTAAGGATCACGAAATCTTCGAGCGGCAAGGGCAGGATTTGTTCTGCGAAATTCCGATCAAGTTCACCCTCGCAGTATTGGGTGGCACGATCGAAGTGCCGACTTTGTTTGGCAAAGCATCGTTGAAGATTCCGGCGGGAACCCAGAGCGGCACCAAGTTCCGGCTGCGGTCGAAGGGCATGCCTTCGCTGCGGGGAGGAGCCCAAGGAGCCCAGATCGTGCAAATGCACGTCGAGGTGCCGAAGAAGCTTACCGACGAGCAGCGCAAGCTGCTGGAGCAATTTGCACTGGTCAGTGGGGATGCGGATCAGCCGACGGAAGAAGGCTGGTTTGAGAAAGCCAAGAAATTTTTTTGAGAGCCGCTGCGCTCATGAGCATTAAAAAACACCGGCCCTGAGGAGGCCGGTGTTTGCTGGGTGGAACCTGAACAACGGGTTTTCGATCGAGACTCAGAATTTGTAAGCGATACCGATCGATGAGCCCCAGTTACCCGCTTCGAAGGCGGAAACTTCGAGATAGGGCAACAGACGATCATTCGCGCGGTAGTTGAGGCGGACCGAACCGTCGAAGGCGCCGTCGCTACTCCCCTCGAACTCGTCGTCGTATCCCACACTGGCGATGGCCGTGAGGCGGGAATTGAAGTCAAACTCTGCGCCTGCACGAATACCCCAGAACCATTCGTTGCCTGCGTCGAAGGGCAGCCAAGCGTAGCCCAAGGCGGAAGCCAACCCCCGAGCGAAACTGAAGTCACGGTAACCTACGGCGCTTGCATTGACGATGGTGAAGTTGGTCGAAAATCGTGACTCGACTCAACTATGAGTCACGCTGGCGGCGAGGTCGAAGCCAGCGGTCACAGGGATGTTCAGGTTGGCGTTGGCAGCGAGGAGATTGAGACTCGAGCCTTGACGTCGGCAAAGCCAAAACCGACCTCAGCGACTCGGGATCCAAGCAGGCTGGCATTAGTCGACGGTGCAGCGTTTTGAGCCCATACTGGCGAAGTCAGGGACAGGATAACGGCGAGAGAGCCGAGATATTTGAGATATTTCATAGGTTAATTTCTAGTTTTGTAGTAAACTCGTCCTCACGAACGGAGGCTCGTGGATGGCGTTTTCGAGGGACCTATCAATGAAATAATTTAATTCGAAATATGGAACTTTGAGGGAGGGGCTGAGTCGCCGCATTGTTGACCAGAAGTTTACGTAAGAGCCTAGTATTAATCGGAATAAGAATTATTTATTAGGGAATAATTTTGAGAATTGAGAATTCGCGTGGCGGAGTTTGGTGGCGGCGAACGTGATGATAAAACCGTGGTTGCCATGACGGCTCACCCTGATCGGTTTAGTCGTATGCGCGTAGTCATTCTCGGTTCCGGCCGCGGCTCCAATGCCGAAGCCATTCTTGTCGCTCAGCAGGCCGGCCACCTTGGTCGGGCTGAAGTGGTGCAGCTCATTGTTGACCGACCTGAGGCGGGCATGCTCGAGCTCGGACCGACATATGGAGTCCCGGCGCGTTATTTGGATCCGGCGCCATTCAAGACGAAATTGGAAGGGGCGGGGGAGGATCTTTATATCGAGACGATCTCAGCGTGGCGGGCTGACCTCATTGTGCTCGCCGGTTTCATGCGGGTAGTGAAGCCGCGATTTATCGCGACGTTCGCGGGGAAAATTATCAACTTACACCCGAGCTTGTTGCCGAGTTTCCCGGGATTGGACGGAATTGGGCAGGCTTGGAGGCGAGGGGTGAAGGTGGCGGGGTGCACGGTGCACTACGTCACCGCGGAGGTGGATGGTGGTCGGATCATCGACCAAGCGGAGGCACGAATCGAGCCGGATGACACGTTGGAGACCTTTGCGACGAAGATGCATGCGGCGGAGCACCGATTATTGCCGACGGTCATCGCGCGGCTCAGTGAGCCATCTTAAACGAAGGAGCGAGCGGGACAGAGAGGACTGAGTTGAGAGACCGGGCGTGTATGAAGCGCTTGCGCTTCGGGTTCAGGGTGGTGATCGTGCGGACTTTATGAGTTACAAGGTCTTCATCGACGGTTCGACGGGCACGACCGGATTACCGATTCACGAGCGGTTGGCGGGCCGTCCGGAACTGGAGCTCATCGCGATCGAAGAATCCCGGCGCAAGGACCCGACGGCGAAGGCGGAGTGCCTCAATGCCGCGGATGTGGCGTTTTTGTGTTTGCCCGATGAGGCGGCCCGTGAGTCGGCGGCCATGGTGACGAATGCGAACACGGTATTGATTGATGCCAGTACGGCGCACCGGACGCACGCGGAGTGGGTGTATGGTCTCCCGGAGTTGGGGGCGGAATATCGGGAGGCGTTGCCGGGAGCGAAGCGCATCGCCAATGTGGGGTGTCATGCCAGCGCGTTTATTCTGGGCGTGGCGCCATTGGTGCGGGCAGGTATCGTTCCGATGGATACACGGTTGAGTTGTTTTTCGATCACAGGATATTCCGGAGGGGGCAAGGCGATGATCGCCGAGTATGAAGCGGCTGAGCGGCCGGCGACATTGAACAGTCCGCGGGCCTATGCGACCGGATTGACGCACAAACATTTGCCGGAAATGTGGCAACATACCGGGTTGAAGTATGCACCGTTATTCAACCCGATCGTAGGACCGTTTCGGCAAGGGCTGACGGTGACAGTGCCGTTGCATTTACCGGAGTTGCCCGGGTCTCCCACCTTGGAGGAAATACAAGCGGTGCTGGCGTTGGCCTACACCGGATCTGTCTTTGTCCGGGTATTGCCCTTGGGGGATCCCGCCAATCTGGATGGAACGGCGGTAGACCCGCAGGCCTGCAACGGCACCAATCGCGCCGACGTGATGGTTTGGGGAAACGAGGAGCAGGCCACGGTGGTGGTGCGCATCGATAATCTCGGCAAAGGCGCCTCGGGTTCGGCGGTGCAATGCATGAATTTGAGTCTAGGGTTGGCGGAGGACGCGGGACTTACCGTGTAGGCGTGTGATGCCGAATACCGCACCAGCAGTGAATTGCCGTGTGTTGGTGGTGGAAGATGAACCGGCCATCGCGGATACGCTGCTTTATGCGCTGAAGACGGAAGAGTTTGAGCCGACTCATTGCCTGACCGGACGCGATGCCCTGGGGCGAGTCGAGGAGCTCGACCCGGCGCTCGTCATACTGGATATTGGATTGCCCGACATGAGCGGATTTGACTTGTGCAAAACGTTGCGTCGGTCCTCGGCGATACCGGTGTTGTTTCTCACGGCGAGACGCGACGAAATGGACCGAGTGGTAGGGTTGAAATTGGTGGCGACGACTATGTGACCAAACCATTCAGTCCGCGCGAGTGGACGGCACACGTGAAGGCGATCTTGCGCCGTGGTCCATTGGTTGTGCCGGATCCGTCCTGGGGGACGGAATCGAGGATACCAGGCATTCAGATTGATGGTGAGGCATGTGCAGCGACCTACCACGGCCAGTCTTTGGATTTGACGCGTTACGAGTTTCGCCTGTTGGCGGTCTTGGCCGGTCGATCTGGGCGGGTATACTCCCGCGATACGTTGATGAACTCGGTATGGGAAGATCCTGGGTCGAGTCTGGATCGCACGGTCGACGCCCATATCAAAACGCTGCGGGCCAAATTGCGGGCGGTGGCGGGAGACGTGGAGTTGATTCGGACGCATCGGGGTTTAGGTTATTCCTGGAGCGTCGTGCCATGAAAATTCGCACGGCGATATTTGGCACCTATGTCATCGCCTCGGCGGTGGGGTTGGCGGTGGTGATGCGTTTTGTTTTGGCGGAAGTGCGGCCGCGCTACGTTTCGTCGATCGAACGCACCATGCAGGACTCCGCACAACTTCTGGCGGTCACGCTGAGCTCGCAGCCCGCCGAGGTGTGGCCGGAGGTGTGGGCGGGACTACGGTTACACCCAGTGGCGCTACGCCTGCGGGTGGAGGATTCCGCAGGCCGATTGGTCTTTGATTCCCAGCCGCAGCAAACGGTGGCCATAATCGAGGAGTATGCATAAAAAAGATACAAAAACGCCAAGAACGCGGTGAGCCGGATGATCGATCAGCACCTGTTTGCGGGTGAAGGAGAACTGATGGTGCAGGCGTCGATTCCGAGTCCCGCAGGAGCGATCGGACGAGTGATGCTTTCAAGACCGCTCCGTTCGGTAAATGCTTTGATCTGGTCCGAGCGCACGAAACTGGCGAGCGGGGCACTGCTGGTGTCAGTCGTGATGGTCGGACTCGGGTGGTGGTTGGCGAATAAACTGACCGGGTCGTTGCAGCGTTTGACGAGCTACGCCGTGGGGGTGCGCGATGGGCGAGGGGCGAAACCACCGGCTTCACGGACGACGGAAATCGCGGAGTTGGGGGCCGCGTTTGAGGGCATCCGACGGCGACTGGAGGGCAAGGATTACGTGGAGCATTATACCCACAATCTAGCCCATGAGCTTAAGGCCCCGTTGAGCGCGATCCGAGGAGCGGTGGAGTTGATGCAGGAGGATTCCATGCCAGCGGAGGATCGGGCGCGATTTCTGGGGCACCTGCGAAGTGAGTCGCAACGCGTTCAAGGCATCATCGATCGTATGCTGAAGTTGGCGGCATTGGAGTCGCGCACCGGGTCGTTGGAGCAGGAGGACGTGGATTTGACCAGCTATCGTTGCGGAGACGGTTGCGGCGCTCGAAGTTGATGCCCGGCAGGCGGGAATTAAGCTCGTGCGACATCCGAAGGAAGCGGAAATCTGCCAGGTGGCGAGGGAGCGGTTTTTGCTGCTGCAGGCCGTGATCAATCTGGTGCGGAACGTCATTGAGTTTTCACCGCGAGACGGGACGGTGGACGTTTATTGTGGAGCGGTGGAGGGCGAATGGGAAGTGGCGGTGGTGGACCAAGGTCCCGGGATTCCGGACTACGCCAAGGCGCGGGTGTTTGACCGTTTCTACTCGTTGCCGCGTCCGGTGAGTGGGCAGAAGAGTACGGGTTTGGGTCTGAGTTTTGTGCAGGAGATCATCGTTCGGCACGGCGGCAAAGTCGGACTGGATAATGCAGTGAAGCACGGCGCGCGGGCGTGGTTGAAATTGCCGCGGGCGAGATAGTTCACAGGGATTTCATCCCCACTTCACGGTGAGTTCTTATCGGGTGGCGATAGTTGCTCACGATGAACCAAGCTTCCTCCGCGATCCCGCCTTCTATTCCCGCTGCCGCGATGAGCCTCCGGCGACGTCTGACCAACAAGCTTATCATGATGGCGGCCGTGATGGTGATCCTACAGGTACCGCTCTGGTTGATCGATGCGACGCGCGATGAACGGGAGGCGCGGCACAGCGAGACCGTGACCGCGAAATCCGAGGAGTGGGGAGGTAAGCAGCAATTGACGGGGCCGGTTCTGGTGATCCCCTACACTTGGCGCAGTAGGGACGGCGAGGCCCCACCTCAACGCGGAGAGTTGCGGTTACTACCTGACGCCCTGCTCGTGAACGGAACTGTGCACCCTGATGAATTCAGTCGAGGGATCTATCGAGCGCGCGTTTACACCGCATCGGTGCAGATGCAGGGGAAATTCGTTCCGCCCGATCAGTGGCCACGGAGTGATCGCCACGAGCGGCAATGGGACAAGACTCGATTGGCGCTTGGGGTGGGCGATGCACGCGGGCTACGCGGAACGCAGGGATTGAAGTGGAACGGGGAGGATGCGGAGTGGCGGAGTGGCAGCAGTCTGAAGGCCTGGGCATAGGGCGTGCATGCAGCGGTGCCCGGCCGGATGGGAGAAAGCGTGGAGTTTGAGATCAATATGACAGTTGATGGCAGTGGAGCGCTGAACGTCGTGCCGGCGGGGCGCACGACAAAAGTGACGCTGAGCTCACCATGGGCATCGTCTAGTTTCGGGGGCGGTTATCTGCCGACGTCGAGAGAGGTATCCGATGACGGTTTCACGGCTACCTGGGAAATCGGGCACCTCGGGCGCGACTTGCCTCAATTTTGGTGGGTGAGGGAAGACCAGAGTGACGCCGAGAGTGCCCTCGCAACAAGGATGGCGGAGGGCGGCCTTTGGAGTGACGTTGGTGCAGGCGGTGGACGACTACCGCACGGTGGCGCGCGCGATCAAATACAGTATCCTTTATTTGGTGACAGTCTTTGCCGGTTTCTTTCTCGGCGAGATCCGGGGAGGGAAGCCACTGCACGTGTTGAACTACCTGCTGGTGGGGGCGGCGTTGTGTTTGTTCTACCTCGGACTGTTGGCACTGGCTGAATTCATCCGGTTTGGCTGAGCGTATTTGACGACGGCAGGAATGGCCACCCTATGGGTAGTGGGCTATGCTCGGGCAGTCCTTAAATGGGACCAAAGGTGCGATGACGATGGGGCTGCTGTTGACGGGAATTTATGGGGGTCTGTTTCTAGTGCTCCGGTTGGAGGATCTGTCTCTGGTCGCGGGGACGGTGCTGTTGTTTGGGTTATTGGGCGCGGTGATGTATGTGACCCGTCACTTACAATTTGAGGATTCGGCTCAACTCACTCCGACCGGAAAAGAGGTGCGCGCATGAAGATTTATAGATTGCCACGATTGCGCTGTGCGATGCTAAGGTTGTTGTCTGTGCGTTTGAGGAAACTACGAAAGTCCTCGACATCGTGAAGACCGATCATCGACCGAGGCCGGACGCCTTCACGACTCAGCTGAGTTTTTGGACGTTTCATGGCGTGTGGTGCGCGGCGCCGAGTTTTTTGCTGGCGCGGCCCAATGATTACTCAATGGCGGCGATGCTGTCGGGGGGGTGCGATTTTAATTCTGACCTATGCGCTGGCGACGTCGTCTGGGCGGTATCGAGCCCGCGTGGGCGAAAGTGGTTTTGGTCGCACGCTGAAATGGGCGGTGGCAATCCGCAGTGGCTGTGCGGTGGTGGCTTCAGTGGGGATCTTGTCTACCTCTTCGGTCAAGGCATGGTTTGCACTGTTCCGCGTGTTCGATATTTATCTCGGTATTTTGTCCGTCGAGGCGAGTCGCCTCATCTGGGGAGGCAGGTTATCGACCGGTCACGGCGTTTGAACCCACGCTGTTCACCACCGTCGTGCAGGGCGGATTGGTTTCACTCGCAATCGCGTTATTCGCGGTGATCGTGTGTGGCGTGAACGCTTTTTGGCGTTGGAGCCGGAAGCGGAGGAACGTCAGGGATGCCAAGGCGAGACCGCGGGTGCGTCTGGGAAATAAACCCGGCCGCCGCTGACGCTCTATGAGGGAGTGAGAAAGGACACCGGGCCTGCGTTGCTCTCGGCGGCACGGGCCGCTGGCCCGCCTCCACCTCGGTCGCCTGGGCCGAGCACCCTGTCTCCCTCCCGCTGGTCCGGTCTATTTCCCAGACACTCCCTTAGTGGACGCGATGATCACGTTCAGCGGGCGAATCAGCGGGCCCAAACCTCGTTGAGGTCGGGTGAATTCGAATAACGAATACCGTTTTCGTCGAGGATGCTTTCGGTCGCCTCGAGCATGGCCTGATGGTCGAGGACGAGGATTGCGAGGGTGATGTTGCGCAAATTGCCGAAGACGATTTCAAGGGTAGGACCGTCGTGGTCGCGCAGGATCTCGACCAGATGCACGAGGTTTTTGACGTCGATACCGTTGATCTGGCGGATGACCGGCAGGGGGGGAGGGGGGACTGTAGCCTTTCATGAGGTCGTGGGCGAAGGGTTTGCCGGTGAGGATCACGATTTCTTCACCGGGGAAGGCGGGCTAGTCTGACGAACGCGTGACCAACGGGTGGTCATGCAAGCCCAAGCTGGCGCGTCCACGTTCGGAGAGGCGAGCGAGGTGATCTTGAGTGGCGATGGAAAAGATCAAGGGGCCGTAGATGAAGTAGCGGGGGCTTTCCTCAAACAGGTAGGGAATGACCCGTTCCTTATCACGGTAGAGGGGAACCTGCACGGTGTGCTCTTCGCCATCGCGCAGGAAAGTGCATGGCAGTTTGTCGTCGACGGTGAGATGTTGGAGGAGATAGCCCACGTTGAGTCGGACGGAAGCATCAATGAGCACGTTGCCTTGGCGGTCCAATTTGTAATCGCCGATTTGAGTAATGACGTCCCACCGGCGCAGCGGGTAGGAGGGATCATCTCGGGCCGGGTTGATGATCATGATACCTCCGGTCTCGGGACTTAGTTTGAGATGGGTGCGCAGAGTGTCGTTTTCGACACTCTGGACGATTTGTTCGGTGGAGGGTTTGCCATCGTAGACTCCGTCCTCGATGTAGGAGAGGAACAGGTTGATCTCTTCGCTGGGAATGAGGTAGCCGATGCTTTGGGATTTCGAGATACCGCTGTAGACCAGCTCGATCAGTTCATCATTGGCGATGGCGGGACCGCCGCTGTTGCCGGGATTGAGAGCGGCGTCGACTTGGACTCGAAGACCGCGTCCGCCGTAGTAGTAGCCGGTGAATTCGCTGCGGGAAACGATGCCCTCGGTGACCGAAAGTTCTTCGCCGCCGGTGGGGAAACCATAGACGTTGACCGTGTCTTGCACCTGGGGAATGGCGGTGTTGATGGGAAGGCCGACATAGTCGACGAATGCGGCGGGTTTTTTCAGCTCGAGGACGGCGAGATCCATTTGGTGGCTGATGGCGATCACTCGGGCGGGCAGCTGTTCGGAGGACTGAAACGGCTGCACGTAGATCTGGCTCGCGTTGCGCACAACGTGTGCGTTGGTGAGAATGCGTCCACCGGTGAGGATCGTGCCCGATCCAGTGGCCTTGCTCGGTTCACGGCGCGTCCAAGGACGCTGCACATCGGGATAACGATGGGTGGTGTGAATTTTTACGACCGGGCTGCGGATATCCTCAATCGCCGCCTGAGCGGAGGAGAGGCTGCTGACAGACAAAATAAACGTGGTGCCGAGGAGACGGAGTAACAACCAAGGGGTAGGACGCATAGGGGCAGACTGTTGAAGCCTGGGACGGGCTGGCGAAGAAATTTAACGCGAAAGGGTGGCGTCGCCGAAGTCCGAACGGGCACGAAAGGATCGAAAGGAAGAATTTTGAAGGGGTATCGATGGCTGCGACATCGAATTCTGGCGGTAGTTGCGGCTTTACTGGAGATGAACGTCGAAGAGCCGGTTATGTGACTGTTGTCAAAGGCGGGCGTCCTCGCTGGCTTGCGCACATGAGTTTAATCGAAATCAAGGCCAGTGTGCCCGTTGATACGGTGGATGCGGTCGATGACGTGTTGCTGGAGCAGGGCGACGAGCGTTGGAGTGTGATGCATGACGTGTTGATTCCGGAAGCCAAGGTGGTCGGGATCTTTGAAACACGGGAACTGGCGGAAGCGGCGTGGAAGGAAATCGAACCGCGGGTGGAAGGCGTGGGCGAGGCGGCGATCACGGAACTGGCCGACGAGGCGTGGCGGGACAGTTACAAGCTGCATTTTAAGCCGTGGTTTTGTGGGCGATTGCACTGTGGTGCTTGTGTGGGAGCGGGACACGTATGCGATGCTGGAGGGCGATGTAGCGATTTGGTTGGATCCCGGCATGGCTTTTGGCACGGGTAACCACGAGACCACGCGGTTGTGCTGCGAGCGGCTGGTGGAATGGGCCAAGACGTCGAACCCGGATGCACGGGTGATTGATGCGGGGTGCGGGTCCGGGATTCTCGCGATTTCGGCGGCCCGGCTGGGACTGCGCGACGTGCAGGGCTTTGACAACGACTCTGAAGCGGTGCGGGTGAGTGGCGAGAACGCCGAGTTGAATGGATTGGGCGACGGGATCACCTTTTATGAGGGCGACTTGGTAACCGGATTCAAAGGCGCGCCGGGAGACCTGGTGTTGGCCAATATATTGGGGCACGTGTTGATGCAGTTTGTGCCGGAGCTCGTCACGGCGGTGGCGCCGAGAGGATTGCTCGTATTGAGCGGAATTTTGGCGACAGAACTCGAACAATTGCGGGACGCGTTTGCGTCGGCGGTGCCATCGTGGCGGGTGGAAACGCGCGTGATGGGCGAATGGAGTGACGTGGCGCTGTGGCGACCGTGAAGGCTGAGGCCGTGGCGGAGTGACCGCGATATCGGATGAACGAAGCGAGTGTTTAGGTCACGGCGCAATCGGGCCATTGTCGGGCCACGAAACGCTGAGATGCCTCGAGGGCGGCGGTGACCAAGGGTGATGGGTCGCCGTGCCACAACATGGCAACTTCGACGGGGTCGAAATCGGGCAGCGGCAGCACCTTGACCATCCGGGTGGCGGATGGACTCGTTGGCGCCGATGCTGACGCCGACACCGTAACCGTTGGCGACATAGCGAGTTACCAAGCCCATCGAACTGGCTTCGATGGTGTGGGGCCAGTCGACTTGGAGTTGGCGCAGGCCTTTTTTGAAGTTTTTAGTTACGACCTCGGTCGAGGGCAGACTGATGAGGGCTTCATCCATGGAGCCTTGGGCCCAAATGGCGGCAGCAGAGTGGTGAGTAGAGTGGCGGTGGACGAGTAGCACCAGCGGTAGTCGCAGCAAACGTTGGCAGTTCAGTCGAGGTAGTGGTTTTTTCTCGAGAGGGATCACGGCCAAGTCGATTTCTCGGTCCAACAGCCACGTCTCGACATCGGCTTGCAGACCCGAACGCAGGGCCAGTCGCAGTTTCGGTTCCTGCTGGCGCAGCTCATCGATCACGGCGGGCATGTAGTCACGCAGCACGATTTCGGAGGCCCCGATACGCAACAACGGCGACTCCTTTTGACGCAGCCAAGTTGCCACGGTCGCGACGTTGTCGAAAAATGGATATGCAAATCCGTAGAGTTCCTCGACGGCCGGGGTGAGTTTGAAAGGGCTACGATTGAACAGCTTCACGCCCAGATCCTCTTCCAGTAGGAGAATCTGACTGCTCACAGCGGGCTGTTGAATGCCGTAGGGCATGTTGCGCACAGCTCGACTGATGCCACCGTGGCGAGCCACGTAGTAGAGCAATTCCAGATGATGGATATTCAAGGAGAGGCGATCGTGGCAATGCGGTGGGGGATTAGGCAACGCCCTTGCCAGGCAAGGAAGCGCACGGGTATTGGTCTGCTCAATGACGGGCATTAAGTTTACCGATTAACGCTGCATCGCCCATCTCGGCTATTGTGTGAGGATGCAATCTACCTCCCGCTCCCGCCAATGTTACTCGGTTCGTTATCTCTCCTCCGCATTGATCGTGCTTGTTTTTGTGATGCTCATGGCCGGCGGATGCGTGGTGCCGGGCCGAACCAGCCACCATCAGTCGAGCAGTGTGCTGCAGTTCATTTACCCCGACGATGCGCAGCCTCTGGTGAAGCCGCGGGTGCCGACGCTGCGTTTGCCTTTACGGGTGGGGATTGCTTTCGCGCCGTCGCGTGGTGGGCGGCGATCCGGGGCGGATAATTTTTCCGAAGCAAGGAAGACAGAACTCATGCGCACGGTGGCGGAGAAATTCAAGAGTCTGCCGTTTGTGCAGTCCATTGAACTGGTTCCGACCACTTATTTGCGGCAGGAGGGAGGGTTCGCCAATGTGGATCAACTTCAATCGATGATGGGCATCGATGTGATTGCTTTGATCTCCTACGATCAAGCGCAGTCGACCGCCGACAACGAGTGGAGCTTTGCCTATTGGATGATCATTGGGGCCTACGTGGTTCCGGCGCGTAGGAACGAAACCCATACATTGATGGAAGCGGTGGTTGACGACATCAGCAGTCGCAGTTTGTTGTTCCGAGCGCCCGGGGTGAGTGCGGTGAAGGGCCCCTCAGACTCTGGCCGGCAATCGAAATGAGATGAGCAAGGCGTCGGCGGAGGGGTTCGCGAGCGCCACCTCCGACCTCACGGTCAATCTGCAACGTGAACTCGATCTCTTCAAAGTCAGGGCGAAGGAGGAGCCTGAGTCGGTCACGATTGAACACAAACCCGGGTATACCGGAGGGGGGGCACTCGGCGGCAGTTTTGCCCTCGGCTTGGGGCAGTTGCTGGTGGCACGAATTGCGGCGTGTCGCGTCCGTCGTTACGGGAATGGGGATTCGTCGAGGCAGGTTCGGGAGTGGTGCCTGCGATGAGAGCTCTGCGCACCACGGTGATCTTGTTTGGGTTACCCGCGGTCGCGTTGGCGTTCGCGCCGGCGGAGATTCAGCACGGGTTACTTTACGAACGAGATGCGATTTGACAAGGCCAATGGTGGCGGCTGTGGACGGGGCATGGGATACATTTTTCGGGTTCGCATTGGGGTTGGAATCTGGCGGCGATGTTCATCCTCGGTCCTTGGTTGGAGTCGCGACGAGCAGGCTGGGTATGGCGATATACCGCCCTGGCCGCGCCAATGATCAGTTGCGGCATGATGGTCGGAGAGCCTGCAATGCTAGCCTATGGAGGTCTGTCGGGTCTGGCCACTGGAATGGCGACCTTGCTGGGACTCGTCATGCTCAGCGAACGGGACGGAGCAGATCGAACCGTGGGAGCGTTGGGATTAGCGCTGGTAGGCTTAAAGTTGGGGCAGGAGGTTCACCACGTCGCGCCGATGTTGAGTGAGTTTGGCGATGCGTCCATTCAGGTGGCGACATGGGCTCATGGCATGGGAGCGGGGATGGCGATGGTCTTCTTTGGTGGGCAGGCCGGCGGGAAGTGGATGGCCGTGGAGAGAAAACGTGACTTACGCCAACGAGGTGACGGCAGTGCGATCAAACCGGGTCTGAATTGATACGGGCGGCGATATTCCAGACATGGCCCGCGAGATCCATGATACGACCGACACGGTCGCCCCAGAATTGGTCAGCGGCGGGCAGGATGACGCGGGCACCGGCGGCGATGGCTTGCGTCATCACGGCGTCGACGTCCGGACCGTAGAGGTAGATGACGACCGAGGAACTCCCATCCATCGCCGGGGCGCGGCTGGCGAGATGAGAGGACTCGTCATGAAGCATAAGCAACTCCGAGCCGATTTGTAGGGTCGCGTGCACTACATTGCCGTGTTCGTCGGTACGGCGTGACAGCTCCTGGGCGTCGAGACCGCCCTGGCAGAATTCGAGTTCGGCGGCGGCATCGCGGCAAACGAGCATGGGAATGATCATGGGAAAACTTGGTTACGTAGGGGGAACAGGAACGAGATGAGGCGTTAGTGGCCGGCTGAAAGGTTGAGGGTGCCTATCAGGCGAGTGGGGGGTTCCTCGTGCAGCGTGTAGCCGAGGGATTGGTAAAGGGAGCGGGCGGCGTGATTAGTGGGGTAGACGCTGAGGCAGATGGATGGGGCGCGGCGGGCGATGGCGATGGGTTGAAGGTGGAGCATGGTCAGTCGGCCGAGGCCTTGGCCGCGATGATCCGGATGAACGGCGAGGCCCGCGCTCGGCACATCGTAGCCTTCGTCCCAGCCGCGTAACATACCGTAGGAAACGAGACCGGCCGCAGTGAAGCCGACGCAATAGTAATCGGCGCCAACATGGTTGGCAATACGGTCGGCAGTGAGGGTATCGAGGGGGTGGGGGTGAAAATTTTGCCCGTCACCCATACGGTCGAGGGCAACAAGGAGCTGAGCGAGGGCAGACGTGTGTTCGCGCCGGATTGGGGCAAATTCGACTGGAAGGCGGTCGTGCATCGTCGCGAGGATGTCAGTGTGGTGCAGATATAGTCGACTTCGGACCGGGTCAGTTCAGGGAAGGTCGGCAGGCTCAACCCCTGGGCACCGAGGCGTTCGGTGATGGGGAGTGATTCGGACGGACCGGTGGGGCGGTCCTGGAACGGTGGGAGCGTGTGCAGCGGAATAAAAAAGGGGCGAGTGTCGATCCCGGCGTGGGATAGGATGGTGGCGACCTCATCGCGGGAGCGTCCGAAATCCGGTTGAATGAGAACACCAAACAACCACGGTGAAATTTGGGCCCATGCGGCGGGACGTTGGAGCTCGAGATCCGGGGTATGGTCCAATTGAGTTTGGTAGTGGGAGAAGATTGATCGGCGTCGCAGGAGCAACGTGTCCCGGCGCTCGAGTTGGGCGCATAGCAATGCGCAGGCGATATTGCTGAGGCGGTAGTTGTAGCCGGTGACGGGGAAGTAGTAGCGGCGAGCGGGGTCCTGCTCTGTCCGCGGAGTAATTTGATGCGGGCGGCGAGATCGGGGGCGTTGGTCGTGACGGCGCCGCCTTCGCCGGAGGTGATCAGTTTGTTGCCGTAAAACGAAAAAGTTCCGAGGAGAGCCAGGCCCCCGGTGGGGCGACCTCGGTAGCGTCCGAATGGGGCCTCGGCACCCAAAGCCCGTGGGCTTCCGCCACGGCGTTGAGGCTGTCCATGTCGGCTGGGTGGCCGTAGAGATGGACCGCGATAATTCCCCGGGTGCGCGGTGTGATGAGGTGCGCGAGCTGAGTGGGGTCCATGCACCAATGAAGCGGATCGACATCGGCGAAGATCGGTTCGGCGCCGATGTAGCGACAAGCATTGGCGGTGGAAATGAAGGTCAGGGACGGGACAATGACTTCGTCGCCGGGTCCGACATCGAGAGCCAGAAGGGCGAGGTGGAGGGCGGAGGTGCCGTGGCACACGCTGAGCGCGGAACTCGTTCCGCAACAAACGGCGAATTCCTGTTCGAATCGAGTCACATATTCTCCGGAGGAGGAGATCCAGGAGCTGCGCACGGCAGCGGAGACGTAAGTTTCCTCGTTGCCTCGTAGGTCCGGTCGAGAGACAGGAATCGACGGAGGAGAGGAGGAAAGTGGGTCAGACGAATTCAAGAGGTAGGCAGAGAATCTGGAGGCACTTACGTTTTGGACCGCGCCAGGAGTACGCCCGCTGCGGCCTTGATTTCAGCTCGGAAATAACGGCGGTCGGGGCGGAAGAGACGCAGGAAAAGTGAGGCCAATCGATTGACGAACAAACTTGGAGTGTGACTGATGAGCCAGGCGATGAAGCGGAAACGTGGCGACAACTGTTGGGGTCGCACCCAGCGCTGATAGTCGGCCGAGGAGAAGCTCCCGATGACTCGCATTCGGACGAGCAGAAACAGTTGACGCCAAGGCTCGCGGGAAGTGGCCCGTTCCCGGGCGGCGTCGGTGACAGCGGGCAAGGCCCATACCACCCCGGACCAGGTGATCGCCCATACCTTGAAGCCCCGTTGCATCCACAATGATACGCCGAGTCGAACCATGGTGCCCGGTGGGCCGATGACGGCGGTGGAGCCGGTCATGGGTTGCCCGTAGAGACGGACGACATGAGCGAAATCCGTGCCGTAGTGAGGCGCAGCGAGGGCTTCCCGTTCCAGCCAAAGTGATCGACGGACCACAAACGATCCGATGTAGGCGGCGCCGAAGAGGGTATCGTTGACCAACTGCTCGAAAGCAGCCGGCGGGTAGGTGCGGCTGGTTGGTGTCCCATAAGTTTGTGTCCCATAAAATTGGATACAAATTCATCCTGCATGGTATGATCTCTCAGGCCATAGTTGAGGTAGACGCAGTCAGGATCCGTGGCCAGGGCAGTGCGGACGTTGGTCTCGACCCCGGGGAGAAGCCAATCGTCGTCGGTCATGCACCAGCAATATTCTCCGTGAGCCAGAGTGACGACGTTGGCGAAATCCTGATCGCCGCCGCCGGGGGCTGGCGGCGGTAAGTCAAAGGAGGGAGCCGGTGCTCGAGGGACCGCAGTACTTTTTCAGTACCGTCGTCGGGGCTGGAATCCAGAATGACCAACTCGACGTCGGTGGAGTCGACATTTTGAGCGATGCGTGCAAGGGTTTCTCCGATGACCGCGGCGCGATTCATCGTGGGGATACAGATCGAGAGCCTCGGTATGCGGGAGGTCACTGCCGTGGATAGCGAAAATTGGCGGGACACGTAATCAAGGGATTTGATGCTCGAGCTTTGAGGGAGGGAAGCATGGCCGGTATGCCCTAAAGCTCAGCTTCGACGGCGCGTTGCATGGCCGAGACTGGAACCGAGGATTGACTCCAGATTTCCAGGGAACGGGCGCCTTGGTGGACGAGCATGGACAGGCCGTTGGCGTGCGGAAGTCCGAGCGTTTTGGCGGCGGCGAGGAGTTTGGTTTCGGCCGAGTTGTAGATCATGTCGTAGATGCCGGCGAGCGGTGGAAGAGCGGACAGGTCGATAGGGCAAGGGTCGTCGGGATGAAGCCCTGCGTTGGTCGCGTTGATAACAAGAGCTGCGGGCGGAAGTGTTTCCGGTGGTGCTGACAGGAGGAATCCGGTGAGGGGAATGTCGCCTGCGAGCGGGGCGAGTTGCGTGAGGAGCGCGTCGCGGTGGGCAGCGGTACGGTTGGCGATGTGGAGGGAGGCGCAACCGCGGGCCAGACATTCCACCGCGGCGCCACGGGCAGCACCGCCGGCCCCGAGCAGGATGACAGGTGTGTGTAAAAGTTGGATACCGAGCGTGGTGTGGACAGCGGTGGCGAGACCATAACCGTCGGTGTTGTAGCCGTGCCAACCGCGGGAGGTGCGCAGCAGGGTGTTCACGGCGCCGATGGGTTGGGCGGTGGGATCGACTTGAGCGATGGCGTCGTAGGCCAGAACCTTGTGAGGCACGGTAAGGTTGAGTCCTTGGAAGCCCGCGGCGTGGAGGCGACCCAGCCCTTGGGGCAGGTCGGCCGGAGGGACGTCGAAGCGGAAGTAGCGCCAAGTGTTGAAGCGAGCGTCGTTTGGGGCCATGGCAGCGAGCGCCGCATTGTGCATGCGCGGGCTGATGGAGTGTTTGATCGGGTGCCCCAACACAGCCAAGGCGGTGCCGGAGAAGGACCAAGTGTCGAGGTCGGCGAGGGTGAGGACGGGCTCCATGAAATGCGGAGTGCGAATTTGAGAACGAGGAATGTCAATCCACGGACGGCGGCCGGAAGTTATTCCACCGATACCGGAGAGCGGTGGAGTAGTGCGATTTAGCAAAGTCCAAACACAGATAAAGCGAGCCGTGCTTTGGTTCTGGGGAGTTGGGCGCGGGGGGGGGGTTGGGGCGATTTGGTCTGGTCGGTGGACCCGCCCCAGGATGGGGTTACGCGATCCTACTGTGGTGTGTTTGGTGTAGGTCGTTTCGAACTCAGTGACGAAACTGTCGAAGAGAGCTGCGTTTGGGGAGTCCTCCTGGTTTTCGAAGTGGTTGGCCAGAATACGGCAGGCGCGGCCAAGGCCTTTACGGACCGGAGTGGGGGCGAGGTCGGTGAGTTGAGGGCGTAGTTCGCGGGCGCGCAAGAATACGAATATTTCTTCAGGGGTGCGGAAGATCCCACCGTCGAAGGCATCGATGAAGAAAGGGGCGTTATCGGTGAAGCAGCCGACCATGAAGTGGCCGGGGAGCCCGATGGGCATCGAGTTCGATGCCGATGCGTTGGGCGACGAGAAGATAGAGCAGGGAGAGGGAAAGCGGGATGCCCCGGCCTCTTTGAATAACCTGATCTAGGAAGCTGTTGTTGGGATCGGTATAGTGTTCGACGTTTCCGCGGAAGCCGAGCTCATGGTAGAGGACGCGGTTGATGATACGGCATTTTTAGCACGTGGTAGACGGGTCGGGTCGAGGATGAGTTCGCGGCCGCGGGCGGCGATACGATCGAGCTCTTCGCAACAGGCGCCGGCATCGAGGCGCGGACGAACGGTGCGGGCGAGGAGCAGGGCACCGGTTGCCAGCTCGTAGTTGAGGGAGCGGATGAACTCGCGAAATTCGCCTATGGGATCGGTAAAGTTAAGTTCCTCGAGGTAAGAACGCGCGTGCCAGACCAAGTGGCGATTGGTGCCGTCGGCGATTTCGCGCAAGCAATCGCGGGCGGTGGGACCGAGGGCAGACAAGTGATGGCAGAGGCCCCGTCGCACCGTGGGGCTGGGATCGTCGAGCAAGTCGCGGAGGGCGTCTGCTTGCGTGGAACTCAGAGTCGTAGTGACCACGGTTTTAAGAAAATCATGTTGGTGACGGGTGGCAAGTAAATGGGAGGCGGAGAGCCAAGTATGCAGTCTGCAGTTGTGGACTCAGGGTGGACTTAGCGGTGGCCGAAAAGGGCGGTGCCGATACGGACTTGGGTGCTGCCGGCGGCGATGGCGAGGGCGAGGTCTCCACTCATGCCCATCGAAAGGGTAGGAAGGTCGACCTTGAATTGGGCAGCGAGGCGGTCACGGAGCTTGCGCAAGTTGACAAAGGTACGTTGGGCGACGGCGGGATCGTCCGAAAGTGGAGCGATGGTCATCAGGCCCTCGACCCGGAGGTGGGATTGTTGGAGAGCGGATTCGAGCAGAGCGGGAGCAGCGGCGAGGTCGGCGCCGAATTTGGCGGGGTCTTGGCCGGCGTTGATTTGCAGCAGGACAGCGAGCGGGCGACCCAGTTCGGAGGAGGCGCGGTCGAGGCGTTTGAGTAGTGTGGTGGAATCGACGGATTGGATGCGTTCGAAGTGGGCGGCCGCCAAGGCGGCTTTGTTGGATTGCAGGTGCCCGATGAGTTCCCAGCGGAGTGGGGCATCGACGGCCGGCTGCTTATCGACGGCTTCCTGCACACGATTTTCGCTGACACCGGAGAGGCCGTAGCGGGCCGCGTAGGAGGGAGCCCACGCGTCGTGAGTTTTGGTGACGGCGAGCAATTCCACGGTGGAAGGATCGCGGCCAGCGAGTCGGCAAGCGGCGGCGATTTCGGCGCGAATGGCATCAGCGCGACTGACGAATGTATCGTAGGTGGGGATCATGCAGGTCTATTAATGGGTTGCGCCACGATAAGCATCGATTTTAGATGACTAAAATCCTCCGATACTGATGCAAATAGAAAATTTCAAGGTCTTCGCAGACTTGGTTGAAACCAAGAGTTTTTCCAAGTCGGCGAAAATCAACGGCATCACCTAATTGGCGGTGAGCCAACAAGCCCGTGCGATGGAGAAGCATTTCAAGACGCTTCTGATCGACCGCAGTCAAAAACAGTTTCAGCTCACCCGAGAGGGTCAGGCTGTTTACGAGATCTCGAAGATGTGCTCCATGACTACGCCAAGCTGTTGTTGGAGCTGCAGGAGATGAAGAAGGTAATCAGCGGAACCATCCGAATCGCAACGAATTATTCGATCAGGTTGCACGAGTTGCCACCGTATATCAAGCGGTTTTTTCACGACTTTCCGTCGGTCAACGTGCGGGTGGAGTATCGGCGGTCGAATCTCGTTTATGAGGACATTCTGCACAACTCGGTGGATTTTGGCTTGGTCGCCTTTCCGTTGAAGCACCGGCAGATTGAGGCCGTGCCGTTTCGGGATGACCACTTGGTCTTGATCACCCATCCCGAGCATGCACTGGCGAAGCGGGGCGGTACGGTGGAGTTGGCGGAATTGGCGGGGTTGAAATTTATCGGGTTTGATCCGGACATTCCGACGCGCAAGGCGGTGGACCAGATTGTTTAGGGAGAACAAGATCGAGATGGAACCGGTAATGGAATTCGACAACATCGAGACGGTGAAGCGGGCGGTGGAGCTCGACCACGGAGTAGCGATTGTGCCTCAGGCGACTATGTTACGGGACGCGCAGCAAGGGTCGCTGAAAATCCTCCATTTTGAGGGCAAGGATTGCATCCGGCCGTTGGCGATTCTGCACCGGAAAGGACGGGTGCTGACCCCGGCGATGCGTAAGTTCCTCGACACGTTGGGTATGGATCTCTCCGTCGAGCCGACGCACGTCTGCAGGCGGTTAGTGCGGTTAAAGGCGGGAAAAAGGACGATCCTTTGACCCACAAATTGTTTTTCGGGCATAAAGGAGCAGATTGGTGACTCCGATGTACTATCCATGCCGACGCTGTTAGCCGCCATTTATTTTCTGACCCTTGTGGGATTGGCGCTCTATGGGGCGCATCGGCTCAAGCTGTTGGTCCTCTTTTGCGGGCCGCGTCCCGGCCGGCGGGGCCGGAGCCCAGCAGGGATCGGACGCCAAGAATTTGTGTGCAGTTACCGCTTTATAATGAGCCGCTGGTGGTGGAGGCGTTGTTGGATAAGGTGACCGCGATCGATTTGCCGGATGCGGACTGGCACATTCAGATTCTGGATGATTCCTCGGATGAGACGACGGCGATTGTAACCCGATGGATGCGGGCAAATCCGGAGGCGGCGGTGCGGATTGAGCTGGTGCGGCGAGGCTCGAGAGTGGGCTATAAAGCGGGCGCCCTTAAGCATGGAATGGGACAAACAAATGCGGAATTCTTTGCTATTTTTGACGCCGATTTCAGGCCGGAACCGGATTTTTTAAGAAGAATGATGCCTCATTTTGCGGCCAGCGACGTAGCAGTGGTGCAGGCGCGGTGGGAGTTTTCGAATCGCAAGCAGAGTCTTTTGACCGGGTTTCAAGCAGTATTTTGGATGCTCATTTCGTGGTGGAGCATGACGGCACGGGCGGCGGCGGGGTTGTGTTTAAATTTCAACGGCACTGCGGGGATTTGGCGGCGCGCGGCGTTGGAGGATGCCGGGGGAGGGACGAGTGATACGGTGACGGAGGATCTCGATGCGAGTTATCGGGCGCAGCTGCGGGGTTGGCGCTTGGTTTACCTGCATCGTTATGCGGTGCCGTCGGAGCTGCCGGAGAATTTGATCGCCTTCAAGTCCCAGCAACGCCGTTGGACCAAAGGCGGAATCCAAGTCGCGCGGAAACTATTGAGACAGGTGTGGACCGCGAAACTGCCCGGACGAGTCAAGCGAGAGGCTTGGTGGCATTTGACGATCGGTGTCGTGCATCCCCTGCTGGTGACGTTCTCGGCCTTGTTTGTGCCGTATCTTTGGTATGCAGCCGATAAATTGGGCACTTGGTGGTATTTGGCGAATCCGGCGATCGTGTTGTTGGCCGGAGGCGCACCAGTAGCGTTTTACGTCGCGGGGCAGTTTTTCCAACGTCGGGCGTGGAGGGAAGGAGTGATGTGGTTATTGGCGTCACCGTTGTTGTTGTCGTTTGGATTGGCGTTGAGTGTGACGTTGTATGTCGCGTTTTTTGAGGGGTTTTTTTTGAATGGAGGGGGGGGGGAGTTTGTGCGCACGCCAAAGGGAGGAGGATTGGCGCGATCGGGTATTCTGTTGGTGCGAATGAGCAGCCGGACATTTTTTGCGGCGATTACGGCGGTCGAACTGGTGCTCGGCAGTGTATTGTTGGCGGGGGCTCTCTATTTTGGGTCGCGTGGGCATGGGGAGTTGGCCGTGGCGCTGAGCCTGAAGGGGGCGGGATTTTATGTGGTGGCGGCATTGTCGTCAGGAGACCTATGGTCGAGTTTTGGGGGGAGAACGGCATGACTACCGTCCCAGGCTGTAGCGCCCCGTTTTTGCTTTATGGTAGTTCGTAACATTTATCTCACTCTGTTGGCCGGCACCTCCCTCGGGATGGTAATGGGCTGCAGTCGAAGCGAAATGGCGGCGCAGCCGGCAGCTGAAACGACGGAAGGTTCGGTCGCTCAGGCGGACACGATGTCGTTGCCTCTGTTGGGTGAAGCGCCCGGGTGGAAGCTCGCGCGGTTGGATGGCTCGATCATGAATTCGGACGAGTTGAAGGGGAAGATAGTGGTGCTCGATTTTTGGGCAACGTGGTGTCCGCCCTGTCGGGCTGAGATTCCCGACTATGTCGAAATGCAGCGGGAGATGGAGACGGACGGCGTGGGCTTTGTGGGCGTGTCATTGGATCAAGCGGGACCGTCGGTGGTTAAGCAGTTCAGCGAACGTTATGAGATCAATTATCCCCTGGTGATGGGGGATCAGGAGATAATGAACGCTTATGGCGGAATTGAAGCGATCCCCACGACATTTTTGATCGATCGAGATGGTCAAATTCGACACCGCAAAGTGGGGGCCTCGACTCGAGCTGATTACGAACCACTGGTGCGCTCATTGTTGTAGCCCGGTCAGTTGGAGGCAGCCGAAGATGATCTTCTAAAACCAGTGCGGTAACTCGCAGTGGAGGGACTGCGTTTACGGGTAGGCGAGTCGACTATAAGACCATGGGTCAGTAGTGTTTGAGGACGCTATCTGGACATGGGAAGGGCCTCCCGAAAACCCCTTAACGGTGGGCTCATTATTTTCTCGTTGGCTCGCTCGAACCAACATCCATGTAACCCCAATTGCCGGCAGTGCCGGATCGGACTTTCCTGTAGCAGCGTCTGTGCCAACCTGAAATGCGGTTGGCGGTTTTTTCTGTAAATTTAGTCCTTTGAGAAACGTGCCATTTGAGCGAGGCTATCAATGATACGGCGATCGTTACGGCAGGCGAGAAGTTTGTGAGGGCCGCCCCATTGGTGGGAATATTTTAGCCAATGTTCGAACGCACCTGGCATGACGAGACGAACGATGGGGGCGCCGAGGGTGCCGTTCTCGCGACTGGCGGCGTAGGCGGGTTGGTCGCGGCGCAGACGGCGATCGAGTTCGGCCGCGAGATTGGGGCCGGTGGGAGTTTCGCGAGTCCCGGGGCGGAGCTCCACCCACCACTCGTGGCAGCCCCGAATACGCCCGAGGTCTGACGCGAATGGCAGCGGAGCGACGTGAAAGTAGCTGAGGTGCCAACGTCGATTGCGGCAGAGCTCGGATAGGATGTTGGAGAGGTCGCCTGCGTGGAGGTTCTCGTTAAAAAGGTTCAGCTGAGTCGAGATTTGGCCCACGGGGCGGATTCTCGGCGGGGCGGTGCTGACGATGCGCACTATGTCACCCGGAATGTGACGAACGAGGCCGGCGGGGGTGGTGATGACCAGGACGTAGTTTTGGCCGACTTCAATGGCGTCGAGGCTGAGGGCTTGGGTGCTCAAATCATCGATCCTGGCGTGAGCAAAATCGACCAGTGGTATAAATTCGAAGTAGATCCCAACGTTGTAGAGGAGGCGCAGACCCGTTGATTGGCCCAAACCTTGGGCGGCGTAAATCCTCTCGGCGGCGGTGTAAACGTCGTGGAGCATGACTCCTTCGCCCAGTAGACGACGAAGCTCGGTGGTATAAGATTCGGGGGCGGCGCCAGTGTGGAACACGCAGTTGAGGTAGGGCCAAACGGCGCGCAGGTTGGTGTAGCGAAGTTTACCGTGACTTAGTTTCTCGAGAACGGTGCGGGAAAATTCGGTCAGCCAGTGGGGGTTTCCGGCGAGGGCCGTAATATCGCGATGGCGGATTCGTTTGACCATGGCGTGCCAATTTGTTTGCAGGGCAATTTTGGCGGTGGGTTCGAGGTAGTGCCGGGCAACCCAATCGGGCCGCAGCAGCATGGCGAGGGACGCAATATCGGCGGTGACGGGAGCGTCGGGATTATCGGGGGAGGGGATTCGGGCGCCGGGTTGGAGGGTGTTGCCTCCGATCAGCAGGAGACGCCCTCGCAGTGCTTCGACATGTTTGGCGCGAGCGGTGGCGTGGAGGAAACAGGCGCGAGTGGCGCGCATGAAGTGGTCCTGCATGGCCTCGGTAACCGGGATAATTTGGGGATGACCGGTGGTGGAGCCTGCGGTGGTGGCGAAGTTTTGGCAGCGACCGGGCCAAAGCACGTTGGGCTCGCTGGCCACCATGCGTTCCACCCAAGGCGCATTATCGGTCGGCAGGGAGAGAGGCACTTGGTGGCGAAAGTCGGCCGGCGACATGCGGGGATCGAGCTGGAATTCGCGATAGCGTTTGGTCGCGGCGAGTTGGGGCAGTAAGCTGGCGAGGATTCGCGGTTGGGCGGAGTGAGCGGTGGAAGCACGGCGCAATTGGCGTCGCGTTCGGGCGGAGTGCCATTGGACTGTAAAGGTCAGAAATGCCTTGGTGTAGTCCGCGTGCAATTTAGGTTAGAAGCGACAGCCGGAGGAAGAGCAGTCGCAAGCAGAATTACCAAAGGATGAGGATGGGATTGCGGTTGCGGGGGCGGAGGATTGACGCCCAACGTGGGCGCGGTGGACGCAATACCGATCATATTTGAAGACGAGACCATGGTGGTGGCTGATAAGCCGATGGGGTTGCCGGTGGCGGTGGCCAAAGGAGGAGCGTCGCTGGTGGCGAGATTGCAAGAAACGCGGGAGGGAACGGTCATCAATGCTCACCGCATCGATTCGGAGATGAGTGGGTTGGTGGTATGTGGGAAAACAAAGCCAGCGGCGGATTTTTTGAGCGGGCAATTTCAGAATAAGACAGCGGAGCGGGTGATCCACGGCTTCGTAGTGGTCGCGGAAGGCGAGGAAGAAATTGCGACCGTGACGGAATTGCTGGTGGGGCGGATTGCCAGAGCGATTTGAAGTGGGTTATGGATTAGGTCCGGACCTTAACGTGCCCGGGCGCATGCCTGTGTATCGACGCCGAGGTGGGCGCCCGGCGGAAACTCACGTGCGAGTGGTGGAGCGGTTTGGCCGGTTTGTTTGGGTCGAAGTGCGCCCGATCACGAGCCGAGAGATGCAAGTGCAGGCGCATCTGGCCGCGGTGGGGGCTCCCGTGTTGGGTGATGCCGTACATGGGTTAGCGGAAGTGAAGTTGCTCCTGTCGCAACTGAAGCGAGTCTACAAGGGGCGGGAGGATGAGCGACCTATGATTGATCGGTTGGCGCTGCATCTCAGCGGTTTGACGGTGCGACATCCGCTGACCAAGGAGCCGATGACGTTTACGTCCCCGCTACCCAAGGCGTTTGAGATTGCGTTGCGCAATATCTGAGGAAATTTTGACGACGGTAGTCGGGCCGGAGGGGACGTTGTGCGCTTGCGCGCAGCCGGGCGGGCCGATGAAGTTGCCATCATGGCAGATCCATTGCGAGTCACCATCTGGAACGAATATCGCCACGAGCGACGTAACCCCAAAAAGTAGCGGAAATATATCCGGACGGGATTCACGGCACGATTGCCGGCTTTTTAGCCAAGACACCGGATATGGAAGTGCGGACGGCCACGTTGGATGAAAAAGAGCATGGGTTGACCGAAGCGGTGTTGGAGATGACCGATGTATTGACCTGGTGGGGATATCTGGCGCACGGGGAGGTGAGTGATGTGGTGGTGGACCAGGTGCAGCGACGTGTATTGGAAGGAATGGGTCTGCTGGTGCTGCATTCGGGGCATTACTCCAAGATATTCAAACGGCCGATGGGCTCGACCTGTTCGTTGAAGTGGCGAGAGTCGACGGATAAGGAACGATTGTGGAACATCAACCCGGCCCACCCGATCGCGGCGGGACTGCCGGAGTATTTTGAACTACCGGCAGAGGAAATGTACGGAGAACCGTTTGGCATTCCGGAGCCGGACGAGTTGTTGTTTATTTCGTGCTTTACGGGGGGGGGGGAGGTTTTTCTGTCCGGAGCCACCTGGCGGCGAGGGCATGGTCGGGTGGTGTATTTTCGCCCAGAGCATGAGACGTATCCGTCTTATCATGACTAAAATGTACAGCGAGTGATCACCAACGCGGTGCGGTGGGCCCGTTCGACGGTTCGCATTCCGGATAGTTGTTTAAATATGCCACCGATTGAAAACTTGCCCTAGTTATCGCAAGTGACCTTCATGACCGTCTTCCTCTTTTCAAACCATGCGTTTACTTTCAGGTGTTACTCTCAGCCTCGCCAGCGCCCAGTCGCTGCCTGCGGGGATCATAGAAATTGATTATTCCTATGATTCCTCGGGGGTTTTCACCAGTAACACGGCGGCCCGCACGGCATTGGAGCAGGCGGCGTCCGACATTGGATCCGTGATCACGTCGTCGTTGGGGGCGATTTCCGAGGGACAGAGTGCGAGTATTCAGGGCTCCTCGGGAGGCACCGTGATTGATTACGATTGGACTATCTCTTTCAAGAATCTTTCGACCGGGTTGACGGTGGATTTGGACACCTTTTCAATCGCGGCGGACACGATTCGAATCTACGCGGGAGGCCGTTCATTGACCGGGTCGGTGTTGGGGCAGGGAGGTCCGGGTTCGGCGGGGTATTTGGTTTCTTCGAGCAATGTGTTCGAAAGTAATTGGATCGCGGCGAATAATGCGGCGAGTGTGGCGTCTGATGCGGTCATGCTCCGAGGCGGAGAAGCACCGGTGTTGGGGACTTTAACGTCGTCGTGGGAGGCGGGCTCAACCTCGGCGGATCGTATCGTTTCGTATGCCCCATTGTCGGCAATCTGTGGTTTGACGACGACTCGGATAATTCTGGCGAAGCGGATGATTTTGAGACGCTGTCGAATCATTGGCACTTTGATCACACGACGGCTGTGGAGTTGGGGAAATTTGATTTCTACTCGGTGGCGCTGCACGAGGTGTTGCATGCGGTCGGGATTGGCACGGCGGATAGTTGGGATGAGTTGGTGAGTGTGACAGGCACTTTGGGTGCGGATGCCGATGATTGGCTAGGTTCCTCGGTGATCGATATTTATGGCACGGGAGCGGATCTGATTGATGGCACGAGCCGGGCGCATATCGCGGCGGATATTGAGCGCACGCGTTTGTTGGACGATGCGATACAAGAGGTGGTGATGGATCCGAATATTGCGGCGGGAGAGCGCAAGTTGCTGACGGATCTGGATGTGGCCTTTTTATCGGACATCGGATACTCGGTGTCTGCGGTGCCGGAGCCAGCGAACGTGGCGGGAGCCTTTGGGCTCGCGGTTTTGGCGTCGGCATTCTGGCGGCGTCGACGGGGGCGCGAGTGCGTTTGAGCTTCGGTATTGAGGCCTAGGAGCAGGTGAGAGACGCGCATCGGAATGATGCTGCTCCGATCCTTGCTGGTCGGGATACCTCGGTAGACTAATCAAATGCAGCGGGTAGGTGCTAGCTGGTTGCTGGTGGCTAGTATCGACACCGTGATAATCCTAAATTCCGAAATTGGATGTTATAGAAGGGAACGAAGTTGTAACGAGTTACGGTCCGTCGAAGGCATCGAATCGATCGCCTGCCAAGTGAGTCGGCGGGTGCACGGTTGAAACTCACTAACCGACTGGGTAACATGACTTTGTTGCATGTGTTTTCTGATGTGAACTGCGTTTTCTAGGATAATACGTGTGTGCCTCCAAGTGTATTGAGGAGCCTATGAATCGATGGAATCGGGGCACAAAAAAGCCTCTCGGCGAACCGAGAGGCTAGAAAGTTGGAGGAGGCTAAAACCGCGCCGCCGCTTACTGCGTGTGAGCTCCCTTGGCGAGTTTGCCTCGCATGAAGAACTGGATGGTGAAGGCGACGACCAAGGCGATGGGGAACATCGTCATGTGGGAGAGGGTGACTTGACCGGCGGCGAGTTCGATGGCGGAGGGATCCGCAAGTCCATCGGCGATGGCGGCCGAGCGATTTGGGTCAATCCATCCCCCGATCACGGGATTCCACAGACCGGTCGCGAACATGCCGGCACCGCCCATGAGAGACATGCCGAGCGCGCCGGTTTTACCGATGTACTCACCGGTGAAGCCGATCATGGTCGGCCAGAAGTAGCAGACGCCGATGGCGAAGACGATGGTGGCGAGATAGACCATGCCACCTTCCCCGCGATGCTCAGCAGGTAGATGCCAGCACGGCGAGAATGGAGGAAAGCAGCAACACGCCCACGGGATGGAGTTTGTGCACCATGGGGCCGGCGAATTGACGGCCCACTGCCATCAGGCCGGTGCCCAAGGCGAGAATGATCACGGGGGACGCTCCACTCTCGGCGAGGATTCGGCCGACCCATTGTTGGGTGCCGAGTTCCGTCGTCGCCGTGAGTGTCATGCAGACGATCATGAAGATATAGAGCGGAGTGAAGCGCCCCTTGATGTTGGTCGCGGTGGAGGACTCGATGTTTGGGATTGCGGGGAAATCTTCCTTAAACACGAGGTAGCCATCGATGAGTGTTGGGACCAACATGATGGCGATCTGGGACTGCCAACCGAGGCTGGCGCCACTCATGAATTGGGAGGCGAGCGCACCAATGACGATGCTACCAGGGGAACCAGACGTGAAAGCGATTGAGCATCGTCGTCTGATTTTTGGGATACATGTCCGCGATGAGAGGATTACAGGCGGCCTCGACGGCGCCGTTGGCGAATCCGATACAGAAGGTGGAGATGAGCAGGACCAGAATCCGCCGGCGAAGATGGTCAAAATGAGTCCGAGGAGGTGACCAATGAAGGCGACATACCTCATCTTCTTGGGGCCTACCTGATTGTAAAGGAGGCCTCCGATCATCATGGCCACGGGGAATCCGAGGAAGGCCATTGAGTTGACCCAGCCGAGTTGGGTGTCGTGGAGGGAGAACTGGACGCTGAGGTCGGTGAGGACACCGGCTCATATCGCGAACATCATGGCGGTGACGATCAGCGACAGGCAGCAGGCGGTGAACTGACTTTGCTCATAGAGAAGCGAGGGGGCGACGATGTGGGATACCCGAAGGAGTATCGGCTTCACCGCAGGTGATGGTGGTTGGGGGGTAAGAGTTCAGGGGGGATAAACGCCTCTGTTGCAGGGGAAAGGACAGAGGTTGAGCAACATCAATGCATCGTAACGTTTCAGATCGACAACAAATCTCAGTCACCGTGAAGCAAGTGCGAGCGAGTTTGGTCAGATGAAGCGGAGTCGGGTGCCGCTAGCGGATCGGGGCGCTCGACATGAAAAGCGAGTTAGGCGGACGTGGAGCACGCATCGCATGGCGATGCGTTGGGTGAACCCTTGTTGTCGCTCTTTCTCGAGGATGGATCGGAGGCCGGGCGAGAGCTCAGTAGCGGGGATTTTTTGGAATCCGCGTCGGGCGTAATAAAAACCATTGAAGATGACATGGGGGGTGTTGTCAGGAGCGACGAAGTCGCAAGAACTGACAATGTTATGACTACGAATCAAATACCCCCCACATCATCCGCCAACGATTCAAACCGGTTGGGCGAAGTAATCAAGCTGGGCATCGACGTACACATTGAAAAATACGTCGTCGTCATGAAGATCGACGGCAGCGCGCCGGAGCGGGCGAAACGCTTCACTCCGGAGCAGTTCATCGTCTGGGTGCATGAACTCGCCGGCCGGTGCGACCAGCTCTACAGCTGCTACGAGGCCGGTCCGTTTGGCTTCAACCTACATCGTCGACTCCAAGAGATGGGCGTGACCAATCACGTGATCCGCCCGATCAATTGGGATGAACACGGCAAGAACGTTAAGACCGACGCGCGTGATGCGACGCAGATGGTGCTATGCTTGGACGGATACCTGCGCGGCAACCATCGCAGCTTCAGCACGGTGCGCGTGCCCAGTGAAACCGAGGAACGGCGGCGCAGCATCCCCCGCCAACGCCAGAGCTTGATCAAGGAGCGCAAGCGGCTGGCGGCGAAGGCGCGAGGTCACGTGATGTATTACGGCGGGCGCCTCCAGGGGGGAATGGTGGAAACCAAGACGCTGGAAGGATCTGGACGAACAGCTCGAGACCCACGTGCTGGGGCTGCTGGAGCCTCTCAGGACAATCCTGTTGGCGATCGAAGAACAGATCGTGCTCGTGGGAAAGCGACTGGAGGAAATGTGCGATGTGGCGCTGCCCAAGGGCATGGGCACAGTCATCTTCGAACAAATGGAACGAGAAATCTGTGATTGGAACCGTTTCGATACCCGCAAGCAGGTGGGCAGCTACACCGGGTTGTGTCCCAGTGAAGACACCAGTGACAGGCGCCGCTTCCAGGGCTCGATCACCAAGCACGGCAATCCACGTTTAAGACACATGCTCATCGAGTGCGTCTGGTTTCTGAATACACTGGAACCCGGACTACCGAGGCATCGTGAAGTGGCGAGACCAGCTGCTGGAAGCCAAGGCGAGCAAGAAGATCGTCGTCGCTATCGCTCGACAGTTTGCGGTGGATTGGTGGCGAATCAGAACGGGCAAAGCCACGCCGGACCAACTTGGATTAGCCATGAAAGAATTACCCGCGATGAGTGGCTGAAATCACCATCGACGGAGAGAAATAGACGATTTTAGCGGTGTGTGCCCGACCTGACCCCTGTCGCTTTTGATGTGACATTCTTGAAGATTGGGCAGCCTCGCTTTTGCAGTCTGTAGTGAACGAATGGATATGTCATAGTGTGCTCCCCGTTGACGGGGACACGGATAGCAGGAAATCCCGGCCTCATACCGAGTCCGTGGTGGCTCAGAAGACGCAAAAATCCAATCCACCACCTTCAACTCAATCCACTGAATGTAACTGCAACGGTAACTGAAACCAAAAAACGGAATCACTCTTGACGAATATCCCCATAGCAGGGGTCAAGGGGCATGAACACTAGCGTGGACGGAAAGGTCGGTCTCGCCAGTCCATGGTCTTTTGTTTTAGGAATGGGAACGGATGGCGCGCAGGGAGATATGCGTGGAATGTTGGCAGCATTCGAAGACGTGCGGCAGGGACCGCTCGGGCCAGTGTTGGGCGCAGACGCGCAGCAGGACGCTGCGCAAGAGGGCGAGGTTGGCCAGGGGGCGTTGACGTTGCGGGTACGCGAGTGATCTTCGCGCCAGCAGGCGTCGCGGCGCCAGTGGTTGCTGATCTCCACTCCGCCCCAGTGCCCGCGGATCAAGGCGAGCATTTGCGCAGGACTGCGTTCTGCGGGTGCCAGGCTGCTGGCGTAGGCGCGTTGCTCGCAACTTTCGGTGAGGTCGCGTTTTCGCACCGTGGTTTTGTCCACGAGCACCAGGCTGCGCAGCCCGTGGTAGTCGGCTTGCGAGGGCGTGGCCACCACCACGGACACCCGCCAGGTGGTCACGCGGCCCCGACTCGGATCGGTCAGCTCAAAAAAGGGGGGTGGAACGGTCCGGGCGCGCTGGACCAGCGCGCTCAGCTGAGGTTGGTTGCCTTTGATCTGGAGCACATACTCGCCGCCTTTGCCCACGATGGTGCGGGCCTGCTCGCGGGTGGCGTGCAAGGCGTCGCCGGTGTGACGATCTGCTCGTCCAACGACGCGGCGGCCAACACCTTACCGGCGCGGGCCTGTTCATTGCGCGGGGTGTTTTCCTTTTGATCGACGATGGCCAGGGCGACCGGCGCGCCAGTGTCGGCCTCGACCAGGCTGAGCACCCCGACCGCGTCGCGGATAAACTGTCCGTCCAGGGCGAGCGCTCCGGGCAGGGCCCCGGCGTGGGCTGTGAGCCAGCGGTTGTGAGGGCCTGGGCCAAGGCCTCCGGATCGAGCCGGGTGAGCACGTCGGAAAACACGCTGTAACTGGGGGCCAGGCGGACCTTTGTGCCGGCCTCACGGGCCAGGGCCAGAGCGAAGCGCTGGTCTTGGTCGAGCAGGTTGGCCATACGAGCGATCGACGCGATGTCGCGCCGGCCGGCCAGCAGCGCGAGCGCCACGAGGCCAAGAACCGGACCGATCTTGAAGCGGGTGTTTTTGGCGCGCGGATCGAGCACGCCGCACAGGGCCTCCAACAGAGAGGGCAACTGGCCGTTTTTGAGCGGCAGGGTGCCGGTGGGCGCGCGGCGCAGTCCCGCCCGGCAGTCCTCGGGCAAAGCGGGGTCGGGGGCGCTCAGCAGGGCCTTGGCCGAGGGGTGCAGGGGCCGCAGCAGCCACAGGTGCTTGGCGTTTGCCGTGCTCGCGGTAAAAGTCGCCTCGGTGCCGTTCGTAACCCTGGCTGGTCCCGACCGGCTCCCACGCGGAGGCTTTGTAGCACGTGCCTTGGTAGGCCTCCGGGTCGGTGAAGGTCTCGGCTAGCAGCGGCCGATAGCCGAAGCGTTCCTGCCAATGGCCCGGCAACGTACGCACCGCCGCCGCGAGCACCTGGGAGGCGAAATTGGGCTCCTCGCCGCGCTTGGTGAGCAGTAGAAAGCGGCGGTTTTGCACCACCAGGGAAAGCCGCTCGACCCGGCGGGTCGCATCCCAGCCCACCCACCGGTCCCGGTCCTGGAGCGCGTAGCAGGCCGGACCCCACGCCAGCAGCGCCACACCGCCCGCCCCCCTCTTTCGACAATCTGGCGCAGGTAAGCGCCCACCGGATGCCCGGATCCCAAGTAGTGCCGCTCGTGCAGCTGCGCGTCGAACCACTCCTGCTCGGCCGCAGTGGCCATGCGCACCTCCACGTTTCGATCCCAGTGCTTCTGCTCCGGGTTTGCGTTCGTCGCTTCCCTTTCCGTTTTACCTTTAGATTTCATCCCACTGAAACAGATCGAAAATCGTCCAAATGGTTTAGCTCAAAGTTACACCGCTGACCTTCAATCACTTTACCCGTCACGGGAAAAGACCATGGGTTGTGACGAGGGTAGGATGAATTCGCGCTTTACACGGCGATGAGGGACTGGCACGTTGGCAGCCTCTTTTCTGCACAAACACCACTTTCCTGTCATGGGTAATCTCAAAAAGAAGCGTCGTCTCCAGATGAACAAGCACAAGCGCCGTAAGCGCTTGAAGTCAAACCGACACAAGAAGCGTACTTGGTAAGCGACTACTGGAGGGGGGGGGAGCTTTTCCCCGCATCGCTCAAGGCATCAGTCAAGACCCGCTGCTTCAGTCGCGGCGGTTTTTTGTGCACACATTTCTAGCCCGAAAGGTGAAACTGACCGCGCGGAGACGTTGTGCTAAGCGATGGTAAATACCTGTGGGCACGCCTTTAACGCCGGGATTTAGCCTTGTCTTGGCCAGTTTGCAGTAAGAGTTTTACAATGCAGGCTTCACCCTTTTCTCACTAGTTTTGGTGGGTTTCAGTCTCGGTAATTCACCCTACACACTCGACCCGCATGTTTTTCGCTGCCAAACTGAAAGATCTATTTATCGAATTTGCCAACCATTCTAGTGTGCTGAGAGTTAATTAACTATACCGAATGAAGGGATGTGGCGGTGCCTTCGGCCTTCCAAGCGTGGCGTAGCGGGTGGGTTCGAGGTCGCGTGCGGCCATGTAGGTTTCGATGGCGTTGGTGAGGTCTCGAACGCTGGTGAAGCTGCCATCGCGGATACAATCGACGGTGAGGTCGCGGAAGAAGCGCTCCACTAGATTCAACCAGGAAGAGGATGTTGCAGTGCAGTGCGATGCGCTCGACGCCATGGGCTTTGGCATGGCGCTGCTTGCGCCACTTTATCCAGCTCTTCACTTTGGCGTGCTTGTGGGTGGCGTAGTTGTCGATGATCAGATGCAGGACCAAGCCGTCGGGTGCCTACGCATCGATGTGCTTGAGGAAACCGAGCCATTCGCGGTGGGTATGCCGAGAGGCGGTGCGTCGCATGATTTTGCCGGCCAGATAGCCGAGGGCGGCGAATAGCGTGACCGTGCCGTGGCGGGTGTAATCGTGGGTGGCGGTTTTGATGTGCCCGATACCCAAGGCAGGCCCGACTGGGTGCGCTCAAGCGCCTGGCACTGGCTTTTCTCGTCGCAACACAGCACCAAGGCCGTGAAGGACCAGCGGGTGCGCCCGGCCGGGGGTTGCGTGACCTCAGTGACGATCTGAACGCGAATCGCCACATCCACACTCGGCTTCCGGCCCGAACGTCTCGCTTGGCCCATCCAGCCAACCCTGCCTCACGAAATCGCTTTTCCCCCTTCGCCACCACCGGACGATTCACTCCGATCTGAGCAGCCACCGGCTCCTGGCTTTTCCCTTCGGCCCGCAACAACACGATGCGCGCCCGCCTGACCTCCCGTTGCGGCGTGGTCGGGCGTTTGATCATCTGTTCAAGTTCTTGATGCTGCGCGGCCTCAATGATTAGCGGATTAACAGGGGCGGGCCATGCACCCATCCTGCACTACTATTTTTGTTTCGTATAGCTAATTAACTCCCACTACACTAGAAGGGTGGTGAGGGCCAATTCCGCAGCCGCGCCGATGTTGATTGCGGAGTGTGAGGATACGGATGAGGACGGTTGGGGACAGATTCTGGATCATTTCCTGACGAAGAAAGCGCCGAATGGCCTTCTCCAGGCAACGTGTTCGGTTTTCCCGGAGAAACGTTTGATTTGGCGGGCAACGATCGAGCCCCAAAAGCTAAAAGATGCGAATTACCTGAGTGAGTTCGCGGCCAGCCAGTTTAGGATTAAGTCGGCGGGATACACTTTGGGAATGATCAACTCGGGAGAGGGGAGTGATTATAACACCGTGGCGGCTTCACAGAAGGACGTGATGATCGTGGGAATGCCCAAGCAAACCATTAGCGAATTGCAGGATATGGTGCTGGAAGAGGGAATTTACCCGGACCGGTTGGAGTTGGGAACATTGGCCTGCCTCGGAGCTTTGGCGGATTACCTGAAGTTTAATCGAATCAAGTCCCCGGTGGTGGTGCTTGAATTGGAAATAAACTCGGCGCATTCCTATATCGTGTCGGTGGACGGGGTGGAGGCGTCCCGTTTGTTGCCTCACGGACTGAACTCGATGATTCCGGTGGTGCAGAAGGAACTGGGATTGAAAGATGAGGAGTCGGCGAAGAAGTTGTTTTTCTCCAACACCTTTGATTTCACCGGGATGGGACCGGCGCTGATCAAACGTCTTTTGCACGATGTTGCAGTCCTCGATTGGATTTTATGAGGTGCAGACTGGTCAGTCAATCGGCCACGTATTTTGCCCGAATTTGGCGTCGAAACTGGCTTGGTTGGAAGAAGTGATCGCCAATCAATTAGGGGTGGATCTTTTGGAATTGAATTTAAGGCCATGGCTGGAGTCCCGGGGAATTACGTTTGCGCCGGGAGCCGCTGAAATGGAACTGACCCGAGACTGGTTCGGAGTCCTGAGCGTGATGCCGCGTTACGATGTTATCGAAACTGAAGAAAAAAAGTGATTCGGGGGAAGTGAAAGTGCCCGCGTGGCATCGCGATTTCCGTAATTCCGATGAGCTTCCTGATGTGAAGCCCATACGCACGGCGTTTTTCATTAACGGGCTCGCAATATTGGTGACGACGGCGGCCCTGATTAACTTCGTGCACCAAGAGTATCAGCTCTACGGCCTTCGCAGCTAGATAGCGGATTGGAACGAGCAGCTAGAGCAGGATCGCAAGCGCCAGTGCGGCAGCGGTGGCGCGGTTCAAGGAGTATCAAGCGGCGGAAAAGCGAATCAATGAAGCGTCGGACTTTCTGCAGGCACCGTTACAGCTTTCGACGTTTTGCTGCGTTTAGGGGAGATTTTGCCGGAGAATATTACCATCGATACGATCGACTGGCGGGGAAAAATTATCCCTTTGAGAGGCACGGTGGACGGAACGCCGGATGAAGCGAGCGGATATGCCTCGGCGTTGGTGGACACGCTCAATGAGGATGAGTTGTTTGGACCGCTTTTTGATGACGCCAATCTCACCAGTTTGATGCAAAACCCCGCGACCGGCCTGCTCTCCCTAGAGATCCGGCTTCAATTCACCGAAGGCTAACTGGTTTTCATCATGGAATTTAATCCTCAACTCCTCGTTTCGTTCGTGAAGAAGCACCCCATCGGAGTGGGCTGTGCGTTTTTGGCGGTGGCTCTTTGGGTGGGCGGTTCGGTCAGATCCGGGACCATGGATGATTTGGACGTCGACCTCGATCAGAGCGCGAGAACGGGGGCTCGATTCAAGAACAACCTGCGTTACGCCGCGCGGTTGGATGAACATGTTAACTTGGTGAACGACGCGGCTGAGGACATTGGGAAGCGGTCGATCAACCCCTCTGCGTTGGCGAACAACTTGCAGTATTTTTACCGGTTGGAGTCGGAGCTAGATCTTAAGCGCTTGGACCTGCGGCAAGGCACGGCGGTGAAGGGAAAGGGAGGGGCGTTGTTTATTGTCGTGCCCTATACCGTGGCAGTGGCAGGCACGTACCGGCAAGTTGTGGAGTTTGTGCGCCATTTGGAGTCGGGGACACATTTTGTAAAATTTCTATCCTCGAACCTTTCTCCCAGTCGAACGGCGGTAGCAGACTCGGAAGACGAAATGGAGCCGACCATCGTACTGAGTTTGAACCTTCAACTCTTGGGAATAGAATGAACCGTGCGAATTTCAGATTAGTGTTGGGATTGATTTTGGTACTGGGCCTGGCGAGTGAAGCTTGGGCTCAAGCGGCTAATGTGTTTTCGCCCAAGCGCCGTATGCCCACCGTCGAAAAAGCGGTCGCATTCAGCGCGCGAGTGCTCCCGGAGCCGCTGACGGAGGATCTAAACAATCCGTTTTTCCCGAATCGCCCTGAACCAGAGGTGGCACCTGTGGAAAGTGATCAGACGGAGACTCCCGTGGCTGCCCCGAGAGGACCGAGAGACAATTTCGAACTTTTAGAGACCATTGCTCCGGAGATTAATCCCAGTGGCACGATGATGCTGGGCGGTCAGCCTCTCCTGCTATTTGGACAAAAGAAAATCCGCGTGGGCGGAGAGCTACCGATCATTTACGCAGGAAATCGCTATACGTTGGTGATCAGCGCCATCGAATCTTCATTTTTTACCCTTCGGCTCGGCGAAGCCGAATACCCCCGTCCGATCAAATCCAATAACTGACCATGAGGACTAAAACGATTCTCGCCCTCCTCGGGGGAGCTCTTATCGCGAGCCTGACACTCAGCGCGCAAACCCAACCGGATTAACCTTTCCCCTCAGAGCCTCTTCCTCCCCTGGAGGCAGATGGGATGGCGGTTGAAGAACCTGAAGCTCCCGCTGCCCCCACCGTGGTCATTGCCGACGAAGTCACGGCGTCATCGGTGTCCATGGGCAATGAAGTCTTGTCGGTGGATTTTCCCGACAAGGAGATTCGAAACATTCTGCGCAACGTGGCCGATCTTTTTGAGCTGAACCTGGTGATCCCGGACACTTGGCCGGGCAATACGTCGATCAAATTACGTGACGTGGCGACAGATTTTCGAGGTCGTGCTTTCTCCTGTGGGCTTCCCTTTCGTCGAGGAAGGAAACATCATCAAGGTCGTGAGTCAGGCGTCCTTGTTACAGGAACCGATGACCACCGACGTATTTGTAATCAATTACGCTCGGGCGTCTGATTTGCAGGGGTCGATTACGCCCTTGGTCGATGCGGCAGTCGGAGGTCGGATTGTGGTGAATTCGCACCAATGCGTTGGTGATCACGGAGCGTCCTTCTCGGTTGAGTAGGATTCGTCCGATCATTGAGCAACTCGACCAGGCGACGGATCAAGTCATGATTAAATCCAAGTTCATTGAGGTCACTGACCGTGATGTGAAGAACATCGGAGTGAACTGGACATCGTTGAGTGGGTATCAAGTCGGCGTGAGTGGCATTGGCCGCAACTATGACAGCACTCGCGGGAATACTTACGACACGTCCGATAGTGCGGGGAGCACCAACAATTTCGGTACCGTTTCGACGCGTGAAAACGAAAATTTGTCGAATAATACCAGCACGAGTGGTTCGCAGTCCTCAGCTTCGCTTGGCGTCAGTTCAAATGGAGGAACGTCTACCGCGACGAATTCCAGTAACGTGTCTTCCAACCTCGGGAGCACAAACTCCCTAACAGATACGATCACGGACACGGTCACCACCACCAATGATGTTTCGGATACCTTTAGCAATTTGCGTAATTTGATCGGAAGCGGATGAACGACGCGCTCGACATCAGCCGTGTTTTCGGCGGATCAGTTCGCGCTTATTTTGAGTGCGCTGAAGACTCAAAATCAGACCAAACTGGTTTCGAACCCGACCGTGGTGACGCTCAATAATACGGAAGCCCAGATCCACGTGGGGGCTGAGTATCCGATACCCAATTACACATACAAGGCGGAACGCGGTACGTTTGAGGTCAGTGGTTTCGAATACCGGCCAGTGGGCATTATTCTGAAGGTCACGCCGCAAGTGAATGCGCAGGGCTGCATCAAGCTGACGATTGAACCGGAGGTCAGCAGTCAGAATGGTTTCACCAGTTTTGGCGGTGCCGGCGGCGCGGAGATTCCCATTATTGCGACGCGTAAAGCCAAGACGCAGGTCTCGTTGCGAGACGGCTTCACCATGGGAATTGGCGGATTGATCGAATCGAATGCCTCGGATGGTGAAACCAGGGTGCCGTTGCTGGGTTCGATTCCCGGCCTGGGCCGCCTTTTCCGTTCGAGTAGTAAGACGGAGGATGTGCGCAACTTGCTCATTTTCATCACTGCCAAAACGGTTTCAGCGGACGGAGCTGAGATTGGCGCAGTGTTCGATCCCCGTTCGGTGCGACGAATGAATTTGAGAGAGGATGAATTCCCAGGGTTCCGAGACGGATCCGATCCCTTCGCCCCGCCCCTCGCCACAGATACGCAACCCTGATCCACCAGCTGGAACTCATCGCGAAAGGATCAGACATGAAACGAATATTTAAAACTTGGACCGGACTGAGGAGCGCGCTGCTCGTGTTCGTCATCCTGCTTCCGAGTCTCTCCGCGCAAGAGTCTCCCGTGCTGCGGGTTGATATCATCCGCGTATCCACCACGGACGGCTCAATCAGTTCATTCACGGTTACGGATGGAGGATCCAGCTATACCTCGGCCCCCACGGTTGCCATTACAGGAATCGGAACCGGGGCGCCCGCTACAGCGACATTGGATAGCTACGTGGACAGCATCATGCTTACCAACGGAGGGTCCGGATATAGTTTGACGCCTACGGTAACCATCGCGGCTCCGGCTGGAGGCAGCACGAGCGCAACCGCCCAAGCGACTGTGAGTGGCAGCGCGGTTACTGGGATCATTGTTACCGACCCGGGTTCAGGCTACACCTCGGTTCCTGCGGTGACGATTACCCCTGCTGCTACAGATCCGGGCACTTCTGCAACCGCGGTGGTATCCCTGCTGGGTAGTGTCTCGACCGTGACGGTGAGCTCGGCTGGATCGGGATACATTGCCCCGGCCATCACGTTCTCAGGCGGGGGGCGGCGATGATGCCGAAGCCACGGCCGCAATCGCAGTAGGCTCGGTTTTTGATCCACCCAATGAGGCCTATGCGCCATCGAATACCATAGTGTCTTTTACGGCCTTGGCGCGCGGCACTTTCACGAATGACAGCTTCACCTACGCGGTTTTTGTCAATGGAGTCACCCTTGGAGCTTCGCCGTCGCCGGTCTTGGGTGAGGATACCGCGAGTTGGGTGCCGCCACGACCTGGGGTCTATTATCTACCGGTGACCGCCACTGACGGTGCCACCACAGTTACCTCCCCTTCGATTAGGTTTTATGCGACTGGAACGACGATTACCAGTCCGCTCCCCGGAACTTTAGTTCCGGTAGGTTCCTCGGTTACGATTAAAGCAGATGCGACTCCCCAGCAGGGATCCATTTCTCAAATGGAGTCTTTCGCTGATGGGTCGTCGATAGGCACAGATGTCACTGCACCCTACTCTTACATTTACACCCCGACCGCCCCTTCTGGCTCAACCGTGAACATCATGGCGATTTCGACCGACAGTAATGGTGGAAGCCTTTCAATCAGTATGGTTCCCGTGGCGATGGTGACTGCGGTTGGGGCGATTCCCACGTTTACGGTGGCTGCACCTGGGGATCAGTCCATCATCGCGGTTCCTTTGGATCCGATCGGCATCACGATGACGGCGAACGACTCGGACGGTAGAATCGAAAGAATGGAAATTTATGTCGACGGGGTGCTCTTCGCGACTGATTTGACCTTTCCGTATACGGCTGAGTGGACCCCCACTGCAGTCGGCAGCTACCTGATCAGCGCTTTGGGCTACGACGACAAAAACAATGTCGTCGCATCGCCGGTGAATACGATTCAGATCTCCGCGCCGCCGGCGGTTTCCATCAATTCTCCTTCCAATGGGGTCGCAGTATCGGCTGGTTCCTCCATCACTATAAATGCCTCCGCTTCTGACAGTGACGGCACAATCGAATCCGTGCAGTTTTTTGTCGGTGGTACTTTTATCGGTGAAAATTGCACGTCTCCTTTTGTGGTGACTTGGACTCCAGACGAGCCCGATCCCGATGATCCTACGGCCTCTCTCTCTGCGCTGGCGACGGATGATCTCGGGTTATCCACGCTGTCGGAGGGAGTTTCGGTCATGGTGCAAGGCAGTGGAGGGACCGGCGGAGGCGGCGGGGTGGTCGGCGACGCTCCCACGGTCACTATCACCTCACCCACAGGGGGGGGGCACGCATACGGTGAATACGGGATTGCTGATTAATGCGGCGGCCGCCGACACGGATGGCAATGTGACCAAGGTGCAATTCTATGCGAACTCGGTCCTCATCGGTACGGACACGGTGTACCCTTACAGCACGGAATGGACTCCGACTTCGGTGGCCCACTATCAAGTTGAGGCCAGAGCGACGGACAACGATGGCAACTTGGTTACGGGTTCCGTGGTGACGGTAAACGTCGATGATCTCAGTGGCGGATTGCCCTCGGTGGCGGTGAATTCTCCGGCCAGTGGATCAACGGTGCAGACAGGTTCCTCGACTTCGATTATCGTGGCGGCGACTGATGGCGATGGGTCGGTGGCTTCGGTGCAAGTGTATCTGGATGGTCAACCTCTCGGGGCGGCAGACGTGGTCGCACCATATGTGGTCGAGTGGACGCCAACTTCACCTGGCGTCTATTCCTTGACGGCGAGGGCGACTGATAATTCCGGCAATCAGTCTTCGAGTGCCGCGGTTAGCGTTACGGCGGCGGATTCCAGTTCGGCGGCACCGACAGTTTCGATTGTCACGCCGAGCAACGGGGATGCGTTGATCACAGGATGCAACGCCAGTATCATTGCCTCCGCCTTGGATTCTGACGGGCAGGTGGCGAGTGTGCAGTTCTTTGTTGATGGCAAACCACAAGGGGAAGCGGACACGACGGAACCTTATGTGACTAGCTGGATTCCGTCCTCATCGGGCACCTATTCGCTACATGCGGTGGCGGTCGATGGATCAGGAAACCAGACCACCAGCGCGAGCGTGTCGGTCGCGGTGGTGGCAAACGGCTCGCCCGCTGTGGCGATGATTTCGCCTTCAAGTGGCACTTCGGTGCAACAAGGCACGCCGGTTTCTCTATTGGCGGAAGCAGGGGATACCGATGGCACGATCGTATCGGTCGCTTTCTTGGTGAACGGAATTCAGATCGCATCCGCCAACTCATCGCCATTCACCGCGACTTGGACGCCACAAAGCGCCGGTGCGTTTTCCATCGTAGCGCGCGCATTTGATAACTCGGGAAATCAGACCAATTCGACCGCGGTGACCGTTAATGCCTCGGCCAACGGGGCCCCGGACGTGGCGCTCACTTTCCCCAGCAATGGCGCGTCCGTGTTGCTGGGGAGTTCGGTTGAACTTCAAGCCACGACGACGGACACCAATGGCAGCATTGATGGCGTGGATTTCTTCGCCAATGGGGTGCAAATTGGGGCGCGCGACACGGCCGGACCCTTCTCGGTGACTTGGATGCCCAACTCGACCGGTGTTTATCGGTTGGAAGCTCGGGCGACTGACAACGGAGGATTAAGCGCTTTGACCGAGTTGATCACGGTCGCGGTGCTAGATGCGGACGATGCGGATACCCTCTACAGTGGCATCTATTTGGGCGGTACAGAGCAGGGTTCCTTCACGATGGCGAAGCAAGGGAGCCGAGGTGTTACCCTAATTGCGTATTCCAATCCTCTCACGACAGGCGGCGGGGACCCTGAGATCTATTTCTACACCGGAGCCGAAGTGGACGCCGGAGGAGATTTCTCGTTGGTCACGGGAGACAATACGATGCTTTCGGGAGAGACCTTTGATTCGGGTGTTGTCGGTCATTTCGATGGTGATCGAGTGACATTCAGTGGCACGGTGAAAATCGGTGGTGCATCGAATTACTCTGGACCGACCGGGGTTGTGTATGGCAGCTTGGCGGGAATCGGTGATAGTATGTTGATCGCCCTGATCGGCACGGATGCTTCGGTCACGTTCTATGTGACGGACGGTGATAGTCAGGACGTATCCGAGCCGGGCAACTTGTCCAGTGACGGTGGTTTTGAGATACCAACGGTGCGAGGCGGGACGCTGAAGGGGCGGATAGATCCTGACACGGGATTTTTGACCGGAACAGTCACTGGTACGGTAGCCGGCACGTTTTCGGGCGCGGTGAGTTCTCCGCGCTCCGGCCGCGGATGGTTTCCTGCGCAACTTGTCGACTCGCGGTCGAGTGGGCACTGGCGACGCGATATTGGTAGCCGGATTTGTCGTGAACGGATCAGCACCGAAGCGTGTGTTGTTGCGGGCGATTGGACCGACCCTGGCAAATTACGGAGTCAGCGGTGCTGATCAGTGAGCCGACGCTCAAACTTTACCAAGGTGAAACCGTGGTGGGATCTAACGACGATTGGGGAAGCGATCCCAATGTGCCGGCCGCTTCGGCCATCGTAGGGGCGTTTACGTTACCGAGTGGCAGTGCGGATGCGGCGTTGGTCCAGACGTTGGCGCCGGGCTCCTATACGGCGTCGGTCGCGGGAGTTGGCGGTGCCACGGGAGTGGGCTTGGTTGAAGTTTACGATATTGATGAGCCCACCGCGTTCTCTTCAGAAAAGGTATTAAACGTCTCCACTCGAGGCGAAGTCGGTCCGGGAGATCAGCTTCTCATTGCTGGGGTTATCATTAACGGGAGTACGCCCAAGCGGATCTTAATCCGTGCAGTCGGTCCCACTTTATCGAAGTTCGGGATCAGTGATCCGCTTTCCAATCCGGAGCTTCGTTTGGTCCGCCAGTCGGATGGCGCTGAAGTGCGTGAGAACGACGACTGAGAACGCGGCAATGACGCGAGTGAAGGCGCCCAAACGGCAGCCCAAGTCGGGGCGTTTGCACTGAAAAGCGGCAGCAAGGACGCGGTTCTCCTGATCACATTGCCGCCGGGAGCCTATACCGCACTGGTCTCCAGTGGCGATGGGGATTCAGGTGTTGCGATCGTAGAAGTTTACGAAGTGCAGTAGTTGGTTTCTGCAACGCCCCTCCACGCACTTTTAAGTGTTTGGGAGGGGAGGGAATGCGTGGACACGCGGCAACGCTGTCGGTCACTGGAAGCTCTCATGCCAAAGCAATGGGGCCTCGATGGCAGGTCCTCTGCGCTTTGACTTTTGTTGACGCGGTTCCGCGTAGGACGGCAGTTGGGTGCGTCCCTACCAACGCGCGACCACGAAGCCTTGCGCGGCTTTCACGGCGAAAACGGCGAGGTTTTTCGATGCGTGCGCGACAAAGCAGGGCAGCAGCGACCGGTGAGGGTTACCGGGAAGAAAGCGCACCGTGTAGAACCATAGCGAGCTGACGAAGACCGCCGCGGTGCTGAACCAACCCTTGGTGGTGAAGGTCCATTCCCACTCGGAGTCTTCCCAACTCCACAAAAATGGGTGCAGTGCTGCGAATACGACGGAGGCTCCAATAATTGCCTCCCAACGGATCCAGCGCCCCCGACGTTCGTTGGGGACGAGGTAACCCCGGAATATGATCTCTTCGATGATGGCGGCGACCAACTTGTAGAGGCCGAAGAGCACGGTGATCTCCGATTGCTCGGCCGAAATATTGAGAGCTGATTCTCCCCAGGTTTCCAGACCGACAATGATCAATCCCCCCAGTCCTGCGACGAGGCAGATGTTCAGAGAGGCGGGGGAGGCACCCGGCAAACCGCCGTAAAAGGATTCTCCTCGCTGGTGAGACAGGTAGCCCTGTCTCCATATCCTAAGTCACGTAGACTCCTGCGCCGAGCATCAAGACGATGAGGAAAGGGGAATCGCTCGTAAGTGTAATAGCACTTTATTGAGTGAGTTTTAAGCACTGGAGCAATGGGCTACAACGCGAGCTTATTCCGTTACTATTGGTTAGCCAAAGCGAGCGATCCGTATTTAGGTGGTTGACTGATGCCTTCCGCGACGTCCACGCCAGCAAAGGAGCCCCCGTGCTAGATTTCCCTTCGGTTTTCGCGCGATTGAGGCCTCATGTGCAAGCGCTCGAGACATGTCTACACGAACAGATCCAGGCTTTTGAGCCGGAGGTTCGGCAAATGGCGGACTACTGTATTGATACTTCAGGAAAACGCATTCGACCCGCCTTGGTTTTTCTGAGCGGTTGGCGGAACGACGAGGTGTCTTCCGATTTGGTCAAGGTCGCCGCGGTCGTGGAGCTGGTTCATTTGGCGACTTTAGTCCATGATGACATCATGGATGAGGCAAACATCCGTCGGGGCCGAGATACGGCGGTGCGTTCATTTGGACCGGAAGCGGCGGTGTTGTTGGGCGACGCGTTATTTGCGCATGCCCTGCACCTGGCGGCACAGTTTCCCGCGACCGAGGTGTGTTCGGCGGTGGGAGAGTCCACCCGGCGAGTATGTTCGGGTGAGATCATCCAGACAATGCGACGAGGCACGACGGAGATAACTCGCGACGACTATTACCGAGTGATTGATCTCAAGACGGCGGAATTGTTCAGAGTATCTTGCCGTTTGGGGAGCCGGTTGGGAGGTTACGATACCGAGATGGTGGAGGCTGCGACCATTTATGGACGTCAATTGGGGATTGCTTACCAGATTTTCGATGATTTGGCGGATTTCTTCGGCGAGGAATCGAAGATCGGCAAGACTCTCGGCATCGATCTGGTCAGTGGAAAGCTCACGTTGCCTTTGCTGGAGTTGGCGGATTTATTGCCGGGAGAGGAAAAGGCGGGGCTACTGGCGGAGATTACGGGTAAAGCCAAGCCCAACATAGAATTACGGTTAAGGCAGATGAGAGCTTGTGCGATCTTTGACCGGGTGAAGGCAGCGTTGGAGGAACAGTTGATCGTCGGAGAAAAAGCGTTGGCCCCGTATAGTGGGCTGCCTGCGGTGCCACGATTGACCTCATTGAGTAGTGTTTTGCGGGCTCAAGTGGAGACCTTGAGACCGACGGAGGGGTGATGGGGCCGATCTTTCCGATTGCTTGCAGAGCGGGATCGGATCAAAGCGAGCATTCATGTCGGTCGCATCCAAAGTCCTAAGTAAGTCGCTAGTCAGCTCGGCAGAGCGGGAGCACGAGGCTGACAGTGACTGGGAAATCGTAGTCTGCGTACAAGCAGGTGAAGTGGCGGCATTTGATCAATTGGTCCTACGTTACCGGGAACGTGTGTTCGGGTTGATCTACAACATGACGTCAAATCGAGAAGATGCGGCGGACCTGACGCAGGACTCATTCATCAAGGCATTTCAGTCGATCACCCGCTTTCAGGGACAATCCTCATTTTTCACCTGGTTGTATCGAATCGCGGTAAATTCGACCTTGAGTCATCTTAGAAAGTCGCAATTACGCACATTTTTCAGTTTCGAGAAAATCACCGAAGACGACAAGACCACGGAACTTCTTGCCCAACTTACGGATAAAGATGGGGCTGACCGTGAGGTCTATGTCCGTGAACTTCCGGAAAAATTAACGAGGCGATGCCAAAACTGACTATCAAGCATCGCATCGTGGTAACTTTGTTTGAAATTGATGGATTAAACCATGAACAGATCGCCGAAGTGGTGGGCTGTTCGGTGGGAACCGTTCGTTCTCGTCTCCACTACGCTAAATAAATTCTTCAGTCCGAACTGCAGACCTACTTGCGCTCATGATGCCGGAAAAAAAAACCCCAGAACATTGCCTTGGACGACCTTTTCGCGGTGAAACGGGCCGAACGGCCGTCGCCGGAGTTTTGGGATGATTTTCAGCGGGAGTGCCATGTCCGGCAACGTGCGGCGGCGATTGAGCCTAAGCGTTGGTGGTTTGTGCTGCCTCGTTTGATGGTCGGGCTATCGCGCTACCAGATGCCCATGGGGGCAGCGGCGGTTTTTGCGGTTACTTTTCTTTCGTTCCGGGAATACCGGGAACCGGGTTTGGAATTTGCATATACGCCGTCGGCGGCCGCCATTCATGCTGGATCCAGGGTGGTTTCAATGGAATTGAATCTTGTGAGCGAAGTAGTGGCCCAGGTTGAAGCTGAACCGATCGAGTCAGTGCCCGCCTTGTCCGCGGACCAGTTGGAGAATTTAGAGCTCGAAAATACGCTCGTCGATCCGGTCAGCATATCACCTTTGGTGGTTTGGGCGGGAGTTGCGGCTGCGCCCATGCAGGCACTGAAGCACGATTCCCCGTCAGCTCGTTCGATCGCGGCCAATTTGGCGGTCATTGAAGCTGAGCAACCGAGCCTGATTCGATTGCTCAGTCAGCCGCAGTTGCAATTGACTTCGTCCGCGCCCACGGCGGAACCGTTGAGCGAGGTGAGCTCGCCGAACACGACTCGTGATCGTTTGTTCGCCTACAACGGAGCGGCGTCAGACTACGCGGCGGATGGCTCAGCTGATGATGGGCGTGATATTCATCACGCAAATTGCCAGCCGTTTGAGTGATGATCAGCTCTATGAATCAGTACGTCGGTTGACCGCAGGTGGTGACCGTCTGACGCTGAAGTTCTAACGATTCTCAGCAGATTCTTTTTACGACCCGCCCGTCTTAGCGGTTGGGTTATTTTATGAGATCCCGGCTGGGTCCTAGCTAGGAGATTGCGGGCGGGAGAACATGTTTACTTGTTGGGGTGATGAGCAGTACGTTACAGGAGACCATCAGCTGGCCTACCAGAAAGGCAGGAACATTCGAGATCACGGACGAAGTCGCGGCGGTGGTGCGGCGCAGTGGAATCGAAACCGGTCTGGTGAGTGTATTTTGCCAGCATACCAGTTGTAGTTTGGTGATCATGGAAAATGCTGATCCCTCGGCGCGGTTGGATTTGGAACGATGGTTAGATCGTTTGGTACCCGAGAATAATTCGGATTTTGTGCATACGCACGAAGGGCCTGATGATATGCCAAGTCACATCAAGATGGCTCTCACTCGGACGACGGAAGTAGTGCCGGTGGGAGGCGGCCGGATGCTGCTGGGCACGTGGCAGAGTATCTTTTTATGGGAGCATCGGCGGAGTCCACATCGGCGTCGATTGGTCATCACAGTACAGGGGGATTTGTAGCGTCTTCGCGAATAGGAGAGCCGGGCGGGTTCCCTGCGCAAAAGAATACCGCGAATCGGGAAATCGCTACACCTGGCTTGCGGGAAGCGGTTGTTCAACTTGAGGGGATGACACTGATTTCCGCTGCTGCTACTTTGCTGCTGATTCTCGATCCGTTCGGGAATGTGGTGATGTTTAACGCGACATTGTCGAAAGTACCGGCAGAACGGCGTCGTAAGGTGCTCCTGCCGGAGGTGTTAATCGCCTACGGGGTCTTGATGTTGTTCTTATTGGTCGGGGCGAAGATGTTGACGTTTTTGGGATTGCAGCAATCTTCGCTCAGTTTAGCGAGGGGTATTCTCTTATTTTTAATCGCGATCGGGATGGTTTTCCCAAACCGTGGAGTGCAGTTTGGCGGAGATGAGGACGACGAACCGTTTATTGTGCCGCTAGCGATACCGATGATTGCGGGACCAAGTGGCATCGCGTTCTTGCTCCTGCTCGCCAGTAAGGAACCGGATCGTTTGATGGATTGGATACTGGCGGTGAGCTTGGCGAGCGGTGTCAGTGCGGCGATCTTGATTGCGGGTGAGTGTATCGCCCGATATGATGCACGCGAGGCATGCGCGCGGCGGAAAAACTGATGGGCATGCTACTCATTCTCGTGGCGGTGCAGATGATCAAGGACGGGATCAGTCTGTATTGGCGTACATTGCAGGTTGGCGTCTCGGGCGGGTGACCTGTCGGTTCATGGGAAGTCGGACTCGTTCAATAGATCCCGGTAGGCGGTGGATTTGAGGCAGTCACGCACCGCTTCAAAGTTGGTGATGATGTCGCGTTGGGATTGGCGGCGGATCCCTTGCTGTTTGGTGGCGGTGGATCCGGGAGGGGCGGCGTCAAGCGGCTCCGCAGACTACGATTAGATTTTTAGACATGATTGGTAAATTTTGCAGATGAGGAGAGCGGAAGATTTTCGATTGCGTCAATCTCGGCTAACCAAACAGTGGCGACGGCATCGCTGGGCATGCGCCAATCCCCTCGAGGTGATAACGCTATGGTGCCGACCTTCGGTCCATCGGGCAGGGCCGAGCGTTTGAATTGTTGGCTAAAGAAACGGCGGACGAATACGCGGAGCCATTTTAAGATGACCGCACGGTCGTAGAGTTGATTGAACGCCATTTCGGCTAAAAACAGCACCTTGCCAGGGCGCGAGCCGTGCCGAATGATGTGATAGAGAAAGAAGTCATGCAACTCGTAGGGGCCGACCACGGACTCAGTCTCTTGGAGGATTTTTCCATCGGCGCCGGCCGGCAGCAATTCGGGGCTGATAGGCGTGGCTGCAATATCGTGCAGCACGGCCGCGGTGACGCTAAAGAAATCAGTTTCGGCGCACCAATCGATGAGGTAGCGGACGAGCGTTTTTGGCACGCCGATGTTCACATGATACATGGACATGTGGTCGCCATTGAAGGTGCACCATCCTAGGGCGGCTTCAGATAGATCACCGGTGCCGACGACGAATCCACCGACCTCGTTGGCTAGATCCATGAGAATTTGGGTGCGTTCGCGAGCTTGAGAATTTTCGCAGGTCACATCGTGGCTGGACGGGTCATGCCCGATGTCTTGAAAATGCTGAGTCACGGCCGGTCCGATGGGAATGGTGCGGAAGGTGGCGCCTAATTCTCGAACGAGTTGCTCGGCATTTCCTTGAGTGCGAGGTGTGGTGCCGAACCCCGGCATCGTGGGTGCGAGGATGCCGGTTCGGTCCAATCCTAGTAAGTCAAACGCATGTGCCGTGACCAACAACGCCAGAGTGGAGTCGAGCCCTCCGGATACGCCGATGACCACTCGCTGGCTGCCGGTGTGTTTGAGTCGCTTGGCGAGGCCTGCTGATTGGATGGCAAAGATCTCCTGGCAGGTCTCTGATCGTCTTTGGGGGTCGGAGGGAACGAAAGGCCAAGCTGGGGTGGGACGAAGGTGCCCGAGCGGAGAGGAAGGCCTTCTTTTGGACTCACCAAGTTTAATGGCAACACGTCGTATGGATCGTGATTGGGGAACGCTGGCGAAACTGCTGTTTGTCAGCCTTTCATGCCGCAATCGAGCAATATCGATGTCTGCCATGATGCACTGTGTGCCAAATTGGAATCGGGTGCTTTCCTTGATGATAATGCCGTTTTCAGCGATTATTCCATGGCCGGAGTAGACGACGTCGGTCGAGGATTCACCGGGGCCAGCGCTAGCGTAGACGTAGCCCGTGAGGCATCGAGCTGATTGCTGTTTGACCAAATCACGACGGTAGGGGGCTTTCCCGATGAGTTCGTTGCTGGCCGACAGGTTGAGAATCAAATTGGCTCCTGCAAGACAGAGGTCACCACTGGGCGGAGAAATCGCCCAGAGGTCTTCACAAATTTCTATTCCGAGGCAGGCGCAGGATCGGTCATCTTCAAACACGACAGCGGTCGAAAAGGGTATTGAGATTCCGGCCAAATTGACGAATTCGCGAGCAAGTTCAGAGGCGCTGGTGAACCACCTTTGCTCGTAAAATTCCCCAGTGTTGGGGAGAAAGGTTTTGGGCACTAAACCCAAAACACGCCCATCGCCGATGAGCGCAGCGCAGTTGAAGAGTCGGTCGTCGACTGCCCATGGGAGTCCGATTACCGCAACAGTCGGCGAACGGACAGTCGCAGCGGCGATATCGAGCAGCGCCTGTTTGACTGACGATAGTAGGATCGATTGAGCAAACAAATCGCCACAAGAATAGCCACTCAGACCAAGTTCGGGAAACACCACGACCGAAGCTCCCGCCGAGGTTGCTTCGCGCAAAGCTGCCAGATGTTGGGCCGTGTTGAAGGTAACGTCGGCGACTCGCATTTCAGGCGAAATGCTGGCTATGCGTATGAAGTCATGCTCGTAACTGGTCACGAAAGAGTTGGAAATAGGATGGTTTGGATATTCCCTGCCAGATGGGGAAAGGAGGAGGATGCGATGGAGACGGGCTCGTTTTAGAAGAGATAGGACAAATGCAATGATTGAGGGCGAGGATTCATTCGCTCAAATAAAGTGTGGAATTATGGAACTCCGCCGAGACGCGCGAGGTCCAGAACGAACTACGCATGATTAAAACTGGAGAAGAATACCTACGATCCCAAGAATTTACGGACCCTTTGCTCTGGGATGGGGAAACCGTAGGATCCCCAAATAAACGGAGGAGTGATCTTGAATCGGAAGAGGCGCACGACCGTGACGAGCGGAGGTGGATAGCGGATGACGCGTTCAGGAGTGTCCCCTCCGGGAGATTGAGCTTGCGTGAGCTAAAGGCGATATGGCGTTGTCCATGGTTGGTTTTACCGTGCTGACTCAGTATCCGTTTTAATCCTAGCACTTTCATGTTATCTTTATCCCACCGGGTCACCCGGCGAATCTTTGCAGTCGTATTCACGGGGGCCGTATTAGCGGCCCCGAATCGATGGGGACAAGTCCGCCCATTTCTGCCCGAGGACGAGTTGCCGCAACTGCGCTCAATTTTGACTGAAGCGATGCGCCAATCGCCCCAGATTGGTATTACGAGGTGATAATGAGACCGCGTCAGATGGAGACCTCCTAACTGCGAAGGGCGCACGCCTTCCGAAGTTTGGGGGGCTACTTGGATTTGTTGGTTTCCGAGGAAGAGCGTGGAGTTTTCTCGGAACCCCCGACAGCAGATAAACTCTACTACCGATTCGCAATGACACAGCCGCTGTTTCATTGGGGCGTAATTAGTCGGAATGTTGAGTCCGCAAAAATTCGCCGCAACATAGAGGATGGCCGAACGCGGCAGGCTTTCGCCGCGGTTGCGAAGGACATTCGCGGGAAGTATTTGGAACTATTAATCCAAAATAAATTTCTGGAGCGAGTTCGGTTCAATCTATCCAACGTAGCGGAGAACTTAAAGGAATCGGCAGACAAGCGACTGCAAAATTTGATCTCAGAAGCTGAGATCTACCAGATACGCATTGGGCACCAAAGAGCTGTTTTGTGGGAGGCGATGGAGACGGACACGTACGAAACGGGTTTACGCATGTTATCGCGAATTTCGGGCGTAAGCGTCTCGGACGAAATGATTGCGGATGAATTCCCTGACCTTCCTTGAGCAGAAGATGCGGCGGTGCTCCGCTCCATGCTAGCGCGATTTGTCGCGGTGGAAATTCCCCTCAATGTCGACCTGGAAATAGCTTTGCAGGAATTGGCGGTGAGTAAAAACGATCTCGCGAATACCAAGAAGAGTTTAAGGCCTCAATTCGATTTGGTGGCAGGGATAACCCAGGACGAACAAAGCTATTCAGCCAATCCTGGTCAAAAATATGAATTCAAGTCTCTCTACGGGGGCATAAGCTTCAATTGAAATGTGTTCGACGGTTTTGAGACGAGAGGCCGGGTTAAGGCGGCGCTTAATCGCCTTCGTTCAGCCGAGGCTTCAATCGGACAGAAAAAGGCCCAACTGGTCGATGATGCGCAAACCATTGGGCGACAGCTCAAATATCACGCTATTGGCGTCGATATCGCGAATCAAGAGCTGCAGTCTGCTCGGAACCATCTGAACTACATTACCCAGCAGTTCGATCGGGGAGAAGCTGCGGTTTCCGACATGAACAGCGCAACGGTCAACTTGTTGGATTCTTGGCGCACCACCATGCAGGCCAGGCTCAATTATTGGCTGCGTGTTTTAGATTTCTTGCAACTCGTTGATGATGACCCGTTTACCGACACAATGCCCTCTGGCCGCTGATGAAGAAGCTCCTGTTAATTGTTGTTGTGCTCGCTGTCGGTGCTACAGCCTTGGTTTTGAATAATCGTGCGACGGTGACGGTGCGACCTGCGTGGAAGGGCAAAGCAGTTCAGTCGGTACCGGGTAGTGTCACCGTGTTGGCTGAATACAATATGTCTCTGAAGAGTGCAGTTGGTGGTCGTGTAGTGGCTTCCGAACTCGATTCCGGAGCGGCTTTCTCGGAAGGAGATTTTCTGGTTCAGATCGACCCGAGTGATTTGGAGTTGGAGATTGAGCGCATCCAAACGGAATATGATGCCGCGAAGTCCAAAATTGAAGTAGGGTCGTCGATCGAACTCGAACTGGTCACGGCGAAGGAAAACTTGGCCTCCCCGAACGATTAATGGATACCGGCAATTCTGTTTGAAGTGGAATACCGGAAGCAGGAGCGGAGCGTTTTACAGATCGAAAGGAAGCTCCAGCTCGAGGTAGTGAATAATGAACTGCTATTGTCCAACTTCCGCAATACGTTGGCGCAACGTCGTCGCGAATTGGCCAAGATGCGGATCTTGGCCCCATTCAATTGCGTGGCTTCTGAAGTTTATGCCCGACCAGGTGATTTGATCGGATCAAATTCTCCGATCGCTTTGTTGATTTCGACAGTTGCACGGTGGAGGCTCGGATCAGCGAAGAGAATTTTTAGAATTTGAGACTGGGGCAGAAGGCGTCCGTACGGCTTCTCGGTTACGCTAATCGTCAGTACAATGCGACGGTGTCGAAAGTACTACCTTCGGCCGATGCGGAGACCCAGCGGTACATCGTGCATCTGGAAGTGGATATTGAGTTGGAGCGAGTGGTACCCGGATTGACCGGGGAAGGGATGTATCATCACGGCTGAGCGAAGCGACACCACGCTTATCCCTCGTCGCGCACTTATCGGTGATAAGGTCATGGTGGTGGATGGCGGAATTATCCGAGTGCGCAGCGTGGAGGCCGGTTACGAGAGCCTCAATGAAGTGGAAATTCTCTCCGGAATCGAAGTCGGAGATTTGGTAGTCACTGAGGAACTGGATCTCTATCGAGACGGAGACCGCGTCAACGTCGAGGAACGTAGTCAGTCACGGTGATGACTCCTAATTTCCGGATCGCGCTACGATTTCTCACCGCCAGGAAGCGGGCCATGCTCATGAGTTTGGCTTGTATCGTGTTGGGGTAGGCCTGTTCATCATCACTCAGGCGAGGACCAGTGGCTTCGAACAGTTTTTTATCCGAACGATTCTCGACACGAACAGCGCGATTAGAATGCGGACAAGGTGCAGGTTACCATGGGCGCCATGTTTGCCGCCGATACCGATTCAGGAGAGTCGAGTATGGTCATATCGACCGAAAAGAATCGGCAGTAGCCACAGTCCAACACTGAGTGCACAGGCTGAGAGCAGAGTGGTTCCCTTTTTCCTAATGCACTATAATGAATACTATACGTTTGATATTGGGATTGATGATTGGCGGGATTGAGGTTGCGGCAGACCGCAGGAAGGGAGCGGTCTGCAACTATACACGAGCCAGAGGGCGGCGTCAAGCGGCTAGTGCACAGTTTTTTTGTATAATAGCATGAAAGACTTCAGCGGGAGACTGTCCGTCGAGCCCGATGCGAGGGCGATTATTGAGTAGCCACTCCGCTTTGGCGATTTGGCCTTTGGTGACGGTGTTAACGTCGATGCCTTTAGGGAAGTATTCCCGGCTCAGACCGTTGATATTCGCGACCGCACCGCGCTGCCAAGGGCTGTGTGGATTGCAGAAGTAGACCGCCACTTTTGTGGCAAGGGAGAAGGCGGCATGTTGGGCCATTTCGCGGCCGTTGTCGTAGGTGAGGGTCTTGCGCAGGTGGGCGGGCAGGCGTTTGAAGACCCGGATGAGAGCGCGGGCGACGCTGATCGCGTCTTTGGCGCCGCCCAACGGGACGATCATCACGTAGCGGGAAACCCGTTCGGTGATGACCAAAATGGCGGTGCGATTGCCCGCACCCATGACCAAGTCGGCCTCCCAGTGTCCGGGCACCTCCCGGCGCTCCACCTCAGCGGGTCGCTCGCCGATATTGATCGCGCCCGGCAATTGGCCCGAGAGCTTGCCCTTGGCGGGGGGGGGGCGGGACTGCGCCGGGGCTTCTTGCGCCGCAAATAAGCGATCAACTCCTTCTTAACCGAGCCTTTGGAGTGGACGTAGATGAAGTCGTAGATGGTGGTTTCGTGGCTCACGCGTCGGGTCAGATCAAGGCCATGACGTCGTCTCAAGGCGACTTCGATTGGCTTGGGCGTAGCGCCGGTGGCAAACAGGGCCAGCACCTCGTCGCGCAAGGCGGGCGTGTCGGCGACTTTGTGGCGCGCGGCGCACTTGGGCCGACGGCAAGCTGAGCGCCGCTTTTGCCCTGGGCCAAACCGGCATGAATCGCCTCGCGTTCCTTGGCGGTGATGCGCCGTTGTATTTTTGCCACCACTCCAAATCCTCCGCTCTGCGCCCACGACGCCAGCGCGGAGTTTTTCCCAGAGAGAGGACGACCGGCCCGCCAAGCCGGGCCGGTCGTCCTCTCTCTGGCTTGTATATAGCTGCTCACCGCTCCCTTCCTGCGGCCTGCCGCAACCTCAATCCCGCCAATCATCAATCCCAATATCAAACGTATAGTATTCATTATAGTGCATTAGGAGAAAGGGAACCACTCCCTCTCAGCCTGTGCACTCAGTGTTGGACTGCGGCGACTGCGGCGCGTTCGCCCGCCTTTCTATGATCGAATTTGCTATAGAGATCATGATGGCGAATCAGATTTTATTCAGTTCTGAAGCTGACTCCGAAGCATTCAAGCGCGACTTCATTGATCGGTTTTCGACCCCGCGTCTTGGCCCTGCTTCTGATTCGTCGGAGGATGAGCAGCTTGCTGAGAGAAGCCGACAGATGGCGGAGCGATTGATTGAGAAGGTCGCAGACCGCGAAGCGGGAATCCGGGCACAAAGAGATCAGGAGTAGCGTTACCGACATGAAAACAGAGTCCAATCGGGTAGGCAGCCTCCGCCTACCACACCACCCGGCATGCGGGTCCGCACCGGGCGGTTCCGAAACGCTATCGGACCGTAGTTGGATAGAACCGAATCACCCACTTGGCAGGTGGGCCCTTCGGTTGAGTTTGAGAAAATCGTTTCGCGCCGACCATCCGATACACCGGTCGGTGTCGGAGGGTGGATCGAGCCAACGGACTCGCGCTCATCATTTTGGTTCGGGCCTTCGTCACAGTTGAGACCTCCAGTTCATTCGTCGGACGGGTAACCCGTCGGCGACTACTCCCGGCTCGTTTCCCGTGACTACTATGCCTGCTGCTGACTCCTCTGTTTCCTCCGTCGTCGTTACCGACGCGGCTGCTCCCCGTCATAGACGGGACGCGGGGCGCAGAGGCCTCCCCGGATAATGGCATCAACTTCCCTCGCACGAGCGCACCGTCTACCCTACATCCTGTACCACAGGACTTCGTCATGTGGTGGTGACTCGTCCCGGATGCTAAGCCTCTTACCATGTTTCTGTTCGTCGCCCCACGAGTTTGCCTACGGCTTCTTTCAGATCCAGCCTCACGGCTACGCCCTTGCCCTTGGCTAGTGCTTTTATTTATCTGACTGTCCTTTCGTAAGCGTCCGAGAGGCGACTTCCTATGCGGGAAGTGATTTTGCGGGTAAATTGACAGGATGGAAGCAATTGAAGTGGAGGTGCAGAACAACAAGCACGATGGGCGCGGACGCCAGCTGCGTAGCGCAGAGGAGTGGGCGCAGTTGGCGGCGATCTACCGCGAGAGCGGCCTGACGCAGAAGGCGTTCGCGAAGCGCGAGGGCCTCAAATACGCGACGTGTGTGGCATGGCTGGGACGGCCCGGCGGCGCAAGGGTGCGGGAGTGGCGGCGGCGAGCCCGGCGCGCCCTTCGTTCGCAACGCTGCGCTTGGGCGCGATGTCGCCTCCGGCGGCATCGTTGGAGGTGAGGCTGCCGGACGGCACGCGGTTGCGTGGTGACGATCCGATCGCCATAGCCGCGTTGGTCAAAGCCCTGCCCAACTGACGGCGATGATCGGTTTGCCTTCGGCGCTGACGATCCACCTAGCAATTGAACCGGTGGATATGCGAAAGCAGTTTGACGGGTTGTGGACTGTGGCTTCCCAGGTGCTGCGTGAAGATCCCTTTGGCGGTGCGTTGTTCGTGTTCACCAACAAGCGGCGCAACCGGGTGAAGTTGCTGTATTGGGATGGCACCGGCGTGTGGGTGGCTGGCCAAGCGGCTGGAGAAGGGTTGCTTCACGTGACCGCGCGGTGGCGACGGCGCGAAGGTGACGCTCAGTGCCGAAGCGCTGACGATGTTACTGGGCGGAATCGACCTGAAGGATGGTGCGAAAAAAGCGTGGTATGAACGCGAAAAAAGGTTGCTGTTTAATAGTATCCTATATATGGATACTAATCGTGCCGCCCCTGAAACAACTGCCTGCTGCCTATCTCGCTTTGGAGAGCGAAAACGTGGCGCTGCGCTCGCAGTTGGAGTGGCTGCGCAAGCAGGTGTTTGGTGGGGGTAAGAGTGAGAAGCTCGATACGGCGCAGTGGAAACTGAAGTTCGCCGATCAGCAAAAGCTAATCGAGCAGACGGCCACGCCCGAGACGGTTCACTACGAGCGGCGGCGGGCCTCGCGCGAGAAGCTGCCCTTGCGAGCCGAGGCCTTCGCGCACCTGCCGGTGAAAGAGCCTGTGGTGATCGAGCCCGAGGAGGTGCTGGCGGCCCCGGAGCAGTTTGAAAAGATCGGCGAGGAGCGCAGCTTCGAGGTCGATGTGGTGCCGACGAAGTTGTTCAAGCGCGAGTGCGTGCGCCCGAAGTATCGGGCCAAGGCCCAGCTCGATCGTGCGCCCGGTGGTGGCACCCGCACGGGTGCGCCCGGTGGAGGGCGGCTACGCCTCGGCGGGACTCTTGGCCTGGGTGTTGATCAGCAAGTATGTCGATCACGCCCCGCGGTATCGGCTCGAGAAGATGTCGTCGCGCTGGGGAGCGCGCCTGCCGCGTCAGAGTATGGTCGAGTGGGTGCGCATCGCCTCAGACTGGCTGGAACCGATTTACCAGGGCATGCGCCGCAGGTTGCTCGAATCCAGGCTACGTGCCAGTCGATGAAACGCCGGTGCGATGTCACGACCCGGATCAAAAACGGGGCAAAATCAAGAATGGATGGATGTGGGTGATGAGCGGCCCGGGTGATGACGTGTTCTTCGACTGGCGATCATCGCGCCAGCACGGCGAACTGACGTCGCTGGTCGAAGGTTTTGCCGGGATAATGCCATCCGATGGCTATGGTGCCTATCCCGCGTATGTGGCGACGCATCCCGAGGTGTGTTGGGTGGGCTGCTGGGCACACGCGCGGCGTAAGTTTTTTGAAGCCCAAGCGGAGAACTCGCGAGTAGCCCAATGGATCCTGCGGCTGATCGCATGGATGTATCATCAGGAAAAGCAGTGGGATGAGGCCGGTATCGATGCGCGGCAGCGGCAGCAAAGACGCGAGCGCGACTTTACCCATAAGCTGTATTGGTTGCGCGTGGTGGTGTGGAGGCTGCGCGCGCACGTGCGCCCCAAGTCCGGCCTGGGCAAGGCCTGCACCTACCTACCTGCTCGGTCAGTGGAAACCATTGGTCGCGCACCCGCAGCACGGTGAAACCCGACTGGACAACAATCTGGTGGAAAACGCCATCCGCCCCTCAGCGTTGGGCAAAAAGAACTGGCTGTTCGTAGGGCCTCCCGATGCCGGCCAACGCTCGGCGATCATCTACTCGATCGTGATCAACTGCCAACGTCACGGGCACGACCCGTTGGACTATCTGCGCGACGTGCTCACCAGGCTGCCGCAACGACTCCCAGGTGCCGACATCAGCGATCTGCTTCCGGTTAATCTGGAAACCCTCCGTCGACGTCGAACTGCCCGCACCATCGCAATCGTAACGATTGCTACATCGAAGTCGTTACCATCGCGGTGCCGTTATCGTTACCTTCGTTATCAGGCAAGGAGGTTGCCTCTCGGACGCTTACTTTGAGTTGGCCCGCGGCCGAATAAGGCGCTGTTTCCAAGGGCAAAAGCATGCGGAACTGATGAGGCGACGCTTAGCGCACGGTGACCGGCACCACCACTTCGCCTCTACCGAAGCCGGTGAGGTAGAGGTTGCCGGAACCGGGAAGACCGCCCCGAACAGGGATGGTGACCGAGTTGCTACCCGGAGGGATCACGGCTTCGGGCATAATCACGCTGTCGGGGACATCGGTGGTAATGTCGAGCAGCAGGCCTCCGGAGGGCGCGGCCTGAGGCAGTGTAAAAGTCACGTTTTGTGTCTGGCCTTGGCTCATATCCAGGGACGACGGGAAGACTTCGATGTTCAGACCATCGACGCGGAAGGTTCCGACCGGCTGGGTGCCCGAGGGGCTATTTACAGCAACTTGGTAGTTGCGACCAGGCGGTACGGCGGGGACGAAGAAACTGAGAGAGTTGGCTGAATCGAAGACCGTGCGGGTGGGTTGACCATTGAGGGTAATGGTGTCCTGGCCGGTGAAGCCCTGTCCGACGACTCCGATGCGGGCGCCTGCGGGGCCGCGATTGGAAACCATGGACAGGATCCAGCGCCCTTTGAGTTGGGCGGTGGTAATCGCGGTGTAAGCCTCGCGAGGCGATACTTCGCCGCTGAAACGCACTTCGAATGTCGAAAGGTAATAGTAGGAAACCTCGCGGCGGCCGGCGGGAATCTGATAGTCGAACTCGTAAATGTCTTCGCCTAGCGGGCTAGGCTCCATCGTGTAGATATTGCCATCGATCACAATCTGAGGCTGGAGCGAGCCTTCGACGTAGCCACGAGATTTGGGGGTAATCCGGGCTGAGAAGGTATAGATTTGTGACGGATTCTCCGGAAACATCGACGGAGTGAGATTGGCAATGACCATGTTCTCGCAGCCTGCGAACAACATTAACGCAGTCGCGGCAGTGAGCCATTGCCAGATTCGTTTCGCTTGAAGGGGGCGGTTCTTTTGCATGAGCTTTCGCATTAAGCAGTGGTGGATACGCAACACAATCATTCGATATTGGCAATGAGCGAAATACCCGCAATTGGCTCATCTCCACGAAGGGGAGACAAAGCATCCTTGGGCATGTATGTCCATGTGCCGTTTTGCGCGAGCACTTGCGATTTTTGCGCATTCTATCAAACTGGCCCGACCGCAGAAGGAGTGCAAAGGTTCCTCAGAGCTATAAAGTCGGAGTTGGCGTTGGTACTGCGCCCCCGTCCCTTGACCACGGTTTTCTGGGGAGGAGGCACGCCTGGATTGCTTTCATCGAATGACATTCGGATCTTGGGAGAGGCGGTCAGGGATTACAATGGCGGCGGTGAACCAGAGGAGTGGGGGGTGGAAATGGCGCCGGCTTCGGTGACGGAGGCTCGCCTGGCAGCGCTGAAAGATATTGGGGTGACCAGAATTTCGATGGGCGCGCAGAGTTTTCAGCCGGAGTTACTGGAAGGGTTAGGCCGGCAACACACCCGTGAGCAGGTATTTCGAGCTTACGAGCGGATCCGCCAGGCGGATTTCGCGAGTGTTAATATTGACCTCATGTTCGCGTTACCGGGACAGGATGAGGCGGCGTGGATGGCGGATCTCGAACAGGCGCTGATCTTGGCACCCGATCACTTGTCGACGTATTGCCTTACTTTTGAGGAAGATACCAAGCTGTGGGTGAAGTTATCGGAGGGGAAGGTGAAGCTAGATCCGGAGCATGAGGCTCGGCTCTATGAGAAAACTTGGGGATGCTTGAATGGAGCGGGATATGCGCAATACGAAGTCGCGAATTTTGCCCGAGAGGGACATACCTGCCGCCACAATCTCAATACTTGGAATATGCACGAGTGGATTGGCGTGGGACCAGCGGCGGCGGGTCAACACGGAGGAGTGAGGGGGGCCAATCCCTCAGATTTGGATCAGTGGCACGCAGATGTGGCCCGGGGCGAGCGGATGACGGAAGATCGGGTGGAACTGACGACGGCTCTCTTGGCCGAAGACGCGTTAATATTTGGACTACGAATGACCGCAGGTGTGGATCCGGTGGAGTTGGCGCGGCGCTTTCCCTGTCCTGCGTGGTCACGAGCCCGGGGAATTTTGTCGGAACTGGTGGCGGACGGATTGGCCGAGAAAATTCAGGGGAAAGTCCGTTTGACGATCCGCGGCCGATTGTTGGCGGACGCGGTGGGGGCGGCGGTAATGGAGGCCATGGATGGGTCAACTGAATAGGAAAGCCCATGAACGGTTACCGGCGGAAGCCGCAGCGACTCGCTCGGTGCAGTCAAGACGCGTTGCCACCCGGCTCGCGCAGGTCCTCCGCGAGCGAGCGAAATAACAATTCCAGGAGCAGGGCTATTACGTCTCTTTGGCCAACTCGGCGGCTTCCTGGTCCTGATCGGCCTTTTCATCTCTCTGGAATGGAGCGAACCAAGCGACGATGAGAGAGGGAATAGATGCGAAGCAGACAATGATGAAGAACGTCTTGTAGCCTACGTGGTCGGCCAAGGGGCCTGAAATCGCTTGGGTGGGAACGCGCACCAGATTCATGATCGCCGTGCAGAAAGCGTAGTGCGTCATGTGATATTTTCCCGGCGACATCTGTTGCATCATCTAGAGCATGTTGGCGACAAAACCGAAACTGTAGCCGAACTTTTCCAAGGTAACGAGCAACCCGACGGTGGCGAGGGACAGCGGGGCATCCGGAGCCACCGTGTGGCTGAGGTAAACGAAGCAGAGATTTGGAATATTGACGCATAGCGCCATGAGGAAGAGCGATTTCTTCGTAAGCGTCCGAGAGGCGACCTCCTTGCCTGATAACGAAGGTAACGATAACGGCACCGCGATGGTAACGACTTCGATGTAGCAATCGTTATGATTGCGATGGTGCGGGCAGTTCGACGTCGACGGAGGGTTTCCAGTTAACCGGCAGCAGATCGCTGATGTCGGCACCTGGGAGTCGTTGCGGCAGCCTGGTGAGCACGTCGCGCAGATAGTCCAACGGGTCGTGCCCGTGACGTTGGCAGCTGATCACGATCGAGTAGATGAGCACCGAGCGTTGGCCGGCATCGGGATGCCCTACGAACAGTCAGTTTTTTTTGCCCAACGCTGAGGGGCGGGCACGTCGGGTGCCGACCGGGGCGGAGTCACGAACGGGACGGTGAACTGGAATTGAGAACCAGCGCCTTCCTCGCTGGTGAAAGACATGGTCCCGCCCATTAAGGCAACCAACTGATGGCTGATGGTGAGACCGAGGCCGGTGCCCGTATGGCGTCGCGTATGCGAGCCATCAACTTGCGTAAAGGGAGACAACAGCTTGGCCTGGGCGGCCGCCGGAATGCCGATTCTAGTATCAATAATACGAATACGTATAGACTCCTTCGAATCGTCAGTTCCAGTCTGGAGATCCACCGAGATTTTTACCGATCCTTCATTGGTGAATTTGATGGCATTGGAGACTAAATTCATGACGACCTGGCGGAAGCGAATACTGTCACCCATAATCTAGGCTGGAAGATGGGGCGCAATCTGTGATTGGAGATGGATCCCCTTGGGGCCTGCATTGGGGGTCAGTAACTCCACGACTTCTTGGATGACGGTCCGAATCGAGAATGGACTGGTTTCCAACTCCATCTTGCCTGCTTCGATTTTGGATACATCCAAAATATCGTTGATGACCGTCAGAAGAGACTCCGCGCTCTTTTGGATCACGGTGCTCATGCTGTGTTGCTCGGCGGTGAGCGGTGTATCCACGAGCAGATCGGCCATGCCGATGATACCGTTCATCGGGGTGCGGATTTCGTGGCTCATGTTGGCCAAGAACTGAGATTTGAGGCGCGAGGATTCGAGCGCTTGATCGCGAGCGGCTTCCAGCTCGGCGGACAATTGTTTTTGGCGCGTGATGTCCTCAGTGAACATCACAATCCCACCGATTTCCCGCTCTCTGGTGTGCCAGGGTTGCACGCGCCAACTAAGCCACTGAGAAGTGCCGTCTTCGCGTTTGAATAGGTCGGCGTCGCTGATTTCCGTCGCGCCGGCGAGGCAATGGATATGGACCTCTCGCCAGCGAGCCGGGATTTCTGGAAAAACTTCGTAGTGGGAGCGACCGATGAGTGATTGACCTTCAAGTCCATAGTCGGTCAGCCACTTGGCACTGTGCACCAAGTAGTGCATTTCCCGGTCAAACATGGCAACGGAGGCGGGAGCGTGCTCCGCGAAAAGACGCATGCGTTCCTGACTCTCGTGCATCGCCTGTTCGGCGAGACGGCGGGCTGTGATATCGGTGGCGATTCCGACCAACCAGAAATTTGAGGCGTCCCGTCGAGTGATGGTGACGCTTTCACTCAGCCAGGTGATGCGGTCATCTTTGACCAAGCGAAACTCCTGACTATACTTGGAGCTGCCGTCGAGCAGCGCCTTTTTACTGATTCTGTCCATCTGATCGGCATCGAGACGGTGGCAATGCTGCCAGAGATTGGCTCCCCGTTTGGTGGGCATCTCACCGAGTATTCGCAAATAGCGAGCACAAGGTTGAACGGAAAATCTCCAAGACCAAGTGGAGTTGGAACACTGCACCTCAGCTTCCCAGACGACGCACTCAGCGCGGTCAAGCACATCGGCCAACCGAGCTTGACTGACTTGCAGGGCGGTTTGAGCAGTGCGAGAGTGATGCCGGGATGCGACTTCGGCGTTTACGACTTGAGCGAGTTCACGAACGAGTTCGATTTCGCTCTGTTCCCACTTTCTAGGTTTGGTATCGATAACGCAAAATGATCCCAAGACGTAGCCATCGGGAGTGACAATGGGGAACCCCAGATAGGCGATGACTCCGAGTTCGGGAATGGCGAGATTCGTGCACAGGATGGAATAACCACGAGCGTCCTCAATGATGAGAGGAGTGCCGGATGTGACCACGTGCTGGAAAAAAGAGTGGGTCAGTGGAGTTTGCCGTGCTGTGGCGACCGGTCCGGTGAGTCCGGTCTGCGCTTTAAAAAATTGTCGGGTATCATCGACGAGTGACACCAAGCACCACGGAACTTGGAGAAAGCGTTGGGCCAGACGAGTGGGGCGGTTAAATTGCTCCTCCTCAGCCGAATCCATCAGCTTTAAGGCGTGAAGGGCACGAAATCGTCCTCTGTCGTCGAGAGGACGACCGGTAATCTGAGGCAAGTCGGAGTTAGGGGACGGATCAGACAAGATACTGGAGCAATGGACACGCTCCAGTTACAGTGTGTTTTACGACGTGCTCACCCGGCTCGATCCGGAGGCCTTTGCCCAGGCCCTCAACCGCTGGCTCACAGCCCACGCCGGTGCCCTGCCCGGAGCGCTCGCCCTGGACGGAAAGTTTATCCGCGACGCGATCGGGGTGCTCAGCCTGGTCGAGGCCGACACCGGCGCGCCGGTCGCCTTGGCCATCGTCGATCAAAAGGAAAACACCCCGCGCAGTGAACAGGCCCGCGCCGGTGAGGTGTTGGCCGCCGCGTCGTTGGACGAGCAGATCGTCACACCGGCGACGCCTTGCACGCCACCCGCGAGCAGGCCCGCACCATCGTGGAAAAAGGCGGCGAGTATGTGCTCCAAATCAAAGGCAACCCCAGCTGAGCGCGCTGGTCCAGCGCGCCCGGACCGTTCCACCCCCTTTTTTGAGCTGACCGATCCGAGTCGGGGCCGCGTGCCACCTGGCGGGTGTCCGTGGTGGTGGCCACGCCCTCGCAAGCCGACTACCCCGGGCTGCGCAGCCTGGTGCTCGTGGACAAAACCACGGTGCGAAAACGCGACCTCACCGAAAGTTGCGAGCAACGCGCCTACGCCAGCAGCCTGGCACCCGCAGAACGCAGCCCTGCGCAAATGCTCGCCTCGATCCGCGGGCACTGGGGCGGAGTAGAGATCCGCAACCACTGGCGCCGCGACGCCTGCTGGCGCGAAGACCACTCGCGTACCCGCAACGTCAACGCCCTGGCCAACCTCGCCCTCTTGCGCAGCGTCCTGCTGCGCGTCTGCGCCCAACACTGGCCCGAGCGGCCCCTGCCGCACGTCTTCGAATCCTGCCAACATTCCACGCATATCTCCCTGCGCGCCATCCGTTCCCATTCCTAAAACAAAAGACCATGCCTGTAACCCAACATTGACACTCCCCCTCCACCGCTCCGACAGTCCTCCTCGTGAGCAACGACGCCGCGCGCGAAAAATTCAAATCCTACCTCGGCACCAAAGGGCTGCGCGTCACCAACCAACGCCTTGCCATCTTCGAAGCCGCCTTCGCCCAGACCGACCACGTCACCGCGGAGGAATTACTCGACCACGCGCGCGCCATCGACGACTCCGTCTCCCGTGCCACCGTCTACCGCACCCTGCCCATCATGGTGGAAAGTGCTCTCCTGCGTGAGGTCGATATTGGTAAAAACCTGAAATATTACCTGCCAAACCTCGAAGGCGGGACGGAAGTCGCTCAGGTCATCTGCCTCGATTGCGACAAGATTTTCGAAATCAGCGCCCCTTTCATGGAATGGTATGGCAACTCAGTTGCCTCCAAAGTCGGACTTCGCCCCGTCTCCCAACGCCTGCAGGTTTCCGCCCGCTGTGACGCGTTGCGCGATAGCGGAGCCTGCAAACACCGCTCCGCCTGAAGCATTTGCTCCCGGCTCGTCCACCGTCCCGTCATGGCCCGTACCAAAGAAGACCCCGAGTGGGAAATCGGCTTTTTCGAATCCGTGCTGAAGCGCGCCCCCCGCTACATCGACGTAATCGCCATCCTCGGTGGTCTCTACACTAAAACCGGTCGCTTGGATGGTGGCTTGCGCATGGAGCGCCGCATGGTCCGTCTTTGTCCCCGCGACGCCACAGCCCACTACAATCTAGCCTGCCTGCTCGCCCTCACCGATCGTCGCGCCGGTGCTATGAAAACCCTGCGCCACGCCATCGAGTTGGGCTACATCGATCATGATTGGAGGGAGAACGACCCCGACCTCGCGACCCTGCACGATTACCCCGAGTTTCAAGATATGATCAATCTGCTCAAAGTGATTTTATCCTCTCGACCCTTTATCATGCCCGCTGTTCTTGACTACGACCCGTTGATTCTCGCGCCCCGTTCCTTCCCTCCGGAATTCACCGCGATTCAACATGAAATTCTCGCGCTCAAAAAAGAGCGCAATGCCGTCATTCTGGCTCACAACTATCAGATCGAGTCCATCCAACAGGTGGCAGACTACGTCGGGGATTCCCTGGGCTTGTCCTATCAGGCTCAAGCGGCGGAAGCAGACGTCATTCTTTTTTGCGGAGTCCACTTTATGGCCGAAACGGCCAAAATCGTAAACCCCGGCCGCACCGTACTGCTACCGGATATGGATGCAGGGTGCTCTCTCTCCGACTCCTGTCCCGCTGACCGCTTGGCCGCCTATAAGACCGCGCATCCCGAGGTTTACGTCGTCGCTTACATCAATTGATCCGCCGGCGTCAAAGCCCTCGCCGACGTCATCTGCACCAGCGGCAACGCCAATAAAATCGTCGAACGAGTTCCCGCTGACCGTGAAATACTCTTCGTGCCCGACCAAAATCTCGGTCAATGGGTCAGCCAGCAAACCGGCCGCCCCATGAAATTGTGGCCCGGCAGCTGTTACGCCCACGTGCAGTTCACCACCGCTGCGATTGAAAAAATCCGGCTGCAGTTTCCCGATGCCCCGGTCGTCGCCCACCCCGAGTGCGTTCAGGCCGTGCGCGACCTCGCCGATGAAGTCTGCTCAACCGAACTGATGGTCAAATTCGCCCGGGAATCCCCGGCCGAACGCATCATCGTCGTAACCGAAAGCGGCATGCTTCACCGCCTGCAGAAGGACGTGCCTCACAAAACCTTCATCACCGGCCCCACCAACACGTGCGCCTGCAACGATTGCCGTTTCATGAAGATGAATACGATCGAGAAGGTTCGCGACGCTCTCAAGACCCTCAGTTCGGCCATCGAAATGGCGGCGGATGTTCGCACGGCCGCTCTGGCGCCCATTCAACGGATGCTCGACTGGAGCAAACTCTGAGCCGATCGCCCGAGTTGGATTTAAGGGAAACGGATCGACTTTTCATCAATTATCGGCAGAATCGGTCGATAATCGTAGTTTTTTCGGCATCGATTGCCTCGTTGTCGGTTACTTGGAGCGTGTCCCATTTACCCTGATTTTGGAGGGGGGGCAGGAAAGCCGATTTTTGAGCGGATTTCCGACTACCAATGGCGGATGTAGGCGCGCGCAGATGCAATTTATGGCTAAATTGCAGTGTCGCAGCAGTCAGTGCCTGGATCGTTTCCATGAGGGAACTTCCGGCAGCCGGTTTATTGTTCATCGTTGGAGTGGGCTTGGTGGTTTTACGTGGCTTGGGCCTGCCTGCGGTGGTTGGTCGGCCAGCAGTCGGGCGATGAGCCACAGGTTGTGACCGAGGATGCTCCAGGCTACCGCCAGGTAGCGATTCGTGAAGCCTCTGGCACTCAATCGCTTGCCTTGGCGTTGCTTGATGATGGCGATGCGGGCTTCCGTCGAAGCCCGGCGATGTTGGAGCGCCACGAACTGCGGCTCCTGCATGCGCCGTTGCAGTTGCTGCGGATCGCGGGGGCAAGTGGCGTCATAAATGTCGGCTTCGGCCAAGCGTTCGCACAGCCGTTTGGTCGAGAAGCCTCGGTCGGTGCTCGCCGCTTTGATCGGGGTGCTCAGGGCGAACTGATTCTGGCGTTCGAGGCTCAGGTCGAACTGACGCCATTCGGCCGGAGTCATTCCCTGATACACCTGCCAATCGGTGATCAACTCCGTCACGTTTTCACTGATCATGAGGGTGTTGCCAAACTCGACCTCGCCGGACGCCTTGCCCCGGACCACGGTCTGCACGTCGGGTTCGTAGACGCTGAGGATCTTCTCGGCGTTGGGCACTGGTCGCGCGCCGATGATGCGTTCGTGGGCCTGTTTGATCGCGGCCGGCAGTTGCTCGAGCATGGCGTCGATGCGCGCAATGATGCGGGTGGGTGGCCTGGCGCTCACTGAAGCGGGTCCGGGCGTAGTCGGCGACGAGGTGGTCGCGGTGGCGGTGGGCCTGCTCGCCGATGGTGCGCAGCAGGCGTTTCATCTGGCGGAGCACGCCCTTGCGGGCCCGCTTCGCATCGCGGCGCCGTCGGCTGTGGGTCATCGCGAGGCACCACCGATTCATCTGCTTGGCAAAGACTGGCGGCTCGTTCGGCATCCGACCCCGCAACCCCGCTGCACGGATCAGTTTCACCGCCTTGAGCAGGGGGCGCAAGAGCACCCAGTCGACCGGGAAATGGATGTTGGCCTGCAGGCAGGTCGAGTCCACCAGGCACGTATCCATCGGCTGCGCCGCAGCCAGTCCCAGTTCGCTCGCCCGGTCCGCCTCACCGCACATCTCGATAAAGACTTGGCTCATCCTGCGCACCTGCCCGGCGGTGAAGCATTTGGACGCACGCTCCCGCACGCTTTCTTTGGGAGACCCCCTTGATGCCGTCGATCCGGCGCGCTCCGCAAAAGTCGGCCAACAGATCGCTGGAGGCGATGCTCAGGGAAAGTTTACGCAAGCTGATTTTCCCGAGCATCATGCGCAATACCTGCACCCGCCGCGCCTTGCGCGCGAACTGCAGGTGTCGCGGCAACCCGGCCACGTCGTCGCCCCGCCAGTTTTCCCGGGCAAAGTCCACGGCCATCGTTTCCAAGTGACTGTTGGCCAGCAACTGGTCGAGCCCCGCCAGTTGATCGCGAAACGCGGCGTAATCTTTGTTGGGTCCGACCGGAGTCAGGTCTGGACGCAGCCAGGTTTGCAGGGCAGCTTCCGGGGAGACGACTTCGATAGTATTGTTCACACCAAATTATCCAAGCCGTTTTTTTGCCGAAACCAGGAAATCCTCCCGGTTTCTGCCTCTTTATTTTTACGCTACCTCCTCTTCTCCAACCTCTTGCGCTTGTGGGATACGCTCTACCTGGTGGTTTTGGGTTTCACCATCATGGTAACGCGGATGGCGGCGTGAGGAGGCAAACGCAGTTTGTTGGCCCGGGGGTTGGCGGCTTTGCTGCTGGTGGGTTACGTGGGGCTTTCTTTGTATTGGTTTAAGCAATAGAGCTGGGTGTTGCCCTTAATATCGCCGATCGGATCGGCGCTGTCGACCACGCTGGTGGCGGTCGGCTGGCAGGTGATTCAAGAGCAGAAGGCCAAAGGGCGAATCAAAGGGATGTTGGGAACCTACCTGTGTCTCCCACGGTGGTGGAATCGATGGTGAATTCCGGGAAGGACCCTGAGTTGGGCGGACACGATGCGGAGATCACGCCCTATTTTTCGGACATTCAGAGTTTTCCCTCGTTTTCGGAGGTGTTGAGTTCCCAGCAGCTCGGTGAGTTGCTCAACGAGTATTTGACGGTTTGCACGGACATAATTCAGGCGCAGGGAGGGACGCTGGATAAATACATCGGTGGTGGCGATGTTTGGCGCCCCGGTTGATCTGACGGAACACGCTTACAAGGCCTGTCTGACCACCCAGTTGGTGCATCAGAGTTTGGATGAGTTGCGGGAGAAGTGGACGGCCGAAGGAGACAAGTGGCCCAAGATGGTGCACGGCATGCGAACTCGAATCGGGTTGAACACCGGGATGTGCATGATCGGCAACATGGGGAGCCGGACTCGGTTCAATTACACCATGATGGGTGATAACGTAAATTTGGCAGCGCGAATGGAGAGTGGCACGAAGGCTTGGGGGGCGTTCACGATGGTGGCGGAGTCGACGAAACTATCCTGTGAAAAACACGAGGGAGAACGCATCCTATTTAGACCGTTGGGACGAATCGTCGTGGCCGGACGTTCCCAACCGGTACCGATTCATGAGATCGTGGGATTGCGGGAGAAGGTGAGTGATCAGACGTTGGAGTGCCTGAGCTTGTTTGACCACGGCATGAAGAAATACTATGTACTATGATTGGGATTGGACTGGAGCACTAAAGTTATTTGAGCGAAGTGCGCGGTTGGAGCCACTGCAGCCGAACCCTGCGTTGGGAGTGAAGAGCAGTCCGTCGTTGGTATACCGAGGGATTGTGGGCGAAATGATGGCTAACCCGCCGGCAGCTGACTGGGATGGTGTTTACGTGATGCGTGGGAAATAGAGGTGTGGGACGCACCGAGCGTAAGTGGTATTTGTGAAATATTATAACCGGGGCGCGAGGTGGCGCGACCTTTGGGGTGAAACGGCATGAAAAGAAACTCCCGCCAAGTATTAACCGAGTGGCTCGTGATTTCCGCGCAAGGCGGCGACGAAGACGCGTTTCGGGAATTGCACGACTTGTGGCGGGCTGATTTCTGGCGGTGGGCACGATTGCGGGTGGATCACGACTTGGAAGCCAGCGAGGTGGCTCAGGATGCGTGGGTCGCCATTGCTCGAGGACTTAAAAGCTTGGGCGATCCGGCGTGTTTCTCTCGCTGGGCGTTGCGGATCGTGGAACGTCGATGCGCCGATTGGGTCAAGCGGCGCCGGGTAGACCGGACCAGGCGGAAGGTGATGGAGGATGAAGCCGAGTCGACGGAACCAACGAAGAGCAGCGGGGAGTCGACTGACGTGGTAGCATTGAGAGAGGCCATTGCGAGCTTGGAACCAGGAGCTAGGGAACTGCTCCATCTTTTTTATGAGACAGGTCTTTCGGTCGCGGAAGTGGCCGAGGTGTTGGCGGTGCCAGAAGGCACGATCAAATCCCGTCTTCATACTACCCGAGAGCAACTCAAGCGTAAGAGTGAAAGGATAACATCATGAATGATCTGGATAAAAAAATTCAAGCCGCGCTCCGCGGCAGCACTGAGGGCACGACTTTGATTGACGAGCCCAATCTCGCCGAGGAACTGGTCACCGCGTTTCGCGGTCGCAACAGCTGGACCAATCTAATCGCGGTGTTTTTTAGCGTGGGGTTCTTGGCGGTCGGAATATGGTCCGGCTTCCTATTTTTCGGAGCGGAAATCGTGCGCGAGCAGCTTTTATGGGGCGGACTATGCCTGTTCACGTTGATCTTCATCTCCTTTATGAAGGTATGGTTTTGGATGGAGATGCACAGCAACCGCGTGCTGCGAGAGATCAAGCGGGTTGAGCTGCTTTTGATCAGTAGGGAGAGGTGAGATTCCGTCGACGCGAGACGGCGTCGGTCATCACGCAATAAAAAACCCGAGCGAAATGCTCGGGCTTTTTCGGTCAATGGAAGAGACGGTGAAGTCTTACTTGAGGATCATGTCCTTGGCCGTTTGACCGGCGGGAACCATGGGCATGACGTGCTCGGTGTAGGGCACAATGACGTCGAGCACATAGGGACCGTCGTGATCGAGCATTTCCTGGATGGCTTCGCGGAGCTCGGCCTTTTTGATCACTTGGCGACCTTTAACCCCGTAACCTTCGGCGATTTTAACGAAGTCGGGGTAAAGGGCAGAAGGGTTGTCGGGACCGCCGATGTTATTCTGGTCACCGAGGACCGTGTTGCCACGGATGCTGCCGTAGAAGCGATCTTCCCATTGCACCACCATGCCCAAGTGCTGGTTGTTCAGAATGAGGGCTTTGGCCGCGATATTTTCGATTTTTGCAGTGGCGAGCTCCTGGATGTTCATGGCGAATGAGCCGTCACCATCGATATCCACGACTTGCTTGTGGGGCGCGGCGACTTTGGCACCGAGGGCGGCCGGGTAACCGAAGCCCATCGCACCGAGCCCGAGGGAGCTGATGTAGCGGCGGGGCTCATCGTAGCGGTAGAACTGAGCGGCCCACATCTGGTGTTGGCCAACGCCGGTGGTAATGATGGCGTCGCCCTTGGTCAGCTCGTAGAGCACCGTGATGGCTTCTTGGGAGATGATGTGCGGGCTTTCATCGTAGGAGAACGGATGATCGCGTTTCCAGGCATTGACGGTGTCGTGCCAGGCGGAGGTGTCGGGGGGCGTGAAACTGTGAGTGACGATGAGTTCGTTAAGGCGACGCAGAGCTTGTTTGATGTCGGCTACGATGGGCAGATGGACCGCCTTGTTCTTATTGTGCTCGGAGGCATCAATGTCGATATGGACGATGTGTTTGGCCTCGGGGGCGAATTTATCGACGTTGCCCGTGATCCGGTCGTCGAACCGGGCACCAAAGCAGAGGAGCAGGTCGCATTGATCGACAGCCCAGTTGCCGTAAGCCGCCCCGTGCATGCCGAACCATTGTAAGGAGAGCTCATGTGACTCGGGGAAAGCACCGACCCCCATGAGGGTGGTGGCAACAGGGATGTTGCTGGCGATGGCGAACGTTTTGAGTTCGGCGCAGGCTTCGGCCGAGATGATGCCGCCACCCACGTAGAGCATGGGGCGTTCAGCGTTGGCAATGAGCTCAAGCACTTGAGTGAGCTCGGGATCGGAAGCGGAAGGAATATGATTGATGGTCGGGTTGGCAAACTCGACGGTGGCCGGGAAAACGGGTGTCAGACGGGTTTGTTGAACGTCTTTGGGGATGTCGATTACGACGGGACCGGGGCGACCGGTGCGAGCGAGATGGAAGGCTTTCTTGAAGATGCGGGGCAAGTCGGCGGCATCCATGACCAAGTAGGAGTGCTTCACAATGGGCAAGGTCATGCCGTAGAAGTCAGTTTCCTGGAAAGCACTCTTACCGATAAACTTAGAGTAAACTTGGCCAGTGATTGCGACCATGGGAATTGAGTCCATGTAAGCGTCGGCGATGGCGGAGACCAGATTGGTGGCGCCGGGGCCGCTGGTGGCCATACACACGCCGACTTCACCCTTAACGCGGGCATAGCTTTCGGCGGCGAAGGAACCGCCCTGTTCGTGGCGAGGGAGAATGGTGCGGATCTTGTCCGTGCGCGCGAGTGCTTGGTGCAGCTCCTGGGATGCGCCACCGGGATAAGCGAAAATGACGTCCACACCCTCGCGAATTAGGCTCTCGACGACGACGTCGGCACCGTTCATTTTACGACCGATTTCAGGTGACGGGCAGTTAGTGGGTTGGGGGGACGGTTTCATAGCGGTTTATTTCTGGACAAAGGAGACAGAGCAGAGCGTAGCGCAGACCCCACTGGCAAGCGCTTAAACGGGGCGCAAGAGAACGCGAGGTGGGAGGCAGATGGGGCGGAGTCTGGGGTGACCTTGCCATTGTGAGAGAATAGGGAATGCAAGGGACGGAAACTAAAGTGAGGTGGTGAGTCGGGGAGGATCGGGAAAATTTTCGATTGGTTTAACCCTATTTGATTTCAAGAGTGGAGAAGTGATTCGAATTCTATTTATTGGCGATATCGTGGGTCGTCCGGGACGGGATAAAGTGGCAACGTGGGTGGCGCGATTGCGGGAAAAGCACCAGTTGGATTTTGTAATCGCCAATGGGGAGAATGCGGGGGCGGGGGCAGGTATCACGGGATCCATTGCTCGGACGCTGTTGGGGCAGGGGATTGATGCGATCACGTTGGGCGACCATGTATGGGATCAACGGGGGTGGGAGCATGAGATCGATAAATTCCCGACCGTTTGTCGGCCGGCCAACCTACCAGTGAGTTGCCCGGGACGTGACCATGTCATTCTCACCAAAAAGGGATTCCGATTGGCGGTTTTTACGGTCTTGGGTCGCACCTTTGTGAACATGAAATCGGATTGCCCGTTTCATGAGGCGGATGCGATGTTGGCCAAAACGGTGGGGGCTGGAGAGGCGGACGCAGCGATGGTGGAAATCCATGCAGAAGCGACGTCGGAGAAGATCGCTCTAAGTTGGTATTTGGACGGACGAGCCTTGGGGGTGTTTGGCACACACACTCATGTGCCGACGGCAGATGCGGAGGTGCGCCCGAAAGGCACGGCGTATATCAGCGACGTAGGAATGACAGGTCCCTACCGCGGGGTATTGGGTCGGGAAGTCGAACCCGTCGTCGGCCGATTTTTAGATGGTATGCCTCGCCGGTTTGGAGTGGCGGAGGATGATGTGAGATTGTCCGCCGTGCTCGTGGACTATGATCCGGAAACCAAGCGAGCCACGCGCTGCGAGTTAGTGGTGGTAAAATGAGCGTGAGGTAGCGGCTAACGCACCTCGATTTTCCGCCAGAAAGCCCAGTCACACGTTAAGTTGCTGAGAGAGTCCGTGGCAAAAATCAGGTAAGGAGGTAGCGGTGGCTGCAAGGTGAGCGTGCCTTCTTGGATCCCACGATCTGCCTCAAATTTGGCGGGCCGTAGGGCGCGTTTTCAAACAGTTTGCAACTCGCCGGAAGGAGCCGGCGCGAGGATCATGAATTGAACGCCGTCAGTATGATCGCCGTCTTGCTGGTAGCTTTCGAGGCGAAGTCCAAACCGAATCGCCACCGTTTGGGCATCGGTGGGCACGGGCACGTGAATTTATGAAGACGGTTTATGAAGACGGATGCGCTACGAGCACAAATTCGTCATGGACGACGGTGGACTCGAACAGGAACTGGGCGCGGTAGGCAATCGGAGCGAGATGGGAGATGAAAAATAGAGTTTCCTTTTGGTTGGGCGTGACAGAGTGAAGTTCCTGATCCGTCACGACTTCGGCATTGGTGGTTCCGGGGCCTTTTTCTCCGTAAATCGTCACGTCACCATAGTTTGGATATCGGGCGAAATGATGTAAAATTCGTGCCCTGTATTCCTTGGGTAAATACAGATCGGCCGCAGGGTTGGAGATGTTAGGAGACGGGGAAAGTTGGAAACGCTCGGTGATGAGTTTGATTACCTCGATGTTGTCACGCCTCGCCCCTGATACCAAGAGGCATGATATTTTTTAGTCGGCGATGATTTCCAGCAGTGGCTTCGCGCTTTCGATGTCCAGAGCAATAGTCTCACGTAACACAAAGGCGCGACGATCCGCATAGTAGGCGGGAGCGGCGGACCAGTCGGTGCCGAGCAGAATAATCACTTCATCTTCCGGAAGAAGGTCCTTGATCAACGAGGTGAGCGAATGGCCTCCGTTGCTTACCACAGATTGATTGAAAGCGTAAACTTGACGGTAGGTATAAAGTTGCAGCGCGGAGACGGCTAACACCGCCACTGGGATAATCCGAGCTAGGTGCCGAAACCGATTCAAGCTGGTCAGTTCCACGCTAATCGCGGTTATCGGCAGCCGCGCGATGGCGTAGAGGTAATAATCGTGGATCCGGTAGAGCATGGGGAAGGGCATCAACACCGCGCCGAACCACAGCAGGCAGGTCAACCCCATGAGGTCTCTTCGTTTAAACCAGGACCAAACTGAAAAATCAGGATGATCAGGAGCGCCCAAGTGGGCATGATGGCATCGCTTATGCGCGATAGCATTTCGACGGTGCCGTCGAAGTCCGTGCGATCACTCTACGTGCCGAAATTGAAATCGGCGAGATATTTAGATTGCAGCCACTCTGCGCCGGGCGAGGCCGCTTTGATCGCATCAGCGGTATGAACCCACCATACTGCGGCAATGCCAGGAAGGAGAGCGCGGCCCACGCCTAGCATGACAGACCGGCGCCACGCGGCCCATCCAAGAGGTTCGCCACTGTTGGACGCTCCACCAGATGCCTCCACAGGCGGCACCTCCGCACCATGCCATAAAGGTGGTTATTTTCACCAGCGCCGCGCCGGCACCGAGTAGTGCTGCGATTGTCATCCAAGTCCAACTGGAGTGACGGCACATCTGAACGAAGGCCAAGAGGAACCAAACGCTGAACATCAAGGCGGTTGATTCGATGAGAATCGACCGGGTGTAGTAGATGAAAACAGGGGAAGTAGGGTGCAGCTTAACACGATCCACGGAGCAGGGTAATCCGTGGGACGGAAAATGCGAATGAGCCCCAAAATGGCGGGCAAGCTGAGGTAGAAGCACGCGATGGAAACGGCACGGGCACTTTCGGGGACGGTCCAACTGGTCCAAGTCATCACCTTGGCGGCCGCCCACGGGTAAAAGCGGGAACTCCACGGGAGCGGTCCAAGGCGGACCGAAAAGCGGTGTGGGGTAAGCGATGGAAAAATTCTGCTCCCGATCGATGAACGCAATACTGAGGGCCGTGTGCGCCTGACGGAACTCGTGACCGGCCAAAAAGCCAGTGGACCAATTTGAGGTCACGAAGTAGATGCTCACGGCCAACATGCAAAGCAGACGCAGGGCGGCCATAATTTCTCCAACAATCCAAAGGCGAAGCAAGCGGGGCAGTTGAATGGGGGCGCGAGGCTTCCGACTCAGGCGTGGGCAACACAGTCCTCCTCGTAGACACCTATGTGGCGGAATCGCTCATACCGGGTTTCGAGAAGTTTTTCCGCCGATAGGCCTCTGAGGTCGTTCAAGTGTTTTTGTAAGGCGTAGCCCAACGTTTCGGCCGAACGGACGGGGTCTTGGTGGGCGCCGCCAAAGGGCTCGGAGACGACCTCGTCGACGATACCAAATTTTTCAAGAGACACGGAATCCAATTTCAGGGCATCCGAAGCGAGAGGAGCGGCGGCAGCATCGCGCCAGAGAATCGCGGCACAGCCTTCCGGAGTAATGACAGAGTAGTAGCTGTTCTCCATCATGAGTACGCGGTTGGTCACGCCGATGCCCAGTGCGCCGCCGGATCCGCCCTCGCCGATGACCACGGAAATGGTGGGGACGCGAAGCATGGCCATTTCGCGGAGGTTGACCGCGATGGCTTCGGAGACGTGACGTTCTTCGGAACCGATGCCGGGGTAGGCACCTTGGGTATCGATGAAGCAGAGCACGGGCATGCCGAATTTTTCGGCGAGTTTCATCAGCCGCAGGGCCTTGCGGTAGCCCTCGGGGTGCGGTGAGCCGAAATTGCGGGCAATCTTCTCCTTGGTTTCGCGGCCCTTCTGCTGGGCGATGACCATGATGGGGTCACCTTGGAAAAACCCGGTGCCGCCGATGAGGGCCTGATCGTCGCCAAAACAGCGATCGCCGTGCAATTCCTGAAAACCGGAGCACAAGGTGTTGACGTAGTCGAGCGAGTAGGGGCGCTGAGGGTGGCGGGCGATTTGCACGCGTTGCCACGGAGTGAGGTTGGTGTAGATGGTGCGCTGAGTCGCCTCGATTTTCTTTTTAATGCCGGCAATTTCACTGCCGAGATCGAGGTTGTTTTCCAGTGACTGCTGGCGCAGCCCATCGAGCTGTGCCGTGAGTTCACGGAGCGGCTTCTCAAATTCCAGCGTGTAGGCAGGCTTATCCATTCTCGGCGGAGGCTAGGTGGGTGAGTTCGCTGCTGTCAATGTGTGGTAACGCCGTTGAGTTGCGCTAATTGACGGCTCGCTTAAAGCCCGTCGGATTGATCGGGCGGAGATTTGAGCTGTTCTTTCCAGCCGAGCATTTTGGCTTGGGCGCCAAATTTCTCGGCAGCGTCCTTGTCTCCCTTGCCGACCCAGATGCGGGAGAGCGTCGTATTGATGAACAGGTCGTCGGGACGTAAGGCGTGGCCACGCTCCGCGGCGGCGAGGGCTGCATCGAGGTCACCGAGATTTAAGTGGATTTCGGCGCTGGCGTGCCAAGCGGCGAAGGAGTCGGGTGCAGCGGAGGTTGCTTCGCTAATTTTGGTCTTGGCGGCGTTGTGTTCGCCCATCGTGTAGTCGAAGGTCGCATCTTCGATGAGGGTCTGCAGGGCGTCTTCGGTCATGGTGCGGAGTTTGGAGCGAATTCTAGGAAAAGAAAAGGTCGGCTCAGGCGAGCCGACCGATAAGGGAGTGGAAAACGGTGTGGAGTGAGAATCAAGCGTTCGGTGCGCCGCCGACGACGGCGATGCTGAATTCGATCGTTTCGGCGACTTTATCCTCGTTTTGTCCCGGGCGGATACCGAAGTCGGAGCGATTGATGGAGAACTTTCCGAGCACGACGAGGAGGTCTCTTCCGAGTTCGGGTTTATTGATGCGTTTGCCAAATGCCCCGGGGAGGTAGTTGATTTGAACCGGAATCTCGATTTCCTGCGTGGTGCCTTTGAGGGTGAAGTTGCCACTGGCCATCGCTTTGGTGGTATTTCCCTCAGTTTGAACGGCGGAAAGGCTGCTGATAGTGAACGTAATTTCAGGATGTCCGGCGGCATCGATCCAGCCGGCGCTGAGCAAATGGTCGCGCATGGTGCTGTTGGACACAGTAAGTGAGGGCGCCGCCACGACAATGGACCCGGAGGTGGCCGAGGGCGCGGCGGGATCGAAAGTCACAGTGCCGGTGATGCCGTCGGCGCTACCGGCGATGGGCTCGAGCAAGGAGTCGAGGTGAAACTGGATGGCGTTGCCGCCTTTGGGGTCCTTGAAAGCAAACGTGATAGGGGACGCGAAGGAGGCGCCAGTAATCGCGAGGGAGAGGAGGGTTGTGGTAATGATTTTGTTCATATGAAGATTACTTTTTGGTGGGTTTACGTATGAGTCGGCCAATGACGAAGATGATGCCTGCTCCGACGATTCCGCCCGCCAGCACGTCGATCCCCGGAATGAAGCGATCTTCGTATTTGGTGTATTCGATTCCCGTAATTTCATCGACGAGTTGCCCGGGGACTTTGTCCATACTCCAGCCTGTGCGTGCCCCTGCGGCGACCCAGTAGGCGATAATGGAGACCAGTGAAATCGCGGCGAAACTATTAAGAATTTTGGCAGGTCGGTCATGCTATTACGATGCGCAGAGAGGAGTGTTTCGAAGAAGATGCAACTGGCGGCGGCGATTTATGTGGGCCGTTTGTCGCGTTCAGATGATCAGTATGGCGTCTCCGTAGCTGAAGAAGCGGTAGTTTTTCGAAATAGCCTCTTGGTAAATTTCTTTGATCCAGGAGATGCCTTCGGTGCGACCCGGGGTGAGGAAGGCGGATACCAAGCAGAGGAGGGTGGATCTGGGTTGGTGGAAATTGGCAATCATAGCGTCCACGCCAACTAGTTGTCGGGGCGGATAGATGAAGATATCGGCTTCACCCAGGTAAGGTCGATCCAGCGGGGCCGGGTTTTTTTGGACAAAGTCCTCGATGGCTCGAACCGATGTGGTGCCGACGGCGATACGTCGATGGGAGGAATCGTGGATAATGTGCTGAGTGGAGGTCGGCAGTTCGTAGACCTCGTGGTGGATATCGTGGTCGGTGATTAGATCTGTGCTCACAGGGCGTAAAGTGCAGCCCGGCGGTGGGGGCGGCTACCGCGACTTGACGGGCGCGGTCGGCGTAGACGGTTTGGTAGCGGTTGAGATCTTGGCCGGCGCGGGCATCTATTTTATCTCGGGTGATCGTAAGGGGAAGCGGCATTTTACCGCAGCGGTTGGCTACGGCGGTCATGGTTTCGCCTGAACGGGTTGACTGGAAGGCGACCAAGGCGACTCCGTCATCTTCTTTGCGTAGCACGGTGGCGTTAAAACCGTTTGGGCGGGCGAAGGTGGCGTTGATGCCAAGACGTTTACCCGGGCGCAGCAGGCACCACCATTGTTCGGTGGAGGAGAGGGAGGTTTCGGGGCGCAGTAGGAAACACTCGACAGCACCGCCGGTGGGGCGAACGGCATGCAGGCGGGCGGGGAGCACGGCCGCGTTGTTACGAATCAGGATATCGTTGGATCCAAGAAACGATGGCAGGTCGAGAAAATGGTGGGGGACGGTCTGCTTGGCTCGGTCCATAATGAGCGGGCGGGAGTCGTCACGCCGCGCGGCGGGCGTTTGCGCGATGAGTCGGTCGGGTAGCTCTTAGTCAAAAAGGTCGGTCGTGAGCTCCACGCCACTACTCCAACCACACTACCGGGCCGGCGCGCACGCTCTTTTGTCGAAACGGAGCTGGAGAGATGGACCCGATTAGGGAAGTTGAAGCACTTGAGACCCCGCGGCCAGAGCGTAGCAATTGAAAGCACTGCCGCTGGATTCTCCATGTTGATTTTCAGGGTGAAGAATGGCGGCGTCAAGCGGCTAGTGCACAGTTTTTTGTATAATAGCATGAAAGACTTCAGCGGGAGACTGTCCGTCGAGCCCGATGCGAGGGAGATTATTGAGTAGCCACTCCGCTTTGGCGATTTGGCCTTTGGTGACGGTGTTAAAGTCGATGCCTTTAGGGAATACTTGCCGCAGTCCAACACTGAGTGCACAGGCTGAGAGGGAGTGGTTCCCTTTTTCCTAATGCCCTATCATGAATACTATACGTTTGAGATTGGGATTGAATGATTGGCGGGATTGAGGTTGCGGTAGGCTGCAGGAAGGGAGCGGTGAGCAGCTATACACAAGCCAGAGAGAGGATGCCCGGCTTGGCGGGCCGGGCATCCTCTCTCTGGGAAAAACTCCGCGCTGGCGTCGTGGGCGCAGGGCGGAGGATTGGGAGTGGTGGCAAAAATACAACGGCGCATCACCACCAAGGAACGCGAGGCGATTCATGCCGGTTTGGCCCAGGGCCCAGGGCAAAAGCGGCGCTCAGCTTGCCGCCGCCCTCGGCCGCAACGCCTCAGTGGTCAATCGCGAGATCACCCGCAACGGCGGGCGCAACAGCTACAGCGGCATGGATGCGCAAACTCGTACTTGCCGTCGGCCCAAGTGCGCCGTGCGCAACAAAGTCGCCGACACGCCCGCCTTGCGCGACGAGGTGCTGGCCCTGTTTGCCACCGGCGCTACGCCCAAGCAAATCGAAGTCGCCTTGAGACGACGTCATGGCCTTGATCTGACCCGACGCGTGAGCCACGAAACCATCTACGACTTCATCTACGTCCACTCCAAAGGCTCGGTTAAGAAGGAGTTGATCGCTTATTTGCGGCGCAAGAAGCCCCGGCGCAGTCCTGCCCCCCGCGCCAAGGGCAAGCTCTCGGGCCAGTTGCCGGGCGCGATCAATATCGGCGAGCGACCCGTTGAGGTGGAGCGCCGGGAGGTGCCCGGACACTGGGAGGCCGACTTGGTCATGGGTGCGGGCAATCGCACCGCCATTTTGGTCGTCACCGAACGGGTCTCCCGCTACGTGATGATCGTCCCGTTGGGCGGCGCCAAAGACGCGATCAGCGTCGCCCGCGCTCTCATCCGGGCCTTCAAACGCCTGCCCGCCCACCTGCGCAAGACCCTCACCTACGACAACGGCCGCGAAATGGCCCAACATGCCGCCTTCTCCCTTGCCACAAAAGTGGCGGTCTACTGCTGCAATCCACACAGCCCTTGGCAGCGCGGTGCGGTCGCGAATATCAACGGTCTGATCCGGGAATACTTCCCTAAAGGCATCGACTTTAACACCGTCACCAAAGGCCAAATCGCCAAAGCGGAGTGGCTACTCAATAATCTCCCTCGCATCGGGCTCGACGGACAGTCTCCCGCTGAAGTCTTTCATGCTATTATACAAAAACCTGTGCACTAGCCGCTTGACGCCGCCGAACAGCAATTACGTATCCAAGAATTCGAATTAAAATAGGTCAAGTCGAAGGGGCTAATCGGGTATGATTGGCCCATGGTCTTTTCCCGTGACGGGTGAAGTGATTGAAGGTCAGCGGTGTAACTTTGAGCTAAACCATTTGGCCGATTTTCGATCTGTTTCAGTGAGATGAAATCTAAAGGTGAAACGGAAAGGGAAGCGACGAACGCAACCCCGGAGCAGAAGCACTGGGATCGAAACGTGGAGGTGCGCATGGCCACTGCGGCCGAGCAGGAATGGTTCGACGCGCAGCTGCACGAGCGGCACTACTTGGGATCCGGGCATCCGGTGGGCGATTACCTGCGCCAGATTGTCGAAAGAGGGGGGCGGGCGGTGTGGCGCTGCTGGCGTGGGGTCCGGCCTGCTACGCGCTCCAGGACCGGGACCGGTGGGTGGGCTGGGATGCGACCCGCCGGGTCGAGCGGCTTTCCCTGGTGGTGCAAAACCGCCGCTTTCTACTGCTCACCAAGCGCGGCGAGGAGCCTAATTTCGCCTCCCAGGTGCTCGCGGCGGCGGTGCGCACGTTGCCGGGCCATTGGCAGGAACGCTTCGGCTATCGGCCGCTGCTAGCCGAGACCTTCACCGATCCGGAGGCCTACCAAGGCACGTGCTACAAGGCCTCCGCGTGGGAGCCGGTCGGGACCAGCCAGGGTTACGAACGGCACCGAGGCGACTTTTACCGCGAGCACGGCAAACCCAAGCACCTGTGGCTGCTGCGGCCCCTGCACCCCTCGGCCAAGGCCCTGCTGAGCGCCCCCGACCCCGCTTTGCCCGAGGACTGCTGGGCGGGACTGCGCCGCGCGCCCACCGGCACCCTGCCGCTCAAAAACGGCCAGTTGCCCTCTCTGTTGGAGGCCCGGTGCGGCGTGCCCGATCCGCGCGCCAAAAACACCCGCTTCAGCTTCAAGATCGGTCCGGTTCTTGGCCTCGTGGCGCTCGCGCTGCTGGCCGGCCGGCGCGACATCGCGTCGATCGCTCGTATGGCCAACCTGCTCGACCAAGACCAGCGCTTCGCCCTGGCCCTGCCCCGTGAGGCCGGCACAAAGGTCCGCCTGGCCCCCAGTTACAGCGTGTTTTACGACGTGCTCACCCGGCTCGATCCGGAGGCCTTTGCCCAGGCCCTCACAACCGCTGGCTCACAGCCCACGCCGGTGCCCTGCCCGGAGCGCTCGCCCTGGACGGAAAGTTTATCCGCGACGCGGTCGGGGTGCTCAGCCTGGTCGAGGCCGACACCGGTGCGCCGGTCGCCCTGGCCATCGTCGATCAAAAGGAAAACACCCCGCGCAGTGAACAGGCCCGCGCCGGTGAGGTGTTGGCCGCCGCGTCGTTGGACGAGCAGATCGTCACACCGGCGACGCCTTGCACGCCACCCGCGAGCAGGCCCGCACCATCGTGGGAAAAGGCAGCGAGTATGTGCCCCAGATCAAAGGCAACCAACCCCAGCTGAGCGCGCTGGTCCAGCGCGCCCGGACCGTTCCACCCCCTTTTTTGAGCTGACCGATCCGAGTCGGGGCCGCGTGACCACCTGGCGGGTGTCCGTGGTGGTGGCCACGCCCTCGCAAGCCGACTACCCCGGGCTGCGCAGCCTGGTGCTCGTGGACAAAACCACGGTGCGAAAACGCGACCTCCCCGAAAGTTGCGAGCAACGCGCCTACGCCCGCAGCCTGCACCCGCAGAACGCAGCCCTGCGCAAATGCTCGCCTTGATCCGCGGGCACTGGGGCGGAGTGGAGATCCGCAACCACTGGCGCCGCGACGCCTGCTGGCGCGAAGACCACTCGCGTACCCGCAACGTCAACGCCCTGGCCAACCTCGCCCTCTTGCGCAGCGTCCTGCTGCGCGTCTGCGCCCAGCACTGGCCCGAGCGGCCCCTGCCGCACGTCTTCGAATCTTGCCAACATTCCACGCATATCTTCCTGCGCGCCATCCGTTCCCATTCCTAAAACAAAAGACCATGGGGCGCCTTCGGAGCTTGGAGATATATGATTTTATCTGCTCTTTCCCCGGTCACGCGCAAGTGATGAAGGGGATCTTGAGAGTGGTTCCGTAAAGATAGGCGTAAGGTAAAGGGCGGCATGGAGACGGAGGGTTGTAACGTATTACGTTACAAACTCGGGGGGCTGATCTTCATGGTGAGGCGTTTAGGCGCGATTTACCGCTTGCGCTCCGGGGGGAGTTGTCGATTCTGACCGTTCGCGGCTGTTCCTTTGGTCTATCGATGTCCCGCCGCGGTGCTCCCATCGATCTTCATTGTGTCAGTTAAAACCATCAACCCACGCTCTGGTTTCTCCAGAGCAACGCGGTTTTCCAACGCCTCGGAGCAGGTCGCGCAATATCGCTTCTCATCATATGAGTTCCATAATGGAAGAACTCCTAGCGGAGTCCAACTTCTCTCTGAACGAAGGTGCGATTGTAGAGGCTATCATCACCGAAATCCGTCAGAACGAAGTAATCGTCGACATCGGTGGCAAATCCGAGGGGGTCGTGCCAGCGCACGAGTTCATCGACCTCGGCGATCTGCAGGTCGGTTCCCCAATCGAAGTTTTGATCGAAAAGGTAGAGGACAAGAGTGGCCACCCGGTCGTTTCCTTCGACAAGGCTCAGCAGAAGAAGAATTGGGAGAACATTCTTACCAAGTTCCCTGAGGGCACCATCGCTTCCGGGCGCGTGCGCTCCAAGGTCAAGGGAGGCCTGATCGTTTCGATCGGCGTCGACGCCTTCCTGCCGGCTTCGCACATCGACGTGCAGCCGCCGAAGAACCTCGATCAATACGTGGGCCAGACCTACGATTTCAAGGTTCTGAAAATCAATCTCGAGCGGAAGAACATCGTTCTCTCCCGCCGCGAACTCATCGAAGAGCAACGCGCCAACAAGCGTCGCGAGCTCCTCGAGTCGATCAAACCGAGTCAAGTCCGCAAGGGTATCGTAAAGAACATCACCGACTTTGGTGCGTTCATCGACCTCGACGGCATGGACGGCCTGCTGCACATCACCGACATGAGCTGGGGTCGTATTTCTCATCCGAGCGAAATGCTCCGTCAGGGTGAAGAGATCGAGATCATGATCATCGAAGTGAATCGTGAGAAAGAGCGTGTTTCGCTCGGTCTCAAGCAGACCACCACCAACCCTTGGGACGAGATCGACAAGAAGTTCCCGGTTAGCTCCAAGATCCACGGCAAGGTCGTCAACCTCGTCCCTTATGGCGCGTTCATCGAGATCGAGCCGGGCGTCGAGGGTCTGGTGCACATCACCGAGATGTCCTGGACGAAGCGCATCTCCAAGCCTTCCGAGCTCCTCCGCGTCGGTCAGGAACTCGAAGCCGTTGTTTTGGGCATCCAGAAGGACGAGCAAAAGATCTCCCTCGGCCTGCGTCAGCTCGAGCCGAATCCGTGGGATATGGTTCGCCACAACTACCCAGTGGGCGCGCGCGTCCATGGCAAGGTGCGCAATATGACCACCTACGGTGCCTTCATCGAACTCGAAGAGGGTATCGACGGTATGGTGCACGTTTCCGACATGAGCTGGACCCGCAAGGTCAACCATCCGTCCGAAGTCCTCAAGAAGGGCGACGAAGTGGATGCGATCGTGCTCGACGTCGACGTGCAACAGCAGCGTATCAGCCTCGGTATGAAGCAACTCGCCACCGATCCGTGGAGCGACATCGACGCTCACTTCAAGATCGGCGACGTGGTCAATGGCACCGTCACCAAGCTCACCTCCTTCGGCGCGTTCATCGAAATGTCGGATGGTATCGACGGTCTGGTGCACATCTCGCAAATCAGCGAGGACCGCATCGACAAGGTGAAGGACGTGTTGAAGGCCGGCGAAGAAGTATCTGCCCGCGTCATCAAGATCGACTGCGAAGAGCGCCGCTTGGGTCTGTCGATCAAGGCCGCGAACTACTCGGAAGACGAGTTGGCTGCTGAGGCCACGTCCTTCGACGCCCTCAGCCGTGACACCAGTGGCGATATGATGAATCTCGGCGACATCCTCGACGACGCAGTCGGCAAGGAATAAGCGAGTTCAATTCGTTAACGTAAGTTTTCAACGGCGTCCTGCTTTCGGCAGGGCGCCGTTTTGTTTTACCGGATTAGAACGGAGAGGCGAAGGGAGCCCTCGGCGCCGTGGGGGAGGCGCGATCGGTAGACGGAGAGAGGGCGCGGCGAAGGCGCTGCTGAGGGGCAGGGGGCGGGCTTCCGTGAAGGGAAGTCCCTACAATTGGGCGAGATAGGGCTGCGTGTGTGGATGAAGACCTTTGCGTGGCGCGTTGGGGACGCGGCTGCCTATGGGCTCGGGCTTACCGGGCTGCTGCGAGCGCTACCAACTCCGCGGTCGACGGGAGGTCTTTGATGAGCTGGGAGGGCTCGGGACCGACGCCGAGGTAGCGTAGGTTGGGGAGCCGTTCATCGGCCGGCCATTCGCCGCCTTGGTAGGCGACGTCGAGGGTGGTTTTTACCATGGCGGCGACGTAGGCTTGGGCGTTGGCCGGGAGGTCGGCGAAGTGTCGGACGCCTGTGATGTCTTCCGTCCAGCCGGAGTGGCGGATGTAGACGGGGGAGAGGGTTTTGCGCACGGCTTCGTTGCGGGGCACGTGGGCGTAGCGTTGACCGGAGGCGTCCTGGTATGCCACGCAGATCAGCAACTCTCCGTTCCACTCGCCGCGATGGGTGAGGGCGTCGGTTTTATTGATCATGAGGTCTTGGAATCCACCGTAGCGCAGGGCGTCGCCTTTTTCGACGGCATCAAACCAACCGACCATACGTTGGCGTCCGGTGGTGGAGCCGAATTCGAGTTTTTTGAGCAGTTGGGTCAGCGGGTGGGCGTCGTCCATCTGGGTGAGGAACGTGTGGGTGCCGACCTTGGTGTCGTAGGCTTTGGCGACCCCGAAAGTGTGGACGGGTTGCACGGGGACGCCGGCGCTTTCGAAGATTTCAGGAGTGAAGGTGTGGGAAGCGGTGACGTTGGGAGAAAAGCCGTGACGTTTGTCGAGCCAGTAGGCTTGGCCGAATTCGCCGAGGATCGTGTTCCCGGCGGAGAGTTCACGGCGGATGAGTTCGCGCACTTCGCAGATCTGGGGCGCAAGTCGGGTGCCCGCGGCCCAGTAGGTTTCGACCAGGCGGTCGACGTTAAAGGAGAAAGGCGTTTCTCCACGGAAAATGGTGAAATCGAAATCGGAGGCGGGAAGGACGCCCAAGCTGATGGCCTCCTCGTTGGCACGACCCTCGGCGAGGGACAGTTTATCAAAGCATCCGGCGAAGGTGGCGGCGTCGACTTGGCACACATGTTGGATGGTGCGTAGGGCGCGGTCGGCGCGTTGGGCGACTTTGCGGGCGTAGAAATTGGGACCGGCGAGGAAGTAGGAGTAGGTGATCTGCCATTGGCCCACTTCATCCATGTAGGCGGGGGTGATGCCGCGGCCGGTCGAGCCGCGTGGTTCTTCGAGAAGGACGTGTTCGCGGTAGTGTTCCCAGGCCAGGTCGAGCAAGCGGTGGATGAGGTCGCTCACCATGGTGCGTTCATCGATGGCGAGGCGAGAAATGACCGCGTAGCCCTTGTGTTCCAGCGGCGCGGCCTCCCACCAAATCTTGCGAGGATCGGCGACGACGCCGGAACCGATGGCGAGGTGCGCAATATCGCGTTCGACGACGCCGGACGGCAGCAGGTTGAGTTTGACCCCGGCAGCAGTGTGGCCGGAATTGGCGCCCCCGTTCACCTTGAGCACGGTCGAAACGGCATGCGGGGTGCCGGCGAGTTCTTCGCAGACTTCGGGGACGAGACGACCTTTGCCTTCATCGCCGAGGGAGATACCCACATCGGCAATAATTTGGCTGGAGAATGGAATCAGGGACATTGGGAAAACGCGGAGAGACTGAAACGCAGAGGGATGGAAAGGCTAATGTAGGAGGCGGCAGCGCAGGAACGCAGACCTCCAATCATCGGGCAAAGCTGGCACGGTGACACAAAATTGTCACCCGGGTCGAGGTCGGAACGTGGAGGATGCGCCTGAGGCGAGCGAGCTGGGTTGATCAGCCTTTGAGGCCGGCCTTGATCGCGATCACGTCGTGGGGGCTGGACTCTTTTTGAGCCGCGGGACTGACGCGGATGTAACGAGCCTTGTTTTGTAGGGTGGGCAGGTCTTTGGCTCCGAGGTAGCCCATGCCGCTTTGGAGGCCGCCTACGAGGGTGCCGAGCACGTCGTCGAGCGAGCCACTGACTTCTTTTAACGCTTCGATGCCTTCGGCGGTCATCTTGCGGGTTTTGTCGTCCTTGCTGTGACCGTACCGGGCGGCTGAGCCGTTCTTCATGGCGGCGAGGGAGCCCATACCGCGATATTGTTTATAGATTTTGCCGTTGATCTCCATGATCTCGCCGGGGGCTTCGCGGCAGCCTGCGAGCAGGCCACCTAGGATGACGCAGTCGGCCAAAGTGAGGGCTTTGACGATGTCGCCACTCTTGGTAATTCCGCCGTCGGCGAGAATTTTGACACCCTTGGCGCGGGCACCGTGGCTGGCCACGTGCAAGGCAGTGAGTTGAGGGATGCCGACGCCGGCGACGATGCGGGTCGTACAGATGGAACCCGGACCTTGGCCGACTTTTATAACATCGGCGCCGCAATCGGCGAGGAAACCGACGCCGGCGCCGCTGGTGACATTGCCGGCAATGATGGTGAGTTCGGGGAAGGCGGAGCGAACCAGTTTGACCATGTCGCCGACGCCGGCGGTGTGGCCGTGGGCGGTGGAGACGGCCACGCAATCGATGGCTTCGCTTACGAGCTGGGTCACATGGTCAATAATGTGATCGCGATCGAGGGAGCCGTCGGTTTTGCGCACGGGGGCGAGAGCGGCGCCGATGATGAGACGGAATTTGCTATCGCGGGCGGCGCGGCGGCGAGCACTGGACTCTGTGGTGATGCGATCGATGTCGGAGAAAGTCGCCAGTCCGCGCAGACGATTATCGCCGTCGACCACGAGCATTTTATGGATTCCGACGTGTTCGGCAAAAAAGACGTCGGCGGCCTTGATGGGGTCCGACTTGAGGGCGTCTTCGGAGACGGTGTGGATCTCGGCGCGGGCGGTCATGGCCTCGGCGACGGTTTTGGCGCGGTAGCGTTCCCGCACGGTGCTGCCGGAGAGCAGACCTACGAGGACACCGGAATAGTCGACCACGGGGAAAGTGCGGAACTCGTAATTTTTGGCTTCGATCAGATCGAGCACGTCATCGACGTGTTGGTCCGGTCGAACCGTGATCGGATCCTGGATGAGCCCGTGGATGTGGCGTTTGACGCGAGCCACTTCCTTGATCTGCTCACGAGACGGCATGTTGTAGTGGATGAGTCCTAGGCCACCATTGAGGGCCATGGCGATGGCCATGCGGGACTCGGTCACGGTGTCCATATCCGAGGAAATGATCGGAATGGAGAGGTTCACCTGGTCCGACAACGACGTGCCGGTATCGGCGTCCTTGGGCAGGATGTCAGAGTAGAGCGTGGCGAGAGTCACGTCGTCGAACGTGAGTCCGACCGGACGATTGGCGGCGAAGAATGCATCAGCGGACTGGTAAAAGTCGGCGTCGAGCGAAGCGGCGCGGGATGTGGCAACCTGTGTCATGAGTTGCCACGAACGTAGTAGGCTTCTGTCGCTGGGGAGCAAATTTTTTAATGCAAGCAGGTCGAAAAGCTGGATTTGTGCGGATGGAAGAGAGGGTGCGATTTTCGATATTTTAGCGTTTCAGGCAGGGGGCACGTGGAGTCAGCATGGAACTCTTGTGATCCGTATTCTATTAAAATCCTATGCGTTTGAGTTCCGCGAACCGTTGCGCACCGCACACGGCCTGTGGTCAGTGCGCGAAGGGGTGCTGGTGAAACTGGAAGACGCGCACGGGCGAATCGGTTACGGAGAAGCGTCACCGGTGCCTGGATTTGGGCGAGAGACGACGGCAACAGTGCAAGCCCGTTTGGCGGCGATTGGTGATAAGTCGACCGACGAAGCCATTGACGAAGTGGTGATTCAAGAAGGCGGCACGGTCGGATTTGCATTGGCGGCGGCGCGGGCGGAAATGGCCGGAGGCACGGAGTTGACGCGGGTACACGACTACCTGCCGGTGGCGGCGCTGTTGCCCGCCGGACGCGGTGCGACGCGGGTGGCGATGGAGCGGGCGGAGATGGGGTTCCGGACTTTTAAGCTTAAGGTCGGGGTGGCGGATCCGCGGGATGAGCGCGGATGGTTGGATGAGGTGTTGGCGGAGCTCCCGGCAGAAAGTCGGGTGCGTTTGGATGCCAATGGAGCGTGGGAACGGAGGCAGGCCGAAGGCTGGTTGGATTACTGCGCGGATCGAGCGATGATTGAGTTTGTGGAGCAGCCGGTGGCAGCGGGCGGGGCGAAAATGGAGGACTTGTTGCGCGGATTGGCGGAGGATTATCCGACAAAGTTGGCGTTGGATGAGTCATTGGTGGGCAGGGAGGATCTGTGGCGTTGGATCGATGGGGAGTGGAGCGGGGTGTGGGTGCTGAAAGTGGCCCTGCTGGGGGATCCGTCGGCTCTGCAACACGTCATTAAAACGCACGGATTGGATGTGGTCTACTCGAGTGCGTTGGAGACCGCGGTGGGGGCGCGAAGTCTTTATGAAATGGCATTTGCGCATGCCGGAAAGTCGCGGGAATTGGGGACGGGAGTTTGGCCGTTGTTTACCGACCGCCGGGCCAACGGGCCCACGGCGATGCCCTTTGTGCGTTGGTCGGACGTGGAAACGTTGAACAAGGAAGAACTATGGAACGCAGTGAGTTAGCCCACATACTGGGAGCGAGCCCGGGGCGGCCACGAGCAAGGGCCGAAAGGGTAGTGGTCATATCCGAATGGGAGTCGTCGGCTTTCAAACGGGCGTTGGCGGAAGCCGTGGCAGCGGATGCCATGGTGGCGTTGGCGAATCCGGATTGGATGAGTCAAGAGCGAGCACAGTTCGACCGGCTGGTGCAAATGACCCCGACACCATGGGACACCGAGCACGGTTGGCTGCTCATTCCCACGGGAGGCTCGTCGGGAAAGACCAAGTTAGCGCGGCACGATCAGAGCACGCTGGCGGCGGCGGTGCGCGGATTTTGCGCGCATTTCAATCACGGGGAAGTGAATGCGATGGGCGTACTGCCGCTATATCACGTCGGAGGATTGATGGGATGGCTGCGTTGTGTGTATACGGGCGGCACGCATATCGACGTCGACTGGACGGGGTTGATGGAAGGCGGAGGACCGAAGGTGGATCTCGAGAGTCCCGTGACATCACTCGTACCGACGCAGCTCGTGAGACTGCTCAGGATGGAGGCCGGCCGGGATTGGTTGCGTCAATTTGACCAGATTTTGATTGGAGGCGGACCGGCGTGGCAGACACTGCGAAGAGAGGCCCGAGAATTGGGGATACGGTTGGCGCCTTCTTATGGAATGACTGAGTCGGCGGCGGTGGTTGCGGCATTACGCGCGGACGAATTTTTGGCCGGCGCGAATGGCGTGGGGACCCTATTGCCCCATGTAAAAGTGACCGTAGGCGAGACGGGTGGAATCGAGCTGGAAGGTGCGTCGTTGTTTCATGGATACTGGCCGGACGCCGTGATCGATGGGCGATGGCCGACGGGGGACTGGGGCAGTTACGATGATGCCGGGCGGTTGCACATCGGAGGACGGGTGGACGCGTTGATCATTAGTGGGGGCGAGAAAATAGATCCCGTGGAAGTGGAGACGGTGTGGCGCGAATCAAGTGAGATGAGCCAGGTTGCGGTGGTGGGAGTCCCGGATGACGATTGGGGGCAGCGGGTGGTGGCGTGTTATCCGGCCGGGCAGGACCTCTTTGATGAGACGGCGGTGAGACAGGCTATGGCAGGACGGTTGGCGCGATTCAAGCAGCCCAAGAACTTTGTGATGATCGCTCCCTGGCCGGAGAATGCCATGGGGAAGGTGAACCGGGCGGAATTGAAGAAACTTGCGATGAAGCGCTTGGCCTCGGCGGGAAACTAAGCGGAGGCGTCGACCCAGTTAGCCAGGGGGGTGGGTAGGGCAAGACGATGGTGGGAAGCTGACGCGATGCACATGTGTTCCGTGCGGATCACCGCGGCGCGTTTGCGCACTGGCGTGAGTTTCCACATGACGAAGTCGAGAGCGAAACTATGCTCGGAGAGGCGGGAGGGCGTGAGTTCGACCTCCACTTGATCCCCACAAGTGAGCGGGCGCAGGTAGGACGCTTCGCTTTTGGCGATGGGCACGATGACGCCATGGTCGGCAAAGAAAGTGGCCAGTGGCATACCGACGGAGGCGAGAGCCTCCTCATAGCCCTCGTGGGCGATGGCCAAATAGCGCACAAAAAAGACGACCCCGGCGGCATCGGTGTCGGGGAAATGAATAGTGCGAGTATAGGTGAAGGCGGGCATGGCGCAAAGCGGGACGAAGGCAGCCGAGTTTCAAGTCGGGACAAGGAATGTCAAAAAGGGAAAATGGGGTAGCCCCCAAATGTATGTAGCGGCAACCCGGGAAGCGTTGGCCCGTTGGAACGATTGAGTGGGGGGAGTTGACCGAAGAAGGCGGATCGCGGATAGCTACCGGTATGACGAAGAACGAGATTGCAGAAGTGTTGGAAGAGATCGCGGTACTGCTGGAGTTGAAAGGGGAGAATCCGTTCAAGATTCGGGCTTACAACGGTGGGGCACGAGTGTTGGAGTCACTTGAGCAGGACGAACTGGAACGACTGATCGCGGATGAGAAGTTGGATTCGATCAAGGGGATCGGGACGGCGTTGGCGCAAAAGATCGGGGAATTGCACACCACGGGGCAGTTGGACTTCTTTGAGAAGCTGAAGGCCTCGATTGCGCCAGGCTTGGTGGAAATGTTGGATGTGCCGGGCTTGGGAGCGAAAAAGATCAAAGCGATTCACGAAAAACTGGGCGTGGACATGATGGCGGGGTTGGCGCAGGCCTGCGCCGACGGACGAGTAGCGGGGTTGGCCGGGTTTGGAGCGAAATCGCAGGAGAAAATTGCCGAAGGCATTCGCAATCGAGAGGCGTATGGGAAGCGCCATCTTTGGTGGAAGGCGAACGAAGTGGCCCGGCCGATCGTGGCCGGATTGAGAGAGTTGGCTGAGGTGGAGCGAGCCGAGGCGGCCGGGAGTTTGAGGCGGGGGATGGAAACGGTGGGAGATGTGGACTTCATTGTGGGATCGTCGACGCCTGGCCCTGTGATGGCCTGGTTTTGTGGGCTCCCCGAAGTCAAAGAAGTGACGGCGCGCGGAGAGACGAAATCCAGTGTGCGGTTTGGGAGCGGGTTGCAGGCGGATCTCCGAGTCGTACCGCCAGCACAGTTTGCCTTCGCCTTGCATCATTTTACGGGGTCGAAGGATCACAATGTCGCGATGCGGCAGCGGGCGTTGGAACGCGGTCAGAGTCTATCCGAGTGGGGATTGGTGCCGGCGGAAGGAGACGGCATGGCGAAGGAAAAGGCGGAGCGCGGAGAAAGTGTGATCATCACGGATGAAGCCGAGTTGTGGGAACAACTCGGCTTGGCTTGGGTCCCGCCGGCTTTGCGAGAAGGGATGGGAGAAATCGAAGTGGCGGCGAGCACGCAGTTTCCCCGTTTCATTGAGGCGACTGACTTGAGGGGGGCGTTTCACAATCATACGACGGCGAGTGACGGGCGAAATACGTTGGCGGAAATGGCAGCGGCAGCGAGTGAACGCGGGTGGGAGTATTTGGGGATCGCGGATCACTCGAAGGCCAGTTTTCAAGCCAATGGACTTGATGAGGAGCGCGTGCTTAAACAGGTGGCAGACATACGGAAACTCAATGCAGGGGGAGCCTATTCGACGCACATTTTTTCGGGTAGCGAAGTGGATATTCTGACCGACGGTCGGCTTGATTTTTCCGATGAGATTTTGGCGCAGCTCGATTATGTGGTGGCCTCGGTGCACAATGCGTTTTCGCAAAGTGAAGAGGAGATGACCCAACGGATCATTCGCGCGGTGGAGAATCCGCATGTGACCATGCTGGGACATCCGACGGGACGGGTGCTGCTGCGACGCGAAGCTTACAAGGTTGATTTGGCGAAAGTTATCGATGCAGCGATCGCGAACGAGACGATCATCGAGTTAAATGCGAGCCCCTGGCGATTGGATCTCGACTGGCGTTGGTGGCAAAAGGCGGCCGAGCGCGGTTTGTTATGCTCGATCAATCCAGATGCGCATGAGTGTGCCGGTTTGGACCACGTGGCGGCCGGAATCAACGCGGCGCGGAAGGGGCGGTTGGAAGCACACAATGTATTCAATACGCGGGCGTTGGCGGACGTGCAGGCCTACCTCGGCAAACGGTAGCCTCGGTGGTTGAGAGGAAAATATATTCTAGCTGACAGCGCACGAGAGTCGGACAATTTTTACTGCTTGATGAAGAAAGCGTTGATTACCGGTATCACAGGGCAGGATGGCTCCTATCTCGCCGAGCTCCTGTTGGAGAAAGGTTACGCGGTGCATGGATAGATGCGTCGAGCGAGCACCTATAACCGAAGTCGGATTGATCATCTAAGAGAGGATCCCGAAGTGGGGGAAGGGCGATTGGTTCTGCATTACGGGAAACTCAGTGATCTGACATCCTTTCACCGATTGCTGCACAAAATTGAGCCCGACGAGATCTACCATTTGGCGGGGCAAAGTCATGTGGGGTTGAGTTTCGAAATCCCGGAAGTGACGTGCCAGGAGAATGGCATGGCGACGCTGCACCTTTTGGAAAGCCTGCGGGAACTTAAGGTGCCGACGCGGCTTTTTTTGGCGGCAAGCTCCGAAGTATTTGAAGCGCCGAGCACGGGACCTCAGGATGAATCGACCCGCAATCCCTACGGGTGCGCCAAGGCGTTTGCGTTGTAATTGGGGCGGGTTTATCGCGAGTCGCACGGGGTGTTTGTCTCCAATGGTATTGCCTTTAATCACGAGTCACCCCGACGGGGAGAGAATTTTGTGACGCGTAAAATCAGCCTGGGCGTAGCCAAGTTGGCGCGAGGGCAGCGTTAGCCGATTGAATTGGGGAACTTGGATGGACGGCGTGACTGTGGATATGCCGAGGAGTACGTGGACTGCATCTGGCGTATGTTGCAGGCGGATACGGCAGACGATTTCGTGATTGCCACCGGCAAGACTCATTCGGTAAGAGACTATGTACAGGCTGCGTTTGCGGCGGCGGATATCGATGTTGAGTTTGCGGGAACCGGGGTGGGCGAGGTCGGGCGCAGGAGCGATACCGGAGACGTGGTGGTGGTGGTTTCGCCAAAGTTTTATCGTCCGGTGGACGCCGCCAATTTGGTGGGCAATGCGGATAAGGCCGCCAAGCAGTTGAATTGGCGGGCGCAGACATGGGTGCCCGAACTAGCTCGACTGATGGTGGAGGCGGATTTGCGCCTTTTGGAACGAGGACCGTAAGCTTGGCCGATTCGAGATCAGTTTACCGCGGCGGCAAGCGTTTTGACCTGTGCGAAATCCCGACGCATAGTGGAGTAGACTTGTGCGGGAGGGCAAGTCAGTTGACGGTGGCCGTGTTGGGCGCCGCCGATGTCGTATTCGAGATGAAGGCTGGCGGGCGCGGTGACCGCATGCTCATTTAACAGGCTGAAGTATCGAGGGAAGTCGACCCATCCAGCGGCAATGGGGGTATCGATGAGTTGTCCGCGGTGGGTGGAGGGGTCTTCCCTCCAGGCGAAGTCTTGCAGGGCAAGGGTAGCGATTTTGGATGCGGCGAGGCGTAGTTCGTTGGGCCAAGACACTCCGCGTTCGGCCGTGGCATGACGGATGTCGAACTGCACACCGATGAGGTTGGGTCAATGCCGTCAAAAATTTGTCAAAGTGCCCAAAGGGAGGCGCCCACATAGCCGGTGCCGGAGTGGTTCTGAAAGGCGCCCCGGAGACCGTGTTTTTGCAGGACAGTCAGCTAATCCATGCGCGACGGGCTTGAAAGACTCCACGCCCAAATTGAGAGGGAGATCGGCAGGGAATTTGTGCCAACCCAGGCGCACGTCGGTGAAACCGGCATCGGCGATGGCGCCGAGTAGAGTATCCGCGTGGGCTTGGTGGACGGAAACCAGATCGGTGGTGCACATGACAGGTTTGAGACCGGCGGCGCGAGGGAGATCGCGTTTCGCATGGGCAGGCTCGACGTGACCTCCCGGGCGCACTGTGAGGTCGACGCCAGTGAAGCCCATGTCGGCGGTGACGGCGGCCATCGGATCGAAATCGAGGAATTGCAGGTGTTTTGAGAACAGATGCACGCCGCTCACCGGTTTCGGTTTTCGAGTCGGTTCCGCGCGCAGGTTGAGGGTCGCGGCGATGCCGACCAAGGCCGTAGTATTCATAAAATGGCGACGATTCACGGCAGTAGTTCGAAGAAGGGCAGCGCTAGTTCAAGCGAGGGGCATTGGATGCCGCTCCCTGAATGTGGGCGATCAGTTTGTCGACATCGTGTTGGTAGCGGCGATGCGGTAAATGGGTGGTTTTTCGGGGATATTCACGCAGAAGATCATGCACGGGAGTTGCGAGTGAGTTCAGCGCGTCGATGGCGGCGAGGGCGGCCATCACTTTGAAGTGATCGCCGTGCGGATCCGCCCAATACGCGAGGTGGTTGAGCGCGGAGGTGCGAATCGCGTCGTCGCCGTAGCGCACCAGGAGCGTGGCGGCGAGTATCTGCACGGATGAGGCTTCGTTGTTCAATAACGCTGCGATGGAGGGCAATTGGGCCGTGATGCCGTCAAGCGGTTGTTGGCTGAGTCCAAACAGTGTCCAGTAGCGGATGGCGGCTTCGGGGTCGGCGAATTGAGCCTGGAGAGTCGAAGGTTCAGTGATCGTACCGTTGGTGGCGGCAAGAGCTACGGGCATGATACGATCGATGGGGTAGTTTTCGCCGCGGCGGGCCCAATCGTAGGGCGAATCTCCTTGGGCGCGCCGGTGAATTTTGCCTTCGGGGAGAAAGCCGAGATCACGTGTTTCGCGCAGGGGAAGAATCAAGGCGTCGGCGAGTCGGTCTCGAATGGCCTGATGAGAGTCAGCGTCGGCGAGGTTGTTGGTTTCGTGAGGATCGTTTTCCAGATCGTAGAGCTCGACAGAAGGAGAGGGGAGTCAAAAAGCGGATTAAATGGCGTTGAGTTGGCCGGCTTGGAACAGGTCGAACCAGCGTTGCGTGGAAGGGGTTTGAAACGGGTAGTCCACGTGTTGCTCGGCGGGAAGGTCGGGACGAAAGTTACGCAGGTAGACGTAGCGACCATCGGTGATGGTGCGGACGAAGTCGGTGCGTTCATCCATGCGGCCACGGAATCCGAACATATGCGGAGGGGGGGCGTGATGTGTTCACCCAGGAAAGCGTGACCCTGCATCCATGCCGGAGGGGTGATCCCGACGAGACGGAGGAGGGTGGGAGCGAAATCGATGAAACTTACGAGGCGGTCGGAGCTGCCGCCCGCGACGTAGTCATCCGGTCTAAGATGGGCGAATTTCTCGGGAATGTAGACGACGAAGGCGACTTGGAGACCGGGGTTGTTGGGATTACGTTTGTGGCTCGGCATGCCGGCGCCGTGATCGCTGTAGTAGAAAGAACACGATGGTGTCCTCGGTTAGACCGTCAGTGGCAAGTTCCGCGAGGCGGGCGCCGGCTTGAGCGTCGGCGGCGGTAACGGTGTCGTAGTATTGGGCCCAATCCTGACGCACGACGTGGTCGTCAGGTTGGTAGGGCGGCACGGCAAATTTCGCAGGATCGTGGATGGCGTCGTGCGGGCGGATACGGAACTGGCTTTCGTGGCTTTGGAAGGCATTAAAAATGGCGAAGAAAGGAGTATTCACTGGACGGTTACGCCAATGAGCCCGAGAGGAAGACGCCAACCAAAGGTCGGCGGGGGTGAAAAGATTGTAATCGGTTTTCTTGTTGTTGGTAAAGTAGTAACCTGCTTGGCGGAGGAAGCCCGGGTAGGCGGGTTGGAGAGAGGGCGCGGGCACGAAGCTACGCATGTGTTGAGCGCCGGTGGACGGTGGGTAGAGTCCGGAGATCAGAGTCGTGCGGGCGGGAGCGCAGATCGGGGCGTTGGACCAAGCGCGGTTGTAGCGCAGGCCACCACGGGCGAGGGCGTCGATGTGAGGAGTGGTGTGGCGTAGGTGTCACCGTAGCACCCCATGTGAGGACCATGGTCCTCGCTGGTCAGCCAGAGGATGTTGGGGCGATCTGATGTCGTTGCATGAGTGAGGGGCATGACAACGAGCCAGATGAGCAGGGCGGTGGGAAGGCGAAGGAGGGGCACGAAAATTAGAGAGGGTCGGGGAAGGGACGGACGGAGACTTACGGCGTTTCGAGGGGCGATTTCTGGTCAAGTGTGGCGAGTTCGGAACGAAGCGATTCGATCTGGGAGATGATGACCGAGAGATCGGCCTCGGGGGTCTGGCCACGGGCGGCTTCAAGCGCGGTGATTTGAGACTCGAGTTTGAGCCGCTGTAGTTCTTGCTTTTCGGCCCGATCCGCTTTGTCAAACGCGAGGGTTTCGGCGGTGGAGGCAGGCGCAGGCGAGGGAGTTTTCGAGGTGCGAGCCAACGGAGATATTAGAGTCTGATCGTCACGCAAGGGGCGTTGCAGCATGATGGACGGCGATGCGATTTCGATCTCGGCCCGATGCAGCGTGTCGAGGATGTGTCGGTTGAGGTTGGAGCGGGTGGTGAGCAGGTTTGTAACCTCGGTGAGCAGCCCGGCGATCCGATAGGTGACGGCGAAGTCGCCGAGGTCTCGAATTTGCACAAACGGTTCGCTCAGGCCGGCGGCGGTTGCGGCGCCGATCAGCAGGGGTTCCACGGTGGCGTGATTGCCGTCGTAGCCGAGAGAGGGAAACTGAGACGATCGTGCCTGAGGCGCGAATGGTGGTGCCCGGATGGGTGATGAGATAGGTGTGAGGGAAGGCGACCAGATTCCGGTGTTCGGTTTGGATCTCCGTGTCGAGCAGTCCCCGTTCGGATACACGACCCAGATGATCGTCGACGTGGATGAAATCTCTGGTGCGGAACGGTTTGGTCACGCGCAGCATCATGCCGGCCGTCAGGTTGGCGACCATGGTGGTGGAAGAGAAAGCGAACATGCCCGAGAAAATGAGGCCCACCAAGCCCAGCACTTGATTGCGGTTGCTGTCGCTGACGGGGAGGGAAAGGGCGAGGGCGGCGATGGAGGCCAGCGCCAGGAACAGCACAACCAGTTGGCGAGGGAGTTTGCGCTCGTTGCCGAGATGGGGCGTCCGTTCGAGGAGCAGCCAGGGAACCAATCGGAGCGTGATTCCGCAAACGACCGCGGTGGCGACGAGAGGGACTAGGTCGGCGAGGAGATTGGTCACTGACGCAAAGAACCGGGAGTGCTAAAAGGGAACGCGGGGGGGCAAGGTTGGTACGCTATTTGCCGGTCCGCCCCGACCGGGGGGCAGGAGGCGCACCTTTTGCGAAAGCATGTGCATGACTTGGGGTGCGGTGCTTCGTGGTTGGCCTGTCCCGGATTGCAGGCAAAATTAACCGCATGATGTTTGCCCGCGAAGGCATGGAACTCGAGGACCGCCCACAGAGGCGGTTGCGCCGGAACAGGCGGAGTATCCGCCTGACGGTGACTAATCCCCAGTCCGAGGCCGTAAGCGGACTCCACGGTAACCCCTAACGAAGCCTAACCCCATGGCCGACTAGCCCGCTCCAAAATTAATAAATTTCACCCTAGTCGGCCATGCGTCAGCCGGGAAAACGACGTTGGGGGAGGCGATGCTGGCCTGCACCCGTCAGATTGGCCGAATGGGGTCGGTCGCAGCTGGGTCGACGATGTCGGATTTCTATCCAAGTGAAAAGGAACATGGCATCTCGGTGCATGCGACATTGTTGAGCACCGAGTGGGCGGGGGCGAAACTCAACATCCTGGGTGCTCCCGGATACCAGGATTTTGTGAGTGAGGCGTTGTGTGCGCTACGGGTCGGCGACTCGGCGGTGATCGTGGTCAACGCGGGGCAGGGGATAGCGGCGGCACGGATCAAATGTGGCGAGCGGCGGATGAATACCACCTACCAAAGACGCTGGTTATTACCGCTCTGGACAAGGCGAATAGCGATTTTGACGCCGTATTGGATGATGCACGGGCTCATTTTGGAGCCAACATATTTCCGCTAACGCTCCCATTGGAAACCGGGCCGGGATTCCACCGGGTGCTCGACGTGATGCGCAGCGAGGTGCTCACATTCAAGACCGACGGTTCCGGAGACTTCGACGAAACGCCGGTCGAGGGGGGAATTGGCAATACGGGTGAAGGATTTGCACCGGCAGGTGATCGAATATGTCGCCGAGTCGGACAATGCGCTGATGGAGCGGTTTTTCGAGCAGGATGGATTAAGTGAAGATGAGCTGCGAGCAGGGTTGCACCAAGCCTTGGAGGCGGAGGTTATTGTGCCGGTTTTTGCGGTATCCGGATTAGCCAATATCGGGGTTTCCAGGTTGTTGGATCACATTGCCAAATACGAATCCTCGCCGATGGATCACCAACAGGTGAAGGGACGTTCTCCAGAGGGAGAGCTGGTCGAAGTGAATCTGGATGACCGCACACCGGTGCTGTTTGTATTCAAGACGATGAATGAGCCGGGAGTGGGCGAGTTATCCCTGTTTCGAGTTTATGCAGGGGAAGTGGTGGCGGGGCAGGCGTTGTATAATCCAGCGCAAGGCAGCACGGAGCGAGTTGGTCAGTTGTATTTCCTGAACGGGCACAAACGCACGCCGGTCACGCGATTGCAGGCGGGAGATATCGGTGCGGCGGTAAAGCTACGGGACACGCATACCGGCAATACATTGTGCGATGCGGCCAGGCCGGTGCTATTGCCTCAGGTCAATTTTCCCACCCCGAATATTCATACGGCCTTGGGGTGCGAATCACGCGGGGACGATGACAAGTTTGCGGTGGGGCTGACTACTTTGAGCGAAGAGGATCCGTCGTTTCATCATCGGGTGGACGACGAGGTGCATCAGACCATTATTGCGGGGCAGGGCACAATTCATCTGCAGATAACGCTCGAGCGATTGCGGCGACGTTTTGGCGTGAAGGTGTCGATGGTGGAGGAGCGAATTCCGTATCGGGAAACGATCAGCGGTCAGGCTGGGGCAAAGTATCGGCACAAGATGCAGTCCGGAGGAGCCGGGAAATTTGCGGAGGTCTGGATACGGATTGCGCCGGGGGAAGGCCGGCAGTGGTGTCGAGTTTCACCACTCATTGGTGGGGACGAATGTGGATAGAGTATTTGTGCCCTCGGTGGAGAAGGGAGTGCGGCAAGTTTGCCGCGAAAGGGTGTTGGCGGGCTGCAATATAGTAGACGTGAACGTGGACTTTTATGATGGGAAAATGCACCCGGTGGACTCCAAGGATATAGCCTTTCAGATTTAGGGTTATCACGCTTTCAAAGAAGCGTTTATGGAAGCGTAGCCCTGTTTTCTGGAGCCGATTTTAGAAATTGTGGTGAAGATACCAGAGTCATGTGTAGGCGATGTGTTGGGGGACCTATCGTCACGGCGAGGGAAAATTCTGGGAGTTGAGGCGGATGGTCATTTCCAGGCGGTGCGGGCGCACGTCCCGCAGCGGGAGTTGCGTCATTACAGCACGCGGCTGCGCTCGCTGACGGGTAGTCGGGGAGGGCACCGGGAGTCATTTCATGGCTACGAACCGGTTCCCGGGGAGCTGGGTGCGGTGATTGCAGAAGAAGCACGTAACGCCCGACTAGCGGCGCCATTGCAAGAGACGGGCCGCTAGAATTAGATTTTTGCTTGCAACCGTGAGGCCGGATGTCGAAGTTCCGCCCTCTTCTATAGTCGCCCCTATCGTCTAGCGGTTAGGACAGGTCCCTCTCACGGACCAGACCGGGGTTCGATTCCCCGTAGGGGTAGAATTTAGCCCGCTTCCCGATGAGGAAGCGGGCATTTTTGGCTCTCTATCAAAAGATGAGGGGGGTATTGACGCCGGGCTGGAGAGTCCGTCGTCGAAGGGAACGCTGGAAGGTTGCTCCTTGCGCAGGATGTTTTCGGCATCCGTTAGGATTGGGGTCGTTAAGTTGGTGACGTCCCAATCGATGCGGTGATTGGCGCGGAGGGCGACATTGCCCAGCAGGACCGTTTTGGGTAAAGGACCCGCGTCCGCGTAGTCGACAGTGGAGCACGGTGGTCGACCTTGGAGACAGGCTTGGGCTTGGCCAAAAGCTGAGGTGGTAACCGATTGAGGCCAGCGCCAGAACAGCGGACCTTTTGAATCGAGTCATTCTCGCTAATCGTCGCTGCGGAATGGAGCGACGGGCAGGCCGTTGGCGCCGAAAAATTGATTTCAAGTCCGTTGGTCCAGGCGTAACGGACCGTCACCGGTTCCGAGACTTCGGGCGAGGAGGCGATGAGTACGGTGCCGGTGATCTCGCCGGTCGCAGGGTGGAACACGCCGTCGGCGCCGGCGACCTCCAGTTCGCGTACTGGACCGTCGCGGGCGACCAAGCCGGTGCCGACATGATCGAAACCGATGCGCAGACGACCGCCATCACGAGTGACTCCGACGTAAGTTGGGCCCGAGGTTGCCCCCGGCACGCCGTGAATGCGAGAGAGTGCGATCGCGGCGAGTCGGGCCCCGACGTCTTGTTTGTTGCGCGGGTGAATGTCGTGGTTGTCCCCGATATCCACGATGACCACCTACGCGGTATTGGGTAGCGCGAGAGTCTGATCCTGGGCTTCCCGGAGAAAGGCCCATTGTCGGTCGTTCCAATCCCAATGACCCGGGCTTTGGTAGTTGGCGAGTGGCACCCAATAGAACGGCAGGTCGCCTTGCTCGAATTTGGCCCGCCAATCGATGATCATGGCGGTGAACCATGCGTGGTATTCGTCGTGCCGGTTGGCATTGGTTTCTCCCTGATACCACAGGGTGCCGCGCAGGCGGCCGTAGGGGAGGAAGGGGGTGATCATGGCGTTGAACATCGCAGAGGGTCGACCGTGGCCATGGGCGGGGTCGGCAGGTTTCCATGCGCGACGGGGTGACTGGTCAAACGTGGTTAGTGCTTCCGTGCCGGCCGATTCGGCGGTGGCTCGAGCCGCCTCATACGCGTCATTGTCCGTCTCCCACTTGGCGAGGCGATCGGGATAGGAGGCGAGAAACGCGTCGTAGCGATCGTCGAAGACTTTGCGGTTGGGCAAACCGTCGAGAGCCTCCGCGCTGGTCCACGCTTCGATGGGTGAGCCGCCCCAGGAAATGTTGAGCAGGCCAATGGGCACGCGAGTCGCATGTTGCACCTCGCGGGCGAAAATGTAGCCCACGGCGGAGAAATTTCCCACTGTCTCGGGAGTGACGGTCAACCACCCGGTGTTGTCCACGGCGCGGCGAAACTCCTTGGCCAGCCGGTGTTCGACCTTGAGGTGGCGGATGAGCGGTTGGTTTGCGGCGGCGATTTCGGCGTCGGCATTGTTCACGCGGTCGACGTTCCATTCCATGTTGGATTGTCCGGAGAGTAGCCAGACATCGCCCACCAGTACATCGGTGAACACGATTTCGTTGGCGCCGGTGATAGAGAGCTCACCGCCGCGGGGGTTGGCCGCCGAGGGAAGGGTGATTGACCACGCTCCGGTCTTGTCGGCGGTGGTGGTCTCCTCGTGCTGGTGAAACGTGACCGTGACCGTTTCTCACGCGTTGGCCGTGCCCCAGACGGGAAGCGGCTTGTCGCGCTGTAGCACGGCTCCGTCGGCGAAGGGCGGAGCGGGTACCACGTCGGCGCGCAAGCTGGCGAGGGACGAGAGCAGGAGCGCGATGGACAGGGAACCGCGCAAAAAAAGCGGAAAAGTGACACAGCACATGGGGTAATCAGGGGAAGTTTAAGAGGAGCCGGAGCGAATGGGTAACGAGCAACAGGTCGGGTTCATGCAATCGTGCCAAGCCGCTTTCTTCCTCATCCTGATGAGAGACCATGATTCGCTTAGTCGCCGGAGGCCGTAGAGCCCGATCATCGATCGGAGGCGCGGGCGGATCGAGCACCGTCTAGCAATGTATGATCGCCAGCCAAGATCGTCGCCAGGCTTCCTAAGATTGAACTCTGACTAACGAAGGGGCACCTCAGTTTGAGTCTGACGCGGGTCTGGCTTCGCTACGGTATGGCCCCGAGCGAAACCTCATTGCCTCTCGTCGCTGTCAGCGGCGCGAGTGGGTTCGTCGGCACTCATCTGCGGCAAGCCTTGCCAGATGTTTGCCGGTTCCGCGCGCTCACCCGCAGTTCCCATGTCTTGGAGGCTAATCCGTCGACCTCGGCGACCGAGTGGCGGCAATGCGATCTCTATTCTTTGCCCCAGCTCAGTGAAGCGCTACAGGGCTGCGACATCGGGGTGTATCTCGTGCACTCGATGGCACCGTCGAGCCGTCTCATGCAGGGCAATTTCGAGGACACAGACCTATTGTTGGCCGACAACTTCATTCGTGCGGCCGAGAGTGCGGGTCTGCGCACGTCATCTACCTGAGTGGGTTGATGCCGCCGACAGACGAAACCCTCTCGCTCCACCTACGCTCGCGTCGTGAGGTAGAAGCCGTGTTGCGCGGTGGTTCCATGCCGGTCACCGTATTGCGAGCCGGCCTCATCTTTGGTTCCGGCGGGTCGTCGTTTTCGATGTTGGTCAACCTTGTGCGACGGCTACCATTCATGCTGTTGCCGGATTGGGCGGGTTCACGCACGCAGTCGATCGACGTGCAGGATATTTGCGCCGCGATGCGACTCGCCATTATCGACCCCGAGTTCGGTGACGGCACCCATGACCTGGGTGGTCACGAACCCATGACGTACGGTGAACTCATCCATTCCCCCGCCCGCCCGCCCGGTGCGCTCGTTGGCGTTGCCATTCAATCTGTTCACGTTGTTGCGGCATTGGGTCGCGTGCCGCTGGCCTTAGTGTAGTGGGAGTTAATTAGCTATACGAAACAAAAAGAGTAGTGCAGGATGGGTGCATGGCCCGCCCTGTTAAGCCGCTAATCATTGATGCCGCGCAGCATCAAGAACTTGAACAGATGATCAAATGCCCGACCACGCCGCAACGGGAGGTCAGGCGGGCGCGCACCGAACTGTTGTTGCGGGCCGAAGGGGAAAGCCAGGAGACGGTGGCTGCTCAGATCGGAGTGAATCGTCCGGTGGTGGCGAAGTGGGAAAAGCGATTTCGTGAGGCAGGGTTGGCTGGATGGGCCGAAGCGAGACGTTCGGGCCGGAAGCCGAGTGTGGATGTGGCGATTCGCGCTCAGATCGTCACTGAGGTCACGCAACCCCCGGCCTGGCGCACCCGCTGGTCCTCACGGGCGATGGCCAAGGCCAAGGGGGTGTCGGCCCACACCGTGCAGCGTCTGTGGCGGGCCAATGACCTGAAGCCCCATTTGCGACGAACGTTCAAGTTGTCGCGTGACCGGAACTTTGAGGCCAAGTTTTGGGATGTCATCGGCTTGTATCTGAATCCGCCCGATCGGGCCTTGGTGCTGTGTTGCGACGAGAAAAGCCAGTGCCAGGCGCTTGAGCGCACCCAGCCGGGCCTGCCTTGGGTATCGGGCACATCACAACCGCCACCCACGATTACACCCGCCACGGCACGGTCACGCTATTCGCCGCCCTCGGCTATCTGGACGGCAAAATCATGCGACGCACCGCCTCTCGGCATACCCACCGTGAATGGCTCGGTTTCCTCAAGCACATCGATGCGCAGGCACCCGACGGCTTGGTCCTGCATCTGATCATCGACAACGACGCCACCCACAAGCACGCCAAAGTGAAGAGCTGGATAAAGTGGCGCAATCAGCGCCATGCCAAAGCCCATGGCGTCGCACTGCATCGCACTGCACTCCAACATCCTCTTCCTGGTTGAATCTAGTGGAGCGCTTCTTCCGCGACCTCACCGTCGATTGTATCCGCGATGGCAGCTTCACCAGCGTTCGAGACCTCACCAACGCCATCGAAACCTACATGGTCGCACGCGACCTCGAACCCACCCGCTACACTTGGAAGGCCGAAGGCTCCGCCATCCTGGAGAAAATCCAACGCGCCCGCACCGCCGCATCCCTTTATTCAGTATCGTTCATTAACTCTCAGCACACTAGGTGGCGCCTATGGACCGGTGGCAGTCGATGTCGACCAAGACGGGGCGATGGATGTGGTGGCGGTGAGCGCTTTTAATGACTGGCCGAAGCCGGGAACGGTTTCTCTGATGTGGTTTCGCAATGATGGTCGGCAGAATTTTGAGCTCCGGGTGCTCGCGACCGCGCCCACTCATCTTTTGGCCTTGGCCGCGGGCGATTTTAGCGGTTCGGGCAAACCGGCACTGATTTCGGCGGCGTTTCATGCGTATCCACCGTATGATAGGTTCAGTCGTCTGCAGTTGTGGGAGCAGAGGGATCAGCCGTGAAAAAGTCGCGACTTACGGGGGGCGTGGTGATCGTGGCGGTGATTTTGGCCGGCGCGATAATGGGGGTGGAACAATGGCGTAGCTGGCAGCAGAAGCGAATTGTGATGTCGCACATCCCGGCGCAGCCGGATATGATGGGGCATCCGACCACACTGCCCCAGCGAGTCGCCAAGGCAGAAGCGCAAGCGCTGACGGGAAGTGGCGGAGCTCAGTCGACTTTACCATGCCAATGGGTACTATCGGGAAGCGTTGTGGTGCTACGCTGGTCTGATCGACGTGGATCCGGTCAATCCGGTATGGTGGCACCGGGCGGCGAACATTCATGCGATGTTTGGGGACAATGCGGAGGCGGTGCCGAACTGGGAGCGAGGGTTGGCTTTGGATCCTGATTATCTGCCAGCGAGAGTGAAATTGGGTGAAGTATTGTTGAAAGCGAATCGACAGACGGAAGCAGAAGCGGGGTTTCAAGCGGTGTTGGCGCGGGAACTAGGCGAGGAGGGGCGGGCTCGGATGTTGCGAGCGCGGCAGAAGCACCATGGGGCTTATCAAGCGGTCCGTGATCCGTGGATCAACGAGCTTAATGATGATGGCTTTGACGCCTATCAACTCTCGTTGGAAAGCGGAGCGGCTAGTTTTCGCGGGAATGATGCGGATGCGTTGCGGTGGATCGAGCGGGCATTGGAGTTGGATCCGAATAACGGAAATTTGCACCATCAAGCGGCGAAGTTGTGGGAGAAGCAGCGGAACCAAGTCAAAGCGAAGGCGGAGTATGAAAAGACGGTGGAGCTGGATCCCACCATCGCGGATGCTTGGGCGCGATTAATCACACTCTATAAGGCAATCTGGGAGACGGGGACAGCATTGCGGGCGATGCGCACGGTCTTGGAGGTGAATCCGAATTCGGGCGTGTTGTTACTGGAGCGAGGGCGGGCCTATAAGGAACGAGGGCGGATGCAAGATGCCTTGGCCGACTTTAAGCGTGTGGTGGAGGTTCGGCACGATGACGAGACGGGGTATGTGGAGTCGGCTCAAGTGCTGTTTGCACTGGATCGCCGGGAGGAAGGCGTCGCGATGTTGGAACGCTCTTTGAATGCGGAACCCGAGAATCCCTTTAGTCTGATGATGCTGACTTTTACGGCAATCACGAACGGAGACTGGGCAGCTGCAGACCGCTGGTTCAAGCGGGTGGTGGCGCAGCCACGCGTTACACCTCAGGACCGGGCACGCTTGGCGGCGGGGTATGAACAGGTATTCGGGGAGCCGCCCTCACCGTAAATCGGATGGGCTGCTTAAAAAGCGGACCGATCAACCTGAATGGAGTCGCCGGGCAGCAGACGTGGATCTTCGGCGGGGCTGCCGTTGAGCCAACCGGGCATCGAGGGTGTGGGCGGTTTGGTCGCGCACCACGTTTACGGCGGTCTCTTTGGCATAGAGGGTGAAACCTCCGGCGGCTTGGATTGCTTTGGTCATGGTCAAGTCGGGTGTCCAGACGATGCGACCCGGACGCTGCACCTCGCCGCCGACGTAGACAAATCGCTCGGTGACGCTAACCGAAACGTCGATGGTGCGGTAGTAGTTAAGAGAAATGTAGGTCTCGCGAATTTTTAGGGAAAGATCGGACGCCGTGAGACCGGCGGCGGGAAGGCCTCCGATGAAAGGCAGATTAATCAGCCCCTGATCGTCGATTTGCACGCTGTGTTGACTGGGATTCGGGATGCCCTGGAGGGAGATACCAAGGCTGTCCCCGGGACGAAGCAGGGCGGAGGAGCCCACTTCAGGGAGACGCGGGTTCGTTCCCGATCGATGGCGTCGCGGAGGGCGTTTGGCATCCCATGACCGCGAGAAGGCAAGTGGTGAGAACCAGAATCAGACTAATGCGAAGCGACCGGAGGGGCATGGGAGCAAGATCAGTAGGGGGACTCCGGTGAAGAAAGCAAAAGCGCGACCCGGGAGTTGGGTCGCGCTGCAAATATAAGAGAATGGGACGGATTAACCGCGTTTTTCGTCCTCGCCTTCCTTTTCTTCGTCCTCTTCTTCGTCGTCATCCCATTTGAGGGAGGCGTCGCCTTTGAGGGATTTTTCGTCTTCTTCGTCGATATCAGGGAGATCGGTGTCGCCGATGTCTTCTTCGTCGGAAGAGGTTTCACCGTCTTCGTCGTCTGTTTCCCAACCGGCGGGCACGTAGTCGAGAATGGCGGTCAGTTCGTCAAAGGTATGGAGCGCCTTGCTCTCGATGAAGCTGGCGTTCTGGTCTTCGCGAATCTCGTCTTCGACCTCATCGACGGTAAGCTTTGATTCAAAATCAAAGATGTCGTTGAGCATTTTGACCCGGTAACGGGTGATATAATCGAGAAGGTCGACGTAGGGCCCGTTTTCGTCGTCTACGATATCCGACAGGGCGAAAAGTTTATCTTCGGAGTCGAAGAGCGATTCCTTGACCCGCTTGAGGCGGACGCGGCCGTCTCCGAGATCCTTGTCGATACGGAAGGGGATGAAAGCGATATCGAGCGTATCTTGGTCGAAGCCGTAGTCACGGAGGGGTTCTACGAGTTCAACTAAATAGTCGACCTGACGGGGATCAACGATGCTCAGACCGTCTACATCCCAGCGGACGGGATCGCTTACTTCATTGACCCACCAGTTGTGGTCTTCACCTAGGCGAACGATGCACCAGTCGAGAGTTGTAGAGGATTTAGCCATAGTAAGCGTGTAGTAAGTGGTTCGCAGGAAAAAGGGTCTGCTTCCCGCGAGTCAAACCACGAAAAGCACTTTCTAGTGACTTTTCTAAGATTTAGTCCGTGTTGGGTTGGAAGGGAATGGAAGGATTCGGAGGACGACTCCAGCGATGTCGAGAACGTTCCTTACTGCATGTACTTCGGACCATTGATTCGGGACTAAAGCGGTGACTCTTGCGTTTTTAGATGCGCCTCGCAGGCTCCGGCGAAGATGGATTTTATCTACGAAAAAGTGCTGCGACCGTTGCTTTTCCAACTCGATTCCGAGCGGGCTCATGAAGTGGGGGTGAAGGCGATGGCACTGCTGGGGTGGATGATCCCGGTGTGTCGGGCGCTGGAGGCGTGGAATGCACTGTCGGCGAGTCGCTATAAACCGGTGGAGGTTTTTGGCCTGAAGTTTCCGAATACTATAGGGTTGGCGGCGGGATTTGATAAAAACGCCCAAGCGTGGCCAGCAGCAGCGGCGATGGGATTTGGGCACGTGGAAATTGGTACGGTGACGGCACTGGCGCAACCGGGGAATCCGAGGCCGCGCATGTTTCGTTATCCGGAGGAAGAAGCCGTCATTAATCGAATGGGGTTTAATAATGAAGGGGCGGATCGCGTGGCACATCGATTGGCGCGGCAGCCGGGGTTGGGACGTCGCCGGATTCCGTTGGGAATTAATTTAGGGAAATCGAAGGCCGCGCCGTTGGACAAGGCGGGGGATGATTATCTACGCAGTTTTGGGAAATTGGCGGAGTTTGCAGATTACATGGTCCTCAACGTTTCGAGCCCTAATACGCCGGATTTACGCAAATTGCAGGACGAGAGCCGGTTGAGGGAGCTATTGGGGGAAGTGAGTGCGGCCAACAAAGCGCGGGGCGCGCAGCGGCGACCGTTGTTGTTGAAGATCGCTCCGGATTTGTCCTATGGGCAAATTGATCGGGTATTAGCGGTGATTGAGGAGTTCGGTTTCGATGGTGTCATTGCTACGAATACCACCATTGCACGACTGGGACGGTTTGCTTCGGTGGCAGAAACCGGAGGGTTGAGTGGGGCGCCATTGCGAGACCGTTCGACCCAGATTATTCGTTATATTTCCCGAGCGATGCATGGGCGGCTACCAATCATTGGGGTGGGAGGCATTTACGACGGGGCTAGCGCGGGGGAGAAACTCGATGCTGGAGCGACCCTGTTGCAAATTTACACCAGCATGATCTACCGCGGACCTTTTTTTGCGGCGGCGCTGGCGCGCGGGTTGGCCGAGCGTCAGCACCGGTAAACTGCAGGATGGCGCGTGGGAAGGGGCTACCGACTCATGCGCAGTAGGGCGGCGACGTAACACGGAGGTGACGTTGCTCAGATGGACCAGTCGGCGGCGGAGGGCGTGGTTTTCTTGCGGTCCTTTTGATTCCGCACGACAGAAGTGCGGTCGCCCTCGTAGTAGACGATGCTCTCGGCTGCGACGGATTTCATCAGCCAGACATTCGATCCGATGATGGAATGGTGTCCGATGACCGTGCGACCGCCCAGGATGGTGGCGCTCGGGTAGATTGTCACGTGGTCTTCGATGTCGGGGTGACGTTTGATGCCCTTGATTGGGTTTCCCTGCTCGTCGAGTTCAAAGGATTTCGCGCCGAGAGTCACGTTTTGGTAGAGTTTCACGTGATTGCCGATGCGCGTGGTTTCTCCTACGACCACGCCGGTGCAGTGATCAATGAAGAAGTGCGAGCCGATTTGAGCGCCCGGGTGCAGATCGGTGCCGGTGCGCTCGTGGGCGTATTCCGTTAGCATGCGCGGGAGTAAGGGAACCTTGAGGCGGTAGAGCTCGTGGGCGACGCGTTGCAGGGAGATGACGAGGACACAAGGGTAGGCGAGGATAATCTCCTCGACGCTGCGCGCGGCGGGATCGCCCTCGTAGGCAGCCTGCACATCGGTTTGGCAAATGTCGCGGATGGCGGGGAGTTTGAGTAAAAGCTGGTGAGCGATCTCTTGGGCGTGGGACTCGGGGGCTTGGTTGCCGGAGAAACTGAGGGCCTTGGCAATCTCTTCTTCAAGACGCTGGCAGACGGCTTCGAGCCGGATGGCGGTGACTTGAGCGACATCGTCCTTTTTCAAAGCCTTGCGTGCGAAAAAGCCCGGGAACAGCAGATGCATGATCTCGGCGGCGAGCCAATTGACAGACGGGTCTGCGGGCAAGTTGCTGCCGTCGATATGGTTAATGTTTCCCTGGTTTTCATAGGAAGTGAGGAGAGCGCGCTGAATGTCGGCAAGCGTCATGATCAAAAGGAGAATCGACCGTGGGTGAGGGACGGAAAGTCTCCAAGCCGAATCTAGAAAGTAGATTTCAGAGCTTTACAAGGTGCGGAGCATCTTTCTTAGTCCGCGTTCCCCTCTTGAAATGCTCAGGTGGTGGAATTGGTAGACACGCACGCTTGAGGGGCGTGTGCCGCGAGGCATAAGGGTTCGAGTCCCTTCCTGAGCACCACCTTCCCGCCGTCACGTTGTTGACGGCGGATTTTTTGTATTTGGGAGAAGTCGCGAGGAGGGGGGCGCGGTCGGTGAGGTCAGCAGTTGCCGGTCTGGCCATAGTAGGCGCCGGGACCGTGTTTGCGTTTGAAATGTTTGTGGAGCAGCGCGGTCTCGATGAGGGGCAGCGAGGGTTCGAGCTGGAGGGACATGAGCGCCATGTGGGCGATGCCCTCGACGGCAACGGCGACTTCCACGGCTTTGCCCACGGATGCGCCCCAAGTGAACGGAGCGTGGCGATTGACCAGTACGGCGGGGTAGTCGGCGTGAGTGGTTCCGAAAATAGGCATTTCGCGGCCGGCTTGGGCAAAAGAAGTGGCGTGAGAGGAATGCGTGTGGACGCCGCCGCTGATGAGTGGGGGTATCGGATGATGGCCGAAGTTTGCCTGCGACCTGTTTGCCTTCGAGATCGACGAGCACCATGTTTTCGGGGCTGAGATCGTCGTAGTCGACGCCGGAAGGTTTGATGGCGAAGATGCCGCGGGCGCGGTCGATGGCGGATGCATTGCCGAAAGTGAGGTTGATCAGGCCTTGTCGAGGCAGGGAAATGTTGGCCTCGTAGGCTTCGCGTTTGAGTTCGGAGAGCATGGGCTTTGGGAAGTGGCGGACTGATCGTAGCGAGTAGTTAGACGTGGGGCGTGAGTTGGTGCGTCGGTGGACCGGAGGAGGTTCGCCAATGGTTACGGTCTAGTCACTCCTTGATATGCATCAGGCTCGGAAGCCTTGGTTGAGGTGGTAGTACACCTCGTTGTTACGGAGGTCTTGTTGGAGATTGGAAATACGCGTGTCGGCATCGATGTGCACGGTCTCGAGTCCGGCGATGGTCGCGAAGTCTTCCAACATTTCACTGGGGACCGTGTAACTGTAACTGGTGTGGTGGGCTCCACCCGAGAGAATCCAGGATTGGCAGGCGGTTTTGAAGTCGGGTTTGCATTCCCAAACGGCGCGGGCAACAGGCCACTTGGGCAGCTGCGGCGGTTTGACCGCCGTGACTTCGTTAACGATGAGGCGGAAGCGGTTGCCGAGATCGACGAGGCTGGCATTGAGGGCTTCCCCGGCGGGGGCATCAAATCCCATGCGCACGGGATCTTCCTTGCCGCCGATGCCCAACGGGTGGACTTCGATTTTGGGTTTGCCGGCAGCGATGCTGGGGCAGATTTCGAGCATGTGAGAACCGAGAACTTGGTGGCCCCGGGGAGACCAGTGATAGGTGTAATCCTCCATGAAGGATGTGCCACCAGCTAGACCGTGCCCCATGACCTTCATGGCACGTACCAAGGCGGCGGTTTTCCAATCACCCTCGCCGCCGAAGCCGTAGCCGGCCTCCATGAGGCGTTGAGTCGCCATACCGGGCAACTGGCGCAGACCGTGCAGGTCTTCGAAGGTGTCGGTGAACCCCTTGAAGTCACCGGCTTCGAGAAACTGGCCCATGCCCAATGTGAGGCGAGCGCTGTATCAAAGTTCACGGTGACGTTTGCCGTCTTTTTTGAGAGCGGGGGCGAGCCGGTAGGCCTTTTCGTAGTCGGTGCACAAGGCGGAGATGTCTTTGGTTTTGACTGCGTCGACGAGGGCCACGAGGTCACCGATTCCGTGGGGGTTGACGGAGAATCCAAGCTTCATTTCGGCGGAGACTTTGTCGCCATCGGTGACGGCAACTTGGCGCATGTTGTCTCCGAAGCGGACGAAGCGAGCCCCCTGCAAATCGGTCCAACCACGAACGGCGCGCATCTAGGCACCGACGCGTTGCTGCACTTCGGCAGCGCTCCAGTGGCTAACCACGACCTTGCGATCGAGACGCATCCGCGTGTGGATAAATCCGGCCTCGCGATCGCCATGGGCCGCTTGGTTGAGGTTCATAAAATCCATGTCGATCGTGCTCCACGGCAAGTCACGATTGAACTGGGTGTGGAGGTGGAGGAACGGCTTGGAGAGAATGCCCAGGCCGCGGATCCACATTTTGGACGGTGAGAAAGTGTGCATCCACAGGATGAGTCCACCGCAGTCGGGATTGGCGTTCGCCTCGATGCAGAGGTTGGTGATCTCGTCGGGGGTCGTCAGCAGAGTTTTGTAGACGACCTTGAGCGGAAGGTGTTTAGAGCGGTCGAGGTGTTGGGCAATGGTGGCGGCATGGGCGGCCACGGATTGGAGCGGCCCTGGGCCGTAGAGGTGTTGGGAGCCGCAGACGAACCAGATGACGGGAGATGGAAGGAGTTTCATGATAATGGGATCAAGGAATTATGTAACGTATTACGATACAAGTTGGTACGTTACAAGTTGGTCAGGAGGTGTGGGCTTTTTCCTTGAGGGTGAGCAGAGTTTGCATGATGTCGGAGAGATCGGCGTTCGGGGGTGACGCCACCGAAGCTGTCGTGAAGTTGCTGATACAAGGCGTAGAGTTTTTGGTAGGTGCGGCGGGCAGTGGGGTTGGGTTTGTAGGCTACGGGTTTAAGTGAGGTCATTTTGGCCTGGGCCGTTTTGAAGTTCGGGTGAGCACCAGCGAGGACGGCGGCGGAGACGGCGGACCCGAGGGCACAGGCTTGGCTGGAGCCGGCGACGAGCATGGTGCAGCCGGTGACGTCGGCGTAGATCTGCATGAGCATGGGATTTTTATCGGCGATGCCGCCGGCGCACACGACGCGTTTGATGGGAACGCCGTAAGCGCGGAACCGTTCGATTATGGCGCGAGCGCCGAAGGCGGTGGCCTCCCGATGAGGGCGCGGTAGATTTCGGCGGGAGTGGTATGGAGGGTGGTGTCGAGAGTGAGCCCGGTGAGACGTTGGTCGACGAGGATGGTGCGGTTGCCGTTGTTCCAGTCGAGGGCGAGCAGGCCACTTTCCGCGGGAGCGAGGGCGGTGGCCTCGCGAGTGAATGTGGCGTGAGTGGCATCGTCGCCCGCGCAAATGACTTCGACCCACCACTTGAAGATGTCGCCGACGGCGGATTGGCCGGCTTCGTGTCCGTAGAAACCCGGCAGGATGGAGCCTTTGACGATTCCGCAGATCCCGGGGATATCCGCGACCGTCTTGGAAGCGGAAACTACGCCGACGTCGCAGGTGGAGGTACCGATCACCTTAACGAGAGTGCCTTCGGCCACGCCGGACCCAATGACGCCATAGTGGACGTTGAATTCACCAATGCGAAAGGAATGCCAACGGGGAGACCGAGTTTGGCGGCCCATGCCGGGCAGAGGTGACCGGCGATCTCGCTCGCGTCGTAAGCTTTTGAATACAGATGATCGCGCAGGGCGGCGAGTTGGGGCGAGAGTTTTCCCAGGAACGTGTTATCGGGGAGGCCGCCCCATTCGTCGCAATAGAGAGCTTTGTGGCCGGCGGCGCAGATGCCGCGTTTGATGGCGGAGGGGTCAGTGATACCGCCAAGGACGACGGGCAACCAGTCACACATTTCAACCCAGGAGTGAGCGGCGGCGACGACCGCGGGGTCGGCCTTGAGGCAATGCCAGAGCTTGGCCCAGAACCACTCGGAGGAGTAAGTGTTGCCGCATTTGGCAATGTACTCGGGCCGATGGTTCGCGGCGAGGGAAGTGATCCGGGCCGCCTCCCGCCAGCTCGTATGATCCTTCCACAGCCAGCAGTGCGCGTTGAGATTTTTCGTCCACTGCGGGTCCGCGACGAGAGCACGGTTTTGAGCATCGACAGGGAGAGGACTGGAGCCGGTGGTATCGACGCCAATACCGACGACCTTGGCGGCTTTGAAACCACGTTTGCGGGAGGCGACGGTCAGGGCGCCTTGGGTGGCGACCTCGAGGCAGTGCAAGTAGTCGAGCGGGTTTTGTCGGGCCACGTTGTGGTCCTTGGGGTCGAGAAGGACGCCTTGATGGCCGGAAGGACAATCGACCACCCAGGAGCCAGCCGAATTCCTTGCCATCGGCGCAGCGGACGATGAGGGCGCGGGCGGAGTTGGTGCCGTAATCAAGACCGAGGGTGAACATAGCGGGGAGGGGTGATGGAGAGGCAAGACCGGGTCGCGCGTTCGCGGATACCGGAGTAGAAGAGGCTAGGGATCAAGGATGTGACAAGGAAAGGTCGGGGGAAATCCGCGAGGCCACTTGACCGTTAGATGGAGGTGAATTGAGATCGTGAAATGCCCCGTCCGACCGTGACAGACATTGCCCGCGAACTGGGATGTTCGAAGAATACAATTTCGCTGGCGCTACGTGGTGATGGGCAGATCCCGGAACGCACGCAAGAGCGGGTGCGGGCAATGGCGGAGCAAATGGGTTATGTGCCCAATGCAACGGTCTCGCATCTGATGGCGCAGTTAAGATCAAGTCGGTCGACGCGGTTTCGAGCGAAGTTGGCGATGATTAATACGAACCGGGACGAGCAAGCCTTGCGGCGTCCTCCCACGATCCCGACTTATGTGCACGGGTGCAAGAGCCGGGCGAAAAAGACGGGCTATTCATTCGACGAGTTTTGGTTGCACGATCCGGAGTACAATGCGGCGAGGCTGAGGCGGATTTTCACGACGCGTGGGATCAAGGGCATCGTGTTGAGCGGATTGATGGATTCCAATCGTTTGCCTCAGGAGTTGGCGCCTCTCTGGAAGTAGTTTCCCACGGTGGTGACGGGGGGGCGCACGCGGCAACCGGCGTTGTGGTATTGTTCGGTGGATCATCATCATCTGGCGTTGCGAGCGTTGGAGCGGGCCGTGGAACTGGGTTATCAGCGACCCGGATTGGTGCTGGACGACGTAATTGATGCGTTGATTGAGCGACGCTTTACCGCGGGGTTTTCGACAGGACAGCGAGCTTTAGCGCAGTCGCAGCGAGTGCCGGTTTTTGCGGAACGAGCGTTGGGGGAGGAGGCTCTGGTCGGCTTTCACGAGTGGATGGATGCGTATCGACCAGATGTTATTTTTACGCTCTACAATAACGTGCTCAATTGGCTGGGACGCGATGGCATGACGGTGCCGAAAGATGTGGGCGTAGCTCAATTGGAGTGGAGCGCGGCGAGGCCGGATATTGCTGGCATGAATCAACACAACTTCGCCGTGGGTGAGGCGGCGGTGGACATGGTGATCAGCCAAATCCACAACAACGAAACCGGCGTGAACGACTTTCCGCGGGCTACATTGATTGGTGCGACCTGGATCGATGGAGCGAGCGTGCCGGGCTTGATTCAGCGCGCGGAAGCTAGACGAGTCACGAGCAAGTGTTGAAGTAGAATGAAAACTAGGAGGAGTAGGCCGACGACGATACGCATCCACGCGAAGCTGAGACGTCCGTCAAAGAGGATGCCGATTTGGATGACACCAAAAATGAGCACCCCGAGCAACGTGCCGACCACGTGGCCTCGGCCCCCCGCGAGCAAAGTCCCCCCAATGACGACGACTGCGATAGCGTCGAGTTCGAGACCGACGCCGGTGGCGGGGTTGCCCGAACCCGTGTAGAGCGTGGCCACGATGCCAGCCATGGCGGCGAGCGCGCGGTTCAGAGCATAGGCGCCGATTTTGGTCCGACTAATGGGCAAATCCATCAAGCGCGCAGACGCTTCATTGCTGCCGATGGCGAGGAGATTCCGGCCAAATCTCGTGTGGTGGGCGACCTGGTAAATCAGAGCGGTCAATACGATGAACAGGATACCTGGCAGCGGGAGTCGGAATGAGCCGAACGAAATGTAGACCTCACTCAAAGAGGCATACCAACGGTGATTGATGGGCACGGACTCGGTGCTAACCGCAAGGCCAAGCCACGGGCGAAAAACATGCCGGCCAGCGTCACTAGAAAGGGAGGCAACGAGCACTTTTCCACCAATCTTCCCATGCCCATGCCGAGCAACGTTCCGGCGAAGAGGGCGAACAACCAAGCCAACGTGGGGGGCCACCCCATGGGCCCGATCAAGGTGGCTGTAAGGATGGAGGTGAAACCGAGCACGGAACCGACCGAAAGATCGATGCCCCCGGTGAAGATGACCAAGGTCATGCCGAGGGCGGCGGTACCGAGGAAGGCGTTGTCGGGAAAAAGATTGGCCACGACCCGACCACTGAAGAAGCCCTCGTAGAGGAATCCACCAGTCGCATACAATGCGATGAGGATCGCGCCGGTCGTCCACACTGCGAGGTTGCGGCGAATTTGAGCGAGGAACGAGGTCATGAACGGACGGGTTCCGAACGGACGCCCCGATTTTGCCACCACCGAGTTAGGTTTTGACGGAGACGGGGAGTTTGGATCAGGGCGACCGCGATGATGAGCACAGCCTTGGGCACAGGAGCTACGGCGGGCGGGACGCCGAAGTAAAACATGCTCAACGTGAGGGTTTTCAAAAAGAGGGAGCCGAGGAGGTAGAATCGACCGCCGGTGAGCGCTGTGCCGCCGATGACCACGGCGAAGATAGCGTTGAGTTCCATGTTGATACCGGCCTGGTAGGCGTCGGCAGCGGCGATGTGGGCGGCGGCGAGGGCGCCGCCGCAGAGACCGGCACATGCCCCACACATGATGTAGGCCAGAGCTTTGATACGGGCGGCGGCGAGGCCGGCGAAATGACTCGCGGTGGCGTTGTCGCCGACGGCTTCGAGAAATAACCCAGCGGCGGTTTTGCGCATGGCGAGATGAGTCAGGCCGAAGAGGACGAGAACCAGCAACGCGGCAAAAGGCAGACCCAAGACATGGCCTGTGGCGAGGAATTCGAAAGCGGGATCACTGAAGATGATGACGTTGCCGTCGGTGATGAGTTGAGCCACACCCCGACCTGCGACCATCAGGATGAGAGTGGCCACAATGGGCTGAATGCCCAGGCGTGCGATGAGCAAGGCGTTGATGCTTCCGGTCGCCAGTCCGGTGCCGAGAGCGGCCAGGATGACGAAAGCCAGCGGAGTCTCGCGCACCAGCAATTGGGCACAGACGGAGGCACTGATGGCGACGACAGAGCCAACGGAAAGGTCCACGCCGCCGGTGGCGATGACCAGAGTCATGCCCAAGGCGAGGAGCATAACGCGCGAGCCTTGGTTGAAAATATCGATGGGCGTGCCGTAGATATGACCATCGACGAACGACAGCGACAGGAAGCTGGGATCGAAAACGGCGTTGACCACAATGACGACCAGGAGCCCGATGGCGGGCCACCACACGGGAGAGCGGGCTGATGGAGGAGCGGAGGACGAGGCGCTCATGAATCGGAAGCGGAGGCGCCGGCCATGGCGCGGAGCACGGAGGGTAGTGTGATGTCGCGTCGCGATATTCGGCGACGTTGCGGCGTTCGCGCAGCACGAAGACGCGATGGCAGTTGCGCACGACTTCCTCTATTTCGGAAGAGACAAATACGACGGCGAGGCCGTCCTGGCAGAGTTCGGCGATCAGTTTCTCGATTTTCTGTTTAGCGCCCACGTCGATGCCCCGAGTGGGCTCGTCGAGCAGGAGCAAGCGAGGCGCGGTGGCAAGCCAACGGGCCAGGAGCACCTTTTGTTGGTTGCCGCCCGAGAGGGTGCTGACCGGCACTTCGGCGCTCGGGGTTTTGATGCGCAGAGCTTTGATGAAACGGTCGCAAAGGGCGGACTGGTCGGCCGGGGAGAGCGGGCGAACGGCACCTTGGCGGGCCTGCAGGGCGATGATGTTGTTGTCGCGAACCATCAAGTTGGGCAGGATGCCCTCGACCTTGCGATCCTCGGAGCAAAACGCGATACCATGGCGCACGGCGGAGCGGGGATCGAGGGAGGTGAGACGGTCTGCGCCGAGAGTGATGGACCCAGTATCCAATGGGTCGATACCAAAGAGCAGGCGAATGGTCTCGGTGCGACCGGACCCCAGTAAACCGGCGAGGCCGGAGACCTGCCCTGGACGCGCGGTGAGGGACACCGAACCGATGGTAGCATCGCGTACGAGGTCGGTGGCGGTGAGCAGATGGGGCGTCTCGTCGGAAGTGGTTGGCGACGGCGCGTGTTACTCGGCGGTGATATCGCGACCCAACATCTTGCCGACGAGGGCGAGGCGGGGGAGTTAGGCGGTGAGGTATTCGCCCACCAAAGTGCCGTTGCGCAGGACCGTGATACGATCGCTCACGGCGTAGACCGGATCGAGGAAATGAGTAACGAAGGCAATGCCCAGGCCCTCGTAGCGCAGACGCCGCATGATGCGGAACAGCTCCTCGACTTCGCGTTCGTCGAGCGGTGCGGTGGGTTCGTCGAGGATCAGAATTTGAGCCGAGATATCCAGAGCGCGAGCGATCGCGACCATTTGTTGCATGGCCACCGACAGGCTGCCCAGTTCGGCGTCGACGTCGCAAACGATGTCGAGGCGAGCGAGGGCGACGCGGGCGCGCTCGCGCACGGCACGCTAATTGATGAAGCCGAATCGACCGGGTTGGCGACCGAGAGCGATGTTTTCGGCGACGCTCAGGGACGGCACCAAATTGACTTCTTGGCAGACGGTGCTGATGCCGACGGTTTCGGCATCGCGAGGGGAGGCGGCGCTCAGGTTTGTTCCGCGCAGCTTCACCTGCCCCGTGTCCGGATGATGGACGCCGGTGAGTACCTTGATGAGGGTTGATTTTCCGGCGCCATTTTCACCCATCAGGGCGTGAATCTCGCCAGCCCGCACGGGGAAGTCGACCTGATCCAAAGCGATGACTCCCGGTAAACGTTTACCGATGCCACGAAGGGCAAGCAAAGGATCGGAGGACACGGCCGAGTTGAGTCGAAGGAGTGGGGGGGGGGGGAAAGGACGAGCTCCGTATTGGCGAGTGGGCAAGGCGGCGGCGGCGTTGGATGCGTCGAAGAGTTCGTCCTTGTTATACATGCGCTTTTCGACGGGCTCGCCTTTTAGGATCAAGTCGATGGTATCGTAAATTTTTGGACCAAAGAGCGGGTTGCATTCGACGGTGCAGTTGATGCGACCATCGGCGACGGCTTGGACGGCTTTCTTGATGGCGTCGATGGAAACGACCATGATGTCTTTACCCGGAGTGAGGCCCGCCTCGTCGATGACTTGGATGGCGCCCAGGGCCATGTCGTCGTTGTGGGCGTAGACGATCTCGATTTCCTTACCGTGGGTCTTGAGCATGGCCTCCATCACGGTTTTCCCATTGGTGCGGCGGAAATTTCCGGTCTGGGAGTCGATCAATCGGAAACAGGAGTGCGCGGCGATAGCGTCGCCGAAGGCCTTGCGACGCTCGTTCGCGGCGGCGGAGCCCGGTTCGCCCTGGAGTTCAACGATTTTGTGCGCTTTCTGGCATGCTCGGCGAGCCAGTTGGCGGCCATCCGACCCTCTTCTGCGAAGTCGGATCCGACGAAGGCAACGTAGAGAGACTCGTCGGTGGTTTGCACTGACCGGTCCATGAGAATGACTGGAATGTTGGCGCGCTTGGCCTCGCAGAGGACCGGATCCCAGCCTGTTTCCACGATTGGGGCGATGGCGATGGCGTCGACGTTCTGAGCGATGAAGGAGCGGACGGCGCGAATTTGGTTTTCCTGTTTGCTTTGACCGTCGGTAAATTTGAGGTCGATCCCGCGGCGCTCAGCTTCCTGACGCATGGAATTGGTATTGGCGGTGCGCCAGGCACTTTCGGCACCGGTTTGGGCGAAGCCCACTTTCAAGGAAGGGCCGGCTTCGGTCGACGTGGTAGCGGACGAATCAGATTTGCCACAGCCGGACCAGAGGAGCACGGAACCGGCGAGGACGGAAAGGTAGGGGCGGAGCTTCATGGAAGGGAATTAGAAGGGGGGGGTAGGGTGACCAACCGAAAGCCTCAGAGTAGACTGTGGCCAAAGGGGTTAAAGCAGACGAACTACTTTACCGTCAAATTGTCGACCCGGATTCTAAGAAAGCGAGTGCTCGAGCGGACGCGAACGGCCGGCCCCGCAAGATCAATTCCCGACCGCTGAGCCCCATAAAGAGGCGTTGATCCGGTCAGCGGATGACGTCAAACGAGCGACCCTTGAGAGGAAAAATTGGAGTACCGAGACGATCGGAGCTGATTTCTCGAAATGAAGACCCACGTGAAAGTCATTGACCAAAAACTGAAGAAATTCGCGTTTCGCGACTACGAAACATTGAGTGGGAGTGCGCACAGTGATTGTGGCGGTGGCGGTGCTGTTTTGCAGGGCGCTGATTTCGCCGAAGAAGTCGCCGCTTTTGAGACGAGCCACCTCTTTTGTGTGCTGGGTGACGGAGAATTCCCCCTCGTAGAGCAGGGGAAAGTACTGGTTGTCGTCGTGAGCGCGAAGGAGGGTTTGATCGACTTCAAAAACCTGCATCAGCGCACGTCGAGCAAAGGCGAACATGGCCTGGGGGCTCCAAGTAGCGGAGAGTTCGATCCGATGAAGGAAGGCGACTTTTGGGAGAATATCTTCGACCTGGCGACGATTCAGTTTCGAAAGCACCAGTTGCTCGAAGGAGTTCCGTTGCAGGGCAAGCAGCACGCAGTTGCTGGCGGCCCGGACGGAGCGGGTGCGCACGCCGGCTTCCATGAGGGCGCGTTCCCCGAATACTGTCGCTGCGCTCGAGGGTGGCGACGTATTCGGGACGACCTGCCGGCGTGTCGCGAAGGACTTCGACTCGTCCCGAGTGGACCAAGTAGATTTCGGAGCCCGGTTCGCCCTCGCGCACGATAATCTGACCACGCTTGAACTTTTGCGGAGTGGCGGCGGCGGTCTTTTCGTCGCGTTGGAAGCCCTTGAAAAGCAAGGCATCCCTGATGGTTTCCTGGATAAGTTCAGGGGAAAGAGGAACCGCTTTAGGGGGGAGGACTTTATGGAGGACCTCGGGGGGGGGGGGCCAGCACGGCGGCACCCAGAAGCCACAATCCGGCGCAGAGAGATCCAGTGACCATCAGGCCCAGGAGGGTGAGCATGGCACTCGAAGTGAATTCAAAGCCTCCCGAGCTTTGGTATTTTTGCCAAAGTTCCAACGCATTGGCTCTCAGAGGCAAGGATCCCGCCAGTAACACGAGCACCAACCAACCGGCGGTGAGTCCAAGGTGGATCTTGAGAAAACGAACGTCTGAGTGGCGCAGCCGAGTACGAATGGCGACCCATAGATCTTTATTCGGTTGGAAAATGAAATGCTGGAACGCATCTGAAGTCGGCCGACCGTAGCGGGCATGGATTAACCGCAGACCGGGCGACCACCAGAACGTAGAAAGGTGAAAAATGAAGGTGCAAAAAGCAGGAAAGAAATGCCCGGGTGGAGAAAAGGCAGGATCCCGAGAGCGACGATCAGTGGGGCGAGTCGGGCCAAAGCGACATTTACGACGGGGTCTCTCCCTCCCATGACCGCGTCATCCAAGTCGGCCCTAAAGTGAGGAAAGAGGGTGCGCCAGTGCCAATGCGGTTGGTAGATTTCAGCCTCCTCATGGGGCGCGCAACACAGGCCGCCAGAAAATAGCCGGCACTCGGGAGTAAGCAGGCCAGCAACCACCCCAAGCCGAGTTCCCACGCCTCGGTAGGCAAGGCCAAGGTCTGCAGGGCCATGGATACCACTGCGCCCATGGACGCGATCACGACCATGGGCCTGACCTTCTGACCGGCGGCCCGGAAACCCCAGTCATGTGCCGGCGCTTCGGCAGGTCCTGCCTCTCCCGCGGCTTCGAGGATGCCACGGTGGTGGGCCTTGAGGATGATTTCGTAAAATTCCCGTAGAGGAATACAGCGCCGATCGGAAATCAGTTCGAAGAGTACCTGAGGAACGGTGATGGTGCGGTTGGCGAATACCTTGAGCACCTTCCATTGGGCAGGAGTCAGGGCGAGGTAGGATGCGGGCGGACTGGTTTTTAACGATCACATGATCGTCGTCGTAGTGAATCTGACGGAGATGCGGCGTGAGTCTCAGCGAAACCACCGAAAGCAGTTCAGTCTGATTTCGGCTGACTTAAAGCTTGCGGGGGCGGAATGACATCCGAGGGGGTAGGAGGATTCATTGATGCGGGCGATGGGACCGTCGACGAAGGCACTATTATCGATTTTCGGTGGGCACGCAAGCGAAAGAGGTTGGGCAAGTAGCTTCGTGACAGCATATTTTTCCGATCTGCAGGCCCAGTATCGGCTCAATTCCGGAGGAACTTGAGTCTCGCACGGACCGGCTGGAGAAGTGGGAATCGTGCTTGCGTGCAATGAGGCGGCGTGGAGACTGCGCGATGAGTGCATTCACGCACCTGCCGACTACTATCAAACACCACCCCTAGTGCACGGGCGAAATGCTCGTTTTAGCATGGACGATAAGCCACAGAACCAAGAACCAAAGAAGGAGTTCACCAAGCTCGATTTGAGCCAGTTGCAGAGCTTCAGCTTTGGCACGCAATGGACCCAGGAAAAAACGCCCAAAGGCGGCGCTGCCGGTGGGCACGACGATCGCCCGCGACGTAGTGACCCGCGTGAGCCACGCAAGGACAGACGTGGATTCAAGCGTCCATCGGGTGGACCCGGTGCGCCGGGCGGAGGTGGTCCCGGGGGGCCCCGTCCGCAAGGCGGAGGTCGTGGCCGTGAGGGCCAAGGTGGACCGCAACCGGGTGGCTATCGTCAAGGTGGTCCCAGGCAGGGAGATGGAGGTACTCGGGGCGGCGGGGATCGTCGCCGGGATGGTCGGGGACCACAAGCCGGCCCGCCGCCTCCCTACATCAGCCCTTATTTCGATGTTACCTTCTATCCGGAGGATACGAGCTTCGTCCCATTGGCCAAAACGATTCGGGCGTCATGTCGGACGTTTGAGTTGTTCGATATCGCGAAGACGGTGACCGGGAAGAACGACCGTTTCGTGGTCGTATTGGAACGTAAGCCGAGCCGCGATGCGGGCGCGGAGAAACGTCCTTTCTACGTCTCAGTGGCGGATGGCATCCCTTTCGAGAGTGAGGACGAGGCCATCAACCACGTGATGCAGCAGCGTCTGGATAAGTTCTTTAAAGTAGAGCAAGTAGAGACAGATCCTCCCAAGGGCAGTTTCCAAGTGATCAATCGTTGTGGGGTGACGGGAGAACTCCTGGGACCGCCCAACTACCATCTCTACAATCAGACCCTGCAGCAGCACCACGCCGCCCGTTTGCCGAGAATGCCGTTCGAAACATTCCGGAACCGGATCGAGTCAGTGCGAGAGCAAGAGGTTGTGGATGCGTGGCTGGAGATAATGAAAAAAGTCACGCGCTACACATGGTTGAGTGACGGCGGCGCCAAATCTTCTCCGGCCGAAACCCCTGCTGATACCACACCGGACGCGCCCACCGAAGGTATCGAGAGCGAAGCACCTGGAGCAGAGACCCCTGAGGTTGAGGCTACCGAAGCTGCGGTCAGTGCGCCGGAAGCGGTGTCATTTGATTCATTGACCGAGGCCAAGGTCTATTTGTTGACGCATGCCCGTGAAAAGGCGGTCCGGACCTACGAGAACGGTCGATTCCATGGACGAGCGTTGGATTCGATGCCGAATGGTGAAATCAAACGGGCGGTTTTAGGCACGTTGGAACGGCAGCAGCATGTCCCCCTCGATACGGCCAATGCGCTGCGCTGGCGGTTGCGTCGGGAAGGATTCACCATCTTTAAGAAGGGTTCGAAGGGCATCAGTTATGTTTGTGCGGTGAAACGGAAGTTCCGGATTCCGGGACAAACCTTCGCGGTGTCGATCGACGAACTTATTAATTACATCGAGACCCATCCGATGGTTAAAGTCAGCGAGTTGCCGGATAAATTCCTCGGTCTCGATCCGATCGTCGAGAAGCCAGTAGCCGCCGAACCGGCAGCCGAACCTGAGGCCCCGAACCAGGTCTCCTCGGAGTCGGCAGATACTGAAGCCGCCCCGGCGGCGGAAGACACGCCGGCAACGCAGGAAGTTGCTCCGACCGAAGAAACAGCGACGGCCCCTGCTCCCGAGGCTCCGGTAGAAGCCGCGGTTCCGCAATCCAAGGCGACGGGCACCACATCACCGTTCACAGAAGCAGATCAACGTCGAATCAAGCGAATGCATTTTGATCTGCGTTGGCTGGTGACTGAAGGCTACGTGACCGAGTTCATCGATGGCAGCTTGTTCGCGGCGGCGCCGTTGCCAGTGCCGAAGCCAAAACCCAAGCCGGAGCCGAAACTCCAGGCCAAGAAACCCGAACCCAAGGTTGAAGCACCGACCGTTGAGGAAACGGTGGCAGTTGACGCTCCGATTGAGGCAGATGCTCCCGCAGCTGTTCCTGAGAGTGAAGACGTGGTCAAGGCCCCCGGGGCCGAAGCAGAAGCGCCCGCACCGATTCCCGAAGCTGAAGTTCCGGCGACAACCTCCGGAGGGCGAAGCCTCCGCACCGGTGGAGACGCCGGTTGCTGAGACTGTCAGTGACGCACTGGTGGAAGATTCGACCCCCACTGAGGACCCCGCGCCTGCGGTGGAGTCGACTGACTCCGAGTCGGTGGAGGAAAAGAAAGAAAGCGAATAGCTCTCGGATTAGCGGCCAGTTTAGATTCTACGGTTTCGAGCCGAACAAAACCCGACCTCCTGTTGCAGGGGTCGGGTTTTTGGGGGATCGAAAACTACGAGGAGCCCTACCGGAGTCGGATGGTGTGGCGTTGGTCGGCAGTGATTCCGAGATCGAGATGCCAAGCGTCGCCGGGCAGCCAATCCGCGATGCGCTCGGGCCATTCGATGGCGGCGATCCAAGGAGTGATAAGAAAGTCCTCGAGCATGAGGCCGTCGATTGGAGCCGCCCCCTCGAGCCGGTAGGCGTCGAGATGGAGGAGAGAGCGAGGCCCCTGGTAGAGGGTGTAGAGATTGAAAGTTGGGCTTGTAACCGGATCGTGAATACCCAAACCAAGGGCAAGTCCCTGCACAAAGGTGGTCTTGCCCACGCCAAGATCGCCGTGGAGGGCGAGAACGGTGTCGTCGGGCAGGGCGGAGGCCAGGGATTGAGCTGCGGCGCGGGTAGCGTCGGCATCGGCCGTCGTGAGACCGGCCCGGAGATTATCGCAGATGCTCGAATCCATGGTAGGCAGTGAGGTCGATTTCGTCTTCGAAACGAGCCAGGGAGCTAGATTTTTCAAAACGTCCCAAACAAGTCAGGCGGAGTTTGAAGTGATTATGCCATGCCGTGCGGAGCGCAGCAGGATCGGCGGAGCCATTGACGGTGAATAACAGTTCGTAGTCCTCGCCATCAGTGAGGGCGTGTTCCAGCGGATCTCGACCGCTTTTCTTGGCGGCGGCCTGAACTGACCGGCTGATCGGGATGGAGGAGCGACGCAGGCAAGGACGGCAACTGCGGGGAGTGAGGGCACGGATGTCTTTGGCAAGTCCATCGCTCACATCCATGAGGGAGCGCACTTCCGCGCGGGAGGCGAGCCAGTGGCCTTCGTTGAGACGGGGGGCGAACTTGTAGTGCCAACCGAGGCGGCTGCCGCCGAGTGAACCTGTGACGAAAATCCAATCGCCGGGTTGGGCGCCTTGGCGGGTGCGAACAGCGGATTCCGGGGCTTCACCGATGACGGTCATGGTGGCATTGAAGCCTGCTGGCTGAGAAGCTATATCACCGCCTACGATCGGCACGTGATGACGGCGAGCAATGGTGGCGAGACTACGGTAGAACTCTCGCAGCCAATCAGTTTTGACCGAAGCACTCAGCGCGAGGGCGACGAGGGCGGCGCGAGGGCGGCCACCCATGGCGGCGATGTCGCTGAGGTTGCGGTGAAAGAGTTTGGCGGCGACGCCTTTGGCGGGAACGGAGTCATCAAAATGTTCGCCGTAGATGACCGGGTCGACGGTTATGAGTTGATGGAGAGGGGAGCCTGAAAGGGTGGCACAATCGTCACCAATACCGGCGGGGGCGAGCGGCGTGGCATTGCCGAGCCAGCGTTGTATTTCGGTAATGAGCCGAATCTCACCCAGAGACGAAACGGACTGAGAACGGCGACGGGTAAAGGGTGAGGGCATGTCGAGCGGGCGGTCAGACTTGGACGCCGGATTGCAGGAGGAGGACGGTATTCAAGTTGAACAAGGCGTGTGCGATAATGGGCACGCCGATGCGACCAGTGCGTTCGTAGGCCAAGGCGAAAACGAGACCGATGATCAACAGCGGCACGAAGGCAACGAGATTGCCGTGCATGGATCCGAATATAAGCGCGGGGGCCCCCAGGGCCACCCAGCGCGGTGTGCGTTCACGGAGGTAACGATAGAGGCCGGCCCGAAAGATGACTTCTTCGGTGATCGGAGCGACCACCACCGCGAGAAAGGCCATGCCAAAGAGAGTGAGCGAAGAGTCGGAATCGGCGAAAAGGTTAACCAGAGGTTGTTGGGAGGTATCCCACTGCAAAAACTCGAGCAGGGAAGTCCACCCCAGGTTGACGGCGACGAGCACAGGCAATCCGGCGAGCAAACTGACGGGGCCGGAAATCCAGATACTGGTGGAACTGGGGGGCGGTGGTACCGGACGAACGGGTTCATGCTCATCAAGGGGTTGCAAGTTGGGCTTCAGCACGGTGATGGCGGCAATCGCGGCGCCGGCGAGGAGCCCCCCTTGAAAGCCGAAGCCGATGGCCACCATACTCAGGTCGGATTCGATATTGAGCGATTTGAAGAGAAGGCTCGCGGCAATTTGGCCACCGACCCCGCCGGCGATGACGACGAGAATTGCCAAGCCAAAATCTGGCAGCGGAATGGCCCAACGTCCCAGTGGGCTGGGTTGACGCATGGCGGCGCGACCTCGGGGGCTCAGTACACATCGCCAGAGCGCAATGACACCGGCGATCAGCAGAATAAATTGGCTGGAAGCTGCCAACAGGGCGGGTAGTTCGATTTCGTCGGATGACATGAAGGGGGGAATTTGCGAGTAGAGCAAACTTAGCCGAAATGCCAACGCTCTAGACGCAGCGCTGGAGCGATGTTACACGAGCTAAACGAGAAAGACGGATCCTGGCAATGAAGCGGGGCTATTTGGTCAGGGGCAGGAGAGCGATGCCATGGGGGCATTGGCCGCCAGCCAGAATGAACTGATCGTGGCAGCGGGGACAATAGGCGCAGATTCGATTTTGCTCGCGAACCGGAGGCTGGACCAAAGACGCAGGGGAGATACCTTCGCGTTGAAGCAACCCTTCGATCAGAGGCAGTAACATGGATCGGTGATGGCTCGCTATACGGCCGAGTAGCTCGTCCGCGCGGGCGGAGTGAGGCAGAGACCAATAGAGATCAGTCAACATGTTGCATGCGACGAGTTCCCGGTCGCCGGGTGAGGCGAAGGCAAGCGCCGGAGAGAGCGGGTGAGGGGTGCGCCATACGCTGTCAGCGAGGGTCGCTCGTAGTTGCAAGGCCTGGGCGGCAGCATGAGGTGGGATCCCAGAATTTCTCCCGGCGAGCGGGCGGTCAAACGGCGGAGCCGACGTGCAGCCGACCAACCCCGAGTGAGGGCGAACAGGTGGGTGATGGCGGAAATACCACCCACGATGATACCGACGCGCAGCAGTTGGACGGCGGTGGATTCGGCCACCATGCCGGCCACGACCAAGGAGATGTAGAGGGTGGCGATGGCCACGAAGCTGAACACGACCAGGTTAGCTACGGCGGAGGATTGAGTGCGACCCACGAAAATACGTCGAAGAAGGCGTAAACGGTCTGGCCGCAGTCATCGTGTCATGTGCTGTTGAATACGTTGGTCGCGTTCGGAGGGCGGGGTGGCGGCGAGTTCGCGCAGAAATTTGGCGCTGACGTGACCGGTCGCGGGAGTGAAACGGTGACCATTGAACCAGATCCATCCGCGGCGGTTTTCAATCTGGGTGAGATCCTCCCAACGCCAGGCTTGCACGCTGAGAGGCATGGGCATCGGACGAGCGGCGGCCCCCACCGGCAGGTTGGTGACGCCTTCCGGAGACAAGGCGACCGGCACGTCGTGAGCGCGCAAGCGCCAACCAAAGGGCCAAGCACTGAACATACTCCAAGTGCCGTAGCGCACGCTGGTGCGACGGCCACCGAACAGAGACTAAAAATGGAAACGCGGGTGACGGTGCCAGGCGAAACCGTTGAGGACGAATAGCGCCCAGAAGACGATCAGGAGGCTGGCCCAGTCGGACATGGTGGAGGGTTACTGATCCTCTTCGCGTAAGGGAGGTGCATTTTTGCCGGTTATCTTATTCCAGAGTTTTTTGAAGAAGCCGAAGAAGGCCACGACGCCAACGGCGATGAATTTCAAGAATTTACCGAAGAGTAGACCGAGATTGGCCAGCAGGCCGGGTTTGAGGGCGAGGGCTCCGGCGCCCCCGAGGACGAGCGCAGCGAGGTCGTATTCGGCGATCTTATCACCTTCTTTGAATTCGGCGTAACGCTCACCGGCGACGTAGCGGAAGTTGGAGGTGAGCAGTGAGTCGGCGGCGGCTTCGGCGGCGGTGAAACTGGCTGCGTCGCCGACCAGAGTGACATTCATGACACCGGAGCGACCGAGCAGGCGGATACTGCCGGTTGACCCAGGTCGTCGCGTCATTGTCAGCGGAGGACGAGAGATTGAAGGACCATTTGAGATTGTGGGTTGCCTCGTCGTAGTCGGGGTTGTGTCACCCATCCTTGGATACGCATTTCATCCCAACCGCGGTCGCGGCGAGCGGCATTGGAGGACTCCTGTCCCGCGGTCATGGACGCCATGAGTTCGAAGGCGTCGAGTTCGTCTTTCTCGTCATCCTGCACATAGCCAATGTCGTCGAAGTCAAAAAAGAGCATCCAGTCATCAGGCGCGATGATGACACCGACCTCATTGCTTCTGACCATGTTTTGGGTGAGTTCGTAGAAGCGTTCGATGGAGCCGGTGCCGATAAAGTGAAACCCGGCGGGCAAATCCATTTCACCGATGTCGCCCATGGAGACGGTGGCAGGACCGGTGGTGATATTGACACCCGCGGCCTGGAGTTGCTCGGTGAATGACATCCGGGCCATGGCCTCCTCGAAAGCCGCGGCGGCCTCGGGGCTGAGTTCCTCGCCAGATGCGGATGGGGCGGGCTCTTGAGCCGAGGCAAAGAGGACGGTCGATAACAAAAGACCGAGGCTGAGGAAGCGGCGGAAGCTCATGATGGAGTGGAACGAAATGGGACCGCCGTTTCTTTCAGCGATACGGGAGAGAGGGAGACTCGGGCCTAACGTTTGCGGACGGACTGGCCGTCGTAGACCACCTTGCCGTCGACAATGGTCGTTTTGACGCGGCCCGGTAATGTCTCGCCATCCCACGGGCTATTGGAGGATTTGGAGAAGCCGGAGCGCGCGTCGTAGGTCCACTTCTCCTTGGGGTCGAAAATACAGATATCGGCGGCGGTCCCGGTCGTGAGCGTGCCGGCGGGGAGGTTGAGCAACTCGGCGGGTTTGCGGGTCATGAGGGCGATGACTTTTCTGAGTTTGAAGCGATTTTTGCGGACGAGCACGCCGAGGGTGACGGGCAGGGCGGTTTCGAGACCGAGGATGCCGTTGGGGGCGTAGTCGAATTCCTGATCCTTTTCGTAGTCGGTATGAGGGGCGTGATCGGTAGCGATGATGTCGATGGTGCCATCGCGCAGCCCGTCGATGATGGCTTCCTGGTCGTCAGCGGTGCGCAGGGGCGGGTTCATCTTGAACTTGGGATCGTAGGATTCGAGGAGGTCGTCGGTCAGGGCGATGTGGTGTGGAGTGGCCTCGGCGGTAATGGAGACGCCGCGAACCTTGGCGCAGCGGATGATCTCGACGGAGTTGCGGGACGAGATGTGTTGCAAATGGATGTGGGCGCCCGTGTAAGCGGCGAGGATGGCGTTGCGCGAGACGATGAGGTCTTCAGCCGCGTGGGGCCAGCCGCGCAGACCGAGGCGGGCGGAGACCTCTCCCTCATTCATGACGGCCCCGACCGTCATGGAGTGGTCCTGGCAATGATCCATGAGAGGCAGCTCGAACATCTTGGCGTATTCGCAGGCCCGGTGCATGAGTTCGTTGCTTTGCACGCAGTCGCCGTCATCGGTGATGGCGACAACGCCGGCTCGAGCGAGGGAGCCTATCGGCGCGAGGGCCTCACCCTTCATGTCGACGGTAATGCAGCCCGTCGGCAGGACTTTGACGACGGCATCACGGGCGATAGCGTCTTTGATGAATTGAATGGTCTCGGTGTTGCTCGCAGGAGGCGAGGTGTTGGGCATGCAGACGACGGTGGTGAATCCACCGGCGGCGGCGCAGTGGGAACCGGTGGCGATGTTTTCCTTGTGCGTCTGGCCGGGCTCACGGAAGTGAACGTGAATGTCGACGAAGCCGGGGCAGGTCACGAGGCCGATGCCGTCGATGATCTTGGCTTTTTTCTGTTCGGCGGCGGTGAGGGATTCGACGATGAGGCCGTTTTTAATGAAAAGGTCGCCGACGGCGTCGCGCTTGTTGGCGGGGTCGATGATACGGGAGTTCTTGATCCAAAGAGCGGACATGTTTTGAAACGCTGAAAAGCTGAATTGCTAAAAACTGAAAGGCAGAGGAGCCGAGCAGGTCGATTCAGGAGGTCGTGGTGACATATTCAGGTTGACCACCGGAGCAGAGGTAGAGGACGGCCATGCGGACCGCGATGCCGTTGGTCACCTGGTCGAGGATGACGCTGCGAGGACCGTCGGCCAGTTCACTGTCGATTTCCACACCGCGGTTGATGGGGCCCGGGTGCATGATGATGGCGTCGGGGTGCAGCCAGGAAGCGCGCTCGTGGTTGAGACCAAACATGGACGTGTATTCGCCGAGGAAGGGGAACATACTGGAGTTTTGCCGCTCGTGTTGGATGCGGAGTAGCATGACGACCTCGGCATCGGCGAGAGCGGCGCGCAAGTTGTGAGAAACCTTAACCCCGAGGGCTTCAAACCGCCGCGGGACCAAGGTGGACGGACCGACCAAGGTAACGTCGGCGCCGAAGATTTTGAGGGCCTGAATATTGGACCGGGCGACACGGCTGTAGAGGATGTCGCCGAGAATGACGATGCGGCGGCCTTGGAGGGAGCCGAGGCGTTCCCGCATGGTGAAGGTGTCGAGGAGACCCTGGGTGGGGTGTTCGTGGGCGCCGTCCCCGGCGTTGATCACCGGGATGTTGAGAATCTTGGACAGGTAGAGCGGAGACCCGGGCGCGGAGTGGCGCACAACGATCATGTCGGCCTGCAAGGCCTGCAGATTTTCGGCGGTATCGCGTAAGGACTCGCCCTTGGTGGTGGACGACGATTTGGCGTCGAGGGAGAGCACGTCGGCCGACAGGCGCTTGGCGGCCATGTCGAAAGCGAGTCGCGTACGGGTGCTCGGCTCCATGAACAGATTGACGATGGTCTTACCGCGTAGAGCGGGAACCTTCTTCACGCTGCGAGTGAGGATCTTTTTAAAGGAGGCGGCGGTGGCGTGAATCTGCTCAAGTTCTTTGAGTGAGAGTTCTTCCAGAGTCAGGAGGTGGCGTCGGGTCCAGGGCATGGATAGTGGAGGCGAAAGGCGATCGAGAGGGCGGTGCGGCGACTCAGGACTTCGCGGCCGCGATGCGTCACGAGGTCGTTGGCGGGATGGTCCGGGTCGAGGGTAACGACGACCTTTTGGCGGTCATTGGTTTGGGCGGTGAGGCCGGTGTAGTCGGCGGCGAAAGGGAGTTTGCGTCCACCCCGGTCGATGAGGATGGCCAGCTCAACGGCGGCGGGGTCGACCGTGGTCGAAGAGTTTGTTGAGGGCAGTGTTGACAGTGCGTCCGGAGTGAAGACGTCGTCGCCCAGGATCACCAGACGATCGGCGACATCAAAAGGGATCACCGTGGGGCGAGACTCTTTGGGGATGGGTGTACTCCCGATGCCGTCGCGATGGAAGGGGGTATCCAGTTCGCCGACAGGAATTTGACCGCCGAGAGCAGTCTGCAGACGGCGGGTCAGGTGGAGACCGCCGTTGGCGATACCAATGAGGCAAACCGCAGGGTTTTCACCGTGGCGGGATTGAATAGAGGACGCGATCCGCTCGATGGCAGAGTGGATCGTCTGGGCGTCGAAAGTAAGTGGCGCGGGCACAAGTCCCCATTTTGTCTTTGGGTCGGAAGGCAGGAAGGCAGGAAGGCAGGAAGGCAGGAAGGCAGGAAAGCAGGAAGGCAGGAAGGCAGGAAGGCAGGAAAGCAGGAAAGTGGAAAGGGGAAAGTGGGAGGAGTGTTCGAGGGCCGGAAGTCGACAAGATTGTGTGCCCCCTGAACCTAGGAAGAGGTTTACGGAACGATGTAGATCTCGATCAGGACGATACCGTTATCAGTGGATAAGTTTGCGCTCGCCCGAGCGGTGTAAGAGCCAGGTTCGAGGGTTGCGCTGATTACGCGGTCGAGACTGCGGAGGTCAGTTCAAACGCCCCGACCGTCTGGCCGTAGTTACCAGACCAGTTGTCGTTATGTATCAGAGCGGTTTCACCACTGAAGAGGGAGAGCACGGGATCGGCGAGGGTGCCAACGAGCCATTGATCGAGGCCTGGACCGATGATCCGCACCAAGACGTTCACCGAAGTTTCTCCGTCAACGACGAAGCCCACGATTATCGACCCTCCAGCGGGTAGGCTGATGCGGGCAGAAAGATTGATGAGAAGCAGATCAGTGCTATTAGTTTAGGTGTCGTAGACGGCGGCGTCAAGCGGCTAGTGCACCGTTTGTGTGTTTTGTATAATAGCATGAAAGACTTCAGCGGGAGACTGTCCGTCGAGCCCGATGCGAGGGCGATTATTGAGTAGCCACTCCGCTTTGGCGATGTGGCCTTTGGTGACGGTGTTAAAGTCGATGCCTTTAGGGAAGTATTCCCGGATCAGACCGTTGATATTCGCGACCGCACCGCGCTGCCAAGGGCTGTGTGGATTGCAGAAGTAGACCGCCACTTTTGTGGCAAGGGAAAAGGCGGCATGTTGGGCCATTTCGCGGCCGTTGTCGTAGGTGAGGGTCTTGCGCAGGTGGGCGGGCAGGCGTTTGAAGGCCCGGATAAGAGCGCGGGCGACGCTGATCGCGTCTTTGGCGCCGCCCAACGGGACGATCATCACGTAGCGGGAGACCCTGTTCGGTGATGACCAAAATGGCGGTGCGATTGCCCGCACCCATGACCAAGTCGGCCTCCCAGTGTTCGGGCACCTCCCGGCGCTCCACCTCAGCGGATCGCTCGCCGATATTGATCGCGCCCGGCAACTGGCCCGAGAGCTTGTCCTTGGCGCGAGGGGCGGGACTGCGTCGGGGCTTCTTGCGCCGCAAATAAGCGATCAACTCCTTCTTAACCGAGCCTTTGGAGTGGACGTAGATGAAGTCGTAGATTGGTTTCGTGGCTCACGCGTCGGGTCAGATCAAGGCCATGACGTCGTCTCAAGGCGACTTCGATTTGCTTGGGCGTAGCACCGGTGGCAAACAGGGCCAGCACCTCGTCGCGCAAGGCGGGCGTGTCGGCGACTTTGTTGCGCACGGCGCACTTGAGCCGACGGCAAGCGCGAGTTTGCGCATCCATGCCGCTGTAGCTGGAGCGCCCGCCGTTGCGGGTGATCTCGCGATTGACCACCGAGGCGTCGCGGCCGAGGGCGGCGGCAAGCTGAGCGCCGCTTTTGCCCTGGGCCAAACCGGCATGAATCGTCTCGCGTTCCTTGGCGGTGATGCGCCGTTGTATTTTTGCCACCACTCCAAATCCTCCGCTCTGCGCCCACGACGCCAGCGCGGAGTTTTTCCCAGAGAGAGGACGACCGGCCCGGCTTGGCGGGCCGGTCGTCCTCTCTCTGGGTTGTGTATAGCTGCTCACCGCTCCCTTCCTGCGGCCTGCCGCAACCTCAATCCCGCCAATCATCAATCCCAATATCAAACGTATAGTATGCATTATAGTGCATTAGGAGAAAGGGAACCACTCCCTCTCAGCCTGTGCACTCAGTGTTGGACTGCGGCCAGTCTCCCGCTGAAGTCTTTCATGCTATTATACAAAAAAACTGTGCACTAGCCGCTTGACGCCGCCGGCGCGAGTCCCGGATATGGCGTGACAGTGGGCGGAAAGTTGGGTGAGAGCTCAGGTGATGCGTTCATCTTCGCAGAAACCGGCCGTGCCTCCGGCACTCGACTCCGAGAGAGGGGGGGACCATTCACCTTGAAAAAGGTTGACCAAGGATTGAGCGGAAGGAGCCAGATCAGTGTAGAGCTTGGGTGCGGGCATGAGGTGTTGCCAAAGGTGCAAGCGCGTAGTCGGGGAGCAATGGTGAAAACAGAAACGCCCCGCCGGTGAAGGCGGGGCGAGGATGTCTATCCGGTTCGTTGATCCACAACGGCGCGAAGGAGGGATGGGGCTTACGGCACCTCGTAAATCTCGGCGAGGGCCTCGCCGTCGTTGCCGTCGGTGGGGGTGATTTGGATGGTGTAGTTGCCCGGGTCGAGGAGGGATAGCGTGCCGGCTCCGAGGTCGAAGGCGTCTACGAAGTTGGAGGCCTCGAGCAATTCGTAGACGAAGTCAGCATTGCACCAGTTGTCGTTGCTGAGCACGGAGCGGCTATCGACATCAAAGATGGTGAGCTGTGGATCGACAATCGTGCCCGGAACGCCGAAGCCGCCCAAGGTGGGGCCGATGCCACGCACGAGTGGGGTGCGTTTTCCGGTGCCTTGCAGGCTGACTCCCACGATGAGCGCGTTGTTGCCGCTATCGGCATTGCTGCGAACCGAGACGTTGACGAGTTTGGAAGTGGGGTTGGCGTCGGGCGTCTAGACCTCGAGGATAACGAGCCCCCCTTGACCGTCAGATCCCGTGATTCGGGCGGTATAGGAGTGCTCGGCGGGCAGGATTACGAGGAGGGCGGCGTCGCGGCTGCCGGGCGTGATGCCGAAGGCGCCGACAGGAGAGAAGGCCGGGGCGATGGAGGAGTCCCAGTCGTCATTGGTGGCGACGATTTGTTCGTTCTCGTCGTAGATGGTGACCTTGGGATTGGGCATGACGCCCGTGAGGTTGAACTGCTCGAGGCCCGGACTGATGGCGCGGATGAGGACCTGTTTTGATCCCGTGCCACGGATGACAAACCCGGGGGGTAATGACCTGGCCGTCGGTGGCGTTGGTACGCACAGATATATTGCGAATGGTGGTGGCGGTCTCACTGAGTGAAACGTTGGCCACTTGGGACGTAACGCTCCCACCGCTGTTGGTGACGCACACCGTGTAGTCACCCGCATTGGAGGCACTGGCGCTGTACCGCAGAAGGATGGAGCCCTCTTCGTCCGGGAGCAGGACCCCGTTTCGGTACCACTGGTAGGAGAGGCCGGAACCGGCGGCGGAGGCCACGAGCGCGAAAGTGCCGCCCGGGGCGACGACCTTGTCGAACGGTTGGAGCACGAACGTCGGGGCACCCGCGCCGTTTACTGCAACCGTGCCAACGTTGTAGGTGTTGGAGCCGGCGATATTGGCGACGCGCACTGAATATGTACTGGCGTTGGTCGACGATACGGAATCGATGATGAGCGGGTTGGCAGTGGCGCCGGAAATAGCGATGCCGTTGAGAAACCACTGGAAGGAGAACGGACCGACGCCGTCGACCTGAAACGGAAGCACGAGGCGTTGACCGAGCGCGATACGGTGGGACGAGGCGCGAAAATTTGAGGCGATCTGCCCGATGGTCACGTTGGCGGCATCGGCGAAGGAGTAGGCGCCGCCCCATGAGCCCCAACTGCGGGTGGTGATACCATTGGCCGTGGTGGCGACGTAGCTGGATTGACCGGTGACGATGTTGACGGTGACCGTTTTGGTTTGCCCCACGGCTACGACGCCAGCGTGAACGGCGGCGGCGTTGCTATCGTCGGTGTAGATGCCGGAACCCCAGACGCTGCCGCTGAGGGCGCCAGTGACGGACAATTGGAGGGACTGGCCGACTCTATTGCGGTAACCGACGAGGTGGGTTGGGGCGGCGATCGTCGTAGGTGATGGGAGTGGTGGCGCCGGCGACGTTGACCGCAGTGCCGACGGAGCCGCCACCGGCCAGGGTTGTGACCTCGGCCGCGGTGAGGGCGCGATTGAAGATCCGGACCTCATCCAAAGCGCCTTGGAAGAGGTCGAGACCGTTGTCAGAACCGGCGAGTACCAGCATGCTAGACGTGAATGGTCTAAGGGCACCCGAGTTGGTCTGGTTGAGCACTTCGACACCGTTGAGGTAGAGTCGTACGGTGGATCCGTCATGAGTCATGACGATATGGGACCAATCCACGGAGGCAGAGGACGTGAGGAGAGCGGAGTCGGGGGCAGCGTAGATACGACTGCGGTCCGTGCTCTCGTGGTAACTGGCGAAATTACGAGGGGAGGTGGTGTGGCCCTGCAGGTAGGTGCCATAGTAGTGGCTGGAAGTGCCGGGTTTTTGCACCGCGACCATGCGTGGCCCCCAGTTGCCTGCGCCAGTGACTTTTACGAAGTAGGAGATGGAGACGGCTTCGCTGCTAAAAGAGCTATTGATCAGAGCACGCAGGCGAACGCCGTTGGTCTCGAGGGCGCCGTCGGTGAGGGATGGGGTGCCGTTGACCGGAGCGAGCGTTACACCGCGTCCCGAGTCGTCGTTGAATGGGTTGGCGGGATTGTCGAAGGAGGAATAGGTGAGCAAGTCTCCCGTGGTCTCGTTGCCTCCACCCCCGCCGGAGGATCCGTTAGCGGCAGTGAAGCCCGTGCTGGCGTTGATTTTGTAGCGGGTAGTGCCGTTGCCGACCGTGCTCCCGTATTCGGAGCTCAGAGTGCCTGCAGATATGGTGGCCGACGTGATGCCCATGGCGGCGAATTGGCAGCCTGAAGTGAACGTCACGTTTCCGCTGGCGTCGACGGTCCCGGTGAGGCTGCCGTTCAGGTCAATATTTCCCTCGGCATCGACATCGGCGATGTAGACACCGAAACCGGACTCGAGGGCAAACCCGGCGGCGTTCACACTGGTGTTGAGAAAGCCGATGTAGCGCCCGGCGAATTCCGCCTGCGCGTGCAGAACGGCGGGAAGAAGCGCGGCGGACGCGATGAGGGAGGTGAACAAACCGCGCAAGGTGCGCGTCAGATTCAGAAGCGTTGGCATAAATGGTGTGCGTTGAAGGGACGAAGGTTGAGTCGTCGCCATCGTATGGCAGGTGGGTTTTTTCCACCATACGCACACTTGCGTAGCCGGGATTTAGGAAGCGTTAGGGGGCTGTTCGAGCCAGGTATTCAAAGCGTCGTTATCCGTCACGTGGGTGCCCAATTGGTAGTTAGGGCGAGGAGGCGAGCAAAGGCGACTTCGACGAATCTTTGGCCATGCAGAAGGACGCGGGTGCGGTGTCCGGGGGCCCTCACTAGACGGCCGAGACCTTGGTTTACTGTTTGCAGGCTGGGTATGCGGTAGACACGGTCGAACGCGGCGTCGCGGCTGGCGCCAGTGCGTTCCAGTTCGTCGAGGCGCGAGCGCTGGCGGGCGTTGACCTCAGGGAGGGCGGGACCGACGACCATGGCATGAGAGACCCGCCCCCCGCGCAGATCGATGCCTTCGGCAAAGCTGCTACCTAGGACGAGGAAGAGCACATCGGAGAACGCGAGGGATTGTTCGACCCACGCAGTTTGGGCGGCGAGGTCGGGTAGGCGTGGTTGCATGGCGACGCGCAGAGGGGAGCCGTCGGAATCGAGACGATCTTCGATGGCGTAGGCGTAGCTGGGGAAAAAACGACGCCGGCACCATCGGCGGCGGCGTGCAGGCGGCCGATAGTGGCGGCGGTGGTGCCGTCGTGGCGAGGGCGCTGTTGGTAGCGAGTGTCGACGAGTAAATCGACGGCGACATCGTAGCTACCCTCCCGCCAGGGAGTGAGGGCATTAACCCGAGCCATGGCCTCGGGATCGATGCCGATGGACGCGGCGAAGGCATCGGATGGCCCGATGGTCGCGCTAGCGAGAACGACCTGACCGAAGGAGCGCAGACTATTCCCGGTGATGAGCGCGACATCAAGACAGGTGAAATGGAGTTCACCCTCGCGAGGCGTCCACAGTAGACGGGGGAGCGTGGCGTTGCGGAGCCAATCAACTAGTTCGGCGGTGGACCAGAGCGTATCGGCGAGCTCGGGACCGAGGGCCGCGTAGTCGAGTGGTAGCATGGGGAGCTGGTCAGCAATACGGGCGAGGACATCGGTGAGATTGTCTTCGGCGGCGACATCAATTTGTTCTGTCACGCGTTGGGCGGAAAGGAGCAAAACCAGGGATTCCCACGCACGGGTGAGACTGCGCGGTGCGCGTTGGTGGTCGAGCTCAGTGAGAACGGCGCGGGTGGCGGATGCGGTGAGAAGGTGAGAGTGAGCGTCGGCGACGCGGGCGGGCAAGTGGTGCGCTTCGTCCAGCATGAGCAGGGTGCGGGCCGGGTTCCAGCCCGGTTGATTTTCGAATAGAGTGCGGTTGCAAGGAGCGAAGACGTAGTTGTAGTCGCCCACCCAGACATCCTGAAATGCGAGGGACGTGCGAGTGATCTCGTAAGGGCAGATGCCTGCGTCGCGACCGGCGTCACGGAGGGTGGGGAGGTCGCGAGGGTGGGATTCGAATAGATGGAAGCGATCGAGGCTACTCTGAGGCCAGCGGGCTTCGACGTCGTTGATGAACCGGCATTGATCGCGAACGCAGTGGAAGGTGTGATTAACGCAGTGTTCGCCCTTGTTGCGCACATGCCAGATGGCGAGCGGGGTGGACTCGGTGAGGCCGGATGGAGAAGGGGCAGGGGTATCAGGTTTGTCACGTAATACGTGACAAACATCTGGGGCGGTCATGCGTCGGAGGGTTTCGACGACTTGGAGTTGGCCGGTGGACTTGCTGGTGAGGTAAACGATGCGATCGCAGCGGCCGGCGCGGAGGGCGTGGAGGGCGGTTTCGAGCATAACGCCTGTTTTACCGAAGCCGGTGGGGGCTTCAAATGTCACGACGGACCGGGAGGCTAGAGCGGTTTCGAGTTGGGTTTGCGTGTCTTCCTGACCGGAGCGAAGTGGAGGGAAGGCGGGGGCAAACTGGAGGGATTGCCGACGTTGGAGTGCGCGGTGGTGGAGATCGAGGAATTGGGCGAAACGTTCGAGACGAAATTCGAAGAGGGATTCGTCTTCGCGGGCGAGACGGAGGGTTTGGGATAGCCCGCTTCCGGTCTCGACGAATACGAGTTCGCCACGCAGAGGTGCGGTTGGCGCGGACAGGCGGTGGAGCGTGAGATAGGTGGCGAGCTGGGCGAAATAGTGGGGGTATTCGGCGCGAAGTTCAGGTTCTGGGACGGGAACGGGCCGGGAACGGGTTTTGATTTCGCGCAGGACGGTGGTGGAACCGTCGGGCACCACTTGATCGATGCGCCCGGTCAGTTTGAGGATCCAGCCGCGGTGAACGACTTCGCCGGCAATGGTAACTTCGAATCGCGCGTCAGGAGATTCCGAGGAGGTTTGGGCCTGCATCTCGCGGTGCCAATGCGAGCCTAGCTGTGCGCGCCAGATGCCACTTTGCCCCTCACCGCTGTCGCGTGGACCTACCGAGAAGTCCGCGAGCTCACCCACGCTGAGGCGAGCAGTGCGGGCGGAGAGGTCGAAATCCATAGGAGTGAGGGAGAAGTTTGAAGTTAGAATTAAGAATGGAGAAGCGGAGGGCGATGGGCTTTCAGAACCGGGTCGCTTTGGAGCTCAAATGGCCTTACTACTCAGTCGAGTTAGTCGACGAGGATGTCGGTGTGGGTGCGGAGGTAGGCTTCGAGGTAGTGGAATAATTCGCCGACTTGAGGCGTGGGGGTGGACACGGCGGCGACCGGTTGATTCAGCAAAATGACGACGGCGGCGCGATCTGGTGCAGACAGGGTGGGGAAACAGTGTTGTTTGAGAGGGTAACCCTCGTCGCGGGCGAAACAATAGAGGCTTTTGAAGCCGACCACATCGGGGCGATCAGAGGTGGCGAAGGCTGTGCCGAGGAGCGCGGCGACCGGGTCGCGACTGTCTTCGTGGACGGGGTTGCGAGCGATCAACGAGGTAAAGGTGGCGGCGTGTTGGAGGCGGCGGTAGTTTTTACCAATGCCAGTGTAGCGCTCGATGAGGCGGACTTCCTTGACGAACCAGGTGTCGTGGGACCCTGATTCGAGGTGAAGGTCAACGTGGTCAAAGAGGTCGAGCCCGAGATGGTTGGGGGTAGGTTTACGCGGAATACGTTGCAGGATGCGTAAGGTGCCTTCTGCAGGATATAGACCTCGGTATGGAGAGACGGGCCGGCCACGGACTCAGGAAGGCGCGTTGGCGTTCAACTGGACATCCCGTTTGGCCGGACTGGCCGGACTGGCCGGACTGGCGGGGAAGGGCGGACCAAGGGGGAACGACCGTGCCACCGGAGATGATCAGCTTCATGGCGTCGCTCACGGTCATATCCATTTCGATCACGCGGTTTTGGGGGTAGAAGATGAGGAAACCCGAAGTGGGGTTGGGCGTGGTCGGCACGAAGACGGTCCACATCTCATCCTGAGTACGGGATTGGACTTCGCCGTTGGCGCGGCTGGTGAGGAAGCCGATGACGAAGGAGCCCGGGGAGGGATATTCGACCATGACTACTTTTTCGAAGACATTGCGTTTTTGGGTGCTAAAGGTGTCGACGATTTGTTTAACGGTGCGATAGACCGCGCCGACGCCCGGGATGTTATTGATGAAACGTTCGCCGAGTTGTTCGAAGTAGCGAGTCAGCACGTAGCGCGAGATGTAGCCGAGCAGTGTGATGAGTAAAACAACGATGACGGTGGAGAGGATATTCCACACCATCTCGAGACTCTCGTTCTGTAAAAAGTCGGGGATCGCAAAAAATAAAAACGGACGGAATGTACCGCCGATGCGGTCAACAAGCCAGGAGAAGACGAGCCAAGTGACCGCCAAGGGGGCCAACAAAACGAGACCCGAAAGGAATGCGTTGCGAGCGTAGTTTAGCTTGGATTTCGGCACAGTGTTTGACATGAATTACCGAGGGTGTACGGGCAAGCCAAGGCCGCAAGCGCAAGCGGGAGGTTTTACCTAGGCGGGCGAGGGGCTAGCGTGAACGCTCAACGAAACCAGCCGGATCGTCAGTCGGAGTCGGGTTCGACGGAGACGGAATCGGAATTTCCACGAACGGACCTTGTAGGCCGCGGGTTTCGTAGATTTCGAGCAACACCTCGCCGGATTGGCCGGAGGCGAATTTGACGGTGACGGTGTAGGCCCCCGGGGGAAGATGGTAGATATGGACTGGTTCGGCGGCGTAGGCAGGGTCTTCGGGGGAGGGAAGAGGGAAAGCGCCGACGGAGGCAGTTACGAGCCGCAGGTAGTGTGCGTACGAAATGTCGGTGTAGTTCTCCCAACCCGGGTCAGGGGCCACTACCTCGCCGGAGGTGTTAAAGAGTTGGAGTTGAGGGGTCGGGCAAGGCGTTGCTGACACCGTGGCCGGAGAGAGAGGGACCGGAGGCCCGGACGAGGAGTTGGCGGGTTTGGAATTCGGACACACCGTCGCGAGCGATTACGAAGCCGCTGGTCAGGTGAGGTGAAGGCGGGGAAAGGGTAGCGCGGGAGGAAAGATTGAGCAGCGGTGCAAAGGCGAAGGGCGTGGGTTTGAGAATCACCTCGGCACTGGTGAGCGGTTCCCCATCGAGCTGAAATTTGGCGTAATAGGAACCCGTGTTATGAAACGGATCCCGGAAGTTGACCAAGTCGAGATGGGTAACTGTTCCGGTGCGGCCGATTTCAACGAGGTCGCGCATCCAGACGATATCGGTCGCAGTGGGATAGGTGGCGGAAAGGTCGAGACGAACGGTGCATCCGGGCAAGACGGGTTGGAGATTCCAGCCGGGAGGTAATCCGGCGGCGGAGACCAAGGGGAAGCCAAGCGAAACGGAGTGAACGACGGGGAATGGGCGCGAAGAGCGGGTTGTGGATGGGGGTCCCTTCGTCCTGGCCGCGGGCGGCGGCGCCAAACAGTAACGCCATACTAATGGTCAAAAGTAGTCTGGACGGGGACAATGGCCGATGGGCGTAGCTTGGAGTATCTAGAGCGTGTCCCACAAGCGCAAGGGGTTGGCTATTAGGAGGTAGCGTAAAAATAAAGAGGCCGAACCCGGGAGGATTTCCTGGTTTCGGCACAAAAACGGCGTGTATAATTTGGTGTGAACAATACTATCGAAGCCGTCGCCCCGGAAATTGCCCTGCAAACCTGGCTGCGTCCAGACCTGACTCCGGTCGGACCCAACCAAGATTACGCCGCGTTGCGCGATCAACTGGCGGGGCTCGACCAGTTGCTGGCCAACAGTCACTTGGAAGCGATGGCCGTGGACTTTGCCCGGGAAAACTGGCGGGGCGACGACGTGGCCGGGTGGCCGCGACACCTGCAGTTCGCGCGCAAGGCGCGGCAGGTGCAGGTATTGCGCATGATGCGCGGAAACATCAGCTTGCGTAAACTTTCCCTGAGCATCGCCTCCAGCGATCTGTTGGCCGACTTTTGCGGAGCGCGCCGGATCGACGGCATCAAGGGGGTCTCCCAAAGAAAGCGTACGGGAGCGTGCGTCCAAATGCTTCACCGCCGGGCAGGTGCGCAGAATGAGCCAAGTCTTTATCGAGATGTGCGGTGAGGCGGACCGGGCGAGCGAACTGGGACTGGCTGCGGCGCAGCCGATGGATACGTGCCTGGTGGACTCGACCTGCCTGCAGGCCAACATCCATTTCCCGGTCGACTGGGTGCTCTTTCGCAACGTGAGCCGCACCCCTGCTCAAGGCGGTGAAACTGCTCCGTGCAGCGGGGTTGCGGGGTCGGATGCCGAACGAGCCGCCAGTCTTTGCCAAGCAGATGAATCGGTGGTGCATCGCGATGACCCACAGCCGACGGCGCCGCGATGCGAAGCGGGCCCGCAAGGGCGTGCTCCGCCAGATGAAACGCCTGCTGCGCACCATCGGCGAGCACGCCCGCCGCCACCGCGACCACCTCGCCGCCGACTACGCCCGGACCCGCTTCAGTGAGCGCCAGGCCACCCGCATCATTGCGCGCATCGACGCCAGGCTCGAGCAACTGCCGGCCGCGATCAAACAGGCCCACGAACGCATCATCGGCGCGCGACCAGTGCCCAACCCCGAGAAGATCCTCAGCGTCTACGAACCCGACGTGCAGACCGTGGTCCGGGGCAAGGCGTCCGGCGAGGTCGAGTTTGGCAACACCCTCATGATCAGTGAGAACGTGACGGGGTTGATCACCGATTGGCAGTTGTATCAGGGAATGGCTCCGGCCGAATGGCGTCAGTTGAGCGAAAGCTTTGATCGTCAGAAGCAGTTCGACCTGAGCACCCCGATCAAAGCGGCGAGCACCGATCGAGGCTTCTCGACCAAACGGCTGTGCGAACGCTTGGCCGAAGCCGACATTTATGACGCCACTTGCCCCCGCCATCCGCAGCTGCTGCAACGGCGCATGCAGGAGCCGCCGTTCGTGGCGCTCCAACATCGCCGGGCTTCGACGGAGGCCCGCATCCCCATCATCAAGCAACGCCAAGGCCAGCGATTGAGAGCCAGAGGCTTCACGAATCGCTACCTGACGGTAGCCTGGAGCATCCTCGGTCACAACCTGTGGCTCATCGCCCGACTGCTGGCCGACCAACCACCGCAGGCCCAAGCCGCCTACAACCACTACGCCTACTCCAACGATGAACAATAAACCGGCTGCCGGAGGTTCCCTCATGGAAACGATCCACCCTCATGGAAACGATCCAGGCACTGACTGCGGCGACACTGCAATTTAGCCATTAAATTGCCTCTGCGCGCGCCTACATCCGCCATTGGTAGCCGGAAATCCGCTCAAAAAATCAGCTTTCCTGCCCCCCTTCCAAAATCAGGGTAAATGGGACACGCTCTATATAGGTTCATGGTGAGGCTGCGTTAGGAGGCGAGGAGCAGACCGGCAGAGTTAGCGAAACACGGATTCCAGGGGAATCGGTCAGAGTCCAATTTCGTGGATTGCCACCACGACCTCGCCGCTGAGATTTTGAAGTGAATCGACGACCATGGTGTAAACGCCGGAAGGCAGGGTGATGATTTCGGCGTAGTCCAGCACGACGGGCGTTTCGAGAGTGGGGACCGGCACCGAGAAAGCGCCCACTGAGGCGGCGACGACGCGCTGATAGTATCGGGACCGGGGGGTGGAACCATCGTTGTAGATGAGTTCGGCGAAGGCGTAAATCGGAGTGATGTCGACTCCCTCGCTATCGTAGATCCTCACTCTCGGGTCGGGGAGAGGTTGGGGCACATCCATTCCGGCGAGGCCGGGACCGACAGCACGCAGGAGCAAGGCCTTGGGCAAATAGTCGCTGTTGATACGTTCCGGTACCACGAAACCGATGGTGACTTCCGGAGAGGCGGGAGAGAGGGAAGCGCGAGTGGAGAGATTGACCAGTGGGTGGTTGGTGGCGGGTCGCACGATCAAGTGCGCGAGCACCGTGTTGGCAGCTTCGCCGTCACCGATCAGTTGGGCTTGGTAGGTCCCGGTGGTATTGCCGGTGATAGAGGAGAGTGAAAGAGAGGTGCCGGTTTCTCCTGCGATGGTTTTATTGTCTTTCAACCATGAGATGTCGGTAGTCGTGCTCCAAGATCCAGGAGCCAGGCGCAGCGTAAGAGAGGTGCCGGGTTGCAGGATGAGTGGAGAGGCGGGGACGGTGCGGATGGCAGGATTGATGGGTTTCAGGTCGATGGTGGTCGATTAGCTGATGCCGTAGGGCGGAGCTTGGGGAATATCGATCACGACGCTCGGAGGCTCATCGGTGATGACTTGGAGAACGGAGGGAGCAACGGCCACAATCACGTCAGAGGGCGTTTGGGGCAAAAGAGTGAGGACCTCGGAGGTCCCGGGAGCGGCCGAAAAGGTGTTCTGAGCGGTCGTGAGGACGGGAGTAGAGAACGCCAGAAGAAGGAGGAGGGGTAGGGAGGATTTCACGGGGTAATGACGGAAATTGTTAGAGACGTGTGAAATTCACAAACGTTCCGAATTAAGTTCTGCGTTACGCGCGGGACGCTTTCCAAATGAAACTCGGGAGAGCCTCGGCTTCTTGCACAATTTTCAACGCACGCGCTTCGGCAGCCCTCATGCGTCGTTTTTTGGTCGGCTCGAGGTCGTCATAACCGGCCAAGTGTAACCAACCATGGATGATGTAGAGGGTGAGTTCTGCGCTGAAATCGTGGCCGTGTTGTGCGGCGAAAGCGGCGGCAGTATCCGCGGACACACAGACCTCACCGGCGGTGCCGAAGACCGAGTCTCCCTCGAACGTGATAACGTCGGTCGTGGTGGGATCGTCGAGGAATTGACTATGGAGCTCGGCGAGAGCGGCATCGGTGACAAAGGCGAGGGACAGTTCACCCGGCGGCGGGCCGTCGAGGAAGCGGTGAGCGGCAGCGTCCAGCAGGTGAATGACGCGACGCACGGCCTGGCGATTGATTTTGAGGCGCGGGTGCGCGTTGTTGATGGCGACTTCGCGCAACAGACCGGCAGAGGGAAGCAAGAAGGCTGAAGTGGGAAGTAAGAAGTCGACGAACTGGGTTTAGCACGAGTTAACGGCCAGCGTGAACTTCGGTGCGGTAGTTGAGTGGGGTCGACGGCGGAAGCCTTTTATCAGGCTTGACTGGGAGTGGCCGACTTGGGTTCGCGGTTTTCTTTTTTCCTTTGGCGTCGGTGGGGTAGGCGGCGCGGGAATGCAACATGTTGAGCAAAGTGAAGTTGAAACTGCTCTTGATGCGGCTGACTTCGGCGAAAGTGAGAGGCGATTCATCGAGCTGCCCATCGACGATGTGATCGCTGACGATCTTGTCAATTAGTTCACCGAGGCCCTGCGGAGTCACCTTCGAAAGTGAACGGGAAGCGGCTTCGCAACTGTCGGCGAGCAGGATGATGGCAGACTCTTTGAATTGAGGGCGCGGGCCGTCGTAACGGTAGGTATCTTCGCTGACCGGAACTGGTTCAAGGCCGGGTAAGACGGGGGCATTGGAGTCACGGTGAACCGGGGTTTCCGGCGAGAACGGAGCCGAAGTGCCTGGGTTTCCGGCACCTTTGATCACTCCGACCGCACGGGAAAAGAAATAGCGGATCAGCGAAGTCCCGTGGTGTTGGCGGATCACGTTGACGACCACGCGAGGGAGTCGGTGTTGGATGGCGAGGTCGACCCCCTCCTTGACATGACTCTTGATGATCAGGGAGGAAAGGGAGGGATTATTAAAATCGTGGGGATTTACGCCTTCTCGTTGATTTTCGGTGAAGTATTCAGGTTTCACCATTTTTCCGATGTCGTGAAACAAGGAGCAAACCCGGGCCCGCAGGGGGTTGGCGCTAATGGCATCGGCGGCGTTTTCGGCGAGCTGAGCCACGGCGAGGGAATGGTGGTAGGTGCCCGGTGCCTCCATCTGCATGCGACGCAGAAGGGGATGGTTGTAGTCGGTCAGCTCGATGAGCGTGATATCGGTGGTGCGTTTGAACAACGACTCAACGAGCGGAAGCAGCCCGACGACAACGATGCCGGTGAGCACGCCGGTGGTGAGGCCGGCACCCATTTGTTGAAGGACGGTGATCGGAGGGATGCGGTCCACCACGCCGATTAGCAGAGCGAAGGTGGCGACGACCACGCCGCCCAGGGTGGTTGCGCGAACGATGGAGCCACGCCTACGGGTTTGGCGGGTGCACAGAATGGCGACCATGGAGGCTAGGAACGTGAGCACGAGCAGGTCCAGGCGGTTGCCATAAATCACACCGGTGAAAATCGAAATGAGCAAGGCCATGAACACGGCGGAGCCGGCGTCGATGAATAGCGCCACGATGACCGGAGCGAGGGCGGTGGGCGCGATGTAGGGTAGGAGGGAAGCCGCGCTCGAGTGCTGGACAAAGAACGGCAGGGAACTGAACTCATAACTCAGGCGCACGGCGGTGAGATTGAGCATGACCACGAGGGCGAGCAGACCGAGTCGACTGTTGCTGCGCAGGGTTTCGATGTCTTCGAGGCGAATGTAGATCGAGCAGGCGAGGACCATGGCGAGGACGAGGAGCACGCGGCCGAAGAGTTGCAGTCCGTCGTCAATTTTGGCGGTGCCAGATTGCAGGACGCGTTCGCGATGGGCCACCAGCATCTCGTGTTGCTCGGCCGTGACGCGGGTGCCCGGCTCGATGATGGTTTCGCCGCGTTTCACATTGACGACGACCGGCTGAAGATCGGCGACGGCCCGTTCTTGCAGTGCCTTGGTGGCGGCTTGGTCGTAGACTAGGTTGGGAGTGACTCCATTGCGAAAAATGAGGAAGAGGGAGAGCGTGGTGGGACGTCCGAGGCCTTCGGCGGCGAGATTGATACGTAGTAGGGTGAGGGCGTCCTCCATGGACTCGACGGCCTGATTGCTGACTTGATCGGCTTTGGAAATCTGAAAAACGGTGATATCGCCATTATTGCTGGAGTTGCTGAAGGCGCGGTCATCGTGCACCCCTTGGGCGTAAATCTCGCGGAGCACCAGGAGGGCATTTTCGACGAGGGTGAAGCGTTGGGCGGCATCGCCGACGAAGAGAAGGGCGCGCAGATCATCGACGGTGGATCGATAAGGGCCGGCGGCATTAAATGTTGAGGTGATCAGTTCGAATTGTTCGTGAGCCTCCGGAGTGGAAATGGCGTCGGCCGGGAATGTTTGTTCGAATCGATAAAAGGCGATCAGGAGGTCCTGGATGTGGGTTTCAAACTGGAGCAGGGGCTCGAATTCGAGGCGATAGACGGGAGGGACGCGGTCGCGAACCTGTTCGAGTTGCACGCGTTTGAGCTCGGCACTCTCGTAGCTGAACGCCGCGTTTGCCACGATGCGCACGGGGGCTGATTGGTTGGGCAGGACCGGAACATCCATGGTCTTCACCCCTACGAAACTGATCAGCACGATGGCGGCGACCGTAGCGATAAAGATCAGCGCAGCGATGACACGGCTTTGCTCCAGAAACTGGATCAGGCCCGGGGGAGCTTCCCGTTTACGCACTCGGCGGGGGGCGCGACCGCCACGAAGCAGCTTAAATTTGGGTAGGAACGACACGGACTAGGAAAAGACAGGTTCAACAGAAATGGAGCCGTTGTAAAGCCATGCTCCTGCGGGTCAGACAGCGAGCAGAGGGGGCAGCGTTCATTGGATTTTGGTAGTGGTCGTAGGCTTCAATAATGCGCTGCACGATGGGATGACGAACTACGTCGGCGCCACTGAATTGATGGAAGGCGATGTCGTCGATGCCGCTGAGAATGCGGTTTACTTCCAGGAGTCCGGAGGTTTTTGAACGCGGCAAGTCGCTCTGGGTAGTATCGCCGGTCACAATCATCCGGGAGCCCTGGCCCAGGCGGGTGAGAAACATCATCATTTGTTCGGACGTGGGGTTTTGGGCCTCGTCGAGGATGATGTAGGCGTTTGGAGAGCGTACGCCCGCGCATGTAGGCCAAGGGAGCGATTTTGATGATGCCTTTTTCGGTGAGCTTGTTGACGTCATCGCCGGAGAGCATGTCGGCCATGGCGTCGTAGAGGGGACGTAAGTAGGGCAGGATTTTATCGCGGAGGTCGCCGAGCAGGAAGCCGAGGGCTTCACCAGCCTCGACGGCGGGGCGAGTAAGAATGATACGTTCGATCGCGTTGCGGAGGAGGGCGGAGATGGCGTGGGCAACGGCGAGGTAAGTCTTTCCGGTGCCGGCGGGACCGCGCCCAAAGACGACGGGACAGCGCTGCAGGGACTGCAGGTAGAGTTTTGGACCGAGGGTTTTGGGGACGATCGATTTGCGTTGGGTCGTGATGACCAGTGGCTCACCGAAGAGGGCGGCGATTTGTTCGGCCTCATCGCGGGCGATCATATCGACGAAGCGTTGAAAATCGGGGGAGTGTATGGCCACCCCTTGCGTGCGAGCTTGATTGAGAAAACCGAACAAGGTTTCGATCTGAGCAAGAACCTCGGGTGCGGCCTCGATTTTGAGCCACTCCTCCCGGTAGGTGAGTTTGGCGGACAGCACGCATTCGGCGTAGGCGAGGTTTTCGGCGCGACCAGCGTAGAGCTGGTTGAGGTGACGCGGGTTGGGGAAGTAAAGAGTCTTGGCAGACATGGCGGACGTGGACCTGGAACCCAGAGGGCAAGGGCGGTGAGCGGCGCGATTGCGCGGGAATCAGGTGCGGGCAGTGAGTTCGGCGACGGCGTCGACGAGTTTTTGCCACGTGGATTCGAGGGCTTGAGGGAGGACGCGAGTTTGGCCCAATACGGGCATGAAGTTATTGTCTCCGCTCCAGCGGGGCACGATGTGGCCGTGGAGATGGGGAATACTGCCGCCGGCGGCAGTACCCAGGTTAAATCCGATATTAAAGCCGTCGGGGTGCAGGGCGTGGCGGAGGACCTTTTGGGCGAAGGTAATCGTTTGCATCATGTCTGCTGATTCGGCGGGAGTGAGGTCTTCCAATCCTTCCACTTCGCGAAAAGGGATGGAGAGGAGGTGGCCCGGATTATAGGGGAATCGGTTGAGAATCAGATAGGTGAGGCTGGAGCGGTGCACAATCAATGCCGCGCTGTCGTCTCCGAGCGCGGGAAGCTCGGAAAACGGTTTGGAAGTTTGGGGGAATCGAGGCGCTTCGATGTATTCCATGCGCCAGTGAGCGTGCAGCTGTTCCATGAGAGGGAACGGACAGTGAAGGAGGCGATGTGCGGGTTGTCAAAGCCCAGACGCGCCAATGCGATGACGACCGGTCAGGATGAAAATAGAAGGCTGACAATTTGTGTTCAATGGCTCACTGATATTTTTTTACGTTTCATGAATATCGCAAATGCCAACCGTCGTGTCGTTATAATCGGATTAGGTGCGGTCACTCCGCTCGGTCTGACCGCCGCCGAAACTTGGGAAGGCCTGGCGGCCGGACGGTCGGGAATGGGACCGATTACACGTTTCGATGCTGAAGGGTGTAATGCGAAGATCGCGGGTGAGGTGAAGGATTTTGAAGTCACGGCGCCTTTGGCGACTCCCTTGCAGCCATTTCGGGGCGGATGCGCCCGCGTTGGAAGCGGTATTTAGAGCGTGTCCCATTTACCCTGATTTTGGAAGGGGGGGGCAGGAAAGCCGATTTTTTGAGCGGATTTCCGGCTACCAATGACGGATGTAGGCGCGCGCAGATGCAATTTAATGGCTAAATTGCAGTATCGCAGCAGTCAGTGCCTGGATCGTTTCCATGAGGGAACCTCCGGCAGCCGGTTTATTGTTCATCGTTGGAGTAGGCTTGGTGGTTTTAGGCGGCTTGGGCCTGCGGTGGTTGGTCGGCCAGCAGTCGGGAGATGAGCCACAGGTTGTGACCGAGGATGCTCCAGGCTACCGCCAGGTAGCGATTCGTGAAGCCTCTGGCACTCAATCGTTTGCCTTGGCGTTGCTTGATGATGGCGATGCGGGCCTCCGTCGAAGCCCGGCGATGTTGGAGCGCCACGAACTGCGGCTCCTGCATGCGCCGTTGCAGCAGCTGCGGATGGCGGGGGCAAGTGGCGTCATCAATGTCGGCTTCGGCCAAGCGTTCGCACAGCCGTTTGGTCGAGAAGCCTCGGTCGGTGCTCGCCGCTTTGATCGGGGTGCTCAGGTCGAACTGCTTCTGACGATCAAAGCTTTCGCTCAACTGACGCCATTCGGCCGGAGCCATTCCCTGATACAACTGCCAATCGGTGATCAATCCCGTCACGTTCTCACTAATCATGAAGGTGTTGCCAAACTCGACCTCGCCGAACGCTTTGCCCCGGACCACGGTCTGCACGTCGGGTTCGTAGACGCTGAGGATCTTCTCGGCGTTGGGCACTAGTCGCGCGCCGATGATGCGTTCGTGGGCCTGGTTGATCGCGGCCGGCAGTTGCTCGAGCATGGCGTCGATGCGCGCAATGATGCGGGTGGCCTGGCGCTCACTGCAGCGGGTCCGGGCGTAGTCGGCGGCGAGGTGGTCGCGGTGGCGGCGGGCGTGCTCGCCGATGGTGCGCAGCAGGCGTTTCATCTGGCGGAGCACGCCCTTGCGGGCCCGCTTCGCATCGCGGCGCCGTCGGCTGTGGGTCATCGCGATGCACCACCGATTCATCGGCTTGGCAAAGACTGGCGGCTCGTTCGGCATCCGACCCCGCAACCCCGCTGCACGGAGCAGTTTCACCGCCTTGAGCAGGGGGTGCGGCTCACGTCACGAAAGAGCACCCAGTCGACCGGAAAATGGATGTTGGCCTGCAGGCAGGTCGAGTCCACCAGGCACGTATCCATCGGCTGCGCCGCAGCCAGTCTCAGTTCGCTCGCCCGGTCCGCCCTCACCGCACATCTCGATAAAGACTTGGCTCATCCTGCGCACCTGCCCGGCGGTGTAGCATTTGGACGCACGCTCCCGCACGCTTTCTTTGGGAACCCCCCTTGATGCCGTCGATCCGGCGCGCTCCGCAAAAGTCGGCCAACAGATCGCTGGAGGCGATGCTCAGGGAAAGTTTACGCAAACTGATGTTGCCGAGCATCATGCGCAATACCTGCCCCCGCCGCGCCTTGCGCGCGAACTGCAGGTGTCGCGGCAACCCGGCCACGTCGTCGCCCCGCCCGTTTTCCCGGGCAAAGTCCACGGCCATCGCTTCCAAGTGACTGTTGGCCAGCAACTGGTCGAGCCCCGCCAGTTGATCGCGAAACGCGGCGTAATCTTGGTTGGGTCCGACCGGAGTCAGGTCGGGACGCAGCCAGGTTTTCAGGGCAACTTCCGGGGCGACGGCTTCGGTAGTATTGTTCACACCAAATTATACACGCCGTTTTTGTGCCGAAACCAGGAAATCCTCCCAGTTTCGGCCTCTTTATTTTTACGCTACCTCCTATTCTCCAAACTCTTGCGCTTGTGGGACACGCTCTAGCTGGTGAAGGGGGAGATCTCCACCGGAATGTTGGAGCGTTCCTTGCGGTATGCGCTGAAGTTGAGCGAAACGTTGGCGGAATTGAAACGAATGGCGACACGAGATGCGTTGACCGGGTTGCTGAATCGGCGCGAATTTGACCGATTGTTGGCGGAGGAAACGGAGCGTTCGAAACGGTTCGGACGGTCGTTTTCCTTGGTCTTGTTGGATCTGGATAAATTCAAGTTAGTAAATGACCTGCACGGACATCAGGCGGGAGATGCGGTGTTGATTGAGACCGCGCGTCGTTTGTTGCCTCACATGCGTCGAGTTGATCGATTGGCGCGATTTGGGGGCGAGGAAATTGCGGTCTTGTTGGTCGAACTCGACCAGCGAGAAGCCGCGTTGGTGGCGCAGCGGTTGGTGGAGTCGGTGCGTGGAGCAAGCCTACGAAGTGGAAGGCTGCGAAGAGCCTTTGGTGGTGACGGTCAGTGCCGGGGTGGCGGCAATGCCGGAGAACGCCAGCACTGCGAAGACGCTCGTGGCGAAGGCGGACAAAGCACTGTACGAGGCCAAACATAATGGCCGGAATCGGGTGGAAGTTGCAGGGGATTGATTAATCCCCCCGGGGCTGAGTGGTTAGAGCCCTATGCGCACCGCTTAGGCGTTGGCTGGGTTCACTATCGGAGGGCGATCTGCAGTCGAATCGAGGATTGCCAAGGATTCGTTTTGTTCGGCGGCAGTGTCATCTTCCAATGGATACGTTTTTACGAAATCGGCAAAGTCGATTATCTCGAAGCGTCCGTTTTCGTGCTCGACCACTGCGGTGAGGGACTCCACCCAATCGCCGCTGTTGAGGTCGTGGATGTTGCCAATCATTTTGTCGGCGGCGGTGTGAATATGGCCACACATGACTCCGGTACATTCGCGTGTGCGAACCAGTTCGGAAATGTGATCTTCGAAATTGGAGACGTGGTTGACGGCCTGTTTGACGCGCGCTTTGACGGCTTTGCTGAGCGAGTAATATTCTTTGCCACGCCACGCCCGCCAGTGGTTATAGAGGCGATTCATGCGCATGAGCAGGCGGTAGCCCCAGTCCCCGAGGTAGGCGAGGAAGACGGAATTTTTGGTTACCGTGTCGAAAACATCGCCGTGGAGCACGAGGTAGTTTCCGTGGGGGGAATTGTGCACGTAGTCTTCTACGATATGAAGGTTTTCGAACGCGATGGGCAGGACCTTGGCGAGTACGTCATCATGATTTCCGCGAAGGTAAATGACCTCGGGGTTTTTCTTTTCGAGCTTCTTGAGGACGAGCCGAATAAAGCGGGTGTGGGACTTGGGCCAGTGACCAGTCTTTTTGAGCCGCCAGCCATCGATGATGTCTCCATTGAGAATCAGCTTATCGCAGCGGGTGAATTTCAGAAAATGGTTCACCTCTCTCACCTTGCAGTCGAGAGTCCCCAAGTGCACGTCGGAGATGATTACCGTCCTGACTCTAAGCGGTTTTGGTGTCATGTGCTGGGGTGCACCCTACCAGAGTTGAGGGCGGTTTGCCTAGAAGGAGAGCGGTAACGTCACAGGAACGTCACTACGCCGAGGGAACCAGAATCCGCAGACTCCGGGGCCGCACGATGACATCGACCTCAGCGCTGGTTTCGTGGACTTCGCCGTCGGTGTGCATAGGACCGGAGGAGGAGCGCTCGATACGAAAGTGCTCTCCTTCCAGGCATTGCGCGTTCCGGCTGGAGGCGATGGAGCCGCGAAACAGGCGGAATGCGAGCGGCAAGGCGTTGAGTGTGGTGACGCGTTTGAGCACGGTCAGGTTAAGACGACCGTCGTCGACCTGGGCTCCCGGTGCGATGAAACAGTCATTCCCGTATTGATCCGAGTTCGCGACCGCCACGATGAATGCGTCAGAAGCGTAGGTCCGGCCTGCGTGATGAATGCGATAGTGCGCGGGTTGGTAGTTGGCGCAAGCGTGGAAGCCCGTGCGCACGTAGGCGGTGAGGCCTCGGCGTGTCAGGTGGTTAAAACGGGAGCTGATTTCCGCATCGAAGCCGAGTCCCATGGCGTTAAAAAAGGGGATGCCGTTGGCGGCGCCGGTGTCGATTTGGCGGACCTGACCGGTGAGGAGTGTTTGGTAGGCGCCGTTGCCCGGGTTGGGCATACCGAGGTGGCGGCCCAGTCCATTACCCGAGCCGCAGGGGATGAGGCCCAGGGCGGCCGGCGCATTGATAAGGGCGGTGGCGACCTCATTGAGCGTGCCGTCACCACCAATAGCGACGACGAGGCCGCAGCCGTCGGCGACGGCCGCATGGGCGAGTTCGGTGGCATGGCGAGGTCGCTCCGTGGTGACGACCCGGGCGTCGAGTTCGTGGTCCGCGATGAATTTACGCGTGTGATCCAGCAAATAGGGGTTACGCCGGTTGTGACCCGAATGGGGATTGAAAATGAAGCCGATCTGAGTCTGGCGAGAATCGAAGACGGAACTCATGCGGAGATCAAAGGGTTGTCACACTCAGCAGATCCCGTTCGAGGCTGTCAATCACCGCGTTCCACGGAAGAGTTTCTGCGGTGAGGTGGGCAGCTTGACGGATGCGTTTTCGCCGGAGGAGATCAAAGGCGAAATCCACGGCGGCATCATGGAAGAGATCGGTTTGACCAAAGGGGACCAACGTTCCGTTGACGTCGTGTTCCAGATAACGAGCGGCGGCGTAATCGAAGGCGGCGACGGGGAGACCCGAGGCCATGGCTTCGAGGACGACATTGCCGAACGTTTCGGTCAAACTGGGATAGAGAAATAAGTCGGCGGAGGCGTAATGGCGGGCGAGATCGGCTCGGTCGAGAAAGCCGGTAAACGTAGCCCACGGGTAGCGACGGCTGAGTTTGACACGCGAGGGCCCGTCGCTGACGACGATAAACCGAGCGCGTGAGTCGCGAGCTCTGAGGGAGTTGAGACAGCGAAAGAGCAGCGCATAGTTTTTTTCCGAGGCGAGGCGGCTGACGTGAACGACGGCCAGGTCGTCCGGGCCGACGCTCCAAGACTCACGCAGCGACTCCGAGCGGTGAGCGGGGGAGAATACGTGGGTGTTGACACCGCGGGATAACAGTCGGACATCGTTGAAGCCATCTGCGGTGAGCGAGGCGTTGAGGTCGGGGCTCGGGGAGAGTGTGATTCGGGTACGGTTGTGAAAGTGGCGCAGGTAGCCGAGTACGGGACGGGTGAGCCATGAGAAACCGTAGTGGGCACTGTCTTCGTGAAAGTTGGTGTGAAAACTGGAGCTGACCAGTATGCCGAGTTTGTTGGCGGCGAGCAACGCGGCGTAGCCCAGAGGGCCTTCGGTGGCGATGTGGACCAAATCAGGGCGTTCAGCGCGCCAGGTGCGCAGCAGGCGGCCGCGGACCGGCAGACCGAAGCGGAGGAAGGTGTATCCAGGAATGGGCAAGCTCGGATGTCTTGTCTCCGTATAGCCTTGAGGCGAGGCGGTGGTGCCGGACTCATCGCGTTGGCGAGGACGATGAACATCAACTCGATGTCCTCGAGTGGTGAGTCCCTCGGCGACGTGGCCCAGAGTCATGGCGACGCCGTTGATCTCCGGAGGGAAGGTTTCGGTGACAAGTGCGAGATGCAAAACGTGACGAGGTTGCAACGGGCCAAATGAATGGGGGCGAGGCGAAAACGTCACTGAGCAGGAGATATCACTTCCTTGTAACAATGGCGTATGGTGGTCCTACTGAGCCGCAATATGCCTGACCCCGCAGTGTTGCACGTTTTGACCGGTCCCACCGCAGTGGGAAAAACCGAGTTGGCTTTGCGCTGGGCCGAGGAAAATGACGCCGAGATCGTTTCGTGTGATTCCTTGTTGTTTTATCGAGGAATGGACATTGGCACCGCGAAACCAACGCGAGAGGAATTGGGGCGCGTGCCTCATCATCTGATCGATGTGGTGGAGCCGGGTGAGGCGATGAATATCGCTCGATTCGTGGATCTGGCGCAGGCGGCGGTGGCAAATATTTTGTCGAGAAGGCGAGCGGTGTTGGTGACCGGGGGGAGTGGGTTTTACTTAAAGGCGTTTTTTGGCCCGGTAACAGATAGTGTCGTCGTGCCCGAGGGGTTGCGGCAAGAGCTTGCGGAACGGGAGCGAGGAGAGGGATTGGTTGGTTTGGTGGCGGAGTTGCTCACGTTAAATCCGGAAGGGCTGGGGAATTTGGATACGGCGAATCCACGGAGAGTTTTACGGGCTTTGGAGCGATGTCGCGCGAGTGGTCGCACTTTGGTTGAGCTGAGGGCGGCGTTTGTAGCGATGCCCGGGCCCTTTGCGGCTTTTCGGGTATGTGGGGTCCAATTGACCCGTGAATCGGCGGATTTGCAGGAACGCATCTCTCGCCGGATAGCGCTTATGTTGGAGGTGGGTCTCGTGGCGGAAGTGGAGAAGCTGGCGACTCAAGGCTTGCCTGAGAACCCGAGTGCGGCCCGTTCGATCGGTTATCGCGAGACGCTGGCGGCGTTGGACGGCGATTTGTCCTTCGGAGAGTTGAGGGAGGAAATTGCCCGTAACACCTGGGCGTTGGTGCGCAAACAGCGCACGTGGTTTCGAATTCAGTTACCCGAGCTGTCGCAAATGTCAGCAGTCACGACTAACGCGGATCAACTCTTTGTTAAAGAATGATATATGAATCCTGAAGCCATGTTAGCCGGGCTGGCGTCTGGTTGAAATCGGGACAAAGGCGACTGGTAGGGAACTCGATTGGCGCCCTTTGGCGCGGCCGGAGATCCGGAGTTCTAGCGGGAGTTTTTAACCAATATGGTTATAAATCCTCGAGGCGCGGGCGAAGTGAGTTGGTTGGGAAGAGGGGGCTGTCGAGGGGGCGCTCTTGGTTTGGAGCGGGTGGGTCTTCGTGATACGCGGGGAGGGCGCTGGAAGCGTGGTTCCGTTAGATATTCCAGATCGATGGAGTAGCGGGTGAGGGAGCTCCCCCTCTAGTCGAGCAAGGTCGGCCTGGGCGATGCGGAGGGCGACATCGGCTTGGAGCTCATTGACGCAAGCATTATCGAGATCTTCCTGGACTTCCTGCACGCGGCGGAAGGTGGAAAGTCCGGTGTCGAAGCGGGCTTTCTCGAGATCAAATTGATCCTCGCTCAGTTTGGTGGCGAGTTGGCTGATCCGGAGACTTTCACTGTTGGTCTGGACGGCGCGGATGGCGGTGCGCACATCGACCATGATGCTTTGCTCGAGTTGTTGGAGGCGGCTTTCTTCGCGGCCGAGCGAGGCGACGGCTTGGGCATGGCGGGCTTTCTCTTCGCGAAAGCCCCATGGCACGGTGAGGGAGAGATCGACCTGCCAAGAGTAGCCGTCGCCATTCCATACATTGGAGGCAGCGTCGCTGGCGGAACCGTCCTTGGCGTTTAGGCCCACGCCTGTGCCGAGATCGAGGGAGGGCTTGCGATTGTTTTTCGCGGTGCGTTCGTCGAGGCGGAGTTGTTCGACAGAGAGAGCGGCGGACGCGTAGTCGGGGCGAGTGGATTGGGCGAGTCGGTAAGAGCGTTCGAAAGACACTTCGGGGACGTCGATTTCATTGAGATCAATCGTACCCATGGAGCGTTCGAATTCGAAGCGACCAATCAGTTGGTTGAGGGAATCTTCCCGATTACGGACCGTTTGTTGGGCGAGAAGGACGTTGCGGTTGGCGTTGGCCACGCCGACTTGAGCCTGCAGCACGTCGAGATCGGTGGCGACGCCGGTTTCGCGTTTGGCTTCGTTTTCTTTGAGGAGTTCCGAGGCGACGTTGAGGCTGAATTGGCGGAGCTCGAGTTGGCCGCGCGCGAAGGCGAGATTGAAATAGGAGGCTTCGACGTCGAGGCCGGCGGATTTGAAATCAAGTCCGGCGCGTTCGGCTCCCAGGCGAGCGCGAAGAATGGCAGCTTTGTTGACGTCGGATCCGAAGCCTTTGAGGAGGGGTTGAGTGACGGAGAGTGAAATGTCGCTGTCGTAGGCGGGATTGAGCAGCGCGTTTTGGAAGTTGGTTTTGTTGAGCAGGAGGTTGGCCCCGACTTGGACCGTGGCTCCAGTGACAATCTTTTGGCTGGCGCCCGACCCGGAGGCTGGAATTATCGGACCGAGGACCTTCTATGGTGACTCCATCAAGGGTGCTGCCGGCTTGGGCTTGTTGATTGAGGCTCTGGCGGGCGGTGACGGAAAAACTGGGATCGTAGTCCGCGTCGGCGACATCAACGACGGCATCGGCCGATTGGGTGGAGAAGCGCTGGATTTCGAGAGAGAAATTCTGCTCGAGAGCCTGGGCGACAGCCTCGTCCAAGGTAAGCACTGTTTCCGGAGCGGCGGCAGACAGTCGAGCGAAAGCGGAAACGGTGAGGATAAGGGCGAGGGAGGCGGGTCGGAGCGAGCGGGACATGTTCGAAGTAAAGGAGTCTATATTAACACAGGACGTCCTAAAAAGTCGCGGGGTTTCTGCGGTAGGGCAGAAATGAGGCAGTTTTTGGACGAATGGGCATCTGGAGGGTTAGCGAACACACATCTGAGGGGATGGCCATCGGCTTACGGATGGACGGTTCGGCAAAGTGATGGACGGAGATACAAAAAAAGGCGCCGGCTGCAAAGCCGACGCCAATAGAAAGATATGGCTGAACCGGACAGCGAGAGACTACTCGCTTTCGGTGGTGGCGTCGTCGATACCGAGCTCACTCATCACGAGGGCGCGGATGGCACTGGTGGCGGTGGCGGTGCCGTTGTAGGACGCGAGCGGCGTCTTCAGTTCCTCGTAGCGAGGATTGCTGGAATCCGTGGCTGGTAGGACCTTGGCGGCGGCGTGGGTGATGAGTCCCTCATCGCCGGAAATGACCATGGAGGAAACGTCGCCTGCATTGAGTCCTTCAAGACTATTGCTGGCGGCAAAGGGGAAGTCCTGAGGCGGCTCGCGGCGGGAGAAGTCGGCGCAGCTGACCGTGGTGATGGCCGCTCCATTGGTGTCGGTTAGTTGAGCGACGGAGTCAGAGAAAGATGTGCCGGTGGCAATCTGGCTCTTGAGGGTGCTGCTCAGACGTTGACCGAGGGCAACGAATTGCTGGCGTTTCTCATTGTCGACATAGTCGGTTCGAACTTGGTCAGCGACATTTACAAAGAGTGAAGGGGCCGGAGGAATGGGGTTTTTCCAGACGAGGACCACCGCGCCGGCGGAAGTGAGCAAAGCGTCGGAAATACGGCGATTGGCTGAGAGTTGGAAGGCGGCCGCGACGGCTTGACGATTGCCGCCGAGGAAGGGTGGCAGGGCGCTTTGGGCGAAGGGCGCGGCGTCACTCAGAGTCATGCCCTGATCGCTGACGAAGGAGGCGATGGCGTCGGCGGAAGGCTTGGCATTAAACAAGGCCACGGTGAGGTCGGCGGCGGCTTGGCTCGCGAGGCGGCGTGCGCTCTCGTAGCGGAGCGCGGCTGAGACTTGATCGCGCACGGCGAGGAAATCGGTGTCGAGTGAATCGGTACCGATGTGAGGCGTAGTGGTGTCGTCCAGGGTGGCGGGCTTGGGAAAGCGGGCGGGGTTGGATTCGTAGAAATTACGGATATCGTCGTCGCTTAGATTAATTTGGGCCAAATAGCGGGTCGCGGGGAATTCGATGTAGCTGACGTCGATCATGGTCGGCGTTTCGTAGCGGAAAGCGTTGGCGTCGAAGTAAGATTGGAGCTCGTCGTCGGTCGGTTCAATGGTGGGAGCGAATGATTTGTAATCGATGCGAGCGATATCGGCTGACCACACCGTGTCGGTGCGGGCGAGTTGGAAAGCGATTTCGCTGTCATCGACGTAGCCGGGGCCACTGAGGAGGGTGTTGACGCGTCGGACGCGGTAGTCGTCTTGCAGGACACGATTGACGTCGGCTTCGGTGAATTGACCCTGGAGTTTCAGATTATCACGGAAACTGGTGTAGGCGGAGGCCTCAAAGTTGCCGTCTGGACCGGCGAAGGCGCGTACGGACTGGATAAACTCTTTGAGTTGATCTTCGGTCGGAACGGGCAGGTTGAGTTGTTTGGCGAGGTAGAGGGCGCCGTAGCGCTGGAGGGCAAACTCCTGAACTTGATCCTGACTGAAGTTTTGGTAGCCCGACTGCAGGTAGATACTGAAGTTCGCGTCGACGTAGAGCTTTGCCTGATCGTCAGGTGAACTGAGGTTCAGATCGAAGAAAGTGCGCGCTTGCACTTGACGATCGGCACCACCGATGCCGGGAGCGGCACCGATCGTGAAGACGAAGGAGACGATAAGGACCGCCAACAGCACCAGAAAGATTACGCGAAAATGATGTTGGAAGGTGAGCTGAATCCAGGAAATCATGGAAAGAGAGAAAGTAATAATTAAGTTGGCACCCGAGGGTGTCAACCGGCGATTAGAGACGTTGGGGATGGGAGGTATGGTCTTGTCCCGTGACGGGTGAAGTGATTGAAGGTCAGCGGTGTAACTTTGAGCTAAACCATTTGGACGATTTTCGATCTGTTGCAGTGGGATGAAATCTAAAGGTAAAACGGAAAGGGAAGCGACGAACGCAAACCCGGAGCAGAAGCACTGGGATCGAAACGTGGGGGTGCGCATGGCCACTGCGGCCGAGCAGGAGTGGTTCGACGCGCAGCTGCACGAGCGGCACTACTTGGGATCCGGGCATTCGGTGGGCGCTTACCTGCGCCAGATTGTCGAAAGAGGGGGGCGGGCGGTGTGGCGCTGCTGGCGTGGGGTCCGGCCTGCTACGCGCTCAAGGACCGGGACCGGTGGGTGGGCTGGGATGCGACCCGCCGGGTCGAGCGGCTTTCCCTGGTGGTGCAAAACCGCCGCTTTCTACTGCTCACCAAGCGCGGCGAGGAGCCCAATTTCGCCTCCCAGGTGCTCGCGGCGGCGGTGCGCACGTTGCCGGGCCATTGGCAGGAACGCTTCGGCTATCGGCCGCTGCTAGCCGAGACCTTCACCGACCCGGAGGCCTACCAAGGCACGTGCTACAAGGCCTCCGCGTGGGAGCCGGTCGGGACCAGCCAGGGTTACGAACGGCACCGAGGCGACTTTTACCGCGAGCACGGCAAACCCAAGCACCTGTGGCTGCTGCGGCCCCTGCACCCCTCGGCCAAGGCCCTGCTGAGCGCCCCCGACCCCGCTTTGCCCGAGGACTGCCGGGCGGGACTGCGCCGCGCGCCCACCGGCACCCTGGCGCTCGCGCTGCTGGCCGGCCGGCGCGACATCGCGTCGATCGCTCGTATGGCCAACCTGCTCGACCAAGACCAGCGCTTCGCCCTGGCCCTGCCCCGTGAGGCCGGCAAAAAGGTCCGCCTGGCCCCCAGTTACAGCGTATTTTACGACGTGCTCACCCGGCTCGATCCGGAGACCTTTGCCCAGGCCCTCACAACCGCTGGCTCAGAGCCCACGCCGGTGCCCTGCCCGGAGCGCTCGCCCTGGCCATCGTCGATCAAAAGGCAAACACCTCGCGCAGTGAACAGGCCCGCGCCGGTGAGGTGTTGGCCGCCGCGTCGTTGGACGAGCAGATCGTCACACCGGCGACGCCTTGCACGCCACCCGCGAGCAGGCCCGCACCATCGTGGGAAAAGGCAGCGAGTATGTGCTCCAGATCAAAGGCAACCAACCCCAGCTGAGCGCGCTGGTCCAGCGCGCCCGGACCGTTCCACCCCCTTTTTGAGCTGACCGATCCGAGTCGGGGCCGCGTGACCACCTGGCGGGTGTCCGTGGTGGTGGCCACGCCCTCGCAAGCCGACTACCCCGGGCTGCGCAGCCTGGTGCTCGTGGACAAAACCACGGTGCGAAAACGCGACCTCACCGAAAGTTGCGAGCAACGCGCCTACGCCAGCAGCCTGGCACCCGCAGAACGCAGCCCTGCGCAAATGCTCGCCTTGATCTGGCGGGCACTGGGGCGGAGTGGCGATCCGCAACCACTGGCGCCGCGACGCCTGCTGGCGCGAAGACCACTCGCGTACCCGCAACCGTCAACGCCCTGGCCAACCTCCGCCCTTTTGCGCAGCGTCCTGCTACGCGTCTGCGCCCAACACTGGCCCGAGCGGCCCCTGCCGCACGTCTTCGAATCCTGCCAACATTCCACGCATATCTCCCTGCGCGCCATCCGTTCCCATTCCTACAACAAAAGATCATGATGATTGACCCCGGGGGCATGGGTAATTTTCAAACCCAGCCCATGTATTGTGATCCGCATCACTTCTTCGTGCCGGTTCTTTTTCGTCTTGGCGGGGGGGGCGGTTGCGTCGGCGTCGACCCCATCCAAGTGCGATACGACCAGTCCGGTGAAATTTGTGCTGATCGCATAAGCGGTCGCTCCGCGGTGTCGAAGTTCGACGAACTTCTTCCCCTCGCCGGACAGGAGGAGCTTCGCGGTGGTGAACATCTTCGTTTTCAAGGCCAACCATTTTTTCTTGCCCGCAATTGTGAAGCGTCCGTAGTAATAGTTTCCCTTGTGGCGTTACAGGTTCTGAGCCTTTATTGTCGCCCAAGACCGTTCCTTGTCTAGGTTCAATTGGTTTCCGTGTATAATGGGAGTGTAGAAAGCCCACAGGCTGAGATTTATAAATCATTCTACCGCACATAATTGCCGCTTTAGCTCAGTTGGTAGAGCGACTCATTCGTAATGAGTAGGTCATCGGTTCGACTCCGATAAGCGGCTCCAGTGTTTAGTTCCGTGCGGGCTGGCAGGTCTAAAATGTTCTCTGTCAGTTGTTAACGATATCGTCGTCGGGCAGCTGACCTTGGAATTTACGTTGCAGAGACAAGGGTGGCCACGTCGGAGCGGAGTGATTGCACCGTAGATTTCCAGCCGTTGAGTCACGTTGAGGGTTTCGAGCAAGCGTTGCTTGAGATCGGGGTTATCACAGAGGGTAAATGCGGCCAAATCGACCAAAGTTTCGGGGTCTTTCACCGACTGGAGAAACTGGGTAAACCCATCGGGCACGGAGCGCCCAGCTGACGCTTGAGAGAAATGAAACGTTGGACCCGTTTACGCAGGCGCAGATTGGCGGAGTCAGTTGCGCCCGAAATGCTGGCGAGCGCTTTGATCTGCACGAGTCCGAAAGGGGTCTTCCTGGAGGGTCTCGAGGCATTCCACGCGGGTAATTCATTGAAGGTTCCAGTCGGGGTTGCTGTTGCACGCACGTACAATACCAGCGGTCGCGATTCGTTGGCCTCTTTCTTCGGAGGGATCGGAATTTGGGTGTAGCCCGGCGATGGCAAAGATGCGGTGAGAAGCCAGCACGGTCTTCAGCATTAAGCGGTAGCGCGGCTCAAAGATGTGCAAAGGCATAAGTGCCTGCGGAAAGAAAGCGACCTCGAGTAGGGTCATCACGGCAATTTCGTCGGGCACGATTATTTCAATTTCCACGGCGCTGAAGCTACGGTTTGCGGTACCGGGCGCAAGTGCGAGACGCAGTGTGACACCGGAAGTCGGGAGGCGCACAGTGTGACAGGAAGTGAGTCATAGTGGCTCTTAATTCAATGCGAATGCGATAGGGAGGCGGCTGGCTAGAAGTGGTAAACCTATGATTAGCATTGTAATATAGTAATATTATGCTCAAGGCACATAGCTTGCTTGGAAGATGGCATGAGCCGCATTCTTGGGATTGATCTAGGCACCACCAACTCTTGTATGGCCGTTATGGAAGGCGGCGAGCCGGTGGTTATTCCCAACGCGGAGGGCGCCCGCACCACGCCATCCATCGTCGCTTTCACGAAGACGGGTGAACGGTTGGTTGGCCAAGCGGCCAAGCGCCAAGCGGTCACCAACCCGCGCAACACGATTTTTTCGGCCAAGCGTTTGATTGGTCGCAAGTTCTCCGAAGTGCAGGAGGAGGTGAAAAATCTCCCCTACAAGGTAATATCGGGAAAGAGCGACGACGCTTACATTGAGGTCTTAGTTGGGGACAAGACGGAGAGTTTTGCCCCACAGCAGATCGCCGCATTTGTGCTGCAGAAACTGAAGGCTGACGCGGAAGCCTACCTCGGCGACAAAGTAACCCAAGCTGTGATCACGGTGCCTGCCTACTTTAATGACGCTCAGCGTCAGGCGACCAAGGATGCGGGTAAAATCGCCGGCTTGGAAGTTCTGCGTATCATCAACGAACCGACGGCGGCTTCTTTGGCCTATGGGCTCGACAAGAAGTCGGAAGAGAGAATTGCAGTATACGATCTGGGTGGTGGCACCTTTGACGTGTCTATTCTCGAAATCGGTGACGGTGTCTTCGAAGTAAAGGCGACCAACGGTGATACTCATCTCGGTGGAGACAACTGGGACGAGTCGTTGATCAACTGGCTCGTTGACTCCTTCAAATCGGAGCAGGGTATTGATCTGCGGAGCGATCCGATGGCGTTGCAACGTCTCAAGGAAGAGGCGGAGAAGGCGAAGATCGCGTTGTCCTCTGCTCACTCCACGGACATCAATCTTCCCTTCATCACGGCCGACGCGAGTGGACCGAAGCACCTTAATATCACGCTTTCCCGTTCCAAGATGGAACAGGTGTGCGATTCTCTATTCGCCCGGACCTTGGCTCCCTTCAAGGCCTGCTTGAAGGACGCGGACCTCACATCATCCGGTATTGATGAACTCGTGCTGGTGGGCGGTATGACCCGTATGCCCAAGGTCGTCGAGATGGCTCATGAACTGGCTGGCAAGCAGCCGCACCAAGGTGTGAACCCGGACGAGGTTGTGGCCATTGGCGCTGCGATCCAGGGTGGTGTGCTCCAAGGTGACGTACGCGATCTACTTTTGCTCGACGTCACCCCGTTGACGCTCGGAATCGAAACAGCCGGTGGCGTGTCCACGGCGATGATCTCCCGCAACACCACCATTCCAACCAAGAAGTCGCAGACGTTTTCGACGTACTCGGACAATCAGCCGTCGGTTGAGATTGTGGTTCTGCAGGGTGAGCGTCCGATGTCGAAAAACAATAAGTCCCTCGGCACTTTCCGTCTCGATGGCATCCCTCCGGCACCGCGTGGTGCGCCACAAATCGAAGTTATCTTCGACATTGATGCCAACGGTATTCTCCACGTTACCGCCAAGGACAAGGGCACCAACAAAGAGCAGAAGATCACCATCCAAGGTTCCTCCGGTCTCTCAACGGAAGAGGTCGACAAGATGACCAAGGAAGCCGAACTGCATGCGGAGGAAGACAAGAAGAACAAGCAATCCGTAGAGACCAAGAATCAGTTCGCTTCGACCATCTACCAGACGGAGAAGACATTTAAGGAAAACGGCGACAAGCTACCTGATGACATCAAGGCCAAGATCGAGCCGGCGATTGCCGATGCGAAGAAGGACTTGGAGTCTGGCGATGTCGAAAAGATGAAGGCGGCGATGGAGAATCTCTCCACAGTCGGTCAGACACTCTACGCCAAGGCCGCGGAAGCGGCGCAAGCTGCGAGCGTTGATCCAGCAGCCGCTGGAGGTGCTGAAGCCGGATCCGAGCCCAAGTCTGAGAAGAAGGCTGACGATGTCGTCGATGCCGACTTCGAAGTCGTCGACGAAGGCGATAAGAAAAAGAGTTAAGTTTTAGGCGGGCTGTGTGGCTGAATATTCAGTCCGTGGCCTGCCGTTATATCAACGACGAGTAGTCCAATTCTACCACAAACAACCAAAACTACAATCATATGGCTAAAGTAAGCATTAAGCCCATCGGCGATCGCGTGCTCGTGCAACACCTCGAAGAAAAAGAACAAGTCCGCGGAGGCATCATCATCCCGGATTCCGCCAAGGAAAAACCACAGGAGGCCAAGGTTATCGCGCTCGGCACTGGCAAGAAGGACGAGTCTGGCAATGCCACTCCTTTCGAAGTCAAAGTCGGCGACATGGTGCTCCTCAGCCCTTACGGCGGTTCAGAGGTGAAGCTCGACGGTCAGAAGTTCAAGTTGGTGCGTGAGGACGACATCCTCGGCATCATCGCTTGATACTCAAAAATCAATTACACGTTTAACTTAAAAATTTAAGATATATGGCAGCCAAACAACTTCTCTTCGACGAGGCAGCTCGATCCAAAATCCTCAAAGGCGTGGAGCTTCTTTCCCGCGCCGTCAAAGTGACCCTCGGCCCGAAAGGCCGCAACGTCGTCATCGACAAGAAATTCGGTTCCCCGACCGTCACGAAAGACGGTGTGACGGTGGCCAAGGAAGTCGAACTTCCCGACCCTTACGAGAACATGGGCGCCCAAATGGTGAAGGAAGTCGCTTCGAAGACCTCCGACAACGCCGGGGACGGCACCACCACTGCGACCGTGCTCGCCGAAGCGATTTATCGCGAAGGTTTGAAGAACGTCGCGGCGAGGTCCAACCCGATCTTCCTCAAGCGTGGTATCGACAAGGCTGTTGAAGCCGCCGTCGCTCAGCTCCACAAGGTTTCCAAGAAGGTCAACGACCGCGAAGAAATCCGTCAGGTTGCCACCGTTTCCGCCAACTGGGACACCGAGATTGGTGACATCATTGCGGACGCCATGGACAAGGTTGGTAAAAACGGCACCATCACCGTCGAGGAAGCCAAGTCGATCCAAACCTCCCTCGACGTCGTCGAAGGCATGCAGTTTGACAAGGGTTACCTCTCTCCTTACTTCACGACCAACCAAGAAAACCTGGAAGCCGTGCTCGAGGACGCCTACGTGTTGATCCACGAGAAGAAAATCTCCTCCCTGCAGGACATCCTGCCTTTGCTTCAAGCCGTCTCCAAGACCGGCAAGCCCCTCCTCTTCATCGCTGAAGACATCGAGGGTGAGGCGCTGGCCGCACTCGTGGTCAACAAGATCCGTGGCACCCTGAATGTCTGCGCCGTCAAGGCTCCGGGCTTCGGTGACCGCCGCAAGGCCATGCTCGAAGATATCGCGGTGCTGACCGGCGGTCAGTGCATCACCGAGGACCTCGGCGTGAAGCTCGAGAACGTGCAGCTTTCCGACCTCGGTAAAGCCAAGCGTATCGTCATCGACAAGGAAACCACCACCATCGTCGAAGGCGTTGGCAAGTCTTCTGATATCCAAGGCCGCGTGAAGCAAATCCGTTGTCAGATCGACGAGACCACCTCCGATTACGACCGCGAGAAGCTCCAGGAGCGTCTCGCCAAGTTGGCCGGCGGCGTGGCCGTTATCAACGTCGGTGCCTCCACCGAAGTTGAGATGAAAGAGAAGAAGGCCCGCGTCGAGGACGCCCTCCACGCTACTCGCGCAGCGGTTGAAGAAGGTATCGTCCCCGGTGGCGGCGTCGCTCTCCTTCGCACCGCGAAGGCCATCGAAGACGCCATGCTTGAAGGGGACGAAAAGATCGGCGCGTCCATCGTACGTCGTGCGATCGAGTCTCCTCTCAAGCAACTCTGCTTCAATGCGGGTGTTGATGGTGGTGTCGTCGTGCAGACCGTGTTCAAGAGCAAGGGAGGCAATGGCTACAATGTCGCCACCGATGTCTACGAGGACCTCATCAAGGCTGGTGTGGTTGATCCGACCAAGGTGACCCGTACCGCACTGCAAAATGCGGCGTCGATTTCCGGTCTGTTGCTCACCACCGAGTGCATGATCACTGAACTGCCCGAGAAGAACCCAGCTCCGGCTGGTGGTGGTGACATGGGAGGCATGGGAGGCATGGGAGGCATGGGAGGCTACTGAGCCAGCACGATCCTTGTATCCACAGTTAATTACGACGCCTCGTCCCGCTTTGCGGGGCGGGGCGTTTTTTAGGAGTTCAGTGGGGCGAGTTTGATCCGCAGGATTGCTCACCCACTCTCGTTGAACCTAAAGTCCGAAGTGGAATGTGACAGAAGCAGCGGTGTTAGCGAACAAGGACACAGTTGGGATTAGCGGCCAATAGATTGAGGGCATGTAGCATTTGGCGCATGACCGCGATAAGGGCTATTTTATTCAGTTTCCCAGCCTCAACGAGGCGCCCGATAAAACGCGTGCATGACAGGGTTACATCGGATGGCAGAGACCGTCGCCATCTAGAGGACCTGGCGCACGGAATGACGCCCGCTGTCGTGGGCGAACAGGGGCCACACCGATCAGAGCGGCGAGTGGGCCCGATTCAATCTTTCCGAGTTCAGGCACGTAGGCGAGCAGGGTGGCCGGCGAGCACGGGCCCTGCGCCTTGGAGTTCGCGCAGTCGAGCGGCTTTGGTGCGTAGACTGTCGTCCTAGTGGATGTGCGTTTTCATCAGCGCATCGGTTTGTTCGAGCTAGGTGGCTAATAACGTCCGCAGGGTCTCAAAGCGTTCACGCAAAATGCGTCCGGCCAACTCGCACCGGTTGCCTGTGGCGACGAGTTGATCACTGATCTGCCGGCGATAGTCGAGCAGCTCACGCAAGGTTGCGGCCGCTTCGTCGAGGGCACGGTGCAGGCATGGCTTCATTTGTAACCCAAAGCGGCGCAACAGTTGAGCGTCGAATGGGTCGGTCTTGGCGAGCAAGCCGGCGGCGCGGGCAAAGGCGCGCACACGCCCTGGATTGACCACGCAGACTTGGATCTGAGCCAAAAGCAATGCGGCGACAATGGCACGCTCATAGCCGCCAGTCGCTTCGCATACGACCCGGGCATTGGGCAGGCTCTGGGAGATGCTTGATCAAGGCTCGGTGGCCTCGGTGGGTGTTCTCCGACGTGGGCACAGCGAGTATCATCGACGGGGTAGTCGAGACGATCTTTGGCGATATCCACACCAACATAGGTGATTTGATTTTCAGGGGTGGTTTGCTCCATCTTGTTATACGAGCTCAGGGCTCTCTCAGCGGTTCGAATTCAACCAGGTCGGTAACCCGGTCCCAGGGCTTCTGTTCGAGGTAAATCCTCGGGTAACAAATCGGCCTCTGGGTTGCCGTGCGGTGCAGACGGCCGTCTGCACCGCACCCTGGCGAGCATCATTCAAGGCATTTACCTCGCATGTGCAATCGCGCCGAATCCAGCCTCCTGCGACGAACTCTATGGTCCATTCTCGGAGGCTGCATTCGGCGCCGTCCTCGCTCGTTCTTCACATCGGTTCGAACATACAAAGGAACGAAGGGCGCGAGGTTGGAACGGGTTACGGTCCATCGGAGGCACCGATTCGTTGTAAGCGTCCGAGAAAAGACCCCATGAACGGATAGCAAACGTCACGATAATGGAGGAGACATCGTGATGATGCCTTGATCGTAAACGTTACGACTTCTCTACGGCGGTCAGTTCGATGTCGACTGGCGGTTTGCAGTTGCAGGGCAACAGGGCGCTCAAGTCCGCGCCTGGGCGCAGTTGCGGCAGGCGACCGAGCACGTCGCGCAGGTAATCTAGCGGATCGATGCCACGGCGCAGGCAGCTGACTACGAGCGAGTAAATGATGGCCGAACGTTGGCCGGCGTCGGGATGTCCGATGAACAGCCAGTTTTTCTTGCCCAGGGCCGTGGGGCGGATGGCGTTCTCAATCAGATTGTTGTCCAGACGGGTTTGACCGTGGTTGAGATGTTCGACCAACGGGCTCCATTGCTCGAGCAAGTAAGTACAGGCTTTGCCGAGTCCGGATTTGGGCAGCACGTGTTGAGGTAACCGGATCCCCACGATCTTCAGCCAATACAGGCGGCGGGTAAAGTGGCGACGACGCCGAGCGAGGCGTTGTGAGTTATCCAGTCCGGCCTCATCCCATAGATTTTCGAGATGATACAACTGGGCGATTTGCCCGAGGATCCACTGGGCCACTCGCGGCGATTCATCCTGGGCGGCAAAAAACTTACGCCGCGCGTGCGCCCAACACCCTACCCACGAGACCTCGGGGTGCGCTTTGTCATAGGCTTATACGCGCCATACCCGTGGGATTGGAGCACGCCCTTGAAGCCCCTTGATCAAAGCGATCAGTTCGGCGTGTTGGCGCGTCTTTCGCCAATCGAACACGACATCGGCCTTGGGCGCGCTGAGCGCCCAGAACCAACTCAGTAGGGTTTTGCCTCGTTTTTGATCCGGGTCGTGGCATCGCACCGGCGTTTGTTCGCTTCGCCGCCCCTGCGGGGCACCCGCTCAGCTCACCCATCGCTACGCTCTGGGTTACGCCATCTCCGCGCTGCGCGCTACGTCATCGACTTGCACATACCCGGAGTCGATCAACTTTTGGCGCATGCATTGATAAAGCGGTTCAAGCCACATGGCCGCGATGCGCACCCACTCAGCCATGCTCTGGCGCGATAACTGAGCGCCCCAGCGCAAGGACGCCTTTTCGAGCCGGAAAAGCGGTTGGTGTTCCACGTATTTGGAGTAGAGCACCCAGGCCAACAGTCCGGCCGAAGCGAAGCCGCCTTCGACTGGGCGCACCCGTGCCGGCGCCACCACCGGCGCTAGATCGCGGTTGCCCTTGGTCCGATACTTCGGACGCACGAACTCGCGCTTGAACAACTTCGGGGGCACCACATCGACCTCGAAGCTACGCTCTTCACCGATGCGCTCATACTGCTCCGGCGCGGCCTGTACTTCGGCGGGCTCGATCACGATGGTTTCGCTTACCGGCAGCTTCGCAAACGTCTCCGCGCGCAGGGGCCGTTTCTCCTGTGAAGAGCGGCGACGCTCGTAACTGATCCGCTCGGTGCCCTGGTCCGCTGCCGCCAGTTTTTGCTGGTCCGACAGCTTGATCTGCAGCTGCGCGGGATCGAGTTTTTCGCTCTTTCCTCCGCCAAACATCTGCTTTTTGAGCCACTCGATCAAGGCATCGCGCTGCGCCAGTTCCGCCTTTAGCGCAATGTTTTCGGCATAGAGTTCGACGGCAGGCGGCACGCCTAATATCTGTACTTAGGATACGACTTAAGGCAACGATTTTTACCGCTCAAACCACGCTTTTTCGCAGCCCTGTTTTAGGTCGATTCCGGCCAGCAGCATCGTCAGCGCCTCGGGCTTCAAATTGACCTTCGTGTGGTCGCTGCCCACCGGCCAACTGAAGCGACCTTTCTCCAGTCGCTGCGCAAAAACCCACGGCCCGGTGCCGTCCCAGTAGAGCAGCTTGATGCGATTGCGCCGCTTGTTGCTGAACACAAACACCGCGCCCGATCGAGGGTCCTCGCGCAACACGCCCGTGGCCAGACTCCACAACCCGTCAAACTGTTTGCGCATATCCACCGGCTCGATCGCCACGTGGATCTTCAATGCGCTCGGAAACCTCAGTATCGCTTCAGGAAGTCAACGCCCGGACCAACCCGGCCACCTCACGCGCATCGCGACCCCGCACGATCAATCCGTCGCGCAACACCACCTCCAGTGTCGTGCCTGCGGAGGTTTCTCCAGACGATGACACCGGAGCGGGCAACCGCACCGTCGCAAACCGCACACCAGGCTCACCCGAAAAGGTGCGTCTACGCCGCACCCGGCCCAACCACGCCACAAACGTCGTATACTTGAGTCCCTCGCTCTGCGCGAACGCCCGCTGCGTCAAACCGCTGCGCTCATAGCGTTCCACCAAGCCGCGCCACTCGTCCGTCGCGCGCAGCTGACGCCCCCGCCCCTCGCGCTTTTCCGCGCCCACCTCCATTTCGATTGTTTCCATCCGAACATCCTATCTCGCTATCGCCCTTTCGCACAGGGGGTCGCTTCCTGAACGCTTACGGCGCGACACGGGTTTCTTAAACTCAACCGAAGGGCCCACCTGCCAAGTGGGTGATTCGGTTCTATCCAACTACGGTCCGATAGCGTTTCGGAACCGCCCGGTGCGGACCCGCATGCCGGGTGGTGTGGGGGGCGGAGGCTAATTACCTCCGCCTATCCGATTAGGCTTTGTGGTCATATTTCTACCGGTTTGGTAATCGGTCTCATTCCCTACCACAAACCTAAGAAAAGCGCGAAGGGCGGCGTCAAGCGGCTAGTGCACAGGTTTTTTGTATAATCGCATGAATGACTTCAGCGGGAGACTGTCCGTCGAGCCCGATGCAGGGCGATTATTGAGTAGCCACTCCGCTTTGGCGATTTGGCCTTTGGTGACGGTGTTAAAGTCGATGCCTTTAGAGAAGTATTCCCGGATCAGACCGTTGATATTCGCGACCGCACCGCGCTGCCAAGGGCTGTGTGGATTGCAGAAGTAGACCGCCACTTTTGTGGCAAGGGAGAAGGCGGCATGTTGGGCCATTTCGCGGCCGTTGTCGTAGGGGAGGGTCTTGCGCAGGTGGGCGGGCGCAGGCGTTTGAAGGCCCGGATGAGAGCGCGGGCGACGCTGATCGCGTCTTTGGCGCCGCCCAACGGGACGATCATCACGTAGCGGGAGACCAGTTCGGTGATGACCAAAATGGCGGTGCGATTGCCCGCACCCATGACCAAGTCGGCCTCCCAGTGTCCGGGCACCTCCCGGCGCTCCACCTCAGCGGGTCGCGCGCCGATATTGATCGCGCCCGGCAACTGGCCCGAGAGCTTGCCCTTGGCGCGGGGAGCGGGACTGCGCCGGGGCTTCTTGCGCCGCAAATAAGCGATCAACTCCTTCTTAACCGAGCCTTTGGAGTGGACGTAGATGAAGTCGTAGATGGTTTCGTGGCTCACGCGTCGGGTCAGATCAAGGCCATGACGTGGTCTCAAGGCGACTTCGATTTGCTTGGGCGTAGCGCCGGTGGCAAACAGGGCCAGCACCTCGTCGCGCAAGGCGGGCGTGTCGGCGACTTTGTTGCGCGCGGCGCACCGTGGGCCGACGGCAAGCGCGAGTCTGCGCATCCATGCCGCTGTAGCTGTTGCGCCCGCCGTTGCGGGTGATCTCGCGATTGACCACCGAGGCGTCGCGGCCGAGGGCGGCGGCAAGCTGAGCGCCGCTTTTGCCCTGGGCCCTAGGCCAAACCGGCATGAATCACCTCGCGTTCCTTGGCGGTGATGCGCCGTTGTATTTTTGCCACCACTCCAAATCCTCCGCTCTGCGCCCACGACGCTAGCGCGGAGTTTTTCCCAGAGAGAGGACGACCGGCCCGCCTTGGCGGGCCGGTCGTCCTCTCTCTCTGGCTTGTGTATAGCTGCTCACCGCTCCCTTCCTGCGGCCTGCCGCAACCTCAATCCCGCCAATCATCAATCCCAATATCAAACGTATAGTATTCATTATAGTGCATTAGGAAAAAGGGAACCACTCCCTCTCAGCCTGTGCACTCAGTTTTGGACTGCGGAAAGTCTGGTGGTGGGCGGTGGGTCGGTTGCGCGGTGGAAACTGAATTGTTTTTTTACAGAAGGACACGAAGGCGGTCAGCGTGGTTATTTATAACCGGACTGGGCGCGGAGGCGTGGCTTGGTTTTCTTCGTTTCCTCTGTGTAAAACCAGCGTTGGAGTGGTGGCTGCTGTCAGCCTGTGTTTTTTTTACAGAAAGGAACGAAGGCGGTCAGCGTGGTTATTTATAACCGGACTGGCGCGGAGGAGTGGCGTTGTTCTCTTTGTTTCCTCTGTGTGATACCAATGTTAGAGTGGCGGCGGGAGCTGAAAACTTAACTGCGTTGCGGGGCTGGGATCGTGGGGGCGGCGGTTGCGGGGGAGCGGGCGCGCCATTTGGCGAGGAGTTCGTGGCTGCCGAGGTAAAGGACGGGGATGAAGACTAGGGTGACCAAGGTGGAGGCCGACGAGGCCTCCCAGGACTACGCGGGCGAGGGCGGCCTGGATCTCGGCGCCAGTGCCCCAGCCGATGGCGAGGGGGAGGAGTCCGCGCACCGCGGTGAGGGTGGTTATGAGGATGGGGCGGAGGCGGCGGGCGCCGGCTTTTTTCACCGCATCGGTCATGCCGAGGCCTTCGTCGCGGCGGAGGAGGTTGATGTAGTCAACGAGGACGATGGCGTTGTTGACGACGATGCCGGTCAGCATGATGAGCCCCATGAGATTTTGCATGTTGATGGTGGTGCCGGTGAGTAGGAGGGTGGGGACGACTCCGAGGATGGCGAGGGGCACGGCGCAGAGCACGATGAGGGGGTCAAGGAAGCGTTTGAACTGCGCGGCCATGACCATGTAGATGAGCAAGATGGCGATGAGGATCGAGCGGCGGAAGTCGGTGGCGGATTTGGCCTGCTCTTCGTAGGCACCGCCAAAGTAGAGCGACAGGCCGGGGGGCATGGCGACATCGCGCACGCGTTCGCGGATACGCTCCACGGCGTCGCCGAGGGCTACGCCTTGAGCCAAATTGGCGGTGATGGTGGTGGTGCGTTGGCCGTCGATACGGTCGATGCGGGGCGGGCCGTGACTGGCCTCCTTGTCGACGTCGGCGGAGAGGGGAATGGTTTCGCCGGAGGGGAGGCGAATGGGAATATAGTCGAGGGATTGGGTGCTTTGGCGGTCCTGGGCGCGGAGACGCACGATGATGGGGAACTCCGCTCCACCAATTCGATACGCGCCGGCGCGGCTGCCACCGACGTTGGTTTGCAGGACGGAGGCGACGTCGCGGATGTTGAGGCCCAGCTCGGGGATTTTTTCGCGATTAAAAATGAGGTTTTGTTCGGGACGGTCTTCGCGGCGCCCGACGCGCACGCCTTCGATGCCCGGGAGCGTGGCGATGACGCGTTGGATTTCACGGCCGACGGACTGGGCCTGTTCGAGGTCGTAGCCGCGTAGTTGCAGCGACACGTCTTCGGTGCCGTCGCCGCTGCCGAAGACGCGACGGAGAATCCAAAGGCCGGACTGGGCGCTCACGTGAATGTCGGCGCCGGGGATGCGACCGTCGATGGCGGTGCGAAGTCGGTCGGCGAGTTCGGCGGTCGAGATGGATCGATCGGGAGACATGGCGATCTCGACTTCGGCGCGACCGTCGCGGATCTCGGTGGTCAGGTGCTCGATGTCTGCGGGCGGCACGTGGGCGCGCACGATGGTTTCCAAGTCTTCGAGGTAGCGACTGAGTACGGCGATGTTGGTGCCATCGGCCATGAGCAAGTCGACGTCGATTTCGTCAGCTTCAGTTTTGGGGGCGAGTTCGATCGGAATGAGCGGGAAGGCGGCGGCGATGGCGATGGCACCGACGGCGATGGCCACCACGCGACGCTTGTGGAGGACAGCCCAGCCGAGCAAGTCGGCGTAGCGTTGCTCGAGGCGCCGGAAGCCGGATGGCGAGGAGGGGGCCGCGGGCGCGGGAGCGGATTTGGACCCAAAACGGTCGAGTAGTTTACTCGCCAGCATGGGCACGAGGGTGAGGCCGACGAGCAGGGAGCAGAAGAGGGCGAAGACGACGACCAGCGCGAGCTGTGGGAAGATGACGCCGGAGACGGTCTGCATGAAGACCACGGGGAGGAAAATAACCGTGGTGGTTAAAGTTAAGGCGACGATGGCGCCGGCGACTTCCTTGGTGCCGACGAGGGCGGCCTGACGGCGGTCTTTGCCTTCTTCGCGCAGGCGGGTGATATTTTCGAGGACGACGACGGCGTTGTCGACGACGAGGCCGCCGAAGCTCATTTGGTTGAGGGTGAGGCCGTTGAAGTAGAGCAATCCAAACGTCGCGATGATCGAGATGGGGATGGCGGCGGCGATGATGAAGGTGGACGAGCCTTTGCACAGGAAGGCGTAGAGAATACCGACGGCGAAGAGGGCGCCCCAGCCGGCGGAACTGGCGACGTTGTTGATGGAATTTTGAATGAACGTCGCTTGATCGGAAGCGATGAGCATGTGCAGGTCGGGCCGCTCGGAGTTGTTACGATCGACTTCGGCGCGCACTGCCTCGGAGACGGCGACGGTATTGGCGCCGGTTTGTTTGCGGATGGCGAAACGCAGCATCGGGCGGCCGTCGATTTGAACGAGGCGGTCGAGGTCTTCGTAGCCAAAGGAGACTTCGGCGATGTCGCCGACGCGGATGGGCTTGCCGTCGGAGCGGGCCACCACCGTGGAGCGGATTCTGGTCGAGCGAGGTGTATTCACCGAGGGTGCGCACGTAGAGTTGTTGCACGCCGGAGACCACGTTGCCGCCGGGCAGATTGACGTTGCCGGAGGAGAGGGCGGCACGCACGTCGGCGGAGGAGAGTTAGCTGGCGTTGAGGCCGTCGCGTTTGAGGTCGATGCGGCCCTGGCGGTGCACGCCGCCCCAGACATCGACGCGACCGACGCCGGGAATCTGTTCGAAGCGTTTGGAGACTTCGCGTTCGAGAATGAGGGTCCGCTCCTACAGATCCCAAGTCGGAGAGGAGACGACGACGAAAATGATGGGAACGTTGTTGGGATCGAATTTCCAAACCCGGGGGGGGGATCTATCTCGGGAGGCAGATCGTCACGGATGGGTTCCATGGCGGCACGAAGATCGTTGGTCGCTTCGTCGAGATTGGTGTCGCGGGTGACCCGGGATTCGCCCTCCTCGGAGCGGGAGGCCACGCGTTCGACACCGGGCACGCCAGCGACGGCATTTTCGACCTGGCGAGTGATGATTTCCTCGATCTCCTGGGGCCCGACGCCCGGGTAGTCGATGGCGACGGTAAGCTGAGGAAACTCGATCGGCGGCAGCAGGTCAATGGGCAGGTGGCGAAAGCCCGCGACGCCCAGCGTGATGATGATCAGGAAGACCAATCATGGTGGCAACGGGCCGATTGACGGAGGTGTCGGTGAGCGGCATGACGAGGCGGGGGGCGGGCGTTCAGGAATCGCGGCCGGTGGCCTAGAGTACCGCGTTGAGCAAGTCTTCGCGATTCAGACCCTGCAGCTCCATGACGTGTTGCCATCTGACTGGGCGACCGCGGGCGAGAGGGCGCCCGGTGGAGGCGAGGAGATCCTGCCCCAAAGTGACGACCCAGTCGCTCGGTGAGAGGTCGGCAATGGCGACTTCCTGCGCGCCTCGAGCGATGATGCTGACGTTGCGGAAGGTGACGGGGAATGGTTCGGATAACGCGTCGGGGCTTTGCGCCACGGTGTCGGGATCGAAGGCTTCGGATTCGATGACGAAGATGCCCTCGCTACCGGTGTTGGGGTCGGTGAAGAGGGCGCTGGTGGGAACGAGGGTGGCTTGCTGACTTTCGCCGTAGAGAATGTCGACGGGTAGAAACATGCCCGGACGCAGGCGGGCATCGGTGATGTTGATGCGAACCTCGGCATCGGTGCTACGTGTGATCTCGTCGAGAAACGGAGAGATGCGGGCGACGGTGCCCGCCAGAGGAGTGGGGTCCCCCGTGAAGTCTTCGACCAAAAGGCGAGCAGGTTGACCGACCTCGATGTAGCCGACGATGTAGCCGATCATGGTGTCGGTGAGATTGACTCGAACGTGGAGAGCGGAGAGATCGCCGAGGGTGAACAAGGCGGAGGACGTGGAGACCTGTATGCCGATCTCGGCGCGGCGTCCCCCGACGATACCGGCGACGGGAGCGCGCACGACGGTGCGGGCGAGGAGGTCGCGACGTTGGACGAGGTTGGACGCGACTTGTTCGAGCTCGGCTTCGGCGAGTTCGACGTCGGCTGCGGCGGAGTCGCGTTGAGCGGCGAGGGTTTCGTATTCGAGGTCGGAAACGAGGTTACGTTCCTTGAGTTCGCGAGAGCGTCGAGCTTAGGCGTCGGCTTCGGAGAGCCGGGCTTGAGCCTGGCGCAGACGGGCGGCGGCGATGCGATGGCCGGCCTCGGATTGGCGCATTTGCTCGCGCACCTGGTTGTCGTTGATGCGGACCAAGGGTTGGTCGACGGTGACCGTGTCACCGTTCTCGACGAGCACCTGGTCGATGCGGCCGGAAACTTCGGGGTAAAGGATCACTTGGTTATCGGCGCGGATGGTGCCGGACAACCGTTCGACCAGAGGTAGGCCCCCGCGGTGGGCTTGGACAATTTCGACCGGAGGCGCGGAGGTGTGGGCGGCGGGAGGAGTTGGAGCTTTGGTACACGCACCCAGCAGCAGGATCCCCGCGGCCAGCGACGACCGGACGGCGGTGCACAAACGAGTGGCTGGCGACTGGAGAGGGGAGGCGGAGCAGGCGTTGGTGCGCACGTTGCCAAGATTACACAAGGCGGGACGACTGCAAATCGGGAGTTCAGGTAGACGGGGCTAATTTGTTCTTTCGTTGACCGAAGTGGGCCGACTGGCCGGGTGGGGGGAACGCGCATCCGCTGTCGAGTGATTACAAGTCGAGGTGCCGTTCGCATGCGCAGGCTGATCGCGGCATGACGGAGGTGGGAGTCAAAGCGCTTGATCGGCACGACCGTCCACGACGGAGAACCAGATTGCGCGGACCGCGAGTACGCATTAGAAGCTCGTAAAAGATCTAGAGTCCATGCACTTATCGATGATCTGAAGTGCGGGGACTACCCTAGGTGCCCGCATGCCGATCAGCCCCTTACCCCTCAGTCATACCCTCCTATGTCCCAATCCCTTGATTCCTCCGCACAGCCCGTTGAACCGGGCGCACTTCCCGGTAGTCCAGCGCCAAACGGTTTGCCGGCCAAAGTCGTAGATGGCCCGGCGGGCTGGACTCCATTGGCGGCCAAAAATGCCCCCAATTTTACGGAGGTCACGGCGGTGACGATCCCCAAAGGCACGACGATTTATCGAGTTTTTGGATACCCCGACAAAGCTGATGCGTGGGCATCCTGGGAAACGGGGATCGTGGTGGACTCGGGAACCATTGCCGGAGACCGAGGCGGAATGGCGAGGAGGACTCGCTGTGGAGGAACAATGGAATGGGGGGGCAATTTGCGGTTTCTTGGATCGTGCCGGCGGATATCAACGCGTGGGAGGGGCCGGCGACGTTGCAATCCGGAAAATATGCAGACGGGGAAAAAGCGGTGGGCTACTATTCTGCCTGGCGGGGAAGAAGCAGATTTACATCGCGCCGGTGGATATGCCGATCGGCACATTTGCCCCGAATTTCAGTCCTTGGACACCGCAGCCCGGAAGCACCTCCGTGGCAGCGCCGAGCGTCACCGTTCCAGCGAACGTCAGCGCTACGACGCTGGTCAGTGCCGTTAATGAACTGGTTACTGTCCTGAAGTGCATGGAAGTGGAAGGGGTAGCCAAGGGGCAGGCGACCGTCGGACTGCGTTTCCAGGCACAGCGTTTGGCGCAGGTGACGACGGAACTTGCGGCGCTCACTGGAGAGGCGAACGCGCCGGAACGCAGCGCGCTCACGCAGGGGCTGGCGGGAGTGGCCAGGCACGTGATGACGGAGTTGGCATGGAGTTTACATGCGGCGGAGGCCGACGAAGCGCTGCACCATGTGGTGCTGCAAGCCAGTCATCTCACCCACCACGGCGGCTGATCCGTTTGATCACTCCAGGCGCCGGAGAATACCGGGCGCATGGAGAAGCGACTGACGACCACGAACAGATGGCGAGTCAGGAATCGCGCGCGGGAGGGGCGAACGCATGAATCGTGGACCGATATTGCATGAGCGGCGCGGATTTGTTGTGCTGGTCGTATGGAATCTGAGGATACGTCAAACGAAACGAAGGAACCGGTGCTGAGTCTCTTGGAGGCGCGGGTGGTCGGGTGTTTGATGGAGAAGGAATCGACGACGCCGGATGTTTACCCGTTGTCGCTCAACTCCCTGGTCAAGGCGTGCAACCAAAAGAGCAATCGATCTCCTCTCATGCAAGTGGGTGAGGTGGAGGTGTCGGCGGCGATCGAATTGCTGCGAGAGAAGCACTTGGTGACGCTGTTTTCGGGGGCGGGAGCGCGGGCGGTGAAGTTTCGGCACAAGTTTGATGACATGTGGCCGATGGAGCCGGCGGCTCGGGCGATGATGGCGGAGTTGATGTTGCGGGGCCCGCAGACGGCGGCGGGGTTGCGCGGCAATGGAGAGCGGATGGCGGGGATGCCGGATTTGGGCGAAGTGGAATTGATCCTCGGCGATCTGGCGGCGCGTCCCGCGGGGGCTTTAGTGCGCAAATTGGAGCGTCAGCCGGGGCAGAAAGAGTCGCGGTGGTGTGCGTGCATCATGGACGAAGGGGAGTTGGCCGCGGTTGGGAATCCGGGAGACCCCGGCGAAGAAGAGGACGCGTTACTTCGAGCGTCGGCGGCGCGAGGGCGTCCGGCGGTGGGGGGTGGCGATCAAGTTGCCGGACGAAGCGGAAGCGCGGATCAAGGCGCTGGAGGAGGACGTGGCGGCGTTGAAGGCGGCGTTGGCAGCGTTGCGATTGGCGCTGGGCGAGTAAGGGGGCGCGTCGCGGCAGCGGGTGGTGGTCGCATGGTGGCGACGCAGGTTATAGTGACGCGGCGGAGCGGGTCGGACGTCGATCAGAGGGCTGCGTTTACTCCAGGTCGGCAGGAAGCACCGCGCCATTAACCAGCGGTCCTACGGGTGGAGGAATTCCTGATTTTTCTCTAATCAGCGCGGACCTGGATGTCGGCGGTGAAGTGGTACCAAGCGCAATCGTAGTGATAAACTTCGCGGTGGGCGCAGCGAGCGGTGCCGGTACCAAGTTGGCTGGCTCGGATGATTGTCGGGAGAGTCAGCATGCAGGGGTGTCCACTGTCGCAGAGCACGTTTTTGAACGAGCCGACCGTCATGTGGGTGAGTTCACCGATCACTTCTTTGAGTAGATCGTCTTCATCGGCGGCAATTTCCAGGGACGTCATGCCGAGCGTTTTACCGGTGGCGTAGTTGGCAAAGGCGATGGGAAGGCGGAGGTAGATGATGCCATTGATGTCACCGACGAAGCCGACGCTACCCACGACGTATTCGCCATCGGAGACACCGCCGGGTTTTTCGCCGGGGATGATGCCTTGGCAGTCCGACGGCAACGCCAAGCATGGTGGTGCAGACATTGTCTACAGCCCGATTCATGGCGTTGGATACGAGTTTAGGATCGATCGCCGGGACGGTAGGGGTTGCGGGCTCTAGTGTAGGGGGAGTTAATTAGCTATACGAAACGAAAATAGTAGTGCAGGATGGGTGCATGGCCCGCCCTGTTAATCCGCTAATCATTGATGCCGCGCAGCATCAAGAACTTGAACAGATGATCAAACGCCCGACCACGCCGCAACGGGAGGTCAGGCGGGCGCGCATCGTGTTGTTGCGGGCCGAATGGAAAAGCCAGGAGACGGTGGCTGCTCAGATCGGAGTGAATCGTTCGGTGGTGGTGAAGTGGGAAAAGCGATTTCGTGAGGCAGGGTTGGCTGGATGGGCCGAAGCAAGACGTTCGGGCCGGAAGCCGAGTGTGGATGTGGCGATTCGCGCGCAGATCGTCACTGAGGTCACGCAACCCCCGGCCGGGCGCACCCGCTGGTCCTCACGGGCGATGGCCAAGGCCAAGGGGGTGTCGGCCCACTCCGTGCAGCGTCTGTGGCGGGCCAACGACCTGAAACCCCATTTGCGACGAACGTTCAAGTTGTCGCGTGACCGGAACTTCGAGGCCAAGTTTTGGGATGTCATCGGCTTGTATCTGAATCCGCCCGATCGGGCCTTGGTGCTGTGTTGCGACGAGAAAAGCCAGTGCCAGGCGCTTGAGCGCACCCAGCCGGGCCTGCCATTGGGTATCGAGCACATCACAACCGCCACCCACGATTACACCCGCCACGGCACGGTCACGCTATTCGCCGCCCTCGGCTATCTGGACGGCAAAATCATGCGACGCACCGCCTCTCGGCATACCCACCGCGAATGGCTCGGTTTCCTCAAGCACATCGATGCGCAGGCACCCGACGGCTTGGTCCTGCATCTGATCATCGACAATTACGCCACCCACAAGCACGCCAAAGTGAAGAGCTGGATAAAGTGGCGCAATCAGCGCCATGCCAAAGCCCATGGCGTCGAGCGCATCGCACTGCACTGCACTCCAACATCCTCTTCCTGGTTGAATCTAGTGGAGCGCTTCTTCCGCGACCTCACCGTCGATTGTATCCGCGATGGCAGCTTCACCAGCGTTCGAGACCTCACCAAGGCCATCGAAACCTACATGGTCGCACGCGACCTCGAACCCACCCGCTACACTTGGCAGGCCGAAGGCTCCGCCATCCTGGAGAAAATTCACCGCGCCCGCACCGCCGCAGCCCTTCATTCAGTATAGTTCATTAACTCTCAGCACACTAGTGGTCATCGGCGAGGTTCGGGCGGGCTGGGCGGATGAGCGCGACCTAGGTCGCGGCCTACCGATCAGGACGATCCGGGATCAGGAGCTTCCGTGTGGGGCCGATGTCGCGGCACTCGGCACCGCGGGCAGCCCGAAACAAGTCCAACTCAGCCTCCCCGCCTGCGAAATTGACTCAAAGTCTTTCGGCCGCACCTTAGTCGTATGGCCCACAGAGGGGATGCGCCCTCGCGAGCGTCTTGTCCGCGACCAAAATCTCGGCGTCATCTTGCGACACTAATTTCATTACAGGAGAACAAAAAGTGTCAGACTTTTACTCTTGCAGCGAATTAGTCGAATAGTCGTCTCCTCGGAGGGTGATAATCTCATCTGGCTGAGATTATGCCGCTTAGCGGCAGATTGCCGTGTGAGTTCCCCTGTGCGGTTGCCTCGATTACTGGTTCATCCCAGATCGTCGGACCGGGAACTGATTCTGGCGTTTCGATGGGGGCGCCGGAGGGGGGGCAGACTTTGCACTATGCACTTTGCACTCGGTATTTCTTCCTGAACCCCTTTTTTGCAACCATGGCTCGCAGAGCGAAAAAAATGTCAGGCTTTTGCGCTTGCAGTTAGATGGCCGAATAGCCGTCTCGCCGGAGATCAATCATTTCCTCTCGCTGAGACTATGCCGAGTAGCGGCAGATTGCCGTGTGAGTTCCCCTGTGCAGTTGCCTGGGTTCTTGGCTCATCCCAAATCGTCTGGCGGGGAACTGTTTCTGGTGGGCCCGGAGATGGGCGTTTCGATGGGGGATCACTCAAGCAGTGGCTTGAGTTTGCCGTCTATGGCGTCGGCCCAGATTTGGTAGCCGGTTTCGTTGGGGTGAAGGAAGTCTGGCATGATGCTCTTACTGAGTGTGCCGTCGGCATTCAGAAAGCGTGGGCTGATATCGAGGAACCAGACGTGTTCGCCATCGTGGAAGGTGGCGATGGCCGCATTGATCTGTTGCACTTGGACTCGCTGGAAATTGGGCGGATTTTCAGCCGGGAAAAAAATCCCGAGTAGCAGTATCTTGGTGTTCGGCAGTTTGTCCCGGACCGCATCGATCACGGCTTTTACGCCTTCGGCGGTCTCCGGCACCGAATTGCGCGGGGTCTTCGTACCGCTCTCGTAGCCGGTGTTGTTGGTTCCGATCATCAGCACCAGAACCCGGGGGCTGAGTCCGTCGAGTTAACCGTGGGCGATGCGCCTAAGCACGTGTTGGGTGCGGTCTCCGCTGATCCCGAGATTGATGGCTGGGCAAGGGAGCATAACGGCGATCCCTGATCGGACTTGCCGCCCTTGGGTGGACCTTTGCGCCACGCGTCCGTGATGGAATCTCCGAGAACCACCACGGCGCACTGTTCCCGTGATGGAATTTTGAGAAATCCGTCGTGCCGTGCGACCCATTGCGGGTTGCGGTGCGCGGGGGTGATAGCGGTGTTGGCGTGAAGAGGCAGGGCGATGGCGAGGGCGGTCGATGCGAGCAGCCAGCGGAAGGAGGGTAAGCGTGTGATCATGAGCGTAAGGGAGACCGTCGACCTCGAGTCGGGGGGCAACGCAGTTATGCAAACGAAGACATTGAGGTGGTCAAAGCCGCAATGCCGACGGGGTGTTTGTTGACGTAGAAAGGCGTCACACCTCCTCGGTTCTCGGGAAGGGGGGGCAGCGGAGGCCCTGAGGCTACGGCTCACGACTTGGAAAATTTCGCTCTGGTTGGTTGGACGGGGCGAAGGCAAATATCGTTTTCGGTGGAGCGGTGGACGGGGTTGAGGGGTGGAGCTGAAAAATCGTCTAGCTGACCACCACGCTGTGCCAGGCGCCCACTTCGTTTCTTGGGGGGGGGGGCGAATAGTCCAGCGGTGCCGGAGTTGCCCTTGCTCGATTGGGTGGGGGGTTACCGCGAGCCGTTGGTGCGGCTCTAGTCAATCGCGAGGGGTCGCTTTAAGTTGGCAAACTAGGGATGCCTATTCCTCGAAAAGTCGGGTGACCAGGTGGGGTGTTAACCCTCGGGCGTACGGCTCGGCGCTTGCGCGAGTTGCGTGGAGATCGGGACGGAATTTGCTGACCAAGCGAGTCGCGTGCGTCTCCAGATTATGGAAGCCTGGCGGAGCGGCAACGCCACCCGGAACTGGGCGCAGTGGTTTCCCGGCTGGAGGATCCTCCTTCGCCAAGGCGGCGATGGGTGGTGCGAAAATGAAAAGGCGCACTCCGGGGGAGGAGTGCGCCTTTGGTGGTGCGGGGATTTAATAAAATCGTCTACCGATACTCTTCGCCGGTGATGGCGTTGATGATCTTGAAGTTCTCGACGTGGTAGCTGAGGTCGGCGCGGAAGGCCAATTTGACGCAGAAGTCGCGTTCCATCCGAACCAACAGTTCGGCATCCTCGTTGCGGAGGCGTTCGAGGATGCTGGGGTGCACGAGGACGCGCAGGGCGTAATCGTCGGTGCCGTGGCGACCGGTGAGGCGGCGCACGACAGAGGAGAGTTTACGTTGAAGCTCGACCGAGATGGTGGTGGCGGACTTCACGATACCTCGACCGCGGCAGTAAGGGCAGTCGGTGTAGAGATTGGACGACAGCGACTCTTGTTGGCGCTGGCGGGTCATTTGCATGATGCCGAGCTGGGAGATGGGCAGGATGTGGGTCTTGGCGCGGTCCTGGGCCATGAACTCGCACATTTTATCATAGACGGCGTTACGATGGCGATGCTCCTTCATGTCGATGAAGTCCATGACGATCAGGCCGCCTAGATTGCGCAGACGGATCTGGCGGGCGATTTCGGCCGCGGCTTCGAGGTTGACGGCGTAGATGACGTTCTTCTCGTCGCCGCCCCGGTTCTTGTGGGAGCCGGTGTTGACGTCGACGGCGATGAGAGCCTCGGTTTCGTCGATGATGATCTCACCGCCGGAAGGCAGCCCCACCTTGCGCAGGGCGGTTTGCTCGATCTGGCGCTCGATATTGAAGCGTTCGAAGATGGGGATGTTGTCCTTGTAGAGGGCGATCTTGCTCTTGGAGCGGGCGGAAATCTGGGCGACGGCGGCTTGGACGCGGGCATGGTCCTCGGGGTGGTCAACGAGGACGCGATCCACGTCCTCGGTGAGGAAGTCACGCACGGTGCGCTCCACGATATCTGGTTCCTGATAAAGGCAGGCGGGGGAGCGTTCGGTGGATGCCCGGGCCTGGATTTGGGCCCATGTCTTGAGAAGGAGGTGAAGGTCGCGGACGAAGTAGCGGGCTTTCTTGCCTTCGCCAGCGGTGCGTACGATGACGCCCATGCCTTCGGGGATGGTGAGCTCGTTGACCAAGCGCTTGAGGCAGGTGCGCTCCTTGGAGTCCTCGATTTTACGGGAGATGCCGCACTGGTCGCTGTAGGGCATGAGCACCAGGTAGCGGCCGGGCAGGGAAAGGTTGGTGGTGGTGCGAGGCCCCTTGGTGCCGATGGGCCCCTTGGTCACTTGAATGACGAGCTCGGAGCCGGCCGGATAGAGCCGAGGGATGTCCTTGACAGTTGGTTCGGCGGTGGTGGTTTTCTTGCCCCCCTTTTTCTTGCTGTTCACGCGCACGACCTCGACCGAGGAATCGGCGGCGGCGGGCAGCATGTCCCAGTAGTGCAGGAAGGCGTTCTTGTTGTAACCGATGTCGACGAAGGCGGCTTTGAGGCCCGGATCGAGGTTCTTGATGCGGCCCGTGTAGATGCCGCCGACCATCCGGTTGTCGGACTCGCGTTCGATTTCGTATTTCTCGAGCACTCCATCGACGAGTAAGGCGACCCGTTTCTCGAGCGGTTCGGCGTTGATGATGAGTTCGCGGAAGGAGGATTTCTCCTTTTGGAAAGCGGCTACGATTTTTTGCAGCAAAGGACGCTGTTTGGAGCGATCCTGAGAGCCTTTTTTCAGGCCATCGCGGTCGAGAGCCGGGGCTTTGCGCTGGGTGGGCGGTTGGGCCAGTTCTTCGTCATCTTGGGAGGCCGGATCTGCGGGGCCATATTTGCCGCCGTTGTTCCGGGAGGAATGTTGATCGCTCATGTTGGGTATTGTCCTTGGGTTGGACGGTGGTCCCGCCGGCCGAAGATGCGGCGCAAGGATGCCCGTTCCGGCGTGCGATATCGGTCAAAAGGTTCAGTTTCACGTGAAGTCCTTTCTAAAACGATAGACGCTCTGGACGAGTCCTTGCAGCAAACAGCAACTGAGCACAAAGGAACCACCGTAGCTAATAAAGGGAAGTGGTATACCCGTAATGGGCACGAGCCCGATGGTCATAGCGATGTTTACAAACACGTGCACGGCGAAGAGTACCGTGACGCCGAGGGCGATCAAGGTGCCAAAGCGATCCCGGGCGAGGCCGGCGATACGAATGCCATTAAACAACATTAAACCAAACAAGCTGAGAACCGTGAGGCTTCCCAAAAGTCCTTTCTCCTCGGCGATGACCGAGAAGATGAAGTCGTTATGTGCGACGGCACGGGGGAGGTAACCCAGTTGGGCTTGAGTGCCCTGAGTCCAGCCCTTGCCGAATAATCCGCCACTCCCGACCGAAATGAGCGACTGACGTTGATTCCAGCTGATGCCCGTCGGGTCGATCTTATCGGGATTGGTGAAAGAAATGAGGCGGTTGCGCTGGTAATCATGCAGCGGCAGCCAGCTGTGCGAGTCGTATTTTCCCAGGTCACGCACGAAGGAGTATTCATTCTCCTCCATAAAATTAATATAACGGACGCTGTCCCAAGCCACGATACTAACGAGTAGAAAGAAGCCTCCGAGTGCAGCTACGAAGAACCGCGTCGAGAGACGGGAAACGTAGAGCATTGAGAAGACCATGGGGGGCAGGACGATGAACGACTTTAAGTCGGGTTGGAGCAGGATAAGGAAGATGGGGATTCCTACGGCAAGCGCCAACTTGCCAAGGACGCCCAAGGATTGGTATACTGTGCCCACTTTTTCGCGCATGAGAATGCTGGCTGTAACGAGCAAAACGGCAATTTTAGCGGGGTCTGAAGGCTGAAATCCGATGAGGCCGATCCGTAACCAACGTTGAGCTCCATAAACCTCGGTGCCGATACCGGGAATCAGCACCAAGATAAGCAAAATAATACAACCGCCGTAAACCCAATGGATTACGCTAAGCCAGAAGCGGTAGTCGATGAGGGAAACCCCGATATAAGCAAGCAGCCCCACAGCCAGCCAGACTCCCTGCATAATCCACGAGTTGGCAGTGGTGGAAAATTGAGCGCTGTAAATAAATGCTATACCGATGCCGCTGAGGGTCAAAATTATCAGAGGCGTCCCAATGTCCCAACGCTCCCGGGTGGTCAGCTTGAATACGCTGCACATTTCGATGGGAGAGCGAAGTTTGACAGACATGGAGAGGAAAATCGCGGCGGTTCAGCTGTTCGGACGAGGAAAGGGAAGGGAACGTTGCGTTATTCCTGCGCCGGGGGGCAAGCGTGGTTGTGCGGGGCAGGCGCTTAGGCGGGCAGCTCTTGGGGGTTGGCATCGGTGATCGCGGGCTCGGAACGGACCAGGCCGTTGGCGATGCCGAGCAGAAGCCAAAAGACGACGACCCCCATGGGGCCCTCGAGCACGACACCTAAAAAGGCGGTGATCAAGATCACCCAGGCACCCAACCAGAAGCCGAGACTGGGGTGGAGTTCGGGGCGCAAGACTCGCCAGGTTTCGCGCGCCATGAGGGCAATGATGCCGAGGAATGGGAGCAGCCCCACCAGGCCCATCCGGGCGAAGACGATCATCAGGATGGAGTGGGGGCTGCGCACGGCATAGTCTGCGGCGACGTTTCCGTAGTAATTCTGCATGAATCGTTTGGAGAGATCGTGACCGAAACCGAGACCCGTGTAGGGATTGGTCTCGATCGTTTCGCGGGCCACGAGTTGCCACCAGACCAAGCGATAGCGGTTGTTGTCGCCCTTGTTGAAGGTCTCGGCACCTCGGTAGGCGCGATGGCCGCTGGGATCGATGATGGAGACCGTTTTTTCGTAGAGTCCAAGCAGGGGAGTGTTTTGCCAAGGGGTGTTGGTGATCCGGGCGATCCAGAGGGTGCCCACTACGCCCAAGATGGCGACGAGTCCGATGGCGGCGGTAAAACGCCAGCGGCCGGCGATGATCATCCAAGCGCACCCGACGGCCAGCGCGAGCATGGCGGCGCGATTATCGGTATCGAGGACGGCAACGGCCATCAGCCCGATGACGATCAGCCGCCACTAACCGCCTTTTTCTTCGAAGCGCAGGTATTGCAGGACGGTACCGAGGGCGAGGAACATGCCCGCGAGGTCGGCCTTGTAGAAAATGAGTGGGGTGCCGCGAAATTGGAGGACGGCAAAAAAGAAGCCCGGGAAAAAGAGAGTGAGGCGATGAGTGACCAGCATGACCACGCATGCCCGCCGAGTCAGCGTGAGCAGCCGGACGCAGATTTCGGGACGTTGCCGCACAAGGGTCTGAGCCAGAAAAAAGAAGGTGGCATAATAGACCATGGCGAAATCGCGCAGGGCGAGAAAGCGGTAGGCCGAGCAGTCGAAGAGAAAGCGGTCAGAGCCGATGACGATCCAAGTGAGGATGAGGACGTCGAAGAAGGCGAGGCGGCGGCGTTCAGGACCCGCCGTCGCGCGTTCGATGACTTGCAGTCCGGCCAGGATGACTAGTCCCATCTCGCCCGGAAGCAGGGGCAGGCCGGGAACGAGCATGAACTGAGCGAAGCCACGGTTGCCGATAATGTAGCCCACCAAGAGGGCACCGATCACGATGGCTTGGAACGTGGAGGTACGTAGGAGAGAGACGCCGCGAGGACCAAGGCGGGGACGAGAAAAGAGCCCTGAGCACATAGTAGCCCGACACCAAGGCGACCACGCTGCCGACAGCGAGAAACAGGCGATCACGCCAAACGGGGGCGAGCGAGGTCATGCAGGTAGGGTGAAAGGAAGAAGTGGCGCGGCCGACCGGTGATGCGGCTTCAGCACCGCCAGTTAGGCAGGGGTCTGGCGAGCCGTTTTTCGACGTAGGCGATTTCGGCCTCGAGGCCGGAAAGGAGCTGGCGACGGCAGTCGGGAGGCATGGTCTGGCCTTGGGCGGGTCGTGAATTGAGACGAGTGATGCGTTCCTTGAGGACCAGACGCAGCGAGGTCGGGGTGAAGCGCCGCGCAAGGCGACGCCATGCGAGGGGCGTCGAGTGCGTCAGCCGATGAAGCCCGGCCGACACGGGTTCCTGGCGGCGATTGATGACTTCAAAAGCAGGCACGAAATCGGTGGAAACCCCAAGACAACGCATGAGGTGGTCCCACGTGGAAGCGGGGTCGGCGCGCAGGTCCTCGAGCAGGATGAAGTGGATCTGAGTGGCAGAAAAGGCGGCGAAGAAGCGATCGATTTGAGCGGAGAACTGGACGATATCGGGGTAGCGGAAAAACTTGCGGGCCGTAAGCGGTGGAGGCTTCGAGGTGGCGGTGTCACGTTAGTAGGCGACGGTGAAATCTGGTTCATCCTCCAGGCAGGAGAACCGCCTTTGGGCGTGGAACGAAGCCAGGAGGTCGACGGGATGGCGCAGCATGGATTACAATACGAGCGGTGGGATCAAATCGCACGATGGTCTCGGCGGCGGCCAGGGAATACAGGTAGTAGACGGACGATTCGCCGCGCAGTGGGGCGCTCCCGGCATCAGCGAAGAGGTTCAGGTAAGTCGCTTCATCGGTGATCCACTGCAAATGGGCCGAGGCAGCCGAGTAGGCGTGTAGGTCGGGCGCGAAGTGATGCGGTTCTTTGAGGTGGGCCGGTAAAAAGATCTGAGGATGCTGACGGAGGTGGTGATGCAGAAAAGTCGTGCCGCACTTGGGGGCACCGACGATGAAAAATTTGGCGCCTTTACCATGGTCGCAGGCTCACGCACGGTGGGCGCTTGTGTCGGAGTTCACTCCACAGTTTCGAAGCATAGCATGGAATCAGGGTCGGGAAGCCTCTGCGCGTCCATTTTTTAACGTCTCGGTTGGCGAGAAGAATGGGGACCGGGAGATGGCCGGCGGGGAGCGGGAGGCAAAAGGTGAGCAACTAGCGACGTCGGTTCGGTTGAAGTGATGGCGATGTCGAACGAGCCAGATTTTCCGGGAAAGTTGGCGGGGGGGGGGGGGGGCGGATTTTGGAAATCGGTCGCGATCCAATCGTGGCGGACGTGTGGCCGGAGCGTTCCGTTTTTCGCCGGACGGGGACGCCGTTGAGGCCCGGAACGGCGACGTCGGTTTCGTCCGTTTCGTGGAGGGCGGGTGGTGCTTGGGCTGATACGGCGGGAGTTGGTCGGGATGGTGATGCCGGCGGTGCATGCCGATTGGGCCCATGACGCCGGGCGCGGCAAGGGGTTGGCGAGACGAGCGTTGGCGATGGTCAGTGGCTCGCTGCTGGTGGCGGGAACGGTGATGGGACTGATCGGTGCATCGCGGAGACCTGTGGTGGTGCTCGACGTGGCGGATCACGCGGAAGTGAGCGCGGAAGTGAGCGCGGAGTTGCTGGCCCTGTATCCTCGGTCGGCCCAGTATTTTAAAGTCAACCTGAAGTAGGCCGATGCTGTTAAGGATCCCGTCCGGTTTCGTTATTTGCCGATGGCTTTGCGGCCGGCGGATTACGAGCACGGACGAGGGGTAGAGAAGAGGGCGGATGTATTGTGGGCGGTAGCACGCAACAGTCGGGCGCGGGAAGTCGCAGCACAGCAAGTGGCAGCCCTCAGGACGGCGGAGGTGACGGTGGACCACGTGGAGTCGCGAGTGACGTTTGCCGAGTATGTGGAACGAATGGGGCGGGCGTGGTTGACCCTCTCGCCGGCCGGGTATGGGCACCAGTGTTGCGCCATTATGAGGCGCTGTTAGTGGACTCGCTCCCCTTGGTCAGTCGGGCGCCGGTGTCGCAAGTCTAAACGCTGGAGCACGGGACCGACGCCTGGTTGTACGGAGCGGATGCGACAACTCTGGTGAGCGATGCAGGCGCTTTGTTGGCGGACAAAGCGCGACTAAGGACCATGATTCAGAGAGGACGACAGCGGGTGTTGGAGACCCATGCGTTGCGTGCGGTTGCGGTTCGTTTGATGAACTCACTCAGTGAGTAAGCGGTAGACGGCGCGCCAACGTCGGGGGCGAAAGGCCACAAAAATCCGAGGATTTGGGGACGGGCGAGTGGGCGGAAAGCCGGGATGAGCCAACTCGTCAAAACTCCACCGACCACCGCGCTGATCCCGGCGGCGTAGGCAGCGCCACGGATGCCGAAATGGTCGATCATCATGCCCACCACGGCGATTTGGGTGCAGATGGTGATCAAAACGCACAGGAGATTCCATCCCGTGGGGGCGATGACGAAGGCGACGTGCCAGCGAGCGGTGCTACTGAGAATCAGTAGCGTCATCCATGCTTAGGCGATGAGGATGGGGGCGGAGAGGGCGTAGTTGGGACCGAGGATTATGGCGACGAGGGGCTGGGCGAGCAAGGAGAGCCCAATGGCGGCGGCCCAACTCAGGCCGGACACGGCATCGAACAGACCGCGCAGGCGTTCTTGCAACAGGACGGGATCGTCAGCGGCCTCAGACAGACGAGGGTAGAGGCTGGAGATGAGGGAGGCACCGGCGAACAGCACAAATTCGGTAAACCGTCCGGCCGCCAGATAGAACCCGGCTTCAATATCGGACAGACGCACCGCAACGAAAACCTGATCGACTCGGCCGCCCAGAGCGGCGAGCACGCTGGCTAGGGCGAGAGGAAGGCCGGCTTGAAGAAAGTTGCGGGCCGTGGATGGGTCCCAGCGCCACGGGTCCGGGGGGGATGCTTTTTCGAGATGGTAGGCGATGACAAAGCCGGTGGCGTAGAGCACGGCCTCCAGCACGAGCATGGCGACGAAAGCCACCAGCGGTGCCCCGAAGGCGACCAGCAGGAGTTTGGTGGCGCCGCCGGTGTAGATGACGGTGGTGCGGGCGATCACGCTACGACGCGACGCGAGGTGACGTTGAAACCAGAGATCGACGACGGCAGCGGGTTGCAGCAGCAGAGAAAGGCTGGCGAGCGCGACCAGGGTCCAGACATCCGGCAGGACAAAGTAGGCGATACCGATCAAAGGAGCGATGGCCGTGAGACCGCCGAGGAAACGCAGACGAAGGGCGGTGCCGAGGATGGCCCCGGCGGACGAGGGCGTTGATGACAACCCCGTCGAGATTCAAAGTGGCCCAAGGCAGGGCGATGGCCATGACCGTGATCACCAGGTTGAGTTGGCCGAAGCCCTCCGGACCCAAGTGACGGGCGAGGGCGCCGATGACGATCGCCGTGACGACCGCGCTCGCGGCACGACCGCCGATCAACCAGAGGGGGTTCGAGTATAGTTTACTGGATGCCGGCACGGGATTGTATAATAGATCTCACTAAACCGTGCGTAAAGAAAGCATTAACCCCAGTTCCCGTGACGACCGGAGGCGAGAAATCCACATGACAGGTGTGAAGGTGGAGTGGGTTGAAAGGCGATTGAAATGACGGAGCCAAGCAATCCCGCGGTGGTGCATGTGGCCGGTTGGGCCTGGACCCTCGGCGGGCTGCAGAGTGCGTTAGGTTATCATGTGGAGCACAATGCGGCAAGGGGATATCGACCGCAGGTCATTGCGTTGTTTGACCGCACCGCGCCGACGGCGCACCCCCTGCGATTGGGGGCGCGAGCCTGGACGTGGGTGGGAGCGGCGCGGCGACGGTTTGCCCGCCTGGCGGCAGCCGGGGGACCGGACCGCGTGTTGTTGTATCATGACGGTTGGGGCCTGCAGTGGTGGGCGGACGTTGATGGCGCGGCCCGGCGTATGGTGTACCTGCATACCGAGGTGCCTCATTTGGATGATCGACTGCGGATGGTGGCGAAGCGCGCGGATGGTATTTTGTCGGCCAGTCATGCCATGATTGACCGAGTGCGGCGCGTGGTGCCGGAGTTTCCGAAGGAGCGCTGTTTCGTGCTCCCGTATTTTGTGGAACAGCCGGCGACGGTGGAACGCGGGGAACGCGCCGACGGGGCGTCATATAAAATAGGATACGCCGGACGTATCGCGGTGCAGCACAAGCGAGTGGACCGCCTGCCGGAGTTGATCGCGGAGTTGGACCGCACGGGGCTGGATTACACCTTGGAAGTTTTGGGGGAGGGCGAAGCGGAGGCGGATCTGCGCCAGCGATTCGGCGGGCATTCGCGGGTCAGGTTTCTTGGCCGACGCTCCGGGGATGCGTATTGGGCCACGTTGGCGACGTGGGATTGTCTCGCGCTGGTGAGTGCTTATGAAGGATTTGGGCGGGTCACGATGGAAGGCATGATGGTTGGAGCCCTGCCCGTGATGCCGAACTACTCGCCGGCGGCGCGGGAAGTATTGGGACCTTTGGCGAAGTGGGGGGAGTATCCGACCGGGGATATGGCGGCGGCGGCCCGATGTGTGGTGGGGTATGCCCGCATGGAGGAGGCGACCCGGGCGGTGATGCGCGAGCAGGCCCGGCGTCATTTCGACGGTCACAGCGTGGACCATTACCGGGCGGTTTATCAAAGGGCGATCGAGACGGTGAGAGCGTTGCCCGCCACGGGTAAGGCGGAAGCTCCGGCGCGATGGGGAAATTGGCTGCCTCTGGGCGTGCATACGCGGCTGTTTTCCACACGATTCTAGTCTGTGACCAAGATGGACTCTCCAACCGTCAGCGTAGTGGTGCCGACCCAAGGCCGACGCGCGTCGTGGGTGACCGCTCTGCGCAGTGTGCTCGGGCAGGTCGAGGGGGGAGGATGCGTGGACCATGGAAGTGGTGGTGGTGGATGATGCACCGGCGGCGACACCCGCATGGCGGAATTACGGAGACGGCGTCGAGTTGTGGAATGATCTCCAGGTGCGGGTGGTGGAATTCCACCAGGTGCGAGGGTGTGCGGCGGCGAAGAATGCCGGTTTGCGGGCGGCGCGGGGGGAGTGGGTGTGTTACCTCGACGATGACAATGAGATGCGGGCGGACCGGGTGGCCCGGCAACTGGCGCTGGGGCGTAAGCGGGGAGTTCCGTTGGTGTTGTGCGGAATGGAGATCCAAGTGTGCACGCGTCGACGGATGCGGCAGGTGGATCGCCAATTTTACGGAGGAGACCGTTTGTTGGTGGATACGTTGCCGGACACCAATGTGTTGTTTCACCGACGGGAGGCGGGGTTGAGTTGGGAGGAAGATTTGGGCACGACCGATGACGCCTGTTTTTTTCATGCCCTGCGGCGACGCTGGTGCTTGGGGCGGGTGTTGAACGTGCCGTTGCCCTTGGTGATATACCGGTCCCATGATAGCGGGGAGCGGTTGAATTCGAATGCGTTGAATGTCTACCGAAGACAGCGTCGACTACTCACGCGGTGGGCGACGGACTTTTCCCGGGAGGCGCGTCGGCTCACCTTGTTGCGCATGATGGTCACCACGGAGAAATTCCAAGCGGGACGGTGGGGGCGGTTCGGCGCGTTGGCGTGCGGCTTATGGCGCGAAGGAGGAAAGAAGGAGCTCCGCTTCGTGATCAACGCAGCGGGGGTTAAGTGTCCGTGGACGCGGAAGTGGATGGTCCGGTGAGTGCGGCGGGCTAGGAGGAGCTCGGGATAACGTCGGTGACGGCGGCGGCGAAGCGCTGGGCGGTGTAATGATCGAGAAAATACTGGCGGACGGCGCCTTGGGGCCGGGGGGATTGCCCGACGGCGATGAGAGCTGCGGTGATGGCCTCGGGCGCGGAGGCATCGGTGGGGACACTGTAGGAATATATCGGAGGGAGATTTTCGGCGACCGCACGCCATTGACTCACGATGACGGGAAGGTCGTAGGCGAGGGCTTCGACCACCACCAAGGGGTGGGCTTCGTGGGCGTAGCGAGTCGGGAAGAGCAGGACGTCGGCGAAGGCGAACAAGTCATGTTTCGACTGATCGGTGACGAACCCCACGTGATCGATGGACGCGCCGGACCGGGTGACGACGGAGCGGAATTCACGTTCGGTGGAGGCATCGGGAAAGGCCCCGGCGACGGTTAGGCGCACGCTCCCGGGGTGGCGGCGATGCGCTTCGGCGACCCCAGCGACGGCGGTGAGCACACCCTTGGCGCGGGAGCAGTGACTGATGAAGAGCACGTTGAGAGGACCGGAGCGAGGAGGGCGGAGTTGCCATGCCGGGCAAGGGTCGGGGATACCGGTGCGGATGATGGTCGAGCGCAGCGGATGCAGCAGGCTGGCGTCGGCGCGAAGCGCTTCCCCCAGCACGATGGAAACATTGGCGCGGCCGAGAGCTCGGCGGGGCAATGCGCGCTCGGCCGGATGGGCGTGGTGACGCAGCCAGGAACCGAGACCGGACGCGTGCCAGTGGAGAATGAGGGCGGAGGAGGCGGGGCGGCAGCAGAACAGCAACAACCAGTCGCGGTAGAGGGCGCCACGTTTACCCGGAGCCGGCACGTAGTAGAGTGGCATACGGCCATGGCGCCAAGTGAGTCGCCATACCTGGAGAATGGCACGGAAGAGGACCAAAAGTTTGCCAGGACGCCAGCGTCCGATGTCGGCGGTATCGCGCGAGAGGGGGAGATTGACGTGGTGGAGCTCCCAAGCAGGCGCGACGGACGGCAACGCGTTGAGCAGCGTGTGCACCATGGTGCTTTGGCCGTGAAGCGGAGGCGGTGTTTGCGCGAGGATAAGGAGCTTCATCGCGAGCTTGGAAAACGGCGCAGAGAGCGGAACACTGCGACCCAGCGTGAACGTGTCATCCAGTCAAAACCAGCCCAGATTGATCCCGACCCCATGGAAGGTCGCGTTGGTGGGAGCGGTCGTGTTTCAATTTTGGGGCAACGCGGTGCGCGGATACATTGATACGAGTTCGGTTTTTTGGTGGTGAGGCTGGCAGTGGTTTAATCCTGGATCGGAGACGGAGCACGGACCTTTGGTGTTGGGCATCGCAGGGTGGGTGTTCTGGCGGAATTTGAGGACGGGGGATGGAGGAGAGGCGCGGGAAGACAGGATGGCTGTCGCGCTGCCGGTGGGGGTCATGGTCGGGGCGTTGGCGGGTGCATGCGTTGGGGTATGCGGTGCAACAGACGCGGATTTCGATCGGGGCAGTGCTGTTGTTTACGGGGGGGGTATTGAGGCTGGGAGGTGGACCGCGGTGGGGGCGGGCGGTGGTGTTTCCGTTGGCCCTGATGTTGTTTGCGATGCCGTGGGAGGTATTGGATGCGGTGAGGTTTCACCTGCGATTGGGAGTGATCGCGACGACGGAATTGATGGCGCGGTGGGTCGGGATTGAAGTCGTGAGGAATGGGACGCAGCTATTTTCGCCGGATGGGAGCTACCAGTATGACGTGGCGGCGGCCTGTTCGGGGGGGGGCGCTGATGGCGTTGATGCGTTGTTGGCCCTCTCGGCATTGGTGGGGTATTTGGGACTACGGTCGAATTGGCGACGCCTGGGGGTGTTTTTGTTGGCCAGTCCCCTGACTTTGGCGGGCAATGTAGTGCGGATCACGGCGGTGGTGCTGGCCGGGGAATGGGTCGGGCAGCGAGCGGGGGAAGTGCTGCATCATTGGGCGGGATTTGTGGTGTTTTTGATTGTGCTCGGAGGCGTGCAGCTGGCGGTGGCGTGGTTGGAAAGAGGGGACAAAAACCCGATGGCGGACGGGGCCGGCTCGGGGCGAGAGAAAGTTTGTCACGTATTACGTGACAAACGATCGGGGCGGGGCGGGATTTGGGTTTGGGTGGGGGGCGTGGTGGCGGTGGTGACCGTGGTGACCGTGGGGGGCTGGAGCGGGTGGATGGGTGGGCGGTGCGGGCGGAGGCGGGCATTGCGTTGGCGGAGGACGGGATAAATCCGGCGCCATTACCGACGTTTTTGGGGACGGATTGGATCGGACAGGAGACCGCGGTTTCGGAGGTGGAGCGGGAAATGTAGCCGGCGGATACGGGGTATGCCCGACGGGGGTACGTATCTTTGGATGATCGACAGCAGCAAGTGCTGATTTCGGTGGTATTGAGTGGACAGGATCGCACCTCGATTCATCGACCGGAACTATGCTTGGTGGGGCAGGGGTGGACGTTGGGGGAACTCACCACAACTCGATTTGGTGGAGGGAACGGGGTAGCGGCGGCATTGTGGAATCTGGAGCGTGAAATGCCGGCGGGAAAGGGCGAGGCCCGGGTGCCAGTGAAGTCGCTGTTTGCTTATTGGTTTGTGGGACGGGATCGGGTGGAGACGACGACGGCTGGGCGATTGTGACACACGGCGCTCAATCGATTACGGCTGCGGCCGGATCGCTGGGCCTATGTGGTGGCTCAGACGGTGATGTTGGCCGGAGAGGGCGAATTGGAGGCTCGAAACCGTATGAATGAGGTGGGGTGGAGGCACTGCTCCCCCGGCGCACACCGCAACTCGCCACAATCTCCGGTAAGCAAGATTGAATTTTGTGTAGGGTCTCTCAGCATGCGCAGCCTCTTGCCATCGACCAGCGCCGCCGACTTCGCCTTGTTGATTGCCAAGGGTGACCCAGTAAACTGGTCGCTCCCGGCTGTGCTTGTATTGGGAATGGCGGCTGGGTTTGGACTGGTGTGGGGTGTCTCCAAAAACTCTCGCAAGCTGGCGATTAAGCAAGCGGAGCAGGTGATCAAAGTTGCGCGCCGGGAGGTCGTGGTGTCGGCCGAGGAGATGAAACAGGCGACGGAGAAGGAGATGGCTTCGAAGCTGTCGGCGTTGACGTGGGAGTTTGATCGCCGGGACATTGAGGCGGATGTGCGGCTGCGTGAAATCCGCTCCCACGAGGAATCCTTGGCGGCATTGGATTTTGAGTTGGAGCAAAAAGGCGATCGGCTGACGCGGGAGGCTGCGGCGATCAAGCAGGCGCGGGTGGCGATTCGTGATCAGGCCAAGACGTTGCGCAAGCGTTTGGAAGAGGCGGCGAAGATGGACGTGGAGGAGATCAAGTTGGCATTGCGGGAGGAAGTGCAGATCGAGTGTCAGGATGAGTTGAGGGCGCAGTGGAGGCAGATTTTGGAACGGTCGGAGCAGGATCTGCAGAACGAGGCGCGGCGAATACTGGTCGCGGCGATACAGCGGCTTTCGTCTCAGCCGAACAACGATTTCACGGCGACGATCGTGCAATTGCCGACGGAGGAGATGAAGGGCCGGATAATTGGTCGGGAAGGGCGTAACATCAAATCCTTCGAGGCGGCGACCGGGGTGACATTGCTGATCGATGAGTCTCCGCAGATGGTGCTGATTTCGTCGTTCGACCCGGTGCGACGGGAAATTGCACGGGAGGCGTTGGTGAAGGACGGTCGTATTCATCCGGCGAGCATTGAGGATTTTGTCAATCAGGCGCGTGAAGAGGTTGACCTGAAGGTGCAATAGTCGGGGGAAGATGCGGTGGGGCGCTTGAGCATCAACGGGTTGAACCCGGAGATCATCAAGTTACTGGGCCGGTTGAAGTATCGGTTTTCCTACACTCAGAATGTCCTGGATCACTCCATTGAGGTCGGGTTCTTGTGCTCGATGTTGGCGAGTGAGTTGGGGTTGGATCCGGCGGTGGCGAAGCGGGCGGGGCTGTTACATGATATCGGCAAGGGGATTGAGAGCGATTACGAGGGCAGCCATGCCGCGATCGGGGCGGACTTCATCAAGCGTCATGGCGAAACGCAGACGGTGATCACTGCGGTGGCGGCGCATCATGAGGAAGTGCCACCGGAGTCAGTTTACGCGGGATTGGTGATTTTGGCGGACACGGTTTCGGCGGTGCGACCGGGGGCGCGGGCGGAATCGATGTCGAGTTACATCCAACGGCTGGACCGGTTGGAGAAACTAGCGGTTTCGATCGAAGGCGTGCGCCAAGCTTATGCGATCCAGGCGGGTCGTGAAGTGCGGGTGGTGGTGAACCCCAATGTGGTGAGCGATGACCAAGCAGGAGAGATTGCGGCAGTGGATTGAGGATGAGCTGCAGTATCCCAGCACGATCCGAGTCACGGTGATCCGGGAGAGTCGGTATACGGAAACGGCGACTTGAGCGTTGATCGCGGGTGGCGCGGCCGTGAAGTCGCGAGCAGGGAGTAGCGGAGAGGTGAGTACGACCCGAAGGCGGGTGGTGATTCTACGCCCAAATTGCTACTCGCTACTTCCCCCATCATGGCAGATCCGAAGATTTTGGAGACCTTTCCCAATCCGGCCCCGAAGCGGGATTTTTTAATCGAGCACACTCATCACGAGTTTACGTCGCTGTGTCCGATGACCGGGCATCCGGATTTTGCGAATATCACGGTGCGTTATGTGGCGGACAAGTCCTGTGTGGAGCTGAAGTCGTTGAAGCTCTATTTCCACGCGTATCGCAACGAAGGGATTTTCTTCGAGGCGGCGACGAATCAGATTTGTGATGATCTGGGAGCGGCGTTGAAACCGAGATCGTTGGTCATTGTGGCGGACTGGAAAGCCCGAGTCGGATTTTCGTCACGGGTGACGGCTGAATGGAAAGTGCCGGCGAAGAAGGGGCGGAATAAATAGCGGGATTGGGTTTGGCCATATCCAGATCTCCTCAATCCTACGATGAGCTTAATCATCTCGCTGCTCTTCCGGTCTGATGCGGTGTGCCTCCGTGGTGGGGCACGGTAATTCCTGATGAGTAATATTGTGGATAATTCTCCGGTGGCGGTGCGCGATGAAGTTCGGCGCAGTTTACGCATGAGTTCGTGGGAGGCGATTCTGGCCATGCCGTTGGTTTACACGGGACAGCCGGTAAATTTGGTTTTGGCGGCGTTGTTGGCGGAGGGGCTGCAATTGGATCCGGGGTCGTATGGCTTCATCGTGTCGCTGCCGTTTTGGTGCAACATGCTGCAGTTGTTTGTCACGCCGACGTTGAACCGATGGTTTGCGATACGCCGTGTATTCATAACCTCGATATGGATGCACATTGCCTGCTGGACGGAATTGGCGACGACACTGATAGTGGCGCCGGAGTGGTCGTTGGCGCATGCGGTGCCGGTCGCCGCGGGGTTTGTGGGCGTAGCGGGTATGGGGGTGGCGGTGATGGGGGTGGCGGTGATGGGGGTGGCGTGGACAGCGTATATGCAAGCGTGGTGCCGGGAAGAATTCGGGGCAAGTATTTTGAGCGGCTAAATCGTTTGGAGCAGATCTCCAATTTCGCGTTTTTGTTGTTGGCGGGGTGGGTGCTGATGCATCCGCGGTTGTAGGTAATTGCCGGCTTGATTTTGTTTGCCTGCGCGACGCGTGCGGTGGTGGTGGCAGGACGTACGGCGGCGCCGGGGGATCCCGTGGCCGGTGTGACGGTGCCGTGGTTGGCGCAATGGAAACGGTTGCGGCAGGGACAAGCCCTATTGGGCGTCGGTGGTATTTGTGGCGGCGTGGAGCGCGGTGCTGAACGGTTTCGGGGCGTTTCAGCCCGTATTTATGCTCAGGCTGCTGACGGACTCGGTGGGGATGGCGAGTTTGCCCCTGGCGTTGTCGTTGCTGTTCGGGGCACTGGCCTTGCCGGCCTGGGGCAAGCTGCTGGATCGCTACGGCGCTTGGCCGGTGTTGGCGTGCGCGGTGCCGTTGTGGGCGTTTGTGACGCGGGATTCGCAGTGGTTGCTTTATGTGGTGTGGGCGCTGACCGGGACGATCAATGCCGGCATCGTGATCGGGCAACTCAATTTGCTAATGAAATTGGTGCCCCCCGGAGAGCAAGGCGCTGGCCGTGGGGCTCAACATTGCGGCGGCATCGGTCGGCACGGCGATTGCACCCATCTTGACGGGGCAACTCTTGGAGATGTTGTTGGCTCGCGGGTGGAGCGAGTTGCAGGCCTACCATGCGTTTTTCATGACCATGCTGGTCTTTGCGGTGGGTGTATTGATTTTGTTGAGACGGGTGACGGAGCCGAGATCGGCCCCGGTGGACCATGTGTTGGGCGCGTTGCGGAACTTCCGCACATGGGGCGCCGCGCTGGGTCTCGGCTTCATCTCTCAATCGTTGTTTACGCCACGAGGGAAAGATAAGCGGATCGAATACTGATCGGAGTGAATTCGTTTACAAATGAACCGTGAGGAAGGCGAGGATGTCTGCGGGCAGCTTGCGGTGGAAGCTCGCCCGATCGAAGCCGGCGGGGTCGTTGCCGGGAGGGAAGTCGGGACGTCTCATGACTGAGGGGAAGGGCGCGAGGAAGGAATAGTGACCAGCGCCGGGAATGAGGTGATGGATAAGTGGAGTGGTTTGAGGCAAGCCGTCGCGGACGATATGGGCGAACCTCAGAGGTGTAATTTCGTCGTGCTCGCCGGAGAGCATGAGGATGGGGACCGTGATGTCGGCGAGGGCACCGGGGGCACGATACCACGGTGTGGCGGGGGCCATAAGCACGAGAGCTTTGACGCGTGGATCACGTGTGACCGTCACGGGTGAGTCGACGAAAGTGGCAGGATGTCCACCGGCAACGGCGAGCGCCGTATAGCCCCCATGGAGTGACCGATAACGGCGGTGAGATTGGAGTCGAGGTGAGGGCCGAGAGCCTCGTCTTGGGCGAGGGCGTCGAGCGTCAGACTTACATGAAGCGAGCGGAGCTCGAGCGTGAGGTCCGCTTCGGAGAGCGAGTTGTCGGTGTAGTTGTCGCGATGATGCAGAGGGAGGACGACAACGTAGCCATTGATGGCCAGATGTTCGGCAATGGTGAAGTAGCCGAGGTTGGTGCCTCCGCGTCCGTGGGAGATGACGACCACAGGAAACATGTCCTCAGCGACAGCGAGCCCCGGGGTGGCGTTGACCGTGAAGGGCCCGAGAGCGAGCGGGGTGACTGGTGTTCTTGGGACGAGGGCGGGGTAGAGCACCACGGCAGGGAACGAAAGGTCGTGATCAGAATCAGTGATCGTAGTCTGGCGCAACCCGATCGCGTGTTGGGGGGACGGGGTGGCCATGCTGAATGGGGAAAAGCAGAGACTGATGCAGAGGAAGAGAAGGCGAGGCATAGGGACCAGACTAACAAGGATTGAAACGGATTGGCTTGATCATCTGTGCGATTCGGTGACGCGAGTTTCGACTCGCGACTTTCTCGCGGGCCCCGACGTTATCTTGGGGATGCGAGTTCCCCGTTGGTAGTCGCGGGAGTCTGCGTCCTGCTCCCCTCTGACTTCCTCAATCATCCCCCAAAGTAATTTTTCCATGGCTTCGAAAGGATCGTTTCTACCCTACTATTTGCCTTACAGGACTCAGACGGGACAGGGCATTTCATCAAAGAGTCAGGCGAACACGCTGTTGCAGGAAGCGCAGAAACTCATCACCGCCGGTGCCATCGGCGTGGCCCTCACTTACTCGGCCAACTATGGGCAGACCAAGTCCCTTGATGCGACCTACCGTTCAGGTGGTTGTAATCCGAAGGTGGTGGGGATAAATTAAGCTCAGGTGATGCACGACCTGCTCGAGACGCGCTTCACGGCGATTCGACGACAAATGCGCATCGCGCCGATCACGACCATGAGTTATCCTTCCAATGATTATGGGACGTTCACGCATGCGCAGGTCGTGGATCAGGACTTGGCCAATATCCAGCGATGGCTCGACGAGGGGTGGACGGTGCTCGGCTGGCAAAACAACACCACCGGCACGACGTCCTATGCCGTGGGTGGAGGGGTCGCCCAAAGGCCCGATCCCAGCGGCGTGATTCCTTTTCCGTCGGCGCTGTCCGCGCATGTGCAGGCGAGTCTGGCTCAGTTTGCGTTGGACTACCCGTAGGATGAGGTCGGTAGGGCGGAAGTTGCCGCACGATAACCTCGGGAGATGACGCATCCTGTGCGGGTGGTTCGAGGCGACATCTGGCCCCGTCTGGCCAACCGAATCCAGGGGACGGTGCGCTACGCCACGGTGGTGGCACGCTGCAACCTAAATTCCGAAGTTGGATGTTACAGAAGGGAACGAAAGGCGCGAATTTGGAACGAGTTACGGTCCGTCGAAGGCATTGATTCGTGCATCTGGCAGGTGAGTCGGTGTGGGCACGGTTGAAACTCACTAACCGACTGGGTAACGTGATTATGCAAGATGCGTTTTCTGGGATTAAGTATCCACTTAAGAGATACGGGACTTGGGTTGGCCGGTGAGGCGCGATTGCGTAGGGGCGTCTACCAAGGTGCAGGCGCGGTATCCGTCGCCCTGGGGCGGGATGGAGGAGATGAGGGCATCGCGCTCAGCCGGGGATTCGAAGTCGAGACCGATAAGGGCGCGGCCGATGCGTTCGCCGGATTGACGGTAGTTGAAGTAGCAGAAGCTGGCGCGATCGGTGATGTGGTGGCCTAGAAAGGCGAGAAGGGCTCCGGGACGTTCATAGAAATCGAGGCGGAAAAAGGCGGGGTGAGCGAGCAAGTCGCCGCGGAGCGGGATGGCGCGAAACTGGACGTCGATGGCGGCCGTGACTTCCTGCCAGGAATATCCGGCGGCCTCCAGACGCGCGGGCAAGGCGTCGAGGGACGCGGGATCGGGCGCGGTGAAGGTAAAGATCGGCCAGGCTTCATCGGCGGAGGTTTTGCCGTATTGAAAGTCGGATATGTTGAGCGAGGTGAAGCAAGATTGGAGGAGCCCGAGCATGGTGCCCCGTTTTTCGGTCAGCTTGATGCGCAGGTTGCGACTGGTGTGATCGGCGAGGCTTTGAGTTTGGGCGATGAGGCCGATTTGACGGAAATCGATGTTGGAGCCGGTGACGACGACCAGCACGCGTTGACCGGCGAGAGCGGCGCGGTTATTCAGCACGGCGGCGAGGCCCATGGCACCGGAGGGTTCGGATACGCAGCGCAGACCCTCCCAGAGAACGCGGATGGCGTTGCCGACCTCGGTATTGGACACGGTTTCAATGGAATCGAGGGTGTGGCGACAGATGGCGAAAGGCAGGGCCCCCGCTTGGCGCACGGCCGTGCCATCGCAGAAGATGTCGACGTGTTCGAGGGCCGTCGGCTGGCCGGCGTCGAGTGCGGCGCGCATGGAGGCCTGCCCTTCGCCTTCGACGCCGACGAGGGCCATTTCGGGCCAGAAAGTTTTAAGCCAGGCGGACGCGCCGGAAGCCATGCCCCCGCCACCGATTTGAAGGTAGGCGGCGTCGAATGGTCCGTGCCCGGACATAACCACTTCATCGGCGAGAGTGCCTTGGCCGGCCATGACCTGTAAGTCGTCGTAGGCGTGCACGTAGATGGCGCCGGTGCGCTCCATGTCGGCACGGGCGGCGATGACGGCGTCGTCGTAACTATCGCCGGAAAGGCTGATGGTCACCCAGTCGCCGCCGTGGCGACTAACGGCGTCTTGCTTCATGCGGGGAGTGGACCGCGGCATATGAATGCGGGCGGGGATGGAGAGTTTTTGGGCGGCCAGGGCGACGCCCTGAGCATGGTTGCCGGCGGAGGCGGTGACCACGCCTCGGGCAATTTCGGCCGGAGAGAGCAAGGCCATGCGGTTGCAGGCCCCGCGCCACTTGTAGGAATTTACCGGAGACAGGTCCTCACGTTTGATCCAAATTTCCGGTCCGGGAGCGTCACCGGGCAGGATGAGCCGTTCGATCGGAGTGGGTTGACCAAAATGGTAGATCCGTTCGCGGGCCAGCAGGATGCCTTGGCGCAATTGATGATCGAAGGGAAGTTCGGCGGAAGTTTTGATGTCCGCACCAAAACGAATATCGGCACCGGGGCAAAGGCGGAAAACTCAACGTGAGCGAAGAGAAAACTCTGACCAGTGGCGCACGTGGAGGGGAAGACCCTCGGCCTCGAGCAGAGGCCCGATGACCTCGACATGAGGTGCCGTGCGACTCATCATCTCGTGACAATCGAGTGAGTTGTCGCCGGGTTCGAACCCCATGATGCGGGACATCTAGGTCTCGGTGACGCCGTAGACGACCCGCCCGATGCCGGCGAACCGGATGGCGCCGCAGCACATGGTGCACGGCTCGGTGCTGGTGTAGAGGGGGGGTGGAGGCGGCGAACGTGGGGCGGTCGATGGCGGGGGAGAAGGCGGAGATCAGACCGGTTTCGGCATGCTGGGTGACATCGGCCGTGATGACGCCGGTATTGCGGTAGCGTGCAATGATTTTGCCGTCATGAACCAGAAGGGCGGTGAAGGGACGCAAGTCGCGATCGACCGACCATTTCACCATCTCAATGGCTTCGCTCATGACATTGCGGTCTTCGGCGGTGGCTTTGGGGTCGTCCGGTAGAGGGGTGATTTCAGCGCCGGGCATGAAGCTCGTGGAGAAAGCAAGCAGAGGCAGGACGCGGAGGAGACGAAACGCAGGGATGGCCATACGAACAGGCGAGCAAATCGGATGCCACGAGGGGACAGACCGGGGTGAGGGTGAGGCGGGGGCGATTAACGGTCCGTTGAAGCCATGGGGCGGCGCGTGGGTTAGGACCCGTTGAGCGCTTGGCGGACTTTTGGGGCAACTTTGGTACCGAGCAGTTCGATCGTGTGCATAAGCTCGGGATGAGGCAGGGATGAGATCGACATTTGGAAACTGAAGCGGTCGATGCCGCCGAGCACTTCGTTTTGGCGGAGAATTTTTTCCACGACGGCCTCAGGGTCGCCGACGTGGAGGGCGCCGATGGGACCGAGGAGAGCGTCGAACTGCGAACGGGTGGGGGGGCCAGCCGCGTTCGCGGCCGATATCGGTGAATGCCTTGGCGTAGCCGGGGAAGAATTCGTCGGCGGCCTGGGCGGAGGTATCGGCGACGTAGCCGAGGCAATGCAGACCTACTTTGAGTGTTCGGGGGGCATGTCCGGCCCGAGCGCCGGCTTCGCGGTAGAGGTCGATGAGGGATTTGAAGCGATGAGGTTGGCCGCCTATGATGGCGACCATGAGTGGGAGGCCGAGGGTGCCGGCGCGGACGAAGGACTGCGGCGTGCCGCCGACGCCGAGCCAGACGGGAAGCGGATTTTGCAACGGCCGCGGGAAAACGCCTTGGCCGGTGAGGGCAGGACGGTGTTGGCCGGACCACCAATAGATTTCGGTCTCGTCTCGCAATTTGAGCAGGAGCTCCAGTTTTTCTAAAAACAGCGCGTCGTAGTCGTCGAGGGCGAGGCCAAATAGAGGGAAGGCTTCGATGAAGGAGCCCCGGCCGACCACCATTTCGATGCGGCCTTGGGAGATCAGATCCAAGGTGGCGAATTCCTGGAATACGCGAACGGGGTCGGCGGCGCTGAGCACAGTGACCGCGCTGGTGAGGCGGATTTGTGTGGTGCGGGCGGCGGCGAGCAGTACGGTGGGAGCCGAGTCGAGAAATTCGGCGCGGTGATGTTCGCCGATACCGAAAACATCGAGGCCGCCTTGATCGGCGAGTTCGATCTCTTCCAGGAGGTTGGCGATATGTTGGGTGGGCGTGGCGGTGGCACCGGTCAACGGGTGCGTATGGGTGGCCACAAAACTATCGATGCCGATTTGCATGGGTTCGTTTTAGTCAAGATTTTGAAAAATGCGAATGGTCGAGGCAGGTGGGCGGAATAGTTTAGGGGCGTGTTGTCTCTGATTGGTCGGCTCGATCTTTGGCCCTGCTCAACTCCCGTACCTTTTATCCAATGTTCAAAAATCCAATGTTCAAAACACTTTTACGAATTACTCTATTGTCCGTGGTTACGTCCCTTGGGGCGGCGGAGGAGTCGATGCCGGGTCTGAAGGTGGGCGATCATGCTCCCGAGTTTACGCTTCCGAGTACGTTGGGTGGTGAAGTGAGTTTGGCGGCGTTGCGGGAGGACGGGCCGGTCGCGTTGGTGTTTGTGCGGTCGGCGGATTGGTGTCCTTACTGCCGTCGGCAGTTGGTGGATTTGCAGGAGGCGTTATCGGTCATCGAAGCCTCCGGGGGGCGAATTGTCGCGGTGAGCTACGATGAGCTTGAGATCAACACGGCGGCGGTGGCAAAGCTCGGGCTGACTTATCCATTGCTATCGGACGAAGGAAGTAAGGCGATTGATGCGTACGGGATTCGTAACATGGAGGCCAAGCGCAAGGGGGTGGGGATTCCCTATCCGACGGTTTTTGTCATCGACGCGTCCGGTGTCATCCGGGTGAAATTGGCCAGAGACGGGTACAAGGAGCGTCCGGAGAGTGTTGAAATTATCAGCGGCGTTTGCGGGACTCTAGTGTAGTGGGAGTTAATTAGCCATACGAAACAAAAATAGTAGTGCAGGATGGGTGCATGGCCCGCCCTGTTAATCCGCTAATCATTGATGCCGCGCAGCATCAAGAACTTGAACAGATGATCAAACGCCCGACCACGCCGCAACGGGAGGTCAGGCGGGCGCGCATCGTGTTGTTGCGGGCCGAAGGGAAAAGCCAGGAGCCGGTGGCTGCTCAGATCGGAGTGAATCGTCCGGTGGTGGCGAAGTGGAAAAAACGATTTCGTGAGGCAGGGTTGGCTGGATGGGCCGAAGCGAGACGTTCGGGCCGGAAGCCGAGTGTGGGATGTGGCGATTCGCGCGCAGATCGTCACTGAGGTCACGCAACCCCCGGCCGGGCGCACCCGCTGGTCCTCACGGGCGATGGCCAAGGCCAAGGGGGTGTCGGCCCACACCGTGCAGCGTCTGTGGCGGGCCAATGACCTGAAGCCCCATTTGCGACGAACGCTCAAGTTGTCGCGTGACCGGAACTTTGAGGCCAAGTTTTGGGATGTCATCAGCTTGTATCTGAATCCGCCCGATCGGGCCTTGGTGCTGTGTGGCGACGAGAAAAGCCAGTGCCAGGCGCTTGAGCGCACCCAGCCGAGTCTGCCATGGGGTATCGGGCACATCAAAACCGCCACCCACGATTACACCCGCCACGGCACGGTCACGCTCTTCGCCGCCCTCGGCTATCTGGACGGCAAAATCATGCGACGCACCGCCTCTCGGCATACCCACCGCGAATGGCTCGGTTTCCTCCAGCACATCGATGCGCAGGCACCCGACGGCTTGGTCCTGCATCTGATCATCGACAACTATGCCACCCACAAGCACGCCAAAGTGAAGAGCTGGATAAAGTGGCGCCATCAGCGCCATGCCAAAGCCCATGGCGTCGAGCGCATCGCACTGCACTCCAACATCCTCTTCCTGGTTGAATCTAGTGGAGCGCTTCTTCCGCGACCTCACCGTCGATTGTATCCGCGATGGCAGCTTCACCAGCGTTCGAGACCTCACCAACGCCATCGAAACCTACATGGTCGCACGCGACCTCGAACCCACCCGCTACACTTGGAAGGCCGAAGGCTCCGCCATCCTGGAGAAAATCCAACGCGCCCGTACCGCCGCATCCCTTCATTCAGTATAGTTCATTAACTCTCAGCACACTAGAAGTCCGCAACGTGCGTGCAAACCGGGTGCGGTCAGGAGCGAGCCAGGGGCCGGAGCGTGGCTGCGTGGAGTTCCGCGGTCGCGGCGGCTACAATGGACTCGGCAGGGTAGGGCGCGTTGCCGGACCAATCCGTGATGGTCCCACCGGCGCCACGCACGACGGGGATGAGGGCCGCGATGTCCCAAGGGTTCATAACGGGATCTAGAGCGATATCCACGAACCCGGTGGCGAGGAGCAGGTAGCCATACCCGTCGGCCCAAGTTTGGTACAGGCGACACGCGTCGATGAGACGGTCACAGGCAGCCTCATCCTGGTAGATGGCGAGATTGCGATGGTCGCTGGTGACGAGGATGGATGCGGTGAGTGTGGTGGTGGACCGCGTGTGGACCGGCCGACCATTGAGCGTGGTGGTTTTATTGTCGCCGATGACGAGTTTGCCGAGAATGGGTTGGTGAATGGCGCCGAGCACGGGTTGTCCGTGGTAGAGCAGGCCGATGAGGGTCGTCCAGAGTGGCACACCCGTGATGAAGCTTTTGGTGCCGTCGATGGGATCAAGGACCCAGACCCACTCGGCGTCGGCGTGAATGTTGCCGTGTTCCTCGCCGATGATGCCCTGGTCTGGAAAGCGAGCGGTAATGAGGTCGCGCATGACCTTTTCTGCGCCGCGATCGGCGGCCGTCACCGGAGACTCGTCGGATTTAAATTCGACGGCGGTGGCGGGGTTACCGAAGAACGGGGTAATGAATTCAGCACTGGCGTGCGCGAGCTCGGTGATGAAGGCACGTTGAGGGGAGAGGTCCACAGCGTCGAATTTAGAGGACGGATTACGCTGAAGACACGGAAAAAGATGATGCGGAGCAGGAGGGAGACCGCCGCGGCGGCGTTTTCAGTCGTGCCATTGGTCGCTTTCGTGGTTTCTCCTCCCGCATGTCCTGGCCGGCGCAAACCATTCATTTTATTGATTTCGAAGGAAGCGTGGGGTCGGGGATACTCGAGTACGGGGTGGTGACGTTGCGGGGTGGGGAGATTGTGGATACGGTCACGCGGTTGTGCCGGGCGACCGGACGGGTCCGGGAGGAAGATGCGGCGGTGCATGGGATCGTCGCGGCGAACGTAGCGCAGGAGGCGCCGTTTTCGGACGCGTGGGAGCAGTTTGCGACTTGGCGGGAGAGCGGGCCGTTGGCGGCGCATTTTGCCAACGCGGAGAACACCATGCTCAAGAGCGTGTGGCCGTATGCCCGGCAGGCGCCGGACTTTGTGCGTGCAGGCGATGTCTCGACCGAGTGGGGACCGTGGATTGATACGGGTCGGTTGTATCCGCAGCTTTACACCGGGTTGGAAACGGCTCGATTGGAAGATTTGGTGCCCCGATGCGGGTTGCAAAATGAATTGGATCGCGTGGCACTGCAGGTCTGCCCCGTGGGGCGCTGCCGTTATCATGCAGCCCTGTATGATGCGTTGGCGGGGGCGCTGTTGTTGCGACGGTTGGCGACGGAACCGGAAGTGGCGGTAAAACCGTTGGCTTGGTTGCTGACGATGAGCACGCTCAATCCTGAGAAGCGGGAGGAGATGAACCAAGGGGCGTTTTTTTGAAACGCCTAAGTGATCGCCCCTGGGGTGCTGACATGGGTGGCGGATGGATAGAGATTGCTTCGTGTTACATGGAAACTGGATTTGAGCGTGTTTTGGTGGATGCCTACAAGGCGGAGATGGTTGCTTACATCGGCGCTCACCCGGAGGCCATGGAGGAAGCAATTGGCTTGGCGGTGACAGATCGGCAGCCTTACGCGTGGCGGTCGGCCTGGTTGTTGGAAAGCTGCATGCAGGACAACGATTCTCGGGTGCGGACGGCGGTGGACAACCTATTGGCGGCCCTGCCAACGAAGGCGGATGGACATCAACGGGAGTTGATCAAGATTTTGTCGCGAATGGACCTGCGGGACGATCAGGAAGGCACGTTTTTCAATCTCGTTGTCGGCCTATGGGAGGACGTTCACAAGAAACCGGCGGTGCGTTGTGTGGCCTTGAAGTTCATCCTCAAGATGGTGGAGAAGTATCCTGACCTGCGGGGGGGGGGGGGAGGTGAAAGTGATGACTCAATCCCCATACTTGAAACCGCTGTCATCGGGCGTGCGCCGGTCGGTCTCCAAGCTGATGGAGCGGGTATTTCCGGGCTGATGGTAGGTGGGGAAGACTTAACCTAAATTCCGAAGTTGGATGTTACAGCAGGGAACGAAGGGCGCGAAGTTGGAACGAGTTACGGTCCGTCGAAGGCACCGATTCGTTCACCTGCCAGGCAGGGCTATTTCATAATAAAATGTAAGTCACAGGCAGATAATATTATATGTAATTCATAATGGACTTTTCCCGGCATGTCCGACCAGAGTCGGCAAATGTTTTAGAAAACGACCCGTCCAAACCGCCGTCAGAGATACCTGCTGGATAATGCCACGATCCGGTTGCTCGACGACCAAGCAGAGATAGAGCGATGGAACGACCTGATCCGCACTCACCATTATTTGCGCAGTTCGAACGTGGCGGGAAAAGCGCTGCGCTACGTGGAGGAAGAGGCAGGGAAGTGGGCGGCACTGCTCTCGTTCAACTCCGCAGCCTACCATCTAGAGCGTGTCCCACAAGCGCAAGAGGTTGGCGAAGAGGAGGTAGCGTAAAAATAAAGAGGCCGAACCCGGGAGGATTTCCTGGTTTCGGCACAAAAACGGCGTGTATAATTTGGTGTGAACAATACTATCGAAGCCGTCGCCCCGGAAGTTGCCCTGCAAACCTGGCTGCGTCCAGACCTGACTCCGGTCGGACCCAACAAAGATTACGCCGCGTTTCGCGATCAACTGGCGGGGCGACGACGTGGCCGGGTTGCCGCGACACCTAGCAGTTCGCGCGCAAGGCGCGGCGGGTGCAGGTATTGCGCATGATGCTCGGGAAAATCAGCTTGCGTAAACTTTCCCTGAGCATCGCCTCCAGCGATCTGTTGGCCGATTTTTGCGGAGCGCGCCGGATCGACGGCATCAAGGGGGTCTCCCAAAGAAAGAGTGCGGGAGCGTGCGTCCAAATGCTTCACCGCCGGGCAGGTGCGCAGGATGAGCCAAGTCTTTATCGAGATGTGCGGTGAGGCGGACCGGGCGAGCGAACTGGGACTGGCTGCGACGCAGCCGATGGATACGTGCCTGGTGGACTCGACCTGCCTGCAGGCCAACATCCATTTCCCGGTCGACTGGGTGCTCTTTCGCGACGTGAGCCGCACCCCCTCCTGCTCAAAGCGGTGAAACTGCTCCGTGCAGCGGGTTTGCGGGGTCGGATGCCGAACGAGCCGCCAATCTTTGCCAAGCAGATGAATCGGTGGTGCATCGCGATGACCCACAGCCGACGGCGCCGCGATGCGAAGCGGGCCCGCAAGGGCGTGCTCCGCCAGATGAAACGCCTGCTGCGCACCATCGGCGAGCACGCCCGCCGCCACCGCCGCCACCTCGCCGCCGACTACGCCCGGACCCGCTTCAGTGAGCGCCAGGCCACCCGCCCGCATCATTGCGCGCATCGACGCCATGCTCGAGCAACTGCCGGTCGCGATCAAACAGGCCCACGAACGCATCATCGGCGCGCGATCAGTGCCCAACGCCGAGAAGATCCGCTGCGTCTACGAACCCGACGTGCAGACCGTGGTCCGGGGCACGGCGTCCGGCGAGGTCGAGTTTGGCAACACCCTCATGCTCAGTGAGAACGTGACGGGGTTGATCACCGATTGGCAGTTGTATCAGGGAATGGCTCCGGCCGAATGGCGTCAGTTCGACCAGAGCCTCGAGCGCCAGAATCAGTTCGACCTGAGCACCCCGATCAAAGCGGCGAGCACCGACCAAGGCTTCTCGACCAAACGGCTGTGCGAACGCTTGGCCGAAGCCGACATTTATGACGCCACTTGCCCCCGCGATCCGCAGCAACTGCAACGGCGCATGCAGGAGCCGCAGTTCGTGGCGCTCCAACATCGCCGGGCTTCGACGGAAGCCCGCATCGCCATCATCAAGCAACGCCAAGGCAAGCGATTGAGTGCCAGAGGCTTCACGAATCGCTACCTGACGGTAGCCTGGAGCATCCTCGGTCACAACCTGTGGCTCATTGCCCGACTGCTGGCCGACCAACCACCGCAGGCAGGCCCAAGCCGCCTAAAACCACCAAGCCTACTCCAACGATGAACAATAAACCGGCTGCCGGAGGTTCCCTCATGGAACTGAGGTGGACCTATGAAGTTGGACAGGAGGGATGATTAAATCCCAAAGGAGTCCAATATGTCGAAGAAACGACGTGCCTTCAGTGCCGAGTTCAAAGCGAAAGTAGGGCTCGAAGCCCTCAAGGGAATCGAGCCGATCCACGTAATCGCGCAGCGTCACGAGGTGCATCCGGTGCAAGTGAGTCAGTGGAAGAAGGAGGTGTCCGAGCGGTTGCCGAAGGTCTTCGCGAAGCCCTCGGCGCAGGTGCGCGACGAGATCGAGCGGAATCGCAAAGAGAAGGAACTGTATGCGCGGATCGGGCAGCTGCAGATGGAGCTCGAGTGGCTCAAAAAAAGTTGCCGCATTTGGGGAGTAAGGAGCGCCGCAGCATGATCGAAACCGAGCATCCGAAGCTGAGTGTGGCCCGGGAGTGCGAACTGTTGGAGCTGCCACGCTCAACCTACTACCACCACCCGAAGCCACCGAACCTGGCGTTGATGAAACAGATCGACGAGATCTACCTCGAGTCACCGTTCTTTGGTAGCCGCCAAATGACCCGTTGGTTGCAACGCGAAGGATACGTGGTGAACCGTAAACGGGTGCGACGATTGATGCGATTAATGGGACTCACGGCGATCAATCAAAAACCGAGTCTGTCGAAGACAGCGGCCTCTCATCAGATCTACCCGTATCTGCTGCGAACGCTGAAGGTTGAAAGGTCGAATCAAGTGTGGGCAACAGATACCACCTACATTCCGGTGTGCGGTGGCTTCGTTTACCTGTGTGCGGTGATCGACTGGCACTCGCGGATGGTGCTCGCATGGGCACTGTCCAACACGCTCGATGCGTCGTTTTGCGTGCGAGCGGTGCAGCGCGCGATGGCGATTTACGGAAAGCCGGAGATCTTCAACACTGACCAAGGCTGCCAGTTTACCAGCGCCGAGTTCACCCAGCCATTGTTGGGCCGCCGGCGTGCGACTGTCGATGGACGGCAAAGGACGGTGCTTGGACAATGTCTTGGTCGAACGCCTGTGGCGCAGGGTCAAATACGAGGAAGTCTATCTGAAACGCTATGAGACGATGGTCGAGGCCCATGCCAACTTGGAGACCTACTTGCTGTTCTACAACGATCGACGACCGCACTCCGCCCACGGCCGCCAAACACCATCCGAGGTCTACCACGCACAACTCGACCAAGCCGCCGCCTGACGGCGGCTATCCGAGCGGGGAGGAAGCCGCGCTTCCTCCCCTGCTCCTCTCCATTATCTTTTATGCTTGGTCAGAAAAACCAGAAACCATAACTATAAATTCGCCCGACCTGTCCAACCGACGGGGTCCACCTCAAAACGATCCAGGCACTGCCTGCTGCGACACACCAATTTAGCTATTAAATTGCATCTGCGCGCGCCTACATCCGCCATTGGTAGCCGGAAATCCGCTCAAAAAATCGGCTTTCCTGCCCCCCTTCCAAAATCAGGGTAAATGGGACACGCTCCATCTAAAGGCACGCGACAGCTGCATTGGCTGGGAAGCATGGCAGCGCAGGCAGCGCCTCGAACTGCTCGTTGCCAACAGCCGCTTGCTGATTGTTGGGTCGTCGCGCGCCATGCCAAATCTGGCGTCCCAAAGCCTCTCGCTGGCGCTCAGACGCCTGCGCGAAGACTGGCGTGGTGCTTTTGGCTCGGAACCTGTCGCAGTCGAGACCTTCGTGGATCCGGAGTTTTTCGAGAGCACTTGCTATAAGGCCGTCAACGGGACGGTGGTAGGTTCGAGCCAGGGGTTCGCCCGCCAAGCGGCAGATTTTTACCAGCATTACGGCAAGCCCAAGACGATTCTGATGTATCCACTGCGGCAGGACTTCAAGGAGCTGCTGTGCCGCGAGGAGCTACCCGAGCCCTACCATGGCTACTGCCAGCAGCAGCAAAAGCGGTATCCGCGCCTTGCCGAAGGTAAGGCGATCGGCTCGCTAATGGAAGCCTTTAGGTTGCTCGAGGACCGGCGCGAGCACAAGGGGCGCCGATATCGCCTCTCCGGTTTGCTCGGCGTGGTCGTTTGCGGATACTTCGCGGGGTACCGCTCGCTGGAGCAGTGCGCCGCCTTCGCCGCTGCGTTGAATCAAAGGCAGTGCCGCAGCTTCGGCTTCTGGCGTGCCCCCGGCACCGGCAAGCTCGTCGCCCCCTCCCATACGACACTATGGCGAGCCATTTGCGCTGCGCAGCCAGAGGCCTTCGATAAAGTCGTGGAAACATGGCTCCGGCAGCATCAGCACGACGCCCCGCAGGCCATCGCCATCGACGGCAAGGTGATCAGGGCGACGGCGACACCCGCCAATCCTGAGGCCTTGAGCGTCTCGGCGATCAGCCATAGCCCAAGGGATTTTTTTTCAGCAACCTTTGCGTCAGGAGAAAGAACCACGAGCCGCAGGCCGTCGTCGATCTGCTCGGCAAGATCGGTCCGATCGATGGAACGCCCGTAACCATTGACGCCCTACACTGCCGCAGGACGCTAGCCCACAGCATCGTGCAGGAGAACGGAGCCGATTATCTGATGAGCGTGACGGGCAACCGCCCGGCGCTGCGCAAGGCCATCGGCAAAAGGATGGATGCCAGCGAGGTCAGGAAGATCTTCACCCTGGAAAGGGGCCATGGCAGGACCGAGCGCCGCAGCATCGCAGCGATCGACGCCAGCCCGACCGACCTGACCCTTCGCGGCGCAGGCCGGCCGGATCACCCGAGAGCGCGAGAACCTCACGACAGATAAAAAACAAATCCAATGCATCGTTTTCGTGACCAGCCAAGATTGCACCCAAGCCGATCCGGCCACGCTACTCGCTCAGGCCACAGGACATTGGAAGATCGAGAACGCTCTTCACTACCACAAAGACGCTTCCATGGGTGAAGACCGATGCTACGCCCGTAAATGGCCAACGATCTCGCTGCTCGCAACGATTAGATCCCTGGTGATCACCGTGCTTGGCAGACTCAAAGAGTCGCTGCCATGCGTCCAAGAGGCTATGCGCCAACGCCTACAACGCGGTTAGCTTCGCAACCAAGCCCCTCAAAATCGTTTTCAATAACCTTTCTTGAAATTGCCCTGCCTGCCAGGTGAAATCGGCGGGTGCACGGTTGAAACTCACTAACCGACTGGATGACATAATTTTTTAACATATGTTTTCTTATGTAAACTGCGTTTTCTAGGATGAACGGAATCGCATGGGACGAGGACGGCCCGGTGGATTAGCAAATGGCGTGGATTTACGGTGGGTAACGCCGTGGTCGTGCGGGCCCCAGTGCGAGGCCAAGTTAAATGTAGGGTCCTAGAAAGTAGCGGAGGTTTCGAACTGTGATCCGGGTTGCAACTCGATTTCACCGACGGAGCCACAGTGATCCTGATCGTTTTTCCACAGGCTGAGTTTGACCGGGCTGGCGGCGGCGTCGGTTTCCCAGCGCCAGTTTCCGATGGAAACAAATTGTAGGGGCGTCCCCTCGTCTGCGCTTAACTCGGGGCCGTCTCCGCGGATGAACAGCCGGTTGCCGATGCCAATGTATAGGCGATGACGGTGAGCCGGGTGATTCCATCAGGGGAAGGAGAAGATTCGGGCGGTGCGGGCTCTTCGAGGTGTGATTCGGTCGCGGCGCTGAAGGTGGCGAGACTGGCGGAATCCTCAGGGGCTGAAGTTTCAGGCTCCTCTGCGACTGTGGCGGTGACGTTGGATTCGGTTGGAGATGCGTCCGGGGCGGCGGCGATCTCGGTGGAGCGGTTTTCGATCATAGGTGCCGGATCGGTGTCGACAGCCACATCTGAAATGGCTTGGGGCGACGACGTAGACGCATCAAACAAGGTCGGCTCCGGAGGCAGGACTGGTTTCGCAATTTTAGGTGATTTGGTCAGTAATTTGGCTTTGGGTTTCTTGGCCGGAGCAGGCGCCGGGGTAGGGGAATCGCCATGCGGTGCGGGGCGCGGTTGTGCGGCGAGTTTGTCCACGCGGTTAGTCAGCTGAGAAATCTGAGACGACAGTGTTTCTTCGAGACGAGTGACGCCGGTCAGCAGACGATCAATGGAATGGTCCTTTGACGCGAGTTGAGCGGAATGCGCGTCACGCCACTGCTGAATTTCCAACCGAAGGTTTTCGAATTCCGGGGTGGAGTCGGCGTCTTCTTGGCTCTGAGCAGCGCGGCGGGCGGCTTTGATCCGTGCGGGGAGAGTATCGATTTCGTGAAGGTTTCGTTTGGTGACTTCGGCGATTTCGTGGAGGCCATTCGCGGTGATGCTCGCTTGGTCGACGGCGGAGGAAGTCGTGCGGACCAATGACTCGAGAGTGCCTTGGCGTTCGGTGAGCTGTTGATCCTGCCGGCTCGCGTAAGCGGCAATGAATGGAGCGATGCCCAAGGCGACTCCGACACCCGTACACACGATAATGCCCACGATACTGGCGGTGCTGGGTTGCTCTCCGGCCCGGTAGGCGAGGAAGGCGGCGATGGCGAAGAAGGCCAGATCGCCGATGAGAAAAGGAAGTTTGGGCAGCCGGTTGGCGTCGGTCGGAAGTTCCATGGGGTCAAGATGCAGTTCAGAATGATTGTGTTGCCGGGGAGTCAGGTCTCAAGACGGAACTTACCCGCCGTGCTTTTGAAGTCGCCGTTGAGGGCTTGGTGGCTAGAGCTTGAGCGTATCGAGATGAACTATCCGCACTTCGTTCGCATTGATCAAGAAACCGGTGATGGAGAACTCGAGCATTATGTAGTGCACACCCACGATCCGAAGTTAGCGGTGCAATTCAGTGCAGAGACGGTGAATGGCAAAGCCAAACCGGGGACGATCAAACGAATATCGGTACCCAACTCTTGGGCGGGGGAATATGCTCAATATGGAAAGTTGGTGGCGAAAGCGGAGGCGTTTTTTAAGGCTTCGTTTTCATCGGAGGAAGAGGGCGGCGGGCGATTGGGGATAGTGCCCAAGGCACGTTGACGCGAAACCGGATGGCTAGGGCGGGAGTGGGGACAGATTGGCGACTTAAGCAGAAACGGAGGAGCTGCCGAGGCGGCGCAGCGCAAACGGAATCAATGGGAGTGGCGCCATACTCGACCGATTAAGGCAATGAGGATACCGATTCTAATCGCACCTTCGAACGTGAGGATGACGAGAATCCACTTCAGGCCGTAGTTGCGCCGCAAGGCGTATCCGATGAGTGAAACCGATAGCAAAATGATGATGCGCGCGCGGGCGAACGACGGCACGATCATCATGCCCATCCAAAGCCAGTAGAGCACGAGAGTGATCGACCATAGGGCGGCGACACGTTGGGGCGGGGAGTCCGAACGAGGATCGGTACCACGTTCTATTTTTTTCACGCCGATGATCCGTTCGCTGGCAACCAGCTGCACTAATTCAAAGACTAGAAAGAGGGGGGGCTAAGTAGGCTAAGACGGGAATGAGATTCACGGCGGGACAGACTCCTGCGAGCGCAGTGGCGCAATGGCAGATCCTGCCCGAGGTGATGGACGGAGGCTAAGAGGTATGGGTTGTTAATTTATGGCGTTGCGCGACCGCGTGGGGCTGCAAATCATTTTTGCCCCTGAATTGGATGATGACACCCGAAATAATCGAATCTTTCCGTGCGGCTGGCCAAGGCCAGGTTTTCTCGGTTTTCAACGAACTCAGCTCAGAAGCGCAGCAAGCGTTGTTGGCTGAAGCCAGTGAGATAGATTTGGCTGAGGTCGCTCGGCTGAAGACTGAGTTGATTGATGCGGCGGATTCGGCGGCCGTTGATTTGGAGGGGTGGGAGCCGGCTCCGTTTGAAGCCCGACCCGAGAATGGCGGAAATGGGGCAGACTGGACGGAATCAATGTCGGTCGGAGAAGCTGCGTTGAGGGCAGGCCGAGTGGCGGCGTTTACGGTCGCCGGAGGGCAGGGAACCCGGTTGGGCTACGACGGACCCAAAGGAACCTTTCCGGTTTCTCCGGTGCTGAAAAAGACTCTCTTTCAAGTGTTTGGGGAAACGATCATGGCCACGGGGCGGCGTTATGGGTGTGAAATCCCGTGGTTGATTATGACCAGCCACCAGAATCACGCGCATCACGCGCAGACCAAGTCTTTCTTTGAAGAGAATGCAAATTTTGGGCTGGCGGCCGGGCAGGTGCAATTTTTCGACAAGGACGCATGCCGGCGGTGGATGGGGAAGGGAAGATCCTATTGGCTGGCAAGGGGAGTATTGCGATGTCGCAGGACGGCCGTGGGTCATTGCGTGCATTGGCGAGGAGTGGCACGGAGGCGCGGGGTGTCGACACGATCAGCTATTTTCAAGTGGATAACCCGCTGGTGCGTTGTGTGGACCCGGAATTCATTGGGTGGCACCTGATGCGTGGGTCGGAGATGTCGAGCAAGATGGTGCCGAAGGCCTATGCGGGCGAGAAAGTCGGTCACTTCTGTAGTCAGAAAGGAGGATTGGTCGTCGTGGAGTATTCGGATTTACCGACGGAGATCCAGGAAGAGACCGAAGAGGGGACCGGGAAGCTGCGTGACATCGCAGGCAGTATCGCGTTGCATGTGTTGGATCGAGAGTTTGTGCGCCGACTGGCGGAAGGGGGCGACGGCGTCGCGTTACCTTTTCATCGCGCCAACAAAACGATCCCGACAATTGATGCGACAGGAGCGCCGGTAAAACCGGAGTCACCGAATGGAATTAAGTTCGAGATGTTTGTTTTTGATGCGCTGCCCTTTGCGAAGAACCCGGTGGTAATCGAGACGCGACGGGAAAATGATTTTTCCCCGGTCAAGAATGCGGAAGGCGTTGATTCCCTCGCGACAGCGCGTGACGACCAGCTCCGGCAATACGTGCGTTGGACCAATGCTCATGGGGCGGGAGTTCCGACGGATGCCTCGGGCTTGCCTGAATTTGTTTTCGAAGTAGCGCCCAGTTTTGGCTACGATGAGGCGTCTTTCGCGGACGCTTGGGAGGCAGCTCACCTCGCGCCCGTGATTGGCGCAGGCTCTGTTTTATCCTGAATGCGAGTTTGCCTCAGTCGCCTTGCCGGAAGCTTCCATCGATTCAACTTAACCTATTCTCATTTTAATCCATGACCATGACCATGTTCGCACAACTTCAAGCCGCCGCTGATGCCGGTAATCTTCTCCCTTCTGCTCTGGAAAACATCTCCACCTGGCTTTCGACTGATCTGCCGGCTTGGGTGGCGGAGAGTGTGGATGAGTTGGTGAAGCAGGAGGCCTGGGATGAGTTGAACGATCGATTCTATCGGTATTTGGCGTTTGGCACCGGCGGAATGCGAGGGCGCACGATAGGTCGGGTCATGACGTCGGTTGAAGAGGGCACATTGGGAGAAATGGGAACCCCGACTCATGCGGCGGCGGGATGTAATGTGCTCAATGACTTCACTCTGGTGAGAGCGATGGTGGGCCTGTTTCGATACGTGAAGGAATTTCTCGATGCCAATGAAAGGTCGGAAATTCCGGCCATCGTCATTGCGCACGACGTGCGGCATTTTTCACGTCACTTCTGTGAATTGGCTGCGTCGACGTGGATTCGGTTGGGCGGCAATGCCTTCATTTTTGACGGACCCCGTTCCACACCGCAGTTGAGTTTCAGTGTGCGGTGGTTGGGCGCCCATTGCGGTGTGGTCATCACGGCCAGCCACAATCCGCCGTACGACAATGGCTTTAAGGCGTACTTCGAAGACGGTGCGCAAGTCGTGCCGCCGCATGACGGAGGAATTGTACAGCAAGTGAACGCAGTGCCGCTAAACGAGCTCAGTGCGTTTCTCGATATCCAGACGGCGCGCGTGGTGACCTTGGGGCGGCCGGCGGATGACGCGTATCTCTCCGCAGCGGCCAAAGCGGCCATCGATCCGGAGGTATTCAAAAAAATGACACTGGGGATAGGATTCACGAACATTCACGGAGTGGGGGGCGTGGCGTCGGTGCCCCTGTTGGCTCATGCGGGTTGCCGAGTATGTGAAGTGCCGGAGCAAAGCGGATTTGATCCTCGTTTCCCAACGGTGAAATCGCCCAATCCGGAAAATGCGGAGGCATTGGTTCTCGTGGTCGCTTTGGCGGAAACGAAGGGACTCGATGTCGTCGTGGCAACGGATCCGGACTGTGACCGAATGGGGTGTGCGGTCCGAGGGGCCGATGGAGGCATGCATCTCCTCACCGGCAACCAGATCGGTGCCTTGCTGGCAGATTACCGGATCGGAAAATATAAGGAGCTAGGGTGGATTCCCGCGGAAGGCTCGGACACGGTAGCGATGATTAAAACCTTCGTGACCTCGCCGTTGCAGGATGCGATCGGTCGGGCGCACGGAGTGAAGGTGATCAATACGCTCACGGGATTTAAGTGGATCGCCGCGAAGATGCGTGGTTACGAAGAAAAATTATGTGAGGTGATGCAGGAACAAGGCATCGGGCTGGATTACGATGCCACGCCATTTGAGTCCCGGGCGAAACTGTTGCAAAAGCACAGCACGTTTTACGCGTTTGGCAGCGAGGAAAGCTATGGATATCTGCCCAATGATTACGTGCGTGACAAGGATGGCAACGCGGCCTGCCTGATGTTTGCGGAGTTGTGCGCGGCCGTGAAGTTGGAGGGCAAAACCATCCTCGATCGTCTCGATAGCATGTATCGCGAGCACGGATACTTTACCGAAGGCACCATCAACCTATATTATGAAGGGGCGACGGGGGCGGAGAAAATCAAACGTATCCTGGAGAGCTACCGCACGAACCCGCCGACGGCATTTGGCAATGTGGGCGTGGCCAAGTTTCAGGACTTTGGGGTGCAGGACATCCACGATACCGATGGGGAGATGATACCGAAACAGGACCTCTATCTCCTGACGTTGTCCAATGGCTATTCATTTGCTGCGCGCGGCAGTGGCACTGAACCGAAGATGAAATTTTACGTCTTCGCGAATGCCTCGGTCCCGGAAGGAAGCGACTTGGCGGCCACCAAAGCGGCGGTGGCAGAGGAGTTAGGTCGCGTAAAGGCAGCCATTGAGTCGGATGCGATGCAGCGGGCGGAAAACTGAGAATTGATCGTCGGTTGGAGCTAATCCAGGCATTGGGTGCCAAGACTGGTAGAAGCGTTTCTCCTTTCGGATTGAGACGACGATGGGGGAAGACCCACTCAATACGCCGCTGAATTCTGTTCATGGACACGAAGGCAGGACGGTGATGGCTTCTTGGCGGTGTGAATGAGATCGCGATAAATCATGCAAGTCGCTGGTAATAAAGTTACTTTAAGATGTTACGAGTAAACCATTGACAGGGAGGAGGCTGACCGGTGTTTTCTTCCCTTATTCCAATGAAAGTCGTTTCTTCCATCAAGTCCGCCAAGAAGCGCCATCCGGCGTGCCAAGTTGTTCGCCGTAAGGGCCGCATCTACGTGATCAACAAAGTTGAGCCCCGTTTTAAAGCCCGTCAGGGTTGATCAACGTCTAACCCGGAAAGCATTCCATCGTGAAATCCGAAGGCCATCCCTCTCTCAACAACGTCTGTTTTATCGACGTTGCCACCAGCAAAAAATTCCTCACTCGTTCGGCGCTGAAATCCCCCCGCAAGGAGACGATTGACGGCATTGAATACCACGTGGTCGTGCGCGACGTGACCAGTGACTCGCATCCCGCCTACACCGGTGAGAAGCGCCTCGTGGATATCGCGGGTCGTATCGAGAAGTTCTCGAACAAGTTCAAGCGCGTTCGCGGAGCAAAGTAAGTAGCTTCGATAGATGATTTTTTGAAGCCCGTTTCGCTTCCGCGAAACGGGCTTTTGTTGTGTGGATCGATGGCGGGAGGGAAGGGCTTTGGCGGCTGAACGGAGCACGTAGGGAAAAGCCACGTGGTAAATTTGGTTGCGAGAGACCAGTGGATTGGGTGCGGTTCGCGACGTGTCTGAAGCTCCCCGACTCATCATTTTCGATTTCGATAGCACGCTCAGCGCCATTGAGGGCGTGGAGGAACTGGCCCGAGTGCGCGGGGAAGCGACGTTTGCGGCGGTGGAGGCGATGACGCATGACGCCATGGATGGCCGATTGGCGGTCGAAGCGGTGTTTGGCAAACGTTTGGAGATTATTCGTCCTTCGCGGACGGATGTGTGGGCGGTCGCCCAGCGTTATGAGCAAGAGGCGGAGCCGACGGTGCGTGAGACATTGTCCACGCTCGTAGCCCGCGGATGGACCCCGATTATCTTGAGTGGTGGATTTCGGCCCGCGATGCGTCCGATGGCAGATGCGCTGGAAATCGAACGGGTTGAGGCGGTCGATCTCTATTTCGACGATAGCGGGGCGTATACGGGTTACGACGAGAGTTATCCGACTACCCGTTCCGGAGGGAAACCCGAGGTCATTCGCACCTTGAAGGCGGAGTATCAGCCGAGTCGCATTGTGATGGTCGGAGATGGAGTGAGTGACTTGGAGACCAAACCGGAAGTAGACCTATTCGTGGGGTTTGGCGGTTATGTTTCCCGGGATAAAGTCAAACAAGGTGCGGATCGGTTTATCATGCGTTTGGCTGAATTGATTGAGATAATTGATTGAAATTTATTTGAATCACTTGCGCCCGGCTAGAGGGACTTTATCCGTCGGAGCATGCCTCTCCGGACGTACTCAATTCGCTCGTTGTTTCTTGGCTTGTTTTTTGGCGCCATGGCCACTGTGGCTGTGGCGGCAGGAGGCTCCGATGGCCACGGTTCCGCGGGGGACTTTCCGGTGCCGCTTAAATCATACGGTGACCACGATGCGGGCAGTGTATTGGAAACGCTGAAGGGGCGCATAGCGGCGGAACCGTTTAATTTGGTGGCCACCTTTATCTTCCTGTTGGCCATTATTCATACGTTTCTGACGGCGAGGTTTCGTCATTGGGCCCATGAAGTGGAGCACGCGCATGCCGAGGACGTGAAGAAGCGCAAACGGGAGAAACCGACTGACAATGATGAGGATGGTCAGTCCGACGAAGTGAGTTTCAAGGGCCAGATACTTCATTTTATGGGCGAGGTGGAGGCCGTGTTCGGCATGTGGGCGGTGATTTTGCTCGGAGCCCTGACATTTGATCGAGGCTGGTCGACCGCGTTGGACTACGTGGATGGAGGCGTTAACTTCACCGAGCCCATGTTTGTGGTGGTGATCATGGCCATGGCGTCCTCGCGACCCGTGCTGCGATTCGCACGGTATTGCCTGTCCGCGATCGCGTCGCTGGGAAAATGCTCGATTGCGGCGTGGTGGTTGTCGATTTTGATCGTGGGCCCGGTGTTGGGTTCGTTCATCACGGAGCCGGCGGCGATGACGATCTCCGCATTGCTCCTGGCTCATCAGTTTTATGATTTAAAGCCATCGCCGCGGTTTGCTTATGCGACGATTGGTCTGTTGTTCGTCAATATTTCGGTGGGCGGCACATTTACTCACTTTGCGGCTCCGCCCGTACTCATGGTGGCAGGCAAATGGGGATGGGACATGCCTTACATGTTCGAACATTTTGGATGGAAGGCGCTGATCGGCATCGTGATCGCGACTTTGACCCATTTCTTTGTTTTCCGCAGTGAATTTTCTCGGATGGAGGCCAAGGCCAAGGCGGCCAAAGGAGGCAAACAAGTGCGGGAAGGGCCGCCGGTTCCGGCTTGGATCACCGTAGTTCAATTGATGTTCATGGCTTGGACCGTGTTCGTAGCTCACCATCCTGCGTTGTTCATTGGCGGATTCTTATTCTTCCTGGCATTCGCCCAAGCGACGGCCCACCACCAGGCCAAAATAGATCTGAAGCCACCGTTGTTGGTGGGGTTCTTCCTAGCGGGCTTGGTGACGCACGGAGGATTGCAAGGTTGGTGGATTGAGCCGGTGCTGAAGAGCTTGGGGGAAGTGCCGCTGTTTGTGGGCGCGACGGTTTTGACCGCCTTCAATGACAATGCGGCGATCACTTATCTGGCAACGCTCGTGCCAGGGTTTACGGAAGAGCTGAAATATGCGGTAGTGGCCGGTGCCGTAACAGGCGGTGGGTTGACCGTGATTGCGAATGCGCCGAATCCGGCGGGACTGTCGATCTTGCAGCGCTATTTCCCGGAGGGAGTTTCTCCGATGGAGTTGGTGGCAGGTGCACTCTTTCCGACGATTGTGATGTCGGCCTGCTTCTTATTCATGGGAACCCTCTAAAACAAAGGCGAGAGTCTCTCCGATTTGCGCCCACGATCCGGGGGTAGCTCCAGAGCCACCCTGATCGGATCTTCGCTCTAGGGGAAGAGGCCTCGACTGGCCTTGGCATCGGCGACGCGCTGAATGCCGAGGGTTTGGGCGGCGAGCCGTCGACTGACGCCGAATTTTCGTTTTTGGGCCTCAACCGAGTTCTTGGCGCGTTCGAGAATACGGAAGAGTTTTCCCATCACTTCGTCGCGTTCCCTGTAGTAATTCTTGCGGTTCTGGAGCCATTCAAAGTAGGACACGATGACGCCGCCAGCGTTGCAGAGCACGTCGGGGATAATTTCGATGTCTCCGCGTTTTCCCAAGATCTTGTCGGCTTGGTTGGTGGTCGGACCGTTGGCTGTTGCGGCGAGTAGTTGGCACTGCAGTTTTGCCGCGAGTTGGGGAGTGATGACGCGTGGAAGGGCCGCGGGAATGAGCGCGGTGCATGTGAGCGTCAGCAGCTCTTCATTGGAGATCGCTTCGCCGCCGTCATAGTCCTTGAGAACCTTCTGGTAGTGGACGTATTGAGCGGCATGGCGGGTATTGATTCCCTTGACGTTGTAGATGGCACCAGTCCAGTCGGAGATCGCGATGATTTTGGCTCCGTGTCCTCGAGGGCGAACGCGGCTGCGCTGCCAACGTTACCAAAACCTTGAATGACAATCGTGGTTTCGCTGAGGGGAATCCCCATGTCCTCCAGGTAGCGTTTGACCAGATAGGCGACGCCGGCCTCAGTGGCCTCGCGGCGACCCTGCGATCCACCGAGGGAGATGGGTTTTCCGGTGGCGATGGCCGGTTCGATGTGACCCACAGGATTGGAGTAAGTATCCATCATCCAGCCCATCATTTTTTCGTTGGTGCCCATATCAGGCGCCGGGACATCGACGTCGGGGCCAATGAAGGGAATGAGTTCCTGCATGTAGCGACGGCAGAGTCGTTCCAATTCGTTTTCGGAGAGTTGCGTGGGATTGACGATCAACACCGCCCTTCGCTCCACCATAGGGGAGTCCGACGCGCGAGCACTTCCAGCTCATCCACATGGACAGGGCGGCGACTTCGCCCAGAGTGACCTCTTGATGGAAACGAATTCCTCCTTTGGACGGACCGGTCGAAAGGTTGTGTTGGACTCGGTAGCCCTCAAAGAGCGTGATACTGCCATCGTCGCGGCGGATGGGGAGAGAGACCGCGAAGCACCGGCGCGGGTATTGCGTGCGGTCGCGAAGATCGTCGGGCAGGTTGATGGCGTCGTCTGCTTGGTCGCATTGACGGCAGGCCATTTTAAATACGTCCGACTGGTAGAGGGACGAGATAATGACTTTGGACATAGGGGGGGATGTTAGCGGGGATGCTAGGTTGAGTGGGAGGAGACGCAACCGGGAATGTGAGAGGAACCGGCTACGCAACCAACAACCGCGATTGAAATTAGCATGAAGACCGTTCCACACTCATGCCGCTGTATGGATTCTTTTACCGCCTCGGCACCTGGCTGCTGCAAAAGATCGGTGTCGCGGTATTGTATCGCGGTGTTGTACTGGTGGGTGTGGGTGTGTGGCTGTATGCCAAGGACCAAGTCGATTCGGAGACACGCCGATTGGAGTACCAGTTGGAATTGGAAGCTTCGCGAGACGCACGCGAGGTAGGGAAGAACGAGGCGTTGGCGCGGGTCACCGATCTGCAGTTGGCGGTGGGCCGACAAGAAGCTCGCGTGGCGCAGGCGACAAAGATCATTGAGAACCTACAGGCGTTGGAAAGTTGGTGGGATCGCTTGTGGGGAAATCCGGATCAGCAGGAAGCGAATGCGCAACAGATCAAGCGAATGGAGGCGTTGCGGCAGGATTCGACCTTAATGATCGAAGACCTGTCGGAGAAATTGCAGACCGCCGTCCGCGAGGCGGAGGACATTGAGTTTCGACTGACGAGTATTAAGAAGGAAGAAGGATTTGATCGGCAGTGCGCAGTCAGAGTCGGTGGTTTCGCACTATGTGCGCGCCGCGTGGAGCCGTTAGCGGGACTACCTGGCGGTGATATTGATTCTCTATTTTGTGGGTCCTTCGGTGGTGAAGGTATTGTCCTTCTACTTGTTGGCCCCGTGGTTATCGCGAGGCAAAGCGATCCGATTTGAATCTGAGTTGGTGGCGATGCCGCGCGTGCGAAAAAGTGAGGTATCGACTGAAGTCGGATTGTGGCCGGGCGAGGTTTTGCGGGTGAAGGAAAAATTTCTGCAGGCAAGTGATGAAGACTTGAAACGGAAGACTCGGTTCGTCTTCGACTGGGCGATCCCTTTGACTAGCGTGGCCTGTGGATTGACGGAGTTGATCGAGCTACGCAACGGAAAGGCGGGTGAGAGGTCGGCACTCACTTTGTCGAACAACAATGACCCGCACATGGAGTTGTCGGTCATTGAAGTGCCGGATGGCGCATCGATCATCTTGCGCCCGAGTTTTCTCGTAGGAGTCATTACGAAGGATGAGGAGAAAGTAGAAATTCGGCGCCGTTGGACACTGTGGCGGTGGCAGGCTGGGGTCACGTTGCAGTTTCGTTTCTTTGAATTTGTGGGCCCGTGCCGATTGGTGGTCGCGGGCAGCCGGGGAGTGCGGGCGGAGATTTTGCAGCCGGGACTGGAAGAAGGGCAGGTTCGTCCAGCGCGGCGCACTAACCAACGTGGCACCATCGGATTCACGCCCACCCTCGACTATCTACCGGTTCGCGCCGAAACTTTGGGGGGGGTATTATCGGAACATGAATCCGTTGTTTGACGATTTATTCGCCGGCTCAGGGTTGTTCGTAATGCAGGAGACTTCGAAGGACCCCGACAAGATGGGACCCGCGCGATTTTGGGAGGCGGTCTGGAACAGTGTACTGAAGGTGTTCGGTATTTAAACGTAGTTGAAGTTATATGACAATGCAGGCGCACGAGATGGGCATGCTGTTCGATTGGGACGGCGTAATTATTGATTCCTCCCAACAGCACGAAGAAAGTGGGGAACGGTTGGCGGCAGAGGAAGGCCTCGATTTGCCACCGGATCATTTTGTGCAAGGTTTTGGGAAGAAGAATGAGTTCATCATTCCCCATCTATTGGGCTGGGCGACCGAAGTAAACGAGGTGCATCGGCTTTCACTGCGCAAGGAAGCGCTCTATCGGGAGATCGTAGTGGAGAAAGGACTGGATGCGCTGCCAGGCGTGCATGTTTTCCTGAATCGACTCAGACAAGCGGGAGTACCCACGTGCGTCGGGTCGTCCACTCACCGACAGAATATCGATACGATCCTGGGCGTGATGGGATTCGAGGGATGGTTTGACGACATCGTGACCTCGGAGGACGTGAAGGAGGGGAAGCCGCACCCAGAGGTGTTTCTCAAAGCAGCCAGTAAGCTGGATCGACCCCCGGAGTGTTGCATTGTTTTTGAGGACGCGTTTGCGGGCATTGATGCGGCTCGAGCGGGTGGGATCAAAGTTGTGGGAATGGCGACAACGCATGACGAAGCCACGTTGCAGACGCGCGTTGATCGTGTGGTGCACCGACTTGATGAATCGCAGCAGTCGGTTATTCGGAATCATGCTTATTATTAGATATTTAGGGGACGGTTTGGGCGGCGATTTGTGTTGGACCGCAAGGCGTGTCTTAGTGGCGTAATCTCATGTCCCGATTTAAACTAGCCGCCGCCTACCAGCCCACCGGGGATCAACCTCAGGCGATTGAAAAATTGGTCTCCTCGATTGAAGCGGGGAACCGGAACCAAACGCTGTTGGGAGTCACCGGATCCGGGAAAACCTTTACGATGGCCAACGTGATCGCGCGTTGTGATCGGCCGACCCTGATTATTTCGCACAACAAAACTCTGGCGGCTCAACTCTACTCGGAGTTCAAGAATTTCTTTCCAAAGAACGCGGTCGAGTACTTTGTCAGTTATTATGACTATTATCAGCCGGAGGCTTACATTTCCTCGACGGACACGTTTATTGAGAAAGATTCTTCGATTAATGAGGAGATCGAGCGGCTGCGGATTGCGGCGACGAGTGCCTTGGTCTCACGGCATGATGTGATCGTGGTGGCATCGGTGTCCTGCATCTACGGACTGGGTTCACCGGAAGACTTTACGACGTTGCGAATTGAACTGCGCAAGGGAGGATTGTTGCCACGGCAGCAGTTGTTGGAGCGGTTGGTGGACAATCTTTACGAGCGTAATGATTACGATCTCAAGCGCGGTTGTTTTCGGGTGAGAGGAGATGTGATCGACATCATGCCAGCCTACAGTGAGCAGGGACTGCGGGTGGAGTTGTGGGGGGACGAAGTGGAGGCGATTCGGGAATTCGATCCGTTGATCGGGGACACGATTCGGGAGCTCGATCAATTTGACTTGTATCCAGTAAATCCGTACGTTGCGACGAAGAGCAAGGTGGATGCGGCGGTCGGGGCGATCAAAACGGAGCTGGATGATCGGGTGGCGGAGTTTGAGGCCGCGGGCAAATATTTGGAGGCCCAGCGAGTCCGTATGCGCACCAACTACGATTTGGAGATGCTGCAGGAGATGGGATTCTGCAACGGGATCGAAAATTACTCTATGCATCTGTCCGGGCGCAGTCCCGGCGAGCGTCCCTCCTGCCTCATTGATTTTTTCCCCAAGGATTTTCTGGTCTTCATCGACGAAAGTCATGCCACTGTTCCTCAAATTGGAGGCATGTTCAATGGGGACAAAGCTCGCAAGACTGTGTTGGTGGATCACGGGTTTCGGCTTCCTTCGGCGATTGAGAATCGTCCGCAGGCGTTTGCTGAATTTCGCCAAATCACGCGGCAGACCTTGTTTGTTTCGGCGACGCCCGCGAAGTTTGAGATTGAGCAATCGTCGGTCATTGCGGAGCAAGTTATTCGTCCGACCGGTCTGCTGGATCCTGAGATTGTGATTCGGCCGATCAAGGGGCAGGTGGAAAACTTAAAGGGGGAGATTACAGCAGCAGTGGAAGCCGGGGAGCGTATATTGGTGACGACGCTCACCAAGCGACTCTCAGAAGATCTCACGAGTTATTTGCGCGAGTCAGGGGTCCGGGTGGAGTATTTGCACTCGGACATTGATGCGATCGAGCGAGTGGAGATTTTGCGCAATCTACGCTTGGGCAATTTTGATGTGTTGATTGGTATTAATCTCCTGCGCGAAGGATTGGATCTGCCGGAAGTTGCCGTGGTGGCGATACTGGACGCGGACAAGGAGGGATTCCTACGCAGTGAAACTTCGTTGATTCAAACGGCAGGAAGAGCGGCACGGCACGAAAAGGGACGGGTTATTTTTTACGCTGACCGCCAAACGGATTCGATTAAACGGACCTTGGAGGTCACGGCAGCTCGGCGCGAGAAGCAGATCGCCTACAATGAAGCGCATGGGATAACTCCGCGAGGAGTGCAGCGGTCGGCGCAGGCTAGTTTGCATGTCTATGACGGGACGGGAATTTCGCCCGTGGAAGAGGCGGTAGCGGAGGATCGGCCAGAGGATGTGAGCGCGGTTATCGATGAACTCGAAGTGGAAATGACCGAGGCATCGCATCGGTTGGAGTTCGAGCGGGCGGCTTTGCTGCGTGACCAGATCGAAGCCTTGCGCACAGGGGATTACAAAAAACTGGCGAAGGTCGCGAATGGAGGTGGTCGCGGGGGCAAGCGAGGGGGAAAGGGGAAGGGAAAAAAATCGGGATGGGGGAAACGTTAGCGTGCGCGTGCGATCGAAGATATGGAGAGCGGGACTGACCTGGGCAGGCTGGACGTCGTTTGCAGGGGGGGGGATTCTTAGTGCGGAGGCGGTCTCCATTTCGCAGGAAGTGGCATTGCGACCGCCGACCCAAGAGTGGGTGATCACCACGTTGGAGAACGGGAACGAATTGAGTTGGGACGCGCTGTCGCAGGCGGCGGGGGACGCGGCGCTGAAGGCCGAGAAACGGCAGCGTTTGGACGCCATGGAAGGTTGGTTGTTGGTGGCGAAATGGGCCCGGATATTGGGCAGCGATCAACGCGCGGTCACCACGCGTTGGGTCAACGCAATCAATGCGGCGCAGCTGGGCCATGAGAACATGACCCGCAGCTATCGTCCTCCAACCAGTCCGTTGAGCGCGGTGGTTTCTCCGGAATTTTTTGGAGCGGTGGTGGGGGGCCTGGATCTTTCCCGTAGTTTTTTTGAAACGATCACACCCTACGACTATTTGCCTCGGGTTTTACAAGTGCTGGATGAGCTGTATCGTGCGGGTGAGGCGTTGTTTGAGACTTATCAAGAGCTCGCGCTCGCGGTGGCGGTGGTAAGGGATGTGCTGCCGCCTCCGGCTGGGCCTCATGGTCAGGTGTCGGACGAGATTCTGCCGCGCAAGGTGCCATCGGCCAAGCAGACGTATGCCTTTTGGGTGGAGTCGGACATGCGCGGGAAAACACTGCATTGTTTGAGTCGACTGAAGGCATCGGAATTAAAGTTCGTGATCGATGCGGCGGCCCCCCTGTCGGATCTGCGGTGGGCGCAGGAACAGGCGAGCTACGATTTAGGGAGTCTCCCCGGAGCTTATGATGCGGTGCGCTATCGGGATGATCGCGTGGAACGAGAGATCTACAGTTGGCCGGGCCGTGACTACGCGTTGTCCACCATCCTCTCCGAGGGCGGAATTTGTATCGACCAAGGCTATTTCGCAAGTGAGGTGTGTAAGGCAAAAGGCGTGCCTACTTGATTGTTTCGCGGGGTGGGATTGGATGGGCGGCATGCCTGGTTTGGATACCTCGATGCAAAGAAAACGTGGCAACTGGATGTGGGGCGTTATGCAGAACAAAACTACGTGGCCGGGATCGCGTTTGATCCGCAAACTTGGGGAGAAGTGAATGACCACGAGTTGGCGTTTGTGGCGGAACGTTTTCGGCGCTTACCAGCTTATCGCCAATCGAGAGCTCAGTTATACTTGGCGCAGGAATTGATGCGACGTGGAGATAAGGTGGGGGCGACCAAGGCGGCTCAGAGGGCGGTGAATCAAGAGCCGCGCAATGTGGCGGCGTGGGAGGCATTGTTGCTGATGCAGCAATCGAGTGGACTTTCCTTGGTGAAGCAGGAAGCCACCCTGCGAGCGGCGGCCCGGGTGTTGAAAAACTATCCTGATTTGCATTTGCGATTCATGCGCCAAGTAATCGCGAAGCTGCGCGAGCGGGGGCAAGGCAGTGCGGCGGCCAATGAAGAGCGGCAGCTTGCGCGAAGTTTACGGCGGAGCGTTCTGATCTTTCTCTGGCGCAAGCTGCGGAAATGCTCAGTCGCACGCTGTTGGACGACGAGGTTGTCATGCAGATACGCGTGTTCGAAAGCGTTCTGAGCCAGTATGGACGACGGGCGGGGTTGGATGCGTTTGACCGATTGGTGGCGCCGTTCTTCAACCAAGTGCTTGCGGAAGGGCGAAAGAATGATGCCAAGACCGTGCTCGGCATTACGCGCCGTATGCTGCCGGCGGAGCAGGGCAGTCAGTTGGCGTTGGAATTGGACAAGCTCGCGAACAAAACGAAGTAGCTGATAAGTGGATACCGCTGCCGGGACGCAGTGCATCCTGAGCGGTCACGGCGGCGGCGGCGCGGGTCTCACATCCGAGCTTACGGAAAACATTCTCCACGTGTTTGTGAATGGTGCGCACGGCTGCACCCAGAATAGTGGCGATATCGGGGTTGCTTTTACCTTGGGCGATCCACCAAAGGACTTCGGCTTCGCGGGCGGTGAGGCCAAGTTTGAGGAGCGCGGAAGGGTTGGGGGAGGGGGCTTTTTCTTCAAGGATGAAGAAGGATAAATCGTAGCGACCCGGTTCGGTAAACCGACGCAGGGTGAGGCCGTTGTCCGGGCGGTCGAGGCTCGGAGGGAGTTTGGTGGCGATTTGGTAATCGGCGCAGTGTCGGTGTAAAAGTGACTCGGCAAGACGGGTGGTGAAAACGACGTCGCCCGAGGGGTCTGTTATCGACCACTGCGCGGTCGAAGGACTTGGCCAACTGGTTTGCAGCGTCGATACGCAGCGCGAGTTCGTCCTCCAAGTTGCGCCGAAGAGTGAGGAGCTCTAGGTGCGTCTTAACGCGGGCGAGAACCTCCTGTTCAAAGAATGGTTTTACGATGTAGTCGACGGCGCCCGCTTGGAAGGCTCGGACCTTTTGTTCGGGTTCATGGAGAGCGATCATGAAGAGCACCGGGATCCCACGCCAGCGATAATTGTCTTTCAGACGGTGGCACGTTTCAAAGCCATCCATGCCGGGCATCATGACGTCGAGGAGAATGAGGTCCGGACGTACGTGTTCGAGTTGAGCCAGGGCGCTAGGACCACTGTCGGCGACGAGCACTTCGTAGCCTACAATTGCCCAAGGCTTCCAGCAACACTCCGATATTGGCCGGGGTATCATCGACCAGAAGAACGGTGGCGGTCGAGGGCATCATCGAGTAATGGTTAGAAAAACATAGCAGCGCAATGAAGCCAACGGGTGGCATCAGTGGCGTCAATACGGGGGTAAGGTGAATTACTCGGACCGGTCCCAGGGTGTCTCGAAAAGTCAAGATTTACAGAAGTTTATAGAAATCACGGTGAGGGCAGAGCTTGAAAATGGTCGCGACCTAGCGGCGATTTGAAGTGTTATGGCCCAGCTTAAAAAACTGATTGTCGCGGGCCTGCTCACAGGCACTCTGTTGGCGGGTGAACGCGGGTGACTATACGGGGTTCCGTCAAAAGTAACCTGATCGCCTAGAGCAATTCCCTGCTGTGGCTCCTTGCTCTGTTGGGTGGAATGGTGATCGTGCGGTCCTGGCCCCAGAAGAAATAATCGGCCGAGCCCCAGTTGTATCCTTTTATGGTGTCGTCGAGTGCTCCTATTGATTGGAGCGCTTGACGTTTTTCACCCCGGACACCTGGTATTTTGGTGCTCATCCGTTCCTAGCTCGGCGATGATTGAGGCTTCGAACGGAGGAATACCTAACGGATTAGGTTTAAAATACTCGCGAATTCGTCCGTCCACAATAAACTACTCAACGATTCGGGCGGGGAGATGTTGCCCCAATCGGTAATGAGTGAGGTACCCAACGGAGTCGGCGGGCGGGCCAGCAGTATCCCCACTCACTGGCAGAGTTCCAGCAATCATCTGGTCCAGGGTGGTGGATCGGGCGCGCAAGGTGTAATCCGCGTCGATGCGCTTGAGCCTCGATCATGGGCAAGAGGGTTGATCACGCGATTCGAGATAGGGACGACGATCACTCGGTCTGGAGCAAGTCGATCGAGGTACAGGTCAATTGGTGAAAAATAGGCGCGAGGTCCATACTTGAGGCGCCCCTCCGAACTGAGGCGCCCCTCCGAACTAAGGCAGCATATACCGTCCCGCCAACGGTTGTACCAAGAAGTATGGCGGCTGCGAAAGGAAGTATGCCAGAACCCAGCAAGGAGGACGGGGGGACGCAATAATCGCTCAAGCCAGCTCGGTGAGGCGCAGGCGATCCATTTGGTAAGCGGCGGCGAGTTCCGCGAGTTCGGAAAGGACAAGTCCATCCAAAGTTCGTCGGTCTTGGCCTTGCAGTAGGAGCGAGCGGATTCGGCGAATGTCGCCCTTTCCGGCAGCTTGCTGGAGTTCGTTCATCCATGCCACATCGGGATGGATTGCAATGGTTGGGTTCGATGCCACCTCGGGGTTTTCGTGAACCCATGCCAATCGCAGCGTACGGCCCAGTCGTTGAAGGAGTTCTCCCGCGCGAAAAGGCTTGGGCAGAAAGTCATCGCAGCCGGCGTCGAATGCGATCTGCGAATCAAACGAAAGCACGGAAGCCGAAGTGAGCACCACTCTGGGTTGAGGTCCCTTCGTGGTTCGAATTCGACGAGTGAGTTCCAATCCGTCCACGCCGGGCATGCGCAAATCCAGGATTACCGCGTCGAAGTGGTCCTGCTTCATGGCGGCGAGTGCGGTGGCGCCATCATAGGTCAGCGTGACGAGAAACCCAAGAGGGGAGCGCAGATCGCGCAACAGGTGCCGGTTTACATTGACGTCGTCGACCACGAGGATTCGGCGGCGCTGACCCTGGTAGCCCGTGATTGTCGGATGAGAAGAGTCAGATGTATGTGGGGGGAACTCTCCATGGGTTCCAATGGGATCTCAAAGACGAAGCGACTGCCCTCATCCGAGGTGCTTCGCATGGAGAGTTCCCCTGCATGAGATCGACCAAACGGTGCGCAATGGATAGTCTCAGTCCAGTACCCGGTTCCGGAGGACGGCCGTTCACTGCTTGGTGAAACGGGGTGAAAAGTTCGCGTAAATCCTCGGTCGATAGTCCGACTCCAGTGTCGGTTACCGAGAATTCCACGAGGGAATTAACGATGCCTCGAACCTGCAACTCCACCGAACCTGTCGGCGTAAATTGGATGGAGTTTGACAATAAATTATCCAGCACTTGACGAAGTTTCAGGGCGTCACCCAGGCATTGCCGGGCCAGGTCGGGATCGCATTCGGAGTGAAACTTCAGCCCCTTGGCGAGGGCGCGTGGAGCCAGCGCCACGTCGATATCACGTAGCAGATCGGGCAAGCTAAAGGGAGCCGGACGCAGCGTGGTTTTTCCCGCCTCGATTTTTGGAAAATCGAGCACCTCGTTGATCATCTTCAATAAATGTTCGCCCGACGATGCCACCACGCTGGCCTGTTCGCGATTCGGTGCCGGCAGGTTGCGATCGCGCAGCATAATTTGCGCATAGCCGAGGACACCGTTCAAAGGAGTGCGCAGTTCGTGGCTCATGTTGGCCAGAAAGGCTGACTTCGCAAGATTGGCGGTTTCGGCCTCCTCTTTGGCCGCCGCCAACTCCACCGTGCGTTGGGCGACGATCGACTCCAGGCGAGCGCGTTCCCGCTCGCTGCTGCGAAGCCGCCACTTGACGAGGGCGTTCATCCCGGCGAGTCCAGCGATAAGGTAGCAGGCAAACGCCCAACCGCCGAGGTACCACGGAGGCGAGACGGAAAAATCGAAAGCGGCGATGGCGCTCACCCGATCGTCCGGATCCCGCGACCGCACTTCGAAACGATAGTCGCCTCCGGGCAAGTTGGTGAAGCCGGCCTCGTCTTGTTCGGACCAGTTCGACCAGGTTGCGTTGTAGCCGATTAATTGATGCTGATAGTGAAGACCGCCATCCACATCAAATCGCGGAGCGGTGAAGGTGAAAGTAATCGGGTCGGTTTGATGAGCGAAATGCAATCCAGCCGTCGACGATCTTTCGGAGGCGTTGCTCGGGGAATGGCTACGGATCGCGGGAGCCCAGACGAGTTCGGTGGGCGGTTTGACTCCGTTCAGATCGATCCGCACCAGTGCATCGGTCCCTCCCAACCACAAAGTGCCCGGTGCATCCGGATCGGCCTGCCAGGAAATGGCTTTGGCTCTGCCATAGCCGGCACGCTCCAACAGACGACGAGGCAGAGGTATCCAGTCGCTCGAACCATCCGCGTTAAAACGCAGGCCACCGAGCCGAAAATTGTCCGGATCGTTGGCATCGGTGGCCTGCACCCAAACGGTTCCCCGGGAATCGGCCGCAAATGGAGCCATCATCGGCGATTCCATATCAGGCGGACTCCAGCGGGTGTCCTGCTCAAAGGTATCCTGGCCCGATCGATATCAATATACACCCTTGGCGGTGAGGAACGCAATCCCCACTGGTACTGCGACCACGTGACTCCATCCTAGGTTGGCGGGTAGTCCGCGGGTGCCATAGTAGTGGGTTATCTTAGCGTCCCGCCAACGAGAATCTGGGGCGTCCGGTCGCTCGATCCTGACGAATTCCCGGGTCGTGGTTCCGAGCCAGGCGGCTCGGAGAGACTCGAAAGCGATCGTTCGAATCTCGCTTTCGGTGCCCGTAATCACTCCGGATGACAGCCACTGCGCGCCATCCCAGTGTAGTTCGTTCAGTCCCTGCAGGGAGCCTGACAGAATGGTGTCGGGGTCATCTGGGTGCCAACCGATGCCGACAGTGGAGGCTTCATCTCGCAAGATGAACTCGGCCGTTTCACCCGCTACATTGAGCAGGCCTGAAGCCGTCCCGACCAACAATCCGCGCGGATGGGAGTTGAGGGCCCATAGCGATTCGGAAGGTCGGCGGAGTCGCTCTAGTCGACCCGGTGTGGTCTCCCCTGGCGCTACCATGCGGTAGAGAAACCGGGGAGAATAGGTGTAGGTTTCGCCCCGATGTCTTACGACATCAGCCAAATTGCTGGTCTGCTTGCCATTGAGTTCGTCGAACACGCTGTACTCCTGTTTGCGGTCTATGCGCATGGCGCCCTGCATGTGCCCGACCCATAGCCCATGGCTGCGATCCTCGATCAGCCCATAATTCAGGGGGGATCGAAACCGCTGGCCGCGTTGTAGTGTTCGGTCGTGGTACCGGAGGGGTTCAAGAGCACGACCGCTTCACGCGCCGTCGAAAATGCGAGAGCGCCGTCGCTCAACACTGTGCCGGAAACCACGACTGCGTTGCGCAACGGGCCGGCCGCTGGGGGCGTCCAGATGACCAAACGATTGTCACGGAAAAGGTGAGGCATCGTCCCGTCGGGCGTCACCAACAAAATACCCACCTCACCTTGGTCGAGCATGACCAGTCGCGAGGCGTCCATCAGACCGTTTGCCGCGGGGATTTGTTGCCACTGGTTCCTGCGCAGTTCGAAGAGTCCGTCGTCCTTGCGATACAGGAGCGTGCGCCTCGCGACGTGCCGCACGTTGGCCCGCAGGCATGGTTCAAAACTCCAATCGTGCAAGGTGGTTTCGTCCCACCGGTAAACGTGTTCGGATGTCGCAAAATACACGTTCCGACCCTCGCCAGTCACACTCCAGATGGCGCCCGGAGGAAGCTGGCTCGGCGGCAGGTAGTCGAGCAGCGAGTGGTAAGTCAAACCGGCCACCGGATCGTGTTGGCACCAGCCAAATTCATCAGTGCCGGCGACGTAAACCCGGTCGACGGTGTCCACATAGAGCTCATGTATCCAGGTGGTGGGCACTGTAGCGCGCCGCCAGCGTTGACCATTAAAGGCGATGATGGCACCGCGGTTGCTGAAATAGATTATGCCGGCGGAATCCTCGGCTACCGCGAATACCTGATCATGACCCCGGAACTCCCGCACGGTGTAGCTGCGCATGAAGGTGCGTCCGACAGGCAGCGGGTCGGCGGTGACCGGGGACAACATCGTTGCGAACGGCACGGTCATGACGAACACCATGAATCGGTCGAACTGTGCCAGACGCATCAGGCGATGAAGGCCGAAGGGGACCAACCGGCGGGCGAGGACTGGAAAGACGGGTACCAAATCTGAAGGAGCCCATCAATTTGACTCGTGAGGTCAATGGCGCCTTCCGCTGCCTACGTAGGTATGCGTAGGCAATTGTTAAGCGTTGAAAGTTCGCGAATACGTCAGCTGTTGCGCACCGCTTCGAGAAAGGCCTCCAGAGAGGGAGGGTTGTCGACGGATTCGCGCCAAGCGAGTGTGAGGTGGCTTTCCGGAGTGGGGCCACTGAGTTTGCGGAATACGACATCTTGGGGCAGGTTTCTCGCTTCGGATGGAACACATGAAGGTGACCCCGATGCCGGCACGAACGAGTCCGATGGCGTTGGCGCGGGGCCACACCTCCTCAGCGATGCGAGGGGTTACGCCTGCGGCCGTAAATGCGGCGAGGGTGCGGTCATAGAAACTCGAATGGAGATGTCGGGGGAAGAGGACAAACGGGACCTCGGCGAGGTCTCCCAATCGCAGTGTTTTGCGTTGGGCGGCGGGATGATCGGCATGACAGGACGACTCCGTTGCGTTCACAAAGCAGTTGGCGAGTTTGGAACCCGGGCGGGAGCATGTGAGGATGGAGAAAACCACAGGCAATTTTACCGGCCCGGAGAGCTTCAACTTGGGCGGATGTCGGGGACTCGTTGAGTTCAACGCGAAATTTGGGATGAGACTTTTGGAAATGACGGAGGATTCCCGGTAAAACGGTGGCCATGGCCAAGCCGGTGAACCCCATCCGCAAGGTGCCGGTGCCTCCCTCAGCGATGGCGCGGAGATCGGATGGCAGTCGCTTTAATTGGTAGAGTAGCGGGTCGACTCGTTCGACCAGATGGCGTCCCGCCGGAGTGAGTTCGACCCGGCGGAGAGATCGAGTGAAAAGCGGAGTGCCGAGAGCCTGCTCCAAGTGAGCGATCTGACGAAAAGGACTGGTTGAGCTACGCCGAAGGACTCGGCCGCGCGCCGAAAATGCAACATCTGGGCTACCTCACGGAAGTAAACCAAGTGACGAAGTTCAAAATCAAATTAATACGCACGGGGTATCAAAAGAGATTAAAGGAGTATTTCTCAGGTATCGCAAGAATTGGTATGCTTTCGACATGAAATTGAACAGGGATCCTGCCACGTATGATGCGCCTCGTCGCCGATTGGTGCCGTGTTTTGCTGCGTTTTACGGATCGGTGGCTGAACTAGTGGCGCACGGAGGGTTTGAACGACCGAGGGTGTTGGACCTCGGTGCGAGCACTGGGTTGCTTAGTGAAGTAGTGGGGAGTTGGGCGAGTTGACCGTCTTGGACCAATCCTCAGCCATGTTAGCCGGGGCGAGTCGACGTTTGGAGCGGTAGAATCCGCGTGTAGTGCAAGCGAACCTCGTGGATCCCCTCTCGGAGGGGCCGTTCGATGCCGTGATGTCTGCGTTGGCGATTTCATCATCTTGAGGATAAGGATAAGCGGAACTTGATGAATCGGATTTTCCAGCGTTTGCGGCCAAGCGGCCTTTTTGTGAATGCCGAACAGGTGTTGGGTGAAAATTTTAGGTCGCAGGCACTTTGTGAAACGCTGCATGTGGATTTCGCACGTAAATTGGGAAGTGATGACTTTGAAATACAACAGGCTCGCGTACGAATGGCATTGGATCGATGTACGACGGTTGCTAAGCCAATGGAGTGGTTGGTGAATACCGGATACTGCTCAGTAGAAACGTATTATCGCTGGTTTCGCTTTGCGGTTATAGCGGGATGGCGAAATTAAAAACGGCATCAAGATATTCCTATTGATGCCTTCAAGGCATCAATAATTATATTTCAAGTATTTCACAGTTATCGTTAAGTTTGATATGATTACATCGGTTCAGAATGTTAGTTGGAGCGTGTCCCACAAGCGCAAGAGGCTGGAGAAAAGGAGGTAGCGTAAAACTAAATAGGCCGAAACCGGGAGGATTTCCTGGTTTCGGCACAAAAACGACGTGTATAAATTGGTGTGAACAATACTACCGAAGCCGTCGCCCCGGAAGTTGCCCTGCAAACCTGGCTGCGTCCAGACCTGACTCCGGTCGGACCCAACAAAGATTACGCCGCGTTTCGCGATCAACAGGCGGGGCGACGACGTGGCCGGGTTGCCGCGACACCTGCAGTTCGCGCGCAAGGCGCGGCGGGTGCAGGTATTGCGCATGATGCGCGGAAACATCAGCTTGCGTAAACTTTCCCTGAGCATCGCCTCCAGCGATCTGTTGGCCGACTTTTGCGGAGCGCGCCGGATCGACGGCATCAAGGGGGTCTCCCAAAGGAAAGCGTGCGGGAGCGTGCGTCCAAATGCTTCACCGCCGGGCAGGTGCGTAGGATGAGCCAAGTCTTTATCGAGATGTGCGGTGAGGCGGACCAGGCGAGCGAACTGGGACTGGCTGCGGCGCAGCCGATGGATACGTGCCTGGTGGACTCGACCTGCCTGCAGGCCAACATCCATTTCCCGGTCGACTGGGTGCTCTTTCGCGACGTGAGCCGCACCCCCTGCTCAAGGCGGTGAAACTGCTCCGTGCAGCGGGGTTGCGGGGTCGGATGCCGAACGAGCCGCCAGTCTTTGCCAAGCAGATGAATCGGTGGTGCATCGCGATGACCCACAGCCGACGGCGCCGCGATGCGAAGCGGGCCCGCAAGAGCGTGCTCCGCCAGATGACACGCCTGCTGCGCACCATCGGCGAGCACGCCCGCCGCCACCGCGACCACCTCGCCGCCGACTACGCCCGGACCCGCTTCAGTGAGCGCCAGGCCACCCACCCGCATCATTGCGCGCATCGACGCCAGGCTCGAGCAACTGCCGGCCGCGAGCAAACAGGCCCACGAACGCATCATCGGCGCGCGACCAGTGCCCAACGCCGAGAAGATCCTCAGCGTCTACGAACCCGACGTGCAGACCGTGGTCCGGGGCAAGGCGTCTGACGAGGTCGAGTTTGGCAACCCTCTCATGATCAGTGAGAACGTGACGGGGTTGATCACCGATTGGCAGTTGTATCAGGGAATGGCTCCGGCCGAATGGCGTCAGTTTGACCAGAGCCTCGAGCGCCAGAATCAGTTCGACCTGAGCACCCCGATCAAAGCGGCGAGCACCGACCGAGGCTTCTCGACCAAACGGCTGTGCGCACGCTTGGCCGAAGCCGACATTTCTGACGCCACTTGCCCTCGCGATCCGCAGCTGCTGCAACGGCGCATGCAGGAGCCGCAGTTCGTGGCGCTCCAACATCGCCGGGCTTCGACGGAAGCCCGCATCGCCATCATCAAGCAACGCCAAGGCAAGCGATTGAGTGCCAGAGGCTTAACGAATCGCTACCTGGCGGTAGCCTGGAGCATCCTCGGTCACAACCTGTGGCTCATCGCCCGACTGCTGGCCGACCCACCACCGCAGGCCCAAGCCGCCTAAAACCACCACGCCTACTCCAACGATGAACAATAAACCGGCTGCCGGAGGTTCCCTCATGGAAACGATCCAGGCACTGACTGCTGCGACACTGCAATTTAGCCATTAAATTGCATCTGCGCGCGCCTACATCCGCCATTGGTAGCCGGAAATCCGCTCAAAAATCGACTTTCCTGCCCCCCTTCCAAAATCAGGGTAAATGGGACACGCTCCAAGTATTCACAAAAAAGCCGCAGCGTGGGCTGCGGCTTGCAAAGATAACTAACTGAATTGGCCGGAGTGCTAGCGAACCTCGGCCATATAACGACCCGCTTTTGATGCGGTTGATCGGGTGCTTGGGGGCGCGAGCGAAAAATTCCACCATTCCACCATGTGAGAGACGTTGGTGAAGCCGCGTGCGATCAGTTTTTTCTCAATTTCCTGCACCGCTTCGCGCAACTCAATAGCGAGATCGATGTCCCGTTCGCCCACAGAATTGACGTTTTTGTCGACCACGTGATAAGCAGGAGAGTCGTCGAGAGCGATTTGATAGAGACTGGTTCCGTTGTGAAAAAAGCAGCGATGTACTAGGCCCAATTCCTCAAACGCGGCCAAGCAGCGGTAGACGGTGACCAGGTCACAAGCGATATTTGCGAGTACTTCAGCATGGATTTGTTCAATGCTGGCAGGAAGGGAACGCTTGATGAGGACCTCCAGGATGGCGATACGAGGTTGAGTCATACTGTAACCCGGCGAACTTGAGACGATTTGCAACGCTGCTGTAGTTGGCGATTCCGAATCTTCGGTCTGCAAGGGATGATTTGTATGAGTCGAGGAAATCATTTTATGAGGTCTTGTTGTCAGACAGTAACAGTTAGGTAACGCAAAATGTAAACTGCCTGAATTGCTTTACATAAATTTTACAATTGCGTTGACTCGTGGCGGTGACCCGAAACCTGAAGCGTATTTCTCTGGAGTTAGGGAGGTTGCAATTTTGGCAAGACTTCCGCAGTTTTGACTCTTTCGTCTTACTATGCAGGATTTAGATTTCAACGAAGTGGTGTCACTCATTTGTAAAGAAGATAATCGTTTTCATAGAGACGCTTATGCCTTCGTGCGACAAGGGCTGGATTTCACGGTCAAGGAATTGAAGAAAAGCGATACGCGAAGGGCGGGGAAATCGCTGCATGTCACGGGGGTGGAGTTGCTTATGGGGATGAGGGCATTTGCTCTCGATCAGTTTGGTCTGATGGCGCGAACGGTCTTAAAGGCGTGGGGAGTGACCCGATGCAGCCATTTTGGCGATTTGGTGTTCAATCTGATTGAATACAACGTCTTCAGTAAGACGGAGAATGAACGGAGGGAGGATTTTTCGGAGGTTTATACCTTTACGGAGGCATTTGATGCGCCGTTTTTGCCCGAATCGACTCGCCAAACGCATCCGGCTTGACCCTGTGGGGAGTGGTGCGGTTGGCCTTAACCCGCTGAGCGGAGTATGCGGTGGCGTACTCCAGATAGAATTGGGCGAATTTTTACACTTAGCCGTTAGTCACTTTAACGGTCCTTTCTTTAGTCACTCTTCCCATGCCGTCTTCTGCTTCCTCCGACTTCAAGCTCCTACAAACTTTATGGCGTGACGCGCCGACCCGCCGGGTGCTGTCCAACGGATTAACCGTCATTCTTAAGCGTGATCCAGCGACAACGGTGGCGTCGGTCCAAGTTTGGGTGAAAACGGGAAGCATACACGAGAACGAGCATCTCGGGGCCGGCTTGTCGCATTACCTGGAGCATTTGTTGTTCAAGGGCACTGACCGGCGGGCGGGGCGCGACATCTCGGCAGAAGTGCAGGTGCACGGCGGTTACATCAACGCGTATACGTCGTTTGAGCGGACGGTGTATTACATCGATATCCCGGCGGAGCACGCGCCTGTGGCGGTGGATATCTTGGGAGACGCCGTGCTTAACTCCACATTGCCGGCGGCGGAGGTGGAGCGTGAGAAACAGGTTATCCTACGAGAAATCGACATGGGGCTCGATGATCCGGAACAGCGGTTGTGGCAGAGTCTGTTCGAGACAGTTTATCAGCACCATCCCTATCGTCAACCAGTGATAGGCCACCGGGATGTGTTCGAGGTGGTGGAACGCGAAGCCTTGGTACGATACTACCGGGAACGTTATGTGCCCAACAATATCGTGATGGTGGTGACGGGGGGATTTGATGAGAAGGCCGTTAATGGAGCGATCGAGCAGCACTGCGGAAGTAAGCCCCGCAGCCGCTTGGGGCCCATCTACCTCCCTCATGAGCCGCCGGCACTCACGGCGCGGACGCAGCACTTGCAGGACGATGTGGAAATTGTACGCGGAGCGGTGGTATGGACGATTCCCGGACTGACTCATCCAGACGCGGCAGCCATTGATGTGCTGGCTTTGGTGTTGGGTAACGGCGATAGTTCGATCCTTTGGCAGAGTTTGCGGGAACACGCCAGGTTGGTGCATTCCATTGATGCCACGAGTTGGAATCCGGGTGAACAAGGCCTGTTCTATCTGAGTTTTGTGTGTGATCCGTGGCAGCGAGATAAAACGCTCAAAGCGATCGATCGAGAGTTGCGAGGTGCCTTGAAGAAAGGTCTTTCGGCGGCCGCGGTGCGCAAGGCGGTGCGGCAGTTGGTTGTCGGAGAAATCAATGGTCGCAAGACGGTCGCAGGCCAGGCCTCGCGACTCGGGGTAGCCGAGGTCGTGGCGGGTGACATGCTCTATACCCAGGGCTACTTTGAGCGATTGAAGGCGGTGACGCCGGCGAGCCTGAGACGAGTGCTGCAGACGTATTTGATCGGTGGAAACGCCGCGACGGTGACCTTGAATCCGAAAGATAAAGAATCGACCGGCGGGGGGGCAGAGGCGTTGGGTTCGACTGATTCGACGACGGATCTAGTGCGAGAGGCATTACCCAATGGAGCCCGTTTACTGATGCAGCCGGATACCGGGTTACCGAACCTGCATCTTCGATTGCTTTGTCTGGGTGGGGCGCCCTTCGAGGAAGGCGGTAAACGAGGGGCGACGGCTTTGATGGCCACTCTATTGGCCCGCGATACGGCGAAGCGTTCGGCGGCTAAAGTCGCCTCAGAAATTGAGTCGGTGGGAGGTTCGTTCTCGCCTGTATACGGTAACAATACGTTTGGCTTGTCGGTGGAAGTGTTGCCGAGCGACATTGATTTGGCGCTCGATGTCATGGCGGAAGCGGCGTTGAAGCCGGCATTTACAGCTGAGTCGTTTGAAATTGAGCGTGATGGGCAGGTGGCAGATTTGCAGCAGGATGCGGATGATATCGTGACGATTGGTCGGAAGCTCCTGCGCAAAAAATTCTTTGGCCCGCATGCATTGGCCGTGGATGCGCATGGTGAGGAGACGGACTTAAAAGCGATGAAGCCGCGGGACATAGTGAAGTTGCATCGTCGACTGATGGTGGCACCGAATGTGGTGCTCTCAGTGGCGGGGGATTTTGATCCCAAGAAACTGGCGCCGAAACTGCGCGCGATGTTGCGTCGATTCAAGCGAGTTCCCTTCACTCCAATGGCGGAGGGGATCCTGGCGCCGGCGGAGGCGGGTGACTTCGTCGAGCAACAGCCGCGTCAGCAGGCGGTGGTTTTCCAAGGATACGTGGGGCCAGGCGTCCGCTCGGAGGATTTCCATGTGGCGGAAGTCGCAGACGAATTGTTCAGTGGAATGTCGTCACGCTTGTTCGAGCGAGTGCGCGAGGAGAAAGGACTGGCCTATTATGTGCGTTCCTCTCGAGTGGTGGGACTCGAAGGGGGCATGTTCTATTTTTACGCCGGAACGGCACCGGGTAAGGAGATGGAGGTGCTGCATGAGGTGGAGGAGGAAATCAAGTGGATGGCGCGAGGGAAAATGACCAAGCAGGAAATTACGCGATGCCAGACTCGCTTGTGTGCGGCCCGTCGCATGGGACTGCAGTCGAACGGCTCTCGGGCCATGCATGTGGCGCTGAACGAGCTTTATGATCAACCATTGGATGATGGGAGTGATTATGAGGCGCGCATCAATCAGGTGACCGTGAAATCGTTGGCAGAATTCGCTAAAAATCATCTTAATCGAAGCGCCTGCACGCAGGTCGTGGTGCGACCATGAGTCCGGTGCGAGCGGTGTTGGCTGACGAGGATTTCCGATTTCGACTGACTTTGCAGCCGGAGCAGTGGGGTAAATTTTTTGCGCCGACCGCGGAGGTCGAGGCAGTCCAGTCGGAGCGTCGCCATTGGCTGGATACGAAACCCCAGGATTTCCTGTGGGATGCTCCGTCGAATCAGGCGGCGTGGCAAGAGGTGGCCGAGCTCGTAGGGCTCGAGTCGGAGGGAGGAACGTCCGTCAACGCGATGGAACTGGGACGGCGGTTGGAGGCAGATATCGTGTTGATGAAACGCGACACAAGGGGGGCAGTTTCGAGTAGGCGGGGGAGCGGTGGTCTTTCCTTCATGGTGGTCCTTGCCGGAAAAGGTGGGCCGTACGTTACCGGAAACACATGGAATCGTCCCGGGGCTGAACGCTGCGATTGGCCCGGTAATTGATCGGTTGCTGAATAGGCTCAAACCCGGCACTGCGGCGGAGCGGAGCCATTGGGGGATGGCGGGAACGCAGAAGTTGAATCTGCATCCTGCGTTGGGGTGGCCGCGCTTAAGGTTCGGACATGAGGTGGATGCTATTTGGCTGCGAATTGAGCATCAGATTTTGGCGTCGTTGCCCCGGACGGGAGCCATTTTGTTTGGGATCCGACTTGAAACGTTCCCGTTGAAGGACGTATTGGCCGACAAAGAGGCCAAGCTGCGATTTCATCGCGCGTTGACCACCATGCCAGGAGAGATGGTGGCCTACAAAGGACTGGCGGAAGTGTGGCCGACTTTGCAGCGGCTGACCACAGCATAAGGTTAATGTCCGGTGGTAACCCCGCCGCTCCATTTGAGCTTGGTGCGGACGACACTGAAGTGTTCGTAGCTGGCGCGGTTGATGAGTTTCAGTCGGCGTGGTGAAACCGTGATTTCGACCGCACCGCCTTCGCAAATGCAAATATTGCGCTGGCCATCGATGGCGACCAAGAGGCAGGTGTCACGGCGTCGAGGGGTCACTCGGAGTTTTACGTCCTGTCGGAAGATGATGGAGCGATTGCTTAGAGTGTGAGGGCAGATGGGAGTGAGCGCGATCACCTCGGCGTCGGGATGAATCAGAGGACCGCCGGCGGACAGGTTGTAGGCAGTGGATCCGGTGGGAGACGAGAAGAGGAGACCGTCGCAGGTGTAGGTCGTGACGAGTTCGTTGTTGGCGTGTACGGAGAGTTCGACCAAACGCGAGTGGTTCTCGTCTTTGATGAGCACGTCGTTGAGGGCGAGATCGTGGTGATCGGGCTCGGTGGAGCAATCGAGTAGCGCGCGTTCGGCGATATCAAAGTGGCCCTGCAGCAACGCAGCGAGATGGGTGCGCGCTTCCTCGGCGGAGAATGTGGTCAGAAATCCGAGCGAGCCACGATTGACCCCGATGATGGGGACCCCGGCTTCCGCGGCGGATCGGGCGATCCCAAGGAGCGTGCCGTCGCCGCCGATGGCGCAGCACGCATCGACAGGCGTGAAGAAGTCGATGGGAACGGGGAACTGTTGGGTTTGAGTCACCTGGACCTTCGCGGCTTGAGCGATGGCAGTGAGGTCGTTGGCAATTTCTGCGGCGCCGGCTTTCTGGGCGTTGACGACAATAGCGAGGTGACGGATGGGAGGCATGGCGCGGGGAGGCATTAGTGCACCGATTGCTTACGCAGTCCGAGCAGAAACTCGCGGTTGCCGTCCGTGCCGACAATGGGGGAGTCCATGGTGCCGATGAGTTGGGCCGCGGGGAGTTGGCCGTGAGCGAAGGCGGTGATATCGGTGAGCACCTGTTCCTGCACGGCAGGGTCACGAATGATACCGCGGCCTTTGGCGACTTCGGCTTTTCCTGCTTCGAATTGTGGTTTAACGAGCGCCACAAGATGTCCGCCCGGGCGCAGGAGAGGCCAGACGTTGGGCAGAATTTTTCGCAAAGATATGAAGGATAGGTCCATGACGACCGCATCAAAATCGGCGCGGGGTAAATCTGCGGCGGTGAGGGAACGGGCGTTGAGTTTTTCGAGATTGGTCACGCGCTCATCTTGGCGGAGTTTGGCGTGCAGCTGAGCACGGCCCACGTCGACGCAGACAACATCGGTGGCGCCTGCTTGCAGGCAACAGTCGGTGAAACCTCCGGTGGATGCGCCGACGTCGAGTATGTGGGCGGCTCGAAGATCGAGGTCAAACTGGTTGAGGAAGCCCTGAAGTTTTTCGCCGCCGCGACTGACGAAGCGCGGCGGTTGATCAATTTCGATTTCCAAATCGGAGGCGTAGACTTTACCCGGTTTATCGAGGCGAGCGGTGCCGAGGCGAACCCGACCGGACATTATCAGTCCCTTCGCCTGGGCGCGGGATTCAACCAGACCGCGAGTGACGAGCAATTCGTCGAGGCGTTGTTTGGGGGGAGAGCTCATGATTCGCGTAAAACTTGTCGGGCGGGAGACCAACAGGAGGTGCGTCCGCCAATGTCGGCGCGCAGGAGTGGTACCCCGGAGCGGGGGCAGGTGCCGCCGTCGCGCCAGCGGTGATTGAAGAGCCAAGTGTCAGGAATCCCCTCGTTGAGATCGTGGGGCAAGGCGTCCCCGGCGCCGGCAATGGATTTCAGGGCGTTGCAGCACACGGTACGAATTTCTCGGTAGAGGGTAGTGATTTCCGTAGCGGTGAGGGAGCCTGCAGATTGGGCGGGATGGATACCGGCGCGCCAGAGAATTTCGTCGGCCATCCAGTTGCCGATGCCGGGAAAACGTTCCTGCATCAGCAGCACGGCCTTGAGAGGTGAGCGAAAGCGACGGCGGAGGAAATGAGTGAGATCGGTTTTGGTAAAACGGGACGAAATCAGAGGAGGGCTGATTTTGCTCCACCAGCCGGGAGCATCGGGGCCTTCGTGGAACCTCACGCCGCCGAACATGCGAGGGTCGGTGAAAACGAGAGAGGCATCAGTGAAATCGAGCACGAAGTGGTCGTGTTTGCCGATGGAGTAACCGACGGGGTGAGCGGTGAGGGTACCCGTCATACCGAGATGCACACCGAGCCAAGCTCCGTTGTCGAAGTTGAACGCCATTTGTTTGGCGGCGGCGGCCGATGAAATGAGGGTGGCTCCTGTAAGACCACGAAGGATACGAGTGGCCGGGGCTTCACGGAAAGTCTTTTTGGCGGAGTGAGCCCGCACGTGTGTGACCACCTGCCCCGCTGCGGCCTGGTGCCAGCGCTTGCGATAGAATTCGACCTCGGCGAGTTCGGGCATAGGCCGAAACCAAGCGAGCGAGCGGAGCAGTACAAGCTTGAGGCGCGCTTAATTGATCTCGGCAACGCCCTTGAGATGAATTTGATTGGACGAGTGCCCCGCGAATCTCCTCCCAAATTGCTGGTGAACCTGCTCAAGGGGGTCGGCCAGATCGGTCGTTGGTTTAATGTCGAATCTCAAAGGGACGAATCCGTTTGCCAGCGCTGGGACGCCGGTGGCGAGTACGGGCGCTTCGCCGGGTATTGAGTCCATGGAAGGACTCGAAACGCCTCCCCACCCAGACGATGTGCGGGTTTATTGGTGTGACTATCGCGAAACCAAAATCGCGTGGCACGAAGGCACGGCAGATGAATTTTTTGTTGCCAAGCGACCGGCGTGGGTTCGGTGCCGTTGGGTCAATGTGGACGACTGAAGTCCCTACGTGATGAACAAGATGCGGCAGCAGTATAATTTCCACACCCTCGCGGCGGCAGATGTGTTACGCACGTCGCAGCGACCGAAAGTTGAGGTATGCGATCATTACCTTTTCGCCGTCATGCGCAAGATGCGCATGGAAGACGGACATCTCAAACAAAAGCAGGTGAGCGTTTTCTTGTTCGAGCATACGGTCATCACTTTTCAAGAGGTGCCTGCGGATGTGTGTGGGGCCGATCAGGGCTCGACTAAATCGCGGCGGCGCGAGGCTACGTACGTACTCGATTTCTTACTTATTCTATGCGCTGCTTGATGCGGTGGTGGACCATTTTTTCCCTATTCTGGAGACCTACGGTCAAAGGTTGGAGGAACTGGAAGATGCGGTGATGCATGATCCGGGGCCGATGGTGCAGCGAGCTGTTCACGCCGTAAAACGGGAACTCGCCATATTACGGCGAGTAATGTGGCCCCTGCGAAAAGTGGCTAATGCATTGCAGCGGAATGAAATGAAGTGGATTTATGCCGAGGTGAGGACATTTCTTCAGGACGTGTATGATTATGCGTTGCAGATCATTGAAATTCTTGAAATGCACCGAGAGCAGGCGGCGAGTTTGAACGATCTCTATATGTCGGCCGTTTCGAACCGGGTGAACGAGATCATGAAGATGCTCACGATTATGGCGTCGTTTTTTTATCCCGATCACCTTTGTGGTGGGAGTTTATGGAATGAATTTTGAGGTCATTCCTGAGCTGGGATGGAAATATAGCTACGCGGTGTTTTGGGGCGTGTGTTTATCGATCGTTGGCGGGCTGGGTCTCTATTTTGTGCGTCGCGGATGGATAGGTCCGAAGTAGACCAAGTAACGATAGCACCTACCAGGGGACCTTGGTGGGTGCGGAGGTCCCCCGTTACCTTACTGTAGTTCCCAATCGTAGTTGTGGCGAGAGAGCATTTTCGGTCGCCCGTCGGTGACTTGAGCAACGTCTTCGATGCGGCAGCCGCCGAGGCCTGGGTAGTAAAGACCGGGCTCGACCGTGACGACGGCGCCTTTGCGGAGACGGCGATGCACGGAACCAATGCGAGGCGCTTCGTGAATCGCGAGACCCAATCCGTGGCCGGTGCCATGAAAGAAGCCCACTGCGCCGGTAGTGGTGCGTTTCGTTTGGTAGCCGAGTTCGTCGAAAATACGATTGGACTCGGAGTGAACGGCGTCGGCGAAGACGCCGGCTTTGACGGCTTTGAGGGCGGCTTTCTGGGCTTGGGAGACGGCGGAAACCAAGTCGCGTTGTACATCGCTTGCCTGGCCGCGCAGGTAAGTGCGTGTCATGTCCCCCCAGTAGCCTGAGCTGAACATGCGGGGGGAAATGTCTATGATGATAAGGTCGTGAGGGCGCAGGGAACCACTGCCACGACAATGCGGATCACACCCTTGGTCTCCTCCGGCCACGATGGCGTCGGCCGGGAAACCGCCTGTGGCAATACAGGCGGTTTGGATCGCGGTGCGGACGCACTCGCTAGTGAGGGTCTTGCCTTCGTAAACCAGTCGGCGTCCCTTGATCGTGGCCGCCCGTAACATGGCTTCGGCCGCGGAGAATCCGGCCGAGGCGCAGCGGTTGCCGTCCCGAATGGCTTTGGCTTCGGCGTCGGACTTGATTTCTCGTTCCGGGAAGATGGCACCTTCGATGACCTGCAAATCAATATACATGTCGACCAAACGCAGGAGAAGATGGGATGGGAAGTCCTCGGGAACCTCAAAGGACTTGATCTTCAGGCGGCGAGCCAGGGCGGCGATGTGATCGGCGGGACCGGGGGCGTCGATTCCCGCTTTTTGTGCGGCGGTGGTAATTTCTTCGAGAGGAATTACTTCGTCGAAGGATGATTCCTTCAGGGCGCGGCCGTATTCGAGAGCGTTGAGCACTCCGATTATTTTGCGACCGAAGCGGAGGGCAATGAAGGGGTCATGCACCTCAAAGCCACAGAAATATCGAAGGTCGATGCTGTGGTGAGTGTCGTCGAAAAAGAGAAGAGCGGTTTTTGGCACGGCTATCGGGGTTGAAGTTCGGATCGAACCGCATTAGCCAACGCTCCGATGAAAAACGCAAATCCGGTTTCAAGGTTGCTGGGGAGTTTGGCGATGGCCGCAGGAGTCTTCCTGTTGGCGTCCTGTGGGCAGGCGGAGAAAGCGGCCTCGTCGGAACCGAAGACGACTCAGGATTGGTTTACGATCAAGGTGGGTGAGGTCGGGGTCGACATGCAGTTGGCGGTGAGCTCGACGGAGATGCAGCGCGGATTGATGGGGCGCCGAGATTTAAAAGCGGGCCAAGGCATGCTGTTTGTTTACCGGGATCCTCAAGTGCAAAGCTTCTGGATGCGGAATACGCCGACGGCTTTGGATATCGGATTTTTTACCAATGATGGAGGTTTGCGGGAGGTGTATCCACTATTCCCGTTCGATGAACGGACGGTGAAGTCTCATCGGGAGGACCTGCAGTATGCTTTGGAGGTGAAGCAAGGCTGGTTTGATTTTTCCGGAGTAAAGGTGGGCGATCGGATCGATTTGGGGGCGGTTGAGGCCGCGTTGATCGAACGAGGATTTGACGCACGAAAATTTCGTGGATTAGCGGAATAACGGTCGAGAGTTGACTCGAGGTCTAGGAAACGCAGTCCACAGTCCGGATTCGTAAGGTGCGAAATAGTGCGGAAAATTGCCGAGCATCACAGTGGACCGGACGAGATCCTTGGGCTTGGTTGAACCTAAATTTCGAAGTGGGATGTTACAGCAGGGAACGAAGGGCGCAAAGTTGGACCGAGATACGGTCCGTCGAAGGCATCGATTCGTGCACCTGCCAGGCAGGGCTATTTCATAATAAAATGTAAGTTACAGGTAGATAATATTATATGCAATTTACAATGGACTTTTTACGGCATGTCCGACCAGAGTCGGCAAATATTTGAGAGAATGACCCGTGCAAACCGCCGTAAGAGATACCTACTGGATAATGCCACGATCCGGTTGCTCGACGATCAAGTAGAGATAGAGCGATGGAACGACCTGATCCGCACTAACCATTATTTGCGCAGTTCGAACGTGGTGGGAAAAGCGCTGCGCTGCGTGGTGGAAGTGGCAGGGAAGTGGGCGGCACTGCTCTCGTTCAGCTCCGCAGCCTACCATCTAAAAAGGCACGCGACAGCTGCATTGGCTGGGAAGCATGGCAGCGCAGGCAGCGCCTCGAACTGCTCGTTGCCAACAACCGCTTGCTGATTGTTGGGTTCGTCGCGCTCCATGCCAAATCTGGCGTCCCAAAGCCTCTCGCTGGCGCTCAGACGCCTGCGCGAAGACTGGCGTGGTGCTTTGGGCTCGGAACCTGTCGCAGTCGAGACCTTCGTGGATCCGGAGTTTTTCGAGGACACTTGCTATAAGGCCGCCAACTGGACGGTGGTAGGTTCGAGCCAGGGGTTCGCCCGCCAAGCGGCAGATTTTTACCAGCATCACGGCAAGCCCAAGACGATTCTGATGGATCCACTGCGGCAGGACTTCAAGGAGCTGCTGTGCCGCGAGGAGCTACCCGAGCCCTACCATGGCTACTGCCAGCAGCAGCAAAAGCGGTATCCGCGCCTTGCCGAAGGTAAGGCGATTGGCTAGCTAATGGAAGCCTTCAGATTGCTCGAGGACCGGCGCGAGCGCAAGGGGCGCCGATATCGCCTCTCCGGTTTGCTCGGCGTGGTCGTTTGCGGATACTTCGCGGGGTGCCGCTCGCTGGAGCAGTGCGCCGCCTTCGCCGCTGCGTTGAATCAAAGGCAGTGCCGCGGCTTCGGCTTTCTGGCGTGCCCCCGGCACCGGCAAGCTCGTCGCCCCCTCCCATACGACACTATGGCGAGCCATTTGCGCTGCGCAGCCAGAGGCCTTCGATAAAGTCGTAGAAACATGGCTCCGGCAGCATCAGCACGACGCCCCGCAGGCCATCGCCATCGACGGCAAGGTGATCAGGGCGACGGCGACACCCGCCAATCCTGAGGCCTTGAGCGTCTCGGCGATCAGCCATAACCTAAGGGATTTTTTTTCAGCAGCCTTTGCGTCAGGAAAAAGAACCACGAGCCGCAGGCCGTCGTCGATCTGCTCGGCAAGATCGGTCCGATCGATGGAACGCTCGTAACCGTTGACGCCCTACACTGCCGCAGGACGCTAGCCCACAGCATCGTGCAGGAGAACGGGAGCCGATTATCTGATGAGCGTGAAGGGCAACCGCCCGGCGCTGCGCAAGGCCATCGTCAAAAGGATGGATGCCAGCGAGGTCAGGAAGATCTTCACTCCGGAAAAGGGCCATGGCAGGACCGAGCGCCGCAGCATCGCAGCGATCGACGCCAGCCCGACCGACCTGACCTGGCCCTTCGCGGCGCAGGCCGACCGGATCACCCGAGAGCGCGAGAACCTCACGACAGGTAAAAAACAAATCCAATGCATCATTTTCGTGACCAGCCAAGATTGCACCCAAGCCGATCCGGCCAAGCTAGAGCGTGTCCAACAAGCGCAAGAGATTGGAGAAGAGGAGGTAGCGTAAAAATAAAGAGGCCGAAACTGGGGGGATTTCCTGGTTTCGGCACAAAAACGGCGTGTATAATTTGGTGTGAACAATACTACCGAAGCCGTCGCCCCGGAAGTTGCCCTGCAAACCTGGCTGCGTCCAGACCTGACTCCGGCCGGACCCAACAAAGATTACGCCGCGTTTCGCGATCAACTGGCGGGGCTCGACCAGTTGCTGGCCAATAGTCACTTGGAAGCGGTGGCCGTGGACTTTGCCCGGGAAAACTGGCGGGGCGACGACGTGGCCGGGTTGCCGCGACACCTGCAGTTCGCGCGCAAGGCGCGGCGGGGGCAGGTATTGCGCATGATGTTCGGAAACATCAGCTTGCGTAAACTTTCCCTGAGCATCGCCTCCAGCGATCTGTTGGCCGACTTTTGCGGAGCGCGCCGGATCGACGGCATCAAGGGGGTCTCCCAAAGAAAGCGTGCGGGAGCGTGCGTCCAAATGCTTCACCGCCGGGCAGGTGCGCAGGATGAGCCAAGTCTTTATCGAGATGTGCGGTGAGGCGGACCGGGCGAGCGAACTGGGACTGGCTGCGGCGCAGCCGATGGATACGTGCCTGGTGGACTCGACCTGCCTGCAGGCCAACATTCATTTCCCGGTCGACTGGGTGCTCTTTCGCAACGTGGAGCCGCCCACCCCCTGCTCAAGGCGGTGAAACTGCTCCGTGCAGCGGGGTTGCGGGGTCGGATGCCGAACGAGCCGCCAGTCTTTGCCAAGCAGATGAATCGGTGGTGCATCGCGATGACCCACAGCCGACGGCGCCGCGATGCGAAGCGGGCCCGCAAGGGCGTGGTGCTCCGCCAGATGAAACGCCTGCTGCGCACCATCGGCGAGCACGCCGGCCGCCACCGCGACCACCTCGCCGCCGCCTACGCCCGGACCCGCTTCAGTGAGCGCCAGGCCACCCGCATCATTGCGCGCATCGACGCCATGCGCGAGCAACTGCCGGCCGCGATCAAACAGGCCCACGAACGCATCATCGGCGCGCGACCAGTGCCCAACGCCAAGAAGATCCTCAGCGTCTACGAACCCGATGTGCAGACCGTGGTCCGGAACAAGGCGTCCGGCGAGATCAAGTTTGGCAACACCCTCATGGAGCGCCAGAATCAGTTTGACCTGAGCACCCCGATCAAAGCGGCGAGCACCGACTGAGGCTTCTCGACCAAACGGCTGTGCGAACGCTTGGCCGAAGCCGACATTTATGACGCCACTTGCCCCCGCCATCCGCAGCTGCTGCAACGGCGCATGCAGGAGCCGCAGTTCGTGACGCACCAACATCGCCGGGCTTCGACGGAGGCCCGCATCGCCATCATCAAGCAACGCCAAGGCAAGCGATTGAGTGCCAGAGGCTTAACGAATCGCTACCTGGCGGTAGCCTGGAGCATCCTCGGTCACAACCTGTGGCTCATCGCCCGACTGCTGGCCGACCAACCACCGCAGGCCCAAGCCGCCTAAAACCACCAAGCCTACTCCAACGATGAACAATAAACCGGCTGCCGGAGGTTCCCTCATGGAAACGATCCAGGCACTGACTGCTGCGACACTGCAATTTAGCCATTAAATTGCATCTGCGCGCGCCTACATCCGCCATTGGTAGCCGGAAATCCGCTCAAAAATCGGCTTTCCTGCCCCCCTTCCAAAATTAGGGTAAATGGGACACGCTCTACCAAGGCACGTGCTACAAGGCCTCCGCGTTGGAGCCGGTCCGGACCAGCCAGGGTTACGAACGGGCACCGAGGCGACTTTTTACCGCGAGCACGGCAAACCCCAAGCACCTGTGTGGCTGCTGCGGCCCCTGCACCCCTCGGCCAAGGCCCTGCTGAGCGTCCCCGATCCCGCTTTGCCCGGAGGACTGCCGGGCGGGACTGCGCCGCGCGCCCACCGGCACCCTGCCGCTCAACAACGGCCAGTTGCCCTCTCTGTTGGAGGCCCTGTGCGGCGTGCCCGATCCGCGCGCCAAAAACACCCGCTTTAAGATCGGTCCGGTTCTTGGCATCGTGGCGCTCGCGCTGCTGGCCGGCCGGCGCGACATCGCGTCGATCGCCCGTATGGCCAACCTGCTCGACCAAGACCAGCGCTTCGCCCTGGCCCGTGAGGCCGGCAAAAAGGTCCGCCTGGCCCCCATGTTACAGCGTGTTTTACGACGTGCTCACCCGGCTCGATCCGGAGGCCTTTGCCCAGGGCCCTCACAACCGCTGGCTCACAGCCCACGCCGGTGCCCTGCCCGGAGCGCTCGCCCTGGACGGAAAGTTTATCCGCGACGCGGTCGGGGTGCTCAGCCTGGTCGAGGCCGACACCGGCGCGCCGGTCGCCCTGGCCATCGTCGATCAAAAGGAAAACACCCCGCGCAGTGAACAGGTCCGTGCCGGTGAGGTGTTGGCCGCCGCGTCGTTGGACGAGCAGATCGTCACACCGGCGACGCCTTGCACGCCACCCGCGAGCAGGCCCGCACCATCGTGGGAAAAGGCGGCGAGTATGTGCTCCAGATCAAAGGCAACCAACCCCAGCTGAGCGCGCTGGTCCAGCGCGCCCGGACCGTTCCACCCCCTTTTTTGAGCTGACCGATCCGAGTCGGGGCCGCGTGACCACCTGGCGGGTGTCCGTGGTGGTGGCCACGCCCTCACAAGCCGACTACCCCGGGCTGCGCAGCCTGGTGCTCGTGGACAAAACCACGGTGCGAAAACGCGACCTCACCGAAAGTTGCGAGCAACGCGCCTACGCCAGCATGTCTGGCACCCGCAGAACGCAGCCCTGCGCAAATGCTCGCCTTGATTCGCGGGCACTGGGGCGGAGTAGAGATCCGCAACCATTGGCGCCGCGACGCCTGCTGGCGCGAAGACCACTCGCGTACCCGCAACGTCAACGCCCCCTGGCCAACCTCGCCCTCTTGCGTAGCGTCCTGCTGCGCGTCTGCGCCCAACACTGGCCCGAGCGGCCCCTGCCGCACGTCTTCGAATCCTGCCAACATTCCACGCATATCTCCCTGCGCGCCATCCGTTCCCATTCCTACAACAAAAGACCATGCCCCATGACCCCTCACACCGAGATCTTAAATGACCTGCTAAAACTGGCGGTCGACAGCGACGTCAGTGATGTCGTCATCAAAACAAACAAGCCTGGATACGTCCGATTGGCAGATAAATTAAAACCTGTGGATATGGATCCGATCACCGGTGAAGAAATCAAAGCGTTCGTCGATGAACACGTTCCCCGCGTGTTCCGCCAAAGCAGGGAAGACAACTATCAGGTCGACTTCGCTTACGCGGCGGACGACGTGGGGCGATTTCGCGTAAACGCCTTTCACCAACGTGGCACACCCAGCATTGTATTTCGTCACATCAAAAGCGAGGTATCGGAATCCGGTGATCTCGGTCTGAACGGCGACCCGATGTTGAAACTGGCTAAGGCAAAGGATGGCATCTTGCTCATTTGTGGGGTGCCACGGGCTCGGGTAAAAGTTCCACCATGGCCGCGATGCTCAATTGGATTAATCGCAATCTGGACCGCCACATTGTGACCATCGAGGATCCCGATCGAATACACTTTCGAGGACGATAAATCGGTCTTCCAACAGCGCGAGATCGGCACAGATGTCCCCAGCTTCGACCTAGCGATCAAAGCCGTACTGCGTCAGAATTCTGATATTATCCTGATCGGCGAAATGCGAGATCGTGAAACCTTTGAAACGGCGATTTCGGCCGCAGAGACGGGGCACTTGGTATTCTCCACCATGCACGCTGCGACCGTCGCCCAGTCGCTCACGCGTCTCTTCGAATTCTTTCCCGCTGAGCAACTCGCTCAAGCCCGCCGGCAAATCGCGGGCTCCCTACGTGGATTCATTTGCCAAAAACTATCCCGACTTTGGAGGGCGAGTCCCGGGTGCCGGCGAACGAGATTCTGGCTGCCGACGCGACGGTGAAGAACTTGATACTGGAAGGACAAAACGAAAAAATCCAAGGCCTGCTCGACGCCGGCACCGACTCGGATAGCTACTCCTTTAATCGCGACATCATGCGCTTGATCACAGAAGGCAAAATCAGCCGGGCTGACGGCGTCCGTTATTCGCCTAACCCTCAGGCCCTGGAGATGAACCTGAGGGGGATTTTCTTCAAATAGCAGGGGAGTACGGCGATCCGAGGTGCATTTTTCACCAACTCGCCCCCCCCCCCCAACAGGCTCACGCATGCATTCCAATTCATCCCTAGACCAGTCCAACAAATCGCTCTTTGCAGCGCAGGGGAAGAGGACCTACGGATGGCTGCCTTAGCGATGACCCCCTGCATCCTGACGGCTCAGGAAACATCGCCTGCCCATGAACCTGTCGCTGCGACTCGCGCAGGATTGGGAAATCTGGAATTGCTCAAACGAGGCCTCACTCCGGTAGACCCCCCAATCCAGTGATTCGACCTCCGCGTTTGGTATCTCCTCCCTTGAATCGCCCGAATCGAATCCGGTTTCCAATCCAACGCTCGCGGCCCCGAGTCTGGATAATTCAGACCCGAACCGCTCACAGCGCGAAGCATGGGCTCGGCAGAACTGGCTTCTGGATGGTGTTCGCCAAACCGGCAACTCCGCGGCCGAAAACGTCTTACCCTCCCAAGAAGAGAGTCTAGCCTCCGAGCGTGCACGTTTCGGGACAAAGTCGGGTGATACCAACTGGGCTGCTGCTCGGGATCGAAGCCCAGAACGAAATCGCTGACGACACGCAGCCATCTTCAGTTGATGGCGCCAAGAAGCCATCCGTGATCACCGACGAGGCAATCAATCCTCTGAATGACTTCATGCGCGAATGGATGGATAAGGGTGATTTCGCCGTAACCCATCCCGAAGCCTCTCCAAAGCTGGAGAACGGCCGACAAACGCTGTCATCCACGCCGATGCCAGCGTTGTCACCAAATCTCTCTTTCGCGGATGCGGGTTCGGCTCGCCGACAAGTTGCCGAGCCGTCTGGGGTCAATCCTTTTCTCTTGCCGACGATTCCCTCGTCGCCGGCGGCCGCTTCCTCCGCATGGTTTAATTTGCTTGCAGTCGCCCCCCCCAGCCCATGGCGAATCGAGACCGGCCCCTCCGCCCAATCCGCCACCCCCTCGCAAACCGAATCCCTCCTCACGCCTTCCCCGGCGGACACGACAAATACCAAGACAGGAGAGGCCTGGCGCCCCCCCCCGCACGGGAGGACGAGAAATACTTCCCTCGTCTCAAGCAGTTTTAGGGCTTGGTTTACGGTGCGGTGAACCTTAGCCTTAATCCTTTACTGATCATGGCTACTGCTCTTTTATATGCCGGACAAGGTGCCCAGAAAGTGGGTATGGGAAAGTCGCTCTACGAGGCGTCCAGTATTGCGCGTGGGCTTTATGATGAAGCCAACACTTTGCTAGGTTGGGATTTAGCTAATATTTCCTTCGAAGGACCTGAAGAAGAACTGACGCAGACCAAAGTCTGCCAGCCTGCCTTGTTTATTCACGGTATGGCGCTACACGCGATTCTGTCGGAACAAGGAAAATTGAACGATGTGAGCCTCGCGCTCGGCCTCAGCTTGGGCGAACTCACGGCGTATTGCGCTGCCGGGGTCTACGATTTCGCCACGGGACTGCGCATCGTGGCTGAACGTGACGCGCTGATGCAGGAGGCCTGCGAACAAACCTCTGGAGGCATGGCGGCCATCATCGGCGAAAGCCGTGAAGCGGTGGGAGAGCTATGGGCCGAATTCGACGTCGAAGCTGCTAATTTTAATGCACCTGGACAGATCATCATCTCCGGTGAGAAAACCAAAGTCGCTTCAGCCGTCGACGCAGGCAAAGCACGCGGAATGAAGCGAGTTATCCCACTGAAAGTGGCCGGCGCCTACCACAGTCGTTTGATGGAACCCGCTCGCTAAAAATTCGCGGCGTACTTGGCCGAAATCCCATTCGCTGCACCGAAATTGCAGGTTTTCACCAACACCACCGGCAACGCGATTTCATCCCCCGAAGCCATCAAGAAAGCACTCATTCAGCAGATCGTTTCCTCGGTATTGTGGGAAGATTGCACGCGTTCGGCCGTCGCAGCGGGCGCCTCCCCCTTGTGGGAACTGGGGCCCGGCGTCGTCCTCTCGGGACTCGCTCGGCGCACAGACCGCAGTTGGCCGGTGAAAAGCTTCGCTGAAATCAGCGATATCACCGGGTGACCCTAATTTTATCGCCGCATCTTCATCTTCTTCCGCGCCCGTAATGGACGTCTCCCTCACACGTAATTTCTGCATCATTGCTCACGTCGATCACGGCAAGACCACCTTGTCTGATCGCTTGTTGGAGCATACTAACGCGGTCGAGCAACGCGTCCTCAACGCCCAGCATTTGGACACCATGGACCTCGAGCGTGAACGGGGCATCACGATCAAAAGTCACCCGGTGACGATGACTTATCCCGCCAAGGACGGGAAGTCGTACAAACTCAACCTCATGGACACGCCCGGGCACGTAGACTTCGCGTACGAGGTTTCCCGCAGTCTGGCGGCATGTGAAGGAGCACTCTTGCTGATTGATGCCGCCCAAGGCGTTGAAGCCCAGACTGTTGCCAATGCCAATTTAGCCTTCACTCAGGGACTGAAAGTCATTCCGGTCATCAACAAAATCGATTTGCCTAGTGCCAATCTCGAACTCTGCACCCAGCAACTCGAAGACATTTTGATGATCCCAGCCGAAGAGGCGATTCTCGCCAGCGGCAAGTCGGGCATCGGCATCGAGGATATTCTGGAAGCGATTGTTAAAACCATTCCGCCGCCGCGTTGGCACGATCACCCGCGGCATACCCGAGCCCTCGTGTTCGATTCACTCTACGACGCCTATCGGGGCGTGATCGCCTACACGCGCGTCTTCTCCGGCAGCTTTAAGCGGGGAGAGCACATGCAGCTCATGAGCAACGGCTTGAAGAGTGAAATCAAGGAAGTCGGCGTTTTCCGACCCAAGATGACCAAGGTCGATCAGCTCACCGCGGGCGACGTGGGATACATTGTTTCCACGGTCAAGGACACCGCCGAGATCAAAACCGGCGACACTATCACTACGTCTATTCGACCGGCTACCGAAATGTTGCCTGGCTACAAGGAAGTGCGGCCTATGGTGTTCTGTGGACTGTATCCGCTGGAGTCCAATGACTACGAGAAACTGAAAGCCGCTCTCGGACGACTGCGCCTCAATGATGCCGCATTCGTCTACCAGTCCGAGAGCTCGCTCGCCCTCGGTTTCGGTTTCCGCTGTGGATTTCTGGGCCTCCTCCACATGGAAATCATCCAAGAACGAGTGCGGCGGGAGCACGATGTGGAAATCATCGCCACCTATCCCAGCGTGGTCTACCATGTCTATCCGCACGGAAAAGAGATGATGCTCGTCGACAACCCCGTCATGCTTCCCGATCCCGGGACCATTGAGAAGATCCGCGAGCCGACGATTAAGGCATCGCTCCACATCCCCAATACTTCGATAGGCGATATCATGGCTCTCGTGATGGAAAAGCGCGGCACCATCGAACATACGGACACCTTAGATGCGACGCGTGTCATGTTGTCCTGTGTGCTACCATTGAACGAGATTCTCGTAGATTTTAACGACCGCCTGAAAAGTATCACCCGGGGTTACGGATCGATGGACTACGAGCTGGGTGAATACCACGCCGGCGACCTCGTCAAAATGGACATCCTCATCAACGGCGAACCCGTGGACACATTTTCCAGCATCGTGCACCGGGAGAAGGCTCCGGGGAAGGGACGTGACCTCTGTGAAAAACTCTCGGAAATTATTCCTCCCCAGATGTTCAAGGTCGCCGTCCAAGCCGCCGTGGGCGGCAACATCGTCGCTCGCGAGAATGTGCGCGTCATGCGCAAGGACGTCACCGCCAAGTGTTACGGCGGAGACATTTCCCGTAAACGTAAGCTTCTCGATAAGCAAAAAGAGGGTAAGAAGAAGATGAAACAAATCGGTCGCGTTTCGATCCCACCTGATGCGTTTATTCAGGTGCTGAAGAACTAACCTCCTTTCTGGTTCAGATCATCCTCCGTCCCACCGCCTCCCAATCTAACTAAAATTCCGTGCTCGGCCCGTTCGCTTCCAATCAACGTAAAATGCGGAAACATGCCGCCAACTGGCTGGAGCTGGCGGAGAAGGTAGAGGACTACCGTCGCGACGTCCTGCCCCCCGCTGAACTGACGGAGCTGCAGAACAACCAAAAATCTCTGCGGCAGTTGATGAGTAACAAAACCGACGCCTCCAAACTCAAACTCGGCATTGAAGGGATGGAGGACACATTGCGACGGACGGGTGGGGCGTTTTACCCGAAGCGTTCCTTGGTCGAATACGTCGAATTTTTTCTCGTAGCGGCCATCGTGATTCTTGGCATACGGCCGTATTTCTTCCAGCCCTTCAAAATCCCGACCAATTCCATGTGGCCCAGCTACAATGGCATGACGAGCGAAGTCTTCGCGACCACCGAAGATGAACCCGGATTTGTGGGCTCCGCATTTCGATTCGTAACCCAATTGGCAAAGGCTCACCGGATCGATGCGCCCGCCAACGGTGAAATCCGAATTCCAGTCATCAAGGTCGGTGCGGATAGCAGCGTTTTGAAGCCACCCAACATGGTAAAGGGGAGAAAATGGTTGGTGATTCCGACCACGCTACGCGAATACGAGATTTACGTGAACGACCATGCCGTGACGATTCGTGTTCCGGGAGATTTCGATCTCGAACGTGTATTGCTCGACGCGTATTTCGACGGCGCAGAAACTTTTCCACTCCCGTCCAACGTCCCGATCGGCCGCGGCGTATATTTGCCCACCGGTAAAACTGTTTCCGCCGGTGAACGCATATTGTCCTTTGATGTATTGACCGGCGATCAACTCTTCGTCGACCGTATCAGTTACCACTTCGTAAAACCCAGCGTAGGCGACGGCTTTGTTTTTCGGACTAAAAACCTTACGGAACTTCATCGCGTTATGCGTGGCCCCAAAGACCAGTATTACATCAAGCGACTGGTCGGAATTCCTGAAGACGTGCTCGAAATCCGTAAACCGGTGCTTTACCGCAATGGTGAACCAATAGAGGGAAGCCCGGCATTTGAAAAGAATGCGAAACGCGAAGACCGCTATCCGGGCTATCGAAATTTAGAGAAATTTGAACTCGGCGATGAATATCAAGTGCCGGCCGACAGTTATCTCGCGTTTGGTGACAATTCAGCAAGTAGCCTCGATGGTCGATATTGGGGATCCGTCCCGGCCAAAGACGTCGTCGGCCGACCTCTGTTTATTTATTACCCCTTCACCAAGCATTGGGGCCGCGCGCCCTAACTGGATATAGCAACAACCTCTTTGGATCGAATCGCTAACTCGATCGACAACCGAACAGAACGCCTTACTCCAAAGTGAGATCCCCGGACCGTAGAGCCATGAAGCGGATTGGCGGCAAATGAATAACGCACAATAAACATTATGTCTAATTTCTATTTCATTGCGTTTGTGCGAGTTCCGCAATCAATGATCTCTAACCTACCCCTGACATGGATCAAATCTCGCAAGATGCCTACCGCTCCATAATTCAAACGCGACTCAACGAAATAGCGGATGAAATCGAATCTCTTAGCGGAGATACTGAAGCCATCTCCCCCGACGTATCCATTGGCCGATTGTCGCGCTTGGATTCAATGCAGCACCAACGTTTGGCTCTGGCCGCCAAACGTCGGCATGAGGAAGAACGTAATCGATTGATCGAAGAACTGCGCCGCATCGAATCCGGGGCCTTGGGTCGCTGCCTCTTGTGTGGCAACGATATTGCTGTTGAACGTCTCGACTATCAGCCCGATCTGGTCACCTGTGTACCCTGCACTCAACGTCGAAAATGAAACCACCCGCATCTCCGCTTTTTAATTGGCTCAATGAACGCGCTGCCGGTGCTTTGGTTCACCCGACGTCCTTACCCGGAACTCAAGGCATTGGGGTCCTGGAAGCTGCTGCGGTCGACACCTTGTTGGATTTCCTGCAATCTGCCGGGATCCGTTATTGGCAGATTTGCCCGCTCGGCCCAACCGGTTACGGCGACTCTCCTTACCAGTGTTTCAGTGCCTTTGCCGGCAACCCCTATCTGATCGATTTGAAAGTGTTGGTCGATGCCGATCTCCTCAATCAATCGGACCTCGCTACCCTGCAGGCATTGCCTCGCGACCGCATCGATTTCGGGAACCTTTATGGCATCAAGTGGCCGCTTCTTTTCAAGGCATATGAAGCTTACTCCAAATCCGGCGGCTCCTTTGCTCTCTACGGATCGTTTAAGACTTTTAAGAAAACCCATTCCGAATGGTTGGCGCCCTATTGTGATTTCCTGGCGCTCAAAGATTATTTCCAGGGTCAACCGTGGTGGCTGTGGCCGGAGGAAGTACGCTTCCATTCTCGGGCGTTAAAAAGTCCCCTCCGGAAACAAGTTTCCGTCAAGGCGGATGCGCACGCCTTTTCCCAATATCTGTTCTTCGGACAATGGAACAAAGTTCGGGCCAAAGCCGCGGGACGTCATATCCAAATTATTGGAGACGCCCCTATCTTTGTCGCCGCCGACAGTGCCGATGTGTGGGCTCATCCCGAATTATTTCAAATCGATCAATCCACGGGTGAAGCCCGCGCTGTGGCCGGCGTCCCGCCAGACTATTTCTCGGCCGATGGGCAGCTTTGGGGCAACCCACTCTACGACTGGTCTGTCCACCAAAAAGAAGATTACGCATGGTGGATCCAACGCCTCGAAGCCAACCTGGCGCTATGCGATGTCGTCCGCATCGACCATTTCCGGGGGTTTGACACCTACTGGTCAATTCCAGCGGGCTCACCCACTGCTCGCACCGGGAAGTGGATGCAGGGTCCGGGATTGGATTTTTTCCATGCCGTCCAGCAGGCACTTCCCAAATGTAAGCTCATCGCGGAGGACTTGGGAGAGCTTGCCCCCAGTGTGGTGGAGCTCCGCCAAGCGACTGGACTTCCAGGCATGACCATTCTGCAGTTCGCGTTCGGCGAAGATGCTACAAATCTCTACCTGCCTCACAATTTGGAAGCCAACAGCGTAATTTATCCGGGCACCCACGACAACGATACTACCTTGAGCTGGTATCGTACGGCCGACGATAAAACCACCGATCATGTGCGACGTTACCTCCGAATCGACGGAAAAAAAATCGGTTGGGACTTCATCCGTGCTTCCTACTCTGCGGTGAGCAACTTGGCGGTTATACCGTTGCAAGATTTCATGAGCCTTGGGTCCGAGGCACGTTTCAACACTCCTGGACTGCCTCAAGGAAACTGGCAATGGCGCTACCGCGGAGAGGAACTGCGGCAACTGACCGCCAACAGCGGCGCCTACCTCCGCGACATGGGTGAGCTCACCGGTCGCGTGTCTCCAGCCACCTAATACTCAGTCGGTCTGATCCCTAGGATTTTGTGGACAAGAGATGTTCGCAAATCCGCGGCACCGCATCTCCCCGGGCATCTTCCAGCACGTAATGCCCGGCGTCGTCGAGATACATGGTTTCGGCATGAGGCATTCGCTCGAGCCACTCTTCGTAGAAGTAGTCGTTGAAACAAAAGTCGCGACCGCCCCAGACGATCAGAGTCGGCCGATCGTGAAACTGAGAGATGCCTTTCCCTACCTGTTCTAAAGTTGACCATGTGGGGTGACTTGGCCCCATCGGGATATCCTGCACAAATGCACTGACCGCCACCCGATTGGCCCACGAATCGTAAGGCAACAGGTAACCGCTGGCCTCGTCCTTACTGAGAGCCCGCCGGCTCATTGCCATCCACGTGGTGGGCCAGGCAAACGCATTCACGCTGCGCACCATCGCTGGACCCAATACCGGCATTTTACACAGCGTGATTCGACCAGGTAGATGGTTCGATGTAAACGCCGCTGTATTCAAAATTGTGATGCGGCCGATCAAGTCCGGCCGTCGTTGGGCAAATCCAAACCCGATCGCCCCACCCCAATCGTGCACCACGAGGTCCACCTGCTTGAGCGACAACGAATCCACCAACGCCATCACGTCATCAATGCGAATCTTCAACGTATAGGGGTAGTTCTCCGGTTTCTGCGATAATCCCATGCCGATATGATCAGGCACGACGCACCGCCGCCGGGCAGACAAGGCCTTCACCAGCTCCCGGTAGTAAAACGACCAAGTGGGATTGCCATGGAGCATCAGTACCGCACGATCGCCCTTCCCTTCGTCCACGTAGCTCATGGTGGCGCCTGCCGGTGTCGTGAACGTCTGGGGAGTAAACGGATAAAGCGACCGCAGGGAGTCAGGAATATGGGGAGGGGGAATCATGGCGAAGGTTACCATTCAACGGCGAGCATGAGGCAATTGAGCCCGCTGCCGATACCGAGTAATCCAACTTTATCCCCGCGCGTTATCGCGCCCGCTTCCGTGGCCAGTGCCATCGTCGACGGCAGGGCCACCGAGCCGGTATTCCCGAGGGTTTCAAACGTAGAAAAATCCTTCGCCAAATCCAGTCCCAGCGCCTCGTAGAGTTTGCGGCGATGAGTGCTGCCAACTTGATGACAGATGAATCGATCACAACGATCTGCGTCCATGTCCGTTTCAGCGCAGAAGTCATGCCACGTTTCTCGGGCGAGTTGCACGCCGGCCACTAGCAACGCTTCTGAGTCCGTTTGCATCGCGAGAGCCTCAGCACCGTGGTTGTCCCCCTGGCACAATTCGCTATGAGCCGTCGCCGCCCGGGCGCATCCGCCCACCAAGCGATGCCCCTCGGGGGCTAGGCGGCGGTGGCAAAGCACGGCGGCCACGGCGCCCGAACCGATCGTCAGATTGGCAAAGAACGGTTTGATCTCCTTACGGGTCCACGGCTTCGCCAACAAAGTCTGCAGAGTATTCTCAACCAAGGGACCGCCATTTTCCCCCGACACGACCAATGCACATTCGATTTGACCCGACTCGATCATGCCCGCCGCCACCGTCATGGCGTTGAGGAATCCCAAGCATGCATTTGAGACATCAAAGATCTGGGCGGTGGCGGGTAGCCCAATCTTGCGATGCGCGAACGATGCCGTGGCCGGTTCGAGCATGTCGCGACACACCGCGGAGTGCATGAATAACTGCACTTGATCGGCACCGAGGGCCGACCTCGCCAACACGGCACGACCCGCCTTCGCACTGGCATCCGAGGGACGTGTGCCTGGTGGCCAGATCCGACGTTCGCGAATCCCCGTCATCAGCGCCAAGCGCCCTTCCGGTAATTTCAGACGTGCGTAAAGCGGAGCAAGCCGCTCCTCGATCACTGTCGTGGTCAAGACCTCGTCGGGCAAGGCCACCGCCATGGATTCGATTACCGTATTTAAAAACTTCATACTTGACCAGGTTGGCGTTCGGGTCTCATCGTCAGACGAACGATTTCCGCATCAAAGAAATTGCTCCCCAGACCGGCATCGACCACCAGGGTGGCTCCATTGTGTCCGCTACTGCGATCGCTGAGCAGGTAAACCACCGTATTGGCCACTTCCTGTGTAGCCAGGTTCTGCTTACGGAACGTTAGTTTTCCCGCATAAAGGTAGCTCTCCAAATACCCGGGAATTCCGGCCGAAGCACTCGTTTTCAGCGGACCCGAGCCCACCACGTTGAAACGCACGCCGGGGTCAGGATTAAATGATTTTGCGAGAAAACGGGTGGCCGATTCCAACGCCGCCTTGATCGGCCCCATGTAGCCGTAATTATCGGGCGTCACCGTAAGCGATGAAATGCCAATCGTGACCACCGATGCGCCGAGCGCAAAGTGCGGTTTGAACGCGTTGGCGAGCTCCACCAACGAGAAGGCGGATATCGCCGTCGCCTGCAGAAAATCCTCCCGTTTGGTCTCCTCAAACCGTTTGAACCCTTCACTGTAATTCGCAAAGGCAATGGAATGCACCAACCCATGGATGGGGCCGTGTCCGGCATCGGTGATTCGTTGAGCCAAGCGTGCGGCCGCCCCCTTTTCCTCCACGTCACAGATAAATACCGAGCGATCGCCCAGCAGCTTGGCCAAGGACGCCTTGCGAGTTTCCGAACGCACGCTGTAGACCACCTTGGCCCCCTGCTCCTCCACGGTCTTGGCGGAAAGCCAAGCCACGCTTTTGCGATTCGCCACGCCCGCGACGACAAACGTTTTGCCGGTGAGATTTAGAAAATCAGTCATGCGCTATTTCGCTTCCGGCACTTTCCATGCCACGGCAAAGGAGACCGTGAGCACGCGCGTGCCATCAGATTTCTTCACATGGCCGGACATCATGGTAAAGCCGCCCATCGTTTCTTTTTTCTGAACTTCGATCAGCACTTCGTCTCCCGGAAACACTGGGTTGCGAAAGCGCACATCGCTAATTTTAGCCAACAAGGGTACCCCCTCGCCTGCCTCGGATCCCGCCGCTCTAGCCTGCAGGGACATAAAAGCCGCGCCGGCTTGAAACACTGCTTCGCACAACAGAACTCCCGGTGTAATCGGCGAGGTAGGATAGTGCCCTTTGTAAAAATATTCGTCGGCGCGCCATGCCCTACGCGCAATGAGGTGTCCCTCATAGTGCTCGACAATGGAATCGAGAAACAGAAATGGCGGTCGATGAGGGATCAGGTCGGTAACGGAAAGGGTCATGATGCGACGGATTGACGGGCTTGGAACAGGACTTTGTCGATCTTGTTGGCTGTGATCACCCCGTAGTTAATCGTGCCCAACCAGCCCGACATGATAATTCCCACGGAGCCTGCGTGATACAGCCCGGGGAGCTCAGCGGATAAATCCATCGAGACCTTGAGTCCTTCAAACTTGGTGCCAAATGAAGTCCCTGCCATGTGCGTCGTGTAGCGCTCGATCGTCCGCGGCGTGGCCGCCTCCATCCAGTCAATTTTAGCTCTCACATCGGGAATGTACTTCTCCAACGATACCAACGCCTCCTCGATCAAACGGTTTTTATTCGTGGCGTACGCCTCTTCGGAGAGATTTTTCCAGTCCGGATATTTGCCATTCAACGACGCCACCACCGTGTAGCATTCGCTACCGGGACGGGTCTCTGGATAGTAAACTGAGAAAGTTCGGCTGGTCGTGTGGAAATCCACCAACTCTTCACTGCTGTAATGAGGCGCTTCGGAGGTGAATACCAAATCCCCAATTTGAGGGATCGACTCGCCTTTGCGAATCCCGAAGTAAACTTGGCAGGAACTCGTGTTGATGCGCACGGCTTCGGTGGCGGCCACGTATTCGGAGGAGAAATTCTCCCGTCCGGCCAACCGCAGCACGGTATTTTTAATGTTGGCGTTGGACAACACGGCCTTGGCACGGATGGTCCGGCCGTTTCCGGCGACCACGCCTGCGGCGACTTTGCGCCCGTTTTGCTCTTCCACCAGAATTCGATCAACCAACACGTGCTTCCGGCATTCGACGCCATTCGCCTTCAGTTCCTTGACCATTTTTTTGATGAGTAAATCGGAGCCTCCTTGAAAGATATAGACCCCCGCCCCCATGAAGTTTGAGAAGACGATGCCGAAGGTAATCGCCGGGTCCTCGGGCGTGGACCCGTTGGCATAGGTAATAGGCTCCATGAGTAACCGATGCACATCCGGACGTCCGGGGAAGAACCGCTCAAACATCCCACCCGTGGTCTCCGGATTGTTGTCGTAAAAATTCATCGACCGCAGGTGATCGTAGAATCCCTCCACGATATCGCGGTCCACCTTGAACTGTTCGACCAGCACTCGCGTGTAATCCTCCCGCGTGAAGTCGGTCCAAACGTCCATTTGCGGATTCACAAACCGCACGTCCTTCAGCTGTACGATGGAATCCGAGATCTCCTTGGACCAATATTTTCGGCACGATTTTTTCATCCCCATGGGAAACCCATGCAGGGAAATATCAAAAATGTGCCCGCCCTTGCGGGTGAACCAAGTGGCGAGGCCACCAAATTGATAGTGATGCTCGAGCAACAGTACATTGTGGCCAGCTTTCGCGAGGTAGTTAGCCCCGGTCAAGCCGCCCAAGCCGCTGCCGATGACGATGACGTCATACTCATCGTCGACACCTTTTAGCCAGTCGTAAGCCATGAAGCGAACCAGTGAAGACCTTCACAATCCGAGCGCAACCCCGGTTTTCACAATGCTTCAACTCGGTTTAGCGGCTCGCCCCACCCTCTCAAACGCGGGTTAGAATGTACCTCACCCTCGCAGGATGTGGTAGTTTGCCATCGAAATTCCACTCAACATCGCTCCGATGATGCCCAGAAATCCTTGGTCCGTCCCGCAGAGGTAAACATTCTCCAAGGCGGTACGACCTTGGCGATGTTTGAGAGGAGAGCCGTAGATTGCCCCTCCGAAGTGTCTTGTAAATTTTTCCACGGTTCGTGGCGTAAACATATCCGTGGCCAGCGTATTCTGGGCCAGCGTCTCATTACTCACCGTGGGCAGGAATCGCCGGGCACTCGCTTGCATGATACCAAACCAACACGCTTTTGCAGCCTGGTAATCGCGCTCCTCCAATCGCTTCCATTCGCCATAGTTCGCCAAACACGTGCACCGAAAAACGCCTTCGGGCAGTTCCTGACCGTCGGCATAGGCAAAATTATTGGGAAAACAGATAACTCCACTGCGCGGATCCACTTGGTCTTGAGCCGCCGTGTAGTCGAAACGCTCCGAGTCATTGAAAAACACAATGGTGTCATCGCCCCACCCCAACTCCCGGGGTTGCTGGTTCAGAATGGTGATAGTCTCGACGAAAGAAAGGGCCCCCACCGGAGACGTATGCGCCGTCGTCACCGTAGATTCCAACAACTGCTCGGTCTCCGGACCACCGACGGAAGAGAGAATGTGATTTGCGGTTATGACTTCGCCCGTATCGAGCTCAACCGCCGTGGCACGCTCTTGCGTGCTGATGATCTTGCGCACGCCGCATTTCATCCGCCGCTCTCCCCCTGCGGCGCGGTATTTGTCCGCGAGGACCCGGAGGATCACCCGCACTCCATCAAAGGGTCGGGCAAACCCCTCCAAAAACAGCGCTTTAAACATGATCACAAACTGACCAAACTCCATGTCCCGCTCCTGGGCGCTTCCGTAGTACATCACCGGACAAAATAGCATGTCCTCCAACTGGGCGTCGCCGATGAAAGATTTCACGACCGCACGAGCGGATACCGGCTGGGCGCCGAGGCTCACATCGTCATAGGTGCGGATCGCTTCTACGAGTTTCCCGAATCCATCAATTTGAGCCGGAAAAGCACGGGCAATCTCGCTCTCAAAAACCTCAAAGTCATTGGTGAAATTGAGCGAAACCTCGCCACTGGGACCAAACGCTACGCGTGATCGTTTTTGTTCCGCCAACTGAAACTCGTCGCGCTGGATACGTAGCTGACGCAGGAGCTTGGTCAGAGGGGTCCCTTTCACGCCGGGGCGCACGAAATTAGTCAACGCATGTAGTCCGACATCAAACTTCCGCCCACTTTGGCTGTAAAAACTGTTGAGCCCACCCACCGCATTGTGGCGCTCAAAGATACAGACCTTTTGACCAAAATGAGCCAACCGGATGCCCGCAGCCACTCCGGACATGCCAGCTCCGATAATCACGACGTCGTAGTGCGAAGAGGTATTCAAGTAGTCCAAAAAGAAGGTCCTCTGTCACCTCGGCAAGCTCGAGGTTGAAATGAAGATCCGGTCCCGAGTTGCTTCTTCAATCGCTTCCCGCGCAACCCCTACCTCTCTACTCCATTTGCCTAAAAAGCGTTTATAGATCTGCCGGTGAATTCCCTCTATGGTCCCAGCTCAATTTGCTCCTCACCGAACAAGTGATGAATAGGGAGTGACCACAAAAAACCGAGCGCTCGAAAGCAGCTCGGTGCATAATCGATTCGACAAATAACGTACGATTACTTGCCCAAAGCCTCGAATTTAGGCGTCAAATACTCCGCACAACTGTCGAGCGAAGCGAGCTGCGGATACTCCGCCTCTGGCACCTCGATATTGTGCCGCTTGCGCAGTTCCATCACGATATCGAGGAAATCCATCGAATCGAGCTCGAGTTGATCACGCAGGCGCACGTCCGGCTTGATATTTGTAAAATCTTCGTCGGAAGCGACATCGGCAATAATGTCGATCATCACCTGCTTGGTTTCTTCTTTGGTCATTGGGCGTAAACGGGAGAGTTAGGGGATAAACCGCTTCACGATCAACGTGGAATTTATCCCGAGCATACCAAAGGAATTGTTGAGGATCGTATCGACCTTCGCAACCGACTTGGGCTGATTGATGACGAGCCCCGGTAAAGCGCACTGAGGGTCGAGGTTGTCGACGTTGATCGTGGGATGAACCACCAGATCGCCAAATGACGGAATGTTGCCCGCCAATTCAAGGGCCCCGGCGGCTCCCATGGCGTGGCCAATGAAGCTCTTCGTATTGTTGATATTGGTATCCGGACACCCTTCACCAAACACGTCCCGCAAAGCCCCACACTCTTGAATATCGCCTTGAGGCGTCGCGGTGGCATGGGTGTTCACAATGTGAATGTCTGCGGCCTCCATACCGGCCGAACGCAGCGCCTTTCGCACGCACTCGGTTTGGCGGGTCGGATTCGGAAGCACGTAGTCACTGGCATCACTGTTCACACAGTAACCGGCGATCTCGCCATAAATCCTGGCCACCCGCTTCTGGGCATCATCCAACCGCTCCAAGGTATAAAGTGCCCCACCCTCTGAAACCACGATACCATTCCGATCCTTGTCAAAAGGTCGCGAAGCCTTGGCGGGATCTTCGTGGGTCGCCAACGCGCCTTGGGATTTGAATCCCGCAAAAATTCCGAAAGTGTGGATGCTTTCACTCACTCCCCCGCAAATCGCCTGGTCCACTTCGCCCAAACGCAACATTTGCGTGGCATGGATGAGTCCGAGATTACCGGCGGCACACGCCGCTCCGATGGCATAGGCCGGTCCCGTGATTCCAAGATTGAGGGAAACTTCCCCTGCCGGGTTGTTCGCCACCGTCCGCGGATTGTGATAGTGTGACCAATACTTGGTGTCGTAGTTGAATTGTGAAATCGCGTAGATCTCGTTCTCCGTCTCGACGTTGCCGTGCTCGGTTGTGCCGATGTAGATGCCAATTCGGTCGCGTTCGAGTGCGTCCATATCCCAACCAGCATCCGCGACCGCTTCACGGGCGCAGTAAATCGAAATGGAGCCCGCACGGGTGCCAACCCGGACTTCCTTGCGTTTCTGGTATTTGAGCGGATCAAAATCACAGACCCCCGCCAGGCACTTGCCCATGTAGCGCACATCCAAGGGCTGAACGCCGGAAACTCCGTTCAGTAAGTTTTGACGATAATCAGCCAAGGAATTGCCGTTTGGAGCGGTGAGACCGATACTGGTAATCACGATGCGCGGGAGTGGATACGACATGCTAAGGGAAAAACCGCTAGCCAAGTGGGTTCATATGGCAATACAAGCCTCGATAATGAACGTGCTTGTTGTTGGCGGTGCCGGTTATATCGGCAGTCATTGTGTGCGGCAGTTGGTTGCTGCGGGGCATCGCCCAGTGGTGCTCGACAGCCTAATTTCCGGACATCGCACCGCTATATCCGACGATATCCATCTCTATTACAGGTATTTAGGGGATTCGCCATTAGTAGGCCGCGTGCTGGAGGATGAGAAAATTGACCTCGTCAGGCACTTCGCGGCCTTCGCGTATGTTGGTGAATCAGTCACCGATCCGCTCAAATACTATTTTAACAATGTCGTGGCGACCTTGCGTCTGTTGGAGACGATGTTGGCCAAAAATGTGAAGCGTTTCGTCTTCTCTTCAACCTGCGCGACCTTCGGTATTCCGGAAAAAATGCCGATCACCGCGGACCTTTCTCAGGCTCCGATCAATCCCTACGGCCAGACCAAACTCGACATCGAGAACGCGCTCAAAGCCGTTGCGCACGCCCACGGAATGAGTTTCGCCGCATTCCGCTACTTCAACGCCGCCGGCGCGGCAGAAGACGCCACGATCGGTGAAGCCCACGATCCTGAGACACATTTCATCCCCTTGGCCATCGATGCCGCCATGGGACGGCGACCCGCGCTAAAAGTGTTTGGCGACGATTACCCGACTCCAGACGGGACCTGCTTGCGTGATTACGTGCACGTCGACGATCTGAGCCGTGCCCATATCGCGGCATTCGATAAATTGTCTGAACCCGGAACGGGACTGTTCTACAATCTCGGCACCGGTACCCCTACTTCCGTCCTCGAAGTGATCAACGCAGTCGAAAAAGTGTCAGGGAAAAAAGTCCCCCTCGAGTTTGCGCCTCGTCGCGCCGGGGACCCTCCGGCACTCTACGCCGACTCGTCCACAGCCAAAGCGGAACTCGGGTGGGAGGTTAAATACTCCTCCATCGAACCCATCGTCGCCACGGCGTGGGCTTGGCATAGCCAAAACCCAGACGGCTACTCAGATTAATCGTCCCTGCAATTATACCCTCCCGACTCGGATCAGTTTTTCAGGCCGAAGGCTTCGATACGTTTACGAAGAGTGGTCCGAGTCATGCCCAGACGTTCAGCAGCTTGCGCCTGGTTGCCAGCCGATGCCGCCAAAACACGGGTGACCATCTCTCGTTCAATTCGGTTTAGGATCGGTTCATCCGCCCCGCTAAGCGATGCCTCGAGGAAATCAAACGCCGACTTCAAAGAAAACTCTCCCGCCGGAACAGATGGCGTTGCTACGGCAGTTTCAGTCGCCCCAGTCATCAAGGTCGGAGCAGTCTCCACCGCGGCCATGGGGGAGCGGCGGGCGATTCGTCAAACGGGGTCGAGGTTCCCACGGCGGACCGAATCTCGATCGGCAGATCTTTGGGAATAATCGTGTCGCCCTGCGCGATAACCGCACTCCGATAAATCACATTCTCCAACTCGCGCACATTCCCGTGCCAGCGGTGACGCATAAGTACATCGATGGCTTCGGGTGACACTTTGGATACCCGTGTCTTACGCTGCTTCACGAGATTCTGTAGGCAGAAAGCCACAATTTGAGGAATATCGTCTGAACGTTCCCGAAGCGGAGGCATTTTAATCCGCACTACGTTCAACCAATAGTAGAGATCCTCTCTAAATTCTTTTGCTGGAACCATTTCCTCTAAATTCTTGTTGGTCGCGGCGATGATTCTGACATCTACCTTGAGGGTTTCCGTGCCTCCGACGCGTTGAATCTCTTCCTGTTGCAGCACGCGCAGAATTTTCGTCTGCGTGGCAAGTGCCATGTCACCGATTTCGTCCAGAAAGATGATGCCGCCGTCGCAAAGCTCAAACTTGCCGATCCGTTTGTTCGGTGGCTCCGGTAAACGAGCCCTTTTCATGACCAAAGAGTTCGCTCTCGATCAAATTATCCGGAATCGCGGCACAATTGACGGCGATGAAAGGCTTGGCGGAGCGATGACTGTGCTTCCATATCGACCTGGCCACCAATTCTTTACCTATGCCACTCGCTCCCGTGATCATGGCCGTAACATCACTGGCAGTGACCTGACCGATGATCTTGAAGACCTCCTGCACGGGGCGGAGGATCCGACAATCCCCTCTTTGTAGTCCTCACTATTAATCGTGGGCTTGTAGTCGCCAACCGCGCTCATTTCCCGGTTCGTCTGCCGCGCCGTCTCCGCCAATGACACGACCTTGGCGGGGTCGAACGGTTTCATGATGTAATCGAACGCCCCAAATTTCATCGCCTCAATGGCCGTCTGGGCGGTGCCAAAAGCTGTCATAAGCACGACCAATTGTTTCGAATTCGCGCCCCTGATGTGTTGCAAGGCTTCGATACCGCTCATCCCCCCCCCTGCGGATATCCAAGAAAATCAGATCAGGGAACGGACCTTTTTTAACCGCCGCCCCCCCTTCTTCACCACTGGAAGCCTCCTTGATGGTGTAGTTTCCCGACGAGAGCACACGTCCGAGAGGTAGCGAATTTCATCGTCATCATCGATGATCAGGTTCGTGGCGGGATTGGAGGCAGCGTCAGACATGGAGCGAAATAAAGTTGTTTGAGTCGCGCAGAAACGTTCTGGCAACCGGAGTCGAATAGGGCCCTGATTAGTCCCCGTGTTACGGTGGTCAATGCACTTGTGTCGGTTGAGCGGGATTCCGCTGGCGCTTCACTGGTCTTTTTTAATCCTTTTGGTCTATGTCGGCAGGGAAGGTTGGAGCGCTGCGGGCGGGTTCGGTTTAGCGTGGATAACGGCGTTTATGATTGCGGCCTTTAATTGTGTCGTGGCTCACGAACTGGGTCACGCTTTTACCGCGCAGCGCTTTGGCGTGCGCGTGCCTCGCATCCTACTCCTACCCATCGGTGGTATGGCCGAGTTTGATCGAATTCCCCAAAACCCCCGCCAAGAACTGCTCATTGCCTTCGCGGGACCGGCGGGGAATTTGCTCTTGGTGCTCGTTCTATTCGCGGCGGGCACTCGCTTCCCCGCGGACTGGGATCCGTTGCTATTTCCGCTGACAGTGCCGGAATTCGCCCGACATCTCACAGCTATGAACGTCGTGATGGGTTTATTTAATCTGTTGCCAATATTCCCGATGGACGGAGACCGCGTAGTCCGAGCGTTGCTGGCGATGCGATTGCCCTATCTGGGTGCCACACGTTGGGCTGCGACTTCGGGGAAACTGCTATCTCTCGGCGGAATGGCGGCGATGGGTCTGATGTTCTCCCCTCCTCCCTGGCTGGGTATGGCGCTGTTCGCGTTCATCTTTGTGGCCGGCGAACGGGAATATCGCTCCGTCCGTCGACGCGAAGAAGGTGAAAGGCGCTGGCAGGAAACCCTCACCCGCTTTTACCGAGATAATTGTCTCCCGAACCACCGGGATGAGTCTGATGAGGCACAACCGCGGAACGTAAATTAACTCCCCAGTTTTAAAAACTCCTTGCGTTCACCTCTCCAACTTTGATTGTCCCTTTTCCCCCCCGGGCCCTTAGCTCAGCTGGAAGAGCGCCTCAATGGCATTGAGGAGGTCAGCGGTTCGATCCCGCTAGGGTCCACCAACTTTTAAGCCACCTTCAGAGGTGGCTTTTTGTTTGATGGTCGCGTCGCCAAGATAAACGGTCGGCTAGGTACCACTCATGCGGATTACGATACTGAATCGCTCCGCTCGTCCCGTGGGAGGCGGCCCGATGCCACGACTGGAACGAATCGCTGCCAGCACTGCCCGATCGAATGTGCCGCTGCCGGAAGACCGGGAAATCTCTACGTCGGAAATCACGCCGTCCAGACTCACACTAAACTGCAATCCAGCGTCGCGGAGTTCCGTCACCCCCGCCGCCTCCATCGACTGCCGGACACATTGAATAATAAAAGCAATGTAGCGTTTCGACAAATCCAACTCGCTCGAAGACATCGCCGTGCCCCCGGCTCCTACAGTGACCTTATTAGACGTGAAATCGAATATCAGAGTCGTATCGATGCTCTTGATCTTGATCGGTTGCGGTTTCTTGACTCTCTGAGGCTTGGGTGCGCCATGTTCGTCGCGGAATTGATCATACGTCACCTTCTGCCGCTCTGGCTCAATTTTCTGAATCAGGGATTTCTCTGGAACGGCCTCGATTTTAGGCGGCGCGGGCTGGGGTTTCGGCTTCGGTTGAACAACTTTGGGCGGTGGCTCGGGAACTCGTTCGATAATTGTGAGCTGAGGCCGAGGCTTCGGCGGCAACGATTTGGGTAAATCGAGCTGGACCGACGGAGTTTCGATTCTGGGTGCCTCCGGGGCCGCAAAGTCATCGTCGGGGCCTTCAACCACCTCAAACGTATCCGGTGGATCTTCATCCTTTAACTGCGACCACCACGCCACGAAGAGCAACGTTCCCAACATCGTGAGATGCAGCAGCGCCGAGAGCCCAGCCGCACGTGGCATGGGCGAAGAGGAGGTGGCGATACTACTGCTTTGCATGATCTGGAGGTTAATCCCGGGCATCTCGAACTCAAGGTGCAGACACCTGCGTATCAAAGGTGATCCGAGTTAAGTGTTTCGATTTTAACGCGTCCATCACACCCACAAACTGTTGCGCCGTGGAATCGGCATCCATCCGAATACGAAAAACCGGAAGTTTCGCCATATTCGCAAAAGGCTCCAGCGCCGCTCCCAGATTGGCAAGCAACACGACCTCTCCACTGAGGGCGATGCTACCATCAGCGCGGATGGTGATGGATTCAAACTGCGTATCGGGATCGGGCTGCACCTGCTCACTCCGTTGCTCGAATGGCAAATCTACCGGTATGGTCTGCTCCTGATTGATCAACGGCGTGGCGATCATGAAAATGATCAACAACGTAAACCCCAAATCGATGAGGTTGGTCACGTTCAGCTCCGATATCGGCGCAGACTGACGTTTGCGGTGAAAATTACGGGCCATGGCGGGGAGGAAGCCGGACGTAATGGGTCATGCGAAGACGATCAACTCGACTCGAGTTCGAGCCGGTCGGCCAACGAACTGGCGTAGTTTTCGATTTCAGTGATCAATCGTTTCGTGCTGGCGAACAGAAAGTTGTAACCGAATACCGACGGAATCGCCACGACCAGACCCGCGACCGTCGTCAGCAGTGCCGCGGAGACCCCAGGGGCCAGCGTTTGGATACTTGCGGTTTGTTGCACCGAGACCGCACTGAACGCATCCATCACTCCCCAAACCGTGCCCAACAGCCCCATGAACGGCGCTCCGGAGACGATCGTCGCCAAAAAAACCATGTTGGACTCATAGCGCAAAACCTGACGCGCCAGCGCCCGTTGCAACGCATTTTCCGTGTGCTCCAAACGAAATCTCGAGGTATCCACGCCCTTCTCCTGCCCGATCGACGCGGCCCGCCAATAGGCGTCCAAGGCATCCGCGAACATGTCGCCATAAGGAATAGTCCGCCGTTCGCGATAGGCCTCCGGAGCATTCAGCAACGTGCGTTCACTCCGTAAACGTTGCTCAAAACTTAGATTGAGCAGCCGCAGCCGTTTAAGCTCCATGTGCTTGTCGATCATGATCGACCAGGCGATGAAACTGAAAATCACCAACCCAACGGTGATAATCTGCCCCACTAAGCCGGAGCTGATGAAGGTTTGAATAACGTTGGTAACGGCAAAAATCGGTGCGATCACGAGTAGGAGAAACAGCTATTGAGATCAAGTGAGGACAGCGAATAAAAGCAGTGGTTGTTCCGACCCACCGCTTCAATGGAAAAGCCACACGCATTTATTGTCTCTGCTTTCGTGATTGCGCAGATTCGGTCGGGTTTGTTCGGTCTCCGCGACTCACTCGACTCTGCTCGCCATGGATTTTCGCCAAGCCACTCTCACTGAATTACGCCAAAACAGCTCGAAACTCGGGGATGAACTCGCCGTGGTTGGCCTAAATGGCTTTGTCGACACGATCGTCACTCCGGTAGCCTTGCGCTCCGGCCAGGGCGATCAGTTTGACCCCATCCCCACCATCACCGATTTTGGTCAACGAGTTCTCGCCGCCGCCGGTAAGAGCACCAATTTGGAGCTCTATCTCCGCATGGATCAACTCGGAGGCAACGGCCCGATCATGGCCATGTCATTGCTCGAGCACGGGTTGAACCTAAACTATATCGGCGCCCTCGGCCGTTTTGCCATCCACCCGGTTTTCCAGGAAATGGCCACCCGCTCGGACGTTATCTCCCTGTGCGACCCGGCCTCAACCATCGCGGTGGAATTTGAAGACGGCAAATTGATGCTGGGCCAAATGCGTAGCCTGGACGAAATCACCTTCGAGCGCATGCAAGAGAAAGCCGGAGGGCCCGCACTCGAACACGCCTTGGGCGCGGCCGACCTCGTGGCGCTCGTCAACTGGACCATGATTCCCAGTATAACCGACATCTTTCAGAAATTGATCACACAGGTCTTTCCCGCGTGGCCGGCCAAAGACCGGATCTTCTTTTCGACTTCGCCGATCCCGAGAAACGCTCCGAAGAGGATCTCATGACGGCCCTGAATGTAATCGGCCAGTTCGGTCGAGTTACGCTTGGCCTCAACCTCAAGGAAGCTCAGCGCGTGCACCGCACGCTTGGATTCCATGGATTACCAGAAAACGAATCCGGTCTCCGCCAGATCGCCGCGGAGATTCGAGCCAAACTCGATTACGCCACCGTCGTGATGCATCCGAAGGAATCGGCCGCTTGCGCCACTTCCGATGGCACGGCTTGGATTCCTGGCCCTTATGTCGCCAAGCCACTCATCACCACAGGCGCCGGCGATCACTTTAACGCCGGATTCGCCACCGGACAGCTGCTGGGGCTCACCCCGACGGGTTGTTTCACCACCGGCGTCTGCACGAGCGGCCACTACGTTCGCACCGCTGAAAGTCCGACTCTCAACCAAATCGAAACCTTCCGCGCCAACTGGTCCTAATTCCACCAGACTTCCGCCAGACTTTTGTTATGCCCCTAAAAGAAAAACCCTTGGGTAAATTGATCTCCTTCGAAGGAGCCGAAGGCAGCGGCAAATCGACTCAGATTGCTCGCCTCGCCAAACGTCTCGTTAAGCAAATAATCAAAGTGCTTAGCGTCCGTGAACCTGGCGGAACCGCCATCGGCGAGCAGGTGCGCAACATCATCGTGCACAATTCAGGTGGCGACGAAATGTGTGCCGAAACCGAACTCCTGCTCTTCACCGCAGCCCGGGCTCAACTCGTTCGCGAGGTTATCGCCCCGGCCCTGCACGACGGCACCGTCGTATTGAGCGACCGCTTTCTCGACTCATCGACCGTCTATCAAGGCATTGCCCGAAACTTGGCGTCCGATCCGGTCAGTTTGATCAATCATTTCGCGGTCGGCAACGTGATGCCCGCCATCACCATCGTACTGGACGTGCCGCCCACCATTTCGAAGAACCGCATTCGCCAACGCGCCTCCGACGTGCCCGACCGCATGGAGCGCGAAAACATCGATTTCTACCAAAAAGTCCGCAACGGCTACCTGCTGCTCGCCAAAAGCATTCCGGAACGCATCGTCGTCATCGATGGCACCATGACCGAAGGCGAGATTGAGCGCGCCATCTGGAAGGTCGTCAAAAAAACGATCGCCTAGCCCTTCTTGATCTAACCGATGCCTGCCCTGCCCTGGCCGGATTCCCTGCAAGGCACCGCCGCGGTCAGCGTGATCGAACGGGCCATCGATCGTCAGCGCCTATCCCACAGTCTCCTGATTACCGGAGACGAATATGAAACCCTGGTCGCCGTTTCCCAGTCCATTGCAGACCGCCTGCTCTATCCCGGCAAGGTAGAACTTGCGCATCGCTTTTCGGCCGACGAACATCCGGACTGCTTCAGCCTGAGACCCGCCGGTAAGATGCGCCAAATTAAGGCCGGCAAATCTGCCGAAGACTCGGGCACCATGCGCGAATTCATTCGAAAAATCGCGGTTTCCGCCTCTTCGGGAGACCACAAGGTCGGCATCGTGCACGAGGCCGACCGCATGCACGTTACGACGGCCAACATCTTCCTCAAGACGCTGGAAGAACCGCCCGCCAATACGACGTTACTGGTCCTCACCACTCGTCCCTATTCCCTGCTACCCACCATTCGTAGCCGCTGCCTGAATTTCCGGTTCCCCTCTGCGTCAGTAGGTTACTTACCCGATGGATGGCGGGCGTGGATCGAGGATTACCAAGCCTGGCTCGGGCGCCTATCGGCTGGAGTCGGTGACCGCAAAGCCGCCGCCGATGCCATCTTCGCCGCCTACGGTCTCACCTCACGATTTGGATTGATCCTCAACGCGGCGATCTCCGAGGCATGGAAGGCCCACAAACAAAATCTCCCGTCCGACCTTGGTGACGATGAACGCGTGGCCATTGAAACCGGATTAGCCAACGGACTTCGCTTGAAACTATTTGCCGGAATTGAGCACGCCACCCGGGACTTCGCGTTCGACCGAATCAGCACCGGCGACGAATCCTACCGTCGAGCCTTTACCGGTGCGGTCGAAAAGCTCGAATACGCCGTCGGTCTCCTGCGGGTCAACTTGAATGCTCAAACCGCGTTGGAAAGCTTCCTCTTGGCCTCGCTGCGAGTCTGGGCCGCCCGCCGATAGGACACCTCTGGCGCGCACCGCCGTCATCCTCCGGCGCCCTAACGCGCTCCGCCCTCGCCCCAAAAACTGAGTCCCCCCGCCGCTCAGGGCTGCGGATGAACTTTAACCATATTGGTTAAAATATCCATTCTTGGGAGGAATAGACTCTCAGAAGCGGAGCGGTGGGCGCCAGTGGCGCTCTCCTGCCTTTCCAAGCGGTGCTATCTGGAGGCGTCAATAGAGGCTGGCGGGCGGTCTGCTTAACGCTTTACGACCGCGCCGATAGCACCGCCTTGCTCGAAATACCACAGGTGTGCCAGCGTTGGCCTTCAGTCTCCAATTTCTGACCGCGCCCGCCCGGTCCACCTTACTCAAACTTGCACTGCCGATCTTCGTCGAGCAAGCGCTGCATCTGCTCACCAGCACGATCGATGTGTTCATGGTAAGCACGATATCCGACGGCGCGGTGGGCCACCCTGGGGATCGCACACCAATTCGTGATACTCGCTGTCATGATTTTCGGTTTCATCGGGATCGGCAGCAGTGTTGTGGTCACGCACAGCCTCGGTGGCGGCGACAAAAAAGGCTGCGTCGCCACCGTGCGTACGGCGATCGCGGTCAATCTTTGGCTCGGTTTACTGATCAGCCTGCTCATCACTTTCAACACGACCGGGTTGTTGTATCTCATGCGTCTACCGCCGGAGTTGTTCAATTACGCTCAACCCTATTTGGTGATCCTGGGTGCCACGCTGTGGCTTGAAGCTCATAATGTCGCCGTCGGGGCCATCCTCCGTGCCTATGGTCGCGCCTCCGACGCGATTTGGGTCACGATGGTGCAAAACGCGATCAACGCCGTCGGGCAATGCGGTCCTGCTTTTCGGCCTCTTTGGCGCGCCCAAGATGGGCATCGTGGGGGTCGCCACCGCCGGTAGCCGGGTCGTCGCGGCCGCTTGTTTTTGGTTCCTGCTCCGTCGCCGCACCGGCTTGAAACTCAGCGTGCGCGATTTACTGAGCGTTCCGAGGGAACGCCTGAGGCGTATCCCTCCACATCGGTCTGTCTTCCGCAGGGGAACACCTTTGTTGGTGGATTTCGTTCATGACCATCATCATCTTTGACGCGCGCATAGGGGCGACTGAACTGGCGGTTCAATCCTACACCATGCAAATCATGCATTTTGTATTCACCTTCAGCTTTGCCTTAGCTTTCGCCAACGAGATCTTGCTCGGTCACCATGTGGGAGCGGGTGACTTTGACGCCGCGTATCACCGCCTGCTACGCACCCTTAAACGTGGCATTGCAATCGTCATGATTGCGGCGCTTTCGGGAGCGCTATTTGGTCAACAAATTCTCGGAATTTTCAGCGACGACATGGCCGTTGTTACTATGGGCGCACTGTTGCTAAAAATGACCCTGCTCATCGAACCCGGGCGCTTGTTTAACATGGTAATGGTCTGCGGCCTGCGCGCGACCGGCGATGCTCGATTTCCGTTAAAATTAGGGGTCATTGGCATGTGGGGTTGGTGGGTGCCTTTATCTTGGTTTCTGGGCATCACTTTGGGCTGGGGTCTGCCGGGATTATGGGCTGGCCATGATCGCCGACGAGTGCTTCCGCTGTGCCATTATGTTCCGACGATGGTGGCGCCGGGACTGGGAACCACATGCTCGCGCGAGTCGCGACGGCGTGACGGTTAGTCTCGCCAACGCCAACCATTAAGCCCTGACACGTCTGCACCCTCCTCAGAGCTGCGCCGCATGCTTGAGCACACAAGTGATGAACTCACTCCGTGCCTCCATATGAGGATTGTGACCCGATTCGGAGATAATCTCGATTTCAGCCCTCGGGGAATGCGCGTGAATCGCCGCTACATCCCCCGCCCCCACGTAACGTGATTTACCGCCGGTCACAAAGAGTGCTGGGCCCTGGTATACGTCTTCGAGTTTCAACGGATTGCGTTCCAACGTCGGTAGCGCACGGGTAATCGCGGCCACGTTGATACTCCACCGCCAACCTTGTTCTCCCTCAACGCGCTCGAGGTTCGTGGTCAAAAACTTCCGCATTCCCCAATCGGGGACCCGTGTCTCCAATTTCATCTCTGCATCGGCTCGTGACTGTACTTCGTCCAGCTGCAATTCGTGCATGGCCGCAAACTCAGCCCGATGTCCGTGAGACAAGTAATTCTTCGGGGCGATATCCACCACCACCAGGCTCCGCACGCGCTCCCGATGACGCGTCGCCAGCACCATACCACTTTGCCACCACATCCACCTGGCTCAATCCACGAGCGTCCAGCCACCCGATCAAATCATCGACCATGGTCCCGTAGTCCATCGTTTCGGCATGGGGAGAACGGCCATGATTGCGTTGATCCAACGCAAATACGTATCGTATGTTTGGCCAATTCCGCTCCCGCTGTCAACCAATTCCGCGACGATCCCAACATACCGTGCAACACCTGCACCACCCAAATCTCGTGAATAGAGTTCGATCACGCCCCAAGGTGTGAGAACCGCCCAAAGAGGGGCGAGGAGAATTAGGGCAGATGTTCCGTAAACCAGCTTGCCGAAGAAATCCCTTGGCGCGGGTCTTGGCATCCACTGGATTGACTGCTTTCTCCTCACTACCCACTATCCGCCACTCGCTATTTCACTGCCCATGCCCGCCGCCAAGAAAATGACCCCGATGATGCAGCAATACTTCGAGGTGAAGCGGGGCCTGCCCAAAGGCACCATCTTACTATTTCGCCTCGGCGACTTCTATGAGATGTTCTACGAGGACGCCGAAATCGCTTCGCGGGTTTGTGGACTGACCCTCACGAAGCGACAGGACTATCCCATGGCAGGGATTCCTCATCATGCGACCGACAACTATGTCCCCAAGATGCTCGCGGCCGGCCACAAAGTCGCCATCTGCGATCAAGCCGAACCCGCCAAGCCGGGCAAACTGGTCAAACGAGCCCTGACCCGCATTCTATCACCGGGCACCACCCTCGCCGCTGACCAACTGGACGAATCCCGCAATCACTACCTCTGCGCACTTATCCGTGACAAACGAGGACTCCATGCCGCATGGCTCGATCTTTCCACTGGAGAATTCCAACTCGCGACCGACCCGCACGTGCAAAACCTCCTGCCCGTGCTCACGGCTCTCGAACCGGCGGAATTGCTCCTGATCGAAGGCGACTTTAACTCCTGGCGCGATGCCCCGCACGACGATCCCGATGCTCACGCCTTGCGCGATTTTTGCGCCGATCGCCTCATCACCGAACTTCCCGGCTACCATTTCGAAACCGCCTCGGGAGCCCGCACGGTGCGCGACGCCCTCGAAGTTCTGAATTTGGAGGGGTTCGGCCTCGACGAGAAACACCCCGGTCTCGGTCCGGCCGGTGCCCTCGTCTACTACTCCACCGAAAACCTCTGTGCCAAACCGGAGAACCTGCGCGCACTGCAGGAATATCGCAGTGCCCGCACTCTGCTGATCGACCCCGCGACCCTGCGCAATTTAGAGATCTTTCAATCCAGTCGTGGCACTCGCTCCGGTTCCCTGCTCTCGGCCATCAATCGCTCCACCACCGCCGCCGGAGCGCGCTTACTCGAACGCTGGCTCAGCGCACCGGAATTGGATCTTGCCGAAATCCGTCGCCGCTCGAACACGGTCGGTGAGTTACTCGGAGCCCCCATGCTCCTTGGCGAGTTGCGTGAAACGCTCGCCCATGTACGAGACATTCCGCGTATCCTCGGCCGCTTGCAAAACCGTCTGCGCAATCCTCGCGAACTGGGCGGGGTCCGGGATACCTTGGGTCAGATTCCCGAGATTCATCGTCTCCTCGCCGAATTCGCCGGCTCCTTGGCCTCAGGCTACCCCGACCGTATCGATGCTTTGCCCACGCTGTGCGATTTATTGCAACGCGCCCTCGCAGACGACATGCCCAACGACATCGCTGAAGGGAGGGCTATCCGCAATGGATTCGATCCTGAGCTAGACCGCATCCGTTCCCTCACTCGCGACAATAAAACTTGGCTTTCCTCCTTGGAGAGTGATGAGCGAACCCGCACCGGCATCAAGAGCCTGAAGGTGAAGTACACCGGAAATTTCGGCTACTACATCGAGGTCACCAAATCTAATCTTCACCTGATCCCGGAGAACTACATCCGTCGCCAAACCACCGTGAATAGCGAACGCTTCGTGACCGATGAGCTGAAGCAAAAGGAAAAGGAAATTCTTCACGCCGAGGACAACGCCTTGCTGCGGGAACGGGAATTGTTCGGTGAGCTGATCACCACCGTACTCGATGACTCGATCGCGCTGAGCAAGTCCGCCGAAGCCCTCGCGGAACTCGATGTCCTCGCCGGTTGGGCGGTGCTCGCCCGTGAATGGGACTATCATCAACCGGAAATCGACGAAAGTGATGTGCTCGAGATTACCGAAGGACGGCATCCCGTCGTGGAGCAAATGCTCAAGGCTCCCGACACCGCCGTGATTCGCGGCAACCAAAGTTTCGTGCCCAACGACACCCTACTCTCCTGCACGGGCGAGCAATTGGCCCTCATCACCGGCCCCAACATGGCAGGTAAATCGACCTACATTCGTCAGGTGGCATTGATTACGTTGCTCGCAGAAGTCGGGTGCTGGGTGCCCGCATCGAAATGCCGCATCGGATTGGTCGATCGAATTTTCTCTCGAGTCGGCGCCAGCGATGACCTCGCCCGTGGCAATTCCACCTTCATGGTCGAAATGAACGAGACGGCCAACATTCTCAACAACGCCACGGATCGCTCGCTGATTATACTCGATGAAATCGGCCGCGGGACTTCGACCTACGACGGACTGAGTATCGCTTGGGCCGTGGTGGAACATCTGCACAGTCCGGCTGAGCGAGGACCCCGCACTTTGTTCGCGACTCACTACCAAGAGCTCACCCAGCTGGACAAGCACCTGTCACGACTCCGTAACTACAGCGTTGCCGTGAAGGAGTGGAACGATGACATCATTTTTGTGCATCGCATTCAGCCCGGCGCCGCCGATCGCAGTTACGGTATTCAAGTCGCACGTCTCGCCGGTTTGCCTGCAGCCGTGATCGATCGCGCCAAGTCCATCCTCGGGAAACTCGAATCTGATGATACCTCTGTTGAGCTGTCCGCCCCACAGGCGCGACCGCGCAAAAAAATCACGGTCAAAGCGACCGACGATTCGCAGATAAATTTATTGTAGATCGCCGGGGCCAATTCTCCGCGCCGGAACAAGTGGATCATTCGGCATCGATCCGGGTCCTAGGTCGACAGTAACTCTCTCAGTACTTTCGACCTCAACCTACCTAGCGATGCGCCCCGTCATTGTTTCTCTCTTACTCCTCTTTTCTGCCGTCTTCGTTCACGCATCTGAAGGCGATCGCAAATTTGAACTCGGGTTTGAAGCTTACGCTTCAAACGGGTGCTATGCGTTGTTTCGTCAATGGATGCTCGGCGAAGAAATCGATCGAATCGAACAGCAGATTTAGCGTTTCCAAACCACGACCAAAAAACTCGGACGCCTACGCGGTCATGAGACTTTCAAATCGGTGCGCCTGAGCACAAAATTGAACGCTTCACGGAGTCTTCTATTTCGACTCCGGTCCGCTGTGGGTTCGGGCCGACTATTATGCCATCACTCCGGAAGGTGGCTTCGTCGATGTTGAATTTTCCACCTCCATCGACAAAGTGTTCCCCCTGCAGAACCTACCACCACCAAGCATGTGATAAATTCATAGTACGTTAATGTCTCGCCACTTGTGATCTTTTTTGAACGTTCCGATGGAATCTGTTTTTGTTACTCAATTTTTACCTGAGCGCGCCCTCCTGAACTGTTCCTTTATCATGAAAAAGAAAGCTTCCTCCGCTACCTCGGCCTCCCGCAAAAAGATCGTCTCCAAATCCGATAAACCGTCCCCCAAGCCTACCGAAAAAGCATCACGCAAAGCCAAAACAGTTAAACCGAGACTCCGACCAACCACGGCATCCAAGGTGATGGCTAAGGCGTTTCCCATGAGCGCACAAATCGATGATCAGGTACGCAAGAGCATCCCGGCCGATTTGGTTGAAACCGTTAAAAGCACCACCAGCAAGAAACAGATCATCAGCCCCACTTACCCTTATCCGAAAACGATGAAGGGCAGAATCTACGATGAGCAAATCGAGTTGGTGAAAATGCAAGCGTGGGTAAACATGAGTGGCGAACGGATCGTGATGCTCTTCGAAGGTCGGGACGCAGTGGGCAAGGGAGGTACCATTCAGCTTTTCACCGAGAACCTCAATCCTCGCGGCGCTCGCGTCGTGGCCCTGGCCAAACCCTCCGAAACCGAACGGGGGCAATGGTATTTCCAACGTTACGTCGAACAGATGCCCACCAAGGGCGAAATCTTGTTTTTCGACCGCTCCTGGTACAACCGCGCCGGCGTCGAAAATGTCATGGGCTTTTGCAATCCCACCGAATACCTCGAATTCATGCGGCAAGCTCCGGAGTTTGAACGCATGTTCGTGCGCAGCGGTATCCATCTATTCAAATTCTGGTTTTCCGTCAATCGCACCGAACAATTGCGTCGTTTCCTGGGCCGGGCTCAGGACCCACTTAAACAGTGGAAACTGAGCCCCATGGACGTCGAGTCATTGGGGCGTTGGGACCGACTACACCAAGGCCAAGGAGGACATGCTTTTTACACCGACACCGCAGACGCCCCATGGACCATCGTGCGCTCAGACGCACAAGAAACGCGCCCGACTAAACGCGATGCAATTTCTGCTCAACAGCATCCCCTACGACGGCAAGGACAAGCGCTATTGGCTGATCTTGATCCCTTGATCGTCGGCTCGGCCAAGGACATCTACGAATCTGACGAATCAGCTCGACGCTACATTTTCCGCCCGTTCGTCGGTGTGAGAATGGCGAACCTGATGCTGTGCATCGGCCTGGAAACGCTTGAAGAGTTCATATGATGAACTCCCTACCCCGGTTCCTTCGCCTCGCCACTCTGAGCGTCCTACTACCGATCCTTCCTCCGGTCATTGCCAAGGACGATAATTCTACCTCGCTTTTTAATGGAAAGACCCTCGCAGGGTGGACTGTTCTAAACGGCGGACAATTCACCGTTTCGAACGGCCTGCTTTCTCTCAACCGGGGCACGGGTTGGCTTCGGTCGACAGAGACCTATGGCGACTTCAAACTGACCCTTGAAGTCCGTTTCAACGAAGTCGCCGCCAATAGTGGCATATTCGTGCGCACCGGTCCGACTAGTCATGACGATGAGTCAGGATGGCCTGACCATGGGTATCAGGTGCAATGTATGGACACTGCTGAGGGCGAGCATCCCCTGGGAACCTTGATCGCCTACGGGGCCGGAGAATTTGATCAAATCTTTGATCCGACCAAAATCGCCAAGGCGAAAAACCCTGCTCCGGAATGGAATCTGATGGAAATCACCTGCCGCGGAGAATCGTTGAGTGTTCGTCTAAACGGAGAACTGATCTCGATTTCTCTAGGAGTTAGACAGCGCTCCGGGCACATCGGAATCCAAGGGGAGCACGGTCCCCTGGATTTTAGACGAATCGAGATCGAGCAACTCTAGGTCTGCTGTCCCCTTCAACTTCAGATCTCGTCGCCCTCGCCGTATCCTAAGGTTCACCCAAGTCGTAAATTTCTGCCAACGCTACCCCGGCTCTGCCGTCTGCACTGGAAACCGTCACCGTATAACTTCCGGGATGCAGAAGTATAGAGCGCCGCCGCATCGAGACTGCCGTCCGCAAGCGGGAAGGCTCCAGACTCTGCCGCCGCGGCCGACACCACAGGTCCCGCCCCGTGATCCGACCAATTCAGATTCTCTCCGATTGTGGCCGGCGATTCCCCCGTGCGAACCACTACAATATTCGGATCGGGCAACGCGTTGGTAATGCCGTAGTTTTCCAGCCCCGGTCCGATGCCCCGGATCAGAACTCGATGCGGCACATTACCATCAATCACAAAACCAGCCGTTAACGGACGATCGGCGAGCACGTTCAATCGGGCTGACAAGTTATCGAGTCGATTGCCCGTCAATCCAGAGTGCAGGTCGTAGACTTCCGCAATGGCGCATCCCTCGCCTCCACTCTCATCACTAATTTGAACTGAAATCGGGACGCCCTTCGGAAGTTCTCCGGCAAATACCGCATCTCCACTCCCCGAAGTCAGTTCAAAGGCCCCCAGGGCAGTCATGATATCGACATCCGAGACGTGCCAGTCCGCGTTGCGCGCCAGTTCGACGCTGTTGGGATCATAAGGCGACCAACTGGGGATTCGCCATGGTATTAGCCACCCACTGGTTTTCTGCGAGTCGCTGCGCCACCCCGCGAATCAGCAGCTGCGCCATCTCTCCCCCCGGAAGTCACAAATCCGGCCGTCAATACATCAGCCCCCTGACCAGAGTGTGCCAATACGGAGAGATCTTTGAGCTTTCCGGATTGGGGAACGGCTACCAAAACCGTTGCGACTTCCGATACTGCGGTCATACTTGTGTTGGTCGATGCCATGACCGAATAACGTCCTCCATCCACCGCCTGCGCCGACGCAATGGTGAGGGGTGGAGCGGTTGCGCCCTCGATCGAATTTCCGTCCTTCAACCATTGAAACGTCAGGGCCAAGGACGGTTGAACCGTCACTGTCAACGAAGTGTCGCCTCCCGGTGCAACCGTCGCCGAAGCAGATTGGATCACAAAAATAGGGCGATTGAATGCCACGTATTCAGCGTACTTTTGGCGCATTCGAAGAGTTCCTACCGCGATTTCCGGCAGTGTGCCCGCGCCATCATGCCCACTGGAAGACCAGGCCATGACTCCTTGGTATCCGTTATTTCATGCGCTTTGATAGGATTCTTCCACTGTCTGGAGTGCGCCTCCGGTCGCAATCGACAATCCGGGGCTCTCACCGACGATCAGGTTGGGTTTGTAGAAAATAAGCGATGGATTTTCCATCGTCGAACGGACTCGCACCTTGGCTCTGCATCCATCTGTAGTAGTGAATCTGGAAAAAATCCAACTGCGCATCGGGGTCGTCAAATGCCTCTCGCAGAGAGGCATCACTGTAGAGCTGTCCATTAAACCCATCGCGGTCGCTCATCCATTGCCATCCGGCCGTCCCTGTCGTGACAGGCTTCACGGTATTCTTGTTAATCGCCGCAGCGACTCTCGCATGAAACATCATCACCCTTTCCTTGGTCGTTCCACGTTGCTCCGCGGAGCCCGCATACATCCACTCCGGCTCGTTGCCAATCTCCCAAGCCAACAAGTAAGTATGATCTGGATACGTCGTGACCAACGAAATCACCACATTGTTGATGTACGAGTCGATCTTGGCGTCATTGTCCAGTAATGCCCTCCAATTCGGCCACGTCGATTCCCCGTTCTTTTCCCGCGCATGATCAAAGGACGTCAGCACCGGCATGATATAGACGCCATATTTCTGACCGATATCGAGGAGACGCCCCACATCCGCTATAAACCCATCCACCGTGCCGGTTACGTTTCCCTGTTCATCATAGCGCAAGACGTGGGTTCCATCGCAATCAATCCAAACCCGAACGCTATTGATCCCCGCTGCGGCATAGCTTGCGATCGCTTCGTCCCACCCGCGGGAAGCCCGATCATTCGGATCAGTTTGAAACTCCCTGAATCGGCCGTCCCCGCAATCATTCCAATCGATCCAGGCGGCATTGATTCCGTTCAACCAAACGGGTTCGCCATTGGCGACAAATTGGGTACCTTCGATCGTAATTTCCTGCGCGTCCAGAACCGTGGAACTTGCCATAAGAAATCCGAGTGAGAATCCCGCGAGCAGAGCGAAGGGGGTGCTGAGAGGTAATCGGGGCATGGGGGCCTCCAGCATACCCCCCCACGAATCGGTTCGACCATAGAGAATCGTGACTCCAATAATTGAGAATAATTGCCAACTGCTCGAACTCGCGGCCCTCCCCCCTGTTGTTTCCCGCACAGTGTCGCTCTCAGATCCACAGCCACTCTTTTTAGTCTCACCATCGGAACTGTATTCTTGGTATTCACAGCAACACGCTCAAGCGACCGAACTTTGGTTAGGCTTTCATCGTTTGGATAGCGGGCTACCAACGCTTACGTATCGAGAGGCCCTCGAAGAAGCCCTGTGCTGGGGTTGGATTGATGCTTTGAAAAAACGATGGGATTCGACGAGCTACCTGCAACGATTCACCCCGCGCAAACCGCGTTCGAACTGGAGCCAGACCAACATCGCCCAACTTGCATCGTCTCGCATCCGAAGGGCGTGTTCAGCCCGCTGGAAAAGCCGCGCTGGATCGATACAGCTCTCTTATCGTCTCCCCTCATGCCTAAGCCGTGACGACAGGAGTGACGCCGCGCCTCATGGCCCACAATTGCTTGGCCTGCCTAATGGTGTCCGACAGCACCTCCGGGGTAAGTGCCTGCTTCGGGTCATCGCCCATCCCCTTGGTGGGATCAACGTGGGCTTCGATGCACAAACCGTCCGCTCCGTACGCCACCGCCGCCAAGGAACAAGCCGGCACATAAGTAGCTCGACCGACGGAATGCGATGGATCCACCACCACCGGTGCCCAGCTCTTTTCTTTCAGCAGAAGGGTGATGCTTTCGTCGGGATGGTTGCGGTAACCGTCCAGCCCAGGCGCCGTGCCCCGCGGACAGAGTAAGATGTTGGGGTTGCCAAAACTCACAACGTATTCCGCCGCGGCGATGAATTCATTGATCGGCCCCATGTGCAGACTGCGTTTGAGTAACACCACCGTGTCGCGCTCCGCGATCTCCTTACCAATTGCACGGAGCAAGGAGTAATTGAGGGCATTTCGAGCTCCAATTTGCAGCATGTGCACGCCAGCATCCAACGCCATGCGAAGATGTTCCTCGTCCATGACTTCGGCGTCTACTGGAAGGCCTGTTCGATTCGAAGCCTCCATGAGGATATCCAAAGACTTGGAGTCGCCCTGAAAGGAATAAGGATTCGTACGCGGTTTCCACACACCACCCCGCACGACTTGCGCGCCGGCTTCTTTTACCGCGGCGGCAGTTTCGTAGAAGAGATTGGGGTTCTTTGGATCGATCGTACAGTGTCCTGCGATCACCAGCAGTTTCCGGCCCAGGGTCACGCCGCCAATTTTGACTTCATGAGACGCGAGATCGGATCGTCGATCCATTAGTTTGAATGGTGACTGGATTCGGTCGACTCGATCGACATAGGACAGGCCTTCGATTCGATTGATCATCAGCTCATCACGTTCGTCCCCGAGGATCGCATAGATGGTCCGCACAGCGCCGATGATCGGCTGTAAACGGCAATCAAACTCGGACACAATATCGGTCAGTTCAGAAATTTGCGCGACGGTGAGGCGATGGGATTTTGGGAGGATCATGACAGTGTAGACTTCAAAACAAAAAAACCGCCCGGAGGGGCGGCTCAGAATTGGCGGAGGTTTTTGACAATCAAAAAGGGCTTCGCGCGCAGCCGCTTATTCGGTGTGGCCGTAGCCAAACCCCCAAAAGCTAAAAGACGCAAAAACAGTGAAGACCATCTTCGCTACGTGTGGGAGATTCATTCTACGCTGTCAACGCAGCAGAGTCTCGAATTCAGCGGGCAATGGCGCCTCCGCGTGGAAGCGAACCCGGCGCCCTTCCCATTCGTATTCGAAACTGGTGCGAAACGAGTGCAGACAGAGACGTTTTTCACCGGTGCGCTTGGCCAATTCACGATTCAAGCGAAAGTCTCCATAGGTCGCATCACCCACAATCGGTAGATGCCGCTGCGCACACTGCACCCGTAATTGGTGACTCCGTCCCGTGCGGGGCTCCAATTGGATGAGACTACGTGGCGGCGTGGCGTGCGGCCCCGTATCCACCCACCGCATCTCCGATTCGGCCGGACTGTTCCCCTGCCCGCCAGTGCGAATCTGTCCTCCCTTTTTGTGCACCGCCAACTTGTCGCGCCAAACTTCCCGCTTTTGCGCCGGTCGCCCAAAGACCAGCGCTGCATACATTTTTTGAATACGTTTGGTTTTAAACAGGATGCGTATGTGACGAGCCAACGCTTCATTCGTGGCCAACAACATCACGCCCGACGTCGCGGAATCCAACCGATTCAACAACCACGCCCGCCGCTCTTTGCCGTGGGAGTCGGTCCAACGGTAAAACTCTCCGTTCAATTCGTAGGAGGCATTCAACAATGCGCGTGATTCCTCTCCACTCTTGTTGGGGTGCGACAACATTCCCGGGGGTTTTGCCACGGCGATGAGCCCCGACTCATCAACCCGGATCACCGCGACGTTCCTTCCCAGAGGAGCCAACGAGGCAAAGACTGCCTGCGTGGTTTCCATCTTACTGATAATAAAAAGTCAGCTTGATCGGGGTGCTATCCCCCCCCATCACGCGCATATCGTCCGGCCACTCCCCATACCCATCCGATAATCGAGCCGGCCCGGCAATCGCTTCCACCGCGGTGCCATCCCATAGAGGGCCTGCATTTCCATCCACCTTATCGATCGTGATGGTGCCATCTTTGTGCAGCGTGAACGCGACCATCACTCGACTCCCGTCGAGTGGGAACCCCATCCGACGTTCGATCTTGGCCCGGATGTCATAGCGCCAACCTTGACCGATCACGCCCAGCATGCGGTTGAAATATTCACCAAAGGTCGTACGCAGCGCATTGTGGGCGACTACACCGATGTGTTCTGCACCCGCCACCCAATTTGAAAAAACCGCCGGTTGAATCTGGGATTGGGCCAAGCTTGGCCGCGTCGCCTGGCGCGTTGGATCTGGGCGGTAGTATAGTCCACGCCCTTGGGGAGTATCTTGCTCCAGTTCGTCGACACCTTCCACTTTTTCCGTCACGTTCGCCTGTGGGTTCTTCGGCAACTTAACAATGTTCGTGCCATAACTCTCTTCATTGTCTCCTATTAGCTCTTCGGTGCCACCCAAGGGATCCTGGGCCAAAGCTGGCAGTTCCTGTTCTTCGAGAGCCTCTGCAGCTTTCTCCGTCTCCGGGGTCGGCGGTACATAGACTGCAGGTGGCAGCGGTTCGGCCCCATCTCCGGTCACGATCGAGGTCGAATCGACATCTTCCAATCCCTCAGTCGAAGGCATATCGCCGATTTCCTCAGGGGGCTCTTCTTGGGCGAGCTGTTGGTTTCGGTCAGAAAAATTCTCCGTTTCGTCTGGCGGATTGTCCGGGGCACCGGGATTCGCATCGACGTAGGTGTCGGGCGGCAGCTGGTCCGACATGATCTCGATATCAAATAAGTTTCGATTGGGATCCTCGGGCGAATAGGTCGAAACCGGTCCTTCCATGAAATGGTCCTCAAATTTGGGTCCCAACCAAATTAGCAATAGATGGACGGTAATCGTTCCGACGATCCCCGCTCGCAACGAAGTATTACGGCGAGGTCCTCGCACCCAACCCAACGCAGCCGATTGTCGGCGGCGACGTGAAGAATGTCTGGAAGGAGGAGGAACAGCGGACGGCATACGATAAACTAACAGCTCAGGCCAACAGACCCAGTTCGGTCAAAATTTGTTTCGTCTCTTCGATCGGCAATCCGACTATATTAAAAAAAGAGCCTTCCTGCGCCGCGATGATCAACTCCCCTTCCTCCTGAATCGCATAACCTCCCGCTTTGTCCAAGGTATGCACCCGGTTGAGATAGGTCGTGATCGTTTCCTCATCGATTTCTTTGAAGCGCACCGTACTCGACACTCCTCGATCTAATCGCACTTTCTTGACAAAGTGACGAATGGCAAGCCCCGTAAACACCGTGTGAGTTCGACCGCTCAACCTACGCAACATCGTCCGCGCCTCGAGGAGATCAGCCGGTTTGTTCAAAGCATGGTCGTCCAGAAAAACGGTCGTATCCGCCCCTAATACCCAGCACTCGGGGTGCCTGTTCGCGACCCAATCCGCCTTGAGGGCCGCATTGTGCGCCACCATTTCGCGCGAATCGGTGCTGGGGTCCTCATGCTCCACCACGTCGGCCGTGACGATGTGAAAAGCAACTCCCAGTGAGGCCAACAACTCTCGCCGCCGAGGTGACGCCGAAGCCAATATCAAGCTCCCCGCCGCCAGAGATTCCGATTTACCACTCATCAGGCGCAATCCTGACCTCCTACGATATACTGTCGGTGTTGCCCAATTGATTTCATGCCCGGTTCGAACCAAAAGCGGCTTGAGTGAGCGGCGCAAGCCAGCATCATAAAACTCAGATGCCAGCGTTTTATTCTCCGCCCCAACTGCGTCGGTCTTGTGCGTTGTCAGCGACCGCTGAAGCACTCACGTTCCCGTTCCTACCTCATGCGTGTCGGCCTTGCTCAAATAAATACTACCGTTGGCGATCTGGCGGGAAATCGAGACAAAATCATCGCCACCTACCATCGCTTGGTCGCCGATGGCGCCGAACTGATTGTATTTCCCGAATTGGTTACCTGTGGATATCCCCCCCAAGACCTCCTTTCAAACGCCGTTTCGGCGATGACGCGGAAGGTGCATTGCTCGAGATCGCCGCCGTCTGCGGCGAAGTGCCCGCACTCATTGGTACTGTGGAATCCAATCCAGCCCTCGACGGACGACCTTTTCATAATGCTGCCGCGCTCTGCCAGCACGGTGCCATTCAAGGTTTCGCCCGTAAATGTCTCCTGCCGACCTACGACGTCTTTGACGAAGATCGTTACTTCGAAGCCGCGTCCGCCCCGACGATTTTCACCATCAATCGCCTCCGCGTCGCAATCACAATCTGCGAAGACCTCTGGGCCAACGCCCCACTGCTGACGCGCCATCGCCACCGTTTCGACTCTGTGGCGTGGCTGGAGTCACACCAACTTGATTTGATGGTCAACTTGTCCAGCAGTCCCTGGCAGCACGACAAAAACACCACACGACAGCAGTTAATCAGCACCGCCGCGCAGAAATTAACCTGCCCGGTAGTCTACGTGAATGCAGTTGGTGGACAGGATGAGTTGGTATTTGACGGCCGATCTCTTGTCGTGCGTCCGGATGGTTCTTTGCAAACCGGACTTTCCGCATTCTCCGAAGATACCACCGTAGTGGATCTGGATCGGCATGCGACTATTCTCCATCGAGGCTTTGATCAAGAGGAAATGGCGGATGTGCATGATGCGCCGGTGCTCGGCCTGCGGGATTACGCCTCCAAGTTCAGGATTCCTCAAAGTGCTCATAGCACTGAGCGGCGGCATCGATTCCGCCGTCGTGGCCGCTTTGGCCGTCGAGGCACTAGGCCCGGAGAACGTGGTTGGAGTCTCGCTACCTGCGCCAATTTCGTCTCAACACTCCCGAGACGACGCCCGTAAGTTGGCCAGCAACTTGGGAATTAATTTTGAGATCATCGACATTTCGCCCGTCGTAAAGGCATGCGAAAACGTCCTGGCTCCGCTATTCGAAGGACGCCCCACCGACGTGACGGAGGAAAATATCCAATCTCGAATACGCGGCACCTTGATGATGGCGCTCTCCAATAAATTTGGAGCGCTGTTGCTCACTACTGGCAATAAGAGTAAACTCGCCATTGGGTATTGCACGCTCTACGGTGATATGTGCGGCAGGTTGGCTATTATATCCGATGTCTACAAAACCCAAGTGATGGCCCTTGCCCGATGGTTGAACAAGGACCGGGAAATTATCCCCCCAAGCACCCTGGCCAAACCTCCTAGTGCAGAACTGCGCTCGGACCAGGTAGATTCGAATAGTCTGCCGCCCTATGAGGACTTGGACGCCATGTTGCACGCATACGTCGAGGAAGGGAAATCAAGTCGCGAACTAATCGAACAAGGCTTCCCCGCGGAGATCATCAAGGACGTGATGCGAAAGGTCGCTCTCAACGAATACAAACGCCACCAGGCCGCCCCCGGGGTTAAAAATCACTCCTCTCGCATTTGGAGTCGGTCGACGTATCCCCATTGTCCAACGCTACGTCAGTTAACGGAGTCAGGGGATATTTTCACCTGATCGCGGAATTTCTATGTTTAACGCCCTTCATTCGTGGTTCCTTCATCTTTTATGACCTCTGACGCTTTTTTCGAACGCGCCAAACAATTGATCCCAGGCGGTGTGAATTCGCCCGTGCGCGCCTTCCGCTCCGTGGGTGGAGCTCCATTTTTCGTCAAGTCCGCGCACGGCGCCACTCTCACCACGGGGGACGGTCAGGAGTTGATTGACTTCGTTTGCACCTGGGGGCCCGCCATTCACGGCCACAACCATCCGGTCATTCGCGACGCCATATCCGAAGCACTACATCGAGGCACCTCCTTTGGGACGCCACACCCATACGAAGTGGAGATGGCGGAGATGATCACCACCTACGTTCCGTCCATCAAAAAGGTACGCATGTGTAATAGTGGCACCGAGGCCACCATGTCCGCCATTAGATTGGCTCGGGGCTATACCAGTCGCGACAAGATCATCAAGTTTTCGGGCTGCTATCACGGTCACTCCGACTCGCTGCTCATCAAGGTCGGATCCGGCGCCCTCACCCACGGGCATCCTGACAGTGCCGGCGTGCCCGCTTCTTTCGCTCGCGAAACCATTGTATTACCGTTCAATGACCGCACCGCCTTGGAGGAGGCGTTCGCTCTGAATCCTGACGCCATCGCGGGCGTCATCCTGGAACCCTACCCCGCCAACGTAGGACTCATTCGTCCCGATCCGGGCTACCTCAAATTTCTCCGCGAACTGACCGCCAAACACGGCAGTATTCTCATCTTCGACGAAGTCATGACAGGGTTTCGCCTCGCCAGGGGCGGCGTGTAGGAGATCGAAAATATCACTCCCGATCTTACCACCCTGGGTAAAATCATTGGTGGAGGCTTGCCCGTGGGAGCATTTGGGCATGGCCTACCTTGCCCCCCGAAGGTCCCGTCTACCAAGCAGGGACCTTGAGCGGCAACCCGCTCGCCATGGCGGCGGGCATCGCAGCGCTGAAACTTTTCGCCACCGAAGACATCTACCCGCGACTGGCCCGACTCGGGTCCCAAATTCAGCGCGCCGTGAGCTAAGCCCTCAACGCCAAAGGTATTGCTGCCCAAGTCCCGCAAACCGGGTCGATGTGGTGCACCTATTTCACCGAGGAACCGGTTAGAGATTTGGCGACGGCCCAAACTACGGATGCGAACCTCTTTGGACGCTATGTCCGCGGATGTCTCGAAAAAGGCGTCTACTTGCCTCCGAGCGCGTATGAGGCATGCTTCATCAGCACTGCCCATGAGGGGTCATCCATCGACCGCGCCTGTGAAATTTTGGCTTCCGTCATCAAAGAACTATGATTTTCCGCTGCCCATTCCTCCTGAAAACCCGCCCGTTTGCCCGGTTGCGGTCGAACGGGGTATTGTGATGGTAGTGTTACTGGCGTGGCGTTTCCTCACGGTCCCTGCTCAACCAACATTCTCGGAAATCCTGCCGGTTGCTGAACTGTCGGCCGGGATGGAAGGCGAGGTTTGGACCGTATTTCAAGGCACTGAACCGGAATCCTTCACCGTCGAAGTCACCGGCGTCATTGAAAACGCCCTGGGGCCGGGGAAATCCATGATTTTCTGCCAACTCACGGATCCAAGGGTACCAAATATGGGCGCGGTGGCGAGCATGAGTGGCAGCCCCCCTCTATATCAATGGCAAGTTTGCCGGAGCGCTGTCCTATCAAGTGCAACGCTTCGAGACCGTGCGATTCGCCGGTTTCACCTCCGCGGCGGACCTCTACGAGGTTCGCCGCATCGCGATGGACCTCAATACCCGTCCGGGAGCTTTGCCTGCGAGTGGTTTATCGCCGTCCACGATGGGGCGATCGACGGCGCCCATTCCTCGCCATCGTAACCAATATCCCGATACACTGGAGCCTCTTTCTCTCGTATTCGCCTTAGGCGGAATCTCGCCCAACGTCGCCGCATGGCTGGCCGAGCCTCTCGCTGAGCTCGGTTTAAACACCACGGCTCTCGGCGGCGCGATGTCGCCTTCCGCCTTATCCGCTAACGATCTCGAAGGCCGGATTTTGTCGCCCGGTCAAGCGGTTGGCGCCGCCCTCGCCATTGGCGACATTGCCCTCGCTGGAACCGGCACAATTTCTTCGGTGGACGGAAACCGCGTCCTCGCATTTGGCCATCCGCTACTGGGCTTGGGCACCGTGGAAGTCCCCATGACGGCCGCTGAAATCGTCGCGATTCTTCCCTCAAATCTGAGCTCTTTCAAAATCGCCAATACCGGCGCCGTGATCTGCACCGTCCGCCAAGACCGTTTATCAGCCATCTACGGCGAACTCGGTTCCGATCCTCCCATGGTGGCGGGGAAAGTTCATACGCCTCAACGCACTTTGAATTTTTCCACCGTGCGGCACCCGCGACTCACTCCCATGATCATGGCGACTGGTTTGAGTCAAGCCGTGCTCGGATCAAACGATGCCGGGTTGTCCGAAGGATTTGCCCTGAGAGTCGATGTGGACTTCCCCGGGGGAGAATCATTGCGCATGTCCCGCCTCTACGCCGGTCCTCAGGGCTTCAAAGTCGGCTTGGAAGGCCTCGTATAACGCCTATCGACTTGGATGCAAAATCCCGTCGAAGAAGTTTTCCCCGAGTTGGTCACCTTCACGGTTGAACCGCTGCAGGAAAATCCGACCACCAGCATGGACAATGCCCAATTTTCGCACCGAAGCGCCAGACCCGGCAGCGACTTTACAGTCACTTTGACTTTGCGAGATTTCCAATCCTCCTCGTGGCGTGAGATAATCGAAATCCCACTCGAAACCGCATGGGAGGGGCAAAAACTCGAGATCGTTATCACCAGCGGCCCCAACTTGGATTTATTGACCGGCGGTCAACGCGCTTACCCAGTGAGCCAAAGACGTAAATTTGAGGCCTATCTGGACGCCCGGCGTGCCAAGCGTCGGCCCGATGGACTCTATATTTCGGTGCTGACTGCGTCTGATATTTTTCTGAATCAAACCGACGCTACCCTGCAACTGCCCGCTTCACTCAGCCGAGTGGCGCGCACTGCCGATCCCGCGAGGTATAGCCAACGCGCTACCCGGGAAATATTATGGGAGACTCATATACTGCCTCATCGACTGGTCGCAGGACTGGTCGCAGGACTGGTCGCAGGACTGGTCGCAGGACTGGTAAAACGGTCTTTCACGATCACCGACTGAACCCTCAGTCAAGTTTTTTTCACGTGCTTCCTTGCCCATGTCTTACCGCATTTTTCGCTTTCTCGTAGGTCCATTGTTATCGGCAGTCGTCACGACGACTGTCGTCGCGGATCCGAGCACCTTGAGTTATGGGATCGATTTTTTTCGTGATGTCTCTTCTCGAGACTTGCAGGGACTAGGCACAAGATCGGATGGCCGCCTCATCGAGCCGGTCCTACGATAACTCCTTTATCCGGCGAGATACCCTCCGAGCTACTCTGGGACCTCCTCCCGGTGGAAGACGGTAGTTGGCTAATTGCCACCGGACCTTCCGGGCAAATTCTAAAGGTTACCTTCGATTCCGAGTCGCCAAACTTCAGGACTGAAGTTTGGGCGGAACTAAACTCCTCACATGCTCTCGTACTCCTCAGTCTACCGGGTGGCTATCTCGCCGTGGGAACCTCTCCGGATGGACGTATTCATATACTGGATAAAACAGGTGCCGTGGTCACATCGGTTGATCTCCCCGTGGATTCAGTCCTTGATCTGCTCCCGCTCGAACACGAAAAAACCTTCTTGGTCGCCACCCGCAATCCGGGACGAATTTACCGGATCGATCTGACCGCACTCCTGGCCTCCCAGCCTGATAGCGACACGAGCAACAAGCCCATTTGGTCTGAACGCGGAGTCTCCGAATTCGGCGCCATTCGTGATCGCAATGTGCGGAATCTGGCACTGGCCCCGAACGGATCAATCCTCGCCGGGTCTTCGCCCAGTGGAAATCTGTACCAGTTCCCTGCCCAAGGAGGATCACCAACAATTCTTGTTGATCAAGATCGCGGTGAGGTGACCGACATTTACGTCGCTCCCAGCGGGGACGTTTACGTCGTCGAGTCTGGCAGCGCCGCGAAGAACAGAATCATCAACACCACTAATTTGTCTCCTGAGAAAAATGAGGACGAAAAGGATGCCTCAAAACCCGCGCCAACCATCATGGAAGCTGCCACTCCGGATGCTTTCCAAGGCCGCAGTTCTCTTCTGGTGCTGCCATCGGACGGCGGCCTGCCTGAAACCGTCGCCTCAAGAGCAAATCTCGCGATTTATCGCATTGTTCCGTTCGAGAATGTTCTACTTCTTCCGGGCGGAGACGACGGAGAATTGGTCGACTACGATCCCGTGGCTCGACGTTCTTTGACTTTTCCCGGTAGCGACTCCGTCCAACTCACGGACCTTCGCCCTTGGGGCGGATCCGCCGCACCTTTCTCCTCCTCACCAACAATCCCCGCGGATTGACACGAGTGGACTTCGACGGAGATGGCCCCCGCACCGCTAAAACCAAAAGGCTGGACTTACGGTCCCCTGGCCAAATTGGTACCTTGCGTTTCAACCGAATACGCGATGTCGCTTCCGAGGAACTGCTGGTCGAAATACGGGCCAATTTAGGCCGCGACAAATTCGAAGGCTGGACCTCGTGGCAGCCCGCGACGCTCAACCATTCCGGTTGGTTGGTGCCGGAATTGCGCGGCGAATTTTCAGAGGTGCGTATCACACTACCCAATACAGTGAGTGCCGCGCATCCAATTGGATGCCGCTAGTATCTACCACTTGCCCCGCAATCGTCGACCTATACTACAGGAATTTCGGTTGGTTTCCCCGAATTTCGGGCTCAATCCCCGCCCCGAAACATCAACCACCAACGTCGTGACCTGGGGTCAAGTCATCGGTAAAATCAACCCAGCAGTCTCCAATGACAGCGGTCGAAACAACACCAACTTGTTGTCGAGCCCAGTCGTCCCTCAACCCGATGCCCAAATCGTAACCTGGACCATCCGAGACCTGACGACGACAACACGGTGGCGACGTGTTCGATCCGCCACAACGAAGAATCTGAATGGACGGACTTGGCCCACCAGATCGACGAATCGTGGCTGCAATTCGATCGCAGATTTTTAACCGAAGGCCTGTATTTTACTCGCCTAACCGTGGAATAAACTTCGCCGCGCGCTCCAGCTGACCGTCGCAGCGTGACGTTTGAAACGGATGACCTCCTCATTGATTTGACTCCACCAACCTCTCCGGGTATCGGTATCTCGAATTCAGACACAACCCTTACCTTTCGTATTCAAGCTGTTGATTCCCTCTCTTTGATCGCCGGGATCGAGCTCCACTTTAACAACGGGTACCAGACGGAATCCAGTCACCCTTTCGACGGATTGTTAGATAGCTTAAACGAAACTTTCGTGCTCGAGATTCCGCACTCAATCCTATGAGTGGCGCCACTAACGTGGCGATATACATTGCCGATAGTGCGGGAAATGAAAGCGCCTACCGGCAAGCGCTCACTGCGAGGGCTGGGAAGGAGTAAGGAGGCCGATTTCAACCGCGTAGCGGGAAAGTTGCGCTACCCGGTGCAGCCCCGTTTTGCGCATCAAATTGCTACGGTGATTCACCACCGTGTGCATGCTCAAACCCAATTTGGCGGCGATTTCCTTGGAGCTTAGTCCTTCCGCCAGCATGGCTAAAACTGAACGCTCACGCGGGCTATAGATCCACCGTTCTCTTCTCATTGCGTTGAACCCGCACAAGATGGCGTAAAAAATCAGCCGCGGTACTCGAGTAATAAGGAGTGCCCTGAGCCGTACTCATCAAGGCTTGTCGGAGTTCTTTGAGCGGCGCGCCTTTGTCGACAATCCCCAAAACACCATGCGCCAACGCTGCCTTGGTCGCATTGAGAGTGAGGTTTCCAGAATTAGATCATGAAACGAGTTTGCGGGGATTTACGTTTCAAGTCGTCCAACAAGCGCAAGCCGGTTGAACCGTTCTCCAAAACTAGATCTAGGATGACCAAATCCGGTTTCTCTCTGACCCCGATTTCAATAGCCTCATCCACCGTGGTCGCTTGGCCAACAACCGAAAATCCATCTAAAGTTTCCAAAAACTGAATCACCAATGCGACCACAAATAAGTTGTCGTCTACTACCAAGACGCACATAAGATGTACTTGAGGGCGTGGAGATTCAACAATGTTCATGAACTATAAGTAAGAACAATCCTGTATATTAGTGCTATAAAATTTAGTTCGCAGCATATAAATTAGGGTATGCCACCCACTCTAGTTCTACTTAGTTAAATGTTTGACAGAACTAGAAGAGGCGACAGAGATGGGACTCTATCAGCCCGTTGGTCATCGGGGCCTAGCCCTGCGGGCCGAAGAAAAAATGACATTGCCGCCCTAAAAGATGCGACCCGTGTGTTCGTGGAATTTTGCCACTCCTATTCACCGCACTTCATCGGCTGGAGGATGAACAGCGTGGGGCACGCGCGCCACTACCTCAGTGGGCTGCTGAGGCACGCAGCGGCGAAAAAACATTGAGGTAATCGGGCAGGATGTGAAAGGCAGTGATTATCAAGGTCTTGAGCGGTTCATCAGTTCATCGCTATGGGATCACCACTCGTTGATGGACCAAGTGGCCTGCGATGCCAACACACTGTTCGGCGATGAAAAACTTGCCGGTCTGTATATCGACGAGAGCAGTTTTTTGAAAAAGGGCCACGCGTCGGTGGGAGTGCAGCGCCAATGGTCCGGGCGGGCGGGCAAGGTTGAGAACTGCCAAATCGGAGTCTACGCTTGCCTGGGGCGCGATACGCGCGGGTGTGCCTGACTGATTTTCGTCTGTATCTGCCGGAGGCGTGGACGCAGGACTCGGCGAGACTGGACAAAGCCAAGGTGCCGGAGCAATGCCGCGTGTATAAAACCAAACACGAGCAGGCCTGGGAGATGATCGTGCACGCGCGCAAGCAGGGCCTGAGGTTTGGCTGGGTCGGCTTCGACTGCCTGGATGGCAAGCGCGAGTTGCTCAACGCGGTCGAAGACCTGGGGGAGCGCTTTGTGGGCGATGTGGCCAGGACGACCAAGGTATGGACGCAACAACTACAACAGGAGAAACCGCACGCGGGCCGGGAACGACCCGCGAAGAACTAGCGGCTCAGCGAGGCCAACACCGCACAGTATCGCAGCGTGGAAGCATTGGCCCAGGAGCACTTCGAGTCGGCACACCAACGGGTCACATACCGCTCAGGCACCAAGGGGGAGCTGTGGACTCGGATCTGGGTGAGCACCGTATGGACCTGGGAGCCAGGCACACAGGAGCCACGAGAGCGTTTACTGATCATCCGACGCGATGCAGATAACAGCTTCAAAATACAGCCTGAGCAACCTGCCGGCCGGCCGGCCCAGTCGTGGGCCCACTATGCCTGGGCACAGGCCCAGCGCTTCTGGAGCGAACATGCCTTCCACGAAGCGAAGAGCCAGTTGGGCATGGCACAGCATCAGGTGCGGGTCTGGCCCGGCTGACATCATCACATGGCCTTGGTTGCCATGGCCATGCTATTTTCCCCAAAATTATGCACCCAAGTGCATCCCCAGCATCCCCAGGTCCCGCTGCTGAGCGTGCGCGACATCACCGAACTGCTCGACTACTATCTGCCTCGCAAGCGCCTCGATGAGGCAGCGATCCTCACCAATATCACCGCCAGGCACCGGCTCAGAGCACGCGACATCGAGCGGCGAAAACGCATTCCCGTCGGCCTACCTCCATTTAACTAAGTAGAATTAGAGAGTGTCCCATTTACCCTGATTTTGGAAGGGGGGAAGGAAAGCCGATTTTTGAGCGGATTTCCATCTACTAATGGCGGATGTAGGCGCGCGCAGATGCAATGAGATAGCAAAAGGTGGTATAGCGGCAGTCAGTGCCTGGATCGTTTCCATGAGGGAACCTCCGGCCGCCGGTTTATTGTTCATCGTTGGAGTAGGCGTGGTGGTTTTAGGCGGCTTGGGCTTGCGGTGGTTGGTCGGCCAGCAGTCGGGCGATGAGCCACAGGTTGTGACCGAGGATGCTCCAGGCTACCGTCAGGTAGCGATTCGTGAAGCCTCTGGCACTCAATCGCTTGCCTTGGCGTTGCTTGATGATGGCGATGCGGGCTTCCGTCGAAGCCCGGCGATGTTGGAGCGCCACGAACTGCGGCTCCTGCATGCGCCGTTGCAGTTGCTGCGGATCACGGGGGCAAGTGGCGTCATAAATGTCGGCTTCGGCCAAGCGTTCGCACAGCCGTTTGGTCGAGAAGCCTCGTCGGTGCTCGCCGCTTTGATCGGGGTGCTCAGGGCGAACTGATTCTGGCGCTAGAGGCTCTGGTCGAACTGACGCCATTCGGCCGGAGTCATTCCCTGATACAACTGCCAATCGGTGATCAACCCCGTCACGTTCTCACTGATCATGAGGGTGTTGCCAAACTCGACCTCGCCGGACGCCTTGCCTCGGACCACGGTCTGCACGTCGGGTTCGTAGACGCAGAGGATCTTCTCGGCGTTGGGCACTGATCGCGCGTCGATGATGCGTTCGTGGGCCTGTTTGATCGCGGCCGGCAGTTGCTCGAGCATGGCGTCGATGCGCGCAATGATGCGGGTGGCCTGGCGCTCACTGAAGCGGGTCCGGGCGTAGTCGGCGGCGAGGTGGTCGCGGTGGCGGCGGGCGTGCTCGCCGATGGTGCGCAGCAGGCGTTTCATCTGGCGGAGCACGCCCTTGCGGGCCCGCTTCGCATCGCGGCGCCGGTCGGCTGTGGGTCATCGCGATGCACCACCGATTCATCTGCTTGGCAAAGACTGGCGGCTCGTTCGGCATCCGACCCCGCAACCCCGCTGCACGGCGCAGTTTCACCGCCTTGAGCAGGGGGTGCGGCTCACGTCGCGAAAGAGCACCCAGTCGACCGGGAAATGGATGTTGGCCTGCAGGCAGGTCGAGTCCACCAGGCACGTATCCATCGGCTGCGTCGCAGCCAGTCCCAGTTTGCTCGCCCGGTCCGCCTCACCGCACATCTCGATAAAGACTTGGCTCATCCTGCGCACCTGCCCGGCGGTGAAGCATTTGGACGCACGCTCCCGCACGCTTTCTTTGGGAGACCCCCTTGATGCCGTCGATCCGGCGCGCTCCGCAAAAGTCGGCCAACAGATCGCTAGAGGCGATGCTCAGGGAAAGTTTACGCAAGCTGATTTTCCCTAGCATCATGCGCAATACCTGCACCCGCCGCGCCTTGCGCGCGAACTGCAGGTGTCGCGGTAACCCGGCCACGTCGTCGCCCCGCCAGTTTTCCCGGACAAAGTCCACGGCCATCGCTTCCAAGTGACGGTTGGCCAGCAACTGGTCGAGCCCCGCCAGTTGATCGCGAAACGCGGCGTAATCTTTGTTGGGTCCGATCGAAGTCAGGTCTGGACGCAGCCAGGTTTTTAGGGCAACTTCCGGGGCGACCGCTTCGGTAGTATTGTTCACACCAAATTATACACGCCGTTTTTGTGCCGAAACCAGGAAATCCCCCCAGTTTCGGCCTCTTTATTTTTACGCTACCTCCTCTTCTCCAACCTCTTGTGCTTGTGGGACACGCTCCCTCTACGGAAACGTTTTCCTCAATCTCCAACCCGCCGATCTGGCTCGCATCGGTCTGACTAGCGGGCTCTGGGCCCAACTCCAGATCGACGATCAAACCTATCGCGTCCGCTACGGCACCGACTTTGACAGTGTTGCGCGGGGCGAGTGGGGTATTTTTCCCAACGCCGACGGTTTCGTCTGGTTATCTCGCAACTGGGGTAATGCGGCCGAGACGGCCCATTTGGAGGTCGGTGACTCTGTGCACTTGCGTCGATTCCCTCCGGGGAATAGCGCCTGGCTCAACTCACGGTCGACTACGCACGTGCACGACCGCCATGCCCGCAGCCTGGGCCGCCTCGATTCCAGGCTGTGCGTCCTCGAAAACAACACAGTCCTTCGCCGGCACTCCCATCCGCCGCGCCGCCTCTAAAAACATGTCAGGGGCCGGTTTACCTCGGCCCGGGGCAACATCTTCCGGGGTGACTACAATGGGGAACAAGGTCTCCAACCCCGCCGCCTTCAACGCGGGTAACGCGATCAAAGGCAATCCTCCCGTCGCGATAGCCACCGGCTTGGTCTTCGCCACCTCCCGTGCAAAGTTCACGACCTCTGAAATCACCTCAACTTCACCCAAGAGCTCCAAAGACAACGCCTCCTTACGATGCTCCACTGCGACCGCATCGATCTCCAAACCGTAGTGGGCCGCCATCTTCTCCGCCACCAACACCGTCGGCACTCCTCCCAGCGAGTAAAACAAGTCTTCACAGAGAGGCTGCCCCAAACCTGCCTCCTGCATCGCGGCATCCCAAGCCCGGTAATACACTGGCATCGAATGAATCAATGTCCCATCCAAATCAAAGATATAGCCGCCAAACTCACGGCTTGGTAAATCAACGTTCATAACAGTAGAAGCAGTTCGCAGATCCTCAAAATCAGCCACCCACGTAGCGGTCTCTACGCTTTCGAAGCCGATACGATATCGGGTTACATCGAATCGGTCGGATACTGCTCGTTACCGACGCATTCCACGCATCAGACGCGACTTCGGTTTTACCGGAGCTGCATCCGCCAAGGCCGCCGCATCAAACAGCGCCGAATAGATGTAATCGAAATCTTCGATCTTCGTATGTTCAATTTCCGCTCCGATGAAGCGTTCGATCGATCGCGCATTTCGCACATCATCTTCGGTCACCAACGTGAATGCATCACCCGTCGTCTGGGCGCGACCAGTGCGGCCGATGCGGTGCACATAGTCCTCCGCATTCTCGGGCACGTCGTAGCTGATCACATGGGAAACACCCGCGATGTCCAATCCTCGCGCCGCAATATCCGTGGCGACCAACACTTCAAATTTACTGGATTTGAACCCCTGCAACGCTTCCACCCGCTCGCGCTGACTGCGATCAGAGTGGAGCACACCCACCGTGTGGGACTCCTTCTGCAAACGCCGGGCGATCCGGTCCGCGCCCATCCGAGTGCGCGTGAAAATGATTACACTTTTGAAATCCGTCCGCTTCATCAGCGCCAATAACAGATCGAACTTCTGCGAAGCCACCACCGGGTAAAAGGCGTGCGAGACCGTCTCCGCCGGCTTGCGCTGCGTGCCGATCTTTACCTGAACCGGATTCGTCAACGCCCAGTCCGCCAATTGCTCGATTTCAGGAGGCAAAGTCGCCGTAAAAAACAAGGTCTGCCTCACCGCGGGACACCGCTCCACAATTCGGCGCACATCCGGGAGGAATCCCATGTCCAGCATCCGATCCACCTCATCGAGTACCAAAATCTCAATATTGTTAAGATGCGTCGATCCATCTTCCAACAGATCCAACAGACGCCCGGGGGTCGCCGCACAAACATCGATCCCACGACGCAAATCATCGCGCTGTTTGCCATAACCCACGCCACCGTAGACGATCGTCGTCGTGAGGTCGGTGAACTTCGAATACTCTTGAAATGCTTCCTCCACCTGCAGCGCTAATTCCCGGGTCGGCTCCAAAACCAAGCACCGCATCTTTCCGTGCGATCCCATTTTCTGCAGAAGCGGCAACGCAAACGCCGCCGTCTTGCCCGTTCCTGTCTGCGCCGAACCAATCACATCGCGCCCTTCCAAAATTAACGGAATCGACTGCGCTTGAATCGGTGTCGGCTCTTCATACCCCTTCTCCGCGACCGAAAATGCGAGAGCATCATTCAAGCCCAACCTGGAAAATGCCGTATCCTGAGCTGGCACCTCAACCGGGCTCTTCAGCTTGATCGAGGCCGCATGGGGGTGCTCAAAATCATCTCGGGCTCTCGGCGCGGGCCGTTCATCGCGACCTCCACGGCCGCCTCGACTACCGAGTCCGCCTCCACGACCACTTCGGCCTCCGCGTCCGTGACGCTCGCCCCCACCGCTGCTTTCACCGTTGCCTCCGCGACGTCGATTACCTCCCCGGCTACGCTCTTCACCGCTGGGCTGCTCTTTTTCCGAACGTCCCGCTTCCCCTTCCGGACGACGACGACGATTCCCCCCGCGTCCAACCTCCGTCTTCGGACGATCACCTTGGGTTCCCGGCTTCTGCCTGCGAGAAAATTCGGATTTGGACTGGACTGGGTGGACGCTCGGAGTCGGAGTCGTGGCTGCTGATGGCGACGACTTCGACCGACTCAACGCCGCTAAAATCTTTTTAAACATAGCTGGGAAACAGCACAGCGTTTCGTATTCCCCCATATTGGCAACAGCGGAGATTCCCCTCCTTAGTTCTACTTAGTTAAATGTTTGACAGAACTAGAAGAGGCGACAGAGTGGTGACTCATCAGCCCGTTGGTCATCGGGGGGCCGAAGAAAAAATGACATTGCCGCCCTAAAAGATGCGGCCCGTGTGTTCGTTGAATTTTTCCACTCCTATTTCACCGCACTTCATCGGCTGGGGGGATGAACAGCGTGGGGCACGCGCGCCACTACCTCAGAGTGGTGCTGCTGGGCACGCAGCGGCGAAAAAACATTGAGGTAATCGGGCAGGATGTGAAAGGCAGTGATTATCAAGGTCTTGAGCGGTTCATCAGTTCATCGCTATGGGATCACCACTCGTTGATGGACCCAGTGGCCTGCGACGCCAACACATTGTTCGGCGATGAAAAACTTGCCGGTCTGTATATCGACTAGAGCAGTTTTTTGAAAAAGGGCCACGCGTCGGTGGGAGTGCAGCGCCAATGGTCCGGGCGGGCGGGCAAGGTTGAGAACTGCCAAGTCGGGGTCTACGCTTGCCTGGGGCGCGATACGCGGGTGTGCCTGACTGATGTTCGTCTGGATCTGCCGGAGGGGTGGACGCAGGACTCGGCGAGACTGGACAAGGCCAAGGTACCGGAGCAATGCCGCGTGCATAAAACCAAACACGAGCAGGCCTGGGAGATGATCGTGCACGCGCGCAAGCAGGGCCTGAGGTTTGGCTGGGTCGGCTTCGACTGCCTGGATGGCAAGCGCGAGTTGCTCAACGCGGTCGAAGACCTGGGGGAGCGCTTTGTGGGCGATGTGGCCAGGACGACCAAGGTATGGACGCAACAACTACAACTGGAGAAACCGCGCGCGGACCGGGGACGACCCGCGAAGAACTAGCGGCTCAGCGAGGCCAACACCGCACAGTATCGCAGCGTGGAAGCATTGGCCCAGGAGCACTTCGAGTCGGCACACCAACGGGTCAAATACCGCTCAGGCACCAAGGGGGAGATGTGGACTCGGATCTGGGTGAGCACCGTATGGACCTGGGAGCCAGGCACACAGGAGCCACGAGAGCGTTTACTGATCATCCGACGCGATGCCAGATAACAGCTTCAAATACAGCCTGAGCAACCTGCCTGCCGGCCGGTCGTGGGCCCACTATGCCTGGGCACAGGCCCAGCGCTTCTGGATCGAACATGCCTTCCACGAAGCGAAGAGCCAGTTGGGCATGGCACAGTATCAGGTGCGGGTCTGGCCCAGCTGGCATCATCACATGGCCTTGGTTGCCATGGCCATGCTATTTTCCCCAAAATTATGCACCCAAGTGCATGCCCAGATCCCGCTGCTGAGCGTGCGCGACATCACCGAACTCTCGACTACTATCTGCCTCGCAAGCGCCTCGATGAGGCGGCAATCCTCACCAATATCACCGCCAGGCACCGGCTCAGAGCACGCGACATCGAGCGGCGAAAACGCATTCCCGTCGGCCTACCTCCATCTAACTAAGTAGAACTAGTTGGTCAGCCAACTGCACGCCGTCGAAAACGATATCTTGGCCTTTCACACCACAGCCGACGACTACCACCGCGCCATCGTGGCGCACGACGACAGACTAGCTCGGCGAATCGCCACCGACATGACGCAATCCGATCATGAAATCAAACAAACCATTGCCGCCATGGAAGCCGGGTGCTTCGCCAACAGGGCATCGACGGCAACATACTCGAAACCGATATCGTAGTGACCCAACGCAACGTGATCGCGTTTGCCCTCACCGCGCTCATCCTCGGCTCGGGCTTGTCCCGCATTCTAAATCGCAGCATTGCTCGGCCCCTCGCCCATCTCGCTTCCTCCCTCGACGATGGTGCCAACCAGACCGCCGCCGCCGCCCATCAAGTGTCGGGAGCCAGCCAAAAACTTGCGGCAGGGGCCAGCGAACAGGCCGCGTCGATCGAAGAATCCTCGGCGTCACTCGAGGAACTGACCGCAATGACGAGGAGTAACGCCGAACACTCCACTCGAGCTCAATCCATCGTCCAAGCGGCCCGCGAGTCCGCGTCCCAAGGCGAACAGCAAATCAGCGCCATGAAGGCGGCCATGGACGAAATCCAAAAGGCCTCGAGCGAAGTCACAATCATCAAGACCATCGACGAGATCGCCTTCCAAACCAACATACTCGCCCTTAACGCCGCCGTCGAAGCCGCCCGTGCCGGGGAAGCTGGTGCAGGTTTTGCCGTCGTCGTCGATGAGGTGCGCGCCCTTGCCAAACGCTCCGCCGACGCTGCCCGAGAAATCGCCCATCGTATCGAATCCTCCGTGGTCAAAGGCAATCAAGGCTCGGACATCAGCAACTTCGTGGCCGATCACTTCAGCAAAATCCAGGTGAGCATCGTCGAGCTCAATTCGCTCATCTCCGAAATTGCCAACGCTTCCCAGGAGCAAAGCCAAGGTATCCAGCAGCTCAACCTGACCACGACCGACATCGACCAGGCCACGCAGAGCAACGCCTCCGCCGCCGAAGAGCTAAACGCCCAGGCCAACATGCTGCTGGGCGCGGTGGACTCGCTGCGCTCCCTGTGCGGAGCAAGCGATTCACCTCGCCCCACCGCGATCAACTTCTCGACGCAAAGCCTCCGTCCTCCGGCGCCCTCCAACCGCAACTTCGCTCCAGCCGATCTTGAGTCCGCGCCAGACATGGCCCAATTTCACTAGCGGCTCCGGGGCCCGGCGAGCGTCGCCTATTTTCCGACTGCCGCAATCCGCCCCACAGTCGATCCCTTCTCCATTAGCTCCCCCCCCCCCCCACATGCGTGAGAAACGACGTGTCCGGGTGCACGCTTGGCTCCATTCTCCCCCCCCCCCCAACGGCCCACTTAACCGCATCGGTCGATCGCAAGATCACCTTTCACTACCGGTCACAAAGAAGACGCCCCAGCCGGGTAATAACCTCGGTACCGGATTGACGAAACCAGAATTAGCCACCGTCTCTCCACCGACGTAACCAACCCTATCGCCCGCAAAATATCGGAGATCGGTGAACCTCACCTTTGTGGTGACGGAGACAAAGCCACGCCCAAGATTCCTATCCCGGGTCAGCAATCGCGACTCATCGTGAAGTAATCCTATAACACGCAGTTCACATAACGAGCCGCATATAAAAAAGTTATGTTATCCAGTCGGTGAGTGGGTTTCAAACGCGCCCACGCCGACTCACCTGACAGGTGAACGAATCGGTGCCTCCGACGGACCGTAACTGGTTCCAATTTCGCGCCCTTCGTTCCCTGCTGTAACAGCCAACTTCGGAATTTAGGTTAATCGGGATTGTCTGCTGCCGAATCTCATTACTCAGCGAGAAACGCCTCAACGAGTCAGCGTGACAAACTGACAAGCGCCTCGATGTCGCTAGCTAACGGCAGGGTGCCATTCTCCCCTACCTCTGATTATTTGTTAGGGAAACGGCAAGCTCAACAGGAGCGGCACCTCGCGTTGCAGCCACCGTCTTGCCGCCACTTCATCGACTGCATCCTGACCGACCATCACCACGCGGTCCAAGTCAGTGAAGCGCCTCCGTTCCAACACGCGTCGCAGCCGCTTTGATACAATCCCTTCGGACAACCCAGTCGCGGTGACCCTGCCGTTGCGGGTGGCATCCCACACGGCATTAAAAACATACTGGCGACGGCCGTGAGTCACAAAAACATAGGCGTCAAATCTCAGGTCTCGTCCCTGCACCGAAACCATCACCGGCTCCATCCGACGGTCGAGCACACCACCGATCGCCGGCATGCATAGGGAGGGATCATGCGCGTCGACGATCCCACTCAAGGCCTGCCGGTCCTGTTCCCAACTGATCAGCATCGCCATCGCACCGGTGCCGTGGTGGGGCTGCGATCCTCATATTGCTCCGCACGGGAACACCGTAAAAGGTCAAACACACCTTGGGGAGTCTCTACCGGTTTCCATTTTTCACTCCGCGATGCCGTTACCTGCCAATGCATGCGCTCCCCGGTTCGAGTGCTCGCCCCATGCGACCATAACCGCTCGGCGCAGCCAAGCTCGCGGCCAGCTACGTCCCCGTCGGTCGTGGACGAAATCCGGTCCCTTGGCGCCGGCTCCCGACTAGCACATCGCTGCGAATACAGGAACACCACCGCGGAAGTGAAGAGGAGGACTATAACGCCCGCCGGATCGTGCCAGGCCGAGCCGGCTGCAGCCCCCGCTCGACCAATTTGCCAGGCCAGAAAAAGGGTGCGCACGAGGTTACCTCCGCAAGCCGCCAACAACGCGACCCCCACCAATTTTAATCGAGTTCCAACGTCCAGCCGATGGAGTTCCTCGAAAAAGAGCGCAAACATCTAAACGGCCTGTAACTAACGCATTCCGCTGCAGGCGTCGTCGACCCCGATGAATCCTGTATCCACTTCGATGATATTACCGCGCACGACCGCCGGTTGACCAAAAAGCGACAGAAGTTCGGCCGCGATTTCTGCATTGGTTTGCATCAACGTCGTCACCACGGGAACCCGGACCAATGCCGGCCATGCGATCGCAGTGTGCATGAACAGCACGGGAATCACAAACCGCACCACCGCGGATTTCCCTCGCCACACCATCAACGCACCCAAACTCCCCAACATCGCCCAACCCGCCCCTATCCACTGCACCGTGGGCCAGAGGGGATTCGCCTCCAGCACCGGAACAGTCAAGAATGCACCCGCCAAACCGGTGCTCCATAAAATGAGTCCTCCGCGGAGTTCACGTCTCGTCGGATAATGAGCACCCGACCACGACGCGGCACTTTGCCACACCAGATAGAGCGCCAGAAATGGCACCGCCCAACCGTGCCCCAAATCCGGATCAAGATTCCAAGCATAACGCCACCGCCACACCAAGGGAGCCCAGCATGCCACGAGCATGGCGCCCAGTCTCCACCGCGCTTCAATCGAGCTCGTGGCGGGCGGCCTATCGGGACGCGTGGCAGGCGTGGACATCACGCCTTCGATGCAAAACCCGAATCGGATTGTCCATCTCTCAACACGATTGGCGTTGCAGATAGATAGTCCGCAGCTTTGTTCCGTCGATCGAATGCGGCGACGTCGGGCTAACGGGAAAAGAGTTTTTAGAAACTACTGGAACCGGCTATCCGCCGGCGAACAGAGCCGTCTGCGTGGCTGGTTGGTTCTGGGAATGATCGCGCTCATCGCCTTCCCCGCGTGGCGATTGAGCCGTCCGATGCTCCGGACCTGGCGGCACGACAAAGCCATGGCCCAAACCAGCGAATACGCGGAATCGCAGGACTACCGCAATCTGGTCCTCAGTCTCCAGCGAGCGAGCCAACTCGCACCGAACGATGTCGACACGTGGAAGATGATCGCGGACTACCTTTCGGACCTTAATCTTCATGATAGCGTGGTCGCCCGAGAGAACGTACTCAAATTCACTCCCCAGAGTCTTGCCCCCCGAATCGCGTTGGCGCCCGAAGCCATTCGTTTTGGAGAAGTCGCGACCGCCAAAACCGCGCTGGACGTATCCAATCCGAAAGCCGTGACGGATTCGAACTTTCATCAGGTGTCGGCGACATTGGCATTAATCCTCGGGGACACCGAGGCGCTACTGGAGCACCTCGAGATATTGATTTCGCTGGAGCCCAACAACAGCGAGGCGCGCTTCAACCTCGCCGCCGTCCAAATCCTCCAAGGCGATCCGGCCAAACGCAGTCAAGCCATTGCCAGCTTGGAAAAATTGCTGAGCGATCCTCAAGTGCGCGTGCGCGCCGCGCTTGAGCTTCTCAAGGATTCCACCCGCCAACTCGACAACGCCCATGCTCAAGAGGTGGCCAAAGCGATCGTCTCTAAGTTGGGGACCCATGCTCTGGATACCACCAGAATCGAATTTTCCCGATTACTCGCCGTCAGGCAAAGCGCCGCCGCGAACTCCCCCGGCGACGTCACCTTGGTGGCGCGCTGGACGGGAGAAATACGCCGAAAATCCGAGGCATTGCGCTGGATCGATTCCCTTCCGCCCGAGATTCAACAAGTGCGCTCGGTCAGGGAGATCACGGCCGAACTCACGCTCGGATTGGACCTACGGATAGGGCCTACCCGCTGGTCAGCTCCGGGATGCTCGGTCCCGCTGACCATGGCGTGGCTCTACTCGCTCTCGCCGCCCGTCAGCAAAGTCTGCTCGGGGAGGAGCAATCCGCGATCGAAACATGGCTCGATGCGGTCGCGCTTTCGGAAAAAACGAACCCAACAACTCTGCGCACACTGATTCGCATCGGCACGATCTGGCAGGAACCTACCTGGGTCGTCCCGATTCTGCAGCAGACCATCGACGCCAACCCGACTGAGTTTTGGGCCTACGCTTCACTGCGCACCATTGTTCAATCTGGGCCAGACCACAGCCCTTTGGGAACTATGCGACCGTTGAGCTATCCAGCAGCCCGAAAACGAACCGGTGGTGTTTGATTGGATCCGTTTCGGCAGCGCCCTACCGACGATCCCTGGAGCGTTGACTGTCAATGCAGAACATCTCCTCGCCGGACTCGAAAAAACACCGCGCAGCCAGCTCGCCACGGCCATTTGGGCTTGGCGACTGCAGGACGGGGAAAAGGCCGATCGAATCGTTCGTTCGCAGCCCCCGTTAGAGGCCTGCCTGACCTCCCGTATTGGAAGCATGTCATTACCAAATCCGTGAATCCAGCCACCGCATCGGCCTTCCCTTCAGACTTGCATTTGGCACTACTTGGCACTATTATTAAAAAGACACCATTCGGGCGCTGGATGAATTTTCGAATTAGGCGCGGTCACATATTGACAAGACCTGGGACTAAAAATCAGCCCCCCCTATTCGTAATGAGGAATTCACCCTACTTGGTCCCTTGGTCCCGGCAGTACTATTGGCGATCGTCGTCGCATCGAGCCCTGCGCGGGCCCAAATGAGCGTCGACCAGGCCGTGGTCACCTTCGACACCTACGTCAGCCAGTATAACATTATCACGGGTCAGGATACGACCCTGACTGGCACGCACACCGACGGAGCGGTGGCAACCTCACGCTGAACAACGGCAGCGTACTGGCCATGAATGGCAGCACGCTGGAGGGACTGCCCAGCCTGTACGTGCAGGGAAACCTCAACGTGAGCGGCAACAACCAGCTCAACAACGGTACCGCTTACATTCCGAACTTCGGGAACACCACCACCTGGAACAATGCCAATCAACGGTCACTGGTTTCTGGGAGCGGTTCCCTGATTCTCGACAACTCCAGCACTACGTTTGCCGACCTGACCACCGACCCCGGCATTTGGAATGTTGCCACTGCAATGGCCAATCTGAGCGCCGCTTCTACCGCTCTGGCGGCTACTCAAGCCAATGGCACCATAACCCTGTCGGGCGACAAACTGCTCTTCAACACCGCGCGGAATACCGGGATCGCCGTGTTCGACTACGACGTCAGTCAGTTTGGCAGTGTTTCGTGTCTGAATATTAAAATCAACGTACCCGCGGACATGTTCTACGTGATCAACGTTCTGAACGCGGATGATACCAACTTGTTTGCCGGCAATAACGCCAACTCCGGTAGCAACAGCGATCAACTGCTGTGGAATATAGTGTCCGATGCCAACCTGATGACCTCCAGCTCGGTCAACCTCGGATCGAATTTATATGGCAGCATTTTGGCACCGTTAATGGATCTCGCCAGCAACGGTAAATACGTGAACGGACAGATCGTGGCCAACAACTACACTCAAACGGGCGCCGAGGTGCACCATGTCGCCTTCGACGCATCCTCCGGCAGCTTTTCCGCGGTTCCCGAACCCAGCCCTTGGGGCTTCGCCGCCGTAGAGTGCTTTCCGCCCTCGGAATCGTGCTCCGACGGCCCCGCCGCACGGCTCACCTGTAGGATTCGCCCCCACCACTAATCAAAAGTTCAACGGCAAGAGGGTGCCCGTTTCATCGCCTTGTCGAAAACCACCTGGCTGACGAGACTCGCGGATTCCGTGTCTACCGAGTGTACCGTGGTCTAAAACCAAGCTGCATCGCCATCGTTGATTCTGGAGAATCCTCGTACCGCATCTCCCTCCGCCTTGCCGCTGGTTCGTTTTTCGCGGGCCAACCTCAATCCACGCTAGAAAACGCAGTTCACATCAGAAAACGCATGTAACAAAGTTATGTTATCCAGTCGGGGAGTGGGTTTCAAACGCGCCCACGCCGACTCACCTGACAGGTGAACGAATCGGTGCCTTCGGCGGACCGTACTCGTTCCAATTTCGCGCCCTTCGTTCCCTGCTGTAACAGCCAACTTCGGAATTTAGGTCTATCTGAGGTAATTAAATTGCAACTAGGAGGAGAGAAACTCCACCGCCCGGGATTCCGACCAATATTCGCCTCCGCTGCCAAGGGTCACGAAACCCACGTGCCCTCCATAGCGCGGAGTTTTGAGATGGAGGTGCGTGTGATTTCGAACGAGATTCGTGGGAAAATATCTTCCCGCGAGAAAAGGATCATCGCTCGCATTAACCCATAGGCTGCGTACACGAATCTGATCAAGAAACCGGATGCTACCGCACTGATCCCAATAGTCCTCCGCCCCCGCAAAACCGTGTAACGGTGCCGTATAGCGTCCGTCGAAATCCCGAAATGTGCGCATCGCCGAGAGGTTCGTCGTATTGAACTCGGTCGAATAGCGCACAGCCTTTCCCGCCACTTTACGTCGGAGGGTTCTCATGAAACGCGCCATATAGAGCCGGTTGCTCCAATGACCGAGTCGCACCGAACTCGCCGCTAGGTCACACGGCACTGAAAACGCCACCGCTGCTTCGATACGCGGAGCAACCGATGAGCCACGCGCCCCGAGGTACTTGAGCGTCATGTTCCCTCCTAGCCTGAAGCCCACCAATGCCACGCGCTGCCACGATGAACGGGTCAAGACATGATCCGCTACCACCGCGAGATCTGCGCTCGCCCCACTGTGATAAAACCGGAGCTGCCGATTCATCTCACCGCTGCACCCGCGCCAATTCCACGCGCCCACATCCCAACCGTGTTTTAGCAGCGCCCGCGTCATGCCTTGGATGTAGGGGGCGCGCGAACTGCCTTCGAGTCCGTGCGAAATAATCGCGACGCGATCCGCGCCGCGGCCCGCGATGTCGAGATCGAGAAAATCGTCATCGGGGGTCGCGATTCGCACGCGCTCCATCGGCCCCGACGGGACCCGCCGCCACACCGCTGGCACGATCGCCTGCACATGCCCGTTGGCACAGCCGAATGGTGACGTATAGGTTGATTCAATCAGCGGCATGCAGAACGGATTTTATTTTTAACCACGGACCCAACCACCCTGCTGCTGCTTAACCACAGAAGGACACCGATGGCTTCGCTACCACTACGCACGGCGTTCAAATCAGATTCGAAATATCCAGTCTTAAAATCCATTCACTTCTTCTTCATCTGTGTTAATCGGTCCCCATCGGTGGTAAAAGAATTCGGTCATCTAGTCGGTTCGACATAGAGGTTCATGCTGGCGACGTCTGTCTGGAAGAGCGTGCGGGGGTCGTCGTAGAAGGACCGGAAAGCTTCCTGCGATGCGATGTGGGGCGTGTAGGGACCCGACCAATGTGAGTTGATCCACGTAAGGACCCAGGCAATGCGTTTGGCTTTGGGCGACGCCATGATGGGCTCCAATCCATCCTGCGTCCACCACTGCGGCCGTTCGGTATGGTAGTTAATCTCTCCCCACGTGCCATACCCGGTCTCCGTGAGAGCGGCGACCTTGCCGTGTTCGGCGGCGAAGTCGGTCACTTGCTCGAGTAGCCCGACCATCAATGGTACGGTGATGTATTCAATATTCGGATTCCCCGCTCCGTAGCCGTCGACGCCGATCACATCCACGTAATCGTCGCCCGGATAGTATTCGGTGGCCAGTGCCGTGTCCGGCGACCAGCAGAACAACACCAAATCGCTCCGTTCACGGATGTAGTCGACCAACATGCGGTAAGCTTGTGCATAGGTTTCCGGACCTCCCTCGGCCAGACTTCCCCACCAAAACCAATCGCCGTTCATCTCGTGCAACGGGCGAAACACAATTGGGAATCCCAGATCCTCATTAATCACCTTCAACACTGCGTCGAGCCGTGCGTAGAACCACGTCACATCGCCGGTCGCGTCGTCGCCAGTCACCACGTGGTGCAGAATTTTCGCATCCTGTTCCTGCCAATTATGCGTGCCGCCATAACGTCCCAACCAATGGTAATCGAGCGTGACCATCGCTCCATCGGCGAAAGCCTTCCGTGCAGCCCGGAGATGCGCAAAACGTTCATGCCTATCCTTGTCGATGAGGAAATGAACATCCGATCCATGCACCGCCGGATGATCGCCCACCACGTCCTTCACCTCGGATTGCGCCACATCAAGGTAACCCAGCAGTTCGCGCTTGTCGTAACTTAGCGGAAACTCCTGCCCAAACATGAAAGTATCCGTACCCCAACCTATGCGGTGCAAATTCGCCAACAACGCCCGCGTCTCCGGCGTGGCATCAACATCAACGGGCTGAGGAAGCGGACGCGGCTCGGCAGCAGCGCTCGCCACCCAACCCACCAGACCAAACCAAAATGCGACCGAGCGGAAACGAGAGGACATGAAACAACGGCTAGGCGGTTAAACGAAGAAAACAACCCCACACCGAATTCCGCACCACCACGCGTTCCCGCGAACTATCACTCTGCGCTCACTATCAAGCGTCTGCTCGGTGATTCCGCAGCTGACTCGGCACCAGGGTGTCGATGATACCGAAACACAAACCTGGCCGACGTAGTCGAAGCGTCGGATCAACTTAAAAACCATTCACCGCCCTCGATCACGGATTACCTATTTTCGCATCAATCGAGTAGCTTCCCGCGCCAGTGAAAATCAGCGGTAAAAATGCAATGCCGTAAATCATCGCCATCTCGCCGCTGTGCTCACCAGTCAACGCTCCTCCATGGGTAATAAAAAAGGCCACCCCCATCGTAATGACCATGCTCAATGCGGAGAAGCGGGTAAAAAGCCCCAGTATCACAAACAGCGCGCCCATAAACTCCACTCCCGTGGCGAAGAGGTAGCTCGCCTCGGCGGATATGCCCAATGGATCCGGATCCGGGAACGAATGAAACATCTTACTGAAGTTCATTAACTTACCCCATCCGTGTAGCACGGCCATGCCACCCCCCCGCCAGAATCCGGAGTAAGAGCAGTCCAAGCGAAGCGTTAACGGGCAGAAATGAGAGGCTGAACAATTTTTTCATGATGAAGGGATCAGCACCCTGCATGCCGTCATGGGCATGTCCACCCATCGAGGTCGTGTTGCAAAACACCTAATAGGCTGGTCACGCCACTTGATTACCCACCTTTTTACCAGGTTCCAGTCTTGCGCCGACCGTAAAACCCCGCTCAGTGGGGACCATGATCGTTCTCATTGGGAAAATCGGCCTGGCCACGCTGTCGGGTATCGCTATTTTAGCACTGTTGTGAAGCCGTTTGGCTACGCGCGTGATGCGCTTTGCCTGAGTGCCATAGCGTTCTACGCCCTCAACCGTTGGGGGCTCAAACCGCAAGTCCACGGCGGGATTCTGCACGACCACTTCAACGATGTCCTGTTGATTCCGGCCGCACTCCCGCTCGTACTGGGCGTGCAACGCCTACTCAAATGGCGGGACCAAGATGGTCCGCCGACCCCGGGTGAAATCACCCTGCATTTGGTCATTTGGTCCTTCCTCTGCGAGGTCGCCGGGCCTCGGTTCGTCGACCACGCCACCGCCGACTGGTGGGACGTGGTCGCCTATCTGACCGGCGGGTTGCTCGCGGGGCTTTGGTGGCAACGGGACAGCGCGAAGAAAAAGGTCATCAGCTTAAAACCCACCACTTGACGCCCGCCTCTGCCGGTTTGGTCTGATGTCATTTGATTTGCTCGCGCCTCATTACCGCTGGTTGGAAGCCGCCGTCGCCGGCGGCGTTTTGCAACGAGCACGACTCGCCCATCTGGCCGTGATCGAACGAGCGCAACGCGTGCTGCTGGTCGGGGAAGGTCCGGGGCGGTTTTTGGCCGTATTACGCGAGCGACGGCCCCAACTCCCCATCACCGTGCTGGACGCAAGCGCACGCATGTTGGATCAAGCCCGCCGCGTCGTGCCGATCGGACCGACCGAGTTCGTTCAGGCAGATCTGCGCTCGTGGCGGCCACCAGTGGGTCATTGGGATGCCATCGTGACCCATTGCGTCTTGGACTGCTTCGCCCCCGCATCTTTGGCGTGCGTGATCGCCCCCCTCGCCTCGGCCGCCACCGCCCGGGCCGATTGGGTGGTAACCGACTTTACCCTACCGGCGCGTCCCGGCTGGCAGCGGCTGCGCGCTCGCGCCGCACACCAGCTGATGTATCGGGCCTTCCGGATGGTGACCCGCTTGGAAGCACGTCACCTGACGCCTCCGGATACAATGTTGCACAATGCGGGCTTCAGCCTCTCCAATCGCCGACACTTCAACCACGGCCTGATTCAGGCCGACCACTGGCGACGTGCATCAATTGCGTGAATAAGCCGTTGAAACTTATCCGGGCCTGTCCGCAACTCTAGCATCCTGATATTAGACCTGCCCGCCCGTGCCATGGCCCGACATGCACGCGAAGACCCGCGGCATCGTCCAGACAGTGATTTTTGGTCTTGTCGCGGGCGGAGCGGCAGTGGCGTTTCACATCTGCATTCATTCCGTGTTCGAACACGGCATCCAACGCCTCACCCGCGAAAGCATCGCCATATTTTTGATCGGCACCTTCCTCGTCATAGGCGGAACCTCCGCCATATCGGGTTGGCTCCTGAGTGCGTTTTGCCCCGCCGCCGCGGGTTCGGGTATACCCCAGGTCAAACTGGCCTTCTGAAAGGACATGGGAGAAATTCCGTTCCGGGTCGTTGGGGTCAAATTTATTGCCGGCGTATTGAGCGTCGACGGCGGCAACAGCTTGGGTCGGGAGGATCGCTCGCCGCCGGGTTGTCCTCGCAAGTGAGCGGGGTGCTGGGCGTGGCCAAACATAAACGTCGCCTGGCCTCCGCGGCCGCTGGCCTGGCCGCGGCATTTAATACCCCGATCGCCGCGGTAACCTTCGTGCTCGAGGAAATCATCGGTGATCTCAACAGCCGCATGCTCGGTTCGATTCTGTTGGCCGCCGTCGTCGGAGCCCTCGTGGCACATGGTTTTTGGGGCGAACAACCCGCTTTCACACTACGAGGAGCCGGATCCCCGGAATGGCAGGTCTACCTGGCCACTCCATTTGTTGCGGCGGTCGCGGCCTTGGCCGGCGTATGGTTTCAGAAATTCGCTCTCGGCTTGCGCCTGTGGAATAAGCAAACCCACCGGGTGCCGCGGTGGATGCGTACCACCCTTGGTGGGTTGGCCGTATGGCTCATCGGCTGCACCGTATTTCTCTACACGGGTCACACCGGCGTGTTCGGACTGGGTTACGAAGATCTCTCCAGTGCCTTGAACGATCAAATGGCCTGGTCCAGCGCCGCCCTGTTACTCGTGGCCAAATTGGTGGCTACCGCGGTGTGTTACGGTTGGGGCGCGGCGGGCGGCATCTTCGCCCCGACCCTATTTTTTGGCGATATGGCGGGGGCTGCCATGGCTGGCCTCATCGATGTGGTCTACCCGCTCAGCACCGCCGGTCATGTAACGCTCGCTGTCGTTGGAATGTGTGCGTGTCTCGGAGCCGTGGTTCGTGCGCCCGTGACGGGCCTGTTGATCGTGTTCGAAATGACTCATGAGTTCGCCATGGTTCCCGCCCTCATGGTCGGTGGTCTGGTGAGCATCGTCATCGCTAAACGATTCACCAAACACAACTTCTACGACGTCGTCCTCGAACAGGACGGCCAGGCCGTTGAACGAGTCATGCCCCCACGCGACCTGCGATCCTGGCAGGAAACCGCCGTCAGTCGCGCCGCCAATTTCCGCCCGGTCCGCATCAAAGATCTCTCCATCGAAGCCGTCCGCCAGGTCCTCGTGGACAGCCATCACGACTGTTTCCCCGTGGTAATCGACCAAAACCATCACTCGCGAGCATTTGCAGCGCATGATCGATCATGGCGATGACGCCATGATCGATCACGTCGCCACTTGCCGTCGAGACGCCACCATCCGCGACGTGCAAGGCAAGATCATCGAATCCCCCGCCAACATGGTCGTCATCGTCGGCGGTGAAGACGACGTCCCCATCGGCCTCATGACCCTGCACGATATTCTCCGCGCCGAAATTCTCTTCACGAAAGACTGATCATTTTCGATCTTGGAGGTCAGACGTTCGCAATAAAAGGAAGGCGAAAACCTGAGAGAGTGTCTGGGAAATAGACCGGGCCAGCGGGAGAGACAGGGGTCTCGGCCCAGGCGACCGAGGTGGAGGCGGGCCAGCGGCCCGTGCCGCCGAAGGCAACGCCGGCCCAGTGTCCTTTCTCACTCCTTCATTGAGCGTTAGCGGTGGCCGGGTTTATTTCCCAGACGCACCTTAGGCTTCTTTACCCTCCTCCGCACTTCCGACTTCATCCTTCACTCTGCGCCCTTCTTACTGAGTAACCGTGTCCAAGCTCTACTTTTACTACTCCGCGATGAATGCGGGCAAAAGCACCGTTCTTCTTCAATCGAGCTACAACTATCAGGAGCGCGGCATGCGCACCATGCTCTTCGCCCCGGTAGTCGATCAACGCGCCGATCTCGGTCGCATCGGATTGAGCTCCGAAGCGCACGCCTTTTCCCCCACGGATGACCTGTACCGCCGGATCCTCACCAGACACGGCGAGGAAGGCTTGGCCTGCGTGCTCGTCGATGAAGCTCAATTCCTTACTCGTATCCAAGTCGAGCAACTCGCCAAAGTCACCGACAAGCTCAATATCCCTGTCCTCTGCTACAGTTTGCGCACCGATTTCCAGGCCCAATTGTTCGAAGGCAGCGCCGGCTTGTTGGCTCTCGCCGACGATCTGATTGAAATCAAAACCATCTGCCACTGCGGACGCAAGGCGACCATGAACCTACGCGTGGGCCCCGACGGCAAAGGCCTGCGCGAGGGCGAGCAAATCGAGATCGGCGGCAACGAACGTTACGTCGCCATGTGCCGCCGACACTACACCGCAGCCTTGTCCGATTGAGGTCCGCTCGGCTCGTTGACCAAGAATCACGAAGTCACCTCCGCAATCCAGGCCGACCACGGAGCCCGGCAGCTTCACACCTGCCACTCCACCTTGTGCATGTCACCTTTTTCTAGGAACGAAAGATGCATGCCAAAGACGTTGTGCAAGGTCTGCTGGACGTGACCGCGACTGGACGCGGCCAAATAACCCCGCAAGGCTTCCCGGTAGTCCGGGTGCACACACTGCTCAATCATCAGCTCCGCTCGATCATGGGGAAACTTGCCGCGCAGATCAGCTACGCCCTGCTCGGTCACCACGACTTGCACGGAGTGCTCACTGTGGTCGAGGTGGGTGACAAACGGCACTATCGTGCTAATGCTGCCAAGCTTCGCGATCGACGGACAGGTGTAGATGGAAACATGCGCATTGCGGGTAAAGTCGCCCGAGCCCCTGATGCCGTTCATCAGGTCGCGCCCCATCACGTGGGTGCTGTTCACATTACCGAATAGATCCACTTCAATGCCGGTGTGGATCGTGATTAGCCCGAGCCGTCGCACGATTTCCAGACTGTTGGAAATTTCCTGCGGCCGCAACACCACCCGCGACCGGAAATATTCGAGATTGGCGTAAAATTCCTTCAAACGATCTGGACTCAAAGTCAGCGAACAACTGCTCGCAAAGGCACACTTGCCAGACTGCAACAGGTCCACCACCGAATCCTGCAACACTGCCGTATACATCATGAACGGAGGAATTCCGGGGTTTGTTCCCAGCGCCCCAATCACCGCGTTGGCGATATGCCCCACCCCCGACTGCAGCGGCAGAAACGAGGCCGGCAGTCGCCCAATCTTGATTTCATTGGCCAGAAACCCGGCCACATTCTCGCTAATTCGGTTCGTGACCTCGTCGGGCGCCTGGAAACCGCCGGACTCATCAGGCAGGTCAGTCAGCACGACACCGGCAATCTTCTCCGGAGGGACTTTGATGAAGCTGGCACCAATCCGATCCGTCGGCGCGTAAACCGGAATCTCACGCCGAAAAGGCGGATCCGCCGGCTCGTAAAGATCTTGAAACCCCATGAGGTCGCCGGGGTGGTGAGCATTAAGCTCAATCAAAATCTTGTCCGCCAAACGCGCGAAAGTATTCGCCGCGCCCACTCCTGCCGAAAGTACAATTTCCCTCTGCGCAGTCACATGACTGGCCTCAATAATTGCCCAATCCATTTTTAAAAACACGCCCCTGCGCGCCGCCGGCTGAACCGCAGAGAGGTGGAAATCAAAGAACTGGTTTTACCGGCGTTGATCGATTTCCGCGGCACCGGATCAGCCTGATAGGGCGTGCGCCACGCAATGGCCTCCGCCTCCGCCAACGCGCCATCCAGGGACTTACCCGTGGACGCCCCGGTAATGACCCCCAGCTTGAAGGGCCGGCCGGCTGCGTGTTCGGCCTTCGCCTTGGCCGCGATGGCGAGCGGTATGACCTTGCAGGCGCCGGCGGCGGTAAAGCCACCGAAACCAGCGGTCTGGTTGTCCTGGACCATTGCAGCGGCTTCTTCGGGTGCGAGCGTGGGAAACGGAGTGTTCATGGTAAATATACGGAGCAACCGAACTAACCGGTGACCGGACTTAATCTGGCAGAGATCCTTCCCTCCGGCTCCGCACGCTTTGCCACACGCGGTGCGCATATTGACTCACCTCCATTTACTTCCATTTTCCGACTGCGGGTGCGCATATTCTGGCTTCGCATGCCGTGCCTATCTGTCACGGTTGAGGTTCAACCCATGCGCCACACTTCCTTCGATTGGTCCACCCGGACGGTTTCCGCCGCCGAAGCCGTCTCTTCCATCCGCAGCGGCCAAAATATCTTCATCCATGGGGCCCGCCGCCACGCCCACTCCGTTGGTGGAGGCCTTGGCCGCCCGCACCGACCTCGAGGGGGTGGCGCGTGTATCACTTGCACACCAACGGTCCCGCCCCCTTTGCCTCTCCGGAAATGGCCGGCACCTTTCGCTCGATTTCACTTTTCACTGGCCAACCGCTGCGGGCTGCGATCGCCGAGGGTCGCGCAGATTTTGTCCCCGTTTTTCTGTCCGACATCCCCGGGCTTGTCCTGTCCAATCAAATCAAACTCGACGCCGCCTTCCTCCAATTATCGGAACCAGACGAACACGGGTTCTGTTCACTCGGCACATCCTGTGATGCCGCCAAAGCCGCCGCCGACACCGCCAAAGTGGTTATCGCAGAATTTAATGCCCAAATGCCGCGCATCCACGGCAACAACGTCGTCCGCCTTTCCCGGGTGGATCACTTCATCGCCACCAATCGACCGCTACATGAACACGCCTCCGGTCCTGAATCCGAAGTCGAAGACCGGATTGGCGAGATCATTGCCGACCTCGTCGAAGATGGATCCACCCTGCAAATGGGCATCGGTGGCATTCCCGACGCCGCCCTGGCTCGCATAGGCAACAAACACGAACTCGGCATCCACACCGAGATGTTCTCCGATCGCGTGGTCGACCTGTTCGAGGCCGGCGTGATCACCAATCGCCACAAGGTCGTCGGCCCCGGACGCATCGTGACGAGTTTTATCGGCGGCACGAAACGTCTCTTCGACTTCGTTCACGACAACCCATTGGTAAATTTCTACCCGTGCGACTGGGCCAATGACACTTCCGTGATTCGTCAAAATCCCAAGGTCGTGGCCATCAATTCCGCCATCCAAATCGATCTCACCGGCCAGGTCTGCGCGGATTCGATCGGCCATCGCATATTCTCTGGCATCGGCGGCCAAATGGACTGCATCCGCGGCGCCGCGCTTTCCCCGGGCGGTAAACCCATGATTGCCCTGCCCTCCCGGGCCATGGGCGGTAAAGTCTCCCGCATCGTCTCAGAACTTAACCCCGGTGCCGGCGTCGTCACCACTCGCGGATACGTGCACTGGATCGTCACCGAATTCGGCGCCGTCAACCTCCACGGGCTCACCCTCCGCGAACGGGGCGAAGCCCTCATTTCGATCTCCCATCCCGACTTTCAAGCCGAGCTCACTCACGATCTGGGTCGGATTCGACACTACGTCTCCGCGCCTCCGCTCGAATGAACGAGTAGCGTCGGGCACCACTCCAGACTGGCGCCCTTCGCCAACTTGCCTAGGACCCATGGTCTCTCATGGGCCAATCCGCTGCACCCACTTCTCTGTTAATAGGATCCGGTCACCCGTCGACCGGCTTGTTTCGCGTCGATTTTGATTCCGCCACCGGTGCACTCGGTCCAGCTGTCCCGATCTTGCATCATCCCGATCTGTCATTCATCGTGCCCGCCGCTCAAGGTGATCGTCTCTACGGTATTAGCGCCCCTCCCGCCGGGGTCGTGGCTATGAGCATCGAGCCAGGCACCGGCAAGGTATCCCTTCTTAATAAACAGCCCGTCGAGGGGGGCCGGCCCGTGCCACCTGACGATCGAAATCAAGGAACGTACCGTAATCGCTGCGACCTACAACGGTGGCACCATTTCCGCCTTCCCTGTGCTGGCCAGACGGTTCCCTCGGTCCACGCTCAGCCTGCTTTCAACATCGGGGCGCAGGCCCCGACTCGAACCGACAGGACCAAGCTCACGCCCACTCCGTTACGCTGTCTCCCGACAATCGCTTCGTCTACGTCTGCGACCTCGGACTCGACGAGATAATCATCTACATGCTCGGCGACTCCCCCAGCAATCTTCAGCGCGCTCCCGTCCCTTCTGGCCGCGTGCCCGGTGGTCACGGTCCCCGCCACGCTAAAATCTCCAACGACGGGCGATTTCTCTACGTGCTCAACGAACTCATCGGCTCCATCACTGTTTTCGCCCGCTCGATCACCGATGGCGCCCTCTCCGTGCTCGAAACCGTCTCCACCCTGCCCCTCGACCACGTCGGCTTCAACAACAGCTCCGAAATTCGGCTTTCTCCCCATGGTGAACACTTCGTCTTCGCCGCCAACCGCGGACCGAATTCCATCGCGTCATTCCTGCGGGATACCACCACGGGCCGGCTTACTCCGCTCCAGCACATTTCCACGGCCGGTGACCACCCGCGCAATTTCGCCCTTTCGCCCTTAATCCGTCGGACGGATTCCTCTCGCCTACCCCCTTTTCTACCCCGGTCCCCGATCCCTGCTGCGTGCTCTTCTCGGCCTCCTGGGTACATTAAAATTTCTGATGCTCCCACTGCCTCGAAAGGAAGGCGCTTCATGCGTTCGCTCCAAACCCCCGTTCATGGTCAGCCCAAATACCCCCGACTCGCCGGCGGAAACCCCTTCCACCACCGGCGCTCCCAAATCTATTAACGACGTTGTCATCCGCATGGTTAGCAACGCCCAAGATGGTATCCCGACCATTGGTGCTTTTCTCGCTCGATTAGCGGGTCGCAGCGCTCAGGACGTCATGCCCTACATGACGATCCCCTCCACCATCTTCGGAGGCCCGTCAATTTTTCAAGTGCGCATGGGCACTGGCGACATTCTCAGTTCTGGCGACCAAGCCGACCTCCTCGTCGCATTCTACGAACATAGCTTCGCCGCCCATATCGAGCACCTGCGTCCCGGTGGGATCGTGATCTACGACACGACCATGTCACACTCGATGCCACCGGTAAGGATTTCACCGCCATCGGTGTGCCGTTCACCAGTGCGACGATCGAAGCCGTGGGTGGCTCAGCCAAGGAAAAGGGGAAAACCATTTTCGTCCTCGATCTGCTCTGTCGTCTCTTTGATCTCGAGGTCGCCAAACTCACCGCTCTCATCAGCGAACGCTTTGGCAAGTTCGGTGAAGACATCGTGCGCAACACCATGCTGGCCTTCGACGCCGGCTACGCGTGGCCCGCTCCAAACATCCGCGATATATACTACACACTCGCGGCCAACACCGACCCCACCGGCCATCCGCAAATCACTACCGACGGCAACACCGCAATGACACTGGGGCTGTTCGCCGTGGGCGTCCGTTACGGCGCGGGCTACCCGATCACTCCATGGTCGACCATCATGGAAACCCTGCGCACCGAGCTCCAAAAATACGGCGGCCTTTTCGTACAAGCCGAGGACGAGCTCGGCGTCATCGCCTACGCGCGGGGCTTCGCCTATGCCGGCCACCTCGCTGTCACCGGTTCGTCCGGCCCCGGTCTTTCTCTCAAAATGGAGGCGCTCGGCTGGGCCACCATGGCGGAGCTTCCTCTCATCGTCATCAACGTGCAACGCGGCGGTCCGTCCACCGGCCTCCCCACCAACGTGGAACAGTCCGACCTCATGCAAGCCATCTATGGTAGCCACGGCGACGCCCCCCGCATCGTGCTCGCCCCGCAAAACGTCGAGGACTGTTTCCCGCCCTCGAAGCCGGTCGCCTCGCTCGCGAATACTCTACTCCCGTCATCATTCTCACCGACCAGGCTCTCGCCTCCCGCATCGAGGCCTTTGACGAGCCCGATGTCGAAACCGTGATGGGTGCTCCCGGTCCCCACCTGCAAAACCACGGCGAGGACTTTAAACCCTATCCTCTCGATGCGCTCACCCGCCATGCGCCTCCGGGCTCGAAAATCGAAGGTGCCCGCTACCTGACCGTAACGGGCCTCGAGCACGATGCATTTGGGCACCCTTCGGGGAACCCCATCCAGCACCAGAAAATGACCAACAAGCGCCGCGATAAACTGCGCCAGCTGGCCAAAGTTATCGATCGCCCCGAGATCCACGGCGCCCAGGACGGAGACATCTTACTCGTAGGATGAGGCTCCACCTTCGGTCCCCTGCGCGAAGCGACCAACCGCTCCTGCGCGGCCGGTCAAAAAGTGGGGCACATCCACATCCGCCACCTCAATCCGCTGCCGCCCGAACTCGAGCGCATCTTCTCCCGGTTCCGTCAGGTCTTTGTGGTCCGAGGCCTCTACGGCTACGGTCAACTCGCCACCTTGCTGCGCGCCCGCTACGCCAACCCCGCCATCTGCAGCATCACCAAGACCGACGGACTCGCCTTCAAAGTCAGCGAGATCCAAGCTGGCATGGCCGAACTCTCCGGCACTCGCACCGCTTCCGTTTCTGCCTACCCCGATCTGTAAGACGACGGGCTGTTTCGTTACTACCCCACTTCCAATTTATTAGTCTCCCCTCCCCTCATGTCCTATACCGCCATCGCGCCCGCTCCCGAGGAGCCCAAACTCACCCCAAAAGCACTCACCGCCGACCACCCCACATGGTGCCCCGGCTGCGGCGACTTCGCCGTCCTCGCCGCCTACTATCGAGCCCTCGAGCAACTCAACTACCCTCACGAGTCCATCGTGACCATGGCCGGCATCGGCTGCTCGTCCCGCTTCCTTTACTTCGTCAACTCCCACGGGGGACACTTCATCCATGAACGCTCGGTCCCATTCTCCGCCGGGGTCAGCCTATCTCGCGACGATCTGAAAGTCTTTGTCTTCGGCGGTGACGGTGACGGGTTCTCCATCGGGGGTCATAACCTCGACCACGTCGCCCGCAAAAACGTCAACCTGACCTATGTCATCATGGATAATCAGGTCTACGGTCTCACCCAAAGCCGACTTCGCCGACTTCCCCGCAAGGCTTCACATCCAAGACCGACCCGTGGGGCGCTATCGATCAGCCCATCAATCCGATGCGCAAACTGGTCAACAGCGGCGCCACCTTCGTCGCCCGCAGCCACGCCACTCAGGTCAAACACATGATCGAAATGATCAAACGCGCCGCTGAACATCCCGGCTTCGCCGTCGTCGAAATCCTCTCCGAGTGCGTTGAATTTTTCCCCGGCGCCTTTGATGCCGGCAACCCTCGCAAAGGCGGAGCATTCGAAATCATCGACGAAGAAGCCCACGACACAACCGACATCACCGCCGCCATGGCTCTCGCCAGCGATCCTTGGCCCGGGAAATTCGGCGTCTACCTCGAGATCCATCGTCCAACCAAAAACGCCCTCGAGTCCGGCCTGATCGACAAAGCCCGCGAGCGCGTCAAACAGGCGGACGACCGCACTCTGCTCAAACAAACCTTCGCCCGCATGCGCTAAGCCCCTCCGTGTTGCCCTCACTAAAAGACCACGTCAGCCGACGCGGTCTTTTGTTTTCAAGCTCTCCCGGCTTGGAATCAAGTGTAGTGGGAGTTAATTAGCTATACTAAACAAAAATAGTAGTGCAGGATGGGTGCATGGCCCGCCCTGTTAATCCGCTAATCATTGATGCCGCGCAGCATCAAGAACTTGAACAGATGATCAAACGCCCGACCACGCCGCAACGGGAGGTCAGGCGGGCGCGCATCGTGTTGTTGCGGGCCGAAGGGAAAAGCCAGGAGCCGGTGGCTGCTCAGATCGGAGTGAATCGTCCGGTGGTGGCGAAGTGGGAAAAGCGATTTCGGGAGGCAGGGTTGGTTGGATGGGCCGAAGCGAGACGTTTGGGCCGGAAGCCGAGTGTGGATGTGGCGATTCGCGCTCAGATCGTCACTGAGGTCACGCAACCCCCGGCCGGGCGCACCCGCTGGTCCTCCACGGCCTTGGTGCTGTGTTGCGACGAGAAAAGCCAGTGCCAGGCGCTTGAGCGCACCCAGCCGGGCCTGCCTTGGGTATCGGGCACATCAAAACCGCCACCCACGATTACACCCGCCACGGCACGGGCACGCTCTTCGCCGCCCTCGGCTATCTGGACGGCAAAATCATGCGACGCACCGCCTCTCGGCTACCCACCGCGAATGGCTCGGTTTCCTCAAGCATATCGATGCGCAGGCACCCGACGGCTTGGTCCTGCATCTGATCATAGACAACTACGCCACCCACAAGCACGCCAAAGTGAAGAGCTGGATAAAGTGGCGCAATCAGCGCCATGCCAAAGCCCATGGCGTCGAGCGCATCGCACTGCACTCCAACATCCTCTTCCTGGTTGAATCTAGTGGAGCGCTTCTTCCGCGACCTCACCGTCGATTGTATCCGCGATGGCAGCTTCACCAGCGTTCGAGACCTCACCAACGCCATCGAAACCTACATGGCCGCACGCGACCTCGAACCCACCCGCTACACTTGGAAGGCCGAAGGCTCCGCCATCCTGGAGACAATCCAACGCGCCCGCACCGCCGCATCCCTTCATTCAGTATAGTTCATTAACTCTCAGCACACTAGACCAACATGGCCTCCACCGCATTAAATGCCGACAGGGGGGCGTGCACCGTGCCTTCGAAACGCTCCGCCAGGCCGCGTAATTCGATCAACAAGGACTGATATTGAATCGCGTAGACTTCATCCGATACGTCCGGCGCCTGAATGAAGCAGAACGAGACTAACGTGCTGCCATCCGGCATCCCGATCACCCGAATCGGAAAGCCCCCCATTTCGTCGGCCGTAGGTCCGACTTTCATATCAATCACGCCCGTCGCGGCATGGGCGTCGACATCGACCATCAATGCCCCGTTGGCCGTTTGCACCACCCAGCCTTCGGTGGTGTTCTCAATCGACTGACAACACTCTGTTGCCCACGCGGGCAGGGTCTTCAGATCACTGAGAAAATTAACAACAACGGTTTTCGGGGCCGTAACGTGAATGGAGGCAGTGGTAATGTTCATGACGACGTCACTCTAGCACCTCCGGCTGACACCCCTATGTCAGGAGCCTTTCCCTCATTGGTGTTTTTTTCACCATTCCCCCCGCAACTTCCGCCACTTGTCGTCTCAACGCATCCGGATAAATCGCTTCCACTTCTCCTCCGGCCGCCAGAATCCACCACACCATCGGCTCAAACACAGGAACACCCAGCACCATCTCTATCGCTCCATCCGCCTCTTCGCGTTCAAGCTGCACTTCCGTCCAGGTCTCCATCCGCAATCGCTCGGCCGCAGCCGCCGTCAACCGCACCACCACTTCCTTCGCATCGCCATGCCCTCGGGCTTCCCTTGCAATATGCCGCTCGAGTGAAAAGTCCTCCCGCACGGCAAAGCGCTCACCCGTCGCCGACGCTTCGACCATCCGATCAACCCGAAAATGTCGCAGCCCTTTTCGCATTCGGCACCAAGTCACCGCATACCATGCATCGTTAAAATAGATGACGCCCAACGGTTCCACATCGCGCGTTGTCGCCACCCGCTTTCGATCCAGATAACGCATCCGTAACACCGATCGTGCGATGGCCGCACGCTGCACGGGGAGAAGCAGCTTCTTCACCCCATCCTTTCCGCCCTTCCGTCGTGGCGCCTTCACCGATGTCGCACGTCGTAGCCGGTCCAACGCATCCTGATGGTCCGCCGGTAAAACCGATCTGATTTTCCCCAAAGCCGCCGCCATCGGCACTTCAATCGAAGCATCCGTCATCGCTCGCACCAGATCCTCTCCAACCGCCAACGCCAAAGCTTCATCCGCCGTAAACATCACCGGCGGCAAATGATAGCCCGGCGCCAGTCGATACCCAACGCCCGCCTCACCCAGCGCCGCGATATCGCGATACACCGTGCGGAGACTGATCTCAAACGTCCCCGCCAACTCCTCCGCCCGCACGACTCGCCGTCCCTGTAATTGCAGCACCATGGCCACCAATTGATCCGTGCGATTCATACTTCAGCTACAGCGCACCCTGGCCTCCAACCCAAGTCCAATTTTCACCGGTCTCAACTCCCCTCCGTCACCCTCGCCAACATTGCTCGCATCTCAGCCAGTTCATAGGGCTTCGCCAAAACTCCGGAAAACCCGTGCTCCTTCGGATGTGACATCACGGGATTGTCTGAGTAACCGCTCGAAGCCACTGCCTTCACTTCGGCATCGATCTCCTTCAACTGCGCTAAAGCCTCAACCCCTCCCATGCCATTGGAGACCGTGAGGTCCATGATCACCACGTCAAAACGCTTCCCCTGCTCATAGTGCTCGCGATACGCCCGCACACATTCCGCGCCATCCACCGTGATGGTGGGTTCATGGCCAAATCGTTGCAACAACCGCTGTATCACCCGCGCCACTGACGCCTCATCATCCATCACCAATACGCGCAAGGGCAAGGGCTTCTTCGCTTCCGTTATATCAGGTCGTATCCCCTCTACGGGAAGAGGCACGGATTGCGCGACTGCCTTTGGGGACGACTCGGATTCCCGCTCTGCATCGACGCGAGAACTCTGCTGCGGGACCAAGGCGGCTGTCGAATCATTCGTTCGCTCTGGTTTGCATTTTGTAGTTTTATTTTGAATACTGTTCCACTGCGATCCGTTCGTGGTGAACCCGTTAGCGTGCCCCCGTATCGTTTGATGACGGACATCGCGAGCGCCAGCGCGAACCGTTTTTCGCCGTAATATGAAGCGCCATAAGGATCGAAAAAATTCGCAATATGATCTGCCGTCGGCGTCGGACCATCATCTTGCAGTTCGATACTAGCACCTCCCCCCCCCCCCCACCCAGGATCCTGCCACCTTCAGCTCCACCACCCCCGTTGCACGGGGATGTTCTGCGAAATGTCCCACCAACGTCTGAACCGCCGACCCTAGCTGGGCGGGATCCACCTCCAGTTCGATCGGATTCACCGGCATCGAAGCTAACACCTGCCATCCATCCGGGACTACCTCCTTCACGATTCCTTCCAGCCACGGCAGAAGAGCAATCGTCCGCTTCACAGGTGCTCCCCCGCGCGACAAGGTCACCAATTGTGCCGTCAATTGTCGCGCCTTCGCCGAGGCCGCACTCGCTTCGCTGACGCTGTCCCCCGCCAGGGCCATCACCTGTGAATTCGCTTCCAACAACGACAAATTGCCAACCACTCCTGTCAGCAAATTATTAAAATCGTGCGCAATGCCCCCCGCCAGGGCACCGATCACCCTCGCTCGTTTATCGCGTTCCAACTCCGCCTCCAACGCACCCTGCCTCCCCAATTGATCCCGAATTTGCGCTGTCTGGCGACGCACCTGCCTCCGCGAGGCCAGCAACCCAACGCCTCCGAGCACGACCAACGTCGCCAAAGCCCCCACCACTCGCATCGCCCCGTGACCGGTTATCCACGACGGCGCCCGCATGATTTTCACATCGGTCACCCTCCGCATCTGCAACTTAAATCCCCGTGCCCGGCGCAGGTGGTCATAATTCACCCGTAGCACTCCTGTTACGCTCAATTTACTGCCTACCTCCGGGGCCTCCCTGTTGCGTCTCGCCACCGAATCCCCGGAAAGGATCGCAGCAAAAATTTTCTCCCCCCGCTGCAGCGTCAACCGAACTTGGTCGGAGCTCCTGACCCGACTGATCAATCGTCCGTCCGTCTCCCCCAAACGCATGTTCCAGCGGGTATCCAGATCCGCGTCCGGATCCAACCTGACTGGTGTGGGCTCCACGAGCGTCTTTTCCGAACGGAATAACGCATCTCTCAACACCACGAGCGGTCCTTCGCGCCCCAGGATGCCTACCGCCTCGATTCGGCTCCCGAGCTCCACCGCCTGGTTTTCGCGAGTAAAGAGCTCGATCTCCGCCTCATCCTGTTGGGCGACCATTCTGCGATGTTCGCCCGCATGAACCACCGTCGCCTGAATCCTTACCCTGATCATTTCATTCAAAACCGACAAGCGCTCCAAACTCGCCACCGAACGCAGCGGCAATGCAAACAGGTCCACCGGGGCTTCCGCCTCCACTCCAAAATTGTGCAGGAACGGCACCCGCAACTGCACGGCTTCAATCGCGCTCCCCGGTCCGCGCACCGTTTCACAGCCTCCTCTGACCCGCACCAACGACCCAGACTTGGCCATAAAATCAACCGGTAAATTTAATAGTCCCACAAAATCGCCCGTCGGTGAAGTCATCATCACCCGCCACCAATCACGATCCGACACCGTTTCCCGCACAAATCCCAGAATCTCCACCCACTGCGCCTCCACACCGCCCGCCAAAGCCTCCGCCACTGTGATTCGCAACGGCTTCGGATGCCCTCTCGCCCCCAAATCAACCCACGACTCCATCTCCACTTCCGCCCCCGCCGGGCCCACCACCGTGCGGCCCTTGATCCTTAGTTGTTTGTATAAATTGGACGCCGAAAACTCGCTTAAATTAAACCGTACGTGCGTCCCCCCCCCCCCCGTTAAATCTGTTAGATAGAAAAATCCGTATTCGGAAACTCCCAGGCGACCGTGCCCTGCAACTCCACCTCTCTACCTTGTGCGGCCTCCTCCGCCGACAACTCGCGTATTTGTTCCACCCGTCCCACCGTGTTCTTCCACGCGGTTAAGATCTCTGCTGCCACCGCGCCCTTCGCTGGACGGATCAGCGCATCCGCCAAAACTCTCCGCGCCCCCTCCCGAGCCAGCTTCCCCACCACTTCCACTGGCGTGCCTCGCGGAATCATCTGCCGCTGAATCGACCGCACTTGAATGTCAGCTTGTCCTTCCCGCAACAGGCCCCCTCACCCACCACTCGCTCCACCATCACCCCGCGCAACAACAAAGTCGCCCCCGGTTCCAGCGCGCTCGTATCCCCCACTGGGGTCACTTCAGCTTCGAAGCGAGGATCGTCTTCCAGGGCCCCTACATCCTCAATGGCCCTCTCCGTATCGACCCATAACTCAATGGTGGATTCGGTGCCCGTCGGATCCAATCGACCCAAATAGACGCCTTTAACCCGCACTAGCTTGCCGACTAGATCCTTGCCGACTAGATCCGGTAGCACCTGCAGACTCGTCGGCCTCACCCAACACACCACCGGGCGATTCTCCACGATCATCATCAATCGCACATGCCGCTCATCAATGACCTGCGTCAAGTCGACGAGCCCTTCAACGACCACCATTCGCTTATCAAATCGTGCAATGTCACCGATTTGCCCCGACGTGTCCAACGGCTCCGGCGTTACCAACTGAGGTGAAATCGTCAGACTCGTTGTCCGCGCGCTTAACCCCCGATTCGGTACAAACGTACCTTCCAACCGAAACCGCTGGCCCGTTCGAAACGCCGGCGCGGCGTCTGCCAAGGCGGCGTAATATCCCACCCCTTCATGCTCAAACCAGAGATTGCCCCACTCCGCATCAGCAAAACTCACCTGACCTTCAATTCTCAGCCGATGTTCTTCATCCCGCTCCTCCGGCGTCATGGCCCAAATTTGATTGATCCGGGTCACCGTGATTCGAGCAGATGTGCTTTCGAACCCACTCGGCTCGACCTGCCCACTCATCGAGCCCAGTCCCACCAGTCCGATTCCGAGTCCACGTCTCACGCGTCTCCCCAATCGTCCAAATAGTTCTACCGTCACGATAGAACACTTCACTCCTTCACATTCCGTAGGGTAGAAACTAAGCATAAGAACAGGTCTGAGCCAGACGCCCAATCGCATAACTGTTCACCTCACTCTAGGCTATCTCGAATTTACGATATATCTCTGATGCAAATCGACCGCAGAACGATCCACCGAACGCTCGGCTTGCCTCCATTGCGTCCGCCGCTTGATCTTCTGCCATGTCAACTTCCTCCCGTGCCGACGGCCGCCGCGCCGACGAACTCCGTCCGATCTCCTTTGAGCCCAATATCGCGCCCCATGCGACGGGGTCCGTGCTGGTCTCGTTCGGTCACACCCGCGTGATCTGCGGCGCCACCATTGAATCCCGGGTTCCGGGTTGGATGCGTGCGCAAAACGTCTCCGGAGGCTGGCTCACCGCGGAATACTCCATGCTGCCCTACAGCTCCCATGACCGCAAACAGCGCGATAGCTCCCGGGGTAAACTCGACGGTCGCTCCGTCGAAATTCAACGCCTCATCGGTCGGTCTCTTCGTGCAGTCATCGATCTCCAAAAACTGGGTCAACACACGCTCTGGCTAGATTGTGACGTGCTCCAAGCCGACGGCGGTACCCGCACCGCCTCCATCACCGGCGCCTACGTCGCCGCCCGCCTCGCCGTGCAAACCTTGCTCGATAGCGGCAAATTGAAGGACAACCCCATCAAGGATTCCATCGGAGCCGTTAGCGTGGGCATCGTCAACGGTCAGGCTCTACTCGATCTGCCCTACACCGAGGACCGCGACGCCGAAGTCGACGCCAACATCGTCATGACCGGCGGTGGTAATTTCGTGGCAGTTCAAAGCAGCGGCGAGGAATCCACCTTCTCTCCCGACCAACTCACCGAGCTGCTCAGTCTGGCCACCGGCGGTCTCAAGGAAATCGCCGCCCTGCAAACCGCCTTCCTTACCAAACAACTCCTCGGGTCACTCGGCGGGTTGGGTTCTTAACGGTCACTCACCGGTCCCGCCATGAAACGAACGAGCCTTATTCTTTCCCTTTTTGCCCTCCCCTTTGCCTTGTTCGCCGCGCCCGGACTGGGTGGAACGCAGTAACGCCGCAGCCCAGGACATGGTCGCAGTCTACGGTGCTTTCCAACCGGAGGGATTGACCGCGTTCGGCATCGAGGGCTTCGATGTCCAAGTTGCCGACCTCGGACCGGATGTCGGCAACCGGTTCCGGGCCACACTCAGTGCCGTGCGCGACAACTATCAACAACGCTTGGAGCGGGAGGAAAACCCCTTCGTCCGGGAAGATCTGGCAATCATGCTTTCATCGGCCGAAGACGAGATCGAAAACAATCTCGTGCGGGAGCAATACATGCTGCCTTTCATCGACGCCGGACGACGAATTTACAGCGGAGTCTTCGGGCTCCTCAAACCCGCCGCAGCACCCGAGCGCCAGGCGCTCGCCGTGGAGCGTCTCCATCGTTACGTCGGCCTCGCGCCTAACACGACAGCCATCACCACACTCGCGCAAGAGCGCTACACCGAAGCAGCCACCACCGACACGAAACGCCTCGCTCCCTTTGTCGACGAAGTGGAACGCATGCTCGCCAATACCCCTCGTTTCATCGCCGGCATTCGGCAGATGTTTGATGCGCCCGATCTCGATGCCGCCAGCGTCGCCCCCGCACTCGCTCGGATGGAGCAGATTCTCACCGACTATCGACTATGATACTTGGTGCGCGAAACCGTGCGGCCCCACGCCCGCACCGACTACCGCCAACCAGCTCCCGTGTATGCCCAAGCCTTGCGTGGCTTCGGACTCGATATTCCGCCCGAAACTCTGATCCAGCGAGCACAGACCTCCTCCGCTGAAATCCGCCAGGAAATGGCCGCACTCGCGGTATTGATCGCCGAGAAGAAGAGTTGGTCGGACGCCAACTACCGTGCCGTCATCGCCCGGCTGAAAATGAAGCAACTCACCGCCGACGAGGTGCTGCCATATTACCAAGACATCATTGGACAAATTGAAGACATCATTCGTCGCGAACGCATTATCACCTTACTCGATCGTGCGATGTCGATCCGCCTCGGCAGTGAAGCGGAAAATGCCGCCCAACCCGCGCCGCACATGCTGCCCCTACCGCTGACGGGCGGGACCGGGGAAGAGCGTGGCACCTTCGTGCTGACCTCCGGCACGCCACCCGCCGCAGCCGAAGAGACCGAGACCTTTGACGACTTCACTTTCGCCGCCGGTACTTGGACGCTGACCGCCCATGAAGGTCGGCCCGGCCATGAGTTGCAGTTCGCCGCCATGGTCGAACGCGGGGTGTCGCTGGCGCGAAGCTACTTCGCCTTCAACAGCGTCAACGTCGAAGGTTGGGCTCTCTACGCCGAAGCCGAACTCAAGCCCTACTAACCCCTCGAAGGACAGTTGATCGCCCTGCAACACCGGTTGCTCCGGGCCAGTCGGGCATTTCTTGATCCCATGCTGAATCTAGGACTGATCACGTGTGAGGAGGCCGCCCGTGTCCTGCGCGAGGATGTGTGCTTGTCCGACGCCATGGTCACGCAAGAGGTCGATCGCTATACCTTCGGCATGCCAGGCCAGGCGACGTCCTACTTTTATGGATACCAACGCCTGATGACGTTGCGCACCTCCACCAAAGTCGCGCTCGGAGCCAAGTTAGCCCGGCTTGTCTTCAACGACTTCATCATCGGCCAAGGATTGCTTCCCCCCAAGCTCCTGACCGCCGCCGTGCGCCACGAGTTCATTCCATCTCAGGACTAACCCGCATCACGCCGAACCGTCGCCCGAACCGACTAATCAACGCCGGTGTTGATTAGCCCATTTGTACGTTAAAATAGCGGGCCGTGGGCTTTGGCGCCACAGAGGCAGACCTCGATCCCGAGTTCATCCCAGAAAACGCATGTAACAAAGTCATGTTAGCCAGTCGGTTAGTGGGTTTCATTCGTGCACCCGCCGACTCACCTAGCAGGCAGGGCTATTTCATAATAAAATGTAAGTTACAGGTAGATAATATTATATGTAATTTACAATGGATATTTTTCCGGCATGTCCGACCAAAGTCGGCAAATGTTTGAGAAAACGACCCGTCCAAACCGCCGTCAGAGATACCTGCTGGATAATGCCACGATTCGATTGCTCGACGATCAAGCAGAGATAGAGCGATGGAACGACCTGATCCGCACTCACCATTATTTGCGCAGTTCGAACGTGGCGGGAAAAGCGCTGCGCTACGTGGAGGAAGAGGCAGGGAAGTGGGCGGCATTGCTCTCATTCAGCTCCGCAGCCTACCATCTAAAGGCACGCGACAGCTGCATTGGCTGGGAAACATGGCAGCGCAGGCAGCGCCTCGCACTGCTCGTTGCCAACAGCCGCTTGCTGATTGTTGGGTCGTCGCGCTCCATGCCAAATCTGGCGTCCCAAAGCCTCTCGCTGGCGCTCAGACGCCTGCGCGAAGACTGGCGTGGTGCTTTTGGCTCGGAACCTGTCGCAGTCGAGACCTTCGGGGATCCGGAGTTTTTCGAGGGCACTTGCTATAAGGCCGCCAACTGGACGGTGGTAGGTTCGATCCAGGGGTTCGCCCGCCAAGCGGCAGATTTTTACCAGCATCACGGCAAGCCCAAGACAATTCTGATGTATCCACTGCGGTAGGACTTCAAGGAGCTGCTGTTCCGCGAGGAGCTACCCGAGCCCTACCATGGCTACTGCCAGCAGTAGCAAAAGCGGTATCCGCGCCTTGCCGAAGGTAAGGCGATCGGCTCGCTAATGGAAGGCTTCGGGTTGCTCGAGGACCGGCGCGAGCGCAAGGGGCGCCGATATCGCCTCTCCGGTTTGCTCGGCGTGGTCGTTTGCGGATACTTCGCGGGGTGCCGCTCGCTGGGGCAGTGCGCCGCCTTCGCCGCTGCGTTGAATCAAAGGCAGTGCCGCAGCTTCGGCTTCTGGCGTGCCCCCCGGCACCGGCCAGCTCGTCGCCCCCTCCCATACGACACTATGGCGCGCCATTTGCGCTGCGCAGCCAGAAGCCTTCGATAAAGTCGTGGAAACATGGCTCCGGCAGCATCAGCACGACGCCCCGCAGGCCATCGCCATCGACGGCAAGGTGATCAGGGCGACGGCGACACCCGCCAATCCTGAGGCCTTGAGCGTCTCGGCGATCAGCCATAGCCCAAGGGATTTTTTTTCGGCAGCCTTGGCGTCAGGGGAAAGGACCACGAGCCGCAGGCAGTCGTCGATCTGCTCGGCAAGATCGGTCCGATCGATGGCACTCTCGTAACCGTTGACGCCCTACACTGCCGCAGGACGCTAGCCCACAGCATCGTGCAGGAAGAATGGAGCCGATTATCTGATGAGCGTGAAGGGCAACCGCCCGGCGCTGCGCAAGGCCATCGTCAAAAGGATGGATGCCAGCGAGGTCAGGAAGATCTTCCCCCAGGAAAAGGGCCATGGCAGGACCGAGCGCCGCCGCATCGCAGCGATCAACGCCAGCCCGACCGACCTGACCTGGCCCTTCGCGGCGCAGGCCGGCCGGATCACCCGAGAGCGCGAGAACCTCACGACAGGTAAAAAACAAATCCAATGCATCGTTTTCGTGACCAGCCAAGATTGCACCCAAGCCGATCCGGCCAAGCTACTCGCTCAGGCCACAGGACATTGGAAGATCGAGAACGCTCTTCACTACCGCAAAGACGCTTCCATGGGTGAAGACCGATGCTACGCCCGTAAATGGCCACCGATTTCGCTGCTCGCAACGATTAGATCCCTGGTGACCACCGTGCTTGGCAGACTCAAAGAGTCGCTGCCATGCGTCCCAAAGAGGCTATGCGCCAACGCCTACAACGCGGTTAGCTTCGCAACCAAGCCCCTCAAAATCGCTTTCAATAACCTTTCTTGATTCAGTCGGACTCGTCTCCCAATCGGCCCGCAGTCAGCACCAACTGCCGATCTGTCTTCGCCGCATGCCCCGGATTGTGGGTCACCAAAACCAACGCGGTGTCGGTCTCCCGACTGAGCTCAAGCAGCAACTCGATCACGGCATCGCCAGTGCGCTCGTCCAAATTCCCCGTCGGCTCATCCGCCAACAACAGCTTGGGTCGGTTCATTAACGCTCGCGCCACTGCCACGCGTTGACGCTCCCCTCCGGAAAGTTTGGTCGGCACATGTGACGCCCGCTCCGCCAAGCCCACTCGTCCCAATAACACTTCAGCTCGCTCCCGTGCCACCGCACCAATCCGACCCAGCATACGCGCTGCCATCAACACATTGTCCAACGCCGTGAGCTCCGGAATTAAATAAAACGACTGGAACACCAATCCCAGAAACCTGCCGCGGCGCGATGCGCCCGTATCCTCCACGCCGCCCCATCGCAGCGAGCCCCCATCAATCGCATCCAATCCCGCCAGCAAATGTAGCAACGTCGATTTCCCCGATCCTGACTCGCCCCGAATACTCACCGTCTCGCCAGCCGCCACGCTCAGATCCACTCCCCGCAACACCTGCAACGTCCGCTCCCCACTGGCGAACGACTTCGTTAATCCGCTGGCCGCCAACACTGGAATCTGCTCGGATGTATCCATAATTTATTACTCCCTTACTCTGAATCTCGGTAGATTCACGCCGACTCCGAATTCGCTGCATCTTCCGGACGTTCATTCGTTCCGCAAAGCCTCAACCGGTTGCAACCCTGCCGCCCGCCAGGCTGGCAATACTCCGGCCAAAGTTGATATGATCACCGCGGCACTGACGATCAACGTCAGATCCTGATTCGATAAATACGCCGGTAGATTGCTGAACTCATAAAAACGCAACAACGCCTCCTCACTCCCGGTCAATCGCGTGAACGCCGCGATGAGATCGTCGCGGAAATGCAACACCGTAAATCCGACCGCCACCCCGGTCAGCGTGCCTCCCACGCCGATGAGCATCGCTTGCCAGCAGAAACACAGCGCCACGTCCCGCTTGCGCGCGCCCATCGCCCCCAGCAGTCCAATCTCTCGTGTCTTCCGGACCACCGAAATCAGGAGGGAACTGGTCACCGAAAACGACGCCACCACGATAATGAACAACAGGAGAAAAAAGATCATGGTTTTCTCCAACTGCACCACAAACAGAAAGTCCTGATTCGAATCCAACCATGACGCCGCAAATGCGCCGGGGGCCACCTCCGCCAACTCCCGATTAAATCCTCGGGCCGCCAGATCAGGATCCACGCCCTCCTCCAACTTCACACTGAATCCATGCACCCCGTCCCCCAAACCATAGAGCTCCTGCATGCAACGTAGCGTCACCAACACCACACTGCTGTCCAGTGATTGGTGCCCGATCTCAAAAATCCCCACGACCTCCAACTCCCTTGGCAACATCATTTCCCCGCCTTTCATTTTTTCCAGCAGCAGCGGTGAGTAGATCTCCACCACGCTGCCGATGCGCGCTCCCAACGAATACGCGAGCCGCGAACTCAGGATCACCGAGTCATCATCGAGATCCTCCAGCGACCCCGACCGGATGTAATCGTCCAGGGGTATCACGGAGTTGACCCGCTCCACATCAATGCCCTGCAACGCCGGAAACGCGGGTTTCAGATCGTATTGCAGCATCACGACGCCCTCGGCAAAGGGCGTCACGCCCGTCACCCAGGGTGGCGCGGCCAACCGCGCCACCACCTCGTCCGAATTCTCCAGATATCCGCCGGCTCTCACCTGCACATCGCCTTGCGTATCCACAATCATCCGACGGATCTCACGTCCGAAGCCGCCCATCACGCTCACGGATATGATCAACAGCGCCACGCCCAGCGCCACCCCAATGACTGAAATCACCGTGAAAAACGGAAACCGCCGCCCGGAAGGGAAGAGCTGCTTAAGCGCGAGATAGAGGGACCAGGGCACGGGATTAAAATACTGAAACGCTAAGCGATCGCATAGTTGAAACTAGGAACCATGCAACGCACATTTGTTGCAATAATCTTCATTTTAGTATTCAGTTTATCCCGCCGTTCAACTTCCCGGCCTCAGTTGCGGAAACAGAATCACGTCGCGAATACTCTCCGCCCCGGTCAGCAGAATGCACAAACGGTCGATGCCGACCCCCATGCCGCCCGCCGGAGGCATGCCATGCTCCAGCGCGAGCAGGAAGTCGTGGTCAATCTTCTGCTGCTCCTCGCCTGCCTGCGCCTCAAACATCGCCCGCTGCACATCCGGATCGTTCTGTTCACTGTACGCCGGCGCGATTTCCATGCCTCCAATCGTCAGCTCAAACACATCCAGCACACTGGGGTCATCCTGATTGAGCTTGGCCAATGGGCACAACTCCTTCGGCAGATGCGTGACAAACGTCGGTTGAATCAGCGTCGGCTCAATTTTTTCCCCAAAAATCTCATTCGTGATTTCGAAGTCTTCCCACGCGGGGTTCACTTTGCAGCCCAACGCCTCCGCCTTCGCGATTTTTTCCTCCCGCGGCAGGTCAAACCAATCCGCTTCGACCGTCGTGTCGCAGAGCAACTGCTTGTAAGTCACCTCGCGCCATTCTCCGTCAAACTCGATTTCCTCGCCGCTCGCCGCGTGCTTGATCCTCGTCGTGCCGAGCACATCGCGACAAATCGTCTGCAACATGTCCTTCACCAACGTCATCATTCCGCGATAGTCGCTGTAGGCCTGATAGATTTCCAACATCGTGAACTCGGGATTGTGACGCGGCGAAATTCCTTCATTGCGGAAATTGCGGCCGATCTCAAACACCCGGTCAATCCCGCCCACCAGCAGGCGCTTCAAATAAAGTTCGAGCGAAATACGCAGCACAAAATCCACGCCCAACGCATTGTGGTGCGTATCAAACGGCCGCGCCGCCGCGCCTCCCGCCACGCTTTGCAGGACGGGGGTCTCAACTTCGAGAAATTTGAGATCTTCTAAAAACCGGCGAATCTTTGAGACGATCTTGGACCGCGTCATCAGGCGCTCACGGGACTCCTGGTTGACGACCAGATCGAGGTAGCGCTGCCGGTAGACTTTTTCGGCGTCCGCCAATCCATGCCATTTTTCCGGCAGTGGACGCAGTGCCTTGGACACCACCGTAAAGGCCTCGACGCGCACCGTGATCTCGCCCGTGCGAGTCTTGAACAACGTGCCGGTCACCCCCACGTAATCGCCCAGGTCGAGTTTCTTTTTGAAGACCAGGTAACGCTCCTCGCCCAGGACGTCCTTGCGAAAGTAGAGCTGGATGATGCCTTCCTGATCCTGAATTTTCACAAACGCACTGCCCCCCTGCACCCGAAACGTGACCAACCGCCCCGCGACCGTGACACTCACGACATTGTCTTCGTCCTCTACATAAGCTGCTTTGGCTTCGGTAGAAAAATGGGTCGGTTTGACGTTGGACCGAAACGGGTCGGTCCCCGCCTCGCGCAAGTCGACCAGCTTTTGTCGCCGCACGGCATGTTGATCGTGACTGTTGTCCACCGGTGTTTTCTCGTTCATGGAACCGCCGACCGTGCAAACCCCGCCCGCCAAGGGCAAATCCAAATCCAAAGCCACACCGCCCCGTTCTGCATCGGATATTACGCCTCTCTCCGCCTCTTAGTGTAGTGGGAGTTAATGAGATATACAAAACAAAAATAGTAGTGCAGGATGGGTGCATGGCCCGCTCTGTTAATCCGCTAATCATTGATGCCGCGCAGCATCAAGAACTTGAACAGATGATCAAACGCCCGACCACGCCGCAACGGGAGGTCAGGCGGGCGCGCATCGTGTTGTTGCGGGCCGAAGGGCAAAGCCAGGAGACGGTGGCTGCTCAGATCGGAGTGAATCGTCCGGTGGTGGCGAAGTGGGAAAAGCGATTTCGTGAGGCAGGGTTGGCTGGATGGGCCGAAGCGAGACGTTCGGGCCGGAAGCCGAGTGTGGATGTGGCGATTCGCGCTCAGATCGTCACTGAGGTCACGCAACCCCCGGCCGGGCGCACCCGCTGGTCCTCCACGGCCTTGGTGCTGTGTTGCGACGAGAAAAGCCAGTGCCAGGCGCTTGCGCGCACCCAGCCGGGCCTGCCTGGGTATCGGGCACATCAAAACCGCCACCCACGATTACACCCGCCACGGCACGGTCACGCTATTCGCCGCCCTCGGCTATCTGGACGGCAAAATCATGCGACGCACCGCCTCTCGGCATACCCACCGCGAATGGCTCGGTTTCCTCAAGCACATCGATGCGCAGGCACCCGACGGCTTGGTCCTGCATCTGATCATCGACAACTACGCCACCCACAAGCACGCCAAAGTGAAGAGCTGGATAAAGTGGCGCAATCAGCGCCATGCCAAAGCCCATGGCGTCGAGCGCATCGCACTGCACTGCACCACTGTACTCCAACATCCTCTTCCTGGTTGAATCTAGTGGAGCGCTTCTTCCGCGACCTCACCGTCGATTGTATCCGCGATGGCAGCTTCACCAGCGTTCGAAACCTCACCAACGCCATCGAAACCTGAAACCTACATGGCCGCACGCGACCTCGAACCCACCCGCTACGCTACACTTGGAAGGCCGAAGGCTCCGCCATCCTGGAGAAAATCCAACGCGCCCGCACCGCCGCATCCCTTCATTCGGTATAGTTAATTAACTCTCAGCACACTAGGGTGCGGCTCCCCGTTTCAGGCGGTGTGGTCGCGAAGCCATCCGAGTCCCTTCTTGGTGGGAAACACCGTCGCCATCACCCCATCGCCACGCCCTCCCGCCCTATCCGCACCTCACGAATGCTGCTCGTGCCCCGACTTCTTCCAGTAACGCACCAACACCCCATCCTCGAACTCGATAAACACCGTCTGGTCGAGCTCCACATGGGAACTCGTGTCGAAGACAAACAACAACTTCGCATCCACCTTTTTGATCTTCGTTGAATCGTAGCTCAATATTCGCGTCTTTCCGCCCACATCTTCCACCCGCGAAGGCTCGCCCAACGTCGCCCGCAACCACGCCTCCGTGGTCTTGCCCGGCTGCAGTCGATCCAAAGTCGACGATTCCACCGACCTTCCCGAGTAACGCACTTCCTCGTGAGATTGGATCACCGCACAACCAGGCCCCAGGAGCAACAAACCCGCCATAACCGGAAGAGCGAAACGGAGACGCGGAGAGAAAAAACGGAGGACGGATTTCATAATAGATCAGAATAAGAGTTGGAAAATAGAGGGAACAGCTATCCTCACCACCTCATTGCGACTCCATTGATCGCACAAAAATTCATATCTTCTCCCAAAATTTAATTCTAGCGGACCGTCCTCTAAATCACCTCCACTCGCACCGCCTCATCCCCATCCTAAAGTCCCGTCGCCTGCTTCGCCTTCGCTTCGGGCCCAAACTGCAGCGCACTCAACCGCCGATACAAACCCGCCGGACGCGCCGATAACTCTGCATGAGTGCCCACTTCCACCATACGTCCCCCCTCGATCACCGCGATGCGATCCGCCGTGCGAATCGTGGCCAACCGGTGCGCCACGATAAACGTCGTCCGCCCCTGCATCAGCCGATCCAACGCGTTCTGCACCAACCGCTCATTCTCGCTGTCCAATGAACTGGTCGCCTCATCCAGAATCAAGATCGCCGGATTCTTCAATATCGCCCGCGCAATGGCCACGCGTTGCCGTTGCCCTCCCGAAAGCTTGATCCCTCGATCCCCTATTCGCGTCTCGTAGCCCTCGGGAAACGTCGCAATAAATTCGTGTGCATTGGCCAGACGCGCCGCCTCCTTTACTTCCGTCTCACTTGCCCCGGGTCGGCCGTAGACAATGTTCTCCCCGATCGTCCCCCCAAACAACAACACGTCCTGCGGCACGATCGCCATCTGCCCTCGCAACCATCCCAGCGAATAATCCCGCGCCGGCTGACCATCAAGCAACAACCGACCGCTGTCCGGATCATAAAACCGCAGCAACAACGCCGTGATCGTCGACTTCCCCGCCCCGCTAGGCCCCACCAACGCGATACGCTCCCCCGGCTTCGCCGCCAACGTGATACTGTGCAACACCGTCAACTCTGGCCGCGACGGGTACTTGAAATCCACCGCCTCAAACGCCACCTCACCCCGCAACCGCGACAACGCCTCCACTCCGTCTTCCGCTATCCCCGTCTCGGGCTTCTCCAGATCCATTTCCGGCGGCTCCCGCAACAGCTCCCGTACTCGCTGCGTCGCTCCCACCGTCTTCTGCACCTGACTAAACAGCTCCGCCGATTGCCCCATCGCGCCCGCCACAAAGGTTGTGTACAATACAAACCGCGTCAGCTCACCCGAACTGATTCCCCCACTCTGCAACAAACTCGCCCCATACCACAGCACGATCACCATCCCCCCAAACAGCGCGATGATGAAGAACGCCACAAAGCTCGCCCGCCACTTCGCCGTGCCCGTCGCCGCCGCCAACACCCGCGCATTCGCCCGATCATACCGCCCCAACTCAAACGCCTCATTCGCAAACGCCTTCACGCTCGCGATCGCCTGCAACGTCTCCTCCACGATCGTGTTTGTCGCCGCCAATTGATCCTGCGTTTCCTGCGAATACCGCCGCAACCGCCGCCCAAAAAACATCGCCGCCGCGATCAATACCGGCAACGTCCCCAGCATCACCACGGTCAACCGCCCCGAAGTCATCGCGATCATCGTCACCCCACCCAGTAAAAACACCGACTGACGACATATCTGCGGCAGCGAATCAATCAACGCTCCCTCAATCTGCGCGATATCCGTCAACATCCGACTGGTCAGCTCACCCACCCGGTGCTTCGAAAAATACTCCATCGGCAACACAATGAGCCGCCCGTAACAATCCCGCCGCAAATCAGCCAGCGCACTTTGTCCCACCCGGTTGAACGCCAACGAGCTGTTAAACGACCCCAACGCCTGCAACGTCACCGCCGCAACCAGTAACCACGCCACCTGATTCAGGCTCAACACTCCAAAAACCGGCAACGCCGCCACCCCCGGGTGCAACGCCACATCAATCAAAGACCCCGCGAGCAATGGAAACGCCAACCCCACCGCCGCACTAAAAAACAGGGTCACCAAACCCGCGTAAAACCTCCCCCGGTAAGGCCCCACATAACGAGCCAACGCCAGAGTCTGTCGTAAATTCTCTCGATTGAGCGCCGCCTTGGGGAGGCGGGCCAAAGCTTGGTCTTCATCGGAGGAACTAATGCGTCGAATCATATTCTCCGTACTTTGTCGCCGCCACTCCAATACATCAAGCGCCCCTCCGTATTTCCCCCCGCAACCGTCGCGCCCTCTCCCCGAGTTAGTGGCATCCTGCCGCTACCAAGCCCCACACGTAGCCATCGGATGAAAATCCGCGCCGAACTCCGATTCCGCAACACCCGTGCCTCGGCCAAACCGTCCGGACCACATGCTACCCCTCCGCCCGCAACACTTCCAGCGGTGGATGATTGGTCACCCCCCGATTGGAGAGCAGTCCGGTCGTCAACGTGATGACCATCACGGCCACAAACGCCCCGCCCAAGGTCGCCCCCGAGACCACTTCGGTTATATTAAACATAAACGCCGCCAAAAGCAGATTTCCGACGACCGCCAGTCCACAACCCATCAGGAGTCTGATCGCTTCAATAACCTCACTCCACGAGGTTATCCCGGCCGTGGCTGACGCGACTTGGACCGGCCGACAGCACAGAGGGAAAGTTGTGCTCCTCCTCGGGCAATTGGCTCGACGAAACCCTTCCCGCGTCCGACGGCACCAGCATCATTCTCTTCGATTCGACTACTCTGGCCTCATCATCCACCGGCACTAGCTCACTTGATACCCCTATCGATATTTCCGGATTGATCTTTGAGGGAGAGGGCTCCTTCACCTTTGCGCCCGACTACTTCACCCAATTTACCGCTCCGATCACTTTGCGCGACGGCCTAACCGTCACCCCTCTCACCGAATGGTTCGACTACTCCGAGATCCTCTTCGACTACGGTACCGCCATCACCACCGATGGTGACACGATTGGGGATATTGGATACGGCGCCGAAGTCGAAATCGCCGGTGGTTTTGCCAATGAAGGGTCCGTAACCTTGGTCGGCTCTGGCACCCTGTTGTTTAGCGGTTCCGAAAACTTAGACTTCAATGGCACCGTCGTCATCACCAACGGAATCCTCGGCATCGGCAGCGATGATGCCCTCGGCTCCGCCACCCTGATGATTGGGGCCCTCGACAATTCCTTGGAAACTTACCCCGGCCTCATAGCTGTGGACGCAGATCGCACGATTTCCAACGACGTCGTAGTCACCAACTATCTTTTGACAGAGGAAGACTTCGATGGGGCCTACGAGATCAACTTCGCCGGCGACGTTACCCTCAACGGCGACACGCTGATCGAAAACTCCGGGGGGGTGCTCAGCTTTGAGGGCAAACTCCTCGAAGCCACTCCCGGCACCACAGTCACGGTAACCGGCTATGACGCCGTGCTATTCGGCGGCACCATCGGGTTCACCGGCGGTCTCCACGTCGACTATGGCGCCGCTATCTTCAACGATGACAACGCACTGCCGTCCACCAGTCTGTTTTCCTCCAATACCGGAGGCTACATCGGAATCATCGAAGACAATGTCGCCGAGGTCGCCACCACCATGACCTCCTTCCTCGAGAAATTTGATCTCACCAACACGTTGGGCACCATCGGCTTCGATACCGACCCGGTTTCCATTACCCCCATTCAATACGGCGGGAATATCGACCTGACGGGCTTCGATTCCTCCGTGCGCATCGGTTCCGCCACCTTCGCCGAGCTGACTGGCACCCTCACTCCCGCCGGTTCGAACTACCGCTTTGGCAACGGGGGTGGATTCCTCTTGGTGGGCTCCACTCTCACCGACGACGGCTCCACCGGCCGCGGCATCGAGGTCATTTCTAATTTCGAATCCCCCCTGCGCGTCTACATCAATTCGTCCGCCAATAGATTCACCGGCTCTGTCTACATTGAAGACTCCGCCGTCATCTTCGGCAATGCCCCGGGTTCCCTTCCCTCCGCCGCCACCCTCACCCTCTCCAATCGCGCCTACATCGGCATTCAAGACACCACCATGTCGGTCGCCGATTACCTAGACCAATTCGATGCCTCTCTCAACCAGGGTATCATCGGATTTGACTCTTCCGATCAGGATACCACCCGCGAAATCACCGCAGCCATCGATCTGAATCGCTTTACCTCAGAGTCACCCAACTTCTACCTCGGGGCCAGCACCCTCGTGGAACTGTCCGGCGCTATCATGCTTCCCGACGGAACCCACACTTATCGATTCTCGGGATACAAGGGCGGCTTTCTCAACATCGCCTCCGACCTCACCGATGGTGAAACTCCTTCTTCCGTCGTCATTGGCGACTCCAACAATACTTCCACCGGTTATTTTCAGTCCGCCACCTACTCCGGACTTTCTGGCGTCGCCCTCACCGGAACCAATACCTACACGGGCGGCACCGAACTCCAATCCGGCGAACTGGTCGTAGATTCCGCCGCTTCCCTCGGCACCGGCAGCCTCAACGTCTCGGGCGGCAGCGCCGTCTTTGCCTTCAGCAGTGATGCAGGGGGCGATGATTTCGGCTTCTTAGACGAAAATGCCCCGGTTCTCTCCCCTCAAAACGCCGACCTCGTGCTAGGCAACGCGATCACGCTCAACGGCGACCTCGACGGCCAAGTGCCCTTCGATACCGTCGATCTCGACTTCACTCTCGGGGGGGGAAATCAGCGGCACCCTCCTCAAGTCCGACCTCGGCACACTCAACCTCTCCGGCTTCACGGGCAGTCTCTTGATCGAAGAAGGTACCGTCGTTATAGCCTCAGACACCGCCGCCGGCACCAGCCCCATCATCTTCGATGGCAGCGGCTCCGGCCAGCAGCTGACCTTCACCTCTGCCACCCCCACCATCGCCGGTCTCGTCAATTTCACCGACGACTCGTATTCCTCCACCAGCAGCGCCGTCGTCACCATCAGCTCCGGCACCGCGCTCACGATCAATCCCGATGGCTACGATATCGAATACAGCGGAGCCCTCGGCGGAGAAGGCAGTCTGATCATCACCGGCACATCCGGCTTCCAAACACTCTCCGGCTACAATTACTACACGGGCGGCACCACCCTCTCCGGCGGCGCTGAAGTCTTCGTCCGCAACGGCAACGCCCGTGGCTCGTCCCTCTCCGGTGCCGCCATGTTACGCTCGATAACGCCATCCTCAACATCGGCCAAGATACCGAACTCTTCGCCAACCTCACCTTCTGCGGCGGCGGCACCCTCGCGGGTAACGGCAAGCTGAGCTTCGAAACTCCTCTCAACATCGGCTCCAATTCCAAACTCACCCCGGGTGACTCCGTCGGCAGCCTCAATCTCAACGGCTCCGTGCAATTCGCTAGCGGGGGTATCTTCGAAGTCGAGCTCGGCACCTCCATCTCCGATACCTCCACCATCATCGCGGACGTCATCCTGGCCAATACCTTGGAATTCACGTCCACTTCACGCGACCCCTTCACCATTTACCTCACCAATGAGGATGGGACCGTTCCCGCCAACTTCGACCCTTTCACCTCCTCCGCCTGGATGATCGTCGGCTCTCTCGCCTCGATCACCACTTTTGACCTCGATCTGATCGATTTCCAAATAGATCCCGAACTGGCTGGCGCTGTTTTCGGAGGTTCCTTCAACCTTTTCCTCACCGACGATACCACCGGCGCTCTTGGCGCCGGTCCTCTTACCCAGAACATTCTGGGCGTCGGCTTCACCCCCGTCCCCGAACCATCCACCTTCGCTCTTCTGGGACTCGGCCTGTGTCTCCTCGGCTCGCCAACGCGTCGGCGTCGAGCCTGAACCTACAGCGCCTGCAACGCATCCACGCGTTGCACGAGCGAAACGAAGTCACGGCGATGTCTTGGTTCGTCGATTCCCAAGCCTGCCTGGGCCCACGCCATCACATCCCTCAAATCGGTGGCGCCGTGATGCGGCGAATCGCTTAGCACCAGGCCAAACCCCGCCACCGCAGCCGCAAACTTGAAATCGTCAGACGCCGCTGCAAACGCTCGCCCGTCGTCCACGAGCGGAAACGCCCACTGCCGGATCTCCTCCGCGTTCGGCAACTTCGCCCCCACTCGCACCGTCAACAAGTCGCTTCGAGCATCTTCCGCCGTCGTCCACTCGCCTGCCTGCGCCGCCTAAAATCGTCGTGCATCCCCTGCCGGACTACCGGCCTGCGCCCCACCTCGCTCGGTCAGCACAATTTCATACAACGCCGTCACCGCGTGCCTCGCCTCAATTTCGTCTCCATCGATTTCATCACTATTTAGAGCGTGTCCCACAAGCGCAAGAGGTTGGAAAAGAGGAGGTAGCGTAAAAATAAAGAGGCCGAACCCGGGAGGATTTCCTGGTTTCGGCACAAAAACGGCGTGTATAATTTAGTGTGAACAATACAATTGAGGCCGTCGCCCCGGAAGTTGCCCTGCAAACCTGGCTGCGTCCAGACACCTGACTCCGGTCGGACCCAACAAAGATTACGCCGCGTTGCGCGATCAACTGGCGGGGCTCGACCAGTTGCTGGTCAACAGTCACTTGGCAGCGATGGCCGTGGACTTTGCCCGGGAAAACTGGCGGGGCGACGACGTGGCCGGGTTGCCGCGACACCTGCAGTTCGCGCGCAAGGCGCGGCGGGTGCAGGTATTGCGCATGATGCTCGGGAAAATCAGCTTGCGTAAACTTTCCCTGAGCATCGCCTCCAGCGATCTGTTGGCCGACTTTTGCGGAGCGCGCCGGATCGACGGCATCAAGGGGGTCTCCCAAAGAAAGCGTGCGGGAGCGTGCGTCCAAATGCTTCACCGCCGGGCAGGTGCGCAGGATGAGCCAAGTCTTTATCGAGATGTGCGGTGAGGCGGACCGGGCGAGCGAATTGGGACTGGCTGCGGCGCAGCCGATGGATACGTGCCTGGTGGACTCGACCTGCCTGCAGGCCAACATCCATTTCCCGGTCGACTGGGTGCTCTTTCGCCCCCTGCTCAAGGCGGTGAAACTGCTCCGTGCAGCGGGGTTGCGGGGTCGGATGCCGAACGAGCCGCCAGTCTTTGCCAAGCAGATGAATCGGTGGTGCATCGCGATGACCCACAGCCCGACGGCGCCGCGATGCGAAGCGGGCCCGCAAGGGCGTGCTCCGCCAGATGAAACGCCTGCTGCGCACCATCGGCGAGCACGCCCGCCGCCACCGCGACCACCTCGCCGCCGACTACGCCCGGACCCGCTTCAGTGAGCGCCAGGCCATCCGCATCATTGCGCGCATCGACGCCATGCTCGAGCAACTGCCGGCCGCGATCAACCAGGCCCACGAACGCATCATCGGCGCGCTACCAGTGCCCAACGCCGAGAAGATCCTCAGCGTCTACGAACCCGACGTGCAGACCGTGGTCCGGGGCAAGGCGTCCGGCGAGGTCGAGTTTGGCAACACCCTCATGATCAGTGAGAACGTGACGGGGTTGATCACCGATTGGCAGTTGTATCAGGGAATGGCTCCGGCCGAATGGCGTCAGTTCGACCAGAGCCTCGAGCGCCAGAATCAGTTCGACCAGAGCACCCCGATCAAAGCGGCGAGCACCGACCGAGGCTTCTCTACCAAACGGCTGTGCGAACGCTTGGCCGAAGCCGACATTTATGACGCCACTTGCCCCCGCGATCCGCAGCAACTGCAACGGCGCATGCAGGAGCCGCAGTTCGTGGCGCTCCAACATCGCCGGGCTTCGACGGAAGCCCGCATCGCCATCATCAAGCAACGCCAAGGCAAGCGATTGAGTGCCAGAGGCTTCACGAATCGCTACCTGGCGGTAGCCTGGAGCATCCTCGGTCACAACCTGTGGCTCATCGCCCGACTGCTGGCCGACCAACCACCGCAGGCCCAAGCCGCCTAAAACCACCCAGCCTACTCCAACGATGAACAATAAACAGGCTGCCGGAGGTTCCCTCATGGAAACGATCCAGGCACTGACTGCTGCGACACTGCAATTTAGCCATTAAATTGCATCTGCGCGCGCCTACATCCTCCATTGGTAGCCGGAAATCCGCTCAAAAATCGGCTTTCCTGCCCCCCCCTTCCAAAATCAAGGTAAATGGGACACGCTCTATCTGGAGCAGATTGCCAGGTGGATGCAGTGGTTTCCCCCCGAGCAGTTTATCTTTCTGCGCAGTGAGGATTTTTTTAAAAATCCGGAATCGCAATTGCATACCGTGCATCGGTTTTTAGATCTGCGAGCCTGCACTCCTAGCGATATGGCGCCCAAAAATGCGGCAGCAGACAAGGTGGGCATGAACCCGGAAACTAGCCTGGCACACCGCTCCGTGTTTGATCGCGAAGACGCGGGTCTGACTGACTTGATCGGAACGAAATTTACTTGGTGTTGAGTAAATTGACCGAAACGTTCCAGGTGTGAATGGGAGGGGACGGGTCTAAGCTTCGTCGATTTTGTCGATGCGGCGGATGTGGCGGCCGCCTTCAAAAGGGGTGGATAACCAGACGCGGACGATGTGTAGGGCTTCGGCGAGAGTCACGGTGCGTGCGCCGAGGGAGAGCACATTGCCGTCGTTGTGTGAACGGTTCCAGATGGCGACCTGTTCATTCCAGCAGAGGCCACAGCGGACACCTTTGACGCGGTTGGCGGTGATGGCTTCTCCGTTGCCGGAGCCGCCGAGTACGATTCCGCGTTCGAATTCGCCGGCGGCCACTGCTTTGGCGACAGGAAAGATGAAGTAGGGGTAGTCGCAGGACGCGTCGGAGTGCGTGCCCATATCTTTTACAGTATGGCCCTCCGCGAGGAGCATTGCGATGATCTTGCCTTTATAGGCGAAACCGGCGTGGTCGGATCCGATGGCGATGGTGAATTTTGGGGACATGGTGGATTTAGAGGGAGGTGCATCGCGTCAAACCCGCAGCCAAAGGGCAAAACAGAAATTTGATCCGAGGGATTACGGACCCTATTAAGTCGCCAGCGGGGATTGAGAATGCGCATGCTAGTTGTGCCGAAATCAGGTGCTCCCGGCCTGACTCGCTCGGTGCGCTGGGGGGCGTCTGGTATGAGTGATACGGAATTTCAGGGGCTGGACTCCATCCGGTAGCTTGCGTTCAGACCTTATCACCCATGATGAGAGGAGGAACTGGCAGTGGCGAGAGGCTCGAGTCGATGGGGCCGCGAGACCGCTCAGCCAATGCGGTACCATGCAGTCGAGAAGGTCGTTGCGAGGCGATTTGACGGCTCCTTTCAGGGTTTTATTTTCGGCGAAATATCCGCTGCGTATTGTTCGCCCAGCGTCTTCGGCTTCGGGCTACGCCCTTTGCGCTTCGCGCCGTCCTTGCTCATTCACCACCGAAATCTGCTCGCCATCCAGCTCCGCTACTCAGCCTTCGACTGCGTGGATCCGGCTGAGACCAAGTCTATTCGGAGGAGAAGGAGTTGTCGCAATTGAGGGCGGCGAGCAATTTGGCGGAAGTGTAAGGCTTGGGCAGAAAATTACACGGTTGATGGACATGATTGAGCTCAGCCAGCTCGGTGCTGTAGCCGCTGGTGAATACAATGCACAACCCGAGTTTATCTTCGCGTAGTCGCGAGGCGACGTCGAAGCCGGTCAAGCCGCCGGGCATGACCAAATCGGTGAGGACGACATCGATTTCGTGGGCGTGTTGGGGCCAAAGGGCCAGCGCATCAGGTCCACTGGTGGCCTCAATCACTCGAAACTCCCGAGCGATGAGCGTGCGACGGGTGAAGGATCTGACCGCATCGTCATCCTCGATGAGGAAGACCACACGGCAGGCGGAAGGCTTGGCGACGGCTGGAGTGGCGGGCGATGGCGGAGGAGACGTTGTCGGGGCATGCGGGGAAAAATGCGATAAATTCGGTGCTCGCATCCTGATCACTGGTGACTTGGAGCCACCTCTTGTGCTGCTCCATAATGCTGTAGACGGTGGCCAGTCCGAGCCCGGTCCCTTGGCCGACGTCTTTGGTGGAAAAGCAAGGTTCGAAAATACGGGGTAAATTGTCGGCAGTAATTCCGACCCCAGTATCGTGGAAACTGAGTTTGATGTAAGGACCAGGGGGAGCGTGGGGCGGGGCGGGTGGCTCGATTTTTCCCAAAAGGGTGGAGCAAATGGTGATGGTGAATCGGCCCCCAGCGGGCATGGCGTCACGAGCGTTGACGGCGAAATTTAGCAGGACCTGTTCGAGCATGGTCAGGTCGGCGGCGATGCGGGCCGGGGATGCGGCGACTCGCAACTCGATCTCGATATCTTCGCCTAGAATGCGGCGAAGCATGCGGGTGGTATTCGCGACCACTTCATGCAGATCCAGCTGTTGTTCAAGGAGGGGTTGTTTGCGGCTGAAGGTGAGAAGTTGGCGCGTGAGAGTGGAGGCGCGTTCGGCGGCTTCCTTGATTTCCTCGAGTGATTCCGAGAGCTCTGGTTCGTGGAGTTCGAGGGATTCGATCAATTGTGTATTGCCGAGAATGACGGTGAGCAGGTTATTAAAATCATGAGCCACACCGCCGGAAAGTCGGTCGATGGCCTCCATTTTTTGAGTTTGGCGGAGCTGCTCTTCGCGTTGTTGATGGGCGATCTCGGCTTGACGGTGATGCTCGCGGTTTTCGGCTTCGTTGATCTCGCGTTGGGTGGCAGGGACGAGTCGGGCGAGTTTATCTTTTAGCAGATAGTCGTAGGCTCCCCGCTTCATGAGATCGATGGCGTCGTGTTCAGGGATTGATCCCGATACGACGATGAAAGGTAGGTCTTTCCCACTCTGTTGAAGAATGGCGAGGGCCGCGTAGGCGTCGAAGCCCGGCATGGAATAGTCGCAGATGACACAATCCCATGATCTTTGGGCGAGGGCTTCGGTCAGGCGTATAGCGTTTTGCACTCTTTCGTGGACGGTTTCCACTCCCACTCCCGCTCGCGCGAACTCTCGCAGAAGCAATTCGGAAGCACTTTCCGAATCTTCAATGAGGAGGAGGCGAATGGGTGGTGGTTTTGAAGGCGTGGTCACTACGAGGGCGGAATTTCGTTGAGGACTATCCAATAGAGTCCGAGTTGGCGAATGGCTTCACTGAATTGATGAAAATCCACGGGTTTTCGGATATAGCTATTTGCTCCCAGATCATATCCGGCCGCGAGGTCTTATTATTCCTTGAATGACGTGAGGATGACCACAGGCAAACATCGAGTGCGGGAATCCGACCTTAGTCGGCGAAGTACTTCGATGCCATCGATCTTGGGTAATTTTAAGTCGAGCAGGGTAAGCGCCGGACGGGGAAGTGGTTCAGTTCCGGCGTAAGATCCTTCATTGAAGAAATAATCCAAGGCGGACTGACCGTCCCGAATAACCACGACAGGATTGGAGATATGGTTGCGGGCGAGTGCACGTCGGGTGAGCTCAATATCACTGGGGTTGTCTTCGACGAGAAGGATACTGGGAAGCGCGGTCATGTAGATTTTCGGGTTGGGGTGTAATTCAGAAAAGGTCCGGTCCGAGACAGCGTAAAATAGAGAGTTGTTTGCACATCTGGAATGGATTCAGCCCAAATCCCCCCCCCCCGTGGCGTCGAATGATGCGTTGGCCCGTGGCGAGTCCGACGCCCGTTCCAGGAAACTCTTCCTGAGTGTGCATGCGTTGAAACGCACCAAAGAGCTATTTGGCGTGCCGCATGTCAAAACCGGCGCCGTTGTCGCGCACAAAAAAACACGGTTCTTGGTTTATAATGGTTTCCCCCACGACCACCTTGGGTTGGGCAGTCTTTCCCGTGAACTTCCACGCGTTGCTCAATAAATTTTCAAACGCTGCTTCGAGCAGTATGGCATCGCCGTCGCAGTGCAAATGCGGGTCGCAGGTGAAGGCCACGGGGTGATCGGGGGCAGAATCGCGACAGCGGTCGGCGATCTGTTCCACCAAGGTGGTGAGATTCAGGGGGCCAATCTGGAGCGACACTCGGCTGGTGCGCGAGAGTTGCAGCAAGTCGTCGATGAGGCGGCCGAGGCGGTGGCATTCCGAGCGAACGCGATGGAGGTAGCTTTGGGCCTGCGAGTCCAACGACGGACCGTGATCTTCGAGCAAGGCGAGACTCCAACCATCGATGCCGCGCAAGGGAGCGCGGAGGTCATGGGAAACTGAATACGAAAACGACACGAGTTAGCGATTCGCATCCTGCAGCTCGGCGGTGCGGGATTGCACGCGGAGTTCGAGACTTTCGCTGAGTCGGCGCAGGCGATCCTCGCTTTCGTGCAGGGCGGCGGCTTTGGCCTCGGTTTCGCGAATTTGGGCCTTGAGGCGGGCATTGGCCCGATTGAGCTCCGAGGTGCGCTCCGCCACGCCGCGTTCGAGTGCGGCCTTTTCGCGGCGCAGTTTTGCTTCCGCCCAGTGGGAGTAGCTCCAAATCAGTCCGAGAGTTAGTAGAGCCCATCCGAGGTAGAACCAAAGCGTCTGGTCAAAGTGAGGGCGCAGTTCGAATTCGACGCTCGTTCCGGTCTTGTTCCAAACGTCGTCTGCATTGGCGGTAATGACTTCGAATCGATAAGTGCCGGGGGCCAATCCACCGTAGTAGGCGGTGCGGGTTTTGCCGCCGTCCATCCACACTGACTCATGAGGCAACAGACGGTAACGAAAGCGATTTTACTCCGCGTTGGTTAAGCCAAGCGCGGTGAAGCGGATTTTGACTTCGCCGCGTCCCGGAGAGATGGCGGAAAGATCGTCGGCGGGGAAATAGGATTCCTTATCAATGATCAGCTCCTCAATGATGACGTTGGGAGGCCGAAGGATTTTTAGAATGCGGTCGGGGGAGATGCTTGAGATGCCTCATGCAGTGGCGAAATAGAGGTTTCCGTCGATATCACGAGTGGAGCCTTAGCCGGCATAGACATTGGGGGCGACACTATGCAGGCCATCCACTTCATTGAAGCGGTCAAAAATAAGTTTAGTGGTCTTGCCCGCCGCGAGGTCGTCGAATTGAGCCGTGGGCACCTGCACAATACCGTTGCGAAAACTGATCCAGATGTGTGGTCGTTGTGGGGGATGATCTCGTAGCTCAGGCGCCCGATTTCCTCGGGGAAAAGGAAGGAATCCACGCGTCCCGTTTTGATGCGTCGAAGGGTCATGCCTTGATGTAAAACCCAGATGGTGCCCGCCTCATCCTCCAGCATTTCGACGGCAAGCTCGGCACCTTCGGTCGGAATTGCATGGCGCTCAACCCATGAGAACGTGTCGGGGTCGATGCATCCGTAGCCTCCTTTCCAACTCATCCAAACTCTCTCGCGTTGGTCGATGAACATGGCCTCGGTCTCGGTTACTCCGGCAGGGGCACGGCACTGAATTCTCCGGCCTCCCAGATCCAAAGACCGGATTCCCACGTGGACATCCACACGCGGCCACGTGAGTCGACCTCCATTCCGCGGAGACGAGGACGAACTCGAGAAGGGGCTGGAAAGAACGAGATTTCACCGTTTCGGAGCAGCCCCAACCCTTGGTCGTAATAATAAAACCACAGGTCGCCGTTCAAGCCTTCGGCCAAACTCCAGACCGCATCGCTGGCTAATTGAGAAGACGCGCGGTAGCTCTTCAAAATTTCGCCGTTGGCCGCAAACTGCACAAGTCCACCGCCCCACAGACCGGCCCAAAGATCTCCGTTCTCGGTTTGGAGGACGGATACCACCGACCGTCAGCGTAAGTGATATTGCTCGCCTTCACGTGGCCGAGGCGAATCAGGCCAGCGTCGTTACCGCCCCAGATATTGCCCTCGTTGTCTTCGACCAGGCACAGGAAATTCAGCAAGGAGTCGTTGCCCGTTTGTTCCACGATGGAGGACTGCCCTCCGACCACTCGGATAAGATCTCCGCGGGTGCCGATCCAAAGGTTGCCATCGTGGTCTTCGAGCATGCTGCGCACGGAAGGCACGGCGATGCCTCCGATGCTGGGGACGCGTTTCATTTTCCCATCTTGGATGGTGTACAGTCCACTTTCGGTGCCGCACCACCATCCGTTTTCCGAGTGGGGCAAGAGGGTCCACATGTCTTGGACGAGACCTCCGGCAGGGGTTCTGAGCAGTTCGGCATGCTCACCTGGAATTACCCACGAGGGGTTGGCACCGATGATCCATCCGTCGTCTCCGAAACGTTGGGCGGTGGTGAAGGTCTCGAATGAAACTTCCGGAGGAAGGTGCACCGGAGCTACGGTGGTGCCGTCGAATTCCCACAAGCTGTCATTGGTGGCGAATAACATGATTTCGCCGTCGCGTTGGATCCATCGGATTCGTTCGGAGCGGAACGTGGCGAGTTGAGGGGGAGATTCAAAGCGACCGTTGTTCAGCCACAGAATCCCACGGGCTGTGCCGACCCAGAGCACTGCGTTGTGGTCTTCGCAGACCGCGTGGATCTCGTCGTCGATAAAAGCGGGATCCGTAGCCTTGCCGAATGTTGTAAAACTCTGTCCGTCAAATCGGGCGAGTCCTCCGCGCGTGCCGATCCAAAGGAAACCGGTGGAGTCCTGGTAAGCCAAGCGAATGGCCGTATAGGGAATGCCATGGGTGGTGTTCCACTGGTCGACTTGAAAATGATTGGACTGACGAAGCGGATCGAGGGCATGGAGGGGAAGCCCGAGCACAAGGTTCAAGCTACCCAGGAGACACAGCAATCGGAGGAGGATGGTCCAGCGAGTGGCGCCTGAGGTGCTCGCGCTGGAACGTTCGGATAACGAGGTCGTTGGAAGATCGTGGATCAAGGCCGTTGGAATTGTGATGGATAGGGCATCCGACTATATTAAGAGTGGTGCGGCGTAGTCATCATATCAATAACGGGTAGGCTGGTATGCTCCTAACAATAGGGGCATATGCCTTGCAAAGATAGTCCACCCTCCTTGCGAGGCCGTTCTCACGAATCTAGTTAGTGCGATTAGCACAGTCGGTCTTTGCACTTGGTCCAGTATCAGTGTGGATCAGCGAGATCCGATTGAATCTCGAGGTTTCGAGGAGGAGAAGGGCTCAACTCTCAATGGCGCGCCAAAATGGGGCGGGGTCACTGAGGTCATCGAGCAGGCAGTCGGGAAAGTGAGCGGCGAGTTCTTCGTGGGAATGGTGACCCGTGGCAACGGCGAGGGTGCGGGCACCGATAATTGTACCACAGGCGATGTCGTGAGGAATATCGCCGATGATCCAGACGTCGAACGGATCGAAAGTGATGCCGGTGTGAACGGCGGCACGGCGCAGAGCGTGAGGTCCGGGTTCGTTGCGAATAGCACTGTCGGCGGCGAAGGCGCCGAAGGAGAAGTAGTGCCAAAGGTTAAAGTGGCCGAGTTTGGTCTGGGCGCCGCGGCGCATATTGTCGGTGAGCAACCCTTGGGTGATGTCGGGACGCTGTTTGGCACTGGCCAAAATCTCGGGAATGCCCCGAAGCACTTGGGCTGAGCGTGAGAGTTCGTGGTCGGATTACTGGGGATGTCGTACAGGGCGAAGATTTGCTCCGCAATCCAACGGTTGGTGCGCCCGGCCCAATCGATGCTGGACAGATCCGCGCGAGAAAGGAGACCGAATGCGGTCGTGAGGGCAGTTTCGAGGGCGCGCATACCGGCGCCGCCAGAGGCGAGCAGTGTGCCGTCGATATCCCAGAGGAGAAGTTTCATAAAGTTTGGCTATTTTTCTTTGGGCGTTGTGCTTGTGCTCGGTTTGGCGAGCGGAGTCTTCGTTCCCAACCGCTTCGTTAATGGCCGAGAACGGTTCCTTAGCTGGAGGGTGTCAGAGCGTGTTCAAGTCGGTTACGTACCGCGACAAGCCCAACCGGACACGCCAACTGCGTGTGGCGGCCGCGAGCCACTGAAAGGATTGATCCCACGGCCAGTATTCCAGACTGGGAGTGTGGGAGTACTGGCGAAAATACCGATATCATTGCAAGTCAACTATGAGCAAAGGGGGACTCGAGAGTCGTCGAACGATTTCGACCCCAAGTTCGTTGCCGAAATTCCCCCCAAATGCGTTATGGTAGTAAAGCCGCATTTCGTTCCCGCGACGCGCTCAGACTGCGTGGATGGCGCTCTTGCTGACGGCGAGGGCGGCTTCCTTCACGGCTTCACTCATGGTGGGGTGGGCGTGAATGGTGCGGGCGAGGTCTTCGGCGCTGCCTCCGTATTCCATGTGAGTTACGATTTCGCTGATGAGCTCGCCGGCGTTCTTGCCGAGGATTTTGTCGGTGGTGGCGTCGGCGATGATTTTGACGAAACCATCGGCGGCATCGTTGGCGTGGGCGCGAGCGTTGGCGGCGAAGTTGAACTTACCGACATTGACTTTGAGGCCGGCTTTTTTGGCGGCGTCCTGGCCGAGGCCGACGGTGGCTATCTCGGGGTCGGTGTAAATGATGGCGGGCATGAGGTCCCAGTTGATGTGGCCGGGCTTTACCGGCGATCCATTCGGCGACGGCCACGCCGTCTTCCTCGGCTTTGTGCGCGAGCATGGGGCCGTCGATGACGTCGCCGATGGCGTAGACGCCGGTCGCGGTGGTTTTGAGATGGGCGTCGACCTTGATGCGTTTCTTGTCGGTGAGCTCCACGCCGGCGGCGGCGAGATTGAGTCCGTCGGCGTAAGATCGGCGACCGACGGAAACGAGGACCTTGTCAGCGGGGAAGGAGAGTTTTTCGTCGCCGCGTTCGGCCGTGAGCACGCCGTCTTTGAAGCCGGTGACTTTGGCGTTTACCTCAATTTTGAGACCTTGACTTTTAAGAATGCGGGTGAAGGTGCGAACGATGTCAGCATCGGCGGCACCGCCGATTTGAGGAAGAAACTCGACCACTGTGACATCGGCGCCGAGCCGGGCCCAGACGGAACCGAGTTCGAGACCGATGGCCCCACCGCCGCCGACCACCATTTTCTGCGGCACGGAGGGGAAGGAAATGGCGTGGTCGGATGAGACGACGGTTTCGCCAGCGAAAGGCAGGAACGGCAACTCGACCGGGGCCGAGCCGGTGGCGATGACGATATTTTGGGCGGTGTGCGTTTGGTCGCCGATCTTGATTGTGCTCGCGTCGACGAATTGGGCTTCGCCCGTGATGACGGCGATTTTGCGGGCCTTGGCGAGCATGCTGATGCCACCGGTCATCTTGGCTACGATGCCCTCTTTCTTTTTGAGCATGGCGGCGACATCGATGGAGACCTCCTCGATTTTGATGCCGTGTTCGGCGGCGTGGTGTTTCGAGAAGGCGAAGTGCTCGGACCAGGCGAGCAGGGCCTTGCTGGGAATACAGCCCACGTTGAGACAGGTGCCGCCGAGGGTGGTGCGTTTTTCAACCAAGGCGACCTTGAGGCCGAGTTGGGCCGCGCGGAAGGCGCAGACGTAGCCGCCGGGACCGGCGCCGATGACGATGAGATCGAAAGATTGAGAATCGGACATATGAAACGGGCAGACTCAGAGGAAATCCGCGCCGGATGCAAATGCTACCCGCGACCGCACTTTTGATTGGGCTATTTTGTTTCGACCAAAAAACCGTCGGGAACAGCAGTTCCGCATTTTCCGTCCCGGGTAAGCTCTTCACGTCGTCATCCGTCATTTTTTCGGGACGAGCTCCCAGCGGAGGAAGCCAAGGTAATTCGTAGTAGGCGGTTGGCGCATCCGCCAAGACCCTTTGGCTGTTCTCCTCGCCGTGGAGGAGAAGAACGATTTCCCACTCGTTCAGCAGGGTGGATTTCCCGCTCCAAACGCGAAGAAGCCTGGCGATGGCACGCGCTGCGGTGGCCACCGTCAATTCATCCATATTTTGAAACGGATCATCGAGGAAGATGACGCGATAGGGATTTTTCCCTCGAGGGGCACACAGGAGATAGATGGCGAGAGATAAGGTATTCAACTCGGCCGTGTTGAGCACTTGGGCCACATCGAATCCGTGGCTTTTGAGATCAAATTGATCTTCATTGATGGCTGCCGAGAGGGGCGGGTAGGCCCAGCGGGCCGGGGTGAGTAGTGCGAGCAGTTCCTCCAGCGCGGGGATAAGGTTTTCCTGCCTGGCGACATCGGAGAAGCGTTCGGCGGAATATTGTTCCAGTCTGGATAACCCAACCAAACCATCGACCAGCCCCTCCACTGCTTTGGCTCTCTCGGTGAGGCGACTGCCAGGAGCTTTCGACTGTGAGCCACGCCGCAACAAAGTAACTCCGAACGTCTCCATCACTAACCTGCGCTGCTGAAGGATGTCGAGCAGGGGGCGGGTCCATCCCACCTGGCCTACTTCGAGTACGCCCACGTTTCCGGGCTCTTGCGCTTCGATCAGTTCGCGCAGCCGATGGGCGTCCTCCGGCTTTACCAGCGGTGAAAACGTGTTGGCTTTTATCGCATCCAGCAATGGTTCGATTTCGTGTTGATCGAGTTCGGGACTCGTCTCGGACGCTTTTCGGCTGCTCGACTGGCTCAGCACGGTCAGGCGCGCTTTGAGTGTTTCTGCTGCTGCTGTCTTCACTTGATCCAAGTGGACGGTGATCTCCGCCGCTGTCATCTCCGGTTTGATTTGAGCCAATCTAGGTTCATGCAGCCCTGTATCCATAGTGGTCACATGCTCGACGGTTTGAGCGATGACATGGGCCTTTTGCAGCAGGTCCTGCAGTGCTACGTTGCGCAGGTAGTGGTTAAACGTCGTGTCGTAGTCCGGGCCTTCGGCAATTTCCGAGGCGGCTTGAGCGCGGGATTTGGCGAAGCCCACCTTTTCCAGTTTGTGCAAGACGTGCTCCACTTTGCTACTGGCGGTAGCGCTCCACAAGGCCAACGCCTCGGTATCTGTTTTAAGTAATTCGAGAATCTGTTTCTCGAACGTATCCGACTGCCAATCGCTTTCCCCTTTTCTTTCGTCGATCGATACGGAGGCGGATAAAAGGCTCGGTAGCGACAGTCCAAGGCTGCCCATGACGGAAGCCTCCACCGGCAACCGTGAACCGGGGCGAAAAGTGGCGTGCAGAATTTCTCTGAACGATAGAGTAGCTCCTCCGGCGAGTTTGCCGATGAGATCGAGTAAAGCAGTATTTCGCTCCTCGATGTTGACCATGGATTCACTTCCTTCGATCTGGCGGATCGCTTGGTTGAGGCGGTCGTTGGCCTGTTTGCGGGCTCTGATTTGGGCATCTTCCTCCGCGAAAAATGTTTCCAACCAGACGCGAGCCCGGGTGTGCGATCCCAGTGCCGCCAGGTTATCCACCAGGCGTTGGTCCAATCGCAGGGCGCCGCCCGGGATTTTTAAGGGAGCACTGTCTTTCGGCGTCGGTGGGACGGAGCAGGCGCGGGCAGCGTGAGGGCCGGTGGCTCCCGCAATGATGCCGTGAGCTGGCGACGGGCGATCCGCCCCCGTGCGATAGATGAGAGGATCGAATCGGGAATCTTCACTTTCGCGGCCTCGCGTTGCCCCGGGCGGGCCCAGTCTGCTGCTGTCTCCGGTGGCGACATATTCGAACCCCTCGGCCAGGGTGGATTTGCCGCTACCATGGGGACCGTGCACGACGTGAAGCCGGATGGGAATTGCGGAGTCTTTGGCGCCGAGCTTCTTTTTCCAGACCCGCGTGCCCGGTCGTCGAAAGTTCTTCAATGTGATCGATTCCCAAGAGATCTTTGGCACGGGAGATTTGGTGCAGCTCCGCAATCCCATCGAACCAGCGTTCGGTATCAGCCAGCAGCCAACAGAAAGCGCGCCGAAGTTGAGCTTGTTTGTCGCGGGCGGAGTTTACTGTCGCATCCACCAGCGCCACGCCCACCGACAGATTATGCAGCAACGCACTTTCCTGGAGACTCTGGCGCAGGTGGTTGGCCAGTACTGTTTGCGCTTGGTCCCCCACGGGATCGAGAAACACGATTTCGATGGAAGGCAACACGCTGCGCATCGGGTCGTTCTGCTCAGAGCGCCGCAAGCTGAGCAACTGCCGCAGGTAGGCGGCATTCTCGATCATGTGATTGATTTGTTGGTCGATTTCCTTGAGTGAGCCGGCCTTGCGGCGCGACGGTTCGGGCAGGAGATGAATCAGGCCGATCGAGCCGAGACGCTTGTCGACCACGATGCCATCCACTTCGATGGGGTGATGGTTATCGACCTCGATTTTGATGGAGGTGATACCGCTCGGCGACGACTCGGCCAAACGAAACCCGCGTTTGTCGTTTCCCAAGGTCGAGAAAGAGGGAGGTAATTTTGCCGAATCGATATCGATCATTCCCGGCACTTGGCGCAGGAATTCGAGCACTCCGGTCAGAGGCGAAGAAATGGGAGGAGGGGGGCACTGGACTTCGACATCAGGGGGAAAGGAATTGGGTTACGAATGGTTTGGGCTCATCCAATTTGCCGAGAGCGAGGTCCCAAATTTGACCGGCGGTGGGACAGGCGATTTCTCGCACGGTTTTTGGGACCGTAGGGGGAGGTGAAGGCTCTGAAGGCGGCGGAGAGTTTTTTGATCGAGGCTTCGCAGGTTTCCATGGCACCTCCGATGCAGTCAACGTCCAGATTGCGTGTTGCGACGGGCTGCCGGGAACGGAGTCGGGGTGTCGCATTTTTTCCGATACCGGGAGCGGGAACTCCAAGGAAAGTGCGACGGTTTGGGCAAAGAGCGTCGTGTTGCGGCGGAACAAGACGCAGGGCTTGCGAGCCAAGGTGGGGATGATTGTTTTTATGGAAGACCCGGTCGTATCTTCGCCCTGCCAGATATTGATGGCTTCGTGGGAAAGGTGGACCAAGGCCAGTTCGAGCACGGCGCTCCACGCCGTCCAGGTCGGTTGCTCACTGGCCGGAAAATACCACATCCGGTGATTGAGTTCCGTGAACGAACGGAACTGCCCGGGCTTACGCAAGTGGGCGTCGGCGTGAGCCCACTCGCGACGCAGAGCGATGTGAAAGCCATGCGACCATGCCGTGACTTCTCTCATCAATCGCCTGCCTTGGCGGGAGTCTTTGGACTGTTCGATGGGCTCGAACTCGGCCTTCACATAGTTGGCAAATTTCTCGCAGACGCATTCGATTTCGCCTGGTCGGGGTCGATGGCCGAGGAGGCGGGTCATCAAGCCGGGTAACTCCGCCTGGAGCGCATTCGTTTGCTGGTTCCGGAGCACCTGATGCTGCAACCACAGCATCAACTCGTCGAGTTGCAGGCGCGGGGATTGATGCTTATCCGCGGCGACGAAACGAATGTAGTTGGGATGCTCGGCTTGGACGGAAGGCGTTTGGGTGCCCACGGCACTGCTGGCGGCACGGAGCACCTCGTTGCCGTGAAACTCCTGCCGATCATTTTGCTCATCACTGTAGGCGAGAAAGTAGGCGGGAGCGTTTTCGGGGTCGACCGGGGTGGGGTCGAGCTGGGCGGCGCGCTTGCGGCCCATTTCCTCGTACACGTTACGAATCGTGTCGTGGAGGACGGGGTCTTGAGTGCTGTAACCCGAGAAGACCATGGTGCGGGTTCGCAGTAAAGGACGGCGTCAAGCAGCTAGTGCACCGTTTTTTGTATAATAGCATGAAAGACTTCAGCGGGAGACTGTCCGGCGAGCCCGATGCGAGGGAGTATTGAGTAGCCACTCCGCTTTGGCGATTTGGCCTTTGGTGACGGTGTTAAAGTCGATGCCTTTAGGGAAATATTCCCGGATCAGACCGTTGATATTCGCGACCGCACCGCGCTGCCAAGGGCTGTGTGGATTGCAGAAGTAGACCGCCACTTTTGTGGCAAGGGAGAAGGCGGCATGTTGGGCCATTTCGCGGCCGTTGTCGTAGGTGAGGGTCTTGCGCAGGTGGGCGGGCAGGCGTTTGAAGGCCCGGATGAGAGCGTGGGCGACGCTGATCGCGTCTTTGGCGCCGCCCAACGGGACGATCATCACGTAGCGGGAGACCCGTTCGGTGATGACCAAAATGGCGGTGCGATTGCCCGCACCCATGACCAAGTCAGCCTCCCAATGTCCGGACACCTCCCGGCGCTCCACCTCAGCGGGTCGCTCGCCGATATTGATCGCGCCCGACAACTGGCCCGAGAGCTTGCCCTTGGCGCGGGGGGCGGGACTGCGCCGGGGCTTCTTGCGCCGCAAATAAGCGATCAACTCCTTCTTAACCGAGCCTTTGGAGTGGACGTAGATGAAGTCGTAGATGGTTTCGTGGCTCACGCGTCGGGTCAGATCAAGGCCATGACGTCGTCTCAAGGCGACTGCGATTTGCTTGGGCGTAGCGCCGGTGGCAAACAGGGCCAGCACCTCGTCGCGCAAGGCGGGCGTGTCGGCGACTTTGTTGCGCGCGGCGCACTTGGGCCGAGGGCAAGCGCGAGTCTGCGCATCCATGCCGCTGTAGCTGTTGCGCCCGCCGTTGCGGGTGATCTCGCGATTGACCACCGAGGCGTCGCGGCCGCAGGCGGCGGCAAGCTGAGCGCCGCTTTTGCCCTGGGCCAAATCGGCATGAATCGCCTCGCGTTCCTTGGCGGTGATGCGCCGTTGTATTTTTGCCACCACTCCAAATCCTCCGCTCTGCGCCCACGACGCCAGCGCGAAGTTTTTCCCAGAGAGAGGACGACCGGCCCGCCAAGCCGGTCGTCCTCTCTCTGGGTTGTGTATAGCTGCTCACCGCTCCCTTCCGCAACCTCAATCCCGCCGATCTTCAATCCCAATATCAAACAATCCCAATATCAAACGTATAGTATTCATTATAGTGCATTAGGAGAAAGGGAACCACTCCCTCTCAGCCTGTGCACTCAGTGTTGGACTGCGGCCTTTAACACCGTCACCAAAGGCCAAATCGCCAAAGCGGAGTGGCGACTCAATAATCGCCCTCGCATCGTGCTCGACGGACAGTCTCCCGCTGAAGTCTTTCATGCTATTATACAAAAGGACTGTGCACTAGCCGCTTGACGCCGCCCTATACGTTTGAATATGGGAATTGATGATTGGCGGGATTGAGGTTGCGGCAGGCCGCAGGAAGGGAGCGGTGAAGCAGCTAGGACCTGTCCCATTTACTCCGATTTTCGTGCGTAGGATCGTGAGAAGATTTTCGCTCACAGGATTAATGAAGCGGAAAGAGCGGATTCCACCTCTTGAAACGCAAATACGTTGCGTGAAGGAATCCTCAATGCGGCTGTGCTCCGGAGCGCAGCCACGCGAAGCCCTCCGGTGATCCGGTTGGGCATCGTGACGGAATGATTTTGGTGATAACCTCAAGCCGCTTGGGCCAGTGGCGGCTGGTCGGCCAGCAGTCTGGCGATCGGCCAGAGGTTGTGGCCGAGGACGCTCCATGCTACCGTGAGGTAGCGGTGCATCAAGCCCTTGGCTCGCAAACGCTTGCCTTGACGCTGCTTGAGGATGGCAATGCGGGCCTCAGTCGAGGCCCGGGGGCGTTGCAATTGGACGAACTGTGGTTCCGTCATACGTTGCTTCAGTTCTTGAGGATCGCGCGGGCAGGTCGCGTCGTAGATGCCCGCCGCGGCCAGAATCTGACGCATCCGCTTGGTCGCGAAGCCCCGGTCGGTGCCCGCCGCGGTGACCGGCGTGCTCACGTCGAACTGATTCTGACGATCAAAGCTTTCGCTCAACTGGCGCCATTCGGCGGGGGCAGCCTGCTGATACATCTGCCAGTCGTTGATCAATCCGGTCGCGTTCTCACTGATCATCGCGGTGTTACCAAATTCGAGTTCGCCCGATGCCTTGCCTCTGACCAGCACCTGCACATCGGGCTCATACACGCGGAGGATCTTCTCGGCACTGGGCACGGCGCGCGCGCCGATGATGCGTTCGTGGGCCTGGTTGATCGTTGCGGGCATCTGAGCCAACATCGCGTCGATGCGTTCGACGATGCGAGCGGCCTGTCGCGCGGAGGTGTGGGTCGACGCATACTCTTGGTCCAGGCGGTCGCGGTGTCGCTGGGCGTGTTCATCGATGGTGCGCAACAGTCGCTTCATCTTGCGTAGCACCTGCTTGCACGCTCGTTTGGCATTCGCACGCCGTCGGGTGTGCGTCATCTCAATGCACAGCCGGTTCATCTGTCGGGCGAAGACCTCCGGCTCCGCCGGCATGCGTGCACGCATGCCGGCCCGGCGGATCAGGATCCCCGCCTTGAGCAGGGTTCGGCTCACATCGCGCAGCAGCACCCAATCCACCGGAAAGTGGATGTTGGTGGGCAAGCACGTCGAGTCCACCAGGCACGTCTCCATCGACTGCGGCTCGGCCAGACCGAGTTCGGCCGCCCGGTCCGCCTCGGCGACCATCTCGATACAACACCTGACCCATCCACCGCACCGGTTCGGCGGTAAAGCACTGCGAAGCTCGCTCCAACACGCTCTTGGAAACGCCCTTGATGCCCTCAATCGTGCGCACCCCGCAGAAGTCGGCCAGCAAGTCGCTCGATGCAATCGTGCGCGAGAGTTGCCGAAAAGGCATGTTTCCCAACAGCATACGCAACCCATTCACCCGCAGCGCCTTGCGCGCGAACTCCAGGCGACGGCGCAGCTGCCCGGCGTCGACCGACTCGAAGCCCACCCGCGCGAAGTCCATCGCCATCGATTCAAGGTGGCTGGCTCGCCGCACTCGGTCCACCGCATCGAGCTGCTCTCGAAACTGCCCGTAATCTTTGTTCGACCCGACAGTCGTAAGCGCTGGACGCAGCCAGCTCTGCAGGGCAATTTCATCTCCGACGGCTTTGTGTATTAGTTTCACACCCAATCATAGACGCCGTTTTTGGCCTCTTTTTTATCACGCTTACCGCTTATCACCAACGACTTGATCCCGCGGGACAGACTCTACCTGGCGGTAGCCTGGAGCATCCTCGGTCACAACCTGTGGCTCATCGCCCGACTGCTGGCCGACCAACCACCGCAGGCCCAAGCCGCGTAAAACCACCAAGCCTATTCCAACGATGAACAATAAACCGGCTGCCGGAGGTTCCCTCATGGAAACGATCCAGGCACTGACTGCTGCGACACTGCAATTTAGCCATTAAATTGCATCTGCGCGCGCCTACATCCGCCATTGGTAGCCGGAAATTCGCTCAAAAAATCGGCTTTCCTGCCCCCCCTCCTCAGGGTAAATGGACACGCTCTACCTACAAGTCATTTGCAAGATTGACCTTGCGGTCGACGAACCGGTTGGCCTTGCTCCACTTTCAGCTCATTTCCGAGCGTATATTATTGTTCAAATCAGAATCCATTCATGAAAAACATCAAATCCGCCAAAGGTTTCACCCTCGTCGAAATCATGATCGTTGTGGTCATCATCGGTCTTTTGGCTGCGTTGGCTATTCCTGCCTTCCAGAAGGTCCGCGCCAGCTCGCAAGACAAAGCGGTTCTCAATAACCTTCGTCAGCTCGGTTCAGCGGCCGACCAGTACTTCCTTGAAAACGGTGTGAGCCGCGTTACTTCCTCCAGCTTGGTTGGCACGAATTCCAGCAACTACGTGAAGTCCGTGCAGACGGTTGCTGGCGAGACTTATACCACCACGCTTGATCAAGGCGCGGCGGTTACAGCGTTCTCGGTTGCCGGTGCTCGCACGATCACCTACAATAACTGATTCAGCTCTTGCCGAATTTCCGGGCCGCCCAATTTATGGGGCGGCTTTTTTTATGCTTAAACGGATTCTGAAAGACCGCCGACTTTGGCTGCTGGTTCTGGTCGCATGTTTGGTGATTTTGGTGACTCGAGTGGTTTTGACCCCGGATCAGTCATTCAAGATTGTGGCATGGTATGGTTACTGGTTCATGCTGGCGTTGACCCTGTTGTGGGGACGTTCGCTAGTGCGGGTGGGAATGGGGAAATGGATACGAGACAATTTCAGTCGTTTTGATGGATGGGTGGTGATGCTGATGCTGGTTTGTACGTCCGTGTGGTGGTCGCACGAGAAACCGGGCTTTAAGATTCTGGCGGACGAGGTGCTCCTGCTGGGCACATCGATGGGCATGCATTTCGATCGTTCCGCCACGTATCCGAGTCGCGCGACGGACGTGCAGGGGCCATTGCAGATACGAGACCGGGTCTTGGACAAGCGACCTTTGCTGTTTCCGTTCTTAGTCGCAACGGTGCATGATTTGAGCGGTTACCGACCGGAGAACGCGTTTTATTTCAATCGGGGTTTAGGAATAGCGTTCTTGTTGCTCGTCTACGTTTTGGGGTGGCAAGCGGGAGGGCAGCGCTGGGCCGGAGTGGTGGGAATGCTTTTGTTTGCGGGATTGCCGTTGGCGGCTCAACAGTCGGCAGGGAGCGGGTTTGAGTTACTCAATCTTTTTGCAATCGCGGCTTTCGCGTTGGCGATGATGAGCTATCTGCGGAAGCCGATTGCAGATCGGTTGGAAGTGTTGATTTTGACGGGATTGGTGGTGGCGAGCTGCCGCTATGAATCGATCATCTTTTTGGTGCCGATGGTGGCAGCGGTTGGGATAGGCTGGTGGCGAAGTGGTCGAATAGCGCTCTCTTGGCCGATCTTGATATCCCCGCTTTTCTTGGCGGTTTGGTTGCTGCAGAATCGTCTCTTTTCCGGGGATTCCACGGCATGGCAGATGGCGAGCAAGGAGGGCATTACCTCGCCATTTGGACTGGAGTATTTCGGGTCTAATTTGGGACACTCACTCGCGTTTTTCTTTGATTTTAGCGGTTTTCAGCCCAGTTCGGCCATGTTTGGGGCATTGGGCTTGTTGGCGTTGCCGTTCTTTGGACTGTGGGGACTGCAGAAGGTGCGTCAGTTTCGGACAGGCTCGGCAGACGACGTGGCTTGGGTTCTGACCGGCGCAGGATTAGGCAGCATCGGATTGTTGTTGATGCTCTATTTTTGGGGGCAATTTGATGACCGCATAATCAGTCGCCTCAGTTTGCCGGTGCATCTACTAATGATGCTGGCGATCGTCGTCGTGGCTCGAACCTTATGGAAATCGACCACTGGTTGGAAGGTTCTGGCGGGGGTGGTTGTCTTTGCCACACTGGCACAAAGTTTGCCGGTCATGGCTAAGCGGGCTTACGAGATCGATTACACGCCTGGTTTGGAGATGGAGATCAGGCGGGAGTTTTTGGCGGAGCAGCCGGAGCGAGATTTTCTGTTTTTGGATAATGATTCGGTGTTTTGGATCACTCATTTGCTGCCGGCTTCCAGTATGAAAGTAAGCCGAGAGAAACACGAAGCGCTGTCCTATCACCTGCGAAATCACAGTTTCTCCGCGATGTATGTGTTTCAAAGTGTGCTCGTGAATGAGCAGACGGGCCAGAGGACGGTCGATCCGGCGGATGATTTGGGACCGGGCTTTGAGTTGGAAACGATTTGGGAGCGAAAAGTGCAGACCCTCTTGTTTGCCCGGATCAGCCGGATAGTGGCGATCGAACACGATGGTGCGGTGGTGCGAGAGGTGGTGGCGGTCCCCACTGCGACGGGACACTTTGAGAACGTGGAGCAGGTAGACGAGCAACGCGCTCTCTATTTGGAGAATTGGATCAAGCAATTGCCGTGATGCTATCGGAAAGAGCGCGGCAGGTGGGGCAGGCCGTGAAGGCCGAAGGACGTCGCGCGGCGGCGTTTGGGTTAAGTGCGCTGGCGGCGGTGGGCGTGGGCTTTAGCTATTTCACGCCGGCGGAAGCGGGGGAGTTGGTGCGACAGTATGGTTATTACGCCATTCCCGGGACCTTGTTATGGTTTGGTGTGATGTTACGGCACGAAATGCCTGATGTTTCGACGTGGATGCGGAATCGATCGCGACAGGAGTGGCGGTGGTTATTGGGGCTGGTCGGGGCTCTTTGTGTGGTGGCATGGGCGACATTTCCTTTTGGATACAAGATTCTCTACGATGAATTGGTGCTCCAGGCCACCTCATGGAACCTACATAAATTGCGCGAAGTCGGAACCATGGTGCGAGGGTATGAGATCGAGGGCGTGTTTCTTCCCATGTTCGTCTATTTGGACAAACGCCCTTATTTTTTCGCCTTGGTGGTATCCCTGGTGCACGACCTGACCGGATTTCGGGAGAGCAATGCGTTTCTGTTCAATGCCGGCTTGCTGCCCGTCGTGCTTGGCCTATTTTACGCGATCGCGCGCCGAGTTTCGTCGGCGCAAGTGGCGTGGGCGGGGTTGGCTTGTTTCGGCGCGAGTCCGCTGCTCGCGCAAAATGCGAATGGGGCGGGCATGGATCTGTTGAATTTGTTGATGGTTCTGCTGTCGATGCTGTTAGCGGCTCGCTATTTGGAGCGGCCGAACGCGCAACGTTTGTCGGTTCTGTTGCTAGCGTGTGTGCTTTTGGCTCAGACCCGCTACGAATCGTTGTTATTTGTGATGATAACGGTGCTCGTCGTGATCGAAGGTTGGCGTCGGGCAGGGAAGATTATACTTCCTGTGACCGCGATGGCGGCTCCGTTGCTCTTGGTTCCTAGTGCGCTGCACAACAGTTACTTATCGGGAACACCGGTCCTGTGGGAGTTGAAGGAGAACATGGATTCTCGGTTTAATTGGGAGCACATATGGCCGAATTTGGGTCATGCGGTTAATTATTTTTTTAACTTTGGGACGACGACGTTGGGTTCTTGGTGGTTGTCGTTGGTGGCATTTCCATCACTGGGTTGGTTGGGTTGCCGGGCCGTGAAACGGTGGCGAACTTGGGATCGTCTGGATCCGACCTTGGTCGCGGTGGGCGCGTTTGGGCTGGCGATCATAGCGAATTTATCGCTGTTGATGGCTTATTTTTGGGGCCAACTTAACGATCCAATCGTGTCACGATTGATACTTCCCTTCACGGTGTTGATGGGCGTGGCAGTGGTGATGGCACTGAAGCGTTGGGATACGGGAAACGGACGCCTAGCCGGTTGGATTGCCAGCGGGGCTTTGATTTCCTACTTGGGCTGGGGATTGCCGGCGACGGAGTATCATCGAAATATCAACCAGCTGGCTACAGAGTTGGCGCGAGAGCAACGGGCGGTTTCGCGCATGGCGCCTCTATCGCGATTGATCCTGACAGATAAAACGACGCTAGGGTGGCTGATGAAAGGTATCCCGGCGTTGGTGGTGGACGACGCGGAGAGTCGTGCGGAGCAGATCCAATTTCATCTCGACCACGGGACTTTCAAAGAGGTGTTGCTGACGCAACGATATCGACCGATCAGTCCAGAGGGTGGATTTGAGATGGATCCACGGGATGTGATATCGGACCGCTTTGTCTTGGAGCCGGTGTGGGAGCGTATGCAGGGGGCGCGATTGGTGCGAATTAGTCGGGTGATAGAGATCAAACCCAAGATCGAACCGGAGGAAGAAGAGACGATCAAACAGAGCGAGCGCGAAGCAACCGCGGACGATAGGCCGGATTCGTCAGTCTAGAAATTGTTCCATGGCGGTATTGAGCTCTGACAACGGAGCTTGAAGGGCTCGGTCTACCTCTTGGTCAGTCAGGTGGTAGATGAGGATGGAGTAGCCTATGTTGTCGTCGGGACCGCGGTATTTCAGGTAGTGGCAAAGTCGACCAAATTGGAGGTCTTCATATTGCCAGAGTAGGGTGATGGCTGCAGCGAGATCAATGATAGCGCCATCGGGGCCAATGATGGGGGAATGGGCTGGGCGTTGTGCAAATTCAATGATCTAGGACTGAAGTTGAGCGTATGTGGCTTCGAAGCTAGGGGTCCAAGGACCTCGAGTTGGGCTGTAGACCCGTTGCAACATGGTGGCGCTGATGGCGTAGGTGCCGCCGGTGAGAGCTGCGGGCACGCTGCGGGCACGGCGTTCGAAGTAGGCATCCCCGAAACGAGTGGCGCGGATTCCTTCGTGAGACGGTTCTCCGGTACCGAAGTAGCTGAGGAAGGTGGGAACACTTGGCTCTTGCCGGTCAAAGTAGTCCGCGAGACCGGGTAGATATTGTCCCCAGTCCAAAGAACTATCTACGAACAGTTTGTAGGCTTGATCAGAGCCGCCTGCGAGAGAGTTGAAGTAAGCGAAATAGTAGGGGCGGGCGACCAGTGAGGTTAGGCAGTGAGCGACAAGGAGGATCGTGAGGAAGCGGCTGGCAACTCGCCGTTTTCCGATGCCCATTGCGCAAGCGCCTGCGATAATGAAAAATACAGGATAGAGTGGAAGCATGTGACGATGCCCAATAACTCAAGTTGGAGGAGATGATGGTGGGGCCGTAGACGAAGCCCAGGGCGAGCAATGGGGTCAGCCGATAGGCCAGCCGCGAGCGTCGACTGGTCAGAGCTAGGGCAATGGGGCCGCCCAAAATGAATAAAAGGGCGGGCAGCGTGGTTTTTACGAAGAAAGGCGGTCGGAAAATAGGTCCACCATCCGGTATTGCGAAATCGGTATTGCGAAATTCCCCGGCGAAGAAGGCCAATCGGGAGCGAGAGGGCGGCGTCAAGCGGCTAGTGCACCGTTTTTGTGTTTTGTATAATAGCATGAAAGACTTCAGCGGGAGACTGTCCGTCGAGCCCGATGCGAAGGAGATTATTGAGTAGCCACTCCGCTTTGGCGATTTGGCCTTTGGTGACGGTGTTAAAGTCGATGCCTTTAGGGAAGTATTCCCGGATCAGACCGTTGATATTCGCGACCGCACCGCGCTGCCAAAGGCTGTGTGGATTGCAGCAGTAAACCGCCACTTTTGTGGCAAGGGAGAAGGCGGCATGTTGGGCCATTTAGCGGCCGTTGTCGTAGGTGAGGGTCTTGCGCAGGTGGGCGGGCAGGCGTTTGAAGGCCTGGATGAGAGCGTGGGCGACGCTGATCGCGTCTTTGTCGCCGCCCAACGGGACGATCATCACGTAGCGGGAGACCCGTTCGGTGATGACCAAAATGGCAGTGCGATTGCCCGCACCCATGACCAAGTCGGCCTCCCAGTGTCCGGGCACCTCCCGGCGCTCCACCTCAGCGGGTCGCTCGCCGATATTGATCGCGCCCGACAACTGGCCCGAGAGCTTGCCCTTGGCGCGGGGGGCGGGACTGCGCCGGGGCTTCTTGCGCCGCAAATAAGCGATCAATTCCTTCTTAACCGAGCCTTTGGCGTGGACGTAGATGAAGTCGTAGATGGTTTCGTGGCTCACGCGTCGGGTCCGATCAAGGCCATGACGTCGTCTCAAGGCGACTTCGATTTGCTTAGGCGTAGCGCCGGTGGCAAACAGGGCCAGCACCTCGTCGCGCAAGGCGGGCGTGTCGGCGACTTTGTTGCGCACGGCGCACTTGGGCCGACGGCAAGCGCGAGTCTGCGCATCCATGCCGCTGTAGCTGGAACGCCCGCCGTTGCGGGTGATCTCGCGATTGACCACCGAGGCGTCGCGGCCGAGGGCGGCGGCAAGCTGAGCGCCGCTTTTGCCCTGGGCCCTGGGCCAAACCGGCATGAATCGCCTCGCGTTCCTTGGCGGTGATGCGCCGTTGTATTTTTGCCACCACTCCCAATCCTCCGCTCTGCGCCCACCACGCCAGCGCGGAGTTTTTCCCAGAGAGAGGACGACCGGCCCGCCAAGCCGGTCGTCCTCTCTCTCTGGCTTGTGTATAGCTGCTCACCGCTCCCTTCCTGTGGCCTGCCGCAACCGCAATCCCACATATCAAACGTATAGTATTCATTATAGTGCATTAGCAGAAAAGGAATCACTCCCTCTCAGCCAGTGCACTCAGTGTTGGACTGCGGCAAGCAAGGTGGATAAAGTGGTGGCCCCCCTCGGACTCGAACCGAGAACCAATTGATTAAGAGTCAACTGCTCTACCATTGAGCTAGGGAGCCGTACAATGGAACGCCGAATAGCTCAGTTGGAGGCGGGAGTTGTCAAATAACTTTTTCTCAGACTTCCGACGATTTAACTTTGAGTGCTGAGGTACCGGGAGCGCGCCGTGGAGGGAGTCCATCAGTCCATTAAATTGCAGGCGGTGATTGAGTTCTTTTGATGGAAGCTGGGCCTAGTGGATCACTTATGAACCTACCTTCGACCGGACTGAGGGTTGAAGGCACGAAGAGATCCTAGGCCTCTTAACCGGAGTCAAAGTGAAGCCGCAAGGTAGAGGCACAAGCCCGAGCATCAGGTTGTATCGGCAGGCGGAATCCGAGCGAGGTTTCTGTTGGGGGAGGGGACCTATTAGAAGCGACTACTCACGATTCTAGTTTGGATTTGAGTGCCTGGAGATGGCCTGAGTCCACGAATTTCCTTGGAAGCTCCTCTCGGAGATGAAGATACGAGGTAAACTATCAGGTATCTTGGTCTCTTCTAAAAATCGCCTTGCCAATGGGGAGTGCGCTCTCTGTTTTCGACCACTCTCTCCATGCAAAAGACGAAGAAATCCATCGCCAAGCGCTTCAAAATAACCGGAACCGGTAAGTTGATGCGCCGCACGCCCGGCTTCCGTCACTTGATGGCCACGAAGAGCTCCAAGCAGAAACGTCGCGCGTCGCAAGACAAGCACGTCTCTCCTGGTCGCACTGCCAACCTCAAGCGCGGACTTCCGCACGGCCTTAAGTAGGTCGGATTAAGCCAATAACCGCAATACGCCAGCGGGTGATTCCTAACGAGACGACCCGTCAGCGCCTAAAACACCATATAAAACATGCCTCGTGCAACGAACGGCCCCGCCGCCAATAAACGCCGCAAGAAAGTCCTCAAACACGCTAAGGGCTACTACGCGCGCAAATCCAAACTCTACCGCTACGCCAAGGACGCGGTGGAACACGCCTGGCAATATGCCTACCGTGATCGCAAGAAGAAGAAGAGCACTGCCCGTGCGCTCTGGATCATCCGCCTCAGCGCGGCTGTCCGGGCTCAAGGTATGAGCTACTCCCGCTTCATTGAAAGTCTGAAGGCTGCCAATATCGATCTTGACCGCAAGGTCTTGGCCGATCTCGCCGTCCGCGACGAAGTCGCTTTTAATGCCGTCCTCAAGCAAGCTCAGGACGCGTTGAAGGCCAAGGTCGCTGCCGCTGCGCAGGCCTAAATTCTTGATTCGCGAGCCCGAGGGGCTCGTCTCCACTGTTTACCCGGAGGACGGGTCCCGCTAGCCGGGGCGTCGTCCTTTTTTCTTTTTACTCCATCGCATCGCATGCAAGACCAACTCTCCGCGCTCGTCACAAAAGCTGAGGCCGAATTGCCGTCCCTCCCGACCCGCCCCGATGTTGAGGCGGCGAAAGCCCGCTACATCGGTCCCAAGGGCGAGCTTACCGGCTTGATGAAACAGATGGGCACCGTGCCCAAGGAAGAGCGGCCCGCCATGGGCAAGCTCATCAATCAAACCCAAATGGCGTTGCAAGCCCTGCTCGACACCGCGTTAGCTCGCATTGAGGCGAATGAACTTGCGGCGCAACTGGGCCCGGCCATTGATCCCACGTTGCCCTCGCCCGATCCGTTGCCAGGCACGCGTCATCCGCTGACCCTGGTGCGAGAGGAGCTCAACTCAATCCTGCGCAAAGTTGGGTTTACGGTGGTCGAAGGGCCGGAGGTGGAAACGGAGTACTATTGCTTTGATGCGTTGAATACACCGGTCGACCACCCAGCGCGTGATGCACAGGACACCTTCTATCTACCGCCTGAGGCGACCTTCCCCAATGTGGCGAAGAAGGTGCCGAACGAAAAATACCTGCTGCGCACACATACTTCTTCGGTGCAGATCCGCACGATGCTGAAGGGCGAACCGCCCATTCGCATGGTTTCCCCCGGGCGCGTTTATCGCCGCGATACGGTGGATGCCACTCATTCGGCCAATTTTCATCAGATGGAAGGTCTATACGTGGACAAGAATGTGACCGTTTCCGACCTCAAGGCTTTGCTCGATTACGTACTCAAGTCGTTATTGGGCGCGGATACCAAGGTCCGTTTCCGGCCTCACTACTTTGGTTACACGGAACCTAGTTTCGAGGTGGATCTCTCTGCCAAGCATTTGCCCAAGGTGAACAAGGAGTGGGTGGAGATCATGGGATGCGGCATGGTCGATCCAGCCGTGTTTGACGACGTGGGCTATGATTCTTCGGTTTGGAGTGGGTACGCCTTCGGGATGGGCATCGAACGTATCGCGATGATGATGTACGGCATCGATGACATCCGCTATTTCTACCAAAACGACCTTCGGTTCCTCCGCCAATTTTCCTGAACAAATTTAGTCCGCCACCCGCGCGAAACTACACGAAAACAGGTTTCCATTTTTAGTGTGATTTCACGGCGCTCGCGGACCTTTCTCCCATGAAGTTTTCTCGTAACTGGCTGCAAGACTACGTCGACCTTTCCGGTCTGTCGGATGAACAAATTTCTGAGGCGATCACTTTTCTCGGCTTTGAAGTCGAAGGTATCGAGCACACGGGCGCGCCGCAGTTGAGCGACGTAGTCGTGGGCGAAGTGTTGACGCGCGATCAGCATCCCAACGCGGATCGACTTTCGATCTGTTCAGTGTCGGTCGGCGAAGCCAATGGCGGCACCAAGCGTATTGTGTGTGGAGCGCAAAACTATAAGGTCGGAGACCGTGTGCCGGTGGCTTTGATCGGCGCGGTGTTGCCCGGCAACTTTAAGATCAAACCGTCCAAGATTCGAGGCGAAGCTTCCGAGGGCATGATGTGTTCGGGCAAAGAGCTACAAATCGGGGACGACCATTCCGGACTGATGATTCTTACGAATCGCCCCGAGGTTGGCACCCCGATCAACGATGCCCTGCCGGAAGGGGACGTCGTGTTTGATATCGAAATTACTCCGAACCGACCTGACTGCTTGTGCCATCTGGGGGCGGCCCGTGAATTGGCGGCGTGGTTTCGGCGTGATTTGGTCTACCCGCAGGCCGAAATGCAGAAGAGGGGGGCGGCACGACCTGACTTGTTGAAGACGCTGCGGGTGGATTCATCGGAAGATTGTCCGCTCTGCACCGCGACCGCGATCTCGGGGGTGAAAGTCGGACCGTCTCCAGTGTGGATGCAGGCACGGTTATCCGCACTTGGTATTCGTCCGATCAACAACCTCGTTGATATCGGCAATTATGTCATGCTCGAGTACGGTCAGCCGATGCATATGTTTGACGCCAAGGCATTGGCCGGCGCCTCGATCGTGGTGCGGCGGGCGGCGGAAGGAAAAACTCTGGTCACCCTGGACGAGAAGGAGCGTCAACTTACCTCCGACATGCTCGTGATTGCGGATGCGGAAAGGTCTGTCGTCGTGGCCGGTGTCATGGGAGGGGAAAAATCCGGAGTATCGGAAGCTACCACAGATCTCGTGCTGCAAGTGGCGGCATTTCGCCGTCAATCCGTACGAGCGACCTCGCGCAAGCTCGGACTCAGTTCGGATTCGTCCTACCGCTTCGAACGGGGCATCGACGTGCATTCATTGCCAGAGGCCACGCATCGTGCCATCGCCTTGGTACTCGAAGTGGCAGGTGGTCAGGTTTGTGGTGAAACACTGCGAGTGGGCAGTGACGTGCCGTGGGAACGGGCAGTTTTGGTGTCGCCGGCGTGGGTGCGTTCCCGCTTGGGGTTTGAGGTGAGCGACGACGATCAGCGCGGTGCTTTGGAGGCGCTTGATCTGTTGATCACACGCGAAGAGGAAATTGACGGCGGCGTGCAATGGACGGTGCGGATTCCCAGTTGGCGCTCTGACTTGGATCGACCGATTGATTTGGTTGAGGAAATCCTGCGGGTACACGGCACGGCGAAAATTCCAGCCAAGACCGTGACTGGACCGGGTCTGTTGGTGGAGGATGATCCCATCGCGCAATATAATCGTCGCACGAGCACTTACCTCATTGGTCAGAACTTCAACGAATGCGTGACCTATACGTTGCGATCAAAACTCGACACGGCGGCGTGGGCTGATGAGTCGGCGGTGGATCCGCTGGGTCTGGCCAACCCGTTTGTGGAAGATCAGTCCCACCTGCGTCCGACTTTGATTGGTGGATTGGTGGACTCGCTGCGTCTTAACCAAAGTCGGGGCAATCCTGTGGCCGGGATGTTTGAAACAGGACGGGTATTTATCTCGAACACCAAGGGAGTGCAGGAGTGTGCGGCCGTGGGGTTTATCATTAGAGAAGGCAGCGACGCCGCTTGGACCCAACGCGAGGCGTCGGATTTTTACACGGCCAAGCGTCTGATTGAGACCATCGCGGCGGAAGCCGGCATCGATTTGGTTCGCCAGCCCCATCTCGCGACCGACGACGGAGCGGAAGCGGGATGGCAACAGGGACAGCATACCTTGCAGGGTAACATGGCCTATGGATGGACGGCTCGATATGGCATGCTTGATTTGGCTCGACTGAAGGGGCTCGGAGTGACCGGCAAAGTGCTGGCGGGCGTTTTTGCCATTCTCCCCGAGCGTCTGGTCAAGGCAGGCAAGCGCAGTCGCTTCCAACCGTTCAGCCTACAACCCGCTGCTTGGCGCGATGTCGCGTTGGTGGTGGACGAATCCGAAGCAGCAGGGGACATGTTGAAATCGTTGACTAAACTGGCGCGCAGCGCGGCCAAGGGGTTTGATCTGGAAGCGGTCGGCCTTTTCGATGTCTACCGAGGCAAGGGTTTGCCAGATGGTAAGAAGAGTCTGGCGTTCTCACTTAAGTTCCGCGCGGCAGACCGGACCTTGACGAATGATGAAGTGAACAAAACCTTCACCACCGTTTTGGCGCAAGTTGCGGCCAAGACCCCGTACCAAGTTCGCTCCTAGAATTTTCTGATCCTTTCGAATCATGGCCGATATCCCCGAACTCGACATCGACCGCGTGGCGCATCTCGCGCGTATCGCTCTCACTCCCGAAGAGAAGACCGCCTACGCGGCGCAGTTGGGTGATGTGCTCAAGCACATCGAGCAACTCAAGCAAGTGGATGTTTCCGACGTCGAGCCGACGGCGCATGCCTTTGCGGTGGAAAACGTGTGGGCAGATGACGAAGCGGAACCGGGGTTGTTGGTGGAAGACGCGCTGCGCAACGCGCCCGCCCAGCGACAGAACATGATTGTGGTGCCCAAGGTGGTGGAGTGAGCCCTATGTCGACCGACCTCACTTTCTCCACTCTCGCGGCACTGGCGGACCAACTTACGGCGAGCGAAGTGACGTCCGTGGAACTCACCCAAGCCGCCATTGATCGCACGATGGCGATCGATGCCCAGGTTCAGGCGTTTAACTCCATCAATCCAGAGGACGCGTTGGTGCAGGCGGCTGCGTCGGATGCGCGCCGAGCGGCGGGCGAGGCATGCGGACCGCTCGACGGAATTCCGGTCACCCTGAAGGATGTGATCGCGGTGCGGAATCAGCCTTTGACGGCGAGCAGCAAGATGTTGGCGAATTTTGTGTCCCCGTATGACGCAACGGTGACCAGCAAGCTCAAGGATGCCGGGGCGGTGTTGTGGGGGCGGGCCAATTTGGACGAGTTTGCGATGGGATCGTCCACGGAGAATTCCGCCTTTAAGACGACCAGGAATCCGTATGATTTGGAACGTGTGCCCGGAGGCAGTTCCGGAGGCAGTGCGGCGGCGCTGGCGGCAGGTGAAGCGATTGCGACGCTGGGCTCGGACACCGGAGGCTCGATTCGCCAACCGGCAGCGTTTTGCAACGTGGTCGGGCTGAAGCCGACATATGGACTCGTGTCGCGTTATGGTTTGGCGGCGTTTGCATCGTCGCTCGACCAGATTGGTCCCTTCACGCGCACGGTCGAGGATGCGGCGATCATGTTGGGAGTGATTGCGGGGCACGACCGGCGGGATTCGACGTCTTTCAAAACGGAGATTTCGGACTACCGGGCAGCGTTGCAGACGAAGCAGGGCCCATGGAAGCTGGGGATCCCCAAGGAGTATTTTGGGAAGGGGCTTGATCCTGAGGTGGCTGCGGCCGTGGAGCAGGCCATTGCGTTTTACCGGAATCAGGGGTGCGAGATTCGGGAGGTTTCCCTGCCACATACGGAATATTGCCTCAGCGTTTACTACATCATCGCGACCGCGGAAGCCTCGTCGAATTTGGCCCGTTATGACGGGATTCGTTACACCCACCGGGCGGCGGATGCGAAGGACATCGTGGACCTGTATTTCAAGTCGCGGGCGGAAGGATTTGGTCCCGAGGTGAAACGTCGCATCATTTTGGGCACGTATGTGCTCTCGAGTGGCTACTATGATGCGTATTACCTGCGGGCGCAGAAGGTGCGCACGTTGATTCGGCAGGATTTTCTCAAGGCGTATGGAGAGGTGGATGCGATTTTGACGCCGACCTCCCCGACGCCGGCATTTAGAGCCGGGGAAAAGGCGACCAACCCTTTATCGATGTATTTGTCCGATATCTATACGATCGGGGCCAATTTGGCCGGGCTGCCGGGGATTTCGATTCCTGGTGGATTCAGCACGTCGGGCTTACCGATCGGGTTGCAACTGATTGGTCAGCCCTACGCTGAAGCTGATTTGCTGGCGATCGCGCACTCCTATGATTCCGCTCATGACTGGGCTTCGCGCCGTCCTCAACTTTGATTTTCTGGCCCGAGGAACACCTGCAGTACCCTGAACACCCAATCACCGTTTTGTGCCTGCCGTATTTTGGATGAGCCCCCTAGTTTAGAGCGTGTCCCATTTACCCTGATTTTGGAAGGGGGGCAGGAAAGCCGATTTTTGAGCGGATTTCCGGCTACCAATGGCGGATGTAGGCGCGCGCAGATGCAATGAGGTAGCAAAAGGTGGTGTCGCAGCAGTCAGTGCCTGGATCGTTTCCATGAGGGCACCTCCGGCAGCCGATTTATTGTTCATCGTTGGAGTAGGCTTGGTGGTTTTACGCGGCTTGGGCCTGCCTGCGGTGGTTGGTCGGCCAGCAGTCGGGCGATGAGCCACAGGTTGTGACCGAGGATGCTCCAGGCTACCGCCAGGTAGCGATTCGTGAAGTCTCTGGCACTCAATCGCTTGCCTTGGCGTTGCTTGATGATGGCGATGCGGGCTTCCGTCGAAGCCCGGCGATGTTGGAGCGCCACGAACTGCGGCTCCTGCATGCGCCGTTGCAGTTGCTGCGGATCACGGGGGCAAGTGGCGTCATAAATGTCGGCTTCGGCCAAGCGTTCGCACAGCCGTTTGGTCGAGAAGCCTCGGTCGGTGCTCGCCGCTTTGATCGGGGTTCTCAGGTCGAACTGATTCTGGCGCTCGAGGCTCTGGTCGAACTGACGCCCTTCGGCCGGAGCCATTCCCTGATACAACTGCCAATCGGTGATCAACCCCGTCACGTTCTCACTGATCATGAGGGTGTGGCCAAACTCGACCTCGCCGGACGCCTTGCCCCGGACCACGGTCTGCACGTCGGGTTCGTAGACGCTGAGGATCTTCTCGGCGTTGGGCACTGGTCGCGCGCCGATGATGCGTTCGTGGGCCTGGTTGATCGCGGCCGGCAGTTGCATCGAGCATGGCGTCGATGCGCGCAATGATGCGGATGGCCTGGCGCTCACTGAAGCGGGGCCGGACGTAGTCGGCGGCGAGGTGGGCGCGGTGGCGGCGGGCGTGCTCGCCGATGGTGCGCAGCAGGCGTTTCATCTGGCGGAGCACGCCCTTGCGGGCCCGCTTCGCATCGCGGCGCCGTCGGGCTGTGGGTCACCGCGATGCACCACCGATTCATCTGCTTGGCAAAGACTGGCGGCTCGTTCGGCATCCGACCCCGCAACCCCGCTGCACGGAGCAGTTTCACCGCCTTGAGCAAGGGGGTGCGGCTCACGTCGCGAAAGAGCACCCAGTCGACCGGGAAATGGATGTTGGCCTGCAGGCAGGTCGAGTCCACCAGGCACGTATCCATCGGCTGCGCCGCAGCCAGTCCCAGTTCGCTCGCCCGGTCCGCCTCATCGCACATCTCGATAATGACTTGGCTCATCCTGCGCATCTGCCCGGCGGTGAAGCATTTGGACGCACGCTCCCGCACGCTTTCTTTGGGAGACCCCCTTGATGCCGTCGATTCGGCGCGCTCCGCAAAAGTCGGCCAACAGATCGCTGGAGGCGATGCTCAGGGAAAGTTTACGCAAGCTGATTTTCCCGAGCATCATGCGCAATACCTGCACCCGCCGCGCCTTGCGCGCGAACTGCAGGTGGCGCGGCAACCCGGCCACGTCGTCGCCCCGCCAGTTTTCCCGGGCAAAGTCCACGGCCATCGCTTCCAAGTGACTGTTGGCCAGCAACTGGTCGAGCCCCGCCAGTTGATCGCGAAACGCGGCGTAATCTTGGTTGGGTCCGATCGGAGTCAGGTCTGGACGCAGCCAGGTTTTCAGGGCAACTTCCGGGGCGACCGCTTCGGTAGTATTGTTCACACCAAATTACACACGCCGTTTTTGTGCCGAAACCAGGAAATTCTCCCGGGTTCGGCCTCTTTATTTTTACGCTACCTCCTATTCGCCAACCTCTTGCGCTTGTGGAACACGCTCTAGGTACCGAGGAACGTGCTTTCCGGTCCGGCCAAATTCACCTCACCGACGCGCTTCCCGTCGGCAAGATCGACGCCTACCGCCGGGAGTCGCCCGAACTCCTTCGCATCGACCCCTACCGCGGCACCTACTTCTTCCGCCTCAATACGCGCCACCCATTTCTCTCCGATCCGCGAGTGCGTCGCGCCCTAAACCTCGCCGTCAATCGCACCGCCATTGTAACTCAAATTCTCCGCGGTGGTCAGATCCCCTCCGCTGCGTTCACGCCGTCAGGAACTGGCGGATACATCCCTCCAGCCACCCCTAAATTCGACTTCGACGCCGCTCGCGCACTCCTCGCTTCCGCCGGTTTCCCCGACGGAAAGGAAGCCGCCCCTATAGAGATCCTGTTCAATACTTCCGAAAACCACCGTCTCGTCGCCGAGGCCATTCAGGAAATGTGGCGGCGCGAACTTGGTCTCGAAGTCACTCTGCGCAATATGGAAAATCGCCCCGTGTTGGACTCCCGGCGCACCGGAGACTTCAGCGTGCTCCGTTCCGTTTGGATCGCCGATTACGCAGACGCCACCTCCTTCCTCGACATCTTCCGCAGCGAGAGCGGTAACACAACTACACCGGCTGGGCTGATACTACCTACGATCGTCTGCTTGCCCAAGCCGCCCGTACCACCGACTCTTCCGCCCGCCAAGCGCTCCTTCGCCGCGCCGAGAGTCGTTTGCTCGACCAAGCCCCCATCATCCTCATCTACACCTTCACCCACGGTTTCGCCAAACGCCCTGAAGTCCAAGGCTGGTATCCCACTCTCCTCGACCACCACCCTTACAAACACGTCCGACTCCAACCCTAGACGCTACTCTCCCGCGTGACCGCTTTCCTGTATTTCGTGAGCAAAAAACGCCGCCCCTGACTCATCGCCGTCCTCGTGTTTGCCCTCCATAAAATGTTCAGGTTTCAGCTTCCCTCTCCAATGCGGTCGCGCCTTCACCTCCATGAGTCCCTGCATCCCCACCCTGGCCATTACTTTGTGCCTTGGTGCGTGTGCCAAAGGCGCGAAACCCCGGTCGATCAAGGCAACGCCACGCAAACCATGCACGTCGCCAGCGTAGGCGAACCCAGCGAACTCGATCCGCACATCATCAACGCTCCTCCCAATTTCAAAATCGTGGACATGCTCTTCGAGGGCATCGTGACCGCTCATCCCGCCACCCTCGAACCTCAACCCGGCGTCGCCGCGTCATGGGACATCTCCGCAGACCGGCGCACCTACACTTTTTATCTGCGCCCCGACGCACGCTGGTCCAATGGAGACCCCGTAACCGCCGCCGATTTCCTCTACAGCTGGCAACGCGCCCTGACTCCCGCGCTCGGATCCCAATACACCTTCCTTTTCTCTACCGTGGTGGGGGCCGCCGACTTCACGGCCGGCCGCACCACCGATTTCAGCGCGGTGGGATTCAGCGCGCCAGACGAACGGCCCGTGACCATAACGCTCGACCAACCCACCCCTTCCTTCCTCTCCATCCTCGCCAACAACCCTGTCTGGTCCCCTGTGCATCGCGCCACCATCGAACATCATGGGAGCATGACCGACCGGAACAATGGCTGGACCAAACCCGAGACTTTTGTCGGTAACGGTCCTTTCGTCCTCACCGCTTGGGATCCCAACGTCAGCATCCGCGTGGAGCGCTCCGCCACGTATTGGGATTCCTCGCACATCGCACTTCACGCGCTCGTCTACCACGCCTACGACGACGCCGAGACCCAAGAACGTGCCTTTCGCGCCGGGCAACTTCACCGCACCGCCCTGGTCCCCGTCAGCAAACTCCCGGTTTATCGTGCCCAGACCTCCTCGCCCCTCCACGAAGTTGAATCTCTCATCGCGACATTCATCAACATCAACACCTCCCGTCCGCCCTTCGACGACGCCCGCGTGCGTCGAGCCTTTGCGCTCGCCATCGATCGCGATATTTTAGCCTCCCGCGTCTTCTTCGATGTCGCAACTCCCGCCCGCCGTATCGTCCCAACCGGTATGCCCGGCTATCCTCTCCACGAAACATTCACCGACGATTCCCACGAAGCCCAAACCCTTCTCGCCGCCTCCGGCTACCCAGCCGGCCAAGGATTCCCCACCGTCGAACTGGCCGTTCCCTCAGGGGGCAGCACCGAACTGCCCGAAGTCGTGCAAGCCTGCTGGCGTGATATTCTTAGGTGTGAATGTCGAAATCAGCCTCAGTGAATCTCGCGTGCACTGGAGCAAACTCCAACAAACCGACTACACCCTCGCCCTCGGCGGCTGGATCGCAGACTACCCCGACGCCACGTCCTTCCTCGACCTGTGGAAATCCGATTCCGGGTGGAACTTCACGCACTTGACCAGCCCCGCCTTCGATGCCGCGCTCGAGGTAGCGGCTACGCCACCACTCCGGCCGAACGCCTCGTAGCCCTTCGCCAATTGGAAGCCGTCCTCTTGGCCGCCATGCCCATCATTCCGGTTGTCTTCCAGAAAACCACCACCCTCCTGCACCCCTCGGTCCAAAATTTATCCGACACCGCCATGGATCGCCCCAACTACCGTACCGTGATTTTGACCGCCCCCTAACGTCCTTGTGCCCTCGCCACGCCCCACCCGCCCGACCGTTTTCGTGTCCCTTTGAGTAGTTCGTGGGTAAAAAAGCCACACGCGGGGCTCTCAATACGTGTTTCTTCTCAACCTTTTCACCATCGGTTTGACACCTTCCCCCCCCCCCGTCGTCGTCTTAACAATCATGCTTACTGTTCGAAACCTGTTCGTCCTCGCCGTAACAGCTCTAGTCTCCGTCCTATGGACCGGCTGCGGTAGTTCCTCCTCCCACGACAACCCGGACGGACGTAAAAGCCTCCACTTCGGTAACGGTGCTGAACCCCAAGACCTCGATTCCCAAACTGTCACCGGTACAATCGAACACCGTCTTACCCTTGCCTTCCAGGAAGGTCTCGTCGGCGAAGACCCCGAACTCAACATCATCCCCGGCGTTGCTCAAACATGGGACATCTTTGACGACGGCCTGGTCTATACCTTTCACTTCAACCCCGAGGCCAAATGGTCCAACGGCGATACCGTAACCGCCGACGATTTGGTGGGCTCCTTTAAGCGCATGCTCACGCCGTCCATGGCGGCTGAATACGCTTACATGCTGTTCCACGTCGTCGGCGCCGAGGACTACCTCAAAGGCAACCTGACCGATTTCACAAAAACCGGATTCCAAGCGCTCGATCCGCAAACCCTGCAGCTCACCCTGCGCCAACGCACCCCCTTCCTACTCCACGCCATGAACCACTACGCGTGGTATCCCGTGCCGATCAAAGTCATCGAGAAATTCGGCGGCCTCGAACGCAAAGGCACCGCGTGGACCCGTCCGGAAAACTACGTCGGAAACGGTCCCTACCTGCGCCAGTCGTGGCAGCCCAACCGCAAAATCGTCGCCGTCCGCTCCTCCACCTACTGAGACCGCGAGAGGGTCAAAATCGACGAAATCCATTTTTATCCGGTCGAAAGCATCGACACCGAGGAACGCATGTTCCGCACCAATCAGCTTCATGTGACCAACGAAGTGTCCCTGTCAAAAATCCCCGTCGACCAGCGCGACACCCCCGACAGCATCGCATCGAACCCTACAACGGCGTCTATTTTTCCGCTACAACGTCACCAAACCGCCCTTTGACGACGTACGCGTCCGCAAAGCCCTCGCCTATGTCATCGACCGCGAGTCACTGATGAAAAACGTCACGCTCGCCAACGAAATTCCCGCCTACAACGTCGTCCCTCCCGCGTTGCTCGACTACGTCAGCGAACACAAATTCAAGGCCGATATTCCGGAAGCCAAACGACTGCTTGCTGAGGCCGGCTATCCCGACGGAAAAGGTTTCCCCGCTGCCAACCTCCTCTACAACACCTCCGAAAAACACCACACCATCGCCGAAGCCATTCAACAAATGTGGCGCTAAAATCTCGGCATCGACATCGGGCTCTACAACCAAGAGTGGAAGGTCTACCTCGACGCCCAGGACAATCTCGATTTCCAAATTTCCCGCGCAGGTTGGATTGCCGACTACGTCGACCCCCACGTGTTCCTCGACCTCTGGGTGACCGACGGCGGCAACAACGACACCGGCTGGAGTAATGCCCATTACGACGAACTACTCGCCAAAGTTCTCGACGCCCCGACCGACGCCGAACGCTGGAAAGTCTACAACGAGATGGGAAAAATCATCATCGACGAAATGCCCATCCTGCCCCTCTACCACTACACCCGAGCCCGCCTCATCGATCCCACCGTCATTGGTTACAAAACGACTCCCCTCGACAATTCCCCCTGGAAATACGCCGACCTCCCCGCCCTGTAATCCTGGCCTCGATCGCATTGCCCATCCGCTCCGTTTCACGGGATGGGCACCGGCCCGCCCGAAGCCTTCCTAAGCTAAAGGGATAAGCCCCGCCTCTCTCCCTCCTTCCCCAGAGTGTGTCTGGGAAATAGACCGGGCCAGCGGAAAGGAGAAAGGGTGCTCGGCCCAGGCGACCGAGGGCAACCCAGGCCCAGTGTCCTTCTCAATCCCTCATAGCGCGTCAGCGGTGGCCGGGTTATTTGCCGACGCTCCCTAAAACGTCTTCGGGTAAACATACACCCCCCGCGGGTCCCTGAATTTCAGCTCTCTTGGTTCGATCGCGATCACTCGCAACTGCAAATCACGATCAACGAATTCCTCCAAACGATACACCCGATCATTCATCAGCACTTTCGGATCAGTCGCCGAAGTCCGGACTCCCGTCACCTTGGACCGCTCCAAATAACTCACCACCGCCTCGCTCGGTGCAGCTGAGGCGACCGAAGTATTACCCGTCGAAGTCACCCGAGCGGAAGGCCGCGTATCCTCCGCCGAGAGAATCGTCACCGAGCCCGCCGCAGCAGGTGTAATAAGCCTCGGCTCTGGGTCACGCTGAAGTTCAACCGCCTCCATTGGCTCGTCCTGTAACCCCGGCGAAAGAACTCGCGTTGTCGTTACCGGATCTTCCACCATCGGAGGCGTGGACTCACATCAGTCACGGTGGTGATCTCCGCCTCCCGGGGAGCCGACGTGATCGCAGCCGTCTGAACCGGCACCGGCACGGTAGGCTCCGTATCGACGCCCGTTAATCTTGTAGCCGCCTTCGTCGAATCTGCACCACCGGCGGGCTCCGCAACCTCACTCGGAGAGTCCGACTCACTCCCCATGCGCCGCAGTTCAGCATGATCAACCCGAACATTCTCTCCTGGTGTTTCCAGCTCTTCTGTCGCATCCGGCCACAAGGCCCAAGTTCCCCCCCACTATCAGCGCACACACCAACACTCCAGAAATTAACCGTCCCTTGCTCCGGCGTCCGGATGCGTTCCGGCGCCGCACATAAATTTCCGGTTCTGGATCTGGCTCCGGCCCAGGGCTCGGAGCGGGAGGGGCGATGGGAGGCGGTGGTGGTGGAACCACGGGCGTTCCACTTCCCGGAGGCGGTATCTGGGCTGATTGCGCGGCGGCCTCGTCCTGACACTGCTTCTGCGCCTTGTTCAGCGCTTCGTTAATCAAACTCATGCGCTCAGGACACGTAGCCGCGCCAATTGATGAATGCTATCGCAGAAGCGACACTCTCTCTGCCCGCCAATATCCGAAAAGTATCGGTCCATCATGAATTGTGGTGTATCTGAATGCATCGGGGTTACACCTCAAAAAATAAGCCGCTTCACGTCCTTGATCGCCCGACGCACGTCCCAATAGGTGACTTCATCCGACTCTCGCACGTAAGACGCCAACAACGCCTTGTCGCACACGTTGTTCACGATACGAGGAATTCCTCCCGAATACCCATGGATCCGCCTCGCCGCCCACCCCGTAAAAAAACTCGGTCCCCCCCCCCCCGCCAAAGTCAGGCGATGAGTAATGTAATGAACGACATCATCACGTGTCAGCGGCTTCAATTCATAGTGTACCAAAATCCGCTGCCGTAGCTGCAACGCCAGGATATCCTTCAACTCCGGCTGTCCCATCAGAACGATCTGCCGCAGCTTCTGCTTATCCGTTTCCAGATTCGAAATAAGCCGAATCTGCTCCAATACCTCAAAAGACAAATTCTGCGCCTCGTCGATGATCAGTACAATCGCCCGGCCTGAACTGATCCGCGCCAACAACACCGACTGCATCTGCACGATAAAATCCTGCAGTCCATCCCCCTCCGGAGTTTCACCCAACTCCCGCAATATCGCCTTCAACATTTCCGTCTCATTGATGCGAGGATTCAGAATCAAAGCCGTGCCCCAATGGGACCCATCAATTTCATTGAGCAGCCGACGGCACAAAGTCGTCTTCCCGCAGCCCACTTCCCCCCACGAGCACGAGAAAGCCCTTCCGCTCCTGCAGCCCATAAAGCAAATGCTGCAGTGCCTCTTGATGGGTGGGGGGCTCAAGTAGAGGAACTTGGGATCCGGCGTAATGTTAAACGGCATCTCTTCGAGACCGTAGTAACTCTGATACATCAGCCCTTCCGTTGCGGCCCATTCCCTCAACTGCACGAAAAAACGAGCCTCTTCGCAAAGACCCAGTCCGGTCCATCTCACCAGTTTACGCCCCCACCCCACCGTCCTCCGCCGACCGCCTCACCGCCCTCCGTCCCACCGCCTCACCGCCTCACCGCCAACCGTCCTCAAGAGATTTCCGATTCCCCCCTTGCCCCTGACCCGTTCACCAATTTTCCTGACTCAGTGAATCGATTAATCACCCTAGTCATGGTTTTGGTGTTCGTGGCGATGGCCGTTGACTCGATCACATTCTATCTCCAAATGCAGGCAGAATACAAGCAACGTCAGGAAGTCGAACGAGTTACCGCAGAACAACTCCGTATTGCGGAAACCTGCCTCAAAGAGCAGGAAGACATGCTCCAACGCCTCCGCACCGACCCCTCCTACGTCGAGCTCACCATCCGCCGACGCCTGGGCTACGCGAAACCCAACGAACTCGTCTTCCGCTTCGAAGACTAATCAGTCGGATCCCTCTCTGAGGCGCCCCATCATCCGCGTACCAATTTGTTCCGTGGCGGCCCCAGGAACACGCCCCTCGTCAGTCCTCGAACAAATTCTCCGATCTACGTAGACTCTACCGCGCTCTGTTCGCCTTCCCCCAGACTCACGGTTCCGAGCCGTCAGGGTATTCCGTCGGGAAAAAAGAATCCCCCCTCGACACGCCCCACACTCACGCCCCGGTTCATCCACTTTTCAGCTTTTCCTCTTTAATGGAGTGTCCTGCCCATGCCCAATGACCTAATGCGCAACTTTAAGGGAGATTTGCGTGCGTCAGCCCCACTGCACTCCTTGGAAAAGGCCCTCATCTGGATCGCCGCTCTGAATGTTTGCTCTCTCCCCTGGATGCTCGGCGGCATGCGCGTCTGGGCCCAGTTCATTACATTGGAATTTGGGGTTCTGGCATTTGTTATTTCCCTGATCCCAAGGCATTACCGCGCGGAACTCACCCACGGCCCCGAGTTCACCGTCCATCCTTGGCGTAAACTCATCCGCTGGCCGATTTTCTGGATCGGACTTGTATTCTTCGTGTATGTCCTGATCCAGGCCCTCACCGGCCTGGGTCTACTGAAACCGAGGCAACTCCTGGTCCATGATGCCTCTAGACCACATCGAGTAGCTACCTTCCGGCATGATCACGCCATTCGAGACCATGAATACCTGGCGACAAATGATGATCTGGGGAGCCCCCTTCCTCCTCCCCTGTTCCCTCTGGATCGGCATCACCCGCCGCAAAAGCATCATTACCCTACTCACCGCCCTCGTCGTCAACGCCACCCTGCTCGCCATCGTCGGCATCGTCGCCCGCTTCACCGCACCGGCCAAAGTGCTATGGTTGGTGAACGGAATTAAGGACTACTGCTTCGCCTCATTTATCTACAAAAATCACGCTGGCAGTTTTTTCGCACTTGCCGTAGGTCTCGCCCTCGCGCTTGCCGTTCACCTATCACAGCCAAGCCGTGCGACATCAGAAACGCAGCAGTCCGACCGGACTGTTCGTATTCATCGCACTGATACTTTTGGTTGCGGTTCTCATGACCTACTCGCGTGCCGCCATTCTCATCAGTGATCATCGACGGAATCCGCTTTTTCACTGGTGGTAACGTCCGTCAATCGCCCTTGTTTGTGTTCATTTTCATTGTCGATTTCACTGGCTTTGGGTTGGTCGGGAGTAAACTCATAAACTCAGAACGCACTCTCGATCGAATAAGCCGCTTGACCGACGACGAAAAAGTGGGCCGTTCCGTCATCAGCCGACAAATTGCGTGGGACGCTGGCTATGATATGTCCTTGGAGCACCCTGCTTACGGCTTGGGTGCAGGAGGGTTCCGTTTTTTCTTTCCCAAATATCAAATGCAAAGGCCTGAAATAACCTGGCGGAGCCCTCAACGAAAGCGCGGGTTCATGTTTTGGGAGCACGCCCATGGTCTTTTCCCGTGACGGGTGAAGTGATTGAAGGTCAGCGGTGTAACTTTGAGCTAAACCATTTGGCCGATTTTCGATCTGTTGCAGTGGGATGAAATCTAAAGGTGAACCGGAAAGGGAAACGACGAACGCAAACCCGGAGCAGAAGCACTGGGATCGAAACGTGGAGGTGCGCATGGCCACTGCGGCCGAGCAGGAGTGGTTCGACGCGCAGCTGCACGAGCGGCACTACTTGGGATCCGGGCATCCGGTGGGCGATTACCTGCGCCAGATTGTCGAAAGAGGGGGGCGGGCGGTGTGGCGCTGCTGGCGTGGGGTCCGGCTTGCTACGCGCTCAAGGACCGGGACCGGTGGGTGGGCTGGGATGCGACCCGCCGGGTCGAGCGGTTTTCCCTGGTGGTGCAAAACCGCCGCTTTCTACTGCTCACCAAGCGCGGCGAGGAGCCCAATTTCGCCTCCCAGGTGCTCGCGGCGGCGGTGCGCACGGTGCCGGGCCATTGGCAGGAACGCTTCGGCTATCGGCCGGCTGCTAGCCCGAGACCTTCACCGACCCGGAGGCCTACCAAGGCACGTGCTACAAGGCCTCCGCGTGGGAGCCGGTCGGGACCAGCCAGGGTTACGAACGGCACCGAGGCGACTTTTACCGCGAGCACGGCAAACCCAAGCACCTGTGGCTGCTGCGGCCCCTGCACCCCTCGGTCAAGGCCCTGCTGAGCGCCCCCGACCCCGCTTTGCCCGAGGACTGCCGGGCGGGACTGCGCCGCGCGCCCACCGGCACCCTGCCGCTCAAAAACGGCCAGTTGCCCTCTCTGTTGGAGGCCCTGTGCGGCGTGCCCGAGCCGCGCGCCAAAAACACCCGCTTCAAGATCGGTCCGGTTCTTGGCATCGTGGCGCTCGCGCTGCTGGCCGGCCGGCGCGACATCGCGTCGATCGCTCGTATGGCCAACCTGCTCGACCAAGACCAGCGCTTCGCCCTGGCCCTGCCCCGTGAGGCCGGCAAAAAGGTCCGCCTGGCCCCCAGTTACAGCGTGTTTTACGACGTGCTCACCCGGCTCGATCCGGAGGCCTTTGCCCAGGCCCTCAACCGCTGGCTCACAGTCCACGCCGGTGCCCTGCCCGGAGCGCTCGCCCTGGCCGGAAAGTTTATCCGCGACGCGGTCGGGGTGCTCAGCCTGGTCGAGGCCGACACCGGCGCGCCGGTCGCCCTGGCCATCGTCGATCAAAAGGAAAACACCTCGCGCAGTGAACAGGCCCGCGCCGGTGAGGTGTTGGCCGCCGCGTCGTTGGACGAGCAGATCGTCACACCGGCGACGCCTTGCACGCCACCCGCGAGCAGGCCCGCACCATCGTGGGAAAAGGCAGCGAGTATGTGCTCCAGATCAAAGGCAACCAACCCCAGCTGAGCGCGCTGGTCCGGCGCGCCCGGACCGTTCCACCCCCTTTTTTGAGCTGACCGATCCGAGTCGGGGCCGCGTGACCACCTGGCGGGTGTCCGTGGTGGTGGCCACGCCCTCGCAAGCCGACTACCCCGGGCTGCGCAGCCTGGTGCTCGTGGACAAAACCACGGTGCGAAAACGCGACCTCACCGAAAGTTGCGAGCAACGCGCCTACGCCCGCAGCCTGGCACCCGCAGAACGCAGCCCTGCGCAAATGCTCGCCTTGATCCGCGGGCACTGGGGCGGAGTGGAGATCCGCAACCACTGGCGCCGCGACGCCTGCTGGCGCGAAGACCACTCGCGTACCCGCAACGTCACCCCCCTGGCCAACCTCGCCCTCTTGCGCAGCGTCCTGCTGCGCGTCTGCGCCCAACACTGGCCCGAGCGGCTCCTGCCGCACGTCTTCGAATCCTGCCAACATTTCACGCATATCTCCCTGCGCGCCATCCGTTCCCATTCCTAAAACAAAAGACCATGGGGCTTACAACGCCGCCCTCGGCGGAGGTAGTTTCAACAAATATGCCCGCGGCAGCGCCGGCAGCGGCTCCGTCGCCGTCAACAGCTTCAGTCTCAGCAACCCCGACATTTGGGGCTACGTCTCCATCGGCACCACCGACTATTCAGGCCTGGACGTGGAACCCAACGGCATCGTGGGTGATTTCGGAGTCGCCGCCGGCACGATTGACTACTCAAGAGCAAGAGTCACCACCGATTTCACGACCAATTTCGAAGACGTCTCCGCTCCCACCAACGCCGGCTATTCCATCGGCACCATCAATAGCGCCACCACGCTGCCTCGAGGAGCGGATCTTGCAGCCGCCGATGGGATATACTACTATATGACGTCACTCGCATCTCCCTAAGCGGACCTGCTTCCCGCCGACTCTCCATCAGTGCGGGTAACGAGGTCGTCATCCGCATCACATCCGCCACTGGCAACAATGTGAGCGTCGGCGGCAATGCCTCCATTCAAGTGCTGGGCTCTGCGTCTTTGGAAATGTATGCTTCTTGCGACGTTTCGATCGCCGGCCGCGGCATCGCCAATGCCAACGACCCCATGAACTTCCAGTTCTGGAGCACCAAAGCAGCGGGCTCTGCGGGGAGTCAGTCCGTCTCTTTCTCGGGAAACGGCCAACTCAGCGCCGTGGTTTACGCCCCCAACGCCGATGTGTCCATGAATGGCGGTGGCTCCAGCGGTAGCGTCTATGGCGCCGTCGTGGCCGACACCATCAACGTGACCGGCGGGAGCGCATTTCATTACGACGAGGCCTTGTCGGACATGACTGATGGCAACCCCTGCGGTATCGCCGGCTCGACCGAGCTCACCTCCTCCGCTGACCGCAGTCTCTATTCCTCGGTATTAAGTTTCTGAGTCCGCCTGAATCCCATGTCGTTACGCGTGATTCCCAGCAACGGTTCACTAATCGTTAATAGCGCTACTACCCTCTAAGGTAGGGAGCCCTTCCGGTCTGCACCGAATTTGTCGACTCCGCCCGACTAACAGGCAGCCGCGCGTATCACTTCCACGAGTCCCTGCAAAATTTCGGCCGCGACGCAGTCCTCACCTTCACCACTTACGCCGAACTCAATACCACCGTCAACCACACCGTCCACACGGCCTGTCTGAATTTCTAAACCTGCACTATGGCGCAGCTAAGGCCGCCACGATCTCACTCACTCACCGGGTTCAAAATGGAAGTAAACTTGGTTCCGGAGCCGATAAGCCGGATTTTGTCGAAGCTGCGAACAGCTCCGTAATCGTCATTTATCTCAGGTCCTTCGAAAAGGACCTGTCCGCCGAAGCTCACATCTCGAAGGAAATGAACTCAGGCAGATGCGACATACCCGCGACTTAAGACCGGGCCGGTCAGTCGCCTATTTTGCCTTGCACCGGAAGGGGTTTATCCTGCCATCCCGCTCACACGGAACGCGGTGGGCTCTTACCCCACCTTTTCACTTTTTCCCCGCAGGTCCGAAGACCGTGAGGTAGTCTATTCTCTGTGACACTGTCCGTCGACATGCCTTGAAGCATGCCTCCCGTGCTTGCGGTGAAGCTCGCACGGCATCCTGCCCTGTGGTGTCCGGACTTTCCTCTCCGAGATCTATCTTATCGCGCGCGGCGGTTAACCGCGCCTTGGGATACAAAGAACCCCGGAGCGACGATCTGGCCCCGGAACCAAGTTTACCGCCACTCTAACGAGTCGCGTGATCGGTCAACATCACACCTCCTCCGCCAAACGCAAGCCCCAGCCCCACGACAATCCATCTGCCGCGGCCGCCGCCGCAAATCCGGCCCCTATAAGCGCCCCGGCAACTTGTAACGTATTACGTTACAAGTTCCCCTCGCCCCGCGCCCGCGGTGAGGCCTGATTCCAGGGCTCCGCTAACGCTCAGGCCGATTCCAACCAAATAATGCGTCCGCACTGATCGCAGGTGGCCAACTCCTCCCCCTTCCGGACAACAGAGTCATTTTCGCCGAAAACCTTGAGGTGACACCCACTGCAATTCCCGCCCGAGATAGCCACGCACACGGGAAATTGCCGCTCCGCGATCCGATCAAATACCCGTAAATAACGTTCCCCCAGAGGCTCTCTGGCGTGGCCCACTTCGCCTTCCGCCAATGCCAATTCTGTCGCCAAACTCGCTTTACGCTCCGCCAACGTCGCCAACTTGGCTTCGTGCCCGACTATATTCGTCTTCAATTCCGCCTCCGCGGCCGCAGCCTTCTCCTTGGCCGAATCAATCTCGTACATCACTTCCAACTCCTGCTCCTCTAGGCCACCTATTTCACCCTCCATCGTCTCGATTTCGTGACCTAGCGCTTGATACTCTTCATTCTTCTTCACCAACGACTGCTGAGTGCGATATTTGCCCAACTTCTCCTCCGCTAAGCCGATTCCGGTCTCCAGGAGCTTCTTCTTCGACTCCAACGCCTTCCCTTTCGTCTTGGCGGTCTCGATCGCCGATTTTTCCGCGTCAATTTTCGCCTGTACCAGCGCGACGTCTCCGGGGATTCCCGCAAGTTGTTGCGCCAAATTTCGCCGCATAAGTTCACGATCTTGAAGAATGAGCAGCGGTTCAATGGCGGGGTGTCGCATGAGAAAATAAGGTGGTAAAAATCGAATTCAAAACTCCATCACGGGCGGATCAACAGCTTCAAATATAATACATCTCGTCCGTGCTGTGATTGACCATTTGGGCCAAGGTGCACTGGCGGCACTTTTCTTCCAGCGTTGTTCGCACCTGGCTCCACAAAGCATCCACCAGCGGGCCACTAAACCCATCCCCCCGATCCATTGAGTTCCAAGACGTCGCCTTCGATCAACCGCACAATGTCGTAAAGCGTCACCTCCTCCGGGTCCCGCGCCAACGCATACCCGCTTTGTTTACCGCGTTTACTCAGGATCAACCCGCCTTTGCGCAATTCACTCAAGATTTGCACCAAATAATTCGCCGGCATCGCTTCCGCATTCGCAAGGTCTTCAATATGCGCAAGTTCATCACTGCCGTAGGTGCGGGCCAATTGGGATAAAACTCGACCGGCGTAATCGACTTTTACGGATAATTTCACTCAACTTCGGACGTTAGGAGCGTATCTAGAGTCGGCAACCTAAAATACCGCTAAAACTGCCATTGATCTGCATTTAGACCCTAAAATAACGGTTGTGACTGGTCCTGTTTTCCGATCCTATTTCGCCTTTAATTCAGATCACTTTTCCCCTTTTGCATGTCCGACCCTACTGACCCGGTTCCTCCTCAAGTAAATCCCCCCATCGCCGGCTCCTACGACTCTTCCAAATTAGGCAAGCTCGAGGGGCTCGAAGCCGTTCGCAAAAAGCCTGGCATGTATATCGGCGGCACCGATGAACGCGCCCTCCATCACTGCGTTTCCGAAGTCCTTGATAACTCCGTCGACGAACATCTCGCCGGCCATTGCAACAAGATCGACGTATCGATCCACGTCGACGGCTCCATCTCCATCCGCGACGATGGCCGCGGCATCCCCGTCGACATCCACCCCCAATACGGCATCCCCGGCGTCGAGATGGTTCTCACCACCCTGCACTCCGGCGGTAAATACGGTCAAGGCGGCTACAAATTCTCGGGCGGCACCCACGGTGTCGGCGCCAAGTGCGTAAATGCCGTCTCCGAATGGTTCGAGGTTGAAGTTTCCCGCAACGGTTCCGTTCACCACATGAAGTTCGAGCGCGGCAAAACCGTCCAGAAACTTTCGGTCATCGGTAAAGCCCGCGGCACCGGCACGTACGTCACTTTCAAACCTGATCCTGAAATCTTCCGCGAAACCACCGTCTTCATCGGTGATCGTATAGCCCAACGGCTGCGTGAGCTCGCCTTCCTCAACTCCGGGCTGCAGATCAATTTTGTCGATGAGCGCCCCGCCGTGCCGAAGCCGATCACCTTCCTCTACCGGAACGGGGTCGTCGAATTCGTCCGCCAGCTCAACGAAGGCAAACAAGTCGTTCATCCGGACCCCATTCGCATCACCAAAGAAACCGAACTGCTGATCGACGACAAACCCAACGAGATCCACATCGAAGTCGTTCTCCAATACAACGACTCCTTCAACGACCAGGTTCTCTGTTACACCAACACCGTCCACAATCCCGACGGCGGCACCCACCTCTCCGGCTTCCGGAGCGCCCTCACCCGTGCCATCAATCAGTTCTCCCGCTCCAACAAGCTGCTGAAGGACAAGGATCCGCAGATCACCGGCGACGACGTCCGGGAAGGTCTCGCCGCCGTCATCTCCATCAAGCACTCCGATCCCAAGTTCGAATCCCAAACCAAGGTCAAACTGCTCTCCCCAGAGGTAGAGAGCACGGTGGGGTCTTCGTCCTACGAGGGCTTGATGCAATACTTCGAGACGAACCCTCAGGTTGCTAAACGTCTCATCGACAAGTCTCTCAACGCCGCCCGCGCCCGCGAAGCCGCACGCAAAGCCCGCGAAACCATTCGCAAAGGCGCCCTCTCTTCCGGCGGCTTGCCCGGCAAACTCGCCGATTGTTCCGAACGCGACCCCGCCGTCGCCGAGATCTACATCGTCGAGGGGGATTCCGCCGGCGGTTCCGCCAAACAGGGCCGGGATCGCCGCTACCAGGCCATCTTGCCGCTTCGTGGTAAACTCATCAACTCCGAGAAGGCTCGCCTCGACAAGGTGCTCTCCAATGAGGAAATCCGCACCCTGATCACCGCCCTTGGCACCGGCATCGGGTTCGCCGACGACGCGGGCGGCTTCAACATCGATAAAGCCCGCTACCATCGCATCATCATCATGACCGATGCCGACGTCGACGGCTCCCACATCCGGACTCTCCTCCTCACATTCCTTTATCGCCAGATGAAGGGTCTCATCGAGCGCGGCTACGTCTACATCGCCCAGCCCCCGCTCTACCGGATCAAGCGCAAACGCCGTGAGCAATACATCGACAACGACGAACAGCTGAACCGCATCCTCCTCGAACTGGGCTCCGAGGACGTCATGCTCACCCTCATCAAGGACAACCACGTCTTCGCCGCCGAACAGATCGTAGAAACCCTCGCCGCCCTTGAAAAAATGGGCACCGGCGTCACTCGCTACGGCGCGTCCATCACCGAATACCTCGACGAACACGACCCGGAAACACTTTCCCTGCCTCGCTACATCGCCCGCATCCGCGAGGGCAACAACGAGTCCCACGAATTCCTGCGCGACGAACACGCCCGCGCCGAATTCACCTCCAATCAGGGACTCGATGCCGACACCGAGGAATCACTTGATGGCGAGGACGGTAACACCGCCTCCCTCATTCCGAGCACCACCTCCATCGGCCTCTCCGGCAAATCCGGCGCGATCTCCCGCCGGGTGACCCTGCACGAGATTTTCGAATCGACCGAGATGACCAAACTCCTGCAAGCCATCCGCGCTGCCGGCCTGGAAATCAACCGCTTCGCCCCGACCGAGGAAGCACGTTACACCGTCACCGAAAACGCCGGCCAAAAGGGCGAAATCGTGACCGAGCTCAACGCCCCCCTCGCCGTTCTGTCCCATATTCGCACCCTCGGGCGCAAGGGCCTCTCCATCCAACGTTACAAGGGACTGGGGGAAATGAACCCCAAGCAGCTCTTCGAAACCACGATGGACCCAGACAAACGTCGCCTCCTCAAGGTAGATATCGCCGACGCCGCCAAGGCCGATGCCCTGTTTACTCTACTCATGGGCGACGAAGTCCCCCCTCGCCGCCAATTCATCGAAGATAACGCCCTCAACGTTTCCTACCTCGACGTCTGATCCGAAGTAGCGCGTAGGCAATCGCGGGTGGCGAGCAACCACCCCACCGCAGACTGCCTCCCACTCGCTGCTCACCACCCACTACTTACCACTCCCTCCTTCCGCCCGTGTTCACCGCCAACGAAAAACTTACCACCGCTAATATCACCGATATTATGCAGACCGCTTACATCGATTACTCGATGTCGGTCATTGTCTCGCGGGCCCTGCCCGATGCGCGCGACGGCCTCAAACCCGTCCAGCGCCGTATCCTCTACGCCATGCTGCGGGAAGGTCTGCTCCACAACCGCAACTTCGACAAGTGCGCCGGTGTGGTCGGTGAAGTCCTCAAGAACTATCACCCACACGGGGACTCTTCCGTTTACGACACCCTCGTGCGTTTGGCCCAAAAGTGGGTCATGCGTTATCCGATGATCGATCCGCAGGGCAACTTCGGTTCCGTCGACGGCGATCCGCCCGCCGCCTATCGCTACACCGAGGCCCGTCTCACTGCTCTCGCGGTAACCCTTCTCTCCGACATCGAGGAGGATACCGTAGACTTCTCCCCCAACTACAAGGAGTCCACCACCGAGCCCACCGTCCTGCCTTCGGCCCTGCCGAATCTGCTCATGAACGGCTCCACGGGTATCGCCGTCGGCATGGCGACCAACATCCCGCCACATAATCTCGACGAACTGATCGCCGCCACCTGCGCCATCATCGACCGCCCCGACATCGGACTGGAAGAGGTCTGCAGCTTCATCAAAGGACCCGACTTCCCATCCGGCGGTTTCATCGTCGGCACCGCCGGGATCGACTCCTACCTGCGCACAGGCCGCGGCATCGTGCGCATGCGCGGCCGTGCCCACACCGAAGAAATGAAGACCGGAGGTGAGCAGATCATCATCACCGAGATCCCCTACAACGTAAACCGGGCCAACCTCCTCCTGAAGATCGCCGAACTCGTCTCGGGAAAAACCATCGAAGGCATCCGCGACCTTCGCGACGAATCCGACGAAAACACCCGCATTGTCATCGAGCTCAAACGCGGCGAACAAGCCGAGCCGATCCTCAACCAACTCTACAAACGCACAGCGCTCGAGTCTTCCTTCGGCATCAACATGCTGGCGCTCGATCAGAAGCGCCCGAAGCAGATGAACATTCGCGAACTGCTCGATTGCTACATCGAACATCGCCGCGAAGTCATCACCCGCCGCACCCAATTCCGCCTGCGCAAGGCCGAGGATCGCGCCCACATCCTCGAAGGTTACAAAATCGCCCTCGATAACCTCGATGACTTTGTGCGCATCATCCGCGCGTCTTCCAACCGCGCCGAGGCCAAGATCAAGTTGATGGAGAAGTATCCCCTCTCCTCACGCCAGACCGACGCCATTCTCGAGCTCCGCCTTTACCAACTTACGGGACTCGAACGGGACAAAATCGAGGAAGAGTATGCCGCCCTGCTCCGTGTCATCGAAGAACTGCGCGCCATCCTTGCCTCCGAACGCCTGCTCCTCGACGTCATTAAAAACGAACTCACCGAGGCCGGCGCCAAATACACTAGCCCGCGGAAGTGCGAAGTCGCTCCTGATATGGGCAAATTCCGCATGGAAGACGTCATCTCCAACGAGGGCATGGTCATCACCATCTCGCACTCGGGCTTCATCAAGCGCACCCGCGTCGCCGACTTCCGCTCTCAAAAACGCGGCGGCAAAGGCGTCATCGGCACCGACACTTACTCCAACGATTTTGTGGAGCATCTGTTCACTGCCCAAACGCACGACTACATCCTCTTCATTACCAGTCACGGCCAATGCCTCGCTCGCAAGGTTTACCAAATCCCCGAAGGCAGCCGCATCTCCAAGGGTAAATCGGTCAAGTCGTTCCTCTCCCTCGACGACGGTGAAAAAATCGCCGCCATGCTCACGCACTCGGCGTTCGACGAGGAACACTATCTCGTCATGGCCACCAAGTCTGGCCAAATCAAAAAAACCGCCCTCTCCGCTTACACCAACGCCATTCGCGAAAGCGGCCTCATCGGCATCAACTTGGCCAAAGGTGATTCGGTGATTGGCTGTGTCCTCACCGACGGCTCCAGCGAAGTCATCCTCGTCTCCCATCAAGGCCTCGCCGTCCGCTTCCGTGAACAGAGCGAATCAGGAGACATCCTTTTCCGCTCCACCGGCCGAGCCACCAGTGGTGTCACTGGCATGCGTTTCAAACGCAAAGGAGACTACTTACAGGCGATCGAAGTAATCGATCACGACAAGAAATTCCTTGTAGCCAGCGAAGCCGGTTTGGGCGTGCGTACCCGCTTCGAAGACTACCGCCTAATCAACCGCGGCGGAACCGGTGTGACCGCCATCAATCTACCCGATGACGGTTCGGTCCAGTTGGTCGGTGCCCTGGGAGTCAAGGACACGGATGAAATCATGCTCCTTACCTCCAAAGGTCAAAGCGTGCGTTGCCCCATCAACACGGTACGTGAAACCAACCGAGGCGCTAAAGGCGTTAAGCTGCTCACCCTGGGCAAGGGCGACACCTTGCTATCCATGGCTAAAGTCGTTGAATCCGACGAAGAACTCGACGCTGCCGCCGAGGGCACTGAATCGGAAATATTGTCGGAAACTAGCATCGACCCAACGGCCTCTCCGACAACACCGCCCCAGGATTCTTGATTGTCGAACCAAACTATCAAAGAGACGCCGAAGTTGGTTAACCTAGAGCGTGTCCCATTTACCCTGATTTTGGAAGGGAGGCAGGAAAGCCGATTGTTTGAGCGGATTTCCGGCTACCAATAGCTGATGTAGGCGCGCGCAGATGCAATTTAATGGCTACATTGCAGTGTCGCAGCAGTCAGTGCCTGGATCGTTTCCATGAGGGAACTTCCGGCAGCCGGTTTATTGTTCATCGTTGGAGTAGGCTTGGGGGGGGTTAGGCGGCTTGGGCCTGCGGTGGTTGGTCGGCCAGCAGTCGGGCGATGAGGCACAGGTTGTGACCGAGGATGCTCCAGGCTACCGCCAGGTAGCAATTCGTGAAGCCTCTGGCACTCAATCGCTTGCCGTGGCATTGCTTGATGATGGCGATGCGGGCTTCCGTCGAAGCCCGGCGATGTTGGAGCGCCACGAACTGCGGCTCCTGCATGCGCCGTTGCAGTTGCTGCGGATCGCGGGGGCAAGTGGCGTCATAAATGTCGGCTTCGGCCAAGCGTTCGCACAGCCGTTTGGTCGAGAAGCCTCGGTCGGTGCTCGCCGCTTTGATCGAGGTGCTCAGGTCGAACTGATTCTGGCGCTCGAGGCTCTGGTCGAACTGACGCCATTCGGCCGGAGCCATTCCCTGATACAACTGCCAATCGGTGATCAACCCCGTCACGTTCTCACTGATCATGAGGGTGTGGCCAAACTCGACCTCGCCGGACGCTTTGCCCCGGACCACGGTCTGCACGTCGGGTTCGTAGACGCTGAGGATCTTCTCGGCGTTGGGCACTGGTCGCGCGCCGATGATGCGTTCGTGGGCCTGGTTGATCGCGGCCGGCAGTTGCTCGAGCATGGCGTCGATGCGCGCAATGATGCGGGTGGCCTGGCGCTCACTGAAGCGGGTCCGGGCGTAGTCGGCGGCGAGGTGGTCGCGGTGGCGGCGGGCGTGCTCGCCGATGGTGCGCAGCAGGCGTTTCATCTGGCGGAGCACGCTCTTGCGGGCCCGCTTCGCATCGCGGCGCCGTCGGCTGTGGGTCATCGCGAGGCACCACCGATTCATCTGCTTGGCAAAGACTGGCGGCTCGTTCGGCATCCGACCCCGCAACCCCGCTGCACGGATCAGTTTCACCGCCTTGAGCAAGGGGGTGCGGCTCACGTCGCGAAAGAGCACCCAGTCGACCGGAAAAGGGATGTTGGCCTGCAGGCAGGTCGAGTCCACCAGGCACGTATCCATCGGCTGCGCCGCAGCCAGTCTCAGTTCGCTCGCCCGGTCCGCCTCACCGCACATCTCGATAAAGACTTGGCTCATCCTGCGCACCTGCCCGGCGGTGAAGCATTTGGACGCACGCTCCCGCACGCTTTCTTTGGGAGACCCCCTTGATGCCGTCGATCCGGCGCGCTCCGCAAAAGTCGGCCAACAGATCGCTGGAGGCGATGCTCAGGGAAAGTTTACGCAAGCTGATTTTCCCGAGCATCATGCGCAATACCTGCACCCGCCGCGCCTTGCGCGCGAACTGCAGGTGGCGCGGCAACCCGGCCACGTCGTCGCCCCGCCAGTTTTCCCGGGCAAAGTCCACGGCCATCGCTTCCAAGTGACTGTTAGCCAGCAACTGGTCGAGCCCCGCCAGTTGATCGCGCAACGCGGCGTAATCTTTGTTGGGTCCGACCGGAGTCAGGTCTGGACGCAGTCAGGTTTGCAGGGCAACTTCCGGGGCGACGGCTTCGGTAGTATTGTTCACACCAAATTATACACGCCGTTTTTGTGCCGAAACCAGGAAATCCTCCCGGTTTCTGCCTCTTTATTTTTACGCACCTCCTCTTCGCCAACCTCTTGCGCTTGTGGGATACGCTCTAACTGATTGTCCTCGTAGCCGATTTTCCTGTCGGCTCGGCCCCTTCGCTTCGACTAAAAAACTCCTCTGATGATGCTTCGTCTCGCCACCGTTATAGCGGCCGTCGGGCTGGCCTTTATGGCCTGCCCTACCTCGGCGCGGGCGGACGAAACTAATCTTTGGCCTGTTTATGTCCGTCACGTCGATCCTTCAACCGGCGATCACCGGCGATCAATTATCGTCCTGGTGCGGTCCTCTCGACTTCCAGCGCACAACCGCTGATGGAGATCGGCAACGAGGTCTGCGCCCCTTCTTTTCCTCATCCGACTCCCAGGATGGGACGGACCTCCAAACAACCCTGCTCTACCCCCTTTTCCACCGCGAGACTTCGGTGAACCCAGCAACCCGGCGATGGACGATCTTTAATCTGATCAACCGCGAGCATTTCTCCGACGGCACTTCGCGCTTCGCGCTTCGATGCCTGGCCGTTCTACTTCTCCCGCCATACCGGTCATCCCGACACCTCCTACCAGGCCATCTTTCCCTTCTACGGCCAAATTCCCCAACGCTTCTCCCAAGATCACCCTTTCGTGGGTGCTCTTTCCTCTCTACGGTCGGTTTGAAAAAACGGCCAAACTACGACCACCACGCCTTGGCCGTTCATCAAGACGATCACAGGCGACGAACACCACTGCTTCGAATTGTGGCCTCTTGGCGGCCATCGTGTACACGAAGGGATTTCTAGCGATAGCTTCGCCTTATGGCCATTGATGTATCGTAAACAAAGCCGGCTGGATTCGGATTCACCCACGCTGCAGGCCGGCGTTCTCCCGTTTTATGCGATCGATCGCTCTACGGGCTACATAAGCGAGCCCTACCTCTGGCCGTTTCTCGGTTACGTCGATCGTACCGAACCATACGTGTATCACGCTCGCCATTATTTGTGGCCCCTTTGGGTTCAAGGCCGCGGAGACCAACGGCGCATCAATCGGTGGGCTCCCTTCTATGCGCACTCGACCATCAAGGGACACGACAAGACGTGGGCCATGTGGCCCCTCTGGCGCCAAGCCTCTTGGAAAGACCAAGCCTTACTCCATGAGCGTCGCCAACTTCTCTACTTGATCTACCACGAAACCAAACAGAGCAGTCTCACCAACCCCGACGCCCCCTCGGCCAGCAAGGTCCACCTTTGGCCATTTTTTACCGCCTGGAACAACGGTGCCGGGCGTAAACAGTTTCAGACCCTATCGCCGCTCGAGGTATTCCTGCCCTTCCAAGAACGGACTCGTCAACTGTGGTCTCCCCTATTTTCCGTTTACCGCTTCAATCAAACCTCACCAGGTGAAACCCGCCATTCCGTGCTCTGGGATGCCTTTACGTGGGCCCGCAGCGAAGAGTCCGATCGGCGCGAGATCCACCTGGGGCCGCTCGTCGGTTTCATCTCCGATCCCGAGCAGGAACGTATCGGGTTTCTGCCGGCTTATTCGGTTTAAAACGCACCCCCAGCACCCGAGTCTGGCGCCCTTACTTTGGACAATCTGCTGCTGATCCTTCTGTAGTCGCGACCGCTTACTCCCGCTGCAAAGTATTCACAACTTTCTCGACGCCTTCGGCAGCGGTCTCGTGATGACGTGACGCGCCTTTGTCATGCTTCCTGCCGCACCGCGTATCCTGAAGCGCACCGCCAAACAGGGCTTCCTCGCGGGCTACACTTCCCTGCCCATCGTCGGCGTTTTGTGCTTCTTCATCGGTGCCGTTCTGGCGCTCCAAGCAGGAATCAGCTTCCGCGAATATGGGGCCAAGGAACTCATCGGCGCCCTCGTCGTCGAATCCATAGCCCGTGAACTCGGGCCCGGTCATGGTAGCCATCTTGCTCGCTGGGCGCGTGGGCAGTGCCACCACCGCTGAATTGGCATCCATGAAAGTGAATTCCTAGATCGATGCATTGGTGACGATGAACATTCCCCCGGAACGCCTGCTCGTTCTCACTATTCTGAGCAATTTAATCGGCTGGTTCGGAGGGGCCGTCGTCTGTGAATATGTGGACTTTATCGGTATTTCAGGTGCCTAATTCTTCCGTGCCCTCCAGCAATACGTTTCCGCCAAGGACGTCCTCGACGGCATCATCAAGGCCGAAATTTTTGGTTTCGTGATCACCATCATCGCCTGCAATACCGGCCTGCGCACCCAAGGGGGGGCCTCGGGAAATCGGCCTCGCCGTGACCAAGTCCGTGATGCTCTCCCTCATCGCTATTCTCACTCTGGATTACTTCATCACCAAGGTCCTCGCCTAACCCGTCATGCCCTTGACTCGTCCACACTTTCCCCCGCGTCAGGATCGCAATCCTGTCGGTGTCAATATTGAGGGAGTCACCAAAAAATACGGCTCCCAAACCGTGCTCGAAGACATCTCCTTCCAGGTCCACCCCTGCGAAATTTTTGTCATCATGGGTCCTAGCGGTTCCGGTAAGTATGTGCTGCGCCACATCGCCGGCCTGGAAATCCCCACCGCCGGTAAGATCGATATTAATGGCCACGATCCGACTCAGCCGGAAACCCGCAACCGCTTCGCCTTGGCATTGGTGTTTCAATCCGGCGCGCTGCTCAATTCTCTCTCCGTCTACGACAATCTCCCTCTCTATCCGCTGGAACACAACCTGTGCGCAAAGGCCGATATCCACGAACGCGTCATGCGGGCCCTACGTATTCTATCCATTGAACACGCGGCTCAAAAAATGCCCTCCCAACTCTCCGGAGGCATGCGCAAACGCGTCACCATGGCCCGCGCCCTCGTGATGGAACCTCACGTACTCCTCTACGATGAACCGACATCAGAACTGGATCCCGTTATGTCCGCCACGATCGCGGAAATCATCGGCACGCTGCGGGAAGAATATGCCGTGACCAGTATTGTCGTTTCCCACGATCGTGACCTTTCCCTCACCATCGCCGATCGCGTCGCCCTACTCCACCAGGGCCGCACCGCCATCATCGCGACACCCGACGAGCTACGCGCATCATCAAACCCCATCGTCACCGAATTTCTTCACCCGCGGATCGATGTCCGCAACCCTCGCTTCAAAAACTTGGCGGTCTCATCATAAACAACGCACAAATATCCGCCCGCGGCGATCTGTTCTCCCTACTCGGTCTCGCCCTGATTTGGGTGACATTCGAATCCCTCAACGGAAATTCCCTCGACGCCAAACAGTCCTACGAACTCACCGCTCGTTTCGCTAGTATCAAAGAATTGAAATCCGGTGACGAAGTTCGCATGGCCGGCGTCGGCGTCGTAAAGGCAACTCGCCTCAACGGCCGGTTTGCCGAAGCCCAACTCCAGATTTCCAACACCATCGCAGTCCCGGCCGACGCCGTGGCCACCATCGCCATGTCCGGATTACTGGGCAGCAACTACGTTGCCCTCACTTTGGGCAATGAATCAGCTCCTCCGCTCGAGCCGGGCAACGTTATGCGTTCCGAAGACACCCCGGACCTCAACACCATTGTATCCCAAGTCGGGGAAATCGGTCGCAAAGTAGAACAGGCCCTGAGCCAGTTCTCCGGCGCCATGGGGGACTCCGACTCCGGTGATGGCACGTCCGGTAAACTCAACGCTATCGTGGACGAAAATCGCCTCAAAATCGAAACGATCACCAGCAACCTCGAGATCGTCACCACACGGCTGCGAGACGGCGAAGGCACCCTCGGGAAACTGCTTTCCGATGATTCAGGCTACACCGAACTCGCCGCCGCGATCGAAGAAATCCGAGGGGCCGCCACCGAAGCTCGCACGTTCATGACCAGTGCGCAGGCCTTGATCGACCAGGCTAAGAGCGGCGAAGGCACGATTGGCACTTTGCTCTACGATGATTCCATCGGTGAAAATATCCGTCTCACTTCGCAAAATCTGGTCGAGCTTTCCCAAAAGCTAAACCAAGGCGAGGGCACTCTCGGTCGACTCATCAACGACGATAGCCTCTTCATCGAAGCTCAAAACGCCGTGCAGAAAGTAAATCGTGCGGTGGATGGTTTGGCCGACCAAGGGCCAATCACCGTCGTGGGAGTCGCTGCCAATTCGTTGTTCTGATCCCTCGCCGGGGAGCGCCAGGCTCACAGTTTCTTCGCCACAAACGGCCAGGTGAACTTACCACCGCGCGTGGTCGCGCCCGTGCCGTCCCATGAGATCCCGCCGTCCGTCTTGATGACGCCATGATATTCGATCCGCATTTCCTTGTTATTCACCCAGCGATACGTAGTCAGCCACACTCGCCCTGTCTTCACACTGTAGTAGCCGCGTTCCGGCCGGGATTTGCCCGGCCACTTGATATAAAACGCACCATCGGCCCACTGGGACTCACCCGCACTTACCCGAATTACCGTAAAATTCTCTGAATTCGACGGATGCATCAGCGACGGTGTTTCGTCTATCATCTGCCATCGTCCCGGCAACACCTCCGCCAAGTCTACTTCCGGGTCCGCTGCGAATAGACCTGCCGACCAAAAAAGCATACCCACCCAAAGCCAATTGCGAGAAACCGCAGGAAGGGTAGATAACGGACTCATGGGACCAAACTAGCGCAGAAACGCCTACTTTGTCCCGCGCAAATTTCAAGAACCTCCCACCTCGATTCCGGCCTCACGAGATAGGTAAAGTCCGTCAAATGTGAAGATCCAGCTCGTCCCGCCATCCTCACTGGTTTGCCCATGGTAAGAATTTGAGAACGAGTTTGATACGCCACACGGCCCTTTCGCTGCATCAGGAACGCAACGCACAAAAAACCGCGCCTCCGAAGAAGCGCGGTCTCGATAAATTCGAATCAACAGAAACTAGACCTTCGGACCGCCCTGCGACATCGCCCGCGCCCGCAGGCGCAACCCATTCAACCTGATGAACCCAGTGGCATCACTCTGGTTATACCAACTCTGCACCCCTTCCATCGACGCGATGTTCTCATCGTAGAGCGAATACTTCGACTTGCTGCCACAAGTGATGACGTTGCCCTTGTAGAGCTTCAACCGCACCTTGCCCGTCACAAATTTCTGGCTCTCGTCAATCAGGGCCTGCAACGCCTCCCGCTCCGGCGCGAACCAGAAACCATTGTAGATCAACTTGGCGTAACGCGGCATGAGTTCGTCGCGCAAATGCATCAAATCGCAATCCATCGTGAGCGCCTCCACCTGCCGATGACCATGCATGAGAATCGTATCACCAGGCGTCTCATAGACTCCGCGGGACTTCATACCCACAAACCGATTTTCCACGATATCGACTCGCCCCACGCCGTGTTTGCCACCCAACGCATTCAATGTTTTGAGCACCTTGCCCGGAGTCATCTTCCGACCGTTGACCCGCACGCAGTCGCCCTTCTCAAAGTCGAGCTCCACATACTCCGCCTTATCTGGAGCGTCCTCCGGGGACACGGACAATTTGAACATCGCCTTGTTCTCGTCGGTGGTGGGATCAAACCACGGATCTTCCAAAATACCGGCCTCGTAGGAAATATGCAGAAGATTGCGGTCCATCGAATACGGCTTGGAGGCCGAGGCTTCGACCGGAATTTTATGCTCCCGGCAATAGTCGATCATCTCCGTGCGGCCTGGAAAAGCTTCCCGGTAATTGTCCATTTTCCACGGAGCAATGATTCCCAAATCGGGCGCCAACGCCATGTAGCTCAGTTCAAATCGGCATTGATCATTCCCCTTGCCCGTTGAGCCGTGCGCCACCGTATCCGCATTTTCCTTACGAGCGATTTCCACCTGCGCCTTGGCAATCAAGGGACGCGCAATCGAAGTGCCCAAATAATACTGCCCTTCGTAAATCGCATTGGCGCGAATCATGGGATATATGTACTCTCGGGCGAACTCTTCAACGAGGTTGAGCGTATAGTGCTTGGAGGCCCCCGTCTTGCGCGCTTTGGCGCTCAATCCCTTGAGCTCCTCCTCCTGACCAACATCAGCCGCGAAAGTAATAATTTCAGCTCCGTAAGTTTCCTTGAGCCATTTGACGATGACCGAAGTGTCGAGACCACCCGAGTATGCGAGGACAATTTTCATAAGTTAGAGAAAGGTGATTCTACCTCCTTCAGCTCCACCCGCAAAACAAAACCGGCCGATCTGGGCACTTATGATTCAAGTAGTTGCGAGGATGAACCTCCGTAATCTGGGCCCAGCCAGCGTCTCCCCTCACTAAATCTAAGCGCGTGCCTGCTGGGCCAGCACGGCCATGATCGCCTTCTGTGTATGCAAACGATTCTCTGCCTGATCAAAAATGATGCAACGGGGGTCGTCCAGTACGCCCTGTGTCACTTCTTTCCCCGCATGAGCCGGCAAACAGTGCATGAATAGCGCATCCGGCTTCGCTGCTCCCAGCAGTTCTTCCGTGACTTGGTAGGGTGCCATCTGCACCAAACGTTCCTTGGCGTCGTCCTCCATCCCCATGCTCACCCATACGTCCGTGTAAACTACATCGGCGTCTTTCACCGCCTCCATGGGATCGGTCGTGAAGGAATACGCATCACCAAACCCTTCCTTCTGCGCCAAAGCCAAAAATTCGGCCATCGGCTCGAATCCCGCCGGGCCCGCCAACGCCACATGCATCCCGAACAAGCCGGCCCCCAACACCCAGGAGTTCGCCATGTTGCAGGCCGTATCCCCCAAAAACGCGATTTTCCGGCCTTTCAACGAACCCAACAAATCCCCGCCCTTGGGCGCCCAGCGTTCCGCCATCGTGAACGCATCGGTGTAGATTTGGCAGGGATGCAAAAAACCGGTCAACGCGTTGATCACCGGGATGGAGCCGGCCGCCGCCAACCGCTCCACGTCACTGTGATCATAAGTCCGCACGATCAGACCATGCACAAATCTCGACAACACTTTGGCCGTGTCTTCGATCGATTCGCCTCGCCCCAATTGAATATCGTTGCGGTTCAAGAACAGCGGATTCCCTCCCAGCTCATGAATACCGACCTCAAACGATACCCGCGTGCGTGTACTTGATTTGAAAAACAGCAAAGCCCAAGTCTGGTTGGCGAGCACCGGCGGCGTATGCCGTCCGCCTTTAGCCTTGAAGTCCCGAGCCAACGCAAACACCTCAGCCACTTGATGGGACTGCAGGTCGGTTTCTTTAAGGAAGTGCTTCATGAGGAAAAACTGTCAGTGTGCCAAAAGATACTCGGCGCTACCAGTGTAAAAGCCCGCTCCGCCCACGTTGTTACATGGTCTTTTCCCGTGACGGGTGAAGTGATTGAAGGTCAGCGGTGTAACTTTGAGCTAGACCATTTGGACGATTTTCGATCTGTTTCAGTGGGATGAAGTCTAAAGGTGAAACGGAAAGGGAAGCGACGAACGCAACCCCGGAGCAGAAGCACTGGGATCGAAACGTGGAGGTGCGCATGGCCACTGCGGCCGAGCAGGAGTGGTTCGACGCGCAGCTGCACGAGCGGCACTACTTGGGATCCGGGCATCCGGTGGGCGATTACCTGCGCCAGATTGTCGAAAGAGGGGGGCGGGCGGTGTGGCGCTGCTGGCGTGGGGTCCGGCCTGCTACGCGCTCCAGGACCGGGACCGGTGGGTGGGCTGGGATGCGACCCGCCGGGTCGAGCGGCTTTCCCTGGTGGTGCAAAACCGCCGCTTTCTACTGCTCACCAAGCGCGGCGAGGAGCCCAATTTCGCCTCCCAGGTGCTCGCGGCGGCCGTGCGCACGTTGCCGGGCCATTGGCAGGAACGCTTCGGCTATCGGCCGCTGCTAACCGAAGACCTTCACCGACCCGGAGGCCTACCAAGGCACGTGCTACAAGGCCTCCGCGTGGGAGCCGGTCGGGACCAGCCAGGGTTACGAACGGCACCGAGGCGACTTTTACCGCGAGCACGGCCAACCCATAGCACCTGTGGCTGCTGCGGCCCCTGCACCCCTCGGCCAAGGTCCTGCTGAGCGCCCCCGACCCCGCTTTGCCCGAGGACTGCCGGGCGGGACTGCGCCGCGCGCCCACCGGCACCCTGCCGCTCAAAACGGCCAGTTGCCCTCTCTGTTGGAGGCCCTGTGCGGCGTGCCCGATCCGCGCGCCAAAAACACCCGCTTCAAGATCGGTCCGGTTCTTGGCATCGTGGCGCTCGCGCTGCCGGCCGGCCGGCGCGACATCGCGTCGATCGCTCGTATGGCCAACCTGCTCGACCAAGACCAGCACTTCGCCCTGGCCCTGCCCCGTGAGGCCGGCACAAAGGTCCGCCTGGCCCCCAGTTACAGCGTGTTTTACGACGTGCTCACCCGGCTCGATCCGGAGGCCTTGGCCCAGGCCCTCACAACCGCTGGCTCACAGCCCACGCCGGTGCCCTGCCCGGAGCGCTCGCCCTGGACGGAAAGTTTATCCGCGACGCGGTCGGGGTGCTTAGCCTGGTCGAGGCCGACACCGGTGCGCCGGTTGCCATGGCCATCGTCGATCAAAAGGAAAACACCCCGCGCAGTGAACAGGCCCGCGCCGGTGAGGTGTTGGCCGCCGCGTCGTTGGACGAGCAGATCGTCACACCGGCGACGCCTTGCACGCCACCCGCGAGCAGGCCCGCACCATCGTGGGAAAAGGCGGCGAGTATGTGCTCCAGATCAAAGGCAACCAACCCCAGCTGAGCGCGCTGGTCCAGCGCGCCCGGACCGTTCCACCCCCCTTTTTTGAGCTGACCGATCCGAGTCGGGGCCGCGTGACCACCTGGCGGGTGTCCGTGGTGGTGGCCACGCCCTCGCAAGCCGACTACCCCGGGCTGCGCAGCCTGGTGCTCGTGGACAAAACCACGGTGCGAAAACGCGACCTCACCGAAAGTTGCGAGCAACGCGCCTACGCCCGCAGCCTGGCACCCGCAGAACGCAGCCCTGCGCAAATGCTCGCCTTGATCCGCGGGCACTGGGGCGGAGGGAGATCCGCAACCACTGGCGCCGCGACGCCTGCTGGCGCGAAGACCACTCGCGTACCCGCAGCGTCAACGCCCTCTGGCCAGCCTCGCCCTCTTGCGCAGCGTCCTGCTGCGCGTCTGCGCCCAACACTGGCCCGAGCGGCCCCTGCCGCACGTCTTCGAATTCTGCCAACATTCCACGCATATCTCCCTGCGCGCCATCCGTTCCCATTCCTAAAACAAAAGACCATGCCTATAGGAGGCACGAACACCCTTTTCATCAGGAAGGGGACGCAAAAATAATCAGCTAAAAAGCGCCTCGGAGCGGTCGATAAAAGCAAGTGGCCCGAGCGCCGACCAGATCATGAGAATTTTAGCCGCTGAAGATGATCCCACCTCCCAGCAAGTGATGGTGGAGATGTTTCGTTTGAAACCCGAATGGCACTTCGAAGTCGTAGACAGTGCAGCCTTTGCCTGGTGGAAACTGACCGACCCGGAAATCGATCGCTACGATCTACTGATCACGGACTTACGCATCCCCAACGGCAGTGGATTGGATCTGCTGCGACGAGTTCGTTCCGACCGACAAACTTCCAGTCTTAAGGTGCTCATCTGCAGTGCCAACAAGGACCGGGAGGTCATGGTCCAGATGATTAAACAAGGAACCAGCGATTATATTTTGAAGCCCTACATCCCTAGGGAAATGCTGCAAAAAGTGGGATCAATATTAGCCGATGTGCCGCACCGGCGCATAGATTTGGCCCTCGGGACCGAAGGAGGCGACGAGGTCGCAGTTGGATCCCAAGGTTGAGGTGGTGCAGGGACCATTTGCGTTGTTCCGGCTTTGAGAGTTGGAATTCGCCCCGCAATATCCTTTGGTGGGTGGTTTCTGTATGTTCGAGACTCTTAGTGACAAACTTTCCTTAGCGCTGCGTAATCTGCGTGGTGTTGGCAAGCTCACCAAAGATAACATGGCTGACGCCCTCAAGGAGGTGCGCACTGCCCTCTTGTCGGCCGACGTCCATTTCAAGGTAGCCCGACAGTTCGTCGAAAACGTGCGCGAGCAAGTCGTCGGTCAAGACGTACTAAAAGGCGTGACACCCGGTCATCAGATTGTTAAGATTCTTCACGATGAGCTGGTTAGACTGCTCGGTGAGGGCGCAACTCAACTCAATCCTAAGCGCCCTCTCAAGGTACTGATGGTGGGATTGCATGGTTCCGGCAAAACGACCTCCACCGCTAAGCTGGGACGTTTGCTGAAAAAGAAGGGTTATGCGTCACCCCACGTGGTCGCGTGTGATATTTATCGTCCGGCCGCAATCGACCAGCTGGAGATTTTGGCGAAAGCAAACGAGCTTGGCTTTACCTGTGATCGCGACTCGAAAGACGTTCCCGCCATCGGCCGCGCAGGTCTCGCTGCAGCGAAGGCTGCCAACGCGGATCTCGTAATTTTTGACACCGCCGGTCGTCTCCAACTCGACGAAGACCTCATCGCTGAGGTGAAGCGGTTACGCGACGTCGTACAACCAGACGAAATTATACTGGTGGCAGACGGAGCATTGGGCCAAGAAGCGGTCAATGTAGCCAAGGCCTTCCACGAAGCCCTACAGCTTACCGGAATGATCCTCACCAAGCTTGACGGAGATGCGCGGGGAGGCGCGGCCCTGTCGATCAAGTCGATCACGGGCGTGCCCATCAAATTCGTGGGTGTGGGCGAAAAGACCGAGGACTTCGAACCCTTTCATCCGGACCGATTGGCTTCCCGTATTTTAGGTATGGGGGACGTGGTCTCGCTGGTAGAAAAGGCCCAGGAGAATATTGATCCAAAAGAAGCCGAGCGTATGGCAGAGAAGCTGCGCAAGGCGGATTTTAATCTGGAGGACTTCCTGTCCCAGATGCAGCAGGTTAAAAAAATGGGCTCGATGCAGAGCATCGTCAGCATGCTTCCTGGCATGAACAACGTCCAACTCGATGACGGTCACGAGCAGCAGATGGCCCGCACTGAAGCCATTATTTACTCCATGACTCTGCAGGAGCGTCGGAAACCGGCGATTTTGAACGGCAGTCGTCGCATGCGGATTGCCAACGGCGCTGGTGTGCGAGTGGTCGAAGTCAATCAGTTGCTGAAACAATTCCAGCAAATGCAGAAGATGATGAAGGGCGGCAAAGAGCGGAAGATGATGAAAAAAATGCAAGCCATGGGCGGTGGCGGAATGCCAGGTATGGGCGGAGGTGGTGGTGGTATGCCGAAGCTTCCAGGCATGTAGAGGGAGCAACGTGTCCCTCGTTTTTATCAGTGGCACGACCGATTCAACGTGCGACTACTGCGTGGTTCCCTTGTCGCGAGGGCTGGTTTCTAATCGCGCTTCTCCCCTGCCCCATGAACTTGAATTTCCGTTACCTCCTTCGAATTAGCGCGTTACTTGCACTGGTTCTCAATTACCTCGTTTGCCTCGAACTTTCCGCCGAATTACCGCCGAATTACCGCCATTGCCAGCCGCGCAGGCGATTCCGGCGGCAGGCCCCGCGGCGCCCCCAGGCCATCCCTACGCCCCAGTCGCCCTCGCCCCGGGCGGAGTCGTCGTCGAGCTTTATCCGGCAGACTCGCCTTATCTGAACGCGGATCGGATCCATGAGGCGGAGATCTATGGTTCGTATGGAGGGACGATGCCAGGTTACCTGGTGAATATCCATAATACGTCAATCGAGTTCCACGCTGGCAACGGCAAGCTGAACACCGGCACTTGCGTCATTCTCGTAGCTAGTGGCGGTCACCATAAACTCAATATCTTCGGCGAGGGGGCTGCCATGACTTCCTACTTCGCCAGTCGTGGCATTAGCACCGTACTCCTCCGCAACCGCCTCCGGAGCGACGGGTATGAGCCCAAAACAGATGGAGTCTACGATCTTCAACAAGCGATCAAACTGGTGCGGGCCTATGCCAAGGATTGGAATCTCGATCCCCAAAAGATCGGTGTGTTGGGCTTTTCCGCTGGGGCTGAACTGTGTGCAGGCGCTGCGCTGTATTATGAGGATTTCGATACAGCCAATGACACTGCCGATAATTCCTTGGCAGAGGTCTCCTCCCGCCCGGATTTCAACGGCCTAATTTATCCGGGACCCTCGCCGTTTTATTTCGCTTTCCCGGATCCTCCCGAGATTCCGGCTGACTCCCCCCCGCCTTTTTCGCTGGTCGGGGATGGGGCGACTGGATTCATGCGCTTTGGGCCACGGAATACTTCACGACGTTGCTGAATGAGGGTGTGCCCAATGTGGAGATGCACATCTACGCTCGCGAAGTGCACCCGGGAGACCGAAGTCAGGAAGGTCAGGCTCCGGCCACCGCCGGAATCGCATTGCGCGATGGAGTCGGCTTTGGGACCTGGCAGGAACGTTACGTCGACTGGCTGGACGATTTGAGCTTTCTGGACAAACCTGGCGTGGTCACTCGCGCGGCACTCAACACCGCAGCCCACATCGATCGAGAAAACCCGTTTGAAATTCTGAAGTCCCGCGAGGAAACCCGTCGCGCCGCGGTCGCAGCGGCCAAGCAGGACTAATCCCTCTTCCCGTCCTGCGCCACTCGCCCCCCCTTCGCAGGTCACTCGCGAGTCCTCCCTAAAGGAGGGCGGGGAAACTTTAACCATATTGGTTATAGTTTGCCCGGGAGATTGCCTTCGAATGAGGCTGGCCATGCGGCGAGGCTCGCGGCAAATGCTGGCCTCGGGTCTTCGTAATCATGGCTCGATCGACTTATAAACCTACCATCGCCTCGGCGGTGATCATCGCCAATATGGTCGGAACGGGCGTGTTCACTTCGCTTGGATATCAATTGTTGGATATCAAATCCGGTTTCGTGCTGATTATGTGGTGGGCGGTATCACCGCGCTGGGTGGCGCGCTCACGTATGCGGAGCTTGGTGCGGCGCTGCCTCGCTCCGGGGGCGAATATAATTTTTTGTCGCGAATCTACCATCCCGTGGTCGGATTTATTCCGGGTGGATCTCCGCCACGATTGGCTTTGCCGCACCGGTGGCGCTGGCAGCCATCACCTTTGGAAGCTATCTCTCGGCGGCGGATACCAGCGCTGTCTGCAACGTGGCTGGCGGTGGGTCTGATTGTGGTGGTCACCATCGCCCACACCGGACGCCGCAACCGCAGTAGTAATTTCCAGAGCGTTTTCACCGCGGTGAAGATCTCGTTGATCGTTGGGTTTTGCATCTTGTGCAGTGTCATGGTGGACGAGGCCCAGACCATCAGTTTTCTGCCTCATGCCGGCGATGGGAAGTTGCTACTCGGCAGTGCGTTTGCGGTGTCGCTGATGTACGTCAACTATGCCTATACGGGCTGGAATTCCGTCACCTACCTCATCAGCGAGGTCAACGACGCTCAACGCAATCTGCCTCGTATTTTGATCACCAGCACGCTGCCGGTCATGGTTCTGTATGTCGCACTCAACTACACCTTTCTTCATGTGGCTCCGATCTCTGCGCTAGAAGGCAAGGTTGAGGTGGGGTATATTGCCGCCCAGCACGTGTTGGGCGAAGCCGGGGCTTCAGCGATCAGTGTGGTGCTTTCCCTGCTACTGGTTTCGACGGTCAGTGCGATGACGATTGCCGGACCGCGCGTTCTGCAGGTGATCGGCAAGGATTTCGCCCTTTTCGGGCGTCTGGCCAAACAGAACGAGGACGGGATCCCTGCCACGGCGATTTATGTGCAGTCGGCGATCGCGTTGATTTCTGTCACCACTTCTTCCTTTCAGAGTATTGTGCTCTTTTCCGGATTTATTCTGGGACTGAATACGGTTTTTGCCGTGGGCGGAATTTTTGTGCTACGCTGGCGTCAGCCGGATCTCATTCGTCCCTACCGCACCTGGCTCTACCCATTGCCGCCAATTATCTATTTGGTGCTGATGTTTTGGACCTTGGTTTACACCGTGAAGTCACAACCGCAGGAGGCATTGATTGCAGCGGGTCTCATCGGAGGCGATGGGTTGGCCTATCGATTCGCGAAACGCTACGAACGCAAACGTTCGTAGCTCCTCGTTCAGGGATTGCTCTCGCACTGCGGAGCTGGAAGGAGGAGGTTCAGGCATGACTGCTACTTCCGCATCTTCGGCCGTCGTCTATTCCCGAGATGAGGAGATCGCCAACAGTATGACCCACGGGTTGGGGTGGTTGTTAAGCACGGTGGGGTTGGTCGTGGGCGTAGTTCTCGCTGTTCGAATAAGCGACCCTTGGGTGATTACATCAGTCGCTATTTATGGCACCACCCTCGTATTACTCTACGCAGCATCCACGCTTTATCACGCGATCCCTTCGCGGCGGTGGAAACCGCGGCTGCGTAAGCTCGATCAGGCGTCCATCTTTCTGTTGATCGCGGGAACTTACACGCCGTTTGTATTGGTGAATTTACGAGGACCGTGGGGGTGGAGCCTTTTGGGAGTGGTGTGGGGTATCGCGCTGGCGGGAGTCGTGTTTAAGCTCTGTTTCACCGGTCGATTTGTGGTTCTCTCGAGTGCGATCTGCGTGGCGCTGGGATGGTTGATTGTGATTGCGGCGAAACCGATGGTGCAATCCGTACCGACGAGTGGATTGATCCTCCTTGCAAGTGGAGGCCTGTTTGACACCGGAGGCGTGGCATTCTATCTTTGGCGCAAGCTCCCCTACCACCATGCGATCTGGCACGGTTTCGTCATGGTGGGCAGCGCGTGTCACTACTTCGCGGTATTGCAGAGTGTGCGCTGATTAATTTCGGCTTCAAGTAACCCCGTAAGTGCGGATGGCTTCAGCCACTCGAAGAAAACCCGCGACGTTGGCGCCGAAAAGGTAGTCGTTGGGGCGCCGGTAGCGTTCGCAGAAGTGTCGGCAACTGTCGTGTATGCTGATCATGATTCGCTGCAGTTCTTCATCGACCTCTCGAAACGACCAAGTTTCGAGGGATGCATTTTGGCGCATTTCCAAGGCGGATACGGCGACTCCGCCCGCGTTGGCGGCTTTGGCTGGGCCAAAGAGCACGCCTGCCTCCCGAAACACCGTGACCGCTTCCGGAGTGCATGGCATGTTGGCGCTCTCGGCCACCAGTTGAACTTTGTTTTGAATCAGAACGCGGGCATCGGCTTCGTTGAGCTCGTTGTGAGTCGCACAGGGGAACGCGTAGTCGCAGTCCAATCCCCACGGCTTTTGATCGGGCAAAAATTCCGCATGCGGTCGCAAACGAGGGTATTCGCTGAGCCGTCTGCGTTCCGTTTCTTTGAGCAGGCGCAGGCAATCGAAGGCCAAGCCGTCGTGATCGACAATGGTGCCTCCGGAATCAGAGCACGCGACGACGGTCACGCCCAGTTCTTGTAATTTACGGATGCAGTAGAGGGCGACATTGCCGGAACCTGAAACAACGGCGCGGCCGCGGTTCAGGTTTTCGCCATTGGCTTTGAGCATTTCGCGGGCGAAATAGACGGTCCCGAATCCGGTGGCCTCGGTGCGCGCCACGGATCCACCCAGCGATGCTGATTTGCCGGTCAGGACCCCCATTTCGTGTCGCTGGGTTAAGTTTTGTATTCGCCGAATAAATACCCGAGCTCCCGTCCACCGACCCCGATATCTCCGGCGAGAACGTCGGTCTGGGCTCCGACATAACGGAAAAGTTCTGACATGAAGGCTTGGCAAAACCGCATGATCGCATTCTCCGATATCCCTTTAGGGTCGAAGTCCGCGCCACCCTTGCCTCCACCAATGGGCAGACCAGTGAGACTGTTTTTGAAAATTTGCTCGAAACCGAGAAACTTGATGGTGTCCAAAGTCACCGAGGGGTGAAAACGCAGACCGCCCTTGTAGGGGCCGCGTGAGCTGTTGAATCCCACCCTGAAACCACGATCGACCTGCACCTTGCCGGCATCATCCATCCACGCGACTAGAAACAAAATTTGCCGTTCCGGCTCCACTAGACGCGCGACGATACCCGTTCGTTCGATGTCAGGGTTTTCGGCAATGATCAGAGCGAGGGACTCCAGCACCTCGTGCACTGATTGACGAAAAAGTAGATCATGGGGATTTCGTTTTACCAGGTTGGTCCAAATCTCTTCCAAATTAGATAGGGGGTTTGCGGTGGTTCCACGGGGTTAAAGGGAACCGACGAAAGAAGAGAGGCAACGGCATTCATGATAGATATGATGTATCCACGTCATCGGCACGACGCGGTGGATCGATAAGGCCTAAGGTGATTTTGGCCGCCGCCCGGATTTTGCTGACGGCTTTATCTTTGGTAGAGGAACGAACGCACCCACCGTGGCAAAAAAGACGCCGATGACCGCAAATCCGTAATACAGCCAACGCATTTCCGCCTTGCTGATGCCCAGCTGATTTGCGACCGACGCATCAAAGAGGCGGTCAATTGCGACGCAATTGACGGCCGCGCTCATCAGAAATACGGCCCCCGTTCCGATGCTCCCCATACGTAAAATTCGGTGTAACCAGCGTGGCATGGAGTGGAGGGTATTAGCCGGCGAGGAACTGGCGGCGTGTAAGGAGTTATGGGCTCGTGAAAAAAGCCGGAGAGAAACTGGACCATTGAGTGAGGAACAGTATTCGGAGGAGTCGCACAGCTTCAGTTTCCATCGGTCGGAAATAGAGATCGGTCGATTCCAGGAATTACGCGTAAGGCATTTTTGTAGTATACCTTACGTAAGACGGAATCGGGAAGATCAAGTCCATAAATGCGCCAGAAAGCATGCGTTTTCGGTAATAGGGGAAATATTCGTCAGCCGTCTCAAGGACACGGAAGTAGGTATTGTATTCCTCGGGAGCCCAACTGTCTTTACCCATGAGAATACGGTTCTTGTATTTGGAGAAAAACGCCTTGGCATGACGGGGTTGGCGCGCGGGATCGTAAATGACGGCTCCGAGCTCGGTGACGACATTAGGGAACTCGTCCAAATAGCCTCCCAGGCGATCGAGATCGTTCGCCAGCCACATGAAGTGAGCCGCAATGAAAGTGGTATTCGGATGTTTCCTGAAGACGCTGTTCTGTTCTTCAATTAATTGATCAAAGGTTGGTTCCCCTTCCCGTTTACGACGCGGTCGTTGTTTGAGTTCAAACCACCTTTCATTGTGTTTGTCGTGCGGGGCCCAAAATTCGGAGGGATCGCCGGTGTGAATGAGCACGAGCACCCCCAGTTCGCCGGCTTTGCCCCATAGCGGGTCCAATCTTGGGTCATCAACGTGCACCCGAACGCCGTGTTCGTCGAAAACACTCATTCCCAGATTCTTGAATATTTCAAGCCTTGCGCGCCAGCTTTCACGTCGGATTCAAACTGATCCGCTGTGCTCTCCGGGTAGCCTGGTTTATCAATTCCATCATAGGACGGATTGGCGAAAACGGCGAATCGATCAGGGTAACGCTCCTTGGAGGCTTTTAATACCGCCTCCAGTCGATTGCTGCTGCCTCCGGATAACTTGACCATCACGGCGAGATTTAGCTTATCCATGTCGGCAACAGTTTGATCCACCGTTGCGGCGTCCAAGCGAGATTCTCGCTGGTGGTTGTGGGCATCAACGAAAGAGAATTTTCCCCGGCTCAACGGGTGCTCCGGTACCACCAAAGTGGATCGAGGTTCATACTCCTCAAAGCTCATTTCTTGGCCCGAAACGAGGGCCGGAAAAATCACGCCTGCGACCAACCCGATTTGCAGGACAGTGGCGATCTTGGGACGAAGAGACATTAGTATGCCCAGCACGGTCCCTAACTGTGCGCCTGCAATGTCCTAAGTAGCCGGATCGAGTTGCTCCGGAATTTGGGTTAGTCGCCAGGGCGGCCGGTCGGACTCCGTGGACCTAAAATCCTGCCATTCGATGTTTCATGAAAGCTGAGACTATTTTGGTCCAATCATTTCCGGGCGTACCTTCAAGGTTTAATGCATAAAATAAACGGTTAATGGATTTTTATCGTCGGGCTCGTTACCGGTAAATTGGGAGCTCGAAATTCATTGGTGAATTTCCCGCTAAATTCACCCTGCGCTGAACCGATACCTACGGAGAGGTTAATCCTCAAGTCTTACCACTCTCACCCGATGAATTCGACGCAATCCAAACCCTCACCCACGCTTCGCTGACGGATGAATGGAAACAAGGGCGGATCACCACTCGCGAGTTCCGCTCGCAGTGGGTCGCCATGGCGATTCGCGGACCGATTCGCAATCGGGTAAAACCACTCAGCCTTCAATCTTCACCGACCCATGAGGTTCACCACTGAGACCAATCCTCGCGCCAAATTCAACAAGTGGCTGAAGCATAACCCCCGGTTCCCTTCGAACGCGATCAGCCGAAACGCCCGGCGGTATTCACTCGCCGGAATCGGATAAAAGCGATTACGGAGAGCTCTGTCGCAGACGTCTACGTCCTGCAGCTCCCGACCCGCCCAGTGGCTTAGTGCTGGCCGAGACGAACGCCAGACACGCGCCCGACGGCGGGAGTCTGACTAGGTCGCTCGGCCATTGCGATCAGTTTCGCGTTGAAACGCAACAGGTAGCTGGGTCCGCTACTTTGCCTTGTCCGAGTGTCAGGTAGATTAAGTCCAAAGAACCGTCCGAAGAATCGTCCGATCGATCAATTCAGTCTAGATTGGATAAATTTGCTGGCTGCACCGAAATCAATGAGGCCGGCTTCGGGGTGACGTTTCAGGACGCCCATCACCTTGCCCATTTCCTTGCGTGTCGTCGCTCCGGTGCTGGTGACCGCTTCGACCACAATGGCTTCTAGTTTTGCTCCCGTGATTTGAGCAGGCAGGTAAGTTTCCAAGACGCAGATCTCCTCGAGGTTTTTGTCCACCAGATCAGTGCGGCCTGCTTTACTGAAATCCACATTGGCGTCGGTGAGATTTTTAACGGTTTTCCGAAAAACCGTGACCACCATGTCGTCAGAAATCTCGGAATCGGTATCCATGGCGGTGCGCTGGATGGCGGCATCCGCGGTGCGCAGAATGGTGGCTTTGGCGGTATCACGGGCTTTCATAGCGGTAATGATATCGGCGCGAAGAGTGGCGTAGAGTGACATGGTGAATGGCTTAGGTGGAAATTGACTGAATTGAGGGAAAACGAGAGAGGTGCGTGAAATCTGGCCCGTTAAGGTAGCCAAGGGAACCGACGGGCATCGGGCTTTCGTTTCTCGCGTTGAGCAGAGTGAAACTCTTTGGCTTCTTCGCTCATGTAATAAAGCAGGGTTGCATTGCCCGAGAGCTCTTGCAGCCCGGATTGCCCATCGACGTCGGCATTAAAGGCGGCTTTCAGGCAGCGGATGGCCAACGGACTGTGCCCTAGAATTTCTTGGGCCCATTTTACGCCCTCAATCTCGAGTTGGTCGACCGGCACAACGGTGTTGACCAGCCCCATCTCCAGCGCCTCTGCGGCATTGTATTGCCGGCAAAGATACCAAATTTCACGCGCTTTCTTTTGCCCGACGATTCGAGCGAGGTAGCTGGCCCCGAATCCGCCGTCAAAGCTCCCCATCTTGGGGCCGACCTGGCCGCAGATGGCGTTGTCTGCCGCAATAGTCATGTCACAAACCAGATGGAGCACATGGCCACCACCAATGGCGTAGCCCGCCATGAGAGCGATGACGACTTTGGGCATGGAGCGAATCAGTTTTTGCACATCCAGAATATTGAGTCGCGGGATACCGTCCGAACCGACGTAACCTGCATGGCCTCTCACCGATTGATCCCCACCGGCACAAAAAGCGTATTTGCCGTCGGTGTGCGGTCCGGCTCCGGTGAGTAAAACCACCCCCACCCTTGTGTCCTCACGTGCGTCAACCAGTGCCTCATGTAGTTCAAATACCGTTTCGGGCCGAAAGGCGTTACGCTTCTCGGGTCTGTTCAGGGTGATCTTTGCGATTCCATCCGTCTTGTCGTAGATGATATCGGTGTAGGGTTTGACGATACGCCACTCGGGTTGACTCATACTCGATCCATAGTGCGGTAAGCGGGCCGCGCGTCAATGGACTCAATCATTGGAGTTAGTTCGATTTTCAGGAACAAGAATTAGCTTGGAGTCAGAGCGTTAACGTGAAAAACATACGCTACTTCATGAGCAAGGCGCACGCTCCCTCGGGATCAAAGTCTGGACTGCGCATTGGGTTGGCGGTGGGCGCACTCGGCGTCGTTTTTGGCGATATTGGCACTAGCCCGCTCTACGCGCTGCGCGAATCGATCAAACATCTCCCGGTTGCGGATCGTGCGGCGGGAGTCTTTGGCGTCCTTTCACTCATTTTTTGGTCCTTGGCCTTAGTGGTGAGTGTGAAATATGCGACGGTGGTCATGCGCGCGGATAATCGTGGCGAAGGTGGGATTTTTGCCTTACTCGCCTTGGGTAGGCTCGACCGTTCGCCGGCGGCAAAACGGCGAATTACTCCCGGGGTTTTAATCGTTTTGATCGGGGCTGCCATGATTTGCGGCGAGGGCGTGATCACTCCGGCGATTTCTGTGCTCAGTGCAACGGAGGGACTTCAAGGCATCATTCCAGCGGCGCATGACTATGTGATCCCGATCTGCATAGTGATCCTCTGCGGCCTTTTCTGGATGCAACAACGCGGAACGCACTCCATCGGCGCCATGTTTGGGCCTGTAATGTTGGTTTGGTTCAGCACCCTCGGTGTGTTGGGATTGATTCACATATTTGACACGCCTCAGGTCTTGGGAGCACTCAATCCGATCCACGCCTATCACTTACTTCACGATCATCCTGAATCGGTGACCAAAATATTGGGTTCCGTGGTGTTGGCCATCACCGGTGTTGAAGCGCTCTACGCGGATATGGGGCATTTCGGAAGAGTCGCAATCCTACGGGCCTGGTATGGGTTAGTCCTGCCGGGACTGACGCTGAACTACTTCGGCCAAGGGGCTTACGTGATCGCTCACCCTGCCGATACTCATAACCCTTTTCTCTCCCTTGTTCCCGAAGGTGTGCTCCGCGGTGGCTTGCTCCTGCTGTCACTCGTGGTGGCGGTGATCGCGAGTCAGGCTCTGATATCGGGAATTTTCTCCCTGATCAGGCAGGCGATGCAGCTGGGCTATTTCCCTCGCCTGAAAGTTTTACACACGAACGCCGAACAACGGGGACAAATTTACGTCCCCTTGGTGAACTTCGCCCTGGCCGCGGGCAGTATCACGACCGTCCTCTTGTTTAAATCTTCGTCCGCCCTGGCCGCCGCTTATGGTATCGCGGTGACCGGCACCATGGCCGTCACAACATTTGCGCTGTTTTTTGTGGCCACTCGTAATTGGAAGTGGAGTTCGCTGCCAGCGGCACTGATGTGCCTCGCGTTCTGGACCGTGGACATCGGGTTTTTCTTGGCTAACCTCCCGAAGTTTTTCGACGGAGGTTGGTTGCCCATCGCCATCGGTCTGACCCTGCTCGCCGTGATGGTTACTTGGAAATCCGGGCGACTGGAGATTCAGGAGAAAGTCTACGGCGATGCCGTGAAGGATCTTGAGCTCGGCGACATTGCCAAAAGCAGTCACATCGTCCGCGTTCCCGGTAGTGCGGTCTTCATGGTTGGCACTGCACACGGTACTCCACTGGCACTGTTGCACCATTTGAAGGCCAACAAATGTCTGCAGGAAACCGTGGTATTGCTCACCATTCTTACCGAAGAAGTGCCCACCGTGGAGGAAGAGGAGCGGATGACCCTCGAATTTAAAGGCGAAGGGGTTTGGCGAGCGGTGGGACGCTACGGATACATGGAGTCGCCCAACGTCGCTAATCTCTGCGACCGGATCCGCGCCCAGGGCATTGCTGTGAGCACCCAATCCGCAACCTTCTACTTTAATCGGGAAATGATCATCGGTGGCGGAAATGCCCGGATGTTTGAGTGGCAAAAAGCCCTTTACTCGTTCCTCAGTCGCAATGCCCGTCCGGTGAAGGACTACTATCAGATCCTGCCGACTCAAGTGATTGAGATCGGACTTCCCATCCAGCTGTAGTTGACGCGATCGGCGAGTGGGTTGCGCCACGGATTCTCGCGTCCGTTATCGTTCGCATGCCTTCAAGTTCACCTGCGTTCGTTCGTCTCCGCTGATATCCCCACCGCCATTGACCTCTGGCTTGCGACCCCCGGAATTGGGCTCACCGTCTCAGATCGGCCCGACAATTTGAAACAATTCCTGCAACGTAATCCCGATTTCAGCCGTGTACTCACGGTAGGAGGGAATTTGGTGAGTGTTGTTCTTTGCGGCCATGACGGTCGGCATGGCTTTCTCTATCATCTTGCGGATGATGCCATCCGAGCGAGGTAAAAGGTACGGTCGGGCGCTCGCCGAGGCGTGTCTGCAGCACTTGGAACGCGTGGGCATTCCCCGCACTACGATTCACTTGTTTGGCGATCATGATGAAGGTAAAGCATTCTGGAACTCGACGCACTGGCGCGAACGTTCAGATTTGGCGGCTTTTCAGTTCTCTCCCCATCTACCCGCCACCCCCTCCCTATCCCATTGAAACCAACCTCCCTTTTTGTCGTAGCGGCTTCTGTATTCATCGCCGCGCTCCCTGCCACGAAACCAGAACTCGTGTGGGAAACCACGGGGTTTTCGGGCCCCGAGTCGGTGGTTTGTGATCAACCAAACGGGGTTTATTATGTCTCAAATATGGGCACTTATGGGGAAGGTGCTCAACCGGGTGACGGGTTTATCACGCGAATGAGTTTGAGCGGCGAGATACTCGATCTCCGTTGGGTGTCCGGGTTCGAAAACCCCAAAGGTTTGGCGGTCGCCAACGGTCGATTGTATGTTGGGGATGATGACGGAATGGTTGAGATCGACCTTGAGTCCGCTACCATTGTGTCACGACACGTTCCTCCCGATGGAGGCTCGGCCGGATTTAATGACTGCACCGCGGATCCGGACGGTAACATCTACGTGTTCTGCTCCCGATTGGGGGCAATTTTCCGGCTACATGGCGGAGAGTTCTCCTCGTGGGTGGAATTCGATTTATCCCAAACTCCCGGGCCCAATGGTCTTCGGGCTGAAGCCGAACGGCTCCTATTGGGAGGCTGGTCGTTTCGAGGTGCCGATGGCGAGTCCGAGGTGGGACACATCGCCACCATCCGTTATGCGGACAAAGCAGCGAGCCGCTTAGGTTCTTCCCCCGTGTGTCACATCGATGGACTGGAGCCCGATGGCTTTGGTGGTTACACTGTCACGGATTGGGCAACCGGAGATGTACTTCACGTGACCGCCGAAGGAGCGGCTACTCCAATCATGAAATTAAACCAAGGCACGGCAGATCACGAATACCTCATTGAGAAAGGATTGCTGATTATCCCTCTGATGAAAGACGACACGGTTCGCGCCTACGCTTGGGCCCCTCAACGTCGTTTGCGGTAAGCCCATTTATTTGGTTTTTGCGGCGTCACGGAATAGTCGTTTTCGCAAGGCAGCATCCGCTTTACGGTCGGTAGCCACTTCCCTCACCCTAAGTCCGCTTGCCGAAGGATTGTTGATCACATCAAGCAACGCAGGCCACCCGTCAACTCGCTCAAAGTCTACTTTGTGCGCGGCGCACAAAGCGCCTAGATCAACGGATTGAGGGGTGGCAAAATAGCGCTCAAAGGGCGGTTCGAATTGAGAAATCGGCAAGTGTTCAAAAATACCTCCGCCGTCATTGTTGATCACAATCACGGTAAGATTACCGCTGAGCTCCTTGGCCAGCATCAGCCCGTTACTGTCGTGAAGGAAAGCCAAGTCGCCGGTCAAAAGGAACGTGGGACGACCCGACTCGTGGGCCACTCCGATCGCGGTCGACAGCGTGCCATCGATACCATTGCCTCCCCGACTGGAATACACTTCAAGACCACGGTTGCTCGACGACCAGAAATACTCGAGATCGCGTACTGGCATGCTGTTCGCAACGCATACCGCACTCCCGTCCGGAGCGTGTTTACCGAGCAACCATGCCACTCTGCCTTCAAAAATCAGGGAGGGGTTCTTTTCAAACCAATGATCGAGCGCTCCACGTACACGTTGTTCTGAATCGCGCCATGCATTGACGTAGGACGGATCCGCGGGAGCGGCTCCATCAATCACCAATGCCGTCGCGGCCGCTGTGATCTCTCGAGTCTTGCCGTGTATGGCGTCGCGACTCCCTGCCCGCGGACTGATCATCAACATCTCGGCCTGACTGGATTCCAACCACTGGCGCAGCACCTTACTCGTCGGCCATGATTCCAACGCAATGACGAATCGAGGAGTTAAATCACGAGCGAGAGTGTCGTTACGCAATATCGTGTCGTAAGACGTGATCAACGTAATGCCAGCCGGTGTCGCTTGTCGCAACGGAGACAATACATCCGCCAAGATCGGCCACCCGGTGGCGCGGGCCAGGGCCGCAATCCTTTCGACGTAGTGAGCCGCATCGACGGTCTGGGCAGGCCCCGCAATCATTACGCCTCGAGTAGTGGTGATGCGTTGATGGAGTCGGAGCGATGCTTCGGTCGTTCGAAGTTCCGTGTCATATTGGAAAAAATCGGCTTGGATTTGAGCGGCAACCTTAGCACTCGCACCGTCATCGCATAATGGAGGCAATGGATCTCTGAACGGCGCATTCAAATGCACCGGGCCACGCGTTGCCGCCCGGCGCCAAGCCTGCCGCATGGTCTGGCGCAAGTAGCGCAACAATCCCAAATTTGCTTCGGGTAACGCCAACTCATGAAACCAAGATGCATAGTTCCCAAATAGCTTGTGCTGGTCGATGGTCTGCCCGGACGCGCAGTCTCTCAGTTCAGGCGGACGGTCGGCCGAAATGACGATCAAAGCCCCCCCCGATTCGTGAGCTTCGATTATCGCGGGGAGATAGTGAGCCGCCGCGCTGCCGCTGGTGCAGACCAAGACGACAGCCTGGTGACTCCGCCGGGCCAGGCCCAGGGCGAAAAACCCCGCCGAGCGTTCATCCAGAACAGGAATCACGTTGACTGCTTCGTGGGCGACAAAGGCGACGGTCAATGCCGTGGACCTCGATCCCGGTGAGACTACCACATGACGCAATCCCTCCTGCACCAGGGTCTCCACCAGTACGGAACACCACAACGTGTTGGAGTTACGGGAAGCGAGGGTATTCATCGTACGGGCTGCAGGGCGTCCAACAAGGCCTTTAACTTAAATTCGGTTTCGGCAAACTCCTTGTCCGGGGTCGATCCCGCCACGATTCCGGCCCCCGCATAGACTCGAGCTTGGTCACCTCGCACCAATGCCGATCGAATTCCGACCATAAACTCCCCTCCCCCGCGGGCGTTCATCCAACCGAGTGCTCCTGCGTAGAGACCACGGGAGAAGCCTTCAATGTCGGGAATGGCGGAGATGGCCGCAACGCGCGGAGCGCCCCCCACGGCGGGGGTTGGGTGAAGGACGGACAATGCATCCAAAAGTCGAATAGCGTTGGGCAGTTCCGACCGCACGGGCGTGTGTAGGTGTTGAAGGTTCGCAAGTTTGCGGAGGCTCGGCTGTGAGGGATGCTCCACGGTGAGCCCCAATCCTTCAAGACGTCGCTTCATCTCGTTCAGCACGACGGCATGTTCGTGCTGATCCTTGGTACTCGCCAGCAACTCCTTGCCCATGCAGGCGTCTTCCGCGGCTCCGACTCCACGACGTATCGTGCCTGCCAATACATCGGCTTCCAGTTTCCCCTGACTCACCCGCACGAGACGTTCTGGACTGGCGCCAATGAAACTTTCGCCGCGTCCGTTGGCGACGGAGAACGAGAAGCATTCCGAAAAACGCTGCCGCAGGCCGTCCAGCACTTGCAGTGGATGCAGGGCGGAATCGGCCGTCACATCCAAAGCTCGCGCCAGTACAATTTTCTCCAGTTCCCCGGAGGCAATGTGATCGAGGCCGCGCCGAACTGATTCTCGGTAGTCAAATGATTCCGTCGTGGTGAATTTTTGAGGTTGCCTGGATGGCGCTTCGGCGGCGTCCGCGAAGGTAAACCGGCCGAACTTGGCGTGAGCCCGCCACAACCGCTCGGTCAATGCATCCAAATCCGCTTCGGGGGCCACGGGCACATTGGCAACGGCGGTCGTAACATCGCCAGCCCGAGCCACCTGCCAGCGAGGAACAAAAGCGAGCACGGCGGGAAAAGGATCCGCCTTGGCGACTGCAGAGGCAAAAGTTGCCGCCACAAATATATGTGGTCCTCCAAAGGGGGCCTCCACCGGGCCTACCGCAATGGTTTTAGCCCAAGTGTCATCGGCGAATTGCTGCAATTGGGTGAATCGATCCTCGCCCTGCAGTTCAACTTTGGCGGCAACTTCAGCCCCTACGATCGCGGTGCCGGCCGAAGGATGTTCAGCATAAAAGTGCGGATGTCCCGGTTCATAAATCGTCTCAAGCACCGCCAGTGGATCAAGCGCATCGACGGTGATGCTGATACTGACCAGTCGCGTGTCGCCATCAGACTTAGCCACGTACTGACATTGCTCTAAAAACTCGCGGAGCGCCTCCGGCGAAACGTGGTCGGCAGGTTGAAGCGGCTGTATTTTCATGAGGGAAAAATTAAGCCGATTGGCGCGCCTTTGGGCTCAATCTACCGGCTCCCTGATTATACTTTCTTATCTGGACGAGGAAACAGGATGCATGTCTTTTCCACGGACTTCCCTGTCAAACGATCGCCCCAGACCAACTCATCCATCCAAGTCGAACCTGCGGTGTAGCCTAACACTCCGTGGATTTTCTGCACGGTGCCCGGAATGACTGCCTGCAAGAGTGAGGAGCCCAAGCGCAGGGCTTCAGCCATCGTCGCGAGAGAAGTCTGCAGGATCGCCTGATCGGCAGGATCTGTCGATTTGCCCAACTTCCATGGCGCCCGTTGCTCAATGTACGCGTTCGTCGCGGTGATAAACGCGAAGATGCGTTCCAGTCCGACATTAAATTGAAACTCTTCGAACAACGGGATCACTTCGGCGTGGGTTTTCTCCCAAACCGCCTTCAGGGCGGTCTCGGCATCGCCGACTGGACCGACCCCTGGTACCGTGCTGGCCGCAAATCGATTCGTCATGTTAAGGGTACGATTGACGAGGTTGCCCAGATTGTTGGCCAACTCGCTGTTGTAGCGCACCCAAAATTGATCGAGAGAGAAGTCACTGTCTTGGCCGACGCTCATTTCGCGGATTAGAAAATAGCGCAAGGCGTCCACTCCGTAAGTGTCGACGAATTCTAGAGGTTCGACGAAATTCCCGGTGCTTTTGGACATCTTGGCTCCGTTGATCGACCACCAGCCGTGGGCCAGTATGGACTGCGGTATGGCAATGCCGCAGGCGTGCAGCATGATGGGCCAATATACGGCATGAGGAGGCACGAGGATGTCTTTCCCGATTACGTGGAAGGACGCCGGCCAAACGCCGGGTTTATCCACCACGGCGGAGTAGTAGTTGGTCAATGCGTCAAACCAAACATAAGTAACGAAATCCGGATCAAACGGGAGCGGAATGCCCCACTCCAAACGCTCCTTCGGACGCGAAATACACAGGTCGTTGAGGGGCTCCGAGAGGAACTCCAATACCTGCTTCGCACGGTAACGTGGGAGGATGAATTCGGGATTGGCCTTGATGTGGTCAATCAACCACTGCTGGTAGGAAGCCAACTTAAAGAAGTAGTTGGACTCGGTAATCTCTGTTACTTCGCCGTAAATCTCTGGCCAAGAACCGTCTTCGTTGCGGCCTTTTCCCTGCAGGAACTGCTCCTGGCGGGTCGAATAATACCCCTGATATTCGGCTTTATAGATCTCTCCTTTATCGAACAACTGCTGCAGCAGTTCGCAAACCACCCGCTTGTGGCGTTCCTCCGTGGTGCGAATGAAGTCGTCGTTGGAGATTTCCAATCGGTTGCACATCTCCTGAAACTGTGGCGCAATTGCGTCGACAAATGCCTGGGGCGCGACCCCACGCGCTCGTGCACTTTGTTGAATTTTCTGACCGTGTTCGTCGGTTCCCGTCAGAAAATAAACCTCGTCTCCCATCATGCGACGGAAACGGGCAATGACGTCCGTCAGCACCTTTTCGTAGGCATGGCCCAGGTGTGGCGAACCGTTCACGTAGTCGATCGCGGTCGTGATGTAAAAGGTCTTCATGGATGGAGCCCGTCAGCCAAAGTGGCCGGGGCCGGCTTGTCGAAGGTTTTGGTGAATGCGTTCACGACTGGCAGTAATTCTCCAACGCTCCCCCTGCATGTCTCCACTAATCCGATTGCTGACGCTTTCCTTGGTCCTCGTTGCTCACTTTGATCACGGCGAGCTTGTCCGCGCAGTATTGGCTTCGTAAGCAGGAACGGCGTATCATGGCAGCCGCGGCCGACCCGTTTCGTCCTCAGCTAGCGTAGTGGGAGTTAATTAGCTATACGATACGAAACAAAAATAGTAGTGCAGGATGGGTGCATGGCCCGCCCTGTTAATCCGCTAATCATTGATGCCGCGCAGCATCAAGAACCTGAACACAGATGCTCAAACGCCCGACCACGCCGCAACGGGAGGTCAGGCGGGCGTTTGATTATCTGTTCAAGTTCTTGATGCTGCGCGGCATCAATGATTAGCGGATTAACAGGGCGGGCCATGCACCCATCCTGCACTACTATTTTTGTTTCGTATAGCTAATTAACTCCCACTGCACTGGCGATTGCGGGTCGTTGAAATCGCGTTCGAGTTGGGTCGATCGAAGGAAACGACGGCTAGGTGAGTAAAGTTCGTGGATTTTCATACTTAGGCTTCCACCGCGTAAACAGCGTCAAGAAGGGTTTCGAAATCTGCTGAACGCTTACGCTGAGCTAACTGGAGCGAGACCGACTCCTCGAAGGTGAATACCCCGCCCGTCGTTGCTTTCAGCAAGTCGAGGCGGCGGCGCACGGCAAATTCTGGGAGTTTGAAGCCTTGTCCCGGGCTGCCGGGGGCCGCCGTGATGATCGAAAACGGAAGCGTCTGTTCATCCGGGTAATTGTTGGACCAGAAATTGTGGAGACAGTAGGCAAAGAGCGTCGGGCTGACAGCAGGTTTGTCGTCCAAGTTGAACGCAAAGATCGTCTCTCGATGTTGCAGCCCTCCACCTCGGCTGTCGCCAACTCGCCGGAGCAGGTCCAGTTCTACAAGAGGACTATCGAGACTATCCTCGCCAACTTCTCCCTTGGCGCTTTGTCCGGGGACGTAGGTATTCACAAAGACCCGATAGCCCGCACCAAGGGTGCTCTTGGAGCGTAGCGCTGCGGTAGCCGAGGTGTTCTTCTCGAAGAAGGCGATGATCTCCGATTCGCGGAACTCCGCCCTATGCCAGAAGTTTAGCAATTGATGCCAGAAGAAGAGCGGGGACTTTGGATTCGTGGCGATCTTCCAATGGATCAGCCAGAGCGCGCTGACACTTTCTAAAAATGGCTCATGACCGTCATGCCCAATCAACTGCTGCCCGAAGCTGGTGATTCGATGTGAGCCATCCTCCACCTGTTCGATCACCTGTGCCATCTCTGCCCAAAAGTGGATCGACCGGACCATGTTCTTCCCAACGCCTAAAGCGACCATCGCATTGTCGTCATCTTTAAATAGTAGTGGATTTGGGGTCACCTCCCGCGACGCCTTCGGGAGCCAGGCGTAACGACAGACAAAGGTTTCGTGACCAGAGAATCGGAATGGAGCGAGTGCGGGCATGATGAAGTCGTTTTCAACTTCAGAGACCGGAGGCGACTAGTCGAGACCTGCCAAGGCATTCGCCAAACTTCACGGCCGGTTCCTAAGAACAGCTATTCCAGAAGCGGCTCGCGAGAATTTGCCGAAGCCAATTCCAAACCGAGCGAGCTTACCTGTCACCGACCATTGCGCTCGGTTTTCCGCAATGCAGGCGTCTCGCGACTGCGCGCCACGCCCACGATTGGAGTCAAAATAAAATGCTATTACTCCATCATAATCAGCTATTTCCAATAAATTGGGTCTCCTGAAATTACAGATCCTTAATGGCGAATTGAATTTCACAACCGCCTCACGTTGAGGCGGTTAAGATTTGGTCGATATAACGATAAAAATCATGTTTGTAGAAAAATTCTTCTTGCCCTCAGAAGACGGCCACACCGAACAAAATCGGATGCACGCCCGGTGACTCGGGGCGAAGCCGCCGTGCGAAATCGTTACACAAATTCTGCCGGCAGATTTAACCACCGCGGGTCTAGCGAACTCCTCATTAGGGATATTCCACTCATCCTAAACGTAGTCGCTAAACAGGACTTACTCAAGCCGACAGAACTAGCATCGCTGATCCTCAAAATGTTTGGATCAATAATCAGACAACTGTCTCCCTTCGATCCTCCTAGGTAAACAGGGCTGCAAAGCGTCGGGCAACTTCACACTCGAGGTAGCTCAACGACTGAACGCTACGGCGAATCTGATAGAATTAGCAAAGCCCGTAAGTCCCCGACTTACGGGCTTTTAAGATATCGGCTACACCACAAAGATTCGCCCTTCGAAACAAATTGCTGGCAGTTCCTGACCGATGGCCACGCATCGGCTCTCCCTCAACTTTTGCCTGCATGCAACCGGATGATAGATCATGCTAATTCTGAACCTATTGCCGCACAATTTGAACAGTCCTCCGAATCAGAACTTCGGTCGCGCCCGCCCAAGCTGACTCGACTAGTGCACTATCGGCCGCGGCGCGATTTCGTCGCACGAACAACCCAACGCGCGCTGGATGCGCAACAGCGTCGTGACCAGAATGTTGGTCTGACCGGCTTCGATCTTCTGAAGCGTGCTAATGTTCAGTTCGGCCAGCTTTTCCTCTGCGAGCCCGCGACTCGGCAAGGTTCAGAAGCCGCGCTTTGACCGAGGCTGACAGGTTCTTCGGAGCACTCAGGCAGCATCTTCAGATAGGGTTGTATGACGCGGGCAACTCGGCAGACGCGGGCCGCCGCCGCCGGGTCGGCCATGGTAAACTTGCGCTCACGCCAGCCCTCCCGCAGCGCCTCGACCGCCACGCCGAGGCCTATTTTGCGGCGATACTTAAAACAGTCGGCCACCGTCTTGGCCGCCGAGGTGACCCGCAGCGTTGCGCCCCCTGAGGCAGCGGTTATGATGCCGTGGTGGAGCGCCGCTCCGGACAAACGCACGAAACGTATCGGGGGATATTCGATGCGCGGCGGCCACGCCTTCCCATCGATTGCCATCCAGACCACACGCGGACTTTGGGTGCCGATCTCGTGAAACATCAACGCCGTGGTCAGGCAGAGAACGCCTTGAGGCACCCGCAGGCAGACAAGCTCCCAGTCGTGGTAGCTGCCGATCTCCGCTTCGGCCGGTGCTACACGCCCCGGGTGCGGCAGACCAGCCGGCCAGCCCGAACCAGCCGCCCCAGATAGCTGGTCGGCAGATCGCGGCTAAGCAGATCGACCGGCCGCAGCACGCCCTGGGTGCGGGCGAGTTCTTCGAGAGTCTCAAGTTTGCTGGGCATGTTTCTAATCCTCGTACTATCTTAATAAATACCGATGTATTGCAACATTGATATCCGCGCGCGCTATTGATCTGGACTGCTGGGTTCCAAGGCCCGAACGCTGAGCTTTCCGGGGAAACCAAACGACTTGATAGAGGTCAGTCGCGGTTTTTCAAAAAGCGCCGAACTTCGTCGTGGGTCCCGCAGAAATGAAAAACCAACTCATCGCCATCACGCTGGAAAATCAGGCGAAGGTCCAAGCCGCACCGACATTCCATGAGCGGCGGAATACGTCGCAGGCCCAGACCCGTGTGCCAATGCGGAAAACCGAATGAGTCCCGGGCTGCTTCCATGGCGGCAAATACCTCCGCCTTGCGGTGAGCCGGGATGCTTTCCCGAAATCGCCGGGTGGCACGAAGCGACGTCACAGATCGTCCGGGCCGTTGATTGTCCGTAGCCGCCCTGCGGCTTTTTCACGGTTGGCCTCGGCCTGCATCCGTTTACCGGCGGCCACCATCTGCTCCGCACTCAAACCATACTCGTTGGCAAAATAATCCTCGTCCGATTCGGTCACCGCAAATGGCAACCCTCGGCGATTCACGAGCTGTGCAAGGGCCATGGCCACATAAGTTCCGGTGTCCAGCCCCAGCCCGTTGAGGATCGAATCGCTCTTCCGCTTCAGATCGGAATCAACTCGTGTGCGCAATTGAACAGTCGGCATGATGCCTCAAAAATGTCCAGATTGCCTCACGGGTCAACGAAAGTCATCTGAACCCGCGCATGAGAAGCTTCCGGGCCGAAGTCCTTGTCGACACCGTGAGTTTTGCTCCAAGCGGAAGCCCGACGGCGAACGCTTTAACCATCTCATTTTTTCGGGGGCGCGAGAGTCCACCAACTTGGCGGCGCGGGTGCTGTGTTCGGGCCGCAGGTGACCGTAGGTCCGTTAAAACCAACGCGCCGCCGTCGCTGTGACCCAGCCATTTCGAGAGCACCAAGACGTCCACCCCGCTTTCAATGCAGGTCGTCGCAAAGAGGTGGAGCAGATCGTGGTGATCGATCTTCGGTATGCCGAGTTTCTCGCAGCCTATACGCAGAGACCCAAGGACCGACTGGACTTCGAAGATCGGATCGACGGGACGCCGCTCCCCTCGCTGCTTCATACGCGCCAAGAGATCCAGAAAGGCCGGAGTCATCGGATTGTTTCGCGGTGCGCTCTCGGTCTTGTCGCCAGGGATCGTCACCATGCCGCGCTCTTCGTCGACGTGAGCCCAGATCATGCGCCGGGCCTCGCCTACGCGTGCGTCAATATTAAGCCAGTCCTTCCACGAGGTCGCCGGGAGCGTGGCCCCAACGGGAATGCGCGGCTCGAATTTCTGCGACCAAGTTGGCAAACTGCTCGCGGTTGGGAAACTGGAGGAGTTTTCGGCGCGGGGCGACCGACTCCATCGCATCGCCAGGGTTGGAATACATGATGCCTGCTTCGACGCCGAGATTGAAGACGGCGCGCAGGAATCGGATCGTTGCATTGATCGTGGTCGGGCTATCGCCTCGGCGCCGGGTTTTGGCGCGATTCGGGATACAGGCCGCACCGCCGTTGCGGAAGTCATTCAACCAACGCCGGCAGTCCTCCGCCTTGATGCGGCGCAACTCCCGGCGCCAGAGGTCCGGCCAAGTGCGACGGAGCGTGCGTTCCGATCTGAGCCGAAAGTGTTTCGTGGCGGGCTTGTAGCTCGCGTTGTTCATGACCGCGGCCTGGTAACGCTTGAACGCATCCTCAAAGGTGATGTCCGCATCCAAGGTCCCGCTTGTCTTTGTTGCCCCGGCCCGCATCTCCACTTCGCGGTCTTCCAAACGGAGCTTCGCGGTGGTGAAGGTCTTGATCGAAAGCGACCGCCACTTGAGTTTTCTCAACACCCGAATGCTGGCGTAATAGATGCCCGTTGCCTCCGCCAAGACGAGATTGGGAATCTTCGTCGGCTCCACCCTCATGCCTTCCTGTACAGGAAAACAGGAAAGGAGTATAGGAGGAGCCAATCCCAGATCCTCCAATCTGACGTAAGTCTTTGGTGCCCGGGAAAGGACTCGAACCTTCACGCCTTACGGCAAGGGCTTCTAAGACCCTCGTGTCTACCATTCCACCACCCGAGCAGGTGATCAAGGAGCGCACTTTTTGACGACTCTGTGACCAGAGGCAAGACCCGACATTGGTAGGATTTGATCAAGAGCTCGGCACTCGGCCCAGCACATCACCCATCTTCGCATAAACTTCGCGCTGCTCGCCGCTGTGCGTAACCAGATCCTCGGACAATTGAATGCGTCCCCGCTGAAATACCGTGATCATACACGACCCTCCAAACTTGAAGAGTCCCTTTTCCTCCCCCTTCGCGGTCAATCGATCATTAACAAATAACTGCCGGATTGTGCCCACGCACGTCGCCCCGACTTCAAACATGGCCACCTGCCCAAACATCTCTGAGTCAATCAGCGTCAACATACGTTTGTTTTGCACCAAGTATTTCACCTCCCGCCGCAATGCGATTGGGTTAACCGAATAAAGCGATCCTCTGATCAAGCTTGAATCACTGGGCGTGCCGGACACCGGAAAGTGAAACCGGTGATAATCGACCGGACACAAACGCGAGATCAGCATGGAACCTCCGGCAAATGGTGCCGCCTCCTCCGCACTGCCAAACAGTTCCGGCATCGTGAACTTGGAGCCCTTCACATAAAACCCCTCTGACTCATCCACATCGGGAAATGCCAAATGTCGCCCATCCGCCGGAAACACCGCTACTTCGTCCCCCGCCGCGATCGGCCGTGCTTCCGGCTTCAACGCCCGCGCAAAGAACTCATTGAAGGTGCGAAATTCGCAGGGTTTCTTGACAAAATAATCGGCATCAAGTTCATAATCAACCACAAACGGAAGCACCTTATTACCACTGTAAGCGCGATTCATGCGGTATCCATAATACCACGAGAATATCCCCCGCTTCAGTAGCATCGCGGTCGTGGCTCGACCCAACCCCGACTCGTAAGCCCAACGCAACCAGCGTTCCCCATAGATTTGCTCCACTTCGACTTGATTGCTGTAACGATTAAAAAATTCTACGGGCGGTGAAGACATGGACTCGCCTCAGGGAAGCTACCACCGCCGTCCCCGACAACCCCGGAATCACCCCGTTACCGCGTTACCGCGACTTTGTCGTCAACCGCTCTTCGCTCAACAGACAGATCAGTCGCTCCAATCGATCCGCATCATCCGGTCGGTCATAGATTTCATGAAACGGCGCACAATCTTCTGGCTCCGGAAACGCCTCCAGCAACGCAAGCGATGCCCCCGGACAAATCCTCCGCAGCTGCTTACCAAACTCTCCGGAGGTAAACACGTCCAAGGGCGGCGCCACCAAGATGATGTCAATCGGCTCCGGTTCCGTTAACAAAACAGAAATCGCGCCCAAAACATCCGCCACGCCTCGAATTTGCCGATTAGGCCGACACGCCATCCCTACCGCCGAGGTTCGCCAAAGATCATCGGATGATACAATGAGGATCCGTTCCAAATTCGAGGTCTCTACTTCTCCGCCCTCAGCCGAAGTCGTGAACATCGGTAAAAGGCGGTTACCGCGGTCTTCCAACTAGAGCCTGTCCCATTTACCCCGATTTTCGTGCGTAGGATCGTGAGGAGATTTTCGCTCACAGGATTATGAAGCGGAAAGAGCGGATTCCACCTCTTGAAACGCAAATACGTTGCGTGAAGGAATCCTCAATGTGGATGTGCTCCGGAGCGCAGCCACGCGAAGCCCTCCGGTGATCCGGTTGGGCATCGTGACGGAGTGATTGGGGTGATAACCTCAGGCCGCTTGGGCCAGTGGCGGCTGGTCGGCCAGCAGTCTGGCGATCAGCCAGAGGTTGTGGCCGAGGACGCTCCATGCTAACATAAAATAGCGGTGCATAACGCCCTTGGCTCGCAAACGCTTGCCTTGACGCTGCTTGAGGATGGCAATGCGAGCCTCAGTCGAGGCCCGGCGGCGTTGCAATTGGACGAACTTTGGTTCCGTCATACGTTGCTTCAGTTCTTGAGGATCGCGCGGGCAGGTCGCGTCGTAGATGCCCGCAGCGGCCAGGATCTGACGCATCCGCTTGGTCGAGAAGCCCCGGTCGGTGCCCGCGGCGGTGATCGGCGTGCTCACGTCGAACTGATTCTGACGATCAAATCTTTCGCTCAACTGGCGCCATTCGGCGGGGGCAGCCTGCTGATACATCTGCCAGTCGTTGATCAATCCGGTCGCGTTCTCACTGATCATCGCGGTGTTACCACACTCGAGTTCGCCCGATGCCTTGCCTCTGACCAGCACCTGCACATCGGGCTCATACACGCGGAGGATCTTTTCGGCGCTGGGCACGGCGCGCGCGCCGATGATGCGTTCGTGGGCCTGGTTGATCGTTGCGGGCATCTGAGCCAACATCGCGTCGATGCGTTCGACGATGCGAGCGGCCTGTCGCGCGGAGGTGTGGGTCGACGCATACTCTTGGTCCAGGCGGTCGCGGTGTCGCTGGGCGTGTTCACCGATGGTGCGCAACAGTCTCTTCATCTTGCGTAGCACCTGCTTGCGCGCTCGTTGGGCATTCGCACGCCGTCGGGTGTGCGTCATCTCAATGCACAGCCGGTTCATCTGTCGGGCGAAGACCCCCGGCTCCGCCGGCATGCGTGCACGCATGCCGGCCCAGCGGATCAGGATCACCGCCTTGAGCAGGGTTCGGCTCACATCGCGCAGCAGCACCCAATCCACCGGAAAGTGGATGTTGGTGGGCCAGCACGTCGAGTCCACCAGGCACGTCTCCATCGACTGCGGCTCGGCCAGACCGAGTTCGGCCGCCCGGTCCGCCTCGGCGACCATCTCGATAAACACCTGACCCATCCACCGCACCGGTTCGGCGGTAAAGCACTGCGAAGCTCGCTCCAACACGCTCTTGAAAACGCCCTTGATGCCCTCAATCGTGCGCACCCCGCAGAAGTCGGCCAGCAAGTCGATCGATGCAATCGTGCGCGAGAGTTGCCGAAAAGGCGTGTTTCCCAACAGCATACGCAACACATTCACCCGCAGCGCCTTGCGCGCGAACTCCAGGCGACGGCGCAGCTGCCCGGCGTCGACCGACTCGAAGCCCACCCGCGCGAAGTCCATCGCCATCGATTCAAGGTGGCTGGCTCGCAGCACTCGGTCCACCGCATCGAGCTGCTCGCGAAACTGCCCGTAATCTTTGTTCGGCCCGACAGTCGTAAGCGCTGGACGCAGCCAGCTCTGCAGGGCAATTTCATCTCCGACGGCTTTGTGTATTAGTTTCACACCCAATCATAGACGCCGGGTTTGGGCCTAAACCAGGATTTACTCCCGGTTTAGGCCTCTTTTTTATCACGCTTACAGCTTATCACCAACGACTTGATCCCGCGGGACAGGCTCCAACTACACCATAGCTGCCGAACGCGCTGTCCATGCTTCCATTCTCGGCTCCGTCGCTCCCCCGGTCGAACACGACGACTCCACCACATTCTTTGAAGACCCGCCAGCGACACCTCCGCTCCCTGAACCCAACGCGGACTCACCCAACTCGATCACCGAGCCGATCGCCACAGCCTCCCACGAATCGCCTGCCGGCAAATCCGCGTCCCAAACCACGCGCCCAGTCAACCTCGATCTCGGGGGCAACATTGCGCTATTCTAAAACCGGGAAGTATTCCTCAAGTCGGCTCCCAGATCGTCCGATAGCATGAGTGAAAATTCACTCCCGTTCTCCACTATGAAACGTAAGATCCTAATTGTAGACGACGCCCTGACAATGCGCAAACTGGTCGCCTTCACCCTTCGAGGCGCCGGACTGGATGTCGTCGAAGCCCCCGATGGAGTGGATGCGCTGAGCACGCTGGCTCGGCAATCCTTCGATCTCATTATCCCCGACGTGAATATGCCGCGCATGGACGGCATCCCCCTTACCCGCCAGGCCCGCGCCACCCCCAACGGCCGCTCCGTGCCCATTCTCATCCTGACCACCGAATCCGAAGTCTCCAAAAAGAACGAAGGCCGCGCCGCCGGTGCCGGTGCCACGGGTTGGATTGTCAAACCGTTTCAACAAGACCAGTTGCTCTCGGTCGTCGCTCGAGTCCTACCCGGTGCTGTACGCGCCCACGCAACATGAGTACAGAACTCCAAGAGCAGTTCCTCCGTGACATGCCACGGAGAACTACGAGGGCCTGGATCGATATGATCAAGCCATCCTTGAGATCGAAAAAGGCGAGGCTGGCTCCGACCTGCTCACCGACCTTTTTCGAGTCGTCCACACCCTGAAGGGCACCGCGGGTTGCCTGGGCTACCACCACATCTAAAAAATTTCCCACACCGGCGAAAACCTTCTCTCTCTCCTGCGTGAAGGTAAAATCGCCGCGACTCCCGCCATTGCCGATGGACTCCTGAAATTGTCCGACGCCCTCCGCGCTATGTTGAGTTCCATCGAGGCCACCGGCAACGATGACGACGGCCAGGATCAAGGTCCCCTGACCGACTTGCTCACCGCGTTGAAGGATCCGACTTACGATTCTCCTGCTGCTTCCGCTTCCGCAGCTTCCGCCTCGAGTGATTCCGTCCACCTAATCTCGCCGGACGCATATTCGACGCCCCAGGAACTCGATGCACTGGCCGATCCGGCTTGGGGCCTGTTTGAAGGCGAACCTGCCAATGCGGTCGAAGCCGTTCAAGCCGCCGCCGACCATCCGGTTGCTCCGGGCTCTACCGATATCCCCGACTGGGGTATGTTCAAGGACGATGCCGACCCCGTCCCTCCTCAAGAGCCAGCTCGCGAAGTGCCATCTGGCGACGGGTGGGGCTTGTTTGACTCCACCACCACGCCCTCCCCTATTCACGATTCCCCCTCTGCGGTAGCTCCGCCCCCTCCTGCACCTCCCGCCAAACCCGCATCGGCTCCGGTCACTGCCCATGCCTCGGTTCGCGTGAATGTCGCTCTACTAGACCGACTCATGAACATGGTCGGCGAGTTCGTCCTCTCCTGCAACCAACTGCTGCAACTCGCCCAAAACCGCCCCCTCAGCGCGACCGAGGTCACCGCCATTTCCCAACGCCTCAACCAGGTCACCTCCGAACTGCAGGAGGGCGTGATGAAAACCCGCATGCAGCCCATCGGCAACGTCTGGGGCAAATTCCCTCGCATCGTCCGCGATATCGCCGTCGACTTGGTCAAGCAGGTTCGCCTCGAAATGGTCGGCGCCGCAACCGAACTCGACCGCACCATTATCGAGGCCATCAAGGATCCACTTACGCATATCATCCGCAATTCCGTCGACCATGGGGTCGAGTCGCCCGAGGTGCGTCTGGCCTCTGGCAAGGCCGCCGAAGCTCACGTGCTGATGCGCGCTTTCCACGAAGGGGGGCAAGTCAACATCGAGATCATCGATGACGGAACCGGTATCGACGGCGACCGAATCCGCCGCAAGGTCATGGAAAAGGGACTCATCACCGAGGAAAACGCGGCCCGCCTCAATGATCGTGAACGGGTGAATCTGATTTTCCTGCCCGGGTTCTCCACCGCCGAAAAGATCACCAATGTATCCGGCCGCAGTATGAGCATGGATGTCGTAAAAACCAACATCGAAAAAATAGGTGGCTCCGTCGACATCCATTCGATCACCGGTCAAGGCACCACGCTCAAGATCAAGATCCCGCTTACTCTCGCCATCGTGCCCGCCCTCGTCGTGCGCTCTGCCGGCGACCGGTTTGCCATCCCTCAAGTGAGCCTCGACGAGTTGGTTCGCATCGAGGGCGAAACCGCCGACGCCGCGCAGGAAAACGCGTTCGGCTCCCCTGTCTTCCGTCTTCGCGACGACCTGTGGCCCTTGGTGTTCATGCGCAATGCCCTCGGCCAGCCCCCCACGGAAAAAACCGAAGAAACCGTACTGAACATCATCGTCCTGCGTTGTGATCAACGCCAATTCGGATTGGTGGTCGATGAGGTGCTCGATGAGGTGCTCGACTCGGAAGAAATCGTCGTCAAGCCGCTCGGCAAACAACTCAAGGGGCTTCCCATCTATGCCGGGGCCACCATCATGGGCGACGGTCAAATCGCGCTCATTCTCGACGCTTTGGGCATCGCTCAATACACGGGCGTTCTCGCTCAGAAGCAAGAACATACGTCCTCCTCGCTTTCCTCCCAAGTCGAAGCCGCTAATGAACGTGATCTCCAGCGCCTCCTGCTCTTCTCGCTCCCCGGACACGATCGGCTCGCCGTATCGCTCGAACAAGCCGCTCGCTTGGAAGAATTCCCCCCTCGAACGTGTGGAACACAGCGGTACCCGCGAAGCCGTGCAATACCGGGGCAGCATCTTACCACTGGTCCGTTTGGCCAATCACCTGCCGAGCACCGCCCCGGGAGCACCCGGGTCTGCCTCCGACGATTCTATCCAAGTCATCGTCTATCAGGATGGAGACCTTTATATTGGTCTCGTGGTCGGAAAGATTCACGACATTATCGAGGAATCTTTCGACCTGCAGCCTGGCTCAGCCGGCATGGGTCTCCGTGGATCCGCCATCGTTCAATGTCAAATCACCGACTTGGTCGATGTGCCCGCCGCCCTCGCCACCGCCGGCTTTAACCTCTCACAAGCCGCTTGAACGCCATGTCCGAATTTCCTCGTCAACTCTGTACGTTTCACACCGCTAACCTGTTCCTGGGGATCGACGTCATGGCCGTGCAGGAAGTTCTGCTGGTCCGTGAACTCACCCGTGTCTCCCTCGCCTCCGCCACGATCGAGGGCCTGCTCAATCTCCGGGGTCAAATCGTCACCACCATCGACCTGCGTAAGCGCTTGGGACTACCATCCGTCGCGATAACTCAGGACACGATGTTTGTCATCGTGAGCAAGGACGACGAACACGTCGCGTTTGTAGTCGATGGAGTGGGTAACGTGATCGACGTCGATGAATCCACTTTCGAACTACCGCCGGACAACTTGCCCGCCCATGCCCGCGGCATGATCCGCGGGATTCACAAACTCGAGGGCACCCTCCTGCACCTGCTCGATCCAGCCATGGCCTCTCAACTGCAGGCCGTGTGATCTTCGGCCCTCTCTATTCAACCCTCCGTTCGTCCCAAACCTAATCTCTCACCCTCCTTCTATTATGAGCACCACCAAGTCCCCCCGCGCAACCACCGCCAAACGTCCCGCCAAGCGGGTCACCAAAACATCCGCCCAAACCTCCAATGCGGAGCTCGTCGCCCTGCGCAGTAAACTGGCCGCGCTGGAGGAAGAACAGGAGGAACTCAAGGTTCGTGCCTCCATCACCAACCTCACCAGCATCGTCTCCGAAGCCGACCTCAAGGGGAACATCGTCTCCTGCAACGACAAGTTCTGCGAAGTCTCCCAATACGACCGCGAGGAATTGATCGGCAAAGGGCACAACAACACTCGTCACCCCGACATGGCCAAGTCCGTCTTCAAGGAACTCTGGGGCACCATCGGGCGGGACAAGATCTTCCGCGGCGTCGTCAAAAATCGCAAGAAGGACGGCACCCCCTACTACGTCGATGCGGTCATCGCCCCCGTGCTCGGTGCCAACGGCAAGCCGCGCAAATATCTCGGCGTTCGCTGCGACATCACCGAAGCCGAAATCGAACGCCAAAACGCCAAAGGTATCCTCGGCGCCATCGATGATGCCTACGCTTATATCGAATTCGAGAAGGACGGCACCGTTCTCTCCGCCAACGAAAACTTCCTCTCCATTTTCGGTTACGACCTCGAGGGAGTCAGAGGCCAACATCATCGGATGTTCGTGGATCCCGAATTCAGAAAATCGGCGGAATACGCTCAATTCTGGGAGGCTCTCGCCCAGGGTATTGGTAAGAATGATACATTCCGTCACATCAACAAGGACGGCCGCGACATCTACATTCAGGCTGTCTATGCTGCGGTGAAGGACGAGATGGGGCGGGTCACCAAAGTGGTCACGGTTGCGACCGATGTGACCGCCACCAAGGTCTCCGCCATGAACAACGAGCGTCAGCTCGAGGAGGCCAATCGCAACCAAGCCGTGATCGAATTCGACAACCGAGGCACCATTCTCAACGCTAACGCCAACTTTTTCCAATGCCTCGGTTACACCCTCGAAGAAAGCAAGGGCCAGCACCACCGCATGTTCGTCGAACCTGCGTACGCGATCTCCGCCGGCTACACTCAATTCTGGGCCGATCTCAACGCGGGTACATTCATGACCGACGAATACCAACAAATCGGCAAAGGGGGTAAGGAAGTGTGGCTTCAAGCCACCTACAACCCCCGCGTCGGCGTCGACGGCACGGTCGAGCGTATCATCATATTCGCGACCGATATCTCCGCCCGCAAACGCGCTGAGGCCAACCTCACCCGTACCTTGGATCAAGTCGCGACCAACTCCCAGACCCTCGCCGCATCTTCCGAAGAGCTTTCCTCCACCGCTCAGACCATGAGTGCCAATTCCGAGGAAACCGCCACTCAGGCCGGGGTCGCCTCCTCCGCGGCGGAACAGGTGTCTAACAATGTCACCACGGTTGCCACCGCCGCCGAGCAAATGAGCTCGACGGTCAAGAAAATCGCCAAGAGCGCCGCTGAAGCCGCTCGCGTCGGCACCGCCGTCGTCAAAGTCGCCAGCGATACCAACGACACCAAGTTGGACACGTCTTCCGTGGAAATCGGCAAGGTCATCAAAGTCATCACTTCAATCGCCCAGCAGACCAATCTCCTCGCCCTCAACGCCACCATCGAGACGGCTCGCGCCGGCGAAGCCGGCAAGGGATTCGCGGTCGTCGCCAATGAAGTCAAGGAACTGGCCAAACAAATCGCCGCCGCCGCCGAGGATATCTCCGCCAAAATCGAAGCCATTCAAGGCGACACCAAAGGCGCCGTCGGGGCGATCGGTGAAATCTCCAAGATCATCGCTCAAATCAACGATATCCAAAACACGATCGCCAGCGTCGTGGAGGAGCAGTCCGCCACCACCACCGAAATCGCTCGCAATGCCAGCGAAGCCGCCCGCGGGGCCTCCGAAATCAACCGCAACATCGTCAATGTCTCCGAAGCCGCTCAAAGCACCTCCCAGGGCTCGGCCAGCACCTTGGTCGCCTCTTCGGAACTGGCTCGTCTCGCCGCCGAACTCAAAGCCGTCGTCGATGCCGCCGGCCAGGACGAAAACAGCGGCTCCCTCGAAATCAAACAGGCCGCGTAAGCCCTTCGCGCCCCTTACCTTCCCAAGTAAGGGGCGCCCGGTCCGCGGGCGCCCTTTCTGTTGGGCGAACCTTTGTCCCTCCCCTCCCCCAGCTCCTGAAATAACCCCCAAGTTCACGCGAATTGAGACGATGAACTCCTTGTCAATACCTGTTTCGTAAACCGCCCCTTCCCCATGCGTTTTCTCATTGTCGACGACTCCAAGATCATGCGATCCATCCTGTCATCCTTCTCTCAGAAACATTGGGGTGAAACCGTCGAGGCTGAAGACGGTGTCGAGGCCTGCGCCCTCCTGAAAAAGACTCGAGCTACGATGCCATCCTCATCGACTGGGACATGCCGCGCATGACCGGCATCGAATTGCTCCAAATCATCCGGGCCGACCCGTCTCACCACCAAATCAAAACAATGATGGTCACCGCCCAATCAAACTATGACTGCGTCACCGAAGCCATCATGGCCGGCGCCGAGGACTATCTCATGACCCCCCCCACCGAAGACATGTTCGTGGATAAACTCCGCTTACTCGGTCTGCTCACATAATCTCTCTCTAAACGTGGCCATCCGCAAAGTCAGTCATCGACGTTGACGCTGTCGCCAGCACCGCTTCAGGCATCACCCCGACCCTGGAACCATCACTCACCTTGATGGGGGAGACGGCTTGCCTGCCACACCAGGTCACCCTCGAGGGCCATCTCCAAACTCTCCCATCGAACTCCTGCTCCACCGTCATCGAAAAGGACGCCTGACTATGTCTACTATAAAAATCCTGGTCGTTGATGATGCTGTGGTCATGCGTCGCCTCATTTGCGAAGCGCCCCAACGGCAACCCGACTTTGAGATCGTCGGCACCGCGTCCAATGGCGCGAATCGCGCTGCAAAAACTCACTCAAGTGAATCCGGACGTGGTCACCCTCGATATCGAGATGCCGGAAATAAACAGCCTGGAAACATTGCGCATGTTGCGCAAACATAATCCCCGCCTGCCCGTCATCATGTTTTCCGCGACGACTCGCCAAGGCGCAGTCGCCACGCTCGACGCTCTAGCCGCTGGTGCCAATGACTACGTCACCAAACCTACCGACGTTCGCGACCTGAATGCCTGTCTGCAGCGTTTGCAATCCGACCTTGCACCGCGCGTTCGCCAGCTATTCGAAGCCATCCACGCACCTCGAACCGCCCCGGCACCGCAATCTACTCCCACCAATCGCGCGACAATTCCTCCCCCTGCGGTTCCTCGTTTTAGCTCCACCTTCCGCGCAACGCCGGACTTAGTCTGCATCTCCACTTCCACTGGAGGTCCCAACGCTCTGGCCGACTTGTTCGCTCGGTTTACCGTCCCCATTCCCGTGCCCGTGGCCATCGTGCAACACATGCCCCCCATGTTCACTTCCCTCCTCGCGGAGCTGATCGATCGGGGCCCCGGCGCCATGCATTGCGTTGAAGCGACCGATGGGATGCGTCTTACTCCGGGCACCGCCGTCCTGGCCCCCGGAGGTCGCCACCTGGCCATAACTCGCTCTTCCCACGGAGACTATATCGCCCGCATTAATGACGCCCCTCCCGAAAACTCATGCCGCACGGCCGCCCAATCAGGGGCCCGCGTACTGAGCGTCGTCATGACCGGCATGGGCAGCGATGGGGTTCACGGCTGCGAATTTGTTCACCAAGCTGGAGGATCGATCATCATTCAGGATCAAGCCTCATCCGTCATCTGGGGCATGCCCGGCGCGGTCGCCGCCACCAACCTGCCTCACACCGCTCATTCGCTGCTCGATCTCGCCCCCCCCAATCATGCGCTGCCTGTCCGGTCGCTCATCGCTCGTCGCATGAGCTCCCTCACCGCCCATCTCCACCCTTTGTCCCGGGATCCCGGGACAAGTGCGAGTATGAGTATATACGGCAGGCGCTTCACAGCGAATCTGCCATCCTGCTGGCCGATGGGAAGGAATACTTGGTGGAAACTAGACTCGCGACCATCGCCACCCGCCACAAATTCGGCAGCGTCAACGAGCTGGTCTCTCCCTTTCGGTCGAACCCGTCCACTCTACCCGGCTTTCCTTTGAAGGAAGCTTTTGAAGCTCTCACCACCACTGAGACCCTCTTTTTCCGCGATCTGGCGCCGTTCGACGCGCTGCGGGAGCACATCATCCCGGAACTCGCGCAACGCAACGCGGGGCATCCTCTCTCCATCTGGTCCGCCGCCTGCTCCACCGGTCAGGAAGCCTACCGCATCGCGATGCTCTTCGCCGAGCATCACCACCAGATTCCCTTCCGTATCATCGGCACCGATATCGCTCCCACAGTCCTCACCAAAGCGCGGGAGGGCGTCTACCTGCAACACGAGGTCAATCGCGGGCTACCCGCGAAACTTCTGATCAAATATTTCCGTCAAAAAACGGGCGACTGGATCATCAGTGACGCCCTTCGCGCTTGCGTCGACTTTCGCCATCTCAACCTCACCGCCTCCTGGGCGGAACTGCCCGCTTACGATCTCATCCTCATGCGCAACGTGCTGATCTACTTCGATGTAGAGACACGGCGCCAGATATTGTCCCGGGTCAAAAAGCAACTTCGCCCCGGGGGCTACGTCTCACTGGGCGGTGCGGACCCCCCCGTGCAAATTGATCCGAGTTTTGTACCCGTTACCTTTGGTCGCGCCACGTTCTACCGCATCGAATAGATCTTCGTCGTTTCCTCCGCCATGCTCACCCCCGCCCCACCATCGAACGGTAGCCAACACGTGCGCGTAGTTTGAGCTCGAATACTTTTTGGCGACAGCCGACGGACGCGTGACCTCCCTTGGCCCCCTCCATCGCGCGCATAACCCTAAAAAACGCAGTTCACATCAGAAAACACATGTTACAAAATTATGTTATCCGGTGGGTTAGTGAGGTTAAACCGTGCACCCACTGACTCACCTGGCGGGTGAACGAATCGATGCCTTCGACGGACCGTAACTCTCTCCAACTTCGCGCTCTTCGTTCCCTTCTATCGCATCCAAGTACGGAATTTAGGATAACCTGGCCTCACCTCAACTTCCGATGCACCGAAACCGCCCCTCCTCGCCTTCCTCCGCCTCCATGGGCCGCCCGCCCCCAACCCATTCGTCACGCTGGACATTTGCCGTCCATTGTCCGTTGTTTCGGGCAACTGAATGGCAGACTTCCTCGATAACACCGCTCAAACCAAAGAAGATCCTCTACAGGTCGAACGCGCCTTCCTCGTCGGCGTGCAAACCGCCAGCATGTCCGCTCACGAGGCCGAAGAGCTGGTCGTGGAACTCACCGAACTGGTCGAAAACCTAGGGATCACCGTCGTGGGACGTATCATCGTCAAATTGCGCCAGCCCAACCCGGCTTTCCTCGTGGGACGGGGTAAGGTCGACGAAATCATTGGGGAAGCGCGTCTTCTGGCATGCGATGTCGTCGTCTTCGACGAGGGCCTCTCCCCGGGCCAACAGCGCAACTGGGAACGTGATTCCAACCTCACCGTCATCGATCGTCAGGAGGTCATTCTCGATATTTTCGCCGATCGTGCCCAGACTCGCGAGGCCGTGCTTCAAGTCGCCCTCGCTCGCATGGAGTATTCCATGCCTCGTCTCACCCGCGCCTGGACCCACCTCTCGCGTCAGCGGGGCAAGGGCGCCATGAGTGGCGAAGGAGAAACCCAACTCGAACAGGATCGCCGCATCGTGCGGGATCGCATCACCCGTCTTAAACGAGAGCTCCACGAGGTGCAGCAACACCGGGGCGTCCAACGCCAGAAACGTCGCCGCGTCCCCGTTCCCACTTCCGCCATCGTCGGCTACACCAACGCCGGCAAATCGTCCCTGCTCAACGCCCTCACCGGCGCCACCGTGCTGGCCGAGGACAAACTCTTCGCCACGCTCGATCCCACCACGCGCCAGCTCCTGCTCCCGGGCAACCACAAGTTGCTCGTCACCGATACCGTGGGGTTCGTGCGCCGTCTGCCTCACGGTCTCGTCAAGGCCTTCAAGGCGACGCTCGAAGAGGCCATCGTATCCGATTTTATGATTCACGTCCTCGACGTCACGTCCCTGAGCGTCGCCGAACACCACCAGACCACGCTGGAGGTCCTCGGCGAACTCGACGCCGATCAACGCCCGCGCCTCACCGTCTTTAACAAGGTCGACGCCGCCACCTCCGAGCAACTCCAACACGCCCGCCTGCTCATTCCCGACGCACTCTTTGTTTCCGCCGTCAGTGGCGAGGGCCTGGCCCAGCTGGCCGAACATTGCGCCGACCTCATTCGCGACACCTTCGGCAGCGCCGAACTCATGGTGCCCCACGAGCGCTACGACGTGGTCGCTCGTCTCCACCAGGTCGGCCATGTGCAGGAGGAAGAAACTCTGGACGAGGGGGTGCGCCTCATCGGCCGCTATCCTCCCGCTCAACACAGTTTCTTCGCCCCTTTCGTCATCGAATCCTGAGTCCACACACCCCCTCCTACCCCATGGATCCCTCCATCCCGTCACTGCTCTCGGATCTATTCGAACTGCTAGGACTCCCGCTCTTCCATCTGGGGCCGACTCCGATCTCCGTCCTCAGCCTGATCAAGTTTACCTTGCTCGGCACCATCATCATCGTAGCCGAGATCGTGCTGCGACGCATCTTCGTCCAACGTGTGCTCTCCCGTACCCACCTGGACGAAGGCATGCGCTTCGCCATCGCGCGCATCGGCAGCTATGCCTTCCTCTGCCTCGGGTTCTACCTCGCTCTCAACTTCGTCGGCATCGACCTCAGTTCCCTCGCGGTGTTCGCCGGAGCCATCGGCATTGGCCTAGGCTTTGGTCTACAAAACATCGTCCATAATTTCATCTCCGGCATTATCATTCTCGCCGAACGCCCCATTTCCATCGGAGACCGGGTGGAAGTAAATGGCGTCGCCGGTCAGGTCTCCCGTATCAGTCTGCGCAGTACCACGGTCGTGACCAACGACAACATTTCCATCCTCGTCCCCAACTCGAACTTCATCAGCGAACCCGTCGTCAATTGGAGCCATGGCGACCCCAAGGTGCGTCTGAATATCGAAGTGGGCATCGCCTACGGATCCGACGTCGAGAAGTTCCGCCGTCTCATGATCGATGTCGCCCTCGCCGATTCCCAAGTGCTCGCCGATCCCGCCCCCAACGTTTTTTTTATCGGCTTTGGCAACAGTTCCCTCGATTTCGAGCTCGGCGTTTGGACCGCCGCAATGTCCCGCAACCCCAAACGCTTCCGCAGCGGCATCTACTACGCCATCGAAAAAACCCTGCGCGAAAACGGGATCGAGATTCCCTTCCCTCAACGGGACCTTCACGTGCGCAGCGGCACCTTGCCGGTTCGACAGGTGCCGCCTGCGAGTCCCCCCGAAAAGTAACTTGCCCTCAGCCGTATCCATACAGTCGAAGGCTGAGCAGCAGGACTGGATGGCGAGCAGATTTCGGTGGTGAAGGACGAAGCGAAGCGGAAATGGCGCAGGGCGAACAATCCTCGGCGGATATTTCGCCGGAAATCCAACCTTGCAAGATGCCGTCCTATCGCCTCGCAACGACCCTCTCGACTGCATGCTCCCTGCTTAGGACGATTGTTAAACGTCACGCGTCGGATCAAACACCGGCAACCATATGCGGGCCTCCGTCCCCACCATCGGGGTCGACTCGATCGATACCCGCCCGCGATGGCGGCGCACAATCGAATACACCACCGCGAGGCCCAATCCATGGGTGTCCGTCCTCGTGGTGAAATACGGGTCGAAGACTCGGCCCAAATTCTTCGCCACTATCCCTTCGCCACTATCCCGCCACTCCCACCGCACGTAGTTCCCGGGGCTGAGCAACGTGTCCCCATCCTCCGAAACGGTCTCCGCGGTCAATTCCATCCGCAACAAGCCCCCCCGCGGCATCGCTTGCACCGCGTTGAGCAACATATTCTGCACCACTGGCCGGATCTGCCGGTGATCCGCATAAACCTCGGGCAATGCCGCCGACACTCTCCATTCCCAGACGGTGTTCGGCCCGACCACGAATCGCTCCACTTCATCGCGCAACAAGGCCTCCACATCCACCGCGGCCCGGACCGGCGCTCCGCCCTTCGCGAACGTGATGAGCCGGTGGGTCAAGTCCCGCGCCCGCATCGCTGCCTTCCGCGTATCATCCAGTCGATCTCGCGTTTCAGCCGACAACGTATCCTCGGTCGCCACCAACGAGGCATTCCCCATCATCACGGTAAGTAGATTATTGAAATCATGCGCGATGCCCCCCGCCAAAGTGCCCAATGACTCCAACCGCGACGCCCGCTGCAAATCCTCCGTCAGCTTCGACGTGCGCTGCATCTGTTCGTTGATCTCCCGCGTCTGCACCGTCACCCGCCGACGCAACTGGCCCACCCAAAACAGCGCCACCACCACGCACCCCAGCAATAGTCCCCCGGCCACCAACACACGCTCCCGCGTCCACCAACGCGGTGGTGCCAGCAACTCGATCTGATCCCGCTGTCCGATCAAAAGATGAAATCCGACCGCCTCAGCTCGATCGTTGTAGTCCACATCATGCACTCCCGTGACCCTCACTCGACTCCCTGCCTCTGGCAGCGGTTCCCCGCTTTGCCTGCTCAAACTCTCCCACCGCACCTCTATGATGAATCGCCCGTGCTGCAGAGCCATCCGCACCTCCGCCCCGGACCGGAATCGCTCCAGCACCGTCCCCTCCACTTTGATTCAACGCTGTAAATTGGTCGCGGTGCTGAACCGCCCCAACTCATCCATCGCCCTCGTCGGCAATTGAAACAAATCCGTCGTGCCGTCATCCAACACCGTCACTTGCTCCCGCGACGGCACCCACAACTGAATTCCCGAATTCCCGTGAGCTTGCGCCTGTCATCCGCCACCGCGTGCGCCACCCCTTCCAAGGTCACCACGCCACCCACCAAATCCGCAAGCGTCTCGTCACTGGGCAACCGCGCCACAAACGGGCCCGCTGTCGAGGTCATTTCCAACCGCGCCCAGGGCCCATCGCGGCGCACCCGATGCACGTAACCGCTCATCCGCACCCACTGCGCCTCCTCCACTCCCGTCAACGCATGCTCCAAGGGGACAAATTTTTCCGGCGGCCGCGCGATGAATCCCAAATCCATCACCAATTGCGATCGAACCATGGGCGAAAACTCCTCTTGGTCCGTTCTCCCCACCACCGTCACATGGCGCCCCGGCAACGGTGGCAACTCCGCCGCACTGGAACGATACACAGAAATTCCGCCCGTCGAATCCTGCAGAAAATAGAATATCGATCGGGGACTCGACCAAGTCACCACTCCGGTCAAACGCACTGGATCACCTCGACTCGCCTCCTCCGGGCCAAGCTCCATCACACTCGCCGTGATTCGGTGCAGCCACCGCTGGTCGACGGGGTCCTCCCCCTCCGATTCTCCCGCAATCTGATTGGCCTCCTTCACCCACGCCCGCACCAGCCGAGGGGAAACTCCCTCTCCGTGTGGATACCCCACCACTTCCACCCGACTGCCCGGAGGCGGATCCCACGCTTGCCCCGTTTCAATCCGGATTTGGCCCGTGGAGTCCCTCAACATCCACCCTCCTTCCTCGTCGCTCACCACCACCCCTTCCATATGCACCGGACCCGGGCCGGACAATTCAATCGAGTCCGTCACTCTCACGATCGGAGCTGCAAATTCCTTCGCGTCCACCATCGGTCCCACTCGCTCGACCCGATCCACCCCCGCACAAAACAACTCCATCCGACTCACTTCGCCCTGACTGTCAAATTGTGCGGCGTGCACCCCCTGAATCCTCACCAAATTTCCTTCCCAATTGAGCACGGGCTGCATCGGATCCACCAAAACCCACGCCGATACCGCGTAGCCATCGACCACCATTTTCAGGTGTAAATGATAATCGCGTCGAATTCTTGGCCCTCCACCAAACCAAATACTTCAATGGGGCGATTTATCATCGCATGATGATCGATCTGGGAGAGATCCACCTTCGCCCAATTGATCTGGGCCGCCCCCACATCGACAATGTCCGCCCCCGCGACCGAAAATACCGAAGCCGGCGCCGAGGTCTCGCCCTTCAACCGAATTCGGCGTCCCGACTTGATCGCTAAATCCGGGACCGACTCCAAATACTCCGACAGAGACGCGTCTTCGACCTGGAGGATCGTCCAAAACGGATCATAATAAAGCACATCCACCTCAAACTCATAGGGAATCCCGGCCTCCCTGCTCGCCAACGACACTGACCAAAAATCAATCAACTGGGTCAGTCTACTAGGTTCTCTCACCTCGCCTTTCTCCGCCCCCGCATCCGTTTGAGCTTCCAATCGCACCGCCACCAAGCACCCCGTTGCCAGTGTCACTCGACAACAAAAACCAACAAATTGGGGTAAAAACAACGGCTGCCCCCCCCCTAATACAATTGAACTGCCGCACCCGCACAAGCCCCGGGCGAAGTTACCTCGGAAGCCCTCGTCAGGCCCAAAAAGCCCCCCGCCCTCTCAAACCACTCGTTGACCGCGAACACACGCTTGACGAAGCCCAAATACCTTGCAGGCTGCTTGACTCCCATCAATGCTCGATGGTGTAATGGCAGCACCGGTGACTTTGACTCACCTAGTCCAGGTTCGAACCCTGGTCGGGCAGCCAATCTCAGATTGGCTGAAATTCCGGGGTGCCCCCCCCCCGGTTCGAGGGAATCCCGCTCTTCAGGGACGTGGGGAAACCACCGATCTCAACGACCTGCCCCGCCCGCGCTGCCTCCTGCCAAACCAGGCATTCTTGCTCCCGGACCTCGTTCGTTTTCACCTCCCGCAGTTGACGAACGTTTTCTCCGCTCGTTCACTCTGCCCTCATGAGCGAATCCGCGCCGTATTCTTCTGCACCCAAATACAAACGTATCGTCCTTAAACTAAGTGGCGAAATCCTGCGTGGCACCGGCACGGATCCTCTCGACGCCGAGGTGCTCAGCCGCATCTGCGACCAGGTGAAGGAAATTTACGAAATGGGCGTGGAGGTCTGCGTCGTGATCGGCGGAGGCAACATCTTCCGGGGCCTCCAAGGTGAAGCCCGGGGCGTCGACCGCACCACCGGCGACTACATGGGCATGCTCGCCACCGTCATCAACGGCCTGGCCATCATGGATTGCCTGGAGAAAAAGGGCGTCCGCACCCGCGTCCAAACCGCCATCCCCATGGATCAGGTCGCCGAACCGTTTATCCTCCGTCGCTCCGTTCGGCATCTGGAGAAACACCGTGTCGTCATCTTCGTCGCCGGTACCGGCAACCCCTACTTCTCCACCGATACCACCGCCGCTCTCCGCGCCAATGAAGTCGGCGCCGACATCATATTCAAGGCCACCAAGGTCGACGGGATCTACGACAAGGATCCCAAAAAACACGACGACGCGGTCAAATACGACCAACTCACCTTCATCGACGCCCTGCGCCAACGTCTCAACGTCATGGATACCACCGCGTTCTCCCTCTGCCTCGACAACGATCTCCCCATTCTCGTTTTCGACCTCAGCGATCCGCACGCCATTCGCATGGCCGTCCAAGGCGAAAAAATCGGCACCCTCGTACACTCCTGAGGAACGCCTGCTCTTCGCGCCATCTCGACGGAGACTTCAACGTCAACTTAGAACTTCAACTCCGACCCTCCATGTCCCACCCAATCGTCTCCGAAACCGACGCCAAAATGCAAAAAGCTCTGGACCACACGATCCACGAGTTTGCCAACATTCACACCGGTAAGGCCACTCCCACCATGGTCGAAAACATCATGGTGGATGCCTACGGTTCCCACATGCGCATTAAGGACTGCGCCGCCATCTCCACCCCGGACTCCCGCATGATCGTGATCCAACCTTGGGACAAAGGTGTGCTCCAGGCTGTCGCCAAAGGCATCCAGATCGCCAATATCGGCCTCAATCCCAATATCGATGGCACCAAGGTGCGCGTCCCCCTGCCCGAAATGAGCCGCGAACGCCGTCAGGAATTTGTCAAAGTCGTCCACCGCTACGCCGAAAATGGCAAGGTCGCCGTGCGCAAGGCCCGTCACGACGGGCTCGACACGCTAAAAAAGGCCAAACTTCCCGAGGACGAATCCAAGCGTCTCGAAAAGGAAATCCAAGCCCTGACCGATAAGGCCATTTCGTCCGTTGGCGAACATCTCGCCAGCAAGGAAAAGGAGCTCCTCGAGGTCAACTGACCTCCTGCTCCCTTCGCCCATCCCAGCTCCTCTCCAACGCCCCATTCGCGGGCCCCTTTCCGCCGTGTCTTCCCTGATTCACCGCCTCGACCGCAACCCTCCCAAACGAGTCGTGGTCAAACTCGGAACCGGCGTACTCACCTCCGGTATCGGCCAGCTCGATATCGGGCGTATTGCTGCCGTCTGCCAACAGGTGGCCGTGCTGCGCGCCGCCGGCACCGAGGTCATTGTAGTGTCTTCCGGTGCCGTGGGGCTCGGCATGGGCCGCCTGAGCCTCAACCAACGCCCTAATCTGCTCGCGCAAAAACAAGCCTGCGCTGCGATCGGCCAGAGCTTGCTCATGCAGACCTGGCAACGGGGCTTTGAGCCCCACCATGGCACCGTCGCCCAAATTCTTCTCAGCCACGAGGATTTGCGCACGCGATCCCGCCATCTAGCGGTCAAAGCCTCGGTCGAAGCCCTCATCGATTACGGGACCATCCCCGTCATCAATGAAAATGACACGGTCAGCGCCGCCGAAATTCAAGTGGGAGACAACGATACCCTCTCCGCCATGGTCGCCGGCCTGCTCCACGCCGATTACCTCGTCATACTTTCCACCGTTCCTGGCCTCATCGACATGCAGGGGACCGGTGAGATCGTGCCCGTCGTCCAAAGGATCACCGCCGAAATCGAGGGCATGGCCAGCGGCACCACCGCCCCGATTGCCGTGGGCGGTATGATCTCCAAAATCTCCGCCGCTCGTCTCGCCATTCGCTCCGGTTGTGGTGTCTTCATTGCCAATGGGGCCGAGGACAACGTGCTGACCAATATCTTTTCCGGTCGCAACCCCGGCACCTTTTTTGTCCCCAGTGGCCTCCCTCTCGAAGCCCGCAAACACTGGCTGACCTACTACCAACGGCCTCAGGGTTGCATCGAGATCGATGCCAAGGCCGTCACCGCTCTGCAAAGCCGCGGCCGCAGCCTGCTCGCCGTCGGTGTCACCGGCTCGACGGGGCCGTTCGCCGCCGGCGACATCGTCAATATTGCCGGCCCCGACGGAGTGGCTATCGCTCGCGGCAAGTGCCGGTTTTCCAACGAAGATGTCCCCAAAATCACGGGCCTCAGCTCCGATGAGTTAAAACCGCTCTTCCCTCACCGACAGCGTCTGGAGGTCGTTCACCGCAACGATCTGGTGGTGCTCTAAACTGGGCCGGCATCGCGCGAAAGTGAGATCATCAAATAAGATGATCTTAACTTTTGAACATATATCACAAGCACTGCTCATGACTCCGCAAACCCTGCGCAGTCCCCGTGTCTGAATTTCTCTAGGCTGCGCACCTGGCCTGCCGGACTCTTTCCGGTCCGTGCCATGTCCGGTCATGAAACCCTACCTCTATCTCTCGCTGTTATCCGAGGCGCTGGTGGCCTCGCACTTGGACCCCTCGTCGTTTGGGGCTTATCTCGCCACCGGATCTCGCAAACGGTCTCGTGGCCAGGCGATGTTTTTCCGTCTCAACGAGTCCTACGCCCAGCAACGTCTGCAGGAACTCGCCGTCGATCCCGATCTCGAACGGGACGATACCCACCACCCGCGCCACTCCGCCTACCTGTCCATCTACCGCGTTCTGGAAAACACTCCGGTCGAAGCTCTGGAAGCCCTCTACTTGGTGACCGAGAGTGGCATGGTGCTCGAACTCAAGCCTGCCGACTACTTCATCGAATCGGGTCCTCGGTTTCATCTCTACCAGGAATTCCCCCCCCTCACGCCTCGCGTGGTCAGCACCCTCGATCCTCTCGCCTTCGCTCGCCCAATCACCAAACTCGAGGAACGGGTCTCCGTGCCTACTCTGGTTTTCGCCGAACTGGAACTCGCCCGCCTCGCCGACGACTCCGAGGCCGATGGGGGAAAAAATCTTCCGTATCCAAAAATTGAGCACTTGCGCAACTGCCTGCGCGAACTGCGCACCAAATCCGGCAAGCCCACCAAAACCGTTATCCGCTTCCTCCATCAGGAGGTCCTCTACCGCACCATCCATCGAGGCTTCTACGTCGCGCAGGCGGGCGACGGCTTCCGTTTTTTCCCCTTCCCCGACCGGCAAACCCTCGAGACCACCCAATACCCATGGTGGCGCTCCGCACTGTCGACTTGGGGCGCCTGATTCTGCCCATCGGTCATAGATCAACCCGTCATCTCCATGCACTCCCCCCTGTTCTGGTTAGTTCCGATAGCTTCCGCGTGCGCGCTCGTCTTCGCCGCGTGGTTTTATCGCCGCATGAAAGCGGCGCCGGAGGGCACCCCGCTGATGGCGGAGATCGCCGGCCACGTGCGTGCCGGCGCCATGGCGTATTGAAACAACAATACAAATTCGTGGGCTGCTTCTTCCTGGGACTCACCTTGGTCTTCGCCTGGCTCGCCTACGGTCTGAATCTGCAGAATCACTGGGTTCCCTTTGCCTTTCTCACCGGCGGTCTCTTTTCCGGCCTCGCCGGTTTTTTTGGCATGAAAACCGCGCCCCACGCATCGTCGCGGGTCGCCCATGCCGCCAGCCAGTCTCTCGACGCCAGACTGCGTCTCGCTTTTCGTAGCGGGGCCGTCAGGGGCCTCGTGGTCGTCGGCCTCGCCCTGCTCGATATCTCGGTCTGGTTCCTCGTCCTGACCAAATACGTCACCGACGCCGATCCGCCCCACAAGCTGCTCATCACCACCACCATGCTGACCTTTGGGATGGGTGCGTCCCTCCAAGCCCTCTTCGCCCGCGTGGGTGGGGGCATCTTCACCAAGGCCGCCAACGTGGGTGCCGACTTGGTTGGCAAAGTCGAGGCGGGCATCCCCGAGGACGATCCGCGCAACCCCGCCACGATCGCCGACAATGTGAGCGACAACGTGGGCGATGTCGCCGGCATGGGGGCCGATCTCTACGAATCCTACGTGGGGTCCATTCTGGCCACCCAATCCGACCCCGAGGTCGCCTACAAAGCGGTGATCGCGCCTATGTTGGTCGCGGCCGTCGGCACCCTGCTTTCCATTATCGGGATCTTCGCCGTACGCGTAACACGCGGTGCCTCCCAACGCGACCTGCTCAACGCGCTGGGCCGAGGGGTCAACCTCATCTTCGTCGCATCCTTCCTCATCCTCCGGGCCTTGGAGCTTCCCAACTTCGTGGGTATTTTGGGAGCCATCGTGGTTGGGCTCATCACCGGGATCGTGATCGGCAAGGCCACCGAATACTATACGTCTCAGGAATACAAACCGACTCAAAGTATCGGCGCTCAAGCTGAGACCGGACCCGCCACCGTCATCATCTCCGGTCTCGGAGTCGGCATGATGAGCACCGTCATCCCGGTCCTGGCCATCGTCATCGGCACCACCATCGCCTACTGCCTTGCCACCGGATCATGGAGTTTTACGCCGGAATCGATTCCCATGGGGCTCTATGGTATCGGCATCGCCGCCGTCGGCATGTTGTCGACCCTCGGGCTGACCCTCGCCACCGACGCCTACGGTCCCATTGCCGACAATGCAGGGGGCAATGCCGAGATGGCAGGGCTCGGGCCTGAGGTTCGACGCCCTCGCCTCGTTGGGCAATACCACCGCCGCCACCGGCAAGGGCTTCGCCATCGGCTCCGCCGCCCTCACGGCCCTCGCACTGCTCGCGTCCTACGTCGAGGAGCTCAAGATCGTCATGCTTCACCATCACCAGGACTCGATCGTCCTGCGCTCGGGTGAAGTCATCTCCACCGCCCTGGCCTCTCTGCCCCAGTTCATGGATTACTTTCAGGTCAACCTCATGAACCCCAAGGTCATCCTCGGCATGTTCCTGGGCTCCATGATGGCCTTCCTGTTCTGCGGTCTCACTATCAATGCGGTCGGCCGCGCCGCCGGTCGTATGGTCGAGGAAGTGCGCCGCCAGTTCCGCGAGATACCCGGTATTCTCCGGGGAGAGGATAAGCCCGACTACGCCCGTTGCGTCGCCATCTCCACCGCCGGTGCTCAACGCGAAATGGTGCTACCGTCCGTCATCGCCGTCGCCGCCCCCATCGCCGTCGGTATTATTTACGGCGTGCCGGGTACGTTCGGCCTGCTCGGCGGCGGCTTGTCCACCGGCTTTGTTCTGGCCGTCTTTATGGCCAACTCCGGCGGTGCCTAGGACAACGCGAAAAAATACATCGAGGAAGGCCACCACGGGGGCAAAGGGTCCTCCGCGCACAAAGCCGCTGTCATCGGCGATACCGTGGGCGATCCATTTAAGGACACCGCTGGCCCCAGTCTCAACATCCTCATCAAACTCATAAGCATGGTCTCCATCGTCCCCGCCGGGGTGAATGTCGCCTTTACCGTGTTCTGATCTGAATTCGTTTTCGATTCGCAATCTACCAGCACGCCCGGCGGTCCCGCGACTTCCGGGCGTTTCGCTTTGGTTGCGCAGTGGCTCCTGACCGTCGACGAGGGTCGGACCATACCGAGGGGGGGCTACACGACTCGTTCCGACTCCCATCAGCCCCCCTCTGGTCACCAATTCTCTGATACGCCAGCCGTGGTTTTCATCTCCTTCCTGGGATCCCCGCTTGCGCGTTGCCCGCCCACCGGAGAACTCTCGCGGACAATTGATTCCCCCCCTCCACGGCCCAAACTTAATGCAAACGCCTCGATTTGCCTGCGCTCCCTTCGCTATATTCCCTCCGCCGCCAATGGCTTCGAAACTACACCGCCCAGCGAATCTCACGCGCCGGAGTGTCAATCATCAGCGACGACTGTTGGGCCGGTAGACTCTACTCCGAACTCGGGGTTCGCTGCCGCTCTCCTTGCGTCGGCATGGGGTTCACCGCCCCTGAGTTCATCCCTTTCCTGCAACGTATCCGGGAACCCCATGCATTCGAAGTTTTGAGCGTTTCCCGCGAAGAACGCGGTTATCCGATTATCCAAACGCCCTACGCGCGTCTCTACGGTAAGCACTATGATTCGGAAACCGAGTTCGTGCGACGAATCCAGCGTCGTGTGCCCCTGATCGACTGGGACAACTTGCTCATCAAAGTCGATCTCGGAAAACCAAAGTTCACCACTGCCGACATCCACCTGTGGAACGAACTCAAATTGCCCCGCTCCGTCGCGTTCTACCCCGATGAACCAAAATTCCGCGCGCTCTCCATTCATAGCGGAGTGCCGGTCAAAAAGTGGGCCACCGACGGGCACTACATGTTCCTCCATACCTGCCGGTATTTTAGTCTGTTCACCTGGCTGCAAACAGGCTCGGTTCATCCCGCTCCTCGTTGGTCGCTAGCTTACCGGCTTCTGTTCAGAAACAACGTCCTGCCCGACTCCTTCCGTAAATTCATCGCGTGACCCGTCTCGTTTTCCCATTAGCCACCGCTTCCCCGCTCCGATGGGCGTGGATTAGCGGCTGGGGCATTCCGCCCTCCGCCGTGCAGGCTGTCGCCTCAACTTGCTGACCCCACGACTCTCATGTCGTTTTCCCACCTCACGTCCAGGCACTTCACCACGCGTGCCAGCCGGGCTACGATATTGTCGCCGGTTACTCACTGGGCGCACTCCTGTTGCTCGCCGCCGCTCCCGCCGCGCATCCTCCCACTCGTATCGCCTTCGCCCCCATTCTGGTCTTCGACGCCGAAGCCGGTCTTGGCGGCACGACCTCTTCCCGCTCGCACTTGGCCGTCCGTTCCCGATTCGATCAGACTCCGGCGACCGCGCTAAAACTCTACCTGCGCTTGGTTGGCCTCAGCGACCTCGCCCTTCCGGATCTGCCCTATTCCGTGGAGGATCTCGCCTGGGGGCTCAACGCACTGGGGGGAGCAGCGGTTTCGTCCGGATTCAGCCGAGCGGACCCATCTTTTTCTCGGATCTGAAGATTCCTTGGTCGATTCAGTCGTCGCGAAACAACAAGTCCCTCACCTCACTACGCTTCCGTCCTGCAACCACGATTTCCGCCTCCTCCTGCCTCAGGTCGCCGCCCACATTCGTTCCGCCCGTTCCTGACTCAAACCCATGCTGGCATTCGATCGTAAATCCTCGACCTACCACCAAGCCTCCCACGTCCAGCGCGACTCCGCTGACTGGCTCGCCGAGTGGCTTCCCTCCACGGTTCGCCCAACTCGCTGCCTCGAATTTGGGGCCGGCACCGGAAACCTGACTCAACATCTGGTGCCGCACTTCCATCACGTTGAGGCCACCGACATTGTCCCCGCCATGGTGGCCGAGGGTCACCAAAGCTGCCCCGCCGCCCATTGGTCGCCATGTGACGCCTGGAATCCACCGTCCACCCCTCCGGGCCGATTGGGATGTCATCACCTCGTCCAGCATGCTCCAATGGGCCCCCGCGCCGGCCGTGGTCCTCGCTCGATGGGCCCGCCCTACTCCGCCCCACCGGACGCATGCTCTGCGACATCTACATCCGGCCCTCTCTGCCGGAGCTGGGATCCTTGGTCCCGCCCGACTACCAGTTTCAATGGCTGGACGCCCCGCAATGGGTCAACGCCTTCCAAACGGCCGGGCTGCGAGTGCTGCGCCACGAATCTCTTTCCCGACGCTACGTATACCCGTCGGCTCAAGCCCTCCTACGGCGCCTGCACGATACCGGGGTCGCCCTGCCTCAGCGCACCTTGTCCTTCGGGGCTATTAAAAACGTGCTGCGAGACTACTCCCGCCAGTTCCAGGACTCCGCCGGCGTGATCGCCACCTGGTCGACCCTGCGGATCGAAGTCAGCCTCTGACTCGAATCCCCCCGCTTTCGGCTTTGCCTCCCGGCCCGAATCCGAGACCGTCGAGGCTACATGGATTTTATTCTCGATCGCGACGACGACGCCCAGCCCTACGGCCGCCAAGCCCGGGGGTATCCGCCCATCGACTTCCGTCAGACTCTCAACGACGAGCAATACGCCGCCGTCACCGCCCCGCCCGGCCCTCTGCTGGTCCTCGCCGGCGCCGGCGCCGGCAAAACCCGCACTCTCACCTACCGCGTCGCCTGGCTGCTCCACCAAGGCGTGCCTCCCGGCGAGATCATGTTGCTCACCTTCACCAACAAGGCGTCCAAGGAAATGCTGCACCGGGTCGCCAAGCTCACCGGCGCCGAATCCGGCCGCTTATGGGGCGGCACTTTCCACTCCCTTGGCAACCGTTCCCTTCGCATGTTCGGTGATTCCGACGTCCTCAAACTGCCGAAAAACTTCACCATCCTCGACGCCTCCGAATCCGAGAACCTGCTCAAGCGCACCGTCGAGGCCGACGACAAGCTGTTCTTCAAAGACAAAACCAACCCCCGCCCGGGCCCCCTCTTCAACGTCATCTCCCTCTCGCGCAATACCCAAAAATCCCTCGCCGAAACCGTCTCCGAACACTTCCCCCAATACAACGACATCGCCGTCGCCCTCCCCACGTTAGCCAAGATCTACGCCGAGGCCAAACGCGCCCAAAACGTCGTCGACTACGATGACCTCCTCGAGCTCTGGCTCAAACTCCTCCTGGAAGACCCCAAGGTCGCCGACTACTTCGGCCAACGCTTCCGCCACCTGCTCGTCGACGAGTATCAGGACACCAACACCATCCAGTCCCAGATCATCGACGCCCTCGCCCCCCACCACCGCATCATGGCCGTGGGCGACGACGCCCAGTGCATCTACTCCTGGCGCGGAGCCGACTTCGCCAACATCATGACATTCTCGGACCGTCACCCCGAGACCGCCCTCCATCGCATCGAGACCAACTACCGCTCGACGCCCCAGATCCTCAACCTCGCCAACGGCGTCCTCGAAGCCCAACCCGCCGGTCGCCACTTCGACAAAGAGCTGCGCGCCGCCCGCGCCAATTCCAAAAAACCCTACGTCGTCCAAACCATGGACGATCGCGAACAGGCCGAATTCCTCGTTAAACGCATCCGCTCCCTCGTCGAAGACGAAGGGGTCTCGCCCAACGAAATCGCCGTCCTCTACCGCTCCCACTTCGTCGCCCTCGAGACCCAGCTCACCTTCTCCCGCTCCGGCGTCCCCTACCACATCACTTCCGGCGTCAAATTCTTCGAACGCCAACACGTCCGCGACCTCGTCGGCATCCTGCGCTTCATCTACAACCCCACCGACGAATCCGCCTGGCAACGCATCGCCTGCCTCCTGCCCAAGGTCGGCGAAAAGAGCGCCCTTAAAATCTACCAGACGGCCTTCGAGCACGCCCGCCTCATGCAAATAGACATCGTCGACGCCCTCATCTCCGACGACGTTATCAGCCGCGTCCCCAAAGGCGCCAAAGACGAGTGGCCATCCTTCTGCGTCTCCCTCCGCCAAACCACCAACGCCATGCGCGACGATACCCCCCAAGTCACCGTCGAGGTCTCCATGGACGGCTGGTATGGCGACTACCTCAAAGGCGCCTACGCCGACTACATGGACCGCATCGACGAACTCACCGCCATGTCCGGTTTCGCCGCCCGCTTCACCGAGATGCAGGATCTGCTCGCCCAAATCGTACTCCTCAACGGCGAGACCACCGACCGCTCCGTCGAGGCCGACCAAGAAGCCATCAAACTCACCACCGTCCACCAGGCCAAAGGCCTCGAATACGACGTCGTCTTCGTGATCGGCTGCGCCGACGGTTCCTTCCCCGGCCGCCGCTCCATCGAAGCCGGTGACGTGGAGGAAGAGCGCCGCCTGTTCTACGTCGCGGTCACCCGCGCCAAAAACGAACTCTATCTCTGCTACCCCCGGATCGCATCCCGCCCCGGCCCGAATGGCATGATGAACACCCCCTCGCGCTTCATCCAGGAACTCTCCCTCGACCTCTACGAAGCCCTCCGCATCAAGCGCAGCACGGGATGGTGAAATCCCCCTTGCTGATTACAGCTAATTCGCAGTTAATTTCCGTCATCATGGTCAAAGGGCGGCGTCAAGCGGCTAGTGCACAGTTTTTTTGTATAATAGCATGAAAGACTTCAGCGGGAGACTGTCCGTCGAGCCCGATGCGAGGAAGATTATTGAGTAGCCACTCCGCTTTGGCGATTTGGCCTTTGGTGACGGTGTTAAAATCGATGACTTTAGGGAAGTATTCCCGGATCAGACCGTTGATATTCGCGACCGCACCGCGCTGCCAAGGGCTATGTGGATTGCAGAAGTAGACCGCCACTTTTGTGGCAAGGGAGAAGGCGGCATGTTGGGCCATTTAGCGGCCGTTGTCGTAGGTGAGGGTCTTGCGCAGGTGGGCGGGCAGGCGTTTGAAGGCCCAGATGAGAGCGCGGACGACGCTGATCGCGTCTTTGGCGCCGCCCAACGGGACGATCATCACGTAGCGGGAGACCCGTTCGGTGATGACCAAAATGGCGGTGCGATTGCCCGCACCCATGACCAAGTCGGCCTCCCAGTGTCCGGGCACCTCCCGGCGCTCCACCTCAGCGGGTCGCTCGCCGATATTGATCGCGCCCGGCAACTGGCCCGAGAGCTTGCCCTTGGCGCGGGGGGCGGGACTGCGCCGGGGCTTCTTGCGCCGCAAATAAGCGATCAATTCCTTCTTAACCGAGCCTTTGGAGTGGACGTAGATGAAGTCGTAGATGGTGGTTTCGTGGCTCACGCGTCGGGTCAGATCAAGGCCATGACGTCGTCTCAAGGCGACTTCGATTTGCTTGGGCGTAGCGCCGGTGGCAAACAGGACCAGCACCTCGTCGCGCAAGGCGGGCGTGTCGGCGCACTTGGGCCGAGGGCAAGCGCGAGTCTGCGCATCCATGCCGCTGTAGCTGTTGCGCCCGCCGTTGCGAGTGATCTCGCGATTGACCACCGAGGCGTCGCGGCCGAGGGCGGCGGCAAGCTGAGCGCCGCTTTTGCCCTGGGCCAAACCGGCATGACTCGCCTCGCGTTCCTTGGCGGTGATGCGCCGTTGTATTTTTGCCACCACTCCCAATCCTCCGCTCTGCGCCCACGACGCCAGCGCGGAGTTTTTCCCAGAGAGAGGACGACCGGCCCTGCAAGCCGGGCCGGTCGTCCTCTCTCTGGCTTGTGTATAGCTGCTCACCGCTCCCTTCCTACGGCCTGTCGCAACCTCAATCCCGCCAATCATCAATCCCAATATCAAACGTATAGTATTCATTATAGTGCATTAGGAGAAAGGGAACCACTCCCTCTCAGCCTGTGCACTCAGTGTTGGACTGCGGCGACTGCGGCATGTTTGAGAAAACGACCCGTCCAAACCGCCGTCAGAGATACCTGCTGGATAATGCCACGATCCGGTTGCTCGACGATCAAGCAGAGATAGAGCGATGGAACGACCTGATCCGCACTCACCATTATTTGCGCAGTTCGAACGTGGCGGGAAAAGCGCTGCGCTACGTGGTGGAAGAGGCAGGGAAATGGGCGGCACTGCTCTCGTTCAGCTCCGCAGTCTACCATCTTAAAGGCACGCGACAGCTGCATTGGCTAGGAAGCATGGCAGCGCCTCGAACTGCTCGTTGCCAACAGCCGCTTGCTGATTGTTGGGTCGTCGCGCTCCATGCCCAATCTGGCGTCCCAAAGCCTCTCGCTGGCGCTCAGACGCCTGCGCGAAGACTGGCGTGGTGCTTTTGGCTCGGAACCTGTCGCAGTCGAGACCTTCGTGGATCCGGAGTTTTTCGAGGGCACTTGCTATAAGGCCGTCAACGGGACGGTGGTAGGTTCGAGCCAGGGGTTCGCCCGCCAAGCGGCAGATTTTTACCAGCATTACGGCAAGCCCAAGACGATTCTGATGTATCCACTGCGGCAGGACTTCAAGGAGCTGCTGTGCCGCGAGGAGCTACCCGAGCCCTACCATGGCTACTGCCAGCAGCAGCAAAAGCGGTATCCGCGCCTTGCCGAAGGTAAGGCGATCGGCTCGCTAATGGAAGCCTTTAGGTTGCTCGAGGACCGGCGCGAGCACAAGGGGCGCCGATATCGCCTCTCCGGTTTGCTCGGCGTGGTCGTTTGCGGATACTTCGCGGGGTACCGCTCGCTGGAGCAGTGCGCCGCCTTCGCCGCTGCGTTGAATCAAAGGCAGTGCCGCAGCTTCGGCTTCTGGCGTGCCCCCGGCACCGGCAAGCTCGTCGCCCCCTCCCATACGACACTATGGCGAGCCATTTGCGCTGCGCAGCCAGAGGCCTTCGATAAAGTCGTGGAAACATGGCTCCGGCAGCATCAGCACGACGCCCCGCAGGCCATCGCCATCGACGGCAAGGTGATCAGGGCGACGGCGACACCCGCCAATCCTGAGGCCTTGAGCGTCTCGGCGATCAGCCATAGCCTAAGGGATTTTTTTTTCAGCAACCTTTGCGTCAGGGGAAAGAACCACGAGCCGCAGGCCGTCGTCGATCTGCTCGGCAAGATCGGTCCGATCGATGGAACGCCCGTAACCATTGACGCCCTATACTGCCGCAGGACGCTAGCCCACAGCATCGTGCAGGAGCACGGAGCCGATTATCTGATGAGCGTGACGGGCAACCGCCCGGCGCTGCGCAAGGCCATCGGCAAAAGGATGGATGCCAGCGAGGTCAGGAAGATCTTCACCCTGGAAAGGGGCCATGGCAGGACCGAGCGCCGCAGCATCGCAGCGATCGACGCCAGCCCGACCGACCTGACCCTTCGCGGCGCAGGCCGGCCGGATCACCCGAGAGCGCGAGAACCTCACGACAGATAAAAAACAAATCCAATGCATCGTTTTCGTGACCAGCCAAGATTGCACCCAAGCCGATCCGGCCAAGCTACTCGCTCAGGCCACAGGACATTGGAAGATCGAGAACGCTCTTCACTACCACAAAGACGCTTCCATGGGTGAAGACCGATGCTACGCCCGTAAATGGCCAACGATCTCGCTGCTCGCAACGATTAGATCCCTGGTGATCACCGTGCTTGGCAGACTCAAAGAGTCGCTGCCATGCGTCCAAGAGGCTATGCGCCAACGCCTACAACGCGGTTAGCTTCGCAACCAAGCCCCTCAAAATCGTTTTCAATAACCTTTCTTGAAATTGCCCTGCCTGCCAGGTGATCGAATCGATGCCTGCGACGGACCGTAACTCGTTCCCACTTCACGCCCTTCGTTCCCTTGTATGTTCGAACCGATGTGAAGAACAAGCGAGGACGGAGCCGAATGCAGCCTCCGAGAATGGACCATAGAGTTCGTCGCAGGAGGCTGCATTCGGCGCGAATGCACATGCGAGGTAAATGCCTTGAATGATGCTCGCCAGGGTGCGGTGCAGACTGGCCGTCTGCACCGCACGGCAACCCAGAGGCCGATTTGTTACCCGAGGATTTACCTCGAACAGAAGCCCTGGGCCCGGGTTGCCGACCTGGTTGAACTCGAACCGCTGAGAGAGCCCTGAGCTCGTATAACAAGATGGAGCAAACCACCCCTGAAAATCAAATCACCTATGTTGGTGTGGATATCGCCAAAGATCGTCTCGACTACACCGTCGATGATACTCGCTATGCCCACGTCGAGAACACCCACCGAGGCCACCGAGCCTTGATCAAGCACCTCCAGAGCCTGCCCAATGCCCGGGTCGTATGCGCAGCGACTGGCGGCTACGAGCGTGCCATTGTCGCCGCATTGCTCTTGGCCCAGATCCAAGTCTGCGTGGTCAAATCCAGGACGTGTGTGCGTCTTTGCCCGCGCCGCCGGCTTTGCTCGCCAAGACCGACCCACTCGACGCTCAACTGTTGCGCCGCTTTGGGTTACAAATGAAGCCACGCCTGCACCGTGCCCTCGACGAAGCGGCCGCTACCTTGCGTGAGCTGCTCGACTATCGCCGGCAGATCAGTGATCAACTCGTCGCCACAGGCAACCGGTGCGAGTTGGCTGGACGCATTTTGCGTGAACGTCTTGAGATCCTGCGGGCGCTTTTAGCCACCGAGCTCGAACAAACCGATGCACTGATTAAAACGCACATCCACGAGGACGACCGTCTACGCACCAAAGCCGCTCGACTGCGCGAACTCCAAGGCGCAGGACCCGTGCTCGCCGGCCACCCTGCTCGCCTACGGGCCTGAACTCTGAAAAATCGAATCGGGCCAACTCGCCGCTCTGATCGGTGTGGCCCCGTTCGCCCACGACAGCGGGCGGCGACATCGTTGCCGACATGTGCGCGGCGAGCGTCATTCCGTGCGCCAGGTCCTCTACATGGCGGCGGTCTCTGCCATCCGATGTAACCCTGTCATGCGCGCGTTTTATCGGCGCCTCGTTGAGGCTGGGAAACTGAAGAAAATAGCCCTTATCGCGGTCATGCGCCAAATGCTACATGCTCTCAATCTCTTGGCCGCTAATCCCAACTTTGTCCTTGTTCGCTAACACCGCTGCTTCTGTCACATCCCACTTCGGAATTTAGGTTCAGGCGGGTCATCGAATTCCGGACTCAATGTTGCCGGCGAGGTGGGTTTTGTCAGTTTCTGCGACTTTTCGATCCACTGCGGGGTGATGAAATCAACACAGGAAAATGCAAAACCTACCGACAATGAAAACCGCTACCATTCTCATCGCCGCCTCGATCCTCGCCCCCGGCACCATGCTATTAGGCGTGAGCGCCATCGCCGCCACCAGCGCCAGCATCGCCATTGGGATCTCCGCCATCGCGCTCAACGACTACGGGACTCCGATCACGAACTACGGCGTCAATACCAAGGTAAAAGCCACCCAGGCCCTCCCGCTCGCCGCCTGAGCGACCCAACGCTTTTCGATCCCGTTTATTCGCACCACGAACCGACCCGGGATTTTTTTTGCCCACCTACTTCGACCCATCTCATCACACAAACCGTCTCGCACTGGCGCGTATTTTGCTCCTACCTGGAACGTGTCCTACAAACGCAAGAGGTTGGAGAAGAGGAGGTAGCGTAAAAATAAAGAGGCCGAAACCGGGAGGATTTCCTGGTTTCGGCACAAAAACGGCGTGTATAATTTGGTGTGAACAATACTACCGAAGCCGTCGCCCCGGAAGTTGCCCTGAAAACCTGGCTGCGTCCAGACCTGACTCCGGTCGGACCCAACAAAGATTACGCCGCGTTGCGCGATCAACTGGCGGGGCTCGACCAGTTGCTGGCCAACAGCCACTTGGAAGCGATGGCCGTGGACTTTGCCCGGGAAAACTGGCGGGGGGACGACGTGGCCGGGTTGCCGCGACACCTGCAGTTCGCGCGCAAGGCGCGGCGGGTGCAGGTATTGCGCATGATGCGCGGGAAAATCAGCTTGCGTAAACTTTCCCTGAGCATCGCCTCCAGCGATCTGTTGTCCGACTTTTGCGGAGCGCGCCGGATCGACGGCATCAAGGGGGTCTCCCAAAGAAAGCGTGCGGGAGCGTGCGTCCAAATGCTTCACCGCCGGGCAGGTGCGTAGGATGAGCCAAGTCATTATCGAGATGTGCGGTGAGGCGGACCGGGCGAGCGAACTGGGACTGGCTGCGGCGCAGCCGATGGATACGTGCCTGGTGGACTCGACCTGCCTGCAGGCCAACATCCATTTCCCGGTCGACTGGGTGCTCTTTCGCGACGTGAGCCGCACCCCCTTGCTCAAGGCTGGTGAAACTGATCCGTGCAGCGGGGTTGCGGGGTCGGATGCCGAACGAGTCGCCAGTCTTTTCCAAGCAGATGAATCGGTGGTGCATCGCGATGACCCACAGCCGACGGCGCCGCGGGCCCGCAAGGGCGTGCTCCGCCAGATGAAACGCCTGCTGCGCACCATCGGCGAGCACGCCCGCCGCCACCGCGACCACCTCGCCGCCGACTACGCCCGGACCCGCTTCAGTGAGCGCCAGGCCACCCGCATCATTGCGCGCATCGACGCCATGCTCGAGCAACTGCCGGCCGCGATCAAACAGGCCCACGAACGCATCATCGGCGCGCGACCAGTGCCCAACGCCGAGAAGATCCTCTGCGTCTACGAACCCGACGTGCAGACCGTGGTCCGAGGCAAGGCGTCCGGCGAGGTCGAGTTTGGCAACACCCTCATGATCAGTGAGAACGTGACGGGGTTGATCACCGATTGGCAGTTGTATCAGGGAATGACTCCGGCCGAATGGCGTCAGTTCTACCAGAGCCTCGAGCGCCAGAATCAGTTCGACCTGAGCACCCCGATCAAAGCGGCGAGCACCGACGAGGCTTCTCGACCAAACGGCTGTGCGAACGCTTGGCCGAAGCCGACATTTATGACGCCACTTGCCCCCGTGATCCGCAGCAACTGCAACGGCGCATGCAGGAGCCGCAGTTCGTGGCGCTCCAACATCGCCGGGCTTCGACGGAAGCCCGCATCGCCATCATCAAGCAACGCCAAGGCAAGCGATTGAGTGCCAGAGGCTTCACGAATCGCTACCTGACGGTAGCCTGGAGCATCCTCGGTCACAACCTGTGGCTCATCGCCCGACTGCTGGCCGACCAACCACCGCAAGCCCAAGCCGCCTAAAACCACCAAGCCTACTCCAACGATGAACAATAAACCGGCTGCCGGAGGTTCCCGCATGGAAACGATCCAGGCACTGACTGCTGCGACACTGCAATTTAGCCATTAAATTGCATCTGCGCGCGCCTACATCCGCCATTGGTAGCCGGAAATCCGCTCAAAAATCGGCTTTCCTGCCCCCCCTTCCAAAATCAGGGTAAATGGGACACTCTCTAATGCTACTTAGTTAGATGGAGGTAGGCCGACGAGAATGCGTTTTCGCCGCTCGATGTCGCGTGCTCTGAGCCGGTGCCTGGCGGTGATATTGGTGAGGATCGCCGCCTCATCGAGGCGCTTGCGAGGCAGATAGTAGTCGAGCAGTTCGGTGATGTCGCGCACGCTCAGCAGCGGGACCTGGGGATGCTGGGGATGCACTTGGTACCTAATTTTGGGGAAAATAGCAGGGCCATGGCAACCAAGGCCATGTGATGATGCCAGCCGGGCCAGACCCGCACCTACCTGATACTGTGCCATGCCCAACTGGCTCTTCGCTTCGTGGAAGGCATGTTCGATCCAGAAGCGCTGGGCCTGTGCCCAGGCATAGTGGGCCCACGACTGGCCGGCCGGCCGGTTGCTCAGGCTGTATTTGAAGCTGTTATCTGCATCGCGTCGGATGATCAGTAAACGCTCTCGTGGCTCCTGTGTGCCTTGGCTCCCAGGTCCATACGGTGCTCACCCAGATCCATGAGTCCACACTCCCCCTTGGTGCCTGAGCGGTATTTGACCCGTTGGTGTGCCGACTCGAAGTGCTCCTGGGCCAATGCTTCCACGCTGCGATACTGTGCGGTGTTGGCCTCGCTGAGCCGCTAGTTCTTCGCGGGTCGTCCCCGGCCCGCGCGCGGTTTCTCCAGTTGTAGTTGTTGCGTCCATACCTCTTGGTCGTCCTGGCCACATCGCCCACAAAGCGCTCCCCCAGGTCTTCGACCGCGTTGAGCAACTCGCGCTTGCTGCCATACAGGCAGTCGAAGCCGACCCAACCAAACCTCAGGCCCTGCTTGCGCGCGTGCACGATCATCTCCCAGGCCTGCTCGTGTTTGGTTTTATGCACGCGGCATTGCTCCGGCACCTTGGCCTTGTCCAGTCTCGCCAAGTCCTGCGTCCACGCCTCCGGCAGATACAGACGAAAATCAGTCAGGCACACCTGCGTATCGCGCCCCAGGCAAGCGTAGACTCCGACTTGGCAGTTTTCAACCTTGCCCGCCCGGACCATTGGCGCTGCACTCCCACCGACGCGTGGCCCTTTTTCAAAAAACTGCTCTCGTCGATATACAGACCGGCAAGTTTTTCATCGCCGAACAATGTGTTGGCGTCGCAGGCGACTTGGTCCATCAACGAGTGGTGATCCCAGAGCGATGAACTTATGAACCGCTCAAGACCTTGATAATCACTGCCTTTCACATCCTACCCGATTACCTCAATGTTTTTTCGCCGCTGCGTGCCCAGCAGCCCACTGAGGTAGTGGCGCGCGTGCCCCACGCTGTTCATCCTCCAGCCGATGAAGTGCGGTGAATAGGAGTGGCAAAATTCCACGAACATACGGGCCGCATCTTTTAGGGCGGCAATGTCATTTTTCCCTTCGGCCCGCAGGACTAGGCCCCCCGATGACCAACGGGCTGATGAGTCCCCACTCTGTCGCCTCTTCTAGTTCTGTCAACTATTTAACTAAGTAGAACTAGGTAGCGGGCGTGAGGAGCTTCAGGGCGGGGAAGTAGGTGCGGAGGTAGCCGCGATCAATCGCGGCGAGGCGGTGCGCTTGCACACTGGCGTGCGCGGCGATCAGGAAATCGGGAATGAGGTGTTGGCGGGGACCACCTTCTCGCCGATAGCGGAGCAAAATCTGGCCGGCTAGGTAGGCGGACGCGGCTTCGATCGGTTCGTAGACAATGTGAAGCCGATCCAAGTCGGCGCGGGCAGATTCCAAAGTGGGGTAAGCAATGGAATACTCGGCAAAGGCCACCGGAGAGATTATCAGTTCACCTTCGCCGGCAGCGTGCTGCAGACTATCCCGCCACGCTTCCCAACCCGCTTGTTTACGGTAGAGCAGGATGAGCACGGAACTGTCCAGGGCGGTTCGCATGGTTTTGTAGCTCAGCCTAAACCCGGCAGTTCAGATTAACCACGGATGACACAGATAACACGGATGCAGAGAATGGCAGATCAAGGAGCACCTGATAGCTATTCACACGCAAGGTAAGGTGACCGCAATCCACAATGCCTTTGGTAATCTGTGCCCATCTGTTAAATCCGTGGTTTCAAATGCATTTTCTATGCGCAGGGCTTATCGGGCGTCGGGTTCAGGGCGACGGGTAACTCGACCGGTCCGCGCAGCTCGACCATGACTTCGAGGATCTCCCTGCCACTCCACGGGTCGGTGGCCACGCGGCCAAATTCCTCCCAAGCTTCGGGCGGGATGGTTTTGGTGGCCTTCAGAAAGGGGGCGGTTTCATCGAATTCCAGGATGTCGCCCGGCTTTAGATGGAGCCGATTACGGACATCTATAGGGATGGTAATCTGACCTTTACTGGTAAGGGTTGCTTGCATGGGACGGACCGTAAGCCGGATAAGTAAGGAATGCAAGTAAGGACAAGGAGTAGAAGTCGGAGTGTTGAGTCATACCAACGACTGAATGGTTTTGGCCGTAAGGCAGGGTCGGACCGCTGGGTCCGACCGCGACAACCTGGCGAATGCACCTTGTTTTCGGCGGGCCCAGCGGTCCCGCCCTACTGTCGATCCTAAGTTTTAGTCCTTATAGTCGTTGGTATTACCCTCTCTTGCGGGGGTGGCGGAGGCTGCGGGTTTGGGTGCGACAGGTGCGGCGGAATGGAACGGCGGGGGAATTTCGCGAGGTTTGGTCATCGAGAGGGATCGAAACAGCGTCCGCCGTTCCGCTACGGGGTTGGGAGGAGCGCTATCCCCTGCCCCACGCCCCGATACCGATCTGGGTGGCAGGTGAGGATGAGGATTTGGAGACGGTCGGCTTGGGCGGCGAGGACGTCGAGGATGCATTGGGGTCGGCGTAATCTCCTGCTGGTCATGGCAATTTATCTCCGGAGTTCTTGAGTTGGCGAGATTGGCGAGACACGCTCGGGGCAGCGGTCAGGATCTTCATCTGACGGATCGCGATTTCGTTGAGCCGCCTGAGACGGTCCGACGACGATAGCCCCATCACGATAAACTCAGCATTCATTCCTTCGATATTCGCCAGCACCAACAGTTGCTCGACCGTGGCATGGTCGCGCATGTTGCCCTCCAGCGTCCGGTTGGCGTCACGCCACTGTTTCGCAGTCTGACCGAAGAGAGCTACGTTGAGCAGGTCCGCTTCAGTCGCGTAGGTGAAGGCAGCCTGCCCCGGCGTGATAGCCGGAGGAATCAGGTGCACTTTGATCGCATCGGTGTGAATACGGTAGTTGAGCTTCGAGAGCGTGCGATTGAGGTTCCACGTCAGCGACAGACGACGATTCTCATCATCCTTCAAACGCTGAAACTCCTTGATCAGGTAGAGCTTGAACTCAACCGACCCCCAGGAGGGGAACTCGAAGGCGATGTCTTTGTGGGCAAACGTCCCACCATAGCGGCCCGCCTTGGACGTCACGCCGACCGCACCGGTCCTTTCGATCCATTGCTTCGGTGTGAGGACAAAACGTTCAGTTCGGCTTGGTTTCTAAACCCGTCGAATTCGACGAGTTTGAAACTCGGGTTATTCAGCCGTTCCCAAACGCCAATAAATTCCAACGTGTTGCAATTACGCAGCCAGTTGCGGATCACGTCATCCGGGTGGTCTGAATTCCTGAAGCGCGCAATATCCGTAAGACTCAGGTATTCCTCGCCTCCGTCCGCTTGCACCGCGATGGACGTCCCTTGGACATGGATCTTGATTGGCTTGGACTTACTCATGTTCCGGGGAGATCGGGTCGCAAAGGTTAGGTCGTGAGGATGATCCCCTGCCCTACTCCGCGATAGCGGTCGGGGTGGCAGGTGAGGATAAGGATTTGGAGGCGGTCGGCTTGGGCGGCGAGGGTGTCGAGGATGCGTTCCTGGCGATCTCGGTCGGTGTTCACCAGGACGTCGTCGAGGATGAAGACTTGCGGTTCGTCGGTGGCCAGTTCCTGCGCCACCGCGATCCGGAGGCAGAGGAGGAGTTGTTCCTTCGCGCCTTGCGACAATTGGTCAAAGGCGTGGGTCGCTTCGCGGGTGCGGCCGATGCCCGCGATCTGTAATTGCTCGTTCAGGAACACGTGGCGCGTGGTGTCCCCGGAGAGGTCGGCAAAGGCCGCCGTGAGGCGTTGCTCCAGCGGCGTGAGCACCGCTTTAGTCGCGGCTTGTTTGCGGTGCTCGATGAGGTCGTGCGCGATGCGGGTCGCCCAGCCTTGGGTCCTCGCGGCGTCGCGACGCAGGGTCGCTTCGACCTTCTTTTCTTCGAGTTCGGTTTCCCGCGAATACAGGCCTTGGCCACCGAGCGTTTCCAGGGTGCCTTTGTTTTGGTCGCGTTCGCTTCGGCGGCTTTGGAGTTCGTTGGCGATTTGTTGCCGCGAGGCGGCGGCGCGTTTGTGGCGCTCGGGCAATTTGTCGAAGTCGTCGGGCAACTGCGCCTTGACCGCCGCGACGCGGGCTTCCGCTTGGGTAAAGCCGATTTGAGCGGCGGCTTTGGCGTCGTCGAGTCCGTCGGCGTAACGTCCGCTCTGGTCGGCGATCTGGACTTCCTGCGTGCGCAGGCGCCCGCGTTGTTCGGTGAGTTGTTTGTCGGCCGTTTGCTCGGCGGTGGTGGCCGTGCGTTCGGCGGTGCGCACGCGCTCCAGTTCCTGGTCAAACGCCTTGAGCGCCTTTTCGGCGGCCGGCAACGCGGCACTGAGTCGCGCTTCGGTGGCTTCGAGTTCGGCCTGGCTCAACGCGTGTTCGGCTTCACTCGGAGCGAGCGTCGCGACCTGGATTTCCACGCGGCGCGGCGCGGCGGCGGCGGACTTCCGCAGCGCCTCGACGCTGTCGTGGTCGCCCAGTTGGGAGGCGAGCGTGGCGTGGAGGGTTTTGCTCGGCGCCTCCAGGTCCCGGCGTTCGGTGACGGCTTCGCGGGCGGCATCGAGCGTGGGCACTCCGGCTTTTTCCAGGGCATCGCGCAGGGCGGTTTGCGCAGCCTCCAACTCCTTGGCGACGTTTTGCGTTTCCTGCGCCCCGGAGTAGATTACGACCCGGCCCCAGTCCTGCAATTTCAAATCACAAATCTGCGGACTGCGCAGGGTGACCGTTTCGCCCGCCGGAATCTCAACTGGGTCCTTGGAACTTGTCACTTGGACCTTGAAACTCCCCGTCCGCGACCACCGTGGTGTCGCGGTCGGGCGTGAGTTCAATGACGAGGTCGAGGGACTGCAGCTGCGCGGCCAAGGTGCGGGTTTGTTCGGCGAGTCCTTCCAGCTTACGCAACTTGGCCGGCGTAAGGTCGGCGAGTTTGGCGAGGCGGGCCTCGAGGTCGACGAGCGCGGCGGCGGTGGTCTCGGCCTTGGTGAGCTGGCGAGCGAGCGCGTCCGTCGTCTCGGTTTGTTGACGCAGTCGCAAAAGAGCGTGCACGCGCTGGAGCTCGGCGCGTTGGGCCTGCAACGCGGATTCACGGCGCGGGCGCTCCGTCTGCAAGGAGTCGAGCCGGTCGCGCAGATCGGCGAGGGTTTGCGTGGCGGTCGCGAGGGTCTGCGCGTGGGCCGTGATCGCGGTGCGCGTCTTGTCGGCGTCTTGGCGCAGGCGGGCGAGGTTGGCCGCATCGGCGGCCACGGTATCGAGTTTTTCCTGGGCGACGGTGAGTGCCTGCTGGTGAGTTTTCAGTTCGCCGCGCAGGCGCTCAACGGATCTCGCCTGTTCGCCCAGCGCGGCGGCGGACTCGGCGCGTTCGGCGTGTTCCTTTTCCAGCTAGCCGACCGCACTGGCCGCCTGTTGGTAGCGGAGCAAGGCGTCCTCCAATTTCGTGCGCGTATCGCGGATTTGGCCGAGCGCTTCCTCGATGCGCGCCAGGTCGTCCTCGGCCGCGCTGAGGGCGCCGCCTTTGCGCGGTTGGCCGGTGGAGGTGAGGATCGGTTTGGTGAGCGCGGCGAGGCGTTGGCGCAGGGCTTCGATGACCGGGTCGAGGGTCAGTTGCACCAGACGTGCGCGAATGTCCTGCCCCACTCCGCCATCGTCGAGTCCCGGCCATTGAGCGGGTTCGTCCTGGCGCGCCCAGAGGAAACCGAGGAATCCCCAGTGCTCGGGTTTGGTCGCGCCGCGGCCGGGCAGTGACGAGTGCAAGAGCGTCTGCACGCGCTGGTCGGCCTTTGCGGAATCGGCGACGAGTTGCCACGCGCCGGAACTGCCACTCGCGCAGCTCGCTGGTGGGTTTGAGGAGAAAGGTCTTCTCGATGCGGTAGCGGCCCGCCGCCGTGGCAAACTCGACGGCGATGCGCGGCGCCAGGTCCGTGCCGGCGGGTTGCAGGGCCTTGAGCTCCTCGCCCTTGGTGGTGTGCTTGTCGAACAGGGCGCGCGCGGCGGCGTGCAGGGCGGTAGATTTGCCGGACTCGTTGGGCGCGGCGAGGATGTTGAGACCGGGAGCAAAGGGGTCGAGGCGCACGGTCTCGCGGAACCGGCCGACGTGGTGAAGCTCGATCGCTTGCAGGATCATGGGCTCACCTCCTGCAGGGTTTGAAACACGGTCTGGCACAACTGGGCAAAGAACTCGGGCGTGAGCTGCGTGAGATCGATCTTGGCGGTTCCCAAAAGGTCGCGAGGGTGAGCGGATCGGTTTCGAGGGCGGCGACCGTGTCGCCGACCATTTCAGATTTGAGATTTAAAATTTGGGATTCGTCGCTGGTGGCGACGCCGCCGCCCGCGAAGGTTTCGAGGCGATCGATGTCCGCCAGCACCTGCGCGAAGGATGGGGTGGCGACTCTGCAAGTCGGCCCGTTCGGCTGCGCTGAGGGCGATGCGGGACTTGTCCACGCGTTGCCCGACGAGGAAGGTCGCCAGCAGCGGTGCGAGCCAAGCGTGGATCGCGGCGACGGCATCGGGCGCGGCCGTGCCGGTGAGGGTGAGGGTGACCCGCAACACCGTCTTGGCGGCGGCGGGGGCGAGTTCGGTCAGCGCGGCGGCGAGGCTCGCCCGGGAGGCGTCCGCACTCAGGAAGTCGAAGGTCAGCGCGCGCCAGTCGAGGGTGGCAACGCGCAGGGCCTCCACGCGAGGCGTTTGGCCGGCACCCACGAGCTCCAAGAGCGCCACGTGCCCGCTGGCGTCACTGGCAAACCGATCCGGCTCGGGCGTACCCGGCATGACGATGCGACCGCCGTCGGTGTCGGACAGCCCGTTGTGCCAGTGGCCAACGGCAAGGTAGTCGAGCCCGGCGCGGGTGGCGGCGTGAGAGCGATGGGGAAATCGTTGGGCTGGTGCTTGGCCTCGATGGCGAGGGCACCGTGGGTGAGGCCGATCTTGATCGCGTCGGCGGGCAGACCGGCGGCGAGTTCGACGAGCTTCAGGCTCGGGTCGGTGGTCGAGAGCTTTTGGTGCAGCGGCGACGCCAGCAGGAAGGTGTTGCCGCCGAGATCGGTCACCCCGGCCTCGCGCAACACGTGCACGTTGGCCGCCGGGTTGAGCCAGGCCTTGCGCTGCCAGACCGAGTCCGGGCCCGACGCCGGATCATGGTTTCCCGGCAGCAAGTATATCGGCAATTCGGGATGAGAGCCGAAGAGTCCCACCACTCGCTCGACCAGTTCGTCCGCGACCTGATTGTCCTCAAACAAATCCCCGGCGACCAGAAATGCGTCAACCCCGTGCTGCTGCGCCAGTTTGAGCGTCCGTTCCAGGGTCTCCAAGCGGGCTTCGCGTAGACGTGCGCCCTTGATCCCAAATTAATAAAAACGGGCCCCAAGCTGCCAATCGGACGAGTGGAGTACACGAAACATGAGTTGGTCATGGGCTCCGAAACCAGCGGCCAGTCAGTTTCGGGAAACAGAGCGACGATCCTTTTCCTCCGCCCTCAGCGCAACTGCCAATCATCCCGGAATATACAAATTTCGGTGTCCGCCTATCGTCCGGCGATGAAGACCCTCCGTTTGAAACTAACCTCCGTGTGAGCATGGTTATTACCGCCATAGATCGATACCCTATATCCCTGCTATTATGAATCTTACTCAAAATCTATTTGACTCGGGCTTCTTTGATGCATCGAGTCTGCCTCCTACTTCAGTGCGCTCCCAACAGCCGTCGTAAACCAAATGACTTGCCGACGGGCTGAGTATCCGGCCGGCAACTCACCCCACATCTCTGCCCGAAAATCGGCCGCAATGGTCCCCCGCTATTTGCTATGGTGAGCGGCATGAGTGTATATTTATTGCTTTCGCCGATGACGTCGCCTTCGCCTCTGCCTCTGCCTTCTCGTGACGCCATGATGCGTGCGTTTTACGCCCGCGACTCAGCCGCCGAAAGGATCTTCCTGGTCGGGGTGCGCACCACCGGAATTTTTTGTCGCCCCACTTGTGGAGCCCGTAAACCCAAGCCCGAGAACATCGCCTTCTACCGCGACGCGTCGGCCGCCCTGCACGACGGGTTTCGACCTTGTAAACTCTGCAAACCGCTCGACGCCACCCTACCCCCGCCGGCCCTCGTGCAACGCCTGCGCGACGCGGTTGAAAGCCGATCCCACCGGGCGCATCACTGAAAAAGATCTCGCCGCCCTGGGCATCGATCCGTCCACCGCCCGCCGGCAGTTCACTCGCTACTACGGCATGACCTTTCAAGCATACGCCCGAGCCCGCCGCATGGGGCTCGCGCTGTGCAATGTCGGGGATGGCGGCTCCGTCACCAATCAGCAATTCGCCCAGGGCTTTGAATCCGCCAGCGGGTTCCGCGACGCCGTGCGGCGTCTCTTCGGCGCCCCGCCCCGCGCGGCCGCCCGTGACCAACGACTGCTCTTCGCCGAGCGCTGCACCACCCCGCTCGGTCGCATGCTCGCCGTGGCCGATGACGCCGGATTGCACATTCTTGATTTCGTGGATCGCCGAGGTCTGGAACGTAAACTCATCACCCTGCGCGAACGGCTCAAAGTCACCGTGGTGCCGGGCAACCACCCCACGTTATCTGCGGCGGCGTCACAGATGGGTGAATACTTCGCGGGCACACGGCGCCATTTCGATTTGCCGCTCGCGACCACCGGGTCCGCCTTTGAACAGTCGGCATGGCAGCACCTGCAAACGATTCCGCCCGGCACGACCCAAAGCTACGGCCAGCAAGCCGTAGCATTGGGTCGCCCGGGAGCTTCGCGCGCCGTGGGCCGCGCCAACGGTATGAACTACATTTCCATCATCATTCCCTGCCACCGCGTTATCGCGGCCAATGGCAAACTCACCGGCTACGGCGGTGGACTCTGGCGCAAACAATGGCTGCTCGATCACGAGCGTCGTTTGTCGGTTTCCTCGTCGGCATGAGACCCCGGGACTGGATACGTTTCATCGTCCTTTGTTCGATTTGGGGCCTGTCGTTTGGTTTCATCCGCATTTGTGCGCCCGTAGTTGGTCCGGTGCTCACCTCCGCGGCACGAATGGGCATCGCGGGCATCGCTTTGGCCGCCTACCTTCGGCTCATAGGATTCGACGCCAAGTGTCGGGAAAACTGGGTGGCCTACCTGCGGGTCGGGTTGCTGGCCAGCGCCGTGCCCTTCGTTTGTTTCGCCACCGGAGCCTTGTGACTGCCGGCATCGTTGCTCTCCATCATCAATGCCTGCACCCCGTTGTTCGGAGCCATCTTCGCGGCGGTTTGGCTGCACGAAGGGTTTGGCTGGAAGCGCGCCTTGGGGGGTCGGATTGGGAATCACCGGGGTGACGGTCGCGAATACGCTGGGAAACGTCGCATTCACCACCACGACCATATTGGCCATTCTGTGCGCTTTGGTGGCGCCGGTGTGCTACGCTCTGGCCGGCATCTATATCAAACTCCGGGCCGCGCACCTCCCCCCCCCCGAAGGCAACGCCGCTTTTTCGCAACTCCTGGTGGCCCCCATCGTGGGCTTGGCCGTCCCCCTGGCCCCTCCCATCGCCTTGCCCACGCTCGTCCAGGTCGGTGCGCTGCTTGCCCTGGCTTTGCTGTCGAGTGCCGTCGCTTACCTGATGTTTTATCGGCTCATGGCCGACATCGGACCGACGCGCGTCACCACCATCACGTTTGTGATCCCGATCTTCGGCATGTTGTGGGGCTCCCTGTTCCTCGGCGAAATCATCACTGCCGGCATGCTGACCGGTTGCGGTATCATGCTGGCCGGGACATGGCTGGTGGTGGCGCCGGATTCCCGCGCCGCGGTTCGGCCACTGGCGGCGGCGCAACGGTCGAGTGACGGCCGGGTAACAATCACGCCGAAGCGCTCAAACCGGGCGATCAGGTATCGTTCATCGTCACGACATAGTGACATTGAGATCATGCCCGTGCCACCCGGACAACCGATGGTAGGCGGCACAATTCATGCGATCGTCTTCCGCTTCATGCCGCCTCCCTGTCCCATCCAACCTGCCGTCCCACGCCATGGTCTTTCGCCGCGCCCTCGCACCGATGGTGCCGGTCGTCACGGCGGTGCCTGCGGATCCGGCTCCCGGCGAAATCGTGATTCAACTTCATTTCGCGACCATCTGCGGCTCGGACCTGCACACGTATCTCGGGCGACGGCATGAACCGACCCCGTCCGTGTTGGGTCACGAAGGCGTGGGCAGGATCGTCGCCCTGGGGGGCGCATTGTGAGGGATTGACCATTGCGGAGTCTGCACGGCCTGCACGACGTGGCTCCTGCCCCAAAAATGTGACGAACTCTTCAAATACGGCCACGCCCAGTGGGAGTCCGGTGCGCCACCCAACGGTTGTTACGCGACCCATATTTTGATCCGCCCCGGCACCCACGTGGTAAAGCTGCCGGACCACGTGACCGACCGCATGGCCGTTACCGCCAACTGCGCCCTGGCCACCATGGTGCACGCCATCGATCGCCTGCCGGGGGGGAGCAGACCGTTTGGGTTCAGGGCGGCGGGTTGCTCGGGTTGTTCGGCGCGGCCCTGCTGCGCGACCGCGGCGTGCCCCATGTCATCCTGACCGAACCCGACGAAGCCCGCCGCGCCACCGCCGCTCGTTTGGGCGCGGACGTGATTTCGACCGCTGATTTTGCGCAACACCCGTCGTTGGCGGACGGAGGTTGCGACGCCGTGATTGAAGTCGCCGGCGACCCCCGCGTCGTCGTTCCGGGGGCCAATGCACTGCGACCGGGCGGCCCCTACCTTTGGGTCGGCATGGTTCATCCCGACACTTCCCTCGCCTCGCTCACCGGCGAGCAGGTCGTGCGCCGCTGCATGCGGGTCACCGGGGTCTACAACTACGCGCCTCATCACCTCGATGAAGCCATAAATTTGCTCGCCCGCTGTGGCGACTCATTTCCCTGGGACGATGTGATCAGCCCCGCGTTGCCCCTCGCCCAACTCAATAAGGCGTTCGCTCTCGCGCTCGAACGACGCTGGGCCCGCGTGAGCGTCGACTGCACCCAACCCCTATCCCTTTCATGAACATTCAAGGTCTCATTCTCGATTGGGCCGGCACCGCCGTGGACTTCGGTTCGCAGTGTCCGGTCTCCGCCTTTCAACACGCCTGCGCTCGTCGCCACGTCACCCTCTCCGCCGAGCCGGTGCATCGCTTGATGGGCACACGCAAGCGCGATCATCTGCGCTCCATCCTCGGCGTGCCGGAGGTTGCCCAACAGTGGCTCGACGCCTGCGGCAAGGCTCCGACTGACGACGACATCGAAGCCCTCTACCTCGACACCGAAAACATGATGGTCGAACTCGTGCCGGGTTTGCTCGATGCCGTGGTTGGGATTCGCCGGCGCGGCCTCAAGATCGGATCCCCCACCGGTTACACCTCCCGGATCATGGAGCCCCTGACCGCCGCCGCGACCCACGGCTACGCTCCCGATCACTGGGTGGCGGCCGACCAGGTGCGCGCCGGTCGACCGTGGCCGTGGATGCTGTTCGCCAATCTTGAAAAACTCTCCCTCTGCCCGTCCGCCGCCGTCGTCAAAATCGGCGACACCTTCATCGACTTGGAAGAGGGTCGCAACGCCGGCACGTGGAACATCTCGGTCATCAGCAGCAGCGTTATGGGCCTGAGTCCCACCGCGTAGCGCGAAACGCCACCGCCCGAGATCGAACGACGCACCGTCGAGGTGCGAGGTCGTTTCCAAGCCGCCGGGGCGCACTACGTGATCAACACGCTCGGAGAACTCAATGAGGTGCTCGACCAGATCGACCATTGCATCGGCGCCGGCGAACTCCCGCCCGTTCACCGCGTATGAAACGACTCGCGTTCATTGCTCTGTATGTTTTCGCAATCACTTGGAGTGTGAGTATCGGGTTCGCTGCGGACGATCCCGTCACGCTGCCCTTGCGCGTGTTACTCATTCCGTCCGATGGCGGCACCGAGGAAGGCACCCAAGCCGACTCCGGTCCCCTTTTCGCCGCCGTGGAACGTTCGACTGGTTTGCATTTCTAAATCCGCGTCGGTCAGAGCTACTCGGCCGTGATCGAGGCTCTCGCCAACGGCAATGTGGACATCGCCTACCTTGGCACGATTTCATTCCTCGCCGCTCAGGACCGGGGTCCGGTGGAACTCCTCGCCATCGGCGACACGCAAGGCTCGTTTCACTACTACAGCGGACTGTTCACCCTCAACGATTCCGGCATCCACACTCTCGACGGCATCCGCGGCCGGTCCCTCGCCCGGACCGACCCGAGTTCGTCCTCCGGCTTCGTCTACCCGGTCGCATGATTGCTCAAAAACGATCTCAACCCGGTGCGTGATTGCGCACGCATCATGACTCACCGGCAGTCACACCAATTCCCTCACCGCACTGGCCGGCGGACACGTCGACGTGTGCGCAGCACCGTTCGAATCCTACATCAAGGCCGTGCGCCAGGGCATCATCGATCCGCGCACCGTGCGCATCCTGGCGAAAAACGATCCCATCCCGAATCCGCCCATCGCGGTCAGCGGTCGATTGCCCGACGAACTCAAGGAGAAGCTGCGCGACGCCTTCGATCTGGTGCACCGCTCGCCCGGTATCGAACCGTCCATGATCCGAGGTCAGGCGGGCAGCATTGTCGAGCGCTACAACGCCCACGTGCCCGCCGATCTGTTCACCCTTGCGCGCACCAACCTTGAAATCGTCAACGACGATGTGCGCACCGCGATTTTGCAAAACGCCGGAGCCCAGCGATGATCAACTTCAACAATGTCTCCGTGCGCTACCGTGACGGCACCGCCGCCGTCGCGGACGTCAGCCTCGAGGTGCCCGCCGGCCAATTCTGCGTTTTGCTCGGCCCTTCCGGTGCGGGCAAGACGACCCGTCTCAAAACCGTCAACGGGCTGGTCACGCCAACTGCCGGCTCCATCCGGGTGGCCGGCCAAACCGTCGACCAGGTCCACTTGCGTGAGGCCCTCCGCAAGGTCGCGATGATTCACCAACAGTTCAATTTGGTGGCCCGCGCCACGGTCGAGCGCAACGTCATTGCCAGCGGTGTCGCCGTGCATCCGGCGTGGCGCATTTGATCGGGGCACTACACGTCGGCCACGCGCCACCACGCCGCCCGATTGTGCGAGCGCATGGGCCTCGCGCCCGCGCAATTCCAGCGCCGGGCCGTCGAGCTTTCGGGCGGACAACAACAATGCGTCGGCATCGCCCGGGCCTTTTTTCTCAACGCCGAGATCGTGCTCGCCGACGAACCGGTGGCGAGTCTCGACCCCCGGACCAGTCGCGACGTTATGACGGTGCTGCGCGACGCTGCCGGCGACCGCGACACCACGGTATTGTGCAGTCTGCACCAGATCGATCGCGCCCGCGCAATTCGCCGACCGCATCGGGGGCATGCGAGCCGGGAAGGTAGAGTGGGATTTGCCGTGCGATGCGCTGCAGGACCACCACCTCACTAAGCTCTACGGCACGGACGCGACGCCATCCGTGGAGGTGGAAGCATGAAGCCGCTCTCTGTTTCCTCGCCCGCGACGCCGGGCTCTGTGTGGCCGCTATACCACCCACCTTTACGCGCACCCATTGGCTGGTGTTCATCACCTTTGCCATCGTGATGCTGTGGTCGGGTCAACGCATGGAAATCGACCGCTTCGTCGGCGATACCGCCGCCGCGGTTGGCCGCGCAGTGGGTCTCGCGCCGCCGTCACCGGTCTCTCGCGGCTTCGCCATGTTGGCGCGCGAAATGTTTCCGCCGCAGCTCAGTCAGGAAACGCCAGTGCGCGACCTACTGACCTCGATCGCAACCACCTGCCGTGGTTGGCCCACATCCGTACGAATGAGCAGCTCGATGTCGCGATCGACTACGACACCCTGCCGAAAACCATCACGGTCCAGCGCGAGGAGACGCTTGTGCAACCGGCCGGCTACCTGTGGTTCGTTCTCAAAAAAATGGCCGAAACGTTTAAACTGGGCTGCTGGGGCACCTTGCTCGCCGTCGTACTCAGCGCCCCGCTCGCCCTGCTTTGTGCCCGCAACTACGCGCCCCACCCGATCATCTATGGCCTGGCTCGCGCGTGGGTGAGTTTTGTGCGCTCGATTCCCGAGCTGGTCAGCGCATTGATCTTTGTGCTCGCCTACGGCTTCGGACCGATCGCGGGCATGCTCGCTCTCGGACTGCATTGCACGGGCTTTTTGGCGAAGTTCTACGCCGAGGATATCGAAAATGCGGAAAGAGGACCACAGGACGCCTTGTTCGCGCTCGACACGGATCGACTGCGTGTGCTGCGCGTCGCGGTGCTCCCGCAAGTGCTGCCCCAATACGTGGCCTACACACTCTATATTCTCGACCGAAACCTGCGCATGGCCACGGTCGTCGGCATCGTAGGCGCAGGCGGCATCGGTCAGGAACTCAAAGGCCGGTGGGACCTGTTCCACTACAGCCACGTCGCCACCATCCTGTTGGTGCTCTTCGCCTCGGTGCTGCTGCTCGATCAGCTTTCCGCCCGCTTCCGCTTCCGTTTAATCGGTTGATCACGTGAACCGCTCCGGAACCTCGTCACGCTTTATGTCCATTTCACCCCGCATTCCTCGGCTACTTCGTCGGTGCCGCCAACTCGTGGGCGGCATGCTCGTACTGGTGGGCCTTTCCACAGTATCGACAGTTCATGATCACACCGAAGCGGCCCCATTGCCGACAGTCGGGTTAACTCCGGCGATGGCTCCGCAGCCTATCAAGACTGATTTCGACGCACTCACGCCCGGCGCTTGGACGGCAGTCTGGGTGACCGACACCCAGTATTACACCGAGGACCACAAGGATATTGGAATTTTCTTGAAAATGACTGACTGGGTAAGCCGGCACGTGGAAGCACGCCACATCCGCGCCCTCTGGCGCACCGGCGACATCGTGGACAACAACACCCCCAGCGAATGGAACCGCGCCCGGGCCTGCATGGCGATGTTGAACGGCTCGATCCCTTATGTGCTGAGTCTGGGCAACCATGACATCGGCGACGGCGGCAAGGCCAACAACCGCAACACCCTCTTCAACGACTACTTTCACTTGGCCGATAACCCCATGAACGCCGACCATTTTGGCGGGCGCTTCGAAGCAGGGAAACTCGACAACACCTATTGGTTTTGAAACGAGGTCCCGTGGAACTTGCTCGTCTTCAGTCTCGAGTTCGGTGTGCGGCCGGAGGTGGCGGATTGGGCGGGTAGCGTTGCCGCGCTGTATCCGGATCGACGTGCGATACTACTGACTCACGAGTTCCTCGACGACCTCAGCCGGGTTACCCACGAAGATGGCTGGGCGAGGCGCACGCTGCCCGAAACCGGCGCATCCCCGCATCACTACGGTATCGGCCAAGACACCCCCGACCGCATGCTCTCCGGTCAAGGCATTTGGGATCGCCTCGTGGCTCGCAGCGCCAATTTCAGTCTCACCCTGAATGGACATCACCGCAGCTGGAATTTAGATGAAACCGGACAGCCGGTGGCGGTGAAAACGCTTGCGGCGTCCTATCGGTTGGATCCGGGCGCCGCGGGTGAACCCGTGCATCAGATGTTTTTTAATCCCCAGTTCATTCCCGACGGCGGCGCGGGATGGTTGCGCCTGCTGGAGTTCCAGCTCAACGGCGTCACGGTGCTGGTGAAGACATTTCCCCCGCTCTATGCGATGGACGACGACCCGGAAACGCCCGCTTGGCATCCGGACGCCCGGATGCATTTCCAAGTCCGGCTGCGGTAGTGGCTCCGCCCTGTAGGGCCGCCGCTTGTCGGCGTGCCCCACGTCCTGCTGGTGCACCGCGCCACGACATTCGCGGCCGGCGGAAACCACTCACCCTTTAAAGATCGCACGCTGCGCTCGGGCGCCTCGCACTCGATCACAAACGACCTTTTCTCTACTCCTCCATCATGCAGCTAACCCGTCTTCAGCGCCAGACCTCGCGGTTGCGGCTCGAACGGATTTCCCAAGCCGGCGCATGCTACTTTCTGACCCTTTGCACTCAGGGACGCGTTCCCGAGTTCACTGAACCTGCGGCGGCGAATTCCATTAAAACCGCATTGGAATCGCTAAACGGCGACGCATGTTTGCTTCACGCCGCCACTATCATGCCCGATCATGTCCAGCTACTGTTCACGCTTGGTTCACAGCTGACGATCAGCCAAGTGATTGGGAAATTAAAAATCCTCGGCCGCGTTCGAGGGCAGGCGACCTGGAGGTGGCAAGCAAACGGGTTTGAGCACCGATTGCGGACAACGGAAACAAACGAGGACTATGGCTTCTACATTTTCATGAATCCCTATCGCGCGAAATTGTTACCTGTAACTCAGGCATGGAGCGGATGTTTCTGCCCAGAGCCGGCCATATTTAGATTTATGGCAATACTCGGCCCCGGGGCCACTCCGCCGCCCACTTGGCTTGATGACACCAAGCCCTCCGGAGAAAACCTAACGACCGGCGAATAACGCGCGAATCGGCTCTCCGTGAGCACCCGCGATTCGACATTCGCGGCCGCCGCTTGACAGCGTGCCCCACGTCCTGCTGGCGCACCGCGCTACGACGGTCGCGGCCGGCGACAAGCACCGGCCCTACCCCCTACCCACTCATCACCCAAGCACCGCACACCACCCTGTAGGGTCGCCGCTTCTCGGCGTGCCTCCCTGCCTCTCGCGTATTCACGTTTCTAGGTCCCAAAGTAAAAACGCGGAGCAGCCTGGCCGGCCAACTCCACGTCACAGAGGAAATGAACGACCGGTTTTCGTCCAGGCGCTCAGAAGATATTTTCGAATACGTCCTTTAAATTCTGATACACTTCCTTGTCCGCCGCACCTGCTTCATGGATCATGATGATGTGGTTGGCCTTCTCGGTGAAGCCGTTGAGCTTGGCGTTGGGGGAGCCTCCCGTGGAGTAATAATGGGGGGTGCCGGACCACGTGAACGCGTAGGTCATGTTCTTGCTGTGGGTCGATCGTGGATCGGCGATGCGGGTGCTTGCGATGGGACTGAGGTCGCTGCCCGAGTGATCGGAATTGTGCATTACGAACCGGACATTGGACCCCGCTGAACTGGCGAGGTTGATACCGTGAACGGAAGCCATGGTGTTGATGTCCTGCATGAACTGGTCGCCAAATTCGTCCGAACCCGACGCATCGAATCTCAGATAACCTTGATTCATTTTTACATAGGGCGCCGTGATCCCCGATACGGTGTTGATCGTTTCCATGACCAGCGGGTGAGGATTGTAGTCGCCATTCCAGAACGTATCCGTCCCCGAAACTACCGGCACCGGATAACAGTATGCCGAAATGCCGTCACTGTCTTCCGCATAATGGAGTCCGCCAGACGCAGTGTGCAAAGTGGTCATCGTGCTGCGAAACGCCGTCGCGCTGGTGTCGGTGGCGTGCGGCCACAGCGCCTCGTCGAAATAACGTTCAAAGGCATCGTAGACCCCGCTGTTTTGGTAGACCAGCACCCCCGTCGGCTGCCAGTTCTTGGAGCTGATGGGACCGTAACCACTCCAATCGTCGACGTTGGCACTGGTGGTGTAGACCACGCGTGGTAGTCGGTCGTGCCACTGCGAGTTTTGTTCACGAGCAGAAATTTGTTGTGCATCTGTTCCTCGGAACCGCTGCCCCACAACACCACTTTGTAGGACAAATTGGAACCGCCATTCGCATCGAGGTAGTTGGTGATCGTCGCGAGCGAGGAGTCCCCGTGCTTGTGGATAATCATCTTCACACTGACGCCTGCTTGCGCCGCCTTGCAGAAGGACCAAATGAGTTTCTCGGAATCACTTCCTGCAAAATCACTGTCCGCCACTTTGCGGTAATTTGAGGCCGCTGAGTTAAATCCGACGTAGAGATCGTAACCCATTTTGTAGGTCGAAAAACGCACTTCCCCCGTCTCGCCGGAGTGCGCCGTCTTGTAGGCGATGGCCTTTTGCAACAGATCCGAATATTTGGCGATCACCTCGCCATTGTCGGTTGACGAGGAACTCGGTGATCCGACCCACGGCTTCTGTTCGTAAATCCGCACTTTGGTGCTCCCTTTGGTGCGAGTGGGATAAACTTCGGCAGAGACGGTGGCGACCTGGACAACAAGGGTCGCCCGGGAAAAAGCACGCGAACGTGCGAGGGTTGTGTGTAACATATTTATGACGAGGGAAAAGAAATCCGCCGGCCGGAAAACCGGACGCGACGGAGGATAAACTGGTGGGGGCGAAAGAGCGGACGCTAGAAGCTGCGTTCGATCTTGAGAGAAAACTGCCGTCCACGCGGGTTGACCGTGCCGACTTGGAAGGTTTCCGTCTGGTCGGCGACGGGAGGCCAGGTATCTAAAATGTTGTTGATCCCCGCATGGACCGAAACTCCCCGGAGCCAAGGACTCGTGTCACCGAGGAAGGTGTAATGCAGCTGCAGGTTGTGCAGGATGGCCGGCTTGACGCGCAGGTAGTAGTGCATAATGCCGTTGACATCCATCGCTTTGATGCGGTCGGGCTGGCCCAGCGCGATTGTAAATCGTCTCCGTCTCCGACGCCGACGTGTCGGCAAACGCACCGTAGTAGCTCGTGAACCAAGCAGCGGCCCACGGTCCGCGATTCCAGCTCATGGCAAGATTGCCCCGCCACTCGGCGCGACCATTCTTGCCGAGTTGGAATCCCACCACGCCGTCGCGGGAGAGTTCCTCGTCCCGGGTGAAATAGTGCGTGGCCTCCCCCTTCAACACGAACTGACCGAAGTCATTTTGCGGCATCCGGTATTGAAACGCAAACTCCACTCCCGACAGTTCACGCGAACCGAGGTTGATGTAGTCATTGACGAGACTGGCCAGTTCGCCGACTGGAGCACGCATCGTCGCTGGGCTGCGCAGCGTTGTAGGAGGCGAAATCAGCCCTATCCTGGTCGGTGATCGGCTTGCGGGTGACTCGGCCGTAGCCGTCGTAGGCAGACGTGCCCGAACCCAGATCGATCTGGTCAATGGGCGTGCCCGCCGCCAGCGCATCCTTCGTCTCCAGATCGAGGAACAGCTCGTCCAACGCGAGTGTATCGGAAACACAGATACTTGAAATCGCGCTGTTCTGCTTCATTTCCCAGTAGTCGAGAGTGAGTGCAAGACCACTCACCTGTGGCACATCGACGACGAAACCGGTGACCCAACTCTCGGCCGTTTCCGGATCAAGCAGTGAGTTACCCTGACGAAAGGTGCGGCGGGGGCTGTTGAAATCGGACAATGCACCCGTGACGTCCGAACGATAGGGATCATCCGAGTAGCTCACGCGGAGAAGGGGCGTGGTGTCTGTTTGAGCGAGATTGGGGGCGCGGAAGGACTCGTTGTAAGAGGTGCGGAATTTGAGCCACGTGGCCGGCTTCCAAACCAGACTGGCCTTGGGTTTGGTGCTTTCGCCATGGATCGAAAACTGCTCGTAACGCCCGGCAATGCTTAGTTCCAACACTTCGACGAGGGGCAGGCGGTTTTCCTTGGTGACGAACGGAAACGCGACTTCGGCGTACGCCGAATAGATCGTTTGCGAGGCGGAAACATCCGCGTTCGGACTCATCGCGATGAAGTCGTTGTCGTTGTCGCGCAAATACGGGAATTCCGCCCCGGAGCCAGAGGGATTTGAGTCCCGCATAGACCGCCTTCCAGGCGTCGTAGCTTTCCCAACGGATCTCGGTGCCGCCGGCGACCTTGATGCGGCCGCCATTGAACAAACGCCACAATTCACCGTCGGTTTTGAGGTCCCAGATGATGAGCTTCGTTTCACCGTAGCGGTTGTCGGTATCATACATCGACTCCGTCACGGAGTCGGGGTTGACATAGAGTTGGTCGACCACGACCAGGTCGTTTTCGGCTTTGAAGGTCGCCGGGAAGGGATTGTAGGCGGTGCTGTCGGTGCGGTTGAACGCCTGACGGAGGCGGGACTCGCGATAGATATTTTCCTCGGTCTCGTGACTGCGGACTCCAGTATACATCAGACCGCTCTCCCATTGCCAACCCTCGCCGAGGCGACCGCGGATTCCACCGAGGGCGCGGAAGAAATGACTGTCGACCTGAATGAAACGGTCCTTGGTGCCGGCGGGCATGACGCCGCTGATGATGGTCACATCGGCCGGTGTGCCTGTGATGCGCGGGGTGCCGTCGGAGTTGGGTTCACCGGTCGGATGGTAAAACGACGTGCCGAACGGGTTGTAAGGATTGGTTGCAGGCACGTAGATGCCGGGCTCGTTCACGTTCTGCATGTTGGCCGATTCACGCTTGGTGTTGGCTCGCGAACCGGAGTAAAATACATCTCCGAACAGGCTCAGTCGTTCGTCCAGTTGGTGATCGGCAAACAAAGCCACGTTCACCCGGTCGAGAGCGGGAATGAGCACCCGGTGCGACATGCGGTTGTGGTAGGAGTTGCTCTCCTGCCCACCAAAGTTGCGGGACGCGTCGACTGTTTGAAATTCACGCTGCCATAGGAGGTCGGATAGAAGAAAAGCGTGCCGTTCGACGCCGTCGTAGCCACGCCGCCGTCCGGTGACTTCTCCGTTGAGATGCCGCCATTGTTGTCGGGCGGGGAACTGACGAAGGTCAGATAGTCATCCTAAATGAAACCGCGACGAAACTGACCGTAGTTGGTGATCGAGCTGGAGTTGTCCATGTCATTGTCGAGCGACTGGACCTTGCCGGTTTCCGGATCGGTGACAGGCAGACCGTTCCACGGAGCGGGCAGGTCACCTGTGACGCGCAGGTCGGTGTCCGATCCCCAGTAGCGATCGTTCGACGCCATGTCCTCGCGGTGAAAGACGTCGAGCGAGACACCGATGTGGGTCTTGCCCTTGGTGAACCCGTCGGAAGCGGTGAAACGAAACTCTTCGGCGCCGTCGTGCTGAGTGAGCGCGGTGCCGCCGGCGATGCTGCCGCCATCTTTGTGCCGGGAAATGATGCTGTTTATGACACCGGCGGCGGCATCGGCGCCATAGATCGCCGAGGCGCCGTCGCGCAGCACCTCGATGCGGTCGACCAAGGCGACCGGGACCACGTTGGCATTGGGGGCGAGTGACGGCACCCCGTTTTCATTGCCGGTCAAGGGATGCGGTGCCATGCGGCGACCGTTGATCAGCATGAGCGTGCTCCCCGCACCGATACCCCGCAAATCCATCGAGGTAACGTCGCCACGAGCACCCTGCGATCCGATCTGGGCTTCATTGATGCCGGGCGGTTCCGACATCGTGAGGGAGGCGAAAAGCTCCGCGCCGGTGGACACGGTACGCATCTCGATGTCGGAACTATTCAAAACCGTAACCGGCAGAGCAGACTCAGCATCGACGCGGCGGATATTGGAACCCGTTACCGTGACGGCATCCAGGACGATTTCTTCGGTCTCCGACCGGGTAACTGCGGAGTCAATGGATTGGGCAATCGCGTTGCTCGGCATCAAGACGAGCGTAGCAAGCGCCGCAGCAAACGAGCAGTGGGGCAGTCGTCGATCCCCCGTCCGGGGTGACTGTTGAGGACGCTGGGACGCGTCGGTCGGGAATTTAGATTTCATGTAAGGTGACAGTTTGGTGTTGGCGCCTAGATCGAAGAAACTGTCGCAGGCTGGGATTATCTGCCGCCACCGAGGGCGAGCGGAGAAACGGCAAGAGAATCACGGTCACAGAATAGGCCGACGAGGTTACCGGTCGGCGGACCCATCGTTACGTTCCAGTGGAGTAAATCCCGGCATTGGAGCGACCGCGCAATCCCACCGTCGCTGCGTCGCCTAACGGTAACGCCAGCGTCATACGTTCGTTGCGTCCCGGCCATAATCTCCGAGTTCATACATCTTCCAAACCCATGCGCCTGATCGATGTCTCCCAGACGCTAGAACACAATAGCCCCGGCGCGCCCTTCTACCCTCGTCCGCGTTTCAAGTTACCACGAAACAAAGCGGCCACAGAAGGTTGGAACGCCGAAATGCTGACGTTGCCCAGTCATTGTGGCACGCACCTCGACATGCCGAACCACAAGCTCGCGCAGTGGAAAAGCTCCAGCGAGTTTCCCCTCGAAGTCTTCGTTGGATCCGCCCACGTGCTCTATTTTCGGGACGCGGCCCCCCGGACCCAAATCACTGCAAGCATGCTCAAGGAGAAATTGCCGAACCTCGCCCGCAATAGAATCGTGCTCATCGCGACCGGGTGGGCTCAAAAGCGCGGCCACAACGATGTATGGTATTATGACGTGCCCTACCTTACCCCGGATGCCGCCGGTTTTCTGGCCGACCATCACATCACCGGCGTCGGTATCGATCATTGGACCATCGGCGGCAGCGAAGATCCATTGATGTCGCTGACCCACACTATCCTGATGGCGGGAAACTGCTGGATCGTGGAAAACTTGAAATTCGGGCTTGATGCATTTGATTTGCCCCAGCCCGTGGAATTTTGGGCATTGCCGATCAAACTATCCAAACAGGTCTCGGGTTGCTTCTGCCGCGCCGTAATCAGAATTCCCTGACCGGCGTCGCGGCAATGGTGTCCGGAAAGTAAGTCATAAGTAACTGTCCATACGCTGTTTAAATAGTGGATAGGCGTCCTCCCAAGGAATTTTTAGCGCTGGGCATTACGGACGGTGCGGATGAACTGACACGTCAGAGCGAAGGCGTGTCGCACGTTATTCTGAGCGGGCACCTGCTTGTCGGGTGGGATTTTATCCCGGCGTTTCTTTTGTCGATCGGTGACTTTGGTTTCGCGCAGTCCGATATGCTGGAGTCTGGCCAACAGCACCGTCAGCAGGTTGTGCAGCAAGGCGACGAAGTGTGCCTGCATTAACGCGGCTGTATCGCCGGTGCTCCACGTCTTGGTGACGCCGAGCCGGTTCTTAAAGACGTCGTAAGCCTTTTCGATTTTCCAGCGCAGAAAGTAGAGCAATGCGATGAGTCCGGGTCTCAGATGGTCGCACGTGGTGATGAACACAAAGTTTTTGCCAGTGGCCGGATCACGATAGTGAATGCGACGCGGGGACGTATTGCTGCAACCCGCGTGGTCGGCCGACACGACCCCGCGATTGATCGGGCCAGCGGGATCAAACCCGCACGGGCTATAAATCATCGGGTCCATGTTTTCCCTTTCCCGGGTGATGATCATGGCGAGGCGGTCGATTCTCGTGAGCACCCAGTAAAGATTATCCACGTAAGCGGGATCCGCGACGATGATGGGCATCCGTTGACGTGGCTCCCCCTGCAGCCACCGCTGCCAGTTTTCCTTAAAGACCGGTCATTCGTGTCGCCGCTTAGTGTCTCCCTGGAAGCTAGCCAAGGGGACGCATCAGGCCCTAGTGAAAACACAGGCCATAGCTCATGCCAGAAGCGACGGAGCGCCCTTTGCCATCGCACGCGGAGTATGTCGCGTGAGCGATCTGGTGACCATCGACGGCCCATATGAGATGATCCGCCAGTTCATCATACTCAGCCAACCAATCCCGATCTCCCAATTCCCGGTAGCTCTTGGTCGCCACCTCGGTGAGTATCTCCAGTCGGCGCGTCGATTGAAACGCATCAAACCAGGTGCTGCGCGGCAGCGACTCGGTTTGATCGGCGCGGGCGTGCAAAACGGCCCGCCCGAATTCGTCGGCGTCGAGGGCCCGCATCACGCCCCACGTCAAAAACAGCTCGACACTTAAGCCCGCGGTTTGCTTGCGCCGATTACGCACGTAGAGAGTGTCCCATTTACCCTAATTTTGGAAGGAGGGCAGGAAAGCCGATTTTTTGAGCGGATTTCCGGCTACCAATGGCGGATGTAGGCGCGCGCAGATGCCATTTAATGGCTAAATTGCAGTGTCGCAGCAGTCAGTGCCTGGATCGTTTCCATGAGGGAACCTCCGGCAGCCGGTTTATTGTTCATCGTTGGAGTAGGCTTGGTGGTTTTAGGCGGCTTGGGCTTGCGGTGGTTGGTCGGCCAACAGTCGGGCGATGAGCCACAGGTTGTGACCGAGGATGCTCCAGGCTACCGCCAGGTAGCGATTCGTGAAGCCTCTGGCTCTCAATCGCTTGCCTTGGCGTTGCTTGATGATGGCGATGCGGGCCTCCGTCGAAGCCCGGCGATGTTGGAGCGCCACGAACTGCGGCTCCTGCATGCGCCGTTGCAGCAGCTGCGGATCGCGGAGGCAAGTGGCGTCATAAATGTCGGCTTCGGCCAAGCGTTCGCACAGCCGTTTGGTCGAGAAGCCTCGGTCGGTGCTCGCCGCTTTGATCGGGGTGCTCAGGTCGAACTGATTCTGGCGCTCGAGGCTCTGGTCGAACTGACGCCATTCGGCCGGAGCCATTCCCTGATACAACTGCCAATCGGTGATCAACCCCGTCACGTTCTCACTGACCATGAGGGTGTTACCAAACTCGACCTCGCCGGACGCCTTGCCCCGGACCACGGTCTGCACGTCGGGTTCGTAGACGCTGAGAATCTTCTCGGCGTTGGGCACTGGTCGCGCGCCGATGATGCGTTCGTGGGCCTGTTTGATCGCGGCCGGCAGTTGCTCGAGCATGGCGTCGATGCGCGCAATGAGGCGGGTGGCCTGGCGCTCACTGAAGCGGGTCCGGGCGTAGTCGGCGGCGAGGTGGTCGCGGTGGTGGCGGGCGTGCTCGCCGATGGTGCGCAGCAGGCGTTTCATCTGGCGGAGCACGCCCTTGCGGGCCCGCTTCGCATCGCGGCGCCGTCGGGCTGTGGTGCCTCGCGATGCACCACCGATTCATCTGCTTGGCAAAGACTGGCGGCTCGTTCGGCATCCGACCCCGCAACCCCGCTGCACGGATCAGTTTCACCGCCTTGAGCAGGGGGCGAAAGAGCACCCAGTCGACCGGGAAATGGATGTTGGCCTGCAGGCAGGTCGAGGCCACCAGGCACGTATCCATCGGCTGCGCCGCAGCCAGTCCCAGTTCGCTCGCCCGGTCCGCCTCACCGCACATCTCGATAATGACTTGGCTCATCCTGCGCACCTGCCCGGCGGTGAAGCATTTGGACGCACGCTCCCGCACGCTTTCTTTGGGAGACCCCCTTGATGCCGTCGATCCGGCGCGCTCCGCAAAAGTCGGCCAACAGATCGCTGGAGGCGATGCTCAGGGACAGTTTACGCAAGCTGATTTTCCCGCGCATCATGCGCAATACCTGCACCCGCCGCGCCTTGCGCGCGAACTGCAGGTGTCGCGGCAACCCGGCCACGTCGTCGCCCCGCCAGTTTTCCCGGGCAAAGTCCACGGCCATCGCTTCCAAGTGACTGTTGGCCAGCAACTGGTCGCGCCCCGCCAGTTGATCGCGCAACGCGGCGTAATCTTTGTTGGGTCCGACCGGAGTCAGGTCTGGACGCAGCCAGGTTTTCAGGGCAACTTCCGGGGCGACGGCTTCGGTAGTATTGTTCACTCCAAATTATGCACGCCGTTTTTGTGCCGAAACCAGGAAATCCTCCCGGGTTCGGCCTCTTTATTTTTACGCTACCTCCTATTCTCCAACCTCTTGCGCTTGTTGGACACGCTCTATGCTAGGCGTACCACGCTCCGGGAACACCCCCGAGAACCGGAAACCCTTTCTTCGCCCTGACGCCGCTCGGTCTCTTGCCTTTCCGTCACGTTCTTGTGGCGCCGTCAGTCGAATACCTCTTTAAACCCGCTCATTCTCTTGCGTCCTTCCGCCGTCGCAAAAAAAGCGGCCACCCTCAAGGGTGACCGTTGAAATAAATGAACGGAAAGTAACTGACGCGTTCGCTTAGATAGCGGACTCGCCACGCTCGTCGGTGCGGATGCGCACGGCCTCTTCTAGACCCACGACGAATACCTTGCCGTCGCCGATCTTACCGGTCTTGGCGGCGCCCACGATGGTGTCGACCGCTTTGCCCACGACCTCGTCGGGGACTACGATCTCAATCTTCACCTTAGGAAGGAAGTCGACGGTGTATTCACTCCCCCGATAGATCTCGGTGTGACCCTTCTGACGACCAAAGCCTTTGACTTCAGTGACGGTCATACCCTCGACGCCGATTTCGGAAAGGGCTTCTTTAACCTCTTCCAATTTGAACGGCTTGATGATGGCGATGATGAGTTTCATGCGATATATAATAAAGGGTTCGTTGATTTTGTAGATATCCCACGCGACCGGCGCAAGCTTATGTCCCACGCCAATCTTGCGGGAAGTTCATCAGCCTTTGTGAGCAGGAGTGAAGTCAGGATAGGCTGCGGCACCATGCTCGCCGATGTCGAGACCTTCAGCCTCTTCGTCAGCACTGACTCGGATACCAATCGTCGCTTTGATGACGAGGGCCAACACGAGGGAGACCACGAACGCGAAGGCGGAAACCGACAGCGTTCCGATCAACTGGAGCATGAACGGAGCCGCATCAGAGAAGATAGCGACCGCGAGCGTGCCCCAGATACCACAGATACCGTGGACCGAAATGGCACCGACCGGATCATCAATTTTGATTTTGTCGAAGAAGATGATCGAGAAGACCACAATGGCACCGGCGATAACGCCGATCCAAATGGAACCGGACATCGAAACCGAATCAGCACCAACGGTGATGCCGACGAGACCGACGAGCACACCATTGAGACCCATAGAGAGGTCAGGCTTCTTGAGCAGAGCCCAGCTGACGACCATGGCTGAAACCGCACCCGCCGCCGCAAGCGTGGTGATCACGAAGACGTAGGAGACACCACGAGGATCAGCGCTCAGCACCGAACCACCGTTGAAGCCATACCAGCCGAGCCACAGCATGAACACACCGATGGCAGCCAAAGGCATGGCGGACCAAGGATCGGCTTCACTTTACCTCCCGCGAGGTATTTGCCATTGCGAGGACCGAGAACGATCACCGCCGCGAGGGCCGCGAAACCACCGAAGGCATGCACCAAAGAAGAACCCGCGAAGTCATAGAAACCACGCTCGGCCAACCAGCCGCCACCCCACTGCCAGGAACCGGTGATGGGGTAGAAAAAGGTCACCAACAAAGTGGCGTAGATCATGAAGCTACCGAGCTTAACACGCTCACAGACCGCACCGGAAACGATGGTGGCAGCCGTGGCCGCAAACATCGCTTGGAAGATGAAGTCAGTCCACCACGTATAAGCAGCGTAGGCGTCCGTCATCATCGTGACGTCGTCATTGTCCACCCCGAACCAAGAACCCACGGCGAAGAAGCGGTTAAAGTCGCCCGGATACATGGCGTTGAATCCGTAGAACGCGTAGCCAAGAATAGCCAATGGCTACGATGAACAGATTCTTGAACAGAATGTTTACCGTGTTCTTCGACTGACAAAGCCCGGTCTCCACACAGGAGAAGCCCAAGTGCATGATAAACACGAGAGCGGCCGAAATCAGTAGCCAGAGATTGTTGACGGTGAAGAGCGCAAATCCGCCGGATTCGACAAAGGCATCGTAAGACTCATAGGGAGGAGCCTCATCTGGTCCGAAGAGTGGCGAGAGCGCAGCCAGCAAGACGAAGAGTCCGGAGATCTTCAGCCAGCTGGTCAAATGCTGGGACCGTAGCTTCATAGTTTTATTTGGGTATCGAGTAGTGGTTGTAGACGTATAGGCATCTCGCCAAAGGGCAGAGCCGGAGCATCAAAAGCACGGGGTATGCCAATATATCTTATTTTCTTAAATATATTCATACATCCTCTGGTGCACAGAGTTGGGTACGTAAAAAAACCGGAACTTTTCGGTTCCGGTCGGCTAACTAGAGCCTGTCCCATTTACTCCGATTTTCGTGCGGAGAATCGTGAGGAGATTTTCGCTCACAGGATGATGAAGCGGAAAGAGCGGATTCCACCTCTTGAAACGCAAATACGTTGCGTGAAGGAATCCTCAATGCGGATGTGCTCCGGAGCGCAGCCACGCGAAGCCCTCCGGTGATCCGGTTGGGCATCGTGACGGAGTAATTTTGGTGATAACCTCAAGCCGCTTGGGCCAGTGGCGGCTGGTCGGCCAGCAGTCTGGCGATCAGCCAGAGGTTGTGGCCGAGGACGCTCCATGCTACCGTGAGATAGCGGTGCATAAAGCCCTTGGCTCGCAAACGCTTGTCTTGACGCTGCTTGAGGATGGCAATGCGGGCCTCAGTCGAGGCCCGGCGGCGTTGCAATTGGACGAACTTTGGTTCCGTCATACGTTGCTTCAGTTCTTGAAAATCGCGCGGGCAGGTCGCGTCGTAGATGCCCGCAGCGGCCAGGATCTGACGCATCCGCTTGGTCGCAAAGCCCCGGTCGGTGCCCGCGGCGGTGATCGGCGTGCTCACGCCGAACTGATTCTGACGATCAAATCTTTCGCTCAACTGGCGCCATTCGGCGGGGGCAGCCTGCTGATACATCTGCCAGTCGTTGATCAATCCGATCGCGTTCTCACTGATCATCGCGGTGTTACCAACCTCGAGTTCGCCCGATGCCTTGCCTCTGACCAGCACCTGCACATCGGGCTCATACACGCGGAGGATCTTCTCGGCGCTGGGCACGGCGCGCGCGCCGATGATGCGTTCATGGGCCTGGTTGATCTGAGCCAACATCGCGTCGATGCGTTCGACGATGCGAGCGGCCTGTCGCGCGGAGGTGTGGGTCGACGCATACTCTTGGTCCAGGCGGTCGCGATGTCGCTGGGCGTGTTCACCGATGGTGCGCAACAGTCGCTTCATCTTGCGTAGCACCTGCTTGCGCGCTCGTTTGGCATTCGCACGCCGTCGGGGGTGCGTCATCTCAATGCACAGCCGGTTCATCTGTCGGGCGAAGACCTCCGGCTCCGCCGGCATGCGTGCACGCATGCCGGCCCGGCGGATCAGGATCACCGCCTTGAGCAGGGTTCGGCTCACATCGCGCAGCAGCACCCAATCCACCGGAAAGTGGATGTTGGTGGGCAAGCACGTCGAGTCCACCAGGCACGTCTCCATCGACTGCGGCTCGGCCAGACCGAGTTCGGCCGCCCGGTCCGCCTCGGCGACCATCTCGATAAACACCTGACCCATCCACCGCACCGGTTCGGCGGTACAGCACTGCGAAGCTCGCTCCAACACGCTCTTGGAAACGCCCTTGATGCCCTGCAATCGTGCGCACCCCGCAGAAGTCGGCCAGCAAGTCGCTCGATGCAATCGTGCGCGAGAGTTGCCGAAAAGGCATGTTTCCCAACAGCATACGCAACACATTCACCCGCAGCGCCTTGCGCTCGAATTCCAGGCGACGGCGCAGCTGCCCGGCGTCGACCGACTCGAAGCCCACCCGCGCGAAGTCCATCGCCATCGATTCAAGGTGGCTGGCTCGCCGCACTCGGTCCACCGCATCGAGCTGCTCGCGAAACTGCCCGTAATCTTTGTTCGGCCCGACCGTCGTAAGCGCTGGACGCAGCCAGCTCTGCAGGGCAATTTCATCTCCGACGGCTTTGTGTATTAGTTTCACACCCAATCATAGACGCCGTTTTTGGGCCTAACCCAGGATTCACTCCCGGTTTAGGCCTCTTTTTTATCACGCTTACAGCTTATCACCAACGACTTGAGCCCGCAGGACAGGCTCCAGCTCAAGTGCGTTGGGACTTACTCAGCCATGGCATCCCATCCCTTTCCATCGACATAAAGGAGCCAACCGGACTGATCGCGACTCGGCTTATGGTCTCTGCTCCCAACGCCGACGCCTCAGCCCGACTCGTCCAGGAGACTTCCCGACTCGCGGCGGAATCCCGATCAACGTTCCCCTGCCTCACATGCGGACAATCCATGCTTCTGCTCGTCCGCAACGAGTCCGACGTCGGCTCATCGGACTCTGCGACGGAATACACCGAACTCACCTGCCTGAGCTGCGGCGCGACTCAAGTGATTTAATCTCCGACCGCGCGGCCCGCCATTCGCCGGGATCAAGCCGTTCCGCGCTTACGGATAAAGCTGACAATGCCGACTAGGAACAACAATCCCAGCCCGGCCAAACCCCATTGACCGGGTGTACCCTTGTTAATAAACACCCAAACACTGGCCATCGTCGCGGCCGCCGTCGCACCGATCATCAGCAAGTTACTGATGACTCGCCAACCGCCCTTCGGCCGTTGATCTCCCAAAGCGCAAGCGCTCTTACTGTTCATCAGCAGCAAAAAGGTAAAATACGCAATCGGCAGTAAAGTTGTCGCAATCACCGATGCCGGGATTGCCAGCGCCGCGCGGGAGGCGCCGGTCCACACCACCGGGGCAAAAAACCCACTCACCGCCGGCATCACTGTGCCCACACGAAACAAACCTCGATTCGAGTCGTTTTGAACAGGGCTCCGATGGCCAATCCGTTCATCGATATGAGAATGATGATACTCGACCAAGCCATGGCCATCACTCCGACGCCAAACACCAGATTCGCTCCCCCCTTGCCTAAAACCGGAGCCAAAGCAGCCGCCAACTGACCCGCATCGCATTTGGCCAACATCGCCGCCATCCGACGATCCTCTGCACTCAACTGCTCCCGCATCCCCGTCTGTACAGCCGAGGTCGCCGTCGCAAACGACGTCCCATCGCGTTGCGTAAGAAAACCGTTAACCGACGCAACATAAGCGCGCGCCATAGCGGGCCTCACGGAACCATCCGCGTTCAGCCATCATCCGTCTTGGTATAGAACGCACTTCCCGCCGCCAATACGAGGCAGCTCGTGGCTATCAAAAAGGGAATGAAAAGTCCCAACGACAAATCGAACATCGACAGTTCCCGATGCTTCCTTTGCCACCCTCGGCGCAACAACGTATAGGGAAGCAAAAATGTCATATTTATACCCACCGCCGTCCCTCCCGCCGCGATGATTACGTCTCGCTGCTAAGCCAAAATAATGCCTCTCCAAATGGACTCGTGATCTCCCGTCGCCGCTGCCACCGCCGCGAGCTGAGGGGTCGGTTCATGCAACTGCTGCAAACGCGGAATAAAGCCTTTCAGCACCCCCATCACGTCGATTTGTCCGCGAATGACCAACATCGCGACCACTCCAAAAAACGACGACACCACCACCCCGACCACCATCTCAAAATTCCGGATGCCCTTACTTCCCGATTCATAGCCCCACACGATCATGACTGAGGAGAGCGCCAGCACGCCTCCGATAATCCACGGCGCCAATTCATTCCCGGCTGCCGCAGGAATCAAATTCTGCAACGTGGTCGAGGTCGCCAGCGCAAACTGCGGCAACGCAAACACGACATTGGCCACAATCGTCGCCACTGCCCAGGCAATCGCCAACACGGGCGTCAGGTGACGACTAATCGTAACCATGGGACGCTCATGGGTCGAAAGCGTCACGTAGGCGATCGCCCGACAACATCGTGATGCCGCACATCATCGCAAACGCCTGAATCCACAACAAATGTGGTCCCGCCAAAATTCCGATAAACAGCGATCCGGCCAAACTCCCTCCACCGAGCGTCACCGCTCCTTGCAACCAACCAGGACCGGAGAGTCGGGCATAAATGCTAATACGACCAGGCAAGCTTCTTCGAGGAGCGCGTCTTCTGGGCTCGAGACGTTGTAATCGATGGCCATGGGGTAACAGGGGAATGAATCTACGGCGCGAGGCGCCAAAACGAGAGTCCGACACGATTAACGACTCACCGCTTGGGGCGAGGGCAAAAATCACTCATCTGGATGAGAAACGCGTTGAACGTTCCGCCACTTCCCCGTCTCCGCCCGCCTGCGCACTCTCGACCCCAGAAGCTTTCCTCCCTTCCTTCCTCGCATGAGTATCCCGTCCGCCAAAGCCCCGCTGGAGTTTTTAAGCCGTTATATCTATGGCACCACTCGTCTGGACCACGATGACAACCCACTCGAAACCCGCCTCGCTATGGCTCGCACCGCGCGCGATACCGGAGCTTGGTTTCACAGCAGTGACCAATACGACCATGCCCTCGATGTCCTCCGCACTATTTTCGATGAGGATCGTAGCAAAGTGCCTCAGCTCATTTTCAAAGCAGGCGGCGACACTTCCGCCAGCTTCCAGTTAAAAATCGACGACCAACTCAACCGAGTCGGGCTCTCCCACTTATCGGTTGCGCAACTCTGTTTCGGCGGCCCCTTGGGCGAGGAATTAGCCGCTGGCGGGCCCATTGTCGAAACGCTGCACCCACTGCGCGCCTCCGGTAAAGTGGGTCACTACTTGCTGCAGGTTTTCCCATGGACTTCCTCCGCGTCCCTCCGAGCCCTGGAGTCCGGCCACCGGGACGGGCTAGTCTCAGGCATGATATTTTACCTCAATCCGCTCCAACGCTTCGTTTCCAACCCGCTCTGGGATGCGCTTCATGCGAAAAATTTCCCGGTCGTAGGCATGCGCACCGTGTGCGGGGCTCCGGTGCACGCCTTGCGCGAGCAACCTGGCGCGGCTTGAACCCCTTATCTGCAACAGCGCGCCGTCGAAGTCGCTCCCATTTTCGAACGTTCCGGCCTCACCGATTGGACCGAATTCTGTGTGCGTTTCGCACTAAGCATCAATCCGGTGTGCGCCACCGTGGGATCCACCAGCCGACCTGCCAATCTCGACTCGTTTGTCCAAGCCGTCGCGCCTCCAGAAATTGCCCCCCCCTGCTCGCTGAAACTCAAGCTGAGTTGCTCGCCCTCCAGCGCCACTGGTCCGAATCCGTCGATGTTCTCGCCAACCCGTGGTCCATGTAGCACCACTTCCGCCGGCCTCCCTCAGCCCAGACTCACCGGATCGACGTCCAGCACTTGAAGCACATCATCCGGCCACGCGAATCCACGACGTAGGGTATTCAAGTCTCGGATAACGCGACTCACCCCATTGGTGAAATACCATACCTGAAAACGATAGTGATCCTTCACTTTTTCAATCGGGGATGGTGAGGGTCCGCGCACTTCTAACCGCTCTCCTAATTCTGCCTCCACTTTGCGCGCCCATTGTTCCGCAAAAAACACCAACTTCTCCGGATTAGGGCCACGAAAGGAATGATGAATCAGATGCCGATACGGAGGATAGCGGAAATCCTTGCGCAGCTGGAGTTCTCCTTCCGCAAAACCTTCAAAATCTGCATGCCGTGAAAACTGAATCGCGTCCGCCTGCGGGGTAAAGGATTGCACGATCACCACCCCCGCTCGATCGCCTCGCCCGGCTCGACCCGCAACCTGCACCAAAAGCTGAAACGTGCGTTCCGTCGCCCTAAAATCCGGCATGTGCATCGAGATGTCCGCATCCACCATTCCGACCAGCGTGACATTCGGGATATCCAACCCTTTGCCGATCATCTGCGTGCCGACCAACACATCGATCTTGCCCGCGCGAAACTCCGCCAACACCTGTCGAAAGCGGTTTTTCTTCGACATGGTATCTGCATCCATCCGCTCGATGCGCGCTCGTGGTAACACGCGTTGCACCGCCTCCTCCACCCTTTGCGTGCCGGTACCACGCCAACGAATTTCCGGTGAGCCACACGAGGGACACCGCGCCGGCGCCCCCCGTTCATGACCGCACATATGGCACCGCAACAACTCGTCCGTGCGGTGATACGTCATCGAGATACTGCAATGGGGACACTCCTCCACGTGGCCACACCCGCGGCACAACATCGACGAAGAGTAACCCCGTCGGTTCAAAAACAAGATCGTCTGCTCACGCTTCTCAAACCGGTCTTGCATGGCGTGCACCAGTTTCTGTGAAAGCGTCGTCATCCCTCGCGAACGCATGATCTCCACGCGCATATCCACGACATCGATAAACGGGAGCTGCCGGTCGTCGATCCGCTGCGTCATGCGCAGGTGTCCGTAGCGTCCCGCCTTCGCATTCGCATACGTCTCCAAGGACGGCGTCGCCGACCCGAGAATACAGTGCGCTCCGTTTAACTTCGCCCGCATCACCGCCACATCCCTCCCGTGATAGCGCGGCGTCTCATCCTGCTTGTAAGCCGGCTCATGCTCCTCATCCACCACGATCAATCTCAAATTCTGCACCGGCGCAAAAATCGCCGATCGCGCGCCCACCACGATACGGGCTCGGCCGGTCGCCAACTCATGCCACCCATCCACGCGTTCGCCTTCACTCAAATGACTGTGCCACACAACGCAGGCATGCCCGGGCGCGATCGCCTCCAACCGACTCCGCACCCGCGCGACGGTTTGCGGGGTCAATGCGACCTCCGGCACCAAAAACACCACGCCGCCGCCATCCGCCAACGCTTCATGGATTGACCTCAGGTAGACCTCCGTTTTCCCTGATCCCGTGACTCCGTGCAATAGCGTCACTCCAAACTCCTGCTTATCGATCTCTACCTTAAGTGCGTCAAACGCTGCCTGCTGCTCCGTATTCAACAAATGCGGCATTGCCGCCACCAACTCACCCGAAGCAAAATCATCATCGTAGGCCACGCGATTCACACGCTGCGATTCCTCCTTTATGGCCCCTCGCTTCACCAGAGGCGCCGCCGAGGCCGCCTCGACCCCCAATCGCTTCAATACCAGCGCCTTAGCAACCGGGCGAAACTGCTGCACCATGAAGGTATACAATTTCGCCTGCTGCGGCGCTCGCCGCTCCAACGCCGTCAACTCCAACGCCGATAACTTCTCCCCCATCGACAGTAGCTTCTCCTGCTTCAACGCCGTCGCCCGCCGCACGGCACCGGGCAACATGGTCTCGATGATCCCGTCCAACGGTGCCGCATAATATACCGCCATCCATTTTGCCAATGCCAATAAATCTGCGGGCAATGCCGGGAAATCGTAAACCGCTTCGGTGAGATTCTTCAGACGATCCACCGGGAAATCACTGGGGGCGCCAATTGCCCCCACAATGCCGAGCGAAAACCGTCGTCCGACCTGAATGCGCACGAGCGAGCCCAACGCGACGGCATGCTGCAGCAGCGCGGGCACTTTGTAGTGCAGCAATTTGTCAAATCCAGCAATGGGATGAACCCCAACGATCATAGAGTCGCTCTACATGCCTCTCCCCTTCGGCCTGTGCAACCGTTCTCATCAGCCTCCCACCTGTAACCCCATGGTCTTTTCCCGTGACGGGTGAAGTAATTGAAGGTCAGCGGTGTAACTTTGAGCTATACCATTTGGACGATTTTCGATCTGTTTCAGTGGGATGAAATCTAAAGGTGAAACGGACACGGACAGACGAACGGAAACCCGGAGCAGAAGCGCTGGGATCGCAACGTGGAGGTGCGCATGGCCACTGCGGCCGAGCAGGAGTGGTTCGACGCGCAGCTGCACGAGCGGCACTACTTGGGATCCGGGCATCCGGTGGGCGATTACCTGCGCCAGATTGTCGAACACGGGCGGGCGGGCGGTGGCGCTGCTGGCGTGAGGTCCGGCCTGCTACGCGCTCAAGGACCGGGACCGGTGGGTGGGCTGGGATGCGACCCGCCGGTTCGAGCGGCTTTCCCTGGTGGTGCAAAACCGCCGCTTTCTACTGCTCACCAAGCGCGGCGAGGAGCCCAATCTCGCCTCCCAGGTGCTCGCTGCGGCCGTGCGCACGTTGCTGAGGTGGACCCCGTCGGTTGGACAGGTCGGGCGGATTTATAGTTATGGTTTCTGGTTTTTCTGACCAAGCATAAAAGATAATGGAGGGGAGCAGGGGAGGCAGCGCGGCTTCCGCCCCGCTCGGATAGCCGCCGTCAGGCGGCGGCTTGGTCGAGTTGTGCGTGGTAGACCTTGGATGGTGTGTGGCGGCCGTGGGCGGAGTGCGGTCGTCGGTCGTTGTAGAACAGCAAGTAGGTCTCCAAGTTGGCATGGGCCTCGACCATCGTCTCATAGCGTTTCAGATAGACTTCCTCGTATTTGACCCTGCGCCACAGGCGTTCGACCAAGACATTGTCCAAGCACCGTCCTTTGCCGTCCATCGACAGTCGCACGCCGGCGGCCCAACAATGGCTGGGTGAACTCGGCGCTGGTAAACTGGCAGCCTTGGTCAGGGTTGAAGATCTCCGGCTTTCCGTAAATCGCCATCGCGCGCTGCACCGCTCGCACGCAAAACGACGCATCGAGCGTGTTGGACAGTGCCCATGCGAGCACCATCCGCGAGTGCCAGTCGATCACCGCACACAGGTAAACGAAGCCACCGCACACCGGAATGTAGGTGATATCTGTTCCCCACACTTGATTCGACCTTTCAACCTTCAGCGTTCGCAGCAGATACGGGTAGATCTGATGAGAGGCCGCTGTCTTCGACAGACTCGGTTTTTGATTGATCGCCGTGAGTCCCATTAATCGCATCAATCGTCGCACCCGTTTACGGTTCACCACGTATCCTTCGCGTTGCAACCAACGGGTCATTTGGCGGCTACCAAAGAACGGTGACTCGAGGTAGATCTCGTCGATCTGTTTCATCAACGCCAGGTTCGGTGACTTCGGTGGCTTTGGGTGGTGGTAGTAGATTGAGCGTGGCAGCTCCAACAGTTCGCACTCCCGGGCCACACTCAGCTTCGGATGCTCGGTTTCGATCATGCTGCGGCGCTCCTTACTCCCCACATGCGCCAACTTTTTTTTGAGCCACTCGAGCTCCATCTGTAGCTGCCCGATCCGCGCATACAGTTCCTTCTCTTTGCGATTCCGCTCGATCTCGTCGCGCACCTGCGCCGAGGGCTTCGCGAAGACCTCCGGCAACCGCTCGGACACCCCCTTCTTCCACTGACTCACTTGCACCGGATGCACCTCGTGACGCTGCGCGATTACGTGGATCGGCTCGATTCCCTTGAGGGCTTCGAGCCCTACTTTCGCTTTGAACTCGGCACTGAAGGCACGTCGTTTCTTCGACATATTGGACTCCTTTGGGATTTAATCATCCCTCCTGTCCAACTTCATGGATCCACCTCACATTCCACCCTCCGCCGACCGCGAGATCCGCTCCGACCTCAATCTGCGGCGCCGTCAACATCATCGGCACCACCGGTACCTCCGCATAATAGTGACCCGTCTGTGGATCATAGAGCGGGAGTCCTTCAATCCCAAATCCCGTATTGGCAAACGTGCCGCCACGAAGCGCCACATCCGCCTGCCCTTCCGCAAAATTCCGCACCTGCACGTCCACCCCCGGTTCAAATCGTAGGGCCGACACCGGCATCGCCACCGTCGCCACCGGTTCCTGATTCGCCACTCGGGGCGAAAGAACCGTCATGGCCGACATCTCTACCGCGTCCCCGCTTTCCAGCGATTGCCCCGGGAGCGACACCGCCGCCGCAAGAGATAAAATGGTTAACATACGTGCTTGCACGCGCTTCGTGCCTAGCGCCGCCTCGATTGGAATCAAGCAATTGTTAGCCTAATCCGTAATTTAATTAACAAGGAATGCGGACAACCCCCCCCCCGGAGGAAGCCTCCGAGGTGTCATAAAGAGAATGCAAACTGTCTCAGGAGCCGTCTTCGCCGATCGCTTCGACCGGACAGCCTTCGAGGGCTTCCATGCAAAGCGCGACGTCTTCTTCGTTCGTCGGCTGCTTGTGCACGAAGGAATAACCGCCGTCATCATGGCGGGTGAAGCAATCTGGAGCAGTTTCACGGCAGAGATCACAATCGATACATTGCTGATCGACATAAAACTTGCCGGCTACGTTTTCATCCCACTTGTCGTCTTTGTCTGCCATAGATTCAGTCGGACAAAAGTGAATCCGTGAGTTGTGTCAAGCGGTGGTCGGACCGACCGCCAATTTGTTTTCCTTCCAAGAAAAAGCACGGCGTGATTTTATTCCCTATTAAACACCGGACCAAACTTGTCAGGTGAGTAACAAAGCTCCACCGTTTCTCGATGCTATCTGACCGGTCCTACATACGAAATGATTACTCGCGACCGACAACCTTCCGTCCTCACTTGGCTGATTTGCGCCACCATTGCGGGGTTTATCCTCCAAAATATATTTTGGAAATGGCTCGGAGCCCGCACTGGTCAGAGCTTCGACCACTTGCTGGCCTTGACGATCCCGGGGATCAAAACCGGTTTCATCTGGACGCTGTTGACCTACAGCTTGTTACACAGCATGACGAGCTTCCTCCACGTCGTCTTCAATTTGCTGTGGATATTCCTCTTGGGACGCGAGCTCCTGCCCCTTCTCGGCGCCAAACGGTTCCTCTGGCTCTACTGCGGTGGCGTGGTGCTTGGGGGCTTAACATGGCTAGCCACCAACTGGGTCCACAGCGGTGCGCTCATCGGAGCATCCGCCGGCGTCTATGCTCTCCTGATGGTATTCGCGGCCATAACTCCCAATCGCCCGATCACTTTTCTGCTGTTCTTCGGGATTCCAGTCACGATTAAGCTCAAATGGTTGGTCATCGTCCTCGGCGGTATCGACCTGCTGGGTTCCTTGTTTACCGAGATTCCTGGCCACTCAGGTTTGGGAGGCGTCGCGCATTCCGCTCATTTGGGTGGTTTGGGTGCGGGATGGCTGTTCTTCCGCTACGTTCATCATCGCGAGTGAAAAATCCCGATCGCGCCCCCGGAATCAAGCTTCCCGGTTGGCTAAAACGAGCCAAGTCCCCTCGGGTTGAAAACCCGGACCTACAAGGTAAATTTATCGTCGGACCTTAAGAACGGCGCCAAAAGCTCGGTTTCACCCCAGAACCTACGCGCCGAGGTCGACCGCATCCTCGACAAAATCAACAGTCAAGGCTTCGGAGCACTGACCGATGACGAAAAACAACTACTCGATCAGGCAAAGGACATGCTCAACCAGCGCTGAACCACGTCCCCCGCCCTTCCTTCAATTTGCCACTTTCCTGAAACCTTTTAACCCCGCGCCTTTCCCAACTCTCTTCATGAACGTCGTGCCCCGTCGCCCCTCCCTCTTTCTCTCCGCCTGGCTCATCGCCCTCACCCCTTCGTTCCCGCTGGCTCGCCCAGACCGGACCTTCTCAGTCACTCCCACTGAGAAACGAGAGATCTCCAACTTCGTCCACTTACTCGAGGAGGCTCATTACAATCGCGAAGCCGTCAGCCCCTCCAACTATCGCGAGATCATCACCGACTGCATGGACGATTGGGATGGCAGACATCTGTTCTTTCTCCAATCCGACGCCGACGCATTCAACGCCAGTTACAGTGAAGGACTCTACTGGAACATCGCTCACGTCGGCGATATCAACTCCGCCTTCAGCATTTTCCAACGTTACGAGGAACGAGTCGAAGCTCGGGCCGAATGGGTCTTTAAGCGTCTCGAAGGTGACTTTGATACCGAAGGCCACGAAGCCTACCTGACTGATCGCAGTGAACTCCAGTGGCCCGCCGACGAGGCCGCTGCCGACGCTCTTTGGGAAAAACGCCTCCTGTTCGAGATCGTGCACGAAATGCTCAACGACCACAAGATGACCGAAGCCAAGGAACGCGTGCGCAAACACTTCGATCGCCGCCTTAAGAATCTGGCCGATATTGAAACTCAAGAAATCATCGAGCTATTTCTGACCAACATCGCTCACCTCTACGACCCTCACTCCACCTACTTCTCCGCGGATACCTACGAGGATTTCTCCATCCAAATGCGTCTCCAACTCGTGGGCATCGGCGCCCTGCTCGGTATGGAGGAAGATGAATGTGTGATTAAAGAAATCATTGCCGGCGGCCCCGCCGACGTCGATCGCCGCCTCAAACCCAACGACAAGCTCATCGCCGTTTCCCAAGACGGGACCGAGCCCGTTGAGCTCATCGGCATGAAGCTCCGCAAAATTGTCGACATGATCCGCGGCGAACGCGGTACCAATGTCCACCTCACGATCCAGCCCGCCGATGCTACCGATCCCTCCGCCCGCAAGGAAATCGTCATCGTGCGCAACGTCGTCAATCTCGATTTCACCCGCGCCCATGCCGCCTTCTTCGACGTGCCCGACGAAAAAGGAAACATAACTTCACTCGGTGTCGTCAGCCTGCCCGCCTTCTACGGTCCCGACCCCAGCAACACTGAATCTGAACAAAACAGCGCCAGCGCAGACGTCGCCACCCTCATCTCCCAACTGCAGGACCACGGAATCGACGGTCTGGTGCTCGATCTTCGCGATAATGGCGGAGGACTCCTCAGCGAGGCGATCGACCTCACCGGGCTCTTCATTGAACAAGGTCCCGTCGTCCAAGTCCGCTCCTACTATGGCGACATCACGGTGGACAACGACGAGGACTCGTCTGTGCGCTACGCCGGTCCGCTCGCCGTGCTCGTTTCGAAATTCAGCGCCTCTGCCTCGGAAATCGTGGCCGGCGCCCTCCAAAACTACGGTCGCGCCGTCGTCCTCGGCGATAGTTCGACCCATGGCAAAGGCACCGTTCAAATCGTTTACGAAATGCGTAACCTTGACCGACAGATGCGCTTGAACGGAACCAAAAGCGGCGCCGCCAAGTTTACCATCCAGAAGTTTTACCTCCCCAGTGGCTCCTCCACTCAACTCAACGGTGTAGTGCCCGACATCATTCTGCCGTCCATCGAAGACGCTATGGAATCCGACGAGGGATTCCTCCCGCACGCCTTGGTCTGGGACGAAATTGAAACCACCCAATTTGACGGCGCTCCCTTGGACAACCACATCCTCACACCTCTCCGCGAAGCCAGCCTTGCTCGTCAGGATTCGTTGGACGAATTCCAGTTTCTGCGCGAGAATATCGACTGGTTCACCGAACGCCAGGAACAGAAAATGGTTTCGCTGAATCTCGAGGAGCGAATCGCCCAACGTAATGCAAACAAGGCCTACCGCGATCAAATGGACGAGCACCGCAAGGCTCTCCGCGAAGGTAATTTCACTTATACCGAATGCTTGCTCACGCCTCCCAAGGAAACCGAGGACGAATCTAACGAAACCTTGGCCTCGACCGAGCCCGCCGTTGAACCGACCACCGACGCCACCGAAATCGAGATCGAAGCAGACGCCGCCATGGCCGCCACTCCAGTCGAAGACGTCGCTACGGAAGAAGCTGAAATTCTCAGTACCGATGAAGAACCCGAACCGGAAGGCTACGCCCGTCTGGATATCCATTTGCGCGAGGCCCTGCGTGTCCTTGTCGATGCCGTGGATATTGGTCGCAATCCTCACTATGCAGAGCAAGCGCCCCTGACGGCCCACACCACGACCGACGGTTAATCTGGCTATCTGACCTCAGCGTTCCGAACGGCCTGTCCTCCGCCCCGGCTCTGCTTGGCCGAAACAGTCTACTCGGAAGTCTCTCCCGGCCAACGCGCAAACACAAAGCGATGCCGTCCGGCTAGATCGGCTTTGGATTCAAACTTTGTGAATCCCGCCTGCACCATGAGCTCGCTCAACTCAGCGTGCTGCGCAATCCCGGTCTCCATTGCCAGGAGTCCGTCCTTGGCCAAAAATCGTGGCGCTTGCTCGATGATGATTCTTAACGCATCCATCCCATCCTCCGCCGTCGACAGCGCAACCGCCGGTTCGTGGCTTTTTACTTCCGGCGAGGATTCCTCTACCTCTGCGGAAGTTAGGTAGGGCGGGTTCGCCACCAACAAATCGAAGCGCAACTCCTTGGGTACAGTTTCGAACCAATCGGATTCCAGCAGCGTGACTCGCTCGGCGAGTTCACTGGCATCGCGATTCTCTTGCGCCAATTCCAGCGCCTCCTTGGACACATCGATCGCCCACATTTTCACGTCCGGCCAATGATGAGCCAACGCCAATCCCAACGCTCCACTCCCCGTTCCAAGATCAGCGGCCAACATAGGACCTGCCTCGGAATATTCCGCCTTGATTAACTCTACCAAATATTCGGTTTCCGGCCGCGGGATCAAAGCTCTGCGATCCACTTTGAGCTCCAACCCTCCAAAATCCACCGTGCCCAGAATATACTGCAAGGGCTCCCTCTGCGAACGTCGGCGCACCACGGGGCGAATCAGTTCCAACTCCTTCTCCGGCAACAATCGCTCAAACTGCATGTAGAGCTGCATGCGCTTCAATCCGAGAGCATGTCCAATCAACAACTCTGCATTCAGTCGCCCGTTCTCAACGCCCTTGGATTCCAAAAACGTCGCACTCTTCTGCAGCACCTCCAGCAAATTGATCATCTTAACTGGGAGCTCCGGGCATCGCCCACGCGGGCATGGCCGCCACATCGTTAAGGGCCGCCAACTTTAAAGCCATGTCCTCCTGCAATAGCGCCTCCACCAATGGCTCAAACTCACCTTCCATCACTTGCGGCAAACTGTGCAGAGTCAGTCCAATGCGATGATCCGTAACTCGGCTTTGCGGAAAATTGTAGGTTCGAATGCGTTCGCTGCGATCTCCGGTGCCAATCTGTCCGCGACGTTGGGCCGCATACTTGGCGCGCTCTTCCTCCTCTTTGATTTTTAACAACCGCGAACGCAACACGGTCATCGCCTTCGCCTTGTTCTTGATCTGGGAACGCTCATCCGCGCAGTAGACGATTGCACCCGTCGGCTTGTGCAAAATCTGCACCGCCGAATCCGTCGTATTCACGCCTTGTCCGCCTGGACCACTCGCCCGCGCAATGCTGATCTCCAAATCCTGCGGATCGATCTCGATGTCCACTTCCTCCGCCTCCGGCATCACCGCTACCGTCACAGTCGAGGTATGGATTCGTCCATTCGCCTCCGTCACCGGCACGCGCTGAACCCGATGCACACCACTCTCAAATTTCAGCTGACGATACACTTCATCACCCGTGATCAACGCGATCACTTCCTTGTAGCCTCCTCGCTCCGCCGGACTCGACGACATCGGCTGCACTTCCCATCCCTGCGTGTCCGCAAAACGTGAATACCCGCGAAACAACTCACCAGCAAACAGCGCAGCTTCATCCCCTCCCGTGCCCGCCCGAATTTCCAGCACCGTATTGCGAGAATCCGTCGCCTCCGGCGGTATCATAGCCATCAAGACCGATCGCTCCATCTCCACCAGCTTCTCCTCGTTTTCTGGCAACTCCATTTTCGCCAACTCTCTCAAATCCGGATCCGCCTGATCATCCCGCATCAATCCCTTCGCCTCCACAATTTGTGCTTCTAGGCGCTGCACCGTCTCATAGTCCTGCACCAGGCGCTCCATCCGTTGTTGGTCACGCGAAACATTGGCCGCGCGCTGAGGGTCCGCAAACAGGTTCGGATCCGCCAATTGAGCGTCCAGTCCGTCAAGACGACGACGGAAGGGTGCGATATCGGAAAGGTTAGACATGGGGTAGCGATGAATCCATAATGTTGATCGTCCGGTTAAAGGAAGAACGAATCCAAGGATTTTTCAATTTGCGCCCGTGCCTCTCCTTCGCATCGTTGCAATCAGACGCTCTCGCCGCTCTTTGCAGCCGCATCCTGTCGCACTATTATGGCTACGACCCTCTTTACCCAGAACATCATCGCCTGCATTTGGGATTTCGATAAAACGCTCATCCCGGAATACATGCAGACGCCGCTCTTTCGGCGCTACGGCATCGAAGAGGCAAACTTTTGGGCGGAGACCAATGATCTCGTCCCTTTCTATACAAAGCGCGGCTACCACATTTCCGGCGAAATCGCCTACTTGAACCATCTGCTGACCTACGTGCTCTCGGGTGAAATGTCCGGCCTTAACAATCTTGTCCTCCGCGAATGTGGCGCCGATATCGAATTCTACCCGGGCATGCCGGACTTCTTCGACTACAGTCGAAATTTCGTCCGCGAGAACCCCGAATTTGTTAAACACGACATCGCCATCGAACACTACATCGTCAGCACCGGCCTCGCTGAAATGGTCCGCGGTAGCGCCCTGGCCGACAAAGTCGACGGTATCTGGGCCTGCGAATTCGTCGAAAATCCCCTGCAACCTGGCTTTCTTAAACAAAACGAGCTCTCGATCGATGCCGAAGCCGAAATCGCCCAAATTGGCATGGCCATCGACAATACCACCAAGACCAAAGCCATCTTCGAAATCAACAAGGGCACCAATCGCAACGCCGCCATCGATGTGAACTCGAACATCAAGCCGGAGGACCGCCGGATCCCGTTGCAAAATATGATCTACATCGCCGACGGTCCTAGCGATATCCCGAGCTTCTCCGTCGTCAAAAGCGGTGGCGGCATGGCCTATGCGGTCTACAACCCCGACTCCCCCGGCGAATTCGAGCAAAACGATCGGCTTCGCCAGGTCGGGCGAATCGACCACTATGGCGAAGCTGACTATCGCCCCACTAGCTCCACCTCAAAATGGCTGCGCCTTCAAATTTACAAAATGTGCGAGCGTATCGTCGCCGACCGGGGGGCCGCCGTCGCCCAGCGTGTCTCTCGCCCTCCGCGCCACCTGTCTGGTGACGACGACCGCCGCCAAAACAAAGGCGCGACCAAAAGCCTGAAACAATCCACCTTCCTCGCAGAGGGTGATGCTTCCGCGACCTGATTCTGCCCCTCGTCTCGCTTCGAGTTTGGTCCCGCCAGGTCACTTCGACTCCACCTCCCAAGCGCCCGGTTTCCCTCGGGCGTTTTTGTTTAAATGCCCCCTTTCGGCTCCGATCGAACCGCCTACTTTCCACCGCCATAGGCACGGCTCAGATCCAAAATTTCCGCGCACGCCCTGCGAGTCCACCCGCTCGCTCACTTTTCTCTGCCTCTAAAATTCGCGCCAGTATCAACTCTGCGAGAGGTCCCTTGGCGGCCGGTCCCAGATCCGCCACGTGTCCGCCACGATTCCACAACGACACCGCATTCGCATCCGCTTCCATCCCAAGCCCAGGCGCTCCCACATCGTTGGCCACAATCCAGTCACACCCCTTGGCCGCCAATTTCGCCGGTGCCTTTATCGCCAAATCAGAAGTCTCCGCGGCAAACCCGATCAACAATTGCCCGTCCTTCCGCCGGGCTCCCATCGCCTTTAAAATATCCACGGTCGGTTCCAACTCCAAGGTCACATCTCCCTTAACCTTCGCCTCCTTCTGTTCCGCGCGTCGCTTCGGTCGGTAATCCGCCACCGCGGCCACTGCGATAAAGACATCACACTTCTCAAAACTCGCCTCACAAGCTCGATACATCTCATCCGCCGAGACCACACGCGTAACCTCCACTCCCTGAGGCTCCGGAATGCCAACCGGTCCACTAATCAAGTGCACCTCCGCTCCTCTCCCCACAGCCGCCGCGGCCAATGCGTAACCCATTTTCCCACTCGATCCATTGCTCAAATAACGCACCGAATCGATGTGTTCACGTGTGGGGCCTGCCGTGATTAAAACACGCATGACGATTGAGAGCTCCGGCGCTCAGTTTTCTTCCTCGTTACCATACATTTAGTCATGCGAGGTCTCGTGCGCATGCAGATCCTGCCACCTCTTGGCCAATACCAGTTCTCCCTGCAGCGCACCGACCCAGGGCTTCAGTGCCGCCAGTGGATTCTCTTCCGCTCGCGGAAATTCCAGAGCCACGCCGACAAATACCAGCGCTGAGCGCTCAGATTCCCGCGCAATCACTTCAAACGGCGCACCGTTGTCGACCACCACGTCAATCTTCGCCTCAAACCGAGTCGCCCTGACGAGCTCCTTCATCGCCGCCACCGTCTCCGCGTGACCCGCTTTCGTTTCCACGATACGACGTACCCGCAGTCGATAAGGTCGTCCGACCACCCCTTGTTGCCAAAGATGGGCCAACGTGAGCATGAAACCGCCATTCGCCCGCGAACGCCACCAGACATCAATGACAGGTTCCAATTGATAGTTGGGGACCTCGGCCTCCGAAAAGATCAATAAATTCCGCTCCAACTCCAAAATACGCCGCACCGAGCCAATAAACTCCTTCTGCCGCAACGCATCCTCGCTCCATCCCATCAGCACCGTATTCGGCTCCAACGCGCCCACTCCCGCTACCTGCAACAGGGTCGATACGCCGTGCTCAAACGTGTCCGCCATCACGGTCTTCCCCACAGCCGAAAGTCGACTCTCTCGAATGAATTCCTGCAACTGACGCTGCAGCGCGGCCTGTCTCGGCAACATCTTCTGCCAATCTCCCGTCACGATCTGAGACAAAAACAACAACCCTCGCCGTGCTTCGATCCGATTGGCCAATTCCACGAGCGCCAACCGATTCGTCGGATTCCCCACCAGCACCAGAATAACCGAGCGCCAGTTCCGTACGTGTTGCCGCGACGCTGCCAATTGCAACAACCCGAACCGCGCCAACGCGAACCAAATTCCACTCCGCTCATCCCCCCATGCCGTCTGATACTGCCGCCCTTTGAGCAGGGAATAAAGACCGACAATGCACGCGACCGCCGCCACCGTGGCCAGGGCGTTGAGCAAAAACATCGCGAACAAACATCCCGCCGCACCCACCAAACAGGGCAACCAGTGCACCCGAAACGTCGGCCGGTAACTGGGATTCGACGCCAACGCACTCAGCCCCGCCACCAAATTCACCGTGCCATAGGTCGTGAGGAAAAACATCGAGATCACCGGGGCGATCACATCGAGCTTCCCTGCCATCAAACACACCCCCGCCAGCACGGTGGAGAATATCAACGCGAGGCGCGGTTCATTCCCTGGTCCGTACCCCTTCGCCAACCCGATCGGCATCACCTTGTCCTGGGCCAATGCCTGCAAGGTTCGGGGCGCTGCCAACAAACTGGCCAACGCCGACGAGAGTGTCGCCGCCCACAAACCGACAAAAATCAACGGTCCCACCAACGAGATCCGCTCCATCACCACATTATTCGTCACCCACTCTCCCCGATCCGCGTGCAACGACAACCAGATCATCTGCGCAGCATAAATCACGAAAGACACCACCACCGCCAAGATCGTCCCTTTCGGTACACTTTTCGATGGGTCCTTCAAATCCCCCGACATACTCACTCCCGACATGATCCCGGTCACCGCCGGGAAGAAGATCGCAAACACACCCCCAAAAACCACTCCGTCCGTATACCCCGGTTCGAAATTGGCCGACCAGTGCGGCACTGGCGACCATCCGAAAAAGAACGAGATCAACCCCACACCCAGCGCTCCCAAAATAAAATACTGCGCCTTGACCGCAATACTAGCGCCCCCCCAGGCAATCCCAAATATCGCCGCCAATGTCACAATCGTCGCCAAGCGCGTCGGCAATCCGGGAAACAAAAACTCCAACGACTCCGCCAACCCGATGATGTAAAACGCCACGGATACCGCCTGCACCAAAAATAGCGGAATGCCCACCGAACCGCCGATCTCCAACCCTAGATTTCGGGAAATCAAATAGTACGCCCCGCCTCCCTTGACTCGAATATTGGTCGAAATCGACGACAGGGAAAGGCTGGTCAACAACCTGATCGCGTTGGCCACCAGGAGTATGATCAACGCGTCCTTCAGTCCCGCCTGCCCCACGACCCATCCGGTCCGCATGAACATGATGACACCTAGAATCGTCAACACGTTGGGCACGAAGACTCCGCCAAACGTCCCAAACTTCACCGGTTCCAATACTTTAGTGGCAGCAGTCGACATGCAGAAAACCGGCACGCTAGCACGCTGGTACCCGGGCAGAAGTGAAATCTGCCACTATTTAAACATTCCCTGCGCCTCGCACCCCGCCTGACCACCGCCTAAATCCGACCAACCGTACAGACCTGCCCTCCCCGCGAGGGCACTACCGCGCGTTCTTAAGCGCTTCTTGCATCTGCACGGGCGATGCCGGCAAATCGTCAAACAAGGGCTTACCCTCTTTCAACAGCCGTCCGAAACTCAACACACCGGTCGGGCAACTCTGCACACACGCCGAACACCGCACGCATTGCGGGTCCTCCATGGACAACCCACGATTGGCAAACGCCATGACATCGATGCCTTGGTGGCAGACCGACGTGCACACATTGCACGAGATGCACTTTTTCTTGTCTGCAAAAATCCGAAACTGCGAAAACCGCGCGTAAATGTGCATCAACGCCGCCAACGGACACGCAACCCGACCCCACACGCGGCCGGAATACTTGAAGTAACACCCGACGCCAATGATCCCCCCAAACAGCACGTCCACAAACCATTTGTAACTCAGGAACCACCCCGCCGCCTTCTCCCCACCCGACTTACCCTCGAGCAATCAATTGAAACTCTGATCGAACCACGACCCGGGCAGCACCCAACCGACCACGCGAATCGCCAGCAACGCAAACGCGGCCGCCAAGAACACCTGGCCGATGACGTTCACTTTATTCCAACCGGGTCCATGCGGCATCTTGTGCCGATGCCGATCCCCCATGGTTTCCGCCAACGCTCCACAAGAACAGATCCAGCCGCAATAAGCCCCCCTTGCCCCATCGATACACCATCCACGGTATCAGAATGAACGTCTGCCCGAATCCAATCCCGATCCACCACCAATGGGGGGCACCATTGAACACATTATACACGTTCAGGGGCCACGCTAGGATGAACCCGTACGCCCGCCAATACGCCCGCGGATGACCATTCTCCGGCCACAGCTCCACCGCATACGCTTCCGGCGAGACATATTTCTCAAACAACGCATCCCCTGCTCCACCTCCGGAAAAAGCTCCATTGTAACCCGCCCAGGGCAGAACAATCTCCGGCAACACAAACAGGGGCAGCCATTGTACCAACATCAACGCCATCGTCTGGCGCCACACATACGGCGTGCGCCGCCGGCGCATCCAGTCGATGCCAAACCCGAGGATCAATGAGCTGTAGAGCAGTGTATAATCAAATGACCGTGAATTCATCGAGACCGCGATCGTGCCGAGCAAAGTCGTGCGATCCTCTCGCTGTTCCTGCCATTCAGCCGCCAACCCTGCCGGATCAATCCATCCCTCCGTCGGACCGCCGCTCTTCCACGTATAAACGAACGTGCAAAACAAAACCAGCGCAGTCACGCCTATCCAGCCCCACCACTTAGTTTCGCCTTGAATCGGAATCCCACTGCGCCGGAAAAAATCCAACGGCGCTTCTCGTCCGATTAGAGTAAAGACCGCGTCATTCGGTAGTGTAGTCTGACCAGACCCGGTCTTAAGCCGCACGTCCGCCTCCTCGATTTGCTCCACCATGGAGCCCATCAACGCCGTCATTCCGCTGGTCTGCAAAGCGTCCACATTTTCCGCTTTGGCTCGAGAAAACGCCGTCCCCCGCTAACTCAACGTCACCGTCGCGCCCGCCTCATCCAATGCCACGGCTGCTTCCAATGCAGAATCACCGCCGCCCACCACCAACACACGTTTACCCGCAAACTCAGCCGGGTCATGCAGTCGATTCGATACCTTTTCACGCGTCTCCCCGGGCACGCCCAGTTTTCGATGATTTCCACTGCGGCCGATCGCGACGATGACTCGCCGCGCTCGAAACGGCGCTCCACCCGGCTGGTGCAATCATATCAAATCCCCCTTGCGTTCCAGTTGCTCGATTCGGACCTGCTTGGGCTCGATCCCCGCCGCTATGCGCTGGGTCTCCAGCTCCGCCACCACATCCTCCTTCACTGCCGCTTGCAGTGAAAAATCTCCCGCCGGTTTCAGATCTGTGGGATAAGTATAGATCGGCTTACCCTTGGGGAAATTGACAATCGTCGCAAAGGGCTGGCTGGCCTCAAACACCACGAATCGCAGTCCCAATCGCTTCGCTTCCAACGCCGCAGCCAATCCCGCCACACCTCCGCCAGATCCACCGGCCCCTGGTCCCCACCGTGATCATTGCCCAATTCCGCCACCACCACCGCCGCCGCCTTCGCCCCCGTGTCTGCCGCAAACTTCAACAAGGGCACTCCGGTCACATCTCCCACGACACGCCCGCCCGCTACTGCGGTTGTGCCATCGGCATTCACCTCCGGCAGTTTTTCCACTCGACCGGCAGGCCACCGCAAATGCAGCCAGTCCAAATACCTGCTCACGAAACTCATGTCTTACAGAATCTCACGCAGCGACTCCACCCCTGCAGCGCCGGAAACCAGATAGACATACGCTGCATCAGCCCAAGTGGCCGCCACGAACTCGCCCTGCTCATGGAACATGGGTTCCTCATGCACCGACTCCGGCGCAAACCCATCCCTCGGCGAAAGATAAACGTGATACCAATTGCCATCCCGTTGGAAACAGATCTCAAACATCTCGAGTCCTGCCAACTCGACCGAACGGCACCCATCTTGACGTAACTCCGAAACCGTCACCGGCATCACTCCGCGACTCAAATGAGTGCTCGAAGCTTCCAGCCACGCGCCAAAATTACCCAAATCATTCGCGTGCAACCCTATGGGATGATCGCCATGAAACTCCGCCAACGCGGTCTGTAAAATCAATTCAGCTCCCAGTCCCGTCGAACCCGCCACCTGCGCCTCCTTGGTCGGTGCCCAAAATACCGTCGCCACTAGCGCCACCGCTGCGGCTGCGGCCATGCTGCCCATCATCCATGGATTCCGCCACCACGACATCGGGCGTGTCGAACTGAGCTTCGTTCCCGCCAGAATCGATTCCCGCAGTCCATCCGGCGCGGCAATTCCGCGGAGTTTCCCTGCGATCACTTGGTCAAACGCCTGCTCGTGTTCAAACCACTCTCTCAAACTTGGGTCTCGATTCGCCTGCGACAATGCCTCGGCAAAGGCTTCATTTTTGGCGTCATCCCCGTTGGGGCGATAACCTTGGAGCATAAATTTAGCTTCTTCGTTAGTCATGGGTTCCCCCCCTCCTTGCTTCATTTTTGGAAATTTCACTACCCCTCCGCCTGCGCCACTCTGCGACGCCTCTTTGCGCGCGATTAACTTGCGCAACTGAACTTTCCCCCGCGAAAGCCTCGACATCACCGTGCCGATCGGCACGTCCTGCGCCGACGGCGGCAGATCTTCAATCGCCTGTGAACGGAGATCCCGCCTCCGTCCTCGCAAAAACTCCTGATAGAGCGTCGTGAACAACCAGGTCTTCGCCTTTCCGGTCTCCCTCAACTGATGCCCGCTCTTGGCCCAAATAAAAAAAGTCTGCTGCACCAAGTCACACGCATCCGCCTCTCGCCGGGCCAGGCTGAGGGCAAAGCGATAGAGCGGCGTGTAGTGCGCATCTACCAGCTGGGTAAAGACATCGTGACTCATCACAGCTTGGGAGACTACGAGCCTCTGCCCTATTCCTAATCTTTCTTTTTCATTGAACTGAGCGCCCATCGCTCCGCCCGATTTCGACTTTTTATCATTTCAGCCTTCCTGTTTTTAACGAACTCTTCGCCATCCATGCTTCGACTCCTGCTGCCTCCCAACCTCGCCAAGTCCGCCCCTCGCGACGCCATCGCACTTAAGGTCGAGGTGGATCTGAGCCGCCCTCCATCCCCCGAAGTCCTTCCTGCGCTGGCCGCTTTGCAACGCTTCGGCGCCAACCCCGCGCCCATCCTCTTTTTCCAGCTCAACCGTCTCCAAATGCGGGAACTGGTCACCTTGCTGCGCGGACAACCATGCTTCGCCTTCGTTAATGCCCCGCAACAATCCCTGCTTTGGGTCGGCCCGCTCCTGCGGGGCGTTTCTGAGCATCTCGGCGCCCCGGAACCGGTCACCCCTCGTCCCTCCGACTCTCCCGCCTCTTCCGCTCCTCGTCCGTCCATCGAAAGACGCCGCCCGGCCGTCGATCGCCACATCACTCCCATGGTGGTCGACGGATCGTCTCAATACCTCGCTATTTCGCTGCCATCTCGCGATTCCCACGGCTACTCGGCGGCCCTCGATTTGATCAAGGAGCACGGCTTTCACTTGGAGCCTTCAAATCGTAAATGGTGGCTGCGTGATCGCCACAAAACTCTCAGCTTCCTTGCCCGCCATCTCAGCGCCTTGGAGGACGAGTTCCACGCCGATTTCACCACCAACTTCCAACGTAACACCGCCCACATCGAGCTGGTCGACATTTCAGCCAGTATCTCTGAATCCAGCGACGGTTTTGATGTCACCATCGGGCTCCGCGCCGGTGAATCCCCGCCCGCCGCCCTGACTTCCGCCCTCACCAGTGGTCGCGGTTACGTCGAGGTGGATTCCAAAATCTTCCTCATCGATCAGGAGCGCACTCGTCAGGTCGGTGCCGTCCAAAGTGCCATTGCCGGCGACCCCACCGCCCTCGGTGGGGCGCGTCAAACTCACCGCATCCCATCTTCCCGCGCAGCCGAAATCGACGACTTGCTCGAAGCCATCGCCCCTGGGTTTCAACCACCCAAGACTTGGCGCGCCCGCAGCAACGCCCTTCGCGATCTCTCCACCCTGCAGCCCGCCCCTCTCCCCTCCTCGCTGCAAACGCTTCTCCGACCCTACCAACAGCTCGGTGTCGCCTGGCTTCACCATCTCCACCGGCACGAACTCGGTGGCATCCTCGCCGACGAAATGGGACTGGGTAAGACGCTCCAGGCTCTGGCTCTCGCCGCCGTCCTCCTGAATCCAGCCGCGCCTCAACGTAGCTCGGGCCGCAACCGTTCTGGTGTTGAGACCCTTCATGCTCGTCCCATCCTGGTCATCGCGCCCGCCTCTCTCGTCGAAAACTGGCGGCGCGAATCTGTCCGCTTCACCCCTCAACTACGCGTCTTTGCCCACCACGGCGCTTCTCGGCTGGGTTCCCCCGAGGCCATCGCTCAATACGATCTCATCCTGACGGCCTACGCGACTTTGGCCAATGACCGTGCACTGTTCGCCGGCACCCGTTTCCGTAGCATCATCGCCGACGAGGCCCAACACATCAAGAACCGGCGCACGCGCAACGCCAAGGCTCTGCGTGCCCTCGACGCCGACAGTCGCTTCCTCCTCACCGGCACCCCGCTGGAGAATTCCCTCGACGATCTGCGATCCTTGTTCGAGTTCCTCCTCCCGGGTTTCCTCAAACCTGTGCCGACGGGCTTGCGCGCCGACGACCGCCGCTGGCACGACGACCGCCTGCGCTCTCAAACCGCCCCCTACATCCTGAGGCGCACCAAACTCGCCGTGGCGCCTGAACTCCCGGCCAAGATCGAACAGATCATTTACTGCGACCTTACCGCCGATCAATCCGCGCTCTACCAACAAACGCAGCAGGACAGCGAACGCGCCCTCTTCTACATGGAGGCCGGTGGCGCCTCCCAAAACTCCCTCCGCATGGCCACGCTTACCCAGCTGCTGCGTCTGCGCCAGACCTGCTGCGACCCTCGGCTCGTGCGGGCCGCCGCTCCGCCCGAGTGGTCGTCCAAACTCGCCGCTTTTCGTGAACTTGTGGGCGAAATCGTCGACGAGGGTCACCGCGTGCTGGTCTTCTCTCAATTCACGTCACTTCTGGCCTTACTCAAAACCGAGCTCGCATCCGCTGAAGTGCCCTACGCCTACCTCGATGGCGCCATGTCCCCCAAAGCCCGCCAGGCCGCCGTGGATGCCTTTCAGTCCGACTCCTCCATCCCCGTATTTCTTCTGTCGCTCAAAGCCGGCGGCACCGGGCTCAACCTCACCGGAGCCGATACCGTCATTCACTTCGACCCTTGGTGGAACCCCGCGGTCGAGGCTCAAGCCACCGATCGCGCCCACCGTATCGGTCAGGATCGGGTCGTCACCAGTTACAAGCTGATATGCAGCGGCACGGTCGAAGAAAAGGTCCTCGGATTACAAGCGGCCAAACGCTCCTTGCTCGCCGATGTATTCGACGCCAGCGACGACGTCGCCGCCAAACTCGAACTCGCTGATCTCCGCGATTTGCTCAAGTAGCACCGCCTCCCTCCCTGAGACCCAGCGCATCCCTTGATCAACAGAGTTTCATCCCACGATAAAAACCTATTGACGACACCGCGCCGAACGCTTCCTCTCCCCCCCTTCCCTCTGACGGCGAGATAGCTCAGTTGGTAGAGCAGCGCACTGAAAATGCGCGTGTCCCCGGTTCGAATCCGGGTCTCGCCACCACCTCCCGCGAATATTCATTCGCCCGGGAGGCCGACCCACCGCCCTCCTAGTGGCGGTTTTTTTGTGCTCCGCTGCCCCCATCACGTAAATCTCGGCCCTCCTCTCCGCTGTTCGCCGTCTCGCCTTGGCCTTCGCCGTTCAGTAGGTCCGCGCTCTCTCTAGGCCGATCTCACTTTCGACGTGTCGTACCCAACTCGTAACTTTTATATGATTGACTTCGATCATATAACAGGAAATCCGTCGGCTTCCCATGCGAGTCCCCCTCCATATCATTGAGACACGTCGCGCCTCCCTGCGTAACCTGATCCGCACCGACGGCTTTCTGCCTGTCGCCTAGATCTGCCACCGCCTCAACATCTCCCCCGCCACCGCACGACGGGACCTGGCCGCCATCGCCGCAGACGGCCAGATCACTCGCACCCGCGGCGGCGCCCTGGCCAACTACAATACCAACTTCGCCTCTCATGGCGAACGCTCCACTCGCGCCCGCTCCGCCAAGACCCGCATCGCCGCCGCTATCGTTCGGCGCTTGCCGACTCGCGGCACCCTCTTTCTCGACGCGGGGACCACCGTCCAAGCCGTTGCCCGTCGCCTCGTGTCATCCGACCACGCCCGTGAACTGGTGGTGGTCACCAACAGTTTGGCCATCGCCACCGTGCTCGGCGGAGCCGCGGGCGTGGAACTTCACGTGATCGGTGGAACTTTTCTCCACCGGCAAGCCGTCCTGCTCGGGTCCGAGTCCCTGCGGGCCCTCGATGGTTGGAAATTCGACGCCGCTGTGCTGGGCGGTGAAGGCATGGATGCCTCCGGACTTTCCAACTCCCACGCGGCAATCGCCACATTTCAAAACGCCGTCATCGCTCGCGCCCCTCTCGTTCTCTTTGGTCTCGATGCGACCAAACTCGGCCGGTCCACCCCGTTTCCCGTTACCACTTGGCTGGATTCATTTCACCTCATTTCCGATGCCAAAGCCGACGAACTTTCCACCGCCGGCATCAATCTCCCTGCCGATCGTCGGCACCATGCGCGTTAAACCACGTTCACCCGACTCTCCCTCTTTTTCTTTTCCCAATCATGTCCACCTACACCCACGTAACTTACGACTGGGATGACGCGAAAGCGGCTTCCCTCGATCCTGTCAACCGCTTGGTCTACCGCTCCAACCTTCTCGGTAGCGACCAACGCATCACCAACACCGGAGGCGGCAACACCTCCTCTAAAATCGTCGAAACCGACCCCCTCACCGGCGAACCGGTGGAAGTCCTGTAGATCAAGGGCTCTGGCGGCGATCTTCGCACCAGCAAACGCGCCAATTTCTCATCGCTCTATCAGGACAAGCTCATCGCCCTGCAAAAAGTCTACGCTGCAAAGTCCGCCCCGGACCTGAAGTCCGCTGCCGAGGACGAAATGGTGGGCATGTATTCCCATACCACCTACAACCTCAATCCGCGCGCATCGTCCATCGACACGCCTTTGCACAGCTTCCTGCCGGGCAAACACGTTGATCACATGCACCCCCAATGCCATTATCGCCATCGCTGCGAGTGCCCGTTGCGAAGCACTCACTCAGGAAATCTTCGGCGGTACCATGGCCTACGTGCCTTGGATGCGTCCGGGCTTTGAGCTGGGTCTCGCCATGCAGGAGATCTCCCGGCAACAACCCGACGTGAAGGCCATCATGATGGGTCAACATGGCTTCATTTCGTGGGACGACGATGAGAAAATCTGCTACACTCTCACCCTCGATTTCATCGAGACCGCGGCCACGTACATCGACGCCAAATATGAGGCCAAGGGCGGTGACGCCACCGCGTTCGGTTGGCAAAAATATCAGACGCTTCCAGAGCCCGCTCGCCACGCCACCCTCTCCGCCATCCTGCCTTGGCTGCGCGGTCAGGTCAGCCAGTTCACACGCTTCATCGGAACCGTGCAGGACGACGCCAAGATCCTGCGCTTCGTTAACTCCGTCGACGCTTCCCGTCTCGCCGAACTGGGTACGTCCTGCCCGGATCACTTCCTGCGCACCAACATCAAACCCCTCTACATGAATTGGGATCCGTCGAGCGAGGATGTCGCGGCCCTCAAGTCCAAACTCGCCGATGGTCGCGCCCAATACTGCCAGGACTACGCCGCTTATGACGCCTCCTGCAAACACGCCAACTCCCCCGCCCAGCGCGATCCCAACCCCACCGTGGTGTTGATTCCAGGTCTCGGCATGATCGCTTGGGGCAAGAACAAATCCGAGTCCCGCGTCACCGCTGAATTCTACAACTGCGCCGTCGAGGTCATGCGCAGCGCCGAAGCGATCGACAGCTACATGTCCCTCCCGCAACAAGAGGCATTCGACATCGAATACTGGTTGCTCGAAGAGGCCAAGTTGCAGCGTATGCCCGCCGAAAAGGAACTCGACCGCCAAATCGCCGTCGTGATCGGCGCCGGCTCCGGCATCGGCAAGGAAACCGTCCTCCGTCTCGTCAAAGATGGCGCCCACGTCGTTTGCGTCGACCTCAACCCCGCCGCCGCTGAAGCCACCGTCAAGGAAATCACTGACCAGTACGGGGTTGGTATCGGTGTGGCCGGTTGCGGTCTCGCCGTCGGCCTGGCTGCCAACATCACCGACCATGCTAGCATCCGTGCCATGCTCGATCAAGTCGCCCTCGTCTACGGTGACTTCGATAATATCTGTGTCACCGCGGGCATTTTCGTGCCAAGCGATGTGTCCGGACACATCCCCGACAAGCGATGTGTCCGGACACATCTCCGACGATAAGTGGGCTCTGACCTTTGGCATCAATGTCGCCGGCAGCTACTTCGTCGCCGACGAATCCGCCAAAACTTGCGCGAACAAGGCCTGCGCGGAAACCTCGTCCTCACCACTTCGGCCAACGCCGCCGTGGCCAAAAAAGGGTCCGTCGCCTACGATACGTCCAAAGCCGCCGCCAACCACTTGGTGCGCGAACTCGCCCCGTTGGTCCGCGTCAATGGCGTCGCTCCGGCCATGGTCGTGAAGGGATCCGCCATGTTCCCCCGCGCTCGCGTCATCGGTTCGCTCGCCAAATACAACATCCCTTACACCGACGACGAAGCGACCTAATCTCTGGTCAGCAAGTTGGCCCAATGCTACGCCGATCACCCCAGCCGACCAAGCAGGAAGCCTACTTCCTGCTGGTCAGTCAACGGCTCAGCAAAACCATCGGGCAGGTCATCACCGTTGACGGCGGTCTGCACGAAGCGTTCCTGCGCTAACCTTCAGTCCCACGGTCGTAGCCCATCCATCCGCCGCGCTCTCTCTGAGAGCGCGGCGTTTTATTGGGCTCGTTCCCTGGCCGGTCCGCGCGCGTACCGTCCGGCGGCTCGTCAATTTCGGCCCAATAGTTATATAATCGTTTTACGTCATATAATGAATAAGATTGAGCAAGAGCGTGCGGCGCACGCGAGCGCGAAATTCGACATACTGCCGCCGATGTCCCCCGCTCCTGCCAAGCCCCACCGGGCCGAGATTGAACACGTTGTCCGCCGGCCTCCTCTACCAACGCATGGGGCGTCCTGCACCGCGATCCACCGAGGCCCCCAACCCGCTCGTTGGTCAACGTCAGCGCTCGACACTGTCACCTGACTCCTCAGGCCGTCGAAACCCTATTTGGTCCGGGCCACACGCTCCGTCCGATGAAGGCGCTCTACCAACACGGTCAATACGCCGCTCAGAAAACGGTCACGTTCATCGGCCCTCGTAGTCGCATCATTTCCAATCTTCGTATCCTCGGTCCGTGCCGCGAAATCAACCAGGTCGAACTCGCGTTCACCGACGGCATCTCTCTGGGTTTCGATATCCCGGTCCGCGCCTCCGGACATATCACCGGCACTCCCGGTTGTATGCTCATGGCGCCGGGCGGTTTTCTTGAACTTCCCGAGGGCGTCATTCGGGCCGCGCCGCACGTGCACATGCATCCCGACGACGACGATTTTCACGGTGTCAAAGCGGGCGACTTCGCTCGACTTCAGGTCGGTGGCGACTGCGGCATGACATTCGACCGCGTGCTCGTGCGCACTTTACCCGATTTCAAACTCGAGGTTCACATCGACACCGACGAGGGCAACGCCTGCGGCCTGGGTCCTTCCACTCCGTGTCAGTTGCTCACCTGATCTCACCCCCTCTCTCCGTCCTCCCATCACAATTCAAACCCAACCCCGTCCGTCCATGAGTGAATCACTCGGTATGATCGAAACCAAAAGCTACGTAGGCTCCGTCGAAGCCAGCGATGCCATGGTCAAAGCAGCAGGCGTTACCCTCGCCCGCCAAATCCAAATCGGAGGTGGCCTCGTCACCGTCGTGGTCCGCGGCGACGTGGGCTCCGTCAAAGCCGCCATCGAAGCCGGCTCCGAAGCCGCCCGCCGCGTCGGCGAACTCATTTGTTCGCACGTCATCGCCCGCCCCCATCCGGAGCTACTCAAGCAGTTCGGTCTCTAACTTCACGTTCCCTCCTCCCCTCTAAATTCATCTCTTAACTTTCCCCTCCACCATGGCCCAAGAAGCTCTCGGTATCATCGAAACCAAAGGTCTTTGTACACTCGTCGAAACCGCCGCCGACGCGCTCAGAGCCGCCAACGTCACCCTAACAGGGTTCGGAAAAATTGGCTCCGGTAACGTGGCTGCCTTTTTCCGCGGCGATGTCGCCGCCCTCAAAGCCGCCGTCGACGCCGGCGCCGATTCCGCTCAACGCGTTGGCGAAGTCGTCGCCGTTCAGGTGATCCCACGCCCTCACGAAGACATCGTCGTCCTCGGTCCCTGGATCGAATAGAGTTACGCCCCCCTCCATCGAAAACCCCACCCCTCGATGAACATCCTCGTCGCCAACCTTGGATCCACGTCATTCAAATACCGCCTCTTCGCGGTGGACGGCTCAACCTGCCGGGAACTGGCCAAAGGGGGATCCGAACGGGTCACCGATCACGATGAGGCCATCGACCGAGCCTTAGCGCAATTGGCCGACTCCGGGTTGGTGCGCGCTCCCCATGAGCTCGACGCCGTCGCGTTTAAAACCGTCTTTGGCGGCACGATGACTGGCTGCGTGTTCGCCGATGAATCCGTCGAACATGCCCTGCTCGCCAACGCCGATCTCGCTCCTGCTCACAACCCTCCCTACGCCGCGGGTCTGCTCAGCTTCCGCCAACGGTTGCCCGAAGTGCCGCGCATAGCCCTTTTCGAGACCGCCTACTACCAGTGGGTGCCCGACTTCGCTCAACGCTACGCGGTTCCCGCCGAATGGCATGCCGCCGGGCTTCGTCGCTACAGGTTTCATGGCGCGAGCCACAAATATGTCGCTGAACGCTCCGCCGAGCTGCTCGGTCGTCACGATCTCGCCGCCATGGTGCGTCGTCTCTACCTCGACGGTCCTCGCCCGATCCCGGGCCATCCAACTCGCGTCATTTCCTGCCACTTGGGCGGCTCCAGTTCCGTCACAGCAATCTGCGATGGCGTCGCCTGGGGGTCGAGCATGGGACTCAGCCCGCAATCCGGCTTCCCTCAGAACAATCGGGTCGGCGACCTGGACAGTGCGGCCATTCCGGCGGCCATCAGACGACTCCGTCTCACCATCGAGGAAGCCGAACATCAACTGGCCCAAAACAGCGGCCTACTTGGGCTTTCCGGCGTCAGCAACGATCTGCGCGACATAAAAACCGCAGCCGACCGAGGTAACGTTCGTGCCCAACTCACCATCGATAGTTTTGTTCACTCCATTCGCCATTGGGTGGGTGCACTTTGGTTCGAACTCGGTGGCTGCGAAGCCCTCGTCTTCACCAGAGGGATCGGTGAAAATAACCCCTGCTTCGCGAAGCGGTCTGCGCCGGCTTGGTAGATCTGGGACTCTACTTCGACGCCGAGACCAATCTCGCCGCTTTCGATTCGGCCACCCGCGTGATCGTTATTCCCTCCAACGAGGAACTGGTCGTCGCCCGCGAAGCCGCCCGTCTTCTCCAACGCAGTCCGGTCCCGGTCTGATCGCCTCCCTCTTTCGCCTTCCCTCCCGTACTTCACTCCTCTCCTAACTCTAAATTCCTCCTCCCTCATGGCCCAATCCGCTCTCGGTTTTCTTGAAACACGTGGCATCGCCGCGCTCGTCGCTGGCACCGATGCCATGCTTAAATCCGCCAACGTCTGTCTCACCGGCCCCATGCAATAGGTCGGCAACGCCATGGTGACCGCCGTGGTCGAAGGAGATGTCGCCGCGGTCAAAGCCGCGGTCGATGCCGGCGCCGAAGCTGCCCGCGCCTATGGCGAAGTGCTTAGCGTCCACGTCATTCCCCGTCCTCACGACGACCTCGCCAACGTTCTGCCCCAGGCTGCCGTGAAAACCAAAGCGGCTAAGAAATAGTCCCCCCTCGCGCAATCCTTCGTCCGCCCTCTTCGTAACCCGACCTGCCCTCGCCATGTTTATCGCCCGTGTCATCGGCTCCGTCGTCTCCACCAAAAAGGACGAGGTCATGCGAGGTCGAAAACTCCTCGTGTTACGTCCTCTCTTGGTCGACGAACAGGATCCCGCCCAATTCAAATCGGGGCAAAATACCATCGTTGCGGTCGACGCCCTCGACGCCGGTACCGGTGACCTTGTTCTTTTCTGCCAAGATAGTTCCGCCCGCCACGCCGCCGGTATGAAAGCCCTGCCCATCGACGCCGCCGTCATCGGTCTGGTTGATACCGTTGAAATCCAGGGTCACCGCCTCGCCTAAATCGCATCATGTCCTCTTCCCCCCGTATTTGATGAAGCCCTCGTGCGCAGCGTCGTGCAGGAAGTCCTGCAAACCTTCGTCCGCCGTCCGACCGAGCTGCCTCCCTCTTCCGCGCCCGTGATCGCCCCCGCCATCATTTCTCGCCCCTCACAGCCTGGCGTGTTCTCCGATGTCGCCAGGGCCTGCGCCGCCGCTCAGGCCGCCAATCCAAACTGAACGCCGGCGGTATCGCCGCCCGTGCTAAAGTGGTAGAAATCATAAAGAGTTTGTGCACCCGGCACGCCACCGAATGGGGTCGCTTCGAGTTCAACGAAACCAAGATCGGCCGCTTGGATCACAAGATCGAAAAACTCCAAATCGTAAAGCTCGTGCCGGGAGTCGAGTGGTTGCGACCCGACGCTCGCAGTGGCGACCATGGGATCACCTTGAAGGAGTTCACTCCCTTCGGCGTCGTGGCCGCCATCCTGCCGATGACGCACTCCATTCCGACCTTGGCCGGCAACATCATCAATATCGTCGCCGCCGGTAACAGTGTCGTTTTTAACCCGCATCCCGGCGGAGCGCGATCCGCCGCCCTCGCCATCGCCGCGTTCAATCAGGCCATCATCGCCGCCACTGGCATCGAGAACCTCGTTTGTACCGTAGAAGCCCCGTCTCTCGAAACCTTCGATGCCCTCTGCCTGGCCCCAGAGATCAAGCTGCTTTGCGTGACCGCGGTCCTGCCGTCGTTGCCGCCGCCATGAAATCCGGTAAACGCGCTATCTGCGCCGGTCCGGGTAATCCGCCTGTACTGGTCGACGATACCGTCTGTCTCGATAAAACCGCCCGCGACATCATTCAAGGTGCCTCGTTCGACAACAATCTGCTGTGCATTGGCGAAAAGGCGGTCTTTGTTCTCTACCACATCGCCGAGAAATTTCTCGCCGCCCTCTCCCATCACGGTGCCCATGGTTTGAATACATCTCAACTGGACCGTCTTACCGCTTCCACTTTCAGTGATTCACGTGACGCAGGCGGCTGTTCGCATCCCGTGCTCAATCGCGCGTTCGTCGGTCTCGATGCCTCTGCCTTGGCGCAAAGCGCCGGCACGACCGCCGCCCCTGGCTCCACGTTGCTCTTCGCCGAGACCGACGCCGACCACGCCTTTGTAGTCGAAGAGCAAATGATGCCCATGCTGCCCATTGTGCGGATGCCCTCCGTCGAAACCGGTATCGCCGCGGCACTCAAAGCCGCACACGACTACAAACACTCGACCATCATCCACTCCCTTAACGTGAACCACATGACGACCATGGCCCGCGCATTGGATACCACCTTGTTCGTCAAAAACGGTCCGTGCGTCGCCGGTCTCGGCCGTGGGGGAGAGGGCTACTTGAGCTACTCCATCGCCACGACCACGGGCGAAGGCATAACCACCCCTCGCACCTTCACTCGCACTCGTCGCTGCGTCATGGTCGACCAGCTACGCATCTACTAAATCACCTCAATCTGCATGTCATGATCCTCGCTCGTATCGACGGAATCCTCATCACCGCCGCTTGTCATCCCAGTCTGCAGGGACGCCGCAACGTGATTTGTCAGCCACTCAACGCAGCAGGCGCCGCGGTCGGTGCGCCCGTCATCGCCCTGGATCCATTTTCCTCCGGACTCCACCAACACGTATTAGTCTCCACCGACGGATCCCAAACCCGAACCATGGTGCGAGATCCCTCTTCCCCACTGCGCAACTTCGTTCTCGGTATTGTTGATACCGATACCACCCCCAACTGAACCGCCCCCATGCTACTCGGCACTGTCATCGGACGCGTCACTCTCAGTCAACAGGAGCCTGTCTACCGGGGTTGCTGTCTATTGTTGGTACAGCCGTTTTCCCGCCTCCAATTCAGTGACACTTCGTCTCCGTCCTTTTCTTTCGGTTCCACCATTGTCGTCTACGACCAACTTGGCGCGGGCGAGGGCGACACCATCGGTTTCACCGAAGGGGCCGAAGCGTCGCAACCCTTTCCTATCCCCGCACCGGTGGATGCCTTCGCTGCCTGCATCGTCGAGCATATCGACTACCGCCCGCCAGCCTAAGTCCCCCCCCCCCACTTCCTCCCCGCCTTTCTCATGCCAAATATTCTCACCGCTCGCTAAGTGGAACAACTTCTCCGCTCCAGCCAACCCATCCCCAAAGGTGTCCTCCTAACGCCTTCTGCTCGTGACTTGGGCGACGACCACCGTCGTGGTCGCCACGCTGGCTCTCTGGTCCGTCAGCGACCCCCATTGTCCTCCTCGCCCTCCAGCTCCGTGCCTCCGGAACCGTCCACTCCGGATCTCGAGTTCAAATGGAAATCAGGCACCGACGCCCAAACTCCCGGCGAACTTCAAACCTTCTTCAACTCAGCTCCCCTCGAGGCCCTCAAACTGAGTATGTGCGACATTGGCCGCCGCTTATGGGCTCGCGAATACACGGATGGCAACGGCGGCAACATCACGGTGCGAGTGGGTGACAATCTCGCTCTCTGCACGCCTACCCTGATTTGCAAAGGTTTCATGAACCCTGCCGACATTTGTCTCGTCGATCTGGACGGTCGGCAACTCGCCGGCACTCGCAAACGCACCAGTGAAGCCATGACCCACTTCGGCATCATGAAACGGCAGCCGCTGCCAAATCCTGCGTGCACGCCCACCCTCCACATGCCACCGCCTTCGCCATCGCCGAGCTTTCCTCCTGCTGGATTCCCGAACCCCAGGTCTTCCTGGGCAAAATCGGAGTCGCCAAATACCACACCCCGGGCACTCCAGAAAACGCCGATGCCGTCGGTCATATCGGTGTCGATCACCAAGCCATTCTGATGCAGAACCACGGTGTCATCGTCTGGGGCAAGGACGTTGAGGACGCCTACTGGAAGATGGAAAACATCGATTCGTATTGCCGCATGGTCGCCATCGCCGGCGGACTGGGCAGCGGTCTTCACCGTTTCGAAACCGATAAACTCAAGGATCTCATCGGTCTGCGCCAACAACTGGGTATGCCTGACCCACGCGCCGGACTCGCCGAATGCGAGCTGTGCAACGACAACCGCGAATTCAGGCCGGGGGCCGTGTGTCCCGCTCCGGTCCCCGCCGCTTCAAGCGACTCCCCCACCTCCGACCCCGAGGTCGAGGCCCTGGTGCAGAAACTCACCACCGAAATTCTAACCCAACTTACGGCGACCGCATAATCGTCCGTCCACCCTCCGTCCGCCCTCCTCGCGACCTCCTACTATCATGAAAGTAACCATCATCGGCGGCGGCGGTCGCGTGGGATCCAACGCCGCCTTCGCCCTGCAATGCGCCGGTATTGTATCAGAAATTCAACTTCTCGACGCCAATACCGACCTCGCCGCCGGCGAAGCCCTCGATTTGATGCATGGGAGCTCCGTCATTGCCGACCAACGCATCTATGCCGGCGATTACGCTCAGGCCGCCGACAGCTACATTTTCGTGATCACCGCCGGCCTTCGCCGTAAACCCAACGAATCCCGCCTCGACCTGATCACGCGCAATGTTGCCCTCTTCGACGGCATCCTCACGTCGATCAAACATGCCGGTCTTCGCCGCGATGCTCTGATCGTTGTGGTCTCCAATCCCGTCGATATCCTCACCCACCTCGCCTGTGCCCGCCTCGGATTACCTGCCAGTCAAGTATTGGGGCTTGGCACCATGCTCGCTACTGCACGGTTCCGCTCACTCATCGCCGAAAACCTTAAACTCGCCCCGACTCAGGTCAAAGCCCTCATCCTCGGCGAACACGGCGACGCCATGGTTCCCCTTTGGTCCAGCGCTACCGCGGCCGGACTGCCTCTCGCAAATTTCCCCACCGTCACTGCCGCCTGCCAGGCTCAAACCTTCGCACGCGCCAAAACCAGCGGCGCCGAGGTCATTCGCCGCAAAGGCGGTGCCGGTTGGGCTGTCGCCCTGACCATCGCGGAGGTGGTGCACGCCATTGCACACGACAAACGCCAATTGCTCCCCGTGTCATCCCTCCAGCACGGCTGCTACGGACTTCGCGACGTTTGCCTCAGCGGTCCCCACCACCGTCGGTCGTGCCGGCGTGCTGCAACACGTCGAGATCCCCCTTGGGCCCAAGGAACAACAAGGCCTCCTCGCCAGCGCTCGCGCCCTCCAATCCACTTGGTCCAAAATCCGCCCCACCCGCTCCACCCAGAGTTTGTCACGTAATACGTGACAAACCTCCTTCCCCCCGCCCCGCAATTCCCTTTTCTCGTGCTCCTCGCTCTCCCGAGTTTGTAACGTAATACGTTACAAACGGGGCTTCCGTCTTCACTCCCTTCTTTCTTTCCGAAACTTCCGCCATGCGCGTGGTGACAAGCCGAAGTGTGTCTTAAAGGCCGCCGATAGGTGATACGGCGAACTGAATTCCAATCGATCGGCGATCTCCTTGATCGACAATTCCGTGGCGCCTAAGAGGCGCTGCACTCGCTGCATGCGTAAACGCAGTTGGTATTGCTGCGGCGACACTCCGGTTCGCAGGCGAAACTCGCGACGGAAATAAGAATATCCCACCCCAAGATGACTCGCCAAGTCGGGAATCGACCTGGCCTCACCTAAATCGGCCTCCATCATCCGCATGGCTTGAGACACCGCCTGCTCAATCGGTTTGGTTTTCCCTCCAACCACCGTGCGTTCGCTCAAACGAGCCAACAAGAGCAGTCCTTGTGTCGCCAGTTCAGCCTCCCTCCCTCTCACCGGCGTTCGAATCAATTCATGCATGGCGTCCATCGCTTGTTCGCTTTCCAATGCCCGCGAGGGGGTCACTACTGCATCGAGCTGGACCTATCACCTCCACCGCCAACAGGCGATCAATCGCCTCGCCCCCCAATTCCACCCATTTCTCCGTCCACCCCGTTTCCGCATGCGGGCGATAACGATGCCAAACGCCGGGGAACAGCAATACGGCCATCCCTGCCTCAAGTGATACCAATCCACTGGCTTGCGATTCAAATTCCCCCGTACCTGCCGCAATCCACACCACTTGAAACGCGCCCAGCACCCGTCCGGTCACCCACTCAAACGCATGATCAGTCGGGTGGGACAAAGGGGGATACACCGCACCCGCCCTTGCCTGATACCGTCCCCCCTCCCGTCGCTGTCAGTCCCCAGGGAAGCGCGACGGAGGTCGGCAACATATATAGAAAAAAGTCCTCAGGAGCTCGTTTCATCAGAATTGTTTCATTTTTTGTCTTTTAATAATCAGATTGTCGATTTTCATTCTCCAACCCACTCGCTATGATCACCGCACTCGCAAACCCGCTGACTACCCCAGTTCTCGTCAGCCTTCTCTTTTTTCCTGATTCGTATGACCCCCCTCCACTGTGCCGCCGTTGACCTCGGCGCGACTTCTGGCCGTGTCATGCTCGGCACTTGGGCCGACAACCAGCTCTCCACGTCAGAGGGCCATCGTTTCTCCAACTCTCTGCGCACGGCCAGCGGGCACGACTATTGGGATGTAGTCGGATTATGGGATGAAGTGCAGGAGGGGCTAAAAAGCCGCCGCCGCCCTCCCTTCAGGTGAGACCCTCGCCGCCGTGGGCGTCGATACGTGGGGCGTTGACTACGTGCTGACTAACGACGATGGCCGCATCGTCTTCCCACTCACGCCTACCGCGATTCACGGACCCAGGCTGGCCTCAAAAAACTTCATAAAAATCGGGCCGCCTACGCTCGCATCTACGCCGCCACCGGCATCCCCGCCGTATTTTACAACAGTTCGTTCCAGCTCGCCGAAACAGTCGCGTCCTGCCCCGCCATTACCGACCTCGCGTCCCGCTGCCTCTTCCTGCCTGACTACTTCAATTTCCTGCTCTCAGGCCGCATGGCCAACGGTTTTGCCATCGCCGGCACCACTCAGTTACTCGATGTGCACAGCGACAATTGGTCGCTGGATGCCCTCAACCATTTCGGACTTCCCCCTTCCTGGTTCAGCAAACCCGTCAAATCCGGCGCCAAACTCGGTCCCGTCCGGGGTCTGCCCGCTCTCGCCAAAACCAAAGTCATCGCAGTACCGGGGCACGATACGACCTGCGCCTACGATGCCATGCCCGCGGATCCGTCCGGTAATGACATCTTCCTGAGTTCCGGCACCTGGGCCCTCGTGGGTTTCGAAAACAACCCCCCCGTTCTGGGCGCCGAAGCTCGCGTGGCCAACGACCGGACCGGGCGCGGTGGATTCCGGCCGCTCGTCAATGTGATCGGCCTCTGGTTACTCGAAGGCATCCTTATCGAGTTTGCCTCTCGCCCCACCAACGACCGGCAATGGCGCTCCCTTATCAAGGCCGCCGCCGCCCTGCCGCCCACGCGCTTGCTCGATATCACGGATCCAGCCTTCTCCAACCCCGCGTCCATGCGTGCCGCCATCGATGCCCAACTCAAACAACATCGCACACCACGTCCCCCCGACCTCACCGGGTACGTTCGCCTTATCTGTGCGTCCCTCGGCCAAGGTCACGCCGACGTCATTCGACGCTTCGAACGCCTCGCGAACCGATCTTTCCCACGAATCCTGATGGTTGGCGGCGGTTCCAAAAACGCCTTGCTCTGCCAGGCTACCGCTGACGCCTCCGGACTCCCCGTCCTTTCCTACCGCCTCGAAGGCTCCGCCGTCGGCAATTTCGCCAACCAACTCATCTCCCTCCGCGCCGTGAAGAACCTGGCGACCTTCCGCGCCCACCAGGCCACCCAACTCACCCCCACTACCTACCACCCCCCAAAGTAAGCTCCCGCGTCTCCAGCGGCATTCTATTTACTCTCAATCTCCACCTTCTCTCCGTACCATGTCCACTCCCTACAACTTTCGCCCGCGAGACCTACGCCGCCCTCGGCGTTGATACTGATAAAGCCATCAAAAAGGCCCTCTCCATTCCCGTTTCCCTCCACTGCTGGCAGGCGGACGATGTGCGGGGCCTCGAAACGCCCAAGGAAGGCGTCGATGGCGGTGGCATTATGGCGACCGGCGGCTACCCCGGACGCGCGACCAACGGGGATGAGATGCGGGCGGACCTTTCCAAAGTGCTCTCCCTCCTGCCGGGCAAACATCCTCTCAACCTCCACGCCTTCTACGCCGAAACTGGCCACAAGGTCGTTGAGCGCGACGAACTCGCCCCGGAGCACTTCACCGGATGGACCGACTGGGCCACCTCCGAAAAAATAGGACTCGCCTTCAATCCGACCTACTTCGCTCACCCGCTCGCCAATTCCGGGTACACCCTCTCCTCCGCCGACAAAGGAGTCCGCAATTTTTGGGTACGCCACGGCCAGGCTTGCCGCCACATCGCCGCTGACTTCGCTTCCAAATTAAAGTCTCCCTGCGTGCACAATCACTGGATGCCGGATGGCGCCAAAGACGCCCCGGCCGATCGCTTCAAACCACGCCCGCGTCTGCGCGATTCCTATGATACCATATTTGCTGATGACTCCGTCGATCGATCCAAATGCGTCGACGCCGTGGAAGACAAACTGTTCGGGCTCGGCAGCGAGGAATACGTCGTGGGCTCCCAGGACTTTTATTCCCACTACGCCCTGACTCGCGATTTGGTACTGTGCCTCGATCTGGGTCACTTCCACCCCACCGAATCCGTCGCGGACAAAGTGTCCACCCACCTCCAATTCCACTCCAAGCTCCTGCTCCACACCAGTCGCCCCATTCGCTGGGATAGCGATCATGTCGTCATTTTCGACGACGCCGTGCGTAACCTCTTCCTCGAAATCGGTCGTGGCAAAGCCTGGAACCGCATCTTCGTGGCCCTCGACTTCTTCGACGCCTCCATCAACCGCCTCGGGGCTTACCTCGTCGGCACTCGGGCCACGCGCCAGGCAATCCTCTGTGGCCTACTCGATCCGTCCGCCCGCCCCAAGGCCGCCGAAAACGCCGGCCGCGGCTCCGAACGGCTCGCGCTCATGGAACACGCTCGTGCTCTGCCCTGGGGTGCGGTCTGGGACGAGCTTTGCCGTCGCGCTGATGTTCCCGTCGGCGTTGACTGACTCGCCGAAGTCACTGCGCTACGAAAACGCCACCCTCGCCTCCCGGACCTGAATCAACCGACTCCGGAATGCCCACCTCGATATGCCGACAATAAATTCGCGATTCCGGTCATTTCCGGTCATTTAGGTTTCGTTCCATTTACATGTATTTCGTGGTCAATCCTCCATCCTACTCATGACCGTGGTAACCAACCGCCACCTCCCCGCCGCTGATCGACGTGTCCAACTCATGGCGACCTGCCTGTGCGATGCGTTCTACGACGATGTCGCTCGCGCCACCGTGGAAATCCTCGAACACTTGAGCTGCATCCTCGAGTTTCCCGAGGGGCAAACCTGTTGCGGTCAACCCGCTTTTAATGGCGGCGACTGGGATGCCTCCCGCAAAGTCGTGCGCCACACGGTTCGCACCTTCACCGGCGACGTACCGATCATCATCCCATCCGGCTCCTGCGCCGCCATGGTCTTCCACGGCGCGCCTTTGAAATTTGAGCAGGAATCCGATCGCGCCGATGTGGCCGCCCTCGCCCGTCGCACTTGGGAACTGGCCAACTTCATCGTCAACGGCCTCAGCGTCACGTCATGGCCCGGCCAATACAACGCCACACTCGCCTTTCACAGTTCCTGCCACAGCCGCGGCACCGCCAGCAGCGCCGCCGTCATGACTCTGCTCGAGTCCATCCCGGGTACCACCGTCGTACCTTTCGGCGAGGGTGAACGATGCTGTGGCTTCGGCGGTACGTTCTCCGTCAGCTTCCCCCACATTTCCTCTTCCATGGGCACCTTGAAACTCGACCACGTGCGCGCCGCCGAACCCGACGCTCTCGTCTCCGCCGATATGAGTTGCCTCATGCACATGGGCGGCCTTGCCGCCAAAGCCGGTCAACCCATCACAACTCTCCACTTCGCTCAAGTCCTCCGCGACGCGTTGACTTCCTCCTGATATCCCAGTGCTCGTGGACCAAATCTCGCTTTACGGCCCTTCCGTTTGATCCGTGTTTAGCTATGTCCGTCCGTGAATATAATTTAAATCGTAGCCCTTTCCCCATGCCCGTTCAACCCATCGACCAATTCGCCAAAACGCTTCCGCCCGCGACGCATGAATCGGTCTATCAAAGCTCCAAGGGCACACACGAAAAACGCACCAAGCTGCTGTGGGATCACTTTCTCGACCCCGACGACCTGCGTCGCACCGCCGGCCACATCAAGCAGCACGTTATCGAAAATCTCGATAAACTCCTCCCCGCGGCCGAAGCCAAACTCCAAGCCAACGGTGTGAAAGTTCACTGGACCTCGACCGCCGAGGACGCCTGCGCCGCGGTTCACAACATCATGCTGGCCCATGGTGCCACCAAATTGGTCAAGTCCAAGACTATGGTCAGCGAGGAAATCCACCTCACTCCCTACCTCGAGGCCCTCGGCATGGAGGCCCTCGAAACCGATCTCGGTGAATTCATCATTCAAATCGACGACGATCACCCCAGCCACATCGTCCGCCCCATCATTCATAAAAACCGTCGCGAGATTGCGAAGAGTTGCGAGCGCGAGGGACTGGGTGACTACAATGACGAGCCCGAAGTCATCAGCCGCCGCGCGCGCCTTCCTTTCGCCAAAAGTACCTCGAAGCCGAGGTGGCGCTGACCTGCGGCAACTTCATCTCCGCCGAGTCGGGCCGCCTCGTTTTCGTCACCAACGCGGGCAATTCCCACTTCTGCCTCGCCGCCCCCAAGGTACACATCGCCCTCGTCGGTATCGAAAAACTGGTGCCGCGTGATCGCGACCTCGGCTTGCTGCTCAACCTCCTCGGACGCAGCGCCACGGCCCAACAACTCACCGTTTATACCGAGTTCATCTCCGGGCCCAAATCGCCTTCCCAACCGGACGGCCCGGAGGAAATGCACGTCATCTTTGTCGATGCCGGTCGCACCGACGTACTGGCCAGCGACTGTCGCGAAATTCTGCGCTGTATCCGTTGCGGTGCCTGCCTCAACGTCTGCCCCATCTACCGCCAAGCCAGCGGACACGCCTACCGCCGTGTCTATCCTGGACCGGTCGGAGCCGTCTTGTCCCCTCTCTTGGCCGGTAAAAAATTTCCCGCCCTTTCCGACCTGTCCAAAGCGTCCTCGCTCTGCGGAGCGTGCAATGAGGTTTGTCCGGTAGACATTCCCATTCCTGACTTGCTCCTTCGCCTTCGCAACAAGGGCAAAACCGAAAATGCCCCCAATGCCAAAGTCGGCACGCCTCCCATAGGCGCCTGGGCTCTACTCGCTTCTCAACCGACAGCTTGGAAGGCATCCCTCCTGGGCGGCCGGGTCATCAACCACCTTCCTACGAAACTAAGGCCCTGTCCTCCCCTGCAAGCCTGGGCCAATACCCGCACGCTGCCAGAGTGGCGGGGTGGTAATTTCCGCAAGTGGATGAAATCCCGTCCCACGCGCACCACACCGCGCCCTCCGTCCCCGCATCAGCCATGAGCACTTCCCGCGATCAAATCATGCAACGGGTGCGAGACGCCCTCTCACCGCTGCCCACCCGCGCCCCCTTGCCCGCTTGGGACCGTGACCTCGTACACATGCACGATACCGTCACGCCGACTGAACTTTGGCCTTTGTTCGCCGAGCGTCTGACTTCGGTCAATGGAGAACCCTGCGAGGACCTTACCGCCCTCGTCGCCATCCTGCGTGAAAACCAATGGACCCACGGCTACTGCGACCCCGCACTTTGGCCCGAAGTGGCGGTCGCGTTCACCGACGACTATACTGTTGGGATCACCGCTGCCACCGGAGCCATCGCCGAAACCGGCACGCTGATCCTCGGTAATCTCACGACCTCTTCCCGTCTCGCGGCACTCGCCCCGTGGGCCCACATCGCGGTCGTGCGATCTGATCAACAGTATCCCGACATCCCCGCGGCCATCACCGCCTTACCCGACGAGCCCAATTTGATCTGGGTCACCGGTCCCCCCAAAACCGCGGATGTGGAAGGAATTCTCATCGAAGGCGTGCATGGGCCCGGTCGGCAATTCGCCCTCCGTCTCGATCGCCGCACTTAAGTTCCGCCACTTCCCCGGAGACCCACAAGTTCAAGTGGAGATCGAGCCGATACTCCGGGGATCCATGCGTCGCAGTAATTCCCCCTGCGACAAACACAACCGCCGGAAACTACGATTGGTCAGACTGTCCTCCCCCGCTCGGGTGGTGTAGTAGCCCCACACTCGCGAGAACTCAAATCCCTCGATTTCTCTCACCGCCAATCCTGGAGTTTCCAGAGCGTCACAAAACCATCAGGTATGACCGCGACGCCTACTCCGGTGCGGACCATTTCTATCACACCACTCACACTGCCGACCTCCATAACATCGCGAAACTTCACCCCATGTCGCGTGATTTGGTCCTGCAAAGTCCGGTTCGTGTAACTGCTGGCTCTGGAAACAATCAATATTTGTTCATTCAACTGGCGTGACGGCACGCGCTCCAGCGCCGACAACGGATGACGCGCATTCATCGTCAACAACAGTCGATCCGAAAAAAGCTTACTTACGATGCACTCACTATCGTCCGGCGGCGGGTCGACTACAATCGCTCCCTCAACCTCATGCCCGCGCACCAAACGCAAGCATTCCTCTCGCTCCGCCGCCTGTACGTGCAACGTCACCCGTTGAAAACAATCTAGAAACTCCGAGGTCACTTCCAGCAGCAACCCACTGACGTAACTGTGACCCGCGGCCACGCGAAAGGGGGTTCGCTCGTTCACCGTTTCATCCGCAAGTTGCCTCCGTAGCGCACACAACTGCGCTAACGCCGGTCCTCCTTTTCGCGCCAGGAATTCGCCCCGCGGAGTGAGCACGAGTCCGCGCCCCGAACGATGAAAAAGCTTAACCCCCCAAATCTGTTTCCAGATTCGAGATGGAATGGCTGATGTTGTTAAAAACAACTGGGCTGCTGCTGTCTTGAGGCTGCCCTCCGCGGCCAGGCGGAGGAAGATTTGCAACTGCCGACTATCGATCGGATCATTCACGAGTCAGTTTGGTTGAAGTTGGTCTGCCCAATGCTAGCAGCCGCAGTGCCATCACCTTCGACTCATCTCTTTAATAAGATGACCCGACCATTTCGTATCGGCCACGCGGGTTTCCTGTGCGCGCTTCCGCTTCTCCATGCCAAACACCAAGGTTACTTGGACTCTGAAGGACTCAAAATCGATCTCCATCGAGAACTGGGTCTTCGTACTTTGAAACAACGCTGCATTGAGGATCGCCTCGACGCGGCATGCCTGCCGGCCCTCACCCCCGTGGTGCAATCGCATCGCTATCCTCAGCCCGAGAACCGCTGGACCGTACTCGCCGCCCAAACCCGTGGCGGCTACGGTCTCGTACTCAGCCCCGGGGCCATGGTTCGGTTAAAAACTCCCAAATACAGTGAACCCTACCAGCTTCGTATCGGAATTCCACCTACGAGCACGCCGGCCCCACAAATGGTCTCAAGCTGGCATAAATCATTGAATTCCCTGCACTTGTCTAACCCCAAGTGCATCCACCTGCCGCTCGACCAAATGAATCCCTTCATGCAGGAAGGGGTCGTCGATGGCTTCTGCGCCCCCGACCCCATGTCGGCTATCGCTCATTTCTCGAAACTAGGCACCTTGGTGGCCAACAGCACTTCTCTCGTGAGCAATCACATTAGTGGTGTTATTACTTGTCCTCCCGGCTCGAGGTTGCTCGCGCCCACTCCTCGGCAACTTCTCCTTCGAGCTCTGGAAAAGGCCACGAAAGAATGCGACGTCATGATGAAGACCCAAACCCTGCCAGCATGGGTCATCGATGAATTGAGTCCTTACGACTATAAACTTGATCTCAAACTACTGCGATCGGCGAAACATGAATGTGATCAATTGTTTAGCATCAGTTTCGCCTCCCCCATCAAGCTCCCCGAAGCCATTAAACCAATTGATCAGACGTTCGTCGAAGATTGTTGTTTCGCCCTTCCCGGTGGAGTGCGCAACCCCCGTCAACTCCGGCGGGTCATTGAAGAAATTTATCTGGCATCAGCTTAAAATCACTCCCGCCATCCCGGCGTGGGCAAAACTGCTCTTTCGTGAGTATATTTCGAATACACCGGGAGATGGGAGGAATCGGGCATGGGTCCGCCCATGGCAATATACTGAGCCAACCGCTGTCCCATCAGATTTCTTCTTTCCCGCACGGTTCGTTGCTCTACCGCATAGAGTTGCTGCGTTACGGACAATACCGCGAGGTAATCGGTGAGACCCGATTCATAGCGTCGATCGGCCTGCCCCAACGCGTCCCGCAGTATGGCCCCCCTGTTCTCCAACGCGTCGATAAGTTCACGTTGTCGCAACTCTCCGTTCAATGCGTTCTCTAGTTTTTCCACCGCATTCAAATACGCCTACGTATAACCCATCAATTTTCCCTGACCCACGGCGCGAGTCCGATCCACCTCCGCCCGCTTCGCGCCCCACTCAAGCAAGGGTTGCAATAAACTCGCGGTCAATGCGGCCACCGGCGAGCCATTGGGATTTCGTCCGTCCACCCACAACGAATTGCCACGCCAGGTCAGTCGCGGCTAACGATCCGCTACCGCTGCAGCCAGTTCCTCATCCGCCGCCATCACTTCCGCCCGCACCGCTCTTAAATCTGGGCGACTCTGCAATAGGCCCGCCGGGGTCTCCCAAACGGCCATTGGTGAAAGCATGGGAAACTCAGCTAACACGCCCACTTCCCCCAGCGTAAATGGAGCCTGCCCCGCTAACACATCCAGTTGCGTTTGCAGTGTTTGCAACTCGCGCTGCACGGGGGGAAAGAGCGTGGCAATCTCCGCCACCTGGCCCTTTTGCTGCAACACATCCAGACGGGAAATTAAACCCTGTTCAAACCGTCGTTCTACAAGGTGCAATACCGCCTGCGCCGTTTCACGTTGCTCGGTTATCAAATCCAAAAGCTGCCGTTGAGCAACAATGCCATAATACGCGTCCACCGCCACCACCGCTAACCGCGATACCGCGTAGCGTTCTCGCTCCGCTAGCAAACTCCATTGCCATCCCCGTTGACCTGCCTGCAGGCGGCTAAAAATGTCCACCTCCCACGTCGCATTCAACGATAGCTCGAGGGCATCGTCTCGCTTTGGATTCCGTTTCAGATCCTGCGCGGCACCAAACTCACCGCTCAATTCGGGGCGAGTCAGGCCTCGGTTCCGAGCGACGACCGCAGCCGCTTTCTCCACCCGGGCACAAGCCTGCGCGAGACTAAAACTACCGCTCAATGCCCGATCGACCAGAGTATTCAATTCATCACTACCATAGGTGGTCCACCACGCCGCGTCGGAGGCGGTTGCGGGGGAAGGTGGCATCGGGTGAGCAAAATTGAACGCGTCGACCACCACCGTCGGCTTCACCAGCGGAGTGGCGGTCCGATGCGCGCAACCCGACGCCAACAGAACCGTGGCCACGAGGCACACCAGGTGCTCGCGAAATCGGAAACGAATGAGACCGGATAGGTACCCCGGTAAATGAGTGACAATGGATGGAGTCATGAATCTGCGCCTCGTGCGTAGCAACCTCCAAGCCGTCTCAGCGCGGGGATGCTTGATTGAACAAACCGCAACCATTGCCGCGAACGTTTGAATTTTGATCCACCGGATCTTCTTAACCCGGTCTGGCATCATTGCGGAACATCCTCTGCTCAATCGCTTCCTGACCATCCGTATCAGACCACGGCCCGGCTAAACCAATCATCGTTTTGTTCCAAGACCGCTATGCGCTGCGCAATCCCATCAGGAATTAACCCGTTGCCGCCCTTACTCTTTTTCTTGCGCACGTCCACCTGTCTAGGGCTCGGCATCTCGACGGCGACAGCCGCCGAATCCGACAACCCTCTCGCCCATGCCCGGGACACCTATAAAGAGTATATCGAAATTAGGAAAATCATTGGCGAGGAAACCACCGAGTGGACGACTCAAAAGCAGACGTTGGGAGATATGATTTCAGTGCTGAAAGCTGAAATTGGTGAACTCGCAAAGAAAATGGCGACGCTCAGCGATTCCGCCACTTCCGCCGACCAAAAACGCGCTGAACTCAATGAGGCATTGGATAGCGCTCAGGCTACGAGTGCATCTTTCGATGATACCGTGGCTGACCTTGAGGCTCGGGTGGCGACGCTTGCCCCCTCGCTTCCTGAGCCACTCGCGATTGAGCTTAAACCCTTGCTTGCTCGTCTGCCGGACGATTCCTCTAAAACACGCCTGAGCTACTCTCAGCGACTGCAAACCATTATCGGTATTCTAGCCCAAACCGACAAGTTTAACACCGACGTAAAATACGTGAGCGAAGTGAAGGATGTCGGGGGACAGACCTTGGAGGTTCAGACCTTGTATCTCGGACTCGCCACCGCCCTCTTCACCGATAGCGCCGGCGAATACGCCGGCTATGGCAGCCCCACGCCATCCGGCTGGACTTGGCAAGCCGTGCAGGGAGAGGAAGCACTCGCCGTCAACAAGGCGGTCGAGGTCTACCTCAGCCGACAATCGCCAGAATTCGTATCCGTTCCGCTCAAAGCAGACTGAACCACCCTCGAACCATGACCGCTCGAAATCGCCGTTTCATCCTTTAATCACTAGCTTGTGCTGGTGGTCCCTTCCGTCTGCCTTCGGGTAGGTCGCCGAGTTTCAAACCGAGGCTCGCGCCAAGCTGGAGGCTTCGATCACCGAACTCGCCACGTTGCGTCAGACCATTGCCGATGAGCGAATTCCCCTCGCCTCGGAACTACGCGAACTCGAAACCAAAGTCCTCGGCCTGCGCCGGGAACACGATCACATGCAGCGTATCGTGGACAATCAAAGCGTCGACCTCGCGAGTCTAGAGGCCCAAGTCAAATCCTATGACGATGAGTCGGCTTACGTCTCAAATCTTCTCAACGACTACCTTAACCGCGTGAACGCGTCACTCGCCGTGGGCGAGGTGAATCACTATGGTCCCACTCTGCTTGATGTCCTCAACGCTGCCGACTCCGAAGACTCCACAATTCGCGAAAAAATCACCACTCAATTGGACGGCGTCGATCTCGCTCTGGGTCGTACCGAGTCCAACATCGGCGGCTTTCGTTTTCCCGGAAAAGCTGTCCTCCCGGGTGGTAAAGTAGTCGAAGGTAACTTCCTCGAACTGGGTCCTATTGGTTACTTCGCAGCCGATGCAGCGAACGCCGGTCTCGTAACTCGAGGATCCTCCGACACTCCCAGCTTGATCGTGCTCGATCCTCTTGCAGCCGAGGCCATTAATTCCTTCGTCGCCTCGGGCTCCGGGTCCGTACCACTCGACCCGACTCTCGGCCGCGCCCTCGCCATTGCCACCACCAAGGAAACCTTGGGTGAGCACTTCATGAAGGGCGGAATCTGGATGTGGCCCATCGCGTTCTTCAGTCTCCTCGCGATCGTCATCACTGCGTTCAAATTGGTTGATGTCATGAGTCTGAAACTCATGCCGGCTTCAAGTATCAATGAGATAAATACACTGCTCAAGCAGGACAAACTTCCCGAGGCATTGCACATTGCGAACCAACACAATGGACCCGCCGCAGACATGGTTAAAACCGGCCTGAAGAATTTTCATCTCTCCCGTGAACTGTTGGATGAGTTCCTGTTTGAAACACTTCTCACCGTGAAGCCCAAACTCGAACGCGGTATCACCTTCATTGCCCTCGCCGCCTCCGTTGCCCCGCTTCTCGGTCTGCTTGGCACCGTGACCGGTATGATCGAGACGTTTAAGTTACTGACTCTGTTTGGCACCGGAGATGCGAAAAGTCTCTCGTCCGGTATCTCTCAAGCACTGATCACCACCGAATTCGGCCTCATCGCAGCGATTCCCGCCTGTATCCTCGGTGCGATCATTACTCGCATGGTCGCCACCCGGATGGGCGCGCTTGAAACCTTGATGATCACTTTCGGCAACGGCCTCGCCGAAGTCAAGGAATCATCGGTCAAAGTCGCCGCCTGAACCCACGCTCCCGTCTAAATTCACCTGCTCGCACCCATGCCAGAAGAAGGACTCATTCATCAGACACTGCAAATCATCGACGAGGGAGGCGCGCTCATGATGCCGCTCGCCATCCTCACGATGATTATCTACTATTCCGTTGTCAGTCTCTACTTGGAATGGTTCGTGCGGCGCTTCAGTCGCGCCGACGAAAATGTCTGGCGTCACTGGATCGACTCACCGGATGAAGCAGAAGGGGAACGCGGTGAGATCATTCGTTTTGCGAGCGCGAACTTCCAATCCATTGATCGGTTGCGCGCTTGCTTTAATGAAATTCGCACAGACTATATCCCCCGCATCAACACCCGTATCCGCTTCGCCATGGTATTGGTGTCCACCGCGCCGCTCGCCGGCCTGCTGGGTACGGTCACCGGCATGTTGACCACCTTCAACGGTCTGTTCCGCCAGTGCTGGCACCAGCACCGCCTCCCTCGTCGCTGGCGATATTGCCGAAGCACTGATCACGACCATGACCGGACTGGTCATCGCCATCCCCGGTTATGTGCTGATCTCTCGCATCAAAGCGATGCGCGACAGCCTCGAATTTTGCTGCTGCGCCTGGAAACGCCTTCATTCGCAAGTCGCTCCCCCGTCAGGTAGCCGCCTGACCTCCACCTCGCCTCACTTCTCATGGCCCGCCGCACTCTATCCAATTCCTTGCAACCGCCCGAGGAGATCAACATCTCCCCGTTGATCGACATGGTTTTCATCCTGTTGATCTTCTTCATCGTCACCACCACCTTCGTCCAAGAGACCGGTGTAGAAGTCGACAAGCCGGAAGCCTCCGCTTTTCACTGTCCTTGGAAAAGCAGAGCATCGTGATCGCGATCACCAGCGATAACAAGGTGATCTACGGTGGGCAGGAGATCGGACTCAGCGGGGTCCGCTCCGTCGTGCGTCGTCTGACCAAAACCGAGGAGGCCCCCCGTCATTGTCCAAGTCGATAAGGCTGTCACTTCCGAGATGCTGGTCCGGGTCATCGATGAAGCCAAGTTGGGAGGAGCTCAAAAAGTGAGCCTTTCCACCGACGCCCCCTGAGCCGGCGCCCCCTGAACCGGCGCCCACCATGGCCACCACCGCTAATGTAGTGGGAGTTAATGAGCTATACGAAACAAAACAAAAATAGTAGTGCAGGATGGGTGCATGGCCCGCCCTGTTAATCCGCTAATCATTGATGCCGCGCAGCATCAAGAACTTGAACAGATGATCAAACGCCCGACCACGCCGCAACGGGAGGTCAGGCGGGCGCGCATCGTGTTGTTGCGGGCCGAAGGGAAAAGCCAGGAGACGGTGGCTGCTCAGATCGGAGTGAATCGTCCGGTGGTGGCGAAGTGGGAAAAGCGATTTCGTGAGGCAGGGTTGGTTGGATGGGCCGAAGCGAGACGTTCGGGCCAGAAGCCGAGTGTGGAGGTGGCGATTCGCGCTCAGATCGTCACTGAGGTCACGCAACCCCCGACCGGGCGCACCCGCTGGTCCTCACGGGCGATGGCCAAGGCCAAGGGGGTGTCGGCCCACACCGTGCAGCGTCTGTGGCGGGCCAACGACCTGAAGCCCCATTTGCGACGAACGTTCAAGTTGTCGCGTGACCGGAACTTTGAGGCCAAGTTTTGGGATGTCATCGGTTTGTATCTGAATCCGCCCGATCGGGCCTTGGTGCTGTGTTGCGACAAGAAAAGCCAGTGCCAGGCGCTTGAGCGCACCCAGCCGGGCCTGCCATTGGGTATCGGGCACATCACAACCGCCACCCACGATTACACCCGCCACGGCACGGTCACGCTATTCGCCGCCCTCGGCTATCTGGACGGCAAAATCATGCGACGCACCGCCTCTCGGCATACCCACCGCGAAGGGCTCGGTTTCCTCCAGCACATCCTCCTCGGGGAGAAAAGTTACCTCCGGCACCGACGAGTGCCTAAGGGTCAACTTTGGCTGGGCACTCTCCTGTGCACCGCCGGCATCTTCCTACTCCTCCCGTTCACCCAAATGATCGCGAGCATGGGCAAGAAACCCAACGACCTATTTACGGTCGAGGTCGCCGCGCCCCCCCGCCTCCGCCCATAGAACTGGAGCCCCCTGAGCCGCCTCCTCCCGATGTCACGCCACCTCCTCAACAGCTCTCCCTCAGTCAATTGGATGTGGCCCTCAACCTCGGCGTGGGTGACGCCATGTCCGGCGCGTTCTCCTTCGAAGGCTTCGGAATCAACGCGGATGACACCGCCGACGATCTGGGTATCTTCGATATCAAGGACCTCGACTCCGTTCCTCGGCGCACTCGCACGCCCGCCCTGCCCTTTCCTCCCGAACTCAAACGAGCCCGTATTCGTGGTTACGTGACGGTTATGATCCTGATTGACGAACGCGGCGGTGTGCGCGTCGAAAAAGTAGTCGCCTCCAGTCAACGCGAATTCGAATCCAGCGCCATCCGTTTCGCGGAATCCTGCCAATACGAACCACCCCAGAAAAATGGTCGCACCGTGCGAGCTCGTTACAACTGGAACATCCGTTTTGAACCCTGAACTTTTTGCGTCCCGCTACTATGAAAATCCCGTCCTCCTTTTTGCTTCTGCTGGCTGTCGGCCCTCTGCTCGGCTCCGCGCAAACTTATCCGCTTTCAGAAAACACGTGGTCCAATCCGGATTTCGTTGCTCGTTTGATGAGAACCCACGGGTTTGATACCGAGCGTACCCCGTCCATCACCTCTGAAGAAAAAGCGATGTTTGAAACCATCGCTCCCCTCATCTCATCCAATCCTTCTCAGACCATTACGGACCTCCCGGCAGTACTTACCCCGGAATCCAGCGCCGCGCTAGTCTACACCTTGGCCAACCTCTATTTTCAATCCGATGATCTGGAGTCTGCGGAAGCCACTTACCGCGATGCCATCAAGAAGTTCCCCAACTTTCTCCGCGCTTATCGAAATCTGGGTATCGTCTACGTGCAAGAGGCCAAATTTGAAGAAGCCACGCCCATGCTGCTTAAGGCGATCGAACTCGGTGGTCAGGGCGCCGATCTCTACGGAATGTTGACCTATTCCTATCTGCGTATCGGCAACACCGAGGCCGCCTTGCCCCTTACGAGCAGGCCCTGTTTTTCCAACCCACCAGCCGTTACTGACGCATGGGCAAGGTCCAATGTCTCGTGAACCTGGGTCGACAGGACGAAGCGATCAAGATGATCGACGATCTCATCACCCAATATCCTGAACAAACTGACCTGCTACTGGTGCAGTCCAACGTCTACATCGCCAAAAAGGATCCGGCCAGCGCCGCCGCCGCTCTCGAAATCCTGCGCGCCACCGGCAAGGCCAATACGAACCCACCATCCTGCTCGGCGGCATCTCCCTCAATTTCAACCAGCCGGACTTGACGATTGAACTCTATCGGGAGGTGACCTCGCGTGAAGATCTGAGCGCGGATCGTGCCCTCCGCATCGCTCGTCGGCTCGCCAATCTTGGCGTATGGAATGAACTGGATCTCTTCCTCTCCGATCTCGATACGGTCGTCACCGCCAAATACTCACCCGCTGATCAATTGAGTGTGCTCAACCTCGAGGCCCAAAGCGATCTGGCTCAGGGTCGCACCGACTCCGCGGCCGCTAAATTAACCAAGGTGGTTGAGGTCGACCCTCTCAACGGCAAGGCCCTGCTTTTGCTGGCCGACTACCACTGAAAGGAAGGTGAGATCGAACGTGCTGAACTCTTCTTCGAACGCGCCTCCCGCCTGCCCGACTTCGCCCCTGAAGCCTTGGTGCAACAAGCTCGCATGCTGGTGTCCCAACGTGAATACGACACAGCGGTCCCCTTGCTCAAACGCGCGCAAACCCTCGCTCCGAAGTCCTATATCGCTCAATACTTGAACAAGGTATCAAGCGCGGCCACCGCTGCGGCGAACTGAGCACTACTCTACATCCTCTGTTCATTATTGCCCGTCGGTCCTCGAGACCGGCGGGCTTTGTGTTTTTATTGTGGATACGTTTTTGACCGTCTGGGTTGCAGGAAACTACGCCGGCTCCTCCCAAGGTTGAATATTCTAACATCCCCCGGACTCGACCCGAAGTTGGCACCGTGTGCGCTCCCTAGGGAACCAGCCGCAATCCGGCTTCGACACCGAACCGAATTTAATATCGTCATGCAGAAAATCCTGTCAAATCATCGTCGAACTTTGCCTTCCAGGCGGGTCATCGGCTGTACCCTTCTAGGGCTGGCTCTCACCAGTTCATCTCTGCTCGCTCAATCTTCCACTGACGTCTCCGGCCAGGTCGAGGAGTTCGTCGGGTTTGGCGGAGAAGATCCCACCCTTGTGCGGCCCAACACGCCTCTCGATGGCGCTCTCGGTTTCTCGAAGAGTTTGGTGGAGACTCCACGCTCCGTCACCGTGGTCAATTCTGATCTCATCGATAAGGTGGGCATTCGCGACGGAGACCAACTGTTCCGTATCGTGCCCGGCACTTACACGGTCAACCGCTGGGGTATCGCCGGTGCCACCAATGTGCGCGGCAACAACGCTTACGTCTACTTGCGCGGCATGAAGCGCATCGATCCCCAGGGCAACATCCGCAACGTCATCACGATGTGGGACAATGTGGAGATCTTCCGCGGTCCTCCTTCTCCAATTTTCGGGAATGGACGTATCGGTGGTTATGTGAACTACGTGCCAAAATCAGTTCGAGGCACGACCGGCAAATACCTCACCAAACCTCAAGATTCTATTACCGCGATCGCAGGGTTATGGGACCGGGTTGAGTTTCAGGTCAACTATGCCCAACCGCTCGATATCGGTGATCGCCCAACTGGCTATCAGGTTTTCCTCCAGACCAACGACTCGGATAGCTACTTCCGCCACAACTATCAGCGTGACCGCGTCCTCCAGACATCATTCTCCATGAACTTGTCGGATAAATGGCGCTTCGAAACCGGCCTGATCTATCAGGAAGCCGTCAACGCGGGTCAAGTCGGCGCCAATCGAGCCACCCAAGCAACCCTCGATGATGGCATATATCCGCGGTTCCGCTCTCGTGAATTTGGACCTCGATGCCAACGGCACGGTATTCGAGTCAGAAATTCAATCCAGTCGGAACTACGCCAATGGCGACTACTACACCGGTCCTCGCCCCCTCTCTACGTTGATCTTCCCGACTCCGGACAGCCCCTACGCTCCGATCTCTGGCGTACCGCAGTCCATGAAGGATCTTCTGCTCCTGCCGGAATACGCCGCCGCCGCCGCTTCGCCAGCCGGTCAGGCCATTCATAATGCTCCATCCGGCGGCTCGATGCCTACCACGGGCCAAGAAGTTCCCGTCGGCTTCTTCCTTAAGCCGGCTTAAGCGAACGTGATTGGAGTCTAGTCGCCATCGAAGAAAAAGCCGACGGCAATACGTTCACTTATTACGCCGATATCATCGATGATGCCGACCCGAATAAGTCTCAGAAATTGCAGTTTCTTTACGACTACCAATATCAGGACAAACGGTCCCAGCTTCCGTTTAATCAACGTCCGGAGATCACGGCATCAGAGCTGAAGTATACCCTGATCAGGAACGCTAAATTCATCCCCTTTCTCAGCAATCTTCCGGACTGGATGAACCTGCATACACTCACCTCGGTCAATATTCGTTACACCGATGGTGGCCGTATCGCCACTAGTGGTGACTACGACCAACGCCGCGACTTGATCACCGACTACCGCCCCACCGATTCCTTCACTTCATGGTTGATCACGGATGACCGTTCATTCGAAACCGGCGAACCCATCAGCACCAACCGCTTCAGTGACTTCGTGGAAACCGGCATCGGGTCCATGATCGATCTCACCATCAAGGAAAAGTTGAACTTCGTGGGTGGCGCTCGCTACGACCACGTCGATGCGACTACGGACGAAGGTGAACGCTTCAGTCGTTTCAACGTCGGCAGCGCCACCGACCAGATGCTTTCGCCGCGCAGTGCCACCGGCACTGATGACGGGGTTTCCTACTCAGGCCGCGTTAACTATAAGACGGGCATCTTCGGTCTCACCCCCTACTTCCCCATGGGTGAATCTTCCGCGGTCCTCACCGGATCCGACCAAACCATCGCCTACGGAAATGTGACCTCCGGCAACATTCTCGGTGCCGCCGAACTTCGTGAGGCCGGGTTGAAGGTAAGCGCCATGGAGGGTAAGCTTTTCTACGCGGTTTCAGCCTACCGCCAGATCCGTTCCAGCTCCGTGGAGGAGGAAGGCGTCAGCTTCATTAGCTCGACCAAGACCAAGGGCATCGAAGCTGAGCTCCGCTTCGTGCCAAATCGCCACTTGTCGATCATCCTGTCCGGTACCTGGCAGTCCATTCGCTACCACAAGGTAGGGAGCAGCAACGCCTTGGTCACCGCCTCCTATGTCGGCTTCGAGGATGTGCTTGATCCCGCCACCGGTGAAGTGCTCTTCCCGGCCGATGCATTCCTCTTCGGTGGAAACGCTTATATCCGCGTGGATACGGATGATCCTCGCTACAACAAATACGGCCAGTATCCGGACGAAGTCTATGGTGCTTGCATCGGCTACAACTTCGACAACGGATTTGGACTGTCGTGGAATACCACCTACGTCTCCTCCGTCTCGGCTTCATCCCTCGTGCCAGACTTGTTGATCCTCCCGTCCTCCTTGTCCCATCCCGCTTCCGTCTACTGGCAAAACGACACGTGGCGCTTCGCGTGGAACGCCCGTAATGTTGGAGATGAAAAAATGTGGACGCCCAATACCGGTTCGTTCGGCGGTGTTACCCTGCAACCTGGTTTGCCGCGTAACTACGAGTTCGCCATGACCCGCAAGTTCTAAACGCACCCTTGCGTTTTAGCTCTAGGATAATCGGGCCACACGTCGCAGCGACGTGTGGCCCCCTTCCCCGACCAACGTCCGTTATACCGCCCCGTCGCCTTCCCCTTCTTTCTTTCCTCGCTTCGCCATGCCGTCATCTGCCGTTCGCTCTGCTGCCACCGTCGCTTCCCGACGTCACTTTTTCTCGCAACTGGGTAAAGGCAGCGGTGCCGCCGCCCTTCGCATGCTGCCTCTCGCCGCCATCCTGCCGGCCACCCGCATCAGTGCCCAAAACCTGCCGGTGTCCACCGACCCGAGCACCGATCTGATCGCCATGTCGACGATCCAACTAGCGCAGCTTATCCGCGAACGCGAACTTACCGCCACCGAAGTCACCCGGGCCTACATCGCCCGTATCCCAAAAGTTAATCCAAAACTCAACGCCGTCGTGCAGACGTGCTTCGACCGCGCACTGACCGAAGACGACGACGACGCTCTCGCCCGCGGCAAACTCATGGAGGCATTGCACGGCGTTCCCATGACCATCAAGGATTCCATCGACACCGCCGGCGTGATCTCCACCGCCGGCACCGTTGGCCGCATGCACTACGTGCCGGAAAAGGACGCGACGGTGGTAGCCCGTCTCCGCGCCGCCGGCGCCATCCTCCTTGGCAAAACCAACACCCCCGAGTGGACCCTCGGCGGTGGCGCCATTCCCGGCGTGGCCACCACTGCCAACATCGTCTATGGTATCACCCGCAATCCCTACGACACGACCCGCTCCACCGCCGGTTCCTCCGGTGGTGCCGGCGCCATCGCCGCCGCCGCCGGTGCCGGCTTTGATATCGGCACCGATTGGGGTGGCTCCATTCGTGGTCCCGCCCACCTCAACGGCATCGCGGGCATCAACCCCACCTTCGGTCGTGTTCCCCGCACGGGTCACATTGTCGATTACGGTGGTATCCATGATACCTGGCAGCAACTCGGCCCCATGGCGCATCGGATCGAGGACCTCAGCCTCATCATGTCCGTAATCGCCGGTCCTGACGGCTTCGACGCCGCCATCCCTCCGATGCCGTGGAGCAATCCCACCGCCGTCGACCTCAAGTCTTTACGGGTGGCCTTCTACACGGAGGCGCCCAACGGTGAGGTCAGTCCGGAAACCGACGCCGCCGTTCGCCAATGCGCGGCCTACTTCGGCGAACTTGGATGCACCGTCACCGAAGAACTCCTTGTAGCACTAAACAAAATCCGGCGCGGTATCAGTCGGGAAAGTAAATGGGGCCTGAAACGTCTCGCCGAAAAATGGGGCACCAAGGCCGTTTCCTCGACCATTACCGGTCGCGCTGGCAGCACGAGTGTCTCCACCCCGGAACTCACCAAGCTGCTCGAGGATCAGGATCACAACCGCAGCCGCATGCTGTCATGGGTAAAAATCTCCGACATCATCCTCCATCCTGTCTTCGGTAATCCCGCCGGTCTTATCAATGCCCTCCCTCTGAACCTCTCGGCCTTTCGTACCCAATCTTTTCCTACCGTGATTTCTTCGCCGCTTATTTCCGCCCCTCGCTCCCGCCGCCGCTTTCTCACCCAACTGGGTGCCGCCGGCGCTGCCACGCTTGTCGCCAGTCGACTGCGTGCGCAGGCCTCCGCCGTCCGGGCTACCATCCCCGACGACATCCTCTTCACCTCGGCCCAGCGCCTCGCCGCCATGGTCCAGGCCAAGCCAATCTCCTCCATCGAGCCCACCAAAGCCTACCTCGCCCGCATCGAGGCGGTACCGACCATCAACGCCGTCGTTCTCCTGACCGCCTAGCGTGCCCTCGCCGAGGCCGCCGAGGCCGATGCCCTGCTCGCCAAGGGCCATATCCTCGGCCCCCTGCACGGCGTGCCTTTTACGGTGAAGGACTCCCTCGAAACCAAGGGCATCGTCTCCACCGGCGGAACCCTCGGCCGCAAAAACTACATTCCCGGGCGTGACGCCACCGCCATCGGCCGCCTCCGCGAAGCCGGCGCCATCGTCATGGGCAAAACCAACACGCCCGAGCTCACCATGTCGTTCAAGACGACCAACCTGCTCTTCGGCGCGACCCATAACCCCTACAAGCACGGCTACCAGCCCGGTGGCTCCACCGGCGGCGGCGGCGGCCATCATCGCCGCAGGAGGATCTCCTTTTGACATCGGTACCGACTTCGGTGGGTTCGTCCGCCACCCCGCTCACTGCTGCGGCATCACCGGCCTCAAGCCTGCCACCGGTCGCGTCCCGCGCACCGGTCACATCGTGGGCTACGGCGGCTACTTTGATCCCATGCAAGTCGTGGGTCCCCTCGCCCGCTGGGTCGAGGATCTCGAAATGCTCGGTGATCTCATCCGCGGACCCGATTATCTCGACGCCGCCATCGTCCCGGCCCCCTGGCTCTCCCCAGGCGATGTCGATTTGAAAAAACTCAAAGTCGCTTACTACACCGACAATGGCAACAAGGACCCGGTCACACCCGAAACCGCCGCCGCCGTTAAACGCGCTGTCGGTATCCGCGAAGCCGCCGGGGTGACCTGTATCGAGGACTGCCCGACCGAACTCCATCTCGAGTCTCAGCAATTACGCGGTGAGCTCTCCTCCGCCGATGGTCGGGCTTGGGTGCGTCGCTACCTCGAGGGCTATGGGACCAAGCAGGTATCTCCCTGTGGTCGGCCTGAGCGAGGAAGGTCAATGTGACGTCGAACGCTTCACCGAACTCGCCGAACTTATGGACGTCAACCGGTCCAATTTTCTGCAATGGCTGCAAAGCTACGATCTCGTGCTCGCGCCCGTGCTCCCCACTCCCGTTGAATCCTGACCCGATGACCTCGATGCTAGTTTCGAGGCCAAAGGCAATATCAACTACACCGCCGTTTATAACAACACCGGCTGGCCCGGCGCCGTCGTGCGTGCCGGCACCAGCCCCGAGGGCCTGCCCATCGGGGTGCAACTGGTCGCACCTCCCTTCCGTGAAGATCTCGCCCTCGCCGCTGCCTACGTGGTCGAGGCAGGCACTGGCGGCTACATGGCGCCGAAACTCTGAGCCCCTTCACATTCTCCGCCATGGCCATGCGCTTTCCCTTTTCTCCGCTTCGTGCGAGAATCGTTATTTAGAGCGTGTCCCATTTACCCTGATTTTGGAAGGGGGGCAGGAAAGCCGATTTTTGAGCGGATTTCCGGCTACCAATGGCGGATGTAGGCGCGCGCAGATGCAATTTAATGGCTAAATTGCCGTGTCGCAGCAGTCAGTGCCTGGATTGTTTCCATGAGGGAACCTCCGGCAGCCGGTTTATTGTTCATCGTTGGAGTAGGCGTGGTGGTTTTAGGCGGCTTGGGCCTGCGGTGGTTGGTCGGCCAGCAGTCGGGCGATGAGCCACAGGTTGTGACCGAGGATGCTCCAGGCTACCGTCAGGTAGCGATTCGTGAAGCCTCTGGCACTCAATCGCTTGCCTTGGCGTTGCTTGATGATGGCGATGCGGGCTTCCGTCGAAGCCCGGCGATGTTGGAGCGCCACGAACTGCGGCTCCTGCATGCGCCGTTGCAGTTGCTGCGGATCGCGGGGGCAAGTGGCGTCATAAATGTCGGCTTCGGCCAAGCGTTCGCACAGCCGTTTGGTCGAGAAGCCTCGGTCGGTGCTCGCCGCTTTGATCGGGGTGCTCAGGTCGAACTGCTTCTGGCGCTCGAGGCTCTGGTCGAACTGACGCCATTCGGCCGGAGTCATTCCCTGATACCACTGCCAATCGGTGATCAACTCCGTCACGTTTTCACTGATCATGAGGGTGTTGCCAAACTCGACCTCGCCGGACGCCTTGCCCCGGACCGCGGTCTGCACGTCGGGTTCGGAGACGCGGAGGATCTTCTCGGCGTTGAGCACTGGTCGCGCGCCGATGATGCGTTCGTGGGCCTGTTTGATCGCGGCCGGCAGTTGCTCGAGCCTGGCGTCGATGCGCGCAATGATGCGGGTGGCCTGGCGCTCACTGCAGCGGGTCCGGGCGTAGTCGGCGACGAGGTGGTGGCGGTGGCGGCGGGCGTGCTCGCCGATGGTGCGCAGCAGGCGTTTCATCTGGCGGAGCACGCCCTTGCGGGCCCGCTTCGCATCGCGGCGCCGTCGGCTGTGGGTCATCGCGATGCACCACCGATTCATCGGCTTGGCAAAGACTGGCGGCTCGTTCGGCATCCGACCCCGCAACCCCGCTGCACGGAGCAGTTTCACCGCCTTGAGCAGGGGTGCGGCTCACGTCGCGAAAGAGCACCCAGTCGACCGGGAAATGGATGTTGGCCTGCAGGCAGGTCGAGTCCACCAGGCACGTATCCATCGGCTGCGCCGCAGCCAGTCCCAGTTCGCTCGCCCGGTCCGCCTCACCGCACATCTCGATAATGACTTGGCTCATCCTGCGCACCTGCCCGGCGGTGAAGCATTTGGACGCACGCTCCCGCACGCTTTCTTTGGGAGACCCCCTTGATGCCGTCGATCCGGCGCGCTCCGCAAAAGTCGGCCAACAGATCGCTGGAGGCGATGCTCAGGGAAAGTTTACGCAAGCTGATTTTCCCGAGCATCATGCGCAATACCTGCACCCGCCGCGCCTTGCGCGTGAACTGCAGGTGTCGCGGCAACCCAGCCACGTCGTCGCCCCGCCAGTTTTCCCGGGCAAAGTCCACGGCCATCGCTTCCAAGTGACTGTTGGCCAGCAACTGGTCGAGCCCCGCCAGTTGATCGCGCAACGCGGCGTAATCTTTGTTGGGTCCGACCGGAGTCAGGTCTGGACGCAGCCAGGTTTGCAGGGCAACTTCCGGGGCGACGGCTTCGGTAGTATTGTTCACACCAAATTACACACGCCGTTTTTGTGCCGAAACCAGGAACTCTCCCGGTTTCGGCCTCTTTATTTTTACGCTACCTCCTCTTCTCCAACCTCTTGCGCTTGTGGGACACGCTTTACTTCATTAATTTCTAACGCCTTCCTTGCCTTTCTCTAATGCTTGAGCTAGTATTATTGAGAACTATTGCAAATCCGAGTCATTAATGTCTTTTGGGGTATTTTGCTGGGTCCCTTGATCCCGCAGGCCGCTACCTTGACGCTCGGCTCTTCCGGGATTACCAATACCAATCAGCTCGTCTGACTACATCGTGACCGATGACATCCTGCTATCGGCCCATCAGACGTGGGACGCGCAATCTGGTGACATCGTGATTTCCGGCGACATCAACGGAAACAACAAGAAACTCACCATATCGGGTGCCAATGATACCACGCTCTCCGGTGTCTTGTCTGGGCTCGCCTACAATAAAGGTCTCGTCAAATCCGACAGTGGCACCCTCTTCCTCGAGGGAAACAATACCTTCACCGGGCCCATCAAGGTTAAATCCGGCACCGTGCAGCTCGCCCACGATAACGCCCTCGGCGGCACGGCATGGAGCAACAACGTGGAGTCTGGTGGTGCACTCAGCCTCACTGGCGGAATCATCGTCAATCAAGGCAGCTTCGACATTGGGGGCTCCGGTACGGGGGGCCGGCAGTCTGGTCAATGTGCAGGGCAATAACACACTTAATGCTTACCTCAGTCTCACCGCCGATTCGGTATTCACCAGCCTGCAGGACACGCTGACTCTCTCTCAAACCATCTCTCAAGGAAAACGCGACCTGACACTGCAGGGGCAGGGAGACTGGAATATCAGTGGGCAATTCACCGGCGACAAAAAGGCTACGCTGACGCTGACCAGCGACGGAACTACCACCATCAGTGGCGACATCAACGTCGGTGGCGGCGTGGTCATCGACAACAGCGGCACCGTTGTTATCTCCATGTAACCTCAATCTCGGCCAAGGGAGTCTCACCATTCAGGGCGATACCACCGCCACGCTCAACGGAGGTCAGCTCAACGCGAGTGGCGGGCTCATCATATCAGAAAACGCCAACGCCGATATCTCAAACTCGCTCAACTTGGGCGGCGGCGACATCGAACTGAGTTCATCCGGCATTATCGAGCTGTCCGGCTCTCAAATCAACGTCGACGACATTAGCGTGACCGGCTCCAGCCGCGTCACCTTTGACTCCCAAATCAACGCGTCATCCTTCACCCAGACCGGCAGTGGCACCACCACCTTCAGCGGCACCGGCAACAACTACTTTGACAGCGTTTCCCTCGAAGGCGGCACCGTGATTGCCAATCAAGACGGCATCGCTTTTCACACCAACGATCTCAGCCTAGCCAACGTCGAGCTCCAACTCGGAGCCGACTACCAGATCCCCACCTGGGCCAGCGTGACCCTGGAGGAGAACGTCACCCTTTTTCTTAACGGCACCACCCAAGCGTGGAACGAACTCACCATCAACGGAAACTCCACCATCGATTTTGGTAACGGTAATGGCACACTCTCCATCGGCTCGCTGGATATCGATCCGAGTGCCGTCCTTACGATCCTGAATTGGAGCTCCGAGGATTTGGCCGTGTTTAACGCCCAAGTTGATCCCAACGCCGCCACTCCTCAGATCGTCTTCGCCGGAGCCGGTGGCGGAACTTGGGATCCCTACACCGGCAATATCTCGCCCATCGGAGTCGTCCCCGAACCCACCACTTATGGTTTCCTGCTCATGAGCACGATCTTCTTCGGCTGGCAATGGCGGGCACGGCGACGCTCCCCCGCTCACTGGAGTTCATCTCACGTTCCTCAACGTAGATCTTCGTCGTTTTTCGGGCGCTACACGCATCCTCCGCGACACCCCCGTCCGACCTCCGTCAAACCTCCCCTCCTGACCAGCTTGGCCCCGGCACTGGTTGTCCTCCGTTAACATTATGCTCATCGGCCAGTTAGTTGAAGTTGCTCGCCTGCGCTGAACAATTTCTGCTCCGCGCTATGATGCGACGCGAATTTGTCCAAACATTGGGAGTGGCCGGGGCGGCCGCGCTCACCGGCCAAGCCCTCCAGGCGGTCACGCCGCCAGCGAGTGCATCTCCATTCACGATTTCACTCTCCCTGTGGGCTTTTCACCGCGCCATCTTCGGCCCCGCCAGAGACGACTATCAGCAGTTCATCGCCACGCTGCTCTCGTCACCTGATGACGTCCTACAAAGCGACATGGACCCGCGCGATATCGTGTGGCGGGCACGAGAAATGGATGTAAATGTTGTGGATTTGGTGAACATTCTTTGGTTCGGCCACGGTCAAGATCGCCCGTGGTTGAACGACTTCAAGTCGAAGGCAAAAGACGCGAACGTGACCTTCGGCGTCCTGATGTGTGATCAGCTCGGTCAAATCGCCGCCGCGGCCGCCACCGAACGTCAACAGTCCGTCGAGGGCCACACCCGTTGGATGGAAACCGCGGCCGCATTGGGCTGCCCCTTCCTCCGGGTGAACCCCTATGGCCAAGGCTCCTACCTCGAACAATGTCAGCGCGGGGCCGAGACCCTGCATACGCTGGCCGAACGGTCCGCGGACTATTGGATTGGAAATCCTGGTCGAAAACCACGGCCACCCAGGCAGCAACGGCGCGTGGTTGGCGATGCTGATCGAGTTAGCCGACCACCCTCGTTTAGGAACCTACACGGACTTCGATAATTTTTTCATGGGTGGCTGGAATCTGAATCCCGAGCGCCGCTATGATCGCCAGCAAGGACTGCTCGATCTCGCTCCCTACACCGAAAGCCATCAGCGCCAAGTCGCATGATTTCGGACCGACCGGGCAGGAAACTACCATCGACTACCACCAGTGTTTAAAAACGTTGCTGGACGCGGGGTTCACCGGCTTGGTCGGCGCGGAATATGAGAGCAATCTCTTGAGCGAAAATGAAGGCAGTCGGCTCACCGTGAAACTCCTCAGGAGCGAACAACATAGGTTCTCGTAAGTGACCACGGGGCGCTACGGTCCATGGCTCAACGAAAGATTACTCACGAGGTGTCGAACCACCTCGAGACGACCTAAACCCATCCTTCAATCCGTAGCGGCGCACTAGTGAACTCCGACAAGTATCGGCGGCGCATGGAGCACCTCCATGATTTGATCGTAGCCCGAGAGTTCGACGTACTGATCCTGTTAACCCTAGAAAACGCAGATCACATCAGAAGACGCATGTTACAAAGTGATGTTATCCTGTTGGTTAGCGAGTTTCAACCATGCCCCCTCCGACTCACCTAGAGCGTGTCCCACAAGCGCAAGAGGTTGGTTAAGAGGAGGTAGCGTAAAAATAAAGAGGCCGAAACCGAGAGGATTTCCTGGTTTCGGCACAAAAACGGCGTGTATAATTTGGTGTGAACAATACTATCGAAGCCATCGTCCCGGAAGTTGCCCTGCAAACCTGGCTGCGTCCAGACCTGACTCCGGTCGGACCCAACAAAGATTACGCCGCGTTGCGCGATCAACTGGCGGGGCTCGACCAGTTGCTGGCCAACAGTCACTTGGAAGCGATGGCCGTGGACTTTGCCCGGGAAAACTGGCGGGGCGACGACGTGGCCGGGTTGCCGCGACACCTGCAGTTCACGCGCAAGGCGCGGCGGGTGCAGGTATTGCGCATGATGCTCGGGAAAATCAGCTTGCGTAAACTTTCCCTGAGCATCGCCTCCAGCGATCTGTTGGCCGACTTTTGCGGAGCGCGCCGGATCGACGGCATCAAGGGGGTCTCCCAAAGAAAGCGTGCGGGAGCGTGCGTCCAAATGCTTCACCGCCGGGCAGGTGCGCAGGATGAGCCAAGTCATTATCGAGATGTGCGGTGAGGCGGACCGGGCGAGCGAACTGGGACTGGCTGCGGCGCAGCCGATGGATACGTGCCTGGTGGACTCGACCTGCCTGCAGGCCAACATCCATTTCCCGGTCGACTGGGTGCTCTTTCGCGACGTGAGCCGCACCCCTGCTCAAGGCGGTGAAACTGCTCCGTGCAGCGGGGTTGCGGGGTCGGATGCCGAACGAGCCGCCAGTCTTTGCCAAGCCGATGAATCGGTGGTGCATCGCGATGACCCACAGCCGACGGCGCCGCGATGCGAAGCGGGCCCGCAAGGGCGTGCTCCGCCAGATGAAACGCCTGCTGCGCACCATCGGCGAGCACGCCCGCCGCCACCGCAACCACCTCGTCGCCGACTACGCCCGGACCCGCTGCAGTGAGCGCCAGGCCACCCGCATCATTGCGCGCATCGACGCCAGGCTCGAGCAACTGCCGGCCGCGATCAAACAGGCCCACGAACGCATCATCGGCGCGCGACCAGTGCTCAACGCCGAGAAGATCCTCCGCGTCTCCGAACCCGACGTGCAGACCGCGGTCCGGGGCAAGGCGTCCGGCGAGGTCGAGTTTGGCAACACCCTCATGATCAGTGAAAACGTGACGGAGTTGATCACCGATTGGCAGTGGTATCAGGGAATGACTCCGGCCGAATGGCGTCAGTTCGACCAGAGCCTCGAGCGCCAGAATCAGTTCGCCCTGAGCACCCCGATCAAAGCGGCGAGCACCGACCGAGGCTTCTCGACCAAACGGCTGTGCGAACGCTTGGCCGAAGCCGACATTTATGACGCCACTTGCCCCCGCGATCCGCAGCAACTGCAACGGCGCATGCAGGAGCCGCAGTTCGTGGCGCTCCAACATCGCCGGGCTTCGACGGAAGCCCGCATCGCCATCATCAAGCAACGCCAAGGCAAGCGATTGAGTGCCAGAGGCTTCACGAATCGCTACCTGACGGTAGCCTGGAGCATCCTCGGTCACAACCTGTGGCTCATCGCCCGACTGCTGGCCGACCAACCACCGCAGGCCCAAGCCGCCTAAAACCACCACGCCTACTCCAACGATGAACAATAAACCGGCTGCCGGAGGTTCCCTCATGGAAACAATCCAGGCACTGACTGCTGCGACACGGCAATTTAGCCATTAAATTGCATCTGCGCGCGCCTACATCCGCCATTGGTAGCCGGAAATCCGCTCAAAAATCGGCTTTCCTGCCCCCCTTCCAAAATCAGGGTAAATGGGACACGCTCTAAATAATATCCGGCAATCGCGGCCGGAGGCGGTCTCATGGATGTGGAGTGTTATTGCTTGTCGTTTCTACGGCAAATCGCAAGCGAGGAGCCCGTCGAGGCGACGGCGGTGAGGCATATCGGACCTGAGAGTGAAGTGGACGAGTGGGCGGCCGGGTCGTTGAAGTTCGCGAACGGGGGGGTGGCGAGTTTCCACTGTGCGACCCGTGCAGCTCAACCGCCCGTGGCAATAGTCTATGGGGACAAAGGATTTATTGAAGTCGCCGCACCATGGCATCTGGACCCGAGTGCGGCCAAGATTCGAGTGGTGTACGGAGAGGAGGAAGAAACCCTGACCGCCGGTGACGGATTGGCGGCTTTGGCGCGGGAAGCGCTAGAAGTGGAGCTCCACCTGCAGGCGCGGGAAGTCCCCAAAATGACGTGGGGTAATAGTTTGGGCCAAGCGACATTTTTGGCACGATTGCGACGCTCAATGGGGCTGAGGTTCTAGAGTTATAAAATGGAGCTTCGAATAGGAGCGACAAGAGGCTGACGCAGTGGAGGGAACTCGCAGGGAAGGATCTATTAGCTCGGCTTAGGACTGCTCGGGGACATTGCGGATTTGGTTGCGCCGGGGTGCTGGGTGGTTTCAAAATCGGGTTGCACGATAACGCCACTTCTTATCCGCCACCGCACCCATTATGCGTATTCCAGTCCGGTCACGCTAGGTCAGCATCGGTTGTTATTGCGTCCCCGAGGGGGTCACGACCTGCGCATTACGAGCTCCAACCTCACGATCGGTCCCTTGCCGAGCAAGTTGGTGAGGGCTAGAGACATGCACAATAATTCGGTCTCCACGGTGACGTTTGACGCGGTGCCCACCTCGAGTCTCACGTTCGCCAGTGAAGTTGAGGTGGAGCACTACGACGTGAAACCTCTGGACTTCGTGGTGGAGGAGCGGGCTGTTTGGTATCCGTTCGTGTTTACGCCGAGTGAACGGATGGAGCTTACCCCGTATCTGAATCCGGTGTTTAATGCGGACCAAAACGCGATCGCCACTTGGGTCGGCGAGTTCTTGCAGCTCGGCGGGCAGGTGGAAACCTACGCGTTGTTGGATCAAATCAACCGAAACATTGCGACGACCTTCAAGTACCAGCCTCGTGAGGAAGCGGGCGTGCAGCGCCCCAGTGCGACGCTGGACAAGCGGTCAGGATCTTGCCGTGATTTTGCCACGCTGATGATAGAAGCCTGTCGGCACCTCGGGTTGCCGGCGCGTTTCGTGAGCGGTTACGCTTCGACCGCAGACATTCCGGCGGCCAAAGGGGCGACTCATGCTTGGACCGAGGTGTATTTACCGGGAGCGGGCTGGAAGGGTTTCGACAGCACGGGTGGGGTGGTGGCCGGACAGAATCACATCGCGGTCGCGGGGGGACGTGACCCGGAATCGTTACCGCCGGTGGCAGGGGCTTTTCCCAGTGAGGTCGCGGACGTCACTTCGGAGTTGAAAGTCGATGTCAGTGTGACCCGGCGCGTTTAGCGGTGAGGACGCCACGGGCAAGGGGTGCGTAGTGATTACCCATCTCTGCGTGGTAAGGAACCTTCCTTCGTGCGCAGACGGATGCCATATTCGGAGTACTTACAGATCGTGAGTGATTTCGACTATGTCACACCACCATCATCCAAGGCGGCATGGGCGTCGCCGTCTCTAACTGGCGTTTGGCCAAAGCCGTGTCGGAGCAAGGGCAACTCGGCGTCGTTTCGGGCACTTCGCTGGCCATGGTCCAGGCGCGTTTATTGCAGCGAGGAGATCCGGGAGGGCATTTGCGGCGAACGTTCGACCAATTCCCGTGGCCCGACGTCGCGGAACGCGTGTGGGAGCGGTATTACGTGGAGGGGAGGATATCGCCGGCAACGCCGTTCCGGGCCGGGCCGATGCCCTCGATGAAGCCGAGCAAGTGGTTTCTGGAACTCACGGTGTTGGGCAACTTTGCGGAAGGGTTTTGGGCCAAGGAAAACCATGACAGACAAGTGGGAATCAATTTCCTCGAGAAACTGCAGCTCCCCACCTTGCCCTCGATCTATGGCGCCATGCTGGCCGGCGTGGACACCGTTTTGATGGGCGCAGGGATACCGCGGTCGATTCCCGGAGTACTTGATGAGTTGGCGCGAAACGAAGCGGTGGAAATGCTAATTGATATAGAGGGCATGGCACCCGGAAATCCCGCCGCCGCGATGCGCTTTGATCCGAGAGAAAGTTCTCCCGGGCCACGGCCCGAGGTGAGACGCCCGAAGTTCTTTGCCATCATCTCGTCGGCGACCCTGGCGATTACGCTCGCGAGGCGATCAAATGGGGTTAGTGGACGGGTTTGTGGTAGAAGCGGCGCAGGCGGGAGGCCACAACGCGCCACCACGAGGAGCGTTGCAACTCACGCAGACCGAAGAGCCGATTTATGGGCAGCGTGATGCCGTTGATCTGGAGAAGATTCGGCGTTTGGGACTACCGTTTTGGCTGGCGGGGGCGTTTTCGGGACCAGGGAAATTGGCCGCGGCAAAGGCACAAGGGGCGGCGGGAGTGCAAGTCGGCACCGTTTTTGCGCTCTGCGATGAGTCGGGTATCCTGCCTGATGTGAAGCGGCGACTGCGGGAGTTAATCTGTGCCGGTAAGGCACGGGTGTATACGGATCCCTTGGCGTCGCCCACCGGATGCCCCTTCAAAATTGCGCAGTTAGGTCAAACGTTGTCGGACGCCGCGGCTTATGCCCAGCGAGTCAAGATATGCGACTTCGGTTACTTACGGAAGTTATTCAAGCGACCGGATGGCAGCGTGGGCTATCGTTGCGCCGGGGAGCCGGCCGCAGATTTTTTAAGCAAAGGCGGCGATCCGAGTGAAATCGCGGGGCGGAAGTGCTTGTGCAATGGACTGGCGGCGACGGTTGGGTTGGCGCAAGCCAGACCCTCGGGGACGGAGGAGTTGCCGCTGATGACCGCAGGAGACGATCTTTCTTTGATGGCACGCTACTTCGACCTCAGTGGGGAGCGGTTTTCCGCGGCAGATGTGATACGAGTGCTCTTGGGACCGGTGCTGCCGTCGTCAGCGGTCTGACGGGCAAAGGCACGGTCGGAGCAGGACTGCAGACTGTGGCCTACGCACTTAAAGTGACCAACTGGTGGCAAGGGCGGGAGTTGAACCCGCGACCAAAGGCTTATGAGTCCTCTGCTCTACCCCTGAGCTACCCTGCCAAGAAGTTGGAGGGCGGAGCGAAAATTTACCGGGCCTTATTGTCAAGCGCCCGTCCGGGAGAAATGCGCCGAAGTCCTAGGCGGAGGAGGTCAGGCGGGAATGATGATACCGCAGATTATGAGGAAGGGCAGCATATCACCGGTGCCGATAGCGGAGAGCACTCGGCCATCTCAGTCGAGAACCGGGGGGCATAGTTTGGGCTCGAGACAGGGCTCATTTCCTCGTGAGGGGGGGGCGGTATCGAGGCTGATGCTACGTTTGGTGTAAGTTACTAGTGTAGTGGGAGTTAATTAGCTATACGAAACAAAAATAGTAGTGCAGGATGGGTGCATGGCCCGCCCTGTTAATCCGCTAATCATTGATGCCGCGCAGCATCAAGAACTTGAACAGATGATCAAACGCCCGACCACGCCGCAACGGGAGGTCAGGCGGGCGCGCATCGTGTTGTTGCGGGCCGAAGGGAAAAGCCAGGAGACGGTGGCTGCTCAGATCGGAGTGAATCGTCCGGTGGTGGCGAAGTGGGAAAAGCGATTTCGTGAGGCAGGGTTGGCTGGATGGGCCGAAGCGAGACGTTCGGGCCGGAAGCCGAGTGTGGATGTGGCGATGCGCGCTCAGATCGTCACTGAGGTCACGCAACCCCCGACCGGGCGCACCCGCTGGTCCTCACGGGCAGGATGGCCAAGGCCAAGGGGGGTGTCGGCCCACACCGTGCAGCGTCTGTGGCGGGCCAACGACCTGAAGCCCCATGTGCGACGAACGTTCAAGTTGTCGCGTGACCGGAACTTCGAGGCCAAGTTTTGGGATGGCATCGGCTTGTATCTGAATCCGCCCGATCGGGCCTTGGTGCTATGTTGCGACGAGAAAAGCCAGTGCCAGGCGCTTGAGCGCACCCAGCCGGGCCTGCCATGGGGTATCGGGCACATCAAAACCGCCACCCACGATTACACCCGCCACGGCACGGTCACGCTATTCGCCGCCCTCGGCTATCTGGACGGCAAAATCATGCGACGCACCGCCTCTCGGCATACCCACCGCGAATGGCTCGGTTTCCTCCAGCACATCGATGCGCAGGCACCCGACGGCTTGGTCCTGCATCTGATCATCGACAACTACGCCACCCACAAGCACGCCAAAGTGAAGAGCTGGATAAAGTGGCGCAATCAGCGCCATGCCAAAGCTCATGGCGTCGAGCGCATCGCACTGCACTGCACTCCAACATCCTCTTCCTGGTTGAATCTAGTGGAGCGCTTCTGCCGCGACCTCACCGTCGATTGTATCCGCGATGGCAGCTTCACCAGCGTTCGAGACCTCACCAACGCCATCGAAACCTACATGGCCGCACGCTACCTCGAACCCACCCGCTACTACACTTGGAAGGCCGAAGGCTCCGCCATCCTGGAGAAAATCCAACGCGCCCGCACCGCCGCATCCCTTCATTCAGTATAGTTCATTAACTCTCAGCACCCTAGCCTCCGGGCACTGACCGCTCTCGCATCTTCCGCCATGCGGCTCCTCATCGCCAAGTATCGCCACGTGTTCAACGTCGGCATGCAGAGTAACATCGTCTACCGATGGAATTTTGCTCTGCGCGCCGTGTTCTCCTTGGTCCACTTGGCGTTCGCTTTTATCTTATGGAGCGCGGCCTACCGCGGTCAGGATTCCATTGGCGGCTTCAGCCTGGATCAAACGCTGACCTACTTCATCACCTTGCTGGTGCTGCAGTTTTTCATCGGCGCGTTCAATGCGGACTACCAAATCAGCGAGGAAATCCGCAACGGCCTGATTAATCAGTTCCTGCTCAAGCCGATCAACTACTTCGCTTACCGATTCACCATCTTCATCGCCGCCCGTCTCGTCTCCGGACTGCTCGCGCTCATTCCCATTCTCATCGCCTTGCCGCTGCTCGGCGAGCACTTCCAATTACACCCGACGAATCCTGGCGCATCCTGCTCGGTTTACCTGCCGTCGTTATGTCGGCGCTCATCCAGTTCACCATCGCCTATATCTTCGGACTGCTGACGTTCTGGTTTCTAGAAATCCAATCCTTCGTCATCCTCTCCCTCGCCATCGAAATAGTTCTTGGCGGCCAGATCTTCCCCTTTGATCTTCTCCCCTCCGGTCTGTTCCGCATCTCGCAGTTTCTGCCCTACTACTACCAAATGTACTTCCCGGCCGCCATCTTCACCGGCCGTCTGGACTACGCCGTGAGTCCCATTAATTCCATTAATCGCATCAATCGTCGCACCCGTTTACGGTTCACCACGTGTCCTTCGCGTTGCAACCAACGGGTCATTTGGCGGCTACCAAAGAACGGTGACTCGAGGTAGATCTCGTCGATCTGTTTCATCAACGCCAGGTCCGCTTCCTTCGGGTGGTGGTAGTAGGTTGAGCGTGGTAGCTCCAACAATTCGCACTGCCGGGCCCCACTCAGCTTCGGATGCTCGGTTTCGATCATGCTGCGGCGCTCCTTCCTCCCCACATGCGCCAACTTTTTTTGAGCCACTCGAGCTCCATCTGCAGCTGCCCGATCCGCGCATACAGTTCCTTCTCTTTCTTTGCGATTCCGCTCGATCTCGTCGCGCACCTGCGCCGAGGGCTTCGCGAAGACCTCCGGCAACCGCTCGGACACCTCCTTCTTCCACTGACTCACTTGCACCGGATGCACCTCGTGACGCTGCGCGATTACGTGAAGCGGCTCGATTCCCTTGAGGGCTTCGAGCCCTACTTTCGCTTTGAACTCGGCACTGAAGGCACGTCGTTTCTTTCGACATATTGGACTCCTTTGGGATTTAATCATCCTTCCTGTCCACCTTCATGGGTCCACCTCAATGCAGAACTGGCCGTCTGCACCGCACGGCAACCCAGAGGCCGATTTGTTACCCGAGGATTTACCTCGAACAGAAGCCCTGGGCCCGGGTTGCCGACCTGGTTGAACTCGAACCGCTGGGAGAGCCCTGAGCTCGTATAACAAGATGGAGCAAACCACCCCTGAAAAGCAAGTCACCTATAATCACCTATAAGTCACCTATGTGGGTGTGGATATCGCCAAAGATCGTCTCGACTACACCGTCGATGATACTCGCTGTGCCCACGTCGAGAACACCCACCGAGGCCACCGAGCCTTGATCAAGCACCTCCAGAGCCTGCCCAATGCCCTGGTCGTATGCGAAGCGACTGGCGGCTATGAGCGTGCCATTGTCGCCATATTGCTCTTGGCCCAAATCCAAGTCTGCGTGGTCAATCCAGGGCGTGTGCGCGCCTTTGCCCGCGCCGCCGGCTTTGCTCGCAAAGACCGACCCACTCGACGCTAAACTATTTCGCCGCTTTAGGTTACAAATTAAGCCACGCCTGCACCGTGCCCTCGACTAAGCGGCCGCTACCTTGCGTGAGCTGCTCGACTATCGCCGGCAGATCAGTGATCAACTCGTCGCCACAGGCAACCGGTGCGAGTTGGCCGGACGCATTTTGCGTGAACGCCTTGAGATCCTGCGGGCGCTTTTAGCCACCGAGCTCGAACAAACCGATGCGCTGATTAAAACGCACATCCACGAGGACGACAGTCTACGCACCAAAGCCGCTCGACTGCGCGAATTCCAAGGCGCAGGACCCGTGCTCGCGGCCACCCTGCTCGCCTGCGTGCCTGAACTCGGAAAGATCGAATCGGGCCAACTCGCCGCTCTGATCGGTGTGGCCCCGTTCGCCCACGACAGCGGGCGGCGACATCGTTGCCGACATGTGCGCGGCGGGCGTCATTCCGTACGCCAGGTCCTCTACATGGCGGCGGTCTCTGCCATCCGATGTAGCCCTGTCATGCGCGCGTTTTATCGGCGCCTCGTTGAGGCTGGGAAACTGAAGAAAATAGCCCTTATCGCGATCATGCGCCAAATGCTACATGCCCTCAATCTCTTGGCCGCTAATCCCAACTTTGTCCTTGTTCGCTAACACCGCTGCTTCTGTAACATTCAACTTCGGAGTTCAGGTAACACCGTATTATCGGCTTCCGCCTCAGTGCTTAAGGTTGCGAACCCCACGCCTCGTTCCCATCTTTTCCCGCATGCGTTTCATTCGTCATCTCACGTCTACCGGCCCCGCCTGGGCCGCCTTGACCCCCGACGGGGCCACCCGCGCCGTTCGGGGAAATTTGTTTGACGAATACCGCGTGACCGAGACCCCCGTCGTCCCCACCAAGATCCTCGCCCCCATTGCCCCCTCCAATATAATCGGTATCGGCCTAAACTACCGCCAACACGCCGCCGAAGGCGGGCGACCGGTTCCCGAATGTCCCATGTGGTTCATGAAGACCACCGGCAGTCTGCAACATCCGGGCGACCCCATTGTCCTTCCGCGCAGCAGCACCAAGGTCGACTACGAAGGCGAACTCGCCATCGTCCTCGGTCAGGACACACGCGACGTATCCCCCGAAAACGCCATCGCGCATGTGCTGGGCTACACCATCGCCATCGATGTCTCCGCTCGCGACTGGCAGTTCGAACTCGGCGGTGGCCAGTTCAATCACGCCAAAAGTTTTGATACCTTCTGCCCGCTCGACCCCAGGCTCGTCACTCCCGACGAGCTCACCAACCCCGACGCCCTGCGCCTGACGACCCGTATCAACGGAGAGATTCGTCAAGATTCCACCACCGCCGACATGGTCTTCGATGTTGCCACACTGATTTCCTTCCTCAGCACCGACCATACCCTGCCCGCCGGCACCACCATCCTCACGGGCACTCCCTCCGGTGTCGGCTTCGCCCGCACCCCTCCATCCTGGCTGCAACCCGGCGGACACCGTGGAAATCCAAATCGAAGGCATCGGCACCTTGGCTAATCCGGTCGCCGCATCCGCCTGAGACTCGGTTCATGCGGCATTTTTCCCATATCTGCAGGGATATTCACATCACGCTTCAATGGGCATGATAAGAATATACTACTCCCATTCACGGAAATATGGTTCATATATTATTAATAAACATAACTTTAAGTGCCCGTATATCAATCCGCCATCGCTCACAACTTATTCACAACCGTGCATCGGAGGTCCTCCGCGAGGTCTGTTGGCCCCGCGTTAACTCCACCCCCAATGCGCCGCCACCTCCGGTAATCCCACCACCACCACCTCTGCTCCCGCCTCGCGCAACTGAGCCTCTGAATGCGTGCCCGTGGTCACCCCTACAAACCCCATTGCCGACCGCTGTGCCACCTCCACGTCGAAGGGCGAGTCACCCACCAAGCACGTATGCTCCGCCTCGGCCCCCAATCTCGCCAAAGTCCACGCCGCAAATTTGGGCTCAGGCTTCAGCCACTCCGTATCCCCTGCGCCCACCACATCCGCCAGTAATTCGCTGATCTCCAAGTGATCGCACAGCTTCCGCGCCGAGGGGCCGTGCTTGTTGGTAAACACCCCCACTTGCACGGAACGCTTCCTCAAGCCCTCCAGCAGCTCGCGCGCCCCGGGCATCAATTCCACGCCCTCCAGCATCGTGGCGTCCCCATGCGGCCGATAAATCGCCAACGCTTCCTCCACTCGATCCGCCGGTACAAACCGACTCATCGCTCGGGGCAATCCACCTCCGATCGCCCGCTTGACCTCCTCATACGAAGGCGCCGGCAACCCCATTTGAGGCAAAGTATGGCAATAGCTGCGGTGAATCGCCGGCAAGTGCTCGATCAACAAAGTGCCATCAAGGTCGAAAAAGACGGTGCGGAAACGCATACTCTTTCCCCGTCTCCTTCTGCGCCTCTGCTGCGCAAGAATTTTGCCCTCGCAATTCTTTTTCCTTGTTATTCGTCCTCAGCATTCCTCCCGATCCATTTTACATCTTTTTTGTATTTTCTCGTTATCCTACCTTATTCTACCTTTCAGTCGTCCCACTTTTTCCTAACGCTGCCGCTTCATGTCGCTCCCGTCCAACTCTCCCGCTCCCTCCGCCAAGCTCGAGGTGGCGGACGACGGACTTCGCGTGACCATCGCCGGGCGTTGGCAAATCACCGCGACCCACCCGAATTGGGATAACCTTTCCGCAAACACTCCCCCCGCCCGCGTGAAGTTCGTCACCACCGACTTGATGGGCTGGGACAGTTCCCTCGTACTCTTCGCCGCTTCCGTTGCCAACTGGTGCCGTGCTCACGGAGTCCACTGCAACCTCGCTTCCCTCCCCCCCGTCATTCGCAAGCTGGTGACACATTTCGAAGATAAAACCGTCCCCTCCATTCCTTCCGGCAGTCGCCCCGATTTCCTGACCGCCATCGGCATGGCCACCTTCGATCTCTGGGCCATGGCCAAACAATACTCCCGCTTCGTGGGCAAATGTGTCATCAGCTCCGTCTACCTCGTCCAACATCCCAACAAATTTCGCTGGCGCGATTGCGTCCACGAAATGCAACGCTGCGGGGCCATGGCGTTACCCATCACGGGCCTCATCGCTTTCCTCGTCGGCGTTATCCTCGCCTACTCCGGCGCCATTATTCTACGTCCCTTCGGGGGTAACATCTGGGTGGCCGATCTGGTCAGCGTCACCATGACCCGCGAAATGGGCGCCATGATGACCGCCATCATCATCGCAGGTCGCACGGGGGCTGCCTTCGCCGCCGAAATCGGCAACATGCGGGCCAACGAAGAAATCGACGCCCTTACGACTCTCGGCATTCGCCCCATCGACTTCCTCGTCATCCCCCGCATCCTCGCGCTGGGCGTCATGATGCCCCTTCTAGCCATCTACGCCAACGCTCTCGGCATCTTTGGTGGCATGATCATCGCCTGGGGCCTGCTCGATATCCCGCCCCCCGCCTACTGGGTCGAGATGCTGACCATCGTCGATACTTCCGACCTCATGACCGGCCTCATCAAGGCGACCACCTTCGGAGGCATCATCGGTCTCGCCGGTTGCCTCCGTGGGCTGCAGACCGACCGCAGCGCCTCCGGTGTCGGCCAAGCCACCACTTCCGCGGTCGTAACCGCCATCACCCTCATCATCGTCTGCGACGCCGTCTACGCCGTCGTCTTCAACATCCTCGGCTGGTGAACGACCCGACCACTACCGACGCCCCGGCCATCGTCGCCTCAAACCTCTCCATCGGCTACGATGGCGTCGCCATCATGGAACGGCTCAACTTCGCCGTGAAGCCTGGCGAAATCTTCTTCATCATCGGTGGCTCCGGCTGCGGCAAGAGCACCCTGCTGCGTCACCTCATCGGCCTGCAAGCGCCCATCACCGGCGACGTGCGCATCTTCGGTGAATCCTTCGTCACTGCCGGCGCCGACCGCCGACGCGAGTTTCTCAAAACCTTCGGCGTCCTCTACCAAAGCAGCGCCCTGTGGTCTTCCCTCACCCTGCGCGAAAACATCACCCTGCCCCTCGAGGAATACACCGACCTGTCTAGCAAGGATCGCGACCAGCTCGCGTGCTTCAAACTCTCTCAGGTCGGACTCACCGGCTACGCCGATTACTACCCCGCCGAAATCAGTGGCGGTATGAAAAAACGTGCCGGCTTCGCCCGCGCCCTCGCTCTCGACCCGATCATCGTCTTCTTCGACGAACCCTCCGCCAGCCTCGATCCCATCACGTCCCGCGAACTCGACGAGCTCATCGTGCGCATCCGCGACACCCACGGCACGACCTGTGTCATCGTCTCCCACGAACTCGCGTCCATCTACTCCATCGGTGACCGTGTCATCCTCCTCGATAAACCGGCCCGCACCATCATCGCCGAGGGTCCCCCCAAGGAACTCGCCGCCACCCGCCACGACCCCCGCGTTCCGGAATTCATGCACCGCGGCAACAAATCCGCCTGATCGTCCCTCCACTCCACCCATGTTTCTACTCACTACTCGCCACCCGCTACTTTCCTCACCATGAAAACCAAGATCAGTCCCACCATCATCGGCTTTTTTGTGCTCGGCGCCATGCTCATCGGCCTGATTGGGCTCTTCTCATTCGGCAGCCTAAACTTCCTGCGCAAACCTCAACGTTTAATGGTCTACTTCGACGAGTCCGTCTCCGGTCTCGATGAAGGCTCCCCGGTCAAACTCCGCGGCGTGCGAATCGGCCGCGTTTCCCAAGTCAGCCTTTCCTACAACAACACAACTCGTAAGTCCGTCGTCGTCGTCCTCTGCGAACTCAATCGCTCCGTCCTTAAGGACCTGCAGGGCAATGCCATCGATGTCTCGGATCGCGCCAAAATCCAAGGCCTGATCGAAGACGGCTTGCGCGCCCAACTCGGCATCATCGGCCTCGCCACCGGCCTGCTCTACGTCGAACTCGACTTCCGCGACCCCGCCGAATACCCTGCCCCCCAACGCGACCTCCTGCCCGTCACCCACGCCATCGTCCCGGCCGTGCCCTCCACCATCTCCGAATTTCAAACCACCTTCGGCGAAATTCTGTCCAAGGTGAAAGACATCGATTTCACCGCCATGGCCCGGAAACTCCAGGACCTGATCGTCGATAGCCACCGTCAGATCAACAGCATCGATCTCGCCGTCCTCGGCACGGAGCTAACCGCCACCTCCAAATCCATTCGGACCCTCGCCGAATCCCCGCACCTCGCTTCCGCCCTCGATAGCGTCCTCGTCGAACTCCACAGCACCCTCACCCGCATCAACGGCGCCGTTGATCCCACGACCGCCGAACTCGCCGAAACCCTGCAACAAGCCCGCACCAGTCTCGCCGCCCTCGATCAAGTCGCCGTCACCGCCAATCAATTCATCGCCGCCCAAAGCGGCCTCGGTGCCGAAGCGACCTCCGCCCTACGCCAACTCGGCGAAGCCAGCCGCGCCATCGCCCGCCTCGCCGACTACCTCGAACGTAACCCCAGCGCCCTCATCTCCGGCCGCCCCCCCCAACGCTGAGCCCCGGCCGCGTCGCCATTTATAACCCTATTGGTTAAAACTATCGTCCGCTCCCTTCGCTCAACGAACCGACTTCCGTAATTTACTGGGGGCCATAACTCGATCCTCCTCGCCCTCCATCGCACTCAGCTCGTCTCTTCTCCATCCGCTTACGTCATGACCTCCCGAGCCCACCTCCTCCTTCTCGCCAGCGCCGCGCTCCTGCTCACCTCCTCGTGTAGCATCATCCCCGAGGCCTCGTCCGACCCCACTCGCTTCTTCGTCCTCGAAGATCTCGCCGCCAGCACCGCCCTCGACGCGCCTGCCAACGACGGGGTCACCCTCGGCCTCCTGCCCATCGAAGTCACCGCCTACCTCGTCGACAGCCGCGCCATCGCCGTCACCACGTCTGCCAACGAGGTCACTTTCCGCAACTTCGATCGCTGGGCCGAACCCCTCGACGAAGGCATCGCCCGCGTGTTGCGCACCGCTCTCAGTCGCCAAGTCAGCGTCAAACAAGTCCTCGTCCCTCCTTTCCCTCTCACTCCCGCCCGAGACTACGATCTCAGCATCCGCTTGAGCGAATGCACCGGCCTCCAATCCGGTTCCATCCGTTACTCCCTTGCCTTCGCACTCACTCGCCCCGACGGCACGCTCTTTAAACAAGGCTCTTTCCTCCGCGACGATACCCCTTGGTCCGGCGAAAGCGACGATCTCGCCCGCCTCCTCAGTCAAGCCACCGCTTCCGCCGCCCAAAGCATCGCCGCTGAACTCCCCTGATTTTACTGCCCTTGTCTCTGGCCTCCTCTCATCGACTCGACCCAACGCATCGAAACTATGAATACCGCCAAAAACAACCGCATCGCTTTGGTCCTGACCGGACTCACTTTCCTCCTGCTGGCTCTGTTCAGTGAATGGATGGTCTTCGGCAAATCGCCATCTGACCACCCCGCCATAATGTATAATCCTACAACCGTCACGGGCTTCAACGGGAGTATTACCTTGGGGTTTAAACTGCCGATCTGGCTAGCCGTCACCGTGGGTACGATTGGTCAGTTACTACAACTCAGCAATACCTTGAGAATCACTTCCCTTTCACGCGGGATCACCTGGCCGCCCGTGCTTTACCTTCTGGTCGTCGTAATTACCCTGATTTGGACTGGCATCTCCCATGATGAAGTGCACCTCCGTCTGGGCCCGTGGCTGGCGCTCTCGGGTTTGATCATCGGATTAATCGCCACGTTCCGTCCCCTCCCCGCTAGTCGCAGCTTTCTCGTCTGACCGTAGGAGCCCGCGACCCATCTGTCGCTCCCGCTTTTCGGTCGCGCCCAGCAGGGTACAAACCGAATTCTAAGAACATATCCGCCCGTTCGTTGTCCTCAGCACACAACCTATGAAATCCCTATTTCCTGCGCGTTCGGCTCGAATCGTCGCCGCCCTCCTCCTGCCGTTCGTCGCCTTCACTGCCGCCGCCGAGCCGACATCTCGCTCCCCGCGGGCGAATCCACCGTCACACTCTCCGGCTTGCCCGCCAACTTATGGGACAATTCTCTCCAAGTCCGCGGTTCCGGTCCGGACGGCACCCACATCATTGACGTGCAATCCCGCAACGTCTTCGTCGAAGCCACGCCCAATGCCAAAATCAAGGAGCTCGAAGAGCTCCTGAACACCCTGCGCGCCCAAGATCAACGCCTCACCGGTGAGGCCCGCTCTCTCGACCGGGAAAACAGCGTCCTCGACCGCATCGTCACCGCCACCACCACCGTGCCCGCCGAAAGCCAGACCACGCCCGCCAACTTCGACGAGTGGAAACAACTCCTCGCCTTCTCCGCCACCAATTTCCGTCGCCTCGACGCCGCCCAACGCGACCTCCAGCCACAACGTACGGCCCTCACCGCCAAAATCGACGCAGCCCAATCCCAACTCAACGAAGCCCGCGGCCGCCTCTCTCAACGTCGCGCCGTCAAAGAAGTCACCGTCCGCGTCTCCTCACCTTCCGCCGGGCAAGGGCAACTCGTCCTCAGCTACACCGCCCCCGTGGCCCGCTGGACTCCTCTCTACAACGCCCGTCTCGACTCTCCGCCTCCCGCCAAGTCGCCTTCGACTACCAAGCCCAAATCTCCAACCGCACCGGCGAGCCCTGGACCCAGGTCGCTCTCACCCTCTCCACCGCCCGCCCCTCCGCCGCCGCCGCCGCCGAACCTTTGCCATGGATTGTTGAACAAGTCCGTCCTCAACTCGATCAAGCTGTTATGCTATCCGTCCGCGGCCGCGATTCCGATCCCGCCGCTACTTGGAGCCGGAGCCCGCCCTCGACCAGTAATTACAGCGGTGGCGCTTTAATGAAGACCGAACTCGCCGACATGGCCGTCGCCCAAGCCACCGTCGAAACCGGCCTCACCGCCGCCACGTTCCAAGTCGCCGCCACCATCTCCGCCGACGGCACTGCCCAAAAAGTCACCATCACCACACTCACCCCGCCGGCCTGCGCTACGACGCCACCCCCAAATACGTCGAGTCGGCCTTTTTAACCGCCACGGTTAAAAACACCTCCGACTTCCCTCCGCTCGCCGGCCAACTCGCCGCCTTCGTCGATGGCGCTTTCATCGCCAACAGCCACCTGGAACAAACCATGGCCGGCGCCCACTTCGACCTCGCCTTGGGCGTCGACGCAGCCCTCGCCATCAAACGCACCCTCACCAACCGTTTTGTCGAAAAAACCGGCTTCACCAACGGTGGCCATCGCGTGACCTACGAGATCAATCTTGAGCTCACCAATCACAAATCCACCCCCCTTACGCTCAAGCTCGCCGAGCCTCTTCCCGTCATCCGTCACGAGAAAATCGTGGTTAAGCTTCTCACCCCCACCCCGCGCGAAATTGGCACGACTGAGACCGCCGACGACTCCAAAGCCTTTCAACGCGATACCGAAGGCATTCTCACCTGGACCGGTTCCCTCGCCCCCGGCGCCACTCGCGAGCTGACCCTCAAATTCAGTATCGAGCACCCCGCCGACCTCGCTGTAACTGGCGTGGAATAACCGCTCCCCCACCTCCTGTAAAAAGCAGGTCCACTCCACCGGTCCGATTCCGCCCCTTACGAGTATTCCGTCAGCCCAAAACCCATGCTGGCGGGTCGTCTCTTTCGTCCCTTTCGTGCCATTTACGGGGTTCAACTCCATCTGCCCTCCGCTTCTAGAGCGCTCGTGGCCCTGTCCGCGGGGACTTGCCTCGACCACTTGCGAAACCTCTCAATCCACGCAGCGTTTCCTTCTTCCCTTATGAAACGCCGCACCTTCCTTATCCCGGCCCTCTTTATCGCCATGTTTAATCTCGGCTCCGCCGCCCCTCTCGAAGTGGGAGCACCCGCCCCCACCGTCTCTGCCCTCTCCGACGCCGGCACTTCCGTCGACCTCGCGACGGTATATTCTAAAAACGACTACACCCTCGTCTACTTCTACCCGAAGGCCGACACCCCCGGTTGCACCAAACAAGGTTGCTCCCTGCGAGATTCCTACGAAGCGCTGACTGACCGCGGCGTCGCCGTCATCGGCGTCTCCTACGATTCTGTCGCGTCCCAAAAGGCCTTTAAGGAAAAATACCAGTTCCCCTTCACCTTGCTCGCCGACACCGAAAAAATGGTCTCCAAAGCATTCGATGCCAATGGCATGCTCATGGCCAGTCGCTCCGCCTACCTCGTGCACGAGGGAAAGATCGTTTACGCGGATCACAAAGGCAGTACTTCCCAGCAAGCCGCCGATGTACTTGGGTTCTTGCAATTATAAGCAATCTGCCCACTATCCTCTTCAATCATCGGGCGCTGCTCACCCAGCGCCCCCACACACTGAACCCTTAAGGGCGTCCTGGAAACGGGACGCCCTTATTGTTGGCCGCAACTTCCGAAGATATTAACAGGGAATCGATTCCGATTAACATTTATCGCTCAAGATCGCTCACACCGCCCTCGGCCACTCCCTGCGATCTCACAATTCATCATCGTCCACCGCCCGTAAAACGCCAGCGGTGGGATCCACCCGCACCCGCTCCAGCCAATCCCCCAACAACGGTTCCTTCGCCACCAATTCCACCGGCATTGGCGCCGCCAACAAGTCGATCGCCCGTAACTCCCCGTCCGCCGCCCGCACCAGGTTTTTCGAGTGTAAATCCGCCACCCGCCACGGCACTTCATCGACAAAGTACAATCGCGGATGATCCCGGTGCGCCCGAAAAAACCTCGACGGCAAGGGTATTAATGCCGCCGGCTGCACCCGCGCGGTATCCGCACCTTCACTCAGCAAGGCCCCCAACGTCTGCTTGGTCACCAAAACGCCCTCCCGCTTGGTCACGCCCACCACTTCCGTGGGCATGCCGCCCAATCGCATGATCAAATCAAATTTCTCCAGCATCGCCCCATAGGTTCCATTCGCCGCGTCCGCCTCCAACGCCACTTCATCCCCGGGCGTAAAACTAAACGTCCCCCCGATATGCGCGTCGTCTCGCGGCATAAAAAACTTATAGATAGACTGGTCCAACGCCTCAAACGCTGTCGCCTCCACCCCACTGCTGATCGTTCACCACACTCACCTAGCAAATCTTCCACTTCCTCGGGAAACCCAAAATCCTCCAACGAACACGTGGTCCGAAAGGCCCCGGCCGCCTCGTGCAACTCCCCCCAAAGGGGCTCCGCCGCCGCCAGCAACGCCTATTTCATCGGGTTCCCAGAGGATGAGGTCATCGGTCCGGATACGTCCCGATGCCGACTGCCGCCGCAGCCGCGCGAGCGCTTCCAATCTTCGCCGGTGATCGTGTTGAAGCGCGACCCAGGCTTCTTCGCCAGGGAGCCGCCCACCTTGGATGCAGGTGGGGGGTCCGGTGAAGGGGTCTTGCATGCGTCGTCTCGACTCATCGTGTTCGGTTCAGAAGCGCTAAAGTCCGCTGCTCCGTTCGAATTGGAAAATCGCAATTGTCAGCAGTTTTCCAACTTTACCGACAGGTTACTCACAACTCTCCCGCTGTTAACGATCAAGCCATCCGGACTCTCCCTCAAATCATTCTCGGTCCCTAACATTTCCCATGCCGTTGTCTCGCTCGACTTTGCTCGCCGCCCTCTGGGCTACCGCCTTGGCCGCCCCCTTTGCCTCTGGTCATATCATCTCCGAAACCGCCGGTGCCTACCCTTCCTTCGGCAAGGTCGAGCGCCTCGACGCCGCACTCGATACCCGGCTCGATCCCACTGCTCACCTCGAGTTACTCGCAACCGGCTTCAACTGGGCCGAAGGCCCCGTATGGTCCCCCTCCCACCAAGGTCTGCTCTTCACCGATGTCCCCGAAAACATCGTCTACCTTTGGACCCCCCAAACGTGGTGCTCACATCTTCCTTCACCCGTCAGGGTACACCGGCCCCATGAGCGAAGCGCCTCGCGAAGAAGGCGCCAACGTCTTCCTGTTCAACGCCTCGGGCCACCTCACGCTCTGCCAACACGGCGACCGCCGCGTCGCACAACTCAACGCCGATGGGCGCACCTTCACCACCCTCGCCGACCGCTACAGAGGCCAACGCTTCAATAGTGAGGTGGACCCATGAAGTTGGAGAGGAGGGATGATTAAATCCCAAAGGAGTCCAATATGTCGAAGAAACGACGTGCCTTCAGTGCCGAGTTCAAAGCGAAAGTAGGGCTCGAAGCCCTCAAGGGAATCGAGCCGATCCACGTAATTGCGCAGCGTCACGAGGTGCATCCGGTGCAAGTGAGTCAGTGGAAGAAGGGGGTGTCCGGGCGGTTGCCGGAGGTCTTCGCGAAGCCCTCGGCGCAGGTGCGCGACGAGATCGAGCGGAATCGCAAAGAGAAGGAACTGTATGCGCGGATCGGGCAGCTGCAGATGGAGCTCGCGTGGCTCAAAAAAAGTTGGCGCATTTGGAGAGTAAGGAGCGCCGCAGCATGATCGAAACCGAGCATCCGAAGCTGAGTGTGGCCCGGCAGTGCGAACTGTTGGAGCTGCCACGCTCAACCTATTACCACCACCCGAAGCCACCGAAGGAAGCGGACCTGGCGTTGATGAAACAGATCGACGAGATCTACCTCGAGTCACCGTTCTTTGGTAGCCGCCAAATGACCCGTTGGTTGCAACGCGAAGGACACGTGGTGAACCGTAAACGGGTATGGGACTCACGGCGATCTATCAAAAACCGATTCTGTCGAAGAAAGCGGCCTCTCATCAGATCTACCCGTATCTGCTGCGAACGCTGAAGGTTGAAAGGTCGAATCAAGTGTGGGCAACAGATATCATCTACATCCCGGTGTGCGGTGGCTTCGTTTACCTGTGTGCGGTGATCGACTGGCACTCGCGGATGGTGCTCGCATGGGAACTGTCCAACACGCTCGATGCGTCGTTTTGCTTGCGAGCGGTGCAGTGCGCGATGGCGATTTACGGCAAGCCGGAGATCTTCAACCCTGACCAAGGCGGCCAGTTTACCAGCGCCGAGTTCACCCAGCCATTGTTGGCCGCCGGCGTGCGACTGTCGATGGCCGGCAAGGACGGTGCTTGGACAATGTCTTGGTCGAACGCCTGTGGCGCAGCGTCAAATACGAGGAAGTCTATCTGAAACGCTATGAGACGATGGTCGAGGCCCATGCCAACTTGGAGACCTACTTGCTGTTCTACAACGACCGACGACCGCACTCCGCCCACGGCCGCCAAACACCATCCGAGGTCTACCACGCACAACTCGACCAAGCCGCCGCCTAACGGCGGCTATCCGAGCGGGGAGGAAGCCGCGCTTCCTCCCCTGCTCCCCTCCATTATCTTTTATTCTTGGTCAGAAAAACCAGAAACCATAACTATAAATCCGCCCGACCTGTCCAACCGACGGGGTCCACCTCAGTCCCCATCGTTTCGGACTCGAGAAACTGCAAAGATTACATTGAAAACGAACCGAGCGGGAGCATGTTCGACCCCTTATGACCCAACCTAAGGCAGCCGAACCCTCCTTCGAGGAGGCGCTCGCTCAGCTCGAAACCATCGTCGATGCGATGGAGGGCGGTGATGTGCCCTTGGCTGAATTGCTGGCAAAATTTGAGGCAGGTACCCAGCTCCTCAAACAGTGCGAAAGTCGCCTCCAGCATGCCGAACTTAAGATAGAACAACTTAAACAGCAAAAGGATGGAAAAGTAAGCTTTGCCAACTTCGAGACGACCGACGCTCCGGAATAAACTCCGGCCTTATCGCGTCTCTCGCCCGCCTCCCTCCCCACCATGAGTCAACCCGCCGAATCCGCGGCCTCCTATTCCTCCCAACCTCTGCTCCCGACCATTTCGGGACCGGACGACGTCAAAGCGTTGCCTCTTGAGGCTCTACCTCAACTGGCCCAAGAAATCCGGGATGAGATTATCCAAGTCACCTCGGTCAATGGTGGGCACGTCGGCTCGAACTTGGGTGTGGTAGAACTCTGCATCGGGCTTCATCGAGTTTTCTCCACCCCCACCGACCAGTTTGTATTCGACGTAGCCCATCAAGGTTACGTCCACAAACTGCTAACCGGCCGCGCCGGCGAATTTTTCCGCGGTCTGCGGAAGACAAATGGGGCCAGCGGCTTCCTCTATCGCAGCGAGAGCAAACACGATGCTTTCGGCGCCGGTCACGCCGGTACCGCGTTGAGTGCCGCCCTGGGCATGGCCACAGCCCGGGATCTGCGAGGCAGCGCTGAACACGTCGTCGCCGTCTGTGGAGACGCTGCGTTCACCTGTGGGGTGACCTTGGAGGCACTCAACAATGTCGTCGGTTCGACTAAGCGGTTGATCGTGGTACTCAACGATAACGAATGGTCGATCGCCAAGAACGTAGGCGCGATCGCGCACTACCTGAATCGCCTCTCCACCAACCCGACGTATAACAAGATCCACCACGATCTGGAGCGTTTCTGCACCAGCCTGCCCGGCGGACATGAAATGCACCGCGTTTACATGAAATGGAAACGGGAAACCAAGGACTTTTTCGTCGAGTCCTCCCTGTTTGAGAAATTCGGCCTGCGCTACATTGGTCCCGTCGACGGACACGATCAGGAAAAGATGATCAAGAACTTGGAATTCGCCAAGCAAGGCGATCAGACGGTCCTGCTTCACGTCATCACCAAAAAGGGTAAGGGGTTGGATGCCGCCATCCGCTCCCCGGAAAAATTCCATGGTGCGAGCCCCTACGACTCTGCCACGGGCGAAAACAAAAAAGGCCCCGCAGGCACTCCGCCCAACTATCAGGATGTGATGGGCAAAGCGTTGACCAAATTCGCCCTGGCGGACTCACGTATCGTTGGCATCACTGGAGCCATGCCGGCCGGCACCGGACTTACCCACCTCGCTCAAGGGTGCCCTCGCCAGTTTTTTGACGTCGGCATTGCCGAGGAACACGCCGTGCTGTTCGCCGCCGGTCTGGCCACCAAGGGCATGCGCCCAGTTTGCGCCATCTACTCAACGTTCCTCCAACGGGGCTACGATCAGATCATCCACGACGTCGCTCTGCAAAATTTGCCCGTAACATTCTGCATGGACCGTGCAGGCCTCTCGGCCAACGACGGGCCCACCCATCACGGGCTCTTCGATATCTCCTACCTTCGGTGCATTCCAGGGGTCACTGTGATGCAGCCCAAAGATGAGGATGAATTGGTGGATATGCTCCACACATCGCTCCAACTCGATGGTCCCGGCTTCATTCGCTATCCTCGTGGCGCCGGCCAAGGGACTCCAATCAAAGAGACTCCCGCCACTTTGCCCGTCGGCAAAGCCGAGGTCGTGCGTGAAGGCACCAATATCATGATCTGGGCGCTCGGCCCCATGGTGCAGGACGCTCTTGTTATCGCCGATCGTCTGGCTGCGGAGGAAGGTCTTTCCGTCGGGGTGGTGAACGCCCGCTTCGCCAAACCGATCGATCACACGCTGCTACACAAACACGCCACTCCAGGCTCCATGATCGTGACGATGGAAGACCATGTGGTTACCGGTGGTTTCGGTACCGCCGTCTTGGAATCGTTGCAGGACTGCGATCATAAAACCGGACTGGAGCGCATCGGCTGGCCCGACAATTTCGTCGAACACGGCAGCAGTGTGGAAATCCTCCGCGCCGCCCACGGCCTCTCTCCCGACGACATCCACCAGCGTATTCTGCATCGCTGGCGATCCGCAAAGGAGATTACCATCTAGAGGCGAATAGATAAACTAAATCCGCGCCCGTGAGAACATACGCCGTGTTAGCCGATGGCTCCTCCGCTTTAGTCTCTCTGCCGTCACGGAAACACTGGTGCGCCGAGCGGGAATCGAACCCGCCTCTCAAGCTTGGGAAGCTCACATTCTACCGATGAACTACCGGCGCAGAGCAGTGAAGAGATGGCAGTTGAAGCGATCCCTCGATACTCGGCAATACCGAACTAAGAATAGCTCCTGCGACTTTCCAGGGCGCTTTTCAAAGTCACCAAATCCGCGTACAAAACGCCGCCGCCGCTCGGCAGTCCGAATCCGATTCGACTGATTGAAATCTCACTCCCCTCAGGAATCGGTTCATCGGTCAGATAATGGCAGGTCGCCTCCCCTTCCACATCGTTGGAAAGAGCCAAAATAAACTCCCGCACTCCGCCCGCCTCAATATGGGCTTTCAGCCCGGCCAGATTCAACTCGTTGGGTCCGACACCATGAATCGGTGACAACTATCCCGTGCAGGACGTGGTACCCGCCTCGATAGGCACCGCTTCGCTCCAATGCCACCAGATCAGAAACCTGCTCTACCACACATACAATGCCATGGTCGCGATTGTCCTCTTGGCACACCGCACACCAAGGTTCCTCCGCCAAGTTTCCACACCGGTCACAACGCCGCACCGTCGAAGCCGCCTCCTGCAACGCGGTCACCAACTGAGGCAGTCGTTCAGGCTTCTCGAGCAGAAGATGAAGCGCCACTCGTTCCGCCGAACGATAGCCCAATCCCGGCAATTGCTTCAGCAACTGCTGTAGATGTTCCAACGCTGGCGTCATTGGCCTTACATGAAGCCCGGCATCTGGAATCCAGATGTTACGGATTTCATCTGAGAGTCGTTGAATTCCTTTGATTGCGTCGCGGCGTCCTGTACGGCGGCAAGTAAAGTCTCACATACTAACGCGGGCTCTTCCTTGAGCAATTCTAGATCGATCCCCAAAGCCAGGAACTTACCCGCGCCATTGACCTTGATTTTTACGGCCCCCCCCCCGTTGGTGACATCCAGTTCCTTGGCCTCGAGTTGGGCCTGCATTGCCTCGACTTGGCGCTGCATTTTCAGAGCTTGTTTGAGAAGTTTACCGACGCCGGCCATGGTTTTTTAAAGGGGTTTAGGATGAATGATTGAACTTAAAGGAAAGTATCGGTCGCGAACCAGCGCCGATCTTCAAGCTTCAAGTAACGCTTCGTAGCCTTCCCTGAAATTTTGGAACGCAGGCTCTCCCCCCTATAGAACTCTTAATCAGCTCGTTAGAAATAATACAATTTGGCATGTAAGCCCGACGACCAGATGCGCTCACTCCGGTGAACTTCCAATCTATGACTCCCAAACGCTCGGCTAGCCATCAGACCACCTCCGCCTTGATGGCGCGTCCATCATCCGCGACATTAAAAATTCGCCCGCCAGTCCGATCGCTTTGCGAGAAAACGGTCAGCACCGCACTCACGATATCCTCCAGATGGATAAGATTGAGGTGATGATTTCCCCGCCCTGCCACCTCTCTACGGCCCGCCTTCAGCGCATTTAGCAGGTAGTGTCGCCCGGGTCCATAAATTCCGGCCACCCGTAATATCGTCCACGTCCCGCTCCATTCACGCAGAGTTGCTTCCGTTCGTATCAAAATCTCACCCCGTGGGTCTGAAGCCTTGGCTGGCAGCGTCTCGTCAACCTTAATTCCGCCATCCTGATCATAGACTGACGTGCTTCCCGTGTAGAGTATATGGCTGTTTTGCCCCGACTGGTTCATCCAGTTCATCAAGGAACGCATCCCTCAAGGTAACTATGCTGATACCCCGTGAGACCACCTCCGCCGGAACTCACGCAATTCAGCACGAAATCGAAAGAGCCGTCTAGTTTCGTATGCCATTTATCTTCAGCCAAATCGGCGACAAGTGCTTCCATTCCCACCTTGCGAAGCACCTCCTCTTTTTGGGCATTACGGGTGAGCACAACCACCGTTCCGCCCTTGGCAAAAAATTGCCGTGAGACTGCTCCGCCCACATAACCCGCTCCTGCCACCAACAGTCGCTTTTCGCGGAAAAAACCATGGGCAAACGGGGATATCATCACTTTAGTCTCAAGCACCATGGCCACCATTCTCACAATAGTGCCAGAGGGATTTGAGGAGATTGAAGTCGTTACCCCAGTGGACATTTGGCGCCGGGCCGGAATCCAAGTCGTAATTGCTTCCCTCAGCTCCAAACGACATGTCTCCGGTCGCAATGGCATTACCCTTCGCGCCGATGCATCCCTCGCCTCCATCTCGCCGGACGCAAATTACGACTTATTGTTTATTCCCGGGGGGCCGGGCGTCTCCCTGCTTCGCGCCTCGCCCGAAGTTCGCGAACACCTTGAGCAACACTACGCTGCCGACCGTTGGATCGCTGCCATCTGTGCGGCCCCGCTAGTTCTGCACGACGCAGGATTACTCGCTGGCCGCCGGTATACCGCGCATCCGGCGACCGAAACAGAGTTGACCCATATCTTGGCCCATGAACGCGTCATTACCGATGGCCGTATAATCACGTCCCGCGGCGCAGGCACCGCTCTTGATCTGGCCTTGGCCGTGATTACGGTGCTGATCGCTTCAGCGACTGCTGAAAACATCGCCACAAATATTTGTGCATAAAGAGGTTCTGAAGAGTCGCCGAAATCGATTCGAGGCTTCAACACTACCGCCTGCTCGTCCTAGGGTAAATACCCCGCAACGACCACCCCATGGGGGCACTTAATCCAACTGTCCATACGGTCGCCTTCGCAGGAAGCGACGGGCGAAGCTTTATGTGCGGAATCGCCGGTCTTATTAATCCCTACATCTCGCCGGAAACCCGGCGCGCAGCCGTAGCGAACATGCTGGAAAGCATGCCGCATCGCGGACCCGATGATCAAGGCAGCATCGAGCTCGATCAGCTTTCGATGGGCATGATACGATTGGCCATTTTCGGCCCCGCTCACGGACACTAACCCATGACGTCAAATGATGAGCGTTTTGCTCTGATTTTCAACGGGGCTATCTACAACCATCGAGTCTTGCGGGAGGAACTTGAATCGAGCGGATATCGATTCCACACGCATTGCGACACCGAGGTTCTACTCAATGCATGGCATCATTGGGGCTCCGATGCGCTGCCTCGACTCCGGGGAATGTTTGCCTTCGCCGTTTGGGATCGGAGCCAAAATTCACTCACCCTTGTACGTGATCCGCTCGAAATCAAACCGCTCTACTACAGCGAGACCGCAGGCCAACTACTGTTGGCATCGGTGCTCAACGCGTTGTGTGCGAGTCGACAATTTGATCAGTCAATCAATCCTCATGCCGTCGACCAATTCCTGGCTCGGCTCAGCGTTCCGGCTCCGGAAACGATCTACCAGGACGCGAAATCACTACGACCGGGGGGAATTGATGGTTTGGCGAGAAGGGGCCCCCCATTTACATCGTTTCTGGAAATGCCCCTCCAACCACTCAGTCGATGCAATTGATCCCACAGAATTCAAAACCGCACTAAGAAACCGCTTTAAAGACTCCATCGACGCCCATCGTTTGGCCGATGGGCCCGTCTGTGCATTTCTTTCGGGAGGTTTGGATTCCGCGGTTGTGACCAGGCTGATGGCTCGCCGCTCCAGCGCCCCCCTAAAAACATTCTCCCTGGGCTTTGCCGAGACCGACTACTCCGAACTTACCGCAGCTGAAGAAACCGCCCGACACTATGGCACCGACCATCATTCAGTTACGCTCAGCGGCCAAGAGGCGGCCGATGAACTCCCCCGCTATGTGGATAGTCTGGATCAACCCGTCGGCGATGGATTCAACACTTACCTGATATCACGAATCGCGCGCCAGGGCGGGGTCACGGCGGCACTGTCCGGTTTGGGCGGAGACGAAATATTCGGCGGATATCCATCTTTTCGAGACACGCCTCGGATTGCCAAAATCCTACCTGTTTGGCATCTCGTTCCTAGGTCGATCCGTGAACTCGTTTGTCGCCGTTTGGACCGGGGAGACTCAGGACGACGCAAACTGGCAGGGATGTTGCGTCACGCCGGCGACATTCATGAAGTGGCCGACCGCCAGCGTCAGGTATTTTCGGACGAAGCGCGCCAAATGTTGATGGAGACTCCACACTCTCCACGTCACCATAATGCTCTTCCTGAGCTGAGGGAGGCCTTACGGGGAGCCTCCCCCGCCGCCATTGTGAGTGCTTGGGAAATCCGGACTTACATGGCCGACGTTTTACTGCGAGACAGCGACGTATTCAGTATGAGGGCCTCACTTGAACTCCGCGTTCCATTCGTCGACCGGCCTCTAATCGAATGGCTTTGGCGGCAACCGTCTCACCTACGTATTCGGTCCTCCTTCTCCAAAGCCGCCCTCTACGAATCCGTGGAAGACATCTTGCCTCCGTCGCTGCGCGATCGTCCGAAACGAGGGTTTACCCTTCCCTTTCCTCTCTGGATGCGTCGGGAACTACGCCCGTTTATCGAGGATACCCTTTCATCCGCCAGTCTCGCCCGCCAATCATTGCTAGACCCGGTTACCGTGGCGAGCCAATGGGCCACATTCCGAGATGGGACCGATGACAAACAATGGAGCCGGGTTTGGAATCTCGTCATCCTCATCGCCTTCCTCAACCGCACCCGAATCACATGAAGACAATGCTGCTCGCCCCCCGCTTTGTTCAATACCGAAGGAGGTATCGAACGAATGATGCGACTCTACCTCAAGGCACTGTGCGATCTGGCCACTGCCGAAGATGAGGTCCATCTGGCTGTATTGAACGACGGACCGCATCATGCGCTTGAGTTTTCACTCTATCACGACAGGTCATTGGTTTCGATCATTTGGGGGCAAAGAAAACGTATCCGGTTTGTGCTGCGTGTCGTGCGGGCTGCCCGCCATTGCGATCGTGTCATCTGTGGTCACGTCCACCACCTCCCCCTCGCTGATCTAGCCAAACGCGTTCACCCCAAGCTCAAGGTTTATGTCGTCGCCCACGGCATTGAAGTTTGGCGACCATGGACTTTGGCAGAGCGCACCGCGATCGGACGTGGCGCGACAGTGTGGGCGGTCAGTCAACATACTGCCACGAAAATCCAGGACGCCTGCCCCGGTATCGACAAGGACGCGATTCAAGTCATTCCCAACTCACTTGACCCTCAACGCCCGAGCCCTCCACCTGCCGCCCCAGTGCCGGGCCTTATCATCACCCTGACCCGCTTGAACGGCAAAGACCGTTACAAAGGCGTCGATCATCTCATTGAGGCAATGCCCACTATTTAGAAGGAGGTTCCCTTCGCCCGTCTGTGCATCATCGGGACGGGTGATGATCGCGCTCGGTTGGAACATCTCGCCACCGCCAAAGCTCCGACGTCAATTGAATTTACGGGATTCTTATCGGATGAGGAGGTTCAACAGCGCCTCGCTCAAGCCAGCCTGTTCGCGCTCCCGAGCCGCGCCGAGAGGTTCGGATTGGTCTACCTCGAAGCCATGACTCACGGCGTTCCTTGCATCGTCGCCGACGCCGGAGCCGCGATCGAAGTAATAACCTCCGAAATCGGCCTGGCTTCAAAATTTGGCGATGTTTCTGACCTAGCAACCAAAGTGACCCGAGCGCTCCAAACGAGTTGGGATCACGCAAAAATTCGTGAACGAGCCCGAGTATTCGACTTCGTTTTTTTCGATCCCTAATTCAACACGCACTGAATGAAACCCGTTGAATCCTTAAATATCACCACCGTTTTTATCGCCATCTTCCTTTTTGCGCACCGTGGAATCTACAACTGAAACCCTGATCATTGAAGCTGACCGCACCGAACGTCACTATTGGCGGGATATTTGGCGTTACCGTGAACTCTTGGGATTCCTAGCGTGGCGCGATATCAAAGTTCGATATAAACAAGCGGTACTGGGCGCCAGGTGGGCTCTGATTCAGCCCATCGTAACCACCGTGGTCTTCACGGTCCTGTTCGGTAATTTGGCCAAAATGCCGGATGGTGGAGTGCCCTATCCATGTTACTGGTGCTAGCCGGTTTGTTACCCTGGCAACTCTTTGCCGCTGCGCTGAATGGCTCAAGCGGAAGCTTGGTTTCCAATTCTAGTCTAATTTACAAAATCTATTTCCCGCGGCGGATCGTGCCGCTATCCGCACTGGCAGTATCGCTGATCGATAGCTCGATTGTCTTCGTACTGTTTACCGGGCTCGCGGCTTGGTTTGGCTACTACCCAACGTGGCACTGGTGGCTTCTTCCGTTCTTTGTCCTATTGGCCATGGGAGCCGCCTTTGGGATCGGGCTTTGGTTGACTTCACTTACGGTCAAATTCCGCGACTTTCGATTCATTGTTCCCTTTCTGCGGCAGATTGGGGTGTTCGTGACACCGGTAGGATTTCGCACCGATTTCTTTCCCAACTGGCGCGGATTGCTCGCGCTCAACCCTATGACGGCGGCGGTGGATGGATTTCGCTGGTGCCTTTTGGGTGGGAATCAAACAATCGACCCGATCGGTCTCGGATTTGGATGTGTCCTGATCACCGTGATCATCGTCAATGGTTTATGGTACTTCCGTCGAACCGAGAAAAGTTTAGCTGACGTAATTTGAACAGCGCGCTACTCAATAAAACATAGAGATGAGTTCATCTCCCGCCATTATCGTTAGCGATCTCTCAAAGCGCTCCATTATCGGTCACCACGTTCGAGCCGATACATTGCGTGACGCCATCAGCCAAGGCGCTCGCGGATTCTTCAGATCGCTCAAAAGGCGCCGACTCGAGAACGAAGATTTCTGGGCGCTGCGCGATGTGAACTTCAGAGTGAATTCTGGAGAAGTAATGGGGATCATCGGTCGCAACGGTGCGGGAAAGAACACATTGCTCAAAGTCCTGTCCCGCATCACCGAACCCACTTCCGGTCGCATTTCAATTCACGGTCGAGTCGCCTCTCTGTTAGAGGTAGGTACTGGCTTCCACCCCGAACTAAGTGGCCGCTAAAATATTTTTCTTAACGGTGCGATCTTGGGCATGAGTCGGAGTGAGATTCGAAGTAAATTCGCTGAGATCGTCGCCTTCGCTGAAGTTGAGCGCTTCCTGGACACCCCGGTCAAACGCTACAGCAGCGGCATGTACGTTCGTTTGGCCTTTGCGGTCGCCGCTCATCTGGAACCCGAAATCTTGATCGTCGACGAAGTGCACGCGGTCGATGATGTCGCCTTTCAGAAAAAGTGCATTGGGAAAATGAAACAAATTTCAGGAACAGAAGGCAGGACGATTCTCTTCGTGAGCCACAATCTGCCAGTCATCCGACAGCTCTGTTCTCAGGCCATATTGCTCGATCGAGGCCAGGTCTCGATGGTGAGCGACGTGCCTTCGACCTTGGTGGCCTACGCGAACAACGGGAGTACTCAGAGTGATTTCCGAATCCCCACCCCCGACGAGTCGATTCGCGATCGCGCCTTTGTGCGTGGATTCACACTCGAAGACCTCCCCGGGCGGAATTCCACCCTTTTCCGTATCGGCGAACCTTGGCGGGCCAAGATTCGGGTAACTGCGGTTCGCCCGATCACGAACTTCGTCTGCGGACTTGGTTTACAGACCAGTGAAGGTCTGGGTCTGCAGACGGTCTGAACCGCGCCGCAACCACTTCCCGCAGGGGAACACGAGGTCTCCTTCACCCAAGACTCGGTGGCTATTGCCGCCGACAGCTACAAGATGGTGGTTGGGCTGAGCGAGGATGATAGGACCTTCCAGCAAGCCGAACTTGCACGACTCGATATCACCTCGGAAAACTCGACGTCATACTGTGCTGCGACTGCCGGTTACGGATTGGTGCTCAATTCCATGCGGACCGAAATCCATCGGTTTGCTCCGAACGCATGACTTTATTCGGTCTAGTTAGGCGTCAATTTTCACCTTATTGGAACCGCACAACAACTTATCCGTCATGATCATCATTTGGCTTACGGGCGGACTCGGAAATCAGATGTTTCAATATGCGGCTGGGCTCGCGCTCGCCGAGCGTCGCCGCACCGTTCTCAAATTGGATGTCTCCTGGTATCGTGACGATCCAGCTTACGAAGCCCACAATCAATACGCACTGTCTTGTCTGAACATTACTGAACAGTTTGCCACGACCGAAGAGGTGAAGCGAACCCAAGGCCCTGCGCTCAGCCGATCCGAACGTTGGTCGATCGCACTCGCCAAGCGCTTGCGGCTAAATCAATGGACTGACCAGTTCGCCTCACCCGGCAATAGGTATAGCGAAACCAACCATACTTTCTCGGAGGACTTCATCAATCGGGTAGGCGGAGGGTAATTAGCCTCCGCCCCCCACACCACCCGGCATGCGGGTCCGCACCGGGCGGTTCCGAAACGCTATCGGACCGTAGTTGGATAGAACCGAATCACCCTCCTGGCAGGTGGGCCCTTCGGTTGAGTTTGAGAAACCCGTTTCGCGTCGACCACCCGATACACCGGTCGGTTTCGGAGGGTGGATCGAGCAAACGGACTCGCGCTCATCATTTTGGTTCGGGCCTTCGTCACAGTTGAGACCTCCAGTTCATTCGTCGGACGGGTAACCCGTCAGCGACTACTCCCGGCTCGTTTCCCGTGACTACTATGCCTTCTGCTGACTCCTCTGTTTCCTCCGTCGTCGTTACCGACGCGGCTGCTCCCCGTCATAGACGGGACGCGGGGCACAGAGGCCTCCCCGGATAATGGCATCAACTTCCCTCGCACGAGCGCACCGTCTACCCTTACATCCTGTACCACAGGACTTCGTCATGTGGTGGTGACTCGTCCCGGATGCTAAGCCTATTACCATGTTTCTGTTCGTCGCCCCACAAGTTTGCCTACGGCTTCTTTCAGACCCAGCCTCACGGCTACGTCCTTGCCCTCGGCTAGTGCTTTTATTTATCTGACTTTCCTTTCGATATTTCATTTATTTGGTTCCATGCACAGAGGACTGAAACCTCATCAGTTGATGCCCATGCCGGGCATACTCCAAGCGGATAACCCTTACCTTCACGGTATGTTCCAGTCGGAGCGGTATTTCGATTCCACCGCGGACCTACTTCGCCTGCATTTCAGTTTTCGCTACCCACCGCAACCGGCGGTAGCCGAGTTGCCCCAGGAAATTCAGTCCGGTCCATCGATCGCCCTCCACTTCAGACTAGGGGATTACCAACGCAATCCCGAGTTTGCCCGCAGCATTGGGTCCTTGGATTTTGAATACTACCACCGCGCCTTGACGATGCTTCGACAACGCAGTCCCAATGCCAAAGTATATCTCTTTTCCGATGAAATTGAGACGGTGGCTGAATCCTTTCAACTCAGTGGGCCCCACGAGTATGTTCGCGTGGTGAGACCCTTCCACGCCTATGATAAAATACGATTGATGGCGGCGTGTGACCACATCGCGGTAGCCAACCGCACCTTTTCCTGGTGGGCGGCATGGTTGAACCAGAATCCGGAAAAACTGGTGATCGCGCCGGACCCATGGTTCGTCAATTAATCCGGTCAAATCACAATTCATCGTACCCGAGTCCTGGACTAAGCTGAGTCGCTAGAGACTCTCCCCCATGCCCTCATCCCATTCCCATTTCGTACAATCTCTGTTGTGGCGTTTTGCCAAACTTTCCTTGTTACGAACCAACCACCCGGTTCTTCGTTTTCTGAATGTATCGCCCTTGACCGGGTTTGGCTACGCGCTACATCGCGCGTTCGGCGACTGAAGAGGCGGAAGTTCATGCCAGCCGGCGCAAATGACGGCTCCCGCAACGATCCTTTGGCTCCGTTGATCCGCCCTCTCCAGTGGCGGGGGACGCTGATAGAGCCTCGGGGAACGTTCATCCCGCAACTTCTAAAACGTTATCAGGATTACCCTCTGGTTCGAGTGGTCCAGGTGGCGGTCGCGGCAGAAAGAGCAACCGCCCAGCTCTACAGCATTGCGGCGGACGCTCCAAACGCCCCGACTTTCGTCGACGGCCTAGGGACATTGGACCGTGCTAGAATCGAATCGGCCTGCCGCGACTTAAGTATCCCCGTCCAGTTCATCCGCGAGGAAATGGTAAACTGCTTGCCCTGGGAAGAGATCGATACCGCCTTTCCCATCCAAGAAGTCGAGGTACTCATCATCGATACCGAGGGTTTCGGCATCCAGCTTTTGAATCTGTGGGACTGGCAAAAGTCACAGCCCCGAGTCGTTCATTTCGAACATTCATGTGCCCCGGTCGCGGATCACACGACGATCTTGGAACAACTGAGGAATTTGAGCTACGAACTGGTGATCGAGCGCGACAATACCACTGCGTATATTCCTCATAACTAGTGCTGCGATGAGTCCATTCATCCCCCATGAACCAGGTGACCGTAAATCGGCCATCTTTTACTCCACCAATCGTGGCCATTGGGGCTGAGAGGCACCGGATTACGTTTGGCCGCAAGCAGCTGCCCGCCTGCTCGAACGCGGCTTTCCCGTCGTGGCAATTCTACATCCGGCGGCATTGGCACGAGAGGAGGTGCGCGAATTGGTCGACCAAGGCATGCAAGTCTTCGCTCAACCAGCGCGTCCGGCGGCGAGGAGCGGACGCCTAACTGTTTTCCGGCGGATTCTCAGTCATTGGAGCGCTGATCACCGTACACTCAAACACTGCCTCCTGAGGCTGAAAAACCCCCACGTGTTCATCAATCAGGGCGGGTCATTCGACATTCTGGCCGAACCCCATCGGCTCTCATTCCTCCAAAATCCCGAGGTCACTTACGATCTCTTCTTCCGTTCGAATCAACATCAGGCCACCATGCCCAAGCATCGCCGCGAACGCGCCGCCAACCTGTTTGCCCGCGCCCATCGATGCCTTTTAAACTCCGCCTGGACAAAGGAACTCACGGAGACCCAGTTGCTGAGTCGACTCAGCAATGCTGCCATTTTTCCTCATTATATTCGGTTTTCCTACGATACCCCGTTGCCCTGGCCGAAAACGGAATCGAATGCCCCCATCGCGCTGGCTTCCATTAGCCGGATGGATGCTCATCACAAAGGACTCGATGTTTTACTTGAGGCGTTGGCCTTACTCCCTCCGGAACGCCCCTCCTGGCGGTTCGATTTCTACGGAGACGGCCCTGATCGCGCTTACTTAGAGGAATTGGCCGATTGGTTGGGACTTGGATCCAAAGTTCGGTTCATGCCGCATACCAACGACATTCATTCGATTTGGAGGCGGCACCATTTATTGGTTCTCACATCCCGCTACGAGGGACTCGCAGTGTCCATGCTCGAGGCCATGGCGTGTGGGCGTCCCGTGCGTCGCACTCCATACGGCGGGTTTCGAGAATGGGTGATTCCTGGCGAAACTGGTTTCAATTGTCCGGCAGCCGAACCTACCCTGATTGCTCAAAGTCTGATTGCGGCCATGGCAAATCGGAACAAATGGAGCGCCATGGGCCTGGCCGCATTCAACCGGGTTCGAGACAAACTGCCCCGCGACCCGTGGAGTCTGTATTTAACGCCATTTGCTGCGCCGCAGAGATGACCGTGATGATCCACATTTTTTCAGTGTGTCGCCCGAACGATCGAATCCCCACGAATCCCTTATTGCTGACGTGGAACGTTTCCTGAATTTTTTCTCTTACGGGCGGCGATTGGTCTTTCGGGTCTCCAGTATCCACTGTGGCCCCATGACGATAATACAATCCGGCGTGAGCATCGTTCGTGGTTTCGCGAACGGTAAGCGTGGACATATCGCAATCGGAGCGCATAGCGAACTTGGAAATCAGGTGTGCCTACACGCATGGGGTGGGAAGATTACGATTGCGGAGGAAGTGTTTATTGGTCCCGGCACCGTGATTTATGGTCACGGAGGCGTAGAAATCGGCTCGAAAACGTTAATTGCGATGCATTGTCGAATTGTGTCGTCGAACCATTCCATTCCCCCACTGGGTGTCCCGATTAGATCTGTGCCCGACATTGTGAAACCCACGCGCATCGGATCGGATGTGTGGTTGGGCGCCGGAGTGACAGTTTTGGGCGGGGTGACCGTTTTGGGCGGGGTGACGATCGGTGATGGTTGCGTGGTCGGTGCTGGTGCCGTCGTTTCCAAAGATTTACCGGAAGGCGCCGTAGCGATAGGTATCCCGGCCAAGACGGTGCGGTTCCGAAGCTAGAGCATCATCAAAAACCGCAAGGGATCCATAGGCGGCATGGTCAAGTAACGCTCACGGGTATTCGACGGATTTGTTCGGCCGTGATCCCGATCACCAGACAACCACAGCCTTTATCGCGATCCAGTCATTCCCTGCCGAATTCAACAGACGAACTCCATGGAACTCGCATCTAAAATTACGATGATACTGCATCGCTCATTTAAGTCCCCGTGTCCGGGCGAGTAACTCTAATGCTATCGGTCATCATCTCAACGCATAACCCAAACCCGGGGCGACTTCGGCGCACGCTGCGGGCCCTTCGTGATCAGGACCTCCCCGCAACCGCGTGGGAGACCCTGATCGTCGACAATGCCTCTACGCCCGCATGGACGAAGGCATCTTGGAATGAAGATGCACCATCCAATCTAATTAAGCATCGCCGAACCCAAGCTTGGACTTACTTCAGCGCGACGACGCAGCGCAGCGGAAGCACGCGGCACGTTGCTGGTGTTGGTCGACGATGATAACGTACTGTCGCGGGACTATCTCAGTCAGGCGTTGGCGTTGGCTACCAAACATCCTCAGGTCGGTGCGTTTGGAGGGAGCAGCGTCCCGAACTTCGAAACTCCCCCTGCCGACTGGCAGCAAGAGTGCATAGGACTACTGGCTCTGCGTGATATGGGCCCCGATCCCATTTTTAAAAAGGCCGCTTCAGCCAAGCTTGAATATCCACTTTGCGCGCCGATCGGCGTGGGCATGTGCCTGCGTCGTAGTTTGATGAATACTTGGTTGGAACAGTCTATGGACCATCAACTTTCCGACCGCACAGGCACCGCCCTGTCCTCAGGCGGAGACCACGAAATTGTGCTGGCAGTCTGCGCGGCAGATGGTGACGTCGCCTACTATCCCGCGCTCCAACTGACACACCTCATCCCGCAATCGCGTCTTCAGGCCGAATACCTGGGTAGGTTAAATCGTAGAATTCAGTGCTCGTGGATACAAGTGCTCGACCGACACGGGATTCGCCCGGTCAATTGGTCTCCGATCGCAAATTAGACGGTGCCTCTACGATGCATGAAGGCGTGGTACACTCGGCAAGCTTGGCGGGGACCCGCTGAACAGATTCGTTGGCCAGGGGCTTGTGGACACTTTGAAGGGAGAGCCGCGATCGCTCGCTGAAGCCGCTGCGTACCATCGGTGTGCACTGCTCTTCGCCGTCACCGATCACACCAAAGTCGATAATCCAACTCTCTCGTGCAAGGAACAGTCACGTGGCTATCGCTCGACTAAATCCACCAACCGCCCCACTAAGAAATGACCGTGTCTTTACAAACTCAGGTCCGATGCATGCAAAATTCCATAACGAGGCGCCACACGTCAATCAGAGGCTATCAGCTTCGATTCGTGAGCAAGATTTGGGCGATCTCTTCGATCGCGGAGCTTTGTCGATAAATTCTCGTAGATAAACCGGCCCGATCCTTTTCGTGGCGCAATTGGCTGGGGCGCATGGCACTGCGGTATTATTTTAATCCAATTGGCGACTTCCGCAAATGTCTGCAGGAAGGAGGCCCTTGGGAGCAGAAACAGACGCGACTCGGTCACCAAGAAATGGCAGTCGCAGCTGAGACTCTCCCATATTTGGCCCCCCCGCGGGCCGTCCGTTCGAGGTGCACCTGCTTACGGGTAAGCGATTCTGGGACCAAACGGCGTTTTGCGTATTCTCTCTCCAACTCCACACTGACCGTCCTCTTCATCCGATTATCAATGATGACGGAAGTTTGGGTGCAACGGCGCGGGATAATCTACGACGGATCATTCCTGCGTGTCGATTTGTAGGAATTCGAGAGATACAGGAAAACTTGGGCTCTCTACTTCCGGAGGATCGTTACCCCTATTTCCGTGATCGTTGGCTGCACTACCCCAATATCCGTAAATTGATCGATCCACACTTGGGTTCCAAAGGATGGAAACTGGTTATCGATTCCGATCTGCTGTTCTTCAAACGCCCCCATCTTTTGATTGATTGGTCTGCACAACCTCGTGCGCCTCTCCACGCCATAGACGTCCATACGTCCTACGGCTACTCCGGCACCCTACTCTCGAAACTGGCCGGACAATCGCTGGAGAAAAAAGTCAACGTGGGACTCTGTGGCCTCAAGAGCGATGATTTCAATTGGGACAAACTCAAATACAGGTGCGCCGAGCTAATCACGCGCGAAAAAACCAACTACTACTTGGAACAGGCTCTGGTGGCCATGCTAGTGGCCGGCCAATCTTGTTCGATCGCGCCAGCAAATGACTATGTGACCTTGCCCCAGCTCCCCGAAGCATTGGAATGCGGCGCCGTGATGCACCACTACGTGGCAGAATCGAAACGTTGGTATGTCCAGCGCGACTGGCGTCGATTTACCGACGTACCTTCCTCCTGAATTAGATTCGATGATTATCGATCTTAGTATCATCATTCCCTATTTAAACCGCAGCTGACACGCTGCCTGTCGTTTTGGCCAGCATCGAGCGCGCGAGAGCAGGATTGAACTGCGAAATCATCTTGGTCGACGATGGATCAGATGTCCCCGCCACTGAACAACTGGCCACTCAACTGCGAACTGTGTAATCACGTGATCCGGCAACCAAACCAAGGCTTGCTGTTCGCTCGTCTCGCCGGGTTCAAGGCCGCGAAGGGCGAGTTTACCTTGTTGCTCGACTCCGACGATTTGATTAGTCTCGACAAACTCTCCCGGCAAATAAACGCCATGCGAGTGGAATCCGCCGATGTGAGCTATACGGATAGTGGCAACGTGGAGTTTGCCGAGGGACCGTGGGAGTCACTGAGAAAAATAAAACCCAAACCAGCGCTCGAAACCACGGACCCAACCTGCTTCTACGTACAAGTCCAGCCTCCGCCCCACTCCCCACTGTTTCGCACCGGCTACCTACGAGAGTTACTCGAAGCGTCTCTCTTCGCCCCTCACGCGCGCTACAACCCCGTCGCAGAAATTTGGTTCTATCCCATTCGCGGCCAAAGTACTTAAGGTTCCCGGCTACCACACTTGGATCGGCGTTCATCCAGGCTCCCGCCTGACGGGTAGATGGGAAGCGATGGCCTACGCCGCACTTAGCGTTGCCGAACAGTTCATGAAGAGTTGCCCTCGCAATGATCAGGGTGAACGTGCCAGGCGTATGGTGGCGGCCAAAGCGTTCCACGCTTGGCGCGGTCTCCCTTACGACTTTGATGCTGAATTTCAGCGACGCCAGTTGGCGTTGTGGCGCCAGTGTCCGGCTCCGGAATGGCTGCCACCCTCTGGGCGAGCGCTGCGCGTGCTCGGACCTCGACTGGGCTGGGTTCGAACCGCTCGTTGGCTTCGTCATCGTATGAGACCTGTCGCACAATAAACGACGCCGAACTGAACGCGTTGGCTGCACGTTATACGCCCGACGCCCTGGTGCCTTGAACACGCCGGAAGTCAGCATCCTCATTCCCTGCTACAATGCAGCCCCGTGGTTGGCCGCGACCTTGGATTCCGCATTGAGTCAAATCGGCGTGGACTTCGAAGTCATTCTCGTGAACGACGGTTCCAGCGACGACAGCCTGGCTCTGGCTCAGAGCTATGTCGCTCGCGGAGTGAAGGTGGTCTCTCAACCCAACTCCGGCGCTGCGGCGGCGCGCAACCACGGGCTTCGCCTGGCCAGGGGAGAGTATATCCAGTTTTTGGATGCGGATGATCTGCTCGACGCCACCAAGATTCAGCGGCAGTTGCAACGTCTCCGATCCGTTCCCGAAGGCAATATCGCGTCGGCAGCTTGGGCGAGGTTTCATGAATAAATTGAGAATGCTGAATTTCGGTAGGAAGCACAATCGCGTGATCAAAGCGGCGTCGAGTTCCAAGTTCGACAACTGCAGGAGGGCTGGATGATGCCTCCGATCTGCTGGCTGACACCGCGCAGCGTCATTGATCGCGCCGGGCCGTGGGACGAAGCTCTCAGTCTCAACGACGATGGGGAATATTTCTGCCGTATCATGCTGGCCGCTACCGGAATTGTGTTCTGCGCGGATGCGCGATGTTACTACCGATCTGGTGTCGCGAACAGTCTCAGTCGTCGCAACGATGCACGCGCCCTGCGTTCACAGCAGCGTTCGATCCAACTGATCGTCCAACACCTCCAGTCAGCCGAAGCATCCTCACGTGTGCAAGAAGCAGTCGCCGATGCGTGGCAGATGCTGGCCTATGAATTGTATCCCGTACTTCCGGCTGCAGCCACCGCAGCGCAAGCGGCGGCCGAAGCCGCCGGCGGGTCCTCGCGCCGAATTCTGGGTGGGCGTCTGGTGAGGTGGTCTGATCGATTGTGGGGATGGCGCTTTGCCGCGCGGGTCAAGCGTCTGACTCAGCGTACATGACCGGCCGATGAAAACGTTGATCTTCCATACGATGGTAGCACCCCACGTGCAACAGGATGCCCGCGCTTTGTGGGAGGCCAACATGCTGCATAAGTTTCATACCGCGATCTTCGATGATCCGCATTTATGGAGGCAGCGTTGCGCCGTTCGAGCCGGCCGGGTGATCGGCTTCAACTTCGCGCGGGAGCTACGTAAACGAACGTTGCAGGAACTGCCGACCGACTTGGTCTCGCAGTCGTCTTGGCGCGAGTTGATCCGCCTGGTGGCCGGACGGATCGATCGACCGCAACGCTTAGGGGATCGGATCTGGGAATGGGCGGAACCTGGATTCGACCGCGATGTAGCCCGGCATTGCCTGAATCGCGATGTCGAAGCTGTTTTCGGTTACGAACATGCCTGCCTGCACACCTTGCGGGCGGCGGCGGAGTCGGGGCGGCGCCGTATTCTGGTGATACCGGCGCCGGAGCCGGGCTACGTCAAAAGTATGCTCGCGGCCGAATTGGATCTAGTACCGGAGCTACGTATTCCGTTGCAAAAACAAGTGGCCGCCCGGGAGGCCAATCGAGCCGCACGACGCAAAGCCGAGTGGGATCTGGCCGATGTTATCATGGTCGCCTCCCAATTCACCCGGCAGTCCTTCGTGGAGGCCGGTTGGGATGTTTCGAAGGTTTCCGTGGTTCCGTTGGAAGCTCCCGCACCGGTGGCCAACTCGAGGCGTTTGCCCGTCACATCCCACGATGAACCGCTCAAACTGATCTGGGCCGGAACGTTCAGTATTCGCAAGGGAGCACACTACATTATCGAGGCGTGGCGCAAGTATGATCTCGGGCAGGTGGCCCAGCTTAGTGTCTACGGATCCAACGGTCTTCCCGACTCACTTGGTAATCCGATCCCCGATGGAATCCAGTTGCACGGAACACTGTCCCGGGACGAACCCATGCCTCTATACGGACAAGCAGATGCCTTGTTGTTTCCCACTCTGTGCGACGGTTTCGGCATGGTTGCCACCGAGGCTTGGGCCCAAGGGTGCCCGGTGATCACCACTTGCCGAGCAGGAGCGGCGGACCTGTTGAAGGACGGCCAAAATGGTAAATTAATCGAGGCCCGCTCCGCCGACGCCATCGCAGAAGTGGTCACTTGGTGTCATGAGAACCGGGATGCACTGGTTTCAATGCGTGAACCGGCCAGGTTAACGGCGCAAGCGCGCCAATGGTCCGACTACCGAGCACAGGTCGTCGACACCATTCGGACCAAATGGGAGGATGTGCCCGCATGAGCGCAGCCACCCGCATTGGTTTGGTTTCTCCCTCACACCTCGCAAGTAACCCCCCACTGGTCAAAGAAGCGGAGGCATTGTGCGATGCCGGCTTCGATGTGCACGTGGTGAGCGGCCAAAATCACCCGATCACAGATCGTCTGGAAAAATCGGTTATGGCCCATGCACCGTGGCGCACGCATCGACTGGATTTCCGTCCTAGTTTCTCCGCCAAACTGTCTCGGTTACGCCAACTCATCGCTTTACGTCGACTGCGCAGATTCTCCTCCAATGTCGTTCCGCTCGCTTTGGCACGAACCGCGCATAGCACGACCATCGAGCGCCTCGCGAAAGCCGCTCGAAGCACTGAATCGCAATTGTTCATCGGCCATACCATCGCGGGACTGGCGGCGGCGGCCTGGGCGGCTCAGCGCTCGGGCGCCTCATTCGCGTTCGATGCCGAGGATTTCCACACTGGGGAAACTGACGCGGTTTTGAACGACTCCGCCCAGCACACCGCCATTCGCGTAATCGAGGAAACCTTGTTGCCCCAAGCGATCTATTTGACTGCCGCTGCGCCCCTGATCGCCGACGCCTATGCTGATCTCTACCCTTTGGAATCCAAGCCGATTTCGATGCTGAATGTGTTCCCGCGTACTAACGCTCCCGCCAATCCGGTTCGTCCCACAGATGATGGTGTCTTCCGATTATATTAGTTTTCCCAAACCATCGGACCACAGCGCGGCTTGGAAGGAATAGTAGAAATATTGAACCGGCTTCCCATGTCCGTGGAACTGAACCTGCGAGGCAACCCGATCGAATCATTTGTGACAACGCTTCGCTCGGGCTTGGCCAAGGGCCGTGGGTCCACGCTAAAACTGCGAATCCTCCCTCCAGCTGCCCCCGCGGAAATGTCGCGACTCGCGGCACCACACGATTTGGGTCTAGCCTGCGAGTTACCGACGCCGCCCACTCATGACATCTGTCTTGCCAACAAGATTTTCGCCTACCTGCTCGCTGGCATGCCCCTACGCCTACACCCCTACCGATTGCATCCGAGATGGGCCCGGCAGCCCTCCGCATTGACCCCAATGATCCGGACGCGTCAGCTGACGTATTGGGAAAATGGTGGCTGGATCGTCCCGGACGAATCGTTGCGCGCGAACGCGCCTGGGAGCTGGGGCAGACTCGGTTCAACTGGGACGTCGAACAGCTGGCATTTTTGCACCAAGTCAAAGGAGCGCTGAATCGATGACTCCTACCCCGTCTAAAAATACCGAGCCTAAGCAACCTGATTTCCTCGGCATCGGCTCTCTCAAAGCAGGAACCACCTGGTTGTCCGAGCAACTTTCCGCTCACCCGGATATCTATTTACCTCCCATCAAGGAAACCCATTTTTTCGGCTACCCCTACCCGGAGTATCCTTTCTTTTACTACAGTTCATTCTTCGCTGACGCCCAGTCGCATCAAACCATCGGTGAGTTTTCAGCAGATTATTTGGAAACTCCCGAAGTCCCGATGTAGATCAAACTTCACCTGCCAAAAGTCAAGTTGATCCTGATGCTCTGTGATCCTGTCCAAATGCTCCAATCGAACTATGGGCACCTATTACGCCAAAACTTTACGTGCCGAAATACATCACAGCCTGACCTAGTCACCGCGCTCGAGCGCCATGAGGAATTACTGATCAACCCCGCGCGTCAGGGCCACCATCTGACTCATTGGTTGAAGTTTTTCCCGCTCGAACAATTCACCGTGATCTGGCATAATGAACTCAAGTCCGCACCCGAAGCTACGCTGAGCCGGGGTTTTGCAGACCTTGGTGTGGATCTGGACTTCAAACCACCCATCCAGCAACACGCCCGTGCCGGGGTGTCGCCTCGCGGAGGATGGGCCGGTCAAACCTATGCGTGGATGTATCAAACCGCGGTAGTTAAGGGACTCGGCCCGCTCAGCCGACGATGGAACTACGCGACGCCGCTTAAGATCGTGCAGAAATTAAAACTGCGGCAGTGGGCCGAACGTGTTTTCCCCCGACAGGGTTACCCGACTCCTCCCGCCAATTTGACCGCCGAACTTCGATCTCGATTCTCAGACGATGTGACTACTTTGGAACAGCTGACCGGTCGCAAATTGCCTGAGTGGAAAGCATAAGGCTGAACGTAGCCGCCCCAACGAAATGTTGCCCGAATCTCAGAAAAGCGCCGTCAGCCGTCAGCCGTTGACGCGTACTGATAGTCACTCCCAACTTCCCGCCAGTCAACGCGCCGGACCCCCAGCGTGTACGCATGAGTTTACCGCATTTCCGAGAAAACGGGTGGATGTTACGGTCCTCGCGTGCGAACCCGATTCCGAGAGTCAGAACATTGAACCTGAACTGTTGGCCGATATTCCGGCGTCCATCCATGTCGTGCGGGTACGGCCGTGCTCCCCGCAAATCACACGGAAGGTCGGGATTGGGAACTTGGGATGGCGTTCCTATGTAGAGCGTGTCCAACAAGCGCAAGAGGTGGGAGAAGAGGAGGTAGCGTAAAAATAAAGAGGCCGAACCCGGGAGGATTTCCTGGTTTCGGCACAAAAACGGTGTGTATAATTTGGTGTGAACAATACTACCGAAGCCGTCGCTCCGGAAGTTGCCCTGCAAACCTGGCTGCGTCCAGACCTGACTCCGGTCGGACCCAACAAAGATTACGCCGCGTTTCGCGATCCACTGGCGGGGCTCGACCAGTTGCTGGCCAACAGTCACTTGGAAGCGATGGCCGTGGACTTTGCCCGGGAAAACTGGGGAGGCGACGACGTGGCCGGGTTGCCGCGACACCTGCAGTTCGCGCGCAAGGCGCTGCGGGTGCAGGTATTGCGCATGATGCTCGGAAACATCAGCTTGCGTAAACTTTCCCTGAGCATCGCCTCCAGCGATCTGTTGGCCGACTTTTGCGGAGCGCGCCGGATCGACGGCATCAAGGGGGTCTCCCAAAGAAAGCGTGCGGGAGCGTGCGTCCAAATGCTTCCCCGCCGGGCTGGTGCGTAAGATGAGCCAAGTCTTTATCGAGATGTGCGGTGAGGCCGGACCGGGCGAGCGAACTGGGACTGGCTGCGGCGCAGCCGATGGATACGTGCCTGGTGGACTCGACCTGCCTGCAGGCCAACATCGATTTCCCGGTCGACTGGGTGCTCTTTCGCGACGTGAGCCGCACCCCCTGCTCAAGGCGGTGAAACTGATCCGTGCAGCGGGGTTGCGGGGTCGGATGCCGAACGAGTCGCCAGTCTTTGCCAAGCAGATGAATCGGTGGTGCATCGCGATGACCCACAGCCGACGGCGCCGCGATGCGAAGCGGGCCCGCAAGGGCGTGCTCCGCCAGATGAAACGCCTGCTGCGCACCATCGGCGACCACCTCGCCGCCGACTACGCCCGGACCCGCTTCAATGAGCGCCAGGCCACCCGCATCATTGCGCGCATCGACGCCAGGCTCGAGCAACTGCCGGCCGCAATCAAACAGGCCCACGAACACATCATCGGCGCGCGACCAGTGCCCAACGCCGGGAAGATCCTTAGCGTCTACGAACCCGACGTGCAGACCGTGGTCCGGGGCAAGGCGTCCGGCGAGGTCGAGTTTGGCAACATCCTCATGATCAGTGAGAACGTGACGGGATTGATCACCGATTGGCAGTGGTATCAGGGAATGACTCCGGCCGAATGGCGTCAGTTCGACCAGAGCCTCGAGCGCCAGAAGCAGTTCGACCTGAGCACCCCGATCAAAGCGGCGAGCACCGACCGAGGCTTCTCGACCAAACGGCGGTGCGACCGCTTGGCCGAAGCCGACATTTATGACGCCACTGCCCCCGCGATCCGCAGCAACTGCAACGGCGCATGCAGGAGCCGCAGTTCGTGGCGCTCCAACATCGCCGGGCTTCGACGGAAGCCCGCATCGCCATCATCAAGCAACGCCAAGGCAAGCGATTGAGTGCCAGAGGCTTCACGAATCGCTACCTGGCGGTAGCCTGGAGCATCCTCGGTCACAACCTGTGGCTCATCGCCCGACTGCTGGCCGACCAACCACCGCAGGCCCAAGCCGCCTAAAACCACCAAGCCTACTCCAACGATGAACAATAAACCGGCTGCCGGAGGTTCCCGCATGGAAACGATCCAGGCACTGACTGCTGCGACACTGCAATTTAGCCATTAAATTGCATCTGCGCGCGCCTACATCCGCCATTCGTAGCCGGAAATCCGCTCAAAAATCGGCTTTCCTGCCCCCCTTCCAAAATCAGGGTAAATGGGACACGCTCCAGCTATACACAAGCCAGAGAGAGGACGACCGGCCCGGCTTGGCGGGCCGGTCGTCCTCTCTCTGGGAAAAACTCAGCGCTGGCGTCGTGGGCGCAGAGCGGAGGATTTGGAGTGGTGGCAAAAATACAACGGCGCATCACCGCCAAGGACCGCGAGGCGATTCATGCCGGTTTGGCCCAGGGCAAAAGCGGCGCTCAGCTTGCCGCCGCCCTCGGCCGCGACGCCTCGGTGGTCAATCGCGAGATCACCCGCAACGGCGGGCACTCCAGCTACAGCGGCATGGATGCGCAGACTCGCGCTTGCCGTCGGCCCAAGTGCGCCGCGCGCAACAAAGTCGCCGACACGCCCGCCTTGCGCGACGAGGTGCTGGCCCTGTTTGCCACCGGCGCTACGCCCACGCAAATCGCAGTCGCCTTGAGACGACGTCATGGCCTTGATCTGACCCGACGCGTGAGCCACGAAACCATCTACGACTTCATCTACGTCCACTCCAAAGGCTCAGTTAAGAAGGAATTGATCGCTTATTTGCGGCGCAAGAAGCCCCGGCGCAGTCCCGCCCCCCCCGCGCCAAGGGCAAGCTCTCGGGCCAGTTGCCGGGCGCGATCAATATCGGCGAGCGACCCGCTGAGGTGGAGCGCCGGGAGGTGCCCGAACACTGGGAGGCCGACTTGGTCATGGGTGCAGGCAATCGCACCGCCATTTTGGTCATCACCGAACGGGTCTCCCGCTACGTGATGATCGTCCCGTTGGGCGGCGCCAAAGACGCGATCAGCGTCGCCCGCGCTCTCATCCGGGCCTTCAAACGCCTGCCCGCCCACCTGCGCAAGACCCTCACCTACGACAACGGCCGCTAAATGGCCCAACATGCCGCCTTCTCCCTTGCCACAAAAGTGGCGGTCTACTTCTGCCATCCACACAGCCCTTGGCAGCGCGGTGCAGTCGCGAATATCAACGGTCTGATCCGGGAATACTTCCCTAAAGGCATCGACTTTAACACCGTCACCAAAGGCCAAATCGCCAAAGCGGAGTGGCTACTCAATAATCTCCCTCGCATCGGGCTCGACGGACAGTCTCCCGCTGAAGTCTTTCATGCTATTATACAAAAACCCTGAGCACTAGCCGCTTGACACCGCCCTCTGCCGCCACTCGTCCATCAAGCCATACCCCGACGCCATCAATATCCCCCACCACCACCGCGAGGGCCGCTGTGTCCGCGCCAACAAGGTCCCCAACAGCGCAAACACCGAAAAATGGGCCACTTTATCGATCGACACGATATCAAGCGGCGCCGCCTGACTCTGCCCGACGCCATAAACACCATGCACGCCAGCCCCACCGGCCAAACCCAACGCACCCGGGGCGGAGACGTGCCAGGGGGACTTTCCGCAGACAAATGGGGTACCGGAAAATTCAAGCCTTGAAACCGAACCGAAACCGCCCCGCATCTCCACGCGAAAATGCTCTCACCTCCCCCAATATTGCTCTCCCGAAAAAACGCTTGCTTCGCGCCGGTGCATCCGGCCTGCTCTCCCCTTCCTCCGGTTCGGGCCGTAGCGTAGCCTGGTAGCGCGCTTGCATGGGGTGCAAGAGGTCGTGAGTTCGAATCTCACCGGCCCGACCATTGGAGGAGGAGGGACCCGCGAGATGAGGGGCATCTTCGGTATAACCAGTAAATCTCTTGATCCGAGCCCCTTAAGATCTCTCAACTGCCGGACTTCAGTCGCCACCACGCTCAACAAAAAGCAATCCATGCGTGGCTATGTTGGCCGGCTAGGTGTATTCTCGCCGTATAAAGACGATTCTAACCCCCGTCGACTTCTCCCCCGCTACGGCCTTGGTCATCGATGCCGCCATCGAACTGGCCCACGCGGTGAATGGCAAAGTTGAGCTGTTGCACGCCACCCAACCTCCCACCGCCGACTACGGCCTGGCGATGGAAAACGTGCAGGAAATCATCTCGGTCTCGGAGAAGGCATCTCGCCAACAACTTGAACATTTGCTCCGACGCATCTCCGATCGCGGCGTCGCCTGCACTTCGGTGTCCACCCACGGGCCTGCTGTTTCCGGCATTGTCGAACAGGCCAAACAACTCGAGGCCTCTTATGTGGTCATGGGTTCCCACGGCCACACCGCTCTCTACGATTTGCTGGTCGGCAGCACCACCCATGGCGTGCTCAAAAAAACCCCCTGCCCCGCACTCAGTCCCCGGTTCAATCTAAGTTCCGTAGTTGGATTTCCCAGCAGGGAACGAAGTATTCGAAGTTGGCATGAGTTACGGTGCGTCGATGGCATCGATTCGTTCACCTGCTAGGTGCGGCGATTTGTGCACGTTTGAATCTCACCAACTGAGAAGATAACTAAACTGTGTTATCTGCGTTTTCGTCAGTGAACTGCGTTTTCTAGGTTCAGTAGTCGCGTCCCCGACCAGCTTGGTCGGGCGCAGTAGCCGAATTCCATGCCCGACGCATCCCGATTCCCCCGATCGCCAGTGTCGCCAGTGAACTCAGCGGCATTAGCACCGCCACGAAGAGCGGCTTCATCAGCCCCGCCATCGCCAGTCCTACCGCCGTCACGTTGTAGGCGATCATGAAAATCAACAACACTCGGTGCGTCCGTCGTCTCACGTCGTTGACTTCAAAAAGCCCTCTCAATCCGTCGAGTCCCTGGCCCAGGTAATAAAAGTCAGCCTTCTCCGCCAATAGGCCCCGGTGAATCACTGGCGTGCCCCGACACCGCGCCGCATCAAACGCCAGACTGTCGTTCGCCCCGTCCCCCAACATGCGTCATCCGCCCCGTTCTCCAACAACCAGGCTGCCTTCGCCTGCGGCGTCTGATTTCCGTAGCCATTGTCGGGCGGCAACCCGAGATCACGCGCCATCGCCACGACTTTACCCGTCTCATCTCCGCTCAGAATGAACGTGTCCAATCCTCGCCCACGCAGCACCGTAATCTCCCGTCGCGCATCTCGTCTCGCTTCATCTCGAAATTCAAACCGCCCCACGGTCGCGCCGTCACGAGCCAACATCGTCGCTCCGTCCGCCTCGCCTCCGTCGCTCCAGCCGGCCCGGCCCAAGGGCCAACCTCCCAGCGCCACGCCCTGCCCCACCGTTTCCACGATCTCTCCCGCAATGGGCGCCGGCAATTCCGGCTCTGTCACCAACGCTTCCAACAAGGCCCGGTTTACGGGATGAAGATTGTCTAGCACCAAGGTGTGCAACACCGCCCGCGCTTCCACCGACAATGCCTTTCGGGTGCTCGGCTCCCCCAAAACCGGATTCTCCAGCGTCAATGTGCCCGTTTTATCGAACACCAGTTTATTCACGTGGCTCAAACGCCCCCACAAATCTCCCGCTCTCACAAACAATCCTCGTTTGCGCAACGCCACCGTCGCCATCTCATCGGCCAACGGAAACGCTAAGCCCAATGCGCAGGGACACGACACCACCAACACCGCCGTCACCACCGCACCGGCATGCAACCCGTTCCCTGTCGCCCACCACCATCCGACGCCTGCCCCCAGCGCGATGACAAAGATCGCTCCAAGGTAACCTTGAATGACCCGTTCGATCAGCCTCTCGCCTTGCGCGTCACCGGTCGCAAAAGTTCCGCCAACAGCGAGTGCTCCCAGTCCTGCGTTGCCTCCACGCACACTTCGGCTCTTCCGACATTTTGCGACCCCGCCGCCACACTTTGTCCGACTCGAAATACGCGCGAATCAGACTCCCCGTTGATCCACGCCAAATTGAAATCCCCCTTCTCCGTCTGGAGCTTACCTTCCACCGGCACCGTCTGCCCCCTGCCGACCGCAAAGACCATACCGCGCTTCAATTGCTCGGGCGGCAACTCCTTCACCGCGCCTCCCTCGCCCCAGACCCGCAATCGCGGCGGCGTCGGCTGCTCCTGCAATAATCGGCGTTGGTTGCGCTCCACCGCCGGCACTTGCGCCCACCGGCCGATCAACATGAGCAATATAAACCCGCTCACAAAATCACAGTAAATATAGGCCTCCTGTCCGGTCACCCACCCATAAAACGAGCCCGCATACGCGCCCACGATCCCCCCTGCGATGGGCAGTTCGATGTGAATTGAACCTTCCCGCAATGCCCGTACCGCCCGCGTCAGAAAAAACCCGCCTCCTGCCAACACACTCAACGTGCCAAATCCAAGGGCGAGCGTATTGACCAACCCGGCATACGTGAAACTCGCCTCCATGCCAAAGTACGCCGGGTAGCGTGAACAGCATCACGTTCATCGCAAACGCCGCACACCGCCCGATCCGGCGCGCCAAATCGCGACTCTCCTCCCCTCCGGCAACCGCTGTCCCGGCCGGCCCGAGCAAGTAGTTGAAACGCTGCAAAAGAGTCGAAAATTCAGCTACCGCAAAGGGCTCTGCGGTATCCAGACGCCAACTCATCCGTACTTGACCAGTCTGCGCATTCATCTCGATTCGCCCCGCCCCAGGCTGCTTGCTGAACAAACGTTCGATCAACCACACACATCCGGCGCAGGATCGCCCTTGCTCCGAAAGCTGAAGTCGCGGGGTGCGACTCGACTCCCGCGCCACCGTCTCCGCTTCAGTCTGCAATTGCTGCAACCACGCCGTCTCCCGTCGCTGCCCGAGCACCCCGTCCGCTGGGGCCGTGCGATCGTCCTTGATTTTGTAATACGCATCCAATCCTTCCTGGTGGATCAACCGGTACACATAGGCGCACCCCGCACAGCAAAACTCACCCGTCGGCGAAGGCGCGCCGCAATGTCGACACACGAGCAGTTTACGGTCATGCTTCGTCGTCGACTGTGGATCGAGTGGATGTCAGTGACATAGGAATTGATCCACAGAGGGTCCGTCAAAAACCCAGTGTCGCCCGCAGGCGCCAACTGATGATAACCGCCGCCACCAAGGCCAGTCCGGTCTGAACCCGCCCCAGTGCCACCGGCGAGAGATGCCGCCTCAACCACCCAAACTGGGTCTGCGCCAGCCACAGGAGCGGCACCGTGCCAATCCCAAACGCCAACATGAACTCCGCCCCCCCGCAGGGCCGATCCGGTCATCGCGGAAAGAGTCACCAAAAAATACAACGGGCCGCACGGCAGCAACGGAGTTAACGCGCCCATCACCGCCGTCACTTGTACTCTGGGCTTGGCTCGTAGTTTGGCCTGAATCTTCAACGCCCACCTCGACAACCAAACCAACCGTGGCAACCGATGATCGCCGCGCAGCGCGACCATCAGAAAAAACACCACCAACAGCCAGGGAAACCATCGTACGAGGGCGTCAGAAAAAAACCCCCGCGGTACCATGCCGATCGCGCCCGCCACCACTCCCAGCAAGACGTATCCGGTAAGCCGTGACACGTGATAAACCGTGTTAACCGTCGTGGCATCCGCCCGCTCTCCTTTGGCTGGTCCCAGCATGCACGCCAACGGCCCGCACATGCCCGCGCAGTGCAGACTGGTCACCAATCCGGCGAGGAGGGCCTCCGTGGGCGTGTTGATCGCTGCAAGATCCATGATCGTCGTCTTGCTTCTTCAGGGTTCCGCCCGGTGCGCCAACGGAACCACCTCCACGGGGTTCCTTGTGGCCACTGTAAACATGATGGTCCAGGCAATGGCCATGAGGCCAAAAACAATCTCCACTCCGATCCACAGCGACATTTCCGAGACCACTGGTTTTTTGCGTGGAGTCGTCATGGTCGGTCATCCTGCAGGAGTTGCGGGTCGGGACCGATAAACTCGATCTCTCGTTCCAACGTAAAGGTATTCGCACTGTCGTGCAGCACCACCATCACGTGAAATCGTCCTATATAGGCATCACGCGGCATTTGTAATACCAGCGGTAGCACTTGCTCCCCCAACGAGCCCAACTCCACCGTCTCCACGAAGCCCAACCGCTCCAACGCGCCCGGCACATCCACCAACTCCAACCGAAAACTTTGCCGCACGTCCTGCTTGTTCACCACGCGCACCAGAAACTGATTCCGCACCGCTTCCGGACTCACAATATAGGGTGTCCCCGTCATCCGGGTAACGCCGAAATTCGCCGGTTGCACCGTGGATATAGCCAGGTGGCCACCGTCATTCCAATGACCAATAAGATGGAATACATGATCGTACGCGGCCGGACCCACTTGGTCTGGTCTTGCCGCCTTCCAGCCCATTTAGGGAATCATAACGAAGCAGGCCCGTCGGTCGCTTGACTTTGGTCATGATCTCGTCGCACGCATCCACACAGGCTGCACATCCTATGCACTCCAACTGCAACCCCTGCCGAATATCGATCCCGGTGGGGCAAACCTGCACACATCGATTGCATTCTATACACGCTCCGGCATTAACCACTCCGACTTTGCCTCGTGGCTCGCCTCGTTTTTCGTCGTACCCGATGACCATCATATTGTCGTCCGTCAATGCGGACTGCAGCCGACCATACGGACAAATCACGATGCACAGCTGCTCTCGGAACCATGCAAAATTGAAGTAGTTTGCCGCCGTAAACAGGAAAACGAACAGAAAAGCCCCCCAGTGCTCACCCGGCGCGTGGCCCATCATGTCCCACAATTCCGGAATCGATACGTAGTAAGCCAGAAACAGATACGAAATCACGGCCGAGGCGATGACGAAGGCGATCTGTTTCCCCACCCGCTTGACCACCTTTTCCCGATTCCATGGCGCCGCGTCCAATCTCCGGCGCTTGATCGCATCACCTTCGATCCAGCGTTCAATCCGTCGATAAACGTGATCCCAAAACACGGTCTGCGGGCATGCCCACCCACACCAAACTCGACCGAGTAGCGATGTAATGAAAAAGAGTGCGAAGCCTAGACCCGTGATGCCAAAGAACAGCAACCACACATCCTGAAACGCCAACACGAGGCCAAAGAGATGAAATCGCCGCGCTGCTATATCCAGAAACACCGCTGGGTGCCCGCCGATGGTGATCCAGGGTAAGGACAAATAAATGGCGATCCAGAGCAGGCCCGTCCATCGGCGGTGCTTGGTAAAGAAGCCTCGCACATCGGCCGGATGCAGAAAAAACCGCGATCCATCGTCTCGGATCGTAGTGACAGAATCAATACTCGGTTTTCTTGGTGTGGGTGTGGACATTAAGCTGAAAGTGCGACCAGGCTTGCTCGCTAAGGCGGGCCACAGAGCGGTGAGGTCACCGCTCCTGCCGAATCATGTTAAGCTACGGCGCATCGTGGTGACTGAGAATAAAGGCGACGACTTGCACGGATTTCTCGGTTCCCAAAACCGGTCCCCAGGCAGGCATTCCCTTGACCAACACGCCCGCATCAACCGTATGAAACACGTTGGTCGGTTCCGCCCCATGAATCCAAATATCATCCGTCAAATCCGGACCGATTGCCGCCGGACTCTCCGTCTTGCCTTTGAGGCTCGGTAGATGACAGGCCGCACAGAGTGATAAGTAGGTTGCTTTGCCGGCTTCCACCAATACCCTTTATCGACTCATCTGCCACAGATTCGCGTCAGAAATCTCCAGATTGGAGGACATCTTTCCCGCTTGGATCCGGGCACTCTCGGCCTCTACGATCGCCCCGTCTTCCTTCACTAACCCCGATTGCGCATAGTAGAACCAATAACCGATCGCGAACACGATGGTGATATAAAAAGTGAAGAGCCACCAGTTCGGCAATCGCTTGTTATACTCCTCGATTCCGTCGTAAACGTGCTTACGACGAGTATTCTCCTCCGGGGGTATCAATCTTTCAGAGTCACTCATGGCGATTCACAGAGTCGGTTGACTTACTCAAGCGGGGCTCATCGTCGAAGGGCAGATTGGCCAGGTGATCGGTCTGCGACTGACGCATGCGAACCGCCCGATAAAAGATGGTCACATAGACCGATAGTGCGGTAATGAACGCGACTATTGTAAAAATCGTCGGCCAGTCTTCGATAAGTAGAGCGTGTCCTATTTACCCTGATTTTGGAAGGGTGGCAGGAAAGCCGATTTTTTGAGCGGATGTCCGGCTACCAATGGCGGATGTAGGTGCGCGCAGATGCAATTTAAGGGCTAAATTGCAGTGTCGCAGCAGTCAGTGCCTGGATCGTTGCCATGAGGGAACCTCCGGCAGCCGGTTTATTGTTCATCGTTGGAGTAGGCTTGGTGGTTTTAGGCGGCTTGGGCCTGCGGTGGTTGGTCGGCCAGCAGTCGGGCGATGAGCCACAGGTTGTGACCGAGGATGCTCCAGGCTACCGCCAGGTAGCGATTCGTGAAGCCTCTGGCACTCAATCGCTTGCCTTGGCGTTGCTTGATGATGGGGATGCGGGCCTCCGTCGAAGCCCGGCGATGTTGGAGCGCCACGAACGGCGGCTCCTGCATGCGCCGTTGCAGCAGCTGCGGATCGCGGGGGCAAGTGGCGTCATAAATGTCGGCTTCGGCCAAGCGTTCGCACAGCCGTTGGGTCGAGAAGCCTCGGTCGGTGCTCGCCGCTTTGATCGGGGTGCTCAGGTCGAACTGATTCTGGCGCTCGAGGCTCTGGTCGAACTGACGCCCTTCGGCCGGAGCCATTCCCTGATACAACTGCCAATCGGTGATCAACCCCGTCACGTTCTCACTGATCATGAGGGTGTGGCCAAACTCGACCTCGCCGAACGCCTTGCCCCGGACCACGGTCTGCACGTCGGGTTCGTAGACGCGGAGGATCTTCTCGGCGTTGGGCACTGGTCGCGCGCCGATGATGCGTTCGTGGGCCTGTTTGATCGCGGCCGGCAGTTGCTCGAGCCTGGCGTCGATGCGCGCAATGATGCGGGTGGGTGGCCTGGCGCTCACTGAAGCGGGTCCGGGCGTAGTCGGCGGCGAGGTGGTCGCGGTGGCGGCGGGCGTGCTCGCCGATGGTGCGCAGCAGGCGTTTCATCTGGCGGAGCACGCCCTTGCGGGCCCGCTTCGCATCGCGGCGCCGTCGGCTGTGGGTCATCGCGATGCACCACCGATTCATCTGCTTGGCAAAGACTGGCGGCTCGTTCGGCATCCGACCCCGCAATCCCGCTGCACGGCGCAGTTTCACCGCCTTGAGCAGGGGGTGCGGCTCACGTCGCGAAAGAGCACCCAGTCGACCGGGAAATGGATGTTGGCCTGCAGGCAGGTCGAGTCCACCAGGCACGTATCCATCGGCTGCGCCGCAGCCAGTCCCAGTTCGCTCGCCCGGTCCGCCTCATCGCACATCTCGATAATGACTTGGCTCATCCTGCGCACCTGCCCGGCGGTGAAGCATTTGGACGCACGCTCCCGCACGCTTTCTTTGGGAGACCCCCTTGGCCGTCGATCCGGCGCGCTCCGCAAAAGTCGGCCAACAGATCGCTGGAGGCGATGCTCAGGGAAAGTTTACGCAAGCTGATTTTCCCGAGCATCATGCGCAATACCTGCACCCGCCGCGCCTTGCGCGCGAACTGCAAGGTGGCGCGGCAACCCGGCCACGTCGTCGCCCCGCCAGTTTTCCCGGGCAAAGTCCACGGCCATCGCTTCCAAGTGACTGTTAGCCAGCAACTGGTCGAGCCCCGCCAGTTGATCGCGCAACGCGGCGTAATCTTTGTTGGGTCCGACCGGAGTCAGGTCTGGACGCAACCAAGTTTTCAGGGCCACTTCCGGGGCGACGGCTTCGGTAGTATTGTTCACACCAAAGTATACACACCGTTTTTGTGCCGAAACCAGGAAATCCTCCCGGTTTCGGCCTCTTTATTTTTACGCTACCTCCTATTCTACAAACTCTTGCGCTTGTTGGACACGCTCTAGCTGGCGGTAGCCTGGAGCATCCTCGGTCACAACCTGTGGCTCATCGCCCGACTGCTGGCCGACCAACCACCGCAGGCCCAAGCCGCCTAAAACCACCAAGCCTACTCCAACGATGAACAATAAACCGGCTGCCGGAGGTTCCCTCATGGCAACGATCCAAGCACTGACTGCTGCGACACTGCAATTTAGCCATTAAATTGCATCTGCGCGTGCCTACATCCGCCATTGGTAGCCGGAAATCCGCTCAAAAATCGGCTTTCCTGCCCCCCTTCCAAAATCAGGGTAAATGGGACACGCTCTACCTATCGCACCCTCGATCGCGCCAACCAACTCGCACCGCCTCCCCCTTCGGTCAGCATCGCCCCGCTTGACGTGGAGTTGGCCGAACTCACCGCCAGCGGCGCTATCGAGCCCCACGCCGAATGGACGACCAACGCCCGGGCCACACTGCTGCGCTCTCTGCAGGATCGCACCGGCTTCATCGTCCATCCCGTACAAATTGAGCCCAACCTCGAAGCCCAAAACGAACTCATCGATGTCGCCGCCCTCCTGCGCGTAATGATGTATCAATCAGCTCCGAGCCCGAGCTCCAAATCAAGCCGTGGGTCTCGTGCCCCCCAGCGCCGCAGACCTGCCTTTCGACTACGAAACCGGCGCCCTGGTCACCCACCAGAATCTCTACGGAGAGGGGGCCGTTCTCTTCTTTTACCTCCGCGATAGCTACGCCACCGGCGGGCGCAAAGCCCTCGCTGCATTGAGTATCGTAAGCGCTGCGTTCACCGGCGTCTACGTCGCGCCCACCATGGGCTCCACCGTCGCCACCGCCGTCCTCGTCGATCACGATGGCAAGGTCCTCTGGATGAACCAATCCATGATCGGTCTCGACCTCCGCACTCCCGAAGGCATTGACCGATTGTTGAACGAACTCCTCGCCGGTCTTCCCCCCACCCCACTCCCGGTGCAACCGTGAAAGCAGGCGGACGCTACTCCCTCCCCTTCGCTGCCATGCTCATGCTGGTCGGCGCAGGTTGCTCTTCGACCAGCATCCCGCCCATGAGGAGCGCAACGGAGGTGATTCCCGACGAACCCCAGCTCCTGCGCCAAGCCGCCTTGGAAGAAAGTCGTATTCTACGGAGTGGATTCGTCGTCGAGTTGCCTGAGGTTGAAGCTTACCTGCAACAGATCGTTCTTCGTCTGGCCGGCTCCGAGACATCCCTCGCCGATACGTTGCGCGTTCGCATCGTGCAGGACCCCACACTCAACGCCTTCGCATTGCCCAACGGCGCTCTTTTTGTCCACACCGGCTTGCTCGCCCGACTCGAGAACGAAGCCCAGATCGCGACTATCCTCGCCCACTAAATGTCTCACGTCGACGGACGCCATTCCCTTCGACGCTACCGCCAGACCAAAAACAGCCTCACTTGGTTCAACGTGCTTTCGGTCACAGGCGGAGGCTACGGATCCCTACTCGGTGGTGTCGGAGCCCTCGCCGCCGTGAGCGGATACTCGCGCGAACTCGAAAATGAAGCCGACCAATTCGGCTTCGCTCGTCTCCGCGACGCCGGTTACGACCTCCACGCAACCACCCAGGTTTTCGACCTCCTCCAATTCGAACTTAAACGCTCAGAGCGTAAGGAACCTTTCTTTTTTGGCAGTCATCCTCGCATTTCCGAACGTCGCCGCAGCTTCGCCGATTTGCTCGTAAAATACGGCGTGCCCGAAACGCCCGGCACGCTCGGAGAACGCGACTACCAGAATTTCCTGCCGCCCATCCTTCATCTCGATATCGTAGCCGGCCTGCGCACTGGAGATTTCGTCGGAGCCGAACAACTCCTTCAACGTTTGGTCGACCTTGACCCCTGCTATGGGGATATTCGTCAAGAGTGATCCCGTTTTTTGGTTTCAGTTACATTCAGTGGATTGAGTTGAAGGTGGTGGATTTGATTTTTGCGTCTTCTGAGCCACCACGGACTCGGTATGAGGCCGGGATTTCCTGCTATCCGTGTCCCCGTCAACGGGGGGCACACTATGACATATCCATTCGGTCACTACAGGCTGCAGAAGCGAGGCTGCCCAATCTTCAAGAACGTCACATCAAAAGCGACAGGGGTCAGGTCGGGCACACTCCGCTAAAATCGTCTATTTCGCTCCGTCGATGGTGATTTCAGCCACTCATCGCGGGTAATTCTTTCATGGCTAATCCAAGTTGGTCCGGCGTGGCTTTGCCCGTTCTGATTCGCCACCAATCCACCGCAAACTGTCGAGCGATGGCGACGCCGATCTTTTTCTTGCTCGCCTTGGTCAGCTTGGCTTCCAGCAGCTTGTCTCGCCACTTCACGATGCCTCGGTAGTCCGGGTTCCAGTGTATCAGCAACCAGACGCACGCGATCAACATGTGACGCAGGCGGGGGTTGCCATGCTTGTGATCGAGCCTTGGAAGCGCCGCCGGTCGCTGGTGTCTTCACTCGGACACAACCCGGTGTAACTGCCCACCTGCTTGCGGGTGTCGAATCGTCCCCCATCACAGACTTCTCGTTCCATTTGTTCGAAGATAACGGTGCCCATGCCCTTGGGCAGTGCCACCGCACTCATTTCCTCCAGCCGCTGCTCTACCAGCGCGATTTGTTCTTCGATAACCAATACGATCACGCGTAGCGGCTCCAGTAATGCGAGCACGTGTTCGGTGAGCTCTTCGCCCAAACTACGCCAGCGTTTTGGTCTCCACCATTCCCCCTGGAGGCGCCCGCCGTAATACATCACGTGACCTCGCGCCTTCGCCGCCAGCCGCTTGCGCTCCTTGATCAAGCTCTGGCGTTAGCGGGGGATGCTGCGCCGCCGTTCCTCGGTTTCACTGGGCACGCGCACCGTGCTGAAGCTGCGATGGTTGCCGCGCAGGTCTCCGTCCAAGCATAGCACCATCTGCGTCGCATCACGCGCGTCGGTCTTAACATTCTTGCCGTGTTCATCCCAATTGATCGGGCGGATCACGTGATTGGTCACGCCCATTTCTTGGAGTCGACGGTGTAGGTTGAAGCCAAACGGACCGGCCTCGTAGCAGCTGTAGAGCTGGTCGCACCGGCCGGCGAGTTCATGCACCCAGACGATGAACTGCTCCGGAGTGAAGCGTTTCGCCCGCTCCGGCGCGCTGCCGTCGATCTTCATGACGACGACGTATTTTTCAATGTGCACGTCGATGCCCAGCTTGATTACTTCGCCCAACCGGTTTGAATCGTTGGCGGATGATGTGGGGGGGTATTTGATTCGTAGTCATAACATTGTCAGTTCTTGCGACTTCGTCGCTCCTGACAACACCCCCCCATGTCATCTCCAACGCCGAACCCGAATTCCTCTACGGCGAATGGTTTCGCAAAGGTACGACTGCCGACGCCACCTCCTCCGCCATCCAACGTTACCGGCGCGCCGTCACCCTCGACCCGAACCATGCCCACGCGTGGCGCGGCCTGGGCCTATCGCTCGGTTCCCTCGGCACCACCCGCGAAGCCAGCCGCGCTTTGCAAAATTACCTGCGCTTATCCCCCCTGGCCAACGACCGAGCGCATCTACTCGAACTCCTTTCCTCATGGTCCCCCGACTCCTGCAACTCGCCCCCCTCGCCAGCCTGCTACTGCTACTAGGCGGCTGCCAATTTTGGAACCTCGGCGGCACCACTTACCAAGCCCCCAAGCAGGCGTTCTCCATGCAAGTCCCCGCCGGTTGGAGTTACTCCACTAACTTGGGCGCCCACCTTGTCGCCACCCGCGATGGTGTCGCACTTCAAAGCATTAAAGTACAATCGGCCAAACTCGACGCCGCCTTACCCAACTCCGAACGCGAACTATCCCCCGGTCTTGGCTCCTACTAACTCGCCGAGATCATCGCCGACGATCTGCGCTCGGATCAGGATCGACTGGGCCTCACCGTCACCGCCAACGAACCCGCTTCCGTCGGGGGGCAACCGGGCTTCAAATTGACTTTCACGTACAGCGACGCTCAACAATTGCGACTGACCGAAACCCGCTACGGCACCATCCACGATGGCAAACTCTGGACCCTGAGTTACCTCGCCCCCCACCGCCACTACCACGCCCGCGACCTAAACGTCTTCGAAACAGCCGTCACCGCTTTCCGATTCGGTCCCTGAGTTTGGACCCAACCCACCCGAATTGCCCCGTCGCCTAATTCAAGGCGCATCGGCATCCGCCAGTTTCTTCCGGGCCACTGCCATCGCCTCCTCGATCTGGGTGAGGTATTGGGATGTTCCCGTTGCTCGCTCCAAATACGCCCCACCAATCCGGAGCGCTGCAGACCAATCCACCGCCTTGTTCGCTCTCAACCCATGCCCCGCCCTTTGTTTATCCACGTGCTGATGCTCGGCACTCTATCTTGCACGTTCCTGTTTCCCCTGCACGCCGCAACGGATTTTCCCACCACGCGAGATATCCCTTTCGCCACCGTCGGCGACCATACTATCCGGCTCGACTTGTATCCCCCCTCTGGTGACATCGTCGGACTCATCGTCTGGGTCCACGGCGGTGCCTGGCACGCAGGGAGTCGCGCTTCCGTCGACCTCAAAAGTATGACCGACTTCGGTTGGACTGTCGCCAGCGTGGACTATCGCCTGTCTCGCGAGTCCCGATTCCCCGCTCAAGTTCACGACATCAAAGCCGCCATTCGCTACCTGCGTGCCCACGCTGCCGAGCTTCAAGTGCCCGCCTACCCCATCGTCATCGGAGGGTCCTCCGCCGGGGGTCACCTCGCCGCCCTTGTCGGCGTCAGCAACAAATCTCCTGTCCTCGAAGGCAACGTCGGAGCAGACCTCGACTCCGATTCCTCCGTCCAAGCAATCATCGCTCTCTACGGCGCCAGCAACCTCCTCACCATCCTCGCTCAATCCACCCCGCACGGCCTCAAAGTGCGTCAACCCGCCCTCGATCTCTTCATCGGCGGTCAACCCGCAGACGTGCCAGAAATGGCCAAACTCGCCAGCCCCATGTACCACATCGATGCCTCCGACCCGCTACTCTACGTATCCCACGGAGACCAGGACCCCAGATGCCGATCAACCAAGCCCATGAAATTCAGGGCGCTTACGCCAAACTCGGCCTCACTCACCTCTTCGATGTCAAACACGGCAGTGCCCACGGCGGATCCGCCTTCACCGACGCCGCTACGCGGGTCCGGATCGACCAGTTCCTCCGCCAATCCCTCCATCTACCCTCACTCCCCCTCCCTAGCTCTCCATCCGCAAAATTCGGGACAGCAGTTTGTAACGTATGACGTTACAAACCGCCCGCGTGAATCCCCGCCGTCCCGTCACCTGTTCATTTGATCGCCGAAAAATCCGTCGGCGCCATAAATATCGAGTCGACTTTAACCACCAGGCGACCGCCTTGGATGCTTTCGGCATAGGCCGCCTTCCATTCGTCATCCACCATAACCTTGGCCCACGCGTCCTTCGCCGCCTGCCGGCTCGGATGTGCGATCACGTAATACAGTTTCGGCTCTTCCCCTGCCGCTGGCTCGGTTTCCACCCAGTAAGCCACGTTTTCGATACCCAAGCGCTCAAAAATACCGCAGGTGTGATCACGAAAACGCGTCAACAACGCCTGCATTTCCCCTTCATGAGGTTGATAAATCCGCAGCTCAAACACTCGCTCGCTCTTATGATGATCGGCCCGAACGCCCGGAGCCATCGCAAGAGACAACAAAACCAATAAAAGGGGTAGCATGCGGAGTTTCATGGCTCTCACCTTCCGCCCGGCTCATCTCAACTCAATTCCCCTCGTCATGGCACCCATACCCGAGTGACGTTAAACGAGTCCCCTCGAGTGGTTATAATTTCAGCACGCCTTGACCCCCATTTATTGCCCTCCACCTATTTCCGTCCCAACCCTCCCCTTATGCCCCGTTTGATCTCTTGCCTACTTACGTTGCTTATCCCTCTGCTTACCAAAGCCGACGACGCAACGCCTCCTCTCTCGCCTCAAGCCCCACGGTCGTGCTCCACGACCTCTTCGCCGTGCCCGAGGGTCTCGAAGCGACCATCTGGGCTCAAGCTCCCCAGTTGCGCAACCCCACCAACATGGACATCGATTTCGCCGGTCGCGTCTGGGTGACCGAGAGCGTCAACTACCGGAAACATGAAAACCGCGATCCCGCCGGCGACCGGATCGTGGTACTTGAAGACACCGATGGTGACGGCATTGCCGATTCCTCTCACGTTTTCGTTCAGGAGCCCGAACTCCTCGCCCCGCTCGGCATCGCCGTCCTCGACAACCAAATCGTCGTCGCCTGCGCCCCTCTCCTCTTGGTTTACACTGACGTCGATCGCGACCTCCGCATCGACCCCGCCATCGACAAACGCGAAATCCTGCTCACGGGATTTAACGGCCGCAACCACGACCACTCCCTGCATTCCGTCACCGTGGGCCCCGACGGTCTGTGGTATTTCAACAGCGGCAACACTGGCGGCCATTTCACTGACCGCTCCGGCCGCACATTTCGAATCGGCAGTGCCTACGAATGGGGCGTAAATCCGGTCGGAGGACACTCTCCTGCTACTTACGCCGGAGCCACCAGCGACGACGGCCACGTCTACGTCGTAGGCTTCTCCGCCCGTATGCAACCGGACGGCTCCCAAGTCGAAATCATCGGTCACAACTTCCGCAACAGTTACGAACAAACCGTTACGTCCTTCGGTGACGTCTTCCAAAACGACAACGACGATCCCCCGACCTCCCGTACGTCCTACTTTATTGAATACGGCAACGCCGGTTGGTTTTCCCGTGACAGGCAACGTTTCTGGACTGCCGACCGTCGTCCCGGCCAGGACATCCCTACCTCCCAATGGCGCCAGGAAGACCCTGGTATCATGCCGTCCGGCGACGTCTACGGCGCCCCCACGGGCATCGTCTACTACGAGGGCGACTTGCTCGGTCCCGATTGGCGCGGGCTCCTCCTCTCCTGCGAAGCTGCTCGCAATGTCATATTTGGATACCGCCCCACCCAGGCTGGCGCCGGCTTCAGTCTGGATCGTTTTAATTTTTTCACCACCAACCCCGACCAACGCCTCACCGGCATCGATTCCCTACGCGGTCGCACCAATGACGAACTCTATTCCATGTTTGGCCCATCGGATGTCGCCGTCGGACCCGACGGTGCAATCTACATTGCGGACTGGTTCGACCCTCGCGTGGGCGGTCACGCCGATCACGATGATACGCTCAGCGGCACCATCTATCGCATCACCCCTCAGGGCGTAAACCCGTCCGTGCCGATCTTCGATCTCAGCACCACTGACGGTCAACTGGCCGCCTTGCGTAACCCTGCCGTCAATGTTCGCGCTCTCGGAGCCGCCCGCCTGCATTCCGCCGGAAAGGCCGCTGTTCCCGCCGTAACCACCCAGCTCGAAGATCCCAATCCCTACGTCGCCGCCCGCGCCGTATTCCTCCTCGCCCGGCTGGGCGATGCCGGCCAAAAGCGCGTCCGAGCGCTGACGTCTCATCCTGACGCGTCCATCCGTGTCGCGGCGCTCCGCGCCTTGCGCCGCACCCAGGCCGATGTTTCCGCGGAACTCGGTCGGCTTACCTCCGATCCGTCCTCCGCCGTCCGTCGCGACATCGCGGTCGCCTTGCGCGACACCTCACGGGAATTCAGTTCAGACCTCCTGCGGCAACTCGCCCACTCGTTTGATGGCATCGATCGTACCTACCTCGCGGCCTGGGGCATCGGTGCGACCGGCAAGGCAGACGACCTCGCTCGATTACTGCTCGCCGACTCCTCGTTCGACCACTCGTCCTCCCGTTTCGCTGATCTCCTTTTCACTCTGAGTTCCCCCCGTTTCCGAGTCGTTCTTCACTCAGCGCCTCCAAGATGAGACGCTCCCCCTCGTTTCCCGTCGGCAAGCCATGACCGCTCTCGGGTTCACCGCCTCCGCCGCTCACACCATGCTGGAAATAGCTCAACGCGAGCCCGACTTGCTGCAGGAAACCGCCCTCTGGTGGATCCTGAACCACATGCATCTGCGCTGGGCCGACACCGACCTCGCCGCTAAAGTCAAAGCAGCAGGAATCTATGATCCGGACAAAGTGACCGTAGTCTCGAGCATTGTGCCGCCACCCGACCCCGCCCAGGCCCTTTCATTGCCCGAGGTGCTCGCCCACTCCGATGACGCGACTCGCGGTTCCGACAAAATCGCCGCTTGCCGCCTGTGCCACGTCGCCGGTGATTCTGGCACCGACTACGCCCCCAACCTGAATGGCTGGGTCAGCCGTCAAGGAGTCGAACAAGCGATCTACGCCATCATCGATCCCAATCGCGATATCGCCCACGGCTACGATGGCCGCGACGTGGAATTGCACGACGGCACGCACATCCACGGTCTGATGCTCGCCCAAGGCGACCCCACCGTCGTAAAATCCATGGGCGGACTCACCCAAATGATTCCGGCCGATCGCGTCAAAGGAGTCCATTGGTATGGTCGCTCTCTCATGCTCAGTGCAGATCAACTCGGCCTATCCGCCCAAGATGTGGCCGATATCGTTTCCTATCTGAAGGAACACTGAGCCTCCCCTCGCGCCTTCGAAATGGTACGGTCGCGATGACTTGCCGCGATCGTATCAATTTTCGCCCTTTCCCTTCGACCGGTAAAGTCATTCCTTAGCGCATGATTACCCGGCTTCGTCTGTTCGTAATTTTGGCGCTCGCCTGCGGTGGTCTCTGTTCCGCCGCCGATCGCACTTACATCACCGTGCTTTCCTCCACCGACTTGCACGGGCACATCCACCCCATTGACTACTACACGAACGAAGGCACCGACAATGGACTCGCCAAAATAAGCAGTCTCATTCGTCGCGCCCGTAGCCTGGACCCTGACGCCATCCTCATCGACTCCGGCGATACAATTCAAGGCTTTCCGCTCGCCTACCATGCCGCCGTCATCGACCCCCAACGTCGCCACCCCATGATGCTCGCCATGAACGAGCTGGGATTCGACGCCCTCGCCGTCGGCAACCATGAATACAACTTCGGGCTCGACGTGCTCAATCAAGCCCGACGCTCCGCCCGTTTCCCCTGGATCTCCGGTAATATCTGCCTCGAAGGCACCGAAGACCCCGCCTACGCCCCCTATAGCGTAAAAGAGGTCCGCGGCGTCCGCGTTGGTGTTCTCGGCCTCACCACCCCGGGCATCCCCGCATGTGAGAATGTCGAAAACTACCGAGGTCTGACTTTCACCGATCCAGTAAAATCTGCCCGCCGCTGGGTGGGAGAACTTCGCCGTCGCGCCCGCGTCGACGTGGTCGTCATCGCGATGCACATGGGACTGGAAGAGGACATCCTCACCGGCATACCGACACCGGGTCAGGTCCCCAACGAAAACGCCGCCATTCGAATCGCCCGCGAAGTCCCCGGTATCGACCTTATTCTCATGGGCCACACCCATCGCGAAATCCCCTCCCTCACCATCAATGGAGTTCTCCTCACTCAAGCGGGTCGCTGGGGGGGGGATTTCTCGCGCGATCCACTCTGCTCATGGAGCGGGCGGAACCTAGCGCGCCTTGGAAACTCGTGGGCAAAACCTCCACCACTCATCCGATTTCATCCATCGTGGAGCCCGACCCGAAAATCATCGCCCTCACCCAGGAGGTCCACGACGCCACCCACGCCTGGTTCGCCGAGCCCATCGGACATCTCGATCAGGAAATCAACGCTCGTCTCGAAGATACCGCCATCATTGACCTGATTCACCGGGTTCAACTCACGGCCGGCGAAACCGACGTCTCCCTGGCCGCGTCCTTCAACTCGGCCGCCCGTCTGCCCGCCGGTGACCTGACGGTGCGCGATATTGCCGGCCTCTACGTTTACGATAATACTCTGGTCGTCCTCGAGCTCACGGGAGCCCAATTGAAGCAAACCCTGGAACACGCCGCCGGCTACTTCCTTCCCGGTAAATTCGGACGCTCCGCCGTCGATCACGTCGACCCCTCCGTTCCCGGCTATAGTTTCGATATGGCCGACGGCATCGAAGACACCATCGATCTTGGACGCCGCCCGGGCGAGCGCATCGTCGCCCTCCGTTTTCGCGGTCGGGCGCTCGATCCTGACCGCAAATTGCGCGTCGCCACCCACAACTACCGGGCCAACGGCGGAGGCGCTACGCCATGCTGACCGATGCCTCCGTGGTCTACCGGTCCAACATCGGTATTCGTGAACTCATTATCGATTGGGTGCTCGCAAACCCCAACATCCCTACCGAGCCGAATCGCAACTGGAGCCTGCGTCTCCCCTGATGAATCTCACGCCCCCCCGAGAAGCCCACGCCGGCAACTCCCCCCTTGTGTCGGCGCCATCCGCCCCCTCACTGCAACAGCAAGTGGATGTTCAACCCCTCCAGTGCCCCGAACCTATAATGCGTCTCGGCGGGAAGATTTTGCATCGCCAATTGCACCACCGTATCCGCCGCTTGTAATTCCTCTCGAATCTCGACCAGAGCTGCCAATTGAGTCGGCTTCAGCACCGCTTTCGCTCGCTCCACGACTTCGTCGGTGACGGGACTCGATCGGTTCCGTCGCTTGCACGATCGGCACCGCCTGAGGATCTTCCGTATTCACCATGATCGATATGCCCGGTCGTTCCGGTTGCACCGCGCCTCCCGACGCCACCATCCAATCCACCATGGCCTCCACTTGGGCCGGCTGCATCTGCGAATCTGAATAGCTGAGCCGCTGCACCAATTGCGCCACCGTGGCCCGTTGCGACAGGGAATTCTCAAAGGCTCGATATTCAGCAAAACGCTCATCACCCAAATTCTGACGGATCAACTCATCTATCTCCTCGCGGGCACGCCTCGAAACTTCGCGCACTTCATTCCCATTCATCGTGCCTCCCAACTCTCCCCGGGAAACCATTAATACGTCCAAAGCCGAGTTCTGTTTCTCAATCAGCAGACCTCGCAAAACTTCCAGCTCTTCCGACGTGAGATCCAATCGTTTGAACAGAGTCCCAAACCGGCCATTCAACATCGTCCGCTGATGGGCAACCATCGCTCGCCAGAAGCGAGGGTTCTCCATCAATTCCGCGACCCCCATCAACTGCGACTGCTCGCGCTCAGTCAGACTTCTGCTTCGTTCGATCGGCATAGGTCCTGCCGGTGAACTCCACCGACCATCCACCGCCAAAGCACGGCCCGCGGGCTCCTCAATTTCCGCTCCCACCCGCCATCTTGATTCCGATCGCTCCGCCCGAATCCAATCCTCAAGCATCAAATACTGTTTCCACGCCAATGCGGCGAGGACTATTATAGCAATGCCCATTATGGACGTCAGAGGTATGCGGTTGGAAGCCATTTTTATAAATGCAAGCCTCACGAAGGATCCCGAACGCGCTCACATTATTCCTCACTATTCGAATTAATTTTCCCAGGTCGAGACTCAGACACGATCAGTCACAACTAATTTGATACACCGGCTCAACCTGTCCACCCAGCCGCGCCATACGCTTCTCGCTGCAAATGCGTCAATTCGTAGTCGATTTCCTTTGGTCCCGACACTCGTACCCGATGGTTCACCATGGCGTTGAAACTGCCACTCGACTCTAAACGTACCAGGGGTTCCTGCCCGTTAGGTGAATACCCGCGCCCAATCTCGTCGCCGAGCTCGGTCGGACGAGCCCAAACCGGTTTTGCGCCGGAAGCTCACGTAAGTTTCTTCGGCGCCAATTCCACATCATCACCCCAATGCCGACACCACTTTGATCAACGACTCATAACACGCCGCAGTCCAACACTGAGTGCACAGGCTGAGAGGGAGTGGTTCCCTTTCAGCCTGTGCACTCAGTGTTGGACTGCGGCGTGTCCTATGATTCGCCGTACCCCTCGCGAACGTTCAATCTGGACTCCTGCCTTGATCGGCTTGGGCCTCGGAATCTTCGTGGATGCAGGGCTGAACCTTCACGGCTACGGTATCTTTATCGGCCTCTCCCTCGCCGCCTTGGTTTGCCTGACCAGGGAACGCCGGCGCCCCATTAACTGACCAGCTCGACCGGAAACGGTCTCACGACATTGCCAAACCGGACCAACTTACTCAGGTTGCCCGGCCATGAATGCCGCGCCGCCTTTGCCTGATTCGGTTTGCCCTCTCCGTCCCGAACACGACTACCATGTCGTGGCTCGCTCTGACCGGGCGACCACCGCTCAGTGGCCCAAAGATTGGGCCGATTCTGCATTCGAGGTGAATAGAGTCTCTACGCCATGAGCTGCCCTCGCCCCACCTTCCGCCAGCGGCTCGCTCGACTGTCTCCTTTTGGCCTCGGGCACACCAAACCCAAGCACTTTCGCGACATGCTCAAAGTCGTCTGGGGTAACCGCGATAACCTGCCCTACGCTTGGAAAATCATCACCCGCGGAGTCTGCGACGGATGCGCCCTCGGCGTCGCCGGTCTGCACGATTGGACCATTAAGGGGACCCATCTGTGCATGACGCGTCTTAACTTGCTTCGGCTTAATACCATGCCCGCCATGGCCCCGGACGCACTGGCCGATGTCGCGTCCCTGCCCCGCGACAACCGTGAACTCCGTGCCCTCGGGCGTCTCGCCTATCCGTTGCGGCGGCGCCAAGGCGAACCCGGGTTCACCCGGATCGGTTGGGACGAAGCCCTCGCCTCCATCGCCAGCGGATCCGTGCCACCGATCCCCACCGCCTCGCTTTTTTTGTGACGTCTCGTGGCGTCACCAACGAGATTTACTACCTCGCCCAAAAAGCCGCTCGCTACCTGGGCACCAACCACGTCGATAACGCTGCCCGTCTCTGCCATTCGCCTTCCACCGCCGCCATGAAGCAGACCCTCGGTATCTCCGCGTCCACCTGCTCCTACTCCGATTGGTTCGGCACCGACGTGATCGTATTCTTCGGCTCCAACCCGGCCAATGACCAACCCGTATCAACTAAATACCTACACCTGGCCAAAAAACGCGGCACCAAGGTCATCCTCGTCAACCCCTACCTCGAGCCGGGCATGCAACGCTACTGGGTGCCGTCCAATATCGATAGCGCGCTCTTCGGTTCCGATCTCGCCGACGACTGGTACGCGGTCTCCCAAGGTGGTGATATTGCCTTCCTCTACGGCGTTCTCAAACACCTCGACGCCGCCGGACTGATCGACAGCACCTTCCTCGCTGAACACACCTCCGGGTGGGAAGCCTTGGTCTCCCGCGCCCGCGACATCCCGCGACATCGAGTGGTCCACCTTGGAACAGGCCGCCGGCCTGCCTGCCGGCCGCAGGATCAGTTTCGCCGAGCTTATCGGTCAGGCCAAAACCGGCGTCTTCGTTTGGTCCATGGGCATCACTCAACACCCCTGGGGTGCCGACGGTGTGCGTATGATTCTCAACACCGCCCTCGCCCGGAGCTGGCTCGGTCGCGATCTCTGCGGCGTCATGCCCATCCGGGGCCACTCCTCCGTTCAAGGCGGCGCCGAAATGGGAGCCTACGCCACCGCCTTTCCCGGCGGTCTCGCCGGCAACTCCACCAATGCCGCTCAGCTGGCGAACCACTATGGCTTCGACATCCCCGACTGGTCCGGTCTTGCCGCCACCGAAATGGTCGAAGCCGCCCATCGCGGCAAACTCGACGTCTTCCATATGGTAGGCGGCAACTTCCTGCGCACCCTGCCCGATCCCGACTACGTCGCCGCAGCCCTGCAACGCATGCCCTTGCGTATCCATCAGGATATCATCGTCACCGACCAAATGCTCCTCGATCCCTCCGACGAGGGCATCCTCCTCCCCGCCCAAACGCGCTACGAACAAGACGATGGCGGCACCGAAACCAGTACCGCGCGCCGCGTCATGTTCCCCCCCCCCAGATCCCTCGCCAGGTCGGCGAGGCCCGCGCCGAATGGAAAATCCTGCGCGATATCGCCCTCTCCGCCCGGCCTGACCCCGCCGGCATCTTCGGTTGCGCCACAGAACAGACTCTGTGGGAGGAAATCGCCCGGGTGGTGCCATTCTACGACGGTATCCAAAATTTTCGCACGACCGGCGATGCTTTCCAATACGGTGGCCCCCATCTCTGTCCCGATGGCGTCTGTCCCACCGACGACGGCCGCGCCCATCTCGCCACCATCGACCTGCCGCCCGTCGGCCAACGCCCGGCGCACGTCTTCCATGTCAGCACCCGTCGCGGCAAACAGTTCAACACCCTCATCTACGCCGAGATCGATCCCCTCAACAACGCCCCTTGCGACGCCGTGTTGATGAACGTCGATGACGCCGCCACCCGCCATCTCAAACAGGGCGACCAAGTAACGCTGCACAACTCGCTGGGGCGCTACACCGCTCGCGTTCACCTGGCCCCCATCGCGCCCGGCAACCTCCAGATCCACTGGCCTGAAGGCAACCACCTCATCGATCGCACCCGCAAAGATGCCGGCGGCGGGGTCCCCGACTACAACGCCCTCGTAAAGCTCGAAACCGTCTAGTCTCCCCGCTCCACCGAAGTGACTTCATTATCTTCGTTCCCCTCTCAAACTAGGATCATGCCTCCCGGCCTCGCTCACTCCGCCTCCATCACGCGCTACTCCGGCCGCGCCGCGCCGGTCACGCCCAGAGACGAACTGGCCGTCGAAGAACCGCTTGAAATTCGCGTTGAGAACCGTTCCGTCGCCCTCACGATACGCACCCCAGGGCACGATGAAGAGTTGGCCATGGGGTTCCCTCTTCACCGAAGGCGTGCTTGCCTCCATCGACGACGTTCTCGATCTCGAAGCCTGTAGCGCCACTTCAGGCGTCCCCGGCAACATCCTCAACGTTCGTCTGTGCGATCCCGACTCGGTCGACCTCGATCAACCCTCTCGTCACGTCTTTACGTCTTCCTCCTGTGGTCTCTGTGGTAAGGGCCACCATCGAATCCGTGCTGGCCAACGCTGCGCCCCCCTGTGTGGCGACGACCGCCCAAAATTCACCGCCCCTACCTCAGCCTGCCCGCCAGACTTCACGCCGCCCAGACCACCTTCCACGCCACCGGTGGCCTCCACGCCGCCGCCCTTTTCGAAACCTCTGGAAATCTCGTGTCTGTCCGCGAAGACGTCGGTCGTCATAACGCCGTCGACAAAGTCCTCGGTCGTGCCCTGTTGGACCGACGCTCCGATGGGCTTACTCGTGTCCGGCCGCATCGCCTTCGAAATCGTGCCAAAGGCACTTACTGCCCGCATCGGACTGGTCACCGGCATCTCCGTCCCTACCAGCCTGGCGGTCGAGCTAGCTCAATCGTCCGACCAAATCCTTATCGGCTTCCTCCGCGAAGATCGTTTCAACTGCGACGCAGGATCCCTCCCCTGATCCGGTTTTACTCTCTCCTTCCTCATGTCCCACCTTATCGAGCTCTTCATCACCACCGTCGCCGCGCTCTTCCCCATCACGACTCCCTTCGGCAACGCGGCCATTTTACAATCCCTCACTCAAAGTAACACCACCGCCGAACGCCACGACTTCGCCCGTCGCGGCGCGTTGTACATGGTCGCGATTCTCACTGTGTTTTTTATCGGCGGCAACGCGATCACTTCCTTCTTCGGCATCAGCATTGCCGGCATCCGAATCGCAGGGGGCCTCGTCATCACCCGCTTCGGCTTCGGACAACTCACCCCCCGTCGCGAACAAACCCACAGCGACGCCGAACACGCCGAAGCGTCTAACAAGGCTGATATCGCGTTTTCTCCTTTGACCATGCCTCTGCTCGCGGGACCCGGCGCCATCGCCGCCGTCATGACTGTCTTCAGCACGATCGAACGCACCGGCTTCGAACAACACCTTGCCGTATTCACGGGCATCGTCGTCGGCGGCATCATTTCTTGGCTCATCCTCCGTGAATCGGATCTGATCATGCAGAAATTAGGCGTCATCGGGGCCAACGCCGTCACCAAAATCATGGGATTTCTTCTGCTCTGCATCGGGGTGCAACTCGTGATCGACGGCGTCCTCGAACTCAAATCATAGCCAGGACGAGTCTCCTTTTCGTGATGCCAGTGTCCTACTCCGCCCTCGTCATCGCCGGCGGCCACTCCCGTCGCATGGGCCAGGACAAGGCCTCCCTGCGTCAGCCCCAAACGGGCAAATCCCTGCTCGCCCACCAACTCGCGCTGCTCCGGCAACTTTCCCCTCCCCCCGACTCTCTCTTGGTCTCCGCCCGTTCCGAGCAAATGCTCCCCGCCTACCCAGCGGAAGTCGTTCGGGTCGACGACCGAGGCGACCAGGGTCCCCTCGGGGGGCTCTGTGCTACCTTGTCCGCCACCACGTGCAGCCACCTGTTGGTCGTCCCCGTCGACCTACCCGAAATGGATACCACTACCTTGCAGGCCCTTCTGGACCATTGCACTCCCGGCCATGGTTCGGTCGCCCGCAGCCCCGAGGGACTAGAACCCTTGGTCGCCGTCTATCCTCGTTCCTCCGCTCTTCCGCTCGCCTCCGCGCTGCGCGAAGGCCGACTGGGTCTTCAACGGCTTCTTCAATCCGCTGCCATGGCTCCGCTATTTCCTGTTTTGCATCTACTTGCATGTAAGGTTTTTACGAATTGGAATACACTTAAATACCCCTCAGTACATGATGATTTTTACTAGAATATTATTACCCATCCAGTGCTAAAGCCCACGGCATCCGGAGCCGTTATAATGGCAGTGAGTAAGGAGCTAGCCCAGCAAACCCTCCAAGTCGTCGATAGTGCCCTGAAAGAGGGCAAGGTCGGCTTCCATGCCCGAGCTCGTAAAGATCATCCGCGCACTCAGCAAAGATGAAGGCGCCGTCTCCATCAGCGAACTCGCGGAGATGATCAACCAGGATTCGACCGTGCTCATGCGGGTCATCTCGGCCGCCAACACGTTTGGCTACAATCCGACCAATATCGAGATCAACACGGTCGCTGAAGCCATCCACACCATCGGCTTCAACCGGGTTCGCATGCTCTCCATGTCCCTCATGTTGCTCGATCACGCGGGGCGCAGCAACTCCCCGACCGAGCAACGGCAAATGGCGTCCGTCTCACTCTGCAGTGGCATTGTCGCCCAGATCACCGCCGAACACGCCGGAGTGCTCAACCCGGAACACTCGTTTGTCTGTGCCTCTTTGCGCAACTTCGGCCGACTCCTCCTCGGCACTTTCATGAACTCCGAATTCCGCGAAGCCATGATCGCGGCCGACGCAGGCGAGGGCGACGACGCCTATAAACGACTCTTCGGGCTCACTCCCTTTGAACTGGGCTACGAGCTGCTCAAATCCGCCAACCTTCCCGCCTCCATTCTCAACGCCATCCGCCAAAACGAACCTGCGGCTGGCCAGAATGTCTCCTGGTCAGATAAAGCGATGCACAAACTCGCCACCTTCTCGCTTGAGCTCAGCAAGGTCGCCCTCGACGGCGAAATCAACGATCATCCATTTGTTCGCGCCCAAACCCGCTTGGTCAAAAAGGCCGGCAAGGAATTCCCGTTCCTGCTCGAACGTGCCCCCAATTTGCTGAGCGAGGCTGAGCAACGGCTCTCCATCCTCGCCTCTTCCACCGGTAATGTCGCATTCGGTCGCGTCAGCCGGGAACATCACCGCCACCGGTCTCGGCGCACGCCAATAGACGGCAAACCCGTCGCCATCGACACGGCACATCCTCCCAGCTACCTGCCTGCATCCGAGGCCATGACGCCTCCAGGAATCCACTCGCCTGCCTCCGGGGCGTCCGATGCGGGTCAACTAGGCCCGCCGTCCGAAAAAACCGTGCCCGTCCCGCCTCGCACACCTCATGTCGAGTTTCCGTCCGTCGAAGCACAAACCCCGATCGTCCATCACGAGGATTACCTCGCCGCCCCCGCCAAACCGGCTTCTCGGTCCGCCGCTCAGTCCCGGACCCACTCGGCGATGGATACCGCCATCAAAAACTCTCCCAACGCGACAGTGAGTCCAACCCTCTCCCTCTCGCCATCAACGCCGTTTGGAAGACGCTTCAACCTCAGGATGCGTTCTTCTGCAGCCTGGACTCCACCGGCAAGGCCTTCCGCATCCTATTCGGTAAAGGTCCCATCAGCGATCGTCTCGGTGAACGCACTCTTTTCGCACGGCGCGACCGAAACGCCTTCTTCCTTTGCCATGATCGTTTGATCAACCTCTCAATCCAAAACTCCGAAGACCCTCGCGTGTGGCGCCATTTGCCCGATTGGATGCATTCCGCCGTCTCCCCTCGTTGCTTCCTCGCTCTGCCCGTTCACCATCAACGCAAACTCCAGGGGATTCTGTTCATCGGCTAGGACCACGCTCGCTCCACCCCCCTTTGGCGGTCCAGACCTCGCCACCGTACAGTCCTTTTTGAACTCGTTGCCGCTCAGGTTCGCGCGGGTTCACGACTGCGCACGGTCGCCTGACCACGATCACTTCGGTCGCCCACATGGCGCCTTGCCGCCGGCCTCACGAACCGCCTAGTCTGGCTTCCATGCTGACTACCCTTGTCATGACTGTAATCGGTCCGGATCGCACAGGCCTCGTTGATTCTTTGGCCCGCACCGTCGCGGCCCATGACGGTAATTGGCTGGAGAGCCGTATGTGCCACCTTGGGGGACAATTTGCGGGTCTCATGCGAGTGGAAATCGAAGCCTCCCTGGCCGATGCCCTTCGCGAATCCATCCAATCGCTCACCGCCACCGACCTCAAAATCACTGTCCAAGCCGACTCGCTTTCCCCCAACCCCGTCGAGGGTTCTCTCGCCATGGTGGATCTGGTAGGTCAGGATCGCCCCGGTCTCCTGCGCGAAATCACCAGTGTTCTGGCCCGACACGGTCTCAACGTCGAGGAACTCGAAAGTGAACTCACCGCCGCTCCTCTTGGGGGTGGCACCTTGTTCAAAGCAAACGCGACCATCTTCGTGCCGGCCACCGTCGACCTCGATTCCGTCGGCGATGACCTCGAACGCATCGCCACTGATCTGCTGGTCGACATCCAATTCGCCCCCAGCTCGCCGGTCTGATTCGGAAATGCTACGCCTAGGGCGATAACACGTAGATTTCCACCAACCCCACGCCGGTTCCTCCGTTGTTCCCTGTCACCACGGCCGAGTAAACGCCCGCCGACAGTGTGACAATCAGCGCCGCATCCACTCCTGCTTCGGGTAACAGCAACGCGCCCAATCCATCCGCTTCTGCGGCAATCTCTGTCGCGTCGCTGATCGTCCCCAAATCGTCACTCTGCGCCAACCACCCGTGGCTGTCGTAAAGTTGTAACACCGGGTCGACCAATGCCCCGTTCACTCCAAAATCCGTCAACGCCGGTCCCTCCCCGCGCACCAACAACGTCAGCGGTCCATCGATCACAAACCCAGCGATCAATACCTCCGAATCCGTGCCGACTTGGCTGCGCACCGACACATTGAGCAATCGCGCGTCCTCGTCGCCTCCCCCATCATACGCTTCCGCCAAACTTCCCGCCACCGTAACTTCCGCGCCGAGCTTTTCCAATTACGCGGCAAACCGCCGCCGCCACAGGGGTTGGTCTTCCAAAATCAATATACGGGCTGCTTCGAGTCGCCTCGTTCGCCGCAAATTTTCTCCAAACTCACGCCGCCGCGTCCCCGGCGCAACGCCCATCTGCCCGTCCCCCGCTTACCTTCCGAGCAATCGATCCAACAACACCGCCCCCGCCACCGAAACGTTTAACGATTCCACCGCCCCCGTGCCGGGCAAGGTGACCCGGTGCGTGCACGCCGCCGCAAGCGCCGGACTCAACCCGTGTTCCTCATTGCCCAGGACCAGGGCAACCGCCCGCGTCGCCTTCAAATTCTCCACCTGATCATTCCCGCCTCGCGTCACCGCGCCCACTACCGCAAATCCCGTCGCCGCCATGTCCGCAACCAACGTCACGAGATTGCGGGGCAACCACACGGTCACATGTTCGAAACCGCCTTCCGCCACTCGAAATGCGGCATCGTTGGGCCACGCCGACATCGCTGTATCCGGAATTATGATATGCTTCACTCCGTAAAACGCCGCCGTGCGCACGATCGCGCCGAGGTTGTGGGCGTTGCCGATCCGATCCAACACCAACACCGATTCTCGGGCCTCCGCCCAACGCTCCAGATCCCCCAGACGCGGAGACTCCAATTCCCGCGTTTCCACCACCGCCACGATCCCTCCATGATGAACACTGCCCACCACCTTCTCCAACTCTTCCGCCTCCACACACCGGTAAATCTTACGCGCCTTGGCCAGCGCCTTGGTCATGGCCCCGATCTTTCGGCCGGTGTCGTAATCGAAGAACAAGCGCTGAATCGACGCCGGGTCCTTGCGCCACCGCGCTCCCACCGCCGCCATGCCACACAGGTTGATAAACTTCGCTCGCTCGCTCATGGACGTTCGCCCTTCGGTCCGAGCGCCCACACCACCACCACCGGCAATGCAAACGAGGTATCGAACTTAAACTCATTCCCCGCGCTGTAGAGGAACCAGTCCCCAAACCCACGCCGATCCACCCCGAAAACATCCGGAAACACCGAGGGCAGATCCTTGCGCATCCTAGACAAATAGTAGGCAAATTCCGTGATCGTCGGCACCGCATTTGCCGGGGTCGGATCATCCTGCGCCGGACTCATCAACCATTCATAAAAACTACCCGCGCCGACTTCCCCGCCACCCGACCACTTCGTCTGATCATCCTTCGTTTCTTCGAAATAGATGTGCAACAGGATCGACGCCACCGGCACCCCGTTCGAAAACGTCCCGCCGGGAAACGGATTGCCTGCTCGCGCGGGCTCCGTCACTCGCACATTCTCCGGATTCTCCAAATTCATGTCGTAACCCAACGCCGCAAACTGGGCCGGATACGGCGCCTGCTCCCGCAACACCGCCTGAATTTCAAGCGGCAGTTCCTCTCGCCAACTGTTGATCCCGCCCTTGCGCATGAACGTCTTCCGGGGATCCTTCACCGATTGCATGACGCCGATTACGCACGCACATATCGCACGTCGCAATTTGTCCAACGGCTGCGGGCAGATCCGATCCGTCAACGCCTTGAACGTCTCGATCGGGCGCATCCACAAATCCGCATAACGCCCCCCCAGCGACCACCCGCCGCACAACCAGTAAATGGACAAGTGCGTCTTCAGATAAAACCCCCACTTCGCATAGTTTCGCGTCGCCTCACCATAGACCCCCGTGCCGTCGTCCAACATCGAGTCCGGACGCATCGCCCGGATGTTCTCCGGGTCCTCATCCCGCTCCTCCCGATTGTCCGTGTAGTGTCTCAACGAAACGAATACATCGCCCGGATGCCGCACCGGCGTCACAAACACAAAGCCCTTCTCCTTGGCCAACGCCAACAACTCCGGTTCGGCGGATAATGCTGCTGCCCCACCCATCGTGACCCGAAGGCGTTCCAGTCAATCACCCGAAAATCCGCCTCCAGCCCCACCATCGGTAGATTATACAACTCCGCAAAGAGGAACCGAAGCCACGTGTTCCCCGCCTTGGGGGTGCCCGCAATGATGATCTTCAAAGAATCATGCTCTCCCTGTGACGGGTGGAGCGGACTATCGAACGGAAGCGGTGCACAGACGGGGAGCGACATCACTCGCGACCAAAAGCCCCCTCTCGCTCCGCGTCCACGCGAAAGATTCTCCCGTCCTACTCCCCATGCCCGGCCAATTCCCCCACCAACGTAAACTCCTCGCGGTCATGGAACAGATGCCGCACCCGACATAAGGTGGTCTCACTGACAAATGGTGAATCCGCTTTGGTCACTTCCGCCAGCAACTGCCCCGCATTCACGCGCCCACACTTCAGGTTCACCACAAAACGCCTGCACCACCCGTTCAGCAGCCAGGGCCCGATCAAATTCCGCGCGACATGATGGGGTTCCTCCACCAGATCACAAAACAGCCAATCGACCACCTCGCCCTCCGCCGGCCGATAGCCAAACGCATCCTCTCTTAGGTGCTCGATCAGAGGGTGATCCAAGGCCCCTCCTTTCATCGGCCCATTGTCGATCGCGACTACTCGCGCCCCGCGCTTCGCCGCACTGTAGCTCCATCCGCCCGGCGCCGCTCCCAGATCCACCACCGTTTCCCCCTCCTGTGGCTCCACGCCCAACACTCCATACGCCTCCTCCACCTTCAAATAACTGCGCGACGGCGCCTCCGCGTCATCCGCCATCCTCCGTTGTCCTCCTCGCACCACCTCCCGTCCAACCCAAACACGCTTACAATCTGCAAAATACACAAATAGCCCTCGCACGCGGCCCACGCCTCCCGGCACCTCGTCGACCGCCAGACGCGCCACCCGCCCCAATCGTTTCTTCAATTGCTCCCGAAACGTCTTCTCCACCGCCCCCATTCGCCGCCCCAACCCATCCAATCCCGCGGCCGCCGTGAACACACAGGACCAGGCAGCCTCAATGCGCTCCCCCTTCACCTGCCCCAACCAATAATCCAACACAGCCCCCGCCAACCGATTCACCGAATCCCCGACCACCTCCACGGGCTCCACCATCACTTGATCGGTAAAACACAACTCCTCCGGCACCTCCGTCCATCCACTCACTCGAATCCATCCTCCACCTTCCTCCTCCACCGTTCCTCCCCGTGAAGCGATCTCGACGGCAAGCAAATCCTCGAACCCCGGCTGACAGCGGCAAATCATCCGCCGCAGCCTGCCCGCCCTCCCACCCCGCGCGAGAATTTTCCACCTCCACCTACCGTCCAACCCCACCCTTACCCACCCCTCGCAGCCGCCCTCCCCAATCCACTTGTCACGTAATACGTGACAAATAGCCCCTCTCCACCTCCCTGAAAAATCCTTGCCACCAACTCAAGCGTCCTATTACACTTAGAACATCTTGCTGCCCTTCTCGATCAACTTCCGTCCCGACCAACCTCCCTACGAGCAGGTCGTCTTTGCCGTTAAGAAAGCCGTCTTCACGGGGGTACTTCGCTCCGGCGACAAATTCCCCTCCGTGCGCACTCTCAGCCAGGAGCTGCACATCAACCCCAACACGGCCCACAAAGTCGTCACCCAACTCACCGCCGAGGGCCTGCTCCAGGTGCAGCCCGGCATTGGCACCGTCGTGCAACCTGCCCGCCCTTCCCACGCGGCCGATCGCAAACGCTGGCTCGAAGCCCACGCCGAACGGCTCGCGGTCGAAGCCCGCCACCTCGGTATCGACGACGCCCAATTACTGGCAGCCATCAGCCGCCATCTCGCTCGCCAATCTTCCGCTCCACCCGCCTCTCCATGATCCCCTCTCTCGGCGCTTCGGCCGCACCTTTGCCGTCCAAGACCTCACTCTCGAAGTGCCCACCGGTTCCATCTTCGCCCTGCTCGGACCCAATGGCGCCGGCAAAAGCACATGCCTGAAAATGTGGCTCAACTTGATCGCCCCGTCCTCGGGCGAAGCCACGCTCCTCAGTCTGCCGTCAACGTCCCTCTCCGCCGATAACTTCACCCGCATCGGCTACGTCGCCGAGGGCCAAGAGTTGCCGCTGTGGATGACGGTCGACCGCTTCATCGCCTACTGCCGCGGCATGTATCCAACATGGGACGACGCCCTCGAAGCTCGCCTGCGCACATTGTTCGACCTGCCCGGCGATCGCCGCCTGCAACACCTCTCTCGTGGCATGCACATGAAGGCCGCCTTGCTTTCCACCCTATCGTTTCGCCCCGAGCTCCTCATTCTGGACGAACCATTCAGCTGACTGGACCCGCTCGTCCGCAACGAATTGGTCGTCGCTTTACTCGAACTCCCCGGAACCGACCGGCCAGCCACCGTCGTCATCTCGACTCACGATCTCGACGACGTGCAACGTCTCATCGACCACGTCGTATTCCTCCACGAAGGTAAACTCGTCCTCTCCGAGAGCCTCGACTCATTGCTGCAACGTCACCGTTCCATCGAAGTGACCACCGAGCATCCTGTCTCCGCTGAAGTCCCTACCCCCGCCACCTGGCACCACATCGAACGTCCCACCCCTCGTGTCCTCCGTGCCATCGACGACCAATGGACCGAACCCGACAGCACGAACGCCCTCCAGACGACCTATCCTCACGTCACCATCGAAAGCCGTCCGCTTTCTCTGCGTGAACTCTACCTCCACTTCGCGCACCTAGCCAAAAATCCCACCGCCCGATGACCGCAACCCCCATTTGGCATCTTGTTCTCAAAGACCTCCGCCGCTTTGCGCCCTTCGCCGCCCCTGCCGTCCTCTTTATGGCGGCAGACCGCTTCTTTGCGTGCGGCTCCTTCGGCGACAGTTCGGGCAGCACCAACGAATTGGGCATATGGACCACTATTCTCCAATGGCCCATGATCGTCTTCGTCGGACTCGCCCTCGGCGGCAAAGACCGCGCCATCGGTGACCAGACCTTCTGGCGCACTCACCCCCAGGCCCCCACCACCGTCGCCATCGCCAAGCTAATCGGTCTCTTAATCCTGATGATTCACCCCGCGGCGCTGATCGATTTCCTGCGTGCGCTGCAGCACGACTTAAGCGCGAGCAGCGCAACCCTCATGGGCCTCGAACGCTGCGGCACCGTGGGACTGGTTTCCTCTGCCGCGCTCCTGCTGGGCGCATCCACGACTTCACTCCTCCGCGCACTCACGTCATCCTTGGAATAGTCACCGCCACCGCCCTGTTCACTATTCTCGATTCTCAATCGCAGATCATCAAATCCCTCCGATCGATCGAAACCAACGAGATCAGCAGCGCCACGCGCATGACCGTTGGTTTCACGCTCTGGTTCCTCAGCCTCGTCTCGCTACTCTTTTACCTCTACCAAACCCATTCTCCCCGTCGCACCACATTTTGGACCGCCTGCCTTCTGCTGACCGGGTCCCTGCTCGCCAAAGCCTGCCCTTGGCAAATTGTGCCAGCTGCGACCTCGATTCCCACCCCGGACTTCGCCGGCGTCGCCCCCTCATTGAGCTTCCAACCCGGACCGAACTTGGAATTGCCCAGCACTAACGGACTGACCCCGCGAAACGTTCATCTCAGACTACCTGCGTCCATTAAGGATGCAGTCTCCTCAATTCACCGGCCACGTCCTGAAACTCGATACCTCCCTGACATTGCCCAACGATCAGCTCGTGACCAACACCGTTGAACAGCCCTATTTCGCCCTGCGTCACACGTCTGCCCGCGAAGCTCTTCGCGCTCATTTCGGATTGAGCGAAGCGACAAAACTTCGATCCCTCGGCGAACGGGCTGATAAAGTAAATGGGGTACAGATCGGGCGTATCACCACGTCCAGCTTGAAGGCGTTCCAAGGCCAATCCGTCTCTCTTGAGGCCGACCTGCATTTCGAATTCGGCCAATCCCGCCTAGCCGGTCTGTTCCCGCTGCGCCCGGGCGAGAGATGGGCCGAAAACGGCATCATGATCCGACAACTCAGTCCCCATGTTCGCGACGACCCATCGACGATCGAACTCTCTTTGCTGTATTCATCCGCCAACAACACGCTTCGCCCTCTCCATAACGTGAGTTCCGACCGACAGCGCTTCGAGCGCCAATACGGTTTCGCCTTGGTCAATTCAGCCCGTCAGGAAATTTCCTTCGCCTCCATATTTTCCCACCGATCGCATCCCTCCGTTGGCAACGCCTTTGATACTCGCTTAATTCGCGCCCGTTTTAGAGGCATCGAATCTCTAAATGGAAGTGGCACGCCACCGTCCTCCCAAGACGTCACTCCCGATTGGTTGGCCCAAGCCCAACTCGCGATTCTCACCTTCGAGCCCCTCGGCCAATGCACCACCCATTTCGGTCCCACCACCGTCACTCTCCCCACCCCCGAAATCCTCCTCGCCTCCCCCAACGCCACGACCCCCTAACCCCCATCTCCAGCCCCCACCCAATCCCCTTGTCACGTAATACGTGCCAAATTCACCCCCGCCCACACCCCATCCCTCCCGCTCTTGCCTCACCGCCACCTCCCCCGTCGCCTCCGCGCCCCAGCCAGTTTGTAACGTAATACGTGACAAACCTGCCTCCCCCCACCTCCCCGTCCCCTCCGCTCTTCCCTCACCGCCCCCTCACCGCCCCCACCGCCGTCACCACCGCGCCCCGGCAGGTTTGTAACGTAATACGTTACAAGCAACCCACCCGCTCTTGCCGCCCGCACCGAGCCTCCGCGAATCTCCAGCCGACTTCGCGCTCGCACTGGCAAGCCCTCTGCTTGCACCGTCGATCATGCGCGTGCTCGTGGCTTTCGATAAATTTAAGGACGCCCTCACCGCGCCCGTAGCCTGCGACCTCGCCCAAGAGGTCCTCTCCGCCGCCCACCCCGACTGGATCATCGACCTCTGCCCGCTAGCGGACGGGGGCGAGGGATTCGCGTCCATCCTCACCGCCGCCGCCGGAGGCACTTGGCACGTCGTTCCCGCCTTGGGGCCACACGGCACACGAGCGTCCGCCGGTTTCGGCCTCGTCGATCCCACCTCCCTGCCGCCTGCCGCCCGGATCCGCCTCGATCTTGGTTCCGCGCAGCGTCTCGCCGTTATCGAAATGGCCGCCGCCAGCGGTCTGCAATCCCTCGCCCGCGCCGAACGCGACCCTTGGCAAACCGACACTCGCGGTACCGGCCAACTCATTGCCGTCGCCGCCGGGGCCAACGCCGTCCTGCTCGGAGTCGGGCGGTAGCGCCACCCACGATGTCGGTCTCGGTGCCCTCACCGCCTTGGGCTGGCGAGCCTCCCGCGCCGACGGCACACCTCTGGACGAAATTCATCCCGCCGCGTGGAGCGACCTGGCCCACCTTTCCCCCGGAGCCTCCTCTTTCCCTCTGATCCGCATCGCCTGCGATATCGCCAATCCCCTCCTCGGTCCCCACGGCGCCGCCACCGTCTTCGGACCTCAAAAAGGCCTCCACCCCGCCGATTTGCCTGCGCTCGAATCCGCCACCGGACGCATCGCCAACCTCATCGGAACTGCCGTTGGCAGCCCGGGCCTCGGATCCACGCCCGGAGCAGGCGCCGCCGGTGGCATCGCCTTCGGGTTTCTCACCGCCGCTGCAGCCAAGCTCGTGCCCGGCTTCGACCTCGTGGAGGAGTGGCTAGATCTCGCCCCCAAATTCGCCGCCGCCTATCTCGTCATCACCGGTGCAGGTTGCTTCGACTTAAGTTCTCTCGAGGGCAAGGGTCCCGGCGCCCTCGCCCTGCGCGCCGTGGCCCAAAAAAAGACCGTGTGGATTTTTTCCGGCGCCGTACGTCTGGATACGCCCCCCGTTGGGTGTGAAATCACGGCCATCACGCCTCCACTCACTCCCCTATCTTTGGCCTTGGCCCAATCCGCCGACAACTTGAAATCGGCTCGGCAAAATCGCGTCGCCTGACTCACCGCGGTACCGTTCCCGACGTCCCCATTTCGCTATTCGACAGAAACCGGTTGCAACCCTCCATTCCCACTGACAGGTTATTTGACTATTCTCCCGTGGAGTCATCAGAATACCCAGAGCACCGCCGTAAAAGATTTGCCCGCATCCGCCGCGCCAAATGGATGCTTCGTTTTGCCCCGCGTCGGGCACGCATGCACCGCTATCCCCTCATAGGGCGCTTTGCGAATGTCACCCGCAAACGCGCCTATCTTTGGTCCTTCAAATCGGAATACGTTCGGCCCGCTCTCTACGCCGGCGCCATCATCGCATTGCTTCCCGTCATCGGACTCCAAATGCTCGTGGCCTTTCTCGCCGCGCTGCTTCTCCGGGCCAACGTCATGGTGCTCGCCGGGCTCCAAGTCATTTCCAACCCCCTCTCCGCCCTTCCGCTCTACTACGGCACCTACAAACTGGGCCAGGCCGTGATCAACGCCTCCGGATTTGGGTGTAGTGTCGAGATCGACCCCAGCACCGATCCTACCGCCGTCCTCGTCGTCGAGCCGGTTTTCACCCTGTCTCCAGCCGAGTGGACTTGGACCCAAGGCTTCGGCACCGCCATCAACTCCTGTATCATCGGTGGCGTTATCGCCGGGGCCATTCTGGGTCTGATCCTCGATCTGATTTGGAAATGCGGCGTCCAGCGCGCCTTCGCCCACAAGACTAAGGGCGAACAACGAAAACACGATTCCGACTCGACCCCACCAATCCCTACGCCAGAGTGACCCGCGCTTCATGACCGGACTCCGCTGCCCCTCCCTCCCTTGGTTGCACTTTAAACAGGCGCTCGCCCCCTTGGTCGGTCTCTTGCTCGCCGGCTTCGTCGGTTGCGCCGCCGGGAACCAAAGCGTTTCCACCTCCCGCCCCGCGTCCCCCTCTCGCCCCGCACCCATCCACCCCGTGATGCTCGGCATTGATGTGCTCGAAGCCACCGGGTTCGCTCCCCTCCAAGGCAAACGCGTCGGCCTACTCACCCACCCCGCCGGGGTAAATCGTCGCGGTCAACCCACCATCGACGTGCTTCGTCGCGCTCCTCAGGTCGACTTGGTCGCGCTTTTTGGTCCCGAACACGGCATCTATGGCGACGAAAAAGCCAACATTCTCGTCGATGATCGCGTCGACCCCCGCACCGGGCTGCCCGTCTTCTCGCTCTACGGAAAATTTCGCACCCCCACTCCCAAGATGCTCCAGGGCCTCGACGCCCTCATCGTGGATCTCCAGGACATCGGCACCCGCAGCTACACCTACGTGAGCTGCATGCGCCTCGCCATGACGGCCTGCTTTGAGGCCGGCGTGACGTTCATCGTGCTCGACCGACCCAACCCTCTCGGCGGTCTCAAAGTCGACGGGCCGCCGCTCGACGCGAAATGGAAGAGCTACGTCGGGGCCTTTCGCGTCCCCTACGTACACGGCCTCACCATTGGCGAACTCGCCCGTATGGCCAAAAACGCTCCCGGCGTGCTCGATCTCGACGACGCCACTCGCCAAGCGGGCAAACTCCTCGTTGTGCCCATGCGCGGCTGGACCCGCGCCATGCGTTGGCCTGAGACCGGCCTGCGTTGGATTCCCACCTCGCCAATGATTCCCGATTTCGCGGCCGTAGTGGGTTACCCCATGGTAGGTCTCGGCACCTATCTCGGTGACTTCAGCCACGGCATCGGCCCCAACTACCCGTTTCGCGGCATCGCTCATCACGGCACTCGCATCGAACAACTCGAATCCCTCCTTCGCGCCCTCAATGTCCCAGGGGTCGCCGTCCAACGGGTGCAGGTCACCGACGCCAAAGGACGTCCCTCTGAAGGCCTCTACCTTGGCATCGACAACTGGGCCACATGGAATCCCACCGAAATGAACTTCCATCTTATGCCTCTCGCCTGCGCTTTGGAAAAGGACAACCCGTTCGCCTCCGCCAAACGCTCCACCGCTGACTTGTTCATCAAACACATGGGCTCCGAAGCCTTTTTCGATGCCATGATCCGCGACGGCGACCGCGTCGATCTCGATCACTGGCTGAACGTATGGCGTGAACAAGCCGCCATCTACCAACGCCAGAGTCAGCGCTACTGGCTCTACCGCTAGACGCTGCCCGCGCCACTTCGCGCCGCTCACTGGGCTTCATTTTCATCACATTGTTCGTTTCCACACGGCGAACCGCCGTGTGCGCCCAACAAACGATCAACGCCGTAGCCGTCGCCTCCCGCGAAGCCTGGCGCCAACCCGCCTAGCTGCACATCGATTTTTCCCAACCGCGTGGTCTGCTCCCTCCGATCACCCATTTCCATTGAGTGCCCCCCCCCCGCGGCACTCCACAGTTTTTTAAGTTTGATTGGCGGACTCTCGCCCTCACCGGGGTTATGCTTTTCACTGATGGAGTCAGGTTAACCCTCTCTGTCAGCCCACTTACGCCATGTCAGACTCACCAGACCCACTCGACGAGCTGTTCCAGGCCTACCCCAGGCCCCCGTCACTTGCCTCGGATTTTAAGGCCCCGGTTCAACAACGCGTGGCCGCCCGCCCCCCCCTTCGCTTCTTCAGGCCTGGTGGGGATCAATCAATCGTATCTTTGCCCAACCCGCCTTCGCCGCGGTTTTCGTATTCGCCTGCATATTACTGGGATTATTCATCGCGGAAATTCGAGTCGGTGCCGAACGCAGCCGCACCCACACCCGCGTCGTCAACAGTTACCTGCAACTCATCAACCCTCGCATCGAACCCACTCCGGTCGCCACAACTCTCACCGTTCGCCCCGAGGAGGCGCCATGAACCACGGCGCCTTCGTGATGTTTATCGGACTCGCCGCCGGCTTGATCTCCTTCGCCAGCTGGAGCCTCTGGCGGCAAGGCTGCACCAACGCAGACCTCAGCTGCCAACTCGCGTGGATGCGCGAAGATCTGAGCCTCACCGACGCCCAATTCGCCCGAGTCGTCGAACTGCACGACCGCTCCAGCTCCCGCCTGCAACAACTCGCCATCGACATCGGTCGCATGGAACACGAGTTCGCCGCCTTCGAACAAGCCCGGCGCTCCGAAGGGCGCGTCGACTTCCTCGAATTCGCCCGCTTCGTCGCCGAACGTCGCTCCATCGAGGCCGCCGCCGACCAATCAGCCCGCTCTCTCATCGAGGCCACCGCCGATGTCATGTCTCCCCCCAACGCGCCCGCTATCTCGCCCTGGTTGCCTCCGCCAAAGGCCCGCCAACCTCCGGAGATTAGCAATGCTCGCGGGCCTCTACCCCTCGCTCATCCCCCCCACCAACCCGGACCTCGTTGACTTGACCGGTCTGCGATCCGGCGACGCGGCTGCTCTGCGTCGAGTGATGGACCGTTGGGCCGCCCGACTTCACGCTTTCGCGTGGCGCTACCTGCAACACACCACCGACGCCCACGAGGTCGCCATGGAAACGTTCGTGCGCTTGCATCGTGCCGGGCCCAAATTACGCCCCGACACCCGCCTCAGCTCCTGGCTTTTCACCACTGCCGCAACCGCCTCCGCTGGCGCCGCCGCCACCCCGGCGAGAGCTGGGAAGAGATGACCACAACCGGCGAACCGGCCGGCACGAATCCCCTCGGCACTCAAATCACCGACACCGCCGAGCGCAACGACCGCGCCGCCGCCCTCGTGTCCGCCGTCGAAGACCTCCCTCACCGCCTCAAAACCGTCGTCCTCCTCCATCACTTCGACGGGCTCTGCTACCACGAAATCGGCGAAATCGTCTGCTGCTCCTCACGCGGCGTCGAAACCCGCCTCTACCGCGCCCGCCAACAACTCCGCGAAAAACTCACGCGCCGGTTGGCTGAATAGGGCGTCGCCGAAGACGTGGAAAAAAACTTGGCCGTCTCGTCCGATCTTTCTGGAGAGCATGATTATCGTCTGTTTGTTCGTCGGCCAACGTAGGGGTTAGAAACCCCTCGGCCTCTCTGGTGCCTCCGCCGCGCCGGCCAAGCCGTCACGCTAAAGTTAGGACTCCTGCATCGGTTCCCTTCTCACGTCTCGAAACCATCCTGAGTGATGAACTCCATCACCATGTGATGCCTTTCTGGCGTCATCACGGTCTCGACCCCGACCACGATGGTTTCCTCAACGCCATGGACGAGACCGGCGTGATCCTCTCCACCAAAAAATACATGTGGTCCCAGGCGCGCGCCCTGTGAGTGTTTTCCACCCTCGCGGCCCGAGGAGGAGAAACCGCCACCGAAGATCACCGGATCGCCGATTCACTTTTCCGCTTCTGCCAACAGCATGGCCGCAACGATCAAGGGGACTGGATCTTCAAGGTGTCTCGTACCGGCGAGATCCTGCCCGGCACCGACAGTATCTTTGTCGCCGGTTTCATTCTCATGGGCATGGCCAGCTATCTGCCGATCAGCGGAGAAAACGCCTCCACTTGTCGCGAACTGCTTCGCCGCACCGCCGACCGGGTGCTCGAGCGCCTGGCCACTCCCGGGTCTTACGGCAGCTATCCCTACGAACTTCCTGCCGGCGCTAAGTGCCACGGAGTGGCCATGTTGTTTGCCCTGGCCTTTCAGGATGCGGGCGTGGCCTTGGCAGACCCCTCCCTGCTCGCCAAGAGTATCGAGCTCGCCGACGACGTCATGACTCACTTCGTCTCGGACGAAGACCGAGCCCTTTTGGAGTTTCTTCGTCTCGACAACCAACCCCTGGACGGTCCGATCGGCCGCTGCTGCGTGCCGGGGCATGCCATCGAGAGCATGTGGGCGCTGATCCAAATCTACCGCGCAGCCAACCTGGCCGATCGTATTCCGCGCTGCATCGAAGTCATTCGCTGGCACATTGCACTGGCCTGGGATCCCGAGCACGGTGGGGTTTCACTCGCGGTCGATCTCGATGGCAACCCGCAGTATTGGAAGAAAGCCGACTTCAAACCTTGGTGGCCGGCCGTCGAATCCATGTATGCCCTACTTCTCGCCTACCAGGAGTCAGGCGAATCCTGGTGTCTGGAGTGGTACGAACGCGTGCACAACTACGCCTTCTCCCACTACCTGGTGCGTCCCGACGGCGAGTGGTGCAACCGCCTTGATCGCGAGGGTCGCCCCACCGAAGAGCTCATTGCCCTGCCAGTGAAGGACCCCTTCCACCTTCCGCGGGCATTTCTCTTCAGTATCGATGTGCTCAAGCAACTACGCGACAACCCCGCCAAGCTAAACCTGATCACCCCCTGACCGCTACCGCCACGCCACCCGTGCGGAACCCGGCAAGCCTTCGTGGAATAAGACGCCTTAAGCCCCGTCGGCACCGGCCGCAGCACCCGCTACGAAGTAAACCTTTAGGTTCCGTTCCCCTCCCGCAGTGTTACCCATCTCCCCGGACTATCTGTTAAACTAAGTTCCCGAAGCATCCCTCCGATCATTCCGCCACCGGACTCCCCTCTTTAAACCGAAACTCCTGCCGCGCCCGCACCGCCATCGCCCGCCCTCGGCACCGGGGGGGCTCAAATCTCCACTTGCGCACCGCCTCCCGCGCCAGTGTCCCCAGCTCCTCAAACGAATCACTGGCGATCGCCGGCATCCTCACCTTCCCCGATTCGTCGATATAGAAATCGATAATCACACTGCCCACGATCCCCTCCCGTGCGAGCTCCGCCGGAAAGGGCGGCGCATCGATCGTCAGCGGCAACGGGATCCCGTCCAACTCTCGCAACGACGGCTGACTAAACGCCCGATTCCGCGCGTGTCCTCCTTGTAAATACAGGTCCCCAATGGTCTGAAAATCCGTGTTGATAGTAATGCCGTCCGTCTTGAATTCGATCGGTACCTCCGCCCGCAACGGGATCGCTCGTCCGTTCACTTTCGCCGCTCGATAGGTCGCATTGCGGATGATCTCGCCCGCCCCTCTGGCAAAATACTCGTGCGAGGCCTCCGTCACCATCCAATCAATCAACAATCCGTTTTCGTCGACCTCGATGACCACTTTCGCAAACCCATCCATGCCTCGTAACTCCGCCTCCCGCGGATAGTCCTTGCGCTGAGGCCGGATCTCAATCGGTTGGTCCCCGCTCAACCCCGCCCCATGACTCGTCGTCAGCGACGCCGCCATGAGCAGTATACAAAATATTCGGGACCAATGCATCAAAGTGTTCGAGAGTAACCTAATCTAAACCCGGCCCGAGGCCAATCCCTTCATTTCCCGCCTGCTTCCGTTACTGTGATCATTCACCAAAAACGCCCCACTTCTTGATGACGATCCTCTGTACTTCAGGGTTTCGAGATTGCGCAATCTCTCACCCGCCAAAAGATCTGCTCCCTAGTCGACGCCGCGCCCGACGCGGGGACACCTTTAAAGCCTTCACGTGTTTAATCCCTAAAACCTATGTCGAGACCTGTTACCCTATTCACCGGCCAGTGGGCCGATCTTCCCCTCGAAAAACTCGCCCCCCTCGCCAAATCGATGGGCTACGATGGTCTCGAACTCGCCTGCTGGGGGCGACCATTTCGACGCCGCCAACGCCAAATACATTAAGGAAAAGGGGGAGCTGCTCGCCGACCACGGCCTGGAATGTTTCTCCATTTCCAACCACCTCGTCGGCCAGGCCATCTGCGACCATATCGACGAACGCCACCAGGCCATCCTGTCCCCCGCGGTCTGGGGCGACGGTTCCCCCGAGGGGGTGCGCAAACGTGCGGCCAAACAACTGATCAAAACCGCCAAGGTCGGTCGCAAATTCTTGACGCCAAACCCGGTGCGACCAAAGGAGCCGCCTTCTCCGTTAACGGCTTCACCGGTTCCTCCATCTGGCATTCCCTCTACGCGTTCCCGCCCACGTCCATGGCCTGCTGGCAAGCCGGCTTCGACGACATCGCCAAACGCTTCGGCCCGATCATGGACGCCTTCGATAAGGTCAATGTGAACTTCGGTCTCGAAGTCCATCCGACCGAGATCGCCTTCGACATCGCCTCCGCCCAATCCGCCCTCGTCGCCCTCAAGGGTCACAAGCATTTTGGCTTCAACTCCGATCCCTCTCATCTGGGGTATCAGGGCGTCGACTACGTGAAGTTCATCCGCGACTTCGGCGATCGCATCTTCCACGTCCACATGAAGGACGTCTGGTGGGATCACGGCAACGGCGACGTCGGCGTCTTCGGCGGTCACACCGGCTTCGGTGACTCCCGTCGCTTCTGGGATTTCCTGTCCGTAAGCCGTGGCGACATCAATTTCGAGGAGATCATCGTCGCCCTCAACGACGTGGGCTACCAAGGCCCCCTCTCCGTCGAATGGGAAGACATCCGCATGGACCGCGAACACGGTGCCGAGTCCGCTACCTTCGTCAAGAGCCTCGATTTCGCCCCCAGCGCGGTCGCCTTCGACGCCGCGTTCGACCAAGAAAATCAGTGACCCGCCGGCAGCGGGACCTCTCCAACCTGAATTTCTACATCCCCATGAAAGTCAGCCGCTTCTCCGGCTCCCTTGCCTTACGGTAATCGAACCATCGGTGACCTTCTGTGGTTAAAAACTACCCCTGCCCGCCATCGCTCCTCGCGCGACGGCGGGGGACAACCCTTCCCATTCATGAGTAAAAAATCGCCATCATCGATGCCGGCGGCATGGCCGCCTACCACATCAACGGATTCCGCCAAGCCGGCGCGGAGGTCATCGCCATGGCCGACGTCAATCAAACCGCCGCCGATGCCACCGCCGCCAAACATGGCATCCCTCAAACTTTCGGCAACGTCGCCGAAATGTTCACCGCGCTACCCGAACTCGACGGCGTCTCCGTCATCGTCCCCAACAAGTTCCACGCGCCCATCGCCCTCCAGGCCATGCAGGCCGGCAAGAACGTCTTCTGCGAAAAGCCCCCCGCCATGAGCGCCGCCGAAATGGCCGAACTCAAAGCCACCGCCGAGTCGACTGGCCAGACACTCATGTTCAACTTCAACAACCGCGCGCGCGCCGAAAGCTACGCCATGCGCGGCTATATCGACGACGGCACCATATCAACACCTGCCAGGCCAAGTGGAGCCGCCGCGCCGGTATTCCCGGTTTCGGCGGTTGGTTCACCAACAAAGCGCTCTCTCGCGGCGGCCCCCTCATCGATCTGCTGCACATGATCGACTTGGGCATGCACTTCATGGGCTACCCGGAACCCGCCCACATTCTCGCCACGACCTACAGCGATCATATCGACAACAAGGCCTTCAAAGGTCCCTGGGGCATCCCCGACAACGCCCAGGGCGTTAACGATGTGGAAGCCGCCGCCCATGGATTTGTGACGTTCAAAACCGGTCAGTCCCTCTCCTTCCAAGTCTCTTGGGCCGAAATGAACGAGAGAGAAGAATGCTCCGCCGTCTTCCAGGGCGCCAAAGCCGGCGGTATGGTCCGTCGTTTGTTCGGCATCGACGGTCTCGACGAAACAGCCGAGGACACTTGCCAACTCTACACCACGAAAACCGGTCTGCAGGTAAATCGCGACATCAAGGTCAAGCTCGACGAAACCATGGGCCGCAAACGCTCGGCCGCCAACTTCCTCAAAACCCTCGAAGGCACCGAAACCCCGCTCAATACCCCGAGCGAAGCCCTCTCCCTCATGAAGCTCATCGACGGCGCCTACCAAACCGCCGCCACCGGCACCCCTGTCGCCCTCTAAACAAGAACCATCAACCACGAATGGACGCAGATTCAGGCAGCGTCAGCCCAGGCTTGCTCAACTCACCTGCCAACCGGGTTCCATCGCGTAAACGTAGCGGAACCATCCGTGTCCATCCGTGGTTAATAAACCTGGAAAACGCAGTTTACCTCAGATAACGAATTTTACAAAATTATGTTATCCACTCGGTTATTGAGTTTCAACCGTGCACCCGCCGACTCACCTGGAAGGTGCACGAATCGATGCCTTCAACGGACCGTAACTCGTTCCCACTTCGCGCCCTTCGTTCCCTTGTATGTTCGAACCGATGTGAAGAACGAGCGAGGACGGAGCCGAATGCAGCCTCCGAGAATGGACCATAGAGTTCGTCGCAGGAGGCTGCATTCGGCGCGAATGCACATGCGAGGTAAATGCCTTGAATGATGCTCGCCAGGGTGCGATGCAGACTGGCCGTCTGCACCGCACGGCAACCCAGAGGCCGAGTTGTTACCCGAGGATTTACCTCGAACAGAAGCCCTGGGCCCGGGTTGCCGACCTGGTTGAACTCGAACCGCTGAGAGAGCCCTGAGCTCGTATAACAAGATGGAGCAAACCACCCCTGCAAATCAAATCACCTATGTTGGTGTGGATATCGCCAAAGATCGTCTCGACTACACCGTCGATGATACTCGCTGTGCCCACGTCGAGAACACCCACCGAAGCCACCGAACCTTGATCAAGCACCTCCAGAGCCTGCCCAATGCCCGGGTCGTATGCGAAGCGACTGGCGGCTATGAGCGTGCCATTGTCGTCGCATTGCTCTTGGCCCAGATCCAAGTCTGCGTGGTCAATCCAGGGCGTGCGCGCGCCTTTGCCCGCGCCGCCGGCTTGCTCGCCAAGACCGACCCACTCGACGCTAAACTGTTGCGCCGCTTTTGTTACAAATGAAGCCACGCCTGCACCGGGCCCGCGACGAAGCGGCCGCTACCTTGCGTGAGCTGCTCGACTATCGCCGGCAGATCAGTGATCAACTCGTCGCCACAGGCAACCGGTGCGAGTTGGCCGGACGCATTTTGCGTGAACGCCTTGAGATCCTGCGGGCGCTTTTAGCCACCGAGCTCGAACAAACCGATGCGCTGATTAAAACGCACATCCACGAGGACGACAGTCTACGCACCAAAGCCACTCGACTGCGCGAACTCCAAGGCGCAGGACCCGTGCTCGCTGCCACCCTGCTCGCCTACGTGCCTGAATGGACTCGGAAAGATCGAATCGGGCCAACTCGCCGCTCTGATCGGTGTGGCCCCATTCGCCCACGACAGCGGGCGGCGACATCGTTGCCGACATGTGCGCGGCGGGCGTCATTCCGTGCGCCAGGTCCTCTACATGGCGGCGGTCTCTGCCATCCGATGTAACCCTGTCATGCGCGCGTTCTATCGGCGCCTCGTTGAGGCTGGGAAACTGAAGAAAATAGCCCTTATCGCGGTCATGCGCAAAATGCTACATGCCCTCAATCTATTGGCCGCTAATCCTAACTTTGTCCTTGTTCGCTAACACCGCTGCTTCTGTAATATCCTACTTCGGAATGTAGGTTTAAAAATCGAGGGTTTCACGGCCTCGGCGGATGGCCTGGCAAATTCGGGGTCGCCCAACAGAGGTCGATCCGCGCAGCACGGTGATGCTGCCGAGGCCTGCGACCAACAATCAACCTCCGGCTTTTGTAGTTGTTTTTTGGATTCATTATACCTGAGTCCGCGACCTATTCAACACAGCCTCCAACGCCGAGACTACCTCTGACCGCCCATCAACTCTATCTGCCGGCGGCCCGATCAAAATACCCAAGTCACGACACGACGGGCCTCTGGTTTGACGGACCGGGGTCGGGGTTCTGCGACGACACCCAGAAGGGCCGGATCGGCCGGTAGACTGGCCTCGGGTGGGTTTCCCCACCCCCTGCTTGATCCAACTACCGGGGCACGCCCTCGCCTAGAAACGGGCCTCCAAACCGACGGACAGAAAGCCCGGGGAATCGCCTTTGATGGAGTAGTTCCGGTCGAAGTAGTCGAACTCACGATCCACCACCACGCCTCCATCCAAGATCAATTTGAGGTGTGGGTTGATGCGGTAATCAAAACCAACTCCGGCCCGAATTTCCCGATAATCGAGCCAGGTGTCACCCAGACCGAGTGCCCGCTCAGTGGATACATGATAGGTTTCACCGTCAAAACTCATCCCCGCACGCAGCTTCAGGCGTTCGGAGTAGTCGTAAGTCACCCCGGTACTCGGGAAGCCCAGCGACGCCCTCCACTTGGGCGCAAAATCCCATCGCGCGCCCACCAACGGTAATACCGGTAGATCTGCGAGCGAGCGCCCCATCACGCCGAAATCCCATGACAAGGTGGGACTCTGCTGATAACTGAAAAACACCCCACCGCCAAACGACTCCTCGGCGTCGGATAGGCCGGACGAATCCGAGGAAAACTCGGTTTGCAACATCACGGTCCCGCTCCACTCCGGACCAAACCAGTCGGCGAGACTCCGACGCACGCCGAAGTTCAATCCGACCGCGGGAAGATGATCCGGGAGGGGCACGCCGGCGGAAATATCGAGCTCGGTATACTTCTCGGACAGGCCTATAAATACGCTCAGATCCGCGAACCGCCGATTGCCCACTTTGAGCTCGAGGTTGAATTGATCGATGGAGACATCACCGATCTTCGAACCCCGCTCCAAATCGCTTTCGGGCGAGAACGCATACGCGAATTTGGGTTCGGTGTGCAGGCCTGAGCCGGAGGGCGACTCGATTTGATCCTGCGTTTCTGAGGCAGGTTGCGCGGTGAGATTGGCCGCCAACAGGACTGGGAGCACGACGGAGCGGAGCGACAGCGAAACAGGAGGAATGTGAGTAGTATTCATGAGGTGAAATATCGAGTTTAGTACGGAGAGAAAAGATTCAGCGAGCGACTTCCGCCTCACGGTGGCGGAGGTAGGCGTCGCGCAGTGTGATGTAGGGATTGAGCGCATCGGCGGTGAGGGCGTCATAACCGCGAACCGCCTCGGGCAGGCCGCTCAGGAATCCGGCTACGCCGACCGGCTCTTCATAATCCGAAGTGATCCACTCCCGGTCCCCACGTTCAGGCTGTCCCAGTTGGTCGGGGTGAGCACGAAGTCGCCGGCCCGGCCTAGAAGCTCCCGGGGGTTGGACGGTCCGAGCAGAGGTAACACCAAGTAGGGGCCGGCCGGCACTCGCCACACTGCCAGGGCTTGCCCGCCATCTTCGGTTGGCACCTCTGCCAGCGCCGGAACGCGATCCGACGGACGGAAAATCCCGCCGACTCCGACCACGGTGTTGACGGCGAATTTTCCGGTCTCCTGCGCGGCGCGGCGGAGCTTCCCCTGCAGGAGCGAACCGCCGAGGCGCACCGGATAAGCGACGTTGGCGAAAACATTGCTCAGCGCACGGGGCGCGGCATCACGGTTTCATAGCCACGATTCAGAGGACGCAGCGCATGGGTAATGACGCCATGGTTGAATTTGAACATGGCGCGGTTGAAGCCCTGCCACGGATCGGAGACCGGCGGTGGGCTTGCGCTATCCCAATCATCGGCCTCGTCGCCGACGGCTGCCTGCGCCGTCCGGGCGGCGGCGAAAAGCGTCAACAGGCAAAGCAGCAGCACCCGCGCCCCGTAGGCGTACGAGGGAAAGCGTGATCCGAAGTTTATAGTTCTCATGAGAAAGATGGAGATGAGGCCGGAACATCGGTGTGTTTGGATTCCAGCGCGTTCAACACGGCCGCGGGACCGCCTTTCTGGAAAATGGCGTCGAATTGGGCGCGGTAGTTGGCCACAAAACTAACGCCTTCGATCAAGAGGTCGTGAATCCGCCAGCCGGCGGGACTCCGCTCCAAGCGGTAACGCACCGCATTGGTCTGGCCTTGGGTGCGGATCAACGTGGGCACTTCCCAACCGGTCGCGGGTCACTTCAATGGCGGGTTGATAGGTGATCTGCGGGCGATCCCCATTGCCAAATCGTAACGCGTAGGTGCGCACGACGAGCGCAAAAAAGAGCGTGGTCGCACGTTCGCGCTCGGAGACGGAGAATTGACGCCAGCCCGGACCGATGGCGCGGCGAGTGATCGATTCGGCGTCGACGCATCGCTCGAGGATGGAAGCAATCTTGTCGGCCCGCGCCTCGAGGGAAAGTGACTCGGTTCCGACGTAGGCGGTTTCGAGCATCTCTTCGAGGGCGCCTTGCAGCACGACGGCGGGAGCATCGTCGGGCCGCCGCGCATAGCGGCGCGACGGTACCTGCGACGATCTAAAGAAGAAAGAAGAAGCGTGGAAACGTCCACGGGCGGGCAAAGGCGTTCCTTTTTCAACAGAAGTGGGCGTGGGCGTGGCTTGCCCAAAAGCGAAGCGACTGAGCAAGGATTCTATATCCACCGCGGCCTCCGTGTCGGTGATCGTGTCGCCTGAGGCGAGCAGGCGATCGTCGGCTCCGGGCTGCAGCGCGAGGAATTTGTCGCCGATCAGACTCATCGTCCGGATCGAGGCGATGGTGTCTGCGGGCAGAGCCACGTCCTCGCGCACTTGAAGCTCAACCAGAGCGGCGCAGTTCGCATTGAGCGTGACTCCGCTCACCCGGCCTACGGTCACCCCGGCGCCCAAGATCTGGCTGCCCGACTTGAGCCCGCTCGCGTTCTAAAAATAGACCGTCAACGGGTAAGTTAAGCCGGCCCACAAGCGACCGGTACTGCTTTTGAGGGCAAAACCCGCCACGACGATCAGGTCGATCAACACAAAGGAGCCAACCGAGAATTCGAGTTTCGTTGAGTTCGTCATAGAGAATGTTGAGAGGCCGTCTCATGACGATGGGCGACCGTCAGCGGAGCCGAGAGACCTGCCGTATTTTGGCGGAGCGTTTGCACCTGCGGTGTGTCCGTGGTGAGGAATTGGGCCGGAGTGCCTTGGAAACGCACGCGCCCCTGATCGAGCAACGCGATGTGATCGCTCACGGCCAGCGCTTCGAGCACATCGTGCGTGACAATGACCGCGGTGAAACCCGACTCGCGGCTCTGCCGGGCGATCATAGCAAACACGGCGTTGCGCGTCAACGGATCGAGTCCAGCCGTGGGCTCGTCAAACAGCACGAGCTCCGGCACGCTCACCAGCGCTCGCGCCAAGGCGAGGCGTTTTTGCATGCCGCCGGACATCTGACCGGGATACTCGTTTTCCGACAGGCCGAGGCCGAGCCGACGGAGGGCGGCGCGCGCCCGCTGTGTGATCTCGAGGGCCGAGATGGTCGTCGTTTGCTCCAGCGGCAGCGCCACATTTTCCAGCGCGTTGAGCGCGTCGAAGAGGGCGTTGCCTTGGAACAGAAAACGGCTGCGGCGGCGGAAATCAGCGTAGGACTCCGACGTCGAGCCCAGCCGGCGTCCCGCAAAACGCACCTCGCCCGCATCCGGCATCAACAGGCCGGTGAGGCACTTCAGCAGGACCGACTTGCCGGTGCCACTGCGGCCGAGCACCGAGACCACCGAGCTCGGTGGCACCGTGAGATCGACGGAGTCGGGCACGACGTGGCCGTTGAAGAGTTTGCGCAAGCCGCTCACATCGAGGATAGGTGTGGTCGTCATGAGAGCAGGGCAGGGATAAAGTAATCGGCCACGAGCACGGCGATGCTCACCCGCACAACGCCTCGCGTGGTCGCGGCGCTGACGGCGCGAGCGCCCGCGGCGTCGACCCGATGTTGAGTGGTGAAGCCGCTGTGGGCGCAGATCGCGATGGCCATCCCTCCAAAAACCAGCGCCTTGAGCAGGCATTCCAACACATCGGCCGGCTGAATGGCGTGCTGAACCGCCGACCAATAGATGCCGCCGTCCAGACCGAGCAAAACCGAGCCGGAGAGATACCCGCCGCCGATGCCAACCAAGGAGAAAAACACCGTAAGAATCGGGAAGGCCACGACGGCGGCAAACAGGTGCGGCGTGATGAAGTAGCCGAGTGAATTTATGCCCATCGTGGAGAGGCTATCGATTTGCTCGCTATTGCGTTGCAGTCCCAGTTCGGCCGCGAGCGCCGAACCGGCCTGAGCTACGATCATGAGCGCCGCGAGCACCGGGCCGAGTTCGCGCACCAGGGTGAGCGAAACCAGGGTGCCGCGGGTGCTCTGGGAGCCATAGCGCGACAGCACGTTATACCCCTGCAACCCGAGCACCAAACCGGTAAACAGGCCCACCACCAGCACCACGGGCAGCGCACGCCTTGCTCATGGAGGGCGCGGATCCAGCGTTGCCGCATCCCCCGGCCCTCCCGCCAGCTGGTCACCGAGCCGGCGGGAAAAGCGTAAAATCGCCCACGACCGAAAGCGCGCTGACCACCGCTCGACCCAGCAGACGGATTACAAGGAAAGCGTTCATCAACGAAAAGGGTTCCACGCCTCACCGAAGCCCGACAGGACGGCCACCGGAGACGCAATCGACCACGCGACCACGGACGGAGAGCCGGCGTCCAGCGAAAGGGAAAAATGAAAAGGTTGTCCAAGTAACACGATCCAACGCTCCCATGCAGGAGCCCCGCTTGTCTCGCCCGAGAGTGTAAATGAGTGTTTCGATCAGCGGACGCGGAAACACATTGTTACACTTTCCCGGCTCCCAATTAGGGAACAAGACCGCTACAACCTTCGCCATGCCAGCGCCGCCGTCTCATATCCTCATCGTCGACGACGACGTGCGCACGTGCCAGCTGCTGGAACGTTATCTCAAGGATAACGGGTTCTCGGTGAAGACCACCATCGATGGTCGACGGGTTACGGAAATCCTTTCGACCCACCCGATCAAATTGATCATTTTGGATCTCATGTTGCCAGGCGAAGACGGGCTTTCGATCTGCCGTCGGCTACGCCACGAAGGCGAGGAAGTGCCGATCATCATGCTCACGGCCAAAGGGGACGACGTGGATCGTATCGTAGGGCTGGAAATCGGCGCCGAGGATTATTTGCCCAAACCATTCAACCCCCGCGAACTGTTGGCCCGCATCAAGGCGGTCCTGCGTCGCCGCCAGCCCGCCTCTGCCCCGGGCGCACCCGCGCCCAACGGTGCCACCCTCCGGTTCGGACGGTGTGAGCTCAACCTCGCCTCGCGCGTTTTCAAACGAGCGGGCAAGACGCATGCGCTCACGACCGGAGAATTCGCCGTGCTGGAAGCCTGGGTCACCCACGCCGGTCATGCACTCTCGCGCGACAAATTGATGGAGCTCGCCCGGGGCAAAGACCACGGTGTCTTCGACCGCAGCATGGACGTACAAATCTCCCGGCTGCGAAAATTGATCGAAGAAAAGGGCGCGGAGCCGAGATACCTGCAAACCGTGTGGGGCGTGGGTTACGTTTTTGTGCCAGACGACGCCTCGCCATGAAACGGATGCCCCGCACGCTCCTTGGTCAAACGGCCCTCTATTTGGTGGTAATGATGCTGATCGGCCAAGTCGTCTGGATCGTGGGGGGCGCCATCTTCTTCTTCCAACCCCTGACACAGTCCTTTGAGGAATATCTGAGCGCCACGCTCACCTTGGCGGAGAACTCCGTGGAATCCTATACCGAAAACATCGGCACCCCACCCACGGAACCGATCCCTCTGGCGCATCTGGATAACTCAAAGATCGTGCCAGACTCGGTGCCCAAGCCGGACTTTCAGGCGGACGAAAATAGCATCGTTGAAGAGGTGGTCGCCACTCTCCGAGGCCGGTTCGGCCCGGAGGTGCTTATTCATGAGGAACTCGGCGAACCCTTTTGGGGGTTCTTCCGCAACGAAAGCTTCATCTGGGTTCGATTTCTGGCGGAGGGGAAACTCTACTGACTCGTCGTGCCGAAGATTGAGCCGGCGGGTCCGGCTTTCCTCCTGGCCACGGTGGGGACCGGACTGGCGATGACGATCGGCCGGTGCCTACTTGCTTGTGTTTCGACTCACGCGGCAGCTGCGCACCGTCACGGCAGCTGCCAAGGCCGTCGGCCGGGGCGAACCACCCGTGGTCTTGGAGGAAACCGGAGCGTTGGAGGTCAGGGATCTCAGTCGGGGTTTCAACCAGATGCCAACCAATCTCCAGAAGCTCGATGACGAACGCCGGATCATGCTGGCCGGCATCTCCCACGATATAAAGACCCCCCTCACCCATCTCCGCATCGCGGTGGAACTCGCGGCGACGCAAGCAGACTCGGAAGTGGCGACGGGCATGGTTCGAGACATCGAAGACATGGACGCTATCCTGAACCAATTTCTGGACTACGCCCGAGATGGTTCGGAGGAACCTGCCACCGTCGGCGACTTGAACGCGTTGGTCGAAGAGGTATGCGAACGCTACCGCTCCCGGGGCATTCCCCTGCGGCTCTCGCTCGGTCCTGTCGCCCCGTTTGCCTTTCGCAAACGGGCCATGTTCCGCGTGGGATCAAACCTCGGCAACAACGCCGTGCGTTATGGACGAATCGATAGCGAAGTAGAAACCGAGGAGGACGGAGCGATGGCTAAAATCACTGTCGCAGACCATGGGCAGGGAATCAGAAGCGGAGACCCTGCCGATTTCATCAAACCCTTCGCCCGCGAAAACGCTTCCCGCTCGGAGTCGGGCGCCGGGCTGGGATTGGCCATCGTTGAACGCGTGGTGCGAACCCACGGAGGGAGACTCCATCTGGCCACCCGCGAAACCGGCGGACTCCTCGTCGTCATCGAACTACCGCGGGACCTAAAAGTGAGCTGACCGTTTTTGTCTCCCTCTCCATAGACGGGCCATGCGACCTCGAAGACCGACCAAAAAAAGGAGAAGGTTACGGAACTTAAAAGCGCGACCAAGCCATCAGCATTCCGGTTTGCCTCCCTTCCCTTCCTCGGCGCACGTCTAAGATTCCGCCCGAATCGCACGCCGCACTACTTTTAACAAACCGGGGAATTTTGCGTCGAGATCGGTAGTGCGCAGGCGGTTCAAGTGCTCCTTGCCCATGGTGGTTGTCTCGATCACGCCGGCCTTACGCAGGATCTTGAAATGGTGCGACATACTGGACTTGGGCCGGTCGCCCAGCAGGGCGGTGCAAATTGAAAGTGGGCGCCCGCGAGACGAGGCCAACTGCCGCACAATCGCCAACTTCGTTGGGTCGGACAACGCATACATCACACCGGTCAGCTCAAGCTGATCGGCAGCCGGAAACTCGAGGGCAGCCATGATGGCACCAAGGGACGAGTAACGCGCCAATAGGCAAGTTTAAGTTCGAAACAACTCGAACCATTTAATGGTTCTGAATCTTCCGGTCAAAAAACATGCAAGGTCGTTTTCCAGATCACACCGTTCGAGTTCTGTCGAACTGTTGAGCCATCTTTACGCTCACCAGATCAACCCTCAAGACCCTCTACTCTATCATGGACTATCGTTTTCTCGGCGGCTCCGGCTTCAAAGTACCGATCCTTACTCTCGGCACCTTTGGAGGCAAAGGTCCTCTCTTCAAATCGTGGGGCGGCAGCAACGTGGCCCAGGCGAAGCGCCTGATCGGCATCTCGCTCGAGGCGGGACTCAACATGTTCGACTCCGCCGACGTCTACTCCGACGGTTTGGCCGAAGAAATTATCGGCCAAGCCATCGCGGGCCGCAGGGACCAAGTCCTGATTTCCACCAAGGCCACTTTTCGCCGCGGAGACGGCCCCAACGATATCGGCTCATCGCGATTTCATCTCACCCAAGCAATCGAAGGCAGTCTGCAACGGCTCGGAACCGACTATATCGATTTGTTTCAACTCCACGGTTTCGACGCCCAAACTCCCGTGGAAGAGACGCTCGCCACACTCGACGACTTTGTCCGGGCCGGCAAAATCCGCTACATCGGGGTGTCGAATTTCTCCGGTTGGCATCTCATGAAATCACTCTCGGTTTCCGAACGTTACGGCTGGGCCCGCTACGTCGCCCACCAAGCCTACTACTCGCTCATCGGTCGATCTTACGAATGGGAACTCATGCCACTCGGCCTCGACCAAAAAGTGGGCGCGGTCGTGTGGAGCCCGCTTGGTTGGGGCCGTCTCACCGGCAAGATCCGCCGAAGCGAACCCCTTCCTGCCACCAGCCGTCTTCGGGCTCAGGCGTCCATCGATGCCGGACCGCCGGTTGAGGACGACCATCTCTACCGCGTGATCGATGCGCTCGAAACCGTCGCGGCGGAAAGCGGCAAGTCCGTGCCACAAGTCGCGCTCAACTGGGTGCTGCACCGCCCTACGGTATCAACGGTGGTGATCGGAGCGCGCAACGAAGAGCAATTGCGGCAAAACCTCGGCGCGGTAGGTTGGAAACTCACGGACCAACAGGTCGCCACCCTCGACGCCGCCAGCTCCACACCGCTCGCTTATCCCTACTTCCATCAGAAGTTTTTCGAACGAAACCCGTTTGCGGTAGATCTCTAAACGGTCGCAGTGTCGCGGCCCGGTGCGATGGGTGGTAAACAACCAGCCCGGGCCGATCGACGGGGGGGGGCCGATCGGACGGAGTAAAACCCAACCCTTTCCCCACACTTGCCAACGCTCAAAAGGCCCGTCCATCTCTGCTAAAAGCCTTGATCTCGCGCAAAACCACGCGGGGCCGTTTGGCGAGGCGGACTGAGCGCCTCTAGTGTAGTGGGAGTTAATTAGCTATACGAAACAAAAATAGTAGTGCAGGATGGGTGCATGGCCCGCCCTGTTAATCCGCTAATCATTGATGCCGCGCAGCATCAAGAACTTGAACAGATGATCAAACGTCCGACCACGCCGCAACGGGAGGTCAGGCGGGCGCGCATCGTGTTGTTGCGGGCCGAAGGGAAAAGCCAGGAGACGGTGGCTGCTCAGATCGGAGTGAATCGTCCGGTGGTGGCGAAGTGGGAAAAGCGATTTCGTGAGGCAGGGTTGGCTGGATGGGTCGAAGCGAGACGTTCGGGCCGGAAGCCGAGTGTGGGATGTGGCGATTCGCGCTCAAATCGTCACTGAGGTCACGCAACCCCCGGCCGGGCGCACCCCGTTGGTCCTCCACGGCCTTGGTGCTGTGTTGCGACGAGAAAAGCCAGTGCCAGGCGCTTGAGCGCACCCAGCCGAGCCTGCCTTGGGTATCGGGCACATCAAAACCGCCACCCACGATTACACCCGCCACGGCACGGTCACGCTCTTCGCCGCCCTCGGCTATCTGGACGGCAAAATCATGCGACGCACCGCCTCTCGGCATACCCACCGCGAATGGCTCGGTTTCCTCAAGCACATCGATGCGCAGGCACCCGACGGCTTGGTCCTGCATCTGATCATCGACAACTACGCCACCCACAAGCACGCCAAAGTGAAGAGCTGGATAAAGTGGCGCCATCAGCGCCATGCCAAAGCCCATGGCCTCGAGCGCATCGCACTGCACTGCACCACTGCACTCCAACATCCTCTTCCTGGTTGAATCTAGTGGAGCGCTTCTTCCGCGACCTCACCGTCGATTGTATCCGCGATGGCAGCTTCACCAGCGTTCGAGACCTCACCAACGCCATCGAAACCTACATGGCCGCACGCTACCTCGAACCCACCCGCTACACTTGGAAGGCCGAAGGCTCCGCCATCCTGGAGAAAATCCAACGCGCCCGCACCGCCGCATCCCTTCATTCAGTATAGTTCATTAACTCTCAGCACAATAGGCGGATATGTAACTCGGATGCGGGGCGGATGTTTTCTATTAACTTGGTGGCTTCACCAGCCAACGCTCTGAATTCACCGTCCACCTGAATTCCGTGCCAAAATTGAGACGACTGTTCGAAGAACGCGCCGCAGCGGATGGACATGGCGGGGGTGATGGAGCGCTTGCCGAGGACGATTTCGTTGATGGCACGGGGAGGCACGCCGATCGCGCGGGCCATGGCGTTTTGGGAAATACCCATGGGCTTCAGGTATTCTTCCAGAAGGATTTCACCGGGTGTGATGGGCGGATTCATAGACCATAACGCATGACGTTATGGGGGGCATTTCAATGATAATCTGTGATGCGGACATCGCTCAGTCCTGAGTCAGTCTACCGGAAGACGATGCGCCACTGGTCATTGATGCGGATAGAGTGGAGGCCAACGAGATCACCCGAAAGCGGCTCCAGACGGTTGCCGGGCGGAACCGAAAGATCGGTGAGACGCCCTGCCCGATTAAGCGGGAGGAGTTTTCGCAGAGCGACACGAGCAATGGCATGAAACCGACGATTCTTCTCCTCGTGGAAGAGTTGGGTGATGTCTCGATCTGCGAACGACTGGATCATCCTTTGGAGGTGTAACGGGGCGGCGGGGTGATTTCTTTCAAAATGGGTAGGGAAAAGGCCCGGGCCTTTGCAGCGAGGCAGGGGGAGCACCTGCAAGCAGGCGGCCTACTCCGATAGAACGAAAAGGCCCGGGCGGGGGCCGGACCTTGGTGGATGGAGCCGGCGTCGCAAGCAACGCCCCTACAGGGAGTGCTGCTTACTGGCAGGCCTCACATGTATGCGGCTACTGCAGCCGCATAGTTGTCGCTTCGCTCGGAACGGTGGCTCTCGAAGAAACCGAGGGGTGAATCATTGGCATGCTTCACACTCCTTTCCATTCCGCATCGCTTCGATGCTACATGCTTTCTTCTCGGCTTCGGTGAACGTTTTCTTACCAGTCTCGCCGCGCATCTCCTTTTTCACGGCGACCGTGGCTTTTTCGATGTTGGATGCCCCTAGCGTGCGGTGGTAATACGTGGTTTTGAGGCCCGTGTGCCAGGCGTGGCGATACATGTGGCTCAAGGTCTTGAGGTCCGGGGTCGCGAGCCAGAGGTTCACGGACTGGCTTTGGTCGATCCACTTTTGGCGGCGGGCTGCCGCGTCTACCACCCACTTGTGATCGATGCCGAAGGCCGTGAGGTATTTCACTTTGATGTCCTCGGGGATTCTATCGATGTCCTTCAGCTCGCCGTCGAAATACTTGAGGTTGTCGATCATGTCCTGATCCCACAGGCCGCGGGCCTTGAGGTCACGGACGAGGTAGTGGTTCAACACGGTGAAGTCACCCGACAGGTTGCTCTTCACGAAGAGGTGCTTGTAGGCGGGCTCGATACAGGGGCTGGTGCCGGTGATGTTGGAGATCGTGGCAGTCGGAGCGATGGCCAACACGTTGCTGTTGCGCATGCCGTTTTTGGCAATCTTGGCGCGCAGCGGCGTCCAATCCATTTTGCCACCCCGCGGCACTTCCACAGGCACGCCGCGCTCTTGCTCGAGCAGGTCGACGGTGTCGGGCGGAAGCAGGCCTCGGTCCCACTTGGAGTCTTGGTAACTGCTGTAGGTACCACGCTCGGCAGCGAGGTCGGAAGAGGCTTCGTAGGCGTAGTAGGCAATGGCCTCCATCATCTCGTCGTTGAACTCCACGGCGGCTTCGGACGCAAAGGCCACTCCGCGACGATAGAGCGCGTTGGCGACGCCCATGACGCCCATGCCGATGGGGCGGTGGCGTCGATTGGAAGTCTCGGCGGCCTTGGTCGGGTAAAAGTTGATGTCGATGACGTTGTCCAACGCACGGATGGCGGTGATGATGGTCTCGCGCAGCTTTTCGTGATCGATCTGCCCGTCCTCGGTAAGGTGGTTCTCGATGATGACCGAACCGAGATTACATACGGCGGTTTCCTCGTTGGAGGTGTTGAGCGTGATCTCGGTGCAGAGATTGGAAGAATGCACCACGCCGACGTGGTCCTGCGGGGATCGCAGGTTGCAGGTGTCTTTGAAGGTGATCCAGGGGTGGCCGGTCTCAAAGAGCATGGAGAGCATCTTCTTCCAGAGCTCAAGGGCCTGGATCTTCTGACCGTAGATTTTACCTTCCTCGGCCATCTGCTCGTATTTTACGTAGGCTTCTTCGAAGGCGCGGCCGTAGAGATCGTGGAGGTCCTTGGTCTCGTTGGCCCGGAAAAGAGTCCACTCAGCGCGAGCTTCCATGCGCTTCATAAACAGGTCGGGAATCCAGTTGGCCGTGTTCATGTCGTGGGTGCGACGGCGGTCGTCCCCGGTGTTCTTGCGGAGCTCGAGGAACTCGAAGATGTCGTTGTGCCACGACTCGAGGTAGGCGCAGCCGGAGCCCTTGCGTTTGCCTCCCTGGTTGACGGCCACGAGCTGGTCGTTGTGCAACTTGAGGAACGGGATAACGCCTTGGGACTCGCCGTTGGTGCCACCGATGTGGGCGCCGGTGCCACGAACTGCCGACCAGGAGCCACCGAGGCCGCCGGCCCACTTGGAGAGCTGGGCGTTCTCAGCGATGCCACGATACATGATGCCTTCGAGAGAGTCGTCGACGTAGTAGAGGTAGCAGGACGAGAGCTGGGAGTGTAGCGTGCCGGAGTTAAAGAGAGTCGGCGTGGAGCTGCAGAAGCGGCGGCTCTTGTAGAGATTGTAAAGGGAAAGCACGCGGGCTTCACGGTCGCCTTCCTCCGATAAAAAGAGGCCCATGGAGACACGCATCCAGAAGAGCTGCGGGGTCTCGAGGCGGCGGGCGGGCTTCACCGTCTTGTCGATGATGAGGTAGCGATCGTAGAGGGTCTGAATGCCAAGGAAGTCGAAATCGAGGTCGGCGGTGGGGTCGATGGCCTCGGCGAGACGGTCGATATCATACTCCATCAACCTGGGGTTGATGCACTTGATGTCGGCGCCGTGAACGAGGTGCTTACGCAGGGCGTCTTTGTGGAACTCCTTCAGCTTGCCGATACCGTCGGTCACGATGTCCCAGCCGAGCACTTCCTGGTAGATATAGGTGAGTTGGATGCGGCCGGCGAACTTGGAGAAATCGGCATCCTTCTCGATGAGGGTCTTCGAATTGAGGATGATGGTCGAATCGAGGTCCTTTTGGCTGATTTCGTCGAAGACGGAGCGCAGGAGCTCAACCTCGATCTCCTCGGGGGAGAGGCAGAGGTCGAGACCAATGGAGGCAAACTCGACGCGTTTCTTGAGATCGATGCGGTCCCAGAGCTTGTTGGTGCCGTCGAGTTGCTTGACCATGATCATGGCGGGCTGAGTGGTGGCGAAGATGGCGCGCAGGGCGGCATCATCGCCCTCGTCATTGTCGTTCGTCTCATCGCGGTGGTCGTTGCGCAGGGCGCGGTAGAGAATGTAGGCCTCGGCGACTTTGTAGTGGCCGGACTTCATGAGCTCCTCCTGCACGATGTCCTGGATCTCCTCGATGTGGACAAAAGATTGCTTGGAACCGAGCACGCGAGCGGTGACGGCCTCGGTCACGCCGATGGCGGCGGTGGAGTCCTGTTGGAGGGAAAGGAAGGACTTGCGCACCGCGATCTCTACCTTCTGCGCAATGTAGGGAACGATCTGATTCGACCGGCGGATCACCCGCACCCCGGCCGTGGTGTGCTTGGCACCTCCGACTAGCTTGCGGGAACGGTTGAGGAGAAGGCTCTTGGCAACGTCGTAGGCGTTGTTGTCAACGAGGGTCTTTTCGATGAGCTCGTAGAGGTCGTTGCGGGACACTTTGAGCGGGGACTTCTTCAGGGCTTGAGCGGCGAGATTAGCGGCGACTTCCTTGACGATCTTACCGACAAAGCCACGGGTCTCGGGAGTGAAGATGTTGCCCTTTTCGCCGCGGGCCATGTGTACGTTGGTGACGGCGTTGCCGAGGGTCTCGGCGACCTCGGCGCGGTCAAAGTCGGTTTCGCCCTGCGGCGCGAGCAGCTTGATGCTGGGCAGGAGAGGGGCGTCGATGGGCACACACTCGCGCCAGGCAAAATTGGGGCGGTCTTCCGGGGTGTGGGTGGCAGCTTTGAGGGCGAGGTCGTGGGCGAGCGAAGGATTCATCGAAGTTGTGTGCGTAAAAGTAAGAGACGAAAGAAGTGGAAGCTGGGAGGTGGGGTATGGAAGCAGGAAGCGAGTCGTGAAACGAAACAGACGGAACTGGACACAAGTCAGCCAACATGGCCGGCGGGTCGGCCATGATTTTAAGGATCAAGCTACGAACGGGAGAAACGAAGCGGACTGACGAGTAATAGGGGTAGGTTAAGGGTTGGCTGTTGAGGGTGGAGGTGCGGACCTCACCGGTCTGGAGACTGGGCGGCGGGGAGAAGGATTGCCTCCGCCCACCGTCAGGTGGTCCGCGATTTTGTGTAATTCTTAAAGATCGTCGTCATCCGCGATTTCGAGGGCGGAGGACTGCTGGTATTCGGTGACCCGGCCTTCGAAGAAGTTTTGCTCCTTCGTGATGTCCATCATCTCGGCAAGCCATGGCAGCGGGTTCTTAATGCCCGGGTTAAGCGGGGTCAGTCCGCAGCCTTCGAGGCGACGGTCGGCGATGTAATCAATGTAGGTCAGGAAGTCCTCGAGCACGAGGCCCACGGCGTTGACCGGCAGGCAGTCACGGATAAATTCCTTTTCGAGATCCACGGCGTCACGCATGGTATCGCGCAGCTCCTCCTTGAACTCGGTGGTCCAGATCTCGCGATTCTCTTCCACCAGATCCATGAACAGGTTCCGGAAGACTTCGATGTGGTTGGACTCGTCACGCAGCGTGTAACGGAACATCTGGCCAATGCCGGGGAACTTATTCTGACGGTAAAGCGACAGCAGCATGCCGAAGAGCCCGTAGAACTGAGTGCCCTCCATACACTGGCCAAACATGAACATGTTCTTGGCCAGCAGCTTCTTGTTCACCGGATCGGTGAGATCGAGGTCGCGGCGCAGGTCCTTGGAGATGCGGGTGACGAACTCGTTCTTTTTCACAATCGTCTCAACATCTTCGAACATCGCTTCGCACTCGTGCGGATTGATGCCCAAGGACGAAATCATATACAGCAACGAATCGGCGTGGATGTTCTCCTCGTGAGCGTGGCGGCCCAAGACGAGTTTGAGCTCAGGCGCCGTGACCATCTCACGCACCACGTGCTGCACGTTATCACCCACGATGCCCTCGGCCGCGGAAAAGTAACCAATGCCCATGCGGATGATCCACCGCTCGTGGTCCGAAACCACGACCTCGTCACGCCACTGCTCGATATCCTTGCCCATGGGAACATCTTCCGGCTCCCAATGGTTGGCCTTCATCTTACGATACAGATCGTAAGCCCACTGATACTTCAGCGGGAGCAGGTTAAAGGTCATGGTTTCACGGCCATTAATGACTTTTTTGGCAGCAAATGCGGCCTCCGCTTTGGCTTGATCGAGGACGAAGGTTTTTGAGCCGACTTGAAACGTTTTCTGCATGACGGGAAGCGAGGATCGGAAAGGTTGACGAGAAGAGGACGAAGCAGGTGCTGATTTGATCGGGAAACCGGTCATTTCTAGGTCCACGAGTCAACTCGCGAACAAAAGTTGTTCAGAGTTGTTCGCAGGTTGCTGACCGCAAGGGGTAGTGGTTGCCCTCCAAACAGGCCACAACCCATGGGCATTCCCTAAAAATGCGTCAACAGGTTTGTCCCTCTTACTACGGTAATTTCCTTAAGTTTTACGCTTGCCAAGGCGAATACCCTAAGTTGCCGTACAATGGAGCCTCAAACGGGGTCGAAGTCAACCACCAATCATCGTAATCCCGTAACCACTGAACAAGAAGAAATTGGCTCCCAAGTCGATCCGGCTCGCGAGCCTTGTCCGTCCTCCGGGTCTGCTAACTTTAAGCAGCCCGGAGCGACCTAAAAGGGTGCGCGGTGACCCTCACTCGCTCTCGTTCCTCGGCACATTCCGGGCACATGGTGTAACGAAACGCCACCGGCGTGCCTTCCTCGACCAAGGTTTCCATCGCCCACCATTCGCCTTCGGCATTCGCCACCCGACGACAACGGCGACAACTCGGCAGCGGTTCATCAATTCGACCCGCCTTGTCCGCAAACCCAATCAATCGGCGGGTCACTTGCAGCCTCATCGCCAATTCCTCGGGATTGATCGGCTTGCTCAAAAAATCAGCCCCTCCCGCCATCAAGGCCATTTCTCGGTTCGACCGGGTCGCCGCCCGGTTCGTCAGCAGGATGAAATACACATAACGACCGCCTTGGGTCCGGACTTTCTGACACAGTTCCTATCCTGTCGTATGCGGCATCACCCAATCACTGATGACCACCTGTGGTTGCTCCATTTCAATCAGGTCCCAAGCCGAGCGACCATCTGTGGCTTCGATCGGCTAACCCCCATTCTCTCTCAACGCCGCATCAATCATGAGGCGGGTGACATATTCATCGTCAGCGATTAAGACTTTCATGGGGATAGGGATTGCGACTGGCTACATACATATACGGTCAAAACAGGCGCCAACCTTAGCCAAGAATTTCGCGCCCGGTCGAATTGCTCCGGCATCTCCGCCCAACCGTGATCCGCCGCCAAATTCTCAATCTCCCGCAATGCGTCCCGGATTACCACAGCGCCAATATTGGCCGCCAACTTGTGCGCCACTTGTTCGAGCTCGTCCGCATCACGAATTTCATACTGCTGCCAGACGTCGTCCAAACGCTGCGCCGTGTCATCCCGGAAGAGCTTCACCATGGTAACCGCCAAGCACTCGCCTTCTCGTGTCGTCAAACTCTCAAACAACCGCACAGGGCGCGGGTCCCAATCCGCACTGGCCAATAGATCGCCCACTGATTCCCTCCCGGCCCTCGCTCCTTCCACCTCGTCGGTTTCCTCATCGGTCAAGGGAGTGCCCCCCAATCCCACAGCGCGCAAACACCTCCTCAAGTTGCTCCGGATCAATCGGCTTGGAGAGGTAAGCCGTCATGCCGCACCGCAGGCACCTTTCCCTGTCCTCCGGCATGGCGTTCGCCGTGAGAGCCACAATCGGAAGATCTGTGTTCAAGCCCGGCACATCCCCGGACCGAATCCGTTGCGTGGTGGTAAACCCATCCAACACCGGCATATGACAATCCATCAACACGGCGTCGAACGTCTGGTCCTCGAGCCGGACCAAGACTTCCTCGCCGTTCTCCACCACCTCCACCAGATGGCCGAGCCAAGTAAGCAACATACGCGCCACCACTTGATTCTCCCGGTTGTCTTCCACGACCAACAATCGGAGGCTCCTCACCGGCGCGGGGGACTGAACTGCGGCCACCGATTTCCGCCCCCATCCGCCTCAACTGCTCGATCAACACTTCCACCGCGATCGTCTCTGGCCACACCCTCGTAAACAACTGCGACTTGGCTGACTGAGAATCCTCCTCGCCGACCAACACCATCGGAAGATTCTCATACGCTCCGTCCACCCTCACCAGCGCCGCCAAATCACTCGCGGTCATGCCGCACAAATCATCCAGCACGATCAGGCATTGAAATGATCCCTGGTCCAATCCACAGCGCGCCGAGGTCAGGCGGTGCACCGCTCCTTCCGCTCCGGTCGCTTCATCCGCGACCACTCCGGCGCCCCGTAACCGGGACACCAAGGAGCGCCGTCGGTCCGCATCCGCTGCGACGACCAACGTGCGCACCTGCTTCAATTTTTGCGCCCTCGCTCGAGCCGCTCGCGAATCGCCGCGCACCAACGGGATCTCAAACCAAAACGTGGAGCCCTCTCCTTCCTTGCTGTCGTAATCGATCACACCGCCCATCAATTCGACCATACGCAACGAAATCGCCAGCCTGCGTCCGGTTCCCCCAAATCGTCGGATCGTGCTGCCATCCGCCTGCGTGAAGGGCTGAAACAACTGTGCCCGCGCCGCCTGCGGTAGTCCCACCTCGGAATCATGCCCTTCAACTCGCACGGTCTCCACCCCTTCGTGCAAACACACCACTCCCCCGCTCACCAACACCTCGCCTTCATGGGTGAACTTAATCGCATTACCGGCCAAATTGGTGATCACCTGCCGAATGCGGGGTCCGTCCCCCACAAACTCTCCGTGCACATCCGGACCGAGTTCACACGTGAGCTTAACGCCTTTCTGGCGGGCCGTCACCTCCAACAATGCGCAGGTATCCTCAACTAGAGCCCCTAAACTAAATGGCTCTCGATCAATTTTTAATCGACCGGCCTCGGTTTTTTAAAAATCCAAAATCTCGTTGATGATTACCAGAAACAATTCCCCACTGCGCCGAATCACATCACTCATCTCCCGCTGCTGGTCGCTGAGCTCCCCCTTCATCAACAAATTCGTCATGCCCAGGATACCGTTCATGGGCGTGCGAGTCTCATGACTCGTGTTGGCCAGAAACTCAGACTTCAGGCGGGATGATTCCAACGCCCGATCCCGCATGTTAGCGAGATTTTCCTGAAGCTCTTTACGTTCCGTGAAGTCCGTTAACAATCCATGCTACAGCACTCCTCCCGCCGGTTCCGGCTCCGGTGTCGCCGTGCCTTCCAACCAACGCAGCTCCCCCTCCGGAGTGCGCCATCGGCACTCATGTTTCCATGGCTTGAGCAAGCGAGCCGACTCCCGTAGGGAACTCAGAAATCCGTCCACATCTTCAGGCTCCAGTCTCTCCATCAAGGGGGCTACATTATAGCGGACCGCCGCCGGGTCTACGCCGAGCAACTCGCGCATCCGTTCTCCGGCAAACGGAAACGTCATCACTCCGTCCGGCTGCATCCGGGCTTGAAACAAAACCCCGGGGATTTGCGCGCCTAACTTGGTCAACCTCGCCATCAACTCCTCCCGCTGCGATCGCTCCCGCGCCGCCTTCAACGCCCGCCTTACCGTGGGGGCAAACCTCGCCGGATTCGTTTTTAACACATAGTCGGTCGCCCCCGCGCGAAAACACTCCGCCACCAAATCCTCACTGCCCTCCGACGACATCATGATGATGGGCAACCCTGGCCGACGCTCGCGGATCAATTTTAACGCGGCCACGCTATTGTAGTCCGGTAGTCGATAATCACAAATGGCTAGATCGTAAGCGTCCTCGTCCAACGTCCGCCGCAAGGGTCCTTCTCGGTCCGTCACTAACAGTCAGACCCTCAATGCCATCCGTTGCCAACCGATCACCCACCCAACGCGCCTGCATGGGATCGTCTTCCCCCATCAATAGCCTGATGGTTATACTCATCGGGCAACGCCCCTTGCAAATAGTGGAAACATCAATCCCCGCAATCGGTTTACCGCGCGAAAACCTAAGCAAAATCCATCAATTCCTGCGCCGTCCCGACCTTTCAATCACCCGTTCACGAGGCGGAGGGCCGGAGTTTAGCCCCCCGGCCCTTTTCCCACACGCGCCCGTCCCACGCTCCCTATTCTCCCAATACCCAGGAGAAAATCAGTGGCGCCACGATCGTCGCGTCGCTCTCCACGATAAATTTTGGCGTCGAAGCCGCCAACTTACCCCACGTGATCTTCTCATTCGGAACCGCACCGGAGTAACTGCCGTAACTGGTCGTCGAATCACTGATCTGACAAAAATACCCCCACAACGGCACTCCCGTGCGCTCCAAATCCTGATGCAGCATCGGCACCACGCAGATCGGAAAATCACCGGCGATACCACCGCCAATTTGAAAAAACCCGATCGAACCCTCTCCGTTTTTCAACGTCTTCGCCTTCTTCGTGTAAAGCTCCGCCAGCATCGTCATGTATTCGATGCCGGTCCGCACCGTATGCACGTTCTTCACATCTCCTCGCATCACCGCCGCCGCGAACATGTTGCCCAACGTGGCATCTTCCCAACCCGGCACGATGATGGGGAGATCCTTCTCCGCCGCCGCCAATAACCAGGAATTCTTAGGATCAATCTGGAACGACTTCTCCAACTTCCCCGACCGCAGAATACGATACATGAATTCGTGTGGGAAATACCGCTCCCCCGCCGCATCCGCCGCCATCCACTCCTCCAACCCCACTTGCTCGATCCGACGCATCGCCTCCATCTCCGGGATGCACGTATCGGTCACGCGGTTCATGTGCCGGTCCAACAGCTTCTGCTCATCATCCGCCGTCAAATCACGATACTCGGGCACGCGCTCGTAGTAGTCATGCGCCACCAGATTAAACACATCCTCCTCCAAATTCGCGCCAGTGCACACGATGCCATGCACCTTGTTTTTGCGAATCATCTCCGCCAACGAAATCCCCAACTCCGCCGTCGACATCGCCCCCGCCAACGTGACGAACATTTTGCCTCCAACTTTCAAATGATCCTCGTAACCTTTCGCCGCATCCAAAAGTGCCGCCGAATTAAAATGCCGGTAGTTTCGCGCAATGAACTTCGAAATGGGTCCCTTACGGGCAGCCCGCTTGGCGTTGAGGTCTTCCGGCCGCTGTGTTTGGCGTTTGGCTTTCATAATTGGCCCGCAATCTACCCGCAATTTACCCGCAATCGTGGCGCAAAGAAGCACAAAAATGAAAATAATCTCCGCTCCGCCGGAGATAGCTTCCGGTCGATGACCGTGATCAAATCCGCACAATCTCGCTCCATCTGCTCCAAACACGCCGCGATTTCCGACGCCTCTCCTCCGTGTGACGCACGCTCTACGTCCAGCGCCGAAAACCTCAATGCAGCCCCACCAAAAAACGCCGCCGCTCCTCCAAAACGATGCGCCAACGGGCCGAGCTGCGCCCAGTCTTCCGCCCGCATCAAATCTCGTATCTCCATCAATTGCCCCTCGCTCTCGTCTCTGAAACGACCCGCCACGGTGCTAAACACGGTTCCCCCGTCCTCCGTTTCCATTTCCATCAATTCAATCGCAATCTCCTCGTCCAACACCTCTTTGGCCTTGGGCGCCTCTTGCCTCGCTCGCCGAACCTCGGTCGCGGCGACCTCGGAGTCCTGTGCATGGTCACTGTCGTCACCCTTCGCACTGTTCGCATCGATCACCTTTTCCAAAGTAGACGACACCACCGACTCCGCCCGTCTGGCCACCGCTCGATCCAGCGCGGCAATCACTTCCCGCGGCCGCAAGGGCTTGCCGAGAAAATCATCCATGCCGGCATCAAGACCCCGCTGCCGATCACTCGCCATCACTTAAGCCGTCAAAGCGATCACCGGCTGCTGCGGATCCGTCCCCTTCACTTCGCCAGCCCGCAAGCGACGCCTCGCCGCGAAACCGTCCAGTACCGGCATCTGGCAATCCATCAAGACGACGTCATAATTCTCCTCCGCCAGTCTCGCCAACCCTTCTTCGCCGTTGTTGGCAATCATCACCGCGTGGCCTAGTCGTCGCAGCAGTATGCCCGCGACTTCCTGATTCGCCTCATTGTCCTCCACCAACAGACTTCGATAACGAGGCCGCCCGTTCAGGGCCGACTTATCAAGCCAGCTTCCGATCTTCCGTTTACCTCGCACGTGGTCGTTTTTCCTGCCCGTCCTCGCTACCGGCATGAGCGCTCCCGGAGTCAACTCCACTTCAAACCAAAACACCGACCCGCTTCCTTTTGTGCTCTCCACCCCGATTCGTCCGTCCATCAATTCGATAATCTGCCGCGATATCGCCAAACCCAGTCCGGTTCCTCCATAGGCCCGCGAATCGGACCCATCCGCCTGCACAAACGGCTGAAAGTGCTTGGTTTTCATCTCCTCCGAAACACCACATCACGTATCCTTAACTTCAATACGAATCCCCACTTTTCCCAATTCTGCATTGACCAGAGAAAGCGCCAGCACCACTTCGCCCTCTTCGGTAAATTGCACCGCATTTCCGACTAGATTGACCAACACTTGCCGGAGTCTGCCCTGATCTCCGATCACCAGCGAACCCACCGGTGACGACCATTCGGATCTCAGGACGAGGCCTTTCTCCTCCGCCCTTGGCGCGAGCAATATCTTGGTCTCCTCCAGCATGGTTTTCAGATCGAATTCCTCCGCTTCGATTCGCATTTTGCCCGCCTCCATCTTCGAGAGATTCAGCACGTCATTGATGATCGTCAGGAGGTTCTCTCCGCTGTGCCGAATCACATCAATCATGTGCCGCTGCTCCGCATCCAACCCTCCCCCCCATCGGACAATAATCCCGCCATGCCGATTACGCCATTCATGGGAGTGCGCAACTCGTGACTGATATTCGCCAGAAATTCCGACTTCGTCCGGGAGAGCGCCACCGCCTCATCCCTCGCACGCTTGAGACCTTGCTTATACTCCGTGCGCTGCGTCACGTCCGTTCGCACCGACACAAAACGCCGCGGCCGACCCTGCCCGTCGCACTCCGGTACGATCAATGTAGCAACCCAATACCGGGAACCCTCCTTTGCTCGATTTCTCAACGTGCCTCGCCAATTCCGACCCGACTTTATGGTCGTCCACAGGTCTTCAAAAAACTCCGGCGAATGCTCTCCCGAATTCAGCAACCGATGATCCTCTCCGATGAGCTCATCTTCAGAATAGCCGGAGCTCTCGCAAAATTTCGCATTCACATACTCTATATCCGCCCCTGCGCATCCGTCACCGACATCTCCATGTGCAGATCCAAAGCCTGCTTGAGTACCGAGAGTTCCGCCAGAGCTGCCTTCCGACTGGCCTCCGCCAATTTGCGCGCCGTCAAGTCCTGCGCTATGCTCAGATAGCCAATGATTTCTTTCGTCGAACTTAATATTGCCGAGATCGTCAGCCACCCGATCATCCGTCGCCCATCCTTCCGCACATAGGTCCACTTATGCTCATCCAATTTTCCTCGTGAAGCCAAACCCGAAAACGTCTGAATCCCCGGCTCGACCGGCACCTCCAATTCTCGCGTCAACTCCTTGCTGCGCGCCACTATTTCCGACTCCAAATGGATCACTTCCGGAGTTAATCGATTGACCATTTCATCTCTTCGATATCCGAGCAACTTCTCTGCTCCGGCATTGAACGACGTGATCATCCCATGGGTATCAGTGCTGATTATCGAAAAATCACTTCCATCCAGAATCGCCTGCTGCAACCCCAGCAACTCCGTCATTCTCCGCTGCGCCTCCGCGAATTCCCGCGTACGCTTTTCGACCAGTTCCCTCGCATCTTCCTTCGCGTGTTGCAGCAGTGAAACCACCCCGGCAATCGCCAGTGTCAACAACGCCAACCCCGAACTGATCCACACCGGAGTCGTCGCATCAGGCGATGCAAAGTCGTCTGTACGCAACCAACCAATCGAAAACGTCTCCCCCGCCATCCGCAACTGCGTCACCATGGCATACTCCGGCAATCCCGTATCTCCGTCTTCCCCCGGGGCCACCTCTCCGCCTGCGTAGAGGCGATGCTCCAGCCGCTGTTCATCGCCTTCAAAGAAATCCAACGTCAACTCAAAGGTCACTCGCAAGACACCCCCCTCCAAAAACAGCTCCGTCACAAACGGTGCATAAACCCAGTGACGAAACGCTGCCCTGCGATCTGTCACTGTCTCCAGCGGCATCCCCGGATGGTAAACTGGTAAATCCAGAAAAAATCCGGCCCTTTTTGTCCATCCTGCACCAATTCAATCCGTTTCATCATCTGCGGCGCTCCGGTGTCACGGGCTCGAATCGCCGCCCGTCTGCGGTTTGACTCCGACCCCACATCCAGCCCGATGGCTTGTAAGTTAATGTCCTCCGGTTCGATGTACCCGATCACAAAGTGCTTCACATCTCCTGCCCTCCCTTCCGGGGCCGTCACAGCCGGCACCGCCTTGATTCGAAACCCTGCACTGCCCCCTGCCGCCATTGTTTCCTCAAAGCGTGTGCTTCCTTCTCCCGAGACCGGCCAGATCACTCCGATTCCATTGATATCGGGAAACAACTGCTGCAATCGCATCGTCTGCACAAACGACCTCCATTGCGCCCGATCCACTGTTCCCATCGTGTTGAAAAGAGCCTCTCCCGCTCTCAATGCCTCCGTGTAAACAAACATCCGTTGCTCTATCGCCGACTGCGCATTGGTCACCTCGTCCTCCAGATGCGCTTGATCCGCCTTCGCCACCAATACTTGTTGGAAATGATAAACCCCACCACTGGCCAACCAGCCGGCCAACAACACCACGTGCAACAGCCGTCGATCACGGCGTAGCCTGAACAACGGCAGCATCAAGCCCGAGAGCGTCACACAAATTAGGATTCCGTGCAGCCGTAAAAAGCTCGCATCAAAATCGCCGCTCACGAATGGCCCCGCCCGATTCGCCGCCGTCGCTATCGCCGTCATCGCAATGCCCACCGCCAAAATACGCGCCCCGAGCCTGCCTCTCCACCAGGCACCGAGCAGTAACAGCGGAAACACCGCAAAGATCAGCCCCCCACTCGACCGATACGAAAACACTCCCAGTCCCACCGCGATCGAAGCCCCCAATACCGCCAACCCGCGAGAAACTTCTCCTCGCGTAACCTTCACCTCCCGCGGGACAAAATCTTTGGCCGCCTGCAAAAACGGCCCCAACAAAAGGGCCCCCAACATATCCCCCATCCACCACGTTTAATGCCACCGTGGGCACCATTCCGATCGGGAGCATGCCCGTGGCCACCAACGCCCCCACCACCAACGCCATCGAAATCAACGAGGCCGCAACCGCTGCCTCTACGTAACCCGTCACCATGGCAAAACTGGACCAAACTCGCCTCCAAGTCCCGATTCTTCGAATCAACCACGCACCAAACCATGCCTCACCACCGGTACCCAGCGCCGCCGCCGGCCACGTTACCATCGGCGTTTGCGTTAATACTTTCCCCAACACCGCCCCCATCGCGACCCCCCATAGCACGCACTTCCCTCCGTTCAGCACGGCATAAATCGCAAACCCTGCCGCTGGCCAAATCGGCTAAACATCCCCGTACAGTGAAGAAACCTGCAAACCCAACCACTTCAATCCCACGACGATCACCGTCACCCAGATCACTGCCGACAGCTCGGTCTTGGCCAAACGCGGAAAGAGTCGAGCGGTCGGGGTGACTTCTTCGTACCGTTCCCTCATTGCCTGCGCCTTACCGTCTCCAGTGCTTCCTACCTAGTTTCCCACGCGGATTCACGTTGTCGATAGCTGTGCAACGACGATACCGCAAACGAACGTCTGATCAGTGAGGGATACATAGGGTTTGTCCCTTATAACGGCGCAACCTCTTGTCCTCTTTAGAAGACTGCGCCCACATTTCTCCCTAAGTCATCCCTATCTCGCTCCGCCGCCTCCTCTCAATTCGCTCCTCCTGTGATCGCAGCCATTCTTACCACCGTTTTCTGGTCCTTCGCCGCGATCTTTAGTCAACGTTCGATCCGCTCCTTCGGTACGGTTCGCGCCAACCTCGGCCGCCTGATTGTCGCCTTCATTGGCTTGGGCGCCTACGCTCATTCTTTCGGTGTCGGCTTGGGCGGCGCTGGTCGCAACGCCTTCCTGCTCAAGTGAGGTGATCGGGATGGGATTGGGTGATCTCGCCCTATTTGCCGCCCTGCCTCATCTCGGCGCCCGCCTCACGATCCTGATGTGCCAATGCCTGGCCGTACCCGTCGCCATGCTCACCGAATGGCTCTGGCTTGATACCGGGCTTCGGGTCGCCGAGATCGTTTGGTCCTCCACTATCTTGGGAGGGCTTGTCCTCGCCCTCATGCCCTCCCGTCACCATCCGCCAAAGGTCCCCCTACGCCCACTGGGTTTCATCATGGGAGCCCTCGCCGCCATCGGACAAGGTCTCGGCGCCGTCATTAGCCGCCATGGTTACGAACTCACCACCGCCGCTGGCACTGACATGGATGGCATCTCCGCCGCTTATCAGCGCATTAGCGGGGGGCTCATCATCACCGCGTGCTACTTCATCGCCTTACAATGGCGGTCACGATCGGTCCCTGCAAAGCCCTCCCTCCTCGTTTCTCCCGAGCCCCGCCACCGCGCTTGGGCATACCTCATGGGCAATGCCTTCTGCGGACCCATCATCGGTGTAAGTTGTTACCAGTAGGCACTCGCGACCACCCCGTCCGGCATCGTTCTGCCCATCGTCGCGACCACCCCACTAGTGATCATCCCCTTGACCTATTGGGTCGACGGTGAACGTCCGTCCGTCCGCTCCATTCTCGGTGGTGTCGTCGCCGTCACCGGTGTCATCGCCCTCACGCTTCTGAATTAAGCTGGCATGCACTTCCGGCCACGCCGCCCTCCGTTCAATCTGGAAAACGTAGTTCACATAGGAACACGTATGTTACAAAGTTATGTTATCCAGTCGATTAATGAGTTTCAACCGTGCACACACCGCCTCACCTGGCTGGCAGGGCTATTTCATAATAAAATGTAAGTTATAGGTAGATAATATTATATGCAATTTACAATGAACTTTTCCCGGCATGTCCGCCCAGAGTCGGCAAATGTTTGAGAAAACGACCCGTCCAAACCGCCGTCAGAGATACCTGCTGGATAATGCCACAATCCGGTTGCTCGACGATCAAGCAGAGATAGAGCGATGGAACGACCTGATCCGCACTCACCATTATTTGCGCAGTTCGAACGTGGCGGGAAAAGCGCTGCGCTACGTGGTGGAAGTGGCAGGGAAGTAGGCGGCACTGCTCTCGTTCAGCTCCGCAGCCTACCATCTAAAAAAGGCACGCGACAGCTGCATTGGCTAGGAAGCATGGCAGCGCAGGCAGCGCCTCGAACTGCTCGTTGCCAACAGCTGCTTGCTGATTGTTGGGTCGTCGCGCTCCATGCCAAATCTGGCGTCCCAAAGCCTCTCGCTGGCGCTCAGACGCCTGCCCGAAGACTGGCGTGGTGCTTTTGGCTCGGAACCTGTCGCAGTCGAGACCTTCGTGGATCCGGAGTTTTTCGAGGGCACTTGCTATAAGGCCGCCAACTAGACGGTGGTAGGTTCGAGCCAGGGGTTCGCCCGCCAAGCGGCAGATTTTTACCAGCATCACGGCAAGCCCAAGACGATTCTGAGGTATCCACTGCGGCAGGACTTCACGGAGCGGCTGTGCCGCGAGGAGCTACTCGAGCCCTACCATGGCTACTGCCAGCAGCAGCAAAAGCGGTATCCGCGCCTTGCCGAAGGTAAGGCGATCGGCTCGCTAATGGAAGCCTTTAGGTTGCTCGAGGACCGGCGCGAGCACAAGGGGCGCCGATATCGCCTCTCCGGTTTGCTCGGCGTGGTCGTTTGCGGATACTTCGCGGGGTACCGCTCGCTGGAGCAGTGCGCCGCCTTCGCCGCTGCGTTGAATCAAAGGCAGTGCCGCAGCTTCGGCTTCTGGCGTGCCCCCGGCACCGGCAAGCTCGTCGCCCCCTCCCATACGACACTATGGCGAGCCATTTGCGCTGCGCAGCCAGAGGCCTTCGATAAAGTCGTGGAAACATGGCTCCGACAGCATCAGCACGACGCCCCGCAGGCCATCGCCATCGACGGCACGGTGATCAGGGCGACACCCGCCAATCCTGAGGCTTTGAGCGTCTCGGCGATCAGCCATAGCCTAAGGGATTTTATTTTTTTCAGCAGCCTTTGCGTCAGGGGAAAGAACCACGAGCCGCAGGCCGTCGTCGATCTGCTCGGCAAGATCGGTCCGATCGATGGAACACTCGTAACCGTTGATGCCCTACCCTGCCGCAGGACGCTAGCCCACAGCATCGTGCAGGAGAACGGAGCCGATTATCTGATGAGCGTGAAGGGCAACCGCCCGGCGCTGCGCAAGGCCATCGTCAAAAGGATGGATGCCAGCGAGGTCAGGAAGATCTTCACCCTGGAAAAGGGCCATGGCAGGACCGAGCGCCGCAGCATCGAAGCGATCGACGCCAGCCCGACCGACCGACCTGACCTGGCCCTTCGCGGCGCAGGCCGGCCGGATCACCCGAGAGCGCGAGAACTTCACGACAGGTAAAAAACAAATCCAATGCATCGTTTTCGTGACCAGCCAAGATTGCACCCAAGCCGATTCGGCCAAGCTACTCGCTCAGGCCACAGGACATTGGAAGATCGAGAACGCTCTTCACTACCGCAAAGACGCTTCCATGGGTGAAGACCGATGCTACGCCCGTAAATGGCCAACGATCTCGCTGCTCGCACCGATTAGATCCCTGGTGATCACCGTGCTTGGCAGACTCAAAGAGTCGCTGCCATGCGTCCCAAAGAGGCTATGCGCCAACGCCTACAACGCGGTTAGCTTCGCAACCAAGCCCCTCAAAATCGCTTTCAATAACCTTTCTTGAAATAGCCCTGCCTGCCAGGTGCACGAATCGATGCCTTCAACGGACCGTAACTCATTCCAAATTAGCGCCCTTCTGTAACATCCAACTTTGGAATTTAAGTTCAATCCAAAAAGGTCACCACCTCATAAACTCTCACCACGGCTTTTTCCAATAGATTTCCCTTCGGCTTGGCCAATTGATGTCCTTCCCGTACTTCCAATCGGCCGAGGCGGTTTGCCAAAACCTCGGCATTATAAGCCTCCAACACCAACTTACGCGCCTCAGCCGCACCAACTAACAGCACAATCGCCTCCTTCATTTCATTGAGTGTCTTCATGATAAAAATTCCCGGGGCACCGAATTCACTTCCTGAAACCGGCCGTCCCTTGTCGCACCGATAATCCCGCTCGCTCTCGAGGCAAGCCGCCAACGCTACCGCGAGAATCGTCGCTATCCCCTCCACTCAGGTTTGACGCCCCCCCCCTCAAGCCTTTGCCTGCGCGGTTCCCATGCTCACCATCGCCGACGTCGCTAAATCCTACGGCACCCGAGAACTCTTCTCGAATGTGTCCATTTTCGTCGCGCGCACCGACCGCTTCGGCCTGGTCGGTCCCAACGGCGCCGGCAAATCCACTCTCTTCAACCTGATCCTCGGTCAGGAATTCTCCGACGAAGGGATCATCGAATGGGAACGCGGCGCCGACTTCGGCTTCCTGCCGCAGGAAAGTGCTCCCGTCGGGGATGAGACCGTGATCGGCATCGCCACCGATGGCGCCAAGATCGATTTCGATGGCGACGACGATGACGACTACGACATCGATTGGACCCTCGAACCCCGCGCCCGCAAGATCCTCTCCGGCCTCGGCTTCAAGGACGCAGACATGAGTTTGCCCGCCAAATCCTTCTCCGCCGGCTGGGTCATGCGCGCCCACCTCGCCCGCCTTCTCGTCTCTGAACCGGCTCTACTTCTGCTCGACGAACCGACCAATCATCTCGATCTCGAAGCCCTGCTCTGGTTCCAGGATTACCTTACCCGCTACCCCGGCGGTCTGCTGGTCGTCTCCCACGATCGTGCCTTCCTCAATGTCCTGTGCAACGGCATTCTCGAGCTCCGCGGCGCCACGCTCCACAAATACACCGGCAACTACGACGACTACCTCTCCCAAAAAGACGCCCGTCACGAACAAATGATGGCGCTCTTCAAGAGCCAACAGCGCGAAATCGCCCATCAACAGAAATTCGTCGACCGCTTCGGTGCCAAAGCCTCCATGGCCACGCGCGCCAAATCCAAGGAAAAACACATCGCCCGCCTCAAAGAAGAGGCCGTCGAGTCCCCGGAACTGGAACTCAAACGGATCAATTTCCGCTTCCCCCAACCTCCGCACTCCGGCCTCAAAGTCATCGATCTCGAACACGTCGAACAGGCCTACGGCGACCACGTCGTGTATCAGGATCTCAACTTCACCGCCGAACGGGGCGAAAAAATCGTGCTCGTCGGCCCCAACGGTGCCGGTAAATCCACCCTGCTCAAAATCCTCGCCGACGTCATTCCCATCCGAGCCGGCTCCCGTGAACGGGGCTCCAACGTCATTCCCGGCTACTTCGCCCAAAACCGCGGCGACAACCTCGACCTCAACGCCACCGTGATGGAAAACGTCATGAAACTGCGCACCGCCGAGAACGACCTCACCGAACAGCAGGCCCGCGCCATCCTCAGCGCCTTCCTGTTCCGCAAAGACGACGTCTTTAAAAAAACCTCCGTGCTCTCGGGCGGTGAAAAGTCCCGGCTCGCCCTCGCCCGCCTGCTCGTCGATCCGCCCAACCTGCTGCTCATGGACGAGCCGACGACCCACTTGGACATCCCGTCCATCGACGCACTCATCTCCGCGCTCAAAAGCTATCCGGGCACTTTCATCTTCATCAGTCACGACGTTTACTTCATCAAGCAGCTCGCTGAAAATGTGCTGCACGTCCATAGTGGACGTCTCACCCGCTACGCCGGCAACTACGACTACTACCTCGAGAAGTCCCAAGCCACCGGCGAACGCGAGGCTCTCACCGCCGGCTTCACCAACGCTCGCCCGACACAAGCCACCGTCCAAAAGGACAAAGCCAAGGCCAACGACGGCAAGCAGCGCCAAAAGGAAATCCGCGACCTACGCACCGAGGTAAGCAAACTCGAACAACGTGTCGTCGACCTCGAATCGAAACAGGCCGAACTCACGGCCGAACTCGAAGACCTCGGGACCTACGAGGAAGCCGGCAAAGCCCAGCACCTCAACCGCGAATTGTCCGCCATCACCGCTCAATTCGCCACCGCCAACACCACTTGGGAAAAAGCCGCCGAAAAATTACTGGCGAGCGAGAGCGCTTAACCCGAGATCGCCCCCCCTTCCTGATTCCAGTCAGGTCAGGGTGCGGCGTTGCCATCTCTCCAGTTCAGCCCAAATGACGCCAACCTCCGGGCGATCGACTCATGGGTCGATAAACGAGTTCAAATTTCCACCGGTTGGTCAGCACCTCGAAGAAGCGACGGTCAAGCGACTCGAGCTCCGCCCAATTCACAGCCACGCCCGCGCCTCAAGTGTGCTCAGGATACGTTTCCCACTCTGCAGCGTCCGGCGATCCAGCGACGACCGCCCCTCCATAAAGCACCGCCCGCGCGATCCCCTTGATCGCCGCCATAACGTTCAACCGCTTCCGTCATGCCCGGACTGCGCCGCGCGAAAAAACTGGTGACGCCAACAAGCGGCCAACTTAAACGCCCGCGTCCCTCAACTCCGCTTCACCCGATCCGATCGGCAATAACGGCAGTGGCGTGACAGGAGAATCTCCGACCCGAATACCATCCCGCAACCTCACTTCGGCTTCGGCCCAAGCTTCATCGTCGTTGGCGTGCACAATACAAAGCGGTTCGCCCTTGGCCACGACTTCCCCGACTTTTACCAACGCGGTGATCCCTACCGCCGGATCCACTAAATCCTCCGCTTTCGCGCGTCCAGCCCCCAGACGCAACGCCGCCAACGCGACCGCCATGCCGTCGACGTCTTGCACGATACCCACCCGCTCGGCCACCAGTGGCACCGCCTGCTTCGCGCGCGGCAACACCTCGTCCGGCGCATCACACACCCGTGGATCACCGCCCTGCGCCTCGACGATCTGCTGAAATTTGCGAAGCGCTGAACCATCCGCAATCACCCCCGCCAACCGATCTCGAGCAGACTGATCATCTCCCGCCACTCCTCCCAGGAGCAACATTTCCACGCCAAGCGCAGTCGTGACTTCCATCAAATCATCCGGTCCCGCGCCACGCAGACACGCGATCGATTCGGCCACTTCAACCGCATTGCCCACGGCCCGGCCCAGCGGCTGATCCATCGCGGTGATTAGAGCCCTCACGCCCTTTCCCCTCGTCTGCCCAATCTCCACCATCGCTTCCGCCAACGCCCGCGCGTCGGCCAGCTCCTTCATAAACGCCGCCCGCCCAAATTTCACGTCCAGCACCAGGGCATCGAGCCCCTCGGCCAATTTCTTGCACATGATCGACCCGCAAATCAGTGGCACACACTCCACCGTCGTCGTCACATCCCACAACGCATACAATTTCTTGTCCGCCGGCGCCAAATCACTCGTCTGCCCGATCAGCGCGCATCCCAGCCTTCCCACCTGCGCACCATACTCCTCCAAGGACAAACTCACGTTGAATCCCGGGATGGATTCCAACTTGTCCAAAGTCCCCCCCGCTGTGCCCCAAACCTCGCCCACTGATCATTGGCACCGGTACTCCACACGCCGCGACCATCGCCGCCAAAGGCAACGGCACTTTGTCCCCCACGCCCCCGGTCGAGTGCTTGTCGACCTTGATCCCCGGCACCCCCGACAAATCCGCCACCACGCCCGAATTCATCATCGCCCGGGTATACGTCGCCGTCTCCTCCGGGATCATCCCATTTAGAAAAATCTCCATCAACATCGCCGTCAACTGATAGTCCGCCCACGACCCGTCGGTCGCTCCCTGCACAAACGCTTGGATCTCGGACTCGGACAAGACTCGGCCGTCGCGCTTACGCGCAATCACATGCTGAGGAAAAATGCCCCCCCCGACCTGCCCGATCCTCACCCAATTTCGAGGAATATCTCCCCCCTCAAATCACTTGCCATCCCCCACCCCCGAGTTTTCGCCCCTCAAACCGCCCCTCCCCATAACCAGTTTTTAACCAATGTGGTTAAACTCCATCCCATCCCCTCACATACGAACCACTTAACGATCTCCATTTCCCCCTGAAAGATCGATGGTATTTACCCTTGCGACAGCCCCGTCCGCAGATGGACTTGGCGGCCTTTTACTCGAACGTATGTCCCACCTCCCACCTCCCACCTCCCACCTCCCACCTCCCACCTCCCTACCTCCCGACTTCCTCTTCTCCCGACCACGTCCTCCAACTCGCCGACGAGCTCAACTTGCCCGTCGCCCAAATCGCCTCCACCGCACAGCTGCTCGCCGAAGGCGCTACGGTTCCCTTCATCGCTCGCTACCGCAAAGAGGTCACCGGCTCCCTCGACGAAGTCGTCATCACCATCCGCGACCGCCTCGAAGCACTGCGCTCCCTTGATGACCGGCCGCGCCTCCATCCTCTCCGGCCTCAAGGATCGCGGCTTACTGACTCCCGAGCTCGAAAAAGCGCTTCTCGCCGCCACGTCTCTTACTCAACTCGAAGACATTTACCTCCCCTTCCGGCCTAAAAAACGCACCCGTGCCACCATCGCCAAGGAGCTCGGACTCGAGCCCCTCGCCGCATCACTCTGGGCCCAGGATCCAGCCTTCGACCCCATCGCCGCCGCCAGTCCATTTGTCGGTGCATCAGTTACCCACGAGACCAAAACCAACACTCTCGAGCCCGTCAAAGATGTGCTGTCCGGTACCCGTGATATTCTCGCCGAACGTATCAGCGACGATGCCAACGCCCGCGCCAAACTCCGCCGCATCTACCAAGAACAGGCCCCCGTTTCATCCAAGGTGCTCTACGGCAAAGAAAACGAGGGCGCCAAATTCAAAGACTACTTCGAGGGGTCTGAATCCCTCGCCAAATCCCCTTCCCACCGCGTGCTCGCCATGCGCCGCGGCGAGAAAGAGGGCTTCCTCATGATGCGCGTCCAACTGCCCGACGAGGAACTCGCTTTCGCCGAACTCGACCGACTTTTCGTCACCGGGGGTGCCACTCCCGCCACCCAACAGGTTCGCCTCGCCGCCCAGGACGCCGCCAAACGTCTGCTCTTCCCGGCCATGGAGACTGAATTCCGCCTCGACGCCAAAAAACGCGCCGATGCCGACGCCATCAAAGTCTTTACCGACAATCTTCGCGAGCTTCTCCGTTCCTCCCCGCTGGGCCCAAAAGCCGTCATGGCCGTCGACCCAGGTTTCCGCACCGGGTGCAAAACCGTTCTCCTCGACAGCCAGGGTAAATTCCTGCACCACGACGTCATCTTCCCCGACCGCCACGCCGTCGAAGCCGAGGAAAAAGTCCGTGGCTTCATCGATTTCTTTAAAGTCGAAGCCATTGCCATCGGCAATGGCACTGCCGGCCGCGAAACCGAAACCTTCATCCGCGGCCTGAAACTTCCGCCGTCCATCCCCGTCGTCCTCGTCAACGAATCCGGCGCTTCCATCTACTCCGCCTCCGAAGTCGCCCGCGAGGAATTCCCGGAGCACGACATCACGGTCCGCGGCGCCGTATCCATCGGCCGGCGCCTCATGGACCCGCTTGCTGAGCTCGTGAAACTCGACCCCAAATCCATCGGGGTCGGCCAATACCAACACGACGTCGATCAACCTGCCCTCAAACGCTCCCTCGACGACACTGTGGTCAGCTCCGTCAATGGCGTCGACGTTGGGGTCCATCAAGACGGCCTCGTACACGTCAGCCAACTCACCGACACCTTCGTCAAAAACCCCTCCGAACACGTCAAACCTGGCCAAAAAGTCTCAGTCACCGACATCGATCTTCCCCGCAATCGCATCTCCCTGTCGATGCGCAGACAACCCGAGCTCGGCGCTAAATCCGGCGGCAATCGCAGCCCTCGCCGCGACTCCCCCCTCTGGCAACCGCCCTCCCCAACGCGACAGCAAAGCCTCCCTCGGCGGCGATTGGTTCGCCGCCGCCCTCAAAAAGAAACGCTAAGGAGTGTCAGGGAAATAGACCGGGCCAGCGGGAAGGAGAAAAGGTGTTCGGCCCAGACGACCGAGGTGGAGGCGGGCCAGCGGCCCGTGCCGCCGAGGGCAACGCAGGCCCAGTGTCCTTTCTCACGCCCTCATTTGAGCGTTAGCGGTGGCCGGATTTATTTCCCAGACGCACCCTAACCCAAATCCCCCCTCATACCCTATTCATTCTTCCTGCCCCCCTGTCATCTTTCCCTAATGTCACCTCACAATTGTGACGTTTCCGTTGCACCTCAGCCCCCATCCCGTAGAGTGATTCTAGCCTCGTAATTAACCCTTCATCCATGATCCAAGAAAATTCCCCCGAAGTTCTCGACGAGAAACTCATCGTAAGTGGCATCCACCTCGATCTGACCGACTCCATCAAACAGCATGTCCGCGAAAAGGTCACTAAGCTCCTCCGTCATGAGCCCCGCATCGACCGAGTACGCTTCGACATCGAATACCACGCCACCAAGTCCCACCACGATCAATTTACGGCCAAAGGGCACATCGAAATCCAAGGGCCCGACCTCAACGCCTCCGACAACGGCGACGAGGATTACGCCGCCATCGACAAGGTTGTCCACGACCTCGACCGCCAGTTGCGCAAACGAGCGACCGACCGCCTCAACAAGCGCAAACACCCCCGCGCCGTCGAACTGGACGCCCAAATCCCCAAGGTCGACTAAGTCGCCTCGGGTACCCCTCTTTCCCCCCCCCGCGCCTATCACCGGCGCGGAGGGGGGTTGGGCCAGTCTTCCATCGGCACCGTCTTTTCGCTTCCATCCTCCGCCGTCGCCGCCAATCGTCCGTCCCGATGATCAAAACCACATAGGGTTCGACGCCGACGACACACTCTGGCACAATGAAACCCTCTTCGTCGCCACCCACGGTAAACTCTGCGAGTTACTCTCGCACTACCACGACGTCGTCAAAGTCGACGATACCCTCAACAACACCGAACGTCGCAACCTCGCTCGCTACGACTACGGCATCAAAAGCTTCACGCTCTCCGCCATCGAAACCGCCATCGAACTGAGTGATGGACAGATCCCCGCCACCTACGCCCGTCTTCTGGCCCGATACCAGGTCGACCCCGCCCATTTCCTCATGGTCGGCAACTCCATCAAAAGCGACATCCTCCCCGTACTCGACATCGGTGCCCACGCCGCCCACGTCCCCTATCCCCATACGTGAATCCTTGATCGCTCCTATCGCACCCCCGGCGGCCCCCTGTTCCATCAACTCATCACCGATCTACCCGCTCTGCTCGAAACCCTGATCACCTGTCACATCTAACATCCGACATCGTACGTCATACCTTTCCATGGCCGCCATCTCGCCTCTTAAAATCCTCTTCGTCTCTCCCGAAGTTGAGCCTTTCGTCAAAGTTGGCGGGCTCGCCGATATGGTCGGCTCCTTGCCCCAGGATCTCGCCAAAATGGGCCACGATGTGCGTGTGGTCTGCCCGGCTTACAGCAGCCTGAAGCTTTCCGACGATTGAGCCTATCTCGATGATCCGCTCGGCGTTGATGTCGGGCCCCACCGCCCACTGGGGCCGCACTTGGCAGTCCCACCTGCCCGGCTTCGAGGTCCCCATCTATTGCCTCGACCACGAACAATTCTTCGGCCGCGCCGAGGTCTACGCCGGCCCCTGGGGCGACCACCCCGACAACGACCTGCGCTTCATTTTCCTTTGCCGCGGCGCCCTCACCCTTTGCCAACAACTCGAGTGGATCCCCGACGTCATCCATTGCCACGACTGGACCACCGGCTTCATTCCCCTGCTGCTCAATACGGTCCTGCGCGACACCCCTATCGGGCAGGCCGCCACCGTCTTCACCATCCCATAACCTCGAGCATCAGGGCTACTGTGATCGCCGCGCCCTCGACTTCGCCCACGTGCCGGCCACCGAATTTCGCCCCGATAGCACCGAGTCCCATGGCAAGGTCAACATGATGAAGGCCGGCCTTTACCACTCCACCAAGATCACCACGGTCAGCCCCACCTATGCCGAGGAAATCAAAACCGGCGCCGGCGGCTTCGGTCTCGATCACGTCCTGCGCTTTCGTGCCGCCGACCTCCTCGGCATCGTGAATGGTATCGATAAATCCTCTTGGAACCCGGGTACCGACCCGGCCTTGCCCTCTCATTATACCTCCTAAAATTTTGGCGGCAAATCCGTCTGCAAAGCCGCTCTGCAGAAACAACTCGGCCTTGAGATCGACCCGCACATCACCCTCTTCGGCGTCGTCTCGCGCTTCGCCACCCAAAAAGGACTCGACCTACTCGCCACCGCCCTACCTTACATTATCGACCGCATGCACGTGCAGTTCGCTATTCTCGGCAGCGGCGATTCCAACCTTGAGGGTCTCTTGCTCGCATCCGCCGCCCGCGACCCCGGACGCGTCGGCCTCCACGTAGGCTTCAACGGCAAACTCGCTCGCCTCATCCAGGGCGGCAGCGATTTTTTGGTCATGCCGAGCCGCGTCGAACCCTGCGGCCTCACCCAACTCTACGCCATGCGCTACGGGACTCCACCCATCGTTCGCGCCACCGGCGGCCTGATCGACACCGTCGACCAATTTGTCGAAGACCAAAACCGCGGCACCGGCTTCCTCTTCGAGGACGCCACCGCTCCCGCCCTCTACAACACCATCGGCTGGGCCAACGCCACTGACTACGACCGCCCCGACGAATACCGCCAACTCCACCGCAACGGCATGGCCCGTGATTTCAGCTGGCGAGCGTCGGCCGCAAAATACGTCGAAGTCTACCGCTGGGCCGTAAAGGCCCGCCGAGGATAACCCAAGGAGTGGCCCCGTGACAACACGTCCACACCACAACTAGAGCGGATGCTGCGCAACTCGCTCGATTTATTGGGGATCACCTGCATTGCCCTGATCATCACCGTCGTATTTTTGCGCCACGATTGTGGCTCATGGAAACGCCTACCCCAGGGACATTTCCGTGGGACCGTGCCTACCACCTTCCTCAAACAATGTGAGGATCCGTGGCGTTCCGATGTAGAAACAGCCATGCGCTGGCGGCTCACCCCTTCCTTGGTGGCTCATTTCCTCGGATTGCGGGGCTTCGCTCTATTGGCAATTCCTCTCGTCGGAATGCTGTGTTTCTCCCTGTATGTCGCCCACCTCTTGCGCAAAGTTACCCATCGGGTCGACTTCGTCCTGGCCGGAACGTTGGTCATAACCACCAGTGCCGCCGTCCTCACGCCGCTGCACTGGTTTGGCGTCAACGATGGCTGGGGGTGGCTGGCCCTCTTGGTCGTATCGTTTTCTCCGCATCGTACCCTATTGATTCTCACCGGGCTGACTGCCCCTTGGGTGGATGAACGATTTCTGATTGGTTTGCCTTTCGCGCTCGTAGTTCGCAGCCTTAGCCCCTCCAACACAATGGGTTGGCGTGATCTCTGGATGCTCGCAAGTCTGTTGACCTCTGTTGTGCTGCGAATCGGCATGGGAGGGAATTCACTTTCCGCCGAGGCGGAACGCAGCTTCATCTCGTCCCACCTTTCGGGATTCGCGCAGCGGGCGGGAATGATGGGGCTCGCGGCATGGATGGGGCTGCGCGCGGCCTGGATCACGCTGATCGAAACAGCATGGCGGGCTTCGAGAATCGGGCAAACGATGCTGATTGGGGTCGGAGGAATGACGGCGATTATTTCATTCGTTCTCGCATGGGACATGAGCCGCTCGATCTCCATTCTGATCCCTGGCGCCGTGCTGGGACTGATTCGACTACCCGACTGGTATCCCGACTCATATCGCCAACGAACCTGTATCTATGCCTTGATCGCACTGGCCCTGCCAGCGGTGCACGTCGTGGGTCGGAAGATTGACCCGATCGAAAATCTGCTGATTGAAGCAATTCGCTGGATCCATTGACCGCGACGTCCCGTAACGACGGATGCCCGTCTCGCAGAGCCTTCTTTAGCGACTGGATTGACTGAGTTCGAAGGAGATCGAGCATGTTCCACGGCGACGGAAAAACCGTAACGAGGTAAAATATCGACTACGACCACCCCGACGAAGCCCACCGAATCCCCCGCCACAGCATGGCCCGCGACTTCTCCTGGCGCTCCTCCGTTCAAGGCTACCTCGACGCCCATGGTTGTCCTTCCATGCCCAGACCATACGTAGTTTGTTCGCCTGAGGAAACGAGGACAGTGACGCAATCACCACGCAGTCCGCGGGAGTGAAGTCGAGGGCATTGCGGGCCGCGAGTGCGGGGGGAGTGAGAGCGGACGCCATGGTGATTGTGATCGGCACTGAATATCCGATCGGCAAACGAACCGATGCACGGATGACTCGGAAAAGAACATCCGGGCCCAGATCAACGAAGCCGAAGACCGCTATGCGGGAGGAACGGAGGGTGCATTGATCCAGTTGCATCACCCACCTCCCCTGCGCGTTTCCTAACCGCTCAAAGCATGTTTCCGAAACCGTCCCGGCGGTTCCCCTACTTCGCGTTTGAACATCACGGTCAAGTATTCCGGATGCTCAAATCCCGTCCGCGCAGCAATCATCTCGAGAGACATATCCGTTTCCAACAATAGCTCCTTCACTCGGTTCATGCGAACGGCAACGATCTCCGCATGCGGGGAATAGCCGACCGATTTCTCAAAGCGCTTTTCCAACACGCGTCGCGACACCGGCACCCGCGCCAGCACATCAGTGACCGCGATCGGATCACACGCATGCTCCCGGATGAAGCGCAAAGCCTGCACCACGATCGCATCACTCACCGCCAAAATGTCCGTCGATTGCCGAGGCGTCACGCCAAGCGGTGGGATGCGCACTTCTACCGCTTCCCGCGCCGCACCATTCATCATTGCATCGAGCAAGGCCGTCGCCGTGTATCCGGTGAGTCTCGCGTTGGGTTGCACGCTCGACAGCGGCGGAAATGCCAATTGGCACAACAGGTCGTCGTCATCCACCCCAATCACCGCGACTTCCTCGGGCACCGCCACCCCAAGATTTCGACACGCATCGAGAAGCTGTTGGCCGCGGATATCGTAACATGCAAAAATACCGATCGGCTTGGGCAATTGCGCCACCCACTGTTCGAGTTTCCCAACTTGCTTCGCTACGTCCGGCACTTGTGCTGCCGGGGCCAAAGGGTGCCCACGACACCCACGCGCCTTCACCAAGCGTGCAAATTCGGCTCCGCGCGCCCGTTGACCACATGAAGCGCTCGTCTCCACAAAATGCGAACGCCTTGAAGCCGCGGTCCGCCAGATGATTGAATGCCATGCGCGCGATCTGCACATCGTCCGTTTCCACCCAGGGCAGCGCCGGCGCAAACCTTCCCGCGCTCAGGTCGACCGCCGGCAATCCCGATGCCAGCACTGCGTCGGCCACCTACTAATTTTCGATGCGGGCGATAATGCCGTCACCCCGCCATCCCGCCACCCACTCCGGGGCAGATTCGCCGCGACTTTGCTCGACCAAGAAGAGCGACCAAGGGGTGTGCTCACGCACGTAGCGCACCACGCCATGCAGCAAATTGCGCGCGTAGGCGTTGGACGTTTCGACAATTAACGCCACCTGATGGGGACCACGTAAACGAGCGGGAGCGGACGGGGAGGATCGTTTGCGCATTATCTCATCTGAGGACACGATGGAAATTACTCCGCCTTCCATTCCAGACGTTGAACGACAATCCGGACGAGGTGAAATATCTCAATATTTAATCGTAGCCTCTCATGGTTTTCCGCCCGGTTGACCCGCTATGATGCCCATGCGTCCACCCCCTCCCTCATGCCCCCACGTATCAATATCGCCCTCGCCGGGCTCGGTTTCGGCGCGGAATTCATTCCTATCTACCAAGCCCACTCGCACACCAGCCTCGTGGCTGTGTGCCAACGCAACGCCAAGAAAATGGGCGCGCTGCCAAAGGCCTTCAACATCGGCAAGGCCTACACCGACTATGATGAAATGCTGCGCGATCCCGAGATCGACGCCGTTCACATCAATACCCCCATTCCCGATCACGCGGAACAGACGATCAAAGCCCTCAAGGCCGGCAAACACGTCGCGTGCACCGTGCCGATGGCCACCTCCGTCGCCGACTGCAAACGCATTGTGGAACTCACGCGCAAGACCGGCCTGAAATACATGATGATGGAAACCGTGGTCTACGCCCGCAAGTTCCTCCATGTGCAGGATCTCTACCGCAAGGGTGACCTCGGCAAGATCCAGTTCCTCCACAAGACATGGACGGCTGGCCCCACTACTGGCCCGGCCTGCCGCCCATGTGGTACGCCACTCACTGCGTCGGCACCATGCTGGCGCTCACCGACGCCTCCGCCGAATACGTGTCCTGTTTCGGTTCGGGCACGATCCGTCCGTCATTGATAAAGCACTACTGGTCGCCTTTCGCAGTCGAGACCGCCACGTAAAATTCAAGGACTCCGATCTCTCCGCGCGCATCATCCGCTCGCTGTTCGACACCGCCCGCCAATACCGCGAATCGATCGATGTCTACGGCTCCAAAAAATCCTTCGAGTGGTCGCTCATCGAACACGAGCCCCACGTGCTGCATACCGCCAAGAAACCGGAGGCCAAGATTCCGCGCAAAAGCACAATGCCCGACTACGCCCAGCGCCTGCCCAAGGCCATTCGCTCTTTTACAACTCAGGGCGTCTACGATTTCGGCAAGGCCACTCACCTCAGCTTCACTCAGGGCGCGGGCCACGGCGGTTCGCATCCGCACCTCGTCCACGAATTCATCACCGCCTTGCGCAAAGATCGCGATCCCTACCCCAACGCGGTGAAATCCGCCAATTGGACGTGCGTGGGCCTTTGCGCCCACCAGTCCGCCCTCCGCGGTGGCAAGATCGTCAAACTCCCCACCTTCACCCTCGCGTAAGTCCCTTCCGGGCCAGATGAGCTTCGCGGCGGTTTCGCTTAAGTCCGTTGCCCGATTTCTTACTTCTTATTTAACCGTAACGATGCAGTGGAAAAAGAGTCATCGATGGTGAAGTGATTGGAGTTGAATGAAAAGCAACCAATGCAGGAACGAGAACGCGCCTCACCAATCGGTGACCGAAGCAATCCAGTTTGAGAGCGCGGGCCGGTCTATCCAAATCGAGTTTACCGACCAGAAACTCAGCGCGCACGCAGGCACGGCGACGTTCTGGTCGTTTTTGCAGTCAAGCGGTTGGCGCGAGGCCCTGGAGAGAGCGCTGCCGCATCCGGCCCCGACTTCGAACAATGCGCGCACCGCGCTGAGCAAGGCGCTCGGCTTCATGCAAGGGCTGTTGTGCGGGGCCAAGAAGCTCACGCATGTGGCCTATTGGCAGGCGCGATCCGATGATGCCGCCCCTGCTCGGCATCAAGCGCGTGGCGAGCCAGTCGACCCTCTCGCGGTTCTTTCAGGGCTTCACCAGTGCAGGGGCCAACCTCGCGTGCTTCCAACCCCTTTTCAAGTGGTGCCTGCACCGCCTGCCGATCCGCCCGGAAGGCTATGCACTGGATCTGGATTCCACCCGGTTGCTACACGAGAACGGTTATCAACAAGGCGTCAAGGTCGACTACACCCGCGTGGGCATCAAGCCGTGTCTGCATCCCCTGTTGGCGATCTTGAGCGAAGTGCGCATGGTGGCGGGGTTTTGGCTGCGACCTGGCGACACCGCCTGCGCCAACCATGCACTCGGCTTCTTCCGGGAGCTGTGGGGCAACCTGCCCACGCATGTGCGCCTGCGCGTGGTGCGCGCCGACGCCGGTTTTTGCCCGGCCGACTTGTTGGCACTCTGGGAGGAACTACGGGTGAAGTTCATCGTCGCCGCGCGCCTGACCCGTCCGGTGAAAAGCCAGCTCTGTGGCGAAACCCGCTGGCGGGCGACAGACATCGACGGCACCGCGGTGGCCGAACTGGGCCCCCCGACGGCGAATGGCCCGCCTCGGCCCGCCTCATCGGCATCCGCCACCGCGTGCAGGACAAAACCAGCCGGGCCGGCGGCAAGCTGCTCATCGACTGCCCGGGTTACCTGTATCAGGTGCTGGTGACCAACCTCGCGTTGAGCTCGCCCCCCTTGGCCGTCTGGCGCGACTACGACGGACGGACCGCCTGCGAAAACGTGATCAAGGAACTCGACCACGGCTACGCTCGGCCCGACTTGGCCTACGCCGCGTTTTGGGCGACCGAAGCGGCGCTGAGTCTGGCCGTGCTCACGCACAACCTGATCGTTTTGTTCGAACGCAAACTAGGCTGGCTCGAGGCAGTCACCCTCGGGAGCCTGCGCTACTGGCTGTTCGTGACCGCCGGAGTCCTCAGCCAGGCACAAGGCACCCTCACGATCAGGCTCGCCGTGCCGCCTCGCGAACGCCACTGGTGGCGAAAGCTCTGGGCCAAGCTCATATCGCCCTTCCCCAACTGCGATGCAGTCGGCAACCGCCCCTGCTTCTCAGCCTGAAATCCCTTCGCAATTACGCTCAATCCACACCCAAATCAGTTTCCGACTGCATCGTTACGACTAAGCTCTCCTCCCCCCTCCATGAGTGACTTCAACCTCACCGCCGCGTCGGTTTCCCCTGCCACCGCGAAGCGTCTGCTCTACGCCGGCTTCACCGCTATTCTCGCCACCGGTTTTGCCATCCGCGGCGGTATGCTGGACAACTGGGGCACCGAGTTCGGTTTCCCCGCCACGCAGCTCGGGGTCATCGGCGGCGCCGGCTTCACGGGGTTCTGTTTCGGTATTTTCGCGGGCGGGCTCGTGGTTGACAAGATCGGCTACGGCAAACTCGTCGTAGTCGCATTTGCCCTGCACATGATCTCCGCCGTCGTCACGCTCGCGCCTTCCGTCGGCATGGAGATTAGCGCGGTCTACAACTACCTGTTTTGGGGCACGTTCATCTTCGCCCTCGCCAGCACGCAAATTACGCCCAGCCAAGATAGCCAGAGGGAATTGTAACCACAGGCGCGACGACTCAGTCGGAAGGGAACGGACAACATGTTAGCAGGGATAGGGGTTCGCTCATCGCTTTCGAGACAAGATAGGTGCAGACTCCGACTGGCTGGCGGCCAATTCCAGCGTCTCTGCTGATCACTTCATTCAAAAGTCGAAACCGGAAATTGCCGAGCTTAACGGCCAGGTGGAATCAAACAGTGCCGGCCAGATCGATCAGACCAACAATGCCCGCAACTTCATCGACCTACTGCGAGTGGGCGATCAAAGTCCGAACCCGCGCGTAATTTTACAGAAAAAACAAAGAGAAACGAAGCCACTATTCGGCAGGCTGCTGAGGGCAGCGAAACCTCAAGGCTGACTGCTTGGTCAACTTTCGTTTCGTTCTGTAAAATAAAGGCAGCAGGCTGACCTCTCTGTTGCCCTCCGTTCCCTCCTGTTAAAACCGCACCTGTCCGTTCTGCTTCACCGATACGGCTGATTCAGCTCCACCGGTTGCTTCGCGTTCTTTGCCGCCCGCATCCGCAGGTTCAGCATCTCGACCCCAAACGAGAACGCCATGGCGAAGTAAATGTAACCCTTCGGGATGTGGTGACCCAGACTCTCACCCACCAACATCACGCCAATGAGGATGAGGAAACTAAGCGCCAGCATCTTGAGCGTTGGGTGACGGTTCACGAAATCACTGATCGATTTCGCCGCCCATAACATGATGCCCATCGCAATGATCACCGCCGCAATCATCACCGGCAGGTGATCCGCCATGCCCACCGCAGTGATCACCTAGTCGAGCGAGAACACGATGTCGAGCAGCAGGATCTGAATCACCACCGCGCGAAAGGTCACGCGACCGAGCGAGGCGGTCGCATGGCCGTCTTCGCCCTCCAGCTTTTCGTGAATCTCGAAAACGCTTTTCCCGATGAGGAACAGCCCGCCGATGAGTAGAATGAGATCCTTACCCTTACCCGAAACCGCGTGATTGAGCACTGGCACGGTGAACCACGGTTTAGTCAGCCCCATCAACCATGAGATGCTCATCAACAGCAGAATCCGCGTAACGAGTGCCAGCATCAGCCCCACCTGTCTCGCCTTGTCCTGCTGCTCCGCCGGCAGTTTCCCCGCCAGAATCGAAATGAAGATGATGTTATCAATGCCCAGCACCACCTCCAGCGCGGTCAGCGTAAACAATGAGAGCCAAATCTGAGGGTCGGCGATCCACTCCATAGTCCGCCATCCCAACCCCCATTCCCCTTTGCGCAACCCACAATGACGCCCCCACCCCATCGAGTTTGTCACGTAATACGTGACAAACTGCCCTTACAGCACCCACCCCATCCCCAACTTCAACCACAACGGGATCACCAATACCCCCACCGCCGTCGTCCCCAACACCACCTGCACCGCCGTCAAGGGCTGCCCTCCGTAATGCTTGGCGATCAGTATCGGTACGATTCCCGCCGGCATCGCCGCATGCACCACCATCACTTGCTTCAACTCGACGCTGATCGGCAACACCTTCGCCAATCCCAAGATAATCACCGGAAACACCCCCAACCGCAGGGCGCACGCCGCTAGTGTGACGTGCTTCGAAAACAACTGCGAGGGTTTGCTCAAATACTCCGTCAACGTCGCCCCGATCAGGATCAATCCCATCGGGATCGCACACGCTCCGGTCGCCGCCAACACTCGGTCCGCGACTTCAGGCATCACTTGATCTAGCCCGACAACGTTGCCCGCCGCCGCCAACATCAGGGCAATCAACGGTCCACTGATGAGCTTCCGCCAACCTTGGCGCAGTGAAACCCCCGAAACCACCAGCACGCCCACGGTCCACACCGCCGCCTCACAGCCGACGTTATGCACCAAAAGCACCCCGATACTGTCCTGTCCCCACAGCTCCTGCATCAACGGAATCGGGATGTATCCATAGTTATAAATCCCCACCGCAAACGCAAAAGTCCGCAGCCCCAAACCTCGCGAATATCCCAACCATCGCCCGATCCACAACGACGCCACAATCCCTCCGGCCATCGTACCAAACCCGACCAACGGCGGCCAAAACACATTGCGCGCGTCCGCCAACGCGGGATTCCCCAACACCGCCCGAAAAATCAACGCCGGATACAGGAGATTCACCACCAACTTCATCAAACTCGCATCCGCCCCCGTTGTCAGCCACCCCGCCAACCGCGCCCCCGACCCCAACGCAATCAGCGCAAACACCGGCACAATCAACAACAGGAGCTCAAAATAAGAAGGCACAAAATGCAGCATGCAGTAGGATCGTTAGAAAAAGAAAGCCCGATCCCCTCCGCGCTCACTTCACGTTTTGACTCACTTCACCGCCCCCTGCCGCCGCCCCGCCTGCAATCCACCCGGTGGTCCACGCCGACTGAAAATTAAAGCCACCCGTAACCCCGTCGATATCGAGCACTTCTCCCGCAAAATACAGGCCGGCACACTTCCGACTCTGCATCGTCTTGCAATCCACCTCCCTCAACCGCACGCCTCCGCAGGTCACAAATTCCTCCTTGTTCGTGCTCTTACCCGTAACCTTAAACGCACTCGTCGCCACCGCCCGCACCAGCGCGTTGAGTCCCGCCTTGGGCACCGCATTCCACCCCGTGGTCGCATCCACCCCGGCCGCCAACACCAGCCGCTCCCACAACCTCCCGGGCAACCCCGCGGGATTCGCGTTGCTCAGCTGCTTGCGTCCCAACGACTGGCGGCCGCTCGCCAATACCGCCCGCACCTTTTCCTCATTCGCTTCCCCTCTCCACGCGACTCGCACCGTGAAATCATACGCACGCTCCGCCAGCTCCCGCGCCCCCCATGCCGACAACCGCAGAATCGCCGGTCCACTCAAGCCCCAATGCGTGATCAACACCGGCCCCCGCTGCCGCAACTTGGTGCCCACCACACGCGCTTCAGCTTCCGGCACCGCCAGCCCTTCCAATCCTTTCAGCCGCGCATCGTTGATTTGAAAGGTAAACAACGAGGGTACCGGCACCTCAATCGTGTGCCCCATCGCCTCCGCGATCGCGTGCCCACCCGAACCTCGATTCCCACCGGTCGCGACCACCAGGCGATCAAACCGCTCCACCCCTCCATCACCCAGCGTCAGCCGAAACCCACCTGCCTCCTCGCGCTCGACCAACTTCACCGCAGTGCGGGTCCACACCGCCACCGCCAACTCCGCTGCCGTCCGCTGCAAACACTCAATAATCGTCCTCGAATCATCCGTCCCCGGGAACATCCGTCCATCCGCCTCCGTTTTGAGCTCCACGCCTCGCTCCCTAAACCACGCCACCGTCTCCCTCGGCCCAAACCGGTGCAAACGGTCCGATCAATTCCTTGGCTCCGCGTGGATAACGCTTCACGAGCTCTCTGGGCTCGAAACACGCATGGGTCGTATTGCAGCGCCCACCTCCAGAAATGCGCATTTTCGCCAACGGGTGCCCCGTCCCTGCCAAAATCATGACCCGCGCTGAGCGATCCGCCCGCGCCGCCGCAATGGCGGCAAAATATCCTGCGGCGCCTCCGCCGATGACTACGATGCTCAGTGTACTCATGCGTGGAACCGTAAACTGGATAGCATTTCCCGCCATTAGCCAACCCACCATCCGCGGATCTACTGCCCAGCTTCCCACTTGATCAACGCCGCATACGCTGTCTTTTGCGTCTCGCTCAATTCCGCCCGGATTTTCTCTCCATAACGTTTCATCGTCACTTCAATCGCCTCACGCTTCGCCACTGCGTTGAATGCCGGATTCTCTCGAATTAACTGCAACTCCACTGTGCGTGCCCCAATCAGCGGTTCGATCAGTTTCACCTGCTTGGGCCTGAGACTCAGCGCCTTCGTCAACACCACTATCCGCGTCGGCGTACCACCTTCTTTCGCCACCAAATCCACGTAAAGTAGCCGCTGAGTCGGACTGAGTCGTTTCCGAATCTGGTCTCCGTAAGTCCTCCGAATTTGTAATTCCGCCTCCTTCAACAAGGAGGGACTCAACGATGTGTCCGCCCGCAATTTCCCCAATGCCGCCGTGCGCGCATTCACCAAGGGCTCAATCAACTTCACTTGCTCGCGACTCAAGCCCAACTCCGCTGTTAATACCTCAATGCGCGGTCTCGTCTTAGTTTTCGCCGCCGTATCCGCCGCCCACTCTCCCCTAAGCAGACCCATCCACAGAAATCCGGACAACAGCACGACGGGCCAGCGATTGCCGTCGACGCCCAGCGTGTTCAATCCCCCCGCATCGCCGCACCTTTGCTGATAGAATACCGTTCATCGCCATTGATAGTCCTTGGTTGATTCGTTGCGCGAACTCCCGCCACAACGGTATTCCGATCTGCTCCTCCCTTTCCTGGTTCGCAATCACGTTAGTTTAAGTCGTTTGTAATCCATTCTCACGCCGTTCGTCTCCCTTCTCCCCTCCGTGACCCCTCCCCAGCTTCGCCAGCTCGCTTCCACTCAAGTCGAAGCCACCATCGCCGACCTTCCCGCAGAGTTGCGTTCCCACGCTGTCCGCCTTCCGATACTCTTCCTCGATCTCCCTTCACCCGAAATCTTGGCCGACGAGTTCGAACCCGATATCCTGGGCCTGTTCGTTGGGCCCCCCCACGGCGCCGATACCGGCGACTCCAATGACGTTCCTGTCAAAATCCTGCTCTTCACCCTTAATATCTGGGACTACGCCGCCGAAGACGAAGAAACCTACCTCGACGAAATCCACCTGACCTACCTCCACGAGCTCGGCCACTACTTCGGCTGGGACGAAGATGATCTCGTCGCTCGTGAACTAGATTGAATCATTTTACGCTGCCACGCGTCCCATACCCCCTCACTACCATGAAAAGGCGGGCGTAATTCGTAATTCCCAAACCCCGCCAGCCGTGCATACTCGCTCCAATTCGAATTGTTATGAAGCGTATCCTTTCCCTCGCCCTGATCGCCTTGGCCGCGACTCTCACCGCCTCCGCCGAGCGCACTTTTCCACGCACCGCATACGTGACTCGCATTGAATCGTGCGAAGCCATTCTTCGGGAATTCCAAGCCAATCCCGATTACGCGATCCCCGCCGAGGTCCTTCGCTCTGCCAAAGCCATCATAATCACCAACCAATTCAAGGCCGGTTTCCTCCTCGGGATCAAACACGGCTACGGTCTCATGCTCTCCCGCCGCGCCAACGGGACTTGGAGTCTCCCCGCGTTCGTCCGCGCCGGCGAAGCGAGCTTCGGTCTGCAACTCGGCGGTGCCGCCATCGAAACCGTTTTCATCCTGACCGACGATAACACCCCACGCCTCCTCTACCAAAATCGCTTCAACGTGGGCGTCGACGCGGCAACCGTTGCCGGCCCTCGAGTCGCCGAAGCCCAGCGCATCAACCAGGAAATTCTCTCCACTCCCATTTTGGTCTACACCAAGAAGAAGGGCCTCTTCGCGGGTGCGACCCTCAAGGCAGGTTGGCTCTCCGCCAATAACACCGCCAACCGGTCCTTCTATAACACTCGCTATACCCTGCCTGAAATTGTGCAAGGCGACTGGGTCTCCTCCCAACCCGAAGTCGAACCTCTCCGCAATTTCGTGACCCAAATCACACAGTAGGGTCCACTCCGACCTTCCGTAGCTGCTACTCGCCCGGACCTTTCTTGTTCCGGGTTTTTTCATGCCTGACCCTCTCGCCCCCCCTCACCAGTCCTAAATTCATCCACGTCAACGCCGGCCGCTCCATCGATTCCCGCAGCGTCGCTTCATCGGCCCACTGACAAGCCCCTGTCTTCTCATCCCCGTCCAAAAACGCCACAAAGTCCAACTCGCGCTCACCTTGCGGCGTGGCCCAAGCCCTCATGATTTCTAACGCTGGCAACGTCTTTCGCCCCAGTATTTCCACCAATGGCAAGGTCAGCATGTCTCCGAAGGCCCGATACACGACTTCTGTGCAGACCAACTTGTCGCTGCTGAAGAAATCAAAATCGTAAGGCTTTTCCGCGGGACTGAACGCGCGCGCAATAGCCGCCCGTTTTTGCTCCACCGACAGTCGCGGTCGCAAGACAGCGACTGCATCCGCCTCTCCCACCGAGTGCTCCACCGATGTGAACACCACGCCTTCACTCATCGCCTCGATTACCGCAAACTCGTGCCCCGCATCATCCCCGCGCGCAAACTCAGCCCACTTCGCGGCCACCGCCGGATGCTCCGCCAATCCCATCGTCCTCAAATCTTCCTGAGTGCCCACATAGAGTGCCGCGTGAGGCCAATAACCCGGCAGACAACGCATTTGATAAATACCAATTCCGGCGCTCGATCAAAATATCCCCCGGCTGCAACAACGGCCTCAACCGCGCCCACAACGCCGGCGTCACCAACGCCTGTCCGTCCCGCGGCGCCCGAATCTTGGCGTCTCCAATCAACGTCGATATCGCCGCACTCGCCCGGTAATAACTCCCTCCCGCCACCGTTCGCACATCCCTCGCGGCCGTCGCCAGTTTGTAGTTCAATATCCGCTCGCTCAACGCCGCAGTGCGCTCCCCCGCCTCCGCGATCGCTGCATGAAATTTCGCCGCCACGCCGACCGACTCCGGACCCCTCTCCGCCTCCCTCCACTTTGGCACCATGACATGGTAGTGCTGCCACCCTGCTTCCAGCCACCGGCGGTGAGCAATATTTCCAAAATTCGCCCGGATCCGATCATACGTGCCTCCCGCCAAATCCCACCGTGGCTCCGCTTCATTCAACTTCAGCTGCGCTTCTTCGCTATTCTCAAACGCCACCACAAACCGCGCCGAATAATCGTAAAGCACCGCCGCCGCAGTGTAATGCAATAACAATGCCCGCAGGCGGATCGACGCGTCCCGCAACTGGTCGTAACGCTGATACCGCCAGACCGTCCGTCATAACGCGCTCCGCAACGACAGAAACGTGACCAGCATCCGGCGCATTTCATCATCATCTTCCGGCCGGTAGTAACTGCGCTCCCCCGCATGCAACTGCGCCTCAAACACACGGAAACGCACCTCCAACGCCGCCTGTTCATCAATCACCACGGCCAAACCCATGCTCGTCCGCCTCCACGCGCCGCACCATTACCTCGGGCTCCACGCGCTGCAACGCCGGCGCATCCGAATACCACCACTCCAGCGGCCGATCCCGCATCAACCAACCCGCCGCTACCCCGGCCACCGCCAGTACCGCCAAGGTGGTTAAACTCACCATCAACCACGCCGGCGGACGCAACACCGCCCATCGCCGACTTTGCGCTCCCACGGTGCCGGGGAATTCTTCGGCTAGGTCTGTCAAACTAGTCACCAACGCCGCCCGTTCCGCTCTTAACTCCCTGCCTCGGGATCTCTGCCCCAACAACCTCGCCTCCGCCAACCAAATCGGTCCTGCCGTCCGGAGTCGCCGCCCGAACCACACCGCCACCAACCCCGCCACCGGCAACAAAACCAGGCCGCCTAAAACCACCCACGGTTGGAACACGTGCCAGCCCCACACTGCCGAGGCGGTGTACCACATACCATACACCGGCACTCCCACTAAAATGCGGTTAAACGCCCCTGTCATCCGTCCGGGTTGATCCAGCCGCGCCGCCGCCACCCGCGTCACACCATGCGGCACCAAGTGATACATCAGCCCCACTATGCCCAAGCCCAACGCCCCCAGCAGTCCCACCGCATCCCCTGCCAATGACACTATTCTTCGGTCCATCGATTGCCGAAAATACCGCGCATCCACCGGCAAACCCACCGCTTCTCGCCGGTCCCTCCATACCTGCAGTCGCGTAGCTAATTCCTCCGCTCGGGGGCGATCCAATCGATGAAAATAATTGATCGCATCCGCCACCCGCTTGCGTAGTCGCAACAGTCCCGTCACTCGCATCCCGCTCGATGCCGGCAACATGCCTTCCACTTCCTCCACCAACGGTGCCCACGCGGCTTCCTCCAAGTGGATCGCCACCTCTTTAAGTCTTCGAGCGAGTTCTGAAGTCAGCAGCCGCCTCGCCCTTCGCTCCTCACCACCGTGCTGCGCCCACCAGTGATTCGCGTCCATCGCCTCCCACACATTGATCGATACCGCCGTGCGAAACCGATCCTTCCGCTCATAATTCAACCCCACCAGCACAATTTGCAATCCCTTCACTCCGGCCGCCACGGCCAGCATCGCATCCGCGCCGCCCCCGAACGGACCACCAACACTTGCGGATCATCATGACTTTTCCCTTCCAGAAATATCCCAACCACCGCCCCACCGTTCTCCCCCCCAACGCCTCCGCCGCCCGGCGCAATGAATCCAGATTCTTCGCCACCATCCGCCCACTGCTACTGTCACTGCCCCGATACGCCGGGATCATGCCCAACCCCTTGATCATCCGCCCAAACACCGGCACTTCAAACAACGGCGCTTTCGCCAACAGGAGCACCGGTCGCTTCGCCGCTAGCCCCAACAGCACGGGATCCAGGAGTGAATTCGGGTGGTTTGACACCAGCAAGACCGGTCCCACCGAGGGCACCGTACCCGATATTTCTATACGTGGATAATAGAACCGCGCGGCGGTCTGGCCACGATGCGCACGAGATTGCCCAGCCACGTTTCACCACTCATGGGCCTAGTCCACTGCCATCGCCATCGTCTGCAAATAGTCCACCAACTCCGCCAACACGCGCTCCGCCACCATCGCCTGCACTTCATTCCGATTCCGTTCCAAACAAACCGCTCGTCCCGCCACTTCCTGCCAATGGCCATCCGGTACTCGCTCCACCACCGCCCACCAGGCATAGGGGTCCGAGACCCCGTTCTCCGGCGACACTTCCGCATAGCCGGTGGTCGCCACACCCACATCCGCATCAAAAAGCGCCACCGCCCCTCGCGCCATCTGCCGCGCCACTGCTGCACTCACACAATTGCATGCCGCCGCCTCGTCCCGGTCCACCCCGAGGTGGCGGACCTTTTGATCCAGGGTGTAAGCCGTCATGCCACCCACAAAATACGCCGATGCCCCCGATACCGCCCCGATGCGCAGCTGTACCTGCCCGGAGGTCAAACTCTCCGCCACCGCCAATCGCCGTGTTCCTTTCCCTCCGGCGTCTTGTCCCAAGAGCCCTTTGAGCTCCGAAAGATCAACTCTGCCGCGATTCATTTCCCTCCTCGCCCCTCTGGCGCCAACGCTGCCCCGACTCGTTCCTGGCGCTCTGCAACGTAGTTCAAGGTCTTCCGCAACAGTTTCATGGGAGGATCACCGTATCCGATCGTCCGCTGCTCGGCCAACGTAAAAACCGTCCTATCTGGGTTCAGCTCATCACAAACCAACCGCACTTCATGGTTTTCCTCCGCTAGGTGGGCTTCTTTTCCTTCTGCTTACGCTGCCCTTTACTCGCCGTTTCCCGCTCCGCCTTCGCCTTGCGTTTGGCCTCCTTCGCCTCCGCCTTGATCGCCTTCTTCACCTTCTTCCATTGGTCCTTCTTCACGATGTATCCCAAGCAAGAAGGGGTCCCGCACCGGCAAAGGTGATCCTTCCAGTTCTCCCAATCAAAGCCGTAGTCGTAACTCAACTCGGCTCCCTCCAGAATATCCCGCAACGCACTTATCCAGATGTGCCCCCGCACATGCTCCGTTTCACAATTCGGCGCACAGGAGTGGTTGCTCAATCGGGCGGTATTCCACTCCACATCCCCGTCCAAGTCATAACGTTTGTTCAATTCGAACAAATACACACACCCGTCCTCCCCGCCTTCCTGTCGTTCCTGCCGCGCCTTATCCCGTCGGTCCGATTCCGCCTTGGTGATCTTTTCCCCCACGTATTCGATCACCCGCGTTCCCTCCGCTATCGCTTTGGTCGCATACAAACCGGTGCCGTGCACCGCCGACGCCGCCAACCTTACCCAGGGAGATGTCATGGCGTCCGGTCCGGTTTTGTCCTGGTTCTTCATCGGAGCACCACCCCCACCGGACAATGATCGCTGCCCATGACTGCCGGGTTGATCCACGCCTTCTCCAATCGCGGCCGCAACGAGTCCGACGTCATGAAATAGTCAATACGCCACCCTATGTTTTTGCCCCGGGCCCCGGCGCGGTACGTCCACCATGAGTAGTGCCCTGCCCCAGTCTCGAACTCGCGAAACGTGTCCACGAAACCCGCCGCTAAAAACCGCTCAAACCCCGCTCGCTCTTCCTCTGTAAACCCGGGATGCCCGACGTTCGCCTTCGGTCGCGCCAAATCGATCTCCTTGTGCGCCACATTGAGATCCCCACAGAAAACCACTGGCTTCGTCTTCTCCAGGCCCTGCAAATACCGGCAAAAATCCGCATCCCACTGCTGACGATAGTCCAGTCGTCGCAACTCGTTCTGCGCATTCGGCACATAGACGTTCACCAGATAAAAATCCTCAAACTCCACCGTCAACGTACGTCCCTCCTGATCGTGCTCCTCCAACCCGATCCCTTCCCTCACGCTCAACGGTGCCACCTTCGTCAACACCCCCGTGCCACTGTAACCCTTCTTTTTCGCCGCACTGAAATACGCAGTGTAACCTTCCGGCCACTCCACGTGCGCCACGTCAGCCGGCTGGCATTTCGTTTCCTGCAAGCAAATCACGTCCGCCTCACTCGCCACCACAAAGTCCCCAAAGTCCTTTTTCAGCACCGCCCTCAATCCATTCACATTCCAGGAAAGCAATTTCATCGTGGCGCATGTTCACGCTCTTTACAAAATATTCAACTCCCTTGCAACATGACCGATAAAATTACGGCGTCGCCTTCTTACCACCTATCCGCGACATGCTGCCCTCCATTACCATGAGCACACTGTTACTGATCGATGACGACGAAGGCCTACGCATGATGCTCGGGGAAATTTTTACCGATGACGGCTATCGCGTGATCACCGACGACGACGGTGAAAAAAGTCTGCGGCTCGCGCGTGCTCATCACCCCGATATCATCGTTTCCGATATTCGCATGCCCGGCATGAACGGCCACGAAGCCCTCACCGAACTTCGCAAATCGCCCGGTCTCGAACAAACACCCGTCATCCTCATGACTGGAGACGCCGATCTCCCCGACATGCGCAAGGGCATGACCGGGGGCGCCGACGACTACTTGCCCAAGCCTTTCGATAACCTCGAACTCCTTCGTATCGTCCGCCAACACCTGAACACCTGGAGCGTAGCCAAAAACGCATCGCCGCGGCCTCCGGCGAACTGCAAACCCTGCGCCGCAACCTCGGCGCCCTGCTCCCAGCGGACATGATCGAACCCCTTCACGAAATTATCGGGTGCGCCTCCGTGCTCGAAATGAATGCCGAGCTCATGTCCGCCACCGACGTCAAAGACTTCGCTCGCACCATCACGACCAGTGCCGAAATCCTCAACCGCCGTTTCGAGAATTTCGTCCTCTTCACCAGCCTCGAGTCCGGCACCCTTTCCGCCTCCACCGGTCCCGCCGTCTCCGTCGATGCACTCATCCGCCACGCTGCCGCAGCCACCACTCGTCGCCACCAACGCATCCAAGGACTCCGCCTCCAACTCTCCCCTCTGACCGCTCCCGTCGCTCGCGAATTGCTCGCTAAAATTGTCACCGAGCTCCTCGACAACGCCTGCGTCTACTCCATCCGAACCGAGCCCATCGACGTCAGTCTCTCCGTCGACGAAAGACATCTACAAGGTCAACATCACCGACTACGGCAATGGCATCACCCCGGAAACCCTGACCAATATCGCCGATGCCACTCCCCACAGTGGCAGCTACGGCATGAGCCTCGCTCGCCGTCTCACTGCAACCCTCGACGGCACCTGGCTCCTCGAAAATCGCCCCAAACGCGGCCTCAGTATCACCCTCTCCTTCCCCCGCCCTCCGCCAGGGACCTAAGATCCAACACCCGAGTCCTGAGAGCGACCACCCCGCGTTTGTAACGTATTACGTTACAACTCCCCGCCTCCCCTCCGCCCGCCTTTGCCGCATTTTGAGATTTGCCGGCCGCCGGCCGTTAATTGCATCGTATCCGTTCGAATCTCGATGTCTGTTCCTGTCTCCCCCCTCCTCGGCCAACCTATTCCCAATCGCCCCCACGCGGTCTCGTGCAGTCTGCCCACCATGCGCGACGTGATTGGCTATGAAGAGAAGGACCCCGCCGTCGTCCAACATTTGCAAAGCGGTTACCCCCGCTTCGTCCTACACCGCTACAACCGCCAGCTCAGTGCCGCCGTCGCCACCGAGCTCGGACTGACGGACCACGAGCTATGGCTCACTTGCTCGTCTCGCGTCGCCGATGCCCTCACCATCGAACTAGGCGCCGCCCATACCATCCGTCTAAAACACGAGGGGCTCCACGGCATCGCCCACCCAACCGATCCCGACCTCTTTCTCCGAGCCAAAAAATACCTGCAAAATATCGGCGGCTTCCTGAGCTCCCGCGAAGCCGAAGACCGCCTCATCTCACGCGGCGCACTGCCCTTTCTCCCTCGCCCCGCGCCCCCCCGCCCTCCACTCCCTCAAGACTGTGGTCGCGAATCTGCAACAGGTCTTACCCGGCACGTCCTCCCGCGACATCATTCTGGCACCCTCGGGGATGAACGCATTCCACGCGTCCTGGCGCGCTCTCGCTGACCTCCAAGCCTCCCGCGGTCGCACCGTATGGATCCAGTTCGGTTGGCTCTACCTCGACACGATTTCTCAACTCAAACGCTTCAGTGGCGATCCTGCCAACTACATCGCCCTGCGCGACGTCACCGACCTCGCCACTCTCGAGGCCACCATCCGTTCCGCCGACGATCGTTTCGCCGGACTCGTCACCGAGGCCCCCACCAACCCTCTCGTACAAACCGCCGACCTCGCCGCCATCGCCGAGCTCACTCACCGCCACGAGGGTCGACTCATCATCGATCCCTCCCTCGTGTCCCCCCTCAATGTAAGCGTGCTCCCCCACGCCGACATCGTCGTCAACAGCCTTACCAAATACGCCAGCTCCGACGGCGACATCATCGCCGGAGTCAGCGCGATCAACCCCACCGGCCCCGACGCTGATTGGCTCCGCACCCGGATCGCCCGCCGCACCGACCCCATCTACGATCGTGATCTCGCCGAGCTCGCCCGCCAAATCGCCGATTATCCCGCCGTTGTCGCCCAAACCAACACCAACGCCGCTGCCGTCGTCGAATTTCTCCGCCAACACCCTGCCATCTCCAAAGTCTTTTGGGCCCTGCAACCCGGTTCCAAGGATAACTACCTCAAAATCGCCCGCACCCCCGATCATATCGGCAGTATTATTAGCTTCACCGTGCGCGGCCGCCTCGCAGATTTCTACGATCGTCTCGCTCTCGCCAAAGGTCCCAGCTTCGGCATGAAGACGACCCTCATCTGTCCCTTCATCTACCTTGCGCACTACGATCTCATTTCCAGTGAACCCGGTCGCGCCGAGCTCACTGCCGCCGGGATCGACCCGGATCTCCTGCGCCTCTCCGTCGGCACCGAACCCGCCTCCGACATCATCGCAGCCCTCGCCGCTGCCCTCCCGGCTTGAACACCGTCCTCCCGATCAAAGCCGTCCCCAACGCCGCCCGTAGCGAAGTCGTCGGCTGGCTCGGAGACTCCCTCAAGGTCAAAATCAAGGCCCCGCCCGTAGACGGCAAAGCCAACGCCGAGCGTTGCCGCTTCCTCGCCGCCACCCTCGGATTGCCCAAAGGGGCCGTCCCTCTGGCCACCGGCACCACTGCCCGCCAAAAACGTGTCCGCATCGCCGGCCTCGACGCCCCCACCCTCCGCATCCGTCTCGCCAAGTTGTAACATATTACGTTACAAACCGCCCTGCCATGCCCCCCTCCCATTTGTCACGTAATACGTGACAAATGCTCCGGCCGAGTCCTTCGCGCAAACCTAGGTTCAGCGCCACCGCCGCAAAAATAAGTCCTGCGGCCAGTCCATACCAGATCCCCATGGGGCCCGCCCCCGTTCGCATTCCCATCCAATACCCCATGGGCAACGCCAGTCCCCAATAAGCCAACGCTGTAATTGCCGTTGGCACTATCACGTCAGTCAGCCCGCGCTGAATCATGAACGTAAACGCCGCACACGTGATCGCAATCTGATGCGCCGCCAAGGCCGTTGCACCGATCCATCCCATCATGATCGCCGCCGCCCCACACGCCGCCGTCTCGCACAATAAACTCACCGCAATTGGCACCCCAATCCCCAACAACCGCCAAAACCGCTCCCAAACGTAGCCCGCCGTCCAATTCCGCGGCCAAGCCGACCGCAACCCCGGCTCACGGGTGATCCATATCAATATGCACGCCACACCCAGAGTTCGCGAAATGAAGGTCGCCACCCCTGCCCCCGTCAGCCCCATCTGCGGCGCCCCCAGGTTCCTGTATATAAACACCCAGTTCAGGACTACATTCAACGCCACCCCGACCAGCATCAACACCATCGGCACCACTGTCTGGTCCAACGATTCCGCGAACTGCCACTGCACTTGAAACATCAGGGTCGGCACCAACGAAATCGCAATCAGGGTGTAAAATGGCCCCGCCAACGCCAACACCTCGGGGGCTGCCCAAACCGGTGCAATTGCGTCTCCAACGCCACCATCAATACCGCCCCCAATAACCCCACCACGCCACCCAACACCACACCATGCTTCATCCACGTGGCCACTTCCCGATCATCCGCTTTGCCGTGCGCCTGCGAAACCTTGATCGTCATCGAAATCATCATACCCACCCCGACGATAAAAAACATGCCCCAGATACTCCCGGCAAAGGCCGACGCCGCCAGTGGCACTTTTCCGACGTGACCAATCATCACGCTGTCCGTGACGGACATCAGCATTTGGCTCACTTGCCCGACAATAATCGGCCCCGCCAACACCATCGTGCGGCGGGATTCTTTCAGGTAGGACGACAAAATCATGAGCAAGAAGGTCACATTGCCGCGGCTCACCCGCGCGTCACGACTCAATCTCCCTAACGACCAGTTACCCTCGCTGCGCAACCCACGCCCTTTTCAGTTTTCTGCCTGCCAGCCTTCCTGTGCTTCCCTGAATGACCATCACCGCTCTCCTCCTCGTGCTTACCGCCGCGGTGCTCCACGCCACGTGGAATCTCGCCGCCAAACGCGTCGGCAGCGACCTCCCTTTTGTCTGCACCGTCGGTTTGGTCATGGTCGCTTCTACACTCCTATCCTCTCCGGTATTGCCCTCCTGGCAGGATGGGCTCCACCTCACCACGGCTGCCTGGTGGGTCATCGCCGTCAGTACCGTGCTCAAAACCGGTTACGCATTCTACTTGCAACGCGCCTACCGGAGTGGCGACTTCTCTTTCATTTACCCGTTGGTCTGCGGGAGCGCTCCGCTCATCGCCACTCTTGGGGCCATTCTTTTCTTGGGTGAACGTCCAACGCTTCTGGGTCTCGCCGGGGGTCTCATCATCGTAGTGAGCATCTTTTTTCTCAGCCACGGGGAACGCCTCTGGCAACCCAGCCAAGATGCGGATATCCTTTGTCTCAGGGCATTGCCCTGCGCAATGCGCTCATCGCCGGGTCCTTCATCGCCAGCTACACCGTCTGGGATCGCCACGTGGTCGATCATCACCATGTCAATCCGGTCGTATTTGACGGTTTCACCAACATCGAATTCACCGGCCTGCTTGCGCCGTTCGCCTGGTCACGTCGTGTCGCCGTGGCGTCCATTTGGCGCCAACATCGTCGCGAGGTGCTCATCATGGCCACCCTTTCGCCTCTCGCCTACGTGCTCGTGCTGACCGCTCTGAGCTTCACTCACGTGAGCTACGTCGCGCCTGCCCGCGAATTCAGTATCCTCATCGGGGCGTTCCTCGGCGCCCGCGTTTTCAAGGAAGCCCACGCGCCTCGCCGCCTCTGGTGCGCCACTGGCATGGTCCTGGGACTCACCGCCCTCGCCCTCGCTTGAACGGGATTCGACATGGAGCCTCCATTGGGCTATATTTCGCCGCGATGAACCGAAAACGTTGCACCCGCGCCATTGTCGTGATAGCAATCCTCGCCATCGCATTCCTTTTGTCCCGCATCCTGCGCACTCGATCGGCGAGCCCGCCAGAAACTTCTTCCAGCGCTCAACCCATTAACGTCGCACCCGAGGTCGTCCCCGCACCGCCTCCGCGCGTTGTCGACGAAATCGCCGTGCCTCCCGCTGCTTCCCCTCCGCCCACGGTCTTGGAAGACGGTCAAACGATCGACTTCTCCAGCGGGCGTCCTGTCGTCACGGCCACCCAAGGCGAAGACCCTGCCCTCCAACGCGCCCTCGCCGAAATAGCCGCCGCAACGGAAGACATCGTATTCCCCAGTGAAACCACTCCGCCGCCCGCCGAAACACCCCCGCCACCCCCCTGAGGCCACGGGAACCTCTCGCCAGAAACCACCGTCGAACCGACTGCCGCCGCAATTCCCGGCTTTGCTTTCGTCACAACCCTACCCAAGCTCCCAACCTTGATGAACGCCCGTCACCTTTACGCCGTCGTCGGCACCGTGCTCGCCCTCCCCTCTGCCAGCGCGCTCTCCGCCGCCACCCAAGCCGCCGCTGAGCAACTCGCGGATATCACCAGCCAGCGTGACGCCTTCCGCTCCGCCCTCGCCGATGCCCAGGCAGATGCCACCGCCTCACCAATCCCGCATCGCCGAGCTCGAATCTTCCGTTACCACCTTGTCCGCCGGCCAGGATAGTCTCGTCGCCGTCCTCCAACAACGCGACGCCCTCCAGTCCGACCTGGCTGCCGCCACCGCCTCTGCCTCCGACCAAGAAACCCGCATCGCCGAACTTGAGTCCTCCCTCACTGCCCTCTCCAGCACACAATCCGATCTCTCGGCTGTGCTCCAGCAACGCGACAACTTGCGCGCCTCTCTCGCCGAGACCGATAGCGCCGCTTCGGCCCCAGCAATCGCGCATCCCCGAATTGGAGGCAACCGTCGCCCACCTCGGAGCAGCTCAGGAAAATCTTACCATTGCCCTCCAACAACGCGACGCTCTGCGCGCCCAATTGACTGATCGCGATACCGCCCTCGCGTCCCTCCAACAACAACTCAACGCTGCCCTCCAATCCACGGCGCCCTCATCCATCGACCAGAGCGCCGAGGTCGATCTCATCGCCGCTCGTGACGAGATCTCCCGCTTGGAAAGCCTGCTCGCCGAAACCCGCACGATCACCGCGACCCCTGCAAACGTGCTTCCTCCCGAACCCAAAATAGATTCCGCCACCGTCGAGCGCCTCACCGAAGCCGAGTCCAAACTCTCGTCCAGTCTTCGAGCCTTCTCCGCTCAAGAACGCGAACTTGCCCGCACTCGCCAGGAAATGCGCGACGCCTCCGCCCGCGCCGATGCCGCCGATGCCAGCATCACCGCCCTGCGCGCTCAACTCGAGACCCTGCAACCCGAACTCGCCGCGGCCGCCACCGCCGCGGCGGAAGCCGAAGCCGCCTCCTCCGCCGCCACGACCCAAGTCTCCGCTCTGGCCGAACAACTAACCGCCGCACAAGCTCTCGCCGACCGTCGCGCCGAGGAACTCGCCTCGCTGCAAGACGAACTCAACGTCACCAACAATTCCCGCGCCAGCCTCACCGCGGAAAACGCGAACCTGCGAGAACAAGCCCCCAATCCCAGGCCCAAAGCGGAGCCCTGACCAGCGAGCTGAGCTCCATGCACACTCACCTCGACCACACCCGAGCAAACCCCGGGTCGCACTTCCCCTTCTCGCCCCGGAAACTTGGTCAGCTTGCCGGTTCCGCCTCCCCCCGCCACCGTCACCAGCACCACGCTCACCCACACCGTGGTAGCCGGTGAAACCCTCTCGTCGATCTCCCGCCAATACTACGGCACCGCCCTCCGCTGGCGCGATATTCTCGCCGCCAACCGCGCCGAAATCCCCGAAGCCAACGCTCTACGGGTCGGTACCTTGATCAGCATCCCCGAGTAGTCTCGACCACTTTCTCGTCCTCAGCCGGAAAACCCGGCAATCACCACCGCAAGGGCGACTCCACTGGCGACCGCACTATAAACCACCGCGCTTGCCGCCAATCCTTCGTCCCCCCCATCTGCTTTACCATCGTAAAGGATATGGCCGCGGTGGGCCAGGCCAGGCAGATCAACCCCGCCAGCATCGCCCCCCTCGTCCAACCCGAGCAGATGCCCCAGCGCGTATCCTATTAATGGTGACAACACCACCTTGTGCACCGTGGTAAGCAGCGGTAAGCGTCGATTCCCTCGCACCGGCACCGACCACAGGGCCGCACCAATGCACAACAACGCCAACGGCAACGCCATTCGCGCCAGCGCCTGTAAGGTCACATCACCGCCACCGGCGGTCCCCATCCGGCCAGGTTCACGGCCACTCCCGCCACTGAGGCGAGGATGATCGGGTTCTGGCCGATCTCCGTGATTATGGGTTTCCACATCCCGCGCCCCGTCCCGTGCTGACTCGCTACCAGCACCCCCACCGTCAGTGCATTGTGCAATATCAACATCGGCGCAAACGCCAGCATCGCCTGTCCAATCGGCACCCCCGGTATCGACAACAACAGCGGCAGCCCGATGCAGGATAAATTTCCCCGCAACGCCGCCTGCGTAAACGTCCCGCGAGCGCTCCGCTTCACTCCCCACCAAAGGGCCTCCAGCCAACTCAACCCCGCATTCAACAAAGTTGCGCCCTCCATCAACATCAACAACACCCCCGATCCCGCCGCCCCGGCTTCCGCCGCAACCAACGCATGAAACACCGCCGCCGGCAATCCCACCCAATAGAGCAGCTTGTTAACCCCCGCCACCACCACCTCGGATAGCATCCCTCCACGCTGCAACGCCGCACCCAGTGCAATAATCAGAAACAAGGGAGCCAACAGATTTATAATCGTCACGCTCTCACTGGCACCAGCGGGTCTCTGCTTTAAATCGAAATATTCAACTTCCCCCCTCCGCCCCGTCTCACGGGGTCTTCATCGCCGGGCCCTAAAACACGGTGTTCCCCAGGAGTCGCATCGATCCGAACCAATAACCACGAAACACCAGATCATCCGTCATGGCGATCACCCGGCCCTTCCCCAACGGGGCCACTACCGCCGCGGCCTGCCTCGCCACCCGATCGGCCTCTCCTTCGGGTAGATACCCCGCCGCCAAGGGCTCCTCCGCATACACCAGCGGCGTTTGATACGGTGAGTCCGTGAGTTCCAACAGCAATTTCCCGCTCCGAAACACCGGGAGCGTGGTCTGACCGAGGCCATACGCCAGTGGATGGCTCAAATCCACCTCCTCCATAAATATCGTTCCAGGCACCCGCTTCGCCCGCTCGATGTCCTCCCCGTCCGCAAACGTATGCCGCGTCACATCTCCATCTTCTTTCGGTTTCTTATCCGGATCCTCCCGCATTTCGATCTTCGCCCCTAATTTGTCCGCCGCCCATTTCGGTGCCGCCGTCCGAGGTCCACCGTTTTAACGCCGCCACCCCATCGTCACTGATATCTGAATACTTGCCGTCCACCATCACCACCGCCTCAAACCGATCCAACTCCGCGCGACCCACGTCGCGCTGCTCCAGCAACACCACCACCGGCAACGCCCACCGTTGGTCCAGCGTGTGCCAGACCTCTCCCGCATCATACGGGTTCGCCCCCTGGCCCACGATCAACCCGCCCCGCCCCGCGGTCACTTTCACCCAACTTGGGCTGCCCAGATCCGGACCACTCGGAGTAAGGCCCCGGTCCAATGCCACCACCTCGACCGCATCCTGTGCCAAAATCGTGTCCACCACCTGTTCGATCACCGCCGCCTGCTCCTTTTGCCGCGTTACCGGCACGATCACCGACCCCACCTCCAAATCCACCCGTTCACTTGCGCCCGCCGGCACCGCCGCAAACACTTTGGTAATGACTTGCGCCCCCATCCCTGCCTTCCCCAACCGCCCCAGAACCCGCGGCAAATCCAACCCCTGCGATTTGATTACATAAGCCAGCCCTCGATCGCGTTTGCCGATCATGTGCCCTCCCGGACGAGCAGTCGCTGCCAACACCTCGCCGACCAGTCCACCTTGCGCTTTCCACCGCTCAGCTCCCGCCTCCGCATGCGGCAGGTTAAACGCCAAGGGCACGCTCCAGGCTGAAATATAATAAAATACGTATCCTAGACCTCAATACGTCGCGTAAACAACTCCTCCACCAGGCGCGCCTGCGGTTGCGCGGCCGGCACGACCCAGGCCTCTCCCGCCCGATAGTTGTACGCGCCCAACTCCACATCACGGCGCAACGCCCTCACCTCTATCTGGTGCTGGGCCAACAGGGTCCTCAACTCCCACGCTCGCGCCGGATCCCCGGCCGGATCAAACACCCAGCCGCCTCGGCCCCGCGCGGCCGCAAACTCCGACGCCGATCGCGTGAATTCACGCTGATGCTCCAGCAATTCTTCTCGCAACGCCACGGCACCGGCCAAAGTCGACCTCGAAGCCTGCACTTGATTCCGAATCGTAAACGCAAATGTCAGGTCCCCAAACTCGGTCTCCTGCACATGCCCGCGCGAACTCGCCTGCTCATATAGAATTCCCAATCCGCCATTCAAATCCGGATACACCGACCCTTTGCCGGCAAAAAAATCATCATACCCTTCGGCCGAGTAGTAAAATGACCCCACCTTATCCAGCGCCGCTCCATGGAAGTCTGCCAATCGCTCCTGCAAGGCATGCACCTCGGCCGGCGTGGACGGATTGTTGCGGGTCGGAGATCCCGGCTGAAAAAGAACGTTTTGTCCGTCCCCATTTCATGATGATCGTTCATGATGTTCGGTCTCCACGTATGAAACCGCGCTACCCGCGCTCGGCTTTCAGGGTGCACCAATGAAAACCAGTCCCGGTTCAAATCGAACCAGTAGTGATTCGTCCGTCCACTTGGCCAAGGCTCGCGGTGCTCTCGGTGATTGGCGTCCGCCACCAATTCCGCCCCTCGGTGCGTATTCGCCCAATGGGCAAAACGCGCCAACCCGTCCGGGTTAAACATCGGATCCAACGGATCCAACAACACCACCACATCCCGTCGCACCGCCACCGCCGCCTCGCCCTCCGACGCGACCAACCAATACGCCACCATCACCGCCGCATTCGCGCCCGACGACTCGTTGCCGTGGATCGAATACCCCAGATTCACCACGACCGGGCGCTTGGCCACGGGTCCCATCGCCAAGTGCGCCTGCCGCACCGCATCCAAATTCTGTAACCGTGCCTCCTCCGCGACCACCAGCTGCATCAACGCTCGCTGCTCGTAAGTTCGCCCGATCGCTTCCCCTCGCGCCCGTTCCGGCATCGCGGCCACCAACGCCTTCAAATACCCCTCAATCTGATCCGGCCGGAGGTGCCACTCACCTACCTCGAACCCCAGATACTGCTCCGGAGTCGGCACGCGCTGATCATAAGGCCCGCCCTCCGGCAGATAATAATCCACCGGGGCGGCCTTCGCCATCACCACTAGTCCCGCCATGCCACTGCACACGATCGCCATCACTCGCACCACTGATTTCAACATTCGACCACCCTGACACATTTTCCCGGTAACGAAAGACCATCCCGCAATTACAGCTAAACTTGCCACACACTTCATCGCTGTCATCGTTTTAACCCCGTCGGATATTCCACCCAGAAGTCTCATGCCCGCTCCCCCCTCTTCTGCCTCTCGCGCCGCGCCCAATCGCTGGCGCACCACTTTTTTCGCCGAACCAGATCCGGCATTGGCCACCGCATTTAGCCGCGAGATCACGTGGGACAACCTTCACCGCACCAAGCTCCTCAACGCGCTTGCCATGATCCTCAGTGTCCTGCTCCTCGCCGTGCAGGATTTCCTTCTTTGGCGCAACGGTGCCTGGACATTGAACTCCGCCCTCCGCGAGTGGCTTTTCCTTCACAGCGCTCTGCTCGTCGTCTCCATTACCACCGCCGTGGTCCTGCGCTTTCGGCGTCGCGAAGGGCCCTCCGATACCCGCCCGTCCGACCAAATCGTAGTTCAAACTATCGCCATTGTTTGTCTGCTGATCCTCTTGCTCAACACCATCGTCCAACAACGCATCACCGGTCAGATCACCACCATCCTCCTTGGCATTGGGGTCTACGCGTCCTGCTTCTTCAGTACCCCGCACCAGTCTCCTCGTTATCGGCGGTTTCAGCAGCTCCCTCATCCTCGCCCTGCCTCTCACCCAGGCCGACGCCGTCATCGTCACCACTCATGTCGTGGTGACCGGGGTCTTCGCGCTCATTTTTGGGTTCGTCTCCCGGCTCATCTACTCGCTGCGCGCCCAAGACTTCAACCAACTCAACACTATCGCCACTCAAGCCCGGTCGCTCGAACAGGCCAACGTCGAGCTGCGCAAAGCCACCCTCCTCAAAACCGAACTCGTCGGCATCGCCGCCCACGACGTGCGGGACCCCCTGAACGCCATCCGTGGCCTCGCCCAGGAACTCGACCACGAACTCCCGCCAAACGCCTCTGCCCGCGAACTCGTCAATGGCATCGGTGAATCCGCTCGCCGTATTTCCCACCTGGTCGAGAACCTGCTCACCGACGCAGAAAATGAAACCCGCGGACTCGATCTTCGCTTCGATCCAACCGACCTCGCCGTGCTCATCGAGGACGTCGTCGCAGACTATCACTGGCTCGCCGGCACCAAAGATCTCACCCTTCTTTGCCAGGTCCCTCCCGCCGGCCAAATCATCGCCCGCGTCGACCCGCGTCGCTTTCGCCAGCTCCTCGAGAATCTTGTCAGTAACGCCATAAAATATTCCCCCTCGCACAAAACCATTACCCTTACCCTCGAGTGTCCGGCCTCGCGTGGACCTCGTATTGAAGTACAGGACGAGCGCGTCGGTCTGGTCCCCTCCGACCAAGATCGCCTGTTCGGCAAATTCGAACGTCTTTCTTCTCGACCGACCAACGGCGAAAGCACCTCCGGACTTGGCCTCGCCATCGTTAAAGCGATCGCCGAAGCCCACGGCGGACGAGTTCGCGCTACCAGTCCCGGCCGAAACCTCGGCACCACGGTCATCGTCGAACTTCCTTAGTTTCCTGCCTTCAAAAATGCTCACGTCGCGGCGCTTCTTCGTTTACAGCTGCCTCACCTCACTCCTCGGGCGCCGCCCTCCCACCGCCCACCGCCCCAGGACTCTACGCCGAAATCGAAACCCCGCACGGCACCCTCCTCGCCCGTCTCTTCCCCGAAGAGGCGCCCCTGACCGTCACCAACTTCGTCGGGCTCGCCGAGGGCACCCTCGCTCCGCCCCCCCCCCCGCCAACCGTTTTATAACGGTCTCACCTTCCACCGGGTCGTGCCAGGCTTTGTCGTGCAGGGCGGTGACCCTCTCGGAACCGGCGAAGGCGGCCCTGGATACGAGGTCCCCGACGAATTCACTCCCAATCTCCGCCACGACCGTCCCGGGATTCTATCCATGGCCAACAGCGGTCCCGATACCAATGGCTCACAATTTTTTATCACGCTCAGCTCCGTCAACCGCCTCAACTTTCTCCACAGTGTCTTTGGCGAAGTAATTACCGGTCTCGACATCCTGCCCGTCATCGAATCCGGCGATACCATGCAGGTGCGTATCCATCGAGTAGGCACCGCCGCCCAGGCATTTGAAGCCCACCAACCCGACTTCGACGCGCTCGCCGCCGCACCTCTCGCCCGACCCACCCTTTTCGCCAGCGAACCCGATACCCTGCCAACCACCTGGACGTGGGACACCGTCTTCCGCCACAAACTCGAAAACTTGGAACGCTTCACCGGCCACCGCCTCTTCGTGCGGCTGAAAAAACCTTCCGCCGCCGATTTCCGTCCCCACGACCGCACCGCCATCACCGCCCTGGCTGAACACGTCGGTCTCGCCCCCGATGAAGCCATCGCCATCTACTTCGCCGACAGCGACCTCTGGCATCTCGAACTAGGCTCCGCCGTCACCTCTCGACTGTCCACGACCGTTCAGGACCTCCTTTTTACCGCCTCCGCCCAAGCCGAAGACAACCTCACCCGCATTTACGGCGCCTCCCCACCTCCCGACCGCCGCGCCAAAGCCCACGCCGACGCCTTTATCAACACCCTCATCTCCCTGCTCACCACCAGCCCTTGATAGAGCTTAACTCCCCGTCATTCGCCACCTCTTTTCGTCGAGCTCAAGTCCCACCAAGTTTGCGTTGGGCGGCGTCAAGCGGCTAGTGCACAGTTTTTTTGTTTTGTATAATAGCATGAAAGACTTCAGCGGGAGACTGTCCGTCGAGCCCGATGCGAGGGAGATTATTGAGTAGCCACTCCGCTTTGGCGATTTGGCCTTTGGTGACGGTGTTAAAGTCGATGCCTTTAGGGCAGTATTCCCGGATCAAACCGTTGATATTCGCGACCGCACCGCGCTGCCAAGGGCTGTGTAGATTGCAGAAGTAGACCGCCCCTTTTGTGGCAAGGGAGAAGGCGGCATGTTGGGCCATTTCGCGGCCGTTGTCGTAGGTGAGGGTCTTGCGCAGGTGGGCGGGCAGGCGTTTGAAGGCCCGGATGAGAGCGTGGGCGACGCTGATTGCGTCTTTGGCGCCGCCCAACGGGACGATCATCACGTAGCGGGAGACCCGTTCGGTGATGACCAAAATGGCGGTGTGATTGCCCGCACCCATGACCAAGTCGGCCTCCCAGTGTTCGGGCACTTCCCGGCGCTCTACCTCAGCGGGTCGCTCGCCGATATTGATCGCGCCCGGCAACTGGCCCGAGAGCTTGCCCTTGGCGCGGGGGGCGGGACTGCGCCGGGGCTTCTTGCGCCGCAAATAAGCGATCAACTCCTTCTTAACCGAGCCTTTGGAGTGGACGTAGATAAAGTCGTAGATGGTTTCGTGGCTCACGCGTCGGGTCAGATCAAGGCCATGACGTCGTCTCAAGGCGACTTCGATTGGCTTGGGCGTAGCGCCGGTGGCAAACAGGGCCAGCACCTCGTCGCGCAAGGCGGGAGTGTCGCCGACTTTGTTGCGCGCGGCGCACTTGGGCCGACGGCAAGCGCGAGTCTGCGCATCCATGCCGCTGTAGCTGGAGCGCTCGCCGTTGCGGGTGATCTCGCGATTGACCACCGAGGCGTCGCGGCCGAGGGCGGCGGCAAGTTGAGCGCCGCTTTTGCCCTGGGCCCTGGGCCAAACCGGCATGAATCGCCTCGCGTTCCTTGGCGGTGATGCGCCGTTGTATTTTTGCCACCACTCCAAATCCTCCGCTCTGCGCCCACGACGCCAGCGCGGAGTTTTTCCCAGAGAGAGGACGACCGGGCCCGGCTTGCCGGGCCCGGTCGTCCTCTCTCTGGCTTGTGTATAGCTGCTCACCGCTCCCTTCCTGCGGCCTGCCGCAACCTCAATCCCGCCAATCATCAATCCCAATATCAAACGTATAGTATTCATTATAGTGCATTAGGAGAAAGGGAACCACTCCCTCTCTGCCTGTGCACTCAGTTTTGGACTGCGGCTTGTTCCGATCCATCCTCCCCACTCTGAGGTGGCCCCATGAAGTTGGACAGGAGGGATGATTAAATCCCAAAGGAGTCCAATATGTCGAAGAAACGACGTGCCTTCAGTGCCGAGTTCAAAGCGAAAGTAGGGCTCGAAGCCCTCAAGGGAATCGAGCCGATCCACGTAATCGCGCAGCGTCACGAGGTGCATCCGGTGCAAGTGAGTCAGTGGAAGAAGGAGGTGTCCGAGCGGTTGCCGGAGGTCTTCGCGAAGCCCTCGGCGCAGGTGCGCGACGAGATCGAGCGGAATCGCAAAGAAAGAGAAGGAACTGTATGCGCGGATCGGGCAGCTGCAGATGGAGCTCGAGTGGCTCAAAAAAAGTTGGCCCATTTGGAGAGTAAAGAGCGCCGCAGCATGAGCGAAACCGAGCATCCGAAGCTGAGTGTGGCCCGGCAGTGCGAACTGTTGGAGCTGCCACGCTCAACCTACTACCACCACCCGAAGCCACCGAAGGAAGCGGACCTGGCGTTGATGAAACAGATCGACGAGATCTACCTCGAGTCACCGTTCTTTGGTAGCCGCCAAATGACCCGTTGGTTGCAACGCGAAGGACACGTGGTGAACGGTAAACGGGTGCGACGATTGATGCGATTAATGGGACTCACGGCGATCTATCAAAAACCGAGTCTGTCGAAGAAAGCGGCCTCTCATCAGATCTACCCGTATCTGCTGCGAACGCTGAAGGTTGAAAGGTCGAATCAAGGGTGGGCAACAGATATCACCTACATCCCGGTGTGCGGTGGCTTCGTTTACCTGTGTGCGGTGATCGACTGGCACTCGCGGATGGTGCTCGCATGGGAACTATCCAACACGCTCGATGCGTCGTTTTGCGAGCGGTGCAGCGCGCGATGGCGATTTACGGCAAGCCGGAGATCTTCAACACCGACCAAGGCAGCCAGTTTACCAGCGCCGAGTTCACCCAGCCATTGTTGGCCGCCGGCGTGCGACTGTCGATGGACGGCAAAGGACGGTGCTTGGACAATGTCTTGGTCGAACGCCTGTGGCGCAGGGTCAAATACGAGGAAGTCTATCTGAAACGCTATGAGACGATGGTCGAGGCCCATGCCAACTTGGAGACCTACTTGCTGTTCTACAATGACCGACGACCGCACTCCGCCCACGGCCGCCAAACACCATCCGAGGTCTACCACGCACAACTCGACCAAGCCGCCGCCTGACGGCGGCTATCCAAGCGGGGAGGAAGCCGCGCTTCCTCCCCTGCTCCCCTCCATTATCTTTTATTCTTGGTCAGAAAAACCAGAAACCATAACTATAAATCCGCCCGACCTGTCCAACCGACGGGGTCCCCCTCACTCATGCGTGCGCTTCGCTCCCTCCTCGTTCCGGCTTTGTTCGGACTCGCCCTCCTCACCATCGCCCTGATCACTCGCTCCGGGATATTTGCCCGTGATAATCCGGGCATGCCGATCAACAGCGCCATGCGTGAAGCCATGCACATGATGGTTCTCGCTCCGGCCGACGAAGCATTTGTCAGCCAACATTATCCCAACGCCTCCATCACTTCCACCGGGCTGCGCTATCTCGTCACCACACCTGGTAACGGTCTCACCAAACCCCAACGCGGCGACGTCGTCAGCGTGGAATACCGAAGCGCCTTCATCGACGGGACACCGCTCGATGACAGCTACAAAAATGAAGGTCCCTACCAATTCCCTGCAGGTCTCGCCCGCGTGATTCCAGGCTGGGACGAGGCCGTTATGGACATGAGCGTCGGCGAACGCCGCACTCTCATTGTACCGTATTGGTTGGGCTACGGCGAAAACGGCATCAAGGGCCATATTCCAGGAAAGATAACACTAATTTTTGAGGTGAACCTAACTGGGATCACCCGGAAACAATAGTAAGAGATTTCCTCTCCCATGATCGTGTGATCGGTAGTTATAATTACTTATTTTTCGTTAAATTTCTTGATTTTCTGAAGATTACAACTTGCAGTAAATATTGCTGCTGCGTAAGATATCACGGATGTCTGCTTTCGTGCCTCAGAATGTTCGTCATTCGTGGAATCAAAATTTGATCCGGCGGCATGAGCCGTGCGATTTGCCCAAGGCCGTCACCGCCGTGATCTCCGTTGGCGTCGCGACCACAAGTCGGAAAACGCGACCACTCTTTCTGTCGGAGCCGTCCATCTCCAACCCTCAAAGATTCAAAAAATCGCCTAACAACGGAAGACTTGGCCTGCCCGCCATCGTTTGGATCGCCCACGGCCACCAAAGAGGCATCTGCAACTGCCGGGCACACCCGACTCGGGGCTGAGACTTTGAGGTGGACCCATGAAGTTGGACAGGAGGGATGATTAAATCCCAAAGGAGTCCAATATGTCGAAGCAACGACGTGCCTTCAGTGCCGAGTTCAAAGCGAAAGTAGGGCTCGAAGCCCTCAAGGGAATCGAGCCGATCCACGTAATCGCGCAGCGTCACGAGGTGCATCCAGTGCAAGTGAGTCAGTGGAAGAAGGAGGTGTCCGAGCGGTTGCCGGAGGGCTTCGCGAAGCCCTCGGCGCAGGTGCGCGACGAGATCGAGCGGAATCGCAAAGAGAAGGAACTGTATGCGCGGATCGGGCAGCTGCAGATGGAGCTCGAGTGGCTCAAAAAAAGTTGGCGCATGTGGGGAGTAAGGAGCGCCGCAGCATGATCGAAACCGAGCATCCGAAGCTGAGTGTGGCCCGGCAGTGCGAACTGTTGGAGCCGCCACGCTCAACCTACTACCACCACCCGAAGCCACCGAAGGAAGCGGACCTGGCGTTGATGAAACAGATCGACGAGATCTACCTCGAGTCACCGTTCTTTGGTAGCCGCCAAATGACCCGTTGGTTGCAACGCGAAGGACACGTGGTGAACCGTAAACGGGTGCGACGATTGATGCGATTAATGGGACTCACGGCGATCAATCAAAAACCGAGTCTGTCGAAGAAAGCGGCCTCTCATCAGATCTACCCGTATCTGCTGCGAACGCTGAAGGTTGAAAGGTCGAATCAAGTATGGGCAACAGATATCACCTACATCTCGGTGTGCGGTGGCTTCGTTTACCTGTGTGCGGTGATCGACTGGCACTCGCGGATGGTGCTCGCATGGGCACTGTCCAACACGCTCGATGCGTCGTTTTGCGTGCGAGCGGTGCAGCGCGCGATGGCGATTTACGGCAAGCCGGAGATCTTCAACACTGACCAAGGCTGCCAGTTTACCAGCGCCGCGTTCACCCAACCATTGTTGGCCGCCGGCGTGCGACTGTCGATGGACGGCAAAGGACGGTGTTTGGCCCATGTCTTGGTCGAACGCCTGTGGCGCAGCGTCAAATACGAGGAAGTCTATCTGAAACGCTATGAGACGATAGTCGAGGCCCATGCCAACTTGGAGACCTACTTGCTGTGCTACAACGACCGACGACCGCACTCCGCCCACGGCCGCCAAACACCATCCGAGGTCTACCACGCACAACTCGACCAAGCCGCCGCCTGACGGCGGCTATCCGGAACGGGGAGGAAGCCGAGCTTCCTCCCCTGCACCCCTCCATTAGCAGCCTGGCACCCGCAGAACGCAGCCCTGCGCAAATGCTCGCCTTGATCCGCGGGCACTGGGGCGGAGTGGAGATCCGCAACCACTGGCGCCGCGACGCCTGCTGGCGCGAAGACCACTCGCGTACCCGCAACGTCAACGCCCCCTGGCCAACCTCGCCCTCTTGCGCAGCGTCCTGCTGCGCGTCTGCGCCCAACACTGGCCCGAGCGGCCCCTGCCGCACGTCTTCGAATCCTGCCAACATTCCACGCATATCTCCCTGCGCGCCCTCTCCTCCCATTCCTAAAACAAAAGACCATGCCCAATCTTCACGGACCCACCTGCATACTGCTTCGCTTGTCCAAGCCCAGTTGAATCAACTCCTGCCACGGCCCCGTCACATTGACCGTAAAATCAATCCGCTCCACCAACCCGGCCCCTTCCGGATGAGCCACCAATCGCAGTTCGGCCGTACGTCCTCCGGCCGGACCATCCGGCCGCAAATCCACCGTCAAGGTCTCGACTTGCATCCATCGTTGGCCCTGCTCGATCCCCTCCAACTCAGCTCGAGCCGGATTCACCACTGCCATCCATCGGGCGATCGGGCCCAACCAACGGGGCAGCGTTTCGATTTTCGCCGGCACCCGGTGCGAGAATAACCCGGGTTGCGGTGCCAACAGAACTTGCGAGGACTCCGTCACCGTCAAACCCAGTCGTCCCGCCTTGACTTCCACCCCTCCCGTGGGCGTCCACTCCAAGGCCACGTTGCCACTGACCCGACCCGAGGCACTCGTCAGAGACTCTGGAATAAATTTCGCCATTTCCTGCGCCGCCAACTCGTCCAACGCAAACTCGAGCGGAACAGCCCTGGCTTCCGGGTCATACTCCAATTCCCGCAATTTCACGGTTCCGCCCCAAACGGCGACTTCCCCCGCCTCAATTTTCCAGATCGCGGCCCCCCGGTCCCGATGCGCCTCCACTCGCCCGGCCTCGGTCTGGAATCCTCCCATGTCCATTCCCTCCCACTCCAACGACACATTCACTCGCCCCAACGCTGTTTCCGCGATCTCCGCCACCTCCTCCGCCCGCACTTGCAGCACTGCCAGCCCTCCGTCCAGTCCCCGGATTTCCGGAGCTTGCCATTTCATCCGCACTTCCCCGCTGACCTCATCGTTTTCCCATTTTCCTTCGCCCTGCAATTCCACTTCACCCGCTACGCTCCACGCCCGGCCGACTTCCTCCAACTGGTCCAACATTCTCTTCAGCTCCTCGCCCTTCATGGTCTGCCCCGGGATCTTCCAGTGCCACGCGCTCTGACCGGCCGTTTGCTGTGCCTCGACTCTCACCTCTCCACTCGGCAAGCTCGCCACGCCCAGCACCTCCATTTCGCTCCCGCCAGGCGTCCCCAGCTTCGTATCGACCGTCACTTGCCAGTGAATTTTGTCCCATCTGGGATCAAGTTGCACGTCCCCCCGTCCACGATCCCGTAACCTTCCATCCGGCGGCTGGCAGGAGCGTGACGGCCAACCCAAACCACCCCCATATCCACCATCGCCTCGCCCGACCACCTAAGCGGTCAAGACGAGGGCAAAACGGTGGATCGAAATGGAACATGGACAATGTGGACCGTGCCCCAGGGTGGGAGTTTCGGCGAGCTGAACTGTTGGGGGCAACTCGCCTGTCGCTTCGATCACTGCACCGGCACAGGCGACAGATTCCAGATATCCTCCGCGTATTCACGAATCGTGCGATCACTGGAGAACTTGCCCACGCGAGCCGTGTTCATGATCGCCATCTTCGCCCAACGCGCCGTGTCCCGGTACGCCTTGTCCACTTCCAACTGAGCATCGCTGTAAGCGCGGAAGTCGGCCAACACCATGAATGGATCCCCACCATCCAATAGACTGTAATAAAGCGGGGCAAACGCTTGGTGTTCACCCGGCGTGAAGTAATCGGAACCAATCCAGTCCAGCACCGCCCTAAGCTCTTCGTCCGCATAGTAATGATCGTAGGGACGGTAACCGGCCTTCTGACGCGCCACCACGTCTTCCACCGTCATGCCGAAGATGAAGATATTATCGTCACCGACCTCCTCCTTGATCTCCACGTTGGCACCATCAAGCGTGCCGATGGTCAACGAGCCGTTCAGCGCGAGTTTCATGTTGCCCGTGCCCGAGGCTTCCTTACCCGCCGTCGAAATCTGCTCCGACAAATCGGACGCCGGAATTATTCGCTCCGCCATCGAAACCCGGTAGTTCGGGAGAAACACCACCTTCAACTTATCCTGAATCCGTTTATCGTTATTGATCCGGTCGCCGATCACGTTGATCGCCCGGATGATGTTCTTCGCCAGATCATAGCCCGGCGCCGCCTTGGCCGCAAAAACGAAGACCCGTGGCCCGACGTCCAACTCGGGATTCTGCACCAACCGGCGATACAACGCCACGATATGCAGCAAGTTCAGATGCTGCCGCTTGTATTCGTGCAAACGTTTGATCTGCACGTCGAACAACGCATCCGGTGACACCACCACGTCGCACAACTCTTTGATGAGCGCCGCCAGCCGAATTTTGTTCTCCCGCTTGATCGCCATGAACTCCTTCTGAAACGCCGACTTTTTCGCGTATTTGGTCAGCCCCTGCAACAGGTCCAAATCGCGCGGCCAATCGTCGTGGCCGAGAGTCTTGGTGATCAGGGACGAAAGCAACGGGTTGCAATCCACCAACCAGCGTCGCGGCGTGATGCCGTTCGTCTTGTTGCGGAATTTACCCGGAAATATCGCGTCGAATTCCGGAAACAAATCCTTCTTCAGCAGCTCCGTATGCAAGGCGGCCACTCCGTTGACGGCGTGCGACCCGACCACCGATAAATGCGCCATGCGCAATTGCTTTTCGCCTCCTTCTTCGATCAGAGAACACACGCGCAGTTTGCTCACGTCACCGGGCCACTTCGCCGCCACCTCTTCCAAATGACGGCGGTTGATCTCAAACATGATTTGTAGGTGCCGAGGCAATACACGTTGAAACAATGGTACGCTCCACTTCTCCAATGCTTCCGGGAGCAGGGTGTGATTCGTATAGGAGAAAGTCTTGTTCACGATGCCCCAGGCCTCGCTCCAGCCCATCCCTTCTTCATCCAACAAAATACGCATCAATTCCGCCACCGCGATCGCCGGATGCGTGTCATTCAATTGCACCGCCACCTTGTCCGCACAGTTGTCCCAATTGTTGCCCTCCACCCGCAGGTGACGGCGGATGATGTCCTTCAACGAACAGGCCACGAAGAAGTACTGCTGCACCAATCGCAGCTCCTTGCCGTTCTCCGTCTTGTCGTTCGGGTAAAGCACCTTCGAGATCGTCTCACTGGTCGCTTTCGCCCGCACCGCCTCGACGTAACCCCCTTCGTTGAACGCGTTCAAATCCAAGGGCTCAGTCGCCCGTGAGGTCCACAGGCGGAGAATATTCACCGTCTCCGTGCCATACCCCGGGATCGGAATGTCATACGGTACTCCAATCAATGTATGGGTGTTCTTCCATACCGGTCGGTAGTTCCCATTGTCATCAAAGACATTCTCCACCGAACCGTAGATGTTCACTTCCTGCGAATACTCGGGATGCATCATCTCCCACGGCGTGCCGTACATCATCCAACTGTCGGGATGCTCCACTTGGTGGCCGTTCTCAAACGCCTGCCGGAACAACCCGAACTCGTAATTGATGCCATAGCCGATCGCCGGCAGATCCAGGGTTGCCAACGAGTCCAGAAAACACGCCGCCAATCGACCCAACCCACCATTGCCCAACCCCATGTCGTCCTCGGCGCGGCGCACCCCTTCCCACTCCACGCCCAATTGATCCAACGCCCGACGCGTCTCCTCATAAACACCGGAATTGTGCAGGTTGCTGATCAACAGCCGCCCCATCAAATACTCCAAGGATAAGTAATACAGGCGGCGCACGTTCTGGTCGTTGTGCGTGGACTGCGTCTTGATCAAACGGTCCAGAATCCGGTCCCGCACCGCCATCGAGGTGGCCAGCAACCAATCCCGCGAGGTCGCCGTACCCACGTCCCGGGCCTGGGAGTAATTTAAATGACGAAGGATGGATTCCTTCATCGCAAATATCGGATCATCCGACGCACGGCGATGCGGTTGGACTGCCGCGCTTGGCTTGGATGCGGCAGAGGCCGATTTGGTCTTCTGAGTGGTAGACTTACGTGTAGGCATGGGAAAATGTCGTGAAAGTGGAGGGCTCCGTAGAGCGAGAAAGGTGCCAAGTCCCTAGCGCCGGGTCACTCCCTATTTTCAGAGGTATGACTCGATAATCCATCCTCGAACCGATCCAGCTCCGGACCGTCACCTCATCGTCACTTCTGGAAGCGTCGAGCCAACTCACCGTGAGACATTTCGACGAACGTGGGCCGCCCGGATGGACTGCTGAAGGGCGTTCGGCACGCAAACAGTTGGGTGAGCAATGATTGCCAGTGCACCTCTCCACTTTGTTCCGGCAACCTCACCGCCTTGACCGCTGCCAGCCGCGCCATTTCCTCTCGCGCCAGGTCCATATTCCCGTCGGGCAATCGTCCGTCCCGCATCGCCCCGAGGAGATCGCGCAAAAAAGGTTCCGCGTCGGCGGGCTCCATCCAGGCGGGCACGCCTTCTATCCGAAAGAAATTCCGCCCAAACTCCCCCACTTCGAACCCGTGCGCCTCCAAAAACTTCAGTCGATCCATCAACAATGCCGCCGCCACTGGATCCAACTCCACCGGCACCGGTAACAACAAGCGCTGTCCCACCACTTCGCCCGCCTTGAATTCTGCCTGCAAACGCTCAAACCACACCCGCTCATGCGCCGCCCGCCGGTGGACCATCACAATCCCTGCCGTCGTCTCGAACAGGCCGTAAATGCCGTGAACGAGGCCCACATACCGCCACTTGCGGTGGCTGCCCGCCGCGGCCGTGGACTCTGTGCGCACCGACTCCACCGCCGGGCCTGCCGCGGGGGGTTGGCGCAGCGCTCCCAATGCTGGCAGCCTGCTCGGCCCACAATCAGTACTCATGGGTCGGGATGGCTGCTGCCCTCCCGCTTCCATCCCTCGGCTCCCGCCACTCTGGGGGCCCGGGCTCACGGGGCGCAATTCGGGTGCCGGCAACGGTTCCCAGTGCGAGGTCGGCTCGATCGGGGGCGCACTTTCGCCTCGCAGCTCCCGCAGCCGCTCCAACACCGCTCGAATCACAAAACTCCTCACCTGAGGCTCACTGCGAAACCGCACCTCTCGCTTCGCGGGATGCACATTCACGTCCACTTCATGGGGTGGTAGGTCGAAAAACAAAAACGCCGGGGGATACCGGCCCTTCGGCAGAGACTCGTGATAACTCTCTATCAGCGCATAGTTTAGTGTGCGGTTATCCACCGGACGGCCATTCACAAACACGATCATTTCGTGCCGGGTCGAGCGTCCCACTCCGGGTTTCCCGATCAATCCGTCCAGCTTCATCCGTCCTTCCTGCGCCGTGATTGGCACCAGTTGCTCAGTCAATTGCCTGCCAAATATTTCCCCCACTCGATCCGCCAATGCCGGACACTCCGGCGATCTGAAAATCATCCGGCCGTCATCGATCAGCGTAAACGCCACTCCCGGACTCGCCAACGCGTACAGGCGCACGCCCGCTACGATGTGCGCCGCCTCGGTCTGATCCCGCTTCAAAAACTTCCGCCGGGCGGGCACCGAATTGAACAAATGCTCCACTTGCATGCGCGTCCCCTCCGGGCGCCCGCACTCCCGCACATGCACCATCTTGCCTCCGTTCACCAGGATTTCCGTACCGCGTTCTTCCCCCTCGACTCGCGTCTGCAACGTGAACTTTGAAACACTGGCAATCGAGGGTACGGCCTCTCCTCGAAACCCAAAGCTGCCCAATTGATCCAAATCCACCGCCTCATTGATCTTACTGGTGGCATGCCGCTCCAGGGAGAGCAACGCGTTGTCCCGAGTCATGCCGTGTCCGTTGTCCTCGATCCGCATTAACGACCGGCCGCCATGGCGAAACTCCACCTCGATCCGCGTCGCCCCCGCATCCAGCGCGTTTTCCACCAGCTCCTTCACCACGGCCACCGGACGCTCAATGACCTCGCCTGCGGCGATCTGGTTGGCAACTCGGTCGGAAAGAATACGGATATCAGGCATACGGCGAAACCGCTTTGAGCCTCAACGGGGCACAAACCACCACGCAACGTTTAACCTGGAAAACGCAGTTCACATCAGAAAACGCATGTAACAAGATTATGTATCCAGTCGGTTAGTGGGTTTCAACCGTGCCCCCGGCCGACTCACCTGGCAGGTGAACGAATCGATGCCTCCGCGATCCTCGCGCTCCGGACTCGCTTTACTCCAGCGGCTCCACTCCGGGTAACTCCAAACGACGTCGCTCGATCGTGCGCACACGCTCGTGAAAGACCTGATACCACCGGGGCACCCATTCGCCCTCCACCCCAAAAATGCGGTCCTTCCACTACTCCGCCGGTCAATTCAACTCCACCACCGGTACATCCAATTTCTCGCTCACAATCGGCTTGGCGATGTAACTCGGAAACAGATAAAGCCCGTCCTCAATCATTCGGGGTTCCACCATCGCCAAAAATACCGGCTCATTCGGTCCCGAAACCCGCAAACGTACCACTTGGTCATCCGCGTCGATCACCGCGATCTTTGTGCCATACATGGGCGTCGGCACGTCCACAAACCGCATATCGCGGGGCGCAACACAGCCCGACAGGGCCAGCATCGACACGGCCAACACAAATAAAACTGGGCTCGTCCGAGGCATGAGCATCCCCTTTGTCAGCGAGAACCGCTCGAAGGTTCCTCCTCCTTCACGGGTCCGGGGGGGCGCTTCGCCAGTACTTTCAAATCCACCAGTGTCACGAGGTAGGTGGCAGCCCGAAAGGATCGAAAAATCGCATTGCCGATCACCAACGACTCCACTCTCGCATCCTCATCATCCGCCAGCCTGACCAGCAGCGACGACAATACCACCACGCCCACCACCACAAACCCGAAGAATACTTGGAGCATCCCCAAATCAATCCCCGCCGCCCCCGTCGCGGTCTCTCCCTTCAACAGCAACCCTCACAGAATCGGCGACAACCCGCCCAAAAACGCCGTCACCGCGCCTTGAATCGCCACCATCAGCGCGCGTTCCTTCGCCTCCACCACTTGTGCCAGATAGTTCAGATTCGAAATCGTCCAACACGCCGCCGCCAACCCCAACACGAAAGACGCGGCGTATATTCCTCCCATCGTCTGCCACCAACCTTGAGCGTAGGCCCACCAGCCGAGCCCGACCAGCATATACAATAACATCGAAATCAGAAAAAATGGCCTCGCCCCCGTGGCATCAATCCTCCGTCGAATCACCGCGGCAGCCACGATAACCCCGGCATAACGCAACACTTCAAACCTCATGACTTGCCCCGCATGCAGCCCCGGATCCACTTTCAGAAAATACGCCAAAAACGGGGGAATCGGCGTCGAAATCACCGCATAACCCCCCGCCAGCCACAAAAAATGCCGAAATGGCAACGCTCGAAACATGTGCGTGAGGGTATCCCTCACCACATGGCCCAGACTGATCGGATCCGAATTGGACGCATCCGGTAACCGGCGCAGGGAGATGAAACTAAAATACGATCCCACCATCGCGATGCCGTATTGAATCAACAGGGCCACAAACACGGGCAACTGCGCAAATAACGCCAAGCACACCAACAAGGTCCCCACGCCCGCACACCCTGAAATGAACTGATCACTTCCGAAATACCGTCCGCTCGCCTTGGGCGGCAGAATGGAGTACAATCACGGCCGCCCCGATCGTCCTAAAAAAACCAAACCAGAACACGCTGCCCACCAGCGCCGGAGCCATCCAGGGCTGCACGCCCCAACGCGGCGCCACAATCGCCAGCCAGACGGGCAACGCCAAAAACACACTGCGCGCCGCCCACCCGCCCAACATGACCCGCTTGTAACCGTAACCAAAGCGGGGGAGCAGCGCGGTCGCCAGAATCTGAATGGGCGTCAGAATGCAAACGAAGGAGTAGGCCAGCCCGACCTGAACGGCCGATGCCCCCAACTCCTCGCAAAACAACCCCATCGGCGTGCCAATGCCGATCTGCCACGTGAGCGCATTAAAACCCCAAACAGCAGGCCGGACCGAAACGGTGCCAATTCCGGATCGGTCTTCTCGGTCGGAATAAGTCGCGACAACACGGGATGAGTCTCCTTCGACACCGCCGCCGCTAGGCGAGCCGTTTACGCCAGCGCGCCATCTGCCTTTTAACCTGTTTCGGTCCCGGCATGCCGGTGCCCACTCGCCGGGCCGCCGCTCGTTCGAGGTTAAACACGTCCGCCCAGTCCTCACCCAAGGCGGGATGGATCTTCTGCACGTCCGCCGTAGCGAGTTCGTTCAGGGGCGTCCCGGTCGTCTCCGCCAGTTTCCCCATCGCTCCGACCACGTGATGCGCATCGCGAAACGCCACTCCGTGCTCGACCAGATAATCCGCCAGATCGGTCGCCAACAATGCCGGGTCCGCCACCGCCGCCGCGCAACGGTCGCGGCGGATTTCCGCTCCGGTCAAAGTCCCCACCACCACGGCAAGCGACATCATGGTCTGATCAAAACTGTCAAACACCGGCGGCTTGTCCTCCTGCAGATCCCTATTGTAGGTCAACGGGAGTCCTTTGGCCAAGGTCAGCAAAGTCGTCAGATTGCCTTGCAGTCGGGCCGCCTTGCCTCGCAGCAATTCACAGGAATCCGGGTTCTTTTTCTGCGGCATCAATGATGACCCGGTGCAGAAGGTATCCGGTAAACTGATATATCCGAATTCACTGCTCGACCAGAGAATCAGATCCTCGGCCAAACGCGAAAAATGCGTGCCGACCAGGGCACAGGCCGTCGCAAATTCCACGAATAAATCACGATCCGCCACCGTATCCATCGAGTTCTGCGTGACCCGGGGACGTCCCCGACGATCCACAAACCCGAGGGTCTTGGCCGTGAATTCCCGGTCAATGGGCAACGTCGTGCCCGCCAGCGCTCCCGCCCCCAACGGGCACCAGTTCGCATTATCGGCCACCACCGCAAACCGCGCCCGATCCCGTTCAAACATCTCCATATATGCCGCCAGATGATGCGCCACCTGGACCGGTTGCGCCCGCTGCAAATGAGTGTAACCCGGGATCATCACGTGCCCGTCCTGCTCGGCCAACGCGAGTAACGCACGTTGTGCGTCCGCCAAACGTCCGTCGAGCTGCGCACACGCCCACTTGAAAAACAGCCGCATATCCGTCGCGACTTGGTCGTTGCGACTGCGCGCCGTGTGCAGTTTCGCCGCCGCCGGCTCCAACTTCGTCAGCGCTTGCTCGATGTTCATGTGCACATCTTCGAGCGCCGTATTCCACCGCAGTTTCCCGGCCGTGATCATCTCGCCGACTTTGTCGAGCCCCGTATGGATCGCCTTGCACTCCTTGGCTGTAATCAGGCCGACATGAGCCAACATCCCTGAGTGGGCTTTGCTTCCGGCTATATCAAAGGGCGCCAAGCGCGCATCGAACGAGACGGACTCACTGAATGAGAGCATTAACTCCGCGGGACCCGCGGAAAACCGTCCACCCCAAGTCGCTTGTGATTTCTTGGCTATGATGGACGTAGCATACGATGGCGCCTCGTATCGCGCAATGCGAAAGATAACCGTCCTCAGCTCTCGTCTCAAAATCATCACACAGATTCAGTTGCGACCTCCCCTGCTCACTCCACCGTGGATCAATGCGTCGTTTTGTTGCCCCGTGCATGTTTGTCAGTCTCGCCCTCGGCCTGTTCGCCGCCGACGATCCCACGCCTCCGGTCACGACGCCGGCCTCCCTCCCAGCCGTCGTCTCCGTCCCCTCGACGGAGCCACCTGCTGCCGCCGCGCCGCTTGCCGCCCATTATACTGAAGCCACGGTCCAAACCGCCAAAACTTCCATTTACATCGGCGCCGTCACCCTGCGCATGGCTCCCTTCGAACGCCAGGGCGACCGCTACCACTCGACCTACTCCGGCCAAAGTATTTCCGTTCTTTTTCTACAATGAAGCCGGCACGATCGCCATAAACCTCACCGACGACGCACTGCGCCAACTCGAAACCGGAGCCCGGGTCTCCTTCCTGGGCGAAGCCTTCAGTGCCAAGGGAGAACCTCGTCGCGTCGAAGGGCACGCCGACCCAGCCGACACCCTCTCCGGCAAAATCAAGGTTCGCGTCTGGGTTTCGAAGAACATCGAACTCATTTTCAACACCACCTACCGGTTCACCGGCAGACCCGAACCAAAGTCCGCTGCTATCCTTCCCGCCCCCTAACCGTGGGGTTCGCCGACTTCATCCCAGACGTCGTTGATCCGGCGTAAGAACGTCGCCCTCGAAAACGGCTTTTGATGAAGCCGTCGGCTCCGGAGCGGCCCACCGCATTCTCCAACTTGGGTTCGAGGTGTCCGCTCATAATCAACACCCTGACTTCCGGTTTCATCTCCTTTATCGCCGTGAAAACTTCCATCCGCCCACATCTTGGGAAGCACCAAATCACCAGATCGAGATCCGAAGCGTGCTCGCGAAACAGCTTCAACGCGGTCTCACCATCCGTCGCTCCCATCGCGTCGTGGCCCGCTCGTGTCAACGCGGTCACCAGAGTTGCGAGCAATCCTTCCTCATCATCCACCACCAACAATTTACGTTTCAGTCCCAGCAGGGACCGTGAAGGCGTGGCTCGCACCGGCGGGGAGGGCTCGCCTCGCGGCGCCGCGCTGTCCAAGGGCAGGAAAATGCTAAACAGCACACATTCCTCCCGTGATCGACTCATGCGCCATAAACCCACGATGCGATTCCACGATCCGCTCCACCACAGTCAGCGCCAAATCGACCACTTGGAGGGGCGGGCGCTGCTTCGTACGTCGCCATGGGAGGCAAGCTCTTCCCGCTCGGTCTGCCTCCGTGATCGATTTCAATCAGGGCATACGAACCGTCGTCCGCATAGCAAAACCGACGGCGCGCTTCCGCGCCCTCCACTCGCGCCGTGCGCCCCCGCATCGGTCGGGGGCGGCGTAAAGCGGCTAGTGCACAGTTTCTTGTATAATAGCATGAAAGACTAGCCGCAGTCCAACACTGAGTGCACAGGCTGAGAGGGAGTGGTTCCCTTGCTCCTAATGCACTATAATGAATACCATACGTTTGATATTGGGATTGATGATTGGCGGGATTGAGGTTGCGGCAGGCCGCAGGAAGGGAGCGGTGAGCAGCTAGAGCGTGTCCCATTTACCTTGATTTTGGAAGGGGGGCAGGAAAGCCGATTTTTGAGCGGATTTCCGGCTACCAATGGCGGATGTAGGCGCGCGCAGATGCAATTTAATGGCTAAATTGCAGTGTCGCAGCAGTCAGTGTCTGGATTGTTTCCATGAGGGAACCTCCGGCAGCCGGTTTATTGTTCATCGTTGGAGTAGGCGTGGTGGTTTTAGGCGGCTTGGGCCTGCGGTGGTTGGTCGGCCAGCAGTCGGGCGATGAGCCACAGGTTGTGACCGAGGATGCTCCAGGCTACCGCCAGGTAGCGATTCGTGAAGCCTCTGGCACTCAATCGCTTGCCTTGGCGTTGCTTGATGATGGCGATGCGGGCTTCCGTCGAAGCCCGGCGATGTTGGAGCGCCACGAAATGCGGCTCCTGCATGCGCCGTTGCAGTTGCTGCGGATCGCGGGGGCAAGTGGCGTCATAAATGTCGGCTTCGGCCAAGCGTTCGCACAGCCGTTTGGTCGAGAAGCCTCGGTCGGTGCTCGCCGCTTTGATCGGGGTGCTCAGGTCGAACTGCTTCTGGCGCTCGAGGCTCTGGTCGAACTGACGCCATTCGGCCGGAGTCATTCCCTGATACCACTGCCAATCGGTGATCAACTCCGTCACGTTTTCACTGATCATGAGGGTGTTGCCAAACTCGACCTCGCCGGACGCCTTGCCCCGGACCACGGTCTGCACGTCGGGTTCGGAGACGCGGAGGATCTTCTCGGCGTTGAGCACTGGTCGCGCGCCGATGATGCGTTCGTGGGCCTGTTTGATCGCGGCCGGCAGTTGCTCGAGCCTGGCGTCGATGCGCGCAATGATGCGGGTGGCCTGGCGCTCACTGCAGCGGGTCCGGGCGTAGTCGGCGACGAGGTGGTTGCGGTGGCGGCGGGCGTGCTCGCCGATGGTGCGCAGCAGGCGTTTCATCTGGCGGAGCACGCCCTTGCGGGCCCGCTTCGCATCGCGGCGCCGTCGGCTGTGGGTCATCGCGATGCACCACCGATTCATCTGCTTGGCAAAGACTGGCGGCTCGTTCGGCATCCGACCCCGCAACCCCGCTGCACGGAGCAGTTTCACCGCCTTGAGCAGGGGTGCGGCTCACGTCGCGAAAAAGCACCCAGTCGACCGGGAAATGGATGTTGGCCTGCAGGCAGGTCGAGTCCACCAGGCACGTATCCATCGGCTGCGCCGCAGCCAGTCCCAGTTCGCTCGCCCGGTCCGCCTCACCGCACATCTCGATAATGACTTGGCTCATCCTGCGCACCTGCTCGGCGGTGAAGCATTTGGACGCACGCTCCCGCACGCTTTCTTTGGGAGACCCCCTTGATGCCGTCGATCCGGCGCGCTCCGCAAAAGTCGGCCAACAGATCGCTGGAGGCGATGCTCAGGGAAAGTTTACGCAAGCTGATTTTCCCGAGCATCATGCGCAATACCTGCACCCGCCGCGCCTTGCGCGTGAACTGCAGGTGTCGCGGCAACCCGGCCACGTCGTCGCCCCGCCAGTTTTCCCGGGCAAAGTCCACGGCCATCGCTTCCAAGTGACTGTTGGCCAGCAACTGGTCGAGCCCCGCCAGTTGATCGCGAAACGCGGCGTAATCTTTGTTGGGTCCGACCGGAGTCAGGTCTGGACGCAGCCAGGTTTTCAGGGCACCTTCCGGGGCGACGGCTTCGATAGTATTGTTCACACCAAATTATACACGCCGTTTTTGTACCGAAACCAGGAAATTCTCCCAGTTTCGGCCTCTTTATTTTTACGCTACCTCTTCTTCTCCAACTTCTTGCGCTTGTGGGACACGCTCCAGTTACAGCGTGTTTTACGACGTGCTCACCCGGCTCGATCCGGAGGCCTTTGCCCAGGCCCTCAACCGCTGGCTCACAGTCCACGCCGGTGCCCTGCCCGGAGCGCTCGCCCTGGACGGAAAGTTTATCCGCGACGCGATCGGGGTGCTCAGCCTGGTCGAGGCCGACACCGGCGCGCCGGTCGCCTTGGCCATCGTCGATCAAAAGGAAAACACCCCGCGCAGTGAACAGGCCCGCGCCGGTGAGGTGTTGGCCGCCGCGTCGTTGGACGAGCAGATCGTCACACCGGCGACGCCTTGCACGCCACCCGCGAGCAGGCCCGCACCATCGTGGGAAAAAGCAGCGAGTATGTGCTCCAGATCAAAGGCAACCAACCCCAGCTGAGCGCGCTGGTCCAGCGCGCCCGGACCGTTCCACCCCCTTTTTTGAGCTGACCGATCCGAGTCGGGGCCGCGTGACCACCTGGCGGGTGTCCGTGGTGGTGGCCACGCCCTCGCAAGCCGACTACCCCGGGCTGCGCAGCCTGGTGCTCGTGGACAAAACCACGGTGCGAAAACGCGACCTCACCGAAAGTTGCGAGCAACGCGCCTACGCCAGCAGCCTGGCACCCGCAGAACGCAGCCCTGCGCAAATGCTCGCCTCGATCCGCGGGCACTGGGGCGGAGTAGAGATCCGCAACCACTGGCGCCGCGACGCCTGCTGGCGCGAAGACCACTCGCGTACCCGCAACGTCAACGCCCTGGCCAACCTCGCCCTCTTGCGCAGCGTCCTGCTGCGCGTCTGCGCCCAACACTGGCCCGAGCGGCCCCTGCCGCACGTCTTCGAATCCTGCCAACATTCCACGCATATCTCCCTGCGCGCCATCCGTTCCCATTCCTAAAACAAAAGACCATGCCTGTAACCCAACATTGACACTCCCCCTCCACCGCTCCGACAGTCCTCCTCGTGAGCAACGACGCCGCGCGCGAAAAATTCAAATCCTACCTCGGCACCAAAGGGCTGCGCGTCACCAACCAACGCCTTGCCATCTTCGAAGCCGCCTTCGCCCAGACCGACCACGTCACCGCGGAGGAATTACTCGACCACGCGCGCGCCATCGACGACTCCGTCTCCCGTGCCACCGTCTACCGCACCCTGCCCATCATGGTGGAAAGTGCTCTCCTGCGTGAGGTCGATATTGGTAAAAACCTGAAATATTACCTGCCAAACCTCGAAGGCGGGACGGAAGTCGCTCAGGTCATCTGCCTCGATTGCGACAAGATTTTCGAAATCAGCGCCCCTTTCATGGAATGGTATGGCAACTCAGTTGCCTCCAAAGTCGGACTTCGCCCCGTCTCCCAACGCCTGCAGGTTTCCGCCCGCTGTGACGCGTTGCGCGATAGCGGAGCCTGCAAACACCGCTCCGCCTGAAGCATTTGCTCCCGGCTCGTCCACCGTCCCGTCATGGCCCGTACCAAAGAAGACCCCGAGTGGGAAATCGGCTTTTTCGAATCCGTGCTGAAGCGCGCCCCCCGCTACATCGACGTAATCGCCATCCTCGGTGGTCTCTACACTAAAACCGGTCGCTTGGATGGTGGCTTGCGCATGGAGCGCCGCATGGTCCGTCTTTGTCCCCGCGACGCCACAGCCCACTACAATCTAGCCTGCCTGCTCGCCCTCACCGATCGTCGCGCCGGTGCTATGAAAACCCTGCGCCACGCCATCGAGTTGGGCTACATCGATCATGATTGGAGGGAGAACGACCCCGACCTCGCGACCCTGCACGATTACCCCGAGTTTCAAGATATGATCAATCTGCTCAAAGTGATTTTATCCTCTCGACCCTTTATCATGCCCGCTGTTCTTGACTACGACCCGTTGATTCTCGCGCCCCGTTCCTTCCCTCCGGAATTCACCGCGATTCAACATGAAATTCTCGCGCTCAAAAAAGAGCGCAATGCCGTCATTCTGGCTCACAACTATCAGATCGAGTCCATCCAACAGGTGGCAGACTACGTCGGGGATTCCCTGGGCTTGTCCTATCAGGCTCAAGCGGCGGAAGCAGACGTCATTCTTTTTTGCGGAGTCCACTTTATGGCCGAAACGGCCAAAATCGTAAACCCCGGCCGCACCGTACTGCTACCGGATATGGATGCAGGGTGCTCTCTCTCCGACTCCTGTCCCGCTGACCGCTTGGCCGCCTATAAGACCGCGCATCCCGAGGTCTACGTCGTCGCTTACATCAATTGCTCCGCCGGCGTCAAAGCCCTAGCCGACGTCATCTGCACCAGCGGCAACGCCAATAAAATCGTCGAACGAGTTCCCGCTGACCGTGAAATACTCTTCGTGCCCGACCAAAATCTCGGTCAATGGGTCAGCCAGCAAACCGGCCGCCCCATGAAATTGTGGCCCGGCAGCTGTTACGCCCACGTGCAGTTCACCACCGCTGCGATTGAAAAAATCCGGCTGCAGTTTCCCGATGCCCCGGTCGTCGCCCACCCCGAGTGCGTTCAGGCCGTGCGCGACCTCGCCGATGAAGTCTGCTCAACCGAACTGATGGTCAAATTCGCCCGGGAATCCCCGGCCGAACGCATCATCGTCGTAACCGAAAGCGGCATGCTTCACCGCCTGCAGAAGGACGTGCCTCACAAAACCTTCATCGCCGGCCCCACCAACACGTGCGCCTGCAACGATTGCCGTTTCATGAAGATGAATACGATCGAGAAGGTTCGCGACGCTCTCAAGACCCTCAGTTCGGCCATCGAAATGGCGGCGGATGTTCGCACGGCCGCTCTGGCGCCCATTCAACGGATGCTCGACTGGAGCAAACTCTGAGCCGATCGCCCGAGTTGGATTTAAGGGAAACGGATCGACTTTTCATCAATTATCGGCAGAATCGGTCGATAATCGTAGTTTTTTCGGCATCGATTGCCTCGTTGTCGGTTACTTGGAGCGTGTCCATTTACCCTGATTTTGGAGGGGGGGCAGGAAAGCCGATTTTTGAGCGGATTTCCGGCTACCCCCCTTCCAAAATCAGGGTAAATGGGACACGCTCTAGTTGGATAGAACCGAATCACCCACTTGGCAGGTGGGCCCTTCGGTTGAGTTTGGGGCGATCCGGACGGGGTCATGTCGTCACATCGTCACGGTTCGAAGTTGAACTAAACTCCCTCGCCTCCCTCGGTTTTTCGGCGACGTTTCCGTGCCTCTTCCTCAAGCGGTCTTTACAATATCCGTCAGAGGTTTCAGTCCACACCCTTCAAATAATGTCCGGTTTCGTCGACCAACCGCTGAACTACTTTGAACAAGCTTTGTGACATTGTGATTCCGGACATCCCCTTCCTCCACACCTCCATCCCCAAGGGCGACGCTTCGCGTCGTCGTCTTCACAATGCTGGAATCAGATTTTCGTCGCAACGGAAAACAGATCGTCATTGACCAGACAGCCCCAACAGGCAGTGACGGCACTGCGCCCGCAGCATATCCGTCCGACCCCACCCTTGCTTCGCACTGGTAGGCCCTCCGGGATTCGAACCCGGAACCAAGGGATTATGAGTCCCCTGCTCTAACCATTGAGCTAAAGGCCCAGCGCAGTTCGGTCAAAATGAGGGGCTTTCGGGCGCGGCGTCCAGTCTGGATATGCACAACATCGCGCCATCCTCGTCACCCCTCTTATCGGTTTCGAGCCGCCTGGCCTATTCATTGTCCGCGCAAATGCTGTTCGAAAAACGCCAAGGTGCGCTTCCACGCCAACTCAGCCGCCGTCTCATCGTAACGCGGGGTCGTATCGTTGTGAAATCCATGATTCACCCCCAGGTAGACGTAGGCGGTGTAGTCAACGTCAGCCGTCTTCAGCGCGGCCTAGTAAGTCGGCCAACCCGCATTCACCCGTTTATCCAATTCCGCGTAGTGCAATAATAACGGCGCCTTGATCTTCGCCGCCTGCTCCGCACTGGGTTGCCCGCCATAATAAGGTACCGCCGCCGCAATCACTTCGGGCAGACGCCACGCGAGGGTATTTAACATGCCTCCCCCAAAACAAAACCCCACCACACCCACTTTACCCGTCGAATCGGGATGGTCCTGCAATACTCTTGCGGCCGCCACAAAGTCTTCCGTAATCTTCGCCCGATCCATGGTCCGCTGCATGGTGCGGCCCTCGTCATCTGTCCCGGGGTATCCACCCAATGGATATAATGCGTCCGGCCCCAACGCCAAATCGCCCGCCACCGCCAATCGTCGCACCACATCCTCCACATAGGGATTCAGTCCGCGGTTCTCATGTACCACCAGCACCGCCGGTAATTTGCCTTCCGCCGCCGCCGGCCTCGCCATCAAACCCTGCATCACGCCGTGACCATCCGGTGACGCATAATCAAATCGCTCCGCCTTCACCCGCTCATCCTCCGGCGGCACCTGCACCGCCAAGGCGTACTGCGGATTCAACATCCCCGCAGCCCCACCGCCGTCAGTCCTCCCACCGCAAATTTCCCCGCCCGGTCCAAAAACTCCCGCCGATCCAGCCGCCCGTGAACGTGAACGTAGTAGTTACAAAGATCGAGCAGCTCCTGATCAAAATCCACAGCAGTTTTACGTTTCATACCCGCAGTCAATGTGAAATCCCGTCTCCGTCAAATCCACCACGATTCACCCAAACTAGCCTCTGCAGGCAGCCAATCTAGGAGCCGCCCCTTTCCCTCATCCTAGTGTGCTGAGAGTTAATGAACTATACTGAATGAAGGGATGCGGCGGTGCGGGCGCGTTGGATTTTCTCCAGGATGGCGGAGCCTTCGGCCTTCCAAGTGTAGCGGGTGTCGCGGGTGGGTTCGAGGTCGCGTGCGACCATGTAGGTTTCGATGGCGTTGGTGAGGTCTCGAATGCTGGTGAAGCTGCCATCGCGGAGACAATCGACGGTGAGGTCGCGGAAGAAGCGCTCCACTAGATTCAACCAGGAAGAGGATGTTGGAGTGCAGTGCGATGCAGTGCGACGCCATGGGCTTTGGCATGGCGCTGATTGCGCCACTTTATCCAGCTCTTCACTTTGGCGTGCTTGTGGGTGGCGTAGTTGTCGATGATCAGATGCAGGACCAAGCCGTCGGGTGCCTGCGCATCGATGTGCTTGAGGAAACCGAGCCATTCGCGGTGGGTATGCCGAGAGGCGGTGCGTCGCATGATTTTGCCGTCCAGATAGCCGAGGGCGGCGAATAGCGTGACCGTGCCGTGGCGGGTGTAATCGTGGGTGGCGGTTTTGATGTGCCCGATACCCAAGGCAGGTCCGGCTGGGTGCGCTCAAGCGCCTGGCACTGGCTTTTCTCGTCGCAACACAGCACCAAGGCCCGATCGGGCGGATTCAGATACAAGCCGATGACATCCCAAAACTTGGCCTCAAAGTTCCGGTCACGCGACAACTTGAACGTTCGTCGCAAATGGGGCTTCAGGTCATTGGCCCGCCACAGACGCTGCACGGTGGTGTGGGCCGACACCCCCTTGGCCTTGGCCATCGCCCGTGAGGACCAGCGGGTGCGCCCGGCCGGGGGTTGCGTGACCTCAGTGACGATCTGAGCGCGAATCGCCACATCCACACTCGGCTTCCGGCCCGAACGTCTCGCTTCGGCCCATCCAGCCAACCCTGCCTCACGAAATCGCTTTTCCCACTTCGCCACCACCGGACGATTCACTCCGATCTGAGCAGCCACCGTCTCCTGGCTTTCCCCTTCGGCCCGCAACAACACGATGCGCGCCCGCCTGACCTCCCGTTGCGGCGTGGTCGGGCGTTTGATCATCTGTTCAAGTTCTTGATGCTGCGCGGCATCAATGATTAGCGGATTAACAGGGCGGGCCATGCACCCATCCTGCACTACTATTTTTGTTTTATATATCTAATTAACTCCCACTACACTAGTGCGACAATATCGCCGATGCTATCGGATCGTTTTCATTGGAACTCCCCGGTGGTATTCTCAACGACGGCGAATCCCCGATGGCTGGCGCTCAACGAAAGCTGAAGGAGGAATGTGACGTGACCGGAGGGAAATGGGAACTGCTCAAGTCGTTCTGGCCGAATCCTGCCCGGCAAACCAATACCTTTCACTGCTTCTTGGCCAAAGGAGTCGAACAGACTCCACTACATTTGATGAGAACGAGGATCTGGAAATCCACTTCTTAACCGTCCAGGACATAGATGAGCAAATTGCCAACGGAGAGTTCTTACAAGGAAACCACATCGCCGCTTTCCTCCTGGCTCGGTCCCATCTACTGGCGATGTCGGGTAAGCCAGAATAGATTCCCACAATTAACTATTTCACCAACTCCCTCCCTAAGGTTAAGGTGAACTAATGCCCCCTTCGACTCGTCGCCAATTCCTGCGTCAAGGAACGCTCGCATCCACCCTACTTTGGACGGGATGCCAAAGCCGTGACTCTGTTTCTCCAACACCCGCCGCCGCCAAATTAGGCAACGGCCAAAAAGTCCGCCTCGCCGTCGTCGGAATCGGAAATCGCGGTACCCAGGTAATGAGAGCGTTCGCGGACACCGATTTAATCGAGTTTGTCACGGGCGCCGATGTGGATTTGGAAGGCGAACACTGCGCCGAAGCCCGCGAGCTGTTTGGCAATCGCCCGCTCTACCTAGACTTCCGCACGATGCTGGCCGAACAAGGCGATAACTTCGACGCCGTAGCGATCTGCACTCCAGACTTCGCCCACTTCCCTGTCGCCATGGCATGCATGGCCGCTGGAAAACACGTCTACCTCGAGAAGCCTCTCGCCCACACGTTTGAAGAGGTCGACTTGCTCGTCGAACAAGCCACCCCGCACTGGCGTTGTCACCTAAATGGGCAATCAAGGTCATTCAGGGGCCAACTACTTTCAATTCAAAGCGTGGTCGGAAGCGGGTCTCATCAAGGACGTCACACGCACCGATGCACACATGAATTCTCTCCGTCGCTGGCATGGCTGGACGGTCCGACGGCTTCGATCGCGGGGACCCTCAACCAGACTCGGTAAACTGGGATCTCTGGCACGTTGGCTGCCCTCCCCACGAATTTAGCCCGCGCTTGCATCCTGGAAACTGGCGCAGCTGGTTCGAATACGGCAACGGCGCTTTCGGCGATTGGGCGCCGCATATTCTAGACACGTGCCACCGTTTCCTCGACTTGGGTTTGCCCGATAAAGTCGAAGCTGGCGCCGCGATGGTCCCAACGATTTCATCTTCCCCCAAGCCTCCACCATTCGGTTCAGCTTTCCCGCACGCGGCGCCCACCCGCCTTGCGTTGTAACATGGTATGACGGAGTCGAAAACCTCCCTCCGGTGCCCGTCGAAGAGGACCCCAACGCCAAACGACAGACCAACGGCAAATACATCTACAGCGACCAACACGTCTTCAAGGGGGGGCACTCACAGCGCTCCTGTACACGTGCTTCCCACTTCGAAAATGCGTCAATTGGCTCCGACCCAGCCGCGCTTCAGTCAAAAAAACTCAGACCATTTCGCCCTCTCCTGCCTTGGTCGCGAAGAAACCCGCTCCCCTTTCTCGATCTCCGGCCCTCTCTCCCAAGTATTCATCCTCGGCGTGATCGCCCAGCGTCTGGGCGGCACCCTCCACTTCGATCGAGCAACCCGTCGATTCACCGACCACCCATTCGCCAATGTCCTGCTAAATGGCCCTCCCCCTCGGACCGGGTGGGAATCTTGCTACCGAATCTGACATCAATTTTGTTCACCTAGGGGCACCCGATCTGCTTCGGGCTCGCCCGATGATTCGACGACACATTTTAATCCTGCTGGCCATTGGGTGGACCTTCGCCTCTTCAGCCAAAGCGGAAAACCTCTACGCCGTACTGGGGGCCTACCAACCCGAAATGGTCGCCCTGCGATCGTGCTGGGGGTCGACGAAACAAAGGGCTGGGAGCGCTTTGAAATCAAGGGCATCTCCTTCTGGGGCGGTCGAATCGAAGGCAAGGACGTGCTGCTTTTTCGCACAGGCGTCAGCACCGTCAACGCCGCCTACCGTCTGCAACTCGCTCTGGATCGTTTTCCCATCACCCACGTGATATTCAGCGGGGTCGCGGGTGGCACGGATCCTTCCCTGCATGTGGGCGACGTGGTTATACCCACCCAGTGGGCCTATCACGACGAAGCCGCCTATTTGAACGAGGATCCAGATAACCCCGGCACCTATCTAATCCCCGATTACCTAAACCCGAAGATCGAAAACTTCGGCATGATTTTCCCCGACAGCATTCGTGCGACCCGCGATGATGGCGAAGGTGCCCGCGAGATGCCATTTTTCCCCTGTGCCCCTGAACTGCTCGAGGTTGCGCGCCGCGTGATCCCCGACCTACCCGCCATGAAAAAATCAGGACGGGTCGTCGATGTATCCGTCGGCGGCAATGGCGTCGCTGGCACCGTTTTCCTCGACAACGCCGCCTACCGCGAGTGGATATTCCGCATCTGGAAAGCGCGTTGCCTCGACATGGAATCCACCGCACTCGCCCAAGTTGCTTGGGCCAACGAAATTTCCATTTTGGTCGTTCGCGGTCTCAGCGATCTCGCGGGTGGGCAACACGGCAAAAATCCAATTGATGACAACGAGCTAGGGTCTCAGAAATCGCCTCTCAAGTCGCACGCGCAATCATCGTAGCCCACTGAATCACCCTCGCCGTCACCTTGCTTGACAGGAAAGCAGGCCTGGGGTTGCACGATCTCGAAGACACGTTTGCCTGCACCCCATGGAAAAACGACGACTCGGGCGCAGCGGCATCGTAGTGACAGATTTGTGCTTCGGTACGATGATGATCGGCTCTCGCAACACTGAGGCCGAAGGCCACGCCTTGCTCGACCGCGCCTACGAGGCAGGTATCAATTTCTACGATACCGCCGAAGTCTACCCCGTCCCTCCCAAGGCCGAGTATGTCAACACCTGCGAGGAAATGGTTGGGCGCTGGCTGAAGACGAAACCACGAGACAGCGTCATCATCGCGACCAAAATCGCCGGCCCCGCCCACGGCTGGTTCACGCCGCCTGTGCGGAACGGCACCTCCGCGATAGACCGTCATCACATCCGGCGCGCCATCGAGGGCAGCCTGCGCCGTCTTCAAACCGATTACATCGACCTCTACCAAACCCATTGGCCAGATCACGACTTCGGCTATGAAGAAACATTGACCGCCCTCACCGAGTTGAAGGACGAGGGAATGATCCGCGTGATCGGCTCCAGCAACGAAACCCCTTGGGGCACCATGAAGGCCGAAGCCACCGCCCAAGAAATCGGCGTCGCTCGCTGCGAAACGATCAAAAACAACTTCTCCATTCTCAATCGGCGCTTTGAAGATGCCTTGGCCGACATCTGCCGGCGCGAGACAATAAGTTGCCTCCCTTACTCGCCGCTGGGCGGCGGCGTGTGCGCCGGAAAGTACAACGACGGCGCCCTGCCCGAAGGCGCCCGCTTTTCACCGAATACCTCAAAGGCCAGAGCGAACGCCAAAAGAAGATGGGCCATCGTTTCGTAAATGAATGCAGCCTTGCCACCGTCGCCGGACTGCATGATCTGGCGCGAGAAGCCGGCCTCAACCCTATGGCCATGTGTCTCGCGTGGAGCAAACAACACGACTTCGTGGCCTCGACCATTTTTGGCGCCACCACAATGGCCCAACTCGAAGAAAATCTCGGTGCCTCCGATCTGATACTGAGCCCCGATGTGCTCGCCAAAACCGACGAGCTATCCCTCCGTTATCCCTACCCGCTGGGCTAACGATCAGCCTGGACTGCAACGGGGTGCGACCAGATAGCCCTCACCCCGTTCGCCAAATACCTCAAAATTGCCTTCCAACGCGAGTAACCCGGTGAGCGCGCAAATCGCCGCATCGACGAAGTCGAGATTGCCCAAAATTGTCTCATCGACTCCTGCCTCGCGCAACAGAGGCTCGACGCCATCGGACCTTGCTCACGCCCTTCGGCTGAGGGCCGCGCAACCGATGGGCAGTCGCGTTCGGAAATACTTCCATCGTGCATCCCGCCACGTCCGCGCCTCCGTCAAAATGCGGGCACACTTGCGCCGCCGCCGCATAAGCAGCCTCCCCGTTAAACATCCATCCGTAGAAATTGAGCACCTGCGCCGCGCGCTCACGACTTGGGGTGCAAAAAGATCGAATTCCCGCCCGCGCCAACTCCCGTTCAGCTCGCCGGGACTTGGCTGTGGACCAGCCCCCGGGCGCATCAATCGCGATCACGGTTGGCTGCATCTCCTCGCACAGCCCGTGAAGCTCATCCGCATTACCGATGCGACAGGGTTTCGCCACCAGGCGTCTCGCCACATCAAACACGACCACATGGAAACCCTTGCGTGATTCCGCCCACATCGATGCGCAACGACCGTACTAACCGCGCACCCTGCGCAAACCGCACAGTTTCGCAACGCCTCACGACGAATCCGGCAGCCATCCTCCTGCGGCCTGCCATGGCGCCGGCGCGTCAGGACTCGCGATCCACACAGCCACGGCTCGACGTGCGCTCGTGACCGAGACTCGAGCCGAAGGCAAAGCAACGCGAGCACCCTCGTCCTGCAATCGGCCCCTTCTCCCAACCCAAGACCAGGAACTCATGCCTCAAGCTTCGACCGCTATTTTCACCTCGGCGCACATCACTGGTGATACCTCCGCCGTGCAAAACCACATGCACCTCCAGTTCCTTCACCGCGGTCGGATTTGAAAATGTGACCTGCACTGCTCCGTCGTGAATCGTCGCCGTCAACTCCCCCGCGGTCCCACGCTGGTTCTCCGTCAGATCCCCCCAAGCTGGGCTGCCATTCTTTGCCGCCCCGTACAAATCCCGGTGTATAAACGCGCCCCGACTGCCACGATCGGGCATAAGCATATTGGCGATCCGTATACGATCGCTCGGCAAACTTATCGGGCCACCCCAGGCGATCCCAATAGTTCACGTGCCAAGCCACTGGCACGAAGTCCCGCCACAAACCACTCTCGTGCCGCAACGCGCCGAGCCAGTTTTCCGCGGGCGGACAACTCGAGCAGCCTTCGGCTGGTAAGAGCTCCACCAAGGGTACCGGTGCAGGTCCACTCCGCAGCACCAAAGGAGCCACGACTGATGGGGCTTCCGCCGCCCAACACTGAGCCCAACCAACCCCCGAAACAAAAACGCCTTCATGCTAGGCAAGAGGGCGTCGTGCGGAAATTATTCCAGATCCGTGGATCAATCCCACTTCAACACCACACGGGTGTAGTAGGTCGTATTCATGCCCTTCGTACTCCGAACCGGCTTACTGGCGTAGTCATTCAACAGACCGACATGCAGTGTCCATTTCGCGGTCTTGCTCGGCATTTCGAAGAACGAGTCGTGGACGACGCGGTAATTTGCTAAATCATCAAGCAAAGGCACCACCTTCAGCGAGTTGGACAGCTTCATCGTCTTCCATTGGTAGGTGTGTTTCAGACCATACTCGAGACGGACACTCTTCATGTCGGGCAAAAGCGATTTTTTATAATTTTCGTAGCGAAACAAGATACCACTACGACCCGTTAGGCGTTGCGTCGAATTTTTGATAAAATCATAAGCGACACCAACAGCCGACACGTTGTAGTGCCCGATGTCCTTTACTCGATCAAAGCCGCCTTCATTACGCATATACCATGACATCTGACCTTTGAAGTTGTTGGTGTAGTCGACTTCCGCGCGGAACTTGTCGACCGACTTGGTTCCGTTATTCTCCTGACGGTTGTAGCTGACGAGAAACTGGAGCTTGTCCTTGTTACCCTTTAAGACGGCCTTCAACGCTGCTGTGGTGCCAAGCTGCTCCCGCTTGCCGTTCTTGCCCCTGATGTCTAAGGAGGTCTCGTAGGCCCACTTACGCTGCCGGGCGGCAATGGCCGGATCGGCGCCACCGGTCGACCATGTCGTGGCGATTTTGTCCACCGTCGTGCTAATCGTACCATTCTTCCCCGCGATCGCGATCTGACCCGATGCGGAAGTCGTCACCGTGCCTTGCATGGTGGTCCCTCCCTCAAGGCGAACAACCAACGGCTTAACCACGGTGAGGCTCTCCACTTCGGACTGCTTGATGGAGACGTCACCCGCGTAAGAGGTGCCCAAAACGACCTTGCCGTCGTCGACTTTCTTAACGGTTCCGATAAGGCGCGCTCCGTCCTTGGTTACGGCAACATCCGCCGAGAGGGCCGCACACGTGAGTGAAGTAGTGACCAGCACCGTGACGATTTTAGTAAACATTTGACTGCTCATTTTTCATAAACTTGTTTATTGTTAACAGGTCATCCCTGCAAAGTCATCCCTGCAAAGTCATCCCTGCAAAGTCATCCCTGCAAAGTCATCCCTGCAAAGTCATCCCTGCAAAGTCATCCCTGCAAAGCCATCCCTGCAAAATTACCCGTTAGATACATAAAATGATCCACGAAATACTATGTCAACGTTTTCTTCCCACCTGCCGCACTCCTGACGGCGAAATTTATTTACAACCACGCCGCCTGTGTCTACCTGCCGAAACACATGAACCCCTCTAACCCCTCTAACCCCTCTAACCCCTCTAACCCCTCTAACCCCTCTAACCCCTCTAACCCCTCTAACCCCTCAACACATGAACACCTCTGCTAGCGGCCCCCCCCCAATATGGTAATCACTAAAATGGTTGGCACCATTGTCAAGTGCTCGACACTGGCGCCGGCATGAAAATGGAGCGCTGGGGCCAATTCACATTGGTGAAGCCAGACCCCCAAGTTATCTGGCCTCGTCGCGTCGACTGACTGGACGGGCTGGGACGGCTATTATCACCGGAGTGACCGCGGCGGTGGGAAATGGGATTATCGCACAAAACTCCCCGATTCGTGACATTTGGATTACAAATCCCTGGGTTTGCGGTTTAGAATTTCTCCTACCTCGTTCAAGCACACCGGCTTGTTTCCGGAACAAGCGGTTACTTGGGAGTGGTGCACCGACCGGATCAAGGCAGCCCGCGCCACCGGTCGTAAATTGAATGTACTCAATCTCTTCGGTTACACCGGCGGCGACACATGTGCCGCCGCCAAGGCTGGAGCCGAAGTGTGCCATGTTGACGCCGCCGACGGCATGGTGAAATGGTGCAAAGAGAATGCAGCCCTCAGTGGTCTCGCCGATGCCCCCATCCGCTACATCGTCGACGACTGCCTCAAGTTTGTGCGCCGTGAAGTCCGTCGCGGACGTCGCTACGACGCGATCATCATGGATCCGACCACCTATGGGCGAGGCAGCGGCGGTGAAATGTGGAAACTGGAAACCAATCTCTGGGAATTGCTGGCAGAATGTGACCAGCTCCTGTCAGACGACCCGGTGTGTTTCCTGATCAACGCCTACACCGCTCGCCTTTCGCCCACCGTGATCACCAATTTGCTCGCCGAGCTCATGCACCGCCGGCCGGGGGAAATCACCGGCGACGAAGTCGGGTTACCGATCAAGGCCGACGACTGCTACCCTGCGGAGTCCTACGGCCGCTGGTATCGGCCGGACGCATGAACCCGTTTGTCACGTTCAACGGCAGCATCCTGACCCTCTGCCTGATCGCCTCGGTCGCATTCGCCGAAGACCCGTCCCCCGTGAAATCCGACACCAAGGTTCATTGGGGCTCGTTGACCGTGTATTCGGAAAATGACTTCTACTTCGCCGGCACTGATCGTCGCTACACCAACGGCTTCAAAGCCACCGCCCTCGCCCGCAACGTGCGCCAGTTCGACCAATCTTTTGTGCCTCGCCCCATTCGTGCCGCCGCACGCACCCTCGGCTCACTCGTACCTAAACACGACACCCCGCAACTGGCCGTTTCCTTCGGTCAAAATATCTACACGCCGGAGAATATTCACCCCGCCACCCCTGATCTCACTGACCGTCCCTACGCAGCCTGGCTCTACAGTGGCGTGACTTTTCAAGCCTATCGCCACGGCGAAATTGAACTACGGGACTCCGCCTCCCTCGAACTCGGTGTCGTCGGTCCCTGGGCACTGGGCCGCGAGATCCAAAACAGTTGGCACGAGGTTTTTGACATCCTCACAGCCCAAGGATGGTCTCGCCAACTAGTTCTACTTAGTTAAATGGTTGACAGAACTAGAAGAGGCGACAGAGATGGGAACTCATTAGTCCGTTGGTCATCGTAGGGGGGCCTGCCCCTGCGGGCCGAATAAAAAAATGACATTGCGGCCCTAAAAGATGCGGCCCGTATTTTCGTGGAGTTTTGCCACGCCTATTCACCGCACTTCAATCGGCTGGGGGATGAACAGCGTGGGGCACGCGCGCCACTATCTCAGTGGGCTGCTGGGCACGCAGCGGAAAAAAACATTGAGGTGATCGGGCACGATGTGAAAAGGCAGTGATTATCAAGGTCTTGAGCGGTTCATCAGTTCATCGCCATGGGATCACCACTCGTTGGTGGACCAAGTGGCCTGCGACGCCAACACATTGTTCGGCGATGAAAAGCTCGCCGGTCTGTATATCGACGAGCGCAGTTTTTTGAAAAAGGACCACGCGTCGGTGGGAGTGCAGCGCCAATGGTCCGGGCGGGCGGGCAAGGTTGAGAACTGCCAAGTCGGAGTCTACGCCTGCCTGGGGCGCGATACGCGGGTGTGCCTGACTGATTTTCGTCTGTATCTGCCGGAGGCGTGGACGCAGGACTCGACGAGACTGGACAAGGCCAAGGTGCCGGAGCAATGCCGCGTGCATAAAACCAAACACGAGCAGGCCTGGGAGATGATCGTGCACGCGCGCAAGCAGGGCCTGAGGTTTGGCTGGGTCGGCTTCGCCTGCCTGTATGGCAAGTTGCTCAACGCGGTCGAAGACCTGGGGGGAGCGCTTTGTGGGCGATGTGGCCAGGACGACCAAGGTATGGAAGCAACAACTACAACTGGAGAAACCGCGCGCGGGCCGGGGACGACCCGCGAAGAATTATCGGCTCAGCGAGGCCAACACCGCACCGTATCGCAGCGTGGAAGTATTGACCCAGGAGCACTTCGAATCGGCACACCAACGGGATCAAATACCGCTCAGGCACCAAGGGGGAGCTGTGGACTCTCGGATCTGGGTGAGCACCGTAGGACCTGGGAGCCAGGCACACAGGAGCCACGAGAGCGTTTACTGATCATCCGACGCGATGCAGATAACAGCTTCAAATACAGCCTGTGCAACCTGCCGGCCGGCCAGCCAGTCGTGGGCCCACTATGCCTGGGCACAGGCCCAGCGCTTCTGGATCGCACATGCCTTCCACGAAGCGAAGAGCCAGTTGGGCATGGCACAGTATCAGGTGTGGGTCTGGCCGGCTGGCATCATCACATGGCCTTGGTTGCCATGGCCCTGCTATTTTTCCCAAAATTATGCACCCAAGTGCATCCCAGGTCCCGCTGCTGAGCGTGCGCGACATCACCGAACTGCGCGACTACTATCTGCCTCTCAAGCGCCTCGATGAGGCGGCGATTCTCACCAATATCACCGCCAGGCACCGGCTCAGAGCACGCGACATCGAGCGGCGAAAACGCATTCCCGTCGGCCTACCTCCATCTAACTAAGTAGAAGTAATGGCTAAATTGCAGTGTCGCAGCAGTCAGTGCCTGGATCGTTTCCATGAGGGAACCTCCGGAGCCGGTTTATTGTTCATCGTTGGAGTGGGCTTGGTGGTTTTACGCGGCTTGGGCCTGCCTGCGGTGGTTGGTCGGCCAGCAGTCGGGCGATGAGCCACAGGTTGTGACCGAGGATGCTCCAGGCTACCGTCAGGTAGCGATTCGTGAAGCCTCTGACACTCAATCGCTTGCCTTGGCGTTGCTTGATGATGGCGATGCGGGCTTCCGTCGAAGCCCGGCGATGTTGGAGCACCACGAACTGCGGCTCCTGCATGCGCCGTTGCAGTTGCTGCGGATCGCGGGGGGCAAGTGGCGTCATAAATGTCGGCTTCGGCCAAGCGTTCGCACAGCCGTTTGGTCGAGAAGCCTCGGTCGGTGCTCGCCGCTTTGATCGGGGTGCTCAGGTCGAACTGATTCTGGCGCTCGAGGCTCTGGTCGAACTGACGCCATTCGGCCGGAGTCATTCCCTGATACCACTGCCAATCGGTGATCAACCCCGTCACGTTCGCACTGATCATGAAAGTGTTGCCAAACTCGACTTCGCCAGACGCCTTGCCCCGGACCACGGTCTGCACGTCGGGTTCGTAGACGCAGAGGATCTTCTCGGCGTTGGGCACTGATCGCGCGCCGATGATGCGTTCGTGGGCCTGTTTGATCGCGACCGGCAGTTGCTCGAGCATGGCGTCGATGCGCGCAATGATGCGGGCGGGTGGCCTGGCGCTCACTGAAGCGGGTCCGGGCGTAGTCGGCGGCGAGGTGGCGGCGGTGGCGGCGGGCGTGCTCGCCGATGGTGCGCAGCAGGCGTTTCATCTGGCGGAGCACGCCCTTGCGGGCCCGCTTCGCATCGCGGCGCCGTCGGCTGTGGGTCATCGCGATGCACCACCGATTCATCTGCTTGGCAAAGACTGGCGGCTCGTTCGGCATCCGACCCCGCAACCCCGCTGCACGGAGCAGTTTCACCGCCTTGAGCAGGAGGGGGTGCGGCTCACGTCGCGAAAGAGCACCCAGTCGACCGGGAAATGGATGTTGGCCTGCAGGCAGGTCGAGTCCACCAGGCACGTATCCATCGGCTGCGTCGCAGCCAGTCCCAGTTCGCTCGCCCGGTCCGCCTCACCGGCACATCTCGATAAAGACTTGGCTCATCCTGCGCACCTGCCCGGCGGTGAAGCATTTGGACGCACGCTCCCGCACGCTTTCTTTGGGAGACCCCCTTGATGCCGTCGATCCGGCGCGCTCCGCAAAAGTCGGCCAACAGATCGCTGGAGGCGATGCTCAGGGAAAGTTTACGCAAACTGATGTTTCCGAGCATCATGCGCAATACCTGCACCCGCCGCGTCTTGCGCGCGAACTGCAGGTGTCGCGGCAACCCGGCCACGTCGTCGCCCCGCCAGTTTTCCCGGGCAAAGTCCACGGCCCTCGCTTCCAAGTGACTGTTAGCCAGCAACTGGTCGAGCCCCGCCAGTTGATCGCGCAACGCGGCGTAATCTTTGTTGGGTCCGACCGGAGTCAGGTCTGGACGCAACCAAGTTTTCAGGGCCACTTCCGGGGCGACGGCTTCGGTAGTATTGTTCACACCAAAGTATACACACCGTTTTTGTGCCGAAACCAGGAAATCCTCCCGGTTTCGGCCTCTTTATTTTTACGCTACCTCCTATTCTCCAACCTCTTGCGCTTGTGGGACATGCTCTAGTTACAGCGTGTTTTACGACGTGCTCACCCGGCTCGATCCGGAGGCCTTTGCCCAGGCCCTCAACCGCTGGCTCACAGTCCACGCCGGTGCCCTGCCCGGAGCGCTCGCCCTGGACGGAAAGTTTATCCGCGACGCGGTCGGGGTGCTCAGCCTGGTCGAGGCCGACACCGGCGCGCCGGTCGCCCTGGCCATCGTCGATCAAAAAGAAAACACCCCGCGCAGTGAACAGGCCCGCGCCGGTGAGATGTTGGCCGCCGCGTCGTTGGACGAGCAGATCGTCACACCGGCGACGCCTTGCACGCCACCCGCGAGCAGGCCCGCACCATCCTGGGAAAAGGCAGCGAGTATGTGCTCCAGATCAAAGGCAACCAACCTCAGCTGAGCGCGCTGGTCCAGCGCGCCCGGACCGTTCCACCCCCTTTTTTGAGCTGACCGATCCGAGTCGGGGCCGCGTGACCACCTGGCGGGTGTCCGTGGTGGTGGCCACGCCCTCGCAAGCCGACTACCCCGGGCTGCGCAGCCTGGGGCTCGTGGACAAAACCACAGTGCGAAAACGCGACCTCACCGAAAGTTGCGAGCAACGCGCCTACGCCAGCAGCCTGGCACCCGCAGAACGCAGCCCTGCGCAAATGCTCGCCTTGATCCGCGGGCACTGGGGCGGAGTGGAGATCCGCAACCACTGGCGCCGCGACGCCTGCTGGCGCGAAGACCACTCGCGTACCCGCAACGTCAACGCCCTGGCCAACCTCGCCCTCTTGCGCAGCGTCCTGCTGCGCGTCTGCGCCCAACACTGGCCCGAGCGGCCCCTGCCGCACGTCTTCGAATCCTGCCAACATTCCACGCATATCTCCCTGCGCGCCATCCGTTCCCATTCCTAAAACAAAAGACCATGGTCACGTTGCCCAGATTCACATTCTGCAGGACCCCCACTTGAGAGCGAGGCACTCGGGTTGATTTCGAAGGAAAAGTACGGCCGTACAATAAACAGCGAATAGACTCCATGTGACTTAGTTTCATGAAAGGGTATAAAAACAGAAAACGGAGTAGAAACTTACAGAGTCGAGGGCCATGCGTTTTGTTCCACAAGTATCCCATTCCCATGCTAGCAATCTCAAATCCGCCTCGTTTAATTTCGCCCCCACAACAAACGTAACGAATTCAAACAAACCACGACCGTGCTCCCTTCATGTGCCGCCACGCCCATGCCCAACGGCACTGCACCCATAATTGAAGCGACGGCCATCACGACCACTACTCCGAGTGAAATGGTGACATTCTGCCAGATAACCCGTTTGACGCGTCGGCTCAATGTCAACGCCGACAACACACTCTCAATCCGGTCCTCCATTAGGATGACCTCAGCCTGTTCTAGGGCAGCGTCGCTGCCTCGCGCGCCCATCGCTATACTGACATCGGACGCGGCTAAGCAGGGAGCGTCGTTCACTCCATCGCCCACCATCGCCACGACTCCGCCGTTTCGCTTCAATTCCGTGATCGCGGCGACTTTGTCCTCCGGGGATAGACCCGCTTGAACCTCATCGATGCCCAGTGCTACTGCGACTTTCTCCGCCGTTTGCCGACGGTCTCCGGTCAGCATCACCGATCTTAACCCCATTTGCCGTAATTTGAGGAGCACTCCCGCCGAAGCCGAGCGGAGTTCGTCCTTCAGTAATATCCGTCCGACGAGATCTTCACTGATCACCCAGACTTCGGCCAATGCCGCCGCTGCGGGCGGCAGTTGTTCAGCCCACTGCGCCAGAGGACCATCGTCCAACAACTCCCGACGCCCTAACAGGACTTTGCTCTCACCCATGCGCCCTCGCACTCCTTGGCCCGTCATAGAGCTAAACTCATTCACCTTGCGTTCCGCCGTCCCGCGCTGGCGCGCGTCTCTCACGATCGCTCGAGCAATGGGATGCTGCGAATTCGCCTCGAGCGCCAAAGCCAACTCCCGCACTGCGTCCTCGCGGCCCGCCGGCAGACTTTCATAGCCGACCACACTCAATTCACCCGTCGTCAAAGTCCCCGTTTTGTCCAACGCCACCGTGGTCACTTCCGCCAGTTTCTCAATCGCCCCGCCACCTCGAAACAACACACCGTGTCGAGCTCCCCATGCGATCGCCGCCAACACTACCGACGGAATCGACAACACCAACGCACACGGACTCATCACGACCAATAGTGTCATCGACCGGTAAAACGCCGAGGTCTCCTCGCCTGCATTGGTAAAGGGATGCAACCCCATACCCAACCACCACACCAAAAACATGACAGCACATGCCCCGAGGACCAGCAGCGTGTAACGCCCGCCAAATTTATCCGTGAATCGCTGACTGGGCGCCCGCAACTTCTGCGCGGTCTGAATCAAACGAATGATTTTTTGCAGCGTGCTCTCCGACGGTAGTTTCTCCACTTCAAAAACCACCGCGCCCCCAAGGTTCAATGTTCCGCTATACACCGCGTCACCGGTCGTTTTCTCCACAGGCACCGCCTCTCCCGTCAACGTGGACTCATCACTCGCGCTCTTGCCTTCCCGCACGGCCCCATCCGCCGGATAAGCGCCCCCTGGTCTCACTCTTACCGCATCCCCAATCACCAGGGTCTCCACCGCCACCTCGGTTTCCTGTCCATCATCCGCCACCTTCATCGCGGTCTTCGGAGCCGATTTCAGCAACGCATCCACTTCCCGGTGGGTCCGCTCCATCGCATAGGCCTCCATCGCGCCCGAAGCCGAAAACAAGAACAACAACAACACCGCCTCATGCCACGCTCCGATGCTCACGGCCCCCACTGCCACGGCGAGCATGAGAAAGTGGATGTCCAGTTTACCCCGACGAATATTCGCCCACGAATCCACGGCGGCATCCCACCCTCCCGCAGCCAGCGCGACGCCCGCCAGCAACAACGACCAGATTTCAAACCCCTCTCCCGCCCGGCCGAGGAACCACGCTACCGCGCCCGCCCCACCGCAGATCGCGGCCAACCCTGCTAAAAATTTCCAATCGTGATCCTCGTGATCATGCCCGTCGTCCTCGTGCTCGTGGTCCTCGTGCTCGTGGTCCTCAGTCGGTTCAGGCCAGGCAAACTCTCGCCACGCCCAAAACCTCGGCGCCGTCTCACACGTCGGGGCCGTCAACTCCACCTGATCTCCTTTGCGGGTCAGAGTGAAGCCATCCTGCGGTGCCTCGGCACCGCGATCGGAATCATCCGCCCACCCGCCCCACCGCAGAGCAATATCCCGCAAAACCTCCCGCAACCGGGTTTGCAACGCCTCCTCATCTACCTTCCCCAGCGTCGCCACCGCGACCTTACGAGTGGCACGGTCGACTCTGACCGCCTCCAGCCCCGGAGCCGACCGGAGAAACTCGGTCAACGTTTCCGTCCACTCAGGCGACAAGGCAAAACCAGTCATAATACCTTAACGTCACGAAATAACCCAGTTCCCGCAAATCCTTAATTGCACGTCGGCTCCCTGAGCCGAAACCTATCACCGCTACCCTCGCTCTCCCCGTGGGTCCCACCCATGATCGACCTCACAGACCAACCAGACGCGCTTCCCCCGCCCCCTCCACGCTCCCGCGCGACTGAACTCATGCCCGGTTTGTTCGCCGCCGACGGCATTTTGACGTCTGCCCTTCTCTTGGAACATCGCCCGCAACAGGAATCCATGGCCCGGGCCGTCGCTCAGAGCCAACGCGAGGACGAATCCCTCCTGTTTGAAGCCGGCACTGGCGTGGGCAAGTCTCTTGCCTACCTCCTGCCCGGCATCATCCAAGCCGTCGACGAAAGCCGACAAATGATCGTCTCTACGCATACTATCGCGCTGCAGGAACAACTCGACAAAAAGGACCTGCCTCTCTGCCGCCGCGTATTCTTCTCCGACGAATCACTCGAACCCTACGCCGAATTCAAATCCGCCGTGCTCGTCGGCAAAGCCAACTACCTTTGCACGTCACGATTGGCCAATGCACTGCGCGATAAAACGGAGCTCATTCCCACCGCCGAGCATGCCGAGTTGCAACGCATCGCCACGTGGTCCGCGGCCAGCATCAATGGTCTGCGTCACGAGCTGACTCCGCCGCCGTCGCCAGATGTCTGGGATTTGGTCAACGCCGACTCATTGTCATGCTCTCGCAAATACTGCGACCATGACTCCTGCTTCTATCAACGTGCACGTGCACGTCTTCGGGCCGCCCATGTGATTGTGGTGAACCACTCTTTGCTTTTCGCCCACATCGCCGCCGGCGCCGGCGAAAACCACACGTCCCGTGGGGTGCTGTTTCCCGACGATTTTATCGTGCTCGACGAAGCGCACACCGTTCCCGGCGTCGCCACCGATCACTGCGGGCTGCACCTGAGTTCCTACGGCACCGACCGGATGCTCAAGCACCTCTACAACCCTCGTACGCGTCGAGGTATCATGGTCAAACACGGCGGCCCCACCGAACGCCAGCTCGTTCAGGACGCCTTGGACGCTTCGACCCAGTTCTTTGCCTTCCTGAACGAGCGTTTGCTCACGACTCAATCCATCGTTCGAGTCCGCGAAGAAGGCTTCGCCGAGGAGTGGCTCGACGGCCCTCTGCTGGCCTTGCATCGCGCCGTGCGCAAACGCGCGGATCAGCTCGACGATGGCCGCGAACGTGACGAACTCCTCGAACAGGCCCGTCGCGTCTCCACCTACCAAACCGGCCTCCGTCGGTTCCTCAGTGTCGCCGAACCCGAGAAAAACGTCTACTGGCTCGAACGCTCCGGCCGGCGCCAAACCATCGTTACCCTGCGCACGGCGCCCATTGATATAGCTCCGTTTCTAGGGGAAGAACTATTCGGGTGCGACACGTCTGTCGTGTGCACCAGCGCGACCCTCGCCTTGGCCGGGCGGATGACTCCATTTCAAAAACGCATCGGAGCAACCGCGATTCCGGCTGCCATCGAACAATCCCCGTTCGACTACGAAAAAAACTTCCGCGCCTTTGTCGCCACCGATATCCCGCTGCCCACTCGCGATACCGCCGCGCTTTCCCGCGATACGCTGGTCGACTACATTCGATACTGTGCCTTGCGCGTCCCCGGCGGCACCTTGGTGCTGTTCACTAGTTACTCCGACTTGCGCCATGTGGCGGCCGTGCTTGAAACCGAATTTATTGCCGCCGGCCGGCCTTTGCTCTGCCAAGGCAGGGATCTTTCCCGCACTGCCCTAGTCGATAAAATGCGTGAGTGCGGCAATGCCATCCTGTTCGGCACCGATAGTTTTGGGACCGGCATCGATGTCCCCGGCTCCGCACTCGCCCAGGTCATCATGACCCGTCTGCCCTTCGAGGTCCCCACACATCCTGCGCTCGAAGCACGCACCGAGTGGATTCGCGATCAGGGCGGCAACCCCTTCACCGAACTCACGCTGCCGGAGGCCTTGGTCAAATTTCGCCAAGGCATCGGACGCCTCATCCGTTCCGCCACGGATCAGGGTATTGTGACGCTTCTGGATTCCCGCATTGTCCAAAAGCCCTACGGTCGCTGGTTCATCGAATGTCTCCCCAACCGGAATCTGGTTCGCATCGACCGCACCAATCGCGAACACCGATTCCATCCCTTTCCCTAACGCCCAGCGTGTCTCGCAGAGCTCGCCGCTTACTCGCCATTCCTCCATTTCATTGCTCTTGGTTTCTCAGCTCTCACCGAAATTTCAGTCCGCCGCTATTACCGACATTGGTCGCGTGCGAAGACAGAACGAAGATCGATTTCTTCGCTTGGATGCCCTGCGACTTTATGCCGTCGCCGATGGTATCGGTGGGTTGCCAGCCGGCGCCACCGCCGCCCAGATCGCCGTCGATCAGCTCGAAGCCTGTGCCGGGGAATCTTCCATCTCCCGCGCGAGCGGACTCACCCCTTGGTTTCGCGCTGCCAACGAAGCCGTCGCCCTCCGCGGCCGCCAAATCAGCCCGTCTCTCGGCATCGGAACCACTTTGACCTGCGGAGTCATCCACGAAAGCCTCCTCCTCCTCGCACACGTGGACGACTCGCGTTGCTACCGACTGCGGGCGGGCACCGCGACCTGCCTCACGGTCGACCATTCCGTCGCAAACGAACAAAAGCAACGGGCAGCCCAAGGCGAAGTCTTTCCCGCCGTCACCGATTCGCGCGCCCTCGCCGCGCTGACACGTTGCATCGGTCAGTTTTCTGTCCCGGCGATCGATACCTTCGAAGTCGAAATCAACTCGGGAGATCGATTCCTTTTCCTCACCGATGGGATATTCCGCGTGATCCCGGACGACGAACTTTGTTCTCTGCTGGGAACGGCGGCATCGATGACCAAACGTTTGGCCGATCTTATCGCCGCCGCCAACCATCGTGGAGGTCCCGATAACGCCACCGCAGTCCTTATCGAACCCTGTCCTGAATCCAACCATGAGTGCCGCCCGTATCCAACAATTCCAAAAACTCGTCGACCAACAACCCGGCAACGACCTCTTTCGGTTTAGCTTCGCTCAAGCACTCGACACCGGCGGTCACGCCCTCCAAGCCGTGCCGCATTACGAACGCTGCGTAGCCGCCCGCGCCGACTGGATGATGCCTCGCATCCTACTCGGTAAAGCTCTGCTCAAACTCGGCCAAACCGACCAGGCCAAACCAATTTTGGGGAATGCGCTCCAACTCGCGCTGGACCAGGACCACGAAGACCCCGCCGCGGAACTCTCTGCACTGCTCCAGTCGTTGGGCCGGGCTTAGCCTGATGGGGTTGGTTATCCGCCTCCCGGACGCTCCTCCCGTCACCCAAAAGTAACGACGCTCGGCTCGCCCCCGGACCGATCCTCATCCAACCGTCGGACTATGCGGGTCATCCTCACGTCCCATGGGTCAACCGGCGACATCTACCCAGTAATCGCGCTGGCGGTTGCCATGCAGCAAGCTGGCCACCAAGTGCGCTTCGCCACCATTCCTCACTATCGGGAGGACGTACAGGCCGCCGGCATCGAATTCCTGCCGCTGTGTCCAGACTGGGAGCAGGCCGACCTGAGCTACAGGATGGGCCTCCTCCAAAAAATCCACACGCCTATCTACCAACTGCGCGAACTCTACGTTGAGGCCCACAAATATATTCCTGAAATAATTTCGCGCATGAATGCCGCGATGCCTGAAACCGATCTGGTCGTTTCGAGCTATCTTTTTCCAATGAACAAAGGTATCGCCGATCGCCATGGGGTTCCTTTTGCCACGCTCGCCTTCGCACCGCATGTCATTCCGTCCCCCGACTACCCTCCGGAAAACATGCCATCTCCTCGTTGGCTAGGTCGAGGTCTGCGACGCGCATGGAACCGGCGGATGTGGCAAACCGCCAATGCCATCGTGGACCGTGTCATCAACGGCACGGTGGCCAGCTCCCTGCGCACCGCTGGGTTGCCCAAAGTCCGTAATTTTTCTCCAAACCCGCTGAACGCGTCATCGTCACCCTGCCGGCCAAACTCTTTCGCCCGGGTGATGCCGAGATCGATGCGCGCTTTCGTTTTACCGGCTCTTGCCGCTGGCAAGCGCCCGTCGACCCGGAACTTGATCAGGAAATCCGCGAATTCACCGGTGGCCAACCCGTGCCAGTCCTCACTTTCGGTAGCATGGTTTACGACAACGCCGGTGCCATCAATGGAGCGCTTCGTCCGTCATTGGCCGGTCGACCAGAAAATAATCGTGCAGCGCGGTTGGGCCCAATTCCCAAAACTTTGCGACGAAACTCATATCAAGGTCATCGGTAAAGTTTCCCATGACCAACTCTTCCGCCATGCGAGTGTCATCATTCACCATGGTGGTGCCGGCACCACCGCCAGCGCGCTTCACGCCGGCAAACCTCAAATCATCGTACCGGCACATCGGCGACCAGAATGTCTTTGCCCTTGAGATGGAGCGGCTGGGCGTAGGCCAACGCCTCGGAAAAGTCTGGTGGCCGGAGAACCTCCACGGAGCTATTATCAAACTACTTTCGAGTTCCATCCCCCAAACCAGAGCGACTCTCATCGCGGAGGATCTTCAACGCGAAGACGGCCCTGCTCAAGCGATTGCCGAATTGGAAGACTTTGTGCGAAATGCGGCCCACCCCTCCACCGTTCCCAGCTAATCTCGATTCGATCGTTGCCTTAAGTATATCTCTTTGACGGTTGGAACACCGCAAAACAACTTGCGTCATGCTGATCCTTCGCCACCCGCCATGCGGGCGAGTAGTATCTCCGGAGACCACTGGGGACAAAGACTTCATTGCCAACGCCGGCAGACCCTTCGCCTCTGGGTCTGTGGCCACTATCCGTCGAGTTAACTCCTCTTCGCTCATTCAATCATGACCGCTCTAGTCTTAGATACCGAGAACCTGGCTGAGCGGACGATAGCCCAGTACTTTGAGCAATTGGCCGTGGCCTATGAGCAGGCGAGTAATATCTCCCCACCTCAGCATCGCCACTTGGTTTTGGCGGGGAATCACATCGCAATGTCGTGTTCAGGCGGCGCGCTTTTCAAAACGCTGCTTCGCGCACTAAACCACTTGTCACTTGCCGCCGATCACGGTCCCGGTCCGGCGCTTGCAATAATGGGTTGGAATCAAGCCGCCTCCGGAATCCCCCTGCCGGCGCCTCCTTGGAACTGGCCACAAAAGGCACCGAACCACGACGCGTAACGCTTCCTGCCGCCGCCCATCGGTTTGAGCTCCTCACCCTGCCAGATTACACCGCATTGATTCTCTTCGATCAGCCCAAAAATCGGGCCATCGTCTGGACCCTTCAGGCTGACAGCCTGTGCACCAATTGGCACGGGTCGCCGCTCGTCCAATTGTTCCACTGGTGGTCCAGCGCCCACCCGCTTCAGGTGTTGCATGCCGGGTGCGTCGGTACCACTGATGGAGCCGTCCTCATCGTGGGAAAAGGCGGCTCGGGGAAGTCCACCACCGCATTGCTTTCGCTGGAATACGGCCTGCAATACGTAAGCGACGACTATACCTTGGTGGGCTCCGAGCCTGCCCCCACCGCTTACTGTCTATTCAGCACTGGGAAACTGCCCCGGGACCATTTTCCCCGCTTTCCTGAACTCGCTCGTATCGCAGAGGACCCGTGCCTCGACCCCTTCGAAAAACCCGTCATTTTTGCGCACGAACATTTCGCCCCACAAATCAGTCTTTCGCTTCCGCTCAAAGCCATCCTGCTGCCTTGTATCACCGACCAAGCACACACTGATCATACCGCCATGTCCGGTGTCGACACGCTCCGTGCTATGGCTCCGAGTACTTTGCTTCAGCTCCAATCCTCCCCTCAGCACGAGCTCCGCGCCATGGTGGCACTGACGAAAAAAATCCCTGGTTTCCGACTAAACCTCAGCCGCAATTTTTACAAAATTGCCCCCGCCGTATCTCAATTACTCAACACATTGTAAGATTGCACATTCTGCATTGGAATGAAAGTTGACGGCCGCTAATTGGGAGCACGGAAGTACTATTGGATCAGATCACCCAAGCTCAGGTGGCTCACGGTGCTCAGGTGACCGTCATTACCGATCAGCGAACTCCCGGGCTTCCCCTGCACGAAGCGCATTGGGGCGTGGAAGTTCACCGCGTTCCCATGCAAGACGCCCTTCGCGAACGAAATCCATCCGCAATTCTCGAAGTCACTGAACCCATTGAACGCATTATTTCCGCCTTCCTTCCGGAGGTCATTCACCTGCATGCCAACGGTCCTTCGGTTTGGATTTATCTGCTTTCTCGGTCCGCCCGTGATATCCTCTTCATCCTCACGCTCCACACGCCGTTCAGTCATCTCCCTTTCTCTCTGAGCTTTTTCGATCGACTTGTTTCGCGCGCTTCATGGATCTCGGCGGTTTCCGACTCACTTCTACAGGATTTCATCGCACGTCACCCCGAGTCTGCCGACCGGTCTTCCCGTATTTGGAACGGATTACCCGCTCCGAACTCACCGCCCATGTCACCGTCCCCGCCTCCCCATCCCGTGGTGATGGCGGTGGGGCGACTGGTGCCCGAGAAGGGATTCGATTTCGCCATCTCACTATTCGCCAGTGGCCAACCGCTCTGCCCCTCCGCCCGTCTACTCATCGTTGGAGATGGCCCCGATTTCGCCAGCCTGAACAAATTCGCCGCCGACCAACTCAAACCCGGTTCGTACGAATTTACTGAATCCGTGGCCCCCGAGGAGGTTCCTCCGCTCATGGCTGAGGTCAGTTTGGTAGTGATACCGTCATTGTGGGCTGAACCTTTTGGATTGGTCGCATTGCAAGCCGCTCAAGCCGGCGTGCCTGTGCTCGCTTCTGATACTGGGGGGCTGGCTGAACGCGTTGTCTCCGGCACTTCCGGGCAACTGCTTCCACCGGGCGATTTGACGACTTGGCACGACGCCTTGCTCTACGCACTCCAGCACCCGAAAAAGACTCGGCGCATGGGAGATTCCGCCCGCGAGTTCGTGAACGAAAGATTCGGATTCGAGCAATGTGTGGGGCGCTACCGCGAAGTCTACCTACGCATCACTGGCCGGGCCTAGGCCCGGCCAGTCGTTTTCTCACCAAAGACGCGCGAATGACTCGCATCAAATCACGCTTCATCAAGGCGATGTCATGCCCTTGGTTCGCCGCATGTACACGCTTCTCAAATAGAACTTCGGGACAAATCTGCGCTGCCTCCCCGCTGTCGACCGCCCGCGAAAAACAATCGGCGTCATTACCGGCCGCCATCGCGATATCAAATTCCCCTACTTGCGCAAAAACTCCTCTCGCTGCCATCAAGCCACTAGGAAAGTATCCGGGAAAAGGTTTGCTCCACTGCTCTTGCGGATAGGCGGCCGGGAGCTCGACGCCATCCTGTAACCGCATTTTCGCCATGGTGATCGAAAAAGTGGGGACCGTGATCCCCTCCAACGCGTTCACTTGTGCACTGATCTTGGTCGGTAACCATCGGTCGTCCTGGTCCAACAGGGCGAAATAGTCGCCCGAACCCAACGCCAATCCCAAGTTACGTGCCGCCGCATTTCCGGCATTCTCCTGCCGCTTGTAGTGTAATGAGGGATACTTGCGCACGATATCCGCACTTCCGTCAGTCGAACCGTCATCAATCACCCAAGTACCCAAGTCTCGATGGCAAGATAATCCTGGGCTAGGACGCTATCGATGGCTTCCTTCACAAAGGCGGCACCATTGTAGAGTGGAATTACGACCGTGACTAAGGGGCTTGTCATACTGGTTCCAACTTCGTCTCGGTGCACGTTCGTCGCAATCCCGAATCGAACGGCCTTCCCTCGCAAAGTGCGAGCACTCTATTGCATAAACATTTCATCAATGTCACTTTACGATCCATGCTTTCGGTTCCGCATTCGCTTCCCTCCATCAGTGTGGTAATTCCGCTTTTTAATGCGGCCCCCTATATTCGGGAAGCCGTGCAGAGCATTCTCCACCAGTCTTTGCCGCCCACTGAGCTGATCGTCGTCGACGCCGGGTCCACCGACGATAGCGCCGAAAAAGTACCCACAGACAGGCTTGTGACACTGATTCACCACCCCCACCTCGGCATTGCCGCTACTCTAAATCGTGGTATCGAGGCGGCCTCTGGCGAATTATTGGCATTCCTTGATGCCGATGACCGCTGGTTGCCTCAAAAACTCGGACGGCAAGTCACTGTTCTCCAAACTCGGCCCGAGATCGACATGGTGTTCACCTACGCGCGTATCTGCGTATCTTCCACTGTCCTCTATCCCTTCCCTCTGGCACGCCGAGTCCTCCCTCTGTCATCAATAAAGGTATTTCCAAAGGTAGCATGCTCGTTCGACGCGACGCATTCAATTTGGCTGGGGAATTTTCCACCGCGGAGCATGCCCACGATTTCATGGATTGGTATGGACACGCCCAAGACCGCGGACTTCGCGAATACCACATTCCAGAGGTGCATTACGAACGCCGGATTCACTCGACCAACGACGGAGTACTTCGCAAAAGCGAACAGACTCGAAACTACTTCGGTTCCTTGAAGCGTATGTTGGACCGTCGCCGGGAAGCCGAGACGTCGTCAACTTAACTGGTTTCGGTGCTTCGACCACGTCTCCGCCGTCGAAGTACCAACGCTCACTCTTAGACCGGAGGGGGTTGCAAAATTCGGTCGAATCGGCTCAGTACTTTTTCGGGGCCCAAAACTCGTAAAATTTGGGTCAAACCAGGTCCTGCATTGGTGCCTGTAACCGCCAATCGTGCGACAGCTTGATAGTCGCCGAACCCGAAGCCGTTGGTTTCGGCGCCCGCCTTGATCATGGCTTCCACGGCCGCTTCATCCGAAAAATTCGGAGCCATCGCCAACAGCTGACGCAACTCGCCGAGACGAGCCAGCGGCTCTCCTTTTTTGAAGGTCTTCGTAATGGCTTTTTCATTCCACGGAAAATCCTCCGTGAAGAAGTACACCGTGTAACTGGGAAGTTCATCAATGGCCTTCACCTTCGGCTGACTAATCGCGATCACTTGCGAAAAGTAGTCCTCGGACACCGCGTCCATAACCGCCGCGCCCTCATCGCTGCCAGCAAAGAGCGCTCGGGCTTTCGCCAGATACTCCTCCGGGGGCAGCGCGAGCAAATACGTCATGTTCATGTGCGCCATTTTGCGGTCATCGAACCGGGCGTTGCTTTGATTCACTCCGGGGAAATCAAACAAACTCACGATCTCCTCGATCGTCATCTTCTCCCGATCATCCTTCGGATTCCATCCCAGCAGACAGAGAAAATTAAAGACCGCTTCCGGTAAGTAACCACGTTTCTGATACTCCTCGATCAATGCCCCTTGATCCCGTTTGGACATTTTGCCCGGCCCATCCTGTTTCAAAATCAACGGGATGTGCGCAAAGACTGGCAACGGCGCGCCGAAGGCCTTGAAGAGCTCCGTATGCTTGCTGGTATTCGACAAATGATCCTCTCCCCGGATCACGTGCGTGACGCCCATGCTGATATCATCGACCACGTTCACGAAATGAAACACGGGATTCCCACCAGAACGGATAATTACAAAATTCTTCTCCTCGGTCCGCTCCACGCGACCGCGAATCGCGTCGTCAATCAGCTGCGGCTCTCCGGAAATTTTAAACCACGTCGCCCCGTCCTTTTCGTATACCCGCCCCGTCGCCTTGAGCTTCTCCAAGTAGGAACGGTAAATGTCTGCCCTTTCACTTTGACGGTAGGGACCGAAACCCCCGCCGATTTGAGGTCCCTCGTCCCAGTTAAGTCCCAACCAGTTTAGGCTATCGTAGATAACATTGAGAAATTCCTCACTGTTTCGCTCTTTATCCGTGTCCTCCACCCGTAGGATAAAGACCCCTCCCGTGTGGCGGGCATAAAGCCAGTTGAACAATGCCGTGCGGGCACTGCCGATGTGAAAGAACCCCGTGGGGCTGGGAGCAAAACGAACGCGGACTTGGGACATGATGTAAAACGCGGCTTGAGACTATCGTGACCCACCACCAAGAACTCCCGGGTGAGCGCTGTCAAAACCTGCCCACTCGATCCCGCCAATCTTGTGGCCCGCTGCCGCGAAGCCGCACTGAGGTGCGGGTTTCGCGAAGAGTCCTTTGGCCATGTCGATGGCGTGCCTCTCATCGCCTTCACCAAACGTGCCATGGGCCCTAAACCCCGGATCTACATCTCCAGCGGCATTCATGGCGATGAACCCGCCCCACCTCTAGCCATGCTAAAGTTGCTGGAATCAGGCGAATTCGACGCTCGTGCCACTTGGTTCCTGGTTCCCATGCTCAACCCCACGGGATTCGCTGCCGATCAACGCGAGAACGACACCGGCATCGATCTCAACCGTGATTACACATCACCCGTCTCTGCCGAAATCTCTGCCCACGTCGATTGGCTGCAGACTCAACCTCGCTTCGATGTGGCCCTCTGCCTTCATGAAGATTGGGAAGCTCAAGGCTTCTACCTCTACGAACTAAATGCCTCCTCCGGAAGCGGCATGGCGCACGCCCTGCGTGAAGCAGCATCGTCTTTGATGCCTATTGACCCCCACTCCGAAATCGATGGGCGCCCCATCAACGAGCCAGGGATCATCCGACCGGAAAGCGATCCCGCCCTCCGCGATACCTGGCCCGAAGCCATTTATCTGTGGCGCCATCACACCGACCTCTGCTACACGGTTGAGACACCTTCGGGCTCCGGGCTGGACCGCCGTGTCAGCACCCACGTCGCAGTGATCAAACAAATGATCACCGAGACCCTGGCGATCGTTGACCAAACTTAGAGATACGCCTGTTCCCATCGACCGCCCGGCTTGGACAGTCGGTGAGACATTGCCAACTCCGCCCGCGCTTAGAGTTGCTTCAGCATCTGCACGTTGGCCTTTCGGGCCGCCAGCAGCAGTTCCTGCTCCGCCGCCACGCGCTCCCAACCCAATTCGCGGTAGAGCGCGATGCGCTCCTCCAACCAGCCAGCCTTGAGAGGATCCTCTTCGATGCGTTGGTTCAACGCTTGAAGCGCGAGTCCCTGTAGCCCGGCTGCCTTTAGATAACATCACTTCCAATGCCTTGGTGTCATCGGAAGGGTCTGCTTCCCAGCGGCGCATTTCGGTCCAACTCTGCCAGGCCGAATCCAAATCCCCTGCCGCCCGATACAGATCTGTGCGCAGTCGATTGATGGTCGCGAGAGCCGCCCGGTCCGCCTCGAAGCGGGCTTCCTCCGCCACGATTTGATCGCGCGCATCAGGATCTCCCGGCGCCGCCACCGGTTTCGCCCCAAAGAACTGGCTCACCCCGTCCGGATCGGCCAATACCTCGGCATCATCCAGTAGATCCAACAGCGTTTCCGTGGAGGACACGGTTGCCGTAGCGGGTTCCTCATCGGTCGATTCCTCGTCATCTGCCTTCTCCGGGCTTCCCCAAATATCGCTGGCCATATTCGCCGCGACTGCGCCATCAATCGCTTGCTCGATCATCGGCCAAGGATCCTGTGGACGCTCAGTCCGCAATGGCGCCAATACCACGGCTCGGCGCGCCACCACGTCTTCATCCGTGGCGTGACGGTGGTCACGTACAAACGCCAGTCTCAACTCGGTCGTCGCTTCCTCCAGCTTTTCCACCTCGCTTTTGAGGTCTTTCGCCGGCGAGGGTTTGGCTTCTTGATTCGTCACGTCTGACGGCGATGCCCCCCACGAAGTAGCGCAAGGGCAACGATACGATTTCATTCTCTTCGTCATCCGAGAATGTCATTTCTCCAACCACGTAATCGGGTTTCGGTTCAAGCTTTGCCATGGCGCCGACCACGGTATCTGCCAGCATGAGCATCACATCCCGCCCTGCTTTGAGCGAGAGGTGAGACGACGTGTTGCCATCGAAGCGCCCTCGGAAATGGGGACGCACTCCAAGCGACTTCGCCGGCTTGATGGGCTGTCCGACCCGCAACGGTAACGTCTTGATGGTATCAACCAAACCGGATCTAAACGCGGCGAAGTCCGCGATCACCGTGGTTTTCCCTTTCTGGAAATCAATGGGCCGGTCGCCGTCCGGACACTGATTGTACAGCACTTCACCCGACTCGTGCACCGCCATGACTCTTCCGCCCCTGATTCCATCGGACAAGTCGTAGTCCTGCTGGCCCAACAATGCCGCAATCATCGGTTTTTTGAATTCCAAAGCGTAGCTCAAACGCACCCTCCGTTCCTTTTTAGGTCCAGGATTCCTGGGCGTCGGAGGCAGCACGCTCCGCTCATCATCATAGAAGTCGGTCGTTTCCTTCGGCAGATATACGCTGACCGCCTGCTCCAACGAGGTCTCCACGTTTACCTCACCATCCACGGTGGGATTCAACTCCACTGGCAACCACCCTTGATTCGGCTCCATGGTGACCGTGCCATGCCCAGCGCCTACTCCGACCCACTGCATATCCAACTCAAGGGCCGTCTCCCCATGCGAATAGAAATATTGATTGAGCGCCAATTCCGTCACGCCACCGGCCTGCACGGGAATATTCATTTGAAAACGCTCCCCTTCATCCACCCAAGCGACTTCATCGACCTTGAAACGGCCTTGATGCGACTCCGCGGAGGGGGTGAATGCCTGAATGAAGAAGCGTCTGGCCACTGAATCGGCCGCCGTGTGTTTCACGTCGAGATGCATGCGTTCGACTCCGGCCGGCACCGCCAGAAACACACGCTGCATCTCTGCCGGGGACAATTCGACCGTCATCTTTCAGTGGTTGTCGACGAAGAGATCCGCACTTGCCGGACGCATCACCGTAACCGGGATTGTAAACACCACGCCCAATTCCGGACGTGATGAGAGTCGTGCCTGAATCTCCGCCGAAAGCACGCCCCCCTCGCAACAAAGACGCTTCGTTTTGCTCAGGGACCGTAACGAAAAGAGAGAAACGCTGCTGTCCGTTGGCCAAGTGCAGGTAGTCAGGAGTCTCAACCCATTCGGCCGATGACGAGAGCACGAGATCCGTTTCGAATCCATATCGGACTTCACTGGGCACCGCATCGCTCCAGGCGGGCGAAACCGATACGGCCACCCGGCGGCGGGGCTCATCCACTTCGCCGCGCAAATAGAGACCGCTACCTTGCTCGAAAAAAGTACCCCCAGTCACAGTCACATCGTAGTAGGCCCCGAAGGCGGGCTCGTTCTGCAAAGCCTGCAACTTGGCCCAACCTCCATTTGCATTGATCATACCGCGACCCCGTGTCGCCGTGTCGTCTTCGGACAGAGGGCTGGCTCCGAGGGTCAACGCGTGCCTCACTGCGCACCGCGCTGTGATCAAGATTGTTTTGTTTTGCCGCACTAATCACCAACGCGGCCTCCCCTGCCGCGCTCGGCGACGCCATCGACGTCCCGTTGATCATTTCGGCCCCTTTAAGAGACTCTGCCGAGTAGGAAGCCCACACTGCCCCGGCGCCATCACATCCACCCCGATCGCCCCATCCTTGGTCGGCCCGCGGCTGGAAAACTGCAACGCAGCATCCGGACTGTCCTTGACCGCCGCATAAAGCATATGCGCCATCTCGGTCGAAGCGTAAGCCCCTACTCCCAACACACGGCTGACCTCGCCTCCGGCCGATCCAGAAGTGCTGTAGCTGGGGCCTTCGTTACCCGCGGATAACACGGTTAGAATCCCATAGCGCTCCACCAATCTTCGATAGAGCATGGAGTTTGAGTCCTGACCGTTCTGATACGCGCTTTGTCCGCCCCAGCTCGCGTTCACGATATCTACTTCGTAACGCGCTGCTGTCGCCGCCGCCCGCTGGTCACTCATCCCGTAGGACGATCTGCGCGTGCGAATATCGCCAATCTTGATCGACAAAATACGTGCCCCCGGCGCGATGCCGTTGCGTTCCGGCGCGTCCGGGTAGTGGGACGCGGCAATCGAAGCCACATGCGTGCCGTGCGTGCCGCTGACGGTTACGATCGATAGCACGTCCCCATCGTCATAAACCTGCACCCCGAACGTCGTGGTGGTAAACCCGTCAAAGGTGCCGTACTCCCCGGCCACACCAAAGGGCCGTAGCTTCTTTTCCTCCGCCAGCTCCCCGTCTCGATCCGTGTCAATCAACACTCGCCACTGCTCCCCATCGTTCCACAACACGCAATCATACAACGGGCCCGGTCCCGATTGCAGCAGACTCTCCTCCCACGCCACCAATTGCTCTTCGCGGGCGACCAGATCAGCTTCCGCGCGTGTTCGATCCACCGTGGCCTTGGCTTGGGCAGCCTCCAGTTCGGAGTGATCCTCCCTCGATCGATTCGCTCGGACCAGGCTCAATTCAGCCTGCCACTCGGACGCCAAATGAGAGGTCAATCTCGCGAGGACCGGTCCTTGAAAGAGCTCATGCGCCGGTTTTCAACCGATGCGATAATCACCAGAAGGATTGACGACTTCGGACGGTACCTTGAGCTCCCTTCCGCTCAATCCGATCAGAATGCCTGCTTCGTTCACCTGCACGACCGTGGAAGTATCCACGTCACCGCTACCAGTGCCATCGATGATATCAACCACCTTGCGTTCGCCTGTAGTCGTGACCGCCATACCGGCCGCCGCCGGATCCACTCCGGTGTCAAAGACCGCGATCCCCACTCCGCGTCCGTCATAGGTTGGGTTTTCCCCGATAAATACATCCGCACCAACTTCCTGCTTCGGGATCAATGCGCTCCTCAGTTTCGCCAATTCGGGATTGGTCGACTGAGCAGGGGAAACGCTCAATAATAATGCACCCAACGTGAGATACATGATCCATTCACGGACCATCCTACAGCCTGTCATTTTTAACATGAAACGACAAAGGCTGGCTCTCTCCCATGGCTCAAGTCAGCGCACGAAGATATCGTAAATTCGCCGTGACTAAGGAGCGATGCCGACTTTCATCCGCTCCGCTAGGAACGACACCAAATCCGGCGCCAGTGGAGCCCGGAATACCCACGATAACCCCGCCGGGCTCAAATCAATCTCCGCGCAATGCAACGCTTGCCGGGGCAACAGCAATCGCTCGGCCAACGCGGGACTCCAACCATCGTCACTAAATTGCAAATACAGGCACGCGTCCGGTCCCTATATTTTATCCCCCACCATCCCAAACCCCAACCACTGCGCATGAGCCCGAATCTGGTGCGTACGGCCTGTCTCGATACGCACGTCGGCGAACGTATATCCGTTCTTCACTATCCGCGGCTCCAAGTGCGTCACCGCGGTCTTGCCATCCGGCCTTACGCAATCCTTCACAAAAACCGGCCTGCTGTCGTCCGGCCCCAACGGTTGATCGATGGGGACCGGTTGCGAGAGCTCCCCTTGGAGAATCGCCAGGTAACATTTTGTCACGAACCGCTTCTGCATCGCCTGTTGCAGGCGACTCGCGGTAGCCGGGTTTTTAGCCATGACCACCACTCCACTGGTTTCTCGATCCAATCGAAAAACCAAATGCATGCGGTCCAACCCAGTGTATTCCCGCGCCGCCCCCACCAGACTTGACCACGGCCCGGCCTTCGAGGGATGCACCACCACATCGCCCGACTTATTCACCACCAAGACGTCATCATCCTCGTGCACAATCCACTACGAAAACTCCTCTCGGGTCATCAAGCGCACGCGATCCGTCCGCTGTGGTCGCGGCGGCCATGCGCACGCTCGCCCCATCCAAGCATCAGGGGTGGGCTCACTCATACGTCGGATCGTCCGGACAACGGGCGATAACGCGCCAATACCCGCCCACTTAGCCAGATCGACCAGCTCAGCGGCAACCGCGCCGCGATGGCGCACTGCACTTTGTTAAACCACCCGGTGACCATGTGACCCTGCCCCCGTCGCAACGCCGCCATCGCCTCCGTCACAACTTGATCCGCGGTTTGAGTCATCTTTTCCGCCAACCCGCCTCGGGACATACCCGCATGATCGTGAAACTCCGAGAACGTCGACCCCGGACACACGGCCATCACGTTCACCCCCGTATCGCGCAGTTCTCGACGCAATCCGTAAGTCCATTGCAGGACAAACGCTTTGGTCGCTCCATAGGTCGACATATACGGGGTGGGCTGAAACGCCACGATCGAAGCCGCGTTCATGATCGTCCCTTCGCGCTCGCTCAAAACCGGCATCAAACTCGCCGTTAGATCAAGTATGGCGGCAACGTTTACTTCAATCAGTCTCAACTGAGCATCAATCTCCTGCTCCTCAAATGATCCAAATGCGCCCAATCCCGCGTTATTGATCAACAAAACCCGTCCCTTCGGGGCCTCTTCGGAAAAAATTTCTAATACGCGCTTAACTCCCGCCCGGCGCGACCGAATACTGCTTAAGTCTGTTTCTATGTGGCGCAACTTAAGCTCAACTGAAAAGCACTCCGGCTTTCGCCGTGAAAGGTTGCAAATGAGCATCTGCGGATCCAGCTTAGCCATGTGCGAAATGAACGATTTTCCGATCCCGGAAGATCCGCCGGTCAAAACGACCGCCGCGATGGGCAGGGCATGGGCATCACGCACAGACATAATGGTAGAGAGTCGTCACTTTCTCGGTCAAAAACCCGAAAGGAAACATAACCATGATAAATGACAGCCGTGCTAATGAACTGATCGTATCTGGCATCCACCTCGACCTCACGCCGTCGCTAAAGACGTTTGTTCAGGAGAAAGCCGATCGATTGTTTCGTCACGAGGAACAGATCGTAAGACTCAGAGTTGAAATAGAATGCGACTCTCAGCAAGATCCCGCCCACCGCTTCACGGCCAAGGGGCACATCGAAATCCACGGCCCGGATATGAACGCTTCCGTCTCCACCGACGAGGCGCATAAGGCCATCTCCCTCCTTACCGACAAGCTCGACCGCATGATCCGACGGCGTTCCCGCTTCTTCAAAGTTAAACGGCATCGCGCCTCCGTGACTTCGTTTGCCGATGGCATGATTCCCAAAGCGATCTGACCCGATCCCAGTCCACTTCTCTACCAATTCGCCTATCCAACGACCGAGGGACAGGCGTTTTTGTGTCCTCTTGCTTCTCATAGTCTCTCTAAAAATTCCTGCAAATTATCGCTTGCCCTACTTCTGCGAAACCTTCTTGTTCTGCGTTCCTTGCTGCACCCGTAGCTCAATTGGATAGAGCGTTTGACTACGAATCAAAAGGCTAGGAGTTCGATTCTCTTCGGGTGCACCACTTTCTAAAAAACTCGTCCTGACTTTCGTCGGACGAGTTTTTTGGGGCTCAATCACCACGGTCACCCGTTCACTTGCCGGACAACCAACGCTTTGCGCTGGCCTGCCCCCGTTCACCGCGTTGTGCTTTGCCTCATGCCGGACCCGGCCGATTCTCCCGCCTCTCCTCCTCAATTACTGACAAATCGCCAACGTAAACTCGTCGGATTTGCCCTCGGTTTTCTGGCTTTGGTCGCGATTGTCGGACTACTCGCACTATCGTTTTTAGTACTGGCTCGTCTCGTCGGTTACTTTTCCGAAGTATTATGGCCGCTCGCCGCCGCCGGCATTATCGCGTTGGTTCTGCGTCCCCTGGTTGATTTTCTGGAGCAACACATCCGACGCCCCCGAGTCACCTCCGTCGTGATTCTTTACTCCGCCGTCGCCCTCATCTTGTGCGGTATGACGCTGTGGGTGACTCCCAAGCTCGTGGGCCAAATCCTGGACTTCATCCCGGAATTCTGGAAACGGGCCTTCGAATTCGTTCAGCTCCACTACCCCAACTGGATCGCCCTGTTCGAGAAACAGATGGATAACCCGACCATCAAATCGTTGGTCGATAGCGCGATCGCCGAGGGCCAACATCTTATTTCCCAAGTACTTCCGTCCATAAAAGCCGCCGGCTCCGGCGCCCTCAATATTTTTGGAGTCATCACCAATATCGCAATTATCCCGATCTACCTGTTCTTCTTCCTGCTGTCGCGTCGGGACCCCACCCGCAGCTTGGACGAACAACTGACCTTCCTCGAGAAGCCGATTCGCAGCGATGTCGTCTTCCTCATCCGGGAATTCATTTCCATCGTGGTCTCGTTCTTCCGCGGCCAACTGCTCATCGGCATGATGATGGGGCTCCTGCTGGTCATCGGCTTCTGGGCTGTCGGCCTGAAATTCGCCCTCGTGCTCGGCCTTACCTTGGGCGTACTCAACATTGTGCCCTACCTCGGCACGATTATCGGGCTCTCCATCGCCTTGCCGCTCGCTTTCTTTCAACCCGAAGGTGGTTGGATTCTCGTCGCTAAAGTGATGCTCGTTTTCGTGATCGTGCAGAACATCGAGGGCTGGTTCCTCACGCCCAAAATCATGGGCGAACGCACCGGTCTTCATCCCGTCCTGATCATCGTCGCTATCTTTTTCTGGGGCACCGCCTTCAACGGCATTCTGGGCATGATTCTCGCCATTCCGCTAACCGCGTTCTTTGTCACAGCGTGGCGATTGGCCAAGCACAAGTATTTCGAAGCTGAAAGCCCCTGATCATGGTTCGTCCTTCCGCTCCGCCTCCGGAGTGCGCCATCTGCGGCGCCGACATTCCTCGATCCGCCAAAGCTTGCCCCGACTGCGGCGCCGACGAACGCACCGGCTGGCGAGAGCAGAATCTTTATGATGGATTGGATCTCCCGGCATCAGCTTGGAGCGAAGAGTCTCCTGCCTCCGGAGAATCACTCCCCTCCGGCGGTCCGGGCCAACTTGCGTGGTATTGGTGGGCCACCGGTGCCGCACTCATGATCCTGTTGATTCTCACTTTTCTTGGCCTGCGTTAACCTTTTGCCGTCCCATGAACTGGCAGGTTAAAAGCCGCACCGGCATCTGGTTGCCTCAAATCGACTGGTGGCTCGACGCACACCGCCCGGCACCTCGCTCCGTCATCAGCCACGCGCACGCCGATCACATCGCCCGCCACGGGCAAGCCATCTGCACGCCGATCACCGCTGATTTAATCGAAGCGCACGGCGGAAAGCTCTCGGACCAAATCCGTCGTCTCCCTTTCGATACCCCGTTTCCCATCGCGCCGGACACCACCATCACGCTCATCCCCGCCGGTCATGTCCTCGGGTCAGCCCAAGCATTGATCGAGCATCCGGAGTTCGGGCGCTTGCTCTACACGGGTGATTTTAAACTGCGTCCCTCCCTGACCGACGAGCCTTGCGCCACACCGCCGGCGAATACCTTGATCATGGAAACGACGTTCGCCCGGCCCCACTACAAATCCCCCCCTTCCGCCGACACTTTGGCCTCAGTCGCCGCGTTTTGCCGCGAAGCCTTGGCCGAAGACCATATTCCCATCCTCATCGGCTACAGCTTGGGTCGCAGTCAGGAAATCCTCGCCGGCCTGCACGATGCTGGGCTTCAGATCATGCTCCACCCCACGGTCGAAGCCGTCACCCGAACCTATGAAAAATGGGGCCAACACTTTCCTGCTTACCAGACTTTTGCCCCTCTCTTCGCCCGGGGCCATGTTATCATCACTCCTTCCCAATCGCTCAAGAGTGTCGCATTTCAACAGATCTTCCCTCGACGCACCGCGGTTCGCACCGGGTGGGCCATGGATTCGAGCGCCCCATACCGTCACCAAACCGACGCCGCCTTCCCTCTGTCCGACCACGCCGGTTACGACGATCTCTTGCGTTGCGTCGAGGCGGTAAACCCTCGGCGGATCTTCACCGTTCATGGCTTCGCCGAGGAATTCGCCGCCACATTGCGCCAAAGCGGCCGCGAAGCCTGAACCTTGGGTACATCGAACCAACTGGAACTGCGCTTGTGAAAAGGAATTTTTGTTCTGGCGCCGTGCTTCGAATACACTCGGTTCCGTGTGCATCTTACTTAGAGCGTGTCCCATTTACCCTGATTTTGGAAGGGGGGCAAGAAAGCCGATTTTTGCGCGGATTTCCGGCTACCAATGGCGGATGTAGGCGCGCGCAGAGGCAATTTAAGGGCTAAATTGCAGTGTCGCAGCAGTCAGTGCCTGGATCGTTGCCATGAGGGAACCTCCGGCAGCCGGTTTATTGTTCATCGTTGGAGTAGGCTTGGTGGTTTTAGGCGGCTTGGGCCTGCGGTGGTTGGTCGGCCAGCAGTCGGGCGATGAGCCACCGGTTGTGACCGAGGATGCTCCAGGCTACCGCCCGGTAGCGATTAGTGAAGCCTCTGGCACTCAATCGCTTGCCTTGGCGTTGCTTGATGATGGCGATGCGGGCTTCCGTCGAAGCCCGACGATGTGGGAGCGCCACGAACTGCGGCTCCTGCATGCGCCGTTGCAGCAGCTGCGGATCGCGGGGGCAAGTGGCGTCATAAATGTCGGCTTCGGCCAAGCGTTCGCACAGCCGTTTGGGCGAGAAGCCTTGGTCGGTGCTCGCCGCTTTGATCGGGGTGCTCAGGTCGAACTGATTCTGGCGCTCGAGGCTCTGGTCGAACTGACGCCATTCGGCCGGAGCCATTCCCTGATACAACTGCCAATCGGTGATCAACCCCGTCACGTTCTCACTGATCATGAGGGTGTTGCCAAATTCGACCTCGCCGGACGCTTTGCCCCGGACCACGGTCTGCACGTCGGGTTCGTAGACGCGGAGGATCTTCTCGGCGTTGGGCACTGGTCGCGCGCCGATGATGCGTTCGTGGGCCTGTTTGATCGCGGCCGGCAGTTGCTCGAGCATGGCGTCGATGCGCGCAATGATGCAGGTGGCCTGGCGCTCACTGAAGCGGGTCCGGGCGTAGTCGGCGGCGAGGTGGTCGCGGTGGCGGCGGGCGTGCTCGCCAATGGTGCGCAGCAGGCGTTTCATCTGGCGGAGCACGCCCTTGCGGGGGCCCGCTTCGCATCGCGGCGCTGTCGGCTGTGGGTTATCGCGATGCACCACCGATTCATCTGCTTGGCAAAGACTGGCGGCTCGTTCGGCATCCGACCCCGCAACCCCGCTGCACGGATCAGTTTCACCGCCTTAGGGGGTGCGGCTCACGTCACGAAAGAGCACCCAGTCGACCGGGAAATGGATGTTGGCCTGCAGGTAGGTCGAGTCCACCACGCACGTATCCATCGGCTGCGCCGCAGCCAGTCCCAGTTCGCTCGCCCGGTCCGTCTCACCGCACATCTCGATAAAGACTTGGCTCATCGAGCGCACCTGCCCGGCGGTGAAGCATTTGGACGCACGCTCCAGCACGCTTTCTTTGGGAGACCCCCTTGATGCCGTCGATCCGGCGTGCTCCGCAAAAGTCGGCCAACAGATCGCTGGAGACGATGCTCAGGGAAAGTTTACGCAAGCTGATGTTTCCGAGCATCATGCGCAATACCTGCACCCGCCGCGCCTTGCGCGCGAACTGCAGGTGTCGCGGCAACCCGGCCACGTCGTCGCCCCGCCAGTTTTCCCGGGCAAAGTCCACGGCCATCGCTTCCAAGTGACTGTTGGCCAGCAACTGGTCGAGCCCCGCCAGTTGATCGCGAAACGCGGCGTAATCTTTGTTGGGTCCGACCGGAGTCAGGTCTGGACGCAGCCAGGTTTTCAGGGCAACTGCCGGGGCGACGGCTTCGGTAGTATTGTTCACACCAAATTATACACGCCGTTTTTGTGCCGAAACCAGGACATTATCCCAGTTTCGGCCTCTTTATTTTTACGCTACCTCCTATTCTCCAACCTCTTGCGCTTGTGGGACACGCTCTACCTGTGCGGCCGTTTCCCGCAGCTGCGCGAGGTCGACGACGTGGTGCAGGAGGCCTACGCCCGTCTCCTGCGTGAAAAAACTGCCGACCGCGTGCGCCACGTGCGCGCCTTCCTTTTCACGGCCGCGCGTAACATCGCCCTGGATTAATTTCCGCCATCGCAAAGTTGCCGGGCAACATCTTGTCCCCCAAACTGAGCTGCTCGACGTCGTGGAAGATAACGCCGACGCCGCCATTCAACTCACGCACCAGGAAGAACTCGAGATCCTCGCCGCCGCCCTGCGCCAGCTGCCCGACCGCTGCCGTGAGGTGATGCTGCTGCGCTACCTCAAAGGTCACTCCTACAAACAAATCGCCAACCTACTCCAGGTCTCCACCGAGACCGTCAAAACCCAGATTGCGCGCGGCACTCAGCGCTGCGTCGAGCACTTCGCCGCCGCCGGCCTGCCCTCGCGCGCCGTACTGCCCTTTACCTCCTCCGACTCCTCCGCCACCGCCCGTTACGCCGCCGAACAAATCGCCCGGCGTGACGCTGGTTGGACCGACGAGGAAGCCGCCGAGTTTGCACTTTGGCGCGCCAACGACCCTCGCCACAAAGAGACCGTGCAACGCATGGACGCGACCCTCGCCCTCCTGTGCGACCTGCCGCACGCCGGCATCGCCGAGGACCTCGTGGCCGAAGCCGACGCCCTCGAACGCGATGCCCATCTCGCCCCCCGCCAGCCCTCCGCCCGGGTCATCCGCTGGTGGCGCCCGGTCGTCGTGGGGGCTCTCGGTCTCGCTGCCACCCTTCTAGTGTAGTGGGAGTTAATTAGCTATACGAAACAAAAATAGTAGTGCAGGATGGGTGCCTGGCCCGCCCTGTTAATCCGCTAATCATTGAGGCCGCGCAGCATCAAGAACTTGAACAGATGATCAAACGCCCGACCACGCCGCAACGGGAGGTCAGGCGGGCGCGCATCGTGTTGTTGCGGGCCGAAGGGAAAAGCCAGGAGCCGGTGGCTGCTCAGATCGGAGTGAATCGTCCGGTGGTGGCGAAGTGGGAAAAGCGATTTCGTGAGGCAGGGTTGGCTGGATGGGCCGAAGCGAGACGTTCGGGCCGGAAGCCGAGTGTGGATGTGGCGATTCGCGCTCAGATCGGCACTGAAGTCACGCAACCCCCGGCCGGGCGCACCCGCTGGTCCTCACGGGCGATGGCCAAGGCCAAAGGGGGTGTCGGCCCACACCGTGCAGCGCCTGTGGCGGGCCAACGACCTGAAGCCCCATTTGCGACGAACGTTCAAGTTGTCGCGTGACCGGAACTTCGAGGCCAAGTTTTGGGATGTCATCGGCTTGTATCTGAATCCGCCCGATCGGGCCTTGGTGCTGTGTTGCGACGAGAAAAGCCAGTGCCAGGCGCTTGAGCGCACCCAGCCGGGCCTGCCATGGGGTATCGGGCACATCAAAACCGCCACCCACGATTACACCCGCCACGGCACGGTCACGCTATTCGCCGCCCTCGGCTATCTGGACGGCAAAATCATGCGACGCACCGCCTCTCGGCATACCCACCGCGAATGGCTCGGTTTCCTCCAGCACATCGATGCGCAGGCACCCGACGGCTTGGTCCTGCATCTGATCATCGACAACTACGCCACCCACAAGCACGCCAAAGTGAAGAGCTGGATAAAGTGGCGCAATCAGCGCCATGCCAAAGCCCATGGCCCCGAGCGCATCGCACTGCACTGCACCACTGCACTGCACTCCAACATCCTCTTCCTGGTTGAATCTAGTGGAGCGCTTCTTCCGCGACCTCACCGTCGATTGTATCCGCGATGGCAGCTTCACCAGCGTTCGAGACCTCACCAACGCCATCGAAACCTACATGGCCGCACGCTACCTCGAACCCACCCGCTACACTTGGAAGGCCGAAAGCTCCGCCATCCTGGAGAAAATCCAACGCGCCCGCACCGCCGCATCCCTTCATTCAGTATAGTTCATTAACTCTCAACACACTAGTTCATAGTTTGTAGTTTGATAAGTCGGCAAGGGCGCCGGGATTCATATCCTGGCGCCCTTATTGTTTTCTAACCTCCTCACGTTCTACGCTGGACGAGCTTCCTCGCTCTGTCACGGTCTGAACTCGCTGCGATGCCCGACTTCCGCGCTTTCTGTCCTCCCTCGCCCCATGTTGGCCCTTCGCTCTTGCTCTCTGCCAGTGAGTCTCACCATCTCGTGACAGTAAACCGGGCCCGGGCGAACGACCCTGTCGTTGCCTTCGATGGTGCCGGTCATGAATGGGACACGGTCCTACGAGACCCCAACCGCCGGGCCGCCTGGCTCGAAATCGTGCGCGAACGCCCGGTGGCCCCCCTGCCTTGCCACATTACTCTATTCCAAGCCGTCCCCAAGGGTGGGGTCATGAATCCATCATCCGCCAAGCCACCGAGCTGGGTGTGCGTCGCATCGTCCCTCTCGTGACTGCCCGCACTCAGGTTCACTTCGAGACATCTCGACTACTTAAGAAACAGGAAAAATGGACGGCCACCGCCTTGGAGGCCGCCAAACAATGCGGCAACCCTTAGGTGCCTGCCATCGAAACGCCTCTACCTTTCGCCGCCTTCCCAGACTTCATTCGCCCCATCGACTTGAAACTGGTGGCCAGTCTACACGACCACGCCCGCCCCTTGCACGAAATTCTCCGCACAGTCTCCCTTCCAGAGCAGCTGCCTCCAAGCGCCGCTTGGCTTATCGGTCCCGAGGGCGATTTCACCTCCGAAGAAATGCATGCCATCACCTCCGCCGGAGCACTCCCCGTCTCGCTCGGCTCGCTGGTGCTTCGTTGTGATACCGCGGCTGCTTACGCTCTCTCGGTACTGAGCGCGATCGTCAACCCATGAACTTAAAGGATCACCTCCAGCGCTTGCCCCTCCGCGTTTGGTTCGTGGTAGCGGTCGCGGTGGGGGCGTTGCTCTTTTCGTTGTTTACCGGAGTGCTCATTCATCTCCAAGGCGGCGAGCTGAACCAGTTTGCGGTCGCAGCGTGTATCGGAGTGGGCTCGGCCATTTTCCTCTCGTCCCTTGCCGCCCGCCATCTTCTTCGACCCGTCGAGAGACTGACCGCCTTGTTCGCTCAGCCCCCACACGCAGTTGCGCCCGGCTCCCCGCGTGTGTTGCTGCCCTTCGAACTGAAAAAACTACGTGACGACATTGAGGCCTATCATCGTCGCTCCCACCAACGCCAACAGGAGCTCGAGGAGGCTCGCGATCAACTCATCCATCAGCGTGACGAACGTCTGGGTCATGAAGCTACTCTCAACGCCATTTATGAAAACACTCCGTTCGATATGTGGACGACTGACGCGCATGGCGTGTACAGCTTCCAAAACCGCTTCTCCCGTGACATCTACGGTGACGTTCTAGGTAGAGCGTGTTCCACAAGCGCAAGAGGTTGGCGAAGAGGAGGTGCGTAAAAATAAAGAGGCCGAAACCGGGAGGATTTCCTGGTGTCGGCACAAAAACGGCGTGTATAATTTGGTGTGAACAATACTACCGAAGCCGTCGCCCCGGAAGTTGCCCTGAAAACCTGGCTGCGTCCAGACCTGACTCCGGTCGGACCCCACAAAGCTTACGCCGCGTTTCGCGATCAACTTGCGGGGCTCGACCAGTTGCTGGCCAACAATCACTTGGAAACGATGGCCGTGGATTTTGCCCGGGAAAACTGGCGGGGCGACGACGTGGCCGGGTTGCCGCGACACCTGCAGTTCGCGCGCAAGGCGCTGCGGGTGCAGGTATTGCGCATGATGCTCGGAAAAATCAGCTTGCGTAAACTTTCCCTGAGCATCGCCTCCAGCGATCTGTTGGCCGACTTTTGCGGAGCGCGCCGGATCGACGGCATCAAGGGGGTCTCCCAAAGAAAGCGTGCGGGAGCGTGCGTCCAAATGCTTCACCGCCGGGCAGGTGCGCAGGATGAGCCAAGTCTTTAGCGAGATGTGCGGTGAGTGCGGACCGGGCGAGCGAACTGGGACTGGCTGCGGCGCAGCCGATGGATACGTGCCTGGTAGACTCGACCTGCCTGCAGGCCAACATCCATTTCCCGGTCGACTGGGTGCTCTTTCGCCCCCTGCTCAAGGCGGTGAAACTGATCCGTGCAGCGGGGTTGCGGGGTCGGATGCCGAACGAGCCGCCAGTCTTTGCCAAGCAGATGAATCGGTGGTGCATCGCGATGACCCACAGCCGACGGCGCCGCGATGCGAAGCGGGCCCGCAAGGGCGTGCTCCGCCAGATGAAACGCCTGCTGCGCACCATCGGCGAGCACGCCCGCCGCCACCGCAACCACCTCGCCGCCGACTACGCCCGGACCCGCTTCAGTGAACGCCAGGCCACCCGCATCATTGCGCGCATCGACGCCATGCTCGAGCAACTGCCGGCCGCGATCAACCAGGCCCACGAACGCATCATCGGCGCGTGACCAGTGCCCAACGCCGAGAAGATCCTCAGCGTCTACGAACCCGACGTGCAGACCGTGGTCCGGGGCAAGGCGTCCGGCGAAGTCGAGTTTGGCAACACCCTCATGATCAGTGAGAACGTGACGGGGTTGATCACCGATTGGCAGTTGTATCAGGGAATGACTCCGGCCGAATGGCGTCAGTTCGACCAGAGCCTCGAGCGCCAGAATCAGTTCGACCTGAGCACCCCGATCAAAGCGGCGAGCACCGACCGAGGCTTCTCGACCAAACGGCTGTGCGAACGCTTGGCCGAAGCCGACATTTATGACGCCACTTGCCCCCGCGATCCGCAGCAACTGCAACGGCGCATGCAGGAGCCGCAGTTCGTGGCGCTCCAACATCGCCGGGCTTCGACGGAAGCCCGCATCGCTATCATCAAGCAACGCCAAGGCAAGCGATTGAGTGCCAGAGGCTTCACGAATCGCTACCTGGCGGTAGCCTGGAGCATCCTCGGTCACAACCTGTGGCTCATCGCCCGACTGCTGGCCGACCACCGCAGACAGGCCCAAGCCGCCTAAAACCACCAAACCTACTCCAACGATGAACAATAAACCGGCTGCCGGAGGTTCCCTCATGGCAACGATCCAGGCACTGACTGTTGCGACACTGCAATTTAGCCATTAAATTGCATCTGCGCGCGCCTACATCCGCCATTGGTAGCCGGAAATCCGCTCAAAAATCGGCTTTCCGGCCCCCCCTCCAAAATCAGGGTAAATGGGACACGCTCTAAGTAAAACCCTGGCCGAGTTGGACTTGCCACAATCGATCATTTCCGAGCGCCAACAACGCACTTCCCGTGTCTTGCGGGGCGAAATCGTCCGACGCGATATCTCCGAGAATTACGACTCCGGACCGCGGCATTTCCACGTGTTGGAAGCTCCCATCAAACGCGATGGTCATGTGATGGGATCCCTCGGTATCAAGATTGACCTTACGCCCCAACGACGAGCCGAAGAATCCCTTCGCGACAGCCAACGGCGCATTAGCCGTCATCTCGAGAACACCCCGCTTGGAGTGGTGGATTTTGATGCAGACTTCCGTATCCAAAGTTGGCACGCCGCCGCCGAAGCCATCTTCGGTTGGCAAGCACAGCAGGCCATCGAACGTCTGGGAAACATGATCATTCTGCCGAAGCACCGCGCCGATATCGCCGCGGTCTGGAAAAAACTCATGGCCGACACCACGAGCTCCCGGCACTTCAATCAGAACATCACCAAAGATGCGCGGCCCATCGATTGTGAATGGTATAACACCTCTATCACGGACACCAACGGCGTAATCGTGGGAGTTTCCTCCCTCGTGCTCGACGTCACCGACCGACTTGCGGCCGAACACTTGTTTCGCGAGTCCGAAGAACGCTTCCAAAAGATTTCCCACCTTTCTCCCACGCCTCAGCAGATCATCGCGCTACCCGATGGGCACATCATCGATGTTAATCAGAGTTGGCTCGACACCTATGGCTACGAACGCACCGACCTCGAACTTCGCCGGTGAATCTCCACCGAGCAACGTCGTCGCATCTTCGGCTTGCTCGAACAAGATGACGCCTTCCGTTCCGAAACCGTTCGCCTGCGAGACCGCTTCAACGTCGTCCACACCGTACTTCTCGGCGGCGCCCGCGCCCAACTCTCCGGTCAGGATTGCGCCGTGCTGTCTGAAGCCGATGTCACCGAACACATCGCCATTGAAAACGCGTTACGAGAAAACCGCGAATTTCTTGCCACCCTCGTCGACCAACTCCCCGGCATGTCATTCCGCTGCCAGATCGACAAAAACCGCTCCATGGTCTGGGTCAACGAGCACACCCACGCTTTGTGCGGCTACGATCCCGCCGACTTTATCGAGCGTCGCGTTTCCTTCAACTCCCTCATCCTCAAGGCCGATCAAGCCACCGCCGACGAAGCTTGGCAGCAAGCGCTTCGCAGTTTCCACGGGAATCGCCGCTACTCCCACGAATACCGTATAAAACATCGCGACGGCCGCATCCTATGGCTGTGGGAACAAGGTCAAGTCGTGCGTCACCCCTCCACGCATATCGACGAGATCGTCGGTTTTGCGACCGATATTCCCGCCCGCAAACTCGCGGAGCGTAAACTGAACGACCTCAACGAAACACTAGAACTCCGCGTCACCGCTCGCACCGCCGAACTCGAAGCCGCCAATTCCAAGCTCCAGGATCTCGACCGCCTCAAAACTGAGTTCCTCGCCACCATGAGCCACGAACTGCGCACGCCCCTCAACTCGATCATCGGGTTTAGCTCCATTCTCGAGCGAGGCATGGTGGGCCCTCTCTCCGACGAGCAACATTACCAAATCGGCCTGGTCAACAAGTCTGCCTGCCAGCTCGCGGACCTCATTAACGATCGACTCGATGTGTCTCGCATCGACTCGGGGCGACTTGAATTCACCCGCGAAACCGTGGACGTCCTCGCGGTTCTCAAGACCGTTGAGACCGAACTAAAGGAGCCGATCGCCCAAGCCAAACTTCGCTACGAGACTATCTCTCATCCCGATCTCCCGACCCCCATCACCGATCCTCGTCGACTCCACCAAATTGTGCCAATCTGGCCGGCAATGCCGTCAAATTTACACCCGGCCCGCAAGACGTGGTCACGGTATCGGCGCGCCCACATTCGGACGGCGGGGTTGTTATCGAAGTGCGTGACACGGGTATCGGTATCCGACCCGAAAACCTCCCCCAACTTTTTGAACCTTCCGCCAAGTAGACGGCTCCGCCCGTCGAGTCTATGAGGGAGTCGGCTTGGGACTCAATCTCGTGCGTAAACTCACGGCCAAACTCGGGGGACGCATCGAAGTTACCAGTGAGTTCGGCCAGGGATCTTGCTTCACCGTCCTCTTGCCAGCCGCCTCTCCGGGCGACACCATTTCCTCGTAATTCGTTATCCGCCCAACGTATGCCCACCGCGCTTCTCATCAGGACAACCCCTCCAATCAGCATCTGGCCACCTTTTTGCTTAAAAAGGCCGGTTTCACCGTCTCCCTTGCTGAAAACGGCCTGAAAGGACTCAATGCCGCCCAATCGACCAATCCCGACGTGATCGTCCTTGATATCGAGATGCCCATTATGGACGGCTACGAAACCATCAAAGCCCTCCGCGCCGACCCCCGCACCGCGTCAATTCCCGTCTTGGTCGCGTCCTCCTACGCGATGCCAGGCGAACGCGCCCGCGCCCGCGAACTCGGCGTGCAAGACTACCTCGAAAAACCCTTTGACCCCATGGAGTTCATGCGTCGCACCATCGACCTCCTCCCGTCCGCCTCATGAATATCCTCATTGTCGAAGACAACCGCAACAGCATCTAGTTGCTCGAGCAGATGCTGTGCGATGCAGGTCACGTGGTGTGGAAAGCGGGCAATGGTCAGGAAGCCCTCGACGTCCTCCAGGTTAAAGGGCTCCCCCGACTTACTTGTCTCCGACGCCCTCATGCCCCGCATGGACGGCTTCGAACTGTACCACCGCCTCCGGCGCGACCGCCGCTACTGCGCCGTGCCTTTCGTAATAGCTTCTTACACCGCCACCTTCACCGATCTTAGCGACGAAAACTTCGCCAAAGCAGTCGGCGCCGATTGCTACCTGATCAAACCCTTCGATCCGCAGAAAATTGTGCAACGCTTGGAGCAGGTGGCCGCCGATGTGCAGGCTGCCCCGCCTCGATTACCCGAATCGGACAAGACTCAAGCTATATTCTTCGAAGAACACCGTCGTCGAATCTCCGTTAAACTCGAAACCAAGGTCGCCGAGCTCTCCGCCGCCAACACTGCCCTGGCCTCCAGCGAATCCGAGATCAGGCAACTCCACCATCAACTGGTCGACACCATCCGTCGCCTGGAAGTCGAGGTCGAAGAGCGCCGGCGCGCCGCCAACCAACTCCAACTCGGTCTCAGCGTGGCGGCCATGGGCAGTTTTGGGTTCGATTTCGATCGCGGCACCAGTTGGTGGACTCCGGAAGCACTCGAGCTTCTTCATGTCAGCAACTCGAAGAACTTTCTGGCTTGGGAGGATCTCGCGCCGCTTCTCCCCCCCGATACCCGCGCCTCCGCCGTGTTTGCTCCCGAACCGACCGACTTTTTGATCTGCGCGAAGTCGAATTCAGTTTCGAAAAAGCGGATGGCTCCCGGCGTTTCCTCTACGCCCGCAGTGAACGCGCCGATCAGGACGAATTTGGCGAAAATCGGCGCATTGGTACGGTGCGCGACATCTCAAGTCGACGCCAAGCCGAGACGCATCGAATGACACTCGAGCGTCGCCTCCGCCAATCGCAGAAAATGGAAGCCATCGGTAATCTCGCCGGCGGCATTGCTCACGATTTCAACAACATCCTGGCCGTCATCTCCGCCACCAGCGAATGGCTGGAAATGGATGCCACCACGTCCGACCTCTCCGATCGATGGCACGATGGCATCCGCGAAGCCTCTAACCGGGCTCGCTATCTCATCGGTCAAATCCTTCTGTTCAGCCGCAACGAACGATCGAAACGGGAAGCCGTTGACCTTCGAACCGTCATCCGGGAAGCCATCAGCCAAGTCAGCAATATCGTGCCGTCTCACATTATTGTGCGCCACGATTTACAGTCTGATCGTCTCGCATTGGCAAACGTCAGCCAGATGCACCAGATTCTCCTGAATCTTTGCACCAACGCGAATCACTCCATTGGCGACCAACTCGGCGAAATAACGATTCGCCTCACTCTGGAATCTCTCGACACTGAACGAGCCGCCCAACGCCCGCCTCTTAACGCCGGGGACTACCTTCTGGTCGAAGTTATCGATACGGGAACCGGCATGGATGAAGATACCCTTCAACGTATTTTCGAACCGTTTTTCTCCACCAAACCCGCCGGCAAAGGCACCGGTCTCGGGCTCGCCGTAGTTCACGGCATCATGACCAGTCACGACGGGGCTATCTTGGCCGAAAGCAAACTGGGCGAAGGCTCAACTTTCGTTCTCTATATTCCCGCCGCTAAACCCAAGGCATTCCCCACCAGTTCCGGACTGCCGGGCCCTCATGTTCCTCGCGGCCACGGTCAAAAGATTCTCGTCGTCGATGACGAGCCCGCCGTCGCCCGCGTCGCGTGTTCCTTGATCAACCGGCTCGGCTACAGCGCGGAGTCCATGAACGACCCCCAACTCACTCGTGATCGGTTGCTCGCAAATCCCGACGAATTTGCCCTCGTCGTTACCGATTACTTTATACCGGGTCTCACGGGTGCTGACTTGGGTCGGGCCATCTGGGCTCAACTGCCCCACCTGCCGATCATCATGATCGTCGGATTCGGAGGCCAAATGAACGCCAACCGCGCCCGCGCTGAGGGCTTCAAGGCCTTCGTCATCAAACCTTTACCCTTCAGTCTTTGGCCGATGCCATCAACAAAGGCCTCGCCTCGTAACCGAATCTGAACGGCGTAACCGACTTCGCTCAACCAACTCGAGTGGTCACCAAACCAACAATCCTCCGGCATAGGTCAGCCCGGCGCCCACACTACAGAATATGATGCGGTCCCCGGTTTGAAATATTTCCTCCTCGGCGCCCCACCCCAACGCCATGGAAACACTCGCCCCGGAAGTGTTGCCGTATTTGGAAATCGTGACCACGAACCGCTCGAAGGAAATCCCGACGCGTTTGGAGACCGCCCGCAGGATACGCTCATTCGCTTGATGCGGCACGATCCACGCAATGTCGTCCGATTTTAGATCATGACGCCTCAACGTCGCTTCAATCTCATTGGCAAACGCGATCACTGCGTGCTTGAAGACGACCCCGCCATCCATCTGCAAGTAGAAGTCCTTGATATCGATGTCTTCCGGCTTCGGCCAGGGCTTCTGCGCCCCCCCCCCCAAGCGTTGAATCGCCGTGTAGTGTGACGCGTCACCGGACAGCGCCATCCGATGTAACCGGTGCCCTCCCGACTCTGCGGTCAGCACCGCGGCTCCCGCGCCATCACCAAACAAAAACGCCGTCTCGTGATCCTTCGGATTCGTGATGCGCGATAACAATTCCGCGGTCACCACGATGATATTATGCGCCGAACCTCCGCGAATCAATGAACGCCCCACTTCCAAACCGTACAACCAACCCGAACACGCCGCATTCAGGTCAAACGCCAATGCCCGCGGAATACCAAGCTTCAGGGTCAAAGCACTGGCCATTGCCGGAACCGGCTGATCCGGAATAATCGTGGCCATTATGATTCCGTCTACGGCCTTTATATCAATGCCCGACTGAGCCATGGCATGCTGGACCGCCGTAACCGCGAGATCAGTCGCCGTTTCATCTTCTCCCGCAAAACGCCGCTCCCGTATACCAGTGAGCTTGATCATCTCTGCCTCCGTCCGCCCGGGAAATTCCTTCAATACATCCTTCGTCGAACGCACTCCCTTCGGCACGGCAAATCCGACTCCGGCAATGCACACGGTCTCATCCACCTCTGCCGCCTGTACGGTGGCCGTCGTAGGCGACTCATTGGCCACCACCGGCTGCTTGGCTAGATAAGTCGCTACGTCATCACCCGACACTCGCCCTCCGGGGTCTGTCGCTTCAATCCCCTTCAAAGTCGCCGGGTCCAGCCCCGCCTCCTGGGCCAACTTTATCGTCCTCGGCGTCCACTTGGGTCCCGTGGCCGCCACCGGACTCACCGCGGCCACCGGACTCGCGGCCACCGGCTCCTGATTCCCAGCCATTTCCTCTGCCGCGGCGGGGGCGGGTGCCACCACCACGGGAACCGCCCCTTCTGCTTTCAAATAACGTAAAGACGCATCGACCGTGGCGATGCGCATGAACGGTGACCCGGAAGGCACGATATCCCCCGCCCGCACCGTCAGCGAATCCAGCATCCCGTCACAAGGTGCCTCAAATTCGAAGACCGATTTATCGCTCTCCAATTCGGCGATCTTGTCACCTTTTGCAAAGCTGTCGCCCGCCTTCACCATCACATCAATGATCGTGAGCTCATGTACGGTCGCGCCCATCGAAGGGATGGGAACATCGATCAGAAACGATTCTGGAGTAGGTTCAGCCATGAAAAGAAGTGCCGGATGCTGAGATTCGCTCCCCTTGATGGTCAACGCCAGTGGCTAACGGATTTCAGCTTATTATCACTCCGCCCTCACTGTGCGCCAAATAGCCAGGCATCGCGCCACCAATCCGCCCAACTCGCCCAATGGCACCATATTGGGTCCGTCGCTGATCGCGCTAGCGGGATCCGGGTGGGTCTCCAAGAACAAGCCGCTCGCCCCCGTAGCCAACGCCGCCTTCGCCAACGGCTCTACAAATTCCCTCTGCCCACTGCTCTTACCGCCTCCCGCCCCGGGCAACTGCACGCTGTGCGTAGCATCCAGAATAGTCGGGTAACCGTTGGCCGCCATAATCGGAAACACACGCATGTCCACCACTAGGTTTTGGTAACCAAACGTCGTGCCGCGCTCTGTTTGCCAAATTTCTGCCGCTCCTCCGTCTTTGAGCTTCCCCACCACATACACCATGTCAGTAGGGGCCAGAAACTGACCTTTCTTTACATTGACGGTCCGGCCCGTGGCCGCTGCCGCCAGCAACAAGTCGGTCTGGCGACACAAAAATGCCGGTATTTGCAACACATCCGCCACCGCCGCCACCGGCTCACATTGGTCAATACCGTGGATATCCGTCACCACGGGAAAACCGAACTCGCGTTTCACCATGGCGAGCAACTCCAACCCTGCCGTCATTCCGGTTCCTCGATCTCCGGCGATCGACGTGCGATTGGCTTTATCAAAAGACCCCTTGAATACGATATTCAGATCGGCGTGCCGATCTCGCAAAATCGCCAGTTCGGTCGCCACCGCTCGGCAGACCGTCTCATTTTCCAGCGAACAGGGTCCCGCCAATAGCAGGAGTGTCTCGTCATCGAACAACATGATATCGTTCAGGACTCAGAGGTCGGCGCGTCCACGGTCTTCGTCGCAGCCTTCGCCACTGCCGCCTTCTTCACCGGCGCCTTCTTCACTGCCTTCGCCCCCTTCTTCACCGTTTTCTTTCTGGGCTTCTTCGTCCCCGATGCGGTCGACGCAGCTTCCTTTGCCACGACACTTTTCCGCTTCATCGACGCCTTGATGAACGCGGCAAACAAGGGATGCGCCTTATTCGGTTTGGACTGAAATTCGGGGTGGAATTGTACCGCCAGAAACCAAGGATGCTTCTTGATCTCGACGATCTCCACCAAATCACGTCGCGGATTACGGCCACTGATGGTCATGCCCCCACGTTGCATCTGCCCAATATACTCGTTGTTCACCTCAAACCGATGGCGGTGGCGCTCGCGTACATACTCTCCGCCGTAGGCCTTCCGCGCCAAGGTTCCAGGCTGTAACTGGCACTCATAGCTGCCCAGCCGCATCGTCGCCCCCTTATCGACGATTTTCTTCTGCTCCTCCATGATCGTAATCACGGGCTCAACCGCATTGGGGTCGAATTCCAATGAGTACGCCCCCTTGAGTTTAAGCACATTTCGGCAAAACTCGATCACCGCAATTTGCAGACCCAAACAAAGTCCATAATACGGCACATCGTTCTCTCGGGCAAATTTGGCCGCCGCGATCTTCCCTTCCGTGCCTCGGTCCCCAAATCCACCGGGAACCAAGATGCCGTCGAGCCCTTTGAGCAGCTCCAATCCGTTCCGCGCCTCCAAGTCCTCTGCGTCAATCCGACGGATGTTGATGCGGCAATGATTCGCGATGCCCGCGTGGGTGATCGATTCGTAAACCGATTTATAAGCGTCCTGAAGCTCAATGTATTTCCCCACTACCCCGATTGTCACTTCATGCCGCGGATTATAGATCCGGTGCACGATGTCATTCCAAAAATTTTTCTCCTGCATGGGGCGCCTCATGCCAAACAGCTCCACCACCAGCTCATCAAGCCCCTCCCGCTGCAAAGCCAATGGCAGCGCATAAATCGAAGCCACATCCTGACACTCAATGACCGCTTTCACCGGCACATTGCAGAACATCGAAATCTTGTCGCGCATGCTCCGGTCCATCTCGTGTTCACAACGACAGACAACGATGTGAGGCTGAATACCGATTTCGCGCAATTTAGCCACCGACTGCTGCGTCGGCTTGGTCTTCAATTCTCCCGCTGCGCCTAAATAGGGCACCAAGGTCACATGAATGAATAGACAATCACGCGGGCCCACCTCCAACGCGAACTGACGCATCGCCTCCAAAAACGGCAGCCCTTCGATATCGCCCGTGGTGCCACCGATCTCCGTAATCAGTACGTCGACATCTCTCGCACCTTGATAAATCCGATCTTTGATCTCGTTCGTGACGTGCGGAATCACCTGCACCGTATTTCCCAAATAGACCCCGCGGCGCTCATTCTGGATCACGTTTTCATAGACTTGTCCCGAGGAAAGACTGTTCAATTTTGACAGTTTACCGCTCGTAAACCGCTCATAATGACCAAGATCAAGATCAGTCTCCGCCCCGTCCTCCAACACATACACTTCGCCGTGCTGGTAGGGGCTCATCGTGCCGGGGTCCACGTTGAGATAGGGATCAAACTTCTGAATACGCACCCGTAATCCGCGCACTTCCAACAGCGCTCCCAACGCCGCCGCCGTCAGACCTTTGCCCAAGGACGACACCACCCCTCCGGTCACGAAAATATATTTCATCGCAAGGGGTTAAGGGCCGCCACCAATCAGAGACAAGAAAAAGCTCCGTTTTCCTCCGTAATGCCTCCGGCTCTTTTGACTGTATCGCCTCATTATTCCGGTCTTCCCGCCTTCCTCTTCCCTGGATTAAAGCCCGCCCCCCCCGACCGAACCACCAAAAGACCCCGCCCAGCACCACCGCGATCATTCCCAACGCCACGATCAAATACAAAGTCCACTTCAACACCTTGCCCACAATCCCGCCACCGCCACAATCACCCCACATACCGCCACCAGCCACCGCGGATAGGCGTTAAGATTCTGCATCGCCGATTGAATTTGCTCAAGCACCTCTCCAACAAACGCGTTTATCGCCCCACGCCAAGCAATGCCCCGCTTGCCACCACGCACTCGTCACGACCCAACTTCCTTCCTCGTGCAATCGAAACCACAAGTTCTAGTCTGGCTCACCTGCGATGGCGTCCACATTGATCCCGCCACCGGTAAACACACCGTGCTCGGAATCTTTTCCAATATCCGAGCCCGCCAATTCCCCTTCACCCATCCTTATATGGTCTGGTTCCTCACGCTGAGTGACGTGCCCACCGGTGCCCATAAAGTGACGATTTCCATGGGAGTCGATCCTACCAATCTCCAGCCCTTGATCGATCGTCCCTTCGAATCCCAAGGCCCCCCTCCAACGCATCAACCTCATCAACGAGGTGCGTAATCTCACTTTCCCCGACGCCGGTGAATACGGCATCTTCATTGAGATCGACGACTAACCGCTGCTCGCCACCAACATTCCCCTCTCCGCGTAATCGCCTTCTCTCTTCATTTCCTTCCTTCTTCTACCGTTTGATTCCCATGTCCGCTTCCGCCACCACCTCCTTTGATCTCATTGGTGTAGGGTCCCCCATCATGGACCTGCTCGCCCCAGTTTCCGCTGATTTTCTCTCCCAACACGTCCAAGGTGAAAAGGGCGGCATGATTTTGGTCAATGACGCCGAGATGACCGGCATCCTCGCGAACCTGCCCGATTCCCCTGCCACGTCCACCGGGGGCTCCGCCGCCAATGCCACGCTCAACGCCACCCGTCTCGGCCTGCGCACCACTTACCTGGGCAAACTCGGCAAGTGCGACATCGCCGCCACCTATCGCGACCGCTTCGCCAGCTTGGGCATCGACACGTCCCGTTTCAAAATCGGTGCCGTCCCCAATGCGCGTTCCCTCATCCTCACCACGCCCGACGCCGCGCGCACCATGCGCACCGACCTGGGCGCGGCCATGACCCTCTCGCCCGACGAGATCACACCGGCCGACTTCGCCGGATGCCGTCACACACACATGGAGGGCTACCTGGTCTTCAACGAAGCACTCGCCGATGCCGTGCTCTACGCCGCCCGTGCCGCCGGCTGCAGCGTGTCCGTCGATCTCGCCTCCTTCGAGGTCATCAAAGCAACCCGTCCTTGGATCTTTAAACAACTCACCACCGGCATCGATATCGTCTTCGCCAACGAAGACGAAATCCGCGCACTCTTTGAAGACGAGGATACATCATACGAAGAACTCGCTCGCCGCCTCGCCGACCACGGTGTCATCGCCGCGGTGAAGATAGGCAAAGACGGCGCCTGGATCGCCCGTGACTCAGAACTCCACCGCGTCGAACCCGTGCTCGTCGACCACGTGGTCGACACCAACGGCGCCGGCGACAGCTGGGCCGCTGGCTTTCTCTCGGCTTACCTCCGAGGCAAATCCCTCCCCGAATGCGGCCGTATCGCTTCCCGTATCGGCGCCGAAACCGTCAAACACTTGGGGCCCATCATCCCCGACGAACAGTTCGTCACCCTCCTATCCAGCCTGGAGTGACCAGCCTGACTCAACGCGTATTTACTCCGACTCTGCCCTTAGGAGTCTTCGGCAGGGATCAGCTCCAACGAGCTAACATAGAACCAATCGAAATTATTCGTCGTAGGGGATCTGACGTGAGCACCAACTGTTCATTCGGTCCCAATTCGTAACTTATTTCACTGGTCTGCAGGCCTTGATCTTCCTTCCTGGTGGCCGGTCGTAATCGTCGCTCAAATAGTTTTCGACGATCGCCGTCCACATGCTGCGCCCATACTCCTAACAAAAACCCGTCAGTCTTGTCCTCCGTCTCTCTCATAGGCCGGTGGATTCAGTCCACTTCAAGCGAATTTGCCCTTTCTGCGGCTCCGGCGCCAACCACAACTCGGCCCGAGGGTGGAATAACAAATGTGATTCACCATTCACATCCACCCGATTGAAACCAAATTCGAATCGGTATCGCGACACCGGGATTTCAAACTGCGGGAAATACGCGCGCCCACTCCCAGCCCTGCCGAGCAATCCCCTTTGCCCGTTCATGGTCTTCACTCATTTCGCACGCCGCTTCCACAAACTCCTGCACCGAATCGGCCTCCACATAGTGAACCCCCGACACCAAGTCAGTTCCTCGGACCGCGTGCTTAGCGGCAATGACCGGTCGCCCATTCGCCAACGATTCCAATACTTTGATTTTCGTGCCGCTACCAAAACGTACCGGAACCATGATCATTCCGATTTGGGCATAAAATTTCTAAATATTGTCGAATTCTCCTAAATACTCGACGCCATCCGCAGCGTCCAACCAAGCTCGCATGGGGTCCGACAGTTCCCGCCCCGCCACCAGGAGTCGCCACTCTTTTGATCGGCTCCGTAGCTTCGGCCAAACTTCGTTTACCAAGAACCTCAACGAATCTTGGTTCGGAAAATCCCCCAAAGCCCCGACAAAGCCCACCTTGGGAACTGGCACCGGGTCCAACCTTTCGACCGGTCGAACCGACGGACAGTTCTCAAAAACTCCCATCTTGAGCTCCGGCAACCTCGTCCGCATGGCCTCGCGGTCCGATTCGGTGGCCAACCAAATTTGAGCAAACTCCGGCAGGAGTTTCCGCTCCACTCGTCGTACCCAAAGCGCGTCAAGTCCCGTCATCAATCCGGCCCAGCGATAGCCCAATCCCCACAAGCCTGCCGCTATACTGGCCCGGGATTTTGACTCATAATCATCGTAGTCGATTTCATATCCTCCCTCCGAGATAGCGGCCCATCGTCTCACTTCGTTGGCCACGTCGCGAACGCTCAGGCGCAAGCAAATCACGCGATCAAAACGCTTCCCTTGGTAGAGTGACTTTAGTCTTTCACTGGCCGCTTCGTCGAGAAACGCCCAGTCGCGATGCCAACCAATTACCCACCTTCGAGGCCGCGGACTCACAACCTCTAAACACGCGCGCAATCGCCGCCACCGGTAGGTCGATTTCTTGGATACCACCGATAGTTAGAGCGTGTCCCACAAGCGCAAGAGGTTGGAGAAGAGGAGGTAGCGTAAAAATAAAAAGGCTGAAACCGGGAGAATTTCCTGGTTTCGGCACAAAAACGGCGTGTATAATTTAGTATGAACAATACTACCGAAGCCGTCGCCCCGAAAGTTGCCCTGCAAACCTGACTGCGTCCAGACCTGACTCCGGTCGGACCCAACAAAGATTACGCCGCGTTTCGCGATCAACTGGCGGGGCTCGATCAGTTGCTGGCCAACAGTCACTTGGAAGCGATGGCCGTGGACTTTGCCCGGGCAAACTGGCGGGGCGACGACGTGGCCGGGTTGCCGCGACACCTAGCAGTTCGCGCGCAAGGCGCGGCGGGTGCAGGTATTGCGCATGATGCGCGGAAACATCAGCTTGCGTAAACTTTCCCTGAGCATCGCCTCCAGCGATCTGTTGGCCGACTTTTGCGGAGCGCGCCGGATCGACGGCATCAAGGGGGTCTCCCAAAGAAAGCGTGCGGGAGCGTGCGTCCAAATGCTTCACCGCCGGGCAGGTGCGCAGGATGAGCCAAGTCTTTATCGAGATGTGCGGTGAGGCGGACCGGGCGAGCGAACTGGGACTGGCTGCGGCGCAGCCGATGGATACGTGCCTGGTGGACTCGACCTGTCTGCAGGCCAACATCCATTTCCCGGTCGACTGGGTGCTCTTTCGCGACGTGAGCCGCACCCCCTGCTCAAGGCGGTGAAACTGCGCCGTGCAGCGGGGTTGCGGGGTCGGATGCCGAACGAGCCGCCAGTCTTTGCCAAGCAGATGAATCGGTGGTGCATCTCGATGACCCACAGCCGACGGCGCCGCGATGCGAAGCGGGCCCGCAAGGGCGTGCTCCGCCAGATGAAGCGCCTGCTGCGCACCATCGGCGAGCACGCCCGCCGCCGCGACCACCTCGCCGCCGACTACGCCCAGACCCGCTTCAGTGAGCGCCAGGCCACCCACCCGCATCATTGCTCGCATCGACGCCATGCTCGAGCAACTGCCGGCCGCGATCAACCAGGCCCACGAAAGCATCATCGGCGCGTGACCAGTGCCCAACGCCGAGATAGATCCTCAGCGTCTACGAACCCGACGTGCAGACCGTGGTCCGGGGCAAGGCGTCCGGCGAGGTCGAGTTTGGCAACACCCTCATGATCAGTGAGAACGTGACGGGGTTGATCACCGATTGGCAGTTGTATCAGGGAATGACTCCGGCCGAATGGCGTCAGTTCGACCAGAGCCTCGAGAGCCAGAATCAGTTCGACCTGAGCACCCCGATCAAAGCGGCGAGCACCGACCGAGGCTTCTCGACCAAACGGCTGTGCGAATGCTTGGCCGAAGCCGACATTTATGACGCCACTTGCCCCCGCGATCCGCAGCAACTGCAACGGCGCATGTAGGAGCCGCAGTTCGTGGCGCTCCAACATCGCCGGGCTTCGACGGAGGGCCGCATCGCCATCATCAAGCAACGCCAAGGCAAGCGATTGAGTGCCAGAGGCTTCACGAATCGCTACCTGGCGGTAGCCTGGAGCATCCTCGGTCACAACCTGTGGCTCATCGCCCGACTGCTGGCCGACCAACCACCGCAGGCCCAAGCCGCCTAAAACCACCAAGCCTACTCCAACGATGAACAATAAACCGGCTGCCGGAGGTTCCATCATGGAAGCGATCCAGGCACTGACTGCTGCGACACTGCAATTTAGCCATTAAATTGCATCTGCGCGCGCCTACATCCGCCATTGGTAGCCGGAAATCTGCTCAAAAATCGGCTTGCCTGCCCCCCTTCCAAAATCAGGGTAAATGGGACACGCTCTAACTGTAGCGAGCGACCACTTGGAAGCTCCCATTGAGCATCCAGGAGGGTTGAATCCATACGCCCCAAGGGGACGCATCCTGCCCGGCAGCAATACCGTCATCAACATCCGCCGCGAGGTATTCCCCCATCAGCTTGAAGTTACCGTAGGTCACCATTCCATAGACATTGAAGCCGTTGATATCCTGCCCTGCAGTCGGTGTCTTACCTCCAATGTCGGTCAACGCCGAAGCCGCCGCGCCAACGGTGAACTTGTTCTGCCTCTCGCTGCCGAAAAAGCCGGTGTAACCCACGTCAGCCCAATACGCCTGCGAATTATTGCTGCTCGAGTTGGCTCCATCTGGGCCCGAGGACCGCTCGAGATTCGTGATCACGGCGCCAAAAAACACCCCCTCGGTCTTACCCTTGCGGGCGTTCGGACTGCCTTCGAAGAATGCGCCGACGTGATAAGAACCTGCACCTAAGCGCCGCCCGTTGCTGCCTTCGACGAAGTAGCGCGTGACCCCCGAACGCTCAATCGCATCCAAACTGCAGCTCGATGTGGTTTCCTCCATGCCAAAGTTCGTTTTGCGCACGCCAAGATCCACCGCATACGGCAAATCCCCCATCCGACCAGCATACTCGATGTAAGCCTTGTCGAAATTCTCCCCCGCAAAATCATACATCAAATTCGCGGTCCAACCCGCGCCGACCGCCGCCTTCGCTCCGAAATAGAGACGGCGCACAAACAGCTGATTGGTCGAATCCTTGCCCACCGCATCTGTATTAATTCCTGCATACTGGACTTGGAGACGTCCACTGATCGCCAGCGCGTGGGTCGACTTCCCGCCCGAAACCGAGCCAATCACGGCGGCATGAGACTCGGCCGTCAGCTCCGCTCGAATATCTGCAGCTTCCTGGTCTGAGAGGATGCCCTTGCGCACGAGCGCATTGAGCAAAGCACCGCTGTCTTGCGCTACCGTATAGGTCGCCATATCATCGAGAAGGACACTGAACAGCGTCACGCGTCTAAACAAAGAGTTGATCATGGATGAAGGGTTTAAGGTTCCCGCCGCGCTGAGTGGTCGCCGGGCGGTGCGCACTGTGCCTTCACTTTGTTACAGTTTCGTGACGTAGGTGTTCCGTCACCGCTACTTCATGCATTCTGTAACCTTTTCGCCTACTTTCCGTAACATTGAATCAATGTCGTAACACATCCCCTGCTAGTCTCTCCGGCTTCTAAAAAGCCCCCACCGAATCGGTGATGGCTGCGTGGCAGAGAACAGCAGAGGAGCTGCTTAGTTCGCCAAAGGCACAAACCCTACCTGCTCTGCTATTTTCTGACCTGCTTCACTAATGGTGAAGGCGATGAATTCGGCGACAATTCCAGTCGGCTCGCCACTCGTGTAATAGAACGTGGGGCGGGCGTAAGGGTAGTCGCCGGAATTTATCGAAGCCGCTTCCGGCCGATGACCTTCAATCGTCGCAATCTTGATCCCGTCCGCGGAAACATAAGCCAGTCCCACATAACCGATGCCGTTGGCGTTCGATGCCACCTCGGACGCAATCTGCTCATTGCCTGCCATCTTCTGAGAGGACGGGGTATAATCACGCTTGCGCATGGCCAGTGACTTGAAATCCGAATAGGTGCCCGAAGAAGTGTTGCGCGTATAAACCGAGATCGGTCCTGGAGGACCTCCCACGGCCGACCAATCCGTTACGGCACCGGTGAAGATTTGTTCCACCTGTCGCTTGCGCAGATCCGTAATCACGTTGCCCTCGTTAATCATTACCGCGAGTCCGTCATAAGCCACGATGTGCTCGGTCATCTTGACTCCCTTTGCTGCCGCCGCAGAAAGTTCGGTTGGCTTTGCACTACGGCTGGACATTCCAATGTCGGCCGTACCGTCAATGATCGCCGCGATACCCGTGCTGGAACCCTCCGCAGCAATCTCAAACGCAACTCCAGGGTGCATCGCTTTGAATTCCTCCGCCAGGATAGGCACCAACTTGGCCCCCAGCGTATCGGAACCTTTGATCACAATTTTCTGCGCCGAAGCGGTCGCTGAAAAAGCGACCAATGCAGTGACACAGCTTATCAACAAGCGGAGAAGAGTTTTCATCGCTCGAGAGCGTGACGAGAATCAAAAGCACCTCTCCAACGTATTCGATGACGGTCTCGTTACGTTTTAGAAACGCCGTCACTCCTCCGTAACGCTCACACCATCACCGCCCTCACGTTCCTGCGATTCGCCCGACAAAAAGAGGCGGACCGCATGCGGTCCGCCTCGTCAAAGAATCTGATTTAGGAGATTGGAACTTAGTCGAGCTCGTAGACCTCAATGATCGCAACACCGGTGACGCCATCGACACCAGTGACTTCCGCCGTGTAGCTACCAGGCGCGAGGACTGCTACGATCGCCGCGTCTTGCGCGTTTTCGCCCAGCGCGAACGCACCAAGCTCATTACCGAGGGCAATCGCTTGGCCAGTGATCACACGACTGACCGCAATCGGTGTCGTGGTGCTGGCAGACGAGAACAAGCGTACCTCTACGTTGGACAACAGACCCGTCACATTGAACTGAGCGAGGGACGGACCGATCGCACGAATCAAGACGGATTGGGACTGGGAACCACTGATGACGACACCACCGGTAAGGACCTGATCTCCCGTGCCCACGAACCCGCGGGTCTAGACGTTGACGGGCTTGGAGGTCGAACCACGCACCACCGGCACAACCAGATCAGCATTGTCCGCATCGTCTTCGGTCACGAGCACCGCTAGTAAGGAACCGGCGATATCGAGGTTGGTCCACCCCTTGATCCAGAGATCGGAGCCGAACGCACCAACGTGATCGGTGGCGACCAAATCGGTGGCAAACACGGGGGTTGTCCACAAAGGAGACGTCGAGTTGGCGGGACGAGGATCGAGACCCGCGTTAGTCGTGTACGAAATTCCAGTCATTAGAGGATCGGCAATGACATTGTTCAGAGCCGCGTTGGTGAAGTAAGCAGTGGCATCCTGATCGCTGGAGGAGTTGGAAGTACCCCAAGCCGTCGCGGTGTTTTGGGCAGCGATATGGCTGAACCAAACATTGCTTTGGATATCCGGAGCGACATCACCGATGTCGGACTCGATTTCGATGCCACGGGCGTAGTTCACGAAAGCCGAGTTGTAGAGTTTAACCGTGACGTTGTCGCGCGGGTTGATCGGAGCGTTGTTACCGCTTTCGCCCAAACCGATCGCAGTCAAGTTGGAAACCGTGACACTGGAAATCGGTGTCGCCGTGAGCGGCGAAGTGGCGCCGTCCCATTCAATGGCTGGATCATCCGGTGCATCACCGTCCACCACTTGGACCGTGAAGAGAAACTGCAGGTTGCCCCGGAATCCTTGGTCGAAATCGAACGAATCATCACCACAGCACGCCGCCACCAAGTGGTCTGCATTCACCGTGCCACCGAAGAACTCGTAGCCGTCATCCTGATTGGCGTAGACCTCGATGTAGGACAAGGTGGTCCCGGATCCAACACCACCCAGGGTCAATCCGTTGATCTCGTTGGCGGTGCCCAATTTGGCACCACCATGACGGATGGAAACATACTTGATCACACCGGAATTATCGGCGTCAGCGGTGCCTCCAAAGGTCACCAAGGGAATCTGATCCGTGGTTACGGAAACTCCTTCGATTTGATCCGTCGCAGGAAAACCGGCAACTTCTCCGTTCGCACGGGAGTTGATGCTTGCCTTACCCAACAAGATCAAACCATCCTAGAGTCCTTTGCGGTTGGTGCCCAATGAACCATCGAGATTGTCGAGCTCCGGGGTGAAGATGATCGGCTTGTCGGCCGTGCCTTCCGCCATGATCTTACCGCCTTGGGTGATAATGAGAGCGGCCGCGCCAGCTCCGGAGCTGACTTCGCCCTTGATCACCGTGCCCGGCTCAATCGTGAGGGTCACCCCGTCGCGAACGAAAACGTAACCACTGAGAACGTATTCATTTTCTACCGACTGAGTCGTGTTGCTGGAAATCGAGCCGCTAACGTTTACCGTCGCCGCTTGGCGGCGAAGCCGTCGCGCCGAGAAGCGCCATGGCGATAAGGGATTTCAGTTTCATTACGTATTTTTCGTTGGATTAGTGTTGGTTAACACAGAGGGATTTTTACCGGCTTACTCGAAGAGATAGCTGAGCGAGAGACTGAAGCTGCGACCGGTTTGGTAGCGGCTGTAGACGAGCGGCCTACCGGGCACGTCGATCAATTTTTCCTTGTTGGAATCGAGCAGGTTCTTAGCGCTGAACTTGAATTTCCAACGGTAGCCTAGTTCTACTTAGTTAGATGGAGGTAGGCCGACGGGAATGCGTTTTCGCCGCTCGATGTCGCGTGCTCTGAGCCGGTGCCTGGCGGTGATATTGGTGAGGATTGCCGCCTCATCGAGGCGCTTGCGAGGCAGATAGTAGTCGAGCAGTTCGGTGATGTCGCGCACGCTCAGCAGCGGGACCTGGGGATGCACTTGGGTGCATAATTTTGGGGAAAATAGCAGAGCCATGGCAACCAAGGCCATGTGATGATGCCAGCCGGGCCAGACCCGCACCTACCTGATACTGTGCCATGCCCAACTGGCTCTTCGCTTCGTGGAAGGCATGTTCGATCCAGAAGCGCTGGGCCTGTGCCCAGGCATAGTGGGCCCACGACTGGCCGGCCGGCCGGTTGCTCAGGCTGTATTTGAAGCTGTTATCTGCATCGCGTCGGATGATCAGTAAACGCTCTCGTGGCTCCTGTGTGCCTTGGCTCCCAGGTCCATACGGTGCTCACCCAGATCCATGAGTCCACACTCCCCCTTGGTGCCTGAGCGGTATTTGACCCGTTGGTGTGCCGACTCGAAGTGCTCCTGGGCCAATGCTTCCACGCTGCGATACTGTGCGGTGTTGGCCTCGCTGAGCCGCTAGTTCTTCGCGGGTCGTCCCCGGCCCGCGCGCGGTTTCTCCAGTTGTAGTTGTTGCGTCCATACCTTGGTCGTCCTGGCCACATCGCCCACAAAGCGCTCCCCCAGGTCTTCGACCGCGTTGAGCAACTCGCGCTTGCTGCCATACAGGCAGTCGAAGCCGACCCAGCCAAACCTCAGGCCCTGCTTGCGCGCGTGCACGATCATCTCCCAGGCCTGCTCGTGTTTGGTTTTATGCACGCGGCATTGCTCCGGCACCTTGGCCTTGTCCAGTCTCGCCGAGTCCTGCGTCCACGCCTCCGGCAGATACAGACGAAAATCAGTCAGGCACACCCGCGTATCGCGCCCTAGGCAGGCGTAGACTCCGACTTGGCAGTTTTCAACCTTGCCCGCCCGGACCATTGGCGCTGCACTCCCACCGACGCGTGGCCCTTTTTCAAAAAACTGCTCTCGTCGATATACAGACCGGCAAGTTTTTCATCGCCGAACAATGTGTTGGCGTCGCAGGCGACTTGGTCCATCAACGAGTGGTGATCCCAGAGCGATGAACTGATGAACCGCTCAAGACCTTGATAATCACTGCCTTTCACATCCTGCCCGATTACCTCAATGTTTTTTCGCCGCTGCGTGCCCAGCAGCGCCACTGAGGTAGTGGCGCGCGTGCCCCACGCTATTCATCCCCCAGCCGATGAAGTGCGGTGAATAGGAGTGGCAAAATTCCACGAACATACGGGCCGCATCTTTTAGGGCGGCAATGTCATTTTTTTATTCGGCCCGCAGGGCTAGGCCCCCCGATGACCAACGGGCTGATGAGTCGCCTCTTCTAGTTCTGTCAAACATTTAACTAAGTAGGACTAGGCTCTGGCTGAACACGAAGTTCAACGACGGCGAGGGTTGCTCATAAACGTCCGGCAGCGGACCAAAGACCACCAGATCGAGTCGCTCGCCCACCACGTTGTAGGACAATGTCGCCGAAGTGCCCCACTCGTCTCGAGTGTAGTTGATATCCGCGTTGAAAACGTAGGGAAACTGCCCCAGCAGTTCCCGCTTGTCGGACACCCCCGGATCCACCGCGCGCAACAACGCCATCTCCGATTCCGGAATCGTGACTTCCGATTCGATGAAAGTCAGGTTTCCGCCCAACGACCAACGCGCGAAAGCTGCACTGATAAAATCGAGGTCCCGGCGGAATTCCATTTCGATACCGTAAACGGTGCCCTGCTCTACATTCTGCGGTTGGATGGAACCGACGGCAGGTTGAAACAACACCTCGCTCGGATTCGTCATGTCCTTGTAGAACGCACTGACTGCGACGGTCTGCCCCTTCGATGGAAACCACTCCCAGCGCAGGTCGAAATTGTCGATGACCGTGAGGTCCAGATTGGCGTTACCCAGGTAGGTATCCCCGGTGAAAACGTCGTCATAACGAATGTTCGTGAGCTCCTTGTAAGTCGGACGGGCAATGGTGCGTCCGTAGGCCACCCACCAGTTCATGCGTTTGTTCTGCGCGTAAACGAAATTGATCGCGGGCAATACGTTCGAGTCATCGATGATGCCCGTTTGGGGCGTGAGCCCCGGAACCTCCGCCGGCGTGGTAACAATCTCCGTTTTCTCATACCGGGCCCCGGCAATCGCCCGGATCGTAGCCGTTAATTGCATATCCGCCATGGCGTAGACCCGCACTGACGTCCTGCGTTCCCAGGTAGCTGTTGGGCTCCTGCAGACGAGAGATCGTATTGCCATTGCCAAACGTGACGCCGTCCGCGTCCTACGCCACGATGCCCACAAATCCAGGAAACGCCGTCAACTCTTCCCGAGAGCGCGGCACGCGGGCGTATTGGAAACGCTGCTCGTCGTAAGTCCGCTCATTGCTCGAGGCCATAACCCCAAACTTCACACGATGCTCCCGGCCACCGACCGACACCGGAATCGTTATATCGACGCCACCTTCCGTCGAATCCTCCTCAGCTCACGAAAGTAGCGGTTCGGTTGCACGCCCGTGGCGTTTACCGGTTCTCCATTCAAATCATAGACCGTCGACATTGTGCGATAGGCCGGCTGGTCCTGGCTGCTTTTAGACTGCGACAGACGCCACTCCAGTTCAGTTTCATGCCGGCCCATGAAGAGACTCTTCCCGGCCAATTGGGCCGAGCTGATCAATCGCTCCGTCTTTAACAATTCATAGACTTCGTAAATGGCTCCGGCATCGTTCAATGCCTCTTCCCCCAACCCCGACGCGCCTTGTCCTCAACCGATTCATTGTAAATCAAATCGAGGCTCACCTCGTGATCAATCGTGGGCCGGATAGCGAGTTTCACCAATCCCCCCCATGGACTCGGTAATCGAGCTCGACGTGACGCCAAACGCCGGCGTGAGCGCTGGCGCATCGGCTGGGTCAAACGTCAATATACTCGCATCCGCCGTCAGTAAATACCAGTTGACCGGATTGGCCGCCGTTCCGGCATAGCGACCCGTCTCTCCTCCATCGTAGTGATCGAAAGATCGGTCATAATTAAAACTGCCCGTAATACCGATCAACCCGTTGTCGCCGTAGGTGATGCGATTGCCCGCCGCGATACTGAAACCGAGATCAAAGTCCCCGACTCGCTGCACCGGAAACAACCCGGCTGGTCCAAAGGCACGCGTGGCGGCGTCGATCTCATTCGCTGGTCCAAAGTCCCCGACCCATTCTGTCCGCAACTCGGCCAAGTCTCGGTTCGGGATGACATCCGGCACCACCGGCACTGCTCCGGTGTTTCCGGGTGAGGTCAGGATTTCTTCACCTCGGGCATTGGCCTTGGCTCCCACTGAAACCGAAGCGGAAACAAAGAAGCTCTCTGGAAAGGACTTGGTCTTCAAATTCACACTGCCGCCCGAAAACGCTCCCGGTTGATCCGAGGTACATGACTTCGTCGTCACTACACTGTCAATCAGGTCGGTCGGAAATTGGTCCATCTGCACCGCCCGTTTGTCCGGATCGGCACTCGGCACCGAAACACCGTTCATCAATGTGTTCGAATAACGATCCCCGAGTCCTCGAATCAGGACATACTTGCCGTCCACCACGCTCGCTCCCGTCACTTTACCCAGCGCTTCAGCGGCATTGCTGGCGCCGAGTCGACCGAATTGGTCACTCCCGATGGCGTCGCTGATCGACGCAGCTTTTTGCCGAGCCACCATCAGTCCAATGTCGGAAGACTGCACGATGTCCGCGGAAACCGAAAAGGCATCCATCTTGATCACGTCACCACCCACCGGAGCCAGCGGAATATCCAACCGGAAAGTCTCGCCCGCCTTCACTCTCACATCGGTGATCGAGGCCGATTGATAGCCTTCCTTCACCACCAACAACAATTGCAGCCCGACGGGTACTCCACTCAACGAGTAGCTCCCACTCAGGTCGGTGGTGGCACTTTGCCCGGTCGACTGCACCGTGACCGTGGTCCAGGAGATGCCAAAACCCGAGGCTTCGTCGATCAAACGTCCAGCTATACTGCCCGTCGCACTTTGCGCGTGCAACGAAGAGACCAACCCCAGTGCTACGAGAGCACCGGTGAACCAAGTGAGTAGAAATCGAGCGCGGTAATTGCGCGGGATACGAGACATGTGAGCGACCACGTCATGACGCTACCCTTCCCTTCAAACTGAATGTCTGGCCGACGCCAACATGTTACCCGCCTGACATTTCCGCGTAACATTCGTGACGTTTCCATCACGGCGTCACTTCGTCGTCACGCGTCAGTGACTCTGATCCCCATGATCCGAGTCCTTCTCCGTCGCGTCTTGGGTCAATGTTACGAGATCCTGCAATGACGTGAAATGTTGGCTCAGATCGAAATCGCCCCCCAGACCACCCACAATGCGATCAAACAAATCATTCTTCAACGCCTTGAGGTCCTGAATTCGCTCCTCAATCGTACCAGCCGTCACCATCCGATACACAAACACCGTATTGGTCTGCCCGATACGATGGACGCGGTCGACCGCCTGGGCCTCCACCGCCGGATTCCACCATGGGTCGAGTAGAAAGACATAGTCAGCCGCATGTAACGTAATCCCCGTGCCCGCCGCTTTCAACGAGACCAGCATCGCCGCCGATCCATCGCAGTTTTGGAAATCCTGGACCGGCTTTTGTCGATCCAGTGTCATCCCCGTCAGTTCATAGCGCGCCAAATCCGGATAGTTCGCCGCCAACGCCTCCTTCACTCGATCCAACAACATCACGAACTGGGAAAATATCACCACCTTGTGCCCACTCTCGATGATCTCGCCGAGTTTCTCGATCAAAAGGCTGATCTTTCCGGAGTCTTCCAACGGAAATTTCCGCCACGGCAACATATCCGGATCGCAGCAAACCTGACGCAATCGCGTCAGCAACGCCAGGAATCCGAAGGACTTCTCCCGCATCGCCGCTTCCACATCATCGCCGAGTCGCTGCAAGACCTCTGAACAAATCCGGGCATACTCCGCTCGCTGCACATCCGTCATCGGGCAATGCAAATCCATCTCAACCTTCTGCGGAAGTTCCTTGGCCACTTCGCTTTTCGTCCGGCGCAATATAAACGGCGCCAACTGCGCCCTCAGTTGATCCATCGTCGAGTTGAGCTGTGACTCAAAACCCGACCTTGAGCCGAGTAACCCGGGCAATAGAAAACGAAAAATCGACCACAGATCCAACTGGCGATTCTCCAACGGCGTGCCCGTCAAAACAACGCGATGCTTCGCCCTCACGACAAACGTCGTCTGCGTGACCTTCGCATCCGGATTCTTAATGAACTGGCCCTCGTCCAAAACCGCATAACCAAACTCCACGTTCGACAAATGCTCCCGGTGTTTTCGCAACTGCGTGTAACTGGCCAACCAAATCAACGGCGACTTGTCCTGTACAAAGTCGTTCCCCGTTGTCAGCACACTGGTCTTCAACTCAGGGAAAAACCGTTCGATCTCTTCCTGCCAAACCGGCACGACCGAGGCTGGACATACGATCAGACTGGGCATCCCCACCATGGGCCGGGCCGCGAGCAAGGAAATGACCTGTAGGGTCTTACCCAATCCCATCTCATCAGCCAACAAACCGTGACACCCCACGTCCGCCAGATGATGCAGCCACTCCACCCCACGACGCTGATACGGTCGCAAAAGTTCGGGCAAGGCCGCCTCCACCGGCGCCGGCTTTAACACACTCTCCCGCCACTCCTGAAGTTCGGGCGCAATCGTCAGCTTGAACCGCGAATCATTGCACAATGAAAACACCAAATAGGGCGAAAGCTCCGATTCCGCGTGCGTATCGGCCACGTTCTTTCGACACGACTCAATGGCCGCAATCTGTTCCGTCGGCAACTCGACGATCCCCACTGACGGAATAATGGTCGGCGAAGTCCCCCGGCGCAGGAGCGACCTCACTTCCGCGTCACTCAACATCTGTGCACCTGCCTTGAAGATCCATCTGAGGTCCAAGGTTCCCGCCCGTTCTCCCGCGCCGCCTTTCCCTCCCTCCGCGGTGCGCCGTCCCGCCACCGCTTCAACTTGGATCTTCCTCGTACCCTTCACCAAATTCGCCGCATTGGCGTCCAATTCGATGTTAAAGAGGCGACGCCAAAAGGTGAGCGTGCCTCTCAAAAAATTGGGGATCTCACCAACGTTATCCAACAAGTAAGCCCCCGTCTTGGTATTATAAAGAAAGTGCGCCTTCCGTGCGTAGGCAGCCAATCCGATAAGCTTGGCACGCTCACCCAATGTCACATGACCATTCCCATCAGCATGAGCGACATCGCCCAATGTCGCCACTCGTTGTTTGTCCGGGGTCTGCCAATAGGCCTTGAAACTCAACCCGCCCACTTTCGTTTTGAACACCAACACCAGGGTCCGCGACGGCACGCGTGCTCCCGTGCCTCCTGAGGTGCGCAAAAACGAGGTGCTGGTAGTCCGGAATCCGGGTCTTGACGCCCCCCCGTTCGTTCCGTCTGAGACTCTCGCCAGTCCCGTTCTGCCTCCGTCCAAACTGCGATCCTCATCTGAGCCCGTGGGTTCGGGATCGTCCTCCGGCAGTGGAGAAATCTCATCCGCCACCAATTCCTCAATCTCATGCAGGCCCGCCACCGCCAATGCTCGCGCGATTTCCAAATCGGTGGAGGAGGATCGTACGGCCAACTTGCCTTCCCGCCACTCGATCACGGCATATTCGTCCCTCTTTTCCACTCGCCGATGCACAATCGCGTCGTGATCGGTCAGCTCTAATTCTCTCACATCACCTTCACGATAAAGCCGGTGACCATCTTCAAGTTGCTGGTTGGAGAAATGAGGCTCCCACTCAACAGTGAGCTTCTCGAACCAAAATTCCAGGGACTGAGAGGTGTAGACTCGCTTAGGGCCGTGTGATTGCATCCAGAGAAAAATGAAAACCGTAGGCACCCCGTGGGGTCGGGCAATGTTAAACGCGCATAATTCATTAATGACTCTATATTAATAGTTTAAGTATTTTCTTAACACTTTTATCGTGCGCTCAAGAGCTCCGCGGTTTGCTTTATGCCAAGCCCGTCCCGCTTCGCCCAACCGATTTCGACGCGGTTCGTCCCCCAACAACGCAACCATTTGCCCCCCCAAATCCTCCGCCATTTGCACTTGTTGGGCCGCCCCGCGATCCAACAAATCTCGCGCAATCGCCCTAAAACTGCCCATTCTCGGTCCAAATAAGAGCGGTCGGCCCAATCCTGCTGCTTCCACCGGCGTCTGCCCTTCAGAGTGCGGAGGTAGACTCTTCCCCACAAAGACAATGTCCGCCACCTGCGTCAGCCGCTGCAACTCACCCGTCGTATCCGCGATGGTGATTTCCCGCGCTTCGGTCGCGTTACCGGATGAACGCAGGTGATAGTCGGCTCCGGTCGCCCGGACCAACGCCTCCACTTCCAACCTCCGCTCCGCATGCCTTGGCACTAGCAATAGTCGCAACGCCCGACCGCCCAAATCCACCTCCGCGCGGGCTCGGCGCCAAGCCGCCATCATCGCCACCTCTTCTCCTGGCCAAATCGACGACCCGAGCATCACCACATCCGTTTCGCTAAAACCGAGCTCGGCCCTTAACGCCACCTTCGCCTCTTCCTCCAGCTCGGGAATCACATTATCTACCTTTAAATTTCCCGTCACTTCGACTTGCCCGGGCGTAAAACCGAGTTCCCGGAACCTTCGCGCATCTTCGTCCGACACCACCAATAATCGCTCCATGCTCCCCATCAATCCGGGCACCAATCCACCCAGCAGCTTCATCCGGCGGTAACTTCGATCACTCATTCGAGCGTTGATCCCCACCACCGGCACCCGATAACAAAGCGCTTGGTAAATATGCTCCGGCCAACGTTCCCCTTCGGTCAGTACCACTAAATCCGGCTGCACCTGCTTCCACGCCAGAGCACTACAGGCCCAAAAATCTATCGGAAAATACGCCACCGCCGCCACTCGTGCCTCATAACGCTCCTTCGCGAGCGCATACCCCGTGCTCGTGGTGGTTGTCAGATAAATTTCATTCCCCTCCTCCGACAACAACGCATCCACCAAGGGTCCAATCGCCAACAGCTCCCCCACGCTCACCGCCTGCAACCAAATGCGTCGACGTCCGCCACTCTTCGCCGGCAACGTTTTGGGCACTCGTCCAAAACGGTGCCCAAACCCCTTCACATAACCCCCACGCCGTCGCATCCGCCATAAATAATAGGGCGCCAAGACGAGCATCACAGGCAAAAAACCCAATCGGTAAATCCAAAGCGCCATCGTTAGTGGACTTAAGGAATCGAAAATACGCCGCGCGCTCAAAACATTATTTGGCGTTTCGCCAAAGACGCGCATGGTTTGCACCACCATGCCACGTTCCCTGCTGCGACCTGCGTCTCTATTTTCACTACTCCTGACTCTAACGCTCCTGGTTATCACGACCGCTAAAGCGAGCGCTCAGAGTTTTCCCCACGAGTCCAGTGACTTGCCTGCCGATGATACCATCCGCTATGGTAAATGGGCCAACGGTCTACGCTACGCCCTCAAAACTAACACCGAGCCCCGCGAACGCACTGCTTTGCGCCTGCTGGTCGAAACGGGCTCCCTCCAAGAAGAGGAAAATCAACGTGGGCTCGCTCACTTCCTTGAACACATGGCGTTCAACGGCAGCACCTACTATGCGCCAGGCACTCCCATCGAATTCTTTCAGCGCATGGGCATGAGCCTTCGGCGCCGATACCAACGCCTTCACCTCCTTTGATCGCACGGTCTACATGATCGATCTGCCCGACTCCAACACCGACTACTTCGCCGAAGGACTGCAGGTCTTCCGCGACTACGCGGACAGCATGCTGCTGGATCAGGACGAAATCGACCGCGAACGCGGCATCATTCTCAGCGAAAAACGCACTCGCGATTCCGTGGAGTGGCGCTCCTACGTCGCCGAACTCGACTTTTTATTCGGCGACACGCGCCTGTTGCACCGCCTGCCCATCGGCGTCGAGGAGGTCCTCAGCACCGCCAATCCTGACGCCTTTGTCGATTGATTACTACGACACTTGGTATCGTCCCGAACGCATGACCATCGTCGCCGTCGGCGACTTTGATATCGATCGCGTGGAGCGACAAATTCAGGACGCCTTCTCTTCTCTGACCGCACGCGATCCCGCCCGCAACGATCCTCCCACCGACGTAATCCTCCCCGGCGAGGGCGAGCGCATCCTTTACCACCACGAGCCGGAAGCGGGGAATGTTACCGTCGGCATCCAGACAGTCCAACCCTACACGCACGAAGACGATACCGCGGCCAATCGCGTCAAAAATCTCCCGCGCGATCTCGCCTTTGCCATGCTCAACCGGCGCCTCTCCGAACTCGCCAAACAGGAGGGGGCTCCGTTTTCCAGCGGCTTCTCCAACGCGGGCTCCTTTTACGAAATCGCCGATAACACCACCATCGAGCTGCGCTCGGATCCGGATAAGTGGCCGTCCGCTCTTACGGTCGCCGAAAATGAACTCCGCCGAGCGCTCGAATTCGGCTTCCAAGCTCCCGAGCTCAACGAAGTCATTGCCGGCATGCGTAACGGCCTCGATCAAGCCGTGCGCCGCGCCTCCACCCGCCGCTCTTCCGGCCTCGCCATGGGCATCCTTTCCTCCATCGCCGACGAAAACGTCTTCACCACCCCGGAAACTAACTTTGAACTCATGATGCCGGCCCTCGACGAGGTCACCATCGAGGCCTGTGACGCGGCCTTTCGGGCCGCGTGGGATACTCCTCATCGACCACATTACCGTGATCGGTAACACCGGCGCCAATGTCCCCGCTTTCCCTGAATCCTTTATCAGCGATCTCTACGCCGCCGCCCACCGCGTTGTGCTCGAACCGCCTCCCGAAATCGAAGAAGTCGCCTTCGCTTACACCGAATTTGGTTCCCCGAGTGAAATCTACTCCCGCGATTACATCGAAGATCTCGACATCACCATGGTCGAATTCGCCAACCGCGTTCGCCTCAATATCAAGAAAATCGACTTCTCGACCGAAAGCATCTCCATGAACGTCCGCATCGGCACGGGGCAACTCTCTGAGCCGATCGATCAACCAGGCTTGTCCTTCCACGCGGGATACCCCTTCATCCTCGGTGGACTGGGCCAACACTCCTCCGACGGGCTTCGCCGAATTCTCGCCGGTCGCAACGTCGGCGGCCGCTTTGGCATCGGCGAAGATGCCTTTGTCTTGTCCGGAGCCATCACCCCCGACGACTTGCTGCTCCAACTTCAGCTCGCGACCGCTTATCTGGTTGACTCAGGTTTCCGCCCCGAAGCCGATCGCCAAATTCGTAAGTCGATTTCGCAATACTACCTGCGGCTCGCTCACATCCCGCAGGGGCCGTTGCAAACCGAGGTGCCGCGCTTGCTCGCCAGTGGAGACACCCGCTTCGGCCTCCCCCCGGAAGAGGTGTTGAGCCAACGCTCCTTGTCCGAAGCTCGCGTGTGGCTTGCCCCTGAACTCGAACGAGGCGCGATCGAAATCGGTTTGGTCGGCGATCTCGACGTCGACAACGCCATCGCCGCAGTCGCCCAAACCTTTGGCGCCCTCCCCTCCCGCGGCTCCAAACCCCTGATGCATGATCGTCGCCAGGTTTCCTTCCCGGAGGAACCCTTCACCCGGAACTACACGGTCTCCACCGAAATCCCCAAAGGGGTCGTATCCCTATACTGGCCCACCACCGAAGAAAAAGACGTCCATGTCGCCCGCCGTCTCAACGTGCTGTCCAAAATCTTTCAAGACCGCCTCCGCCTGAAAGTCCGAGAAGAACTGGGTGGCAGCTACAGCCCCAACGCCGGGAGTTCCACCAGCGACACCTACGATAGCTACGGCTCCATCAATGCCTACATCGTCGTCGACCCACCCAAAGCCTCCAGCTTGGCTCGGGTGACTCATGAACTGGCCAACGATCTCGCGCAAAACGGAACCAACGAGGACGCACTCGAACGTGCCGTGCTCCCCATCCTCACCTCCTTGCGCGAAAACGCCCGCACCAACGGCTATTGGCTCGGTGCCGTGTTAAGCCGCGCTCAGGAATTCCCTCAACGCCTGGAATGGGCACGCTCTCGCTACACGGATATGGAAGCCATCACCGTAGCCGAAATCACCGCACTAGCCGCCAAATACCTCGGCGACGACCGCGCCTTCGAGTTCATCGTGCTAACCGAGTAACAATCTCGATCGTCCCGTTCATTACTCTGCAAAGCGACGCCCCTTGGGCGTCGGTTTTTTGTGTCTGGCACCATCCTTTCCCCACTTCCGCCATTCTCCCGCTGAGTCGCGTCGCGTTCGGTCCATTACGGCACCGCCTACTTCTAATCCGCCTCAGCTTCCCCCTCGTCCATTGGACCAGTGATCCACTCGATCTGAAACAACGACAACAACATCAACAAACCGATCACGGTTAGACCCAACACTGAATACCCGGCCACATCGTGCACCGTGCCTTCAATCGCCTCGTGCCCATACCGATAAGCCCATCCCGTCAGAAAAAGGCTGCGCACCAAATTCGTCAAAAACGCGAAGCCCATGGCCGCCACCACCAAAGTGACCTTTTCCCAAAGCTTGCCCAAAAACACCGCCGCCAAAAACGAGCCCGCAAACAAACACGCCGTCAGCGAGCGAATGTCAGAGCAGGCCTGCTCGACTCCCTCCCGATTGGGCAGGCCGTCCGCCATCGGCGGCAGGACCAGCACGTTGCCCTCCTGCTGTAACGGCAGCCCCAATACATCAAAAACGAAAACCCCCACCGTCGTCACCTTGTGCAACAGGAACAGACTGAGCCGATTCTCGATCACCGACACCATCGAGGCCGCGACCAGCCACACCAATGCCGGCAATATTAACAACGCCACGAGCTTCACCCGCGCGTCACCAAACCACCCACTCCGCACCGTCGAACGAGCCTCCGGCGCATTCACAAAAAATAACGGCAGAAGCATCACACCCATGCCCATCGATAGCGCCAAAGACCCCGGATGAGAGGGCCCCGCCCCGGCCTGATAGAACGCCCCCAATAGAAACAATAGCGCCCCTCCCAGCATCGCGCCATACACCACGGTATTCAGTATCCGGCGTTTCCAACCGCTCGTCCGCGGACTGTTCTCCGCCGCGCAAGCCTCCACCGCCGCCGTGATCTTAAACCACCGGTCATGCACCACAAACGCGACAAAGGCCGGCACCAGCCACCCAAACCCGTAATCTTCCCGATTCGCCCACCAATGGGAGTGATCCCACGCCACAAAACCCATAAATCCGACCGCCAACAAAAGCGCCAGAAGGAAAGGCAGGGTCAGGAGTTCAACCGCGCGAGTCCAATACGTCTTGAGCATGGGAAGTGGCCGTTTTGGCGACGCCTCCCTTTCGCGGCCAGTTTAAAGCACGGAGCCTGCTGAAACTTCATCTGCCCTCTACAACGCTTGGAACACCAGTGATGCGTTCGTGCCTCCAAAACCAAAACTGTTGGCCAATGCTCCGCGCACCGTCTTCTGCACCGCGATAGTCGCCGTGACATTCAAACCCGTCGCTGCGACCGCAGGATCGAATTCGCTGATGTTGATTGAGGGCGATATCGTGCCGGTCTCGATCGCCTTGATCGCGGTAAATGCACCCATCGCCCCCGCCGCCCCAACAAATGCCCGGTCATCGACGTGACCGCACTCACGTGCAGGGTCTCCAGTTGCCCTACAAACACACTTGCAATCGCCGCGGCTTCCTCGCCCTCCCCGCCCGGTGTTGAGGTCGCGTGGGCCGCCACAAAATCCATTGCCTCCGGGCCCACTCCGGCCGAAGCCAAGGCGGCTCGCATCGAACGCTGCGAACCTTCCCCTCCCGGCGACAACGAAGAGAGATGAAACGCATCGGCCGAAGCCCCGTAACCGGTTAATTCAGCATAAATGCGCGCTCCCCGCGCCTTCGCATGCTCCAGCTCCTCGAGTACAACCACCACCGCCCCCTCCGACAAACCCGTCGCGATTCGCGTCATACGGGCGCGAGGCGCCCTCCGGATCGTCATTCCGCGTCGACAACGCCCTCATCTGAGCAAACGCCCCCACGGCCAAGGGAGTGACCGTCGACTCCGCACCGCCCGCCACCATCACCTCGACGTCGCCCCAAGCAAGCGCCGCCGCCGCTTCGCCCACCGCGTGACCCGACGTCGCACAAGCCGACGCCATGTTGGGGCCCCTTAAGTTGAGCAACAAACTGACCTGTCCGGCCAATAGATTAGAGCGTGTCCCACAAGCTCAAGATGTTGGCTAAGAGGAGGTAGCGTAAAAATAAAGAGGCCGAACCCGGGAGAATTTCCTGGTTTCGGCACAAAAACGGCGTGTATAATTTAGTGTGAACAATACTACCGAAGCGGTCGCCCCGGAAGTTGCCCTGAAAACCTGGCTGCGTCCAGACCTGACTCCGATCGGACCCAACAAAGATTACGCCGCGTTTCGCGATCAACTGGCGGGGCTCGACCAGTTGCTGGCCAACAGTCACTTGGAAGCGATGGCCGTGGACTTTGTCCGGGAAAACTGGCGGGGCGACGACGTGGCCGGGTTACCGCGACACCTGCAGTTCGCGCGCAAGGCGCGGCGGGTGCAGGTATTGCGCATGATGCTAGGGAAAATCAGCTTGCGTAAACTTTCCCTGAGCATCGCCTCCAGCGATCTGTTGGCCGACTTTTGCGGAGCGCGCCGGATCGACGGCATCAAGGGGGTCTCCCAAAGAAAGCGTGCGGGAGCGTGCGTCCAAATGCTTCACCGCCGGGCAGGTGCGCAGGATGAGCCAAGTCTTTATCGAGATGTGCGGTGAGGCGGACCGGGCGAGCAAACTGGGACTGGCTGCGACGCAGCCGATGGATACGTACCTGGTGGACTCGACCTGCCTGCAGGCCAACATCCATTTCCCGGTCGACTGGGTGCTCTTTCGCGACGTGAGCCGCACCCCCGCTCAAGGCGGTGAAACTGCTCCGTGCAGCGGGGTTGCCGGGGTCGGATGCCGAACGAGCCGCCAGTCTTTGCCAAGCAGATGAATCGGTGGTGCATCGCGATGACCCACAGCCGACGGCGCCGCGATGCGAAGCGGGCCCGCAAGGGCGTGCTCCGCCAGATGAAACGCCTGCTGCGCACCATCGGCGAGCACGCCCGCCGCCACCGCGACCACCTCGCCGCCGACTACGCCCGGACCCGCTTCAGTGAGCGCCAGGCCACCCGCATCATTGCGCGCATCGACGCCATGCTCGAGCAACTGCCGGCCGCGATCAAACAGGCCCACGAACGCATCATCGGCGCGCGATCAGTGCCCAACGCCGAGAAGATCCTCTGCGTCTACGAACCCGACGTGCAGACCGTGGTCCGAGGCAAGGCGTCCGGCGAGGTCGAGTTTGGCAACAGCCTCATGATCAGTGAGAACGTGACGGGGTTGATCACCGATTGGCAGTTGTATCAGGGAATGACTCCGGCCGAATGGCGTCAGTTCGACCAGAGCCTCTAGCGCCAGAATCAGTTCGCCCTGAGCACCCCGATCAAAGCGGCGAGCACCGACGAGGCTTCTCGACCAAACGGCTGTGCGAACGCTTGGCCGAAGCCGACATTTATGACGCCACTTGCCCCCGTGATCCGCAGCAACTGCAACGGCGCATGCAGGAGCCGCAGTTCGTGGCGCTCCAACATCGCCGGGCTTCGACGGAAGCCCGCATCGCCATCATCAAGCAACGCCAAGGCAAGCGATTGAGTGCCAGAGGCTTCACGAATCGCTACCTGGCGGTAGCCTGGAGCATCCTCGGTCACAACCTGTGGCTCATCGCCCGACTGCTGGCCGACCAACCACCGCAAGCCCAAGCCGCCTAAAACCACCAAGCCTACTCCAACGATGAACAATAAACCGGCTGCCGGAGGTTCCCGCATGGAAACGATCCAGGCACTGACTGCTGCGACACTGCAATTTAGCCATTAAATTGCATCTGCGCGCGCCTACATCCGCCATTGGTAGCCGGAAATCCGCTCAAAAAATCGGCTTTCCGGCCCCCCTTCAAAATCAGGGTCAATGGGACACGCTCTATCTACTCCTTCGAACGGATGGAATTCTATGGCTGCGAGGTGGACGTTGGCTGGCGTCCCAGTAGTGGATATTGCGGTCCACACTGATGCGTTCTCCATGGCGCCACGCGGTGAGGGTGAACGGACCGTTGCAGACGAGTTTACCGGGACGAGCCCATGGGGTTCCCCGGGTGTAGAGATCTCCCACTGTTCGAATGCTGGACAAGTGGACTGGGAACCACATCCAGTGCTCTAGTAGCGAAAGGAAATACGGTGCGGGATACTCGAGGGTGATTTCCAAGGTGAGAGGGTCGAGGACACGCACGCCAACGGTGGAGAAGTCAGTGGTATCGCCGCGGTGAAACGCCTCGGCCCCTGACACGATATAGAGGAGGTAGGAGTATTCAGCGGTGAGGGAGTGAGTGAGGACACGTTGCCAGGAATCCGCGAAGTCTTGGGCGATGAGGGGATCGCCATTGGACCAGCGGGCGTTGGGTCGAAGCTGGAAAGTGTAGGTTAATCCATCGGGACTGGTGGACCATGAGTTGGCCACACCGGGGACTGGGCTGAGGTCTTGTGGGTCTTCGCCAACGAGACCTTCGAAGAGGGCGGAGAGCACATTGTAGTCAGTGGTGCCAGTGACGAAATGCGAATCCAGGTCAGCGATCGCGGGTCCCATACCGCGGTGAAGGGTTTGAGTGCGGTTGCCGAGCTCAACATTGGTCTCGCGGGGAGCGCAGCCGGCGAGAAGTCCGCAGGTTAAAAAGATGCGGGCAATTAGGGCGGGGGGGGGCTAAGCATGGGGAACAATGCTCGGCAGAGCGATCAGGTTTCGCTGGTTTGGTAAATGAGGGCTACGGCGTGGGCAGCGATCGCTTCGCCTCGGCCGATGCTCCCGGTGCCTTCGTTGGTTGTGGCCTTGAGACCGATGGCGGAGACGTTGAGGACCGTCGAGGAGGCGAGAGTTGTCTTCATTTTGTTCAACTCGGGGGCGATTTTAGGTTTCTCGGCAATGAGGGAGGCGTCGATGTTGCCAATGCGCCAACCGCGTTGGCGAAGTTCAGCAGTGACCTGTGCGAGTAATTTTTGCGAGTCGATGCTTTTAAAGGCCGGGTCGGTATTGGGGAAAAAGTGGCCAATGTCGGCCAGACCGGCAGCGCCGAGTAGGGCGTCACAGATGGCATGAGTGAGGGCATCGGCATCGGAATGTCCGTCGAGGCCGTAAGGTACGTCAAAGGTCACACCGCCCAAGACCATGGGTCGATTTGGAACGATACGGTGCATGTCGTAGCCGTGGCCGATGCGAAACGGAAGCATGGGGAGGAGTGAAGAGGGAAACCTGAAGGACGGGAACGCTGAAGTTTTGACGGGAGGAGAACGGCGAACTCCTCACTCACCATAAAGTTTACGGACCGACCAGTGGTCCGGCTGCGTCCAGCGTGGGAAACCCGGAGCAAGCTGTGTCTTGCGGGAGCGGAATTGCTCCGAGTGCGGGGAAGTCTATTCCTCGGGTTGGGTCGAGAGGAGAAACTCGAACCACGGGAGGTCGGCCGCTGTGGTGAGTTTGGGATTAGGGTACTCGTTTTCGAGGAGAGCAATGGGGTGACGGAGAAGTTCGACGGCGGAAGCGTCATCGGTCAGGCGGAGGTCGCGAGTGGCGGCGCGGTTGTAGGCTTTGACGATGATTTTGCGGCTGAAGACTTGCGGGGTTTCCATGGCCCTGAGGGCGTCGCGATCGAGGGTTTTGAGGTGTCCGTCGTCCCGGTGGAGTTTGATGGTGTCGGTGACGCGGTGGGCGAGCACCACGGCTTCTTCCTTGCGGACGATTTTATGGAGCGCGATGAGGTGTTCGACCCGCACGAAGGGACGGGCGCAATCGTGGATGAACACTTGTTCGATGTCGGCAGGCAACGCATCGAGGGCGCCGGCGACTGAGTATTGGCGTTCGGACCCGCCGGGGACGAAGAGGGTGGGAGTCGGGGCGAGCGCGGTGAGTTCCATCATCTGGCGTTGGTCCCGGTAGACGATGACGTAGAGGTCGGCGACACCACTAGCGGCGAAGGTGGCTGCGCTGCGGGAAAACACGGGTTTCCCACCGAGAGGAGCCAGGACTTTGTCTTCAACCGAACCGGCCATACGTTTTCCGGAACCGGCGGCGAGTAGAATGGCGGCTGTACGAGACATGTTGGGAGGAAGCTAGAAAGTTGAAATGAAGAACGCTGGAGGGGTAGGCGCGGAGGTGAATTTTGCCTAAATTTTTAATTCGGCCATGATGGCTTGGGCGGCGGCGGCGGGATAGGGGGCTTTGAGGATGGAGCGGCCGACCACGATGTGGGTTGAACCGGCCCGGGCGGCGTAGGAAGGGGTCATGATGCGGGATTGGTCTCCGATATCGGCTCCAGCAGGACGCATGCCCGGAGTGACCAATTGGGTGTTGGCGGGAAGTGCTTGGCGAAGCATCCCTACTTCGAGAGGGGAGCAAACGAAACCGGAGAGTCCAGCGTCGATCCCCAGATGGGCCAGTCGAGAGACTTGAGTGGCGGCATTGCTGCCGCAGCCGATTTCGTCGAGGCTGGTGGCATCCATGGACGTCAACACCGTGACTCCGAGGAGTTGCAAGTCGGGTTTGATTTGGGCTTGGGCCTGCTGGGCGGCGGCCATCATGGCGCGCCCGCCGGCGGTATGGAGGGTGAGCATGCCAATGGGCAGTGCACTGAGTGATTCGACCGATTTGGCGACCGTGTTAGGAATGTCGTGAAGTTTGAGGTCGAGGAAAACCTTAAATCCCAGGTCGGCGACCTCACGCACCCAGTCAGGACCGTAGGCGGTGAACATTTGCAGCCCGACTTTTACCCAAGGCAATGAGCCCTGAAGCTGGGTCAAAAGAGGGCGAGCTTCCTCTCGGGTGGGAACATCGAGGGCGAGAATCAGTTGGGTAGACATTGCTCTGAGCTAGAGGGACGAGACTTTAGGATCGGTGACTATTGCGAAGACACAGACAGGGACAAACCTTAATTGTGGCGTAATTTCTAATGGATGGGGGGGAGACGAAGAGAGAAGGTTCGAAGGTCGAAAAGGCAGAAATGGGTTCGCTTTTTTGAGGAATCGGCTGAACTGAGAGGCGTGGACGTGTTAACTGAATTTTGCCTGGCGAAATTGAATCTATTTTTGGCGATTACGGGAAAGCGGCCGGATGGATTCCACGATCTGGTATCGGTGGCGGCGCCCTTGGATTTCGGGGATACGCTTACGGTGGAGCCCGCGCACAAGGGCGGGTTTTCTCTGACTTGTGATGACCCGGCGGTGCCGACTGATGAGTCGAATCTGGTTTTACGCGCGGCCAGGCTTTGGGCGGACGCGGCGGGCTGGACTCAGGGAGCGACGTTTCATCTTAGCAAACGAGTGCCAATGGGCGCGGGTTTAGGGGGCGGAAGCAGCGACGCGACGGGAGCATTGCGCGCTTTAAATAAGTTGTCCGGGGGGATTTTGACGGAAGCCGAACTGCAGGTCATCGCGGCAGAAGTCGGTTCAGATTGTCCCTTGTTTTTAAGGTCAGGACCGGTGGTGATGAGAGGATGGGGAGAATTGCTCTCGGAGCTACCGGAAAATGCGAGACGAAGACTGGTGGGGCGACGCGTGCTGGTTTTTAAGCCCGCGTTCGGCATCAGTACCGTGTGGGCTTACCGTGCGTTAACGGCGGCTCGCGAGGGGTATTTGCCGACAGAGCAGGCGGAGAAACGATTAAGTGATTGGGTCGACGATGAGGAGGCCGAGGCCGAGAAATTGGGGTTTAATTCGATGGAACGGGAAGCGTTTAGGAAATATGGGGCACTGCCGGTCATGTTGAAGTGGCTGTGGGAGGAGCACCGGTTGCAGGCTCGGATGAGTGGAAGCGGTAGCGCGTGTTATGTTTGGTTACGCAAGGATGTAGATGAAGCGGCGGTAACCACGGGAATATTTGATAGATGGGGTAAATCTACCATGGTCAAACAGGGGTGCATATTGGATGCTTTGACCTTAAACTCTATGCAATGAGTGAGATAGAGGTAAATCCGCATTGACCGACCCACACCCTGAACGGTTACCGTGAGGCGCCGCTTCCGTGAGGTGCGCCAAGCCCTTACTCATCTATTGTTCTTCCTCATACGATCGCATGTCTGAACTCACCGTCAAGCCCGAGGTGATCCTGCATGGCATCTCTGCCTCGCCGGGCATCGCATACGGTCCGACCTTTGTTTATCGGAAGGCGGAACTGGAGGTGCCGGAGTATTTGGTCACGGCAGAGCGGTGTGAGGCGGAGATCGAACGGCTGAACGTCGCCTTGATGCAGACTCGCGGACAGATTTCCCGGATTCGGGATCAAGTGGAGAAGAACCTAGGGCCGGAGGAAGCTCGGATATTCGACGCCCATTTATTGGTGCTGGAGGATCAGGCGCTCATTTCGGAAACGGAGCGTGAGATCCAGACCTCGGGGAAAAATGTGGAGGCCTGTTTTAATCTGGTCTCGCAGCGATATATTCGAGCGTTTGCGGAAATCGATGATGAGTATCTGCGAGAGCGGGCTGGGGATATTCGCGATGTGACGTCCAGAGTGCTGCACAATTTACTGGGCCAGACCGCGGAGAATCTCAACGAGCTTTTGGGACGGCGAATTGTGGTGGCGGATGACATCACTCCGTCGGATGCGGCGACGCTGGATCGGTCGTCGGCCATGGGATTGGTGACGGAGTCGGGGAGTAAGACCGGTCATGCGGTGATCGTGGCCCGATCGATGAAAGTTCCGGCCGTGGTGGGGGTGCGAGAGGTCATGGACCAAGTCGAGAACGGCGAAGAAGTCATCGTCGATGGTTATGACGGGGTGGTTATTATTCGTCCGAGTGCCCAGGCTTTGTTCCGGTATGGTCAGCTGCGGGATGAGAAACAGACTTTTGAAAAGCTGTTAATGAATGCGGTGGCTCTGCCGTCGATTACCCTTGATGGCTGCGAAGTGCCGCTGCGGGCGAACATCGAAAAGGAAGACGAAGTTGATTTCGTGAAGGAGCATGCCGGGGCAGGGGTGGGGTTGTTCCGGTCGGAGTATTTGTATTTGGCGGCGCCGCGGGTGCCGACCGAGGATGAGCAATATGATGCTTATCGAGTGGTGGCGGAAGCCTTTGGGGCGGAGCCGGTAGTCATCCGCACCTTGGATCTGGGCGGGGATAAACCAATGAGTGGCGCGCCGCATTTGTTTCCGCGGGAGGACAATCCATTTTTGGGGTTCCGGGCGATTCGTTTCTGTTTAGAGCATCTCGCCATTTTCAAGTCACAACTGCGGGCAATTCTGCAGGCGAGTGCGCATGGCAATGTGCATTTGATGTTCCCGATGATCAGTGGTCGTCGCGAAATGCGAAAAGCACGGGAAGTCCTACGGGAGTGTATGGATGAGCTGCGGACCGAAGGGGTGGCCTTTAATCCGGACATGCCGGTGGGAAGCATGATTGAAATTCCAAGTGCGGCCCTGACCGCGGATACATTGGCGGAGGAGTGTGATTTTTTCAGTATCGGGACGAATGACCTTATCCAGTATCTGATCGCGATCGATCGTTTGAACGACCGCACGGCTCATCTGTATGAACCCTCCCATCCCGCGGTGGTCCGGGTTCTCCGCGAAGTCGTTGAGCATGCGCATGCGGCAGGGATCAAAGTCAGCGTTTGTGGAGAAATGGCAGGCGACCCTGTCTTTGTTTCACTATTGCTGGGATTGGGCGTCGACGAGCTGAGTATGACTCCCCCGTTGTTACCGGCGGCGAAGTATTTGATTCGATCGATAAAAATGGAAGATGCGAAGGATTTGGCGCGAAGGGCGTTCGAATTGGACTCACCTTCGGAGATTGAACGGCTGTGTATCGATTTTTATCGGAAGCACATGCTGATGGATTGAGCGCCACGCGGTCATGGCGACGTTTTAACCTAAATTCCGAAGTTGGATGTTACATAAGGGAACGAAGATGGAACGAGTTACGGACCGCCGAAGCCATCGATTCGTGCACCTGCCAGGCAGGGCTATTTCATAATAAAATGTAAGTTACAGGTAGATAATATTATATGTAATTCACAATGGACTTTTCTCGGCATGTCCGACCAGAGTCGGCAAATGTTTGAGAAAACGACCCGTCCAAACCGCCGTCAGAGATACCTGCTGGATAATGCCACGATCCGGTTGCTCGACGATCAAGCAGAGATAGAGCGATGGAACGACCTGATCCGCACTCACCATTATTTGCGCAGTTCGAACGTGGCGGGAAAAGCGCTGCGCTACGTGGTGGAAGAGGCAGGGAAGTGGGCGGCACTGCTCTCGTTCAGCTCCGCAGCCTACCATCTAGAGCGTGTCCCACAAGCGCAAGAGGTTGGAGAAGAGGAGGTAGCGTAAAAATAAAGAGGCCGAAACTGGGATAATTTCCTGATTTCGGCACAAAAACGGCGTGTATAATTTGGAGTGAACAATACTACCGAAGCCGTCGCCCCGGAAGTTGCCCTGAAAACCTGGCTGCGTCCCGACCTGACTCCGGTCGGACCCAACAAAGATTACGCCGCGTTTCGCGATCAACTGGCGGGGCTCGACCAGTTGCTGGCCAACAGTCACTTGGAAGCGATGGCCGTGGACTTTGCCCGGGAAAACTGGCGGGGCGACGACGTGGCCGGGTTGCCGCGACACCTGCAGTTCGCGCGCAAGGCGCGGCGGGGGCAGGTATTGCGCATGATGTTCGGAAACATCAGCTTGCGTAAACTTTCCCTGAGCATCGCCTCCAGCGATCTGTTGGTCGACTTTTGCGGAGCGCGCCGGATCGACGGCATCAAGGGGGTCTCCCAAAGAAAGCGTGCGGGAGCGTGCGTCCAAATGCTTCACCGCCGGGCAGGTGCGCAGGATGAGCCAAGTCTTTATCGAGATGTGCGGTGAGGCGGACCGGGCGAGCGAACTGGGACTGGCTGCGGCGCAGCCGATGGATACGTGCCTGGTGGACTCGACCTGCCTGCAGGCCAACATCCATTTCCCGGTCGACTGGGTGCTCTTTCGCGACGTGAGCCGCACCCCCTGCTCCAGGCGGTGAAACTGCTCCGTGCAGCGGGGTTGCGGGGTCGGATGCCGACCGAGCCGCCAGTCTTTGCCAAGCAGATGAATCGGTGGTGCCTCGCGATGACCCACAGCCGACGGCGATGCGCAGCGGGCCCGCAAGGGCGTGCTCCGCCAGATGAAACGCCTGCTGCGCACCATCGGCGAGCACGCCCGCCGCCACCGCGACCACCTCGCCGCCGACTACGCCCGGACCCGCTTCAGTGAGCGCCAGGCCACCCGCCCGCATCATTGCGCGCATCGACGCCAGGCTCGAGCAACTGCCGGCCGCGATCAAACAGGCCCACGAACGCATCATCGGCGCGCGACCAGTGCCCAACGCCGAGAAGATCCTCAGCGTCTACGAACCCGACGTGCAGACCGTGGTCCGGGGCAAAGCGTCCGGCGAGGTCGAGTTTGGCCACACCCTCATGATCAGTGAGAGCGTGACGGGGTTGATCACCGATTGGCAGTTGTATCAGGGAATGGCTCCGGCCGAATGGCGTCAGTTCGACCAGAGCCTCGAGCGCCAGAATCAGTTCGACCTGAGCACCCCGATCAAAGCGGCGAGCACCGACCGAGGCTTCTCGACCAAACGGCTGTGCGAACGCTTGGCCGAAGCCGACATTTATGACGCCACTTGCCCCCGCGATCCGCAGCAACTGCAACGGCGCATGCAGGAGCCGCAGTTCGTGGCGCTCCAGCATCGCCGGGCTTCGACGGAAGCCCGCATCCCCATCATCAAGCAACGCCAAGGCAAGCGATTGAGAGCCAGAGGCTTCACGAATCGCTACCTGGCGGTAGCCTGGAGCATCCTCGGTCACAACCTGTGGCTCATCGCCCGACTGCTGGCCGACCAACCACCGCAGGCCCAAGCCGCCTAAAACCACCAAGCCTACTCCAACGATGAACAATAAACCGGCTGCCGGAGGTTCCCTCATGGCAACGATCCAGGCACTGACTGCTGCGACACCACCTTTTGCTATCTCATTGCATCTGCGCGCGCCTACATCCGCCATTGGTAGCCGGAAATCCGCTCAAAAATCGGCTTTCCTGCCCCCCTTCCAAAATCAGGGTAAATGGGACACGCTCCAGATAATCGAGCGCACCAGCATTCATCGCCTCGATATCAATGTTCGACGATGACTCCGCCGTTAAAAAATTATGGGAGTGGCACATTCATGCTCCTTGGCCTCGCGAATCAGCTCCAACCCATCTCGCGGACCCAGCTGAAAATCCAGCAAACACGCGGTGTACTCGCCGTTGAGTAACATCTCCAACCCTTCCTCATAAGTCGCCGCCCAATCCATCGAATAGGTCGCACCACGAAACCCCTTCAACTGTTGTTGCACAATGCGCGCCTGCAACCGGTCGTCGTCTATCAAGAGCAGCTTAAGGGTTTCCATTCGTCTCCCCCCATAAAGACCTGCGGTGAATACCCCATTCAAGCGTAAATCGGTCCCTATGCTCCATGGCCTCAAATTGAGCCACGCCTTCCAGACTCAACGTCCCGTGCCTGCGACCAAATCTGCTGCTTTCGCCGCCATCGCCGGACCGATTTCTTCACGTTGTCCAAGCCGTTCTCTAATCACGTTCACCAACGCACTGCCCACCACGACTCCATCTGCGTGCAACGCCATCGCCTTCACATGCTCCCGCCGCGAGATACCAAATCCCACCACCACCGGCAATGCGGTGTGTGCCTTGATTGCCGCCAACGCTTCCGGCACGTTCGACGCCACCGTGTCGCGTTCCCCGGTCACTCCTTCCCGGGAGACATAGTATATAAACCCCGTCGTTGCCTCGGCTATCTTGGCCAAGCGACTTTCCGGCGTCGTTGGCGCTACGATAAATACTGTCTTTAATCCCTGTGCATCGCAGGCCGTTCGCAGGTCAGAGGCCTCCTCCGGTGGTAAATCCAGCGTCAATAGCCCGTCCAAACCCGCTTCTTTGGCTCGAGCCACATAGGCATCCACTCCGTTGGGAAAAACCAGATTGTAGTAGGTGTAAAAGACTATGGACACTTCGGGAAACTCCTTCCGCAAGACCGCGACCAGCTCAAATACCCGCCCCGCCGTCATACCACTCTCGAGCGCCCGTTGCGCCGCCAGTTGATTCGTCAAACCATCCGCCAAGGGATCCGAAAACGGCACCCCCAACTCCAGCACATCCACTCCACTGCGCAGTAGCGCCCGACACGCCTCCACAGAGGTGTCAAAATCCGGGTCCCCTGCACATAGATAGGCCACAAACGCAGCACGGTTCTCGGCACGGGCACGGGCAAAAGCTTGGGCAATACGATCCATGGAACGACCATCGCGCCAAATTCCCCGCTCGGGCGCAAAGCCAATTTGCGCCAATAAATATCACTCCAGCTCAAAATCCCCCAGCACGGGTCGGTGATCCGACAATATCGACCGCACCATTCGACAATGAGGCTCCCGTGTGCGCGGCGGAATAAACACGAAATCCAGCAATCGTGCCGGCAACGGCGCAGGAAACGTACGTCCTTTCCGAGGATGTAACGTGTAGTCCCCCAAATCCTGTAAATAACGAAGCAGTGCCGCCGTCACATCCGAGGCGGAGCCTGGCGTATTAAAATCTCCGCATACGATCGGGAGCACAGGCCATTCCCCACCGTGCGCTCGATGTTTTGTCCGCAGAAATTCCAGCAATTGATCCAACTGACGAAACCGATGCTGACTGGAGCGATAATGTAAAGGCAAGTTCACCACCGGCACGCGCATACCATGTAGATCGATCTCCGCAAAAATGAAACCCTTCTCTCCGATGCTGGTTGGCCAAAACTCACGATCTCCGACGCCAGAATCGGATACCGCGACAAAATCGCGTTGCCATACGCCAGATTGAGCAGGCCCTCTCGGCGGTTGTGCACCCCGAATACGGAAAACGGTAGCCCCGCGTACTGACTGAGAAAATCTAGCTGATCGAAATTGCCCGCCCATCGCGAATGTTGATCGATCTCCTGCAACGCCACCACATCCGCATCCAATTTGGCGATCAGGTCACCAATACGCCGTAAATTCCGCCGCAGTTTCTCCGCCGAGGTAATTCCTTGGATCGGATTCAATCCCCGCCCATGCGCGATATTAAAGGTAACAATCCGAACACGATGCATTTACCTCCACCTAGTCACACCCCCTTCACCTTCTTCACAACCGCTAACACCTCTTAGGGTTCATTCCTCCCCCGTACTCACTGTAGAGCTGTTAGCGCTCCTCTATTCACCTTTCCAAAAATGGGGCGACCAACGGGATTCGAACCCGCGACCCCTAGAATCACAATCTAGTGCTCTAACCAACTGAGCTATGGTCGCCATAAGGGAGGTCGGGCAAAATCGGTGCCCCATTTCGCGCTGTCAATGCCGAGTTTTCACCGACCCGCACTTCTTTACCCGGCATTCGGGTTTTTCGTGTCCTCCGTGTGCCGCACATCGCGGCCTCGCGCCAAGTAAATCATCTCTTCCGCAATATTCGATGCGTGATCTGCAATCCGCTCCACCGATTTGGAAATGAACATCACTGCCAGCGCCCGAGTCGTCGTCGCGGGGTTCTCGATCATGTAGCTGGTCAGTTCCCGATAGAGCTGCTTATTAATCGCGTCCACTTCTGCATCTCGCCTACACACCGCCATCGCCTTGTCATCATCTTCCTGTAGGAAACAATCGAGTGCGTCGCGCAACATCGCTACCGCGATCGCGGCCATACGCGATAAGTCGACGTAAGATTTAAGCGGCGGTTCGGACGACAACTGCGCTACCCGACGCACGATATTCGTCGCTTCGTCCCCCACCCGCTCCAAATCGTGACTCGCCTTCATACCCACAATCACCAACCGCAATTCAGTCGCGACCGGTGACCGCAGGTTCATGTAACGGATCGCTTCTTCATCGATCTTGATCTCCAGCTGATCGAGTTCGTCGTCCGCCGCCACCACTTGATCGGCCAGCGATAAATCGGAATGCACCACCGCTTCCATCGCTTGCCGAACTTGGCGCACAGCAATCTCTCCCATCAAAACCAGATGGGATCGGAAGGTCTCTAATTCGGCATCAAAAAAACGTTTCATACGGGGCAGTGGCAGGGTGTTTTAAATAACTGAATCAACCGAAACGACCGGACACGTAAGCCTCGGTCTGCGGATTTCCGGGATTCATGAAAATGGTCTGAGTTTCAGCATACTCGATAAGTTTACCGAGATAGAAAAACGCCGTGCCATCCGAACAACGCGCTGCTTGCTGCATGTTGTGGGTCACGATCACGATCGTGAACTTCTCCTTCAACTCATGAATCAGTTCCTCAACCTTGGCCGTTGCGATGGGATCCAGAGCCGAACAGGGCTCGTCCATCAAAATGATCTCCGGCGCGACCGCGATCGCCCGGGCGATACAGAGGCGTTGTTGCTGTCCGCCCGATAGCCCCAAACCACTGGTATGCAGACGGTCCTTCACCTCGTCCCAAAGCGCCGCGCCGCGCAGTGAACGTTCCACCACTTCGTCCAAACGAGCTTTGTTGCTCTCCCCCTGCAATCTCAGTCCGTAAGTGATGTTCTCGTAAATCGACTTGGGAAACGGATTCGACTTCTGAAACACCATGCCGACGCGCTTGCGCAATTCGATCACGTCCACGTCTGGGCGATATATGTCGATATCGCGAATCTTGATCGATCCACGCTCCACCTTTGCCCCATCAATCAAATCATTCATCCGATTCAAACAACGCAGTAAGGTAGATTTGCCACAGCCGGAAGGTCCAATGAATGCCGTCACCCGCTTTTCCGGAATCTGCAGCGTAATGTCGTGCAACGCCTTGGTATCACCATAAGCGAAATCAACGTTTTGAATATCGATCAAGGTCGGGGTGGTCTCCGTTCTTGACGACTGCGGAACAGCCGGGGCTACTCCCGGAGCGGTGGACGAACTAGACGCAGGTGAATCCATGATGAGCGAAGCGGGCATATCAAAAGAGCGTGCCCCCTACCAGCGGTAGCGAGCCCGCAGTCGGTTGCGAAGAATAATCGAGGAAGTTGCGATGAGAGCGACGATGGCAAGGAAAACGAATGCAGTGCCGTATTGCACCCGCTCAGAATATTCGTTCTGAGGGATTTTTGAACTCACCACGTAAATGTGATACGGAAGGGCCATTACGCCTTGGAAGAAAAAGTCCATCGCCTGCTCGACTTGCCACGGCAGCTTATCCCGCACCACATACGCGGCCGTAAACATGATCGGTGCCGTCTCCCCGGCCACCCGCGCAATCCCCAAAATCGACGAGGTCAGAATGCCGGGCGTGGCATAAGGCAACACCGCCTTGCGGATCGTCTGCCATTTAGTCGCGCCGAGAGCCAACGATCCTTCCCGAAATCCCATGGGCACTGCCTTCAGCGATTCTTCCGAAGCCGTGATCACCACCGGCAAAACCATGAATGCCAACGTAAACCAGCCAGCCATCAACGAGACGTTCCAGCCAAAAAAGATCACAAACATGCCAAAGCCAAACAGGCCAAACACGATCGAAGGCACCCCCGCCAGATTGAGAATCGCCAACCGAATAAACCGCACCCAAGCGCCTTGTTTAGCGTATTCGTTCAGATAGATCGCGCTCGCGACTCCCAGCACCAATGCGATCGTCATCGATCCCACAACCAACAGAATCGTCCCCACGATATTGGGGAAAATACCGCCCGCCGAATACACGTAGGTTTTGGCTTTGAGCTCCGGCGCGGGTTCTCCCGCCGCCAACGCCTGCGCCTCAACACTTTCGCGAAAATCACGGAAATCGTCGTCCGCCATTTCGTAATGCTCACCCTCGTGCTCAAAGACGTAGAGCGACTTGGGCGCTTCAGTTAAAAACGCCACATTGATGAAAGGGAACTCCGACTGAAAGACGGTGCGCGATCCTTTGATCACAATGTCGCCAAACACCACTACCCCCGCCAGCAGGATGATATACGTGGCCAGTCGGAAGATCCACGCGACTCCCGATTCCGCCCTGCGACGTGCACTGGGGCGGGACGAAAAAAGATGTTGGGACTGATCACTCATGTCCAATTCCTCAGCCGATCGAAATACGGTAACGTTGCACTATTTTTTGAGCTAAATAGTTAATTACTAATGCAATAACAAAAAGCAACATGCCCACGACAAACAACGATCGGTAGTGAATCCCCCCCTGCACCACTTCGCCCATTTCCTGGGCGATAATGCCCGTCATTGTGTGCACGGGCTGCGTGAACGCTGCAAACCCGGTCGTGAAGTCAGGAATCGCGATTCGATTACCCGCGCACAACAACACGACCATCGTCTCGCCGATCACTCGTCCAAAGCCGAGCAGGACCGCCGATATGATACCCGACAACGCTGCCGGCATGATGATTCGTAATATCGTCTGCAACCGCGTCGCGCCGAGTGCAAAGGAAGCTTCCTTAAACGCCCGTGGCACATTTTGTAGCGCGTCTTCCGCCAACGTGAAAATCGTCGGCACCGCGATCAGCGCGAGCAGCACACCTGCGGTCAACGCATTGAGACGCTCTGCCACCGGAAAGCCCGGCACCCAGCTCAAGGCCTCCCACTGCGAAAGCACGCGGATCGCCTGCCCGAGCACCGCAATGCCGAAAAATCCCAGCACCACCGAGGGAATCGCCGAAATAAACTCAATACAGGGTTTGATGAATCGCTGTTCCCGTTCCCCCGCCAACTGATTCACGTAGATCGCCGCACCGACGCCCAGCGGAACCGCAATCGCCAGCGCCACCATCGATACCATGAGGGAACCTGTAAATAACGGCACCACGCCGTACCAGTCCTGCCAGAAACTCGCCGTCAGCCATCGGCCTCCCACGGCAAAACTCGAGACCGCCTTCGCGAACGGGACCGGCTTGGTGTAGTCCCAGTCCAGTAATGCCTTTTCAATACGAGGAAACTCTTCTATGTATCCGCCCACCAAAACTTTAAATTTAGCCAACCTCGCCTGTAGTTCCGGCGTCGGCAGGTCCGGATCCGGCAGCGCCAACACACGCAGCAGCCCCGCGGCAAACTCCGCATTGATCTCCGCATAAGCCGGACGGAACGCCAACAAAGGCTGCAATTCTGCCCCAAAATCGATCTCCTCGATCTTGATCGCCGCCGCCTCATCCACCTTGCCCACGGCCAGCAATTGGCGCTGCTCTTCCAATCGATCTTCAGTAACGAGCGCTCGCGTTTTGACCATCGAGACCCAATCCCCCAAATCCATCACCGCTCCCCTCAATGGCTCCACTGCGTCCCCGAAATCATAGGAGTAATCATCAAACGCCATCAGTCGCTTGTTGGCGTTGGCCAATGACATGCCTTCTTCGTCCGTGTAGTGCTTAACCGTCCGCACGCGCAGATCAAACAGGTAGCGGATCAGCGCCGTGTGATCTTCCTCTTGTTGCTTCAGGTGGTCGACGAACTCCAAACCCGCCTTGCGATAGAGCTCCAAGTTCGCCCAGTTCTGGTTAAAAAATCCAGAGCCTTCTCGGAAAATAAAGAAGGTGATCAAGCCCAGTACCACGACAGCCACAAATGCGTTGCCGCCAAAAAACGCCTGCACGCACTCGTCCAAAGTGAGTCCGAGAAAGCGCGTGCGCGTCTTGGTAATCGCAAAAGGGGGACGGTCCAGCTTATCCATGAGAAGTGGTCATTTCGATCATCATGAGAAGTGATGAGAGCAGAGGAGCCCTCCTGACGTCGGTCAAGCGGGCCCCGTGTAACAATTGTGCGAAGGACTGACCGAGGACTAGTTCACCGGCACGAAACCGACCTGCTCGACAACTTTTTGGCCGGCTTCACTTAGCGTGTAGTCGACAAAGTTGGCCGCTTCACCTTCCGGCGCTCCGTTGGTGTAGTAGAACGTTGGACGCGCATACGGATAGCCTCTTGTTCTGCACCGCTTCTTTGGACGGCGTGCTGCCTGCAATCGACACCACCGCAGTCCCCGGGGGGTCCGCGTAAGCCAGGCCGACATAACCAATACCATTGGGATTACCGGCCACTTCCGAGGCGATCTGCTCGTTGCCCGCCATTTTCTGCGAAGAGGGAGCATAATCGCGACGCTTCATAGCCAAGGCCTTGAAATCCGAGTACGTGCCCGAGGCCGTGTTGCGGGTATAAATCGAAATCTTGCCCGCCGCGCCTCCAAACGCGGACCAATCCGTGACGTCACCCGTGAAGATCTGCTCCACTTGGCGCTTGCTCAACGCTTTCACGGGATTGTCCGCGTGGACCAAAATCGCGATCCCGTCATAGGCCACGATCGTCGGCTTGAGGCTCACCCCCTTGGCCAATCCTGCCGACATTTCAGTCGGTTTCGCCCGGCGGGAAGACATTCCCACCTGAGCCGTGCCATCGATGACTGCCGCGATCCCAGTAGACGAGCCTTCCGCCGGGATCTCAAAAGAGATCCCGGGCTTCATCGCCCGATAATTTTCGGCCAGCATGGGCACCAACTTGGCCCCGAGGGTATCGGAGCCCTTGATCACTAGTTTTTGAGCAGAAAGCGGAGCCACGAGCCCTAGGCCAATCGCGAGAAGTGAAATCAATGTTTTCATATAAGTATAATTTTCGTTAAGAGGTAGTGTGCAGGGCGTTGGTGCTCCCTAGAAATTAATCTGCATTTGCGAACGCACGCCGTTGGCCGATTCCTCAGAATCGTTTTTATCCGCTGTGCCATGCACATACCCGAGCTGAAATTTCCCGTCGGGACCGACAATGTAGTAATTCATCCCCAGATAGAGCGCGTCCCCTTTACCCTGATTTTGGAAGGGGGGCAGGAAAGCCGATTTTTTGAGCGGATTTCCGGCTACCAATGGCGGATGTAGGCGCACGCAGATGCAATTTAATGGCTAAATTGCAGTGTCGCAGCAGTCAGTGCCTGGATCGTTTCCATGAGGGAACCTCCGGCAGCCGGTTTATTGTTCATCGTTGGAGTAGGCTTGGTGGTTTTAGGCGGCTTGGGCCTGCGGTGGTTGGTCGGCCAGCAGTCGGGCGATGAGCCACAGGTTGTGACCGGGGATGCTCCAGGCTACCGCCAGGTAGCGATTCGTGAAGCCTCTGGCACTCAATCGCTTGCCTTGGCGTTGCTTGATGATGGCGATGCGGGCTTCCGTCGAAGCCCGGCGATGTTGGAGCGCCACGAACTGCGGCTCCTGCATGCGCCGTTGCAGTTGCTGCGGATCGCGGGGGCAAGTGGCGTCATAAATGTCGGCTTCGGCCAAGCGTTCGCACAGCCGTTTGGTCGAGAAGCCTCGGTCGGTGCTCGCCGCTTTGATCGGGGTGCTCAGGTCGAACTGATTCTGGCGCTCGAGGCTCTGGTCGAACTGACGCCATTCGGCCGGAGTCATTCCCTGATACAACTGCCAATCGGTGATCAACTCCGTCACGTTTTCACTGATCATGAGGGTGTTGCCAAACTCGACTTCGCCGGACGCCTTGCCCCGGACCACGGTCTGCACGTCGGGTTCGGAGACGCGGAGGATCTTCTCGGCGTTGAGCACTGGTCGCGCGCCGATGATGCGTTCGTGGGCCTGTTTGATCGCGGCCGGCAGTTGCTCGAGCCTGGCGTCGATGCGCGCAATGATGCGGGTGGCCTGGCGCTCACTGCAGCGGGTCCGGGCGTAGTCGGCGACGAGGTGGTTGCGGTGGCGGCGGGCGTGCTCGCCGATGGTGCGCAGCAGGCGTTTCATCTGGCGGAGCACGCCCTTGCGGGCCCGCTTCGCATCGCGGCGCCGTCGGCTGTGGGTCATCGCGATGCACCACCGATTCATCTGCTTGGCAAAGACTGGCGGCTCGTTCGGCATCCGACCCCGCAACCCAGCTGCACGGAGCAGTTTCACCGCCTTGAGCAGGGGTGCGGCTCACGTCGCGAAAGAGCACCCAGTCGACCGGGAAATGGATGTTGGCCTGCAGGCAGGTCGAGTCCACCAGGCACGTATCCATCGGCTGCGCCGCAGCCAGTCCCAGTTCGCTCGCCCGGTCCGCCTCACCGCACATCTCGATAATGACTTGGCTCATCCTGCGCACCTGCTCGGCGGTGAAGCATTTGGACGCACGCTCCCGCACGCTTTCTTTGGGAGACCCCTTTGATGCCGTCGATCCGGCGCGCTCCGCAAAAATCGGCCAACAGATCGCTGGAGACGATGCTCAGGGAAAGTTTACGCAAGCTGATTTTCCCGAGCATCATGCGCAATACCTGCACCCGCCGCGCCTTGCGCGTGAACTGCAGGTGTCGCGGCAACCCGGCCACGTCGTCGCCCCGCCAGTTTTCCCGGGCAAAGTCCACGGCCATCGCTTCCAAGTGACTGTTGGCCAGCAACTGGTCGAGCCCCGCCAGTTGATCGCGAAACGCGGCGTAATCTTTGTTGGGTCCGACCGGAGTCAGGTCTGGACGCAGCCAGGTTTTCAGGGCACCTTCCGGGGCGACGGCTTCGGTAGTATTGTTCACCCCAAATTATACACGCCGTTTTTGTGCCGAAACCAGGAAATCCTCCCGGTTTCTGCCTCTTTATTTTTACGCTACCTCCTATTCTCCAACCTCTTGCGCTTGTGGGACACGCTCTGAGTTAAATCCCAGTATACTCTACGACCGCAGTCGCGCAGCGAACTGAGATGACCGCGTATTTCTAGACTTCGTCCTTGTTGCGCGGGTGATACTTGGCGTGGTGATCCACCAGACGCGTTTCCTCCACCGCCGTATATATCTGAGTCGTGCCAATACTCGCGTGGCCAAGCATCTCTTGAATCGCCCGTAAATCCGCACCGCCTCCGAGCAAATGCGTCGCAAAGGAGTGCCTCAATAAATGCGGCTTAACCGGCTTCTCCACCCCCGCCTTACGTGTGTAGTCTTTCACCAGCACCCAAACCATCTTCCGCGATATTGCGGTGCCTCTGTTGCTCAAAAACAACTGACTTCCAGTCTTTCGCGATTTCACAAAATGCGGCCGGCCCGACTCCAAATACGCCGCGATGGCCGCACCTGCCGTTTGCCCAACCGGTACGATACGTTCCTTCGATCCTTTGCCCCATACTCTCACCAAGCCGTTCTCCAAATCCAACAGCTGCAGACTCAATCCACACAGCTCCGACACCCGCAGCCCACTCGAATAAAACAGCTCAAGCATCGCCCTATCTCTCAGAGCAAACGCACTCCCTCCCACCGGTGCCGCTAAAATTCTGTCTATCTCCTCGATCGTCAAAGTCTCCGGTAACTTGCGACGCAATTTAGGTCCTTCAATCAGTTCCGTAAATTCATCCGACCTTACACTATCGTGCACGAGATGACGGGCAAACATACGCAACGCCGACAACTTTCGCGCCATACTCGAGGTTGCTAATTTTCGATCGTTGAGTTCCTGCGCCCACGCCGCCGCATCTTCTCGGTTCACTTCCCGCCACTCCGTCCGGCCGCGGCCGGACATAAATAGCGCAGCTTGCCTCAAATCCCCTTCATACGCCTCCACTGTCTTGGCCGAGCGTCCACGCTCCAAACTCAGGGTTGCCCCAAAATCGGAAAGCAATTCCTGCATCGCCGGAGGCAACTCAACGGGTACAAGTGCGCGCGGCCTCATAGGCGCAACCTGCGATGCGCGCCACTGCTGCGCAAGTCAGCGCTCGATCAAATCGTCAGCGCGCTTCGCCAAACACTCGCCAAATTATCGACGCCGGCCGCCGCCGGAACGGCGTTTGAATCCACCGGGATGGGGCGTGCGCATCCGATAAGTGATGCGGGCCTTTTCCAAGTCATACGGACTCATTTCCATTTTCACCGTATCGCCAGCAGCGATCTTGATGAAGTGCTTGCGCAATTTGCCAGAGATGTGCGCCAAGACCTGGTAGCCGTTGGCTAATTCCACTCTGAACATCGTGCCGGGGAGGACGGCTACGATCTTTCCCTCCACTTCGATCGAGTCTCCGTCAGGCATACAATTGGCCCTCTCGGGCGATGGTCAGATGTTCAGTCATGCAATAAGTTTGGTGCGCAAAAGCCACTTGTAAGCCAAGGATACTACCGCTTAGTCAAGACTTTACCCCAATCTTTGATGCCAGACTCCTCGCCTCAACCCCCTCCTTGCCCTTTCAAAAAGCGATTTCCATCCCAGTTGGTGCGCGATGATACCTTCTTTATGAGCCTCGCTTTTAACCAAGCCATCGACGCTTGGCGCGAAGACGAAGTGCCCATCGGATGCGTCGTGGTGCGCGACGGTGAGGTCATCGCCGCAGCCCATAATACCGTGGAACACGGTGCCGACCCCACCGCCCACGCCGAAATGCTGGCCTTCATTCAGGCCGCCCGCGCCATTGGTAACTGGCGCCTCGAGGGCTGCACCGTCTACGTCACCAAAGAACCCTGCCCCATGTGCTCGGGGGCTTCCCTCATGTCACGCGTGCAGCGTGTTGTATACGCCGTGCCTGACCCCCAAATGGGTTGTCTCGGCGGCGCCACCAATCTCAATGCATTGCCTCGCGTAAATCATCGCTGCGACATAACTGCCGGCGGCGTCATCGAAGAAGAATGTCGCGAATTAATCCGGGCGTATTTCAAACTAAAACGCCCTTCGGCCCAGACTCCGTCACCAGAAACCGGACCGAACGATTGACGATTCCAGTTCCGGTCAACACATTCATCCTTCCTAAGCTTACAACCCAATAAAGCTCAATATACCATGACATACGCACTTCCCGCTCTCACCTACGCCGCCGACGCGCTCGAACCTCATTTCGATGCGCTCACGATGGAAATCCATCACGACAAGCATCACGTCGCCTACATCGCCAAGGCCAACGCCGCGCTTGAAGGTCAAGTCGACCTCGCCGCCTTCTCTGTCGAGGACCTGATTTCCGATCTCAGCAAAGTCACCGAAGGGATCCGTGGTCCGCTGCGTAACAACGCTGGCGGACACGCCAACCACTCCTTCTTCTGGTCTATTCTCGGCCCAGGTAAAGGCGGCGCGCCCAAGGGCGACCTCGCCGCCGCGATCGACGTCACCTTTGGCTCCTTCGATGCGTTCAAGGATAAGTTCTCCGCCGCTGGCGTCGGCCGCTTCGGCTCCGGATGGGCTTGGCTCTACGTCAAGGCCGACAAATCCCTAGCCATCGGCTCCACCGCCAACCAAGACAGCCCCCTCATGGGTGAGTCTGTCGCGGGCATTGGAGGCACCCCCATCATCGGCTTGGATGTCTGGGAACACGCCTACTACCTGAACTACCAACACAAGCGCCCCGACTACATCGCCGCTTTTTGGAATGTTGTCGACTGGAACGCCGCGGCTGCCAACTACGCCGCCGCCATCGCCTGAGACAGCACCTTCACCAAACTTCCCGCCGCCTCGACATCGAGGCGGTTTTTTTATGTCCACAATCTACGGGAGGACCACCGCCGCCTGAGAAACCGATTCCAAATTGGACGCGCTCAATCGTGTGACTTTCTTGCTCTCCGTATCCAGCAACCAGATACTCCTTTGGTTCGCCGATCGCGCGGTATAGAGCAGATGCCGTCCATCCGCCAACCACACCGGCTCCATCGCATCGTGAGGCGCCTTGGATACCTGTACCGCCGCCTTGCGTATTTTCAGATCGAATAGACCGATCTGAAAGCCCCTGCCGATCCGCATGGTGAACGCAATTTTGCTCGGATCTCCCGTGCTCCAATCCGGCTCCGCGCAATAACGGCTGATATTCGTCGGCAACCGGCTCATGCGTCCGCCCGCCACCGGCATCACATAAAGCTGAGGACCCCCTGCGGCATCGGATGTAAACAGCAATTGACGGCCATCAGGCGAAAACACCGGCGAAGACTCCACCCCACTGGTGCGGGTCCGACGAGAAACTCCCCGTCCGTTTGCATTGGCCACATAAACTTCCGAATTCCCCTCACCGCTCAAGACCATCGTCACTTTGCTGCCATCCGGGCTGAATCGAGCCCCTTGGTTCGTCCCTTGAAAACTCACGAAACTTGTCCGCTGCATCGTCGAAAGATCGATCTGATAAATATCCGCTGCCACCGAACCATGAAAACTCGTGTAAACCAGTTTTTTTCCATCGGGAGTCCACTTTGGCGACATCGCTGCTGCGCGGTCCGACGTCAATTGCCTCACTTCCCCAAAAAACAAATCACCAATGTAAACCTCAGTCTGCCCAGTACGTTGCGAAATAAATGCAAGCTTCGATGCAAAAACCCCCTTGCCTCCTCCGGTCGCCTCCACCGCGACGTCTGCCGCTTTCAGCAAAGCGTTCCGCATCGAACTTCCCGTCACCGCCCGGCTTAGAATGGCAGTGGATCCACGCACCACATCAACTTGCACCCGATTCCCGGCAATCGCCGTAAACCGAATATCAAACACCGCATTGCTCGCCACCCGCTGGTAACGTCCATGCGCCTCAAACGCAAAGTTCGCCAACTTATCCAGAGCTTCCGGGCTCGCACTCACCCGCACCGGTACGGAGGACACCGCCGTGCGAATATCAAGTTCCCCCAGATCCGTCGCCCGCTGGGCCTCCAAGGGTGAAAGTCCAAATACAACGACAAATAAAAGACAAAGAAAACGAATACGTGGCATGACAAAAAATTGTGCCTAACGAAGAAGGGACGAGTTTACGGGCATTCCTATTTACAGGGTGCACCAACTCAACAACGATGAACCCCTTTCGGTCCATCTTCGTTCCCAACAATTTTCTACACTGTGACTCCCGAAGCCATCAAGGAACAGCTCAAGCAGATCAAATATCCCGGTTTTAGCCGCGATATCGTGTCATTCGGCATCGTGCGCTCCGCCACTTTTGTTGAAGGTACCGTCAAGATCTCTCTGGCGCTGACCACCAACGACCCGAAAACTCCGCTGCAACTCAAGCGCGAGGTCGAGGCCTGCATCAACGCGCTTCCCGAGGTGAAGGAAACCATCATCGATGTCGCCGTCTCCGCGCCCAAAACTCCTGCTCCCGCCGGCGGCGGCAATCTAGCCGGTAACGCCACCAACTCCGCTCACGCCAAAATCAAACACGCCGTGGCCATCGCCTCCGGTAAAGGGGGCGTCGGCAAAAGCACCTTTGCCGTCAACCTTGCCTGCGCCCTCGCCAAGCCCCTGAGCGAAGCCGGCCGCCCCGGCCGCGTGGGCCTCATGGATTGCGATATTTACGGTCCCAGCGTGCCCCTCATGATCGGCCTCTCCGGCCGCCCCCAAGTCGATGGCGAGCTGCTCGTCCCCATGGAAACCCATGGGGTCAAGGTCATGAGCATGGGCTTCCTCATCGATGACAACACTCCGGTCGTTTGGCGTGGTCCCATGCTCATGAAGACCGTGCAACAGTTCGTTCAAAACGTGAAGTGGGGCGAACTTGACGTGCTTCTCATAGACCTGCCTCCTGGCACCGGTGACGCGCAACTGTCCCTCGTACAAACGATCTCCCTCGACGGTGCCGTGCTGGTCACCACGCCCCAACTCGCCGCCACCAACATCGCTCGCAAGGGCGGTCTCATGTTCCAAAAGGTCAACGTCCCCCTCCTCGGCGTCGCCGAAAACATGAGCTTTTTCACGGATCCCACCGGTATTAAACACCACCTGTTTGGACAAGGTGGCGGCGCAATCACCGCCGATCGCCTTGGCACTACCCTTCTCGGTCAAGTTCCACTGATTCCCGAGATTCGCGAAAGTGGGGACGCGGGCAAACCTATCGTCGTCACTGATCCCACCGGCGAGGCCGCTCAAGTATTTTTCAGCATCGGTGCCCAAGTGCAGCATCAACTCGCCCAAAAATCGGCCCGTGCCCCCACCGACGGCACTTGATCAACAGTCCCCAACTCCCGCCGTGCCCCACTCTCTCATGTCATGAAACGCAAACCATCGGCAGTAGTGCTGCAAAAACTGACCAGCGTTGACAGCGATCTACTCGAGCATAAATTGCCTTGCGATCTGATCACAAACAGGTGAGACATCGAACACCCGCCCGCAAGGGCAAGGAGGCGCTTACATCGATTGAATATCAGATTCACTAAACTCTCGGCCCTTTCCGGTTCGGTCCTGCTGTCGCTATGACAGCTCCCGAGTTGACGGTAACATCCCATGGGGACCCACAAACCTCGACCGCTGGCCTCAGGCATCGAGTAAGCCTCGCACCGAGATCGAGTTCGCACCGCAAACTTAAGCTAAAAACGTCCACCGTGGTATCCATGCCCCAACGCTCGGAAAGAAACGATCCTCCGGAATCGCGCGAATTCGTCAAACAATCCACTCTCTACCAAGAATTTTTGGCCGAGCGGGAAGAGATGTTACGCCATAAATGGCTCGAGTCCGAGCGGCTCGGTTACGACATAGGCTTCGAACGCGCATTGCTGGACTGGATTCGCAAACACCGCGAAAACTGGCGCACCGCCCGTCGTCCCGCCCGCCCGTCGACCAATCTCGCCGCACGGTGACTCGTTTACTCCCGGCGCCGCCCTTATTGCGTGCGCTTGGTCTGTACACAAAAACCCGAGACTCGTCTAAATGTCTCGGTTGATAAATATTTAGCTAAGAAAGACCGCTTACTTGATCTCGCGGTGAAGCGTGTGACGACGAAGGGAAGGATTATACTTCTGCTTCTCGATACGATCCGTGACGGTTTTTTTATTCCGCGTCGTGAGGTATTTGGAGGCGTATATACCCTCTTTGCGGGCCTCGGTGCATTCGATGATGACTTGTTCTTGCATGGCTGGAAATTGAGTGTACAATCAGAATAATGGGATCAACCCACTCTCGGCAAGTGCAAAGTTCATACTTCTCTCACGCCGACTTACATCGAGCGCAGCATACTACCGCTTGCCGCCCGAAATTTAAAGATCGCCCCAATTTCCCCAGAAGGTTGACCCCAAAAGTTCAACTTGTATCGCGCTCCCCCCAATTTTCCCGAATCACGGGGCGTTTGATCTCGCTTCAAGGTTTGAACCTCGGGCCCGCTTACAATCCGGCTTGCAGCCCGACTCTGGGTACAAACCGACTCCGCCATTGAGTTCCGCCGACATAAGGTCGCCCGCCACCAGTGGCACTTAAACCTAGAAAACGCAGTTCACATCAGATTATGCTTAAAACGCCTGTTACAAAATTATGTTATCCAGTCGGTTAGTGAGTTTCAACCATGCACCCTCCGACTCACCTGGAAGGCAGGGCAATTTCAGGAAAGGTTATTGAAAGCGATTTTGAGGGGCTTGGTTGCGAAGCTAACCGCGTGTAGGCGTTGGCGCATAGCCTCTTTTGGACGCATGGCAACGACTCTTTGAGTCTGCCAAGCACGGTGGTCACCAGGGATCTAATCGTTGCGAGCAGCGAGATCGTTGGCCATTTACGGGCGTAGCATCGGTCTTCACCCATGGAAGCGTCTTTGCGGTAGTGAAGAGCGTTCTCGAGCTTCCAATGTCCTGTGGCCTGAGCGAGTCGCTTGGCCGGATCGGCTTGGGGGCAATCTTGGCTGGTCACGAAAACGATGCATTGGGTTTGTTTTTTACCTGTCGTGAGGTTCTCGCGCTCTCGGGTGATCCGGCCGGCCTGCGCCGCGAAGGGCCAGGTCAGGTCGGTCGGGCTGGCGTCGATCGCTGCGATGCGGCGGCGCTCGGTCCTGCCATGGCCCTTTTCCAGGGTGAAGATCTTCCTGACCTCGCTGGCATCCATCCTTTTGACGATGGCCTTGCGCAGCGCCGGGCGGTTGCCCTTCACGCTCATCAGATAATCGGCTCCGTTCTCCTGCACGATGCTGTGGGCTAGCGTCCTGCGGCAGGGTAAGGCGTCAACGGTTACGAGCGTTCCATCGATCGGACCGATCTTGCCGAGCAGATCGACGACGGCCTGCGGCTCGTGGTTCTTTCCCCTGACGCAAAGGCTGCTGAAAAAAATCAAATCCCTTAGGCTATGGCTGATCGCCGAGACGCTCAAAGCCTCAGGATTGGCGGGTGTCGCCCTGATCACCTTGCCGTCGATGGCGATGGCCTGCGGGGCGTCGTGCTGATGCTGCCGGAGCCAGGTTTCCACGACTTTATCGAAGGCCTCTGGCTGCGCAGCGCAAATGGCTCGCCATAGTGTCGTATGGGAGGGGGCGACGAGCTTGCCGGTGCCGAGGGCACGCCAGAAGCCGAAGCTGCGGCACTGCCTTTGATTCAACGCAGCGGCGAAGGCGGCGCACTGCTCCAGCGAGCGGCACCCCGCGAAGTATCCGCAAACGACCACGCCGAGCAAACCGGAGAGGCGATATCGGCGTCCCTTGTGCTCGCGCCGGTCCTCGAGCAACCTGAAGGCTTCCATTAGCGAGCCGATCGCCTTACCTTCGGCAAGGCGCGGATACCGCTTTTGCTGCTGCTGGCAGTAGTCATGGTAGGGCTCGAGTAGCTCCTCGCGGCACAGCAGCTCCTTGAAGTCCTGCCGCAGTGGATACCTCAGAATCGTCTTGGGCTTGCCGTGATGCTGGTAAAAATCTGCCGCTTGGCGGGCGAACCCCTGGCTCGAACCTACCACCGTCTAGTTGGCGGCCTTATAGCAAGTGCCCTCGAAAAACTCCGGATCCACGAAGGTCTCGACTGCGACAGGTTCCGAGCCAAAAGCACCACGCCAGTCTTCGGGCAGGCGTCTGAGCGCCAGCGAGAGGCTTTGGGACGCCAGATTTGGCATGGAGCGCGACGACCCAACAATCAGCAAGCAGCTGTTGGCAACGAGCAGTTCGAGGCGCTGCCTGCGCTGCCATGCTTCCTAGCCAATGCAGCTGTCGCGTGCCTTTTTTAGATGGTAGGCTGCGGAGCTGAACGAGAGCAGTGCCGCCTACTTCCCTGCCACTTCCACCACGTAGCGCAGCGCTTTTCCCGCCACGTTCGAACTGCGCAAATAATGGTGAGTGCGGATCAGGTCGTTCCATCGCTCTATCTCTGCTTGATCGTCGAGCAACCGGATTGTGGCATTATCCAGCAGGTATCTCTGACGGCGGTTTGGACGGGTCGTTCTCTAAAACATTTGCCGACTCTGGTCGGACATGCCGGGAAAAGTTCATTGTAAATTACATATAATATTATCTACCTGTATCTACCTCTACCTGTAACTTACATTTTATTATGAAATAGCCCTGCCTGGCGGGTGAACGAATCGATGCCTTCGACGGACCGTAACTCGTTCCAGCTTCTCGCCCTTCGTTCCCTGCTGTAACATCCAACTTCGGAATTTAGGTTAAGAGCGCAGCATCCGGGCCCCCACGCACACCCAGGTCGCCTACGCCCGCAGCGCCACCGCAGCCGACCAAACCAAGTACGCCAAAGCCGCCATCGCGGCGGCCTTCGGTTTCGAGGTGAACCTTCGTGGCTCCAAGGCAATGGCAGCGCCTTCTGAGCTCGGCCTGACCGCACCGGAACGTGCGTCCACCCGCTTTGAATCGGGGCGCAAAAATGGCCCGGAGCACTGCGCCCCGGGCCAGGTCCAACCCGGCAGGGAATAAGAACTCGAAGCGGCTGGTCAGCTCCCAGGTCGTGCCTTCCGCCATGCGGTAGGAGCCCACACTGCCGTCGGGATTCGCGGTCACACCGACCAGTTCTCTGTCGCTGAACAGATTCCGCACGTTGAGCTGAATCGACATATCAATCTTCTCCGTCAGCGGACGACGGTAGGACACCCACGCATCTATGCGGGTCTCCGCGCTGCCGTAGATCGGCGCGTTCAGATCATCAACCCAGTTGAGCACCGGGGCATCAAGGAAGACCTTCTTGAAGCCGAGCAACGGATTGTCCTGCCAGCGCAAGGCCCCACCGACGCCAAAGCCCTTGAGCGTGCCTTCCCGGAAGTCGTAGGAGCTGATGACACTTGCGCAGTTCGCCAACGTCCTTGCCCTCGGCCGCGAGGGCCTGCAGGTAGGACCGTTCGAAGCCGTCGGTCCACAAGTAGCCGAGGTATTCGCGGCTGTTGTCGCCAAACGGCGCGATGTGCGCGAAGCCCGCCTTCTGCCAATAGTTGTAGGTGGAGGTGTCATCCGTTGGCGCATAACCATCCTGCGCGACGGCTTTCACCGCTTCGTAGTATTTCACAATGTTTCCGCCGCCGGCGACGTTAAGGATGTTGGTGTCACGGGCGGTGGTCTTCGACGCGTTGAACATGACCCGCCAATTGGGTGTAATGTTGGCGGCAATCTCAACTTCCACGCCTTCGGAGCTCTTGTCGGAAGTATTGCCGTAGCCCACCGGTCCACCGTCGGCGTTCCAGGAGAAGGCGGGGGCGGAGGTAGCACTGCTCGAGGGCGTGCGCACAAGTTGGAATCCTCCATTCAGATCGAGACCTTCATCCTGATAGATGTTGAAGGGCCGAAACCACTCCTCATCGGACCGAGCGGCAAACCACTCGCGGCGATACTCTAACGCGGTGTCCGTAATCGGTGGCTCCGAATAGTTGCCGCCCCCTATCGGGCGAGCAGTGCCTTCGGCGACGTAGCCGGGGGTTCCGGGGACGGCGCGTTGGCGAATACGCAGTGGCTGGTTGAGCAAGTCGGCTCCGTTCTCCTTGGTCCAGTTGTCAGGGATCGGTTGCGCGGCCACGGATGCATCGTAGTTGTCCCCGAAGAACCATTTATTGATCAACCACTCAGACGTGGTGTTTTGCACCCCCGAGCCGGAGGTCGCATCAACCATCAAACCGTTGAGGGTCCGCGCCAACTGCTGCTTGACCTGCCGACCGGAAGGTCCGCCGCCATAAGGGGCATTCTTCTGAAGGGCTTGAACCAGGTCACCCGCATATCGACGCGTCCGTCGAGCGTATTGATCCGCAGCGAGTGATCAGGGGAAACGCCGGACGGGGTGCCGTTGGGCTGGTGATACATGTCGAAGGAGAGGCTCTCCGGGCGGAAGTTACTCGAGTCGTTCAAACTGTAACTCAGCTTTGTCCCCCACGGCAGTAGCTCATTGATAAAATCAGGCGAAGGCACGACCAAGCCCCAGGCCCGCGTGGTTTGGATCACGTGTTTGTCATTCGACGGATCGAACTTCCAGTTTGGCGAATCCGGCAGCGAGTGGTAAGCCCCGTTGGGCGCCTGCACTTGCGTACCCAGATTGTAGGGCGTCGCGCCAGTAGACTTGCCGCTGGCGTCTTCCAACTCCGTGAAACGGCTGGTCGCGCCCTTGCTCTGCTGGAAGAAATCATCGCGACGCACCGACCAGAGTCCGACCACCTTGTCGTTGAGGAATTTGCTCTGCACGATGAAAGTGCGGTTATCGACTTCGGTCTCCTGGGAGGACGGCCCGTTGCGATACATGTTGGCCTCATTGGTGCGATAGTCGTTGATGCCGGTAGCCTGCTGGCGGGAGTACCCCGGCACCCGCGACTTGGACTGGGTGTCGAGATAGAGATCGTTGATCGTTCCCGCTCCCGGCTGCGCAGCCTGGATGACATTGATGGGCTGGATCCCCAACCCGGCGATACCGGAGTTCGTGGCCACGTTGGCCAACGTATCGAGGTAGTGGAGGCCGATGAAATTCTCCCGCGCCTAGATGTATTGGGAGAGTTCACGTTCCGTGCCCAAAGTCTGCAGACTGAATGTGCGCGACTGACTGGCGTAGGCTTGCGAGGCGATATTGCCGGTGAAGACATGATCGCCCAGCAACGCGGAGACCCACGGGCGCTTGAAATGACTGCCCAGGTCAAGCTTGTAGAACGCGGTGGCCCGGGTTGCTTCACGCTGGGAGGAATTGCGCAGCCCCTGGGTATCCGTCGCGACCACCAAACGCTGGTATCCGGGATTGGGAATCTCGGGACCATAATCGGCTGGATCGGCATACTCGGTGGAGCGACGCAGGTTCTGGTCGATGTTGATGTTGTTCGGGTTGTTGATCCAGTTGATATGCCCGTTCTGGTAATCCTGCTCATCGTAGGCCAATTCGATGCCAGCGCGTCCATCGAAATAGGTCTGAACCACATTGATGTTCCACGCGTCATAGTCGACATACTGCGAGTTGTTGGGACCGGCGATATCGTGGTGCCATAAGTCGAAGACGGAGGGATCCGTCACCTGCTGAGCCTGCCAGGTATTTCATGGTTTATTGGTAAACGACAGTCCGGAAAGCGTATCCATTTTATTGATACGATCCGTCAGGTCAGGGTCGTCGGCGACGGTCGCCTTCTGCGTCAGCGGATGCACCCCGGGGTTCAACACCATGTGGTAGTTGTCGTAATAATTGACCGGCGCGATCATGCTCCAGTTGCCGATGCGCAAGGTGCTCATGAAAGCGCCGCCCCGTTGGTGATAGGCATCGGGAAAGGCCGCATTGGACGGATCGCCGGTCTCACTGGAGTTCGGATCAAACCACACGACACCTTCCTGGTCGAACCACTCGCCGACGCCACCGATGTCGCGATTGAGGTAGGGACCATACTGATACCAATCGCCTCCGGATCCGACCGTCGCACGATTGATGGGCACCGCTGTGGTCACCTTGTTCAAACGGTCGGCATCGAACCAGTTGCTGAACATGTCAACCGGCAGCGCAAAACGAGGACGGCTCGAGTCCGTCTGACCGGTTTCGAAGTTACCGGTGATCTGGGTGAAGATCGAGTCCGCCAGCTTCGGTTCCCAGCGCATCGATCCGGTCACCCGCGTAGTGTCGGCAAAGGTGTTCTTTTGGCGAAACTTCTCGTTCTCGTTAAGCGCGTTCACCCGTAAGCCGAGAGTGTTCTCGATCACGGGCACATTGAGGTCGACCGACTCGCGCGTCCCTCCGAAGTTGTTGATCCGAAATTCGGCGATCAATTTACGCTGCCCCAGGATCGGCGCCTTCATTGTGCCGTTTACAATCCCGGCCGGACTGCCGAGACCAAACAACACCGCGTTCGGTCCGCGCTGAATTTCGATGTTCTCCGTATTGTAGGCATCGAGCGGGACGTCAGTCGCAAAGAAGTTGCGCGTGATATCCGCGCTACCCAAGCCACGCACCCGGTTACCCGACTGCGGATTGCGCAGGTTGCCATTCTGACTGGAGGCACCATCCTTGCCGAGATCGACGCCGGTGTAGTTTCCGGTGACCCCGTTGGTCTCGGTGTTGGTCGTATAGATCAAGAGATCGTTAAGATTCTTTGCCCCGGTATCCTGCATGAACTGCGGCGTGATCACCGAGATGGGGGCCGCGATATCCTTGAGATCCGTTTTGAGGCGACTGCCCGCGAGCGAGGAGGTTGCCAGGTAGCCTTCGTTGCCACTGGCCAGCACCTCAAAGGGAGAAAGATTGACGACTTCGTCTTCCAGTTCGAGCGGCGCGGAGTTTGAACGTGGCCGCTCTGGAGCGGAAGCAACGGGCAGCATGATATTGAACGCGGCGAAGAGACTAAAGGCGGCCGCAACGGGGCGAGCCGAGGGGGTTGACTTCATGATTTGAACTTGAGGTGTTGGGCCAATCGTCGGGGCTGTCGATGCCATGCTGGATGGAACAGACAGACCCGCGAGTTCGAGGGTCACTGCGAGTGATACGTGGGGTGGGGATGGTAAGAAGGGGTCCTCAATCCTTGGCGGTATGGTGACCATCGGCATTCCCATTTCACAAGACCTCGCTCCACAACGTCGCGGCTTGTAGCACAGGCGACAACCCGTCGCCGGTGTCGCCCAAAACAGTCTCGCGTTTGTTCCCCAACCCCAACTACGCAGACATCATGGAACCCAAGCGCGTCACCCAGCAGGACATCGCACGGGCCGCTGGCGTGCACCGTGCTTCGGTATCGATGGCGTTGCGCGACCACCCCAACCTCCCCCCCGGCGACCCGCGATCGTATTCTGAAAATAGCAAAGGAAATGGGCTATGCCCCGGACCCCATGCTCTCCGCTCTGGCCGCCTATCGTAATCAGCGACGACCAGCCAGTTTTAGAGGGACCCTCGCGTGGTTGGTCAATACCGGTTACGGCTTCGATTGGCGCGACCGAAACCGGCGTCCTCACTGCAGCGATTACTATGAAGGTGCGGTGCAACAGGCCGAGAGCTACGGGTTCCAGATCGAGATTCTCGACTTCAACGAACGGGGAATGACTCCATCGCGTCTGGCGTCTATTTTAGCCGCCCGCTGTATTCCCGGCATCCTGCTCTGCCCCCAACCCCGACCGGAGACCAATCTCGAATTCCCCTGGCAATCGTTCTCGGCCGTGACCTTCGGCTACAGTCTGGCTGAACCCAGTCTGCACACCGTCGGCGCGACCCAATACCGCGCCATGCGGCTCACCGTTCATCAACTGCGAATGCTGGGCTATCGGTCGCATCGGACTCGCCCTGGACGGCGACCACGACCTGCGCACCGACCACAATTACCTCGCCGGCTACTGGGTTGAGGAACGCCTCGCGGCTTCCGGTCCGGTCGATTCCGTGCCCCTCCTGACGGCGCCTTACACCGACCACAGCGCGGTCGCCCGCTGGCTCGAGCAGCACCAGCCGGACGCGGTCGTGACGGGCAACTACCACTTTCTCGACGTGATGCGTTCACTCGGGCGAAAGGTCCCCGAGGATCTCGGCGTGGCCTGCCCCTTGTTACCCTCCCCCAACACCGAACTGGCTGGCGTGATCGAGAACTCCGTCGAAATCGGCAGCGTGGCGGTCGATCACTTGATCGGCATGAGCCATCGGCAGGAACGAGGCGTGCCCACCCCCACCCACCCCCCCAACGCATCCATGTGGAAGGCCGTTGGCTTCCCGGTAACACCCTGCGCGAGCAGGATCGTTGATCCGCAGTCAGGATCGGTTTGTCGCCTGTGCGACAAGCGGGGGGGTTGATGGGGGCCCGGGCTGGGCTAAACCCTTCGTTTCCCCCAGCCTTTCGGACCACCCGACTGGTCGTCGCTCCCCCCATCCAGCCCCATGCCCTCCATCGATCGTCGCAAATTCATGAAGGTGGCCGCCATCGCCGGCACCAGCGCCTATTTTGCCAGCCATCTGCAACTATCAGCCACTTCCGCTCCTTCCGGCACCGTCGTCTCGCGGCGTGGAACGGATGCCTATCGTCACTGGCAAGCCGAGGCCCGCGCCCTGCTCGAGCCCTTGACGCGGCTCTTCCAACCGGGTCGCGCTTCGCTCGACATTGCCGGTCCCCATTCCGCCTGCGGTGCTCCCGCCGACCGCTTGGAGACCTTCGCCCGCCCGCTTCTACTGACCGCGCACTACCTGCGATCTTGATGCCCCCGGCGCCACCGCATTCCGTGACCAGGTCGCCACGTGGTTTCGCCAGGGTCTTGTCGTCGGCACCACGGTGGGCGGGCCCGACGCCTGGGGCCCCGATGCCAACTACCACCAACTGCACGTCGAAATGGGCCTGCTATCGATCTCCCTGCAAATCGCACCCGATCAACTTTGGCACCCGCTGAGCTCGGCGGAACAGTATCAAGTCGCCGCCTGGCTCGCAACCGCCCGCCACACTGGCTACGTCGACAACAATCACTAGTTCATGGGCATCCATGTCATGGAATTTCTGGGACGCTACGGCTACGGCGAACCCGGTGACGATGCGGTGGTCGACGCCTATTTCACCCGGCTCGAACTCATGCACCACGGCAACGGTTGGTTCCAGGACGGCATCAACCAATCGTTCGACTACTACAACGCCTACGCCTTCAATTTCTACGGTCTCTGGTGGGCGCATCTGCACGGTCACAAGGATCCCGCCCGCGCCGCGCGGTGGCGCGAATGGGCTCGTACCTTCACCGCCGACTACCAGCCCTTCTTCGCCGCCAATGGTGAACACCCGGCCTTCGGTCGTTCTATCACCTATCGCTTCAATAGCATCGCTTGCTTCGGTCTAGCGGCACTCACCGATGCCACCGATCTGCCGGTCGGTCGCCTGCGCCGGCTCTGTACTCGCAACCTCTATTTTTTCTCTCGAAACCGATCTACCAAGAACAGGGTTGCCTGCCATTGGATGGATCGACCGCTTCGACGAGTCTCGTGAACTCTACACCGGCGCCAGATCCCCTTACTGGGCAGCCAAGGGTGTTCGCCACTGCTGCTGCCCTCGTCTCACTCGTTCTGGCATGACGCGGAGGAACCACTCCCCAGCGAGATCGACGACGGCGCGCATGTCATCGCCGCAGCGGGACTTATTCTGCGTCGCGTCGGAGGCGAGGTGGAGATCATCAACGCGGGTTCGCAGGTCTCGCACACCAATCTCCGCTACGGCGCGTGGAAATGGAGCAAGCCCGCCTACCGCACGGGGCGCGGGTTTACCAGCGCCTTCCCCGCCCCCACCAACTGGTCCCCCGACTCCGCCCTCACCATTCGTCTGCCCGACGGTCGCGTCTACGGTCGCCATTCCACGGTGCCGGTGAAGATGGCGAGTAATCACACTCTTTACCGCTGGGCCCTGGGCTACGCCTGGATCGATGGGGCGCCTCCGGTGCAAACCAATGTGGCCGTCGATACCGGACTTTGGTGGCATCAAGACTGGATCCTTCAACTCCATCGCTACACCGCCCATCAACCCGTCGAGTTCCGGCTCGGAGGCTACGCCCTGCCGTTGAGCGATAGCCGGCCGTCCCGTGATGAATCCACTGACGCCTTCGGCGTGTGGGACCGGTCCGGCGCTGGCAGCGTCGTGCAACTTCTCGCGGGATTGACGGAGCGGAAATGGGCCCAGCGTCTCGACCCCTCGACTCCTCGGGTCCACCTGGCCACGCCGTTTCACGCCACCCCTGTCGCCACTCAGTCGCAGGCAGAGGGTTCCGGATGGCTGGTTGCACTGACTTGGACGGGGGCCGACCGCGCCGCCGCCCAACCCTGGAACGTGGTCCGCACCGACCCCGGCCACTGGCAACTCAATCACCCGCAGCACGGGAAGTGGCAAATCGATCACGCCTTTCTGCCCCGCCTCGATCTCCCCGCAACGGCTCAAACCTAGGCCGGAGCTTCACGCTGAAGCCTTTCCCGTCACTGACATGAACCCTGACCCGAATGGCGCTTAGTTAGGCGAGCAGTTGCGTGAGATTGATCGCCCGTCAAACCTTCTAAGTTAATGCCTAATAATAGGTTGCGGAATACTGGCTTATTGGTAGTGCAACTACATGAAGATCAACATGTTGTATCTGCAAGGGTTTTCGCATCGCTTGTGTGGGAGACGCTCCAATGGTGCGGCCGCTAGACTGATTGAGCGGGCGGTTAAGCTCGATGGGCTCGCGGCGCTGGTGGCGCGCTTTATGGCTCCGAGCACATTTGCAGGCATCGGTAAGCGGGACCGGATCTTTACGCCTTGGGTGACCTTTTGCGCGTTTCTTGGGCAAGTGCTGCAGCGTGGTGCGAGCTGCCGCGATGCGGTTCGCCGGGTGCAAGCATGGCATCTGCAGGCCGGGGCGGCGACGTCGGTCGACGATGCCACCGGTGGCTATTGCCAAGCCCGGGCGCGGTTGCTGATCACGGTCTTGCGCACCGTATTCAGCCGTCTCGTGAAGGTGGCTCATCAACGCACCCGCGAGGCCGATCATGGGCTCGGTCACAACGTGAAGGTGATCGATGGCGGCGGGCTTTCCATGCCCGACACCACGGCCAACCGGAAAGTCTATCCTTACGCGGGGTGCCAGCGCAAAGGATGCGGTTTCCCCACCGGCCAGATGGTGGGAATGTTCTCCCTGGCAACCGGCCATTTGGTGAAGTTCGTCCTGTCCTCATGGAAGGCGAGTGAGGCCCCGCTGGCGCGCCAATTGATCGGTTGGGTGCACAGGGGAGAGGTGCTCCTGGCTGATCGCGGGTTCTGCAACTGGATTTTCATCAGCCTTTTGCAACGCAAGGGTGTGGATGTGGTGATGCGCTTGCATCAATCGCGTCGGACAGGCACCGGCAAAGTCTGCTGGCCCAAACCCCAGCGACAGGGCCGGTGGGGAAAATGTTTGTGGAACGAACTGCCTGAGAGCCTGATTTTGCGCGTGGTGCGCTTTCGAACCGAGGTGCGCGGCTTCCGCACCCAGCACATCGCGGTGGTGACCACGCTGCTCGATGAAGAAAAGTATCCCGACGCGGCCATTGCCCAACTCTACCTGCGCCGCTGGCAGGTGGAACTGAACTTCCGGGACATCACGACGACCCTCGGACTCGACGTGCTACGCACGCGCACCCCGGCGATGATCGAAAAGGAAATCCACTTGCAGGCCATCGCCTACAACTTGGTGCGCCTGCTCATGCTCGAAGCCGCACGCCAGCATGACGTGGCACCAATGCGCCTGTCTTTCCAAGGCACCATCAGCACGCTGCGGGCGTTCGCCCACCTGCTCTCAGGCAGTGCGCGCGAAGCGAACCAACGCTTCGAAGATCTGCTCCTCGCATTGGCCGCCGACCCGGTGCCCTAACGCCCGCATCGCAGTGAACCACGCGCCGTCAAACGAAGGCCCAAAGTCTACCAACTGATGACCAAGCCTCGGCGGCACATGCGCGTATCCAAATCACGGCTACTAAAATAGACGAATAGACCCCTTAACTAAGGGCCATTCCACCCTGACCCTGTGTCTCCGCATCCCTCCGCCCACTCCTCCGCCACCGGACGAATCATCGCCGCCGTGACCCGACGGGAACGGGACTTGTTTCTGGCCACCGCGCTCACGAACTCGCCACTGGCGGCGAGTATCGAGTTCATAGCCGAAGACGAGCTCGTCACCGATGGCTGGGCCGCCCGTCTCGAAGCATGGCAACCGACGGTGTTGATTACCGCATGGAGCACGCCTCCGCTGCCGGAATCTTGGGTCGCCCGGGCGGAATATCCGCTGCGCTATGTGTGCCACGTCACCGGCACCGTGCGGTCACTCGTGCCTCGTGTTTTCCTCGCAAGAGGCGGTCTCGTTTCCAATTGGGGCGTGCACATCAGCGCGCAAGTCGCCGAACACGGGCTCTTGCTCGCCCTCGCCGCTCTGCGTAACCAGGCCGCGTGGCCCGAGTTCATCGCTCGTCCCCCACAGGTACGCCAGATCAACGAACTGGAAACGCGCACCCTCTTTGGTCGCCGCGTGGGACTTCATGGTTTCGGCAGTGTTGCACGATCGCTCCTGCCTCTGCTGCAACCCTTTGGGGTCACCGTGAGTGCCTACTCGGCGGGGGTGCCCGACGACTTCATTCGCGAACACGGCGCGGAACCCGCCACTTCGCTCGTGAGCTTGTTCGCCCAATCCGACGTTCTATTCGAGTGCGAGTCCCTCATTCCCACCACGAGTCGCTCCGTATCTGCTGCCGCCCTGGTTACATTGCCCGACGGCGCGGTCTTCGTCAACATCGGTCGCAGGGGATTGGTCGAGGAAACCGCATTGCTGCGGGAAGCGCAAAAAGGGCGTCTGCGGGTCGCCCTCGACGTGATCGATAACAAACCGGTCACGCCCCAATCTCCCTTTCTGCAAGGCGGCCGCGTAACGCTCTCGCCCCACATTGGCGGACCGACCCAGGATCGTTATCCCGACTGCGGGGCACTCGCCTTGCGCAACTTGCTCGCGTTTCTGGAAGGGCGAGTACCCGAGACTGCTCTCGGTCTCGCCGCCTACGACCGCGCCACCTGAAAACCCCACCCCATGCTTTCCCCTTTCGACTACGGCGTCGTTGTTTTCTACCTCTTTTTGCTCCTCGGCATCGGCTGGTATTTCCGGCGGGCCGGCCACAACAGCAGTGAATTTTTTCTCGGCGGCGGCAAGATGGCGTGGTGGATGGTCGGCGCTTCAAGTTTTATGAGCGCCTTCAGCGCCTGGACTTTCACCGGCGCGGCTGGCGCGGCTTACAACTACGGTCTCATCGTATTGGTCCTCTTCTAGTGTAACGGACTCGGCTTCCTGCTCAACTGGGACTACTTTTCCCGCTTCGCTCGTAATACCCGCGCGGTCACCGCGCACGAAGCCGTCAAACGTCGACTCGGTTCCGCCAACGAGCAAGTATTCACCTGGCTGCAGGTGCCTTTTCAAGTGCTGCAAGCCGACATCTGGCTCTACGGGTTGGGTATCTTTTGCACGCCCGTTTTCGGCCTCGACCTGCGCCTCACGATCGTGATCTGTGGACTGGTGGTCGTCTTCGTTTTCGCCGCCGGCGGATCGTGGGCAGTGGTGGCCGGCGACTTCCTCCAGGCACTCGTATTGGTGCCTATCACCATCGTGGCCGCCTTCACCGCCAACCTGCCCGATGCCCACTGGCAACTTGTTCGCGCCGCCGAAGGGTTCGGTCCGTGGTGGATTCTGGCGGTCGCTCTGGAAAAACTCACCCACATCAATGGCCTTCACAGCTCCTCTCGTTACCTGTGCGCCGTCGACGGTCGGGAAGCGCGCAAGGCCGGGTTGTTGAGCAGTCTGTTGTTTTTTGTCGGCTCGATCGTTTGGTTCATCCCGCCACTGGTCGCCCGGGCCCAGGGGCTGACGTTCGACGTGTCCTCAGGCGTCGCCAATCCGGCCGAAATGTCCTACATCACCATCGCTGCGCAGAGCCTGCCGGCCGGTCTGCTGGGACTGCTGGTCACCGGCATCATTTCCTCGACTATGTCCTCCATGGACAGCGGCCTGAATCGCAACGCCGGCATATTCGTGCGCAGTTTCTATCTCCCCAGTCGTACGCCCGCACGCTTCCGAACGTGCACTCGTACTGGTGGGCAGACGCACCACTTGGAGCTTCGGCGCAATGGCCATCCTCATGGCAATCTTCTACTCGTCGTGGCGCGACTTGGGGGTGTTCAACCTCATGATGAGTTTCAGCGCGTTGGTGGCCACTCCCTACACCGTGCCCCTGTTCTGGTGCGTGTTGGTGCGCCGTTCTCCTGATTGGGCGGCGTGGTCAACCGTTGCCCTGTGCTGCGTGGTCGGGTTGGTCGTGAGCACGGTGCCCGGTTCAGCCTGGGCAATTTCGTTGCCCGACGAGGGGATCGGCGCGGCGTTGAACTGGGCCCGACACAACAGCTACATTGCCATCACTTTGAGTAACGTAGGCATCGGCTCCCTGTGGTTTCTCGGGGCCTGCTTGTTCGGTCGTGATCGGGCGCTCTCGCCCCAGCGGCAAGCCGAAGTAGCGGCCTTTTTCACCGCGCTGCGAACCGACATTCCTGCCGCCGAGACGTTGAGCGTCGATCATCGACGTCACATCGGCATTGCCCGCATGTGCTTCATCTACGTCGGATTCATCACCGTGCTCGCGCTCTTCGCCACAGATCAAGCCGGCCGGCTGGGCTTGCTCTTCTGTGCCGCCTTTCTCGGCACCGTGGGATTGGCCATTCGTCGCGCCGCCGAAGCTCCGCCTACTCTCGTTGCAACAGATTAAATCTTCAGCACTCATTTGTTATGCCCATTGCCCTCGACTCACATCGTTATTTAGCCGGCCTGCTGCTCTCCGTCACGTTGGTCCAGGCCACCCCGACCGTCCTTCCTCCTCCTGAGCCGATGAACGAATTCGTCACGCGCCAGGGTGACCAATTGGTGATCGGCGATCAGCCCTTTTGCTTCGTATCGGTCAACCTGCCGGACGTGCTTCAGGTCATCACCAACTACCGCTTTGACAATGAAACGCCATCCGCACATTTTCGCGTACCCAACGCTTTTGAGCAACGGGACGCCCTGCGTTCCGTCCGGAAAATGGGCGGCCGCGTGGCCCGCACGTTTGTCATCACGTGCAGCAATCAGGCGTCACCCACCGCCATGTTTCACGTGACGGATGACACCGTCAGGCCCAACGAAGACGCCCTCGTCGCCGTAGATAGACTACTGCAAATCGGCCGCGAGGAAGGGGTGCGCACCATGCTTCCTCTCATTGCCTACAAGAGCGGACTGCGCGGCGACCCAAGTACGTATGGGCCCGGATTCTGGGCGATCGACAGCGCCGACAATAGCAAGTTCAAGACCATACTTGGCCTGTTGCTCGGCCGCACCAATTCCCTCAACGGCATCCCCTACCGCGACGACCCGACCATCTTCGGTTGGCAAACGGGCAACGAGTTGGTCATGGGCGACGATGCGGAGCGCCATGCGTGGCTGCACGCCATCGCCGCCACCATCAAAACCCTCGCCCCCCCACCACCTGCTGATCGACGGGCGCAACAAACCTTGGGACATCTACAACCGCTACGAGACCTTCGCGGACGATCCCCACATCGATGCCGTGTCCTACCACACCTACGTCAACCTCCCGGAAGCCGATACCCCCGCCGGCACCTTGCGTCTCATTCGGGAGCAACTGCGCGGCCGCAAGCCGGTCATCGTCACCGAGGTGGCGATGTATACCTCCCTTAAAGCTCTCCGGGACCTGCTCAACGAAATCGAGTCCGGAGGGGCCATCGGGGCCCAGTGGTGGAGGCTGCGGGTTCACAACCGCGACGGTGGTTTCTATAAACACAGCGATCGCGGTTCCAAATTCGGGGATTTAAACTGGCCCGGTTTCGCGGCCGCGACCGACGCTCCCTCCGCCGACGCCACGAACCACGAACGTGCGGTGCTTGAGATTCTGCACGACTACGCCGCACGCATCAGCGCCCGCCCGCCCGTACCCGTCACGCCACCCGAAGCTCCCTCGCTGTTACCAGCCTCGGACGTGGCTCGCTTGAGCTGGCAGGGTTCCGCCGGAGCCAGCGGCTACGACGTGCAACGTGCCTCCACCGTCGCCGGTCCGTGGACTACTCTCGCCTCCAACCTGGACGACCATCTCGTGCCCTATGATACGCTTTATTGCGACCGCACCGCCGATATCGATTCCGACCACTTCTATCGGGTCATCGCCCGCAACGCCGCCGGAACATCGGAACCGTCCAACGTCATCGGACCATTGCGGCCGGATCGTTTCTGGATCGTCGACGACCAAAATGATCCGAGCCAATGGGATGCCACTTCCTCCAACCTCAAAGTGGTTCCCACCTACTTGCATGGTAGAAACCTCGAAGCCATCGGTGTAGCCCAGCGCGCCGGCCCGACCGCGCCGGCTCATCTGATCTACCGGGTGCCAGGCACGCTGCGGAGCTTCCGCATCTTCACCCACGCCACCGCCAAGCCACCACGTATCTATACTATCGATTCATCGGGCGAGCGCACCGCAGTGTTCCCTGCCGCCCAATCCTACCAGGATCAGCGACGCACCCGCTATGAACTGGAGCTTGAGCAGACCACCGCCGCGGGTCTCTAGATAACAATTCCCACCCAGGCCGCACCTGAACAAGCTGTCCGGCTGGAGCCCAGCGTTATGATAATCGGGTAGGCGGAGGTATCTAGCCTCCGCCCCCCACACCACCCGGCATGCGGGTCCGCACCGGGCGGTTCCGAACGTTATCGGACCGTAGTTAGATAGTGGATATGCGCCCACCGAGCGGTGAGCGAAGGCAGTCCTTCTACTGTTAACCAGTCGTTATGGAGCGCTTGATTAAGCGCCGGGGATTTGGACATGGCCCAGCATCCCGCACCGGACAGGCCGTTCAAGATCGCGTCCCGCTTGCTCACGCCGAAGCGCAGCAGCTGGCGGATACGATTGCGTCGAGTCTTCCACATCTTCCAATAACAACATCGCAGTCGTCGCCGGATCCAGGGTTCGAGATGGCGCACCGTGCCGTAGGTCTGACTGATGCCGAAGTAACCGATCCACCCACGCAGGTAGTGCGCGAGCTGTCTGATTCGTTCCTTCATCGCCACGCCCCAGCTGCGGCTGGTCAACTCGCGGATCCGATGCTCAAACCGTTGGAGTGATCGCTCACTCCAAACGATGCGCGAGCCTTTGAAGGCGAACCCGAGGAAGGTAAGCGCGTTCGTTTTGACGACCGCACTCTTGGTCTCGTTCACCTTCAACTTGAGCATCCGTTCCAGGAACCGGCGCACGCTGGCCATGACCCGCTCACCCGCCCGGGGGCTCTTCACCAAGATGGTAAAGTCATCCGCGTAGCGAGCGAAGTGGTGGCCGCGTCGCTCCAGCTCCTTGTCCAGATCGTCGAGGACGACATTGGCCAACAACGGTGACAGAGGACCGCCTTGGGGCACTCCCTGCGTCGTGCGTTGGAGACGTCCGTCGACCTCGACTCCGGCCCGCAGGTAGTGCCCAATCAAACGCAGGACGCGTTTGTCCGTCACCTTGCGAGCCAGCCTCACCATCAGCACATCGTGGTTCACCGCATCGAAAAACTTCGACAAGTCGAGGTCCACCGCGATGCGGCGGCCCGACTTGATTCCGTCTGCGACATGGCGCACCGCGTCATATGCGCTGCGATGAGGTCGGAAGCCATAACTATGATCGCTAAATCCCGGATCAAAGATCGGTCCGAGTTGTTGGGCGATCGCCTGCTGGATCAGCCGATCCAGCACCGTCGGGATGCCGAGCAAGCGCACCCCGCCGTCAGGTTTGGCCAGTTCCACCCTGCGCACCGGCGCGGGCACATACGTGCCTGCGAGCAGCGCCTCGCGCAGTCCCGGCCACAACGCGCGGAAGCGTTCCGGAAACGCATCGATGGTGATCCCATCGACACCCGGGGCTCCGCTGTTGGCCTTCACCTGCTTCCACGCCACGGACACGTTGTTCGTGCCCAGGATCGCTTCAAGCAGGTAGTTTTCTTCATATCCTGCGTCCGGTGGTTCCGCTTCACACCGCGACTCCGCAACGCCGGTCGGCGTTTGCGCGGATCGCGAGCAGGCGGAGCCGGACGCATGCGTTCGGTTCGGGCCTTCGTCGGGGTGAGACCTCCGGTTCATTCGGCGGACGGGTGACCCGTCGGCGCCTACTCCCGGCTCGTTTCCACGGCGACTACTATGCCCTCTGCTGACTCTGGCGCGTGCGCCGCCAGCGTTGCCGCCGCCGGTGCTGTCCGTTTGAGCGGACCGCTTCACGTGCAGGTCTCCCCAGATATGAGCATCAACTTCCCTCGCGCAAACGCGTCATTGACCCTATGTCCTGAAGCCAGAGGGCTTCGCCATGTGGAGGTGGATCGCCCCGGACACTAAGCCTTGTATGACGTTCTTGTTCCTCGTCTCGCGAGTTTGCCTACGGCTTCTTTCAGACCCAGCCTCACGGCTACGCCCTTGCCCTCGGCTAGTGCTTTTCATGTTCTGTTGTCCTTTCGGATTTTCTTCTCATTTTGGTTCCATGCATAGAGGACTTAAACCTCATCAGTTGATGCCCATGCCGGGCATACTCCAGTCACCGCGACTTTCTCGTCCGCTCCAGTCTCGTCGGTCTCGCCGCCGGCTTGACGGGATCCACGCAGGCCGCCCCCTTACCTGCCGCGTCAACAGGAACCAAGGTCCCCAATCCACTTCCCCGCTGGCGCGGCTTTAATCTGCAATACCTCTACCGGACCGGGCCGACCATGAGGCTGCCCGACGAGGATCATTTTCGGTGGATCGCCGAATGGGGCTTCGACTTCGTACGCATCCCGCTGTGCTACCGGAACTGGTTGCAACGGAAATCCAACTACGACCAACTCATCACCCCCGAGGACGCGTTCGCCATCGACGAATCACGACTCGAAATCATCGACCATATCGTATCCCTCGGGAGTAAATACGGCCTGCACGTCTGCCTGAGTTTCCATCATGCGCCGGGCTATCGAGTCGGCAAAGGCGCCAGGGAGCCGTTCACCCTCTGGCGAGACCAGACCGCCGTGGACGCATTCACCTTCCACTGGAACCTCTTCGCCGAGCGCTTCCGTACCGTCTCGGCCCATCGGCTGAGTTTTAACCTCTTCAATGAAGCGCCTTGGCCCCACGACAACTTCAATGGCGCCATCTACCACCGCGCCATCGCCCCCGCCATCGAGGCCATTCGTCGACATAGTCCCGATCGTCTGATCATCGCCGACGGCGCTAGCGCAGGTAATTTGTGTGTGCCCGAACTCATCCCCATCGGCGTGCATCAAAGTGTGCACTGCTACCTGCCCGGTAATCTCAGTCACTACAAAGTGGATTGGATGCCGGACCGCACCGATTGGGTGGAGCCCAAGTGGCCGGGTATCATCGACGACCATGGTTACCCGTGGGATCGCGAACGACTCGCCCTCTACACCTCGCCTTGGCGTGATTTGATGGGCCAGGGCGTCGGCGTGCACGTGGGGGAAACCGGTGGTTCCCATCGTCTGCCCTCCCCCCGTCTACCACGCCTGGCTCACCGACGTTCTCGGGGTGTGCCATGATCTCGGCATCGGTTGGTCGCTCTGGGACTTTCTGCGCGAAAGCAAATGCGGCCTCCTCGATTCGGAACGCACGGACGTCGACTACGAGGACTGGCACGGCCATCGCCTCGACCGTCGACTGCTTGAGCTGCTGCAGCACGCCTAACCACACCCGCCTCTCTGGCCCGTAACCCAAAAGGGCCGGGCTCGTGTGAGCCCGGCCCGGCGACGCGTCAACTATCCGAATGTATGATACTAGAACGAGGCGCGAATGCCGGCCGTGACGGATACGCCGCGACTATTCAATTCGCGATAGCTGGCATAATCGGGCCGCCAACCGGTCTCCGCATCGGCAATACGACGATAGGTGTCGCCGGAGAGCACTTTGTTGCCGGTGGCAAACAAGGTGAAGCGCTCGGACAACGCGTAGTTGATATCAAGCTTCAGCTCTGGTGGATAACGGTTGAGGTCGTAGAACTGAACCTTTCCGGAGATGCCATCAGGCAAGATCACGGTGGTTCCACTGCCCTCGTAGGTCCCGCCGCTTTCCACCCACGTCATACGCGCCTGGGCGGTCAGGCGCCGCGTACTGAAGGACAACCCGGCGGTCCATTTGGCCCGCACCGGTACGCGCGGAATGAAACCAAGCACATCACGAGCCGAGGCCGTGGTCACCGGTCGGCGGGTGTAGGTAACAAAGGTATCAAACGGTCGTCCCCAATCTCCGAAGAGGCCCATGTTTTGGTTCACCTCAATTGCAAATCCCTTTCGGATCTGCTACTTTCCCGTCGCCGTGATCGTGGAGACCCGAGAGTTTTCGTAATTGTCGGGACTGAGACCCATGCTATCCAGCAGTATGGCGTAGAGGGGATCATCGTTGTAAGTACCAATGGTCTCCCATGCGTTATCCACCACCTTATAGTAGTAGGAGATCGAGTAGCGCCCCAGGCCATTCTTGGGATAGTAGGCCAACTTGACGTTGTAGGAGTTGTTGATCTCAGGCTCGCCCGGAAGGTTGTTAACCCGCACCGAGCCATCCCCCCCCCAAATTCATCCGAAGGTTCGGTGGCTTCACTGACCTCAAGGGCCGAAAAAAGTGTCAGGCCGTTACTCTTGCAGTGAAGGACCTCTGCCCGTGCGGTTTTTTCGTGGCGCAAACCCCGCACAGAATCGCCTGGTGGTCTCTTTCGCGTCCTCAATCGGGGAAACTACGGACAGTGGATTTTTGATTCCGAACCGGCCAAACAGGCGTTCGTGAAGGCTCTCTTTGAGACCTGCGAACGCACCGGATGGGTGCTCCACGCTTTTTGCGTGACGAATAACCACTACCATTTGGGCCGTTGAAACCCCGCAAGCCAACCTCAGCGAGGGCATGCGTTGTCTGCAGAGCGTTTTCGCAATCGCTTCAACCGTTTTCACTGCGAAGGCGGGCATCTGTTTCAGGGCCGATTCAAAAGCCTCGTGGTGGAGAACCAAGTTCGCTTGGGGGGGCTGTGCCACTACATCCACCTCAACCCGGCGCGGGCCGGAATGTGCCCGGTCGGGGAGTTGTCATCCTACCGGGCTTGGCGCATGTGGTTCCTAAATCGGCCCAAGTCCCGGCCGCCATTTCTGCGACCTGACGCTTATCTCACGCAAGCAGGCGGTCTGTCGGATGATGCCGCTGGCCATCGCAGTTACCTCCAATACCTGCGATGGCTCCACGAAGACGAGCCCACCCGCAAAGACATGGAATTTGAGCGCATGTGTCGAGGTTGGGCGTTGGGCAGCCCTGAATTCAAGCAGGAGTTGGCCAAGGAAATCGGCCGAGGTAAGATTAAGGTCAAGCTCACCCAAATTGAAGCCAGGCAAATGCGGGAAGCACACTGGCGCGTCGTGTTCGAGCAGTGTCTACGGGTGCTCAAACAAGATCGTTGCCGAGCGGCGCAGGAACCATAATCTGCGCCTTGGAAGGTTGCGGTGGCAACCTACATGAAACAAAGGCATATGGCTTCTAATCCTTGGCTGAATGCTCAGCTGCACATGGGCACTCAGACGGCAGTCAGCCGCTACGCGGCAGAAACTCTGCGAGGAGATCGACCGGAGGCGAAACAGTTATTCGATCAACTTACTGCAAGAGTAAAAGCCTGATACGTTATGACAGGCGTCGGTAAACGCCACCAGGGTGCAGGTGCCGTGTAGAAAGAGAACGATTGCGACTAAAATCGCGCTGGGGAAAAGGGGTAATCGGGAAGAAATCACAAACACGCGAAATCACAAACGAGGGGCGCGGAGGTTACGCTCCAATGATATCCGCTCAGGGCCCAATTGCACGTCAAATTTCTGTCCCGTGTTTCAGTTACCTGACCAATCTACATTCGTCAGGTAGTATGGGACCACAACTCCCCGCTACGGCTTCAACGTAGAATCAACCAAACAGGAATTCACCTTACTCTTTCCTCCACTCCGCCCAGTAAATCGATCTGGAATCCGCAGATGGTTCACATCAACCAACCGACCTCCATCACGCGACCGCGACACTTTCCCTGGTCATGGGAAACAAAGATGGACGGCGCTCTCGACCATAGGGGATTGAGGTCGCCGTCTTCCTCTTTGCCTACCTCCCCAAGCTCAGGGCGCACAAAGGCAGACCGCTTGTATCCAGATAGTAACATCCCCCAATGGTCGTTAAAATTCGTGTATTCGTTTTATGGATTCTTTTGGCATCACTCGACCTCGTCCGACGACCACCCGGAGCTTGCCCTAATCTTTGGTTCGGATCCAAGCGCTATACCGTTTGCGATAACCGTAGCCGAAGTAATCGAGCGAGAACTCGTTGCGCACTTTGTATTTCTTGAAGATCTTGATGATCTGTTTGCCGGTCCAGGCCGACATCGCATTCTCGCGCGCCTGCGCCATGCGGGCCCATAGAATCGTTTTTCCCGCATCAGTCATTTCCGGCACCATGGCCACATAGGCATTGTAGATGCGCTCCGCGCCGGGTGATCGCGTATAATGGTCGATCAATGCAATCGTCGTTTCCTCGCCGATCTCAGCACGTAGGTCGCGCAACAGCGCTTGAATCTGGGGCGCAAACTGCGCGTGGATCGGATCGATCTGCTCCGTGGCAATCGCCAGCGCCTTCAACTCGGCCTTCTCCTTGCCGTTCAGATTGTTCCTCGCTTCATCCCATGCCGCCCAGGCCGCACCCAACTCGGTATCGACCTGCTGGCGCCACGCCCAGACTCGACTGAAATGCAGCGACATTATTTTCGCGACGTGTTCGGTTTGCCCGGCGTCACCCAACTGCACGGATTCAGCCAGACTCATGCCCTTTTTATCGGCGTCGCGTTGCACCTCCTCCGGCAGCGTCGGCGGCCACCAGGTTGGCGTGTCGCCCCGATCGACCGCACCTTGCACGTGAGCGGCAACAACCGCCGAGTTTATCGCCGCCGTGGCCTGACCGGGCAGGACCAGACCCAGGCATAGTAATAGCGTGAATGAAGGAAGGGGTAAGAGCTTGCGCATGATTTGAATATACTGAGGGGGTTAACTAAAGTCCTCCCCATTTGAGGAAAGTATCGACGGTATCATAGGCTTTGTTGCTACGAAGGTGGCAGATGACCAGGAGCGAGTTTACTCCATCTCGATCCTGAATACGTGCGCAATTTCCGACGGCTGCCGAGTGCCACGAGGCACGTGCACCACCAGCCCGTCGTCGGAAAATTCGGCGTCGCAGGAACGCAGACGCTGGAGCCCAAGCAAAGTGACCTTTGCGCGATCACCACCGAGGCGAGTTGGCGTCACTTCACGCAGCGTAAACTCAGTGTCATCGCCCGGCCAATTGAGCAAAATCGCGTAGACCTCCAGGTCCTGGCGAGTGTAGTATACAGGCCCTGTATCAGCAAATTCCTCTCCCTCCGTCGCATAGGGTCGAGTATCGTAAATGCCTTCGCCCAATGACCAAAGCCATTGCCCCACTTTCAATGCAATCTGTCGCTGCGCGTCGGGAATCGTACCGTCGGACTTAGGCGATAGGTTGAGCAACATGGTCCCATTCTTGGCCACGACTTCGATGAGCTTGGTCACCACCTCCGTGGCGGAGCGCAACGTCATGCCTTCGGTGTAATCCCATGAGTAGGAGTAGCCGGTCCCGATGGAGAAATCGCATAGCCAGGGATCATCCTCAATGCTGCCGGGGTTGTCGTTCTCGTGATCGAGAATGCCCACGCCATACGGCAGGTCTTCGCCCTTGTAACTCACCGTCACTTTTTGGCCCAGTAAGGCCGCATCATTGAAATACCGCGCCAAATACTCACGGTGGTAGGCCTGATCGACCCGTTCCAACCACACGTCATGATAGATCAAATCAGGATGATACTTCTCCACCACTTCGATGCACTTGTCCCGCCACATCCGCCTCCACTCGCCCTTATCCATGGTGGAACCGTAGAGCTTGGCATACTTTGGGCCTGCCCCCGCCCACTCCGCCTTCATCTGCACGTTGGTGTAGTTCAACTCGTGATGCAACGACGCGAAAAACTTCAACCCTCTCCGGCGAATGGCCTGCTCCAACTCTCCGACGACATCTCGTTTGGGCCCCATCGCGGCCGCATGGAAAGGGGGCAACGCACTATCCCACATCGCGAACCCATCGTGATGCTCGGCCACCGATCCAGCGAAACGCGCCCCCGCTTTGACAAACAAATCCGCCCACGCCTCAGCATCGAAATGCTCGCCTTTGAACATCGGAATGAGATGGTAGTCGAACTCCTCCAAAGGACCGTAAACCGCGACATGCCGCCGGTGGGTACCGAGCTTGGCGTAGTCGCCATCGCGGTGCATGTGCTGAAGGTAGTGCTCGTTATTATACGTCGGGACACTGTAAACGCCCCAGTGCGTGTAGATGCCGAATTTCGAATTTAGCACCCACTCCGGCACCGCCTGGTGTTGTTCCAGTGAGGACCAGTCCGAGGTATAGGACCTCGGCATCTGGCCGTGTGCACACAACTCCGCCGCCCCGCATAACCAGACCAGCCCGACCTGGGCTGTGATGACGTATTGGCACCAGGTATCACCAGTTTTGGGAACCATCTTCATTTATCGTAACTGTTGAAATAGGGCCGCGTCACGTTCTCGGAGGCCCGGGGCTCGCCAAACCACCGCTTAACCGGTTTCGGCCAATCCAGCCCCAGCACCACCAACTTAAAACTTCCCTGCAGCACTGGTTGATCCTACACTCGGAGGCGCACCTCGGGTGGACGGAACTTGTTGCCGAGGCTGCCAATGATCGCGTTGTGGCTGAGATGCATGAAGGCGTCCGATCGCTCGACAGCTACATCGGCCTCATCCGTCACCAACGCCACGCCACGCCCAAGCTTCGTGGTAAGTAAAGCAGTCGTGACGCCTCGCCTATTCCCCCCGGAAGTAGAGGTCCTCGTGATTGAGGTGCCAGAGACCAAAGTCACTCAAACGCTCCTTGCCGGGATAGCCGGCGTAAGGGCCTCGCCCGATCCATCGGAACTCCTCGCCCCCCCGGAAGCACCACCGTAAGACCCGCTTCTGACAACAGGCCCGTCGCCTCGTCAAAGTTGTATTCATCGTTCACCGACAATGTCCCATGGGAGTGCAGATCCACAGTAAAGCCACCGTTCAACGCCTGCTCGGGGTGGTCCGGCCGAAGATAACGCCCCGCCACTTTAAGGCGAATGCCGTCGGCTCGGTGCTCGATCCCGACCCGGAGGGCCTCGATTTGGCTCAGGTAGGGCGTCGTCCACAATCCGGCTTTTGGCATTTCGAGCTTCGGCCATGGTGAGCTGGCGCGCGGTGCGGGGATCAATTCCTTCGATCACCGCCCTGCCTTCTGCATCGCGCACGCGGAGTTGCCCGGTCTGCCGGTCCACCGTCACCTCCATCGCCAACGAGGAAACTTCTATCAATGAGGCGGTCTCTGATACGCGCCACTCCTCCGTGGTCGGCAATGTTTGAACCCATCCCGCGAGGTCGGAGTCCCGAGTTCGTAGTCGCACGTGGCGATCACTGATGGACGCTCCCGCTTCATCGCAAACGTCCAGGGCCAGAAGCCATACATCACGGGGATCCTGCTGAGGCCATGCCACCGGAATAAGTACCTGCTCCTTTTCATGTGACAACGCGTGCAACGCGACGACTCCGTCGTTCACCGCCTGCCCGTTGCGTTGCAGTGACCAACGCAGGGTTTTACCAACCAGTGACACAAAGTCGTGACGGTTCTCCAGTGTCACCGTGACCGCCGTGGTTTGGGCAGTCACCTCAATCACCGACTCTCGAATCTGCACCGGAGCATAGACTTTGCGCGTCAACCAGAAGTCGGTCTGAGGACGACGATCTGCATAAACCAAACCGTCCGCACCATCCACCCCGCTGGTATCGTAATAAGTGAGACCATCGAGCCACACGTAACGTGTGGTCTCATCCTGACGGATACCCGGCTCGCTTCGTCGCAGAATGCCTTGATCCATGAAATGCCAGATCGCCCCACCCACCAGACATTCGGAAGTTTGGATGATTTCCCACTCCTCCTGAATCCGGTCGGTGGCCAGACCCAGAGCATGCGCGTACTCCGTCAAAATGGTGGGTCGGTCCAAGGTCCGCGCAAATTACTTGAGCATCGCCACATTGGGATAGTGCGGTGAGTAGACATCGACGAAGTCAGGGATGCCTGGCACGTTGTCGGCGAAGTAGGTGCCGATCTTTGGAATGCAAATCGGGCGCGTGGGATCGAGTGCCTTGACTCGTCGTCCCGCCACCATCTCGACCTCCGTCACCGGATTTTCATTACCAATGCTCCAGATGATCACCGAGGGACGATTCTTGTCGCGCTCAATCGTGGCTTCGGCCCGCGCCATAATGTTCGCTCGGTAGGTGGGGTCGTTCAAATGCTCCTCTCCCTTGCCGATGGAAACCTCGCACATGACATAAAACCCATACTCGTCGCATAACTCGATAAATCGTGGATGAGGGGGGATAGTGAGAGGTGCGGATGAAGTTGATGTTGCCCTGCTTCATCACCTCCCAGTCGCGCCGAAAATGACGCTCGGTGACCGCGCGACCGACGTCGGGTGCCAGATCATGTCGATTCACCCCTCGCAGTTTGACCGATCGCCCATTCACCAACAGGCGCTTACCCGCCACGGTAATCGCGCGCAGTCCGATACGTTCCCGCCAAGAGTAGACCGCTCTGCCGTTCTCCAGTAGATCGAGTTGCAACGTATACAACGAGGGGGTCTCCGCCGTCCATAGAGCCGCCGCGGGCACACGCACGGCGGCGCGTCCCTCGGTCGTATCCATCGCCACGGGCAGGCGGCAACGATCGTGCCATCTGGAGCGAACAAGCGGCCCCAATCGCTTCACCCGCCGTGCTCACCGTGATATCAACTTTCAATTCTGCCACACCGCCATCGAGTAGTTGAGTCCCCGTGGCGACATTCTGGAAATGCGCCGCCGGGACTGCATACAAGGTGACGTCACGGTAAATCCCCGACAGTGCCCAGTCATCGTTGGCGTCGAATTCCCAACCCAGCGGCTTGGTCGTAACCTACAGGGCCAGGGTATGCGTTTCCTCCGCCCCCCAACTCAAGTGATCCGTCACCTCGAAGGTGTGCCGATTAAAGGCACTGGCGGTGGATTCTTCGACCTGCTCTCCATTTAACCAAACTTTAAAAACCAAACGCCACGCCATCGAATCGAAGAAACACGCGCTCCCCCTGCCAGGCATGCTCGACCGCAAATGATCGCCGGTAAAGGCCCAACCCATCGGCGAGCTTCAAGGCATAACGGGGCTCGGCAAACCCCCCAGCTCCCAATTGGCCGGCACCTTGATCCTCCCCCAAGCCGACGCATCGAAACCGGGTTGATGGAACGCCCCCCAGCCCCCACCTCCAAGCCCTCGACGTAGTTGAAAGCCCACTCTCCGTTCAGTGAACTCACGTGGGTCAGGCCGGGCAAGGCATCGCCTGCCCGCACTGCAGGGAGTCCTGGAATCACCACGGCCACCGCGAGGATCGTGAGATGCACCCACGACTTCAGGCGCGGCGCTTCAGGTCGTTTCATCCATCCCATCATCAGTTTCCCTTCGAGCTATCGACATGTTTCCCGCGTCGGGCGACGCCTCACTCCATGCAACGTCACCCGCTGATGGTATCCACGTTATTATCAAAGTCATGGTAATCGATGAACACTTGAGGCGCGGTGCCGTTAAGATACTCCTCAACGTTGGTGTAACCGTCGTGGTCGGCGTCGAGCGCGCCGTCCATGCCGTCCAAATGATTCAAGCCGTGGCTGCGCTCCCAGGCGTCGGGCATACCGTCACCGTCGGAATCCACCGGCACGTCTTCCGGCTTGAAGGTCAGAGTTGGGTAGCCGCCGACTTGTTCTGGATCAGTGATGATGCCGTTACCGACCGTGGGTTCACCCGAGCGCACCATCTCAATCACGCGCCGATCCACCGAATCACGCCGAGGCAAGGTCGCGCCGCCCTTGGCCATCACCGCCTCAAAGGACTCGGGCGCAGTTTGTTGATTCACCGGCCAACCCTCAAACGGCGTGTTCACGCGAGCCAACTCGACGGAGCCACGCATTCCCTTCCAATTGTCGGCCGTCACCTCCGCGTTGCCCACGAGGACATTACCAGCAACATACCATTTGCCGGGTCGCGGTGCCTGCTGCGGATACCAGCTGCTGCCCGCGTTGGCCTTGCCCGGGGAGCGTTGGTTGCGAGATTTCATGCGAGCAAGGGTTCTCTCCATGTTGGTCTTCACGGCCGGTCCCGCCTGGTAAGTGTTGTTGATGACGTTGACCATCGAGGTCTCATCACCTCCGTCCATCGTGCGATGCCCCCAGTTGTCAATGACGTTGTTGCGGTAGTCGAACTCGCCCGACATGCCGATCAACGGGTTGCGGCCCGTGTTACTGGCAAAGAGGTTGTGGTGGAAGCTCGAATCCTGGCCGCCCCAAGTGCCGCCAAATTCATGGCCCGGTCCGAGCGCCTCGCTGGAAATGACCCATTGAATCATGACGTTCTTGACCGCCATCTTCTGCTGAGTCCCATCGGGAAGCTTCTTGATGTAGCGATAGAGCGAAATGTTCGCATCCCTGCTCCAGCTGACTGAGCAATGATCCACAATGACCTGACCTCTCGGGTAGCCGCCGATGTTGTCCGACCCCTGCCCTCCCGGTAAATCACGGCGAACGCGCAAATGACGCACGATGACATTGTGCGTATTGATGTTGAGCGAATCGTGGGCGATGCAAATGCCGTCTCCGGGCGCGGACTGGCCCGCAATGGTGACGTCGGGATTCATGATATTAAGTCCACTTTTCAGATAAATGGTGCCAACCACGCGGAAGACGATGATACGCGGACCTTCGGCTTCAATGGCTGCACGCAGCGTGCCCGGTCCGCTGTCAGCAAGACTGGTTACGGCGATCACCTGACCACCACGGCCGCCCGTGGTAAACATCCCTCCACCCCAAGCCCCCGGAAACGATGGCACCACGTCCGGCAGGATCGGTGGGAGCGGTGGAATTTGGGCTGGCGCCGGAGGCGTAACCGCATGGCCCGCCAGAGCGAAACTCATGGCAATGGCCCAGAACGAAAGGAGGGGTTTACAGGGTATCATAGGATAGTTTTTCAATCGAGGCGACAGGGGTAAGCAGGGATCAGGCAAAGATTACAGCAATTCGCGCTGAGACCCAAGTCCCGCGAAACCGTTACACGGGAACGTGGGCATTGGACGAAGTCGCCGACCGATTGCACCGACGCGCGCATGACGAGACCCCACCCTCACGGCATAGGGGCTGAGAACGTCGCGAGCCAATCATCGATGCCTTCCGTCGGTATCGTCAGCTCTCGGTGTGTAACGAGTCGCTGCGGGTAACCGCCAACCTCATCCTGACTGTCGATGATACGCCCCCCCCGCCGTTTAAACCCTCATCGACGATCCGTTGATCGATCGGGTCACGGTCAAAAGGGCGCGCCCCGACCCGACGAGTCACGGCCGCCAATGTTTCATCTGGAGTGGTGACTTGGAGACCGTGGACCCAGACGAGCGGCTGCTCCCTTATCCGAGACTCATCCGGAACCCCATCATCGTGGGAACCGTCCCGTAAAACGCGGCGGTTCGCATCCACATAAAATTTCCCCACCCGGGCACCGATCACATTCACATTCTCCGCAGTATCTGGTCCGTGTATCACAATATTCCCTACTACACTCAATTCCGGTTCCTGTGGGGGTATCCGCCCTTCCCATTCCTCAGGCATCCAACTCGCCTTAATCGCGTTTCTACCGGGGTTATAGATGACCGTATTGGCCACCACTCCTGAGGAACCGATCTTAAAATAGGGGTTCCGGTCAACATTGGAGGCGTAAAGGCATCCGATGATTGCTACCTGTTTGATTCGGTCGTGGATCAAGGTCCCTTTGAAATGCGGTCCCTTGGCGTGGGAAGAATCGTCCAGTCCCTCCGCGATCAGACAGTTGCTGATGGTGACCCGGAAACTGGTGGTCCCCTCCAGACGCGGACCTGAAACTGAGAGGTTTTCATCTACCGCCCAGGTGGTGGAGCAGTGGTCGATGACCACGTCTCATGAGGCGTAAACTGAAATACCGTCTGGATCCCACCCACTGCCCTTGCCCTGCCCGTTATCCCCCGGACGCACGGCGAGGTGCTGGATCAACACGTCATGTGTTTTCATGATGCTCAGAAACCCTCGAATCAGAGTGATGCCCGGACTAGGCGCGGTCTGACCAGCCATCGTGATATAGGGCGACTCGATCTGTAGGCGCTGGCCCTCGCGGTTAATCACACCGCCCACTTCAAAAACCACAATCCGCGGCCCCTGGGCTGCGATGGCTTCCGCCAGTGAGCCGGGACCCCGGGGGGGGCAAGAGTGGTGACTTTTATAGTGCGCCCTTCACGCCCCCCCCCCGAGTGCCCGCTCCAACTATGATGGTTTCGGGGTATGCGGGCTGCGAGCCCAGAATCACCGCCAAAGCCAACACTGATATCACGAATAAGGCACGGGGATTATTCATTACAAGAGGAAGTCTAGTGGGTCGGTGGATGAACTTCGTCCAGCTTAACATTTTCACCCTTAAGAAGACCCATCCTCGCGGCGGGTGCGGAGAGTCCTCGCAGATCAACCGCTTGCGTGAGTGGACCGTCAACTCTCACCGGAACAATCGTTGCCCCTCCCATCAGTCCGAGGGCACTATTTCGAAACGTCACGTCGCGAGCGTTGTGCAGGTGCAGCGCCGGTCTTTCCGCCACCTGCCATCTTCCATTCTCAAAGTGGAAGCCTTTCACATCGATCAAACGCACCCCGCGAGTCGCGGTGAGATCGACATTTTCGATGCGAATGTTCTCCACCGCCATTTCCGGCAGTCCTTGGATCCACATGGCACCGCCCGCCCCGCGACAGACCACATGGCGGATCGTGATATTGCGAAAGGACGGAGTCTCCTCACTGACCGCCGGAAACCGCGCCAGATAAGTGGCTGCATCAACAACCTCCATGTCTTCGTCGGGCTTCGGTACACTCCCCGCGTAGAATAAATTGAACCGGATCGGCTCCGTGGGAATATCAACCATGTTGATGTCGGTAATGTGGATGTTCTCCGCCACCCCTCCCCGGCCTCGAGTACTCTTGAAGCGAATGCCGACGTCGGTCCCGATGAAGGTCAGGTCGGCCACAAAGACATTGCGTACTCCACCGGACATTTCGCTGCCCACGATGAAGCCGCCGTGCCCGTGGTAGACCACGTTGTCTCGCACCACCAAATTCTCAGTGGGCATGCCACGCTGGCGTCCTTCGGCGTTTTTGCCCGACTTTAGACAAATCGCATCAACGCCAACGTCGAACTTGTTGCCATAGATGACGACATTGCGCGACGACTCGACATCGAGTCCGTCTCCATTCTGCGAATACCATGGATTGAGTACCGTGAGATTCCGCACAATGATGTTCTCACTCATGAGCGGATGGAGGTTCCAGGCCGGCGCATTCTGAAAGGTGGGTCCGTCGAGCAGGATGTTACGGCTTTCCCGCAGACTGACCATGACCGGCCGCAGGAAGTCACGCACCGCTTCCAATTCCTCACGCGTGCTATCCGGGAACCATTTGCCGTAACCGCCTTCCGCGCCTGCGAGCGCGCCTTCGCTTGACCACCAAATTCGCTCCCGTTGGTCGAGCACTCCGCCTGCAGCGACGAGTTTACGCCACTGGTTTTCCGTCATCTTCTCCCGCTTGACCTGCCGCCAGGCCTGACCGAACCCGTCGATCACGCCCGCGCCGGTGATGGCGATGTTCTCCACCCGGTAGGCCGAAATCGGGGACTGGCATCGCACGGCCCGCAGGCCTTCGTAGCTCGTCTCGATCCACGGATAAAGATCACGATCACCACTGAAGCGTACGAGAGCTCCTGACTCGGTGTGGAGGTTAATGTTGTCGCGCAATACGATCGGCCCCGTCAGCCAGATACCGCGCACCACCACCACCCGGCCGCCGCCTTGCGCAGCGGCATGGTCTATCGCCTTGGCAAAGGCCTCGGTGTTGAGAAAGCGCCCGTCGCCCACCGCTCCAAATTCGACGATCGATACCGTGCGATCGGGGATGCGCGGCACGTCGACCCGCGGCATATCAAAAGGCACGCTAGCATATACCGATGCCGGAACCGGAGCAAAGACCAAGTCGTTCGCGGCCTTCGCGGAAAGAGACGATAACGTTGCCAGAACGGCAACCGTGGCGGCGAAGATGAGAGAGGTTACGGGACGCATGGCGATAAATCAGGGGGTGAAGCGAAACCAATCGAAGTCAGCGAAGCCGGTGTCGTTGTTCGGCGTCAGACGCGAGCAGAACAAGCCCAGTTTGGCGCCGATCCAACCGCCTTGTCGAGCGACAAACGGCTCACCAATCGGCGTAAACGTTGCGCCATCAACACTGTAGCTAAAATGGGTTGCGGCATCGGCTTCGACACGCACCCGGAACAACAGCGTAGAGGAGTCCACCGCGCGCGAGTCGAACACGTCCTCGACTCCGCACACATCCGCGCCGCGCGCAATGGCTTGGGCAACCTGCAGGCCGTCTGATGTCTTGGTCACCGACAAGCGCGCATAGTCACGCCCCATGACCAGGAGCCCGGCGGTCTCCCCGTCTTTCAGGGGCGTGAAGGTAAACTTCGTGGTCGCGGTGAACGCGGGCGCGGGGAACTTCTGCAATAGCAGATGCGGCACATCCCAGTAGCTCGTATAGTTATCGGGAGTTGCATGGCGAAGAGGCGCAACTCGCCTTTCCCCGAATTGGGAAAGCCCCACCACGGGCGCGGGTTCGCATGCCATTGCCATTGCTGGCCAAACTGGAGACTGGAGAACTCGTCGGAATCCGGCGGTGTGGTGCTCGGGTAGGTGCCGCCCACATTGGGTTTGGCATGAGTTCGCACCGGCTCGCCAATGCCGTCACCGTCAAGATCTACGCCCATGATCGGCCACCCGTCGTGCCAATTTACGGGATTCAGGTGTACACGCGGCCGTAGGGCCCCAGGTCCTGGAAATGCGTGAACCACGATTCCCCCGAATCAAGCTCCACCAGACCGCCTTGGTGGGGCCCGTTGATGTCAGTCGTGCCTTGGTGCATCACCACTTGGGCTTCATAAGGCCCAATTACGTTTTTGGAACGAAGTGCCAGTTGCCAGCCCTCGGTCACGCCACCCGCGGGAGCAAGGATGTAATACATGCCACCTCGTTTGTAGAACTTGGGCCCCTCGACCGTGCGGTGGCCATCGTGGCCATCAAATACCAGCGCCGGCTGGCCGATCACGGCCGTGCCGTCGAGCTTCATTTCCTGCACCACGAGCAGACTTTTGATCCCGGCCCGGCTCCCCGCAAAGGCATGAGCCAGATACGCCCGCCCGTCGTCATCCCACAGCGGAGAGGGGTCGATAAGCCCGGCACCACGACCTTCTTTCACCAACACGGGCAATTCCCAAGGTCCCCGCGGGTCTTTGGCCTTGACCATGTAGATACCGAAATCCGGATCGCCCCTGTAGATGTAGAACTCACCGTCATGATGGCAGAGGATACAGGGCGCCCACACGCCCTTCATGTGCTGCGGAGTGCGGAAGTGCTTTTCCGGATACACTCGGTCAAGGGCATGCCCGATCAGCTCCCAGTTGACCAAGTCCCGGGAGTGCATAATGGGCAATCCGGGCACAGAATTGAAACTCGACGCGGTCAGCTAAAAGTCGTCTCCAACCCGCACGATATCGGGGTCCGAATAGTCGGAATGGAGCACCGGATTAGTGTAGGTCCCGTCGCCATTGTCGAAGGCCCAGACTTCGGAAGGACCGCTCGGCGCCGTGAATGCCGTGAGGCCACCGGACAAGAGGAGCAGGAGAACCGCCGCGCGTGCCCATGCCCCTAGGGACGGGCGGGGCGCAACGGAGTCAGAGGAACTAAACGAATATACCATGTGAACAGAAGGGGAACGGGTTGGAAGAAGGGCGGATCGTTGGGGTCAGAGCCGAAGCTGCACCCACATCGGGCGATGGTCAGTCATCAGCCGGATCGTATTGGCGTGCAGACCCGTAACCCACACATACTGCGCCTGCTGATCAAAGGCGACCAAACCCGCATCCACGCCCCACTGAGATTGATCAGCGAGGCGGTCGAAAACTCCTCTCGACACGGCAATCGTGTCCCAGATGCGGCGGCGGTTCTGGTTCGTTACAGTATTGTAGACCGCACTCGGCGCGGGATCCATAACCGGATCACAATCCGGCTGGTCATGCACGATGGCCTCCATCAGCGGAAAACGGAGCAAACCCTCGGTCGACGGTCCCTGCAATCGATCCCAGACGTTCTGCTTGAGGTGTCGGGTCGTGACTCCAGCGATAATTACGGGGGGCCCGCCGGCCGCCTCACGCTCGCGCACCCACTGGGTAATGGCGAATAACTCCGTCGCGCGTCCCTGATGCTTTGTCGTGGCGACGGAATAGATGATCAGATGAATGCTCAGGAGATCGAACTCGAAATCCCCGGCCCCAAACCGAGTGGAGTGGGGCATGAGCCGAAAGTGTTTCAAACCGGCTTCATTCACTTGATTCTCCGCCAACATCGGCATCGGGTCAGAAATACGCTTGACCGGATGCCGCCACAAAAACGTCGCCACTTCCTGCTCTCCGCCGGGCCCCAAGACAACCTCGTAAGACTCCTCGTCTTCGTTCTTCGCTGCCCGGTTGAGCAGACCCATCAGGCGCTGAGCCTGCGCCCGCCCCACCTCCGTATCACGCACCCCTTGCAGCGCCAACGCATCTACATTCATGGCGCGCACAACATTGGTCAGACTCAGCAAGGACCGGTCATACTCGGCTTCGGCATCGCGGCCTAATTCATTGATCATGAAAGAGCCCACCCGGAACGTTTGCTCGGCCCGGACGGCGGTGAACCACACGAACAGGAGTGCAGTCCACAACGGTAGAATTCTGTATCTAAATCGCATAACTAACTAATTGAGGTGATCGGATGGTTTGCAAAATCCACTGTATGATCGGACGGCAGCTTGCCGTGGCTCTGCACAGCTTGAAGGAGAGACGATTCAACAGGTTTCGGCTCCGGATTAAAACTCGACCACGGCCGCATCGCCATCGCGCCACACGGCCATGTTCAACACCAAGTAGTTCCAATTTTTAAACCCACGATTGAGCACGGGTTCGCCGCTTTCGGGCAGGTAGTATTCATGCAGGCCCCGAAGCGTTCGAAGTCACGAGCAAAGAGTCGGATGGTCTTGTCCGCCAGCTCGCGCGCATCGTCATCGAAGCCATATTTCACCAGTCCCCGAAACACGAGGTAGTTGGAGACTCCCCAGATGGGCCCCGTCCACAGGGACGGATTCCCCGACCCACGCACGTTATACATTTTCTCCAACTTCGAGAGGGTGCGCACGCCCCAGGGGACATTGAAAGTGCGTTCGTCACGCAAGCGCTCCACCATGCGGGCGGCCTGTTCGGGCATCGCGATCTCGGCCCACATGGGTAAAAACGACGACCACACATCGAGCCGCTGGATCAGGCTGTCATAGTCTCGCGGATACCCGGAGTGCAGACGGATGGAAGGGTCTGCGACGAAGGGCTTTCCTTCGTAGGGCAGCAGGTTGAGGTCGACGCTGTAGAAGGTGCCGTCGCGCTCATCCCAGCAGTGCTTCTGCACCGCCGCCTTCAACGCTGCCGCGTCGCGCCGATAAAGGTCGCCAATCTCGCTTTGGTCCAATTGATCGCAGAGATAGGCGAGCGCCAAGAGCTCCCGATACATGAGGCTGTTCAGATAGATGGAGCCGGAGCTCTTCGCCGGCCGCATGTAGGTAGGCGGGCCGTTGTCGACACCAATCGCCATGTCGTCGTTCCAGTAGTCAAGTCCGGTGGCAACATGTCGTTGGTGGTTTTTATACCTGTTCACAAACGACTGCAGGTTGAACATCGATTCGCGCAACCATTCCGCGTCGCCCTCGTTGAGCCGCGTCAGAAACGCCGCGTGCTGCGCAAGACACGGTTTGTGCATGTTCGTCTCGAACGTGTCAGTCTGAGCCATGAGTTCTTTGCGCGAACCGAATCGACGCAACAACATGATCGGGACCCATCCATCAAACCCGCCATAGACCCGCCATAGTTGAGGTAATTCAACACACAGCCTTGCTCGTAACGCAGCACGTGGGCTTTTCCCTTGGTCGTGGCCGTTTCCGCGAGAACTTGACGCAACGCGACATTGCTAAGCCAAGAATCCCAATCCCAAAGGATGTCCGGATACTGTTCGCTGCCCGGCGTAAGAAACGGAAATTCAAACGCGCCTCCCTCTTCCCGCAGCATGCCTGAATAATCTTGGTGCAAGTGCTCCCGAATAACCGCAATGGCCTCGGGAATCGGGGCGGGTGATTCGGTGGCTCCCACTCCGACCACCCAGCCGGTCGCCAGCACAACGATGCTCCGGAACGGACGCCACAAACCGCCCGCCGGCGCACGGTTCGACGGGGTTATGGACGTGAGCCTGCCGAGGAAATCGAAATCGGGCTTCATGCTATTGGGGATGGGATGGGATGGGATTTGGGGTAATGCAGAGGCGCACCAGTCGTAGCCCGTGAAATGGAAAACAGGATCACAGACCTTGATTGAGTAACCATAAGCGCTTGGTCGGGACACCACAGGCAGACGGTAAAACGGAGCATGAGGGGTTATGTCGATAAGCGGACCGCAAGACGCGGCGAAGAGGCAGACTACCACAATGCAACTATGGAATTCTTCCGCTGACTCGCGCTTTTATGGCGCGATCCTAAGTCTCTACCCGGGGATTAAAAACGTGCCACCCGCCAGCGCCAGAACGTATTTCCGCCCTCGACCGGTGGCCCGCCGACGCTCCGGACCACTCAAGGACCCGACGTCTCCAAGCCAAAACTCGCATCCTTCAGACGTGTGATGGCGGTCTCCACCAAAACCGCCATTTCAGGCTACGGCTGGCTGGGTAACAGTTCGCTGACAATCTCCACCCGCCAACGAATCCCGGCATCACCCGCATCTGCTGCGTCCAGCGAAACCGCCGTTTCCATCGCGGACAATTCCAGGCGATTAATTTTCACCGTAACTCTTTTCACCGGCCGCGAGCCCATATCCGGACGTTCACGAAGACGTCCGGTGGTGATGATCTCACCCTGGGGACCCAGTAAAACTTCGCCTGGCGCATTGGGGTCATCATTGAGCAGTTGCGGGTAGCGCCCCCCACCCATCATGGCGGCGACGTTCTTAAAACGAATTGAATCTGGATTCGACGGTCCGCCCGTTTCCGCCACCGAAAGCTCCCGCGTCACCACCTTCGGTTGATCTCTCTGGGCGACGATGCGGATGATCAGGTCCGCCTCTTCGGAGGAAACCCGTTCGTAGCCCAATTCCTTCAAAACTCCATGCAGTCGCGGTTGCAGTGGATCCATTAGGTCCAAGGAAGACTGATCGGAATAAACAATCGCATGGCGCTTTTCCTCGGTTTTGACAGCCGCACCTTCGAGGTCGGCATCAACGGCGATCGAAAAAGTATTAGGCGCGGAAGCACATCCAAAGAAACCAACGCACAACGAGTGCGACGAGGATAACGCGATACCATGGAGGGGAGATTGTATTCACACCGGCGAGGGGGGGTTGGGTGATGAATCGAAGAAGAAACTAACGATGAGATTGCTTCATGAAAGTTGAAACACCAGCTCTTTAGGCGATAGTCGCTCAGAAATACGAAGATGAATTTCTTCCCTCGCCTCACGCGGAGCATGAGGGGAGGGCACCGCTCGGATTTGACGAAATGTCTAATCAACCAACTATCATTACCCTACCCCATGAAAGCCCCATCGATTCCTCTACCCTTCTCGTACATCTTCGCCTTGTTGATCACCGCATTGGCTCACCCCGCTTCCGCGGCCATCACCAGTCCACCGGGAGATTGGGCGATGGCGGATGAAATTGTCGCCATAATCGAGACACCCGTCATTCCCGATCGCTCGTTCCTCATCACGGATTTTGGCGCGAAGCCCGATGGTTCCTACGCCCTGCTCGCGATCAAGGCGGCCATCGCCGCCGCCGTGAGCGCCGGCGGGGGCCGCGTCGTGGTGCCCGCGGGAAACTGGCTCAGCAACGGTCCGGTGCACCTGCGCAGCAAGATCGACTTCCACATCCCCGCCGGGGCCACGCTCAACTTCAGCCCGCATCCGGCGCACTACCTGCCCACCGTTTTGACCCGCTGGGAAGGCACCGAACTGCACACGTATTCACCGCTCATCTACGCTTTCGAAGTTCATGATGTTGCCATCACCGGCCAAGGCACGATCGATGGTAACTCCGACAGTGAATTCCTTGACTGGCACAACACGGAGGGCTCAACGCGCGACGTGAACAGAATCCGCCAGATGGGCGTGGATGGCACCCCGGCCTCCGAACGCATCTTCGGCGCCGGCACCTATCTTCGCCCTCCTCTCATCCAGTTCTTCCGTGCCGAGCGGGTCTTGCTCGCCGACTATACGTCCAAGAACTCGCCGTTCTGGGTGAACCATCTCGTCTACACTGATCACGCCACCGTTCGCGGCATCAAGATCGATAGCCACCACGGCAACAATGACGGCGTGGACGTCGACTCGAGCCGCTACGTGCTCATCGAAGACTGCCATTTTCGCACCGGTGACGACTCCGTGGTGGTGAAGTCGGGCCGCGATCAAGACGGGCGTACCGTAGGTCGCCCCAGTGAATATGTGGTGGTGCGTCGCAACGACATGGGAGGCGAGGACGGCATCGCCCTGGGCACCGAAATTTCGGGCGGAGTGCGCCACGTGTTCTTCGACAACAACATTCTGCGCCGAGGCATTTCAGCCATCCACTTCAAAGCCAACTTGGACCGAGGGGGGGCACAGTCAAGCACATCCGCGTGCGCAACTTCACCGTCGAGTCCTTCGATAACCTCTTCTGGTTCCAACTCGACTACCTCGGTCTCCTCGGCGGAGGACACCCCTCGACCTATCGCGACATCGTCTTCGAGGACTTCACTGTGGAACAGGCCGGCACCGTGTTCGATGGCAACGCACCGGCCGCCGCCCCGTTGCGCGGTGTCACTCTGCACAACATCACCATCAAGCAGGCCGAACGCACCTTCGTGCTGAAAAATGTAGAAAACCTCGTCCTCGAAAACGTCGTGATCGGAGATCAGACCGTGAATGGTCAGCTTAGCTGGACCCACACGGCACCTTAAACCGTCCACGGAGGACACGCGCCTCGAAACACCTGCTCTCTCCCCATTTCGTGGTCTGAAATCATGGCCTCTCATACTCGAAAAATAGCCGCACCATCTCCGATAAATTGAGCAAACCCACATGATGAGGGGGTTGCTGAAACGGTAAAATAGCGACGTTTAGTCCCCTCAACCCCCTTTTCTTTATGCACTGCCTGCTCGTGTCCGGTGCTCAGAAGCACGGCGACGGATCGGTGCGAATCGACGGCGAACTCATACAATGGCACACGGTGACACTCGCTCTCGCCGGCATTTTTGCCCATGAGTCCGACCCGGCACCTCGCCCGTTCTTAGACTACAGTTTTGTCGTGACGTTCACTCACGAGTCGGGTGCCCCCCAGTTACACGGTCCCGGGTTACTTCGCGGCGGACGGCGACGCGGCCCATACCGCCGCCAGTTCCGGCACGGTCTGGCGCGCGCACCTGTCCCCGGACAAGTCGGGCACCTGGCACTCCCGCACGCATTTCACGACCGGCCACGCCGTGGCCGTTGACCCGTCCGTCGGTGATGCACTCGTCCCTTACGATGGTCGGGACGGCGACTTCCAGGTTTCCCCCTCCGACAAAGTCGCTCCAGATTTTCGGGCTCAGGGCCGACTCGAATACGTCCCCCAACGCTACCTGCGTTTTACCGGCGATGGCTCCTACTTCTTCAAGGCCGGACCAGACGCCCCCGAAACCATGCTCGCCTACACGGGCTTCGACAACACCATCACAATGAAACCCACCAAAGGGCCTCTGATAGATTGGACCCCGCATCGGGGTGACTGGCAACTCAGCGACCCGACCTGGGGCGACGGCCGCGGCAAGGCTCTGATCGGTGCCATGAATTACCTGAGCTCAGCAGGCGCAAATGCGGTGTCGGTTCTCACCTACAATGCGGGCGGCGATGGCGACAACGTATGGCCGTTTGTCGATCGTGATGAAAAATTCGTCTATGACTGCTCGAAGCTCGACCAATGGGGGATCGTCTTCGCCCATGCGCAAAACCGGGGGTTGTTTTTGCATTTTAAAACCCAGGAAAACGAGTTGGATGACAATCGTATGGAATCCGGCCGCGCCGACACCATTATTCCGGAATCGTTGGACGGAGGTCTGCTCGGACCGGAACGAAAACTGTACTACCGGGAACTGATCGCCCGTTTCAGGCACCACTTGGCTCTCAACTGGAACCTCGGCGAGGAAAACACCCAATCCTATGACGAACAGCGCGACATGGCGGCCTATGTGGACCAGCTTGACGCCTTCGATCCTCCTGTCGTCATCCATACCTTCCCCAACGAACAAGACCGCATTTATGCCCGCTTGCTCGGAACTCAGAGCGCCATGGCAGGCGCCTCCCTCCAGAACGAGTGGGACGAGGTGCACCGCCGCACGCTGCAATAGGTTGAAGCATCGGAACGAGCCGGTCGGCCTTGGGTGTGCCCCAACGATGAACAGGGTCCGGTGGGAATGGGCGTGCCGCCAGATCCTGGATACAAGGGATTCGACCGTCTCGCAACAGATCGGGATGGCGTCTCCACCTACACCCTTCACGACATCCGCAAGTTCACCTTGTGGGGCAACTTGATGGCCGGAGGAGCCGGCGTGGAATACTATTTTGGCTACCAGCTCCCGGAAAACGATCTCGTGGCGCAGGACTATCGCAGTCGGCATCAATCCTGGGCGTATGGACGCATCGCCATCGATTTCTTCCATCAGAGCGGCCTGCCTTTCGTGCGAATGCAAAACAAGGATGGCCTGGTGGGGAACCATGAACGCGAAAATGGCAACTTCTGCCTCGCCGCCGCCAACGAAGCCTATCTCGTTTACCTCCCGGCCGGCGGCCCGGTCGCACTCGATCTCAGCGATGCCACTGGCAACTTCAGCGTGAGCTGGTTCAACCCGCGCGAAGGCGGCAACCTACAATCCGGTAGCGTCAAAAAGGTCCGCGGCGGAAACGTCGTTTCCATCGGCTCCCCTCCCACCGAGACAAACGAAGACTGGGCCATTGTGGTTCGTCGTTGACGCTCCCCAGCTTCCTCCCCGCCTCCCATGATGCGCCCCCAAATTGTATTTCTCATTTTATGCCTCACGGGAGGAATTGTCGGAGCCGGAGCAGCGGAAGAAGACAGCGTGGTCGCAATCAGGAAGTCTCGTGTGGGCTACCAAGTCACGATCGGTGGCGACCTGTTCACCGAATACCACATCGGAGCTCAAAAGAGCTATTTGTATCCGATCATTGGGCCCACCGGCGTGAACATGGCAAGAACTCCCCCCCCTGGTTCCTGGGCAAAGCCAGGATCACCCTTGGCACGTGGGTATTTTCTATGCCTTGGGCAAACTCAACGGACTCGACTTTTGGAACGAAAGAAACGACCAGCACGCCCTGTCCCGCATCGAGTTCCACCAAATGGATCGGGTGGAGCACCTCTCGCCGCATCGTGCCCTGCTAATCGTATCCAATCATTGGAAACATCAAGGCGAGATCCAAATGACCGACCGCACCGAGATGACCTTCTCGGTCGACGACTCTACGCGCGTCATCGACTATCGCATCACTTTGATCGCCAGCCACGGCGACGTGCTGATCGACGATTCCAAGGAAGGCGCCATGGGCCTACGCACAAGCGACCGATTTCGCACGAAGGACCCGGGCGCCCAGGGCGCCCGGGCCTACAACAACGAGGGCAACAACGAAGCCAACCTCTGGGGCAAACCGGCACGCTGGGTGAGTTATTCCACCGAGATGGGTGGAGAGACCCTCAGTATCACGTTCTTCGACCATCCCAACAATCTGCGCTACCCCACCACTTGGCACGCGCGGGATTACGGCCTCGTAGCGGCGAACCCCTTTGGCTTGGCCAAGTTTTTGCCGGACCAAAACCTATCGGGAGAGACACTCTTGACTGCGGGTAAGACTCTGACCTTTTCGTACCGACTCATCTTCCACCGCGGCTCTTCCAGCGACATCGATATCAACGGCCTCCACGCCGCATGGATCGCGGAACCTTGATAAAATACCGGGACCACCCCCTCGGAGAACCTAGCCGTCCCGATGTCACCGTTCCCTCGGCTCAGGAACTGCCGTACCAACATTAATCCTAGAAAACTCCGTTCACATCAGAAGCCGCATGGAAGAACGTTATGGTATGCAGTAGGTCAGTGGGTTTCAACCGTGCACACGCCGACTCACCTGGCAGGTGAACGAATCGATGCCTTCGACGGACCGTAACTCCTTCCAACTTCGCGCCCTTCGTTCCCTTGTATGTTCGAACCTTCGAACCGATGTTAAGAACGAGCGAGGACGGAGCCGAATAAACTTCAATCCGTCGCAGGCGGAAGGAGACAACCACTCCATCGAATCGCTAACCCCGCGATACCCAAGGCCCACTTCCCGCTCTCGGGGAATCCAGAGAGGACCCGTTCCAGTGTTGGTGAATACGAGCGCGACCGAAATCATCTCTCCAGGTCTTTCGGCCGGGGCGGAGGTGCTTAACTTAAGTTCATACGGCGAGACGAGAACCGCACTCAGATCCACCTCTTCTTCCACGAGAATCGGTTCGGCCAAACACAGAGAAGCCAGCAAGGCTAGGGCTAGGGCTGAAGTAAGCAAAAGAGACTTCATTTCAAATCAACGATTCACATGAGACAGAACCGAAGCAGAACGTGATACATAGTGTGATACAACGTGGTTGCCAACGACGAAACAATGTCGACGCAGTCATAAGTCTCGGAGAACTGGACAACGCACCCCGTGACCAAGGTGGGAGGATTTATCGAGACCACCACCAAGCCGGAAAATGCGAAGGCGGTCGCCAGTAACCAGACCCGTATCGCCACACCAAACGATAACTCCCTCAAGAAGGATCACCGCGTGGAAACACATGTGACTATTTCATTTACTGCTATCACATGACACGGATATTCATTATTTAGTCATGACGCGACAGGCGCTGTGCACCAGGAGACCCGACCGCGTTTTTCGACCGTCGATTCGAGGGTGTCGTCCTCGGGTCCACGATGCTCCGCACATTCCAATTACTTTCAAAGGCAACCGATTACCAAATATTCCGTAGGGTCCAAGCACTCACATTCCACCATACTTGGCCACTTAAGGGATCTGCCCAACTTGTGCTCTCTGGCCGGATTGGGCTGCACAGTCTGCGCGATCTATTTTAGCCTTAAAGGCGTATTTGCCGCAGCGATCATCGGCATGGTCTGGGCGGTGGCATTCGACTGGGCCGACGGTTTGATCGCTCGACGAATGACCGGTAGGTCAGACTCGGACAAAGTTTTCGGCGGCCAATTGGATGTGCTGATAGATATCGTGAGCTATGGGGTGACGCCGGCCATTCTCATCCTGAGCTATGGAAACTTTGAGCCCGTGCTGCTGGGAATGGTATTCGTTTTGATCGCCGCCGCTGCGATCCGATTAAGCTACTTCAGCACCTATGGACTGGCGGGTGGATCACACTACACCGGACTCGCGTTGGACAACAACAGTCTGATTCTGGTGGGGATTTTCACGCTGGAAAGTCGATTTAGTCCCGGCATGTTCGCCCCCGTGCTCACAACCGCGGGCTTGGTGCTGGCCGCACTGAATGTGTCCCAACTTCAAACCCCCAAACTGTCGGGCAACCCGATCAATGTCCTCCTCCTGGCCACCTACACCGTGGTGATAACGGGAATCCTCGGATGGCAGTTGATCTAGCCGTCACAGAAAACCACGAACCATGCATATGAGAACACCACGCACACCATGACCGTTTATACCGTTGGAACCTTTGATTTACTACATGTCGGCCACCTCGCCTTGCTGGAATACTGCAGAACCCTGGGTGATGTCGTGGCGGTGGGAGTGGCGACCGATGAAGTCGTAAATTCCTACAAACCCAACGTGCCGGTCATTCCGCTCGAGCAACGCATCACCATGCTCCAGGCTCTGCGCTGTGTCGACATAGTGCGCCCGTATCACACTCTCGAATACATATCAGGATGCCAGGCGGTGGATCCCGACATATTCGTTATTGGCGAGGACTGGGGGGCAAAGCCGCACAACCTCGCGGTCGAGGCTTATCTAAAAAACACCGGCAAGCAGATCGTTCAAATTTTGTATGATGCGCGCACCTCATCGACCATCATTAAACGATCGGTGATCGAGCAGGCCTATGAAGGGCGAGCCATGCACCCGGGTCGGCCGCCCCAAGCAGTGCGCGAGTTGCGAAAGGGCGGCGTCAAGCGGCTAGTGCACAGTTTTTTTGTATAATAGCATGAAAAACTTCAGCGGGAGCCTGTCCGTCGAGCCCGATGCGAGGGAGATTATTGAGTCGCCACTCCGCTTTGGCGATTTGGCCTTTGGTGACGGTGTTAAAGTCGATGCCTTTAGGGAAGTATGCCCGGATCAGACCGTTGATATTCGCGACTGCACTGCGCTGCCAAGGGCTGTGTGGATTGCAGAAGTAGACCGCCACTTTTGTGGCAAGGGAGAAGGCGGCATGTTGGGCCATTTCGCGGCCGTTGTCGTAGGTGAGGGTCTTGCGCAGGTGGGCGGGCAGGCGTTTGAAGGCCCGGATGAGAGCGTGGGCGACGCTGATCGCGTCTTTGGCGCCGCCCAACGGGACGATCATCACGTAGCGGGAGACCCGTTCGGTGATGACAAAAATGGCGGTGCGATTGCCCGCACCCATGACCAAGTCGGCCTCCAGTGTCCGGGCACCTCCCGGCGCTCCACCTCAGCGGGTCGCTCGCCGATATTGATCGCGCCCGGCAACTGGCCCGAGAGCTTGCCCTTGGCGCGAGGGGCGGGACTGCGTCGGGGCTTCTTGCGCCGCAAATAAGCGATCAACTCCTTCTTAACCGAGCCTTTGGAGTGGACGTAGATGAAGTCGTAGATGGTTTCGTGGCTCACGCGTCGGGTCAGATCAAGGCCATGACGTCGTCTCAAGGCGACTGCGATTTGCTTGGGCGTAGCGCCGGTGGCAAACAGGGCCAGCACCTCGTCGCGCAAGGCGGGCGTGTCGGCGACTTTGTTGCGCGCGGCGCACTTGGGCCGACGGCAAGCGCGAGTCTGCGCATCCATGCCGCTGTAGCTGGAGCGCTCGCCGTTGCGGGTGATCTCGCGATTGACCACCGAGGCGTCGCGGCCGAGGGCGGCGGCAAGCTGAGCGCCGCTTTTGCCCTGGGCCCTGGGCCAAACCGGCATGAATCGCCTCTCGTTCCTTGGCGGTGATGCGCCGTTGTATTTTTACCACCACTCCAAATCCTCCGCTCTGCGCCCACGGCGCCAGCGCAGAGTTTTCCCCAGAGAGAGGACGACCGGCCCGGCTTGCCGGGCCGGTCGTCCTCTCTCTGGGGCTTGTGTATAGCTGCTCACCGTTCCCTTCCTGCGACCTGCCGCAACCTCAATCCCGCCAATCATCAATCCCAATATCAAACGTATAGTATTCATTATAGTGCATTAGGAGAAAGGGAACCACTCCCTCTCTGCCTGTGCACTCAGTGTTGGACTGCGGCTTGTTCCGATCCATCCTCCACACTCTGAGGTGGACCCATGAAGTTGGACAGGAGGGATGATTAAATCCCAAAGGAGTCCAATATGTCGAAGAAACGACGTGCCTTCAGTGCCGAGTTCAAAGCGAAAGTAGGGCTCGAAGCCCTCAAGGGAATCGAGCCGATCCACGTAATCGCGCAGCGTCACGAGGTGCATCCGGTGCAAGTGAGTCAGTGGAAGAAGGAGGTGTCCGAGCGGTTGCCGGAGGTCTTCGCGAAGCCCTCGGCGCAGGTGCGCGACGAGATCGAGCGGAATCGCAAAGAGAAGGAACTGTATGCGCGGATCGGGCAGCTGCAGATGGAGCTCGAGTGGCTCAAAAAAAGTTGGCGCATTTGGGGAGTAAGGAGCGCCGCAGCATGATCGAAACCGAGCATCCGAAGCTGAATGTGGCCCGGCAGTGCGAACTGTGGGAGCTGCCACGCTCAACCTACTACCACCACCCGAAGCCACCGAAGGAAGCGGACCTGGCGTTGATGAAACAGATCGACGAGATCTACCTCGAGTCACCGTTCTTTGGTAGCCGCCAAATGACCCGTTGGTTGCAACGCGAAGGACACGTGGTGAACCGTAAACGGGTGCGACGATTGATGCGATTAATGGGATTAATGGGACTCACGGCGATCAATCAAAAACCAAGTCTGTCAAAGAAAGCGGCCTCTCATCAGATCTACCCGTATCTGCTGCGAACGCTGAAGGTTGAAAGGTCGAATCAAGTGTGGGCAACAGATATCACCTACATCCCGGTGTGCGGTGGCTTCGTTTACCTGTGTGCGGTGATCGACTGGCACTCGCGGATGGTGCTCGCATGGGAACTGTCCAACACGCTCGATGCGTCGTTTTGCGTGCGAGCGGTGCAACGCGCGATGGCGATTTACGGCAAGCCGGAAATCTTCAACCCCGACCAAGGCTGCCAGTTTACCAGCGCCGAGTTCACCCAGCCATTGTTGGCCGCCGGCGTGCGACTGTCGATGGACGGCAAAGGACGGTGCTTGGACAATGTCTTGGTCGAACGCCTGTGGCGCAGCGTCAAATACGAGGAAGTCTATCTGAAACGCTATGAGACGATGGTCGAGGCCCATGCCAACTTGGAGACCTACTTGCTGTTCTACAACGACCGACGACCGCACTCCGCCCACGGCCGCCAAACACCATCCGAGGGCTACCACGCACAACTCGCCCAAGCCGCCGCCTGACGGCGGCTATCCGAGCGGGGAGGAAGCCGCGCTTCCTCTCCTGCTCCCCTCCATTATCTTTTATTCTTGGTCAGAAAAACCAGAAACCATAACTATAAATCCGCCCGACCTGTCCAACCGACGGGGTCCACCTCACTCATGCGTGCGCTTCGCTTCCTCCACTCCTTCGACTGCCTCATCGCCCGAGTTCGGTGAATTGCTGGTCATAGACGATGAGCCGTGCGTTCGACGCGTGACCGGCCACGCGCTGCGGCGTTTCGGCTTCGAGGTCACCGGGGCTTCCTCGGGGCAGGAGGGTCTCGCAGAGGTCGAAGCTGCGCCCCACCGCTTCCGTCTCGTTGTCGTCGACCGAACCATGCCCAAAATGGACGGAGATACCGTTATCCGCCATCTCCATACCATCGCCCCCGATTTGCCGATTCTCCTCATGAGCGGCTGCAGCGAACAGGAGACCCTTCGACGTATTGGCCAGCACCATCCCCACGCCTTCTTGAGCAAACCTTTCACCATCCAGTCTCTGATGGCCAAAGTGCGGCTATGCCTTGAAAGCCCGAGCGGCGACACTTCAGAGGCCCAGGAATGAGGCGTGGCTCTCCAGCCACGCCTCCGCCTCCTGCCATCCTGGACAAACTTCGCCCACCGCCGTCCAAAATCGCTTCGAATGATTCATCTCCTTGAGGTGCATCAACTCGTGATAAATTACATAATCGCTAACCGATGGCGGTGTTTGCACCAGTCGCCAGTTCAGTGAAATCACTCCCGCTTCTGTGCAAGATCCCCACCTGGATCGCTGGTTACGCACCGACACCCGCTTGACCCCCATACGGGTGACCGCAGCCAACTCCCACGTGCGCGCCGTAAGTTCAATCTTCGCTCGCCGCTGAAACCCCGCCTCCAAGGTCGCCCGCAAATCGCCCGCAAATCGCGGCACCCGAAATGCATCTGCTCCCAAACAAACCTGCCGATGCGGAACCTCTGCCGCTCGCCGAATCTCAGTCATTTCCCCGCGCCATAAAACCCGGGTGCCGATCATCCACACCGCCGCCTGCCGCGGTCGCTGCTTCTGCTCCGCCTTCACTCGCACCAACCAATCCGCATGCTCCGCCACAAAGGCACGCGCCACGCGCTCCGAGCCCCGCGCCGGAATCGTCGCCACCGCCACCCCGTCCCTCCGCAAGCGTAGGCGGTAGTGCTTCGCTCGAAAATTTCGCTCATACACCACTTCCGGCAGGCTCTCTTCCGCTTCAGGTTCATCCCAAATCAGAATCTCTCGCCCCGTGTCTGGCGTAGCGTCCTTCCGCAGCGCCCCCGCCATTTCCGCCGAAACCGCGTCCGGGTCATCCGTCGTCGTTCTTTCCCGCGGCGCATCGGGCTCCGCCACAAAGGAAAATAAATCAGGTTGAAACACGCTCTGGCTGATGGATCGCCAGTAAAACTCCCCCGGCAACCAACGCCAGCGTCGATTCACCTCGACTTCACTTATAGCCGGATCCATGCAGTCGAAGGCTGAGTAGCGGGGCTGGATGGCGAACAGATTGCGGTGGTGAATGACCCAGGAAGGAGCGAAGCGGAGATGGCGTAGGGTGAGCCCGCAGGGCGAACAATACTCAGTGGGTATTTCGCCGGAAGTGAAACTCTGAAAGGTGCCGTCAAATCGCCTCGCAACGACCCTCTCGACTGCATGGTTCCGACCGAGGCAACAAATCAGTCAGTCAACGCCACGAGCTCCCACGAATACGGCGCTCCCACTTGCTGCTGATCTATGCTCAACCACGCAAAACTCGGTGGGCCTTCATAGCGAGGCGAACTCACCGACCCCGAATTTAGCCAGCGCACCCCCATAAAGTCAGTTTCATCCCGGGGAATATGCGTGTGCCCGCGACGCACCGCCGTCACGCCCTTCGGCGCCACCTCCAACGGGATATGCTCCAAATGAAACACATGCCCACCACGTTCCTTCTGTCGCGTATACGGCCACGACGGCCACATGTCACAATTGCCCGAGATCAACCACAAGGGCTTCTCAAATAATTCCAACATGCGCGGATCACACACACGACTCCCAAATGCCAAATCTCATCCGCCTCCGCCAATCGCTCGGGCAACGATACCGGCATCTCGTCGTGAGAATCTGAAATCACGGCGATGCGCATAAGTAGGACGGTTTCCGGCGCATGCGGCGTGCCGTCCGCACCGGAGAATTCCTCGAACTTCTACTCCGCCTCCAACGCCGCGTTCACTTCATCCGTGAACTCTTGGTTGGAGAAAACGTGCTGCACATCATCGTTGTCATCCAACGATTCGTGTAATTTCTCCAACGTCTTCGCCGTGGCCAGCGAATCCACCGGCGCCGTTGTGGTCGGGATGTAGGCGATCTCCGCACTCTCCGTCTTGATCCCGGCTTCGTCCAAAGCGTGGATCACCGTGTCAAACACCGCAATTTCACACCGCACTTCGTAGCCGTCATCACTACTGATCACGTCATCCGCCCCGGACTCCAGAGCCAACTCCATCAATTGATCCTCCGTCGCCGATTCCTTCGCGATCAATACCTGACCCAGGTGCAAAATTGAAACGCCACCGCACCGGACTGCGCGAGATTCCCGCCGTGCTTGGCCAGAATCGAACGCACGTCCTGCGCAGTGCGCGTTTTGTTGTCCGTCGTGCACTTGATCACCATCGCCACTCCGGCCGGTCCGTAACCTTCGTAGGTGTTGTCCTCATACACCACCCCAGGTAATTCCCCCGTCCCTTTCTTAATCGCCCGGTCGACATTGTCCGCCGGCATGTTCTCCGATTTCGCCTTGAGTATCAGAGTGCGCAACCGCGTGTTAGCCGTGGGGTCACCACTTCCCGCCTTGGCGGCCAAAGTTATATCACGGGAGATCCAACTGAAAATCTTCCCTCGCTTCGCGTCGTTCGCGCCCTTGGCGCGCTTGATGGTGGACCACTTGCTATGACCTGACATGGGGCTTGTTCCTTTCTGGTGGGCGAAAATGGGTGTAGCCGAAACGGACCTTCCGCTGGTCCGTTCGCCTGGGAATCGCCTCAATGGTTATTTCTTTTCCCGGGGCTTGTTCTTGTTCGGGTTCCACGACGTGGACTTCACCGGCTCCGTCGGGTTTACGATCACGCCGTCATCCTTCGTCGTCTTGTTCACGATGAGCTGTTGCACGATGGTGAAGACACCATTAACCGTCGAATAAAGGGCCAGGGCCGCGGCGAAATTGTAACAGATCAAGGTAAACACGATCGGCATGAACTTCATGATCTGCGCCTGCGAATTGTCCGTCGTCGGCGTCGGCGTCAGCTTCATCTGGTAAAACATGGTCGCCCCCATCAACAATGGCATGATGTTGATCGGCAACTTCCACAACGTCGCGATCGTGTCAGGCGCCGATAAATCGTGCGTCCATAAAAAGTCCTGAAAGCGCAACTCCGCCGTGCCCTGCAACATCGCAAAGAACGCAACAAACAACGGCATCGTGATCAAAATCGGCAGGCAACCGCCCATCGGATTTACCTTGTTCTCCTTAAAAATCTTCAGCGTCGCTTCATTCAACTTCTGCGGCTGATCCTTAAACTTCTCACGGACCTCCTTCATCAATGGTTGCAACTTCGCCATCCGCTTCGCCGAGCGTGACGCCGCCAACGTGAAGGGGAGCGTCACCAACTTCAGCAACAGGGTCATCAGGATGATGGCGACACCCCAGTTACCCACCCAACCGTGGATGTTGACCATCGTCAAATTGAGGATCGGCCCCACCACACCCGACAGGAAAATCTTGCTGAAGAAATAAGGGGCAAACTGCATCACTTCCGACTGCTTGTGCTCAAATTGCTTCAACCGCTCGTATTCCTTCGGCCCCACATACAGGTCACCGCCCAACACCGCTTCGGTGCCTTCTTCCAAGGCCGGCACCATGTAACTGACCACGCCCGTCAATCCCTTGTTCGGCCGCGAACTTCCAGGAAACGGAGGCAACTCCACCCGGCGTGTCGTCGTGCTGAACCCCGCCGTATTGCCGGTGTAAACACTGGCGAAAAACTGGTTCTTCACCGCCGCCCACACCGCCGTTCCGTCCTTGGTCAAAAACGCCTTCGGGGCCCCGTCCGATATACCCACCCATGACTTGAATCCGCCGCCTTCGAGCTCCCCGGGTTGCGTCAAAACCGCATCCTCCCCGTCCCACGACATCACATTCAAATACTGCCCGTAGTCATTCGGCGAAACCAGTGACGTCGTGCCCAGACTCAAGGCTGCCACCGTCTGCGGGGTCCCCGTGCCGGACAAGTCCCGTATCGTCGTATCATGACGAATTAAATACGGATCCGAACCTTCCAGCTCAGTGCCCAGCGAATATCGCCGCGTTACCTCCAAACGACCTTCCAACACCGCACGGTAAATCACTTCCGAACTGGTCGCCTGCACCAGCGCAAAGGCCGTCTTGGCCCCCAGTCCCGGGATATTGGTGATCGCCAAAATCGGCTCCACCCGCGGCTGGTTGAAGATAAACGGCAACGAGGAATCCAACGTAGCCGAATACTTCTTGAACGCCACGTCCCCGATCGCCCCTCCGAAATTCGTGAAGTCCACCCGCACAAACTCGTTCTCCAACGTCGTGACGACTTCATTTTCATTGCTCGACGCCAATTCCGCGAACTCCGCATTTGGCGGCAGCGCTCCCGCTGTCGGCTGAGGTTGAGTCGCCGTGCCCGGATTCACCGTCGTCACTCGATCGGACGGGTTCGCCTGATTGGGCGCCGTCGGCAATGGCGCGTGCGTCGGCGCAATTTCCCGCACCGCCGGAGCGGGTGGCGCGAAACGATTGTCGAGGAACAGAGTGGCAAACGCCACGATAAGCAGCAGGACGCCGATGACAGTATTCTTTTTATCCATGCAGAAAGGGATCAAGGGAAAGGAATTGAGTCGCATATCAACGGACCTGGGCCGCCGAATTGGCCCTGACACACTTCGGTCGCAACCGCCGCGCCGGAGGCACGGGATCAAACCCGTCCGGATGAAAAGGAGTGCACTTCAGTAGCCGCCCTACCGCCAGCCCTGTGCCAAACACCGCACCATGCTCGCGAATCGCCCCTGCCGCATAATGTGAGCACGTCGGATGAAACCGACACCCGTAGTTGGGCCCAAACAGCGCCGGCAAAATCGGCGAAATTGCACACTGATACCCGCGAATGAGCCCCAACAATCCCCGCGCCGGCAGCGCGACCAGGGTCTGGAAAATTCTCATTACGCGTGAAAGGGACATTACGGGGAGGAAGTTGAAAATAAAGAGGCGCAGGCCTTCACAAATTTCCGTTCGAGCTCACCATACTCAAGCTGATTGAGCGCCCGACGCGCCTGGAAGATCAAATCATACTCCGCTGGCACTAAATTTTGTTTCAATCGGAAGACCTCCCGCAGACGTCGTTTCGCTCGATTTCGCGCCACCGCGTTTCCCACCGCGGCCTTCGATGCCACAAATCCTGCCCGGGGGCCGGCCATCGGCACGGAGTTTCCCACCGGCTCAATCGACCGTTTCGAGGCCCACAACACAAAACCGCCGCAATGATAGCGGCGGCCGTGGGCTCGCACCGAGGCGAATTTTGCCGGCCTTCGCAGGTGCGATTCGGCACGGAAGCGCATGGTGCTTCGTTGGTTAATTAAAAACGCGCCAGAAAGGCTCAGCAGTCGGCGACGGTCAGACGCTTACGGCCTTTGCAACGGCGGGCGTTGATGACTGCACGGCCACCACGAGTGGCCATACGGGCACGAAAGCCAATCTTGCGGAAGCGCTTTTTGCGGTGTGGGCGGAAAGTCGGTTGCATGTTGTGAATCGTTAAAGGGCCGATTAGCCGGCCTGACAGACCAGTCCATGTCAAGGCACGTTTCAAATATCCCATTTCATCCCTCTCATCTGACAATCCTGCCCTCTCCTCTGCGCCTCCTCGCCTCACATCCCTCCAATTTGCAAATTTCCTCTCAAATAATCACCTCCCTTCCTGGAATTAAATCATTTGTTTGATTTGTTCGTGAGCTCTTGGTCTCGCCTTCTTCCAATCCATGGTTCCTCCGACAAACGCGAAAAACGCAGCGAAGACACTCGTCACGCCTTGATCCTCGCCGGATTGGAACTGTTCGGCGAATACGGCCTCAAAGGCACGACCACTCGCATGCTTTGCCAGGCTTCCGGCGCCAATCTCGCCGCCATCGCCTATCATTTCACCAACAAAGAGGGGCTCTACTTGGCCGTGGCCGAATACATCTCCGCTCGCATGCAATTACACCTGAGCTCTCCCGCTGAAGAACTCATCTCAAAAACCTCAAGTACCGGGTTCAGCCGCCCATCTGGCGAGAACACTTTCGGGGATATGATCGACAAGCTCGCTCACCTCATGGCGGCTTCGGACGAAGTTCGTACCTGGGCCCGAATCATCGTTCGCGAACAAGCCCGCCCCACCGCCGCATTCCATATCCTGTATCACGGTGCCATCGAGCGCCTGCAAATCATGCTCGCACGTCTCATCTGCCGCGTGCACCGGTCTCGACCCTCAATCCTCTGAAATCAAAATTCGCGTGCATGCGCTCGTAGGCCAAGCGCTGGGCATTCGCCGTCAGCCGCGAAGGCCTTCTGCGCGCATTGAACAGTTCCGGCTTCAGTCCCGACCACGTGACCACCATTCGCACCATTCTGCGTGCCCACGTCACCGCCTGTTTGCAAATCCCTCCACTTTCCTCGCCATGATTCGCGCTCCGATTTCTCTCCCTCGTCTCACTCCCATCAGGGGCGCTGCACTCTTTGCTTTAATTACTCAGTTCTTCGTTGGATGCACGGTGGGACCGGACGCCTCTCGCCCCGCTCTGCCTACTCCCCCTCCCGGCAGCTTCATCAACGCGACCCCGACCACCAGCACCCCGGTCATGTCAGCATGGTGGCAACAAATTGACGACCCTCTCTTCGACCAATTCGTCACCAGTCTGCTCAGCGACAACCTCTCCCTCCAAGAATCCCGCGAGCGGGTCGTTCAAGCTCGCCAGCGTTTGGCTATCCAGAGCGGCCAGAGCGACGGTCGTCTTCCAACCCTTTCCGCGGAAGCTGGCGCCACTCGCGGATTCACTCCCACCCCCGCTGCCCCCACCAATCCGGATCGGCTCTATGCCGACCACTTTACCGCCGACCTGAATGTCTCCTGGACTTTCGATCTCTTCGGCAGACTCAGTCGATCCATCGAATCGAGCGAAGCTTCCTATCTATCCGTTCAAGCCGAACGCGAAGCGCTCACCCACCCCCTGATCGCCGAGCTGCTTAATCGTCGCGTCTCCATCGCGATTAACGCCCGCCTCCTCGAACTCGCCCGCCAAAACGTCGCCAACCGCGAAGCCCTGTCTCAACAGGTTCGTCGTCGTTACGATCTCGGAACCAGCGGCACCGCTCTTGCCGATGCCTACCTCGCCTCAGACAACGTCACGACCGTCCAGTCGGACGTCGCTGAATTCGAACGCCTCCTCACCGCCGACCTCTACCGTCTCGATCTGCTCCTCGGGCAACCTCCCGGCACCACTCAACTCGAGCCCTCGGCCTTCCCCCTGCTTGCTCCGCCGGCGTCCCCTCCGACCTCGCTGCCCGCCGACCTGCTGGACCGCCGCCCCGACCTGCGCGCCTCGGAACTCCGGGCCCGCGCCGCCACCGCCAATGTCGGCGTCGCCATCGCCGACCGCTACCCTCAAGTCACCCTCGGCGGCCGCCTCGGTGTTGCCGACCCTTCCATCTCCAACCTCTTCTCCAGCGATCAACTCGCCGGCAGTCTGCTCGCCAACATCTCCCAGCGTCTCTTCGCTGGAGGCACCCTGCGAGCCAACCTCCGCCTTCAGGAATCCGCCGCCCGCGAACTCGCCACCCGCTACGCCGCCGATGTGCTCGACGCCCTCCGCGAGGTGGAAAGCACCCTCCAGGCCGACCAGTCCCTGGCCACTCAACTCGCCGCCCAAGACAGCTCTCTTGCCGCCCTCCGCGCCGCCGAAACGCTCTCGGAGTCCCGCTACCGCAACGGTATCCAGAACCTCACGACATTCCTCGACACCCAGCAGCGCCGCTACCGCACCGAACAAACTTGGCTCCTCACTCCGCAACTCCGCTGGAACACCCGCATCTCCCTCTACCTGGCTCTGGGCGGCGACTGGACCAACTGATCCCCAAATGTCTCACTTTCCTCTTTCCGTCTCTTCCTCCCTTCCGACCATGAGCCCTTCCAAACGTACCGGCATCATCCAATTGGTGCTCGTCATCATTTTCATCTCCGTATCCCTGATCGCCACCCGCCTCATGCAGAATGGCTACAACCCCGCCGGCCGTAACGGAGGCGGCAGTCGTGAGCTGTTTGTGGATACAGCCGAACTCCACCAAGCCCCCTACCAAATCGTTTTCGACACCACCGGCACCGTCGAAGCCCGCGTCGAAATCAATATCGTGCCGCAGGTGAGTGGACGCGTGATTGGCGTCAACGACGCCTTCTACACTGGCGGGGCCTTCGAGGCCGATACCTCGCTCTTCCAAATCGATCCCCGCAACTACGAACTCGACCTCCGTCGCCTCCAGGCCGAAGTCGCTCGCGCTCAAACCTCCCTCGATCTCGCCGCCGCCGAATCTCAGGCCGCCACCGCCGAGTGGACCCAGCTTCACGGCGATGAGCCCGCCCCCGACCTGGTCGCCCGCCGCCCTCAACTCGCCGAAGCTCAGGCCTTCCTCCAATCTGCCCAGGCCCAACTCACCAACGCTGCGCTCGCCCTGAGCCGCACCCACTTTACCTTGCCGTTCATCGGCCGAGTGCTGACCAGCCGCATCGCGTCCGGCCAGTATGTCCAGGCCGGCCAATCCTACGGCGACGCGTTCGATCTCGCTTCCCTCGACGTCGTGGCCTCGCTCAAAGGGCGCCAACTTTCCTCGCTCCTCGCATCCGCCGACGCATCCGTGCGCATTGCCACCGATCACCTCGGCACCACTCGCGTTTACGACGGCATACTCAAACGCAGCGCCCCATCCCTGGATCCGGTCACTCGCTTCGCCGCGGTGCGCTTCGGCTTCAAGTCCCCACTCCCCGATCTGCTTCCCGGGGTCTTCACCCGCATCACCGTGAACGGTCCCGAAATGCCCGCCGCGACGATCGTACCATCCGCCGCCCTGCAACAGGAGGACATGCTGTGGCTGGTCAATGACGACGACACCCTCCGCCCCATCATTCCCGACATCATATTTACCGACGCCACGTCCATCGCGGTGAGGAATCTGCCTCCTTCCGCCACCGTCGTCACCAATCGCATCTCCGGCGCCTCCGCGGGGATGAAAGTCTCCCGCAGCGGCGCTCCCACCGCCGCCGTGATTGCCCCTTCGACCCCCGCTGAGTGATGTCGACGCCCACCAATCCGATCCCCGAGCCGCCTCCTCGCGGTCGCATCGCATGGTTCAACGGCAACCACGTCGCCGCCAACATCCTGATGTTTTTCCTCATCATTGGAGGTATCATCAGCGCGGCCACCATGCGCACGGAAACATTCCCGTCCATCGACCTTCGCCTCATCACGGTCACGGTCCCCTACCCCGGCGCCACGCCCTACGAAGTCGCCGACTCCATCACCAGTCGCGTCGAACAAGCCCTCCAAGGCATCGAAGGCGTCAAACGCATCGCTTCCACCCCCTCCGAAGGCATGGGGGTCATCAATGTTGAACTCAAAGATTTCGCCGACGCCGATGACGTCTACAACGAGGTCGATACCGCCGTCAGCGGTCTCTCAGGCTTCCCTCCCGCCAACGCCGAACGGCCGATCGTCAAAAAGGCCCGACCCACGCCCAACGTCCTCACCCTGGCCATCCACGGCAACACCCCCGAATCCACCCTTCGCTTCTGGGCCGATACCATCGAGGATGAACTGTAACAACTTCCCGGCGTCGCCCTCACCTCGTTGCATGGTATCCGCGACTCCCAAATCTCCATCGAAGTACCGGAAGACAAACTACGTCACTACGGTCTGACTCTCGACGATGTCGGCACCGCCATCAGTCGCTTCTCCACCGACATTCCCGCCGGCACCGTGGAATCCCGCCAAGGCGAAATCCTGTTGCGAGTGCAGGAAAAACGCTACACCGGCGCGGAATTCGCCACCATCCCCATCCGCTCCCGTTCCGACGGCTCCGTGCTGCGCCTCTCCGATATCGCCACCGTTATCGACGGATTTGAGGACACCAATCTCATCAGCCGCTACAACGGCGAACGCGCCGCCTTCATCGACGTCAAACGCAGCGAGAGCGAGGACCCTCTCAAGGTCGCTGGCATCGTTAAAGCCTACCTCGATACTCTCGCCCTGCCCTCCGGCGTCTCGCTCTCCCTGCAACAGGACGAGACCGTCGCCCGCAAAGACCGCATCAGCCTCATGCTGCGCAACGGCATTCTGGGCTTCGTATTGGTATTTTTAATACTAGTGCTCTTTCTCGATCTCAAACTCGCCGTTTGGACCAGCTCCGCCATCCCCATCTCCTTCCTCGGCGGGCTCATGATTCTCAGCGCCCTCGGCGTGAGTATCAACATGGTCTCCCTCTTCGCCCTCATCGTGGTGCTCGGCATCGTCGTCGACGACGGCATCGTCACGGGAGAAAGTATCTTCTAAGCTCAGGAATCCAATCCCAACGACAAACAAGCCGTGTTGAAGGGCGTTCGGGCCATCATCGCGCCGGTCATCGTCGGCGTGACGACCACCATGGCCGCCTTCGCTCCGCTGCTCTTCCGCACGGGCACGCTCGGACAAATCATCAAAGTCGTCCCGGCGGTCGTCATTGTTATCCTCTCGGTATCACTGCTGAAGGCCTACCTCATCCTCCCGGCCCATCTGTCGACATCCTCCCGCTGGAGTCGAGGGATCATGGCTTCCACCCGCCACGCCGCCAATCGCCTGCTCGATCGTTTCGTGAGTGGCTTCATGATACCTTTCGCCCGTCGCGCCATTCGCTACCGCTACGCCACTCTCGCCGCCTTCCTCGGCATCGCCATCTTCACCGTGGGCCTGCTCAAATCCGGGACGGTTCGATTCATCTTCTTCCCTCAAATCGAAGGCGACCGCATCAGCATCAGTCTCACCATGCCGCAAGGCACTCCCTTCGAGACCACCGAAGCCACCATCAAGAGTATAGAGGATGCCGTCACCGCGGTGCGCCAAACGGTCGCCGAACAGGCGGGAGTCGACGCCTTTGAAAGCGTCTCTGTCAGCATCGGCACCATGGCCGCCGCGGGCGGGAGTCCGCGCACCGGCACCGGTGGGCGCACCGGCAGTCACCTCGGTCAAATCCAGGTCCAACTGCTTCCTTCCGACTACCGCAGTTACGACGCCTCGGAGATCCAGTCCATGATCAGTGAACGGGTGCGCGATCTGCCCGGTATCGAATCCCTCGAATTTCAGAGCTCCCTCATCGGCGGCGGGGCCGACATCGAGATCGAACTCTCCCACCCGCGGGAAGACATCCTCAACGAAGCCACCGACCGTCTTCGCCATGCCCTCGAATCAATCGACGGCACCCTCAACGTGGCCAACAGTTACCAAACCGGCAAAACCGAATACGTCTTCACGCTCACTCCGGAAGGCCTCGCCGTCGGCCTCAGCCCTTCCTACTTGGGGCGCCAACTCCGTTCCGCCTTTTTTGGTCTCGAGGTCCAACGCATCCAACGCGGTCGCTCCGAGGTCCTCGTCTACGTACGCTATCCCAAGGATGTGCGGGAGGATATCTCCACCCTGCGCAATACTCGCATTCGCCTGCTCAACGGCTCCGAAGTTCCTCTCAGTGCGGTCGCCTCCATCACCGAGCAAGTCGGCTACTCCAAAATTAACCCCGTCAACGGCCGCCGCATTGTGAGCGTCACCGCCGACGCCGATGCCGCCGTCACCACTCCCAACGACATCATCGCCCTTCTCGAAACCTCCATCCTCCCCGAACTGGGCGCTCGGTATCCAAGTCTCAGCTACGGCTTCGAAGGCGAGACTCGCGACCAGGCCCAGGATCTGCAAAGCCTCGCCCGCAACATGCTCGTCGCGCTCATGATTATCTACATCATTCTCGGTGCCCAACTCCGGAGCTACTTGCAGCCGTTTGTGATCATGTCCGCCATCCCCTTCGGCGTCATCGGAGCCATTCTCGGCCACTTCCTCCTGGGCTACGATCTCACCTTCATCTCCATGTTCGATGTCGTCGCCCTCATGGGTGTTGTGGTCAACGACTCCGTGGTCCTGCTCGACTTCCTCAATCACAAACGCAGCGAAGGCCACCCGCCACTCCCTGCCGCTCTGCTCGCCATTTCCCGCCGCTTTCGCCCCATCCTTCTCACGACCCTCTCCACCGGTATCGTCTTCGCCACGCCCATCATCCTGATCCTGGTCCCCCAGCCTGGTCATGGTCCTCGAAAAACCAAATCCCTCTTCCGTCGCTCTCCAGCTGCCATTGAAACCTAAAACGTAGGCAGTCACCCAAGACCGTTACCATCAGCTCCCTCAGCACGCGCGCCGCGCGCCTCGTCCTCGCGTCAATACCCCACTGCGTGTCCATCCTTCCGGCTTTCACTCGCGCCGATATACACGCTATTCTCCGCGTCCCAACGGTATCGCCTGATACCCACCAAATCCCCCACGATCAGTGCGTAAGTCGGGCCCCAACACCTTCAACTGACGCTGCACTTCCCACGGCACACCGCGCTCCAGATAAACATAGCCGCCGTCCGTCATCTGCGCATGGTCATAGTCCGTCGACCCGTCATGCTGCCAACGCGCTGCGTCCCCCGCCTCCTGGACGTTCATATCAAAATCGATCAGGTTCACCACGATCTGCACGTACCCCTGCGGCTGCCTCGCCCCGCCCATTAAACCAAAGCTCATCCACGGCACCCCATCATTCATCACAAAGGCGGGAATAATCGTATGAAACGGCCGCTTCCCTGGCGCATACACAGTCGCATGATCCCGTGGCTCGAAAACGAACATCTCTCCGCGATCCTGAAACCCAAAACCCAACCCCGGCACCATGGCCCCACTGCCCATGCCGCGATTAATTATTCTGGATCAACGACACCATGTTCCCCTCCGCGTCCGCCGTGGTCAGGTAAATCGTGTCACCCTGCTGCAACGCCGGATCCCCCGCATCGACCCGTTTCGCCGCCCGCTTCACATCCATCAAAGCCCGGAGCTCCTCCGCATACGCCTTCGACAACAACCCCTCCAACGGAATATCCACGAAATCCGGATCCGCATAAAATTTCGCCCGATCCTCAAACGCCAATGTCTTGGCCTCGATCATCACATGCAAAGCCTCCGCGGAATTGAATCCCATGCTCCGCAAATCATACCCCTCCAAAATGTTCAGCATCTGCAACGCCGCGATCCCTTGCCCATTCGGCGGTAATTCATACACGTCATAACCGCGATAGTTCACCGACACCGGCGTCACCCAGGTCGACGTATGCGCCTCCAAATCCGCCTTCCGTAAATACCCGCCTTCGGCCCGCATGAACGCATCAAGCTCATCCGCGATCTCTCCTCGATCAAACACCTCCCGACCGCCTTCTCCGATCCGGCGCAACGTCCGCGCCAAATCCGGATTCTTAAAAATCTCCCCCTTCTGCGCACCCACCCGCCGGGCACCCACGTCGCATGCGCCGCCCCCGGCAAGTCCTTGAAATATTTGTCCGCACTGCGCCCATACATCGCGATCAACTCCGTCAGCGGAACCCCCTCCTCTGCATACTTCACCGTCGGCGCCAATAACTCCGCCATCGACATCTTGCCAAACTTCGCGTGCAACTCATACCATGAATCCACCGTGCCCGGCACCGAAATCGGCAACATCCCAAATGGCGGAATCGTCTCCCGTCCCAACGCCGCCAACTCCGACCGCATCTGATCGTAACTCAACCCCATGGGCGACCGACCTGATCCATTCAGCCCGTACAACCGCTACGACTTCGCATCCCACACGATCGCAAATAGATCGCCCCCGATCCCATTCCCCGTCGGCTCCATCAACCCCGCTCCATCAACCCCAGCGCCGCATTCGTCGCAATCGCCGCACTGCCCCCCCTCTTTCAACACGTCCAATCCGATCTGGGCCGCCAACGGATGACTCGCCGCCACCATCCCATGGGATGCGATGACTTCCGAACGAGTCGCAAAAGACTTTCCAGTAACACGATCCACTTGAGCAAAAACGGAGGTAAAAATACGCCGGTCACCCCGACGCAAAACAACAAAAAGCGCACGGCACGACGCATGCGCGAGGCTTACCGACCGTTACCCCTCTGTCAACGAACGCTCACTCTCTCCGTTAACTCCATAATTTCCCCGTCCTGCCGCGCCTCTCCCTCCCCCCTCACTATACCCATCACATCCCACATCATACATCGAACACCGTACCTCCCACCTCCAAGCTCCCCGCACTTCTTACTTCATACTTCCAACTTCATCCTGCTTACTGCCTCCTGCATCCTCTTTTCCCATGATGAACGACGCCGAGCTCGACAAATTCGAAGCCGCCCACGCCGAACCCGGTGAGGTCGGCCTGGTCGTGCCCCGGGACTACGTGTCCACCGCACCGTTCACCTTCGTCTGTGGGCGCACCATTCCCGGCTACACCCTCCGCTACGAAACCTACGGCCACCTGAACCCCGCCGGCGACAACGCCATCCTGGTCTGTCACGCCCTCTCCGGCGATCACCACTGCGCCGGCATCCACCACCTCACCGACCGCAAAGTCGGCTGGTGGAACAATATCATCGGCCCGGGCAAGGCTCTCGACACCAACCGCTACTTCGTCCTCTGCAGCAACGTCCTGGGCGGCTGCCAAGGCTCCACCGGTCCTCTCTCCACCGATCCCGCCACCGGAGCGCCCTACGGCATCAACTTCCCCCTCGTCACCATTCACGACATGGTCCGCGCCCAGGAACGTTGGCTCCGGGCCCTCGGTGTTACCCGTCTCCAAGGCGTCATCGGTGGCTCCATGGGGGGCATGCAAGTTCTCGCCTGGGGTATCCAATTCCCCTCCTACGTGCGCAAACTCCTCGCCATGGCCACCACCGCCCGCGAGAGCGCCCAAGCCATCGCCTTCAACGAAGTGGGGCGCCAAGCCATCCTCCAGGATCCTGATTGGGTCGGAGGCAACTACCCCGTCGGAGGAGGGCCCCGTGTCGGTCTCGCCATCGCCCGCATGATGGCCCACATCACCTACCTCAGCGACGCCTCCATGTCCCGCAAGTTTGGCCGCCGCACCGTCGCCGAACGCTCTCACCGCGACGCTCTCTCTCCCTCCCCGTCGACGGATGAATCCGCCGATCACGCCTTCGACGTGCAGTTCGAGGTCGAAAGCTACCTGCGCCACCAAGGTAAAAGTTTCCCCAACCGCTTCGACGCCAACTCCTACCTCTACATCACTCGCGCCCTCGATCAATTCGACCTCGCCGCCGGCCCCGGTACGCTCCAGGCCGCCTTCGCCCCCGTCAAAGCCCACACGCTCGTCGTGGGTTTCACTAGCGACTGGCTCTTCCCTCCCGAACAAAACCGAGCCATCGTCACCGCCCTCCTCCGTGCCGGTAAACACGCCAGCTACGCCGAACTCGCCACCGACCTCGGCCACGACTCCTTCCTCCTCGAATCCCCCCAACTCTACGACCTCGGCCGAGACTTCCTCGCCCACTGAAACCCAAATTCAGCACCACCAAAGCCCCACATAACCTTCCCGCCCGAGCGAACTCCCCTTCTGTTTTTCGTGAGTTCCCGTCCTTCCAAGTAGTCCGCGGGCCCATAAACCTCCCCCCCTCCATGTCCCTCCGCGCCACCAAACGCACCGTCGACCTCCAAGTCATCACCGCATGGGTGACCCCGTCTTCACGCGTGCTCGACCTCGGCTGCGGCCGCGGTGTGTTACTCCAGGAGCTCACCCACCAGCAACGCATCCGAGGCATTGGAGTAGACCTCGAAGTCGATAAAATAGCCGCCTGCGTCAAACGCGGCCTCTCCGCCTACCAAGGCGACATGATGTCATTCATGGCCTCCTTCGACGACGCCCACTTCGACCACGTCATCTGCTCACGCACCCTCGAAGAAGTCGACGAACCCGCTCAAGTCATCGCCGAGGCTCTCCGTGTCGGCCGCTCCCTCACCGTCGGCTTCGCCAACTACGGCTACTGGAAAAATCGCCTCGATGCCCTCTTTCGCGGACGTAAACCCCGCAACGAAGTCTACAAAACCGCGTGGGCCCAAAGCCGTCCCGCCAATCCCCTCACGATTGCCGATTTCGAGGATTTTTGCTCCGCCCAAGGCTACCGCATCACTCGCCAGCGTCACCTGCGCGGCGACTGGAAAACCCCGGTCCACTCCTTCCCCAACCTGCGCGCCGGCTACGCCCTCTACGAAATCACCCACTAAAGCCCCGCCCCGCCCCTTTTACACGTGGCCTACCTCGTTTCAGACTAGTCGCAGCCCCCTTCCTCCGCGGTCTCTCTTCTGGTGCGTAACCGGTAGACGAAACCTACCGCGCTCACTTGTCCCACGCCGCGAAATCCGGGATTAAATAAAATGCATCCGCCCGTCCGCCCGTCCGCCCACCCGCCACTTCCGTGCTCCGTCGTATTACAATCTTCATCGTCATTGCCTTGGGTGCCGCCGCCCATTCCGTCGCCCAAGAAGCCGCCGCGCTTCATCCTGCCAATCACCTCGTCCACGAGAAATCTCCCTACCTTCTCCAGCACGCCCACAACCCCGTCGACTGGTATCCGTGGGGAGAGGAGGCTTTCGCTCAAGCCCGCGCCGAAAACAAACCAATCTTCCTCTCCATCGGTTACTCCACCTGTCACTGGTGCCACGTCATGGAAGAGGAATCGTTCTCCAACGAAGCCATCGCCGAGCTGCTCAACACCCACTTTATCAGCATCAAGGTCGACCGCGAGGAACGCCCCGATATCGATCGCATTTACATGACCTTCGTTCAGGCGTCCACCGGCTCCGGCGGCTGGCCCCTTAACGTCTGGCTCACCCCAGACCGTCAACCATTCTTCGGTGGGACCTACTTCGCTCCAGAAACCCAGGGTCGCCGCCCGGGTTTCGCCTCCGTACTCACGCAAATTGCCCAAGTCTGGGCCGAACGCCCCGCCGAGATCCGTGACCAATCCGAGCAAATGCTCGCCGCCGCCCCCACCGCCCCCGACTCCTTGCCATGGGACGACCTGCGTCACACAGCCCTCTCTAGCCTTGAATCGAGCTTCGACCCCGACCATGCCGGCTTCGACTCCACCGCCAAGTTCTCTTCCCCGGTCAACCTGGAGTTCCTCCTCGATGTCGCCGCCACCGACCCTGCACCAGCCTCCCGCGATCTCACCCTCCAACTCGCCACCGACACCCTGCGCGCCATCGCCACCGGCGCCCTCACCGATCACCTCGGGGGCGGCTTCCATCGCTACACCGTCGATCCCGCGTGGCGTGTGCCTCACTTTGAACAAATGCTCTACGATCAGGCCCAGATCATCTCGGTCCTGCTCCCCACCTGACAAATCACCGCCGATCCCATCTTTCGCGGCAGCGCCTACCTCCGCCCGCGACTACGTGCGCACTAACTCACGTCCCCTGCCGGCGGTTTCTACTCCGCCGAGGATACCGACAGCGCCCGCGTCGATACGCCCCATACGAAATCCGAAGGCGCCTGCTACACGTGGCCCGCTGCCTAAATCGACGACGCCTTGTCCGCCGACCAAGCCGCCCTTTTCCGCTTCGCCTACGGCATCACCGATTCCGGCAATGTCGCTCCCGCCAACGATCCCCGCGGTGAGCTCACCGGTCAAAACGTGCTCTACCTCGCCCAGTCCCCCGCCGCCTGCGCCCGCCACTTCGATCTCCCCACCGTCACCGTCCGCCTCAGCAATGCCTGCTCCGCCTTGTTCGCCACCCGCGCCGCCCGGCCGCGCCCCCCACCTCGACGATAAAATCATCACCGCCTGGAACGGCCTCATGATCTCCGCTTTCGCCCGCGCCGGCCAAATTTTCAACGAACCGACCTACACCACCTCCGCTCAGCGCGCCGCCACGTTCCTGCGCACTTCCCTTTACGATTCGACCACTGGACACTTCGCCCGCAGCTTCCGCGATGACCGCCGCGACTCCGGCGGATTCCCCGAAGACTACGCCTGTCTCATTCAAGGCCTGCTCGATCTCTACGAAACCGATTTCGATCCCGCCTGGCTCGACTGGGCTTTAAAACTACAACCCCCCCAGGACGCGCTCTTCTGGGAGGACGAACACGGCGGCTACTTCGCCAACGCGCTCAGCGACTCCACCGTAGTCCTCCGCCTCAAAGCCGACCACGACGGCGCCGAACCCGCCGCGACCTGGATCGCCTCGCCGCCCTTTTCCACGACGACACACTGCTCGCCCACGCCCGCACCGCTGCCCGGTCTTTGTCCACCGCTGTTCAGCGCAACCCCATCGCCCTTCCCCAACTACTCGCCTCCGCCGGCTGGCTGGCTGGAAACGCCCAGCAAGCGCTCCTTCACGCCGAACCCAACGACCCCTCCACGGGTCCGCTCCTCCGCGAAATCTGGCAACGCTTCCACCCCCGCCGCGTGATTCTGCGCATTGACCACATCAGTCGTCCCTTCTTCGAAGCCCGAGTGCCCTTCGTCTCCGGTCTCCCCGACGGTCCCGCCGAAATCGCCACCGCTTACATCTGCGAAAACTTCGTCTGCCAACTTCCGATAACCGACCCCACCGAGTTGGCCAACCTCCTCGACCGAGATCGCCCACCCGAGGCAAACTGAGTCGCCTTCTGCCTAGAGACACCGTGACCGGGGCGACCGTCCGCTCCTCCTCCGCCGAGACCCCGTCAACGCGACCTTGATCGATCGCTTCTTGGCAATCGGCAGCTCACCCCCTCAATCCGGCGCTTCGTCCCTTCGCCCGCCCCAATTCTTGCCACGCCCGGTCCTGCCATCTCGTTGGCACCCGCTCGTACCCCCTTTCTTCCTGCCTTCCTGCCTGGGCGATGCGTCCCACTGAGGTTTACCAACGGTCCAGCCAGCCCCCCTTGCCCCCTCAGCTCCACCGAACCTGCCCATCTGCCATGAAAAGCCCTGCCCCCCCTCCGGCATCAGTGGTTTCCCTTCCCCCATTCCTCTCCACCGCGATCACCTCCACCATCGGGCTGATCATTGCCATCGTGGTCGTCGCTGCTGCCGTCAACGCCGCTTCCCCCGAACCGCTCTCCGTCCACCCACTCGCTCCCCGCAGCGGTGACGGTTCCGCCATGCACTTCACCGCGATTCCCGCCTCCGCTTCCGGTCTCACCAATCTCAACCCCTACGACGACCGCTCCATGTGGTCCACCGCCCGCTACACCGAATTTCAGGGAGGCGCCATCGGTACCGGCATCGCCTCCGGTGATGTCGACGGCGACGGCTGGACCGACCTCTACGTCGTTAACAAAACCCACCCCAACCAACTCTTCCGTCAAACCGCGCCTTTCCAGTTCACCGACGTCACTGCCGCCTGGCAAACGGGAGCCACCTTTGCCGACATCGACAACGACGGCGATCTCGACCTCTACGTCTGCCAATTCGACGCCCCCAATCAACTCTTCATCAACGACGGCTCCGGCCACTTCACCGAAGACGCCTCCTCCCGCGGAGCCGCGCTCACTTCCGCCAGCGTCGTCGGCGCCTTCGCCGACTACGACCGCGACGGGCATCTCGATCTCTTCATCCTCACCAACGTCCACCACGCCTCGTCCCGCCCCCACGGCGAAGCCGACCACCTGCTCCGCAACCGCGGCGACGGCACCTTCGAAAAAGTCACCGTCTCCGCCGGCATCTCCGGCGAAATGGCCCGCGGCCACTCCGCTTCCTGGTTCGACGCCAACGCCGACGGCTGGCCCGACCTCTACATCGCCAACGACTTCGCCCAACCCGACCACTTGTATCAAAATAATGGCGACGGCACCTTCCCCGACACCTCCGACCGCGCTCTTCCCGCTACCCCGTCGTTCGCCATGGGCTCCGACTTCGGCGACATCAACAACGATGGCCTGCTCGATCTCTTCGGCGCCGACATGGTCGGCACCACTCACTTTAAGTCCAAGGTCACCATGGGCGACATGGGCGGACTCGTCGACGCCATGGATTCCCTCGCCACGCCGCAATACATGCGCAACCACCTCTACCTCAACACCGGCACCGACCGCTTCGCCGAGATCGCTCAGCTCGCCGGCGTAAAAAGCAGCGACTGGTCCTGGTCCCCCCGGTTCGAAGACCTCGACAACGATGGCTGGCTCGATCTCCACATCACCAACGGCATGGTGCGCAGCTTCATCGATTCCGACCTGGTCAATAAAACCCGCCGACTTAATTCCCCCACCGAGGTCATCCGCCTCATGAAGAAGAGTCCGCCACTCGCCGAAACACTCCTGACGTTTCGCAACAACGGGCAACTGCACTTCGATAAAGTCCAGGAGGACTGGGGCCTCGACCACACGGGGGTGAGCTTCGGCTCCACCTTCGCCGACTTCGATCACGACGGAGACCTCGATCTCGCCTACATCAACTACGACGCCTCTGTCAGTCTCTACCGCAACGATAGTCCGTCTGGCCACCGCGTGATCATCGAATTGGTGGGCACCACCAGCAACGCTCGCGGCATCGATGCTACCGCCATCATCGAAGCCCCTCAAGGCAAACTCACCCACCAACTTAGCGTCGCCCGTGACGTGCTCTCCTCCTCGGAGCCTCTCCTCCACTTCGGCCTACGCGACTTTTCCCGCATCGGTTGGCTCACCATCCAATGGCCCAGCGGACACGAGCAACACTTCACCGACCTGCCCGCCGACCATCGCTTGGTCATCACCGAACCTTCCACCCAAACCAGTCCCGCCGTCGCCGTCACTTCCCGTCCGGTCAACAAAGGTTTCCTCCAGGAAATCGCCGCGTCTCATGGTATCGACTACACCAATACTGAGGTTGCGTTCAACGACATGGTTCGCCAGTCCCTCCTGCCCCACCGCATGAACACCCTCGGCGGCGGCCTCGCCATCGCCGACGCCAACGGCGATCACGCGCCCGACATTTTCTTCGCCGGTAGTGCCGGTGTCACCAGTGCCCTCTACCTGAACGACGGCCACGGCCACTTCGCCCGCTCCAATGCCCCGCAGGGATGGGACGCGCCGCCGGCCTCGAACAAATGTCCCCCGTCTGGTTCGACCTCGACGGCGATGGCAATCAGGATCTGCTCGTCTCCGCCGGCAGCTCCTAATTCGACGTCGGCAGCGAAGCCTTCGCCAACCAACTCTACCTCAACGACGGCACCGCCCACTTTACCACTGCCCCCGCCGCCCGGTCACGTCCCGCCTCAGCAGCGCATCCTTCCCCACAGCCGGCGACTTCGATCGCGACGGCGATCTGGATATCTTCATCGGCGGCCGCGTCGTCCCCGGCGCCTACCCCACCGCCCCCGATTTTCAACTTCTCGAAAATCGCGACGGAACTCTCGTCGACGTCACTCCCGACGCTCTCCGCACCATCGGCATGGTGACCATCGCCTCGACCTCCTCGTCGCCGGCGAGTGGCTTGCTCCCACCTGCGTTCAGCTACGACGGCACCACTCTCATTCCTTCCACCAAAGTAACTGGCTTTGCCGAGCAACCCGGCTGGTGGAACTCCCTCACCGCCGCCGACGTCGATCTCGACTACCTCGCCGGCAACGCCGGCCACAACACCAAGTATCACGCCTCCCCCGAGCACCCGGTCTCCATCTTCTACGGCGACTTTGAAGACTCCGGCCCCTGTGAAATCGGCGAAGCCAAATACAAGGCGACAATCTATTCCCCGTGCGTGGTCGCAACTGCAGCTCCCGCGCCATGTCCAGCATCGCCGAAAGATTCCCCACCTTCCGTGACTTCGGCGCCGCCCTCCTGCCCGCAATCTACACTCCGGAAAAACTCGACGAGTCCCTTCAACTTTCGGTCACTCAACTCGCCTACGTCGTATTCATTAATCAATGACAAGGCCACTTCACCTTCCAGGAGTTCGCTCCCGCCGCCCAGACCGCCCCCATCTTCGGCCTCGTCGCGGCCGGCGTCAGTTTCCACGGCGGACTCGACATTATCGGCCTGCAAAATTTCCAGGGCCCGCAAGTTGAAACCGGCTGGTACAACGGCGGTATTGGCGTCGTCCTCCACCACGAAGGCAAACAAGCCTGGACCGCCCCCCAAAGCGGCCTCGCCATCCCCGACGAAGCCCGCGGTGCCGCCCTCGCCGACCTGAACCGCGACGGTTTACTCGACCTCGTGATCACTCGTCTCAACGACACCGCTCACCTGTACACGCCCCGCCGCCAGCAACTTCGACGTCAAACTCCACGGCCTGCCTGGCAATCCCGATGCCATCGGCGCCCACATCACCACCCGTTACTCCGACGGCTCCGCCCAAGCCATCGAACTCGCCACCGGCTCGGGTTACCTCAGCCAATCCGAAGCCCTCGCCCTCTTCGCCGTGCCTACCAATCAAGTCGTCACCACCCTCGAAGTCATCTGGCCCAACGGAGACCGCACCACCCACACGCTCCCCCACGATGCCCGTCGCCTCGAACTCCACGCCCCCACCCACACCGCCACCATAGCCCAACGCTAACCCTCCAACCACTCTCGCCCCACCCCGCCCCCCTCCCAATCTCCAACACTAACCAATGCGGTTACTTTTCCCAAATCCCCCCCCTCCTCAATCCCCTCCGATAATTCAACAAACTAACCAATGTGGTTAGTTTCCCCACCCACCCTCCGAACGATAAATCCATACCAGTGACCTGCCCGTTGCCCTGCGCCCGTCGCTCGTCGGCAATTTTTCGTTCCGTTTCGTTCAATTCGTCTCCACAGGAGCATGTCGCCTAGCCTGAGATCAGCCTTCTTCATTGAGTCGCACCAGTGCCTCACTCAATGCCGATAAACCGCCCTGGAGTCCCGTCCGTTGATGGGCGCCCACCACCACCAGCATCCAGCACCGTGATGAGATTCGTGTGCGAGAAGTCTCCGCTCGGCTCCCGCCGAAACTGCACGCCCAACAACATGGCCAGTGTCCGCACGTCTCCAGGATCTCCGCGCATAAGCGTCCATTCTTCGCCCACTCTCGTTTGTTCACGAAACGCGTGCAGTCCCGCCACGGTTTCGCGTTCCGAATCAAAACTGATCGTTAGAAACCGAGCCTTGTCCGGCGCAGCCGGCGGTAACTTTTTGGCACCGTCAACATGTCATGAGCCAGCATCGGGCAGGCACAACCGCAGTTTTCAAAAAACATCGAGACTACCCCCGGCGCTCCTTTGAAATCCGCCTAGCTAGAGCGTGTTCATCAAGCTCAAGAGGTTGGAGAAGAGGAGGTAGCGTAAAAATAAAGCGGCCGAAACCGGGAGGATTGCCTGGTTTCTGCACAAAAACGGCGTGTGTAATTTGGTGTGAACAATACTATCGAAGCCATCGCCCGGAAGTTGCCCTGAAAACCTGGCTGCGTCCAGACCTGACTCCGGTCGGACCCAACAAAGATTACGCCGCGTTTCGCGATCAACTGGCGGGGCTCGACCAGTTGCTGGCCAACAGTCACTTGGAAGCGATGGCCGTGGACTTTGCCCGGGAAAACTGGCGGGGCGACGACGTGGCCGGGTTGCCGCGACACCTGCAGTTCGCGCGCAAGGCGCGGCGGGTGCAGATATTGCGCATGATACTCGGAAAAATCAGCTTGCGTAAACTTTCCCTGAGCATCGCCTCCAGCGATCTGTTGGCCGACTTTTGCGGAGCGCGCCGGATCGACGGCATCAAGGGGGGTCTCCCAAAGAAAGCGTGCGGGAGCGTGCGTCCAAATGCTTCACCGCCGGGCAGGTGCGCAGGATGAGCCAAGTCTTTATCGAGATGTGCGGTGAGGCGGACCGGGCGAGCGAACTGGGACTGGCTGCGACGCAGCCGATGGATACGTGCCTGGTGGACTCGACCTGCCTGCAGGCCAACATCCATTTCCCGGTCGACTGGGTGCTCTTTCGCGACGTGAGCCGCCCCCCCTGCTCAAGGCGGTGAAACTGCTCCGTGCAGCGGGGTTGCGGGGTCGGATGCCGAACGAGCCGCCAGTCTTTGCCAAGCAGATGAATCGGTGGTGCATCGCGATGACCCACAGCCGACGGCGCCGCGATGCGAAGCGGGCCCGCCAGGGCGTGCTCCGCCAGATGAAACGCCTGCTGCGCACCCATCGGCGAGCACGCCCACCGCCACCGCGACCACCTCGCCGCCGACTACGCCCGGACCCGCTTCAGTGAGCGCCAGGCCACCCGCATCATTGCGCGCATCGACGCCATGCTCGAGCAACTGCCGGTCGCGATCAAACAGGCCCACGCACGCATCATCGGCGCGCGATCAGTGCCCAACGCCGAGAAGATCCTCTGCGTCTACGAACCCGACGTGCAGACCGTGGTCCGGGGCAAGGCGTCTGGCGAGGTCGAGTTTGGCCACACTCTCATGATCAGTGAGAACGTGACGGGGTTGATCACCGATTGGCAGTGGTATCAGGGAATGACTCCGGCCGAATGGCGTCAGTTCGACCAGAGCCTCGAGCGCCAGAATCAGTTCGACCTGAGCACCCCGATCAAAGCGGCGAGCACCGACCGAGGCTTCTCGACCAAACGGCTGTGCGAACGCTTGGCCGAAGCCGACATTTATGACGCCACTTGCCCCCGCGATCCGCAGCAACTGCAACGGCGCATGCAGGAGCCGCAGTTCGTGGCGCTCCAACATCGCCGGGCTTCGACGGAAGCCCGCATCGCCATCATCAAGCAACGCCAAGGCCAGCGATTGAGTGCCAGAGGCTTCACGAATCGCTACCTGACGGTAGCCTGGAGCATCCTCGGTCACAACCTGTGGCTCATCGCCCGACTGCTGGCCGACCAACCACCGCAGGCAGGCCCAAGCCGCGTAAAACCACCAAGCCTACTCCAACGATGAACAATAAACCGGCTGCCGGAGGTTCCCTCATGGCAACGATCCAGGCACTGACTGCTACGACACCACCTTTTGCTATCTCATTGCATTTGCGCGCGCCTACATTCGCCATTGGTAGTCGGAAATCCGCTCAAAATCGGCTTTCCTGCCCCCCTTCCAACATCAGGGTAAATGGGACACGCTCTACCTGATGTCACCAACGCCCAATACTTCCTCGGTGCCGGACTCCTCCTGCTGGGCGTCACGGCCTGGGCCTGGCGTACACAGTGCCCAAGGATGGGCTGTTCAGTATGTTCGCCGTCAAAGCGGCCTCCCTCGCCGCCATCGCCCAATAGGACGCCCGCACGCTCTGGATCGCGTTGGCTGTTGAGGCCTTCGTCCTGCTCGCCGCGGCCCAACGCACCAACCGCCTCGCCTTGCGGGTGACCGCTCTCGTCGCCTGGGTCGTTTCCTTGGTGTTTTACGCCCAGGACCTTCCCCTCCTCCAAGGCACGATGATTTCTCCCGCCGGCCTCGCGGTGCTGCTCTATTTCATGGCCAGTATCGCGATTCTTGAATGGTTCTCCCGCCAATGGCACGCCGAAGATGCGCCCAACCTTTCAGCCCAGGGGTATCCTCGGACTCGCCGGTGCCCTGCCCATCATTTTGGCCGCTCGCGTCGTCTTCAACGAACCGTGGGCTCCGCTCGCTGGCTTCGGCCTCACGGTAGTTCTCGGACTCATGGCTTGGCGGGCTCGAGCTCGCACCGCGTTGCCCGGTGCCGCCATCGCCCTGCTCTTCGGCCACCTCTCCGTGCAGTTGTTTAATGACGCCCAGGGGAGCCTGACTGGGTTGTGGCTCGGAGCCCTGCCCTTGGCGCCTCATCCATCGCCGCCGCCTGGATCACCGAAAAAACCTCTGCCGCCCAGGCGACCAATCCCCCATTAATCAAACCCGCGCAGTGGATCCTCACCTTGCTGGGGCACAGCACCTTCGCCGGCGCTTTGCTCCAGTCCCTGCCATCCTCTCCGGCCCTGGCGATCTCGACAACCACCGGCCTGCTGATCGCCGCCGCCGGCGCCCACCGGCAACGCCCCCAATTCACCGTCGCCGGGTTGTGTAGTCTGGCGTTCAGCTACGTGCTCTACCGCACGCACCTTCACCTGGGCCTGCAACCGACCGGCGAACCTGTTTGGCTCGCCGCCGCCGCCAGTGTCACCGTTTTCTGGATACTATCTCGCCGCCCATGATAGCCCTGAGCTCCCCGCCGCCCGGTGGTTGGTCGCCTTCGCCGGGGTCCCCTTGATCTGGCTCGCCGTTCACCACCACCTGTACCCTCCGACATCCGCATTGGCCATCAGCGGGGTAATGCTGCTGTTCACCTTCCTCGCCATCCGACTGCGCACCGGCGTCGCATTCGCCACGGCCAGCGTCCTCGGCTTTCTGGTCACCTTTTACTTCTTTACCCATCACGCCTGGATGCAGGGCGAACCCGCCGTGATGACACTGACGACCGTGGTCTTGCTGGTGACTGTCTTCGCCGGTCAACCCTTGGTCGGCTTGCGCTTCAGCCCTTGGGTTCCCGCTCCCACCGCCCGCCTTTGGCGTATCGCACACGTGGTCATGGCCGGCCTCCTCATCACTAGATTTTCCCTGGATTAGGGCGCCGCATGGGCCCACTACGGTAGCGTCCTTTGGACCCTCGGCGGTATCCTCGGTCTCGCGTTCCGCGCCCGCTCTCATCGAATGACCGGCCTCGTGCTGCTCGCCCTCTGTATTCCCCGCGTCTTCATCTACGATATCGAAGAGGCCAAATATCGCATAGCCGCCTTTATCGTGCTCGGACTTCTCCTCCTTTGGGTGGGGTTTTCTTATCAGCAATTTCGCCATCTCATCGAGAGCTCGAACGACCCTAAAACGCCCGAGCAGGAAGCGAACCTTGTAACGTCTCGGTGCGCCTGCTGGGTCCTCGACCAAAAATACTCCCATACAGTATGTAAAGCTAGCTTTACATATGACAAGGTCGCTTTACACTTAGCGACATGACTCAAGAAAACACATCTGAGCTGGAACCGCGTGAATCCCGGATCTCCAAATGCAAAACCCACATGAGCGCCAACGTCTGGCTGTTTGTGACCACCGCGACCTACTTGGTGACGCTTTTCGTCCGCCAGGACCATAAGGATTGGCCACCCGCCTTCCTGGTCACACTGGCCTTGCTGCCCCTGCTCCCGGGCTTGATTTACCTTCGCCAACTCTGGGGGTCGTTCAAAGCCTTGGACGAATTACAGCGTCGTATGCAACTGGAAGCATGGGGCCTCGCCATGGCGGGCACCGTGGTCGTCAGCACGACGATGAACCTACGCAACGCAAATGGCGTTGGATTCGAAAACTACCCTCACGGTCTCGAAATCGACGGCGTCTACATCACAATGTTTATGCTCTGGAGCATCGGCACCGGCATCGCAACTGCCTGCTACCGGTGAAAAACCAACTCCGCGAACTTCGCGCCGCCTTCAAATGGTCCCAAAGCGACCTCGGGGCCCAATTGGGTGTCTCGCGCCAAACCATTAACGCAATCGAGACCGGGAAATATGACCCCAGCCTGCCGCTGGCGTTCAAACTGGCTCGCTTGTTCGAAAAACCGATCGAGGAAATCTTTACCGACCAATAGGTACTCGCATGAGGTCGCGATCGCGCCAGCGATACGGCGACTCAACCCGCCCGCGTGTACTTCTTGTTCAGCCGCACATCCATCCAGACCGCGATAACCAGCACCGTGCCACGCGCGATGAATTTGATCGCCGGATCGGCCGAAATCAGCGTCAGGCCGTTGATCAAACTCGCCATGATCAGCGACCCAAACATCACCCCCATCACCGTGCCGCGTCCCCCCTTGAGGCTGACTCCGCCGATGACACAGGCCGCAATGGCATCCAACTCCATCAACTGCCCCACGGCCGTCGTCGAATAACCCGTCTTCGCCGTTTGCAAAAATCCCGTGATCGCCACCAACGCCCCGGCGATCGCAAAGGCCGTGATAACGGTGCGATTGACCGGCACGCCGGACACAAACGCCGCCTCCTCGTTTCCTCCGATCGCATACAGGTAGCGCCCAAAGGACGTGTGCTGCGTCAGCACGTAGACGCCAAACGCGATGCCGCACAGGATGATCACCGACATCGGCACGCCGCGAAACATGTTTAACACCACCACCACAATGAACAGCCCGATGACCTTCATCATGAATTTGTAGAACGCGACCCCAGCATCCTCGACTTCGAAGTTATGACGCTTCCGCGACGCGCGCCCCTTGAGCGTCGCCACCGCCAAAGCAGCCGAAGCTCCGAACGCCAGCAGATAACCTCCCAGCTCCGACAAGTAAAAATCCGTCAGCAGCGAATAGAGGTTGGTTTCCCCACCGAGCACCACGGGCACGGTCGATACGTCGATGACCAACCAAAAAATACCCTTAAAAATCAGCAGTCCCCCCAGCGTGATAATAAACGCGGGGATCTTCTGGGAGACGATGAACTTACCCATCCCGGCCCACAGCAAAATCGCCGCGACCAGGGACACGCCGAACGCTGCCAGTATCGGCCAACCAAACCAAGTCGTCAATACCGCCGCCAACCCTCCAAACAACCCCACCCCGCTGCCAATCGCCAAGTCAATGTGGCCGCACAGAATAACGAGCAACACGCCGAGGGCCGCGACCGCTGTCGTCGACACCTCAATGGCGAGCAACGAGAGATTGCGTGACTCGATGAAGCTCGGCGAAAGCACGGTGAAGAATCCCCAAATGCCAACAATGGCCAGGAAGAGCGAAAAGTCGCGTAGGGATAATGTCTTAATCATGAGAAAGGGGAGGGGGAAGCGCTGGCTCCGATTGCCGCGGCGAGCAATGTTTCCTGCGAGAAGTCCGCCCGCTCAAAGGTCCCTCCGACGCGACCTTCCGCCAATATGATGATGCGGTCACTGAGGCCCATGAGTTCGCGCATCTCACTGGAACCCAACACCACCGCCGTGCCGTTGGCCTTGAGAGTGTTGATCAATTCGTAGACTTCGAGTTTGGCTCCGACGTCAATGCCGCGCGTGGGTTCATCGAGAAAAATCACGTCGGGCTTGCACAACAGGGCCTTGCCCAAAACGACCTTTTGTTGATTGCCGCCCGAAAGGGTTCCCGTCTCGGTCTCAATGGTCGGGGCCTTGACGCGAAGTTGACGGGAAATCTCTTCGTTGCGCCGCACTTCCTGATTCATGTCCACCATGCCGCAGGAACGCGTCACCTTGCCGAGGGACGACAGGCTGAAGTTAAAGCTGTTGCTCTGGTCGAGCACGAGACCGTAACGCTTGCGGTCCTCCGGGACCATGACGAGCCCCGCTCGGATCGACTCCTGAGGAGTGCCCGGCGTGAAAGGTCGGCCCTTGTAACTCACCGTGCCACCGGTCCGCGTGCCATCGGCGCCCAACACATTCATGAGTAGCTCGGCGCGCCCTGCCCCCATGAACCCACCCAGCCCCAGTATCTCTCCCCGTCGCAGCTGCCAGGATACGGATTTCACCCACTCCCGCCCATCCTCATCCTTAACCGTGAGGTTCTCCACGCACAGGACCTCCTCCCCGATCTCGCCCGGAACAAACGGAAACAGATCCTCGATCTCGCGCCCCACCATGTTACGAATGACTTCGTTCTGGTCGGTCGCCTTAGCGTCGAACGTGACGATGCTCTTGCCATCCCGCAACACGGTGATGCGATCACTGATCGCGAAGACTTCGTCGAGCTTGTGCGAGATATAAATGCAAGCGATGCCGCGACTGCAGATCTCACGCACCATCTCGAGTAAAATCTCCACCTCGCGCTCCGTGAGCGCCGCAGTGGGTTCGTCGAGGATGAGAATGTGCGACTCCTTCTTCAACGCCTTCACGATCTCGACGAGCTGTTGCTTGCCCACCCCGAGATTACCCACCCGCTCAACCGGATCGATATCGATGCCGAAACGACCCAGCAGCTCGGACGCGTCGGCATACATCTTATCCCAATCGATACACCCAAACTTCGTGGGCTCATGACCGAGGTAAACATTCTCGGCGACAGTCATGTCGCTCACCAATGCGAGCTCCTGGTAAATCACCGCCACCCCCGCCGCCTCCGCATCGGCGATCCCCGTAAACTTCGCCTCCACGTCATCGACATAGAATGCACCGTCATAAGTCCCCGTCCTCCAGATGCCGGAAAGCGTCTTGATCAGGGTCGACTTGCCAGCCCCGTTTTCGCCGCATAGCGAATGCACCTCCCCTTGACGCAGGTCGAAGCTCACATTCTCCAGCGCTTTGACGCCGGGAAAGGTCTTGGTGATGTTTTCGGCGCGAAGGACAACAGAAACGGGCATGGGGTGAAGGAGGGGTCCCGTTAAACGATTTCAAGAAATCAGAGAATCAGGGCCGCGTCGGGCGCTCGTTTTCAGGGATGGTCTTGTAGACTTCGTCGAAGGAGTGGAAGTGCTCCGCAATGATCGTCTCCATCATGTTCTCCTTGGTGACGTTGTGGATCTCAGCCACGGCCATCGGGATCATCCTGGCCTTGTTGTCGATTTCGGCAGGCACCACCAGAGACTTACCGGTGGCAAGTTTCATCGCCATCTCGGCCACCATGCGAGCGAGCAAGCGCAATGGCTTGTAAACAGTCTGGTCCTGGGTGCCCGCCACGATGCGCTGGCAGGCCACCAAGTCAGCATCCTGACCGGTCACCACCACTTTGCCGCTCAACCCCTCTTCTTCGAGCGCCTTGACGGCACCGTTCGCAAGTACATCCGCCGAAGCGAGGATGCCATGGATGTCGTGGCCGTGCAGCGTGATGGCGGCATTCACGATGCGCTTCGCGTTCACGCCTTCCCAGTTGTCACACCAGTCCTCGTGAATGATCTCGATTTCATCCGCCGCGACCAACGGCATAAGCACTTGATCCTGGCCCTCTTTGAAAAAGAACGAGTTGTTGTCGGTCTTCGCGCCGAGTAGGCGCACGATCTTGGGCTTCTTGATCCCCTTGGCTTTTAGGGTCTCCACCAAATAGGTGGCCTGCAGCACACCCACTTTCACATTATCGAACGTCGCGTAAACGTCGAGATTGGCGGTGCCGGTGATCAAGCGATCGTAGCTGATGGTGGGAATGCCCTCCGCATGCGCCATATCGACTCCCTTGGCCATGACGGCTCCATCATGCGGGATAATGACCATCGCCGCGACCCCTTGGGTGATCAGCGCTTCAACGTCCTTGATCTGCTGCGTGTCATTGCTGTCGGCCACCCGCACGGTTACCTCCCCCCCTAATTCCTCGATCCGCTGCGTAAAGGCCGCTTGGTCCTTCTTCCAGCGTGGTCCTCGGGTCTCATCCATCGACAGCCCGATCAATATCTTGCGATTCTCCGCCTCCACGACGTCACCGGATCCACGCTTCGACAGCAGCAGCCCAAACGCCACGCACATGGCCAGACACATAAGAAGTAAACCGATTCGTAATCTCATAATGGTAAATGCTGGGTAAAGCTAACGCGGCCCACTCGGAGTACTAGCCGACTAGGGACCGAAGTGTTATTACAAGTAGAAGCGAGATGTTCTCGGCGCAACAAGATTTTCATAAACCGATGTTGCATCATGACAAAATAGCGCGCCCGAGCCCACCATTCGCTTTACGCGCCCACCATAACTCTCTGCCAATCTTTATCTGCCATCCCGCCCCGTCGAGCCTTCCCCTGCTTCATGAAAAAATACCCCGCCTGCTGCTTATCGCCCTGGTCTGCAACGCCGTCCTGAACGGTTGCTCGGCCTCAGCTCTCGCCGTCTCACCCGAGCCCGCGGCACATCCCAATATCGTCGTTATACTATATACCGACGATCTGGGTTATGGTGATGTGGGGTGCTTTGGTGCGACTGACATCAAAACCCCTCACATCGATCGGCTCGCCGCCGACGGCATCAAGTTCACCGACTTTTACTCCGCTTCCGCCGTCTGCACCCCCTCTCGGGCCGCCCTGCTCACCGGGCGCATCCCTCAACGCATGGGCATCACGGGGGTGTTCTTCCCCGATTCCTTTACCGGCATGCCCACCACCGGATACACCATGGCCCAAATGCTGCGCGACCGCGGCTACGCCACCGGGGTGGTCGGCAAATGGCACCTCGGCCATCACCACCGCTTCCTTCCGCTGCAGCGGGGTTTCGATGAATACTGCGGCATGCCCTACTCCAATGACATGACGAGCGCAGTTTACCTCGAGGGCAACGACGTGGCCGACTTCACCCCCGACCAACACTACACCACCCGCACCTACACTGAGAAAGCGACCGGCTTCATCGACCGCAATCACCCCTTTCCCCTCTACCTCGCCCACAACATGCCGCACGTACTCGATCTACGCTTCGCCCCGAATTCGAGGGCACCTCGGACCGCGGACTCTACGGTGACGTGATCCAGGAAATCGATTGGAGCGTAGGCCAGATCATCGCCTCGCTCCATGAAACACGACTTACTGCCCAACACGCTCATCGTCTTCACCAGCGATAACGGGCCCTGGCACGTCATGCGCGATCATGGCGGCTCCGCCGGCGGCCTGCGTGAAGGCAAAATGTTTACCTTCGACGGCGGCATGCGGGTGCCCACCGTCGCCATGTGGCCCGCCGGCATCAAACCCGGCCAAACCTATCGCGACGTGGCGGTCATGACCGATTGGATGACGACCGTCGCTGAAATCACCGGTGCCTCTCTACCCGACGACCGGACCTACGACGGCGAAACCCTCGTCCCCGTATTTAGCGGTGAGGGCTCCCGCGCCGGCAACACGTTCCTCTACTACAATGCCGACAACATGGCCCTCGAAGGCTTCCGCGAGGGTGACTGGAAAATCAAGCTGCCCTACAAGGGCTTCCCCGGCGCGCGCTACAAACGCAAGGTCGCCCCTCACCCGCTTCTCCTGATCAACTTGCGCGAAGATCCGGGTGAGTTGCACAACCTCGCTGCACAGATGCCGGAAAAGGTCGAAACCATGCTCGCGGCCATGAATGCCGATCACGCCACCAAGCTTCCGTTCCCTCCGCGTATCCCTCTCCGGAGCCCGGCCGACGAAACTCATTACCAGCATTTGAACGAAAAATACGGTAAAAAATCTGGGATTACTAGGGTATTTCTAGAAATATAGACTGGGCCAGCGGGAGAGTGAAAGGGTGCTCGGCCCAGGCGACTGAGGTGGAGGCGGGTCAGCGGCCCGTGCCGCCGAGGGCAACGCAGGCCCTGTGTCCTTTCTCACTCCCTCATAGCGCATCAGCCGTGGCCGGGTTTATTTCCCAGACGCACCCTAATTCTACTTAGTTAAATGTTTGACAGAACTAGAAGAGGCGACAGATGAGGAACTCATCAGTCCGTTGGTCATCGGGGGGGGCTAGCCCTGCGGGCCGAAGAAAAAAATGACATTGCCGCCCTAAAAGATGCGGCCCGTATGTTCGTGGAATTTTGCCACTCTATTCACCGCACTTCATCGGCCGGGGGATGAACAGCGTGGGGCACGCGCGCCACTACCTCAGTGGGCTGCTGGGCACGCAGCGGCGAAAAAACCTTGAGGTAATCGGGCAGGATGTGAAAGGCAGTGATTATCAAGGTCTTGAGCGGTTCATCAGTTCATCGCTATGGGATCACCACTCGTTGATGGACCAAGTGGCCTGCGACGCCAACGCATTGCTCGGCGATGAAAAACTTGCCGGTCTGTATATCGACGAGAGAAGTTTTTTGAAAAAGGGCCACGCGTCGGTGGGAGTGCAGCGCCAATGGTCCGGGCGGGCGGGCAAGGTTGAGAACTGCCAAGTCGGAGTCTACGCTTGCCTAGGGCGCGATACGCGGGTGTGCCTGACTGATTTTTGCCTGTATCTGCCGGAGGCGTGGACGCAGGACTCGGCGAGACTGGACAAGGCCAAGGTGCCGGAGCAATGCCGCGTGCATAAAACCAGAAACACGAGCAGGCCTGGGAGATGATCGTGCACGCGCGCAAGCAGGGCCTGAGGTTTGGCTGGGTCGGCTTCGACTGCCTGTATGGCAGCAAGCGCGAGTTGCTCAACGCGGTCGAAGACCTGGGGGAGCGCTTTGTGGGCGATGTGGCCAGGACGACCAAGGTATGGACGCAACAACTACAACTGGAGAAACCGCGCGCGGACCGGGGACGACTCGCGAAGAACTATCGGCTCAGCGAGGCCAACACCGCACAGTATCGCAGCGTGGAAGCATTGGCCCAGGAGCACTTCGAGTCGGCACACCAACGGGTCACATACCGCTCAGGCACCAAGGGGGAGCTGTGGACTCGGATCTGGGTGAGCACCGTATGGGACCTGGGAGCCAGGCACACAGGAGCCACGAGAGCGTTTACTGATCATCCGACGCGATGCAGATAACAGCTTCAAAATACAGCCTGAGCAACCTGCCGGCCGGCCGGCCAGTCGTGGGCCCACTATGCCTGGGCACAAGCCCAGCGCTTCTGGATCGAACATGCCTTCCACGAAGCGAAGAGCCAGTTGGGCATGGCACAGTATCAGGTGCGGGTCTGGCCCGGCTGGCATCATCACATGACCTTGGTTGCCATGGCCATGCTATTTTTCCCAAAATTATGCACCCAAGTGCATGCCCAGGTCCCGCTGCTGAGCGTGCGCGACATCACCGAACTGCTCGACTACTATCTGCCTCGTAAGCGCCTCGATGAGGCGGGCGATTCTCACCAATATCACCGCCAGGCATCGGCTCAGAGCACGCGACATCGAGCGGCGAAAACGCATTCCCGTCGGCCTACCTCCATCTAACTAAGTAGAACTAAGTCCCGACCTTAACCGGGTGTTGGCCCGCTCCACCGAGCACTTGTCCGGAATTTTGAAATCGCCACCACGATCCTCTTCTCCGCAATCTCCGGTCACGCCGTCCGGCGACGCATCCTATCCTCCGCGTCGCCACATCCCACCACACATGTTTAATCAGCTCAAAATCCGGCTCGGCCAATGGCGACACAGGTTCAACCAACGCGTACTGCGTCCCCGAGGTTATGAGTTGGCCAAACTCGAGGAACTCGCGACGACTCACGTCGGCCCCTTTATCGATTGGGCCGTGCAAGACTTGCCCACCGTGTCCTCCGTCACAAGTGGGAGCCAATGACGGGACCTTGGCCGATCCGTTAGGGATCCACCGACGCCGGCCCCAATGGCGTAGCTGGTTGGTGGAGCCTCAACCCACCGTGTTTCGAGAATTGCAACAAAACACCCGACTCGAACCGGGCACCGTATGCCTGCCCTTCGCCCTCTCGCCGGAAGCGGGCACCCTGCAACTGCACAGGGTTAAGGACTCCTTCCGTTTCACCCCCCATGGTGCAGCTCATAATTTTTCCGGCCACGCCTCCTCCAATCGCGAAAAACTACTGCAAGAAATCGCCATCATTACCGGCCAGTCGACGGTCTCCGACGACTGGTTGGAAACCGTCGAGGTCCCCTGCATTACTTGGGATGAGTTGTTCGACCGCCACGTCGAAGGTATTCCGGACGTGCTCTTGATCGACACCGAGGGCATGGATGCGGCCTTGCTCAAAGCGTTCCCTTGGTCGCGATCGGACGCTCGACCAAGAATAATCATATTCGAACATCTCTGGATGAACCCTGCGGAGTATCGAAATACCAACGACACATTGCGTCGCGCCAACTATCTGCTGCTGCCGCACACCATCGACACGATCGCGATTCACCAAGATGTCCTCGATCAGCGCTTCGCCAATCCCATCCCCTTGGCGAATTATGATATCAACTCCAAACTATCAGATTAACCCCGTTGCCCCCGTCGGCCTTGCCCGCGGTCGCCACTGCTAACTTCTTCGCCCGGCTCAATATCCCATTGCCGCCGCGTAACTGGGTAAACCTACTGCCAACCCATGCGCCATGACATGGACCGTATACCCCGCGGATCGAAGTTAGGATTGTGGTTTCAAGAGCTCCGCCTCGCCACTCGCAGTCTTTGACGGGCCCCCGGGTTCACCCTCGCCGTGATGGCATCGCTCGTCGTCTGCATCGGACCCAATGCCGTCGTTTTCTCCGCACTGCAGGCTCTGGTCCTCAAACCCTTGCCGTTTGTCGCCCCGGATCAATTGGTCACCGTGCGCAATGTCGCCGCCGGCAATGGCGGCCAATTCCTCGACTCCAGCACCACCCAGTCGATCGATTTTGCCGCCCACGCTGATTTGTTCGCCGGGTTCGCGGGGCTCCGCAAACAGGGAGTGACCGTCAACGACTTCCACGCCGCCAGCCGCGCCTTGGTGAGTCCCAACTTCTTTGCGTTGTTCGCGCGCTCTCCTGTGCAGGGGCGCTTCTTCACGGTCGCTGATGTCGAGCCCGGACAAAACCACATCATCGTCCTCAGTCACGCCTACTGGGAATCTCATTACCAAGCCGCTTCCGACGTCATCGGTCACACGATCAGACTCAATGATTAGATCCGCACCATCGTCGGAGTCGCCCCCCCAGTCTCACCTCGCTCGACCCGCAGATCGACTTCTACCAACCCTACATTCCCGCGGCGTCCAAATTCGACCCTCAATCTCGCTACCGCAGCGACAGCACCCTCTACGGTCGCTTGCAACCCGGCACCTCCCCCCTCGGCCGCCCAGGCTCAACTGGCCACGATCGAAACTCGGTTTTCCCATGAAACCGCATCCGCCCAGCTACGGACGTTTATCCAAAACGCAGGATTCCACCCCTTCATCGAACCCTTCGCCGAGGCGGCACCGCCACCGCCGAAGCCCACACGCTTTGGCTGCTTCAAGGCGACGCACTCCTGGTGCTGCTCATCGGGTGCGTTAACGTCGTCAACCTCTTCCTCGCCCGCCTCAACGGTCGCCGGGCCAAGCTGGCCATTCGCCTTTCACTCGGAGCGAGTCGCTGGAGCATGCTGAGACTCCTGGGACTTGAATCCCTCCTGCTCATCGCGGGCTCCGCTGCCCTCGGCCTCGCTGGCGCGGTCGTGGCGCTGCGGGGACTCAATGCCTACCTTCTTCTCATCGCCCCCGCCGCCCCCCCCATCGAAATCGATGCCTCCACCGGCAGCCTGATTTTCGCCAGCGTCGCGGTGATCGCCATCGTGATCAGCTGCGTGCCTCTGCGCCTGCTCAGATCCAACTCCCTTCTCACCGCCAACCCCCGCACCCAGTCGGGCGGCAAAAACGTGCGCTCTCTTAGCCGTAACGATGCAGTGGAAAAAGAGTCATCGATGGTGAAGTGATTGGAGTTGAATGAAAAGCAACCAATGCAGGAACGAGAACGCGCCTCACCAATCGGTGACCGAAGCAATCCAGTTTGAGAGCGCGGGCCGGTCTATCCAAATCGAGTTTACCGACCAGAAACTCAGCGCGCACGCAGGCACGGCGACGTTCTGGTCGTTTTTGCAGTCAAGCGGTTGGCGCGAGGCCCTGGAGAGAGCGCTGCCGCATCCGGCCCCGACTTCGAACAATGCGCGCACCGCGCTGAGCAAGGCGCTCGGCTTCATGCAAGGGCTGTTGTGCGGGGCCAAGAAGCTCACGCATGTGGCCTATTGGCAGGCGCGATCCGATGATGCCGCCCCTGCTCGGCATCAAGCGCGTGGCGAGCCAGTCGACCCTCTCGCGGTTCTTTCAGGGCTTCACCAGTGCAGGGGCCAACCTCGCGTGCTTCCAACCCCTTTTCAAGTGGTGCCTGCACCGCCTGCCGATCCGCCCGGAAGGCTATGCACTGGATCTGGATTCCACCCGGTTGCTACACGAGAACGGTTATCAACAAGGCGTCAAGGTCGACTACACCCGCGTGGGCATCAAGCCGTGTCTGCATCCCCTGTTGGCGATCTTGAGCGAAGTGCGCATGGTGGCGGGGTTTTGGCTGCGACCTGGCGACACCGCCTGCGCCAACCATGCACTCGGCTTCTTCCGGGAGCTGTGGGGCAACCTGCCCACGCATGTGCGCCTGCGCGTGGTGCGCGCCGACGCCGGTTTTTGCCCGGCCGACTTGTTGGCACTCTGGGAGGAACTACGGGTGAAGTTCATCGTCGCCGCGCGCCTGACCCGTCCGGTGAAAAGCCAGCTCTGTGGCGAAACCCGCTGGCGGGCGACAGACATCGACGGCACCGCGGTGGCCGAACTGGGCCCCCCGACGGCGAATGGCCCGCCTCGGCCCGCCTCATCGGCATCCGCCACCGCGTGCAGGACAAAACCAGCCGGGCCGGCGGCAAGCTGCTCATCGACTGCCCGGGTTACCTGTATCAGGTGCTGGTGACCAACCTCGCGTTGAGCTCGCCCCCCTTGGCCGTCTGGCGCGACTACGACGGACGGACCGCCTGCGAAAACGTGATCAAGGAACTCGACCACGGCTACGCTCGGCCCGACTTGGCCTACGCCGCGTTTTGGGCGACCGAAGCGGCGCTGAGTCTGGCCGTGCTCACGCACAACCTGATCGTTTTGTTCGAACGCAAACTAGGCTGGCTCGAGGCAGTCACCCTCGGGAGCCTGCGCTACTGGCTGTTCGTGACCGCCGGAGTCCTCAGCCAGGCACAAGGCACCCTCACGATCAGGCTCGCCGTGCCGCCTCGCGAACGCCACTGGTGGCGAAAGCTCTGGGCCAAGCTCATATCGCCCTTCCCCAACTGCGATGCAGTCGGCAACCGCCCCTGCTTCTCAGCCTGAAATCCCTTCGCAATTACGCTCAATCCACACCCAAATCAGTTTCCGACTGCATCGTTACGACTAAGCTCTCCTCCCCCCTCCATGAGTGACTTCAACCTCACCGCCGCGTCGGTTTCCCCTGCCACCGCGAAGCGTCTGCTCTACGCCGGCTTCACCGCTATTCTCGCCACCGGTTTTGCCATCCGCGGCGGTATGCTGGACAACTGGGGCACCGAGTTCGGTTTCCCCGCCACGCAGCTCGGGGTCATCGGCGGCGCCGGCTTCACGGGGTTCTGTTTCGGTATTTTCGCGGGCGGGCTCGTGGTTGACAAGATCGGCTACGGCAAACTCGTCGTAGTCGCATTTGCCCTGCACATGATCTCCGCCGTCGTCACGCTCGCGCCTTCCGTCGGCATGGAGATTAGCGCGGTCTACAACTACCTGTTTTGGGGCACGTTCATCTTCGCCCTCGCCAGCACGCAAATTACGCCCAGCCAAGATAGCCAGAGGGAATTGTAACCACAGGCGCGACGACTCAGTCGGAAGGGAACGGACAACATGTTAGCAGGGATAGGGGTTCGCTCATCGCTTTCGAGACAAGATAGGTGCAGACTCCGACTGGCTGGCGGCCAATTCCAGCGTCTCTGCTGATCACTTCATTCAAAAGTCGAAACCGGAAATTGCCGAGCTTAACGGCCAGGTGGAATCAAACAGTGCCGGCCAGATCGATCAGACCAACAATGCCCGCAACTTCATCGACCTACTGCGAGTGGGCGATCAAAGTCCGAACCCGCGCGTAATTTTACAGAAAAAACAAAGAGAAACGAAGCCACTATTCGGCAGGCTGCTGAGGGCAGCGAAACCTCAAGGCTGACTGCTTGGTCAACTTTCGTTTCGTTCTGTAAAATAAAGGCAGCAGGCTGACCTCTCTGTTGCCCTCCGTTCCCTCCTGTTAAAACCGCACCTGTCCGTTCTGCTTCACCGATACGGCTGATTCAGCTCCACCGGTTGCTTCGCGTTCTTTGCCGCCCGCATCCGCAGGTTCAGCATCTCGACCCCAAACGAGAACGCCATGGCGAAGTAAATGTAACCCTTCGGGATGTGGTGACCCAGACTCTCACCCACCAACATCACGCCAATGAGGATGAGGAAACTAAGCGCCAGCATCTTGAGCGTTGGGTGACGGTTCACGAAATCACTGATCGATTTCGCCGCCCATAACATGATGCCCATCGCAATGATCACCGCCGCAATCATCACCGGCAGGTGATCCGCCATGCCCACCGCAGTGATCACCTAGTCGAGCGAGAACACGATGTCGAGCAGCAGGATCTGAATCACCACCGCGCGAAAGGTCACGCGACCGAGCGAGGCGGTCGCATGGCCGTCTTCGCCCTCCAGCTTTTCGTGAATCTCGAAAACGCTTTTCCCGATGAGGAACAGCCCGCCGATGAGTAGAATGAGATCCTTACCCTTACCCGAAACCGCGTGATTGAGCACTGGCACGGTGAACCACGGTTTAGTCAGCCCCATCAACCATGAGATGCTCATCAACAGCAGAATCCGCGTAACGAGTGCCAGCATCAGCCCCACCTGTCTCGCCTTGTCCTGCTGCTCCGCCGGCAGTTTCCCCGCCAGAATCGAAATGAAGATGATGTTATCAATGCCCAGCACCACCTCCAGCGCGGTCAGCGTAAACAATGAGAGCCAAATCTGAGGGTCGGCGATCCACTCCATAGTCCGCCATCCCAACCCCCATTCCCCTTTGCGCAACCCACAATGACGCCCCCACCCCATCGAGTTTGTCACGTAATACGTGACAAACTGCCCTTACAGCACCCACCCCATCCCCAACTTCAACCACAACGGGATCACCAATACCCCCACCGCCGTCGTCCCCAACACCACCTGCACCGCCGTCAAGGGCTGCCCTCCGTAATGCTTGGCGATCAGTATCGGTACGATTCCCGCCGGCATCGCCGCATGCACCACCATCACTTGCTTCAACTCGACGCTGATCGGCAACACCTTCGCCAATCCCAAGATAATCACCGGAAACACCCCCAACCGCAGGGCGCACGCCGCTAGTGTGACGTGCTTCGAAAACAACTGCGAGGGTTTGCTCAAATACTCCGTCAACGTCGCCCCGATCAGGATCAATCCCATCGGGATCGCACACGCTCCGGTCGCCGCCAACACTCGGTCCGCGACTTCAGGCATCACTTGATCTAGCCCGACAACGTTGCCCGCCGCCGCCAACATCAGGGCAATCAACGGTCCACTGATGAGCTTCCGCCAACCTTGGCGCAGTGAAACCCCCGAAACCACCAGCACGCCCACGGTCCACACCGCCGCCTCACAGCCGACGTTATGCACCAAAAGCACCCCGATACTGTCCTGTCCCCACAGCTCCTGCATCAACGGAATCGGGATGTATCCATAGTTATAAATCCCCACCGCAAACGCAAAAGTCCGCAGCCCCAAACCTCGCGAATATCCCAACCATCGCCCGATCCACAACGACGCCACAATCCCTCCGGCCATCGTACCAAACCCGACCAACGGCGGCCAAAACACATTGCGCGCGTCCGCCAACGCGGGATTCCCCAACACCGCCCGAAAAATCAACGCCGGATACAGGAGATTCACCACCAACTTCATCAAACTCGCATCCGCCCCCGTTGTCAGCCACCCCGCCAACCGCGCCCCCGACCCCAACGCAATCAGCGCAAACACCGGCACAATCAACAACAGGAGCTCAAAATAAGAAGGCACAAAATGCAGCATGCAGTAGGATCGTTAGAAAAAGAAAGCCCGATCCCCTCCGCGCTCACTTCACGTTTTGACTCACTTCACCGCCCCCTGCCGCCGCCCCGCCTGCAATCCACCCGGTGGTCCACGCCGACTGAAAATTAAAGCCACCCGTAACCCCGTCGATATCGAGCACTTCTCCCGCAAAATACAGGCCGGCACACTTCCGACTCTGCATCGTCTTGCAATCCACCTCCCTCAACCGCACGCCTCCGCAGGTCACAAATTCCTCCTTGTTCGTGCTCTTACCCGTAACCTTAAACGCACTCGTCGCCACCGCCCGCACCAGCGCGTTGAGTCCCGCCTTGGGCACCGCATTCCACCCCGTGGTCGCATCCACCCCGGCCGCCAACACCAGCCGCTCCCACAACCTCCCGGGCAACCCCGCGGGATTCGCGTTGCTCAGCTGCTTGCGTCCCAACGACTGGCGGCCGCTCGCCAATACCGCCCGCACCTTTTCCTCATTCGCTTCCCCTCTCCACGCGACTCGCACCGTGAAATCATACGCACGCTCCGCCAGCTCCCGCGCCCCCCATGCCGACAACCGCAGAATCGCCGGTCCACTCAAGCCCCAATGCGTGATCAACACCGGCCCCCGCTGCCGCAACTTGGTGCCCACCACACGCGCTTCAGCTTCCGGCACCGCCAGCCCTTCCAATCCTTTCAGCCGCGCATCGTTGATTTGAAAGGTAAACAACGAGGGTACCGGCACCTCAATCGTGTGCCCCATCGCCTCCGCGATCGCGTGCCCACCCGAACCTCGATTCCCACCGGTCGCGACCACCAGGCGATCAAACCGCTCCACCCCTCCATCACCCAGCGTCAGCCGAAACCCACCTGCCTCCTCGCGCTCGACCAACTTCACCGCAGTGCGGGTCCACACCGCCACCGCCAACTCCGCTGCCGTCCGCTGCAAACACTCAATAATCGTCCTCGAATCATCCGTCCCCGGGAACATCCGTCCATCCGCCTCCGTTTTGAGCTCCACGCCTCGCTCCCTAAACCACGCCACCGTCTCCCTCGGCCCAAACCGGTGCAACGGTCCGATCAATTCCTTGGCTCCGCGTGGATAACGCTTCACGAGCTCTCTGGGCTCGAAACACGCATGGGTCGTATTGCAGCGCCCACCTCCAGAAATGCGCATTTTCGCCAACGGGTGCCCCGTCCCTGCCAAAATCATGACCCGCGCTGAGCGATCCGCCCGCGCCGCCGCAATGGCGGCAAAATATCCTGCGGCGCCTCCGCCGATGACTACGATGCTCAGTGTACTCATGCGTGGAACCGTAAACTGGATAGCATTTCCCGCCATTAGCCAACCCACCATCCGCGGATCTACTGCCCAGCTTCCCACTTGATCAACGCCGCATACGCTGTCTTTTGCGTCTCGCTCAATTCCGCCCGGATTTTCTCTCCATAACGTTTCATCGTCACTTCAATCGCCTCACGCTTCGCCACTGCGTTGAATGCCGGATTCTCTCGAATTAACTGCAACTCCACTGTGCGTGCCCCAATCAGCGGTTCGATCAGTTTCACCTGCTTGGGCCTGAGACTCAGCGCCTTCGTCAACACCACTATCCGCGTCGGCGTACCACCTTCTTTCGCCACCAAATCCACGTAAAGTAGCCGCTGAGTCGGACTGAGTCGTTTCCGAATCTGGTCTCCGTAAGTCCTCCGAATTTGTAATTCCGCCTCCTTCAACAAGGAGGGACTCAACGATGTGTCCGCCCGCAATTTCCCCAATGCCGCCGTGCGCGCATTCACCAAGGGCTCAATCAACTTCACTTGCTCGCGACTCAAGCCCAACTCCGCTGTTAATACCTCAATGCGCGGTCTCGTCTTAGTTTTCGCCGCCGTATCCGCCGCCCACTCTCCCCTAAGCAGACCCATCCACAGAAATCCGGACAACAGCACGACGGGCCAGCGATTGCCGTCGACGCCCAGCGTGTTCAATCCCCCCGCATCGCCGCACCTTTGCTGATAGAATACCGTTCATCGCCATTGATAGTCCTTGGTTGATTCGTTGCGCGAACTCCCGCCACAACGGTATTCCGATCTGCTCCTCCCTTTCCTGGTTCGCAATCACGTTAGTTTAAGTCGTTTGTAATCCATTCTCACGCCGTTCGTCTCCCTTCTCCCCTCCGTGACCCCTCCCCAGCTTCGCCAGCTCGCTTCCACTCAAGTCGAAGCCACCATCGCCGACCTTCCCGCAGAGTTGCGTTCCCACGCTGTCCGCCTTCCGATACTCTTCCTCGATCTCCCTTCACCCGAAATCTTGGCCGACGAGTTCGAACCCGATATCCTGGGCCTGTTCGTTGGGCCCCCCCACGGCGCCGATACCGGCGACTCCAATGACGTTCCTGTCAAAATCCTGCTCTTCACCCTTAATATCTGGGACTACGCCGCCGAAGACGAAGAAACCTACCTCGACGAAATCCACCTGACCTACCTCCACGAGCTCGGCCACTACTTCGGCTGGGACGAAGATGATCTCGTCGCTCGTGAACTAGATTGAATCATTTTACGCTGCCACGCGTCCCATACCCCCTCACTACCATGAAAAGGCGGGCGTAATTCGTAATTCCCAAACCCCGCCAGCCGTGCATACTCGCTCCAATTCGAATTGTTATGAAGCGTATCCTTTCCCTCGCCCTGATCGCCTTGGCCGCGACTCTCACCGCCTCCGCCGAGCGCACTTTTCCACGCACCGCATACGTGACTCGCATTGAATCGTGCGAAGCCATTCTTCGGGAATTCCAAGCCAATCCCGATTACGCGATCCCCGCCGAGGTCCTTCGCTCTGCCAAAGCCATCATAATCACCAACCAATTCAAGGCCGGTTTCCTCCTCGGGATCAAACACGGCTACGGTCTCATGCTCTCCCGCCGCGCCAACGGGACTTGGAGTCTCCCCGCGTTCGTCCGCGCCGGCGAAGCGAGCTTCGGTCTGCAACTCGGCGGTGCCGCCATCGAAACCGTTTTCATCCTGACCGACGATAACACCCCACGCCTCCTCTACCAAAATCGCTTCAACGTGGGCGTCGACGCGGCAACCGTTGCCGGCCCTCGAGTCGCCGAAGCCCAGCGCATCAACCAGGAAATTCTCTCCACTCCCATTTTGGTCTACACCAAGAAGAAGGGCCTCTTCGCGGGTGCGACCCTCAAGGCAGGTTGGCTCTCCGCCAATAACACCGCCAACCGGTCCTTCTATAACACTCGCTATACCCTGCCTGAAATTGTGCAAGGCGACTGGGTCTCCTCCCAACCCGAAGTCGAACCTCTCCGCAATTTCGTGACCCAAATCACACAGTAGGGTCCACTCCGACCTTCCGTAGCTGCTACTCGCCCGGACCTTTCTTGTTCCGGGTTTTTTCATGCCTGACCCTCTCGCCCCCCCTCACCAGTCCTAAATTCATCCACGTCAACGCCGGCCGCTCCATCGATTCCCGCAGCGTCGCTTCATCGGCCCACTGACAAGCCCCTGTCTTCTCATCCCCGTCCAAAAACGCCACAAAGTCCAACTCGCGCTCACCTTGCGGCGTGGCCCAAGCCCCTCATGATTTCTAACGCTGGCAACGTCTTTCGCCCCAGTATTTCCACCAATGGCAAGGTCAGCATGTCTCCGAAGGCCCGATACACGACTTCTGTGCAGACCAACTTGTCGCTGCTGAAGAAATCAAAATCGTAAGGCTTTTCCGCGGGACTGAACGCGCGCGCAATAGCCGCCCGTTTTTGCTCCACCGACAGTCGCGGTCGCAAGACAGCGACTGCATCCGCCTCTCCCACCGAGTGCTCCACCGATGTGAACACCACGCCTTCACTCATCGCCTCGATTACCGCAAACTCGTGCCCCGCATCATCCCCGCGCGCAAACTCAGCCCACTTCGCGGCCACCGCCGGATGCTCCGCCAATCCCATCGTCCTCAAATCTTCCTGAGTGCCCACATAGAGTGCCGCGTGAGGCCAATAACCCGGCAGACAACGCATTTGATAAATACCAATTCCGGCGCTCGATCAAAATATCCCCCGGCTGCAACAACGGCCTCAACCGCGCCCACAACGCCGGCGTCACCAACGCCTGTCCGTCCCGCGGCGCCCGAATCTTGGCGTCTCCAATCAACGTCGATATCGCCGCACTCGCCCGGTAATAACTCCCTCCCGCCACCGTTCGCACATCCCTCGCGGCCGTCGCCAGTTTGTAGTTCAATATCCGCTCGCTCAACGCCGCAGTGCGCTCCCCCGCCTCCGCGATCGCTGCATGAAATTTCGCCGCCACGCCGACCGACTCCGGACCCCTCTCCGCCTCCCTCCACTTTGGCACCATGACATGGTAGTGCTGCCACCCTGCTTCCAGCCACCGGCGGTGAGCAATATTTCCAAAATTCGCCCGGATCCGATCATACGTGCCTCCCGCCAAATCCCACCGTGGCTCCGCTTCATTCAACTTCAGCTGCGCTTCTTCGCTATTCTCAAACGCCACCACAAACCGCGCCGAATAATCGTAAAGCACCGCCGCCGCAGTGTAATGCAATAACAATGCCCGCAGGCGGATCGACGCGTCCCGCAACTGGTCGTAACGCTGATACCGCCAGACCGTCCGTCATAACGCGCTCCGCAACGACAGAAACGTGACCAGCATCCGGCGCATTTCATCATCATCTTCCGGCCGGTAGTAACTGCGCTCCCCCGCATGCAACTGCGCCTCAAACACACGGAAACGCACCTCCAACGCCGCCTGTTCATCAATCACCACGGCCAAACCCATGCTCGTCCGCCTCCACGCGCCGCACCATTACCTCGGGCTCCACGCGCTGCAACGCCGGCGCATCCGAATACCACCACTCCAGCGGCCGATCCCGCATCAACCAACCCGCCGCTACCCCGGCCACCGCCAGTACCGCCAAGGTGGTTAAACTCACCATCAACCACGCCGGCGGACGCAACACCGCCCATCGCCGACTTTGCGCTCCCACGGTGCCGGGGAATTCTTCGGCTAGGTCTGTCAAACTAGTCACCAACGCCGCCCGTTCCGCTCTTAACTCCCTGCCTCGGGATCTCTGCCCCAACAACCTCGCCTCCGCCAACCAAATCGGTCCTGCCGTCCGGAGTCGCCGCCCGAACCACACCGCCACCAACCCCGCCACCGGCAACAAAACCAGGCCGCCTAAAACCACCCACGGTTGGAACACGTGCCAGCCCCACACTGCAGAGGCGGTGTACCACATACCATACACCGGCACTCCCACTAAAATGCGGTTAAACGCCCCTGTCATCCGTCCGGGTTGATCCAGCCGCGCCGCCGCCACCCGCGTCACACCATGCGGCACCAAGTGATACATCAGCCCCACTATGCCCAAGCCCAACGCCCCCAGCAGTCCCACCGCATCCCCTGCCAATGACACTATTCTTCGGTCCATCGATTGCCGAAAATACCGCGCATCCACCGGCAAACCCACCGCTTCTCGCCGGTCCCTCCATACCTGCAGTCGCGTAGCTAATTCCTCCGCTCGGGGGCGATCCAATCGATGAAAATAATTGATCGCATCCGCCACCCGCTTGCGTAGTCGCAACAGTCCCGTCACTCGCATCCCGCTCGATGCCGGCAACATGCCTTCCACTTCCTCCACCAACGGTGCCCACGCGGCTTCCTCCAAGTGGATCGCCACCTCTTTAAGTCTTCGAGCGAGTTCTGAAGTCAGCAGCCGCCTCGCCCTTCGCTCCTCACCACCGTGCTGCGCCCACCAGTGATTCGCGTCCATCGCCTCCCACACATTGATCGATACCGCCGTGCGAAACCGATCCTTCCGCTCATAATTCAACCCCACCAGCACAATTTGCAATCCCTTCACTCCGGCCGCCACGGCCAGCATCGCATCCGCGCCGCCCCCGAACGGACCACCAACACTTGCGGATCATCATGACTTTTCCCTTCCAGAAATATCCCAACCACCGCCCCACCGTTCTCCCCCCCAACGCCTCCGCCGCCCGGCGCAATGAATCCAGATTCTTCGCCACCATCCGCCCACTGCTACTGTCACTGCCCCGATACGCCGGGATCATGCCCAACCCCTTGATCATCCGCCCAAACACCGGCACTTCAAACAACGGCGCTTTCGCCAACAGGAGCACCGGTCGCTTCGCCGCTAGCCCCAACAGCACGGGATCCAGGAGTGAATTCGGGTGGTTTGACACCAGCAAGACCGGTCCCACCGAGGGCACCGTACCCGATATTTCTATACGTGGATAATAGAACCGCGCGGCGGTCTGGCCACGATGCGCACGAGATTGCCCAGCCACGTTTCACCACTCATGGGCCTAGTCCACTGCCATCGCCATCGTCTGCAAATAGTCCACCAACTCCGCCAACACGCGCTCCGCCACCATCGCCTGCACTTCATTCCGATTCCGTTCCAAACAAACCGCTCGTCCCGCCACTTCCTGCCAATGGCCATCCGGTACTCGCTCCACCACCGCCCACCAGGCATAGGGGTCCGAGACCCCGTTCTCCGGCGACACTTCCGCATAGCCGGTGGTCGCCACACCCACATCCGCATCAAAAAGCGCCACCGCCCCTCGCGCCATCTGCCGCGCCACTGCTGCACTCACACAATTGCATGCCGCCGCCTCGTCCCGGTCCACCCCGAGGTGGCGGACCTTTTGATCCAGGGTGTAAGCCGTCATGCCACCCACAAAATACGCCGATGCCCCCGATACCGCCCCGATGCGCAGCTGTACCTGCCCGGAGGTCAAACTCTCCGCCACCGCCAATCGCCGTGTTCCTTTCCCTCCGGCGTCTTGTCCCAAGAGCCCTTTGAGCTCCGAAAGATCAACTCTGCCGCGATTCATTTCCCTCCTCGCCCCTCTGGCGCCAACGCTGCCCCGACTCGTTCCTGGCGCTCTGCAACGTAGTTCAAGGTCTTCCGCAACAGTTTCATGGGAGGATCACCGTATCCGATCGTCCGCTGCTCGGCCAACGTAAAAACCGTCCTATCTGGGTTCAGCTCATCACAAACCAACCGCACTTCATGGTTTTCCTCCGCTAGGTGGGCTTCTTTTCCTTCTGCTTACGCTGCCCTTTACTCGCCGTTTCCCGCTCCGCCTTCGCCTTGCGTTTGGCCTCCTTCGCCTCCGCCTTGATCGCCTTCTTCACCTTCTTCCATTGGTCCTTCTTCACGATGTATCCCAAGCAAGAAGGGGTCCCGCACCGGCAAAGGTGATCCTTCCAGTTCTCCCAATCAAAGCCGTAGTCGTAACTCAACTCGGCTCCCTCCAGAATATCCCGCAACGCACTTATCCAGATGTGCCCCCGCACATGCTCCGTTTCACAATTCGGCGCACAGGAGTGGTTGCTCAATCGGGCGGTATTCCACTCCACATCCCCGTCCAAGTCATAACGTTTGTTCAATTCGAACAAATACACACACCCGTCCTCCCCGCCTTCCTGTCGTTCCTGCCGCGCCTTATCCCGTCGGTCCGATTCCGCCTTGGTGATCTTTTCCCCCACGTATTCGATCACCCGCGTTCCCTCCGCTATCGCTTTGGTCGCATACAAACCGGTGCCGTGCACCGCCGACGCCGCCAACCTTACCCAGGGAGATGTCATGGCGTCCGGTCCGGTTTTGTCCTGGTTCTTCATCGGAGCACCACCCCCACCGGACAATGATCGCTGCCCATGACTGCCGGGTTGATCCACGCCTTCTCCAATCGCGGCCGCAACGAGTCCGACGTCATGAAATAGTCAATACGCCACCCTATGTTTTTGCCCCGGGCCCCGGCGCGGTACGTCCACCATGAGTAGTGCCCTGCCCCAGTCTCGAACTCGCGAAACGTGTCCACGAAACCCGCCGCTAAAAACCGCTCAAACCCCGCTCGCTCTTCCTCTGTAAACCCGGGATGCCCGACGTTCGCCTTCGGTCGCGCCAAATCGATCTCCTTGTGCGCCACATTGAGATCCCCACAGAAAACCACTGGCTTCGTCTTCTCCAGGCCCTGCAAATACCGGCAAAAATCCGCATCCCACTGCTGACGATAGTCCAGTCGTCGCAACTCGTTCTGCGCATTCGGCACATAGACGTTCACCAGATAAAAATCCTCAAACTCCACCGTCAACGTACGTCCCTCCTGATCGTGCTCCTCCAACCCGATCCCTTCCCTCACGCTCAACGGTGCCACCTTCGTCAACACCCCCGTGCCACTGTAACCCTTCTTTTTCGCCGCACTGAAATACGCAGTGTAACCTTCCGGCCACTCCACGTGCGCCACGTCAGCCGGCTGGCATTTCGTTTCCTGCAAGCAAATCACGTCCGCCTCACTCGCCACCACAAAGTCCCCAAAGTCCTTTTTCAGCACCGCCCTCAATCCATTCACATTCCAGGAAAGCAATTTCATCGTGGCGCATGTTCACGCTCTTTACAAAATATTCAACTCCCTTGCAACATGACCGATAAAATTACGGCGTCGCCTTCTTACCACCTATCCGCGACATGCTGCCCTCCATTACCATGAGCACACTGTTACTGATCGATGACGACGAAGGCCTACGCATGATGCTCGGGGAAATTTTTACCGATGACGGCTATCGCGTGATCACCGACGACGACGGTGAAAAAAGTCTGCGGCTCGCGCGTGCTCATCACCCCGATATCATCGTTTCCGATATTCGCATGCCCGGCATGAACGGCCACGAAGCCCTCACCGAACTTCGCAAATCGCCCGGTCTCGAACAAACACCCGTCATCCTCATGACTGGAGACGCCGATCTCCCCGACATGCGCAAGGGCATGACCGGGGGCGCCGACGACTACTTGCCCAAGCCTTTCGATAACCTCGAACTCCTTCGTATCGTCCGCCAACACCTGAACACCTGGAGCGTAGCCAAAAACGCATCGCCGCGGCCTCCGGCGAACTGCAAACCCTGCGCCGCAACCTCGGCGCCCTGCTCCCAGCGGACATGATCGAACCCCTTCACGAAATTATCGGGTGCGCCTCCGTGCTCGAAATGAATGCCGAGCTCATGTCCGCCACCGACGTCAAAGACTTCGCTCGCACCATCACGACCAGTGCCGAAATCCTCAACCGCCGTTTCGAGAATTTCGTCCTCTTCACCAGCCTCGAGTCCGGCACCCTTTCCGCCTCCACCGGTCCCGCCGTCTCCGTCGATGCACTCATCCGCCACGCTGCCGCAGCCACCACTCGTCGCCACCAACGCATCCAAGGACTCCGCCTCCAACTCTCCCCTCTGACCGCTCCCGTCGCTCGCGAATTGCTCGCTAAAATTGTCACCGAGCTCCTCGACAACGCCTGCGTCTACTCCATCCGAACCGAGCCCATCGACGTCAGTCTCTCCGTCGACGAAAGACATCTACAAGGTCAACATCACCGACTACGGCAATGGCATCACCCCGGAAACCCTGACCAATATCGCCGATGCCACTCCCCACAGTGGCAGCTACGGCATGAGCCTCGCTCGCCGTCTCACTGCAACCCTCGACGGCACCTGGCTCCTCGAAAATCGCCCCAAACGCGGCCTCAGTATCACCCTCTCCTTCCCCCGCCCTCCGCCAGGGACCTAAGATCCAACACCCGAGTCCTGAGAGCGACCACCCCGCGTTTGTAACGTATTACGTTACAACTCCCCGCCTCCCCTCCGCCCGCCTTTGCCGCATTTTGAGATTTGCCGGCCGCCGGCCGTTAATTGCATCGTATCCGTTCGAATCTCGATGTCTGTTCCTGTCTCCCCCCTCCTCGGCCAACCTATTCCCAATCGCCCCCACGCGGTCTCGTGCAGTCTGCCCACCATGCGCGACGTGATTGGCTATGAAGAGAAGGACCCCGCCGTCGTCCAACATTTGCAAAGCGGTTACCCCCGCTTCGTCCTACACCGCTACAACCGCCAGCTCAGTGCCGCCGTCGCCACCGAGCTCGGACTGACGGACCACGAGCTATGGCTCACTTGCTCGTCTCGCGTCGCCGATGCCCTCACCATCGAACTAGGCGCCGCCCATACCATCCGTCTAAAACACGAGGGGCTCCACGGCATCGCCCACCCAACCGATCCCGACCTCTTTCTCCGAGCCAAAAAATACCTGCAAAATATCGGCGGCTTCCTGAGCTCCCGCGAAGCCGAAGACCGCCTCATCTCACGCGGCGCACTGCCCTTTCTCCCTCGCCCCGCGCCCCCCGCCCTCCACTCCCTCAAGACTGTGGTCGCGAATCTGCAACAGGTCTTACCCGGCACGTCCTCCCGCGACATCATTCTGGCACCCTCGGGGATGAACGCATTCCACGCGTCCTGGCGCGCTCTCGCTGACCTCCAAGCCTCCCGCGGTCGCACCGTATGGATCCAGTTCGGTTGGCTCTACCTCGACACGATTTCTCAACTCAAACGCTTCAGTGGCGATCCTGCCAACTACATCGCCCTGCGCGACGTCACCGACCTCGCCACTCTCGAGGCCACCATCCGTTCCGCCGACGATCGTTTCGCCGGACTCGTCACCGAGGCCCCCACCAACCCTCTCGTACAAACCGCCGACCTCGCCGCCATCGCCGAGCTCACTCACCGCCACGAGGGTCGACTCATCATCGATCCCTCCCTCGTGTCCCCCCTCAATGTAAGCGTGCTCCCCCACGCCGACATCGTCGTCAACAGCCTTACCAAATACGCCAGCTCCGACGGCGACATCATCGCCGGAGTCAGCGCGATCAACCCCACCGGCCCCGACGCTGATTGGCTCCGCACCCGGATCGCCCGCCGCACCGACCCCATCTACGATCGTGATCTCGCCGAGCTCGCCCGCCAAATCGCCGATTATCCCGCCGTTGTCGCCCAAACCAACACCAACGCCGCTGCCGTCGTCGAATTTCTCCGCCAACACCCTGCCATCTCCAAAGTCTTTTGGGCCCTGCAACCCGGTTCCAAGGATAACTACCTCAAAATCGCCCGCACCCCCGATCATATCGGCAGTATTATTAGCTTCACCGTGCGCGGCCGCCTCGCAGATTTCTACGATCGTCTCGCTCTCGCCAAAGGTCCCAGCTTCGGCATGAAGACGACCCTCATCTGTCCCTTCATCTACCTTGCGCACTACGATCTCATTTCCAGTGAACCCGGTCGCGCCGAGCTCACTGCCGCCGGGATCGACCCGGATCTCCTGCGCCTCTCCGTCGGCACCGAACCCGCCTCCGACATCATCGCAGCCCTCGCCGCTGCCCTCCCGGCTTGAACACCGTCCTCCCGATCAAAGCCGTCCCCAACGCCGCCCGTAGCGAAGTCGTCGGCTGGCTCGGAGACTCCCTCAAGGTCAAAATCAAGGCCCCGCCCGTAGACGGCAAAGCCAACGCCGAGCGTTGCCGCTTCCTCGCCGCCACCCTCGGATTGCCCAAAGGGGCCGTCCCTCTGGCCACCGGCACCACTGCCCGCCAAAAACGTGTCCGCATCGCCGGCCTCGACGCCCCCACCCTCCGCATCCGTCTCGCCAAGTTGTAACATATTACGTTACAAACCGCCCTGCCATGCCCCCCTCCCATTTGTCACGTAATACGTGACAAATGCTCCGGCCGAGTCCTTCGCGCAAACCTAGGTTCAGCGCCACCGCCGCAAAAATAAGTCCTGCGGCCAGTCCATACCAGATCCCCATGGGGCCCGCCCCCGTTCGCATTCCCATCCAATACCCCATGGGCAACGCCAGTCCCCAATAAGCCAACGCTGTAATTGCCGTTGGCACTATCACGTCAGTCAGCCCGCGCTGAATCATGAACGTAAACGCCGCACACGTGATCGCAATCTGATGCGCCGCCAAGGCCGTTGCACCGATCCATCCCATCATGATCGCCGCCGCCCCACACGCCGCCGTCTCGCACAATAAACTCACCGCAATTGGCACCCCAATCCCCAACAACCGCCAAAACCGCTCCCAAACGTAGCCCGCCGTCCAATTCCGCGGCCAAGCCGACCGCAACCCCCGGCTCACGGGTGATCCATATCAATATGCACGCCACACCCAGAGTTCGCGAAATGAAGGTCGCCACCCCTGCCCCCGTCAGCCCCATCTGCGGCGCCCCCAGGTTCCTGTATATAAACACCCAGTTCAGGACTACATTCAACGCCACCCCGACCAGCATCAACACCATCGGCACCACTGTCTGGTCCAACGATTCCGCGAACTGCCACTGCACTTGAAACATCAGGGTCGGCACCAACGAAATCGCAATCAGGGTGTAAAATGGCCCCGCCAACGCCAACACCTCGGGGGCTGCCCAAACCGGTGCAATTGCGTCTCCAACGCCACCATCAATACCGCCCCCAATAACCCCACCACGCCACCCAACACCACACCATGCTTCATCCACGTGGCCACTTCCCGATCATCCGCTTTGCCGTGCGCCTGCGAAACCTTGATCGTCATCGAAATCATCATACCCACCCCGACGATAAAAAACATGCCCCAGATACTCCCGGCAAAGGCCGACGCCGCCAGTGGCACTTTTCCGACGTGACCAATCATCACGCTGTCCGTGACGGACATCAGCATTTGGCTCACTTGCCCGACAATAATCGGCCCCGCCAACACCATCGTGCGGCGGGATTCTTTCAGGTAGGACGACAAAATCATGAGCAAGAAGGTCACATTGCCGCGGCTCACCCGCGCGTCACGACTCAATCTCCCTAACGACCAGTTACCCTCGCTGCGCAACCCACGCCCTTTTCAGTTTTCTGCCTGCCAGCCTTCCTGTGCTTCCCTGAATGACCATCACCGCTCTCCTCCTCGTGCTTACCGCCGCGGTGCTCCACGCCACGTGGAATCTCGCCGCCAAACGCGTCGGCAGCGACCTCCCTTTTGTCTGCACCGTCGGTTTGGTCATGGTCGCTTCTACACTCCTATCCTCTCCGGTATTGCCCTCTGGCAGGATGGGCTCCACCTCACCACGGCTGCCTGGTGGGTCATCGCCGTCAGTACCGTGCTCAAAACCGGTTACGCATTCTACTTGCAACGCGCCTACCGGAGTGGCGACTTCTCTTTCATTTACCCGTTGGTCTGCGGGAGCGCTCCGCTCATCGCCACTCTTGGGGCCATTCTTTTCTTGGGTGAACGTCCAACGCTTCTGGGTCTCGCCGGGGGTCTCATCATCGTAGTGAGCATCTTTTTTCTCAGCCACGGGGAACGCCTCTGGCAACCCAGCCAAGATGCGGATATCCTTTGTCTCAGGGCATTGCCCTGCGCAATGCGCTCATCGCCGGGTCCTTCATCGCCAGCTACACCGTCTGGGATCGCCACGTGGTCGATCATCACCATGTCAATCCGGTCGTATTTGACGGTTTCACCAACATCGAATTCACCGGCCTGCTTGCGCCGTTCGCCTGGTCACGTCGTGTCGCCGTGGCGTCCATTTGGCGCCAACATCGTCGCGAGGTGCTCATCATGGCCACCCTTTCGCCTCTCGCCTACGTGCTCGTGCTGACCGCTCTGAGCTTCACTCACGTGAGCTACGTCGCGCCTGCCCGCGAATTCAGTATCCTCATCGGGGCGTTCCTCGGCGCCCGCGTTTTCAAGGAAGCCCACGCGCCTCGCCGCCTCTGGTGCGCCACTGGCATGGTCCTGGGACTCACCGCCCTCGCCCTCGCTTGAACGGGATTCGACATGGAGCCTCCATTGGGCTATATTTCGCCGCGATGAACCGAAAACGTTGCACCCGCGCCATTGTCGTGATAGCAATCCTCGCCATCGCATTCCTTTTGTCCCGCATCCTGCGCACTCGATCGGCGAGCCCGCCAGAAACTTCTTCCAGCGCTCAACCCATTAACGTCGCACCCGAGGTCGTCCCCGCACCGCCTCCGCGCGTTGTCGACGAAATCGCCGTGCCTCCCGCTGCTTCCCCTCCGCCCACGGTCTTGGAAGACGGTCAAACGATCGACTTCTCCAGCGGGCGTCCTGTCGTCACGGCCACCCAAGGCGAAGACCCTGCCCTCCAACGCGCCCTCGCCGAAATAGCCGCCGCAACGGAAGACATCGTATTCCCCAGTGAAACCACTCCGCCGCCCGCCGAAACACCCCCGCCACCCCCCTGAGGCCACGGGAACCTCTCGCCAGAAACCACCGTCGAACCGACTGCCGCCGCAATTCCCGGCTTTGCTTTCGTCACAACCCTACCCAAGCTCCCAACCTTGATGAACGCCCGTCACCTTTACGCCGTCGTCGGCACCGTGCTCGCCCTCCCCTCTGCCAGCGCGCTCTCCGCCGCCACCCAAGCCGCCGCTGAGCAACTCGCGGATATCACCAGCCAGCGTGACGCCTTCCGCTCCGCCCTCGCCGATGCCCAGGCAGATGCCACCGCTCACCAATCCCGCATCGCCGAGCTCGAATCTTCCGTTACCACCTTGTCCGCCGGCCAGGATAGTCTCGTCGCCGTCCTCCAACAACGCGACGCCCTCCAGTCCGACCTGGCTGCCGCCACCGCCTCTGCCTCCGACCAAGAAACCCGCATCGCCGAACTTGAGTCCTCCCTCACTGCCCTCTCCAGCACACAATCCGATCTCTCGGCTGTGCTCCAGCAACGCGACAACTTGCGCGCCTCTCTCGCCGAGACCGATAGCGCCGCTTCGGCCCAGCAATCGCGCATCCCCGAATTGGAGGCAACCGTCGCCCACCTCGGAGCAGCTCAGGAAAATCTTACCATTGCCCTCCAACAACGCGACGCTCTGCGCGCCCAATTGACTGATCGCGATACCGCCCTCGCGTCCCTCCAACAACAACTCAACGCTGCCCTCCAATCCACGGCGCCCTCATCCATCGACCAGAGCGCCGAGGTCGATCTCATCGCCGCTCGTGACGAGATCTCCCGCTTGGAAAGCCTGCTCGCCGAAACCCGCACGATCACCGCGACCCCTGCAAACGTGCTTCCTCCCGAACCCAAAATAGATTCCGCCACCGTCGAGCGCCTCACCGAAGCCGAGTCCAAACTCTCGTCCAGTCTTCGAGCCTTCTCCGCTCAAGAACGCGAACTTGCCCGCACTCGCCAGGAAATGCGCGACGCCTCCGCCCGCGCCGATGCCGCCGATGCCAGCATCACCGCCCTGCGCGCTCAACTCGAGACCCTGCAACCCGAACTCGCCGCGGCCGCCACCGCCGCGGCGGAAGCCGAAGCCGCCTCCTCCGCCGCCACGACCCAAGTCTCCGCTCTGGCCGAACAACTAACCGCCGCACAAGCTCTCGCCGACCGTCGCGCCGAGGAACTCGCCTCGCTGCAAGACGAACTCAACGTCACCAACAATTCCCGCGCCAGCCTCACCGCGGAAAACGCGAACCTGCGAGAACAAGCCCCCAATCCCAGGCCCAAAGCGGAGCCCTGACCAGCGAGCTGAGCTCCATGCACACTCACCTCGACCACACCCGAGCAAACCCCGGGTCGCACTTCCCCTTCTCGCCCCGGAAACTTGGTCAGCTTGCCGGTTCCGCCTCCCCCCGCCACCGTCACCAGCACCACGCTCACCCACACCGTGGTAGCCGGTGAAACCCTCTCGTCGATCTCCCGCCAATACTACGGCACCGCCCTCCGCTGGCGCGATATTCTCGCCGCCAACCGCGCCGAAATCCCCGAAGCCAACGCTCTACGGGTCGGTACCTTGATCAGCATCCCCGAGTAGTCTCGACCACTTTCTCGTCCTCAGCCGGAAAACCCGGCAATCACCACCGCAAGGGCGACTCCACTGGCGACCGCACTATAAACCACCGCGCTTGCCGCCAATCCTTCGTCCCCCCCATCTGCTTTACCATCGTAAAGGATATGGCCGCGGTGGGCCAGGCCAGGCAGATCAACCCCGCCAGCATCGCCCCCCTCGTCCAACCCGAGCAGATGCCCCAGCGCGTATCCTATTAATGGTGACAACACCACCTTGTGCACCGTGGTAAGCAGCGGTAAGCGTCGATTCCCTCGCACCGGCACCGACCACAGGGCCGCACCAATGCACAACAACGCCAACGGCAACGCCATTCGCGCCAGCGCCTGTAAGGTCACATCACCGCCACCGGCGGTCCCCATCCGGCCAGGTTCACGGCCACTCCCGCCACTGAGGCGAGGATGATCGGGTTCTGGCCGATCTCCGTGATTATGGGTTTCCACATCCCGCGCCCCGTCCCGTGCTGACTCGCTACCAGCACCCCCACCGTCAGTGCATTGTGCAATATCAACATCGGCGCAAACGCCAGCATCGCCTGTCCAATCGGCACCCCCGGTATCGACAACAACAGCGGCAGCCCGATGCAGGATAAATTTCCCCGCAACGCCGCCTGCGTAAACGTCCCGCGAGCGCTCCGCTTCACTCCCCACCAAAGGGCCTCCAGCCAACTCAACCCCGCATTCAACAAAGTTGCGCCCTCCATCAACATCAACAACACCCCCGATCCCGCCGCCCCGGCTTCCGCCGCAACCAACGCATGAAACACCGCCGCCGGCAATCCCACCCAATAGAGCAGCTTGTTAACCCCCGCCACCACCACCTCGGATAGCATCCCTCCACGCTGCAACGCCGCACCCAGTGCAATAATCAGAAACAAGGGAGCCAACAGATTTATAATCGTCACGCTCTCACTGGCACCAGCGGGTCTCTGCTTTAAATCGAAATATTCAACTTCCCCCCTCCGCCCCGTCTCACGGGGTCTTCATCGCCGGGCCCTAAAACACGGTGTTCCCCAGGAGTCGCATCGATCCGAACCAATAACCACGAAACACCAGATCATCCGTCATGGCGATCACCCGGCCCTTCCCCAACGGGGCCACTACCGCCGCGGCCTGCCTCGCCACCCGATCGGCCTCTCCTTCGGGTAGATACCCCGCCGCCAAGGGCTCCTCCGCATACACCAGCGGCGTTTGATACGGTGAGTCCGTGAGTTCCAACAGCAATTTCCCGCTCCGAAACACCGGGAGCGTGGTCTGACCGAGGCCATACGCCAGTGGATGGCTCAAATCCACCTCCTCCATAAATATCGTTCCAGGCACCCGCTTCGCCCGCTCGATGTCCTCCCCGTCCGCAAACGTATGCCGCGTCACATCTCCATCTTCTTTCGGTTTCTTATCCGGATCCTCCCGCATTTCGATCTTCGCCCCTAATTTGTCCGCCGCCCATTTCGGTGCCGCCGTCCGAGGTCCACCGTTTTAACGCCGCCACCCCATCGTCACTGATATCTGAATACTTGCCGTCCACCATCACCACCGCCTCAAACCGATCCAACTCCGCGCGACCCACGTCGCGCTGCTCCAGCAACACCACCACCGGCAACGCCCACCGTTGGTCCAGCGTGTGCCAGACCTCTCCCGCATCATACGGGTTCGCCCCCTGGCCCACGATCAACCCGCCCCGCCCCGCGGTCACTTTCACCCAACTTGGGCTGCCCAGATCCGGACCACTCGGAGTAAGGCCCCGGTCCAATGCCACCACCTCGACCGCATCCTGTGCCAAAATCGTGTCCACCACCTGTTCGATCACCGCCGCCTGCTCCTTTTGCCGCGTTACCGGCACGATCACCGACCCCACCTCCAAATCCACCCGTTCACTTGCGCCCGCCGGCACCGCCGCAAACACTTTGGTAATGACTTGCGCCCCCATCCCTGCCTTCCCCAACCGCCCCAGAACCCGCGGCAAATCCAACCCCTGCGATTTGATTACATAAGCCAGCCCTCGATCGCGTTTGCCGATCATGTGCCCTCCCGGACGAGCAGTCGCTGCCAACACCTCGCCGACCAGTCCACCTTGCGCTTTCCACCGCTCAGCTCCCGCCTCCGCATGCGGCAGGTTAAACGCCAAGGGCACGCTCCAGGCTGAAATATAATAAAATACGTATCCTAGACCTCAATACGTCGCGTAAACAACTCCTCCACCAGGCGCGCCTGCGGTTGCGCGGCCGGCACGACCCAGGCCTCTCCCGCCCGATAGTTGTACGCGCCCAACTCCACATCACGGCGCAACGCCCTCACCTCTATCTGGTGCTGGGCCAACAGGGTCCTCAACTCCCACGCTCGCGCCGGATCCCCGGCCGGATCAAACACCCAGCCGCCTCGGCCCCGCGCGGCCGCAAACTCCGACGCCGATCGCGTGAATTCACGCTGATGCTCCAGCAATTCTTCTCGCAACGCCACGGCACCGGCCAAAGTCGACCTCGAAGCCTGCACTTGATTCCGAATCGTAAACGCAAATGTCAGGTCCCCAAACTCGGTCTCCTGCACATGCCCGCGCGAACTCGCCTGCTCATATAGAATTCCCAATCCGCCATTCAAATCCGGATACACCGACCCTTTGCCGGCAAAAAAATCATCATACCCTTCGGCCGAGTAGTAAAATGACCCCACCTTATCCAGCGCCGCTCCATGGAAGTCTGCCAATCGCTCCTGCAAGGCATGCACCTCGGCCGGCGTGGACGGATTGTTGCGGGTCGGAGATCCCGGCTGAAAAAGAACGTTTTGTCCGTCCCCATTTCATGATGATCGTTCATGATGTTCGGTCTCCACGTATGAAACCGCGCTACCCGCGCTCGGCTTTCAGGGTGCACCAATGAAAACCAGTCCCGGTTCAAATCGAACCAGTAGTGATTCGTCCGTCCACTTGGCCAAGGCTCGCGGTGCTCTCGGTGATTGGCGTCCGCCACCAATTCCGCCCCTCGGTGCGTATTCGCCCAATGGGCAAAACGCGCCAACCCGTCCGGGTTAAACATCGGATCCAACGGATCCAACAACACCACCACATCCCGTCGCACCGCCACCGCCGCCTCGCCCTCCGACGCGACCAACCAATACGCCACCATCACCGCCGCATTCGCGCCCGACGACTCGTTGCCGTGGATCGAATACCCCAGATTCACCACGACCGGGCGCTTGGCCACGGGTCCCATCGCCAAGTGCGCCTGCCGCACCGCATCCAAATTCTGTAACCGTGCCTCCTCCGCGACCACCAGCTGCATCAACGCTCGCTGCTCGTAAGTTCGCCCGATCGCTTCCCCTCGCGCCCGTTCCGGCATCGCGGCCACCAACGCCTTCAAATACCCCTCAATCTGATCCGGCCGGAGGTGCCACTCACCTACCTCGAACCCCAGATACTGCTCCGGAGTCGGCACGCGCTGATCATAAGGCCCGCCCTCCGGCAGATAATAATCCACCGGGGCGGCCTTCGCCATCACCACTAGTCCCGCCATGCCACTGCACACGATCGCCATCACTCGCACCACTGATTTCAACATTCGACCACCCTGACACATTTTCCCGGTAACGAAAGACCATCCCGCAATTACAGCTAAACTTGCCACACACTTCATCGCTGTCATCGTTTTAACCCCGTCGGATATTCCACCCAGAAGTCTCATGCCCGCTCCCCCCTCTTCTGCCTCTCGCGCCGCGCCCAATCGCTGGCGCACCACTTTTTTCGCCGAACCAGATCCGGCATTGGCCACCGCATTTAGCCGCGAGATCACGTGGGACAACCTTCACCGCACCAAGCTCCTCAACGCGCTTGCCATGATCCTCAGTGTCCTGCTCCTCGCCGTGCAGGATTTCCTTCTTTGGCGCAACGGTGCCTGGACATTGAACTCCGCCCTCCGCGAGTGGCTTTTCCTTCACAGCGCTCTGCTCGTCGTCTCCATTACCACCGCCGTGGTCCTGCGCTTTCGGCGTCGCGAAGGGCCCTCCGATACCCGCCCGTCCGACCAAATCGTAGTTCAAACTATCGCCATTGTTTGTCTGCTGATCCTCTTGCTCAACACCATCGTCCAACAACGCATCACCGGTCAGATCACCACCATCCTCCTTGGCATTGGGGTCTACGCGTCCTGCTTCTTCAGTACCCCGCACCAGTCTCCTCGTTATCGGCGGTTTCAGCAGCTCCCTCATCCTCGCCCTGCCTCTCACCCAGGCCGACGCCGTCATCGTCACCACTCATGTCGTGGTGACCGGGGTCTTCGCGCTCATTTTTGGGTTCGTCTCCCGGCTCATCTACTCGCTGCGCGCCCAAGACTTCAACCAACTCAACACTATCGCCACTCAAGCCCGGTCGCTCGAACAGGCCAACGTCGAGCTGCGCAAAGCCACCCTCCTCAAAACCGAACTCGTCGGCATCGCCGCCCACGACGTGCGGGACCCCCTGAACGCCATCCGTGGCCTCGCCCAGGAACTCGACCACGAACTCCCGCCAAACGCCTCTGCCCGCGAACTCGTCAATGGCATCGGTGAATCCGCTCGCCGTATTTCCCACCTGGTCGAGAACCTGCTCACCGACGCAGAAAATGAAACCCGCGGACTCGATCTTCGCTTCGATCCAACCGACCTCGCCGTGCTCATCGAGGACGTCGTCGCAGACTATCACTGGCTCGCCGGCACCAAAGATCTCACCCTTCTTTGCCAGGTCCCTCCCGCCGGCCAAATCATCGCCCGCGTCGACCCGCGTCGCTTTCGCCAGCTCCTCGAGAATCTTGTCAGTAACGCCATAAAATATTCCCCCTCGCACAAAACCATTACCCTTACCCTCGAGTGTCCGGCCTCGCGTGGACCTCGTATTGAAGTACAGGACGAGCGCGTCGGTCTGGTCCCCTCCGACCAAGATCGCCTGTTCGGCAAATTCGAACGTCTTTCTTCTCGACCGACCAACGGCGAAAGCACCTCCGGACTTGGCCTCGCCATCGTTAAAGCGATCGCCGAAGCCCACGGCGGACGAGTTCGCGCTACCAGTCCCGGCCGAAACCTCGGCACCACGGTCATCGTCGAACTTCCTTAGTTTCCTGCCTTCAAAAATGCTCACGTCGCGGCGCTTCTTCGTTTACAGCTGCCTCACCTCACTCCTCGGGCGCCGCCCTCCCACCGCCCACCGCCCCAGGACTCTACGCCGAAATCGAAACCCCGCACGGCACCCTCCTCGCCCGTCTCTTCCCCGAAGAGGCGCCCCTGACCGTCACCAACTTCGTCGGGCTCGCCGAGGGCACCCTCGCTCCGCCCCCCCCCCCCGCCAACCGTTTTATAACGGTCTCACCTTCCACCGGGTCGTGCCAGGCTTTGTCGTGCAGGGCGGTGACCCTCTCGGAACCGGCGAAGGCGGCCCTGGATACGAGGTCCCCGACGAATTCACTCCCAATCTCCGCCACGACCGTCCCGGGATTCTATCCATGGCCAACAGCGGTCCCGATACCAATGGCTCACAATTTTTTATCACGCTCAGCTCCGTCAACCGCCTCAACTTTCTCCACAGTGTCTTTGGCGAAGTAATTACCGGTCTCGACATCCTGCCCGTCATCGAATCCGGCGATACCATGCAGGTGCGTATCCATCGAGTAGGCACCGCCGCCCAGGCATTTGAAGCCCACCAACCCGACTTCGACGCGCTCGCCGCCGCACCTCTCGCCCGACCCACCCTTTTCGCCAGCGAACCCGATACCCTGCCAACCACCTGGACGTGGGACACCGTCTTCCGCCACAAACTCGAAAACTTGGAACGCTTCACCGGCCACCGCCTCTTCGTGCGGCTGAAAAAACCTTCCGCCGCCGATTTCCGTCCCCACGACCGCACCGCCATCACCGCCCTGGCTGAACACGTCGGTCTCGCCCCCGATGAAGCCATCGCCATCTACTTCGCCGACAGCGACCTCTGGCATCTCGAACTAGGCTCCGCCGTCACCTCTCGACTGTCCACGACCGTTCAGGACCTCCTTTTTACCGCCTCCGCCCAAGCCGAAGACAACCTCACCCGCATTTACGGCGCCTCCCCACCTCCCGACCGCCGCGCCAAAGCCCACGCCGACGCCTTTATCAACACCCTCATCTCCCTGCTCACCACCAGCCCTTGATAGAGCTTAACTCCCCGTCATTCGCCACCTCTTTTCGTCGAGCTCAAGTCCCACCAAGTTTGCGTTGGGCGGCGTCAAGCGGCTAGTGCACAGTTTTTTTGTTTTGTATAATAGCATGAAAGACTTCAGCGGGAGACTGTCCGTCGAGCCCGATGCGAGGGAGATTATTGAGTAGCCACTCCGCTTTGGCGATTTGGCCTTTGGTGACGGTGTTAAAGTCGATGCCTTTAGGGCAGTATTCCCGGATCAAACCGTTGATATTCGCGACCGCACCGCGCTGCCAAGGGCTGTGTAGATTGCAGAAGTAGACCGCCCCTTTTGTGGCAAGGGAGAAGGCGGCATGTTGGGCCATTTCGCGGCCGTTGTCGTAGGTGAGGGTCTTGCGCAGGTGGGCGGGCAGGCGTTTGAAGGCCCGGATGAGAGCGTGGGCGACGCTGATTGCGTCTTTGGCGCCGCCCAACGGGACGATCATCACGTAGCGGGAGACCCGTTCGGTGATGACCAAAATGGCGGTGTGATTGCCCGCACCCATGACCAAGTCGGCCTCCCAGTGTTCGGGCACTTCCCGGCGCTCTACCTCAGCGGGTCGCTCGCCGATATTGATCGCGCCCGGCAACTGGCCCGAGAGCTTGCCCTTGGCGCGGGGGGCGGGACTGCGCCGGGGCTTCTTGCGCCGCAAATAAGCGATCAACTCCTTCTTAACCGAGCCTTTGGAGTGGACGTAGATAAAGTCGTAGATGGTTTCGTGGCTCACGCGTCGGGTCAGATCAAGGCCATGACGTCGTCTCAAGGCGACTTCGATTGGCTTGGGCGTAGCGCCGGTGGCAAACAGGGCCAGCACCTCGTCGCGCAAGGCGGGAGTGTCGCCGACTTTGTTGCGCGCGGCGCACTTGGGCCGACGGCAAGCGCGAGTCTGCGCATCCATGCCGCTGTAGCTGGAGCGCTCGCCGTTGCGGGTGATCTCGCGATTGACCACCGAGGCGTCGCGGCCGAGGGCGGCGGCAAGTTGAGCGCCGCTTTTGCCCTGGGCCCTGGGCCAAACCGGCATGAATCGCCTCGCGTTCCTTGGCGGTGATGCGCCGTTGTATTTTTGCCACCACTCCAAATCCTCCGCTCTGCGCCCACGACGCCAGCGCGGAGTTTTTCCCAGAGAGAGGACGACCGGGCCCGGCTTACCGGGCCCGGTCGTCCTCTCTCTGGCTTGTGTATAGCTGCTCACCGCTCCCTTCCTGCGGCCTGCCGCAACCTCAATCCCGCCAATCATCAATCCCAATATCAAACGTATAGTATTCATTATAGTGCATTAGGAGAAAGGGAACCACTCCCTCTCTGCCTGTGCACTCAGTTTTGGACTGCGGCAACCTACCATAGTGGTAGAGTGTGGTTGCCATTTCCGAATTATCCCACCACCATGTTGGTTCTCCCCCTTTTCCCCAAGTCCCGACTCGGCCCCTCCATCGCGTCTAAACCCTAGTCACCCCAGGATACCCCGCATCACCCAAAAGGATATTTCCGTCTCCCTCGGCGTAGACAAATCCACCGTTTCGCTGGCATTGCGTGACCACCCGAGCATCTCGACGGTCACCTGTGAGCGGGTGAAGGTCGCCGCGGCCAAGATGGGCTATCGCCCCGACCCCGCTTTGTCCAATCTGGCCCGCCAACGCTGGGCCGGGCACACGACGGGGAGCGGCGCGGCCATGGCCTATCTGGAGCGTGTCCCATTTACCCTGATTTTGGAAGGGGGGCAGGAAAGCCGATTTTTTAAGCGGATTTCCGGCTACCAATGGCGGATGTAGGCGCGCGCAGATGCAATTTAATGGCTAAATTGCAGTGTCGCAGCAGTCAGTGCCTGGATCGTTTCCATGAGGAAACCTCCGGCAGCCGGTTTATTGTTCATCCTTGGAGTAGGCTTGGTGGTTTTAGGCGGCTTGGGCCTGCGGTGGTTGGTCGGCCAGCAGTCGGGCGATGAGCCACAGGTTGTGACCGAGGATGCTCCAGGCTACCGCCAGATAGCGATTCGTGAAGCCTCTGGCACTCAATCGCTTGCCTTGGCGTTGCTTGATGATGGGGATGCGGGCCTCCGTCGAAGCCCGGCGATGTTGGAGCGCCACGAACTGCGGCTCCTGCATGCGCCGTCGCAGCAGCTGCGGATGGCGGGGGCAAGTGGCGTCATAAATGTCGGCTTCGGCCAAGCGTTCGCACAGCCGTTTGGTCGAGAAGCCTCGGTCGGTGCTCGCCGCTTTGATCGGGGTGCTCAGGTCTAACTGATTCTGGCGCTCGAGGCTCTGATCGAACTGACGCCCTTCGGCCGGAGCCATTCCCTGATACAACTGCCAATCGGTGATCAACCCCGTCACGTTCTCACTGATCATGAGGGTGTTGCCAAACTCGACCTCGCCGGACGCCTTGCCCCGGACCACGGTCTGCACGTCGGGTTCGTCGACGCTTAGGATCTTCTCGGCGTTGGGCACTGGTCGCGCGCCGATGATGCGTTCGTGGGCCTGTTTGATCGCGGCCGGCAGTTGCTCGAGCATGGCGTCGATGCGCGCAATGATGCGGGTGGCCTGGCGCTCACTGAAGCGGGTCCGGGCGTAGTCGGCGGCGAGGTGGTCGCGGTGGCGGCGGGCGTACTCGCCGATGGTGCGCAGCAGGCGTTTCATCTGGCGGAGCACGCCCTTGCGGGCCCGCTTCGCATCGCGGCGCCGTCGGCTGTGGGTCATCGCGATGCACCACCGATTCATCTACTTGGCAAAGACTGGCGGCTCGTTCGGCATCCGACCCCGCAACCCCGCTGCACGGATCAGTTTCACCGCCTTGAGCAGGGGGTGTGCGGCTCACGTCGCGAAAGAGCACCCAGTCGACCGGGAAATGGATGTTGGCCTGCAGGCAGGTCGAGTCCCCCAGGCACGTATCCATCGGCTGCGCCGCAGCCAGTCCCAGTTCGCTCGCCCGGTCCGCCTCATCGCACATCTCGATAATGACTTGGCTCATCCTGCGCACCTGCCCGGCGGTGAAGCATTTGGACGCACGCTCCCGCACGCTTTCTTTGGGAGACCCCCTTGATGCCGTCGATCCGGCGCGCTCCGCAAAAGTCGGCCAACAGATCGCTGGAGGCGATGCTCAGGGAAAGTTTACGCAAGCTGATTTTTCCGAGTATCATGCGCAATATCTGCACCCGCCGCGCCTTGCGCGCGAACTGCAGGTGGCGCGGCAACCCGGCCACGTCTTCGCCTCCCCAGTTTTCGCGGGCAAAGGCCACGGCCATCGCTTCCAAGTGACTGTTGGCCAGCAACTGGTCGAGCCCCGCCAGTTGATCGCGCAACGCGGCGTAATCTTTGTTGGGTCCGACCGGAGTCAGGTCTGGACGCAGCCAAGTTTTCAGGGCAACTTCCGGGGTGACGGCTTCGGTAGTATTGCTCACACCAAATTATACACGCCGTTTTTGTGCCGAAACCAGGAAATCCTCCCGGCTTCGGCCTCTTTATTTTTACGCTACCTCCTAATATCCAACCTTTTGCGCTTGTGGGACCCGCTCTACCTAATCAACAGTCTATTCACCATGTCCCGTTCCCGTGTCATCCCGGCGGTTCTCGCATTTTTATCCTTCGCCGCCACAACTTTTGGCCACGTCAACGCGTCGCTCGTTTCCAGCGACACCTCCATTCAACCGGGCCATCCTGTCACGGTAGCACTGCGCATGGAGCACGAAGCCCATTGGCATTCCTATTGGATAAATGCCGGCACCGGGTACCCGACCTCCATCGAATGGGACCTTCCCGAGGGCTGGACCGCCGGTGAAATCCAATGGCCCACCCCCATCCCCATCCGGGACTCCCATGGAACCATCACGAGCAACGGCTACGAAGACGTCCTTTTCCTGCCGGTTACCCTCACGCCTCCCGCCGGGCTCGCCCCCGGCACGGAAGTCACCCTCCAGGGTCATGCCGACTGGCTCATGTGCGCCGACGTCTGCATCCTCGGCGACGCCGCGCTCTCCCTCACCCTGCCCGTCGTGGACTCCCCTCCCGACGTCCACCCGGCTCACGGCGCCGAAGTCCGCGCCACCCTTGCGGCCATGCCCACCGTGCCGACTGGCCTGGCCATCAGCGCCACCAAATCAGACGCCTCCGTCAACCTCACCGTAGCCGGACTCAGCGGAATTCCCCCCTCCAATCCATGGTTCTTCGCTTCCGATGCGCTCATCGCGTATGACAAACCTCAGACCGTCGACGCGTCAACCCCCGGCAGCATAACACTCACACTGCCCGTTTCCGAATTTTCTGAAAGCGATGGCACACGCCTCGTCGGCGTACTCCGCCAGGACGGCAGTTGGTCCGCCGACCAAAACCTCCCCGGTCTGCTCATCGATGTCGCCTTTGGCGCCGCCCCCGCCTCCGCCGATTCGGCCCCGGTCAGCCTCATTGGCACCCTCGCCCTCGCCTTTGTTGGTGGCCTCATTTTGAACCTCATGCCCTGCGTCTTTCCGGTGCTCGGCATCAAGATGCTCGGCTTCGTCACCCAAGCCGGCTCCGACCGCCGCAAAGTCGCCCTCCATGGCTGGGTCTTCTCCCTCGGTGTGCTCGCCTCCTTCTGGTCCCTCGCCGGCGTGCTCACCGTGCTGCGGGCCGGCGGTGATCAACTCGGCTGGGGTTTCCAACTCCAGTCCGCCCCCTTTGTCTTCCTGCTCGCCGCCGTCATGCTTATTTTTGCCATGGCCATGAGCGGAGTATTTGAATTTGGCCTCAGTGCCACCGGCGTGGGCACCAAGCTGCAATCCAAGGATGGCCTTTCGGGCTCCTTCTTCACCGGCGTGCTGGCCACCGTCGTCGCGACTCCCTGCAGCGCCCCCTTCCTCGCCCCGGCCCTCGGTGCCGCGCTTGCTCTGCCCCTGGTGCAGTCCTTCGCTGTATTCACCGCCATCGCCATCGGTCTCAGCCTGCCCTACCTGCTGCTCTCCATCTTTCCCGGTGCGATCAAAATTCTCCCCCGCCCCGGCGCTTGGATGGAAACATTCAAGCAGGTTATGGCCTTTCCCTTGTATGCCACCGTTGGATACCTCGTCTGGATGCTCGCCGGCCAGACATCCGAAGGCGGCTCGCTCAACGCCATCTTCGGCCTGACCCTCATCGCGCTGGCCGTCTGGTGCTACGGACGCTTCGTCCGCCCGGCTCAGCCGATCAAGCGCAACGCAGTCGGCTACCTGACCGCCATTCTGGTTGTCGGTGCCGGCATTGGCCTCGGCTGGCCCCGCCCCCCTCAAGCAACCGATATCACATGGCAACCTTGGAGCGCCGAAGCCATCGCCGCCGCCCGGGCCGAAAACCGCCCCGTCTACGTCGATTTTACCGCCCGCTGGTGCGCCACCTGCCAAGCCAATAAGAAACTCGTCTTCGGCTCCGACGACGTGAAACAAACCTTCCTCGATCGCAACATCGCCACCCTCAAGGCTAACTGGACTAAAAAGGACCCCGCCATCACGCAGGAACTCACCAAGTGGAACCGCAGCGCCGTCCCCTTCAACTTGCTCTACTTGCCCGGCAAAGCCGAGCCCATCATCCTGCCCGAACTCCTGACCCCGGGCATCGTCCTCGACGCATTGGAGTAGCCGGAAAGGCGACTCCCGCAACGCGGAGCGGCCATTTAAAGCGGTTGGGGCATCGCGGATCTCCCCCGATTTTGCGATCCAATTACCCGTATGACTGGGTGTCGGAAGATGGCGTCAACCTTCTCTTTTCACATCGCGTTTTCCGGGCTAGGTTTGATCTGGTTGATCCAGGTCGCCCTGACTTGGCAACTCGGCGGGATCTACGCGCGACGACTTGGTAGCACTCCGGTTATCTGGCGCATGCGACTGACCCACACCGTGGTCGTCGGACTGATTCTGGCGATAGCGTTGTTGGCTTGGGGGACGGGACTCGGAAATCCCGAAGACGCGGCTCTCGACGCGATCAAAGATCGCTGGATCGGCCTGATATTCACGGGGGGCCTGCTGGGGCTAAATCTGCTTTATCTCTTGCAGGCCGCCATGGTGAAAGTCTGGGGCGAACCGCTGAAACCGGCCGTGTTATGCCACAGTTTCGCAGCCTCGTCGCAGCAATCGGCACGAGTCCCTATGTCATGCTGTCCGCCCTGCTCTTCATTTTGATGGGGGTATTGGGCGCAGGTTGGACGTTCGGCCCGGCGATTTCGGCTTGGGTGAGATTGCCTCCCGACGCCATCCAATGGGTCCAATCGCAAGTCGGATTGAGTGGGATCACGATCGCGGGGACTACAGGCCTGTTATAATGGGCGCGCCGACGAGGCATCGGAGGAAAGTGGATCCGAGGCCTCTATTACGATCCGATTCTTTCGTTTTGGCTATGATCGGACGACCAACGCTATCCGGTGACATTTGATAGCGAGGGTGAGGTCCGGGCGTTGGCCAGCTACCCGATCCTGGCCCCGACCGCGCCCCGGCGCAACGTGATCCTGATCACGTTGAATTGCTGGCGCTGGGACCATTTGTCCGTCGCCGGTTACGCCCGCCGAACGACCCCGTTTCTGGAAGAACTGCACGCCGCCGGAAAACTTGAGTCGGTGCGACACACGGTTGGGATCAGTAATTGATCGCGCCCCGGTATCATGGCCGTGCTGGCATCACGCGAATTAGCCCAAATCCATCCGACCAATCTACGCATCCACGACGTATTGAAAAAGCAGGGGTATCGAACCCATTTTTGGGTCTCGGGGGATCACCGCGCGTACGAAAACCTGCGCGACTGCTACGGTCCCGGCGTTGATATCTTTCGGGACGGACTCGATCCGACCAATGAGTATACAACGAACGATGACCGAAATATGATCAACGCGGTGCGGCAACTGCCCGCTTTCGACGGCACACCGGGGTTCGTCTACTTTCACTTCATGTCAGCGCACGAAACCGGGGTGCTACAACCAGAAGCCCAGCAATGGCCTCATCCCAAAGCGCGACCACCGTTGAGTCTGCATCGCGGTATGCTCATTGTCCCCGCAGACTCCCATGACAAGGGGACTCTGCAAGCTGATCTGCACCTGCGACGCTTGTTTGCTGCCCTGGAATCGCGTGGCTATCTTCAGGATGCCATCGTCGCGATCACCGCCGACCACGGTCAGAGTCTGGAGGAACACGACATCGTCGGACATCGAACGAATTTGCATGAGCCCGAGCTCCGCGTTCCGCTCTATTTGGTCGATCCACAACGCGGTAAACGGGGCCCTTTGCCGCCGTTTGCGAGCCAGATCGATATAGGTCCCACGGTATCGGACCTCCTCGGATTACCCGTGCCCGTAACGTGGGCAGGGCGGTCCCTGCTGCGCCAGCCACGCAAGCGGGCTTTTTTCACTTGCTCCTCCACATTTCCTTGGTCGTCCACCAACCCAGAATCCGGATTTATCGAACCCACGGCGACCCACTGTTGGAAGTTTTTGTATCGGCCATGAGAGCAATGACTGATCCGAACGGCTTTTTGACCTGATGTCAGATCCCCATGAATCCATTGACCTCATCGAACAGGTCAACGCAAATCTGCGCGATCGATTCCGTCGCATCGCCCGGGATCATCAACCAACACTTCGACCTTCGCTTGAGCTCGCTCCCGCCAATGGCCCTCGGTAACACTCAACCACACTCCGACCCAACGACAGCGGGCAGCCCACGTGGCCCGAGCCTACCAAAGACTGGCACCGACTTACGACGCTCTCTTTGGGTGGTCATTGGAACCGGGACGACGTCAGGCCATGCAGGCGCTTCAACCCCGAGCGAGTGAACAATGCTTGGAGGTGGGAGTCGGCACAGGCTTGGCTCTGCCCCTTTGGCCAAAAGAAGTTGCCGTGACCGGTATTGATGCCAGCCCCGAAATGCTCGAACGCGCCGAACGCCTGCGACGACGCCGAAACTGGGACCACGTGACGCTGGCCGGGATGGATGCGCAGCAACTGGATTTCCCCACCAATCATTTCGACTGCGTGGCGGCACTGTATGTGGTCTCCGTTGTGCCTGACCCGGCTGCGATACTGCGGGAGAGGGTACGAGTCGGTCGGCCGGGGGCCCGGATTGCCATCATCAACCATTTCGCACACCAATCTGGCTGGATCCGCACGGCCGAACGGATGTTAGCCGGCGCCACGCGCTGGGCAGGCTGGGACTTGGAACTCTCCAGCAAGGTGGTGCACGACACCCCGGACATCAAGGTCATCTCCGAACGTCCGGCCAATTGGCTGGGCTACTGGACACTCATTGTCGCCGAGGTCGTGAAGGAATAAGCCACCGCCACTAGCGCGAATAAAGACGATATGAACCGGGCTGTCGGCTACCTGACCGGCAATCGTAGGTTGTCCGAGCCGACATCGGCCTCACTTGGCAGGTGAACGAATCGATGCCTTCGACGGACCGTAACTCGTTCCAACTTCGCGCCCTTGGTTGCCTTCTGTAACAGCCCACTTCGGAAATTAGGTTTATGACGGCACCGGTCCGGAACCGCAATGCCGTCCTCTTGGGGACGAACGCACCAAACTAAACGCGGCGACGGATAGTATCCGTCGCCGCGCTACGATTCGTTTCTTGTCCGGGAAATCCGGTCCAACCGGGAGACTAGAAATCGACCTGGACGGCGAGGGTCGCTTTCCGCGGATCGAGCCACTTGAAGCTGTTACGGTAGGCGGTACCGAAGAAATTACGGGAGTTTTGATAAACCCGATCGTCGTTGTCCAAGAGATTGGAGATGCTCAGGTTGATTTTCACCGGATACTCCCGGACCTTCATTGAATAACTCGCGGTGACCGTGTAGAGCTCATAGCGGTCAGACTGGATGTAATCGAAGGAATCTCCTACGGCGTTACCGATGACCTTCTCCCCGTAGAAGTTCGCGCCGAAACCGAGCTCGAGACCGTCCAACATGCCGTCGTTGAAACCGTAGTTCACGAAAAGATTCATGCGGTAGTCGTAGTCGCCGTTGAGTTTCTGCTCGTCGTCCGTGCTCGACACCTGATGATCGAGATCGGCTAGTTCTTGAATGAGGAGAGCCTGGTTGGGAGGGGTGGGATCACTGGCGGCGGCTTCCCAGACCGCCCGGTTGGCGGCAACGTAGGCGAGGGTGTCGGGCAACGCGTTGGTCTGCTCGGAATGCGGGACGGAAATGTTGAACTTACCTCGGAAATTTTCCGTGATGTTGGCGGTCAGATCGAGCTCCCAACCTTCACCGTAGTAGTCGAGAGTATCGTTGAAGGCGGGCAGTTTTTCGTCATCACGAAACACCAATTCCCAGAGTTTGTTGATGTTGCCACCGTCCGGGGTGAGGCGGCGATTGGCCTCGGTGATTTCATAGTAGCCCAGCGATCCCACGAGTTGACCTTGGAACAATTGGAATCTGAAACCAGCACTCTTGAAATCAGCAATGGTGGTGCCGACCGGACCACGTTCGCCGATCCAGATGTTACCGCCTTGGATCGGCTGGAAGCCTTCGGAGTAATTGGCGTAAACCCCCACCGACGGAATCGAAAAGTAGGTCGCGCCGTAAGACATGGTATCGACCTTCCGATCGTATTCAGGATAAGAATACTTAACGATCTGCCTCTGGTTATTAGTGTCACCCGTGCGGGCTTCTCGGCCGCGTGATTCGTAATCGTCAAATCGTAGGCCGTCGATGACCGTCAGCTTATCCCTGAAATAGCGACCGACGGTGTTGAGTTGCAGGGTATCGAGGACAGTGCGCGTACGAGTATCGCGGCTGACACGCTTGGCGAATTCGTAGTTGGGATCGTTGAGGTCGGTGAGCAGGCGATGCGGAGCGCCCTCCTCATCCCAGTACCGCCAGTGAAGGATCGCGTTGTTGCCGTTGCTGATGTTGGACTGGCTCGGATTGTTGGCCCGGCCCCAATCGTGATACACGACATCAAAGAGGCCGATCCGACGTTCTGCGCCGACGCTGATCACTTGGCTGAACAAATCCTCGGGAATCGGCAGCGGATAGGCGGAGGTGAAGTAATAGCTCTCCAGGAACTTATTTACATACCGGAAGTGTTCCCGACCCTCGATAAAGCGCTTGCCGAAATTCGGGTTCGGACTGCCGTCGGGCAGCACTTCGTTCGGGTCGATCCGGACGGCGATTGCGTAGGCGTCAAAGTGGTTCTGATCGCGCAACACGGTGCCACTGATCGCCTGGAATTCCAGCGCGAGGTCACCAATCTGCTGCGTGATGGCCGCTTGAAACTGACGCGCATCCTGCTCAATGGAAGAGATACTGGGTGCCAAGGTGAAGTCGTCGCGCTCCAGACCGGGCAGATCAAACGGGAGTTCCGTGGTGCCGTCCAATTGGAATCCGGTACCGGTCGTCCAGGCAAAGTTGCGGAAATTTTGCACATCGGGCACACCGTTGATGATCACCAGCTTGTCGGTGGTAAAACGAGAAAGACCTGTGCCGGTGGGATTGGCGCTGAGGGGACCGGTCAGGGTGGTCGTACCATCCCAATAGGTGAACTGGTCGTTCACGCGGTTGCTCGCCCGGGATACGCTGCGGCGGTCAATACTGCCGTTGACGCGGATCTCAGTGTTTTGCCATGGGCGATAGGTGGCTGCCCACGCCAGGCCGTCACGGTCGTCATACCAGTTGGACAACCAATTGCGGCGACGGGATAGCTGACTGTTGACGCGGATCGCGAGGTTGTCCGTGAGGTATTGATTGGCGTCGAGGTTGAGTTGGTGGCTACCCTCAGTGTCGCCTTTGAACCCGACGCGGGTGCAGTCGCTAAAGCGGGCGCGCTTGGTGGAAATGTTAGTGGTGCCACCACCGCGACCGTCACCGAACAGAATGGCGTTGGGTCCGCGCGATTGCTCAAGACGCTCGGTGTTGTAGAGCTCGATCGAGGTATCGGTGCGAATGTTGTTCACCGTATTGGTGCCGGCCCCGTGACCTCGAAAGCTGTAGTTGTTGCCCCAGTCGGGCGTGGTGTTGGAGTTGTCCAACACTTCGGTATTGGGCAGCCATTCATAAGCGTCGTTGATGTCAAAAATTACGAGATCATCGAGAAATGCTGAAGTAAGCACCGAGATGTCTCCTGGGGTCTTCAACAGATTGGTCTGTAGCTTGCCACCCACCGCCGTATCGGCCGCAAGGTATCCCTTGTCTTTGGAAGCATCGATGACGAAGGGGGACAAGGTGATCGTAGGCTCGTTTTCAATGGCGACCGACGCCTCTTGAGCCTGTATTGGGGCCAGAAACGCTGCCCCCAATGACAAGCCGATAGTCACTCGAAACGAGAGTGGACTGAACATTGCAGGTTTTAACATGGAATAGGTTGGGGTGATGTTAGGATCCGGACCGTTGGGGAAGCAGAATGAGATCCGCGAAACAAACGTCCGCGTCAAACGGACCGGGGTAATGATTCGCATTGAAGAATTCCGGGCAGACGAACCAACCGTAGGCTCACTAGCATCGTCCAACATAACGCTCTCGCCTCCGCCAACCGCGCACTTGCGTCAAACTCCCTTCAAGGCGTGACGAGTCGATAATCGACCTCGAAACGCACCTGCTCTCCAGCGGTTTCCACCAGGAGGCTCTCCCGCCGGAGCGGTGGCACGTCGGGCGAGGAACCATGCCAGCGCGTGAATCTCCCCGGACACCGGATACGCACCCCAACGGTCTTCCCGTCACAGTGCAGTTTCAGCTGCACTTCATCCTTCTCCGTTCGCTTCGATACGTGGGTCCAGTAACCAAAAGGCTCCGGACGGTTGGCGGCGAAATCCGGATCCGGCGTGAAGCCTTCCCCCGGATCAACCCGCCCCTGCAGATGCAGGGCCAGCCCGAGCGCGCGCTACTCGCCCGGTTGTAGTTCAATTTAACATACATCGGTCAACACGGCGCCATTGATCTCCAGGGATCGCCGCGCCATCGCGCCGTCACGGTAATTGGGCTGCGACGCCTGCACGCGCACGGGACGATCCGCAAAGGATTCAAGCTGGCCGCGCGTTGGGCTCAGCCTGCTGCCGTCCGCTTGTTCCCATGCGGCCGGGTCATTGAGAATCGATCGGTCTTGGCCGAGTTCGTCGATAAGCGGCACGTTTTGCGCCAGCCCCCGCACGAAGTAGTTTTTGTGCAACGGGGAACCATATCCGACCGTGCCCGGATCACGAGTGAGCGGAGTCGCTTCGTGGTAGACGGTGTAGTTCAACGCCTCCGCCTGCGTGTGTGAGTTGGTGAGTTGCCCGTAGTAGAGAAACACGTGCAGGGTCCGTCACGGATGATGGCCATACGGCTGGAGTGCAGGTTCCTTCCACTCAGGGGAGGCAAATCCGGCAGGGTTTGAAGGGCTGGCGAGGGTTACAGCAAGGTATCCCACGATTTCTCATCAGCCACTTACTGCAACCCCAGCGCGGTGGGAAATACCCGATACTGGCCGGCCAACAAATCATGGTCCGGAGTCGTGCGCGGGGCTCCGCTATCCGCCGGGTTGGGCAGTTTGCCATCCTGAAAACGATAGTAGAGCTGCGAAAACATCAGATTTTGCACGATCGACATTTCGTCGGCCAACGCCTCCGCCCGCCCCATCATTCCCGCACTGAGAAACAGCGCGCCGAACGCCTTGGTCGCGTAACTGTTGTAGACCATCGACTGCTCAAACCAGAGATAGTCGCTCGTCACGCCTTCCGCCAACTGCTGGCGCAGTCCGCATTCGCCGTCCACCGCCTTCCGCCACAGCGCGTCGTCATCAAACAGCAGCGCAACCTGCGCCATCGCGCCGCGTTGCCAGCACGCAATGTGATGAATCTTTCGGTAGGTGTCGCGCAGCACCTCCACCTCGGGGTAAAATAACGATTGCCGCCATCGTTCACGTCGCTCATTTGCAACGTGTGATCCCAACAGGCGCCCCGTATCCAAAAACTTGTTGAGATACACGGCCTCGGTCAGGCTCTGCCAAAACAGTCGCCCCGCATTCCATGGCCGCACGATTTTACAATCCCTGTAATTTTCCGCGTAAAAATCGCTCTGCCCCGCCGCCCATCGAGCCCACGATTCGTCCTCTAAATGTCGATACAACCGCGCGGCCCGCACCATCATCTCCACGTTCTTCTGGCGCTATTGCAACACCCACCAGGCGTGCAACTTGGGCGTGATCTCCACGCCTTCGCCGCTGGGCGTCATGAAATGGTCGACTTGCTCCCCAGGAATCTCATCCGGCCAGATCAGGCGCTCACCGGTGGTCGGGCTGACTCCATCGTGCCACCACCCGGCCTCCCATCCCACTCGGTCGCGGGGCTCAGCCATCCAGGCCGCCACTTCGTCGCGTTCCTGTTCCAACCATTTTGCCCAAACAGCATCCTGCCGCACCCTTTCCCTCGCACCGACCCAGTCCTCGCTGGCACTTCGCCAGGGTCGCCCCTGCTCGTCGTAGATTTTCCAATCCGGGAACTGCCCGGCCGGATCGGGCTTGGGAAACCGCTCCGCTCCACGCGATGACGTGCCCGCCACAAATAGCGCCACGGTCAACACGAACCCGACCCGGGAGAGTTCACTCCAAACTGCGAAGATAGAGGGTAAGCGATTCAAGATCTTCATAGGTAAATATTCCGCGATACGAGGGCATCCCGCCCTCACCTGGATAATAGCCCTCCACGACATCCTCCGCCGGATCAAGAATCGCCCGGTGCAGATAAACTTCGTCGGCCACTACCTCGCGCCCATCCTGCAGTCGACGGAGCGACCCGAACAACCCTCGCCAGGTGGGACCACTCTTGCCTTCCGTGGACCCATCCAGCGAATGACAACCGACACAGCCGAAGCGCGTCGCCAACTCCCGGCCTCGCTGAAGGGACGCCGCCGGTGCAGTCGATGGTGTCTCGACCTCGGACGAAGCGAGTGCCGTTACACTCAGGTCGAGGTCGACAAACCCCAGGCGTTCCCGCGGCAGCGAGGGGGTTACCGATTGGGAGAAGTAGAGCTCCCGCCACTCTCGCGCTCCATCGACATAGGACAACTCCCACTGCATGAGCGGACGGGCGTCGGGCACGACGAGCAGCACGCCGTGACCGTTCCCGGCTCGAACGACTCTTGCCACCGGCCAGGTTTCGACCCCGGGCTCCCCGTCTGTTCGAAATTGCCCTGAACCATATTCGGCGGAGCGGTGATAATTCCATCCGCGCAAACGATAATCATCCGGCTGCAACGACGCCTCGTCTCGAAATTCCAAATACACCCCTTCACGAAACACCCGCGCCCGCACCGGCAAGCCGTCATCGTCTGTCAACGCTCGCAATCGGCACAGGCCTTCCAGTCGCTCCGCCGTCGATCCCCAGATCTGCATACCCACGAAATACACCTGACCATCGGCCGGATTTACCGCGCCTTTGAGTAACGGGGTGCGAAACGCCGCCGTCATTTCTCCGCCCTCGATCCACGGCAACACCTTGATCACGCGCGGACGGTAGTAGTCTACGAACAACAGGCTGTCGTGGAGCGGTCCCGCCCGGACATCCCGCACCCAAACCTGATCGATCGCCGATTGAGCGATTCGATGCGGCAGCCACAAGACCGGCGGCGCTACTTGGGTGGGCTCCGAGGGACCGGAGGGTGCAAAGCCATAAAATCGCCCTTCCTCTATGTGCGCAAAAGGGGCGTCGAGGGAATCCAGTTCCCCTGCTGGTCGCTCGCCGTCAGGATTCCCGTTAAAGGGTCACGGGCGAGGTAAGCGTTGCGCAGCCCGGTGGCGATGACCCGTGCCGTGGTGCCATCCGGCGAGATCCGCAGCGCCCGATCCGATCCCAGAACCAACGCCGAACAACCGTCGACCACCACCGGCCGGGTCGGATCGAGTGCCTTGAGATACTGGCACCAACGCCGGCAGATGGCCGTGAGGTTGTCCGCCCGAAAGATCTCATACTCGACCTGCGGCAGCAAACTGCTCCAGACGCTGTAGAAGGACGCTCGATCCACGGGATCAACTTGATCAAAGGAGGCGTAGCGCCGCAGCCAGCGACGATTGAGCGTCTCAATGTCACCGTAGCGGTCACGCAACCACTCCCAATAGGCGCGCACTGTATACGGATCGTCACTACGAAAGTGCGCTTCATTGAACACGTCCCAGCCGAACACCGCAGGATGCTCGCCCATCGCGTCCACACAGGCCCGGAAGTAGCACTGCACCTCTGCATCCACCGCCGGATGATTGAGATTGGGCCAACTGAGCACCGTGGGCGCGGAAGCGCGCATGTCGGGTTGCAGGACGGCATCGGGCATGAATTCCTGACTGGGGGTTTGCCCGATCAACTGAATCAGAACCTGCAGGTCATACTGCTGACACAGGTCGAGGAAGCGCATCGTATCATCAAACGCGTAGTCGTCCGGTTGCGACGCACACCAGGAATTCGCCGCCGGCCACAACGTGATGAGGTTGAACCCATGCTCGGCCATAAGCCGCACATCTCGTTCGACCTCGGCCCAAGGGTATTCGGGTTCGAGCAAATAGACGCCTCCAATCGGAAAGGCAGGCAGGGTCAGTTTCTCAAACAAATAGGGTCAGAGGCAACCGGAACTAGGCCCGGAATGAGGAGTTGTCGTCAACGACGGCAGCACGTCTCCCCCTGCCCAATCCTCCGATTGGTGGCATCGTCCAATAACGGGTCGGTTTTTCCGCCCCGGCGACTACAGCCGGATCGCCCGGCAACCACCGTCGTTGCCCCGGCCCCGGGGCCGTGGTCCCGGCAATCCACCGCCCCGAGATCAACTGAATGCGGTGTTCGGAAATGGGGCCGATTTGGTTGCGCTGCAACTTGGCGACCAGGTGCTCCACGGTCACCGCGCCGATGTGTTCGCCGTCTTGGTACATTCCCGTGACCATGCCGTCCGGATCACGGGCCACCAGATCCACGATGCCAATTTTTGGCGGGACCTCGTGAGCATGGGATTCGTTGAATTCTGCAAAGATGACGACGTCGGCCGTTCCTTTTTAAGTCAGCCCGGGATCTGCCCCAGGATGTCGACCAACCGCTGCGGCAGCAACGGTTTTACCTGCTGTTTGGTCGGCAGGTTTCGTTGGTCCAACGTGACGGCCGCAAGGTAGCGATGCTCCAATCGTTCGCTGCCTTCGTGGCTCATCACAAATCCGATGCGTTGATAACCCAGCTGCCGGCAACGGCGGATTGCTTCCGCCCCCGCCTGAAAATTGTCGGTGGCCACTTGTTCAATGACCGGCGAAAGCACCCTCACGCCCAGTCCCACCGCGGCAAACTTCTGCAGGTTGAAATCGAGGGTGCGTTCTCCCTCCGGCAAGGGGTTCACAATGACACCCAGGATCCCTCGCGATCGCAGCACCTCCGCCATGCGACGCGACGACATGCCTTGTGAGCGCAGCCAGAATTCCTCCAAACGAAAACCCAACTCACCCGCGCGGGCCTGCGCGCCGCGAAACATGGCAGCATACACCTCGACCTTCTTCCAAGACGACGCGGGCGGCGGGTGCGTCGTGAGGTAGGCGAGCACGGTGTGACGGTCCTGCAGTTGGCGCTGATTGCGAAATGACATCAGTGCACTCACCAGTGGATTGGGCCGGTAACCGAGCGCTTCGACCGAAGCCATCACCCGCTGGCGGGTCGCCTCCGGAATGGAGGGCGAGTTGCGCAGCACCAGAGAAACTGTCGACCGCGACAACCCGGAGTGTGCGGCGACGTCGCGCATCGCCGGAGGTTGCACCTCCGACGCTCTGCTGCTTTGTTGTTCGGGGACGGGACGGCGCTGGTTTCGCTTTGGCCATGTCGATCGAAGATTCCGGATTTGGCCGGCAATGACTACTCGTAAATGAAGATCTCGAAGTCCTTGAAATATTCCTCGTAGTCGCGCACCGGCATGGTCTGGTGCGGGTTGCCGCCGTGCATCAGCCGCACGGTCATGCCCAGCGTCCGACAATCCTCCGCACTTCGGCGCGGCGGACGGGCGCCAAACCGACGCGCCACTTCGACGCCGTCCTGAAAAAGTTGATACCCTCGTTCCATGTCCACGAGGATGTCCACCGTGATCCAACGGTGCAGGGGCCAGGCTTCAGCCAACTTGTCGCCACTGCTGCCAAACGAACCTCGCCCGCCTTCGGGCGGGCCCAGATCCTCGTGTGACACATACAGAGCGAATCGATTCTGCGTCGTGCCCTTCAGCAGGTCGTGCATCGAGTTCTCGGTCCATCCATCGGTGCCATGGTCGTCGTCGGCCGGATAATGCCAACCGTCGCCAATCCAGCCGCGCCCCCCCTCGAACATGATGAGCTTGCCCCCCTGCCCGGCCCACGCCGTCGCATAGAACCGGTAGCGCAGCAACGCTGCGCGGAACGTGTTCACGCGGGGCCAGGAAACCCGGTGGCCAACGTGCAGCACATAGTCGCCGACATCGACCGAATGGCGAAACGCCGCCGATTCATCGGGACTCGCCATGACCAGGCATCGCCAAGGATAGGCGCCGTAGCCGCTGTCCCAATGCCAGGTGTTCTGATTGGCGTCGATCATGGGCTGCGTGAGCCACCCGGTGCGGTCGCGTTGAAACAAGATCGGCGGACCGGAATAACCCGCCACGGTCGGCAATGGAATCGGGGTCCATGACATGACGGCGGCGTCACGGGCGGGAGTTTCGCCACGCATACCGGCAAGTCCCCCTCCGGGACAGGCCAACAAGACGACGGCGGTGAGCCGACGGGAAAGAGCGATCAAGGTTACCATGAGTCGAAAGGCACCACCGCCCCCCCCGGGGTCCAGTGATGGGGAAAGGCGGCCAATGGGGCAACTCCACCGGTGCAACCCGAGGAGGAATCGCGCAATGAGTTCCCTAAGCATCGTCCACCTCCGCTCGCCCGTGCCTCGGAGGACTACGCCAAACGCCCCCGCCGAAATCATCCGGCGAGGGCGGCAGAGTCGCATCAGCGAATCAAGAAACGCTATTCGTAGATGAAGATCTCGAAGTCCTTGAAATACTCTTCGTAGTCGCGCACCGGCATGTTCTGGTGCGGGTTGCCTCCGTGCATCAACCGGATGGTGACGCCCAACGCCTTGCACTCCAGGGCGTCTTCCCGGGGAGGCAGCACGTTGAGCTTGTTGGCCACTTCCACGCCGTCCTGGTAGAGACGGTAGCCGTTTTCCATATCGACGAGGATGTCGACGGTCACCCATTGATTCAGGGGCCAGGCCGTACCGAACTTGGAGCCACCACTACCATAGGACCCACTGCCCCCATCCGGCGGGCCGGGGCCGTCGTAGGACACAAACAGGCCGAATCGATTCCGGTCGGGCGTTTCATGGGTCAGGCTGCGCATCGAATTGGCAGTCCACCCATCGGTGCCATAGTAGCTGTCGGATGGGTAGTGTCAACCGTCGCCGATCCAACCGCGACCGCCTTCCAGCATGAAGAGCTTGCCGTCCATGCTGGACCAATCGGTGGCATAGAACCGATAGCGCAACAGGACCCCGCGGAAGTAGTTCACTCGCGACCACGTTTCACTGTGAACGATGTCCAACACGTAATCCCCCACTTCGACGGAGTGCTTGAAGGCCTCACTGGCATCCGGACTGTCCATGGAGATGCGGCGCCAGGGATAGGCGGTGTATCCGCTATTCGTATACAAGATATCCCATTTGGCGTCGATGTTCGTTTGCGTGAGCCAGCCCGTGCGGTGTCGCTCGAACAAGGCGGGATCGCCGCTGTAACCGCTGATGGTGGGCAACGGGGTGTCGGACCACGAGTCGCCGCCGCCGTCGTCGGTTGCGACCGTGGCTTCGTTGGAGGCGGCGGAACTGCCACTGGCGCTGTAGGCCAGCACCCGGTAGGTGTAGGAGGTGCTGGCGGACAGGCCGGTCGTGTCGGAGTAGCTGGTCACGTCGGTCCCGCCCGTCGCGATCTCCGCATAGGTGCCGCCCGAGGTGAGCGTCCGCTGGATGGCGAAGCCCGTCTCGTCACTGCTGTTGTCGGCCCAGGCCAGATCGATGCGCGTGGCCGAAACGGTCGTGCCGGTAAGACTGGACGGTGCGGTCGGCGGGGTGGTGCCCACCGTCTCGTCTGAGATGAACAGGTCGCCGAAGTCCTCCGTGGTGCTGGAGTTGTAGAACGTGCCGGTCCACATGAGTTGGTTGTCCCGGTTGCCGCCATCGCCGTCGTCGTTGATGCCCACGTCGAAACCGAGCACAGACGTGCCGCCGGTCGGGGTGAGGTTCAGGTTCGTCCAAGGGATGGCGATTTCGACGGTGTAACCTCCAATGATGGCGGTGGTGGCGTGCACGATGCCGGTGTGCGAGCCGATTCCACCCAGCGCGCTGTCGTCGTAACCCTTGGTCACCTGGCGGTCGTCACTGTCATAGCTGCTGCTGCGGCTGCGATCCGGATCGAGGTAGAACTCCACCCCGTCGTCGTGCCAGACGCTGGTGCTATCATTTTCCAGATCCGCATCGAGCACTTCAGCCGCCAGATAGAGGTAGGTCGGCGTCCACAACGCGCCAAAGGTCACGGTGTTGTTGCCAACGCCACTCACCGCGTTTTCCACGGTTTGGGTGAGGTTCCACACGCTTTCATCCAACGTGCCGTCGACCGTGATGGAGGACAACGTCTTGAGTGCGACTGTCATCGGAATGGCCACGAGCGTGGTGGCCGAAGCTGCGCTGGCGTAGGCGGAGTTGCCCGTGGCGTTGAAGGCCCGCACTTAATAGTAATATGTTGTCTCGGAATCGAGCGACTGGTCGGCGTAAGACGTCACGTTGGGCGAAACCGTGTCGATCTCCGCGTAAGTGCCGCCGGCTCCAGTCTTACGGTCGATGGCAAACCCGGTCTCGTTGCTGCTGTTGTCGGTCCAGGACAGATTGATCTGATCACTGGCGACGGCCGAGGCGGCCAAACCGCTGGGGGCGTCGGGTTCGTTGTCGACCGTGGCAGTCCTGAGCGTGAGGTGGCCAAAGGCCGAGGTGTCGCTGGAGTTCGACTCGGTGCCAGCCCAAACTATGTGGCTGTCGCGGGTGCCGTCGTCGTCGTCATCATTCAAGCCGATATCGAAGCCAAACTCCGTGGACCCGCCGGTCGGGGTCAGGCCGAGGTCACTCCACGGAATGGCGAATTCGACGGTGTAACCGCCGGTGATCGGCGACCAGTCGTGCAACACGCCGATCTGGGAGCCAAAGCCCGCCATGGCGGTATCATCGTAGCCGTGCACACACTGCCGATCGGCGGCGTCGTAGCTCGTGTTGTGATCGTGGTCGACATCGATGAAGACCTCCACCGAGTCGTCCTTCCACAGGTTCAAAGGCGAACCGGTATTGGCGGTGTCGTTGTAGAGGTCGCCGTCGAGCCCCTTGATCGCCACGTAGAGGTAGGATGCGTCCCACACGGAAGCGAACGTGAGGGAATTATCACTCGTGCCGGAGACGGAGCGGGTCACCGCCTCGAACGTGACTGCGCCCCAAAGCCCCTCATTGAGCACACCGTCGATGTCGGGCGTGGAGAGGGTTTCAAGGGCGGCGTAAGTGGGCGGCGCGGCGGGCGACGTCACGCTGTCCGTGTTGCTGTAGCTTGACGGGCCCGCGGTGTTTTCGGCCGCCACCCGGTAGGTGTAGCTGGTGCTGCCGCTGACGGAGCCGTCGCTGTAGGACGTCGATTCGGCGGCCACCGTCACCAGCTCCGAGAAGGAGCCGGTCCCGGTTTTGCGCTCGATGACAAAACCGGTCTCATTGCCGCTATTGTCCGACCACGCCAGACTCACCTCGCCGCTGGTAACGGCGGTCGCGACCAGACTGCCGGGCGCATCTGGAGTGCCCTCGACGGTGGTGTTGGACAAGGCCAGGTCGCCGAACCCGGACGTGTTGCTCGAGTTGTAAGCATAACCCGCCCACACGAGTTGGTTTTCGCGGGTGCCTCCGTCGTCGTCATCATTGACCGCCATGTCGAAGCCGATCGTGGTGCCGCCACCCACCGGCGTGATGCCGAGGTTGCTCCACGGAATCGCCATTTCGATGACGTAGCCGCCCGTGATGGCCGACCACACGTGGCTCACGCCGGTTTGTGAACCGATACCGCCGAGTGCGGTGTCGTTGTAGCCTTGGGTGAACTGCCGATCGTCGGCGTCATAGCTCGTGCTGTGATCGTGATCGGCGTCGATGAACACCTCGACCGAATCGTCCTTCCAGATGTTGAGCGGGCTGCCGGTGTTGGCGGTGTCGTTATAGAGGGAACTGTCGAACACCACGGCAGCCACATAGAGGTAGGAGCTGTCCCACAAGGTGGAGAAACTGGCGGTGTTGTTGCCGGAACCGACGACTTCCTTGGCCATTGTGACGAAGGAAACATCGTCCCAAACGGACTCGTTCAACGTGCCGTCGATGGTAATGGTGGAGGTGGTTTTTAACGCGTCGGTGGAGGTCTGGGCAAGGGCGGTAGCCCATCCCAGCGAAGCAAAGAGGCAGGCGAATCCACGGCGGATCCATCTGCGCACAATGATGCTATTGGGGGTCATATCTGTGCGGGGTTTGAGGTGATGGGGGGAAACAAACCGACCCGTGACTCCCCCGATCAAAATCAAGGGCGCCGCCAGATCGGATTAAGCAGGGGTCAGCATGCGGCGATCACGAGCGCCCTGGGCAACAACGACGGCGGTGTCATCGTCCAGCCGCGTCCCTCTCCTCCTGCGACGGCATCGACGGGAGGATTTGTTGGACGATACCAATGGGCGCACTCTTGGACGGTTCCGAATCTTGCCAAGCCTACGGATGGTTTTCTCCGAAATAGTGTTCCCCGCTCCCCCGCACTGCCGAAACTAGGACCGCGAGCCTCCGCCTCCCCTCATGACCCCATACGACTACGCCGTCATCGGTTTCTATTTTGTCTTCATGCTCGGCATGGGCAAGATCACGTCGCGCATGGTACGCAACACCAGTGAGTATTTTCGCGGCGGCGGGAAAATGATGTGGTGACTGGTGGGCAGCTCCGCGTTCATGACCCAATTCAGCGCCTGGACCTTCACCGGCGCGGCGGGCAAGGCCTATGCCGAAGGCTGGCCGCTCATCGTCGTATTCATGGGCAACGCATTGGGGTTCGCCCTCGCCGCTCGCTTCTTTGCCGGGAGGGCCCGCCAGATGCGAGTGATCACCGCGATTGAGGCGGTGCGCGATCGTTTTCCGGGCGCCAACGAGCAGGTGTTCATCTGGTTACAGATTCCCCTCGGCACGCTCTACGCAGGGATCTGGCTGAATGGCCTCTGCGTTTTTCTGGCCGCAGTGTTCGGGCTCCCGCTCGAGCCTACCATTCTGATCACCGGCGGCGTGGTCCTGGGCATGACCTTGTTTGGCGGGGCGTGGGCGGCCATCGCGGGTGACTTCGTGCAAATGCTGGTGCTCATGCCGGTGACGCTGGTGGCCGCCTTTCTGGCGCTGCGCGAGGTCGACGGCGTGGGCCCGCTGGTGGAACAATTGCCCGAGGCCCATCTACGGCTCGGTGACCTGTGGTCGTCGCCCCTCATGCTGGTGTGGACGGCCGCCATCTTCATCAAACAATACATCAACACCAACAACCTGTTTGATGCCTCCCGCTACCTGTGTGTGCGAGACGCTCACCACGCCCGCAAAGCCGCCGGTCTCGCATCGATTCTGTTTGTGGTTGGCCCGGTGGTGTGGCTGCTGCTGCCCTTGGTTTCGCGGGTGCTGTATCCAGACCTCGGTGCGCTCTTCCGCGGGCTCAACAATCCCTCCGAAGGAGCGTTTGCCGCCATCTGCATCGCCACCATGCCCGCCGGCATGATCGGGCTGCTGGTCAGCGGCATGTTCTCTGCCACGATGTCTTCGATGGACAGCGGGTTAAACCGCAACGCCGGGATCTTCGTTAAAAATTTCTATCAACCCGTGCTGCGTCCCGCCGCCGCCGACCGGGAGCTGGTCTGAGCGGGTCGCGTGACGACTGGTGTGCTGGGTTCCCTGGTGGTGTTGGCCGGTTGGATGTTCAATCACATGCACGACATCAGCCTGGTCGATCTGATGTTGCAGTTCGGCACACTCGTGGCACTGCCCTACGTCATGCCGCTCGTGCTGGGCTTCTGGTGGAACCGGACGCCGCCATGGTCGGGCTGGTCGACGGTGTTGGTGTGCTTTATCGCTTCAATGCTGGTCACCAAATATCTCACCCCCGACTGGGCGGAAACCGCGCTCGGGCTTTCCGCCTTAGCCGACTCGGAGCGCAGCTACTGGATGGTCTCGGTCGGCGTGCTCACCAATGCCGTGGTCGGCACGGCGTGGTTCGCCGGCAGCACGCTGTTTTGGTCGCGGGTGCCCGCTGCAACCCGCGAGCGCATCGTGAACTGCGAGCGCCGCAGCCGAGAGCCGATCGCCGTCGAAACCGAAATAGGAGGCGAGACCGACGACGGTCCGAGCCAAGGCCGCTTGCTGGGCAACCTCAGCATCGCCTACGGGCTCTTCATTCTCGCGCTGGCGTTCATTCCCAACTCCCTCGGCGGCCGCGCTGGCTTTGTCTTCTGCGGCCTCCTGGTGCTGGCTATCGGTCGGCTGTTGCGCGGTCGCAAACGCCGCGTCTCCGACTCGTCCCCGTCACGGTCTTGACGCCGTCACGTCGAACGTCCCCTCGCGTCTTCGGTTCGGAGGAAACGAAGAAAACCGCGCCGACCAATCCGAGCCCATCATCGCCCACCACCGGCACCGTCCTCGACGCCCTCCACTAGTGTGCTGAGAGTTAATGAACTATACCGAATGAAGGGATGCGGCGATGCGGGCGCGTTGGGTTTTCTCCAGGATGGCGGAGCCTTCGGCCTTCCAAGAGTAGCGGGTGGGTTCGAGGTCGCGTGCGGCCATGTAGGTTTCGATGGCGTTGGTGAGGTCTCGAACGCTGGTGAAGCTGCCATCGCGGATACAATCGACGGTGAGGTCACGGAAGAAGCGCTCCACGAGATTCAACCAGGAAGAGGATGTTGGAGTGCAGTGCGATGCGCTCGACGCCATGGGCTTTGGCATGGCGCTGATGGCGCCACTTTATCCAGCTCTTCACTTTGGCGTGCTTGTGGGTGGCATAGTTGTCGATGATCAGATGCAGGACCAAGCCGTCGGGTGCCTGCGCATCGATGTGCTGGAGGAAACCAAGCCATTCGCGGTGGGTATGCCGAGAGGCGGTGCGTCGCATGATTTTGCCGTCCAGATAGCCGAGGGCGGCGAAGAGCGTGACCGTGCCGTGGCTGGTGTAATCGTGGGTGGCGGTTTTGATGTGCCCGATACCCCATGGCAGACTCGGCTGGGTGCGCTCAAGCGCCTGGCACTGGCTTTTCTCGTCGCCACACAGCACCAAGGCCCGATCGGGCGGATTCAGATACAAGCTGATGACATCCCAAAACTTGGCCTCAAAGTTCCGGTCACGCGACAACTTGAGCGTTCGTCGCAAATGGGGCTTCAGGTCATTGGCCCGCCACAGACGCTGCACGGTGTGGGCCGACACCCCCTTGGCCTTGGCCATCGCCCGTGAGGACCAGCGGGTGCGCCCGGCCGGGGGTTGCGTGACCTCAGTGACGATCTGCGCGCGAATCGCCACATCCACACTCGGCTTCCGGCCCGAACGTCTCGCTTCGGCCCATCCAGCCAACCCTGCCTCACGAAATCGCTTTTCCCACTTCGCCACCACCGGACGATTCACTCCGATCTGAGCAGCCACCGGCTCCTGGCTTTTCCCTTCGGCCCGCAACAACACGATGCGCGCCCGCCTGACCTCCCGTTGCGGCGTGGTCGGGCGTTTGATCATCTGTTCAAGTTCTTGATGCTGCGCGGCATCAATGATTAGCGGATTAACAGGGCGGGCCATGCACCCATCCTGCACTACTATTTTTGTTTCGTTTCGTATAGCTAATTAACTCCCACTACACTAGCCAAGGAAGTGCTTTCCTTGTCTGCAATCAGATTCATATCCACAATTTAGCTACACTACATCAATATTCAGAATCAGTCTGGTCCGTGTGGTCCTGCCATGTCATCAACAAGGGCCCCATTTGCCCACCGTGAGTAAACTCCCGGACTGAGCGACACGAAGCCATGCAGGCGTGAACGGGCCCACTTTAGCCCTATTCCCTACCGCCGTGAAAACAGGGCCGTGCACCACGCTAACGAGGGGCCCTGCCTGACTTTTTCATAATAATCTACCAAATGAAAATCATGGTCTTTCAGGAATCTGATCACTTCAAAAGCAGACGGCTTAAGGTGGACCCATGAAGTTGGAGAGGAGGGATGATTAAATCCCAAAGGAGTCCAATATGTCGAAGAAACGACGTGCCTTCAGTGCCGAGGTCAAAGCGAAAGTAGGGCTCGAAGCCCTCAAGGGAATCGAGCCGATCCACGTAATCGCGCAGCGTCACGAGGTGCATCCGGTGCAAGTGAGTCAGTGGAAGAAGGAGGTGGCCGAGCGGTTGCCGGAGGTCTTCGCGAAGCCCTCGGCGCAGGTGCGCGACGAGATCGAGCGGAATCGCAAAGAAAGAGAAGGAACTGTATGCGCGGATCGGGCAGCTGCAGATGGAGCTCGAGTGGCTCAAAAAAAAGTTGGCGCATGTGGGGAGTAAGGAGCGCCGCAGCATGATCGCAACCGAGCATCCGAAGCTAAGTGTGGCCCGGCAGTGCGAACTGTTGGAGCTGCCACGCTCAACCTACTACCACCACCCGAAGCCACCGAAGGAAGCGGACCTGGCGTTAATGAAACAGATCGACGAGATCTACCTCGAGTCACCGTTCTTTGGTAGCCGCCAAATGACCCGTTGGTTGCAACGCGAAGGACACGTGGTGAACCGTAAACGGGTGCGACGATTGATGCGATTAATGGGACTCACGGCGATCTATCAAAAACCGAGTCTGTCGAAGAAAGCGGCCTATCATCAGATCTACCCGTATCTGCTGCGAACGCTGAAGGTTGAAAGGTCGAATCAAGTGTGGGCAACAGATATCACCTACATCCCGGTGTGCGGTGATCGACTGGCACTCGCGGATGGTGCTCGCATGGGAACTGTCCAACACGCTCGATGCGTCGTTTTGCGTGCGAGCGGTGCAGCGCGCGATGCCGATTTACGGCAAGCCGGAGATCTTCAACACCGACCAAGGCTGCCAGTTTACCAGCGCCGAATTCACCCAGCCATTGTTGGCCGCCGGCGTGCGACTGTCGATGGACGGCAAAGGACGGTGCTTGGACAATGTCTTGGTCGAACGCCTGTGGCGCAGCGTCAAATACGAGGAAGTCTATCTGAAACGCTATGAGACGATGGTCGAGGCCCATGCCAACTTGGAGACCTACTTGCTGTTCTACAACGACCGACGACCGCACTCCGCCCACGGCCGCATGGTCTTTTCCCGTGACGGGTGAAGTGATTGAAGGTCAGCGGTGTAACTTTGAGCTAAACCATTTGGACGATTTTCGATCTGTTTCAGTGGGATGAAATCTAAAGGTGAAACTGAAAGGGAAACGACGAACGCAAACCCGGAGCAGAAGCACTAGGATCGAAACGTGGAGGTGCGCATGGCCACTGCGGCCGAGCAGGAGTGGTTCGACGCGCAGCTGCACGAGCGGCACTACTTGGGATCCGGGCATCCGGTGGGCGATTACCTGCGCCAGATTGTCGAAAGAGGGGGGCGGGCGGTGTGGCGCTGCTGGCGTGGGGTCCGGCCTGCTACGCGCTCAAGGACCGGGACCGGTGGGTGGACTGGGATGCGACCCGCCGGGTCGAGCGGCTTTCCCTGGTGGTGCAAAACCGCCGCTTTCTACTGATTACCAAGCGCGGCGAGGAGCCTTATTTCGCCACCCAGGTGCTCGCTGCGGCCGTGCGCACGTTGCCGGGCCATTGGCAGGAACGCTTCGGCTATCGGTCGCTGCTAGCCGAGACCTGCACCGACCCGGAGGCCTACCAAGGCACGTGCTACAAGACCTCCGCGTGGGAGCCGGTCGGGACCAGCCAGGGTTACGAACGGCACCGAGGCGATTTTTACCGCGAGCACGGCAAACCCAAGCACCTGTGGCTGCTGCGGCCCCTGCACCCCTCGGCCAAGGCCCTGCTGAGCGCCCCCGACCCCGCTTTGCCCGAGGACTGCTGGGCGGGACTGCGCCGCGCGCCCACCGGCACCCTGCCGCTCAAAAACGGCCAGTTGCCCTCTCTGTTGGAGGCCCTGTGCGGCGTGCCCGATCCGCGCGCCAAAAACACCCGCTTCAAGATCGGTCCGGTTCTTGGCCTCATGGCGCTCGCGCTGCTGGCCGGCCGGCGCGACATCGCGTCGATCGCTCGTATGGCCAACCTGCTCGACCAAGACCAGCGCTTCGCCCTGGCCCTGCCCCGTGAGGCCGGCAAAAAGGTCCGCCTGGCCCCCAGTTACAGCGTATTTTACGACGTGCTCACCCGGCTCGATCCGGAGACCTTTGCCCAGGCCCTCACAACCGCTGGCTCACAGCCCACGCCAGTGCCCTGCCCGGAGCGCTCGCCCTGGACGGAAAGTTTATCCGCGACGCGGTCGGGGTGCTCAGCCTGGTCGAGGCCGACACCGGCGCGCCGGTCGCCCTGGCCATCGTCGATCAAACGGAAAACACCTCGCGCAGTGAACAGGCCCGGCGCCGGTGAGGTGTTGGCCGCCGCGTCGTTGGACGAGCAGATCGTCACACCGGCGACGCCTTGCACGCCACCCGCGAGCAGGCCCGCACCATCGTGGAAAAAGGCGGCGAGTATGTGCCCCAGATCAAAGGCAACCAACCCCAGCTGAGCGCGCTGGTCCAGCGCGCCCGGACCGTTCCACCCCCTTTTTTGAGCTGACCGATCGGAGTCGGGACCGCGTGACCACCTGGCGGGTGTCCGTGGTGGTGGCCACGCCCTCGCAAGCCGACTACCCCGGGCTGCACAGCCTGGTGCTCGTGGACAAAACCACGGTGCGAAAACGCGACCTCACCGAAAGTTGCGAGCAACGCGCCTACGCCAGCAGCCTGGCACCCGCAGAACGCAGCCCTGCGCAAATGCTCGCCTTGATCCGCGGGCACTGGGGCGGAGTGGAGATCCGCAACCACTGGCGCCGCGACGCCTGCTGGCGCGAAGACCCCTCGCGTACCCGCAACGTCACCCCCCCTGGCCAACCTCGCCCTCTTGCGCAGCGTCCTACTGCGCGTCTGCGCCCAACACTGGCCCGAGCGGCCCCTGCCGCACGTCTTCGAATCCTGCCAACATGCCACGCATATCTCCCTGCGCGCCATCCGTTCCCATTCCTAAAACAAAAGACCATGGGCGGGGCGGGATGAACGGTGACGTGTAGTGAGACTGTGAGATGGGACGGAGTCGGAGAGGGAGCAAGTCCGGGGCCAGCTCTTGGTCCGGGGAGCCAGGTCGGACGCGAGGAGCTGGCAGCCAGCAGGGACCGGGCGGCAGGGCGGAAAGTGTGTGGGGTGGGAAAATAAATGAATATTTCAGGATTGAGGGGGGTCTCAGGGAGTATGAACCCGAAATATAGTTTCCCTGTTTCTTCTCCACTGGTCCGGCGGGTGGTGGCGGTTTTGGTAGAATTGACTCTGAGCTGGGGGTCGCTCGGGGCGGCGGATTCGAAGGAATCGCGGATGAACTCGCGGAGTCCGGGATTGGTGGACAAAGGCGATGCCCGGACGAGTCCCGGGAAACGGGGCGGAGGTGAGGCGCGGGGCCGGAGGGACGGTGATTCGAGGTCGCGCGGGGCGGATTAATCGGGGTGAGGATCGTGGGCGCGATCGCGATCAAGGGCGTGATCGTTCGGTTGGTGGGAGAGAGCGTGAGGGTCGAGATCGGCGGGATGATCGCGGCCGAGATGTTCGCGATCGGAGAGGTGATAATCATCAGGCTCGAGGGTATGGTTCGTCGCGCGGACCGTCGTATCGGGTAGGTGGACATTGGCCGGCGCCAAGGCCCGTGTATCGGTCGTATCCCTCGTATCGGCGGTCGTGGCCGAGTTGGTCGGTGATGTTGAGGTTGGGGTATCCGCGGTCGAGGGCGGTGGTGATGGAGCGCGAAGTGATCGTGGAGCGTCCGGTGGTGATCGGACAGGATTACGAGGTGGTCGGGGTGGACCGGCTGGAAGGCGCCTTGGATGGGCGCTTGGTGGTGGAACTCGAACGTGAGCGGTTTGTACTGGATGAGGGCCAGTTTTTCCGGATCGCGCAGGAGGGGATCGTATGGGTGAAAACGCCGGTGGGCGCGCTGATCCCGGAGCTGCCGATTGGGGCGGATACGATATGGTATCAGGACGACGAATACTTTGAGTTTGATCAGGCGTATTTTCTGCGGTGCCCGGAGGGGTTTAAGGTGGTGGTGGCGCCTTGGTTGGAGGAGGCAGGGGACGCGGGAGGGATTGAGTAAGAAGTTTGAAGGATGTCCTAGGGCGGAGAGGGACGGGCGGGCCGTTGGGGGGAGTAGAATTTGGCAGACAAAGGTGGTGGGTATTACTGACGGGCAAGGGGTTGCGTTGGGGCGGTTCTGCCGGAAGACTGGGGGGGCATGATTTCAATTAAGTCCTTTTCGGTTTCGAGTCTGGTGGGTTTGTGCGTGCTCTTGGCGGGGTGCAGTAAGCAGGAATCGGCGCCGAGTGCTTCCACGGCGGCGACGCCGGCGCGGTGGCGTTACCGGCGAAGGCGGACGCGATGATGGCTAAAGCCGAGGCGGCCGTGGCGGCGGTGAAGGTACCGAATTTACAGGCGTCATCGTCGGCACAGTTGGCAAAGGTGAGCTCGCTGGCGCTGTCGAATTTGAGCGCGTTGGCAGGACCGGATCAGCCGGCGGTGGCCCAACAGGTGGCGGCCGTGCAGGCGTCGATGCAGTCCAACCGGACGTATGGAGGCGCTGGGACAGCTGAAAGGACTGGCGGAAGCGGCGAAGGCGATTCCGGTCGCGGTTGACGCGGCGAAGCAGATGGTGAGCGCGTGGGCGCTCAAGCAGGGGTTTGATACGGCGCAGATCGGGCCGATTTTAGGGGCATTGCAGCAGGGAGATTATGCGGGGTTGGCGTCGCAGGCCGCGATGTTGGCCGGCGCGGGCGGATTGACCGAGCAGCAGAAGGCGTTGGTGAACGGGGTGCTGAGCGCCTATGGGATCGATGCCAAGGCGGATGAGGTGCTCAATAAGGTGAAGGGATTGCTTCAGCGGTGAGCGCTGGGCGGGAGGCGGGAGGCGGGAGGACTACCTGTAACGGGGAACGTAGGACGTGTGGGGTGAGACGGGTGATCCGGGGGTGGCTTAGATGCTGCGCCAGCGGCCGGGTTCTTTTTTGATGATGAGTTCGGGGATGAGGCAACTGGCCATTTCTTCGAGGCGGCGTTCGACGCAGTAGACGAAGGCGGCAAGGGCGGCGGATAAATTGCCAGTGATGTAGCCTACGATGCCGCCGGAGACGAAGGCTGCGATGCCACAGGTGGTCGCCACCTTCTCGACCGCGTTGGAGACGTTGACGGACAATGCGAGGAGAAGTAGAGTACGGTCTGGGTCATGCGGGTCTGGCGCTGCGGATAGGAGATGGTGATGCGGTAGCAGTCGATTTTGATGCGTTTCCGTTTCCAGATGACCCGGAACTCTGGGTAAGCCAACAGATCGATCAGTTTGCGGGGCGAGCGTTGTACGAAGTTGTCGCATGCCATGACTTCGCGGGCTTGGTTGACGAGGTCATCCATGATGGCGGGAATGGCGGCTTCATCGGGCACTTCGCGAGGAGCGTCGTTGGCTGGCGGTGGCACGCCGGGACGTTGTTCTTGGTGCTCGAGGATGACTTTGAGGGGATTGCGGTCGATCCATTCGGGGAGGGGACGTCCGTCGATGCGGGTGTTGTCGAAGTAGCGTCCGGCGTCGCCGCCATTGCGCAGGGCGAAGAGGCGATTTTCGTAGTAGTCGTGTTCGATGCGCTGGTAGCGCGAGATGGTGGATTGGGGTACGACCCAGTAGCGATCGTCGCTGATGCCGGCCTGGTGGAGGCGGGAGACGATGGCGGCGATTTCGGGCGTGTCGGGGGCGGCGTAGGCGAACTCGTTTTGCAAGCGGGTGCGATCGGCGTCGGACAGGTCGGGAGCGACGAAAAGGCGGCCGGTGAAGCGGATTTTGCAGAGGTGTTGGACGGGGATGACGACATTGGAGCTGGAGTGGGAGGAGTCTGCTTTGACGATGCGGTAGCGTTTGTGCCAGCTGGTGCTGATTTGGACTTTCCCCGGATCGCGCTCGGGGATTTCAGCGAGATCTCCGGCCAAGCGCTCCCCGACGGGGACAAAGTCGGTGGGAATCTCGAATTCAGTGGTCACGGGCAGAGTCCAGTCCGTGATTTCGGACGAGGTTTGGATCATGTGTTCCATCAGATCTTGGCGGTTCAAGTCGACGGAGGTGTCCAGGATGATAGGCATGGGAATGGAGTACGCTGAGTGGTTGAGGTGGCAAAAAGCCCAAGGTGGCGCGGCTTTTTGGTGGGTATGGAGCGTATGTTAGCACTGGGATGACGGGGAATCGTGGGAACGCGCGAAGGCGAGGCGGGAAGGTTTCCCGGGAGACAGTGGAACGTAGGCTGAGGTAGTTTGGAGGAGACAGGCTGGCGCGCGTCGGTTACGGGTGGTGGGGTATGAAATCGGTGATGACTGGTCGGGTGGCCTTGGGGCTGATGGGCGCTTGGTGGGCGGCGAGTGTCTGTGCCGGGGCGGAGGAAGTGGCGGCGACTCCGGTGGCGGCAGAGGCGCATGCGATAACGGCGGAGTTTGAATTGCCGAGGGTGGGCGAGGAGGTGGCGCTGGCGCGGATCCGCGGTATTTGTGAGTTTTATGGATTGGGAAGGTTGTGGCGGAAGATTGAGGCGGATCCGCCGTCGACCCCGTTTAAGAGCGACGGGGTGACCGGGTGGTTTGATGAGTGGGATGGGGTGAGTTTGTATCCGGCGGGTTTTCTGCACGATTTGAAGTACTGGGCGGGGTATCCGGATGAGGATGTGGAGCGGTTGGTGGCCGATGCGGAGTTGATGGTCGACGTGGCGAGGTTGCTGGGCTCGACGCCGATGGCAGAGACGATGTTTCACTGGGGGGACCGATAATTTAAAAATGCCGTTTCGGTGGGGGTATGGGCGGACGAAGGCAGAAGGAGGGAAGAAGTAAGTCGGTGGCAGGAGGGGGCGGGGCTTTTTCTGATCACCGATGGACACAGATGGCGGCGGCTACCGCCTGGGCGGTGAAGGTGAGGCCGGATGGAGTGGCGTCGGTTGCCCACGAAATACGCGGCATCGTGCCAAAAGGAGGGGGCGGCGAAAAGGCCTTAGTTAGCTCGCGCCGGGGACGTTTGTTGTCTTTGTTTCACGTCGTGCCTGAAACTCCCGGGTGCGTTGATTCCTTTTTATACTTTGCTTTTTTGCTTGTGAAGACCTCCAGCATTTCGCTGCGCGTAGCCGATTTTATTAAGAAGTATCCGTTTTTCGACTACTTGGAAGAGGCGGACCTCCTGGCGTTGGCTCGGAGCGGTCGGGTGAAATTTCACGAGTCGGATGAGTTGATTTTTTAGGCAGGGGGCAAACGGGGGCGTTTCGTGTGGGTGATTCAGCGCGGGATGGTGAATCTATATCGGGCGGGGGGGGCAGAGGAGGAGGAGTTGATTGATGTGCGGGTGGAGGGCGATGTACTGGGGCTGGATTGGGATGAGCCGGAGGTCGATTATCAGGCCTCGGCGCGCGTGGCTCAGGAGTGTATTTTATATGCGTTGCCAGTGGGGCTGTTTTTGGAGGTGTGCCGAAGGACTCCGAAGGCGGTCGTGTTTCTGAAGTCGTATTTCACGATCAAGGATGGGTCGGTGCGGTTGGAGCGGAAGGCCCTGGCATTTGAGATGGAGGAGAATGCGGCGAGTTGGCCGACGCACCGGGATGAGGTGGACCAGCGGGCGGCGAATCGGTTGGTGGTGGCCCGGCCGGAGGAGGCGATCCGAGATGTGGCGCGACGGATCGCGCCCGGGATGCAGGAGGCGGTGGTGGTGGTCGATGCGCAGGAGTGTCGGCTGGGAGTGCTGACGGAGGCGGATTTGTCGGCGCGGGTGGCGACGGAGGAAGTGTCGGTGGATGCGCCGGTGCGGGAGATCATGACGACGCCGGTGGTGACGATCGCCCCGGGGACGACGGCGGGGGAGGTGATCATGATCATGATCCGAAGGCGGCGTCACCATTTGGTGGTGACGGGGACAGGGAGGAGGGCCGAGTGATCGAAGTAGTGGGGGAAAAGGCGATGCACGGCAATGTGCCGGTGTTTTTGTCGAAGGAGTTTACGTTGGCGAATGATGCGAGCGAGTTGCGGGGGGTTGCGGGACCGGGCGGATGAGTTGTTGCTGCGTTATGTGGAAGGGGAGGCGCCGATTGAATGGATGACGAATTTCATCGCCCAGGTGGATCGGATGCTGACGGAGCAGGCGAAGGAGAAGCTGGCGGCGCAGGGGTTGCGGGAGCCGGAACTTCCTTGGGCGTGGGTGGCGTTGCACTCGGAGGGGCGCAAGAAACGCTTGCTGCGGTCGAGTCAGCGCACGGGAATCGTGTATGCGGACCCGCCGCGGGGGATGGCGGGGGATGGCGGGGGAACCGATGGTGCGGTGGTTCAGCGCGTTTACCAACGAGATGGGGGCCACGTTATCGGTGTGCCAGTTTCCGTTGGACCAGTGGGGGCGGATGGCGAATAATCCGCAGTGGTGTCAGCCGGTGTCGGGGTGGGCGGCGAGTTTTCGTTCGTGGGTGGCGCGACCGGTGGAGAGCCGGATCATCACGCGGACGCCGTTTTTTGATTTGCGGGGCGGTGACCGGTGACCGGTCGTTGGTGACGGAAGTGCGGGCATCGATCCGCGAGAGTATTTTGCGGCGGCCGGAGTTCATTCCGTTGTTGGCGAATGATGCGATGGCGAACCTGCCCCCGGTGACGGTGTTTCGGGATTCGGTGTTGGATGCGTCGGGGGAGGTATCGGATCCGATCAACACGAAGTCGAAGGCGTTGACCCCGTTGGTCGATATCGCGCGAGTGTTTGCGTTGGGGTTGGGCATGGAGGACGCGACGTTTACCCCGGATCGTTATCGCAAGGCGGCGGCGCAGTTACCGCAGTACGCGGGGGTGTTCGGGGATGCGGTGAAGGCGTTTGACTACGCGTTGAAGATGCAGACGAGGGTGGGGCTGCATCGCGGGGACACGGCGCGATTGGTGCGGCCGAATGAGTTGACTCGGATCGAGGTGCAGCGGGTGAAGACGATCTTTAGCACGGTGGGAGAATTGATGGAGGTGGCGGTGAACCACTTTAAAATCGAAGCAGTAGTGGAGGCCCGTGACTGAGGCGGAGGAGGGATCAGATTCGTATCCGGCGCAAGTGGCTGATTATCTGACGACGGCGGCGAAGACGCCGGGGGATGCTACTCCGGTGGGGGAGGTGCGTTTCGTGGTGCTCGATTGCGAGACGAGTGGGTTGGACGCGCGGAGGGACCGCATCATCACGATGGGGGCGATTACGGTGCGGGACGGGGAAATTTTATTGGAGGAGCAGTTTGAGGCGTTGCCCCATGTGAGTCACAACACGTCGTCGGTGCTGGTGCATGGGGTGACGGCGGAGCAGGCGGCGTCACTGGGGGTGACGGAGACGGAGGCGTTGGCTGACTTTGGGGAGTATTTGGGGGCCGGGGTGATCGTGGGCATGGTCTTTTGTTTTAGGAATGGGAACGGATGGCGCGCAGGGAGATATGCGTGGCATGTTGGCAGGATTCGAAGACGTGCGGCAGGGGCCGCTCGGGCCAGTGTTGGGCGCAGACGCGCAGCAGGACGCTGCGCAAGAGGGCGAGGTTGGCCAGGGGGCGTTGACGTTGCGGGTACGCGAGTGGTCTTCGCGCCAGCAGGCGTCGCGGCGCCAGTGGTTGCGGATCTCCACTCCGCCCCAGTGCCCGCGGATCAAGGCGAGCATTTGCGCAGGGCTGCGTTCTGCGGGTGCCAGGTTGCTGGCGTAGGCGCGTTGCTCGCAACTTTCGGTGAGGTCGCGTTTTCGCACCGTGGTTTTGTCCACGAGCACCAGGCTGCGCAGCCCGGGGTAGTCGGCTTGCGAGGACGTGGCCACCACCACGGACCCCCGCCAGGTGGTCACGCGGCCCCGACTCGGATCGGTCAGCTCAAAAAAGGGGGGTGGAACGGTCCGGGCGCGCTGGACCAGCGCGCTCAGCTGAGGTTGGTTGCCTTTGATCTGGGGCACATACTCGCCGCCTTTTCCCACGATGGTGCGGGCCTGCTCGCGGGTGGCGTGCAAGGCGTCGCCGGTGTGACGATCTGCTCGTCCAACGACGCGGCGGCCAACACCTCATCGGCGCGGGCCTGTTCACTGCGCGGGGTGTTTTCCTTTTGATCGACGATGGCCAGGGCGAGCGCTCCGGGCAGGGCACCGGCGTGGGCTGTGAGCCAGCGGTTGTGAGGGCCTGGGCAAAGGCCTCCGGATCGAGCCGGGTGAGCACGTCGTAAAACACGCTGTAACTGGGGGCCAGGCGGACCTTTTTTCCGGCCTCACGGGGCAGGGCCAGGGCGAAGTGCTGGTCTTGGTCGAGCAGGTTCGCCATACGAGCGATCGACGCGATGTCGCGCCGGCCGGCCGGCAGCGCGAGCGCCATGATGCCAAGAACCGGACCGATCTTGAAGCGGGTGTTTTTGGCGCGCGGATCGGGCACGCCGCACAAGGCCTCCAACAGAGAGGGCAACTGGCCGTTTTTGAGCGGCAGGGTGCCGGTGCGCGCGCGGCGCAGTCCCGCCCGGCAGTCCTCGGGCAAAGCGGGGTCGGGGACGCTCAGCAGGGCCTTGGCCGAGGGGTGCAGGGGCCGCAGCAGCCACAGGTGCTTGGGTTTGCCGTGCTCGCGGTAAAAGTCGCCTCGGTGCCGTTCGTAACCCTAGCTGGTCCCGACCGGCTCCCACGCGGAGGCCTTGTAGCACGTGCCTTGGTAGGCCTCCGGGTCGTTGAAAGTCTCGGCTAGCAGCGGCCGATAGCCGAAGCGTTCCTGCCAATGGCCCGGCAACGTGCGCACGGCCGCCGCGAGCACCTGGGAGGCGAAATTGGGCTCCTCGCCGCGCTTGGTGAGCAGTAGAAAGCGGCGGTTTTGCACCACCAGGGAAAGCCGCTCGACCCGGCGGGTCGCATCCCAGCCCACCCACCGGTCCCGGTCCTGGAGCGCGTAGCAGGCCGGACCCCACGCCAACAGCGCCACACCGCCCGCCCCCCTCTTTCGACAATCTAGCGCAGGTAATCGCCCACCGGATGCCCGGATCCCAAGTAGTGCCGCTCGTGCAGCTGCGCGTCGAACCACTCCTGCTCGGCCGCCGTGGCCATGCGCACCTCCACGTTTCGATCCCAGTGCTTCTACTCCGGGTTTGCGTTCGTCGCTTCCCTTTCCGGTTCACCTTTAGATTTCATCCCACTGAAACAGATCGAAAATCGGCCAAATGGTTTAGCTCAAAGTTACCCCGCTGACCTTCACTCACTTCACCCGTCACGGGAAAAGACCATGTTGCCCTGGGCCAAACCGGCATGAATCGCCTCGCGTTCCTTGGCGGTGATGCGCCGTTGTATTTTTGCCACCACTCCAAATCCTCCGCTCTGCGCCCACGACGCCAGCGCGGAGTTTTTCCCAGAGAGAGAGGACGCCCGGCCCGCCAAGCCGGGCGTCCTCTCTCTCTGGCTTGTGTATAGCTGCTCACCGCTCCCTTCCTGCGGCCTGCCGCAACCTCAATCCCGCCAATCATCAATCCCAATATCAAACGTATAGTATTCATTATAGTGCATTAGGAGAAAGGGAACCACTCCCTCTCAGCCTGTGCACTCAGTGTTGGACTGCGGCCAGCATAACGAAGAGGTCCTCCGCCTGAACGATTTTATCCCGCAAGAAACTATGTTCTGGAAACGACGAATTTGGGATAAGGTGGGCGGCATCGATACTTCATTCAATTTTGCGATGGATTGGGACCTAGTGCTTCGTTTCCAGGCCGCCGGTGCCAAACTCGTCCGAGTGCCTTATTTCCTCGCGTGCTTCCGAATTCATTCGGAGCAGAAGACAACCGCCCAGATGCACAGTATTGGTCAGGCGGAGATCGATTTACTCCACGAACGCACTTTTGGCCGCAAAATTTCACCGGCTGAGCTCGAAAATTCGCCGGTTCTCCTCCGTTACCTCCGCAAGAGTGCGTTCATCGAATTTTGCTGGCGGCGGTTGGGCTTACGCTACCGTTGAGCGGTGCTTTATGAGAAGGGTTGCGCCGACCGACGGATTTCTCCGTTCTGACCACTTTTCATGTCTACCCCTTGTTTCCTCATTGTCGGCGCCGGATTCTCCGGAGCGGTTATTGCCCGCGAGCTCGCCACCCGCACGAACGCTCAGGTTCGAGTTATTGATGCTCGCGACCATGTCGGAGGCAATTGCCACACCGACCGCGATGAATCCACTGGCATATTGGTCCACGTCTACGGGCCTCACATCTTCAATACGCGCCGCAAAGATGTCTGGAACTACGTCAATCGTTTCGCCGAATTCGGTCCTGACATCAATCGCGTCAAGGCCCACACGCCTCGCGGGGTCTACTCACTCCCCATCAATCTGCTGACCATCAATCAATTTTGGTCGGTCCTTCAGCCCGGCCGAAGCGCGCGCTCACTTGGCGTCTCTCGGCGATCACTCGATCACGGACCCGCAGAATTTTGAGGAACAGGCCCTCAAATTTCTCGGCCGCGACCTCTACAAAAATTTCTTCCACGGCTATCCAGTCAAACAATGGGGCTGCGACCCCAAGGACCTGCCCGCGTCGATTCTCAAGCGGCTGCCGGTTCGGTGTAACTACGACGATTGCTACTTCGATTGTCTCTATCAGGGGATTCCTCGCGAGGGCTACACCGCCCTTATCCAGCGCATTCTGGACGTCCCCGGCGTATCCGTCGAGGTCTCCACTCCTTTCGATCCCGCCGAGACCGCCCACTACGATCACGTCTTTTACACCGGTCCCCTCGACGCCTACTATGGGCATCAGTTCGGCCGACTGGGCTATCGCACGGTAACGTTCGAACGCTTCGAAGCCGAGGGAGACTATCAAGACAATGCCGTAATCAACTACACTGATGCAGCAGTCCCATTCTCTCGCATTCACGAACATAAGCACTTCGCCCCGTGGGAATCGCACCCCCGTACCGTGGCCTTTCGTGAATATTCGAAAGAAACCGCCGCCAACGACATTCCTGACTACCCGAAGCGACTAACCGCAGACCTCGCCCTGCTGCAGCGCTACGTCGCCCTCGCTGCCACGGAGCCCGCCGTCTCCTTCGTCGGTCGTTTGGGCACTTACCGTTACCTGAATATGGATCAGGTCATCGGTGAATCCCTCGACTTCGCGGCTCGCGCCGTCGCCGCACTTGCCCAGCGTAGATCTATACCGATATTCTCCGCGCCCCCTATTCCCCCCGCATAAGCTCAACTCAACTAGCCATCGTTATCCCCGTTTACAACGAATCAGCCAATATTGCCGCACTCCTCCGCGAATGGCGAGCAGTGCTGGATCCGCTTGATATCAACTACCGTCTTTTGGCTCTAAATGATGGATCAAAGGATGATACAGGAATGATTCTAGACCAAGCTGCCTCCTCTTTTGACCAACTCGAGGTGGTGCATAAAACTCACTCAGGGCACGGACGCACTAGTCGCTTCGGCTACGATCTTGCTCTCGCTGACGACTACGAATGGGTGCTGCAGATCGACTCGGATGGACAATGCGACCCAGCCTACTTCTCCGCCATGTGGACCTCACACGAGTCCGCTGATTGCGTATTTGGTCTCCGTGTTACCCGCGATGATGGTTGGCGGCGGGCACTGATTTCTCGTCTGCTTCGACTTGCCACGTTTGTAGTGACCGGTAGGGATCTCCGCGATGTCAACGTTCCCTACCGCTTGATGCGACGCGATGTGCTGGCCCGTGCACTGCTGCGTGTTCCCGCCGATTTTGATATTCAAAACGTCGCCCTTACACTCGCTCTGAAACGAGATCCGAGCGTGCGCTGGAACTATCATCCCATCCGTTTCCGAGATCGCCAAGGTGGTACCAACAGCATCAATGTGCCCCAGATCTTCAAAATGGGATGGAACATGCTGCGCTCGCTACGTCGCGTAAGCTGACCGTCTCTCTTTGATTTATTGCGGCATGCCCCATTCTCCTGCTTCGTCCTCGCTGCCACTCACCGACGCTGGTCGCCAAATTGATGACCTGCGTCGAGAAGTCATCGTCGCCGAGTTGCAAATCCTGGAACTGAACGACCGTTTGCTGGCCAAAGAAACCGACCGGGCGGATGCCGTGGCTTTACTCAGACGGGCCGAGTTGGTGCTCGAGCAAATAATCGGTTACAGCATGACCTTGGATCAGGCGCTCAATCAACGAATCCGCGAGCTCGAAGAAGAATGTGATCGCAAGACAACCGAGATCACCGTCGAGGCGAAGCCCTTTCCCTAGCCGAATCAAACGATGCGCGAAACCGTCAGGAACGAGACGCTATCATCAAAGATCTTGGCGACCGACTCGAGCGGGCTGACCAGGAGATCAACACAACGCACCAGTTGGCCCGGGAGTTTTCAGAGCGTCTCAATCAGACCCAACAAGAACTCTGCGCCGTGACCAATTCACGCGACTCTCTGACCGCTGACCTCGACGACTCCCGTAACCAAGACGTCAAATTTCAGTCCGCACTCGTCGACCGTCAAAAAGAGATCACTGCTTTGTCCACCGAACTGGAGACCACCCGCGCTACCTTCGACCGCACGGCAAATGATCTCAACGCGACCACTACCAAACTTTCTCGCACCACTGAAGATCTCGCCGTTGCTCGCGAGAGATTGACTGCCATCGAGTCTTCTCTGCTCTGGCGTTGGGGTAAACCGTGGCGGGCCCTGTTTGGTCCCAAAGTATGACCAAGGATACCAACGTTTCCCTCATCGAACACGGACTCGAAACCCCTTACCCTCTCGAGCCTTTTCAAAACTATCTGCGACTCGAGGGCTGGACTTTCCGTCGGCAGAGACTGCAAGCGTCTCAGGTTCGCATTCGCATCGCCGAACAGATCTACGCCCCGGAATCAACTCGAGCGAGAGAGGATGTGGCCGCATGGTATCCAGATTAAACCTACGCGAGGGACAGTGGTTTCCTTTTCGTGAGTTATCTCCTTTTCGGCAATCATCTCGGCACGCTCGAAGTCAGCAACGCTGACGGTGCAAACTGACACAAAGTTCGCACCATGATGATCCCGGTTAGCTCACATCCCCTCATGGGGGCATTCGAAACAGCCGACAACGATGGTCAACTCCTCGCAACCACTCGCTTGTCCGGTTGGGTTTGGCACCCCGAATTCACCATCGCTGACGTGGTATTGCTCTTCGGCGACATCGGGGTGCCGGTTCAGTTCGGACTGGAACGCCCCGACGTCGCGACTCGTTTCTCCTCCCAGCCTCAAGCGCGCTTCTGCGGGTTCATCACCCGGGAAAACTTTCCGCGCGGCCGCGGTCCCATTCGTCTGCAAGTTACCACCCAGTGTGGCCGCACCTATTTTCTTGATGCCAAGTTGGACGCACATCTGGAAACCGGGGCCTATCTACCTCCTCGTGCCCCGCAAGAAATGTGGGAGCTGAGCACTCTCCCCAAGCGCCCCGCCCCATTTCTTAACTCCGTTCCGTGCAGTCGAGGACCTCTCAATATCCTTTTTATGCTCTACGGAGATTTCACCTCCAATAGCGCCAATCACGTCGCTGCTTTCTCCAACCAACTGATTGCTCGTGGCTTCGACTGTATCGTGGCTGTGCCAGAACACATGGAAACCATCGGCGCGCAGGCTCGGGCTCGGTTTCTCGCCATTGAATTCAAAGATCTGGCCAACCTACCTTCCTACTATATCGCGATGGTCAGGGACCGACACTCATCCACGCGTGGACCACGCGTGAATTGGTTCGAGAATTCTGCTCGCGGGTAAAAGCGAAATTCGGGTCCGAAATCGTGATTCACTTGGAGGACAACGAGACCGAACTGCTCGCCCAACATTTGAACTGCCGACCAGAGGATTTTTGCCGATTTTCTGCTGAACAGTTCAACACCAAGGTGCCCCCATTCTTGAGCCATCCCCGGCGGGCCCAGACGTTCCTCTGTAAAGCTTCCGGGTTGACGACGATTATTGATCGTTTGGCTGAGTTTGTGCCCTCCGGCACACCAACACGCACCATTTGGCCGGCCGCCAACGCTGCATTCTCTCCTCGCCCCCCCCCCATCCCAATCTCCGCCACAAACTCGGAATTCCCCTCAACCACACCGTGATTTTCTGTCACGGCAACGTCCACACCGCCAATGCCGTTGAAGTCGGCGAACTATATCGGGCAGTTGAGTTGCTCAATCGCTCTGGCACCCCCACTTGGCTGGTGCGAACAGGCCGCGATTCAGCCGCCTTCGCCGCCAACATTCCCGCCTCCGTTCGGCCTCACTTGATCGAAATCGGATTCGTCAAACGCACTAAAGACCTGCCAACCTTGATGAGTCTGGCCGATATATTTGTGCAGCCTGGTCGCGCCGGAGCGTTCAACGATTTTCGGTTTCCCTCCAAACTACCGGAATTTTTCGCCATCAGCCGCCCCGTGGTCCTGCCTGCCACCAATCTCGGTTCCGCTCTTCAGCACCGTCGCGACGCTTACGTGCTGCCCGAGGCCAATGCGGAGACGATCGCCGATGCCATTAGCGAAATCACCACCGATTCCGCCCTCCGAGATGCGCTGACCAATGGGGCCTTGCCATTTGCCGCCCAAAAGTTTTCTTGGCCCCGCAGCGCGGAACAGGTGTTGTCATTCTTTCATCAACACACGTCGCTCGGTCACCCGACCGAGTCTGATATGGTTGCCGCTCAAACGGTTTCAGCCGCGTTTGCGTCTAGCGGAGCAGACTAACTGATTCCCTTTTTATCGCTCCACCCGCACCTGCCATGTCCGCCCCCCAACCACTCGCCAACGCCTCGGGTTTGATTCGTGATCACTACGACAACGACGCCAAACCTCTCAAAGGACTGGCTCGAGCCTACCGGCGGTGGCTGGCCCACTATTATGGGCTTCTCATTCCTGCCGATGCCTCCGTTTTGGAGATTGGCTGCGGCACCGGAGAATTGCTCAAGCACATTCCCACGCGCCGGAAATTGGGTCTGGATATATCTCCTCGGCAGATCGAACTGGCACGAGCCAACGTGCCATCCGCCGAATTCCGAATCACTGACGGGAAGGAACTCCAGCTCGACGAGACCTTCGACTATATTGTCCTCTCCGACACCATCAATTTCATCGCCGACGTTCAGGAACTGCTCGCCCAAATTCGTCGAGTTAGCACGCCCTCCACTAGACTGCTAATTAACATGTCCAATATGCTATGGCGTCCTGCCTTCGGTATTGCTGATATGCTAAATCTTCGTGCCCGTCACCCTGCCAGTAGCTGGCTCTCGCATCGTGACGTGCATAACCTGCTTACGCTCGCTGATTGGGATATTATCAAAACTCAACCGCGTGGACTTTTCCCCTTCTCCGCTGGGGTACTTGAACGTTTGCTGAATCGCTGGCTGGCACCGGTCCTACCGTGGTTTTGTGTCACACAGTTTGTGGTGGCACGCCCCACCCACTTCCATGCCGCCTCAGCCACCACGATGCCCTCGACATTGCTTTCGCCAACTGCAACGAGTGTGTCCATCGTCGTGCCCGCCCGTAACGAGACCGGCAATATCGAAGCCGCCATCACGCGCACCCCAGCAATGGGCGCATGGATAGAATTCATCTTTGTCGAAGGGGGCTCCACCGACAACACTTGGGATGAAATTCAACAAGTCAAAGCCGCCTACCCTGACGTCCGGATAAAAGCCGTGCAACAAACCGGCAAAGGTAAAGGCAATGCCGTGCGTGAAGGATACGCCCTCGCAGAAGGCGACATTCTCATGATCCTCGACACGGATCTCAGCATGCCCCCCGAAGAACTGCCCAAGTACTTCGAGGCCCTCACCTCCGGCCACTGCGAATTCGCCAATGGGTGCCGCTTGGTTTATCCGATGGAGGATCACGCCATGCAGTTCCTTAACCTGATTGCCAACAAAACATTCGGCATCCTGTTCTCTTGGTTACTGGGCCAGCAGATCAAGGATACGCTATGTGGCACCAAAGTCCTGCGGCGAACCGACTACCTCAAACTTGCCGCCAATCGCGCCTACTTCGGCGACTTCGATCCCTTTGGTGACTTCGACCTGTTATTCGGAGCTGATCGCATGAACCTCAAGATCCGTGACATCCAAATCCGGTACCGAGATCGCACCTACGGCTCGACCAACATCAATCGGTGGAATCATGGTTGGTTGTTACTGCGGATGGTGCTGTTTGCTGCCATAAAATTGAAGTTCGTTTAACGAAACTTCAACGCCCTGAGCCAAACTTAGTCATAGGCGTTGTTGTCGCGTGGTCCAGGCAACGCGCGTAACAGCAGCCTCTCATCATCGGTATCCGGCAGCTTTAGAGTGAGGTTACGCATGCTCTGGTCGAGCGCCTGCGGTGACTCCCACTGCATCAAAGTTGCGGTTAGCTTACCTGTGGCACTCACCGTATCAACCATCACCAACACTCCATCAAAATCCTTAGATTCGTAACAGACCGGATTGATCACGTAGCTCAAATCAACCTCCGTCGCCCCCGCGGGCCGAGCAAAGTAGAGCTCCGTCGTAGCATGGGCGAGCATCGTGGGCTGACCTTCATAAGTATTGATCTGAAACCCAAACGGAAGCACTCTGTAGAGGGGAAATAACGAAAACTTCGCCCACTCGGTTCCCTCCTTCGGGACCTCCACCTGGGTCCACTTATCAGCTCCTGCAACCGAAGGTATGCCCCCTAGTTTAACATCAATACTAGGTTCATTGCGTAACGCCGTCTGCATCTCCATCAGTCGATCCAACCGTGCATACGCCGAGACTCGATTGCTCCAATTAAACAGAGGCACAGGCCACAAGCCCAGTTCGTCAATCCTCGCCGTGATCCACTGCGCCTGATCATGCGATTCATCCATCACCAGTAAAAGCGGCACCGCCTCGCCCTCGAGTAACTTCAAATTTTCATTCACCAAATTCTCGTGATGAAACATCTGCGAATCCGGAATGATCAACATCCGACGATGCGTGTAATACGCGATGTTGGAACTCCAACCAGGTGAATGCGCGACCACCACGTCCTCCGGATTGGTCACCAACCGCACGGCCTTGATCAATCCATACTCACTGGACGAATAGGCCGTCTGAGTTTTGTATAAGTTCTCTCGATACGTATGGAACTGTCCCCCCTCCATTCCCAACAACAGAACCAGCGCAAACACCATCCCCGGCGCCTTTAAAGTCGGTCGATCCCACCACGCGGCCATCGCCAGTCCAATCACCAACGCCAAAAACGCACTATTCGCATAAAAGTACTAATCGTGCAGATAATAAAGATTAAAGAAGATCAGCGGTCCCCCTAAGAAAGCGACTACACTCAGCACCGCCGGCATTCGCGAACGCCTTAGTCCCAAGGCTACTGCCAAGCCGCCAAGGGCCAACCAAATCGGCATGACCCCCGACACCGTGTGTGCGAGTAGCCCTGTCCATGTCGCCGACTGCAGTCGTTGCTCCCACGTGCCGAAATTAAACGCCCGCAACTCGCTCGATCGCAGAAAATGAGCCATCGGATTCTTAGCTTTCACCGCATCTCCGTACGCCATCCACGACAGACCGATTAAAAGTAAGGGTATTCCGATACCGAGTCCCTGTATGATCAAGGAACGCCATTGTTTCTCTCTCGCTTGAATCTAGACCCACAAGTCCCGCAAAAATAACAGCGCCCACGGCAGACAAAAAACTGCCCATGTGGTGCCTTTGACCACTGCAGCCCCTGCTCCACATACATACGAGTGTAACTGCCCACATAACGCCGCCGCCGACTCGACGATACCTTACCACTCCCCACAGAAACCAGGCTCCCAGTGCCCATGCCATCGCTTCGATCATCACCGTCCGGGCATAGAATAGGAGCACCGGGGTCAATACCACCGGAGTCACCGCTAAAGCACTGGCTCCCCAGCCAAATTTCAACTCCCGCCCCAATAAAACCAGTGCGGGAATTCCCAGCAGGAAACACAAAGACCCCACCCATCTACCACCTTCAGCTATGTTGGTTCCGAACACGTCGCAAAACGCGACGACGGCAAATTGATAGAGGGGAAACTCCATCGGTATTGACCACGGTTTGCCCAAAACGGGCGTTTCATAATCCAATCGCAAGCCACCATCCTGCAAGGTCTGGACCGTAAGCGCCGTTTGTGTCTGGCGAAACTCATGCCCCGCCAAACCGGTGGAATGCCACCCTCGACTCATCCACCAGCCGCTCCAGATCACCGCCGCGATCAGTATGGAGAGCCCGATCAGGCTTTTGGCTCGCTCAGAAACAGCAGTACTCGACTCAATCAGGTGAGAGATTCCGTCTCCATACATGAAGCCGATGTCACCGTCACGACGATGACATGAGGCGCTAAAGTAGAGCGTATCCCACAAGCGCAAGAGGTTGGAGAAGAGGAGGTAGCGTAAAAATAAAGAGGCCGAAACCGGGAGGATTTCCTGGTTTCGGCACAAAAACGGTGTGTATACTTTAGTGTGAACAATACTACCGAAGCCGTCGCCCCGGAAGTGGCCCTGAAAACTTGGTTACGTCCAGACCTGACTCCGGTCGGACCCAACAAAGATTACGCCGCGTTGCGCGATCAACTGGCGGGGCTCGACCAGTTGCTGGCTAACAGTCACTTGGAAGCGATGGCCGTGGACTTTGCCCGGGAAAACTGGCGGGGCGACGACGTGGCCGGGTTGCCGCGCCACCTTGCAGTTCGCGCGCAAGGCGCGGCGGGTGCAGGTATTGCGCATGATGCTCGGGAAAATCAGCTTGCGTAAACTTTCCCTGAGCATCGCCTCCAGCGATCTGTTGGCCGACTTTTGCGGAGCGCGCCGGATCGACGGCATCAAGGGGGTCTCCCAAAGAAAGCGTGCGGGAGCGTGCGTCCAAATGCTTCACCGCCGGGCAGGTGCGCAGGATGAGCCAAGTCATTATCGAGATGTGCGATGAGGCGGACCGGGCGAGCGAACTGGGACTGGCTGCGGCGCAGCCGATGGATACGTGCCTGGTGGACTCGACCTGCCTGCAGGCCAACATCCATTTCCCGGTCGACTGGGTGTTCTTTCGCGACGTGAGCCGCACCCCCTCAAGGCGGTGAAACTGCGCCGTGCAGCGGGGTTGCGGGGTCGGATGCCGAACGAGCCGCCAGTCTTTGCCAAGCAGATGAATCGGTGGTGCATCGCGATGACCCACAGCCGACGGCGCCGCGATGCGAAGCGGGCCCGCAAGGGCGTGCTCCGCCAGATGAAACGCCTGCTGCGCACCATCGGCGAGCACGCCCGCCGCCACCGCGACCACCTCGCCGCCGACTACGCCCGGACCCGCTTCAGTGAGCGCCAGGCCACCCACCCGCATCATTGCGCGCATCGACGCCAGGCTCGAGCAACTGCCGGCCGCGATCAAACAGGCCCACGAACGCATCATCGGCGCGCGACCAGTGCCCAACGCCGAGAAGATCCTCAACGTCTACGAACCCGACGTGCAGACCGTGATCCGGGGCAAGGCGTGTCCGGCGAGGTCGAGTTTGGCCACACCCTCATGATCAGTGAGAACGTGACGGGGTTGATCACCGATTGGCAGTTGTATCAGGGAATGGCTCCGGCCGAAGGGCGTCAGTTCGACCAGAGCCTCGAGCGCCAGAATCAGTTCGACCTGAGCACCCCGATCAAAGCGGCGAGCACCGACCGAGGCTTCTCGACCAAACGGCTGTGCGAACGCTTGGCCGAAGCCGACATTTATGACGCCACTTGCCCCCGCGATCCGCAGCTGCTGCAACGGCGCATGCAGGAGCCGCCGTTCGTGGCGCTCCAACATCGCCGGGCTTCGACGGAGGCCCGCATCCCCATCATCAAGCAACGCCAAGGCCAGCGATTGAGTGCCAGAGGCTTCACGAATCGCTACCTGGCGGTAGCCTGGAGCATCCTCGGTCACAACCTGTGGCTCATCGCCCGACTGCTGGCCGACCAACCACCGCAGGCCCAAGCCGCCTAAAACCACCAAGCCTACTCCAACGATGAACAATAAACCGGCTGCCGGAGGTTCCCTCATGGCAACGATCCAGGCACTGACTGCTGCGACACTGCAATTTAGCCCTTAAAGTGCATCTGCGCGCACCTACATCCGCCATTGGTAGCCGGACATCCGCTCAAAAAATCGGCTTTCCGGCCCCCCTTCCAAAATTAGGGTAAATGGGACACGCTCCAACTACCAGATTCTCGCCAGCCTGGACCTCGGTCGTCGGCAGGTGGAGTTGGAGGGCTTCGAGATGGTGGGTAAACAGGTCGAACTCGCCTTCGCCTTACGCGAAAAAATCACCGTCCACCCTCTGCTCTCAACATGGTTCTCCTTCCTCTCGATGGAAAACCTCATCCCCGCCGAATGCCGCCCATCAGGGCTCGAAGTCTACTACAGCGCCGAACGGAGATGGTCCGGCATGCTCGATGCCTGGGAACAGGATGAATTCGTCTTCGATCCCAGCCGGACTCACCCTCTACATTGGCAAGATCGGCGTCGACGGCGATTCCTTCAAAAAGGATCACCTCATGGAGCGCCACGGTATCCAAGTAAACAAGACCACCCGTAACTCGGTCCTGTTCATGACGAACATCGGCACTACCCGCAGTTCGGTCGCCCACTTGATCGACGCCCTCGTCGACCTTGCCACCGCCTTCGAGGAAACCACCGAAGATGAGAGCGCGACCGAAAAGAGAGCCCGCGAACGCGCCGTGCTCAACTTCACCGAGAAGTTGCCTCCCCTGCCCGACTTCAGCGCCTTTCATGTCCGCTTCCGCAGAGGCGAAACGCCCGAGGGCGATATGCGCACGGCCTACTTCCTCGGCACGGAGGAGGACAATTGTGAATACTGCCGCATCGACGAAACGGAGATCGACGCACTCATGGCCGCCGGCCGCGAACTGGTGGCCTCCAGCTTCCTCACTCCCTACCCGCCGGGCTTTCCGATCCTGGTGCCTGGTCAGGTGGTGAGCGTGGAAATCCTCAGCTACCTGCGGCAGCTCGATACCAAGGAAATCCACGGCTACCGCGCTGATCTTGGTATTCGAGTCTTCACGGTCGGCGCCCTCGAAAGCACGACCTGCGCACCGCCCGCATGCTTGCCTTCCTTCGTCACGTGCTCACCCGAATGCGCGCCTTCATCGCCTCCAATCCCTCCCCGCCCTACGCGCACGAGTCCGCTCCGCGTCCCGCGATCAATCCCGCCCCTGCTCCATCCACGCTATGCAAAAAACCCACCTCCACGGCCTCTCCGACATCCGCCGCTACTTCCACCGCAACGAGATCCCCACCTATTTCATCAGCGCCACCAACTTCAACCTGCTCGGTCTCGACGAGTGGGTGCGCGGCTTCCAGTTCATCAACCACATCGACTGCTTCGATGGCCGTCACCCCAACGTCTTCGTGCCGCAGGAAATTCCGCACGATCAGTTTGAGAGCATCGAGGACATCAACAACTACATGCTCCAGCATAAAGAGGTCATCGACTTCATGCGCCGGCGCGCCAAAGCTAAGGGTCGCAAGGATCTCGGCAAGGCCGTCTTCCTCATATTCTACGAAAAGACCAAGTCGCGGTGCAACGAACTCGGCCTCGAGGTTTGCTTCCCGTCCGCCGGCCTGCGCAATCGCGTCGACAACAAGGTCGAAACCGTGCGCATCGGCGACCGCGCCTGCGTGCCGTTCGTGCCCAACAAATTGATGGCCATCCCAAACTGGGGCGACGTCATCGAGGCTCAAAAAGTCCTCGGCTCCGACCTCGTTATCCAGACTGCCTTCGGCGATTCGGGCCACACGACTTTCTTCATCACGACCGAACAGGACTACGACAAACACGCCAAGGAGATCGCCTCCGAACCGGTCGTTAAAGTGATGAAGCGCCTCAAGTGCCGCGGCTCTGCCCTCGAGGCCTGCACCACACGCCAGGGCACCATCGTCGGCCCGCTCATGACCGAGCTCGTCGGCTTCCAGGAACTCACTCCCTACAAGGGAGGCTGGTGCGGCAACGAGATCTTCCCGGGGTCCTTCACGCCCGAACTCCGCGATCAGGCCGTCGACTACACCTTCAAGTTCGGCGAACAGCTGCGCAAGGAGGGCTACCGCTGCTACTTCGAACTCGATTTTCTCATCGATATGGACGGCAACCAGCTCTACCTCGGCGAGCTCAACCCTCGCATCACCGGCGCCAGCTCCATGACCAACCACGCGGCTTTCGCCCACGCGGCCCCCCCCCCCTTTGTTCCTCTTCCATATGCTCGAGTTCGCCGACGTCGAGTTCGAGTTCGATGTCAACGACCTCATCCGCCGTTGGGCCGATTCCGAAAACATCGACGACTGGAGTCAGCTGGTGATGAAGTGGACCGACGAGTCTGTGAAACACATCAGCGCCGCCCCCAAGTCCGGCATCTGGCGTCTCTCCGCCGACGGTGGTCTCAACTACAACCGCTTCGACACTCATCGCCGTGCGGTCGAAACCGAGAATGGGGCCTTCTGGCTGCGCATCAGCGGCCCCGGCGACTACCTCTACGAAGGCGCCGACCTGGGTATCCTCATCACCCGCGGTCGTCTCATGACTCCCGACTTCGAACTCACCGATCGGGCCCACGCCTTTATCAACGGCATGCACGGGCACTACCAGGCCGCGCCGGTTGCCGACGTGACCTCGCCGGATATTCCCGTCGCGCTCGCCGCCGGCGCCTTCAAGATCCTTGGATGCTGCGGCCCCGAGTCCGCTGATGGATCTGTCCTTCGAAGCAATCGCCGAGGACCAGCCCGGTCCGCGTTGGCAACAATGGTTCAACACCCTGTGGCCCGCTTACCGGCGCTGGTATCTCGCGGGAGGCGTGCACGCGCGTCCCTCCTTCTTGGAGTGCGAACGATCGCTGCGCGCTCACCTGCCCAAATTCTTACCCATCTGGAAAACCCTCTGCGAACTCGCCGGGGGCGGAGACATCGAAGCGCGTTTTCTCAGCTTCTACTGCCCTCCTCCCTACCTCACCGGGTGCTCCCAGCCATCTGGACCTCACCTGCGCCGATGCTCGTGCGCAACTACGACTACAGCCCCTTCCTCTGCGAAACACTCATCTGGCGCACCGCTTGGAACGGTCGCGCCGTGATCGCCGCCAGTGACTGCATGGTCGGCGCCCTCGACGGGATCAACGACGCCGGCCTCGCGGTCTCGCTCAGTTGCGGCGGCCGCCCGGATTCCGATGTCGGCTTTGGCGCGCCCATGGTCGTGCGCTACGTGTTGGAATTCTGCGAGAGCGTGGCCGAGGCCGCCGAAACCCTGCGCCGCATCCCGGTCAACATGGCCCACAACATCCTGCTGGCTGATCCTTCCGGCAACTACGCGACGGCCTACACCTCGCCCAACGGTCCCACCATTCTGCGCCGTATTCCCGCCACCACCAACCACAGAACCGTATCCGCTGGGCACGTCACGCGGAAGCCACCGACACGTTGGAACGCGAGCGCCGGCTCTACGAACTGCTCGCCAACCGCGCCCTCCATCCCGAGGAAATTATCGGCCAGTTTCTCGCGCCCCCGCTCTACCAGACCGAATACCGGCGCGGTTGGGGCACCCTCTACACCGCCGTCTACCATCCGCGCACGCTCACCGCCGAATCCATCTGGCCGGACCAGCGGTGGACGCAGACCTTTGCCACGTATCAAGAAAACCGGCACACCCTGCAGGTGCCGTGGGACGGACCTCCTCCCGACACCGACCCCGGACTGGCAGGACCGTCATGAACGCGCCTCCCTCCTCCAGCGCTCGGCGCATGCGAACATCGACGTCGGCCGCCCCATGCGACCACGTTATCCTCGAGCAATTCAACCCGGCATGCCGGAACCCGCGTCCCGGGCCAACCTCTCACCAATCTCAGTCATGAAAATCACATCCATCAACCCTGCCACCGACCAACCCATCCGAGACTATGAGCTCATGGACACGTCCTCCGTCCACGAAATCCTGACCGCCACCGATCAGGCCTACCGCCACTGGCGGCTCACCACCTTCGCCGAGCGAGCGACGCTCATGCGCGCCGCCGGCCAGGTATTGCGTAAACGCGCCGTCGAGTTTGCCCACCTCATGACTGCCGAAATGGGCAAGCCCGTGAAGGCCGCCCGGACCGAAGTCGAGAAATGCGCCGTCGTGTGCAACTATTACGCCGACCACGCCGAGACCATGCTCCGCCGCGAGCAGATCACCACCGACGCCACCACCAGTTTCGCCAGCTTCCAGTCCATCGGCGCCATCCTCGCGGTCATGCCCTGGAATTTCCCGTTCTGGCAAGTTTTTCGCTTTGCCGCTCCCGCGCTCATGGCGGGCAACGTCGGGGTGCTCAAACACGCCTCCAACGTGCCCGGCTACGCGCTCGCCATCGAGGATGGTCTTCAAGGAAGCCGGCTTCCCCGCCAACGTGTTTCGCACGCTCTTGATCAACAACCAGGCCGCCAAAGCGGTGATCGAACACGACGTCGTGCGCGCCGTCGCCCTCACTGGCAGCACCGCCGCCGGTCAATCTGTCGCCGCCACTGCCAGCCAGGCTCTCAAGAAGACCGTGCTCGAACTCGGCGGCAGTGATCCCTATCTGATCCTCGCCGACGCCGATCTTGAAAAAGCCGCCGCCTGCGCGACCAGCCGCCTCATCAATACCGGCCAAAGCTGCATCTCCGCCAAACGCATGATCGTCGTCGAATCCGTGCGCGAAGAGTTCGAGCGTCGCTTCATTGCCCACATGCGCGCCGCCAGGATGGGCGAGCCCATGGATGAATCCAACACGCTCGGGCCGCAGGCGCGCACCGACTTGCGCGACGAATTGCACGGCCAGGTTCAACGGAGTATCGCTCAAGGCGCCCGCTGCGTGCTCGACGGCGAAATCCCCTCCGGCCCGGGAGCCTACTACCCGGCCACCGTATTGACCGACGTTAAAAAAGGCATGGTTACTTATGAAGAGGAACTCTTCGGTCCCGTTGCGGCCATCATCCCGGTCGCCGACGAAGCGGAAGCCATCAAGGTGGCCAACGACTCGATCTTCGGCCTCGGTGCCGCCGTATTCACTCGCGACCTCGCCAAAGGCGAACGCATCGCCGCGACTGAACTCGAAGCCGGCTGCTGTTTCGTCAACGACTTCGTCAAGAGCGACCCTCGCCTGCCCTTCGGTGGCATCAAGACGAGTGGCTACGGTCGCGAATTGTCGCACTACGGCATCAAGGAGTTCGTCAATATCAAGACCGTCTACGTGAAATAGCTGTCGACATCGGAGCAAGCTCCGGCGTCGGTCCCGTTTCCCTAAGCGGTCCCGCCAACCGCATCGCCCGCCACGGCCAAGTCAATCTGGCCGCGGCATGCCAGTTCGAACGCGAGTTCGCCGAACTCGACCTCGGCATACGAGGTTAACCATGACCGGCCAATTTCGCTCAAGCGGGGGTTTCCAATCCCACGAAATAGTCCCACTCGCTGTCAGGCGCGTCCAACTTGAACCGCTCGTCGTAGCGTTCCAATTCGTAGGCCATTGACGGTTCGTAGGACGACCGCGGGAACCACGAGCCATAAACGTAACTGAGCGTCTCACTAAAGGTGGTCACCGGTCCTCGATGCGTGAATCGCGCACAACGGATTGCCGGAATTTCCCAACGCACCATGCCGGCCGAAATGTCAACCTCTCCCGTGACTTCGACCCCCGCCAGATACTCCAACTCGTCGTCCCGTGTGCGGTCCTGCGGATCCAGACAACGACAGGCACCAAACCGCACCGCAGTCTGCCCAACAAGGCCTCAACTCCCCGCGCCGTGCGCTCAGCGTCTGCCACAACGGTGGGAGAATTTCCATGTTGTTGGCATCCGGAGAGACCGCGGCGATGAATCGCGCAGATAGACCCACGAAGGACATCGCGGGCTGATTGACGAACACGGGGTCTTGATTCATGTTGGCAGGATGGAGTTGGAGGTGTTCTGGCGGCTGCGCGAGACGCATCCAGCCCTAATCAGGTTGAGGGTGACGACGGAACCCACTGGGCGTGTGCCCGCTTTCGCGTTGAAACGCGCGAGTGAATGCTTCGTGTGATTCAAACCCGACAGCCAAGGCGATATCGAGCACGCGGCTCTCCAGATCGGAGCGCAGTCGGTGTCCCGCTTCCGTCAAACGTCGTCGTCGCACATATCCCGCTACTGGCTCATCCAACAGGGCGGCAAACACGCGTTGAAAGTGCCAGGTGGAATAGTCCGCCCGCCGCGCCAGCTCTTCCATCGCCAACGGGTGGTGCAGGTGTGCTTCGATCGCCACCAACACCCGTCGCATTTGATCTAAGGAAAGAATCACTCACCGGGCCCACTCTATCCTTTCCCGTCCATTCTCCGCTTGATTATTCATGCGATTATTTCCCATCTCTGCTCTCTTCATCGACGCGGTGCATTGCTCCTTTTACCGACCAAACATCGTCGAACCGCCCGACCTAGGCGGGACCATGTTGCCCGATGATCTGCCGCAGTTTTAGGCCAATCGACTCCGCCACGCCGATCAATTCCTCCGCTTCCGGCACCGTCAGATGGGCTCGACAATGCCGATGCCACAAGCCCAACCACGCCTCAAAATGCAGCTCCCCCAATCCCAGCTTCACATGCTTCCACGGCCTCGGTCCCTGATACCTCGCCGGCCCTCCGGTCGCCCCGGACCAAAAGTCCTCTATTTTTCCCAAATGAGCCGGCCAATCCTGGATATGGGCCGCAAAAATCGGCCCGATCTCCCGATGCTACCGCACATCTGCATAAAAGTGCTTCAACAGGAACTGCAGACGCTCCCGGCCGCCCACACGCTCAAAGAGTGAACCAGCTCCATTCAAACGCGCATTCCCGGGGTTAGCATCCATAATTAACTCCATTTATGCACCTATCGCCGCGCCCCGACAACCGCGATATGTGCCGAAATGCCTTCGCTCCGGCCGAACTTTTGACTCCCCCATTCCATTTCTCCCTCAGATGCCGCCTGCGTTCGGCGTGAATCACGTGACGGTGGCGGCTCGTAAACACGTTAGATGCTAGTGGTTGGTGGGTCTGCAAGTGAGCTTCCGGTTCAGCTATCGATTCGAAATCCGAATTTCGGAAACGCGCTGAAAAGCTAAAGAGCTTACGATAATCCTCCCTATGAATAGAATACCAAACGCTACGTCGGTCACATGTCCTTCAATACGACCGAATCCGGTCTGCGTGACGCTTTCGGCGTTCACTGTGAAGTCACCGACACCTACGTCGCCATGGATCGTGAGACCGGCCGCCCTCGTGGCTTCGCTTTCGTCACGTTCGCCAACGCCGATGACGCTCAGACCGCGATTAAAAAGCTCAACGGCGCCAATCTCGATGGCCGTTCACTGAAGGTCAACGAGGCCAAGCCACGCACCTAAGCGCTTAGGCTTTACTTTTCTATTTCCAGCGGGCGCACCTCGGTGCCCCGCTTTTTTGTGCCTGCGTCGAGCCGATGGATTGCCCCCCGTCTCGCCGCCCTCATCGTCCACGCTCGACTCTTCCTTTCGTGCATCCACTTCTCGACAACATCATCTGGCACGCCCTCGTCGGCCCGCTGTCCTCATATTCGGTGGGCTCCGCCCGCGCCCGGCGTTTCGCTCCCGACTTCTCTCCCATACTCGGGTTCGCCGATCCTTCCGCCCCGGCGTTTGAGGACTTGGTGACGCATTGCCAACCGGGCGAGACCTTTTACGCCGCAGATTGGACGGGCCCTGTCCCGCCTGGATGGAGCATCGCAGAAGAAACCACCATGTTCCGGATGGTGTGGTCACCGGGATCATCCATCCCGTCTCTGCCAACTGGGCCCGCGCCGACGCGACTTGGCCCCGAACACTCCTCCGCGGCCCTCGCCCTCGCCTTGCTCACCAAACCGGGTCCCTTTGGTCTACGCACCATCGAACTGGGCGACTACTACGGCTTCTTCGAACACGGTGACCTCATTGCGATGGCCGGAGAACGCTTCCACGCGGGTGACTTTCGCGAGATCAGCGGCGTCTGTACTCACCCCGCATGGCAAGGTCGCGGTCTGGCTCGCCATCTCATGATCGTGCGGCAACAATAACAACTGGCCCGGGGCGAAATCCCCATCCTGCACATCATACACGATAACGTCTCCGCTCGTAAATTCTACGAACGACTCGGCTTTACCGTCCACCGCGAAACAGCGGTCTGCGTCGTCACGCGTCACTGAGACCCCACGTCACGCTGCCCGTCTTGGTTCACGTTGGGTCTTCCCGCTTCGCCCTCATCCCCTAACGCTTTCGCGCTCCGCTGGCGGTGAGCAATTCCGCCACCACGCGCAAATGCTCCGCGCGTTGGGCTAGAAATTCGGGATCAGTCGTATCCTGCTTGGCCATCAATTTCACCCAGTGGGGAAAAGCCAATGGAAACATGACCAGCCCTAAGCGCGATAGCAGGGTCTGCGATGCATCAGGCCCCATCCGCGGCCACAGCCCTTTTCCCTGATCCGCGACCGCTTGCCGTAACGACTCCTGCCAGAAATGAAGCCGACTCATTTCACCCGGAATGTTGCTGCGCGTAACCTCCAACCTTTCCCACATCAAAAACCTCAAATAGTCCGGATCCGAGGCGGGCTGCTTTAACCAATACTCGAGGTTGTCCGCCAACACGTCGGGTGCATCATGAATCGATACTTCGCGCTCTTTATGGATGGTGCTCGCGACCTGCTCGTAGAGTTTCTGCTTATTACCGAAATAGTAGTAGAGCAATTGCTTGATCACGCGCGCCCGTCGCGCAATCGACTCCACTCGAGTGCCCGCAAAACCACGCCGCTCGAATTCTCGAAACGCGGCGCGTAAGATCCGTTCAGGTGCCGGTTTCGCCACCGCTTTCATGCTAAGTGAAGCCGGGAACGCGCCAAGATTAAAACTGTTCAACTTGAGTGGCATATCGCCTGCTCAACGGGTTCTGTTCAACCAACCGGTTGATTTAATTAGTTTATAATTGAAACACCTTCGACTCGAAATGAATCCTCTGATCGATTCTTCCCGATCCTGCTCGTCCCGGGCGACATCCGGTTCGCCCCACCTTCGTACGATACTGCCCACCGCGGTCGTCGTCCTGCTCGCCTCCAGCCTCCGCCTCGTCGGTCAATCCACCGCCTCCGAAGTGGTTCAACTCGAAGCCGTCTCCGTCGACGCCGTCGACCTTAACCAGGTTCTGCCGGAGGGCTCCATCGATAGTCTCTTCGGCCCTGACCTGAAACCACTCAACGTGCCCAGTTCCGTCAGCGATGGCATCATTGAGCGCTACGGCATTCGTTCCACTCGCGACATGATTGCCGTCGTGCCGGGCACCTTTACCCCCAGCAATTACGGGATCGATGGTGGCCTGCGTATTCGCGGCGAGGACGGAGAAGTCTACTTCCGTGGATTTCGCAAACTGCAAAACTCGGCCTTGTTCCCCACCCCGCTGGGCGCCACCCAGCAGGTGGACGTAGTGAGAGGTCCCGCATCCGCCGTGTTTGGCCCAAGTCGCAATTCCAGCTTCCTAAACTCGTCCCCAAATCAGCCCGCTCCGAATACCTCAAAGCTGCGCCCAAGCCCTTCGGTCGCGTCTCTGCCACGGCAGGGATCCTACGACTACTACAAGGGCTCCATTGAATACGGTACGCCGATCGAATTGGAAGACCGCGCCGGCAGCTATTTCTTCTACAGCGAAACCGTCGATGCCGATAGTTTCTACGAAAACGACTACGACCAAAGCTGGCTCGCCCAAGAATCACTGGAGCTCGACCTGACCAAAAAACTAACCCTCCAAGCCGGCTTCATGTATTACGATTGGGAGGGTAAAAACAACATCAGCTGGAATCGCGTGGCCCAGGAGTTGATCGACGACGGGATCTACACCACAGGCCAGCCACCGGATATCAACAGCTACGATGGCGACATCGAAATTGGGCTCACGCCCAGCGATTTTTCCATCGCCTCCGGCGCGGGTCCCTAGAATTCCCAACCCTACCAATTCAACAGCGGCTTCAGCGTGTTCTATCCCTTCGGTGCCATCCCCCCGGAGGATCCCAACGCTCCCGGCGAATCCCTGTGGCGCTTGGAAAACGTCGGTACCTCCACGCTTAAGCCCAGTCAAACGCTGGTCGACTCGGTCGATTTCGTGTGTGCCAAAAACTTCACCGCCTACTTCGACCTGTCCTATGAAGCGGACTCGGGCCTGACCTTTAAAAACCAAGTCTTCTTTGAAACCTACGAAAGTGAAAACTACGCGAGCTATGGTTTCTCCGGTTACTTCGATTCCACCGTGGTGGAAGACCGGCTCACCGTAAATTTCAAGACGGGGAACGACGGCACCTTCACCACCGATAATGTCATCGGGCGTGTCCTATCGCTACTTCGACGCCGTAGGCAAGGGCTCTTGCGGCCAAAGCATGCAACACGCCGACCGCCGTGACCTCTCCGTCGGCGCGACTCCCAACGATCGCCTCATCCCGACCTTCTCCGGCGAACGCTCCTGGTCCCTCAACGAGGATTCCCAGGTCTCCAACCTCGGCGTGTTCTGGCAGGGGGCCATCAACGCGAGTGACTGCGGGATCGTCGCCGGCGCACGGCTCGATTCCTTCGATGTCAATACCATCAGCAACGGCGACTGCAGCGAAGGCACGGCGTCATCCAGCGATACGGAATCTGCGTTCAACATCGGTATCAATTACCACACTACGTCCGGTCTGGTTCCCTACCTGAACTACTCCCGGAGCATCTACCTGCTCAATGACTCCAACGGCGGCACCTACAATGCCGCCATCGTCAGCATCGGTGATCACTTGCAGGATGCCGAGCTCAAGGCCAGTCTGCTCGAAGACAAACTCTACGCCGCCCTGGCCTACTATCAACAGGACCGCGCCCGCGCCGACATGTTTGGCAATCCCATCCAACTCGAATCTGCAGGCACCGAATTCGAACTGCGCTACGCCCCCACCGCCCGGTTCAGTCTGACCGCCGCCGCCGCTTGGCAAACGACCATACTGATGGACGAGAACTTGTTCATCCGCCTGTCCCTCGTCGAGGTAAACCGTCTCATGGGGACCAACATCAGCCCGGCCGACTACTACGGCGGCGTGAGTGAAACGACCATCGAGTTCATCGATATGCCGACCGAGTTCGAAGCCCCCGGCCAGCCCAACGAGGTCTTCAGCCTCTACGGCACCTACACCTGGGCATCCGGGTTCGGGCTGACGACCGGAGCCACCTACGTGCCTGCGGTCTCGTCCGGCTTCTTCGACCACGTAAAGCTGCCCTCCTACCTACTGGTCAATTCCACCCTGTTCTACGCCGTGGATAACTGGTCGTTCTCCCTGCGCGTTCGCAACGTGCTCGATGAACAGTACTTCACGTCACAAGTATTCTGGGATGACCTGTTGGTCCTGCCGAGCGAGGGCCGCACTTACGACTGCACGATTTCCTACGATTGGTAGTCCGATGACGCGTTTCCTCTCCTCAACCTACGTCCGTCGTCACTTCGCCCAAGGGTTGGTCTGGGCCTTGATGGTCGCCGCCGTCTCGGCGCAAGACGAGTCCGCGGCCAATCGTGACCTCGTGCTCCGGGTCAACCCACGCTTGTGGAACGAACGCGACCTGAGCGTGCTCGACGACTACGTGGCCGAGGACGTCGAGTACCGCCAGCGGTCGGGCGGGGCTGCGGGCCGATGCTCAAATGTACTATGACTGGGCGGAAACGAGCACTTCGTATTTTGACGCCGTAGCCGCCGCAGGATCTGTCGTGTTCGTGCGTTGGCGCAGCGTCAGTCGCCTCACCGGGTCGGTGCAGCCCTACAACAGCCAGGGCATCAACCACCTAGAGGTTAAGGACGGTAAGATAGTGGCCTGGCACACCGCGCACGAATTCGACTCCACGGCCCTCAACAAAAAAACGATCAACTCTCTCATTGAGGAACTGTGGAATCAGCGCGACGTAAGCGTGATCGAGCGTCACTACGCCCCGGATGCCAAGGTTTGGATCTCCGAGTGGGAACACGGCGGACCTGAAAACGTTCAGCACGACGCAGAACGCTTCTTCCGCGGCTGGTCCACCAGCACCACGCGGGTGACTCACCTGATTGCCGAGGCCGACCTCGTCACGATTCGTTGGGAAACCGTCGCGACGCACGACGGCCTCTATGGCGAAATTCCAGCGACCGGGAAAACCCTGACCTATCAGGGAATGGACCTGTTCCGACTGGTCGATGGACGCATCGCCGAGTCCTGGAGCTTCTGGGATGCCTACGGCGTGTGTTCCGCCCTGGGTGTCCTGAAAATGGAGATACCGCCCGCCCCGGCGCCAACCCCAACGGAGCCCTGATACGGTATCCGCTCCCTGTCGTCCTTGGCCAAGCCCACTGACTCCTCCCATGCATAGTTCCTTCGATCCCCAGGATTGGAGGATTTTGGCCGGCCTTTGGCATCCAGTCGCCTACCTCGAAGAACTGGCTGTCGACCAGCCCAACGCAATCCGACTGCTGGACTTAGGATCTGGTCGTTTATCGCGCCGCCGAACAATGGGTCGTGGCCAGCGGCACTTGCCCTCACCGGGGCGCAGCTCTGGATCAAGGCACCCTGCAAGACGGGTGTCTGCGTTGCCCCTACCATGGTCTGTATTTTGGCGCCGACGGTCGGTCGGACCAGGGTCCCGACTTACTCACCTACCTCACCACCGAGGCCCATGGACTGCTCTGGACCTGCCTGAGTGGAGACCCCGCCTACGACCTGCCCGCCTGGCCGGAACTGGAGGATACCACCACTCGCAAACAAATGCGCCTGCCCGCCATGGAGTGGAACTGCTCGGTCTCGCGCCAGGTGGAGAACTTCCAGGACGTGGCCCACTTGTCTTGGTTGCACACCGGCACCTTTGGCAATCGCGAGCGACCGGAACTCCCCGCCTAGAAACTGGAGGATCGACCAGGCGGATACCACTTCGATTGCCGCTATCCTCGCAAAACGATCAAAGCTCACGGTCCGGATCTCGGCACCGTGGAGGACCTCTTGCTCAGCTATGATCTGCACCTCCCCTTCTGCTCCCGCTTGGTCATCAACTTCCCCGACGGCACTCACTATGAAATCTTCAACATGCCTGCTCCGGTGTCCCGTCAACGGTGTCGTCTCTTCATTCGTATGACTCGCGACTTCGACCTCGCCGGACCGGCGCAGTCCAGCATCGACATGCAAATGGCGGTCCTGGAGGAAGACCGGCCCATGGTGGAAGCCCAGCGACCGGAGGAAATCCCCCTGGACCTCACGGAGGAGTTCCACATCTCGGCCGATCGTTTGTCCGCCACGTATCGCCGGGCACTGCGCGACATGGGTCTGGGCCACCCTCTCTCCAGCTAACCTCATCGTATCTATCTCGCCATGACATCAAACGCTCCTACTTTTGTCCATCCTCTCAAGCCGCCGCGCGACTGCACGTTCACTCCCGGGGATTGGCATGCCCTCGCCCAATTCTGGTGTCCCGTGGCCTTCGTTGACGAAGTTCCGACCGATAAACCCATCGCCCGCACTCTGCTCGACGAACAGCTCGTTCTCTACCGCTCGGGCGAATCAATCGTGATGGCCAAGGACCTTTGTTTTCACCGCGGCGCCCCCCCCTCTCTACATGGGCTGGGTGGAGGACAATGAAATCGTTTGCGCGTATCATGGTTTTCGATACCGCGGCGATGGCCGCTGCACGCGGGTGCCCGCCCAACCCGATGCCGCCATTCCCACCAAACTCTGCATGCAGGTTTTTCAGTCCGAGATCCGCTACGGTCTGGTTTGGACCTGCCTTGCCCCCCATCCCCGGGTCCCCATCCCCGAATGGCCGGAACACCACGTGGACGGGCTTCATCACATCCAACTGCCTCCGTAGGACTGGAAATGTTCAGCCCCGCACCAAGCCGAAAACTTCAATGACGTATCTCATCTTTCATGGTTGCACCTCGGTACCTTCGGCAACGCGGATACCACTCGCGTGCAACCTTACGAGGTGATCGAGAGTGAGCACGGTTTAAGCTTCGATTGCCCCTATCTCTACGTGGCGGACCGAATGCAAAACAATGACAACCACACCAGCGAAATACTCTACAATTATCGACTATGGTATCCATTCTACACCAAGCTGATCCTCAACTTTCAGGACGGGAAACACTACTACCTGTTCGACCTGCCGGTGCCGGTCTCCGCCCGTCGCACTCGCGTCTTCATGCTCATGGCGCAGGACTATCCCTTGGTCATGGTCGCTCCGTTTATGCAGCATCACCCCTATGCGCTGATGAGCCACGCCGATCACCCGATCGAATCCTTCGACCAACTCGCCGGGCGCACCGTCACGCCATTCCCGGGCACCACCTGGATTTCCATCGTCAAACACCGCCAACAGGTCGAGTTCGGCATCGCTCCGCTCACCACCAGCGTGGCGGGATTTGTGGCCGACCAAACCCACCTCACCATCGAACAGGTGTTCGTCACCAACGAACCGTACTGCGCCGCGAAAAAAGGAATCGACGTACATGTGCTCCGCATCGGCGAATCCGGTTGGGATCCCTACCGCGTCATCTTCACGACCCGTGAATTCGCCGCCAAACATCCCGACGTGGTGCGGAAATTCGTGCGCGCCTCCCTCCAAGGGTGGCAGAACTACCTCCACGGCGACGCCACCGCAGCAGATGCCATGAGCCAGTCCCGCAACCCGTCCATGACCAGCGACTACATCGATTTCGTGCGCCAGACCATGATCGCCAGCCGCATCGCCGACGGTCTCTCGGGCCAGGGGCAGGCAGACTTTAGTTTCGCTAAACTCAACCAGGAAATTGCTGACCTCCAAAACGTGAATATCCTAACAACTGAGCTGACCGCCGAGGACGTCGCGTCGATGGAGTTCCTTCCCTCCGACACCGCCGAATCCTCCTCTCAGCCGTAATCGCGCGATGCCGTTCCTATCCGCCGGCAAGTGGCCATGGCGTAAAATCATTCTACCTCTGGTGTTGGACCTGATAGGGCTCACCCTCTGGCAAGGGCTGCGGCTCAGCGGCAATCTGCCCCGCTACAAGCTGCCCGGTTTTTTCGAAATCTGCGCGGCCGCGTGGAGTGAGCGCAGCTTGATCGCCACTGCCGTCATAGCGACCGGCAAGGCGGCCGCGGTGGGGTTTCTGGTCGCGATGATATGCGGATTTGTGATCTCGCTGATTCTCAGCAGTGCCGCATGGATCGAAGAGATGGTGTATCCGTGGGTCCTGTTTTTTCAGATGATCCCGGTCGTAATTCTAGCACCGTTGTTTGTCCTGCTCCTCGACCAAGGTCTTACCAACATCGTGGCGATCACGTTCATGATCAGCTTTTTCCCCGTCGTCGCCAATACCACCCATGGGGTTTCCTCCGTCTATCACGGCGCCCGGGATATGTTCCGTCTGTACCAAGCCAATTCCCGTCAGGAGCTCATGCTGCTCAAAGTGCCTTTCGCCTTACCTTATTTCCTGACTTGCGTAAAAATCGCCGCCACCCTCGCGCCCATGGGGGCCATCACGGGCGACCTCATCGCCGGCAGCAAATCAGGCGACGAGATGGGCATCGGGTTTCTGGTCCAACTCTACAAGGCCCAATATGATTTTCCGGCCGTCTACGCCTGCGCCGGAGTAAGTTGCGTCCTGGGCTTCTGTTTCGTGGGCAGAGTCTACTTGTTGAATGGGGCTCTCTTGCATCGTTGGCACGAGAGCTTCCGCCGCAGCGAATAGGTCACCCCCGCGTTGACCGACGACGCCCCTCGCTCGCGGCCGACACCTTTCTCAGCTTTTGGCTCAGCGTGGTCGCTGGATCCGCTTCATCGTCTCCCGGGCTTTGTCGCCCTCCAAGACCGCGACCGGACTCACGCCCTAATTCGCCGCCGCCTCTTCTCCTCGCACCACCTGCTTCGGAATGTGACTCCCCACCGTGTAGACTTGCTCGTACGTCTCACTCTTGATCCGTCGTCCTTCCTTGGAAAGTCCATCCGTGGAACGACATCCGGTTCCAGCCAATGCGAGCACGCTCAGGGGGAGGAGTATATGTTGAATTCGATAGCGCATGATTAAGTCGCTCGGAAGCCTCGCGAGGTTCTCGTATTCGTTTCTCCGAAGCGACTCCTTCGCGACGAACCCCCGGTCAGGCGCGACCAACACGCTCCCGGCCACGACGACACTTAAGGTGCGTCTGGGAAATAGACCGGGCCTGCGGGAGGGAGCAAGGGTGCTCGGGCCAGGCGACCGAGGTGGAGACGAGCCAGCGGCCCGTGCCGCCGAGGGCAACGCAGGCCCAGTGTCCTTCCTCACTCCCTCATAAAGCGTCAGCCGTCGCCGAGTTTATTCCCCAGACGCACCCTAGGTCTCCTTAGTTAGATGGAGGTAGGCCGACGGCAATGCGTTTTCGCCGCTCGATGTCGCGTGCTCTGAGCCGGTGCCTGGCGGTGATATTGGTGAGGATTGCCGCCTCATCGAGGCGCTTGCGAGGCAGATAGTAGTCGAGCAGTTCGGTGATGTCGCGCACGCTCAGCAGCGGGACCTGGGGATGCACTTGGGTGCATAATTTTGGGGAAAATAGCAGGGCCATGGCAACCAAGGCCATGTGATGATGCCAGCCGGGCCAGACCCGCACCTACCTGATACTGTGCCATGCCCAACTGGCTCTTCGCTTCGTGGAAGGCATGTTCGATCCAGAAGCGCTGGGCCTGTGCCCAGGCATAGTGGGCCCACGACTGGCCGGCCGGCCGGTTGCTCAGGCTGTATTTGAAGCTGTTATCTGCATCGCGTCGGATGATCAGTAAACGCTCTCGTGGCTCCTGTGTGCCTTGGCTCCCAGGTCCATACGGTGCTCACCCAGATCCATGAGTCCACACTCCCCCTTGGTGCCTGAGCGGTATTTGACCCGTTGGTGTGCCGACTCGAAGTGCTCCTGGGCCAATGCTTCCACGCTGCGATACTGTGCGGTGTTGGCCTCGCTGAGCCGCTAGTTCTTCGCGGGTCGTCCCCGGCCCGCGCGCGGTTTCTCCAGGGTAGTTGTTGCGTCCATACCTCTTGGTCGTCCTGGCCACATCGCCCACAAAGCGCTCCCCCAGGTCTTCGACCGCGTTGAGCAACTCGCGCTTGCTGCCATACAGGCAGTCGAAGCCGACCCAACCAAATCTCAGGCCCTGCTTGCGCGCGTGCACGATCATCTCCCAGGCCTGCTCGTGTTTTGGTTTTATGCACGCGGCATTGCTCCGGCACCTTGTCCTTGTCCAGTCTCGCCAAGTCCTGCGTCCACGCCTCCGGCAGATACAGACGAAAATCAGTCAGGCACACCCGCGTATCGCGCCCCAGGCAGGCGTAGACTCCGACTTGGCAGTTTTCAACCTTGCCCGCCCGGACCATTGGCGCTGCACTCCCACCGACGCGTGGCCCTTTTTCAAAAAACTGCTCTCGTCGATATACAGACCGGCAAGTTTTTCATCGCCGAACAATGTGTTGGCGTCGCAGGCGACTTGGTCCATCAACGAGTGGTGATCCCAGAGCGATGAACTGATGAACCGCTCAAGACCTTGATAATCACTGCCTTTCACATCCTACCCGATTACCTCAATGTTTTTTCGCCGCTGCGTGCCCAGCAGCGCCACTGAGGTAGTGGCGCGCGTGCCCCACGCTGTTCATCCCCCAGCCGATATTTAACTAAGTAGAACTAGTCAGCAACTCTCGAACTCCCTGCCCATCAATCGGCCGCACACTCCATTCCCCGCCCCGCAGTCAGACGGCGAAACCGCGCGCCAGACCCATCAAACGAGGGCTTCGCCCCATAATCCAACCGCCGAAAAACCCCATTTCAAACCCCGGAAACAAACGCCAACGCACTCAGTTCCCGCTGCTGTTTTCAAATTTCCCATTGACAGCCCGCCCCCTCGCCTGAAACACTCGCTTTAGGTTCTACTGAGGGGTAATTCTGTGATGTATGTCGTCTGAGGCGCGAGACTGCTTCTCGGCACATTCGCGATCCCTTTTCATGTGAACCTGATTCGGTTAATACCGGCGTAGGAAAAGGAATCATTACCCCAATATTTCTGTTTCGCGCCCAATGGCCGGGTCTCAAATCCACACAAACTTGAGATAACATGAAACCCTTCCCATTAGCTGCCCTCGGTAGCCTCTCCGCGCTCATCGCCTCCGCAATGTTCGCCCAATCCCTGGCATCCGATCCGGTCAAACTCGACCCGCTCGTCGTCACGACCGACCCGCTCGTCGTCACGACCGACCCGGTTGACTGGTCCCCCGAACTCTCCCGCACCAGCACGTCCGCCACGGTGCTTTCCACCGAACAACTGACCGCCAACGGCAACACCGACTTCGGCGATTTCGTCAACGTTACGCCCAATCTGGCGTGGTCCGGCAGCACTTCCCGGGCCCGCTACTTCCAAATCCGCGGCATCGGCAACAAGAAGGGCTCCCAATTCGAGGGCGACTCCTCCGTGCGCGTCCTCATCGACGATCTCGATGTCACCGGTCCCGCCGCCACCGCCCTCTTCGATATACAACGGGGCGAGGTCCTGCGCGGTCCTCAATCCGGTGCCTTCGGCGCCAATGCCGTCGGCGGGGTCATCAAACTCGTGACCGCCGACCCCACTCCGTTCTGGACGGGTTTCGCCGAGGCCACGGTCGCCAATAAAAATCTGCTCTCCACCGGTTTCGCCGTCGGGGGTCCGCTCACCGGCATCGCCTCTTTCCGGGTCTCCGCCCAGCGCACCACCGCCAACGGTTGGCGCCAAAACGCCTCCCTTAATCGCAAGAAAGGTTGGCGCCAAAACGCCTTCCTTAAGCGCGCCGACGGCGACGCCGCCGACGCCGACGCCGACGCCGCCGCCGCCGCCGCCGCCGCCGCCGCCGCCGCCGCCGCCGCCGCCGACGCCGCCACCGACATCGCCGACATCGCCGACGACATCGACGCTGACGCCGCCGCCGCCGCCATCGGCGCCCACATCGCCGCCGACGCCGCCGCCGCCGCCGCCGACGCCGCCGCCGCCGCCGCCCACGCCGCCGTCGTCGCCGCCGTCGCCGCCGACGCCGCCGTCAGCGACCTCAACGACGCCTACGCCGTCACCCACGACACCGCTGCCGTCGTTAACGACGCCTACGAGAACGCCGTCGCCACCAACATCGTCACCGCGGCCATCAGAATCACCCACGCCAACGCCGCCGGCATAGGCCCCCACGTCAACGGCGCCATCGGCGGCGCCATCGGCACCGCCGCGAACGCCAACGCCGCCGCCGCCGACGCCGTCAACGCCGCCGCCGCCGCCGACGCCGCCGCCGCCGACGCCGCCGACGCCGTCGACTCCGCCCAGGCCCACACCGTCAGCACCGCTGCCGCCGTCGACGACGCCCACGCCGCCAACGTCGCCGCCTTCGCCGCCTCCGTCGACGCCGACGCCGCCGCCGCCGCCGCCGCCGACGCCGCCGCCGACGCCGACGCCAACGACGACGCCAACGCCGCCGCCGCCGCCGCCGCCGCCGACGCCGACGCCAACGCCAACGCCATCAACGCCATCAACGCCGCCAACAACGCCGCCAACAACGCCGCCAACAACGCCGCCGCCAACGCCAACGGCGACAACGACAACAACGACAACGACAACGACAACAACGACAACGACGACGACGCCAACGCCAAGACCAACGCCCTCGACGAGACCAACGTCCGCCTGAAACTGCGCCTCAACCCCATCGCCGCGTGGCAATGGGACGCGGCCTTGTTCTACTCCGACCAGGATGCCAACTACAACAAACCCTCCCGCGAGAACACAACCAGCCACGACATCCAGGAATCCACCGCCAGCAGCCTCAAGGGGGTCTACACGGGCGAAGTCCTCACCTTTACCACCAAGACCGCCTTCACCACCTCCTCCTGGACCGATGCTGTCGATTACTACCTCTTCTCCAAAACCCTGCATCGGCGCAAGCTATTCAATCAGGAGTTACGTATCAACTCTCCGGCCTCATCCCCCGCGCGCTGGACGGTCGGTGTCTACTACGCGTCGCTCACCGATAACTCCTACCTCGTCGAAATATTCGACGGCTCGACCGCCATCTCGGGAACCGTCACCAAGGCCGTATTCGGTCAGTGGGAACAATTCATCGCCGACCGCACTCGTCTCACCGTCAGCCTGCGCGTCGAAGACTACGATCACTCGATCGATATCACGCGCATTCACACTCCGCCACTCTCCTACTCCGACTCCGACTCCGACGTGCTCGTCGGCGGCAAGCTCGCCCTTGAGCATGACCTGACCGAGCGCACGTTGATCTTCGCCTCCATCACCCGCTGCTACAAAGTCGGTGGCGTCAACATCTCCGACTTCTTCGTCGGGCACGACGCAGACACTACCATCTACGATCCCGAGATCATGTGGAACACCGAACTCGGCTTCTGCACCCGCTCCGCCGACGGACGCTTCTCCGGTGAAGTCCTTGCCTTCTACCTCAATCGCTACTCCGCCGGCTATGGCGCCGAGGCCAGCTTCCGGGCCCAACTCTCCGATCGCTTCTCCACCTACGGCAGTCTCGGAGTCATGATATCCGACCTCTACCAGACCGCCACCCCCGCCACCCCCGCCGCCGACGTCGTCAACGCCGCCACCTACGCCCCCGCCGCCACCTACTCCCTCGGTGCCCGCTACGACTTCGGCCACAATCTCTGGGCCAGCGCTGAGTTCAGTGGCCGGTCGTCTTACTTCATGTCGAGCAACCACGACAAGACCCGCAGTCTCTCCAACGTCGTCAACACCAGCGTCGGCTACCGCCACGGAGCGTGGAGCGTGACCCTCTGGGCCCGCAACCTCCTCAACGAACGCAACGATGGCCGCGTGTTCTACTTCGCCAAGGTCGGCTCCACCTGGAACATCGACCCCCGCAAGCCCTCCGCCGCCCCCCGCCAACTCGGCGCCACCGTGCGGTATTCGTTCTAAAAGCCCCCTTCCCTCCGCAGGGGCGCACCCACCGTGCGCCCCTGCTTCGTTCCCACCACCGCCTCACCGCCCCCTCAAATACAAACACAGACCGGTTTGCCTTTTGTCCCCTATCGCGTGTCGTCAAAAACCATGCAGGTTCTCGCACTCATCTCTTCCGAATGGCGCCGCCGCATGATCTTCATGGGAATGATGCTATGGGGCTCTGCCCTGTGGTTCGCCTACGAAGGCTACATCGCCTGGCCCGCCGAAGCGGAACGCTACCAAACCCTCGTCGAACTCACCACCGACCTCGTGCCGGAAGGCAAAAAGGCGACCGACAAAGTTCCCGGCGTGAAACGCGCGTGGGAAGCCTACGCCGCCCAAAACGACCTCAAGGCTTAAACTCTCCAAAAACCGCACCGCCGGTGACCTCGCCGGCCAACGCGGAATCTTCGGCGTGCTGCTGGTCATCGCCACGACCTTCACCCACCATCTGGGTGCTCCGGCAACATCGCCGCAGTGTCCGGGCCGACGGCGACATCATCGCCGGAGCCAGCGGCGAAAAAGTTCCCCTCGATAAGATCATCGAAATGGACCGCCGTAAATGGGCGTCCAAAGGCGTCGCCTACTCCATCTACACCGATGACCAAGGCAAACGCCGCCGCCTCTGCCTCGACGACCACAAATTCCTCGGCTGCGAAGCCATCATCCTCGAAGCCGAAACCCGCATCAAAGCCCGCTCCCCGAGCTAGCCCCCCAGCGCCCGCACGTCAGCAATCTGATCCATCAACGGACCCCGTATGCAATGCGGGCTTCACCGACACCGCCGAGAAAGTACCGTAGCGCATTCTCGCGTGAGTGCTCCCGCACATCCTGTAATTTTCCTCCAGCTCCAGCTTCAGCAACCTTTACATCCGAAAGGGGCTGAAGCCTAATCCCGCTCAGTTTCGCCCGGCGCTAGCCTCGCCGTGTTTATCCCTACCTATGTCCCAGACATCCAACAACCTCGCCGCCTACAGCTGGTCCCTCGCCGATCTTCTCCGGGGTGATTTCAAACAAAGCCAATACGGCCGCATCATTCTGCCGTTCACGCTTCTCCGCCGACTCGAGTGCGTGCTCGCCGAGGTCTATAAACTCGCGCCGCAAAACCTGCCCGAGGAGGCCCTCGAAAAACTGCTCCTACGCGCCACCGGCGACCTCTCCTTTTTCCACACCTCGCGGATGGACCTCGCAACTCTCGGCGAGTCCGACAGACGGCCAGCAGCGCATTGAGGTCGTCTTCCGCGGAGTGAAACGCATCTAAGGCCAAGCCAAGGGCGACTCCAATTAGCTCGTGACATGAAACACCGAGAACACCGACACCAGTGCGCTGCCGCTCAGCCTGATCATCCCGGTGGGCGCCAAGTCGGTGTCAGCGATCGAGACCCAAGTCGGGCCGATTCTCGCGCGAGGTCCGGGTGATCGCTGGCTGGAGGTGGGGTTCAACGCCGCTCGCGCCGCAGGATGGTTCGCTGGCGTGGAAGGAAGAGCGCGCGTCGTAGTTCCACACTCCCCGGCAATGCTGGGTCGAGGTCGATTACTGCAACTACCGGCAGGCCTACCAGCGCTGCACCCCGAACCTCGTCCTCAAGGATTTTGTCATCGACCACATCCTGAACCGCCGCCTCGCCCGGGCATTGGGCTTTCGTTACATCCGCCTCCTCCACGTGAGCCGGGGCGTAAACTCCAGCAGTGGCCAGGGCTCGGAGTCCGATGTGATCAGCTACCAAACCCCCCGAGGGCCTAAACGCCGAGCGCTTCAAAGAATCGCCCCACCAGATCTTCTACGCCGCCCCCGATGACCTCCTAAAAATGCTCAACATCAAAGTCGGCGCCTTCCCCCTCAATACCCTCCGCGACCACCTCCACCTGTTTTACGGCTGATGACTCCCGCTCGCGAAGTTCAATCCTTTGGGAGGACGAGTCTGGGGTAAACGGGTCCTTGATTTAGTCAGATAAATTGGGTTAACTTCTGACGAAACAACTTCGCCGAAATGAAAAAACACGCTGATTCCATTACAGCGCAAAGCCAACGGCCCGCTCTTCCCGACCGGAGCCCATGCGGCCAATTTCCTCCGGCTCAATGACCAGGTGCCTGTGCGCCCGTGGCATTTCACGACCGGCGCCAGTCGCCGCAGCCGCTACGGGCCAAAGGGACAAGTCGTGCTCCAACACGTGTCGCCCCGTTTCGTCTCCACCAAGAACCGTCAAAGCGCCCTGGTCATCCTCGCGCTGCACTGCATTGGGAAGCGCTCGGTGGACGCAGATATCATTGCCCGTCTCCGTCGCAATCTATCCGACGCGGATCGGGCCGCTTTGCCCGCCGACGCGGCGTGCGCGCCCGCTTGGATCGCCGAGATCTTTCCCCAATTGGCGGCACCTCCCCCGTCGGCCCCCTCCCATGGATAAGTTTCTCGCGTTGTCTGCCGACCGCCGCCGGGACGCCTGCATAGAGATGTATCAGGCGATGCAGCTCGATGCGGCCAGCGTAGAGAAGGATTTCTGGGTCTGCTGGACTTTGCGCGAGCTGTTCACGCTTCCGGAAATCGGCGAGTACCTGACGTTCAAGGGCGGCACCTCGTTATCAAAAGCATGGGGACTCATTGCCCGTTTGTCGGAGGATATTGACCTGGTCGTGGACAAAGCCGCGCTCGGTTTCGCCGGCGACCGCGCACCTGATCAGGCGCCCAGCAATAAAAAACGCCGGGCCCGGCTCGAAGCACTCATGGTGGCTGCTCGTGACTGGGTGCAACAGCGCCTGCAACCCGCGCTCGACGCTCGGCTCGAGTTGGCCGGTGGGCCCCACCGGCTGGCGCCTTGAGGTCGACCCCAACATGGCCGACGGGCAGTGCCTGCTGTTCCACTACCCTTCCGTGTTTCCCGGTGGCTACGTGGCTCCGGTGGTTAAAATCGAGTTGGGCGCGCGTTCCGACGATGGGCCCCCCGAAACCAAGAGCATTCGCCCCTACGTCTTTGGAACACTTCCCCTTGATCGACGCGGATGCCGCGTGCACGGTGCAGGTGCTCGCCGCGGAGCGCACGTTTTGGGAGAAAGCCTGTCTGTTGCACGAGGAGACATTTCGCCCGGCCGACAAACAACGAAAACATCGCATGGCTCGCCACTACTACGACCTGTGGTGTTTGCTGCGCGCTGGCGTCGGCGAACGTGCGTTGGCCGACACGGCCTTGTTCCAACGCGTGACAGAACACCGGGAGATCTTCTTTCTGTATTCGTGGGTCGACTACACCACCCACCAGCCCGGCACCTTCCGCCTCGAACCACCGGCGACGCATCTCGCCAACTGGCGCAACGATTATGCGGACATGCTCGGTCCGATGTTTTACGGCGACGTCACGACGTTTGACGACATGATCGCCGCCGCCACCGATTTCGCCCTCCGTTTTAACGCCACCGCGCCGAAGGTCTGACTCGCTCCCCATCCAACCACCCCATGACCGACCCCACCAAAGCATTGGCCTTTCAAAATGATGTGATCGCCGAGATGATCGCCGGCGGCTGGAAGCGCGGTCACGCCGGGCCTATCAAACCCAACTCCGGGCATAATCATCAAGCACGCTGGGCGTAGCAGCGCGAACTCCGGGCACGATGACAAACGGTGCTTAAGGCATCAAAGGCCAATCTTGCCATTTTAGCCAAAACAGGAACATTCAGGCCATGCCCAACGCCACTCCCGCTCCGCACGCCTTTGGTTTCGCCTCGGTCGCCGACTTGTCTGAGGTCACCGCCAGCGTCCTCAAAAACAAGTTCAGCGAGGTCTCCCGGCTCGCTTCCATCGCCCCGCTCGCAGTCTCCCGCCACAACCGCCGCGAGTTCGTCATCCTCACCGCCAAGCAATACGAGGAGCTTCAGCAAAGCCGTCGCGCGCCACTCGAAAGCCTCACCGCGGAGTTCGATCAGATGGTGGCCAAGATGAACACCTCCGCCGACCGGGCCGCTCGCCAGAGCTTCTTCAACGCCTCTGCCGTCAAGCCTAGCCCCGCCCTGGTTCAGTTGAAAAAAGCCCGAGCGCATGCCCGCTAAGTCCCGGCCCACCCTCACGATTCTGGCCGGCGTCAACGGCGCGGGCAAAAGCAGCGTCGGCGGTCAGGCGCTGCGTGAATCTGGCGCCGAATACTTCAACCCCGACGAGCATGCGCGTCGGCTCCGCGCCCGCCAGCCGACACTCACCCAACAAAAGGCCAACGCACTCTCCTGGACCTACGGCAAGGCCAAGCTCGAGGAGGCCATCGCCACCGGCGCAGACTTCACCTTCGAATCCACGCTCGGCGGCAAAACCATCACGAACCTTCTGATTCAGGCCGCCCAAAAGAGTCACCAGATCGACATCTGGTTTGTCGGCCTTGCTTCCGTGGAGCTGCACCTCAAGCGCGTGGCGCACCGTGTCGCCCAGGGCGGCCACCCGATCCCCGAAGCGGATCTCCGCAAACGCTGGATTGGCAGCCACGAAAACATCATTCGCCTGATCCCCTTCGTGACCACGCTCCGGGTCTTCGACAACTCCGCCGAAGCCCCCGCCAAAGGCCCCCCGGAGCCCACCTTGCTGCTCTCCATCGAGGATGGTGAGTTGACCTATCCGGGCCCTGAAAACCTCCTCGACATGCCCACTTGGGTCAAACCGATCATCGCCGCCGCCTACAAGCATTTCGGCCTCATGGACTAGGCTCAGTCTTTCAGCCTGCACGAGAAATCTCCATGAGCGACCCCATCAAAAAATAGACCTTTCAAAATGATGTGATCGCCGAGATGATCGCCGGCGGCTGGAAGCGCGGTCACGCCGACAAATATGACCGCGCCCTCGCCACTTTATCCGGGAGACCTGCTGGGCTTCGTGCAGGACACGCAACCGAAGCAGTGGGAATAATTCTGCGGACTCTACCCGTCGCAGCCGGAGCAGAAATTTCTCGAGCGCGTCGCCGAGCAGCTCAACAAGGCCGATCCGAATGCGGCTGATCAGACCATGCGCACTTTCGGCACGTTGGGGGTGCTGCGGCATGAGCTACGCGACCGCGGCACACGCTTCTCGCTCTGCCCAGTTTAAACCCGATCACGACCTCAACCCCGACACCCTGGCGCGCTACGCGAAGAACCGCCTGCGTGTGGTGCCCGAGGTGGTTTACCGTCCATGGACAACGGAGGCAGAACTCGCTGAGACGGGCGTAAAAGCCAAGGCCTGGCGCATCGATCTCGTGCTCTTCGTCAACGGCATCCCGTGGCGACGATGGAGCTCAAATCGGAGTTCAAACAGGCCGCTGATCGCGCGATTACACAGTATAGGACGACACGTCTACCAGTAGATCCTGCGACCAAGAAGCCCGAGCCGCTGATCACGTTTAAGCGCGGAGCATTGGAGCGCTTTGCCGTCAGCCAATACGAGGTCGCCATGACCACGCGACTGGCGGCCGAGGCGACGACGTTTCTGCCCTTCAATCGTGGCACCAAGGAGGGCGGCGCGGGCAACGACGTGCCCGACGACGTGAACCGCTACGCCACCGACTACTTGTGGAACGAAGTGCTTCTGCCGGACAATTTGCTGAACATCCTCGCACGTTTCGTGCACCTGGAAATCAAAGAAAAGGAGGACTGGGACGGTCGGAAATATAAGCAGGAAACGATGAGCTTCCCCCGCTACCACCAATGGGAAGTCGTCGGCCAACTAATCAAGAAAGCGCGAGAGGAAGGACCCGGCCAAACCATGCGTGATCGATCTTCTCGGGTATTCCAGCGTTTCCACCGTCCGACTGTTCAAATTCAATCTCCCTCCCGCATCGTCCGTTTTCGCTATGTCAAGGCCCAGACCCAGGAGCCGACTGGTCCGCGCCAGGAACCCACGCCGCAATGCACTCGTCCTTCAGGGATTCGTCCTCGCCTCGCGTAACTAAAATCCCAATACGATAATCTGGATCGCGTCGATTGAGGACCTGCGCCCAGCAGTGATGTCGGCCTCCATGGTTGGTTGCCCGGTCAACGGCAACGCGGGCTCCATTCGCGACCAAAACTCCGCAGCCCTGTTTGGCCGCCACCGGAATACGTTGAGCGCCGACCGCAATAATCCCGGCGAAGCGGTCATGGATCCGGACGGCAACATCATCATGACCGAAAGCTTGGGCTCCTCCCTCGTCGAAGTCTCCACCGACATGCCCCAGGCTCCGGAGCGCGGGTTGATACGCCAACGCAACGTGCTCGCGATCTGGGCCACCGACACCGCGCCGCCTGCCAGTGCCGACGACGACGGCGAACTTTGACGAGTGAAGATCTTGAGCGACCTGCCTGCCAAGGCGCCCCCCCCTTCCTTGGACGAACTCACGAGCGTCGCCGCCCAACATCTCGCCCAAAACACCTCCGGTCTGCGCGAAATCTTTCAACCCAAATAGCGCGCCCCATGGAAGCGGTCGCCCCTCCCTCGAAACGAACCGTCTACCTCCGCCCGCGATCCGATCACGCGCGCGGGATTCGAATAGTCCGCATAGATTCCGTTGAACGTGAAACACTCGCGCCTCTTCAGCGTCATACTTTCGACCACCATGCTCCCCGCCCGATACCTACCCCCTCCAGCGCTGGTCATCCTGACCACCGTCACTGCATTGCTCGCTCAACCTACGCGAGCCGCCGACCAGACCGAGACCGCCGCCGAGACCGTGCATATGGACGCAGTCAATATCGAGACCACCCGCGACAAAGCCTTCCTGCTCACCCTGCCCAAGCAGTCCTGGGACTGGCGCTTCGGTCGCATGGGCGACTGGAAGTTTCTCAGTAGCGCCACCGATACCAAGACCGAGAATATGCTGCGCGACTTCGCCGAGTTCACCTCTCTGGAGCATTGGATGATCCCACAATGGAAACTGCCCGCCGGCGACCGTCTGCGTCTCGTGATCTGCGGCCCCCGCCACACCTTCGAAGAACTGCGGCCCGCAGCCAGCGAAGGTAACCCACGAGACGCCGTTACCGCCTCGCGGGAGACTCCGCGGCCGCCATTGTCGTCAATGCCGGCGTGTTCTCCCTGCAAATCACCGAGACTCACGGGCTCGCTCGCACCGGTGGCTTCAGCGAGATCGGATAGGACTACGGACCGGACGCAGACAGTGGCGAGGATTCGGAGATCACCGAAATCGCCATGAAAGCGACGACTTCCCCGTCCTCACTTCGGATTACCTGAAGCGTGACTACGTGCGCCACTTGCTCAGCAGTCAGGGTTGGCACAACCCCGCGTGGCTGACCGAGGGCCTGGTTCAATTCGTCGCCACCGCCAAGATCGAGGACGGACGCACCCGCATTGGCAAACTGGACAGCGTGCGCATCGAGACCCAGGCCAACGGACAATCCAGTGGCGGCGGACGAGCCAGCGAACTGAGCCTCTTCTTCCATGGTCGCTCCATGAAACCCCTGCTCAAGCTGTTCCAGGTCGGTTATGAAGATCCGGCCTACCTCAATCCCATCGGGCAGCACCTTCTCTTCCCAGGCCCTCGGTTTCGTCCACTACTGCCTTTACGGCGACAAGGGGCGCCAGCAGGCCAACTTCATCAACTGGATCATCCAACTCCAAACCACCCCGCACACCTAGGAAGCCTTCACTGCCTGCTTCAGTATGAGTTCAAAGAAGATGAACCTCAAACTGCGCGGCTACTTCGGCCGCCGCCGCTACGCCTCACCCGTCACCAACGCCGAAACGCTTCCCGAAACGCCGGAGAATCATCATGGCCCCGGCCGATCCCGCCATGGTCGCGGTCATCAAAGCAGAAGTGCACCGCCTCGCCGGGCGCACCGCCGAAGCTCGGGAGTTACTGGGAATCGCCGTCTCCCGTGGCTTTGCCAATGCCGAGCTTCACGGCGAACGCGAGCTACTCGCGTTGAACTCGGGTGACTACGAAGGCGCCGCCCAGGCCTTTGCCGAAGCCACCGCGCTGGGTGACCCCACGGACGAACACCGTTTCGGAGTGCTCCGACTGGACGTGATGCGCGCCCCAGTACTCGATTCCCCCACCGCCAAGCGTCTGCTGGGCGACGCCCTGCGCTTCTCCACCGCAACGTGCCCGCCCGCACGCGGCAAGCTTCCCGCCTGCTCGCCGAGATGTTTCTGCGGTCTTCCCTCAAGCTCGATGACGCATTTCTGAATCTGCTCGATAAAAGCGCCGCCCGCTTTCACTCCGACCTGCAGGCCGCAGTGGCGCAACTACGGGCTCGCACGAAGACCTGACTTTTTGTGATCTGGTCGGAAAATCACCACCGCCCCCTCAACTTTTGATCTTTTACGGGACAATGGCCACCCGCCCAGGATCAGCCTGTGCCTCATGTGCTCACTGCCTCCGGCCCGAATGGCCCTTAGTTAAGGGGTCTATTCGTCTATTTTAGTAGCCGTGATTTGGATACGCGCATGTGCCGCCGAGGCTTGGTCATCAGTTGGTAGACTTTGGGCCTTCGTTTGACGGCGCGTGGTTCACTGCGATGCGGGCGTTAGGGCACCGGGTCGGCGGCCAATGCGAGGAGCAGATCTTCGAAGCGTTGGTTCGCTTCGCGCGCACTGCCTGAGAGCAGGTGGGCGAACGCCCGCAGCGTGCTGATGGTGCCTTGGAAAGACAGGCGCATTGGTGCCACGTCATGCTGGCGTGCGGCTTCGAGCATGAGCAGGCGCACCAAGTTGTAGGCGATGGCCTGCAAGTGGATTTCCTTTGCGATCATCGCCGGGGTGCGCGTGCGTAGCACGTCGAGTCCGAGGGTCGTCGTGATGTCCCGGAAGTTCAGTTCCACCTGCCAGCGGCGCAGGTAGAGTTGGGCAATGGCCGCGTCGGGATACTTTTCTTCATCGAGCAGCGTGGTCACCACCGCGATGTGCTGGGTGCGGAAGCCGCGCACCTCGGTTCGAAAGCGCACCACGCGCAAAGTCAGGCTCTCAGGCAGTTCGTTCCACAAACATTTTTCCCACCGGCCCTGTCGCTGGGGTTTGGGCCAGCAGACTTTGCCGGTGCCTGTCCGACGCGATTGATGCAAGCGCATCACCACATCCACACCCTTGCGTTGCAAAAGGCTGATGAAAATCCAGTTGCAGAACCCGCGATCAGCCAGGAGCACCTCTCCCCTGTGCACCTAACCGATCAATTGGCGCGCCAGCGGGGCCTCACTCGCCTTCCATGAGGACAGGACGAACTTCACCAAATGGCCGGTTGCCAGGGAGCACATTCCCACCATCTGGCCGGTGAGGAAACCGCATCCTTTGCGCTGGCACCCCGCGTAAGGATAGACTTTCCGGTTGGCCGTGGTGTCGGGCATGGAAAGCCCGCCGCCATCGATCACCTTCACGTTGTGACCGAGCCAATGATCGGCCTCGCGGGTGCGTTGATGAGCCACCTCCACGAGACGGCTGAATACGGTGCGCAAGACCGTGATCGGCAACCGCGCCCGGGCTTGGCAATAGCCACCGGTGGCATCGTCGACCGACGTCGCCGCCCCGGCCTGCAGATGCCATGCTTGCACCCGGCAAACCGCATCGCGGCAGCTCGCACCACGCTGCAGCACTTGCCCAAGAAACGCGCAAAAGGTCACCCAAGGCGTAAAGATCCGGTCCCGCTTACCGATGCCTGCAAATGTGCTCGGAGCCACAAAGCGCGCCACCAGCCCATCGAACTTAACCGCCCGCTCAATCAGTCTAGCGGCCGCACCATTGGAGCGTCTCCCACACAAGCGATGCGAAAACCCTGGCAGATACAACGTGTTGATCTTCATGTAGTTGCACTACCAATAAGCCAGTATTCCGCAACCTATTATTAGGCATTAACTTAGAAGGTTTGACGGACGATCAATCTCACGCAACCGCTCTCCTAACTAAGCGCCATTCGCCTCCGGCCCACTCAATCCTTGCGTTATCAACCCGAGCCTGCGTTTTCACGCGCCTTCCCGTTGATGCTGCCGAACCTAGGGTCGAGCGTGTCCCATTTACCTTGATTTTGGAAGGGGGGCAGGAAAGCCGATTTTTTGAGCGGATTTCCGGCTACCAATGGCGGATGTAGGCGCGCGCAGAGGCAATTTAATGGCTAAATTGCAGTGTCGCAGCAGTCAGTGCCTGGATCGTTTCCATGAGGGAACCTCCGGCAGCCGGTTTATTGTTCATCGTTGGAGTAGGCTTGGTGGTTTTAGGCGGCTTGGGCCTGCGGGGGTTGGTCGGCCAGCAGTCGGGCGATGAGCCACCGGTTGTGACCGAAGATGCTCCAGGCTACCGCCAGGTAGCGATTCGTGAAGCTTCTGGCACTCAATCGCTTGCCTTGGCGTTGCTTGATGATGGCGATGCAGGCTTCCGTCGAAGCCCGGCGATGTTCGAGCGCCACGAACTGCGGCTCCTGCATGCGCCGTTGCAGTTGCTGCGGATCGCGGGGGATCGCGGGGGCAAGTGGCGTCATAAATGTCGGCTTCGGCCAAGCGTTCGCACAGCCGTTTGGTCGAGAAGCCTCGGTCGGTGCTCGCCGCTTTGATCGGGGTGCTCAGGTCGAACTGATTCTGGCGCTCGAGGCTCTGGTCGAACTGACGCCATTCGGCCTGAGTCATTCCCTGATACCACTGCCAATCGGTGATCAACCCCGTCACGTTCTCACTGATCATGAGGGTGTTGCCAAACTCGACCTCACCGGACGCCTTGCCCCGGACCACGGTCTGCACGTCGGGTTCGTAGACGCGGAGGATCTTCTCGGCGTTGGGCACTGGTCGCGCGCCGATGCTGCGTTCGTGGGCCTGTTTGATCGCGGCCGGCAGTTGCTCGAGCCTGGCGTCGATGCGCGCAATGATGCGGGTGGCCTGGCGCTCACTGAAGCGGGTCCGGGCGTAGTCGGCAGCGAGGTGGTCGCGGTGGCGGCAGGCGTGCTCGCCGATGGGGCGCAGCAGGCGTTTCATCTGGCGGAGCACGCCCTTGCGGGCCCGCTTCGCATCGCGGCGCCGTCGGCTGTGGGTCATCGCGATGCACCACCGATTCATCTGCTTGGCAAAGACTGGCGGCTCGTTCGGCATCCGACCCCGCAACCCCGCTGCACGGAGCAGTTTCACCGCCTTGAGCAGGGGGCGAAAAAGCACCCAGTCGACCGGGAAATGGATGTTGGCCTGCAGGCAGGTCGAGTCCACCAGGGCACGTATCCATCGGCTGCGCCGCAGCCAGTCCCAGTTCGCTCGCCCGGTCCGCCTCACCGCACATCTCGATAAAGACTTGGCTCATCCTGCGCACCTGCCCGGCGGTGAAGCATTTGGACGCACGCTCCCGCACGCTTTCTTTGGGAGACCCCCTTGATGCCGTCGATCCGGCGCGCTCCGCAAAAGTCGGCCAACAGATCGCTGGAGGCGATGCTCAGGGAAAGTTTACGCAAGCTGATGTTTACGAGCATCATGCGCAATACCTGCACCCGCAGCGCCTTGCGCGCGAACTGCAGGTGTCGCGGCAACCCGGCCACGTCGTCGCCCCGCCAGTTTTCCCGGGCAAAGTCCACGGCCATCGCTTCCAAGTGACTGTTGGCCAGCAACTGGTCGAGCCCCGCCAGTTGATCGCGCAACGCGGCGTAAGCTTTGTGGGGTCCGACCGGAGTCAGGTCTGGACGCAGCCAGGTTTGCAGGGCAACTTCCGGGGCGACGGCTTCGATAGTATTGTTCACACTAAATTATACACGCCGTTTTTGTGCCGAAACCAGGAAATCCTCCCGGTTTCGGTCTCTTTATTTTTACGCTACCTCCTCTTCGACAACCTCTTGCGCTTGTGGGACATGCTCTAGGTGAGGGTCTTGCGCAGGTGGGCGGGCAGGCGTTTGAAGGCCCGGATGAGAGCGCGGGCGACGCTGATCGCGTCTTTGGCGCCGCCCAACGGGACGATCATCACGTAGCGGGCGACCCGTTCGGTGATGACCAAAATGGCGGTGCGATTGCCCGCACCCATGACCAAGTCGGCCTCCCAGTGTTCGGGCACCTCCCGGCGCTCCACCTCAGCGGGTCGCTCGCCGATATTGATCGCGCCCGGCAACTGGCCCGAGAGCTTGCCCTTGGCGCGGGGGGCGGGACTGCGCCGGGGCTTCTTGCGCCGAAAATAAGCGATCAACTCCTTCTTAACCGAGCCTTTGGCGTGGACGTAGATGAAGTCGTAGATGGTGGTTTCGTGGCTCACGCGTCGGGTCAGATCAAGGCCATGACGTCGTCTCAAGGCGACTGCGATTTGCTTGGGCGTAGCGCCGGTGGCAAACAGGGCCAGCACCTCGTCGCGCAAGGCGGGCGTGTCGCGACTTTGTTGCGCGCGGCGCACTTGGGCCGACGGCAAGCGCGAGTCTGCGCATCCATGCCGCTGGAGCTGGAGCGCCCGCCGTTGCGGGTGATCTCGCGATTGACCACCGAGGCGTCGCGGCCGAGGGCGGCGGCAAGCTGAGCGCCGCTTTTGCCCTGGGCCCTGGGCCAAACCGGCATGAATCGCCTCGCGTTCCTTGGCGGTGATGCGCCGTTGTATTTTTGCCACCACTCCAAATCCTCCGCTCTGCGCCCACGACGCCAGCGCGGAGTTTTTCCCAGAGAGAGGACGACCGGCCCGGCTTGTGTATAGCTGCTCACCGCTCCCTTCCTGCGGCCTGCCGCAACCTCAATCCCGCCAATCATCAATCCCAATATCAAACGTATAGTATTCATTATAGTGCATTAGGAGAAAGGGAACCACTCCCTCTCAGCCTGTGCACTCAGTGTTGGACTGCGGCAAGCGCACTATCCGTCCCTCATCGTTCACCAAACACAATCCCGCGGCACTGTTTTCCCCCCATCGCCCAGTCCAACCCGATGTCGTCATCAGGGTCCGAGGTTTCCGGGGCAAAGGGACTACGGGAAATTCCACCTGTGCTCACATCGATTCCTCCGCGTTACCACCTCTACCTGCGGGTCGCCGCGTTCAAGCCGGCCCGAGCATGGATACGCCCACGATTCCTTGCGAGAGTCGCTTTTACTGCACAAGTCGAGAACCGGAGAAAACAGACCTATCATCAGAATCACGATGCGCTGGTGGTACGCCCGGAGGGAATCGAACCCCCGACCACCAGCTTAGAAGGCAGGTGCTCTATCCAACTGAGCTACGGGCGCTCATCCAACAGCGCCACGGTTAGAAGCAAGCCCGGCCGACGACAAGGGCAAATGCACGACTCTAGCCGCTCTGCCCGCCAGCGCTCGCGGTTCAACCGTCACCTCACCCGGTCTCGTTTTCTGGTCCCTTCATGTCTGCCCCTTCCTTTAATCTCTCCGGTCGTCGCGCCCTGGTCACCGGGTCGTTCCAAGGCATCGGTCTGGCCCTCGCCCGTAGCCTCGCAGCTCAGGGCGCCGAGGTCATCTTCAATGGTCGCGACGCCACCAAACTCAGCGCCGTCGCCGCGCACTGTGCCTCCGACGGTCTCGCCGTCACCGCCCACGCCTTCGACGTCTCCGATGAATCAGCCGTCACCGCGGCCATCGGGCCCATCGACATCCTATTCAACAATGACGGCATCCATCGCCGCGGTCCTCTCGCCACCATGGCTCTCACCGACTGGCAGGCCGTACTCGATACCAACCTGACCAGCGCCTTCCTGGGCTCCCGTGCCTTCGTTCCTGCCATGATCGAGCGCCAGTAGGGCAAGATTATCAACATTCTGCTCCCTAATGAGCAATCTCGCCCGACCGACCACCGGCAACTACACCGCCTCCAAGGGTGGCCTCGCCATGCTGACCAAAGCCATGACCGCCGAGTGGGCCCTCCATAACATCCAAATCAACGGCATCGCCCCGGGTTACCTCGACACCCCGCTGCACGCCCCGCTCGTCAACGACCCCCAGTTCAGCGACTGGGTCAAATCCCGCACCCCCTCCCGGCGCTGGGGCAAACCCGAGGATCTGACCGGCGCCGCCATTTTTTTCGCCTCGCCCGCCCCGACTACGTCAACGGCCAGATTCTGACCATCGACGGGGGCATGCTCGCGGTCGTTTAGGCTCCCACTCGGTCGCAACGCGAAACCCGCCCACAAAAAACCCCCGAACGTGTCGGGGGTTAAATGGCGAGATGGACGGGACTCGAACCCGCGGCCTTCTGCGTGACAGGCAGACGCTCTAACCAACTGAGCTACCACCCCAAAAGGGGAAGGAGCCGAGACCGTAGAATTGGCGTCACTCAAGTCAAGCGCTCTTCTCACACTTTTTCCGAAGAAAATGTCATTGGCCGGATTACGAACCCATTTGACGTGCACATCACGACGCTTTGCCGTCGTGCTGATCTCGTGGCTCCGCCGCCTTATCCCGTCTGCCCAGTTTCTCCTTTTGACTCGATCGATCCGACCGCCCGCCCGCTCATCCCTCTCCCATGTCCTTACGTTACATCGATACCCACGTTCACTTCTGGGACCGCTCCATCCTCCCCTACGGCGGGCTCGAACCGTTCGAAGCGATCTCTACCCCACACACTCCCGCCACCTACCAGACCGAGACCGCCGTCGCCCCTCCTGAAAAAATCGTCTTCCTCCAATGCGTCGGCGATATCGACCGCTGGCGCGACGAGGTGAACTGGATTGAGTCCCTCGCGGCCGCCGATCCCCGCCTTGCCGGCATCGTCGCCACCGCCCCGCTGGACCAAGGCGATCATACGCTGCACGTGCTCGACGCCCTCGCCACTCGTCCACTCGTGAAAGGTATCCGCCACAACACTCAGGACGGTCCCCGGGGCCATGCCTACCGCCATGCCTACGTCGCCGGAGCGCACGCCGCCGGACAACGAGGATTGAGTGTAGACCTTTGTTGCCTCCATCCCCAACTCCCCGATCTCACCGCCCTCGCCGCTCACTGCCCTCAGACGTCCTTCATTCTCGATCACCTCGGTAAACCCGGCATCCGTGATCACCTCATCGACCAGTGGCATCATGACATCGATCAACTGGCCCGACAGCCCAACGTCACCGCCAAGCTTTCGGGAATCGTAACCGAAGCCGACCCCGCAACCTGGACCACCAACGACCTCCGCCCCTACGTCGCCCGCTACCTCGAGGTATTCGGGGCCCAACGCATCGGATTCGGCAGCGCCTGGCCCGTCGTCAAACTCGCCAGCACCCACGCCCAATGGCTGACCACGGCTCGCACCCTACTCGCCCCCCTATCGGCAGAAGACCAACACCAGATATTCTTCGCAAACGCCGAACGCATTTACCGACTCGCCCCCAACTGAGTCCTCCATTCACGCCAGTGAAGAGAGCTAACCCCCAAAGCGCCCCCACCACTTTGCTCAAATCCGCGCTCCCTATCCGTAGTCCCTTCCATTGGTATCGTTTGAAACCACTCCCCTCCTCGACCGGCAACGACGCCCTCAATCGGCAGACAATGCTGTTCGGCGGCGCAGACACCGCCGGTAATCGAAGCCCCGTCTACTCGCACCCTTTACACGGCGGCGAGTATCCCGTTTAACCACCGCGGCTTTCCCGGCGCTGGCCCGCCGTCGGATCATAATCACCCCCTTTCCCGCAAGCGTGCCTCCATGGTCGAAGAAGTCGTAGAAAAATTCATATCCCGCTGATCCAAAGCCGAAGCCGCCGAGCGTGCCAACTACCAAATGTTCCTCAGCGAACTGCGACCTGCTCGACGTCGACCGCCCCGATCCCGTCGGTCCCGACAACGCGTTCAACCACTACGTCTTCGACCGCCCGCCCGCCCGCTCGCTCCAAACACGATGGCACTACGGCCACCGTCTACGCCGATCTCTACAAACGCGGCGGCTTTGTCCTCGAAACCAAGCAGGGCTCCAACGCCAAGGCCGCCACCCATCCCGATCAACTCGGCCTGCTCGACGAGGACGCGGCGCCCTACAAAACCGGCCACGGCGTGCGCGGCACCCGCTCCTGGGACCTCGCCCTCGAGCGCGCCTACAACCAGGCCCGCGTTTACATCCGCAACTTGCCCGCCACCGAGGGCCGTCCGCCCTTCCTCATCGTCTGCGACGTCGACTACGTCATCGAACTCTACAGCGAATTCACCTGCACCGGCGGCACCTACCTGCGCTTCCCCGATCCCAAGTCGCACCGCATCCACCTCGAGGACCTGCGCGACGCCGCCATCCGCGACCGCCTGCGCGCCGTCTGGACCGATCCCGCTTCCCTCGACCCCAGCACCCGCGTCACCCGCGACGTCGCCGAGCACCTTTCCCGCCTCGCCAAGTCCCTCGACGCCGAGGGCCACGACCCACAGACCGTTGCCACCTTCCTGCAACGCTGCCGCTTCACCCTCTTTGCCGAAGACACCGGCCTGCTGCCCGATGGCGCCTTCACGGACCTGCTCGTCAAACTGAAGGACAACCCGCAAGGCTTTGCCGCCACCGCCCAAACCTCTGGCGCGACATGGCCACCGGCACCGACTGGTCGGTCGCCCTCATGCAGAAGATCGCTCACTTCAACGGCGGCCTCTTCGACCACACCACCGCGCTCCCACTCTCCGCCGCCCAAATCAGCGTCCTGCTCGAAGCCGCCAAACCCGACTGGTCCGACGTCGAACCCGCCATCTTCGGCACCCTGCTGGAGCGCGCCCTCTCGCCCCGCGACCGCCACAAACTCGGCGCCCACTACACCCCGCGCAGCTACGTCGAACGTCTCGTCAAACCGACGATAATCGATCCGCTCCGCGCCCGCTGGGACAACGTGCGCATCGCCGCCGCCCAACACCAAGCCGCCGGAGACACGCCCGTCGCCATCGCTCAGCTCGTGCTCTGGATCGGCTACTTCCAGTGGCACAAAAAGACGACCGGCCAATCCGACACCGGCGACCGCCCGCTCCTGCCCAAGGAACAAACCATCCGCGCTCAGGACGCCGTGCTCGCCTACGACGCCGAACTCCCGCGCAAAGACGCCGCCGGCAACTTCGTTACCATCTAGAATGGCCGCACCACCAAACCGCATCCAGTCACCCAGCGTGAAGTCCCCGACGAGACCGCGCAAATCCCCGTCTACGACTACACCAACCCGCGCCGCGCCGAGTGGCCCCAAGCCGACTACATCGTGGGCAACCCGCCCTTCATCGGCGCGTCCCGCATGCGCGATCCGCTCGGCGACGGCTACACCGAAGCCCTACGCGGCGCATGGAAAAAAGACGTCCCCGAATCCGCCGACTTCGTCATGTTCTGGTGGGAAAAAGCCGTCGAGCTCGTGCGCGCCGGTTCGGCGCAACGTTTCGGCTTCATCACCACCAACAGCATCCACCAAACCTTCAACCGGCGCGTGGTGGGAAAGCATCTCAACGCCGAAAAGACCCCGCTCACCTTCGCCTACGCCATCCCCGATCACCCTTGGGTCGATAGCACCGACGGCGCAGCGGTGCGCATCGCAATGACGGTAGCATCGTGCGAAGCCACGACCGGAGAACTCAACCGCGTGATCGAAGAAACCGAAATCAAAGAGGGCGACCACCGCGTCGAACTCGACATCGATCACGGCAAGCTCGCTGCCAATTTAAAAAAATAGGCGCGGACCTGACTTCCATCCGTCTCCTCACTGGAAATGGCTCGATCAGCAACACTGGGGTAAAGATTCACGGAAGCGGATTTATTGTGACGCCTGAACGCGCTGCGGAACTCTTGGCGAATTCAAAACCAGATGCGCCCAAGGTCATTTATGATTACAGACATGGGCGTGACCTCACTCAGATTTCTCGCGGTGTATTTGTCATCGACGCAGATGCGTTCACTGCTGAAACGCTTCGCGACGAACACCCGGCAGTGTATCAGCACGTCCTCACAACGGTTAAACCCGAGCGTGATCAAAATCGTGAGCCGTATCGGAAAGAGAATTGGTGGAAATTCGGCCGTTCCAATGCTTCGTTACGACTCGCTCTGAAGAACCTTCCTCGATTCATCGCGACGGTTGAAACCGCGAAGCATCGGTTCTTCACTTTTCTAGATCGATCAATTGGACCCGATAACATGCTTGTGAATATCGCGGTCAACGACGCCCAGATTTTGGGCGTATTATCTTCATCAATTCATGTCGCTTGGGCGCTTAGTGCGTGCGGTCGTCTCGGCTTCGGTAACGATCCCCGCTACAACAAAACCCGCTGCTTCGAAACCTTCCCCTTCCCGGACCTGCCGGAGGCGAATCCGCTCAAAGCGACGATTCGTGATCTGGGTGAGCAGTTGGACGCCCACCGCAAGCGACAGCAGGCGGCGCACGCCGACCTCACCTTGACGGGCCTCTACAACGTAGTGGAAAAACTGCGACGCGAAGAACCGCTGACGGACAAGGACCGCAAGATCCACGACCACGCCCTCGCCGCCGTGCTCAAACAGCTCCACGATAAGCTCGATACGGCCGTCCTCGCCGCCTACGGCTGGAGCGACCTCGCGACCAAAGTCCCCCTCGCCGACCGTCTCGCCCGTGGCGACGAAGTTCTGGAGCAAGCCATCCTCACCCGCCTCGTTGCCCTCAACCACGAAAGAGCCGCCGAGGAAACCTCAGGCAAAATCCGCTGGCTCCGTCCCGAGTATCAAAATCCCGCCGGCACGACCTCCGCGAAACCCGACCAACCCGAACTCGAGGTTGAAACGACGGCTCCAGTCGTCACCGGCAAACAACCCTGGCCCAAAACCCTCCCCGACAAAGTCTCCACCCTCCGCTCCCTGCTCCCCACCACTGGCCCCGACGCCAGCGCCTTGGCGTCTCACTTCGGCAAACGCACCAAAACCCGCCTCACCGAAATCACCCAAATCCTCGAGACCCTGAAAGATCTCGGCCAATTGTAGCGTTACAGACGGCAAATCCCACGCGCCCCAGCCGTTTACTAATCCCTCATGATTGCCCCGACGCCATCATTCGCCAAACAACACCAAATCGTCGCCGAAATCGAAGCCCGCACCACCGCCCTCGGCCACCTCAACGCCGAACTAGACCGCCAAATCGCTCGCTCCAACCGCCTCCGCCAATCGACCAATTCAACCGCATTCTAAGAGAAATTATGAACATCACGGGAAACATGCTGTAGTCGCCGCAGTCCAACACTGAGTGCACAGGCAGAGAGGGAGTGGTTCCCTTTCTCCTAATGCACTATAATGAATACGATACGTTTGATATTGGGATTGATGATTGGCGGGATTGAGGTTGCGGCAGGCCGCAGGAAGGGAGCGGTGAGCAGCTATACACAAGCCAGAGAGAGGATTTGGAGTGGTGGCAAAAATACAACGGCGCATCACCGCCCAGGAACGCGAGGCGATTCATGCCGGTTTGGCCCAGGGCCCAGGGCAAAAGCGGCGCTCAGCTTGCCGCCGCCCTCGGCCGCGACGCCTCGGTGGTCAATCGCGAGATCACCCGCAACGGCGGGCGCTACAGCTCCAGCGGCATGGATGCGCAGCCTCGCGCTTGCCGTCGGCCCAAGTGCGCCGCGCGCAACAAAGTCGCCGACACGCCCGCCTTGCGCGACGAGGTGCTGGCCCTGTTTGCCACCGGCGCTACGCCCAAGCCAATCGAAGTCGCCTTGAGACGACGTCATGGCCTTGATCTGACCCGACGCGTGAGCCACGAAACCACCATCTACGACTTCATCTACGTCCACGCCAAAGGCTCGGTTAAGAAGGAGTTGATCGCTTATTTGCGGCGCAAGAAGCCCCGGCGCAGTCCCGCCCCCCGCGCCAAGGGCAAGCTCGCGGGCCAGTTGCCGGGCGCGATCAATATCGGCGAGCGACCCGCTGAGGTGGAGCGCCGGGAGGTGCCCGAACACTGGGAGGCCGACTTGGTCATGGGTGCGGGCAATCGCACCGCCATTTTGGTCATCACCGAACGGGTCTCCCGCTACGTGATGATCGTCCCGTTGGGCGGCGCCAAAGACGCGATCAGCGTCGCCCGCGCTCTCTTCCGGGCCTTCAAACGCCCGCCCGCCCGCCCGCGCAAGACCCTCACCTAGAGCGTGTCCCATTTACCCTGATTTTGGAAGGAGGGCAGGAAAGCCGATTTTTGAGCGGATTTCCGACTGCCAATGGCGGATTTAGGCACGCGCAAATGCAATGAGATAGCAAAGGTGGTGTCGCAGCAGTCAGTGCCTGGATCGTTTCCATGAGGGAACCTCCGGCAGCCGGTTTATTGTTCATCGTTGGAGTAGGCTTGGTGGTTTTAGGCGACTTGGGCCTGCGGTGGTTGGTCGGCCAGCAGTCGGGCGATGAGCCACAGGTTGTGACCGAGGATGCTCCAGGCTACCGTCAGGTAGCGATTCGTGAAGCCTCTGGCTCTCAATCGCTTGCCTTGGCGTTGCTTGATGATGGCGATGCGGGCTTCCGTCGAAGCCCGGCGATGTTGGAGCGCCACGAACTGCGGCTCCTGCATGCGCCGTTGCAGTTGCTGCGGATCGCGGGGGCAAGTGGCGTTATAAATGTCGGCTTCGGCCAAGCGTTCGCACAGCCGTTGGGTCGAGAAGCCTCGGTCGGTGCTCGCCGCTTTGATCGGGGTGCTCAGGTCGAACTGATTCTGGCGCTCGAGGCTCTGGTCGAACTGACGCCATTCGGCCGGAGTCATTCCCTGATACCACTGCCAATCGGTGATCAACTCCGTCACGTTTTCACTGATCATGAGGGTGTTGCCAAACTCGACCTCGCCGGACGCCTTGCCCCGGACCACGGTCTGCACGTCGGGTTCGGAGACGCGGAGGATCTTCTCGGCGTTGAGCACTGGTCGCGCGCCGATGATGCGTTCGTGGGCCTGTTTGATCGCGGCCGGCAGTTGCTCGAGCCTGGCGTCGATGCGAGCAATGATGCGGGTGGCCTGGCGCTCACTGAAGCGGGTCCGGGCGTAGTCGGCGACGAGGTGGTTGCGGTGGCGGCGGGCGTGCTCGCCGATGGTGCGCAGCAGGCGTTTCATCTGGCGGAGCACGCCCTGGCGGGCCCGCTTCGCATCGCGGCGCCGTCGGCTGTGGGTCATCGCGATGCACCACCGATTCATCTGCTTGGCAAAGACTGGCGACTCGTTCGGCATCCGACCCCGCAACCCCGCTGCACGGATCAGTTTCACCAGCCTTGAGCAAGGGGGTGCGGCTCACGTCGCGAAAGAGCACCCAGTCGACCGGGAAATGGATGTTGGCCTGCAGGCAGGTCGAGTCCCCCAGGCACGTATCCATCGGCTGCGCCGCAGCCAGTCCCAGTTCGCTCGCCCGGTCCGCCTCATCGCACATCTCGATAATGACTTGGCTCATCCTGCGCACCTGCCCGGCGGTGAAGCATTTGGACGCACGCTCCCGCACGCTTTCTTTGGGAGACCCCCTTGATGCCGTCGATCCGGCGCGCTTCGCAAAAGTCGGCCAACAGATCGCTGGAGGCGATGCTCAGGGAAAGTTTACGCAAGCTGATGTTTCCGAGCATCATGCGCAATACCTGCACCCGCCGCGCCTTGCGCGCGAACTGCAGGTGTCGCGGCAACCCGGCCACGTCGTCGCCCCGCCAGTTTTCCCGGGCAAAGTCCACGGCCATCGCTTCCAAGTGACTGTTGGCCAGCAACTGGTCGAGCCCCGCCAGTTGATCGCGAAACGCGGCGTAATCTTTGTTGGGTCCGATCGGAGTCAGGTCTGGACGCAGCCAGGTTTTCAGAGCAACTTCCGGGGCGACCGTTTCGGTAGTATTGTTCACACCAAATTATACACGCCGTTTTTGTGCCGAAACCAGGAAATCCTCCCGGGTTCGGCCTCTTTATTTTTACGCTACCTCCTATTCTACAACCTCTTGCGCTTGTGGGACACGCTCTAGGTATAACCATCGTCAAATGTCAGTTCCGCCCCCACCGGAATGGCCTCCTGTGCGATAATCCACGCTCGATCGTTCACCACATCCGAACGACAATTGGGCTCACACGAATGATTAATCAACCGCGCCACGTTCCCCTCGTCCCGACCATCTATCACCAAATAGTCACTCATGATGTAAAAGTAGTCACAGTGTTCCTCTCCCCGTGCCTCCCGCTCCTGCCGCGACATTTCACGCCTCACCGCTTCCTCCACGCCAATGAGCTCCCCCGTGTACTCTGTCACGACATCCCCCGCCGCGATCGGCCCACGCGCATACACCCCGCGGCCATGAATCCCCGAATCCCGCGCTTCAATCGCATCGGCCGCTAAACAGTCCATCTCCCCATCCCTCGCTCCCTTTCCGCCCACGTCAAGCTCGCCTCCTCGAGCCTGGTCTCCGGCCTCACGCTTTCAAACTAGCCCCTCCCTGCAATCGTCCGTCGTGTGAACATCGCATTCCCCCCACTGGTCTCACCGTCTGGTGACCGCGTCCCCCATTCGCCTGCTTTTCCCTCTGCTCACCCTCGCCGCCACTCTCGTGCTGACCGGCTGTGTCACCCTCGGCTCCGGCATCACGGAACGTGATTGGCGCGCCGCCTGGGACGTCCTCGCCGTCGGGCATACTCAATCCGCCACCCGAGATGCTCTCGGTCCCCCTTGAGAAATCGTGAGCGAAGACCTCCCCCCCCCGACCGCGACGAGACCTGGCTCTACACTCGACCCGAAGTCACCGGCCAGCGCACCGCCCTGACCGGCGAGCACGACATCAAACTGCCCAACGGACGCATCATCTCCGTGCCCGACTACACTGACGAAGAAATCCGGCAAATCGCCACCTACCATCTCCACTGGCTCCATGGCCAACTCGTGAAGTGGGAACGCCCCTTGGAAAACTAACGTCCCCCCCCCTCTCCAGACCGTTCCTCCGCTTGCGTTAAACAATATCTGACTGATCATTCTGCTCTCCAAGAACATGCATCGCTTTCGTGCAATCCACCTCATTCGTGGTTATGCTCGTTCCCATGACGCTTCGATCACTCGGTAATTCCGTTCTCAACCTCTCTTCCCTTGGCTTTGGCGCCTGGGCCGCAGGTGGCCCTTGAAAGTTTGGCTGGGGCGCCCAGGACGACGATGCCTCCATCGCCGCCATCCTCCGCGCCCTTGAATTGGGTATCAATGGGATTGGTACAGCACCGATTTTTACGGCCTGGGTCACTCCGAAGAGGTCGTCACCCGCGCACTGGCCGCTTGGTCCGGCCCCCGCCCGCTCGTCTTCACCAAATGCACCATGGTCTGGGACGATGCCGGCAACATCGACTACCCCGACAGCAAGAAATCCATCCGCGCCGAGGTCGAAGCCAGCCTGCGCCGTCTGCAAATCGACGTCATCGACCTCTACCAAATGCACTGGCCCGACGACGACCTCGCCGGTTCCCTCGAAGCATGGACCGTCATGGCTGAGCTCAAAAAAGAGGGGAAAGTCCGACACCTCAGCGTTTCCAACTTTGACGTCGCTGAACTCTCCGCCGCGGCCGAGATCGCTCCTGTCATTTCCCTCCAGCCTCCCTACTCCCTTCTCAGTCGCGACATCGAAACCGAAATGTTCCCGCACTGCTTGGCCCACGACATCGGAGTCATCAACTACTCCCCCATGGGGTCCGGAATCTTCTCCGGCGCCATGACGCGGGAGCGCATCGCCTCCCTACCGTCCAATGATTGGCGCAATAATAGCCCCAATTTCCAAGAACCACGGCTCACCGAACACCTCGCCATCGCCGACCGTTTGACCGATGTCGGCGCCCGCCACGGACAAAGCGCCGGCGCCACGGCCATCGCCTGGACGCTTCGCCAGCCCGTCGTCACCGGGGCCATCGTCGGCGCTCGCTCCCCCGCCCAAGTCGAAGGCTTCATCGGTGCCCTGAACTACCGCCTCACCCCGGCTGAAATCACTTACATTGAATCCGGCACCTAAGCCCATCCTGTCGACTCGACTCGCCTCTTTCGGTACAGCCTGCAAGCCCCCCCCTCCGCCGGTTGGATGTAAATCAATCCAACCGTGGTAATCTCCGTCCAAATGTGGTTAGAAACCCCTCACTCCCATGTCTAAAAAACGCGTTCTCGTCACTGGCGGGGCCGGCAAAGCCGGTCACTGGATTCTCAAACACTTCAGCGAGCAAGGCTATGACGTTACCAACGTCGACACTCGCCCGCCCGCCACCGATCTGGCCTGTCACCATCTCACCGCCGACCTCACCGATCTGGGCCAGACCATGGACGCCCTCGGTCCGCATTCCACCGGCAACCGCACGCCCTATGACGGCATCGTGCACATGGCCGCCATCCCGCGCCCCCAGATGCACTCCAACCACGAAGTTTGGCGCATCAACACCAACACCACCTACAACGTCCTCGAAGCCTGCGGCCTGCTCGGCATCAAAAAAGCCATCATCGCCTCCTCCGAATCCTCCTACGGCTTTTGCTTCGCCCACGAACTGTTCGATCCTCAGTACCTCCCCATTGACGAAGCTCACCCCCAGCTCCCCGCAGACACCTACGGCCTCACTAAAATCGTCAACGAGGCCACCGCCGCCATGTTCCACCGGCGCGACGGCACCCAGGTCCTCTCCTTCCGCATCGGCAATGTCGTCTGCCCCGAAGACTACGCCGCCATCCGGGCGCGTGCCGCCACCCACCCCGAGGAACGCCTCCGTATCTTCTGGTCCTATATTGACTCGCGCGATCTTGCCCAAGCCTGCCGCCTCGGCATCGAAGGCGACAACCTGGGATGTGAACCCGTGATCATCGCATCCGACGACAGCTCCTCCCCCTTGCCGACTCAGGAACTCATCACTCGTTTCCTGCCCAACGTGACCGATATCCGAGCCGACTTCTCCGCCCGCAGGTCCCTCATCTCCAACCAGCGCTCCAAAGACCTCCTCGGCTGGAAACAAGAGTACTTCTTCTAAATCCCCCCCGCCTGATCGTACCTCAAATCAAATGCGTGCGATCCCGCCCCCGGCCCGACGCCCCCGCTTGCCAACTGCCCGCCAATAAGTGCAGGCGCCCGCGGTCATCCGTATCAAATTCGCACCGCGCCAACCGCGCCACCAGGTGCTCTATCGCAATCGCCCCCAACCGTCGGTTGTCCTGAAAAATCCCCGCAACTTGCCCCAATGCCTGCTCCTCCAACGACAGGCTCACCATCCCCACCCGCGGCGGTAACGGATAATGCCCATGCGGATCGAGCTCCGCCATGATCACCGCATCCGGCTTCTCCCGCGCAAACCACGCCAGGATCTCATCTATGATGTCATCCGTGCGCGCCGGCTCCAGCGGCTTCACTCGCGACCTCGCTGGCAATCCGGCCTGCGCCAGATGACACGCCGCCATCCACCGCTCGCCCAAGCGCTCACTCAACTGCCGACTCACGATGAACCCGATCCGTTTGTAACCAAGCGCCCGACACGACTCGGCCGCCAACATCGCCGACTGAAAATGATCGTTCGCTACCCGCTCAATCGGGGGCTCCTGCACACTCATGTCGATCCCCACCACCGCAAACTTCTCAAACTCCAACTCGATGGTGTGCTCCCCCAGTGGCAACGGCGCAATCAACATGCCTAATATGCCCCTCGCCTGCAGCATTTGCATGTAACGCTTCGGCGTCATCCCGGGCGCTCGCAAAGCCAATTCCTCCAACCGGTAACCCAATTCCTACGCCCGGCGTAGCGCCCCGTCGTGCATCTCAATGTACATTCGGTAGCTGCGCCACGGCGCAAACTCCCGATCCGTAGTCACATACGCCAACACCGTGTGCCGTTGCTGATTGCGTCTTGCATGCAACGGAGCCATCAGCGCCGACACCAAGGGGTTGGTCTTGTAACCCAATTTCTCGGCCGCCGCAAAAATCCGACTGCGCGTCGCCGGCGGAATGCTGCGATCATTGCGCAAGGCCAACGATACCGTCGATCGCGCCACTCCAGCCGCATTGGCCACGTCCTGCATTGTGTGGGGAAGTTTAGCCACGAGACCCCACCATGTCACCCTGGCTCCGCCTCGCAAGCGCAACCCCGGTTTACAAAACGGTGTCAGTAACCCGGGAGTCGTCTGCCCTGCCTTTCCGGCATCAAATCGCGGGCCCCTTACCTTAAATCCCGCCTCGCCCGCGTCCGCGCTCGGCGCCTCCTCAGATCGGTCCCGTCCCATCATGTCCTCTTTCGCCTCCGCTCCCTCCCCGTTGCGCGCCCCCACCGGCGCGTTTGTTACTCTCCACTGACAACGCTACTATCGCATAGACCACCTCGAAACGCTGCCGCCGTTTCTTATCAACCTGGTCAGCTCCTCGGACTTGTGGATGTTTGTCGCCAGTAACGGAGCCCTCACCGCCGGGCGCCGCGACGCCGAGGGAGCCCTGTTTCCCTACCAAACCGTCGACCGCATCTATGACAACGCCGGGCTCATCGGGCCCGTCACCGTACTGGCCGTCGCCTCCCCTTCCGGCAAAATCCTCTGGGAACCGTTTGCGCCCCATCAATCCCACCTGCCTGCCATCACTCGCCGGCTGTACAAAAGCATCGAGGGCGATCGGCTCTGGTTTGAGGAAGAACATCGCGACCTCGGCCTGATCTTCAGCTACGGATGGTCCACCGCTGACACTCACGGCTTCATTCGCCGCTGCTCCTTGCAGAACTGCACCCATTCCCACGTCAGGGTCCGCGTGCTCGACGGTCTGCGAAACCTCCTGCCCTCCGACACCTCACAGCGCCTCCAAAGCACCAGCAGCAATCTGGTCGATGCCTACAAAGTCGCTCGCCGATCTACCGATTCTCCCTTCGCCGTCTTCTCCCTGAGTGCCACCATCATCGACCGCGCCGAACCGATGGAAACTTTGCACGCAGCCATCGTCTGGTCTCGCGGACTTCCCGGTGCCTCCGTCCTGCTGACCGACCGCCAAATTCCCGCTTTTCGCGCCGGCGTCGATCCGGTCAACGAGCCACACTGCCGTGGCCTGCGCCACGCCTACCTCCTCGCCACTCATCTCGAAATCCCCCCTCAAACCACCGAAGAATGGTGCTTCGTCGCGGACACCAAACTCAGTCAATCCGCCATCGTCGCGCACCAACAGCAAGCGGACGATGCCCAGGCCGCCACCATCCTCGCCGCCGCCGAGGTCACTGCCACGGAACAACTGCGTCGACTCGTGGGTTCTGCCGACGGAGTGCAAACGACGGGCGATGAAACCGCCAGCGCTCACCACTTCGCGAACACGCTTTTCAACGTTATGCGCGGCGGCACTTTCCTCGACGGACATCACCTGCCGGGAGCCGATTTCTCCGCCTACGTTTCCACTCACAACCGCGCCGTCGCCACCAGACATAAGACTCTTCTCTCCAGCCTCCCCGCCCGTCTGTCCCGCGCCGAACTGCTCACCCTCATCTCTCCTCTAGATGACATCGACCTGACTTGTATCGCCACCGAATACCTGCCGCTCTCCTTCAGTCGTCGCCATGGCGACCCCAGTCGCCCATGGAATAGATTCCGTATCCGTATCCTGGATACTCAGGGCCGCGGCCTGCTCGCTTACGAGGGCAACTGGCGTGACATTTTACAAAACTGGGAGGCCCTTTGCCTCAGCTACCCCGACTTCCTTCCTGCCGTCATCGCCAAATTCTTCAACGCTTCCACCGCCCACGGTTATAATCCCTACCGCATCACTCGAACCGGCATCGAATGGGAAGCTCCCGAATCCGACGACCCATGGGCCTCCATCGGCTACTGGGGCGACCATCAGGTCGTCTACCTCCTCAAACTTCTGGAGTGGTCCCATCGCTTCCATCCGGACTACCTGCCCACCCTCCTGCACACCCCCGCCTTCGCTTCGGCCGACGTCCCGTATCAACTCGCCGACTACGCCGCTTTGCTCCGCAATCCTCGCGAAACGATCACGTTCACCGAGGACCACCACCGCGCCACCCTGACTTGCGTCGACGAAATCGGCGCCGACGCCCGTCTCCTCTCGGTGGCGTCCATCACGTCAACTTCACCGAAAAGCTCCCCGTCGTCGTGCTCGTCCGCCTCACCCACTTCATCCCCGGAGGCGGCATCTGGATGAACACCCAGCGCCCTGAATGGAACGACGCCAACAACGCCCTCGTTGGCTATGGGGTGTCCGTCGTTACCCTCGCCTACCTGCGCCGCCTGCTGCGCCACGTGCAGGACGCTCTCCTTCCCGCCCTGGCTACCCGATGGTGTTGAAGTATCCTCCCCAGTCGCGACCCTCACCATGTCTATCGCCCGGATCCTCGCCGACCATCGCGACTGGCTCGATAAACCCAGCTTCACTTCACCCCAGCGTCGCGCTCTCACCGACGCACTTTCCACCGCCGGTGAAACTCACCGCGTCGCCGTCTACGCCGCCGCCGACCCCACCACCACCACCGTCACCCCTTCCGCGCTCACACGTCTGTTCACGGACGCCCTTGCCTTCGTCGACCACAGTTTGCGCAGCAACCGCCGCCCCGACGGCCTGTTCCACTCCTATAATCTGCTCGAGTTCATCGACGAGCCTGCCCAACCACCCGGCCTTCTGCTCTCCCACATCCCGCCCATGCTCGAAGGCCAGGTGGCCATCCTCAGCTCCGGCTTGCTGCTCCCCGCCGAGGTCGTGCAACTCCTCCACGACCTGCGCGCCAGCAACCTGCATCGGCCCGACCTCAACACCTACTTGCTCTACCCGGATCGGGAGCTGCCCCGCTTCCTCGCCCGCAACATCATCCCCCCCGACCAAGGAGACGCTTGCCCGCTCTTCCGAGCATTGCTCGATGCCAGGGACTCCAGTCTCGTTGAAACCGATCCGTCCGGAGCCCTTAAGTTCCACCCCGACCTCGTCAATGCCGCGGCCCTCGATGCACGGCTCGACCAATTGGCCATCAATCCTCGATGGTCCTCCGCTGTCACCTCGGCCACGGATCAAGTTCACGCCATCTACGAATCCGTGTTTCGCCATCGCGAATTCACCGGCCGTAGCGGCACCATGTTCGGATTCGAGGGCCTGGGCTGCGTCTACTGGCACATGGTCGCCAAACTGCTCCTCGCCGTTCAGGAAAGCCTGCAGGCCGCCCAAGACTCCAAATCTTCCGCCGTCCCCGAGATAGTCCGCGCCTACTACGATGTGCGCGACGGTCTCGGCTTCAATCACCAGCCCACCACGTTCGGAGCCTTTCCCACCGACCCCTACTCCCACACTCCCGGACACTCCGGTGCCCAACAGCCAGGCATGACCGGTCAGGTGAAGGAGGAAATCCTCACTCGTTTCGGCGAACTCGGGGTGCGCATCACCGACGGGCGTATCGCGTTCCAACCGACGTTTCTGCGCGTCCATGAGTTTTCTGCATCCCCTTCTACCTTGATCTACCCCCATCCATCCGGCGGCGAGACCGCGCTCACCCTGCCCACCTCTTCCTTGGGGTTTACCTTCACCGGGGTGCCCGTGGTCTATCACCTGACCACAGACGATACGTCTCGTTTCCGCGTCACTTACACCAACCCCGAGACGCCCGCGCCATTGCGGGACGGCCACCAACTCGATCTCGCCACCAGTACCGCTCTGCTGCAACGGCAGCCTGTCATCGCCCGCATCGATGTATACGTTCCCGGGAGTCAACTCGCATAGTTTAATTTAGCCCTTAATTTTCGGCCCCAACGGCCGATTGAGGGACGGACATACCTAACACGTTCGCAATCCGCCCCCACCCGAAGTCAATCGGCTCTGTGTCATCCACCACGAACATCAGGTTTCACAGGACCCCCATCTGGGTATCGTCGTTTCCACTGGGACGGGGAATATCGACGACTCCATCGCCCTCTCCTGCTACCGCACCTATTTCAAATCTTCAGCGTATCATCCGGACTACCGGGAACTCTGCGACCTGCGGTCCGCAGACACCTCCGCAGTGACCTCCATGGGGCTGAAAAAAATGGCCGATCTCGCCTAGCGCAACAGACGCAAAAGTCACGCCGCCATTCTCGTTTCCAATGACCTCACGTTTGGTCTCGCCCGGATGTATGCCGTCTTGGGTCGCGACGATCCCCACCACATCGAAGTCTTCCGAAACGAGTCCGCCGCACTAAAGTGGCTCGGCACACCCACCCGACTACCTTCAACGCATCTACGCTACCAAGACCCCTTGAGGAGCCTCCAACGTGGCGTTGGGGACCACCGCATCGCGCTCCATGAAGTCCTGGTGCGGTTCGATGCCCAAGTTCAACCGGTAGACCGCCCGCCGCTGGCTAACCTTGCTCCAACCGCTGCCCGTTCGCAGGCTCGGCCTCATGCCCGCACCACTTCACATCCTCGAGACGTGCCTTTACGCCGAGGACCTCAACGCCGCTCATCACTTCTACGCCGACGTCCTCGGCTTCGAGCTTCACTCGCAGGAGGAAGGGCGCCACCTCTTTTTCCACTGCGGTGCGAGCATGATTCTGATCTTCAACCCCGCCTCCACGGAACTGTGCCACCCGGACGGCATCCCCTGCCACGGCAGCCACGGCGCCGAACATGTCTGTTGGGCCGTCGAAAAATCCGCCCTCGCCGGCTGGCGCGAACGCCTCGTCGCTTCCGGTGTCGCCATCGAACACGAGCAAACATGGCAAAACGGCGCGCAATCGATCTACTTGCGCGACCCCGCCGGCAACAGCCTTGAATTCGCCACCCCTCGACTCTGGGAAAATAACCCGAACTGATCCATCCGCGACCCTCCGTGCATCAGCTCAACCCCAAACTCGTTCTTCTTGGCGGTTGTGCCCTCGCCTTCGGCGCGTCGGTCATCAACGTGACGTTTCTCGTGGAAGCCGGCACCTCCGTCAGCCACCTAACCGGCGACTTGTCCCGGATTGCCAGTGGATTGGTCGACCCCGCCCACGACTTCGCTGCCGACATGGGACGAGTTACCGCCGCCACCCTCTGCTTCGTCCTAGGGGCCACCGCCTCCGGTTTTCTTATTCATCGAGGTCGAACGCCCCTACGACCGGATGCTGTCCGTCATGGGCACCTTGCTGATCGTTGCCGGGGTTCTCCCGACCAACCCACCCCGTCTCGACTCGCCTGCGGTCTGCAAAACGCGCTCGCCTCCCGCTACCTAGGCATGGTCCTGCGCACAACTCACGTGACGGGTATCCTCCCCGATCTCGGCATCGCGCTCGGCATGCGCCTGCGCCTGCGTGGTCACTCCATCGCTCCGTGAAAAATGACGATTCCCCTCCTGCTCACCGTTTCTTTCTTTATCGGTGCCACCTGCGGCAGCCTGGCTCATTTCCATAAATCTTGGCCACTGCTCCAGTTTACCGGTGCTGTCTACATTTTGGGGGGACTATCCTTCTCCATCGCCAAACGTGTCCGGACTCCTACGTTCCCCGTCGCATGAATATCTCCACCGCTCTCGGTCGTGTTCGTATCCTCGGTCTCTGTGAAGGCTGGTCCTTTGTGATCCTCGTCTTCATCGCCATGCCCTTGAAGTATTTCGCCGGCAACCTCTCGCGGTCAAAATCGTGGGTATGGCCCACGGCGTCCTCTTCCTCGCTCTCTGCGCCGCCGCCCTGCAAGCCCATCTCACAGAGGACAGCTGGCCCCTGCGCCGCACTGCCCTAATCATCCTCGGCGCCCTGCTCCCGTTCGGACCATTCGTCGTGGAATCAAAACTGGCCGCAGTCCAACACTGAGTGCACAGGCTGAGAGGGAGTGGTTCCCTTTCTCCTAATGCACTATAATGAATACTATACGTTTGATATTGGGATTGATGATTGGCGGGATTGAGGTTGCGGAAGGGAGCGGTGAGCAGCTATACACAAATCAGAGAAAGAGGACGACCGGGCCGGTCGTCCTCTTTCTCTGGGAAAAACTCCGCGCTGGCGTCGTGGGCGCAGAGCGGAGGATTTGGAGTGGTGACAAAATACAACGGCGCATCACCGCCAAGGAACGCGAGGCGATTCATGCCGGTTTGGCCCAGGGCCCAGGGCAAAAGCGGCGCTCAGCTTGCCGCCGCCCTCGGCCGCGACGCCTCGGTGGTCAATCGCGAGATCACCCGCAACGGCGGGCGCAACAGCTACAGCGGCATGGATGCGCAGACTCGCGCTTGCCGTCGGCCCAAGTGCGCCGCGCGCAACAAAGTCGCCGACACGCCCGCCTTGCGCGACGAGGTGCTGACCCTTTTTGCCACCGGCGCTACGCCCCAGCAAATCGAAGTCGCCTTGAGACGACGTCATGGCCTTGATCTGACCCGACGCGTGAGCCACGAAACCATCTACGACTTCATCTACGTCCACTCCAAAGGCTCCGTTAAGAAGGAGTTGATCGCTTATTTGCGGCGCAAGAAGCCCCGGCGCAGTCCCGCCCCCCCGCGCCAAGGGCAAGCTCTCGGGCCAGTTGTCGGGCGCGATCAATATCGGCGAGCGACCCGCTGAGGTGGAGCGCCGGGAGGTGCCCGGACACTGGGAGGCCGACTTGGTCATGGGTGCGAGCAATCGCACCGCCATTTTGGTCATCACCGAACGGGTCTCCCGCTACGTGATGATCGTCCCGTTGGGCGGCGCCAAAAACGCGATCAGCGTCGCCCGCGCTCTCATCCGGGCCTTCAAACGCCTGCCCGCCCACCTGGCAAGACCCTCACCTACGACAACGGCCGCGAAATGGCCCAACATGCCGCCTTCTCCCTTGCCACAAAAGTGGCGGTCTACTTCTGCAATCCACACAGCCCTTGGCAGCGCGGTGCGGTCGCGAATATCAACGGTCTGATCCGGGAATACTTCCCTAAAGTCATCGACTTTAACACCGTCACCAAAGGCCAAATCGCCAAAGCGGAGTGGCTACTCAATAATCTCCCTCGCATCGGGCTCGACGGACAGTCTCCCGCTGAAGTCTTTCATGCTATTATTATACAAAAGGACTGTGCACTAGCCGCTTGACGCCGCCGTCTCGCATTCTCCGAGGGCAATGCGTGGATCGGGGATCTCCAGCACGCGTTTCTGCGCGGCATCAGTATTAGCAATCTCAACGGCGGCACTTATCCCGAGACTGTATTCATCATGTTTCAGATGACCTTCGCCATCATCACCCCCGGTCTGATCGTGGGCGCTTTTGTCGAACGCATGAAATTCAGTGCCATGATGCTGTTCTCCGCCCTATGACTCATTCTCGTCTACACCCCCGTCCCCCACTGGGTTTGGGGCGGTGGCTGGATGCAGCAACAAGGCGTATTGGACCTCGCCGGCGGTATTGTGGTGCACGCCACCGCCGGTATTTCTGCACTTCTGCTCGCCAAGGCCGTCGGTCCGCGCGACGGATTCCCGCGCCACACCCACCCTCCGCACAATCCCGGAATGGTGTTCATTGGCGCTTCCATGCTCTGGGTCGGTTGGTTCGGTTTCAATGCCGGCAGCCAGGGCGGAGCCAACGCCGAAGCGGGTATGACGATGTTGGTCACTCACATCTCTGCGGCCGTGGCCAGTTTGACCTGGATGGCCGTGGAATGGTATAAGGCTGGTAAACCTGGGGTCGTGGGCATCGTGACCGGAATAGGTCGCCGGTCTGGCCACCATCACCCCCGCATCGGGCAATGTCGGGCCAGTCGGCGCCATCCTCATCGGATTGCTCGCCGGTTTCGTCTGCTACTTCGCGTGCGGCATCATCAAGAAGCGTCTCGGCATCGACGATGCTCTCGACGTTTTCGCCGTTCACGGTGTGGGTGGCATCATGGGTTCCCTTCTACTGGCCGTCTTCGGGACCTCGGCTTTCGGCGGTTTCGGCGTCGAAAACACCGGTGCTCAATTGCTCCTGCAAATTAAGGGAGTCGGCTTCACTCTGATCTGGTCCGCCGCGGGTACATTAATCATCATTGCTATTGTGAAAGCGACCGTCGGACTACGAATTGAAAACGATGTTGAGCATGTCGGCTCGACCAAGCAGAACATGGCGAAACCGCTTACCACCTCGAATAACCTTTCTCCCTTTCCATTTGATGGAAAATGTCAAAGCGATCATCAAACCGTTCAAACTCGAAGAAGTCCGTGAAGCCCTGAATGAAATCGGCGTGCAAGGCATGACTGTCACCGAGGCCAAGGGATTCGGCCGCCAAAAAGGTCACACTGAAATCTACCGCGGCAGCGAATACATCATAGACTTTCTCCCCAAAACCACCATCGAACTTGTCATTGCCGACGACTTGGTGGGCAAAGCCGTTGATGCCATCATACGTAGCGCCAAGACCGGTAGGATCGGCGACGGCAAAGTATTTGTCCTGCCCATCGAATCAGCCATCCGCATCCGCACCGGCGAGATGGACGAAGACGCGCTCTGAGTCCGCCTTATTCGACCCCGTTCAATGACCAATCATAGTCACTGAACGACAGCGCCCCGTCAGTGCATTCGCCTGCAAATCTTCCGCGACTGACCGGGGCGCCCACCGTGCAACCCACCGTAATAGGGCCGCATCGTTCCCGCCAAAATCCTCCTTGAACCGCTTCCGCAACACATCGTGCACAATCTGGTTCAGAGTCAGTTCCCGTCCCCCGATCCGCGCCACGGGAATGTCCCACGGGGTCCGCTTTATGAGAAATCCAATGATCCTTCCTCCTGTGCCGAAATCATGGATACTATCGATCGGGTAAGCGTCCGCCACCAGCCGCAGGGTATACGCGTTGTAGGCGTTAATCCCATAAGCCAATCGCGCAATTTCAGTGGGCAAACTCTCCGGATCAGTCGCTTCCAGTTTGCTCAAGTAGTGGTCCAAACGGGCGTCTGCTTTTAACGCGGCATAGTCCACGTGTCCTGCCCGTACGTGCTCACTCAACTCGCGGTCAACTCGCGGTGATCAATCTGCGCGGCCAGCCCGGTCGATAGCGCCCACAGGCTCAATCCGAGACACCATACATGCGGAAATTTTGGATGCATGGGAAATGGTATTGGACGGCTGGGGGTTCGATCGCGACGCCGAGTAAGCACGAGCCAGTTGATGGGGGTCAGCCCCACTCAGAAACCCCCACATCAGCCAACCGTTGCGCAATTGCTGACGAAAGGGGCCATGGGCCAGAAACCGCCGCGCCGACGTCGTCACGGTTGCGGCCAACGAATCTACTCGCCGCACCCGCCGCGCTCGGCGCAACAGATCAACATCTTCAAACAGCGGCCACGGCTCAAATCCCCCCAACTGGTGATAATAGTCCGCTCGAATCAGGATTCCTTGGTCTCCAAATCGCGTGAAAACCGTGTCGAATCGAGTAAACCACTAGCTCCACCACAATACCCAATGCTCGGAATCAAAACAAAGCCGAAAAGTGGCCAACCGTGCACGCGAGTCCCGGTAATACCGATCCGCCACTCGGGCCGTCTTGGCGCTCACCCAGGTGTCGGCGTGCAGAAACAACCACCACTCCCGACTCGCCACCTTCGCGCCCGCTCGCATCTGCAGTCCTCGGCCTGGTGCGGACTCCAGTACTTTGGCTCCATGCCTGCGCGCCAGTGCCAATGTGGCATCAGTACTGCCCCCATCAACCACCACCACTTCCGCGTCTGGCCACGCACTTTGCGCTCGCACCAATGTCTCGGGCAGACGTCGCATTTCGTTCAACGTCGGGATGATGATGCTGGGTCCGTGCACAGGGTTCAGGCATGGGAGCCTCCAGACCCCGCTATTACTTCAACAATCACCCCCAAACCCAATCGGTCTCGATTTAAACGATCCGACGCGCCCCAAGTAGACTCATCGCCAATTGAGATGGCATCCCAAGTCCCCATTAACCGAGCTCCACACTCGGATCAAGGACTCCACTTCAAATAGCGGGCGACACCGCCCCTGTCCTTTCAAACCGGGAGACACCCCTCGCAACCTTGTCAATCAGACCGAGCTTTTCGCCGTGAACGCAGACCGGAAGGAGGCCTTCAGATAATCACTGTTCATGCGGGCGATGAAGTCATGGCTGATGGTCTTCGGGCACGCCGCGGAACACTCGTATTGATTCGTGCAATTGCCGAACCCGAGTTCATCCATCTTCGCCACCATGTTGAGTACGCGTTTATCGCGCTCAGGTTGCCCCTGAGGAAGCAGCGCATACTGCGAAACCTTGGCACCGACAAAAAGCATGGCCGACGCATTTTTACAGGCCGCCACACACGCCCCACAACCGATGCACGCCGCGGCGTCCATTGCGAGGTCCGCGTCTTCCTTCGGAATAGGAATTGCATTGGCATCGCACGCTGAGCCCGTCCGTACGCTCACAAATCCACCCGCCTGCTGAATCTGGTCAAACGCGGCGCGATCGGTGATCAGATCCTTTTGCACCGGAAACGGTTTGGCCCGGTAGGGCTCCACGACGATCACATCGCCGTCCTTGAAACTGCGCACGTAAGTCTGGCAGGAGGCGACCCCCTCGTGCGGGCCATGAGGCTTGCCATCAATCACGAGCGAACATGTACCGCAGATACCTTCGCGACAGTCGTGAGCGAAGGCAATCGGCTCCTCGCCCTTGCGCTCGATCTCGTCATTGACGACATCGAGCATCTCGAGAAACGACATGTTCGGGTTAAGATCCGTTGCTTTGTAATCAACGAATTTGCCCTCGACGGACGGTCCATTCTGTCGCCAGACCCGAAGGGTGACGGAGATGTTTTTGGTGGAAGAAGTGTCAGCTACCATCGGTGGTGTCGGGTTGGTGGATTCCGTTGATTACTTGTAAGAGCGGACGCTCATTTTGACCGTCTCGTAAGTCAGGTCTTCGACATTGCGCTTGGGCGTATTGCCCTCGCCTTGATATTCCCACGCGGCCACGTGGGCGTAATTTTCGTCATCACGTTTACACTCGCCGTCGGGATACTGGTATTCCTCGCGGAAGTGGCTGCCGCAACTTTCCTCACGGGTAAGCGCGTCGCGGCACATGAGCTCTCCGAGTTCGAGGAAGTCGGCCACGCGGCCGGCCTTTTCGAGCGCTTGGTTGAGTGAATCAGCCGAGCCGGACACATGGACGTTGGCCCAGAATTCTTCGCGCAACTCGGGTATAATTTTAAGGGCCTCTTCAAGGCCTTCCTTGGTGCGAGCCAGACCGCAGTGATCCCACATGATCTTGCCGAGTCGCTTGTGGAAATAACTGCCCGTTTCCTTGCCCTTGGTGTTGAGCAACCGCTGGGTGGTCTCGTCGACCTTGGCGGCGGCTTCTTTGAAGACCGCATCATCCGCCGACGGAGCGGAACCGGGTTTCTGCGTGGCGAGGTAGTTGGCAATCGTATACGGCACCACGAAGTAACCGTCGGCGAGTCCCTGCATCAGCGCGGAGGCGCCAAGACGATTCGCACCGTGATCCGAGAAATTCGCTTCACCGAGCACGAACAGACCCGGGATGTTGGACATCAAATTATAATCCACCCAAAGCCCGCCCATGGTGTAGTGAACCGCAGGGAAGATCCGCATCGGGGTCTCATAAGCCGATTCATCGGTGATCTCCTTGTAGATATCGAAGAGATTCCCGTAGCGGGCTCGTACCTTATCGGCCCCCAGGCGATTGATCGCATCTCCACAATCCAGATACACGCCCAACTTGGTCGGGCCTACGCCGCGGCCTTCGTCACACATGCGCTTGGCCGCTCGTGACGAAACATCACGCGGCGCGAGATTACCGAAGCTCGGGTAGATTCGCTCGAGGTAATAATCACGATCCTCTTCGAGAATGGTGCTCGGGTCCTTGCCGCAATCTTCGGCCTTCTTCGGCACCCAGATACGTCCATCATTACGGAGCGACTCCGACATCAGCGTCAGCTTCGACTGATAATCACCGGAAACAGGAATGCAGGTCGGATGAATCTGAGTATAACAAGGATTCGCGAAACACGCGCCTTTCTTATAGGCTCGCCATGCCGCAGTGCCGTTGGAGTTGCGAGCGTAGGTCGAGAGATGGAAAACATTGCCGTAACCGCCCGTGGCGAGCACCACGGCATCGCCCGCATGACGGGTGACTTCCCCCGATATCAGATCGCGTACCACAATGCCCTTAGCCTGACCATCGACGAGCACCAGTTCCAGCATTTCGCAATTATTGTGCATCACCACGCCACCGCTCCCGATCATCTTCGACAACGCGGAGTAGGCGCCAAGCAAAAGCTGCTGGCCGGTTTGACCACGAACGTAGAACGTACGGGAAACCTGAGCACCACCGAATGAACAGTTATCGAGCAACCCTCCGTATTCGCGGGCAAAGGGCACGCCTTGCGCCACACACTGGTCGATGATGTTGACCGAAACCTCCGCCAGACGATGTACGTTGGCCTCACGCGAACGGTAATCGCCCCCCTTGACCGTGTCGTAGAACAACCGGTAAACGCAGTCACCGTCGTTCTGGTAATTTTTCGCCGCATTGATGCCACCTTGCGCGGCGATCGAGTGAGCGCGACGGGGACTGTCGTGAAACACGACACAATCCACTTTATAGCCCAGTTCAGCCATGGTCGCCGCAACCGAGGCGCCAGCCAAACCAGCGCCGACCACAATGACCTTATATTTCCGTTTATTGACCGGATTGACTAACTTGAGGTTGGCTTTGTGAGTATTCCACTTGTCGGCCAGAGGACCGGGAGGGATGGCGGAGTTGAGTTGAGCCATGATGTAACGTATTAGCGGTGTGCGACGAGTTTAGCAGCGGCAGCAGTGCCGGGCGCAGGTTTGGCAATGCCAGTCAGAATCGCGCCAGGAATGGCGAGATTGGCGAGGAAGTAGACGAGACAGTAAATCGCGACAACTCGACGCAGACCCCTGGACCACGATTCGTTGCGCAAACCCAGAGTTTGAAAGATAGAATCCGTGCCGTGCCAAAGGTGCAAACTAAGACATCCCACCGCGACAATGTAAAAGAGAGAGACCAACGGACTCGCAAACCCTAGGAACACCATCGAATAGACGTCGTACACTTCGTCGCCTTGGCTGACCAACGGGATACCAAACTCACAGAAGTCGTGTTGCATCGTCCAATGCGGCAAGTTCGACTTGAAGGTCTCCGTTCCAGCAACCCCGATCGTGAAATGGGCCAGATGGTAAAGGATGAAGGCCAGCACCACGCAACCACTCATCCGCATGTAGCGGGAGGCGATCGATGCCCGCAACCAGTGATGCACCCCATACGGCTGCGAGCCGCGAGCCGACTTATTCTCCAGGGTGAGCACCACGGCCGCCCAAAGGTGAATCCCCACACAAACCAGCAGGACGATCCGCACCAGCCATAAGACCGGGCCGAGGCCCTGCAGAAAATGCGCATACCCATTGATATGGTCGGGTGCCAAAAACACCTGCAGGCTGGCGAGCAAGTGGCCGGTGACAAAACCGACCAAAACCAGGCCGCTCACCGCCATCAAGATTTTGCGTCCGATGGAGGACGTGAACAAGTTGCGGAACAGGTTCATCGCAATAGTAGAAAGGGGATTTACGGCCAGACCACGCGCCCAGCCAAGAAACAGCAACCTGATCAGGATAGCGGCTAATGTAAACGTCCGAACTTCACCAGGAAGCCCCTATAAGGGTTGCTGTAGTCAAACAAAAGATAAGCACCTCTAAACAATGGCATCCTTCGGCGATCCCCTTCGTGCGTCGTCGATCGAAAGCCAGGGGTCTTCTACCTAGTGAAGTTACGCATTCTCCAATTTTGATTTTTTCGGTTAGTATCAATAGTAAATGCGAAATGAACCACTTGTCCGTCCTCAACCTGCGCTTTGCCTTCACCCTTTTAGGGGTGAGCACTGGCGCGTGGGCTCAAGTCGCCGTCACAGATCTCACCTACGGCGAAGGCCAAAACGGACGGAACTCCAATCAAGGTGGAGTGAGTTTCCGGAATGAGTATTACTCCGTGGACACCGTTACGACGGCCGCCGGGGACTACCATATCAACGGACCGCTGGCCGATTCAGTCTACATCCGTCGCAACAATGCGCCGAGTGGCGGTCCGGACAATACGACCCTCTTCTATCAATTGGACAATCGCGACCGTGCGTACGGCACGGGTCCCTCGACAGCGGAAGACGTTATGACCGACGGAAATCTGTTCACGGGCCTCCGCGATCCTTTTGCCAACACGGGCAGCTCCAACTCCGCGCAAAACTCCAACATCGAACGCATCGACTTCTACTTCGGCGACTACGTGGTCCAAGAGGGCGCAGGTTTCATTTTGTTCGATCTGGAAAATGTCGGCAACAACGGCGATGCCTTCCGCCTCGCGGCCTTCGACAGCTGGGACTCCAGTGCTGCCTCGCCCGATTCCTACACTTCCACCGGCTTACTAATCGGTGACGACGCCTTCGGTGACGCCCGTGCGTCACCCACCGACAACAGCATCCTCGAATTCGGCCGCGCGACCTATACCGACGGCGACGACCTTTCGGGCAGCGCGACCAATTTTACGAGCTTCAGCTCCGACTTGGCCATGGTCGGCATTCTGATTCGCTTCACCGATCTGGGACTCTCCGTGGGAGATACCATGCAAGGCTTCTCACTCATGGCACCGGACGTAACACCCACCGCATCGGTCGACTTGGTTGATTGGACGAACAACACGGTATTCCACACCGACACCGATCGTAATACTCACGGCAACGTGGACTTTATGGGCTTCGGAGCTCAACTCGCGAATCCCGTGCCGGAGCCGTCCTCCTACGGGGCCATTTTCATGGCCCTGCTCAGCTCTTTCTACGTCGTGAGACGACGCCACATCCGGCCCTGAAGCGGCCTAAGCATTCAGAGACTTCAGCAAGGCAAACTTCCCGCTGGCGGCCGATGGGATGTGACGACGCCGAAACGGTATCACCCGCGCGTCATCACCCAACACCTGGGCAATCGAAGCGGTGATTGATTCCGGAGCCGTGTGATCCGCGACGTAGTGGAAATCCCACCTGTCCGCTTTCGTCTGCACCAAGAAGTAATGCCAACAGATACAGTCCTCCGGCATCGCCTCATCAATATCGGCCGGGGAGACCAAAGAGCCATCCTGCCGAAAGTGTAAACCCGCCTCTCGTCCGAGCACACGAAAGCCAGAGTCATGTCGTTGCACGATGTCTCCGGTATGGTACCTCAACAGCGGCATCGCTTCACGTCCACGGGTCGTAACTATGATCTGGAAAGTATCGTCGAGATTCCGGTAAGGCACCAGCTCCACGAACGCGTTGGCATCAATGACCTGCGAGTTGTCTTGGAACGCATCCCCGACGAACAAGTATCCTGCTTCGGTCGAACCATAGAGGTCGACCTGCGGAGCCGGAAACACCGCCGCAATACGCCGACTATGCTGCAAACCGGCCTTGCCGTAAGTGAGAATCACCGCCTTGACACTCGGAACCGTTACTTGCCGACGGGCGACTTCACGGGCCAGTAGCGACAAGTAAATCGGTTCGCCTTCAATGATATCGGGCTTAACCGCCTGCAATTCAACCACGATGCGGTCCCATTCCGCCTCGCGAAATATGAACGGATCGCTGGTGAGATTCAGGTAAACCGTGCCATCAAGGTAACGATTGGGGAACGGATGGTCCTCGTAGGGGCACAGGTTACTCGAGCACCCTACTGGCGCCAAAATGCACTTGCGATAAGCCTTGCCTACAAAGGGCCGCAAAATCGGCGAAGCTTCATAAGCTCGAGCCGTTTGCTCATCCCACCAACCATCCTCCATGATCACCGTCATGGGACCTGACGTAGTCCCGGAGGTGCTCTCATATTCGAATCGGGAATCCTCTAATCCGCGCTCAATTTCTGTGTAGTCGGCAAAAAACGACTCATGGCCTCGTTCCACGATCTCCTTTTTGGTGAGCTGCGGAATCTCCGCATAACACCCCCACTTCAGAGCCTCCGTATGCAGGGCAAATCTGGCGCCATAGAGCGGACTACGTTCATAGATCCGCCGAATCTCGTCTTCAAGCACCGGCGGGACACGATCATCAGCGACGGAACCGATCGCCGTAGAACTGTTGGCAAATTTGGGAACGGACATCTTCAAGGTCGGGCAGCTAATGAGTCAGATTCAGCAAGTCAAACGCCCACCCCGCCCTTGTCGGGTCTATTCCATGGTCTTTTCCCGTGACGGGTGAAGTGATTGAAGGTCAGCGGTGTAACTTTGAGCTAGACCATTTGGATGATTTTCGATCTGTTTCAGTGGGGTGAAGTCTAAAGGTGAAACGGAAAGGGAAGCGACGAACGAAACCCCGGAGCAGAAGCACTGGGATCGAAACGTGGAGGTGCGCATGGCCACGGCGGCCGAGCAGGAGTGGTTCGACGCGCAGCTGCACGAGCGGCACTACTTGGGATCCGGGCATCCGGTGGGCGATTACCTGCGCCAGATTGTCGAAAGAGGGGGGGCGGGCGGTGTGGCGCTGCTGGCGTGGGGTCCGGCCTGCTACGCGCTCAAGGACCGGGACCGGTGGGTGGGCTGGGATGCGACCCGCCGGGTCGAGCGGCTTTCCCTGGTAGTGCAACACCGCCGCTTTCTACTGCTCACCAAGCGCGGCGAGGAGCCCAATTTCACCTCCCAGGTGCTCGCGGCGGCCGTGCGCACGTTGCCGGGCCATTGGCAGGAACGCTTCGGCTATCGGCCGCTGCTGGCCAAGACCTTTACCGACCCGGAGGCCTACCAAGGCACGTGCTACAAGGCCTCCGCGTGGGAGCCGGTCGGGCCCAGCCAGGGTTACGAACGGCACCGAGGCGACTTGTACCGCGAGCACGGCAAACCCATAGCACCTGTGGCTGCGGCCCCTGCACCCCTCGGCCAAGGCCCTGCTGAGCGCCCCCGACCCCGCTTTGCCCAGGACTGCCGGGCGGGACTGCGCCGCGCGCCCACCGACACCCTGCCGCTCAAAAACGGCCAGTTGCCCTCTCTGTTGGAGGCCCTGTGCAGCGTGCCCGATCCGCGCGCCAAAAACACCCGCTTCAAGATCGGTCCGGTTCTTGGCATCGTGGCGCTCGCGCTGCTGGCCGGCCGGCGCGACATCGCGTCCATCGCTCGTATGGCCAACCTGCTCGACCAAGACCAGCGCTTCGCCCTGGCCCTGCCCCGTGAGGCCGGAAAAAAGGTCCGCCTGGCCCCCAGTTACAGCGTGTTTTACGACGTGCTCACCCGGCTCGATCCGGAGGCCTTTGCCCAGGCCCTCACAACCGCTGGCTCACAGCCCACGCCGGTGCCCTGCCCGGAGCGCTCGCCCTGGACGGAAAGTTTATCCGCGACGCGGTCGGGGTGCTCAGCCTGGTCGAGGCCGACACCGGCGCGCCGGTCGCCCTGGCCATCGTCGATCAAAAGGAAAACACCCCGCGCAGTGAACAGGCCCGCGCCGGTGAGGTGTTGGCCGCGCGTCGTTGGACGAGCAGATCGTCACACCGGCGACGCCTTGCACGCCACCCACGAGCAGGCCCGCACCATCGTGGGAAAAGGCGGCGAGTATGTGCTCCAGATCAAAGGCAACCAACCCCAGCTGAGCGCGCTGGTCCAGCGCGCCCGGACCGTTCCACCCCCCCTTTTTTGAGCTGACCGATCCGAGTCGGGGCCGCGTGACCACCTGGCGGGTGTCCGTGGTGGGTGGCCACGCCCTCGCAAGCCGACTACCCCGGGCTGCGCAGCCTGGTGCTCGTGGACAAAACCACGGTGCGAAAACGCGACCTCACCGAAAGTTGCGAGCAACGCGCCTCCGCCCGCAGCCTGGCACCCGCAGAACGCAGCCCTGCGCAAATGCTCGCCTTGATCCGCGGGCACTGGGGCGGAGTGGAGATCCGCAACCACTGGCGCCGCGACGCCTGCTGGCGCGAAGACCACTCGCGTACCCACAACGTCAACGCCCCCCTGGCCAACCTCGCCCTCTTGCGCAACGTCCTGCTGCGCGTCTGCGCCCAACACTGGCCCGAGCGGCCCCTGCCGCACGTCTTCGAATCCTGCCAACATTCCACGCATATCTCCCTGCGCGCCATCCGTTCCCATTCCTAAAACAAAAGACCATGGCTCTGGGTCAGGGTTACGAGGTCGCCTTGTTTCGCGCCGAGTTCGAGATCACCGCCGTTCCAGCCTCCCGTCGCATCGCGGTTACGGCAGACAATCGTTACGTACTGTGGATCAACGGCCAACGTCTCGGACGCGGACCACTGCGCGGAACCCTCGAAGCCTATCAGGTGGAAATCTACGATCTCGCCCCCTACCTGCAGCCCGGTCGCAACGTGCTGGCCACCGAAGTGCGCTGGATGGGTCAAAACACCCCGACCGCCGAGGTCCATAGTGGCTGGCCCGGCTGGTGGGTGCAGGAACTTGACCTCCACCTCAGCGAGCTCGACACCCCGGGCAACTGGAAGGTCCACGTCGATGAGGCCGTACGTCCCAGCGATGCCGAGCCTTTTTCCAACGTTCACGCCTTTCTTGGTCGCCTTGACCACGTGGAAGCCGCTCGTCGTCCCTCGAACTGGCAGACGCTGCCTTTCGATAGCTCAACGTGGCTGGAGGCAGTCGCCTGCGGTCCATCCGTATATTCACCAGGCTGGGGTCTCGCTCCCGAACGCCAGTTGGCGTCACGTCGACTGCCGGCCCTTGAAGAAATCGATCGCGATTTTGTGCAAGTGCTGGATCAACGACAACCCTCCACTCTTCCATGGACCTTGCCATCAAAAACAGGCGGTGAGGTCTGGCTCGACGTCGGAGCCCTGACCACCAGTTACCCTGAACTGAGTTTTCAAGGCGGAGCCGGACTCGAGGTGCGCGTCACGTATGCGGAGGGGCTGGGACGATGGACCAACGGCGCCAACGGTCGGGAATGGATCAAGGCCGGGACTCGCGCCGACTTGCAACGCGACGACCCCCACGGGGTCTACGATGAGCTCATCCTTCCGGGCGGTGACTTCACCTTTGAACCATTTCATTGGCGTACCTTTTGGTTCCTGAAAATCGAAATTTCAGCGGGTTCCGAGCCGGTCACTCTCGCCGGGGCACACCATCGGTTCACGGGCTTCCCATGTGATTTCTCGTCCACCTTTTCTTGTGCGGAACCCGAAATCGAACGGTGGTCGGAAATTAGTCTGCGCACCCTCCGCCTCTGCGCCCACGAGACGTATGAAGATTGTCCCTACTACGAACAACTAAACTACGTGGTGGACTCCCGCCTACAGGCTTTGTGCGCCCACTACCTGGCGAACGACACCCGGCTCACCGCACGATGCCTGGAACTGTTTCGCGATTCCTTGGGCCCAGAGGGGCTCACCGGTGGAAGAGCCCCATCACACCCTCGGCATCTGATTCCGCCCTTCTCGTTGCACTGGATTGCCATGGTCCACGACTACTGGATGTGGACCGGAAAATCCGGCTGCGCTTTGGTGCACTCCTGCCTGCCGGGCATCGACTCCGTATTGGTATATTTTCGCGGCCACCTCACCGACCACGGGTTTGTCGGCCCCACCGACGGCTGGGCTTGGGTTGACTAAGTGTCGACGTGGAAAAGTGGCGTGCCGCCGGCCGCGTTGTCACCGGAAGGATCAACCTTCTTAACCGGCCTTTTCGCCTATGCCTTGGATCTGGCTGCGCAACTGCACCACGCCTGCGGATATCAGGAGGATGGCGACCGTTGGGTGGAGTTGGCAGTGCAAACCCGCACCTCCATCCGACAGCATGCCTGGTCGGAAGAATCAGGACTTTTCCTCGATGAACCGGATCGCAAAGCCTATCCCTTTTTTCAACACGCGCAGGTCATGGCCGTTCTCAGTGGCGCTGCCAGCCCCAACCAATGCCGCCGCCTGGCCGACCGACTCGTATGCGATTCTTCGTTCGTCCCCATGTCCCTCTCTCAACGCTTCCTCCTGGCCCGGGCACTGGAGCAACTGAACCGCTACGAAGGCTTTTCCCCCATCCCACTCGCAGCGATTGCCATGCTTGGTCGAGTTGGATGGTTCACGACTTCTTCGCCACCATTCTCGGTATTCGTCCGGCCAACCCCGGTTGGACCGCCATCGAGATCACGCCGCAGTTCACCGCGACCACCGCCGCCCAAGGCCGCATGACCAGTCCGACTGGCCCCATCTCCGTCAGGTGGTCCCGGGCACAAAATGGCACAGTCCAACTCTCCCTCGAAGCCCCTCCCGGCATCCCCGTGCAAATTCGATTGGCCGATTGGCCGATCACCGCGAGGTGCGTCTCCCCGCGGGAGGTTCCGGGCATTGGGTGACCCCCTGCCCGCTACTCGCTCACGACGCCTCCACTCCCATCACTTCCGCCTGACGAAAAGTCGAAAATGTCCGACGCCACCTCTCTGAAAATCGCCTACATCGGCGGTGGCTCCCGGCAATGGGCTCGCGCCTTCATGGCCGATCTGGCCCTTGCCTCTCACCTGACGGGAGAACTCGTTCTGCACGACCTGAATCGCGCCACCGCCCGCAAAAACACCCACGTGGGCGCTGATTTATTTTCCCGCCCAGAGTCGGTGGCAAACTGGCGCGTCACCGCTGAGCCTCACCTCACCACCGCGCTGCACCGCGCTGATGTGGTGATGCTCTCCATCGAACCCGGCCCGGTCACGATGCGTTACGCCGACTTGGGCATTCCGCAACGACACGGTATTCTTCAGCCCGTCGGGGACACCGTCGAACCAGGCGGCTTGATGCGCGCACTACGGGTCATCCCGACCTACGTTGAGTTTGCCCGCGCCATTGCCGAGCACTGCCTGCGCGCATGGGTCATCCATTACACCAATCCGATGACGCTATGCACCGCCGCTCTGCACGTCGAATTCTCCGGCATCAAGGTCCTGGGATGTTGCCACGAGGTCTTTGGCACCCAGCGGTTTCTCGCCGATCTGGTGGCGAAGTCACACCAAATCCCCGCCACTCCGCGCGAAGAAATCGACCTCGATATCGCCGGCATCAACCACTTCACCTGGGCCACTCGCGCAGGTTGGCGCGGACAGGATCTGTTCCCCTTAATCGACACCCTCATCGGGCGGCCTCGCGCCTTCGCCAACGCGTCTCGCCGATCCCGAGCCAACCAAGCGGCGGGCCGCTGGTTTGCCCATTCTTCCCTCGTCGCCCTCGACTTGTTTCGGCGCTACAGTGCCTTGCGTGCAGCCGGGGATCGTCACCTCGTGGAATTCCTGCCCGAATATTCAACCGACACCGCGACCCTCCACCGCTGGGGAATCATCGCCACCCCGTACCGCTGGCGCTTGCAACACCGTGCCGGTCCGGATGAAACGCTCCCCACCTTGCGGAAACGTCCTCTTAAGCCCAGCGGCGAGGAGGGCGTGCGCATGCTCGAAGCCCTGTTCGGTCACGGTGACCTCCGTTCCAGTATCAATCTGTCCAACCGGGGTCAAATGCCAGGCCTGCCAACTGGCGCCGTCGTCGAGACGATGGCCTGCTTCAGCTCAGGAGCACTCACCCCGCAGGTCCCTCAGGCCCTCCCCTCTGCTGCTTTGAACCGAGTTCGCCATATCTCCTGCGTGCAGACCCTCGTGCTGGAGGCGGCGCTGCAACAAGACCTTTCTGCCGTGCTAGTCGACCCACTATGTCACGGCTCCGTGGATCGCCTGCACAAGATGTTCCGTCATATGATCAAACACTGTCACAACCATTTGCGTGGCTGGAACGCGCCCTCGATCCCAGAGTTTCGCTGATCGAGAAACGGCGGAGTTCATCGAAACCGAACTCCGCGAGAGCGTAGACTAACATTTGACTCTCCGAAAAAAGGGCACGTAAATGGAGGCTGTTTTCTAGTTTTTACCCTTTTAGCCCCCCCCTCATGTCCGAACAACGCCGCGTCACCCTTTCTGGTATTGCCAAAAAGGCCGAAGTCCACGTCACCACCGTATCCTTGGCCCTGCGCAATCATCCGCGACTGCCCGAACGCACGCACAAACGTATCCAAAAAATCGCCGCTGCACTCGGCTATCAACCCGACCCGGTGCTCCAAGCCCTCGTCGCCTACCGCGGCAAGGTCATGGCCCGCCGCAATCCTCCCACCCGCGCCTACCTCACCAACTTGGTGCACGCGCCTGGGGTGGCAAAACGTCACCGCGCATCCCGAGTTCTACGCTGGGGCCCAGGCCAAATCCAAGGAACTCGGCTTTAACCTCGAGCACTTTGGGATGGGCGAACCCGGTCTGACCCACACTCGCATGAGTAAGATCCTGCAAACCCGTGGGATCAACGGCCTCATCATCGCTTCCCACCGCCGCGAAGCCGATGTCGCCCTCCACTTTGATTGGTCCGTTTTCTCGGCAGTCAAAATCGGCTACTTCCTCCACGAACCTGAGCTGCACAACGTCACCAACGACCAGTGCAACATTATCCGCCTCGCCATGCGCCATGTCACCGAACTCGGCTACAAACGCATCGGCTGCGTCATGCACCGTGGCTGGGATCACCGCGTCGACTACCTGTGGACCGCCGGCTTTCTCGCCGAACAGACCATGTTCGAAGAAAATGATCGCGTCCCGATGTTCATCTTCTCTGACCGCGAACCGGTGGAAGCATGGATGTCTGAAAGTCAGGACCAGGTCGAAGCGCCGGCCAAAAACTTCTCCACCTGGTTTAAGAAATATAAACCCGACATCATCCTCAGCAAACGCTCGTTCGTGCAGCCTTGTTTCGATCAAATGGGACTCACGATTCCTCAAGATGTAGCATTCGTGGACCTCTATCTCGACCAATTTGACGGCGCCACCGCCGGCGTACGCCAGAATCCCGAAGTAGTCGGACAGCTCGTCGTGGAAATTCTCGCCGGCCAACTCCATTACAACAAGTATGGCATCCCTGAAATTCCCACCACCACCTACGTCGAAGGAACTTGGTTCGAAGGCGCCACCTGCCCCCCCCGCACACTAAGCCCGTCAAAAAAATAAAACCGCCCAAAGCCGCCAAGTAGAGTCTACTTCCGTCAGGGCCTGGCCCCTCCATTCCGCGTTCCAACCCAGTTTCGACTTTCCCCGACCAAATAATCCCGATTATAAATTTTAAGGTTTTTTGTACGGTCGCCCCTTGATCTGATCAAACCAGCGGCCGTAGATTCCTTCATCATCACCGCTTAATTTCTCCCCGCCCTCTCTAAAAATGATCACCACACAAGATATCCAAATGGCAACCAAGCCGATGGCCGCAATGTGTCTGGTGACCAAGGGTAAAACCTTTACCGGCCTTGGTTGGGATCGACGTAACGTGTGCGTGCTTCGCAACAACCATGTCGTCTCCGCATACGGCCGCAACAACCCGGGAAGTGGTGTAACTTAACCCAGCGAAATTTTTCTCGCCGATCACACCGCCCACTTCCCAACCGGAAGTGGGTTTATTTTTGCCCGCGAAACCCACCTCCGGACGAGCTCTCCCTCAGCAAGTGGATCTCGTAAACTCTCTCCGGCGGGCGTTTCGCCATGATCACACCTAGTTCTCTCTGCCCACCGCCAGCCGCCTTCGCCCCTCCCGACCCGGTCTCCTTGCTGGACCTCGTTGATCGGGCTTTGGCCGGCATCGCTCCCTGCCTCCCCGCCCACGTTGACCGCGACGACCTCGCATCCGCTGGCCGGGAAGCCCTCATCCACGCCACCAACCGGTTCAACGGCTCCGACGCCGAAGCCCGTGCCTACTGCTTCGTCAGAATCCGCGGCGCCATGCTCGACGAACTCAGACGCCTCGATCCCCTCGCCCGCCGCCGTCGCGAGCGAGCTCGGGCCGTTTCACGCGCCGAACACGAACTCACCCACGAACTGGGCCGTACTCCTTCAAATTTCGAAATCGCCGAAGCCCTCGACTTCTCCCTCCCCGAAGTACGTGCCGCTCTCTACGATCTCGCCGCCGAGGAGGCCGGAACTCCCATCTTGAATGAAAATCATGCCGATCCCATGTCCCCCTGCCCGGCCCAACATGCCGAGTCCGGCGACATGATAGATCGACTGACCAACGCCCTTGACCGCCTGCCCCCCAAGCAAGCCTACGCCGTGCGTCGTTATCACCTCGAAGAAGCCACCCTCGACTCCATTGGAGGGGAGCTCGGCGTCTCTCGCGAACGCGCCCGCCAACTCCGCGAAGCCGGCGAAAAACGCCTCCGAGCCGACCTCGAGGTCCTCGCCCTCTGGTCCACCCTCCTCGCTTAAACCTCAACCCCAACCGCCCCACCCACCCCGGCAGTTTGTCACGTAATACGTGACAAACTGCCTTATCCCAATGTCCTTAAGTAAATTACATAATCTGTCCGCAACTTGTCTCTTAACCTGTCCCTTAATCTCCAAGTTTACCACCGATCATGACAACCATCCAAACCATGTGGCGCCGCCTCGACGCTTGGTTCGAGAGCGCCCTCGCTCCGGAATTCACCGCCCACGGGAACACCGGAGAAAAACTTCCACCGCCCTCCGGCCACATTCCGAGAGTCTCGTAAAAGCCCGCCCAACCGAAACTTGGTGCGCCTAAGGCGTACCTCCTTCAATCCTGCCCCGTGAAGTCAGATTGAGGGAGGTACTGCCGGCGGCGGCGCCAAGGGAGTCGTCTTCCAATTGAAGATAATCGTCAGCCCCCTAAAAATAAACGTTACCGCGATCACCACCCCCGCCGACATCGTCGGCTTCAACCCCAGCTCCACCGTCAGCACCACAAACAGAATCGCGGCCCCCAACGCCACCAACGCGTAAAATTGCCCGGGCCGAAACACCAACGGCTCCTCGTTCGTGATCACGTCACGCAAAAGCCCGCCCCCCCAGCGCATTCACCACCCCTACCATGATTGCGCCAGGAATCGAAATTTCCGCCCCCAGCGCCTTTTGCACCCCAAAAGCCGCGTACGCTCCCAACGCCAACGCGTCCACCCCAGCTATGATTCGCCGAAAGTAGTTCACCCGGTCTCCCAACAACGCCCCTAATGCCACTCCCAACAACGCCATCTGCATATAAAGCGGATTTGCCAACGCCGCCGGTGGTCCCTGCTGGATAAAAATTCCGTCCCGGATCAAACCACCGCCCAACCCGACAAAAAGCCCGAGAGCGACCAGTCCCACCACAGCATAACCTCGCTTGATCGCCACGATCCCCCCGGTCATCGACATCAATCCGACAGCCGCCAGCTCAAACCAAATCGGCAGAAAAAACGGGTTAGTCACCACGGACGAGCTGGAGTGCATATCTTCACAGTATGGCTGATGCCAGCCTGAGACGCAACGCGATTTCTACACCCATCCGGCGATTCGGCATCGTCCCCTCTCAGGAACTCAAGCCGCGTCATCCATGCCCACATCGAGCATCGGATCCTGTGCCATCACAAAGCGGTAACGCCACAACCAACACGCTCCGTCATGCCGATCGTGTACCAGAATAAAATCCGACTCCTGATCCTGCGATGAATTCACATCAAACTCACCCTGCGTAAGCATATCCAGACTATCCGGTAAACTGGTCATGGGAGCCAAAGGATCGAGCAAGACCGTCCACGCTCCCGCCACCGGATCTCCGTCCTTAAAATAATAACCAAAAAACCTCGGCGGCTCAAAATCTTGGTACGCATGCACTCGCATCAAATGCTCTTGCACGAGTTCAACAAACCGCATCCGCCACGGGAGGTCGGGCGGCAAAAGTAAGCCGGGCAGCGGCACGAGCACGTTGTCTTTGAAGTCCATCAGAAGCACTGGGTTCTCCTTCTTCTTCGACTCCTCTGCCCAAAACTTTACCCCCAGCTCTATCTCTCACCCGCGACTGGCCCGCATCACCAACACCCGCGCCAGATCATATTTCTCGAATTCCTCCCAATACGCATCCTCGATTTCCTTCAATCGCGCATCCGCATTGATCGGGGGACCGTCCTGCATCGCCAGCGACGACATCGTCTGCTCCACCCCCAGATCCCGATCCGCCAATCGTGCCACCAACTCATCCCAAAAAATGCCATTGTCGGATTCGCCCACGATTTTCCGTAACCGCTCATCTTCATCGATCTTGCTCGCCTGGATCAACTTACCGTCTCTGCCTACATTGACCATGTCGCTGCAGCCAAACACCTCGGCCAATCCCAGAATTTTCTGCTCAATCGCCGTATAACGCTCAAAATGCGGCGACTCCCCGCCCTGCCGGGACATGACCGCCCGCATCCCGAGGTGCACGAGCTCCATTAACCGACTGTATTCTTTTTGCGTAAACGAAACCTTCATGGCGAACGCGAACCGTCACCCAACCCGCTCGCTGGCGCAATCGCGGAATTGAACCCCCAATGACCTGGAGGCATTCACAAGTTTCTCCACGCTGCACCGGAAAACATCCCCCCTACTTCCCCCCCCTTCATCAGCCTCCGTTGACCGGCATCGGCCGTGCCTGCTGGTGGTCGAAAAACAACACCGAATCCGAGACTGACCGCCTTCAGTTTGTCCCAACTCACGGCCATCACGACCTGTTCCAAAACGAACCCGCTCTGCGCGCGTGCACCTTTGAACTGCTCTCAGGCCGCAATTCCACTCTCATATCAAAGCCCGAGTCCCTCAGCTCGCAACCGCGGCCCGACCGTCTCATGGATCGCCGGCGACGCCACGCCCAAGCCGGCGGTTAAGATTGAGACGACCCGCCAACCAATCGCTCTCCCGCTCGGCACCGTCCGCGAAGTCCTTTCCCGGCGTCTCCACAAACTCCGTGTCACGGGCTGTATCGCCAAGTACCATGGCCATATGCGCCTCATCCTTGACGATACGCCCCTCGAGCCCACCAAGCGAAAGCGTCCCCATGATATACGGCCCTCTTCCTCGATAGTTTTGCCTCAGGGCCACCGCGCCTTTGATCTCTTGTTCGTCGCCGACTACCCAATCTGCACAATCCGCTCCCTTGCTCCCTAATGACCGGCGCCGCCATTTTGGGGGATTTGCCCCTTCGGGCTCGGAGTTCTCCCGCCACGATTTGGAATTTGCCGAGTCCCCGCGTAACCCCCTAATATCTACCTCTTATGTCCACGTCCGCCGAATCACCCGCCAACCTCATGGAGTCCATCGTTTCCCTCGCGAAGCGCAAAGGCTTCGTCTTCCAGTCGTCCGAAATCTACGGCGGCTACAACGGCTTCTTCGACTTCGGCCCGCTCGGCATCGAGCTCAAGAACAACATCCGCGACTGCTGGTGGGATGACATGGTCCGCCGCCGCGACGACATCGTCGGCATCGAGACCTCCATCATCATGCACCCCAAGGTCTGGCAGGCCTCCGGTCACGTCGATGGCTTCACCGACCCCCTCGTCGACTGCAAAGTGAGTAAACAACGCTACCGCGCCGACCAACTTTTCTTCGCCGCCGTCGTCGTTGACGACACCACTCAAGGCTATGTCTCCGCTCTCGAATCCGAAGATACCGCCGGCGCCCTGCAAACCGCCGCCGAGACTTTCAAGCGCAAGAAAGCCCTGCAAGGAACCCTCGCTCCCATCGCCATGCAGGAGTTCACCGAGGCCACCCCCGAGCAGATTCCGCTCATCCCCTCACCCGCCACGGACGAAGCGGGCAGCCTCACTCCGCCTCGTGCCTTCAACATGATGTTCGAGACCAACGTCGGCGCCCTGCGCGATGGCTCCTCGGTCTCCTACCTGCGTCCCGAAACCGCCCAAGGCATGTTCGTGAACTTCAAGAACATCGTCGACACCGGCCGCGTGAAACTCCCCTTCGGCATCGCCCAAATAGGCACGTCCTTCCGCAACGAAATCACCCCGCGCAACTTCATCTTCCGTTCCCGCGAATTCGAGCAGATGGAAATGGAATACTTCATCCACGAAGACGCCGATTGGGAGTCCGCCCACAAGGAATGGATTCAGTGGTGCTGGGATTGGCTCAAGTCCATCGGTCTGCCCGAATCCCATCTCAGCCTCTACGATCACGAAAAGGCCAAACTCGCTTTCTACTCCCGCGGCACGACCGACATCATGTTCAAATACCCCTTCGGCGTGCAGGAACTCTGGGGCATCGCCGCGCGCGGCAACTACGACCTGAACCAACACGCCAAAGCCTCCGGCAAACCTCAGGAAATCTTCGACGAAGACACCAAAAAGAAATTCGTGCCCCACGTCATCGAACCCGCCGTCGGCGTCGACCGCATCTTCCTCGCCGTGCTCTGCGCCGCCTACGCTGAAGAGCCAATCACCGACGAAAAGGGCAAACCCGAGATACGCACCGTCCTGCGCCTCAGCCCCAGAATCGCCCCAGTCAAAGTCGCCGTGCTGCCCCTCCTTAAGAACAAGGAATTCCTCACCACCCGCGCCAAGGCGCTCTACAAAAAACTCCAACGCCGCTTCGCCACCTTCTACGATGAGGCCGGCGCGATCGGCCGGCGCTATCGCCGCCAGGACGAAAACGGCACGCCTTACTGCGTCACCATCGACTTCGACACCATCGAAAAAGAAGGCGACACCTTCACCCTGCGCGAACGCGATTCCATGGCCCAACGCCGCGTGACCGAAGCCGAACTCTTCGCCCTCCTGGACGAACAAGTCTACTAATCCTCGGCCCATCCGCGGGAATCCCGATCGGGTCCTCCTCCACCGCATCGCCACGCCGTCACCATGCCTCCTCCCATCGCCTCCTCCGACGATCCTGGTTCCAAGACAGCACTCGGGGCATTGCATTCGTTTCTGGCCACCAATTTCAACCCTCGCACGCGCCAACGACTACGTCCGCCGTGGCAAGGTCCTCGAATATTGGCTCGACGGCAACATCGTCACCGGCTCCACCGGAGCCGAATACACGGCCTCGCTCCTCTACGACGGACTCGAATGGGACGCCGATTGCGACTGTCCGGTCGGAGCCAACTGCAAACACGCCTTCGCGCTCGGGCAGATTTGGATTCAGGATCGCCTGGATGAGTTGACCCCACTAAAAGCGCGCCGGCCACAAGCCGTTCAAACTGCCAAACCCACTGCGGCCTCCTCACGGGATACCTTTGTCGGGAAATGGGCATCGCAACTCGCCACGATCGTGAATCGCCCTTTGACCGATGAGGAAACCCGCCTGCTGGCCGGGCTCAACGCCACCTTCGTGGAACTCATCTCCAACAACGGCACGCTGACCCAGTCCGCCCTCCATCGCCACGGCTTGCATGCCTCCCCTGAGTATTCGTCTGGTAAATACGAGTGGACCCCCGCCTTCCCTGGTTGGTGGACCCCGGCCACTCGCCCTCGAGATCCATGGGAGCTCTGGCAATACATCGCCCTGCACTGGCAACAACACGGCCGCACCATCCCGGAAGCATTCGCGTCCCAAACCAACACCGCCCAGATCGCCGAGCGCATCGAACCCCTCATCGAATATCAAGAGATTCAACAGTGGAAACATCGTTTTCCCGGTGACGCCGCGAACATCTCGTCAATTTCAGAGTTTCGGGAGGAAAGCCTGGCCTCCACCTACCAAGATCTGCGCCTGATCGTCCACCCAACGGGCAACGCCGAGCTGCAGGGCGTCTCGCCCAAATCACCGACCAAATGGCGCGCTCCCTCCAGATCGTGGATACAGCAAATGACGGAGGCCCCGCTGTCCGCCTTTGAAGCATATCCGCCACCCGCTCGCGCCCTCGCCCTTCGCCCCGCGATGGACACCACCTACGGGACCTTCTCTCACACCGGCGAGATCACCGAAGATATCCTCACCAACGTTCTCTCTCACCCCCAGGCCTCCCTGACCTGTGTACATCTCGATGGCTCTCCGTTTGTGATCGAGGAAAAACCGCTCGAGTTGCACGGCTGCCCTATGCCGGACGACCCCAAACGACTCCACCTCCGCTTAATTACTCCCGAAGGCAAGGAACTGCCCACTCCGACCCCCGTCTTCTTCGCACCCGGCCCTCTTTATCTGCACGATCACCGGGTGTGGCGCGGTCCTCCCCCTCTCCCCTCGAATCGCCTCCCTATTTCCTCTTTGGCGAATTCAGGCCTGGCCAGCCATTTTTCCGCGATCCAGCTGCGCCTTCCACCCGAGATCGAAGCAAAATTCGTCAAGGTCACCCCTGCGCCCGCACCTCCGTTGTTGGATGAATGAGACCCACTCAGCTCACCAAGCTAGTCCCGAATTCCGCCTGCAACTCACCTCCCGCTGTGATGATCCGCCCTGCGCCCAAGACTACGACCTCGAGCATCGTTGGCATTGGGCGGACGGAGAAAGCCCACCCCCTCCCCGCGCCGATTCCCCCCCATATCAGTTCGCCCTCACCACCGCTCAAATCGTCGCCGAGTCGCTCGCTTCTCTGAAGCTTACGCATTCAAACTGGGCCAAAGCCTGGAGCCGGCCCGTCTCCCGTAAATTCGTCGACGACTTTCTCGATTGGCACGCCAACTTGCCGCCCGGCACCATCGTCGAAATCACCCCCGAACTGCGAGGCCTCGTCGATGGTCCGGTTCACGCCCGAGTGTACACTCAGATTGATCCCGACAACGCTTCCGATCTCGATTGGTTCGACGTGACGGTTGAGCTGGATACCGGCGAACTCACCTTCACCTCCGACGCACTGCGCCTGCTCCTCAGAGCCCAAGGAGGCTGGGTGCGATTACCCCAGCGCGGCTGGCAACGCCTGCACATCGATCTCAACGAGTCCGAGGACGACATTTCTCTAGGCGACCTCGGCCTCGCAATTACTCCGGAGGACCTCCTCCAACCCAAAACCCAACGCTACCACGCATTGCAACTGAGCAACGTGAAACTGGAAGACGAGGCCCTTTCCCGGCGCTTGGCTGAACGCGTCGCCACCCTCCACTCCGTGCCCCCACCGCCTCCGCCACCGGGGCTCCAGGCCAACCTGTGACCGTATCAGCAGGAAGGATACCACTACCTCGTCCACTTGGCGACCCTGGGTCTCGGCGGAATTCTCGCCGACGACATGGGGTTGGGTAAAACCGTGCAGACTCTGGCTTGGCTGCTTTGGTTGCTGGAGCGGCAACTGGCCACTCATTCCGAGGGCACGCCGCTTCCCGCCAATCTCCGCGTCCTGGTCGTTTGCCCCAAGTCCGTCATGGCCAATTGGGAGAACGAAACCGCCCGCTTTGCGCCCTCGCTCCAAACTGCCCGCGCGACGCCGCGACGCCCCCTGCCCGACGAAGCCGATTTCCTCGTGGTCAACTACACCCAGCTTCGCCTGCGGGCCGATGACCTGCGGAAACAATCCTGGGACGCGGTCATCCTCGACGAAGGCCAGAATATCAAAAATCCCGGCAGCGCAACCGCCAAAGCCGCCTATAGCCTGCACTCGCGCCATCGCATCGTGCTCTCCGGCACCCCCATCGAAAACCGCCTGCTCGATCTCTGGAGTCTGTTCGCTTTCGCTCAACCGAGATTATTGGGATCCCAAACCCAGTTCAAACATTTCTACCGCGACGAGGACAGCCCCGGAGATGCCCAGAAGCGACTGGCCAAACGCGTGCGACCCTTCATGTTGCGTCGCACTAAACGAGAGGTCGCGAGCGACCTGCCCGAACGCACGGAAGAAGACATGACCTGCGAACTGGAAGGCCCTCAGCGTATACTCTACGATGCCGAACTGAAACGCGCGCGCCAACTCCTCTTCGGAGTCGACAACGCTCAGGCGTTTAACGCCGCTCGCTTCAAGATTCTCCAATCACTGCTGCGTCTTCGCCAGATTTGTTGCGACCCGCGCTTGATTTCGACCACGTTGGGCAAACCCTCCTCCGCCAAGCTTGAAGCCGTGCTCGATACCTTGGAACCGTTGGTCGCGGAAGGCCATCGCGTGTTGGTTTTATCCCAGTTTGTCGGCATGTTGGAGTTGATCCAAGCGGAGCTGCTAAAGCGGGACATCGACCACCTCATCCTCACCGGCAAGACCGAGTACCGTCATGGATTTGTGGATACATTCCAAAAGCCCACCGGCCCGCCGGTTTTCCTACTGTCGCTCAAGGCCGCCGGTTCCGGCCTCAATCTCACCGCCGCCATCTACGTGGTGCTCTACGATCCGTGGTGGAATCCCGCCGTCGAAGCTCAGGCTATTGATCGCACTCACCGCATCGGTCAAACTTCGCCCGTCATCGCCTACCGATTGATCGCCAAAGGTACGGTTGCGGAGAAGATCCGCACGCTGCAGCATCGAAAATCCACCATGGCCGCCACCGTAATGCAGGAGGAAAGCCTGGCCAAAGTCATGGATCTGGAGACCTTGCGTGAGGTGTTGAGTTGAGGTTCGCCCCGACGCCTGTGCCGTTACTTCCCCATCGGTGTTTTCCGATAAACCGCCAGAATCTTCGCGCCGTCCACTTCGATGGCGTGATACGCTTCGAGCTCTGGATACCCTTGGCGCTCTTGTCGAAATGTCGTGAGCACAAATTCCGCCTCATCGCACTCAACTTGCTGAATTCTTCCCTGATCAGCCGCCGATAGGGCTACTCGATTGATCGCCAGCAAAGCATTAGTGCTGTGATAAAATTTGGTGATCCGGTCCGGGTTGCTGGCCATCACCTGCTTGAGCGCGTTCAAGTAGGACAAACCCCAGAAATCCATTTCGAATCGGGCGTGATCGTGATCCCGAGTAGCAAAAACCCTCCAAAGCACAACACCGGCCACCAGCGGCTGTTAGGAGAGATCGAGGGTAAACGCATCAATTAAAAGAGGATCCAGACACGAACGGTTCATCCATGGACGTCGAAGGACAATGACAGAGCGAAATGTTTTTCCCCGAATACGGGCCGCAATGGTCTGTCATCGATCCCTTCACTCTTCCCGCCGCCCACCTCTCTCCAAAATCCCAACCTCGCTGTGCTTTAAGGGTCACTTTAGGACGGTCCACCTCGAGAGGTACGGGCATGCAGCTTGGAGCCTGTAACCATGTCACGACACGACCCCAATTCGGCCCAATGACCATCTCCGGGAATTGCTCAGCCTCACCGGTCCGACGCACGGATCAAATCGTATTTTCCCAGCGATTCCACGCCCTCGTAACGGACAATTTCGGGAGTAAAAGGCTGGAGATCTCTGTTTTTTTTCAGGTAGCACAGATAACGGACATATTCCCGGGCTCCGTCATAGTGTTCTTTCCGCGCAGCCTCTCGCATCGCATTATCGTGGAAGTCACCGAGAAATTTGAGGTGAAGCAACGCCGCCCGAAAATCCGATAACTTGAGCTTGGTGACAAAGTCAGTCGCCGGCAGATACCGAGTGTGCTCCCCCCACTTGACAAGTGGCACCTTGCTCAACAACGGCGGCATCGTATAGGAAAGATTTACCAGATTGGTAGCGCACAATCCGGGAGTTTTTCGAGCGATTAAACCTATGCCCCATCTCAAATAATCGCCGAAGCTCCGGCGGGTATACTCCGGATAAAACAGCCGCTGTCTGACGCCGCCCCATATCCCTGTATGTGGGCAGTCGACGAATCCAACGTCGAAATAACCCTTGGGGTCAAAGTAATCACAGCATTCCCAAAACGGTTCCGGCGCACAATAGCGAACCTCGGACAGCGGCTCAGTGGCACACATATCCACCATGAGCGCATAGACTCCTTCAGCCCCTTCCGCTTCCAGACGTGGTATCCACTCCACCAAAGAACCTGCATCGCGGGATGAAAAGACCAACAGTTCATCCGCATCAACGGCCAAGCACCACTTCCCGATCCCTTGCGTCCTTCCCAACGTATTCAGCCAATCCTGCCCGCAGTGCGAATCAGCGTATGAACCGGCGGCTTGATAAACGACGCAATCAGGCTGGTCCAAGAGGTAGTCTGAGGTGGACCCCGTCGGTTGGACAGGTCGGGCGGATGTATAGTTATGGTTTCTGGTTTTTCTGACCAAGAATAAAAGATAATGGAGGGGTGCCGGGGAGGAAGCGCGACTTCCTCCCCGCTCGGATAGCCGCCGTCAGGCGGCTGGGTCGAGTTGTGCGTGGTAGACCTCGGATGGTGTTTGGCGGCCGTGGGCGGAGTGCGGTCGTCGGTCGTTGTAGAACAGCAAGTAGGTCTCCAAGTTGGCATGGGCCTCGACCATCGTCTCATAGCGTTTCAGATAGACTGCCTCGTATTTGACGCTGCGCCACAGGCGTTCGACCAAGACATTGTCCAAGCACCGTCCTTTGCCGTCCATCGACAGTCGCACGCCGGCGGCCAACAATGGCTGGGTGAACTCGGCGCTGGTAAACTGGCAGCCTTAGTCGGTGTGGAAGATCTCCGGCTTGCCGTAAATCGCCATCGCGCGCTGCACCGCTCGCAAAACGACGCATCGAGCGTGTTGGACAGTTCCCATGCGAGCACCATCCGCGAGTGCCAGTCGATCACCGCACACAGGTAAACGAAGCCACCGCACACCGGGATGTAGGTGATATCTGTTGCCCACACTTGATTCGACCTTTCAACCTTCAGCGTTCGCAGCAGATACGGGTAGATCTGATGAGAGGCCGCTTTCTGCGACAGACTCGGTTTTTGATAGATCGCCGTGAGTCCCATTAATCGCATCAATCGTCGCACCCGTTTACGGTTCACCACGTGTCCTTCGCGTTGCAACCAACGGGTCATTTGGCGGCTACCAAAGAACGGTGACTCGAGGTAGATCTCGTCGATCTGTTTCATCAACGCCAGGTCCGCTTCCTTCGGTGGCTTCGGGTGGTGGTAGTAGGTTGAGCGTGGCAGCTCCAACAGTTCGCACTGCCGGGCCACACTCAGCTTCGGATGCTCGGGTTCGATCATGCTGCGGCGCTCCTTACTCCCAAAATGCCCCAACTTTTTTTGAGCCACTCGAGCTCCATCTGCAGCTGCCCGATCCACGCATACAGTTCCTTCTCTTTGCGATTCCGCTCGATCTCGTCGCGCACCTGCGCCGAGGGCTTCGCGACGACCTCCGGCAACCGCTCGGACACCTCCTTCTTCTACTGACTCACTTGCACCGGATGCACCTCGTGACGCTGCGCGATTACGTGGATCGGCTCGATTCCCTTGAGGGCTTCGAGCCCTATTTTCGCTTTGAACTCGGCACTGAAGGCACGTCGTTTCTTCGACATATTGGACTCCTTTGGGATTTAATCATCCCTCCTCTCCAACTTCATGGGTCCACCTCAGTCCCCACCGAAGCAGGCATTGTTTTCCTAAAACGAGCTCGCCGCATTATTTTCGAAGTCGAAAACGCCACAGCCGAAATTCGAGATGACCCCGAATTGGAGCGTCAAATCACCTTGGGTGCCATCCAAACAGTGGCCCACTATATTCTGCCTTCCCTCATCACTCGCTGCCGGGAAATTTATCCGAATCTGCAAATCAATACCTACGAAGGATTTCTCGGAGCCCTCGTCAATGGTATCGTCGAGGGACACATCGACCTCGCCATCGTCTCGGTCCCGCTCGCTGATTCTCGCCTTTCCGTCGAAACCACCTTCCGCGAACCGCTCATGCTTGCCGTGGGTCGCAACCATCCTCTCGCGTCCAAACGCACTTTCACGGTCGCCGACTTGTCCGAGGAGACTTTCATCATGATGGGCCGTAGCAGCACACTCACCGAGCAGGTCCAACAATTCGGCGGTGAACACCACTTCGAACCTAGAATCGCCTACCGATGCGGCCAGGTGGAAACACTCAAATCACTCGTAGGCCTCGGCTTGGGCATCGCTATCCTACCTCGCCTTTCCCAAGCGCCCAACGATCACGCCACCATCGTTTATCGTCAGCTGACTGATCGCACCCCCACACGGGAAATCGGCATCGTTCGCCACCTCCAGCGTTACCAGAACCGAGGCACCGCCCAATTCCTTGAACTCATTTGCCAAATCTTCCGCAGCTTCGGCGACAAATGATCATATCTCCTGCCTTTCCTCACCTGCCGGCCGAGCCTCAACGCCCCGCACCACAACTTTGTGGGCCTAACGTTTGCACAATACCGCCCGTCGAGCGTTAAATACGCCGTCGATGAGAGCCACCACACCTGGATCCATTCCTGTCCCTTCCCTGCCCAACGAGCGGGCCCTCCTGCTTACCCTCGCAGCGGTCCAATTCGCCAACATTCTTGATTTCATAATCATGATGCCTCTTGGCGCTAGCATCATGAAAGTTTTCGATATAAGCCCTCGGGAATTTTCCTGGCTGGTCGCTGCCTACGGCACCGCGGCCGCCCTGGCTGGTTTCGTCGGCGGGGTTTTCCTGGATCGCTTTGATCGCAAGAAAGCTCTCCTCGTTCTCTTCAGTGGCTTCACCCTCGCCACCTTGGCCTGTGCCTTGGCCCCGACTTATAACACGTTGCTGCTCGCTCGCGTGCTCGTAGGAGCCTTTGGCGGCGTCGCGGGGTCCGTCGTCACCGCCATGGTCGGCGACGTCATACCTCCCGAACGTCGAGGCCGCGCCATGTCCACCGTCATGTCCGCCTTCCCTCTCGCTTCCATTCTGGGCGTGCCTCTCGCCCTCACTCTCGCCAACCACTTCGAATGGCACGCCCCTTTCTTTCTGCTGACCGGCCTGAGTTTGGTCATCCTCATCGGAGCGGCTAAAATACTGCCCCACGTGCCCAGTCACCGTTCCGAGCGTCCCGCTTGGGAGCAGATGAAGGCCATCCTCGTTCACCCCATCCATCAACGCGGCTTCCTCTTGGGCGGGATGCTGGTGTTCGCCGGGGGCTGTATTATTCCATTCACGGCCCCGTCCATGGTCGCCAACATGGGCATCAGTCAGTCCCAGCTGCCCTTAATCTACCTCGTGGGTGGGGGCTGCACCTGCATCAGCATGCCTTGGCTCGGCCGACTCGCGGATCGGCACGACAAACTCCATGTCCTGATCGCCGCCACCGTACCTGCAACGATCGGAGTCCTGATCCTCACTCACCTTGGCGTCGTCTCCCTTTCCACCGCACTCGTCGTCTCCACGCTGTTCTTTGTCGGCATGTCCAGTCGCTTCCCTCCCACCATGGCCATGATCACCAACTCCGTGGAAGCTCGCTACCGCGGAGGCTTCATGTCCGTCATCAGCGCCATCCAACAAGCCGCCAGTGGACTCGCCACTATCACCGCCGGGCTCCTCGTCAGCTCCGATGCCACGGGCCGGCTTATCGGTTACTCACGCACCGGTTATGTCTCCATCGGCGCATTCTTCCTCACCGTCTGGTTGGGCTGGCGCCTGCGAGACATCGCTCCCTTCGCCGCCCGCACCCCTGCCGTCGCTCACGTCGCCGCGGCCTGCCCGCCAGCCGCCGGTCCCGCAGCCGATGCCTTGGATTAGTGGCCTTCGCGGTCCCGTTTATTTCCGATCGGAAACCAGAGCTACATTGCATTTGCGAAACCGCCGTGAGCGACTTACGGTAGCGTCGCTATGATCAACCTGCTTAGGAAAACGCTACTCGCGGGCGTGGGCGCCGCTATTATAATCAAAGAAAAGCTCGAAGGCACTCTCGACGACTTTGTCCGCCAAGGAAAGGTGAACGCACATGACGCACGCATCATGGCCGAAAAAATCGCCGAACAAGGCCGTCGCGAGTTCGATGACCTCGCCCAGGACCTGAGCGACCGCATCAGCTCCATGGTCGACCGCTCCACCTCCGATACGGGCGCCCGTATCACCGCCCTGGAAGAGCGCGTTAAGGCCCTGGAGGCCAAACTCCAGGAACCGCCGACCCGTAGCGGCGAGCCGTGAAACCGTTCGACCTGCTGGGCAACGCCGTCCGTGCCAAGGAGATCTTCTCGGTCTTCGCTCGGCACGGCTTTGGCAGTTTTATAAATCAACTCGACCTGCCAGCCGGCATCACCCCAGGTTCCGTTCCGAGAGTCCGGTCCGCCGCTCCAAGTGGGAACGTATCCGCTTGGCCGCCGAGGAACTCGGCCCCGCCTGGGTCAAATTCGGTCAGCTGCTCAGCATGCGGCTCGACTTGATTCCTCACCCGCTCATCTTGGAACTGCGTAAACTGCAAAACGCCGTCCCTTCCGTCCCATTCGAACGTATCAGAGAGAGCATTACTGAAGAATTGGAGGGCAACCCCACGGAGGTCTTCGCCGAGTTCAACGAAGTCCCCGTCGCCGCCGCGTCCCTCACCCAAGTTTATTTCGCCCGTCTCCACGAAGATGGATCCGCTGTCGCAGTCAAAGGCCAGCGGCCAGGCATCGCTCGCTTCATTCGCGCCGATCTCGATCTCGCCACTTGGCTCGCGCAACAACTTCACCAACGTATCGAAGGCCTCAAACTCTACGACCTGCCTTCCGTCGTCGAAGCCGTGCGCGATGGCGTTGAAAAAGAACTCGATTTCCGTTACGAAGCCCGCAACCAAACCTACTTCAACACCATCAACCCTGACCACGACAAGGTCTATGCACCTGTGGTATTCGACGATTATACCACGTCCAAACTCCTTGTCATGGCCCGGATCAACGGACAGCCGGTCGGCTCCGACTCTCTCGCCCCGGAAAAAGCCCGGGAGGTCGCCGCACATGGCGCCCAGTGCATCGTCCATCAGGTCTTGATCGACGGCTTCTTCCACTCCGACCCTCACGCGGGCAATGTGCTGGTCTCCGACGATGGTCGTCTCTGCTTCCTCGATTGGGGCTTGGCCGGCCACCTGACCCGCCGCCTGCGCTACGCGCTCGCCGACTTCTGGACCGTCGCCGTCGCCGGGGACGCCGAGAGCGTCGTACGCATCGCCGCCGACCTCGCCCCCGCCGGCTCCCGCACCGACCTGCGAGCGATGGAACAAGATGTCACCCTCGCCCTCCGCGAAGAACTCAACTTCGCCATCGGTCGTCAGGAAATCGGACGTGCCATGCTCAAACTGCTCTTCGTCTTTGGCGACCACGGCATCCCCCTTTCCAAGGACTACGCCATGATGGCCAAATCCGTCCTCGCCATCGAAGAAGTCGGGCGCGTCCTTGACCCGCAATTCGACCTCCGCAATCACGCCGCCCCGGTGCTGCGCCGTCTCTTCAAAGAGCGTACCGGCCCCCGCGCCATGGCCCGCCGTTCCAAAGAGTTCATTCGCGACACCCTCTCCAGCCTGCAAGATCTCCCCGCCGAGCTCCAACGCCTCGTGCGGCGCCTCGAACACGACGACATCACCGTCAATCTGCAGCACAAAGGCCTCGAGACACTGGACGATTCCATCAAGACCGCGTCCAACCGCATCACCCTGGGCGTGGTCTCCGGTTGCCTCATCATCGGATCATCCATGATCGTCACCACCGGCATCCGCCCACGGCTCTTCGGGTACCCCGCCCTCGGCATCATCGACTACCTCATGTCAGCCATGGTCGGCTTCTGGGTCATCTGGGATATCGTCCGCCACGGTCGTCATCGTTAGTTGATCAGGCCGATCTGCCTCGACTGGTGGCTCTCATCCCAGAGTGCGACAACCTGGTTAAGAAAAACACTCCTTTCGCTCTCCTCTCAGGACCCGCAAGGTACGGACACCAAGACGGGGTCGCCGGTGGGCGACCCCGTCAGGTCCAGCTTCAACTAACTCCCGGGAGTGCTTCCCCCCGGGGCCTTTCGGCACCCATTATGACCGAGTGATCTCACTCAGGTTCCACTTCTGCGTTACCGGTTTCCTGCTATTTGTAAAAAACCCTCTCCCGCGAAAACGGAAGGACTCAATTCAAGGGACTACTCTCCACGCCACGACTCGACAAATTTCTCTACCGCGTGTGCGATTACGATTCTACGATGTCGAAGACTCCCGCCCCCCCTTCACCCGAAAATCACAAGCCTGCTGCCATCAAGGTCAAGCACTCCGATCTTGAGATCAAGGACACCACTTTGATCTTCAACAATGTATGGGGTGAATTGGAGATGCAGTACGGTCGTGAAGCATTGTGTTTTCCCAAGGAAATCATCCTCCTCGACGGCGCCCCCGGCGCGGGTAAGGGCACCAATACAAAGTTCATTCTCAAAGCCCGCGGTCTCACCTGCCCCCCCATCGTGGTGAGCGCCCTGCTCGATAGTCCCGAAGCCCGCCACATCAAGGACGCGGGCATGATGGTCGGCGATCGTGAGGTCATCGGCATCCTGCTGCGCGAGCTACTTAAACCCGAATATCGCGACGGCTGTATTCTCGATGGCTTTCCTCGCACCCAGGTTCAGGTCGAATCCCTCAAACTCCTCGTCAACAAGATGCAGGACCTGCACAAGGAGTTTTACGGCACCGCCTTGAGCATGCAGTTTCGTCAAACTACTGTGCACATCATGGTGCTTTTCGTCGAAGAGCGGGTCTCGATCGAGCGCCAACTGAAGCGCGGCACCCTCACCAAGCAACACAACGACGAGGTGCATCGCACCGGCGACGGCGAACTTTGGGAGGAACGCCCCACCGACTACGATCCGGAACTCGCCAATCGCCGCTACCGCGTTTTCAAGGAAAAAACCTGGGATGCCCTGCAATCCCTCAAATCCATTTTCCACTACCACTTTGTTACCGCCCAGGGATCCATCGACGAAGTGGAGGCCAACATCGTCAAGGAACTCCAATACCAAAGTACCCTCGAGCTCGATCCCGCCACCCACGACACGTTGCACCACATTCCCGTGGCCAACATTCTCATCATCCATGCGCGGCAGGAATTGGTGAAGCGTCTTGACGGCTACCAATTCGAACACCGTGAGCTCTTTGGTCAGGTTGTCCGATTCGTGGAAACTAAAATCATGCCGATCGTGAGTCGTCATGCCATCTCCGGTAACGCCCACATCAACACCGAAGATTCCCTGCTGCATAGCACCGTGGCTCTCGCCATCCTCATCGATGTTTTCTCGGAACGCGGCTATCACGCGGTCGTCGATCTTCACCGCATCGAAGTCCCGGAAAAAGTGGACCGCCAAACCGGCGACATCACCTGCCGGGTCAAAAAGGTCTACCGTATCACGATCACCTTCCGAGGTTCAGAAATCCGCCGCGGCAACTAACTTCACCGCGTTCTCACTCTGGACCGCCTCCCCCCGAGCTCTCCCCTCCTGCCGAGGTAACCCGCTGATGGTTTGGAGGATCCTTCAGATTCCGTATCCAAATTACTCGTAGCGCAACGCCTCGATCGGATCCAGCGACGACGCTTCCCACGCCGGATAGAGTCCGAACGTAGTACCGATTCCACTACAAACGACGAGGTCGGCGGTCGCCCAGCCTACCGGAAATACCACCGCTGCATTCAAGAGTTGACCCGCCAAATTACCGCCCACGATGCCAAACAAAATACCGGCAATCCCGCCGAATAGCGACAGAGTCACCGCTTCCAACAGAAACTGGCTCAATATCGTCTTCTTTCGTGCCCCCAGACTCTTGCGGCTTCCAATCTCCCGCGTCCGCTCCGTCACACTCACGAGCATGATGTTCATGACGCCCACACCCGCCACCAGTAACGCAATGGCACTGATCACAAACGCCCCGATGACCACCGTGTTGAGCGCTTGATCAAAGGTCTTCATCACCGAGTCATTCGTCGTCGTATTGAAGTTGTTCCCATCTTCCGGCAACAGCCCTCGCACCAAACACATCGTGCCGATTGTCTGCTCGTGCACTGCCTCCATTTCCTCCGCCGATGACGCTTGCACATTGATGCTGATTGACCGCCCTGAACGGCCGTAAACATTGAACCACCGGGAAATCGGTGCCCCGATAATATTGTCCTGACTCTGCCCAAACGACGACCCCTTGGACTCGAGCCCTCCAATCACAGTGAGGGAATTCCCATCAATGCGCACGGTCCCTCCCACCGCCTCTTTGCTTGAAAACAGTTTCTTTCGAATATCTTCGCCAATCAGACAAACCGAACGGGCAAAATCCACATCGTCTGATGAAATCGGCCGCCCCGCCGCCACCTCGTAGGAATAACTGGTCAGGTAATTTTCATCCGTACCGACAAACCGCACATTCGGATTCGTGTGTTCCTGCTCGTGGTATACCCGACGTCCGCCCCGGCTTGTAATCATACTCACCCTGGCCGCATCCCCCATCAAATCCTTGAAACGCAGGGCCTGCCGATAGCGCACATCTGGCCTGTTGCCAAAGCGCTCCCGGGGATCACTAAAATTCACAATCGGAAACTTGAAACCTGCAGACTGTTCGCCCCCAGCATATTCAATCCGTCCTTGATCTTCGACTGCACTCCACTCACCGCTGTCATCACGCCGATGACGGTGAAAATTCCAATCGCGATCCTCACCATGGTCAACGACGACCGCAGCTTGTTCGCCTTCAACGACGATAACGCCAACACAATGGTCTCCCAAATGATCATGCTACAATTGCTCCTTTAGAATCTGCCCGCATCGTGTCCGCCCCCAACCCCCATCGTTTCGGGTCCTTCCGGATGTTTCGTGGACGACTTGGTTCATTCATAACGCAACGCCTCCACCGGATCCAATGAGCTCGCCGACCACGCTGGCGCGAATCCGCTAGCCACGCCCACGGCCGTCGCCAAATCTACTGCGACAAACACCACCGTCGGCGAAAAAACAATGGGAAAAGAGGGTGCTGCCAACGCAATGCCCGCGGCGAGCCCCCACGTCAGCGCCAAACCTATAACACCGCCCACCAAGCAGATACACACTGCTTCAATCAAAAACTGCAGTAGGATCGAGCGTTTTCTGGCTCCGAGGGCTTTGCGCGTCCCTATTTCTCGGGTGCGCTCTTTGACGCTCACGTATGTGAGGTTCATGATGCCGATCGCGCCCACAAACAGCGCCAACCCGGTAATCACCAATCCGGCCGTGGCAATGCCATCGTTAATCGGGTCCAATTGCTCACGAATGATTCTCGATTCGTTGATTTAAAAATCGTCTCGATCTTCCGGTTCCAACTGCCGGATGCGGCGCATCAAGCCACGCAATTCGTCCCACGCTTCATCCCCTCTCGCGGTATCATACTGCACCCGCACTTCGCCTTCATCGCGTCCGTTTATATTATACCGGTAGGCACGGATGGGAATAATGATCCCGGAATCCCAGCTGAAAATACCCAGAAAACTTCCCTGCCGCTCTGCGACACCGATCACTCGAAACGGCGCACCTCGCACTAAAACCGTCGGATCGATGGGCGACTCAATTGGAAACAGCGCATCCGCGATATCAAACCCGATCACCGCCACCTTCGATCCTTGTTGATCTTCGAATTCGTTTAAAAAGCGCCCTTCCGCCATGTCCGATTTGCTGATCTGCGACATTTCATCCGAGGTGCCCAAGAGAAAAACTCCGTTCCCTCTTAAATCTCCTCGCACCACGTTGACTTGGGTGTTGTCCGCCGGGACCGCACGGACGAGTGCACTCTCGGGGTTCTCATCCACCCACCCTTGAATGCGGTCGGCATAGGAGGTGCGGATGTCACGACAATTTCGATACATCCACCACTCGTTGGTGCCCGCCCACGGCCACTTGTCCACATAGAGCACATCGTCGCCAAACCCCGCAAAACTGTCGTCCACCCCTTTGTTGATCCCCAAAATCGCCGTCACCATCAGGGTCACCGCTACGATGCCGATCACCACGCCCAACGCCGTCAATCCGGAGCGCATTTTATTCGTCCGAATCTGCGTAAACGCGATGCGCACAGACTCAATGAACTCGTAAATGAAACGCCGCATGTCAGGTGCGAGGGGGCGCGTCCAAATTTGTCTCGTCCGCCTCGATCAATCCATCGCGCAACCGCACGATGCGACGCGCATGCCGGGCGACGTCCTCTTCGTGCGTGACCATGATGATCGTATTGCCCTTGGCATAGAGATCTTCGAACAGCTCCATGATTTCCACTCCCGTTTTGGTATCGAGCGCTCCGGTCGGCTCATCTGCCAATATGATCGAAGGCCGATTTACCAACGCTCGCGCAATCGCTACGCGTTGCCGCTGTCCACCCGACAACTCGTTCGGTCGATGGTGCATGCGGTCGCCCAACCCAACATTCTCCAACGCCTCCATCGCACGCTCTTTGCGCACGTTCGCCCTCACTCCGGCGTAAATCAACGGCAACTCCACATTGTGAATCGCATTTGACCGTGGCCGCAGATTGAAGCTCTGAAACACGCAACCGATTTCCCGGTTACGAATGTCCGCCAATTCAGCGTCGCTCATCTCCGCCACGTCCTCGCCGGCAAAATCATAATACCCGGCCGTCGGCGTATCGAGACCGCCCAGCATGTTCATCAACGTGGATTTCCCCGACCCTGATGGACCCATCACCGCAAGGTATGCATTCCGATGTATTTTCATCGTCACGCCTCGCAGCGCATGCACCACTTCGGAGCCCATGCGGTAGAGTTTCGTCACATCGGCGATATCGATGACAAGTTCACCCGGATCGCGCATGGCACGAAGAGCGGGCGCGGTGCCGCTGGCTGCTGAGTCACTCATGACGTGTAATGGGAAGGAAGCGTTGAAACATCAGTTACGGCTGTGGATTACTGGTCGTCACCATCAGCTTCCGCGTCGTCACTCTTGACCGGCTTCGCTCCGCGACGTTTTTCGATCTGCACCGCCATGTCATCCTTCAAGGTGCGGGTGATCGTCGCATAACTACCACTGACCATCTGCTGTCCTTCGCTAACTCCTGACGTAATGTCCATGTAAGTGGTATCAGCGATGCCCGTTTCGACATCCACCAGCTTCGCCTTGCCGTCTTCAATCACAAACACCACTCGGCGTAAGGACTCGCGACTGTCGCGCTCCTGCTGACGTTGCTCTGACAAATTCTCCGCCGTCGCCGCTCCCTCGCCCGCTTTATCTTGCTTGGCTTTTTCCTGATCCTTCGAGAGCTGATCCACGGTCTTGTCGCCCTCGCGGCTACGCCGCCGTGACCGATTGAATCGGCACCGCAATGACCCCCTTCACCGTGGCGGTCTCGATATCGGCCAGAGCACTCATTGAGGTGGACCCATGAAGTTGGACAGGAAGGATGATTCAATCCCAAAGGAGCCCAATATGTCGAAGAAACGACGTGCATTCCGTGCCGAGTTCAAAGCGAAAGTAGGGCTCGAAGCCCTCAAGGGAATCGAGCCGATCCACGTAATTGCGCAGCGTCACGAGGTGCATCCGGCGGCAAGTGAGTCAGTGGAAGAAGGAGGTGTCCGAGCGGTTGCCGGAGGTCTTCGCGAAGCCCTCGGCGCAGGTGCGCGACGAGATCGAGCGGAATCGCAAAGAAAGAGAAGGAACTGTATGCGCGGATCGGGCAGCTGCAGATGGAGCTCGAGTGGCTCAAAAAAAAGTTGGCCCATTTGGGGAGTCAGGAGCACCGCAGCATGATCGAAACCGAGCATCTGAAGCTGAGTGTGGCCCGGCAGTGCGAACTGTTGGAGCTGCCACGCTCAACCTACTACCACCACCCGAAGCCTCCGAAGGAAGCGGACCTGGCGTTGATGAAACAGATCGACGAGATCTACCTCGAGTCACCGTTCTTTGGTAGCCGCCAAATGACCCGTTGGTTGCAACGCGAAGGACACGTGGTGAACCGTAAACGGGTGCGACGATTGATGCGATTAATGGGATTAATGGGACTCACGGCGATCAATCCAAAACCGAGTCTGTCGAAGAAAGCGGCCTCTCATCAGATCTACCCGTATCTGCTGCGAACGCTGAAGGTTGAAAGGTCGAATCAAGTGTGGGCAACAGATATCACCTCCATCCCGGTGTGCGGTGGCTTCGTTTACCTGTGTGCGGTGATCGACTGGCACTCGCGGATAGTGCTCGCATGGGAACTGTCCAACACGCTCGATGCGTCGTTTTGCGTGCGAGCGGTGCAGCGCGCGATGGCGATTTACGGCAAGCCGGAGATCTTCAACCCTGACCAAGGCTGCCAGTTTACCAGCGCCGAGTTCACCCAGCCATTGTTGGCCGCCGGCGTGCGACTGTCGATGGACGGCAAAGGACGGTGCTTGGACAATGTCTTGGTCGAACGCCTGTGGCGCAGCCTCAAATACGAGGAAGTCTATCTGAAACGCTATGAGACGATGGTCGAGGCCCATGCCAACTTGGAGACCTACTTGCTGTTCTACAACGACCGACGACCGCACTCCGCCCACGGCCGCCAAACACCATCCGAGGTCTACCACGCACAACTCGACCAGCCGCCGCCTGACGGCGGCTATCCGAGCGGGGAGGAAGCCGCGCTTCCTCCCCTGCTCCCCTCCATTATCTTTTATGCTTGGTCAGAAAAACCAGAAACCATAACTATAAATCCGCCCGATCTGTCCCACCGACGGGGTCCCCCTCAAAATCAAACTAGATGAACTTCCGAAAATTTCCGTCCGCCGTCATCACCGCCTCATACGCGACGTCGTAATATTGCCAACCCGCCAGTCCGCTGCGCAGGGACGGCTGCATCATCGGATACGAAAAGTTCAATTTTATCCGCGCATTCAAGGCTTCCACCTTCAGTCGATACTTCGCCAGAATGCGCTGCAGTAGGTTCAGGGTGAATACGTCTTCCTGATGTTCATAAAACGAGCGCACGATCCGGCTCATATTGATGCCCTTCAGGGATGCCTCCAACGAAACCCTACCCGTCACACTCGTTTCGAGCGTATGCACCTGCCCCGTCTTGGTCTTGAACTTCAAGGGTAACTTGAAATTGGATACACCCACTTGCTGGATCGGCACCGCCGCTCCCTGGATGGCGTCCTCCGCCTCCATTATGTAGGGCAGACTTTCTCGATACGGCGGCGTCACGGCAAACTTCGCATCATAACTGCGCTGCAGCTTCGGCGCCTGACTGGACGCACGATGCAAATACATCGTTTATTTAGGGGAGTTACTCATCTCGTTTTTCAGTTGGGCAACCAGGCGGTTGGAACGAAAACCGTAGCCCTGCCAAGGCAGGGTTAACTGGTCGCAGGTTATTTAAAAGTCAGGCTCACCACCTCAGGTGATCACTCCTTCCGGACCAAGATAGTCCACGAAATTTCTTGGCGTCTCGAACAATCGCACCCAATGTAGTTGTGTAGTCGATCCGCCGGCAAGGCGGGCTCGATACGCTGACAAAATGCAATCGCCAGATTCTCCGCCGAGGAAATCACGCCCCGCAGCCACTTCACCTCCTCGTTCAAATTGCGGTGGTCACAGTCCTTCAACACGCGTGCCTCCAACACGTCCTTCAACTGAACCAAATCGATCACGTAACCCGGATCCGGTTTCCCGGCTACCGTGACCTCCAACACGTAATTATGACCATGCCACTTGGCGTTGTTGCAGGGACCAAAGGTCGCCTTGTTCCAAGCCGCACTCTTGTCCGGATTGTGCAACCGGTGCGCCGCATTAAAGTGCACCTGCCGCATCACGTAAACCGTGCCCGTCAGCGCGCGTCGACCGGAAGTTGTAGAACGAGAAAGTGTCATGGGGTGAACCGCCAACCTGCGCGGTTCCTCTTCACCGTCAATGAACAGACGACATTTCCTCCGGCCTACTCCGACCTTCGTTCGCCCTCCCGGCATCCCTCGGTCCGAAAAACCCCTTGCTCGGACGCACCGCAGGGCCTTGATCACTCCACCTATGGCGATGCGTTTTCGAATTCTTGGCAGCGGCAGTTCAGGCAATGCTGCCCTCCTCCAGACCGAATCCACACGCGTGCTGATCGACGCTGGTTTTTCCGGCCGCAAACTCACCCAGATGCTCCACGAGGCCGATACCCGTCTCGATCAGATCGACGCCATTTTCATCACCCACGAACACGGCGACCACACCGCCGGCATCGACACCTTCACCCAAAAGCACCCGGGAGTGACCCTGTTCGCCAACGCCGCCACTCGCCGCGCCGTGCAACAAAAACTATCCCAAACCCCTTCCTGGCAGGTATTTCAAACCGGCAGTCGCTTCATGTTCCGCGACCTCGAAGTCGATGCCTTCGCCGTCCCACACGACGCCCAGGAACCGGTCGGCTTCAAATTCTCTACCGGCTCCGAGGCGGATCTGTTTTCTCCCCGACGTTCGCTCGCGTGGTTGACCGACCTCGGCCACATCCCCGGTCATGTCCGTGAACGTATCCGCGACGTCGATCTGATCGCCATCGAGTCCAACCACTGCGCCCAATTGCTCCAAGCCGACATCCGTCGCCCTTGGTCCACTAAACAACGAATCTCAGGCCGCCACGGTCATTTGTCCAACGAGGGCTGCCGGGAAATTCTTGAAGAAATCGCCAGCCCCACCTGGCGTCACATCTGCCTCACCCACCTCTCCCGCGATTGCAATAGCCTCGAGGCCGTCGAAAGCGCCATGGCCGGCCTGCGCACCAAATTGACCACGTGTGCCTTTTCCATCGTCGGCCCCGGCGAAGGGACCCCGACCCTCGATCTCGCCTAATGCCCTCCCGGCAAAGCTGTGACTCAGGATGTTCCGGCTCTTCCAGACACCACATTGTCACTCGTTAGACGGGCATTCCCAGTTGCCGGCGCTCCTCTTGCTCGCATCATGACTAATCGGACCTATGAGCGAAACCGTCAAGCGACCAGCCCTTTGCACTAAAATTGTCTTTACCCTCGGCCCCGCTACGGAGAGCGAGGAGATGTTGGAAGCGATGATTCGCGACGGCGTAGATGTCGCCCGTCTCAACATGGCTCACGCCAGTCATGAGTGGACCCGCACCATGGTGCGGCGCATCCGCCAAATATCCGAAAAGATCGGCCGCGAAATCGCCATCATGATGGACATCAAGGGTCCCGAAATCCGCTCCGGCGATGTCGAAGCCCCCATCGAACTCGCCGCCGGCGAAATTTACGACTTCACCGTGCGCCCCGGCGATAGCCCGGAAGAAGTCCGCTCCGTGAGCGTCAACTACGAGAATCTCCTCAACGACATCCACGTGGGCGACATCGTCCTCGTCGACAACGGTCTCATGCGATTCGAAGTCCTGGCCATGATCGACCGCCGCATCCGCTGCAGAGTGCTGATCGACGGACAACTCTCCTCTCGCCGCCATATCAACCTGCCGGGCGTGAAGGTCAACCTGCCCGCTTTTACCGAGAAAGACCGCCGCGATACCCTCGTCGGCATCGAGGAGGGTATCGATTACGTTGCCCTGTCCTTCGTTCGCGAAGCCAAGGACATCGTTACCCTGCGCCACTTCCTTCACACCCACCACTCCAAGGCACGCATCATCGCCAAAATCGAGGATCAGTCCGCTATCGCCAACTTGGACGGCATCATTCAGGAGTGCGACGCTCTCATGGTCGCTCGTGGTGACCTCGGTATCGAGTGTCCCATCGAAGCCTGCCCATAATTCAACGCCGAGCCGTGCGCGCCTGCTTCGATCGCGGCCGCGCCGTCATCATTGCCACCCATATGCTCGAATCGCCCGTGCCGAGATCACCGATGTCGCCAATGCGGTCTACGAAGAAGCCGATTGCGTCATGCTCTCCGGCGAAACGACCATCGGCAAATACCCCCTCGAGTGCGTGCAAACCCTCGATCGTGTCGCACGTCGTATCGAAGAAGAGGGCGACCTCGTCTTCCAAGAACCCTCCCTCCTCGAAGGGGAAAAGATCAAGGTTCTGCAGTCCGCCGTCCTACTGGCCAACCAGTTACCCGGCAGCGCCTTGCTCACCTTCACTCGCCGTGGTTTCATGGCCGGCGCCTTGTCGGCCCTGCGCCCCAATCGCGCCCCCATCTTCGCCATGACGAATTCCGTGCAAACCTTGCGCCACTTGCGCCTCCTGCGCGGCGTCGACCCTTTTGTCATGCCGCTCGCCTCGGATCCCAACGATACTATCGAGAACGCTATCAAACTGCTTCTACGAGAGGGTCGGGTCCGCGAGGGCGACCAACTCATCGTCGCCACTGATATTCTCTCCAACGATCGCTTCGTCGATAGCGTGCAACTGCGGACCGTGTGCTGAACCCTGCCGCCCTGCCTCCGCCAAATCACACAATTATTGTGTGCTAAGTAAAATCCGTCGGTTGACGTCAGGGACTCCTCGGCGTCCTTTTATCGGAATGCCGTCGCTGTGCCGGAAGATCATGCTCGCGACCCTGGGGCTCTGGTTAGTCGCTACCTCGCTCTCCACCTCGGGAACCTACCCTCCAGCGCCTCCCCGCCTGCGTTCCGACATCACGGCCAGCATAGACCCCGCGACCTACAACCAGGGGAAATCAATCTATTCCGGCCGAGCTGACCTCAGCACCCTTCGCACCGCCTCCGGAACCGCCCGCGATGAACTCAGAGCCACTCTCGCCTCCGTCATCAAACGCATTCCCGCCCGCGCTCAGCAAAGACTCGATATCGAAATCCTCACCCAATCTCTCGATAAAACCAGCAGCGACGCCTTGCTTTACTACCTGCGCCTTCGCTTCCGCCTTCCGGAGGTATCCGCATGAAGCGCTTTATCAACCGCATTCTTCTCAGTTTGCCGTTCTGCCTCGCCGCGCACGCGTCCACGGCTTACCTCCCGCGCCTCCGCCCGGCAACCTCCGCCCGGTTGCCTCCGCTCAGTGGATTAAGCAGTTCTGGTTCAACGACACTCCGGCCACCCTGCCTGGACACCTCACCCAAATCACCATGGCGGCTGAAACTGAATACGGTCTCACCACCGATATCGCTATCGATGCCACCGTAGGATACTCCATGGCCAACTACCAGGGTGGGCCGGTCGAGTCCAACACGTTGACTCATGAATGGCGTTAACTTGCGTCGGGGCACCATCGACACTCACCTCGGTATTTCTTGGTGCATCGTCGACGAATTCACCGCATTTTCCGAAACCGCCCCCACCTTGACCGACCTTGCGCTTCGGTGCCATCATCGCCGGGAGCTACGACACAGGGTTCCTCAACTCGCTCTCGGACGGCTCGGATGGTTGGGAATTCGGCCTGAAGTTTGGCAAAATGTTGCTCGGTTCAAATGCGGGCCTCTACGGCGATTTCACTTACCGCCATCTCACCTCTTCAACCCCGGACGAATGGGAAGCCAGTTTCGGGGGGTACAAAATTAAGGGTCCTCTTACGTTCTCGCTGGGACTACGCGAAAAACAATCGGTCGGTGGCATTGATATCCTGGGGCCGGGTTTCAACCTCGCGCGCTTCACTGATGTCCGGGAAAAGAATAGCATCGCGGAAATCGGTGTAACGTGGGCCTGGCGTCCCGGTTCCACCGCCAGCCTCGGCTACGCCCGGACCCTCAGCGGTGAAAATACGCCTCGGAAGAACGTGCTGATCTCCACCGCCAGTTTTTCGTTCTAGACCTTCGCTCCAAGCTTCACCCTTCGCCAAGCCGCCGCCGCGATCACTACCGCTACTTCCAAGGGCCGCGTCCACCAAGGGTGGGGATAGTTCGACCCCCACTCCGCCCCAACTGCCCCAGCCGTGCGTATAGGCTAGCGGCACGGCGAGCAATATCCCAAGCCCCAGCCTGTTGGCCGCAACGCCATCGCCGACAGGAGCCTTATGGTATACCATGGGTTGAACACGGGCGAGAAGGCAAACGCCACCGCCAGAATCCCCCAATCGGGGGCAGCTCGGTGCGGTCTCCGCGCAGCCATCGCCCTCCCATCCACGCCGCCATGAGGATCACCAGACCCGCCGCGACACCTCGGGCCACGCCGGGGGACATCCCCAACGCCAACACCGCATATCCAGTGGAGTTGTATTCAAATCCAGTCCCCATGACTCGCAAGGCAGCCCACTCTGCCGCCGATCCGTCCCACCACCACGGCACATAACAGGCTGCCCACGTACCTAAACCCACCAACCCGCTTCGCCAACCAAACCGATCCACCACAAACGGCGCCAGCACCGCCCAAAAGGGTTTCGTCGCCGTCGCCCAAGCCGTGCCCACCGCGATTTCAGTGGCCTCCCCGCGCTGCCACGCCGCCAACGCCGCCGCCAACGCCGCCACGCCGAGAGCCCTCCGGGTGGCCGGTAAACGCGATCTCCGTCACAGCCAACGGGCACCACCACACCAAGACCCACCCTCCCCACCCCACCACTCGCCGTAAACTCCACCACCCCGCCAACTCGATCAGCACCAACAGCACTTGCAATAGAACCAAACTCCCGGGCCGCATCCACGCCGCCACCGCAAACACCCCTTGCGGCAGAGGCCCATAAATCGTCGGCACTTCCGGATGGTTTATCCCATCCAACACCGCGGCCATGACCTCCGGAACTTCAGGATCTCCAAAGGCCATCGCGGGGGCGGTCGCATACGGATTGCCCGTGACCACAGTCTGGTATCCGTCCCACAAATACCGATAATAGTCATCCTCCCAGCTGGGTGTGGTGCCAACCCCGACCAACCGCAACAGCACCGCCCACATCACTACTGCCCGCCGCGCCGCCGGGGAATCTGCTTGCCGCCACCCTACCCAACCCAAAGTCACCCATCCCGTGCCCAGCGCGAGCGCCAACCAGGGTCGGGCCTCCATCGTTTCCGCCTTCCACGCCAACACTGCATATCCGACCAACCCCACCAGGCCGACCCAGTGTATCCGTCCCGAGCGGCCCATGCGCTTTGCTACCATGGCGGTTTGCGTGATCTTGGTGCGGCGGTGCGAGCGCATGGGACTCGCCGTCTCTTCATGCTTCGTGCGCACCGGCACCTCCTCGGGAAAGTCGGCCTGCAGATCTGCGGGCAACGCCTCCCTCCACTGCGGGGGCAACAACAATTCCCAAGGCTTCGCCGCCGCACACAAATGCGCCGCCACATTCACGGGGTTGCCAATCACCGTATAGTCCCGCCGGGCCTGCGATCTCACCGCGCCGACCACCACTCGGCCATAATTCACCGCCGCTCCCAGCGCCCGATTCTGCGGCCACGCATCGGTCTGTCGCTGCACTCGCGAAAGAATCTCCCGCGCACAGCGCACTGCCCTGGCCAAATTATCCGGGTGTCCCGTAAAGACCGCGAGCACCGCATCGCCCATGAATTGGTCGACGTCGCCGCCATGCGCGATGACGACCTTCGACTGCAACGACAACAACATGTTCAACCGCCGCAGCAGCTCGTCCGGCGCCATGTCCTCCGCCGACCGCGTGAATCCTCGCACGGCGGTCATCAACACCGCCACTTCCTGCTCCTGACCCTCCAACCAGTTCTCTACAAACCGACTCTTTTCCACCGCCCGTGCCGTGAACTGCGAGACAAAGGGCAATAGCTTCAACCTCTCGCCCACTGAAAATACCATGCTGCTAAACGTCTCCGCCATGGCCGAAATCTCGTCCTTGGAATCCAGCGTCAACTGCACGTTCTCCTCTCCGCGCTCAAACCGCTTCATCGCCAGTGCCAATCGCTCAATTCCCCACGTCAACTGCCGCGTTAGAAACATCACCGCCATCAACGCGATGGTCAGCGCAAACGCCGTGACCAGCGCCTCAATCAACAACTTCTCCCGCAACGCACGATCATACCGTTGCACCTGCGCATCCACTTCCAACACCGCCACCGTAGTCCCCGCGCTGTTACGAATGGGAGCGTACCCACTGATCCAAAATCCCACATCCGACTCATAGATGTCTGTCGACGTCACCTCACCATTGTTCCACGCCCGCAAATACGCCTACCGATTCTGCTCTCGAATCATGTAACGATTTCCAATGAACGGTTCCGGCGCCGTCATGACCACAAACTCCGCCACAAAGGGATCTTGGTCCTGCACGGGTCGCAAAATGTAGATTTCTTCGTCCGTCAATCCATTGCGCGACTGGATCTGCGCCAAGACTTGCCGGGCTTCCCGAAACTCCTCCGTCAGGTAATCGAGCTCGAATTCAATAATCTCCAGGTCATCGCCCTTGATCGCGATCGCCCCCGTGCCGGCGATCGTTTCCATGCGGCGTTGAAACTGCTCCCATACTTCCGCTCGCCCGATCACATAGCTCGTCACGAACAATGCGCCCGTCACCAGCAGCGATAAACCCACCATCGCCAGAGTGGCCCGAAACCGCAGCTGCCGCTACCACTTGACCGGGCGCGAAAAAGGAGAAGTATTCGAGAAAGGCTTGGCCACAGACACGAAAAACTTCGGGAGATTTTCGACGCAAGGCAACTGGCGACTACTCCAACGCTTCCCATCGGCGCCAATCCGCCGCCGTGTCCACGTCATGCAATACATCGAGCTCCGCCAGTTGTCCTCCGTGCTACGCCACTCGCTCCCTCGTCTGCGCCGCCCCCCACTGCGGTACTCCACGTAATGCCGCGTAACCAAGCCGGCTGAGCTCGCTTCATGCCCAACAAGTAATACCCGCCATCCGCCGCCGGCCCCATTACCCCGTAATACTCCTCCAGCCGATCCGCGGCCTCCCGAAATCGCGATCCGGCCAACTCCGCGCAATCCCCTCCGATCAACATCACCGCCTTCGCCCCGCGCGCAAACGCCCCGCTCATCGCCGCATCCAAACGCACCCCCAATCCGCCTTCCGATTGCGCCCAATAGGTCCGGCCGGTCGCCTCCCCCAACCAAACTCGCATCACCTGCCGGGCCTCCGCCGGCGCATAGGCCACCCTGCCGGAATCGCGGCCAACTGGCGCTCCACCAGCCAGCGATAAATCCGCACCGCCTCCGCCCCCCCCCAGGTCCGCGGCCAAACGGGTCTTCACACGCCCGGCCTCGGGGACCTTCAGAAAAATCAATACGGTGGGAATCATGGCGTATCCGCCTCCGGTTCGCCTCGCCACCGGCTCCACGCAAATCCCGCTAGCAGCGGTCCCCAGAGCAACAATTTATCAAGAGGAGACTGCTCCAATTCTCCCGTGCGAGCCTACGTCTCCCACAACCAAAAATAGACGAATGCACTCACGCTCACCAGCATCGTGCCTCGATTCCGCGTCGCCACCGCCAGTGGCACCAACCACACAAAATACCACGCGTGCACCGAGGGCGAAGCCACCAACAGCGCGAACAAAAACGTCTCCGCAAATCCCGTCATGGTCTTGGTCCGGAAAAAAATCCCCGCGGCCACGGGCACAAATACCGCCAACACCATGCCGTTGCGCGACGCACTCTCCGGCCACGCCAACTCCAACAACCAGGGTCCCAATTCCCCAGTCCTCGCCCACGCCACATAGTTCTCCGGTGCCAAAGGTCCCACTCGCTCAAAATCAAAATGAAACCACGCCAAACCCAATGCCACGGGTGCAACTCCCACCGCCATCAACCACCCGGCAGCCGCCCAGTCCTTGGCCCGCACCCGCGACCACGCGGCCCACACCAACAGCGGAGCCGTCACCCATTTCAGCCCGGTGGCCACTCCCAACCACCACACTCCCTTGAGTCTGCCTTCGCCGTCGTCCCCTCGTCCCCACGCCAACCATCCCGCCACCATCGCCCACATCATCACGGGCTCATAATGTGCTCCCCCCCGCCCCCACGTAGATCACCAAGGGATTCCACGCATACGCCAAGGTCGCCCCTCGCCCAAACTTCCGCGCCAACAGGGCCACTACCGCCAGATCCGCCGCGATAAATACCACCTTCATCGCGCCGACTGACACCGAAACCGCCGTCACCAGCCGCAGGACGACTTGTGCCAACGGGGGATAGATCGCTGAAAACTCCGCATGATTGATCATCCCCAAGGTCGCATCCCGCCACGTCACCAACAAGGGATCATCCGGCGCATGGAAATACCGTCAAACCCCCGCCGACGGCATGCGCCCTTCCCACAAATATCGCCATACATCATCCCCGGGCCACATCGGCCCCAATCCCACTCGGGCCACCACCGCCACTCCCCAAAACCACCCGACCGACATCGCCACCGGCCGACCCGCCCACGCCCATCCCACCGCCATCACCCGCCGCCGCCGCCAAAACCATGGCACCGTCCCCGCCACCTGAAAATTCCCCCACGGCATCATCAACCCCGCCCCCCAAAACCAACAACACTCCCCCGAGTTTGTAACGTAATACGTTACAAACCCGCTCCCGCCGCTGCCACAGCCCGGCCAACGTCGTCAGAATTATCATCCCCTCCGCCACGCTCCCCCGTACCCGATATCTTCGAACGCCCTCCTCCGCGTCGCTTATAAAACCCACGAGTAACTCCACTATCTGCGCCTCCTCTTCCACCGCTCGAACTTGCATTTCAATGGTCCACCCGAACCCCCGATCCCGCATCCTGATGGTTTCCAACAACTCGCGCCTGATAAGCCGCAGGGGTCCCAAGTCACCGTAGCGCTGCCCCCACCCCAAACGAATCAAACTCGTCGCCAATCCATTCCAAAAATGCTGCACGAGGGTCAACACCGCCCGGCCCTCCGGCCTGGTCCTGCGATCACCCAATACGAAATCTGCCCCGCCCTTCGCCGCCGCCACCAGCCGTACACGTCCTTCAACTCATCACTGCCGTCCGCATCCGCAAACAGGACCCACTCCACCTCGTCCTCCAGGGTCTGGTACCCCGTCCAACACGCCTGCCCATAGCCCCGCTTCGGCTCACTCCAAACCTCCGCCCCCGCCGACTTGGCCTCCGCTACCGTATCGTCCGAACTGCCATTATTCACCACCCGTATCCGCTTCAAACCCAACGCCCGTAATTCGCCCACCACCGCCCCAATGGTCTCCTCATCATCAAGGGCGGGAATTATTACTTGGATCGAATCGAGCGACGGAGCCCCCAACCCAGTCCTTTCTTCCCCCAAACCTCAATCCCCATCACCAAGCCTTGGGGAAGTACCGTATAACCAATGGTCCGTCCTGCCTCTCCGCTCCGAATCCGCGTCCCCTACGTACTTTGAAACTGAAAGACGCAGTTCACATCAGAAGACGCATGTTACAAAGTTATGTTATCCTGTCGGTTATTGAGTTTCAACCGTGCCCACGCCAACTCACCTGGCCGGTGAACGAATCGATGTCTCCGACGGACCGTAACTCGTTCCAATTCCGCGCCCTTCGTTCCCTTCTGTAACATCCCACTTCGGAGTTTAGATTGAAATTACTTTGCCCCACAGACTCCGCCACCCGCCCACAACCCACGCCACTAGCCTTCACTCGCCGGCACGCGCAACTCAAACACCGCCCCTCCCGCGTCCCCGTTGCACACCTTCGCGTCACCGCCGTGAGCGAGCATGATCGCCCGCACCATACTCAATCCCAGACCCAGGCCACTTTTGCTACGACTCTGATCACACCGGTAAAGCCGCTCCCACACCTTCGCTTGTTCACTCTCCGGGACGCCCGGCCCCGTATCACTGATTGATACCACCCGATCAGCCCCCTCCCGCTTCGCTCGCACCGTCACCACACCTCCCGCTGGCGTATATTTGATCGCATTATCGACTAGGTTCGCCACGGCCTGCCGCAACCGCGTGGGATCCGCCATCACCGGCACTGGCGCCCCGATCTCAATCGTCAAAGTCAACTCCTCCGCCTCCGCCACTTCCTCATATAACTCCGCCGCATGGCGCGCGATCTCTCCCAGAGCACAGGGCACCTTCGTCAACTTCAACATCCCGGCTTCCGCCTCCGAGATTTCCATCAACGCCCGCAGCAACGCCAACACCTGATCACTCCGCTCGATCACATCACCAAACGTCTCCGCGGTCGCCGCATCGCCCCCCCCTTTCTGCAACGCCTCCTCCGCCGTCAACCTGAGTCCGGCCAAGGGCGTTCGCAGATCATGCGCCACGTTGTCCAACGCCTCTCGCATTGCCCACAGCAACCCGGCGTTTTTGTCCAACACACTGTTGAAATGCCGCACCAATTCCGCCACTTCATCCTCGCTCGCCGGCGCGGGCACCCTCGCATCCAGGTTCCCCGTCGCCACAATATTACGCGCCGTCTCCACGACACTGCGCAACGGCCTGGTCGCGCGTCGCGCCGTCAAATACCCGGCCCCGACTCCCACCATCACCACCACACCCGCCACCCACGCAAAGGTCCGCCGCAAGGGTTCCAGCAACGCTTCCCGGCTGTCCGTCGCTCGCCCTATCTGGAGTAAAAGATTGCCGGGCAACGCCTGCGACACAATCGCCAGATCTCGCTCCGCCGTCTGCGTGATTCGCACGCGCGACACCGTCTGCTCCTGCCACCGCCCCCACCCGTCGGGCACCACCACTTTCTGCTGATCCTCCTCCAACCAGTCCGGCGGAATCTTACCCCAAACTTGACTCCCGCTCGGTCCCACCAATCGCAGGAACAACGATCTAACGTTCGGTTGCTGACTATCCTCCGCAATCCGCCGTTGCAGACCGCGCGCTCCACTCTGCCCATACACTGCCGAGTATTGCTGCAAACGCTGCTGCAGATCCTCGTAGTCCCTCGACTCGATTTCCTCTCCCAACGTCCAGTAAAGCAGCGCAAAAATCGCCCCGAACCCGATGGCAAACCACCCGGCAAACCACAGACTGAACCGCAACGCGAGCGAGCGCCTTATCTGCTCAACTCCGGCCATGGCCATGAATCACGTAACCGACTCCACGCACCGTCTCGATGCGTGTCTTGTCCGGGTCCACCTTGCTGCGTAACCGCGAAACCAATACATCGACCACGTTGGTCTGTGGATCGAAACTGTAGTCCCACACGTGCTCCAATATCATCGTCTTGGTCACCGGCCGGTCCGGATGCCGCATGAGGTAGGCCAATAGCGCAAACTCCCTCGGTTGTAGCTCCACCGACTTCGTCCCCACGGTCACCTCTCTGGTGACGAGATCCAGCGTCACGTCACCCACCGTCAACCGCGTCGTCTCCGGCACCCGCGTTGACCTCCGCAACAATGCTTGCACCCGCGCCGACAGCTCCGCAAATGCAAACGGCTTGGTCAGATAATCATCCCCCCCGGCCTGCAAACCGCGCACCCGATCCTCCACCGTCGACCGCGCACTTAAAAACAACACCGGCAATTCCGGCAAAGTCAGTCGCAGCCGCTTCACCAACGAGAGTCCGTCCAGTCCCGGCAGCATGATGTCGATCACCGCCGCATCATACGGGGTCGTATTCGCCAGCGCCAACCCGGTGTCCCCGTCCGGCGCATGGTCCACAGCATAGCCTTCCTGCTTTAGTCCTTTGACCACAAACGAGGCAATCTTGGCATCATCTTCAACGACGAGTAAACGCACGGTGTCCATCTTGATCCGGAAATACGGTGAGAGTCAGGCCTTAAGGTACGTTGCCCAAAAAAACTCCGCCCCGGTCGCACGCGATCCGGCCCCTACCGGATCTGCGTACCACCAGGGCGGAGTTTTAGCTAACAACACACTAATGAACCTAACTGATTTTGACCTAACCTATGCAAAATTGATTGAACTGAGATCAGGAGCATCTCGGGAAATTAAACGGCGCGGCGGCATCCCGTGGCACCACCGCGCCGGTAAACTAGGGGCGCGACCTTACCGCTCGCCCGATTCGTCAACGATCATGTAGCGGACGACTCGTCGCATATTATAAACTCGTAACAAGGTCTTCATCGACGCCGTCGACTCCTCCGTGAGCGCCACCGCATCCTCTGCACTACGCACCCGCACCTGATTGATTTCGAGAATCACGTCGCCTTCGCGCAATCCGGCGTCCGCCGCAGCGGAATTACGCTCCACTTGGACCACCAACGCTCCATCAATACGACTCTGGATGCCAAACTGGCGACGGGCCTGCGGGGTCAGGTCAGCGACCGCCACCCCATTCAGGGTGCCTTCGTCTTCCGTCGCTCCAGGTCCCCCGTTCAGGGCGACTTCCCCGTCGCGGCTGGCCAAGGTCGCATCCACGGTCATTTCTTCTTCGTCCCGAATGATCGTGATCTCCGCCTTCTCCCCGGGCCGAATATCAGCCACCGCAAAACGGAGCTCCCGGATGGACGCAAATTCTCGGCCGTTGATTCGCGTGATGATGTCATAAGGCTTCAACCCGGCCTCCGCCGCCGGCGAATCTTCCACGACCTCGCCAATGATCACTCCTTGTTGGTCGCGCTCCAGACCGAGCTGCTCCGACAGAGCCGGCGTCAACGGATCCATCGTCACGCCCAGGTAGCCGCGGAACACCTTACCGTGCGTGGCCAACTGCTGCATTACGCTCCGCGCCAAATTCGAAGGAATCGCAAACCCGATCCCTTGGAATCCACCCGAACGAGACAGAATGGCCGTATTGATCCCCACTAATCGACCTTCCGTGTCCACCAACGCCCCCCCCGAATTACCCGGATTGATCGCGGCATCCGTCTGAATAAAGTCTTCGTAAGCCAGCCCCATCGTCGCCCGACCCAACGCGCTGATCATACCACTGGTCACCGTCTGACCGAGACCAAACGCATTACCCACCGCCAATACCGTGTCCCCGACCTCGATATGGTCGCTGTCCGCAAAAGTTAAGGCCAACAAATCCTCCGCCTCCACCTTGATCACCGCCAAATCCGACTCCGAATCCGTGCCGACCACGGTGGCCTTCATCTCACGTCCGTCATCGAGGATCACCTCGATTTCGGCCGCATTCTGCACCACATGATTGTTCGTCAGGATATAACCATCCGAACTCACAATGACGCCTGAACCTGCCTCGCGTTGAGGCTCCTGTCGGGGCATTTTAAAGTTTTCCGGCAATCCAAAATACCGACGAAACCGTGGATCCTGCAAAAAGCTCGACAAATTCCCTGGCGATGACTCCGGCACCTCGGCCGTCACCGACACTTGTACCACCGCCGGAGCAACCCGTTTGACCGTCGACGAAAAACTCACCCTCATCCCACCCCGTCCCTCGCGATCGAGCGGCTTGGAATCCACCTGCACCACGACTTTCTTCTCCGCGGTCTTATCGTTTGCGATCGCCGCCGCCGCCGTCCACCCCAAGGCAGCAGCAGCAAGTAAAACGACCGAGGCTCGCAAGGCGCGACCACATTGAGGATGACGGGAATAGGAAGTGTTCATGATGAAAATTGGATACAAGGTTTAGGTTTGCCCTTTGTATCTCACCATCATGCCACACTCAGCTTACCCAACCCTTTCCCCAACCTTACAGGATTGAAAGGTTGCGAAATAAATACGCCCTTGCCTGCACCGCCCTCACACCACCCTCGCCTCTGGCCCTAGACCTCCTTTCCTCCAGTCCTCGCCTTTCCCTCTCAAGCCCAAAATTCCCCCTTCCGGGCTTTCACTCAGCCCCATTCACTTTTCATTCCCATGTCCGCAGACACTCCCATTTCCGTCACCGTTCTCACCGGCTTCCTCGGTGCCGGTAAAACCACCCTGCTCAATCGCATTCTCACCGAGCAACACGGCAAAAAACTCGCCGTCATCGAAAACGAATTTGGTGAAGTCAGCGTCGACAACCAACTCGTCATCCAAAGCGACGAGGAACTTTTCGAGATGAACAACGGCTGCATCTGCTGCAGTGTACGCGGCGACCTCATTCGTGTCCTCGGTCGTCTCATGAAGCGCAAGAACCGTCTCGACGGCATCATCATCGAAACCACCGGTCTCGCCGACCCCGGGCCCGTCGCCCAAACCTTCTTCACCGACGACGAAATCAAGGCCAATTTCCGCATCGACGGCATCATCACCGTCGTTGACGCCAAACACGTCACCCAACACTTCGACGACGCCCCCGAAGTGAAGAAGCAAATCGCCTTCGCCGACGTCCTCCTGCTCAACAAAGCCGACCTCGTCGATCCCGGCGAACTGGCCGCCGTCGAAGCCCGCATCCACGGCCTCAACGCCGCCGCCCGCATCGAACGCACCACCAACTGCGACATCGCTCTCGCCAAAGTCCTCGACCTAGGTGCCTTCAACCTCTCCCGCGCCACCGAACTCGACTCCAAGTTCCTCGAACCGTCCTACCCCTTCGAATGGGCCGGCGCCTACCCTTTGCCCGCCGGTCAACACACGCTCGTCATCGGTCACACCGACCATGATCACGATCACGACCACACCGGCTGCGATCATGACCACGACCATCATCACGACCACGCCGAAAACGAACTCGACGTCGTCATCATGCCGGTAGCGTCCACCAACGAGCCCATCGTCGCCGCGGCCCGCGACATCGCCGTTGTCTCCTTTCCCGATTGGGAAAATCGGGTCGCCGCAGGCGAAACCATCGCCCCCGGCACCACCCTGCAACGCCTCCTCCTCGATGAGGGCAATGGTCGTTATACGGTCGATGTCCCCACCGCGGGCACCTTTCTCGTCTTCGAGGGCTGCGGCGAACACCCCTTGCACATTCAAGTCGACGGCGCCAACGTACGCCCCGTTTGGCAACAAGACTTCGAGCACAACCACCGCCACGACGAAGAAGTGTCTTCCGTGGGGATCACCACTCCCGGCGACCTCGATCCCCAGAAACTGAACGACTGGATTTCCAAGTTGCTCCAAACCAAGGGCAACGACCTCTACCGTAGCAAAGGCGTGCTCAGCGTAAAAGGCACCCCAAAACGCCTCGTCTTCCAAGGCGTCCACATGCTCTTCGATGCCAAGTTCGAATCCGAATGGGGCGATACCCCTCGCAGCAACACCCTCGTCTTCATCGGTAAAGACCTCGACCGCCAAGCCCTCACCGAGGGCTTCAAATCCTGCCTCACTTGAAATGGCCTCGGGGGGACTGCGTCAATGCAGCCCTCTCACGCTCGTGAATTTGCGTTTCAGCCCCCCAACAAGGAGTCAGCACAGCCGCCGCCGCCAAACGAGACCGCTCTCCCACTTGCGCCGCGATCATTAGTCCCGCATGGCTCGGATACCTCGTGCGCAAACTCGCCCACAACTTCGGAATCAAAGTCGGATTCCCTCGGCGCACGTCCCCGGCAGCAGCCATGCACTTCAACGCCATTCGCCACCCTTGGCGTCACAACGCCCCCGCTTAACGAGCCTTACCCACCCCGATCTCAACGTTCTCGCCATCATGACCCTCGCCGAAGTTATGTCCACCCTCGCCGCTCTCGGAAGCGAGCAGTCCAAAAAGACGCTCCTCCACCACGGCGCGGTCGAACCTTTCTTTGGTGTCAAAATCGGCGACCTCAAACCCCTCGCCAGAAAACTCAAAGGTGAGCAAACTCTCGCCCTCGAACTCTACGCCACCGGCAACAGCGACTCCCAGTACCTTGCAGGCATGATTGCCGACGGGGCAAAGATGACGCGCACCGAACTCAACGCCTGGGCCCGCACCACCGCGTGGGGACTTATCAGCGGCAACACCGTGGCATGGGTTGCCTCCGAGCATCTTCATGGTCTCACGCTCGCCATCCGGTGGATCGAGGGGAAAAAAGAGTCCGTCATCCGTTCCGGTTGGGCTACCCTTTGCGCGCTGGCCACCGTCATACTCGACGAGAGAATGCCTTTGGACAAGTTCGCTGAACTACTTGGAACGCGTGATCACCGACATGCCCTCCGCATTCGACGACGTGCGTTACCTGATGAACAACTTCGTCATTTGTGTGGGCACCTACGTCGCCCCTATCGCCGAGACCGCCCTCACCACCGCCCGTACCCTCGGCCAAGTCGAAATCGACCTGGGCCAAACCGCCTGCAAAGTCCCCGCCGCCGAACCCTACATCCTGAAATCTCGGCGCGGAGCCCCCGTCGCTCCCAAACGACAAACCTTCCGCTGCTGAACCACGGGATAGCCGTTCAATTTCAACCCCGCACGGGCACAAATGACTCCACTAACGCCGCCTCCTCCTCCCTTAATTCATCTACATAAAGTTGTGCTCCACTATCCGCGTGCGTAGCCGGTAGCCGAAGCCACTCGAGTCCACTTCCCATCGCAGCTCTAACGAAAGAGGATCCGTGGTTAAATCGACCAACCAGGCAACAACTGCCCGGCGCATCACTGGTCACGTGCCACAAAAGGTTTGCGTAACCCTTTCGTGTTCGAGCGGCGCCGCTTCGAGGTCGCTGAACTCCGTGCGCTCGGTATAGGGCTGCGCCAACGCATCAACCAATCGATGAAAGGGAGCGAAATCTCCTCTCACCCCCGCTTGGATCGCTTCCTCCACCCGATGATTCCGTGGCACGAGAACCGGGTTCGCCGCCTCCATAATTTCCACGGCTTCCGACCGCACTCCCACCACCTCACGCCACCCCGCAAGCCACGTCTGACCTTCGCTCCGCTCGTTAAACAGCGCGAGAATTGCCTCCGCATCGCCGCCCGACGCCACGCGGGTCAACTGTCGGAAAAACAAGGTAAAATCCACGTCCTGCTCCGCCAGCTTGCCCAAAGTCACTTTGATAAACGCGCCCCCCCCATCGTCTTCGTTCTTTTCGCCATCCCGGGCGTCCCGCATCCCGAATTTCGCCCGAAACTTCGCCAAATAACTCGTTTCGAACTTCTCCGTAAAAGTCCCCAGCGCCGTCTCCGCCAACCCCTTCGCCTCCTCCGGCGACCCCGCCAGCAAGGGCAACAACGTCTCCGCCAACCGCGTCAAATTCCACTGGCAGATCACCGGCTGATTGCCCCACGCATACCGCGCATGCCGATCAATCGAACTGAACACGCACTGGGGATGAAACGTGTCCATGAACGCACACGGTCCGTAGTCGATCGTCTCGCCGGAAATCGCCACGTTGTCCGTATTCAGCACTCCGTGGATGAAGCCAACTCCCAGCCACGCCGCCATCAACTCCGCTTGCGCCGCAATCACGCCCTTCAACAACGCCAACGTCGGATTCTTCGCTGCGGCCGCCTCCGGGTAGTGCCGCGTTATCGCCATGTCCACCAAATGCCCCAACGCATCCCGATCATCGCGCGATGCAAAATACTGAAACGTTCCCACGCGCATATGACTCGCCGCCACTCGCACAAACACCGCCCCCGGCAACGCCGTCTCCCGCCACACGGTCTCCCCCGTGCTCACCGCCGCCAACGCTCGGGTGGTCGGCACTCCCAGCGCCGCCATCGCCTCGCTCACCACGTATTCACGCAACACCGGCCCCAGCGCCGCCTTCCCGTCCCCACCTCGTGAATACGGAGTGCGCCCCGCGCCCTTCAACTGCAGATCCCGCCTCCGCCGGTCACGTCCGACCACTTCGCCCAACAGGATCGCCCGACCATCCCCCAACTGCGGCACAAAGTGTCCAAACTGATGCCCGGCATACGCCTGCGCGATCGGATCCGCCCCCGGCGGCACGACATTTCCCGCCAACACTCCGACTCCCTCCTTCGAGGCCAACCACGCCGCATCAATGCCCAACACTTTCGCCAACTCCTCGTTCACTCGAATCAAGCTCGGCGCCGGGACCCGGCTCGACACCTGTCGGGCGAAAAAGTTCTGCGGTGAACGCACGTAGGTGTTGTCGAACAAAATGGGCATACAAACTTTTAATATACACCGAAGTTGACCAAATAGCAAAACCGCTGCCGGCCAGCCCCACTCGCTGTACTTGCCATCCTATCCTTCTCACCCTTGGTCTACCTCCGACCATGAATCTCACCAAACATTGGGCCGCTTCCCTTGACGACTACGTGATCGACCTCGGCTGGTCCGCCGATGGCTCCACGCTTGCCGCCGCGTCAGCGGCCGGCCCCATCACAATCTTCGCTCTCGCCGACGGCGCCGTGCTGCACGCCCTGCCCGGGCACGCCGACGGCTCGAACGTCATTTCCTGGCACCCATCCCAACCTCTCCTCGCCACGGGAGGCCAGGACAACGCCGTCAAACTCTGGGACACCACCACCGGCCAACAAACCGCCAGTACCGACCTCTCCTCCGGTTGGATCGATCACCTCGTCTGGCACCCCCAAGGCTCGTCCCTCGCCGCCGCCGCCGGTCGCACGCTCGCCCTGCTCGGTCCCGATGGGGCCACTCGCCATATTTTCGCCCCCGCCCCCAAAACCATCTGCGCCCTCGCCTGGCAACCTGCCGGCGGCTGCATCGCTTCCGCTTACTTCGGCGGCGTCGTCCTCTGGGACTCTGACGACTACGTCGCCCAAACCGAATTCCCCTACGCCAACGACATCCATGCCCTGGTCTGGTCCTCCGACAACCGCTGGCTCGTCGCCGGCAACCAGGATCCGTCCGTCCACCTCTGGCTTCCCGAACAAAAGGAAGAGTTCCACATGAGCGGCTACGAAACCAAGGTGAAGGAACTTTCCTTCGATCACACTGGCCGCTGGCTCGCGACCGGCGGTGGATGCGAGGGCTGCATCTGGGATTGCCAAGGCAAAGGTCCCGAAGGCCGCGAACCCGCCATGCTACCCCACGATGCCCGCATCTGTGCCGTCGCGTTTCAGAACCAACACGGCCTACTCGCCACCGCCGCCGCCGATGGCGCCGTTATGCTCTGGAGTCCCGAGCGCCGCAGTCCGCTCCGCGCCACCGTCCGCCTGCCCTCCCCCGCCACCAAACTCGCCTGGTCCCCCGACGACACCCACCTCGCCATCGGCAACGACCAGGGTATCGTCTACCTCCTCCGCGTTGCCGCGTAAGCCGGACCTTCAACCCATGGCTCCGCTCCCATCACATCGGCGCCACTCTACCGTGTCGCCGGAGGCCGCAGCCATTCTTGTCCACTTGTCCGCTGAAGCTTTAGTCACGGAGGATTCGTGGCTGAAGTACTTCAATTCACTGAATTCCCGCCCCCTTCCCTTCGAGGGTATCTCAGGGTTTTCAGAGGGCCCAAACGCCCTGCCTCCCCGCCCTCTCACCTCCCATGCACACTCTGATTCCATCAGATAACCAACGCAGCGGTATCGATCCATCACACACGCAGGCGATCAAACGCTGGGTGGCCGAGATTCTGCACCTCTCGCCCGACGACCTCGTCACGGTCATGGAATCATCCTGCGTCGACCCGGGATACCCTCTCGTCGAAACCACCATCGCCGTCTTTTCGGCCGAGGGTCCTACGAGCCACTGGAAACTCACCCGTCAGCGCTACGCTATCGCCAAAATCATCGTCCATCAGGCCCTCTCTCAGCCTTCCTCCTGAATCTTGATTCTCTATTATAAACTATTTCGAGTATGGGTCGAATACCCTAAACGAAATGGAGTCGACGACCACCTCTTCCCATCCCCCATCCCCGGTAACCACCACCCGGCCCGGCCCTCGCCCCCCGACGTCCTCGGCGGCGCCAACCAACGTATCGCCAGAGCGGATTGCCGAACTAAGCCACCAACTCGCGCGTAATCTCAAAACCTCGAGCTCGGAAATTGAGGCGATTAATCTCCAGACCAATCTCCTGTCCATGAACGCTCGCATCGAAGCCGCTCGCGCCGGTGCGGCCGGAAACTCGTTTGGCGTCGTGACCGGCGAAATGATTCAACTTTCATCCCGTACCTCCAGTGTCTCCCAAGGCCTCCAACGCGCTGCCGCGGCCACGGTGGACGAGCTGATTCAGATCAGTGGTGCACTCGCCACCGAGGTGCGAGGGAAACGCCTGGCCAATCTCGCCCTGACCAACATCGATCTCATTGATCGAAATCTCTACGAACGCTCCTGCGACGTCCGTTGGTGGGCCACTGATAGTGCGGTCGTCGAAGCCCTCGCTCAACCTTCAAACCAAGCCAGCGCGCACGCCTCTCAACGTCTGGGCATCATCTTCCGATGCTTACACCGTCTACTTCGATATCGTGCTGCTCGATCACCACGGCACCGTCGTCGCCAACGGTCGACCCCGCAGTTATCAATCCACCGGTCAAACCCAAGGCAGCGCGGCATGGTTCAAATCCACCTTCCACGCTTCCAGTGGCAACGAGTTCGGCGTTGCCGGGCCCTTGAAATCTTCCCTCGTGAACAACGAAACTGTCCTCGTTTACTCCTGCCCGGTCTGCGAAAACGGCGACGCCCACGGCAAAAAACTAGGCGTGTTGGGGATTCTTTTTCGTTGGGACGCGTTGACCGAAACCATCGTGCGTGCCACCCTGGTGGATGCTGCCCGATAAGGCCTCAACCCGAACCTGCATCGTCGCTCCGGACGGCAGCGTGCTAGCCGACTCCACGGGGCGTGCCCTCACCGACACGATCCACCTCCCCAACCAAGGATCAATCTTCGCCTCGGCTTCAGGCTTTCATGAAATCACGCTCAATGGTGCGCCTCATTTGGTGGGACACGCCAAAGCACCTGGCTTCGAAACCTACAGCACCGGCTGGCACTCCCTCCTCCTCCAAAAACGCCGCTAGCGCCAGATCGGACTTGCGTCAGGTAGTGAAGCCCCTCCTCCCGACTTGACGACTCTGCTACCCTGCTCTCGTGTCAAGCCGTCGGGAGTTTCTGCACCACACCCTTTGGTCCGCCCTAGCATTATGGGCGGCTCCAGTGACATTGTGGGCGGCTCCCCAAAAGTTCCACCTCGTTCAGAAAGGGGACACCCTCGACGCCATCGCCCGTAATTACGGGACTTCCATCAAGGCACTCCAACGCACCAACAACCTGCGTTCCTCCTTCATCAAGGTCGGGCAAAAACTCAAAGTCCCCGCCGACCCCACTACGTCCGATATCACCCACACCGTGCGCAAGGGCGAGACCCTCGGCATCATCGCCCGTAACTACGGCACCAGCGTTAGCCAACTCAAACGAGCCAACTCGCTAAAATCCGACCTTATTAAAGTCGGCCAGCAACTGACCATTCCTGGACGCCAGACGGCCGATGCCGGTCTCATTGCTCCGGTCATCGCTGCCACCAAAAATATCCGCGTCGACTCGTCTCGCTGGAAATACGTGGTCTGCCATCACAGCGCCATCGAAGCCGGCAACGCCGAAATTTACGGCAACGCTCACTTGCGCCGGGGGATGGAAAACGGACTCGCCTACCACTTTGTCATCGGCAACGGTCGCGACTCCGGTGATGGCGAAATCGAAATCGGTCCTCGCTGGACTAAACAACTTCGCGGGGGCCACGTACAAAAGACTTCCGTCAATGATTCCGGCATCGGCATCTGCATCGTGGGCAACCTCCAAAACCACGCCCCGACCCTCCGCCAGCACCAGTCCCTGGTGGAACTCATCAGCTTCCTCCGCGACGGCCACGTGCGCTCCAATGTCGAACTGACCGTGCACAAGTGGGTGGATAAAAACCACACGCTCTGCCCGGGGCAACACTTCCCCTACGACGACCTCAAGCGCTTCGCCTGAGCCCGCCCCACACGCCGCTCACGCCAGACACGCGTCCAGCGCAGCCCGCATCGCCGCTTCATCGAGCCCGACACCGATGAAAACCAGCTCCTGACGGCGATCGCCATGCGGCTCCACCCATGCCGCCCGAACGCCCGGGGGAAGTTGATCCCGCGTCGCCCGGCCTGCTTCGATCATCGACGCCCACCACGGGTTGAGTGTATCCCATCGGCTGATACCAGCGGCGAGCGACAGGAAGCCCATCTCATCCGGCGCCTCCGCCAACCATAAAAACCCCTTGGCCCGCACGAGCCCCGGCACGCCCGCATCGATCCATGCCCGCAACGCCTCGCGTCGAAACGCCCGCCGCGCCTGGTAGACAAAACTCGTCAGCCCGAATCGCTCTTCGTGACGGGCCGCTCGCGGTTTGACCACCAGCGCTCCACCCACCGGTGCGCTCGCCACTGCATTCAACGCCTTGATCCAAGCCGCTCCGCCCAAGGTTTCCCCGGCATCAAACCGTGCCCGGTCCACCAACAGCTCGCTCGCGATCTGCCCCATCTCCGTTTCCACGAATTCAGCCTCTTCGTTCAATCCCGTGATCGCTTCGCACACCGCCCCCAGATCATCCGTCGACGCGCGATCACATTGGTTAAGGACCACCAGATCCGCACACTCGATCTGCTCCACCATGAGCTCGACCAAGGGCCGCGGGGCTCCTGGCTGCACCGGCGGATTCTTCGCCGCAGACGTCCCATCACGCATATCGCGCAAGTGATCCGCCAGCACCGCCACATCGACCACCGTCACCAGATTAGCCAACTCGCCAAAATCTCCCAACGACCGACCAAACGGATTCTTTTGCACAAACAACTGAGCCAATGCCCGCGGTTCCGCCACGCCCGACGCCTCCACGAAGATGTGCGCAAAATCCCCTTCTGCGGCCAACCGCGCCAGCCCTTCGCCCAGGTCATCCCGGTTCGAACAACACACACAGCCGTTTTCCAACTGTACCACCTCGGCCCCACTGCCCAAGGTCTCCACCACCGCTCCATCGATATTCAACGCCGCCACGTCATTCACCACCGCCGCCCACTGCCGTCCTTCCGCTTGACCTAGTAAGTGACGCAACATCGTCGTCTTCCCCGCTCCCAAAAAACCCGACAAAATCGTCACTTCCGGTCGTTCGCGCGCAGGGTGTTGTATAGCCATACTCCTTAATCCCGAGTCGATGCCCACGGAATGACAAGACGAACCCCACTAGGTTGTTGAGAACCTCACCACCGGTCGCCTCTGACTCAAAATACGTTTGTCGCTGATCAAGATAGAATTAGGCGTCATTAATTCTGATCATTAATGAGAATGGGATTAATTATCAATAAGTTACTGACCCACCTCCAGGCTGAGACTCTATCGCAATTGTTATTTATGCGATTGGGTCTCAGCCGCACATTGCGTCGAGTCCCATCCATTAGACAAGCCGGTCTGCTCACGGACCGGTCTGTCATGGTCAATAGGCCGCCAGGTTTGGTCACTTGGCGGCCTCCATCTTTTTTCACCACCCCTCTCGTCTCCACCAAATTTACCTTCATATCATGTCCCGTACCCTCGCACCTGATCTGCCCGCCACTTCATTCTCACGCGTTCCGATCGCCACTTGGCTGGTGGCCAATGGCCTGGCCGCTTCCGGGGTCCTCGCTCAGTCGACTCCGGTCTCAGCGCCCTCTCCTTCCGTTGGGTCCGAAGACGATAAGGTCATCGAACTCGCTCGCCAGACGGTCGAAGGAACCCGCGATCGCCAGATCGCCTCCCCCCAAGTTCAACGCGCCTCTCCTCGACACACCCCAAACAGTCACGGTGATCTCCCAGCGGATCATGGAAGAGCAAGCCGCCTCCTCCCTCCGCGATATTTTGCGCAATTCCCCCGGCCTCACGTTCCAAGCCGGCGAAGGGGGCACCCCGGCTGGCGACCAAATGACCATCCGCGGCTTCAGCGCCCGCACCGATATGTTCGTTGATGGGGTTCGCGATCTCGGAGGTTACGCCCGCGACTCATTCAACCTCGAACAGGTCGAGGTGGCCAAGGGCCCGACGTCGGCCACTGCCGGCCGCGGTTCCACGGGGGGGTCAGTCAACCTGGTTTCCAAAACTCCCCACGGCCTCGAACGTAAGACCACTGCACTGGCCGTTGGGACCGACTCTTACCAACGCGCCACCCTCGAGATCAACCAGCCGCTCAACGAGGATCAGGCCGTCCGCGTCAACGCCATGTAGCACGACGCCGGAGTTCCGGGACGCGACGTCGTGGAAAATTCTTCGTGGGGCATCGCCCCGTCATTCGCACTCGGTCTCTCCAAGCCCACCAAGGTCACCTTCGCTTATCAGCACCTCGAGCAGGATAACGTGCCCGATTACGGCATGCCCCGTCAGACCTACGCTGATGATCCCGTGGTGCCGTATTCCAACTGGTATGGCCTCAAAGCCCGCGACTACGAAAACATCGAGCAGGATCTCGCCACCGTCACGATCGAACATCAGGGCGACGGCTTTAACCTGCGCAATCTCACCCGCTACGGTCGCACCTACCGCGACTCCGTCACCACGTCACCTCGCCTGCTTTCCGGCACCACCGACACCATCCGCCGCAACGACTGGAAGTCGCGCGACCAAACCGACGAGGTATTCTCCAACCAAACTCACTTGGCCGCCAATCTAAAGACCGGTGAGATCAACCATGCCCTCAGCGCCGGCGTGGAATACTCCCGCGAAGACGAGATCAACTACACCCGCGTGGAAGACGCCGCCACCGTCTTCCCGACCACGGACGTCTATAACCCATGGTCTTTTCCCGTGACGAGTGAAGTGATTGAAGGTCAGCGGTGTAACTTTGAGCTAAACCATTTGGACGATTTTCGATCTGTTGCAGTGGGATGAAATCTAAAGGTGAAACGGAAAGGGAAGCGACGAACGCAAACCCGGAGCAGAAGCACTGGGATCGAAACGTGGAGGTGCGCATGGCCACTGCGGCCGAGCAGGAGTGGTTCGACACGCAGCTGCACGAGCGGCACTACTTGGGATCCGGGCATCCGGTGGGCGATTACCTGCGCCAGATTGTCGAAAGAGGGGGGCGGGCGGTGTGGCGCTGCTGGCGTGGGGTCCGGCCTGCTACGCGCTCCAGGACAGGGACCGGTGGGTGGGCTGGGATGCGACCCGCCGGGTCGAGCGGCTTTCCCTGGTGGTGCAAAACCGCCGCTTTCTACTGCTCACCAAGCGCGGCGGAGGAGCCCAATTTCGCCTCCCAGGTGCTCGCTGCGGCGGTGCGCACGTTGCCGGGCCATTGGCAGGAACGCTTCGGCTATCGGCCGCTGCTAGCCGAGACCTTCACCGACCCGGAGGCCTACCAAGGCACGTGCTACAAGGCCTCCGCATGGGAGCCGGTCGGGACCAGCCAGGGTTACGAACGGCACCGAGGCGACTTTTACCGCGAGCACGGCAAACCCAAGCACCTGTGGCTGCTGCGGCCCCTGCACCCCTCGGCCAAGGCCCTACTGAGCGCCCCCGACCCCGCTTTGCCCGAGGACTGCCGGGCGGGACTGCGCCGCGCGCCCACCGGCACCCTGCCGCTCAAAAACGGCCAGTTGCCCTCTCTGTTGGAGGCCCTGTGCGGCATGCCCGATCCGCGCGCCAAAAACACCCGCTTCAAGATCGGTCCGGTTCTTGGCCGCGTGGCGCTCGCGCTGCTGGCCGGCCGGCGCGACATCGCGTCGATCGCTCGTATGGCCAACCTGCTCGACCAAGACCAGCGCTTCGCCCTGGCCCTGCCCCGTGAGGCCGGAAAAAAGGTCCGCCTGGCCCCCAGTTACAGCGTGTTTTACGACGTGCTCACCCGGCTCGATCCGGAAGCCTTTGCCCAGGCCCTCACAACCGTTGGCTCACAGCCCACGCCGGTGCCCTGCCCGGAGCGCTCGCCCTGGACGGAAAGTTTATTCGCGACGCGGTCGGGGTGCTCCGCCTGGTCGAGGCCGACACCGGCGCGCCGGTCGCCCTGGCCATCGTCGATCAAACGGAAAACACCTCGCGCAGTGAACAGGCCCGCGCCGGTGAGGTGTTGGCCGCCGCGTCGTTGGACGAGCAGATCGTCACACCGGCGACGCCTTGCACGCCACCCGCGAGCAGGCCCGCACCATCGTGGGAAAAGGCGGCGAGTATGTGCTCCAGATCAAAGGCAACCAACCCCAGCTGAGCGCGCTGGTCCAGCGCGCCCGGACCGTTCCACCCCCCTTTTTTGAGCTGACCGATCCGAGTCGGGGCCGCGTGACCACCTGGCGGGTGTCCGTGGTGGTGGCCACGCCCTCGCAAGCCAACTACCCCGGGCTGCGCAGCCTGGTGCTCGTGGACAAAACCACGGTGCGAAAACGCGACCTCACCGAAAGTTGCGAGCAACGCGCCTATGCCAGCAGCCTGGCACCCGCAGAACGCAGCCCTGCGCAAATGCTCGCCTTGATCCGCGGGCACTGGGGCGGAGTGGAGATCCGCAACCACTGGTGCGAATACCACTCGCGTACCCGCAACGTCAACGCCCACCTGGCCAACCTCGCCCTCGTGCGCAGCGTTCTGCTGCGCGTCTGCGCCCAACACTGGCCCGAGCGGCCCCTGCCGCACGTCTTCGAATCCTGCCAACATTCCACGCATATCTCCCTACGCGCCATCCGTTCCCATTCCTAAAACAAAAGACCATGCCAAAACAGGCCCATGAGAAGGCGCTGAATCAGCATGGACGTGCCGATGAGCAGGAGTATTTCAAATTGGGACCAGCCAGCGATTGCGTCGGTGTGCTGATATATGACCGCGATGGTGGCGACATTGACGAACATCCAAAAAAGTTCGACCAAGCTCCACATGATGAAGTCGCCGCGAAACATCATCGAACGCACGATGGAGTAGCGCACGGAGGCGAGCCAAAGTCGGAGGTAGTGGATCATGCGGAAATTGAGTGGGGCAGGGGCGACGTCAGCCGCCGACAGCGATGTGGCGGCGCAAGCCCCGGCGCCAGAGAAACTGCCCGAACGCCAGCAAAATAACGACCCAAATGGCCTGCACGGTCAGTCCCTCGATGACTGCGGCGTAGTCCAGACGGCCGGTGAAGATGGCGGCCGGGAAGTACATTTGGTAGTAGTAGGGCAGAAACTGCGAGATGCGGAACAGACCGGAGGGGAGAAGATCAAAGGGGAAGATCTGGCCGCCAAGAACTATTTCGATGGCGAGGGAGAGGATGACGAAGGATTGGATTTCTAGAAACCAGAACGTCAGCAGTCCGAAGATATAGGCGATGGTGAACTGGATGAGCGCCGACATAACGACGGCAGGTAAACCGAGCAGGATGCGCCAGGATTCGTCGGGTGTAATTGGAAGTGCTCGCCGAGCAGCGGCAAGGCGATGAGAATGGGAATGAGCGCGAGCAGTCCGGAGACGAGACGGGCGGCGATGAAGATGGTGAATCGGTAAGCGAAGTAGTTGATCGGCTTGAGCAGGAACTGATTAATCAGGCCGTTGCGGATTTCCTCGCTGATTTGGTAGTCCGCATTGAACGCGCCGATGAAAAACTGCAGCACCAGCAAGGTGATGAAGTAGGTCAGCGTTTGATCCAGGCTGAAGCCGCCAATGGAATCCTGACCGCGGTAGGCCGCGCTCCATAAGATAAAAGCGAACGCCAAGTGGACCAAGGAGAACACGGCGCGCAGAGCAAAATTCCATCGGTAGACGATGTTACTCTGCAATGCCGACGTTGAACACGTGGCGATACTTGGCGATGAGGAGCCGCATGGCGGAAGATGCGAGAGCGGTCAGTGCCCGGAGGCTAGGGTGCTGAGAGTTAATGAACTATACTGAATGAAGGGATGCGGCGGTGCGGGCGCGTTGGATTTTCTCCAGGATGGCGGAGCCTTCGGCCTTCCAAGTGTAGTAGCGGGTGGGTTCGAGGTAGCGTGCGGCCATGTAGGTTTCGATGGCGTTGGTGAGGTCTCGAACGCTGGTGAAGCTGCCATCGCGGATACAATCGACGGTGAGGTCGCGGCAGAAGCGCTCCACTAGATTCAACCAGGAAGAGGATGTTGGAGTGCAGTGCAGTGCGATGCGCTCGACGCCATGAGCTTTGGCATGGCGCTGATTGCGCCACTTTATCCAGCTCTTCACTTTGGCGTGCTTGTGGGTGGCGTAGTTGTCGATGATCAGATGCAGGACCAAGCCGTCGGGTGCCTGCGCATCGATGTGCTGGAGGAAACCGAGCCATTCGCGGTGGGTATGCCGAGAGGCGGTGCGTCGCATGATTTTGCCGTCCAGATAGCCGAGGGCGGCGAATAGCGTGACCGTGCCGTGGCGGGTGTAATCGTGGGTGGCGGTTTTGATGTGCCCGATACCCCATGGCAGGCCCGGCTGGGTGCGCTCAAGCGCCTGGCACTGGCTTTTCTCGTCGCAACATAGCACCAAGGCCCGATCGGGCGGATTCAGATACAAGCCGATGCCATCCCAAAACTTGGCCTCGAAGTTCCGGTCACGCGACAACTTGAACGTTCGTCGCACATGGGGCTTCAGGTCGTTGGCCCGCCACAGACGCTGCACGGTGTGGGCCGACACCCCCCTTGGCCTTGGCCATCCTGCCCGTGAGGACCAGCGGGTGCGCCCGGTCGGGGGTTGCGTGACCTCAGTGACGATCTGAGCGCGCATCGCCACATCCACACTCGGCTTCCGGCCCGAACGTCTCGCTTCGGCCCATCCAGCCAACCCTGCCTCACGAAATCGCTTTTCCCACTTCGCCACCACCGGACGATTCACTCCGATCTGAGCAGCCACCGTCTCCTGGCTTTTCCCTTCGGCCCGCAACAACACGATGCGCGCCCGCCTGACCTCCCGTTGCGGCGTGGTCGGGCGTTTGATCATCTGTTCAAGTTCTTGATGCTGCGCGGCATCAATGATTAGCGGATTAACAGAGCGGGCCATGCACCCATCCTGCACTACTATTTTTGTTTCGTATGGCTAATTAACTCCCACTACACTAGCGGGCAGTGAGTTTGAACCGTTTAATCACCTCGGTCGCTAACTCTCGGTAAGCCACGGCTCCGGCGGAAGCGTTGTCGTAGGCGAAGATGGGCTTACCAAAACTCGGCGCTTCACTGAGGCGGATGGACCGCGGGATAAGCGTGTCGAAGACCTTGTCGGGCAGGTAGCTGCGAACCTCTTCCACTACTTGTTTGGCGAGGTTGGTGCGGCCATCATACATGGTCATGATGATGCCCCCAAGGGACAGGTCGCGGTTGAGCCCGGCATCGCGGATGCGGTCGACATTGCGCAGGATCTGTCCGAGCCCTTCGAGCGCCATGTATTCGCATTGGAGGGCGATGAGCAAGTAATCGGCGGCCGCGAGGCTGTTCATCGAAAGCATGCCCATGGACGGTGGGCAATCGATGATGATGGCGCGGTAGCCGTTGCTGGCTTTGAGCGGGGCCAACACTGAGGACAGGCGGGCAAGATAGTTTTCGGACTGGGCGAGCTCAACTTCAGCGGCGGCGAGGTCCTCCTCGCTGGGGATGAGTGCGAGGTGTTGGTAGGGGGTGGGCGTGATCATTTCAAACACGCGCCCTTCGCCATTCAAGGGACCATAAAGACTACGACCTTCCTGCTTTTCCACACCGATCGCGCTGGTGGCGTTTGCCTGCGGATCGAGATCGATCAGGAGCGTATGGATTTTGCGTTCGGCGAGGGCGGCAGCCAGATTGACGGCGGTCGTCGTTTTGCCGACGCCGCCTTTTTGATTGGCAATGGTGAAGATCGTGGTGGGCATCGAATTCGTTAAGCGACCTCATGGGTAACCCCGAAACTCTCGAAATACACGAAAAAGTGTGAAGAGGCCGTAATCAGAGGACGCAAAGCGACGCGGGAAGCCATCTGAAGCTGATAGCGCGAGGGGTTTCTGTGTCAGAAATCGGCCCAATCGAGCAAAAATAACGCCCATCGCGGAGAATCGATGGGCGTAAAAAATTGGAGGCGCGGGGCGGAATCGAACCGCCGATAGAGCTTTTGCAGAGCCCGGCCTTACCACTTGGCGACCGCGCCTAAATTTGGAGGAGGCGTACGTTGCAAGGAATCCGGGAGGCGCGCAAGTCCTGAAAGTAATTTCTTGTTAGAGCGTGTCCCATTTACCCTGATTTTGGAAGGGGGGCAGGAAAGCCGATTGTTTGAGCGGATTTCCGGCTACCAATGGCGGATGTAGGCGCGCGCAGATGCAATTTAAGGGCTAAATTGCAGTGTCGCAGCAGTCAGTGCCTGGATCGTTTCCATGAGGGAACCTCCGGCAGCCGGTTTATTGTTCATCGTTGGAGTAGGCTTGGTGGTTTTAGGCGGCTTGGGCCTGCGGTGGTTGGTCGGCCAGCAGTCGGGCGATGAGCCACAGGTTGTGACCGAGGATGCTCCAGGCTACCGCCAGGTAGCGATTCGTGAAGCCTCTGGCACTCAATCGCTTGCCTTGCGTTGCTTGATGATGGCGATGCGGGCTTCCGTCGAAGCCCGGCGATGTTGGAGCGCCACGAACTGCGGCTCCTGCATGCGCCGTTGCAGTTGCTGCGGATGGCGGGGGCAAGTGGCGTCATAAATGTCGGCTTCGGCCAAGCGTTCGCACAACCGTTTGGTCGAGAAGCCTCGGTCGGTGCTCAGGTCGAACTGATTCTGGCGCTCGAGGCTCTGGTCGAACTGACGCCATTCGGCCGGAGCCATTCCCTGATACAACTGCCAATCGGTGATCAACCCCGTCACGTTCTCACTGATCATAAGGGTGTGGCCAAACTCGACCTCGCCGGACGCCTTGCCCCGGACCACGGTCTGCACGTCGGGTTCGTAGACGCTGAGGATCTTCTCGGCGTTGGGCACTGGTCGCTCGCCGATGGGTGCGCAGCAGGCATTTCATCTGGCGGAGCACGCCCTTGCGGGCCCGCTTCGCATCGCGGCGCCGTCGGCTGTGGGTCATCGCGATGCACCACCGATTCATCGGCTTGGCAAAGACTGGCGGCTCGTTCGGCATCCGACCCCGCAATCCCGCTGCACGGCGCAGTTTCACCGCCTTGAGCAGGGGGGGCGGCTCACGTCGCGAAAGAGCACCCAGTCGACCGGGAAATGGATGTTGGCCTGCAGGCAGGTCGAGTCCACCAGGCACGTATCCATCGGCTGCGCCGCAGCCAGTCCCAGTTCGCTCGCCCGGTCCGCCTCACCGCACATCTCGATAAAGACTTGGCTCATCCTGCGCACCTGCCCGGCGGTGAAGCATTTGGACGCACGCTCCCGCACGCTTTCTTTGGGAGACCCCCTTGATGCCGTCGATCCGGCGCGCTCCGCAAAAGTCGGCCAACAGATCGCTGGAGGCGATGCTCAGGGAAAGTTTACGCAAGCTGATGTTTCCGAGCATCATGCGCAATACCTGCACCCGCCGCGCCTTGCGCGCGAACTGCAGGTGGCGCGGCAACCCGGCCACGTCGTCGCCCCGCCAGTTTTCCCGGGCAAAGTCCACGGCCATCGCTTCCGAGTGACTATTGGCCAGCAACTGGTCGAGCCCCGCCAGTTGATCGCGCAACGCGGCGTAATCTTTGTTGGGTCCGACCGGAGTCAGGTCTGGACGCAGCCAGGTTTGCAGGGCAACTTCCGGGGTGACGGCTTCGGTAGTATTGTTCATACTAAATTATACACGCCGTTTTTGTGCCGAAACCAGGAAATCCTCCCGGTTTCGGTCTCTTTATTTTTACGCTACCTCCTCTTCTCCAACCTCTTGCGCTTGTGGGACACGCTCCACGTAGTGAGCCAAAAGATGATGAGCCGGGGCCATGAACATCTCGCCGACCAAGGGGTTGGAGGAAAACGACATGGGCGTTTATTAAAGCGCGGGGGTGCCTCGTCGATGATATAAGTCGCTAACATACATACGGATACGGGTTCATCTCGAGCAATACGCGCGTTCGAATGCTATTTAATACAGCAACCGGGGATCTTCGCGCAACGGCCATTTAAAGGCCGCTGCGCGTTAACATAGAAGTCCGCGTTGCGGCCGCCGAACCCAGCCGAAACTTCCGATCCAAGCAGAGGCGTGCATCCGACATCGCGGCAAACGTGACTCCGTCAGTGATATCGCCCGACCTGGCGAACCCTTTGTGCCCTAAGCGCCTGATCATCAACGCACTCAACTCACTTCCCGGACACCGATGCGTCGCGGCTACAGGGTAACCACGATTTTGCCAAACTGCCCCCCCCGCGCCATAAGATCAAAGGCCGCTCCGGCGTCTTCCAACGCGAACACATCGCTGATGATCGGCTTGATCTGGTGCTCCGCCACAAACGCCATCATGGCCGCCCAATTGTCCGGACTTCCCATCGTCGTTCCGAGCAAGGACAGTTGCTTCCAAAACACTTTGCGCATCGAAAGCACATTGGGATCCCCGCGGGTCGCGCCAAAAAACACAATCCGCCCTCCTGGTGCCGCGGCATCGACCAGCGCGTCAAATCCTTCTCCGCCCGCGCTATCGATGATGACATCAAAACTTCCGGCTTCCTGCACCGCCGTCTTCTCCCAATCGGGCTGCGTATAGTTGAAGCCCCCCCTCGCCCCCAGCTCGACTGCCTTGGCGATTTTCTCCTCGCTGCTCGAAGTCACCCAAACCTCGGCGCCATCAGCTACCGCGAACTGCAGGGCAAACAACGCCACCCCGCCTCCGACCCCACTAACCAGCACCCGCTCGCTCGCTCGCAAACGCGCACGCGTACACAACGCTCGATACGCCGTCAGCCCGGCCAATGGTAACGCGGCGGCCTCCGCCCAATTCAAATGCAGGGGCTTCGGCGCCAATTGCGTCGCCGGCACCGCAATGCGTTCCGCCAAGGTGCCATCTCGAGGCAGCCCGAGAATCCTAAAGCCTTTCCCTTGGGCCTGCGGATTATCACCCCAGGAGAATCCAGGATTAATCACCACCGCATCCCCAGCCTTGAACCCCGCGCCGACTTGCCTCTCCGCCACCACGCCCGCCCCGTCCGACCCTGGTAACGTGGGCCACTTCAATCCCGCATACTGCCCTTGTTTGATCCACAAATCTCGATGGTTCAAGGCCGCGGCCTTGAGCTCGATGACCACCTCATCGGTCGCCGGCGTCGGATCCGACACTTCATTAACACTGAGTTCGTTGACCGCAGGAAATTGCACAGCTCGCATATCTCATCTGTGCGCCGAGATGTTCGATCTCGCAAACCTTCAACGCAGTCATCTTCCCTAATTCGGTGCTATGCGCGATCTACAAACCTTACGGCGTGTTTTTCCAGTTCCCCCCCGAACCAGGGTCCCGCTGGCGCACCCTGGCGGAGTTTGGCCTGCCGGCGCGCATTTATCCGCTGGGTCGCCTCGATGCCGACTCCGAAGGCTTGCTGTTGTTAAGCGATGAGCCCGGGCTCAACACTAGCCTGCTCGATCCGGAGCGTGGCCACCAACGAGAGTATTGGGTACAGGTCGAACGGGTGCCGGACGAGAGCGCGCTGCGTCAACTCGCCTCGGGCGTGACCATCAAGGGACACCGGACTCGCCCCTGTAACGTCGTGCAGCGCATGCCTGTCGCCCCCGCCTTGCCCTCTCCGCGATTCGCCGGTGCGTTTCCGCAAAAATGTGGCGGATACCTGGCTTTCATTGGTGCGGACCGAGGGTAAAAACCGCCAAGTGCGCCGCATGACCGCCGCCGTCGGTCACCCCACCCTGCGGTTGCACCGTGCGGCCACCGGCCAACTCAAATTGGCACAGCTTTCGCTCCCGCCCGGCAACTGGTGCCCGCTCGACGCCGATCAACGCCGAGCTGTGCTGGGCGACTAAACGGTAGGCCACGGTCCGGTGATCGCGACCGTGTAGCCTGGCTTCGCACATTCGCAAACAAAGTACTGCCATCGGGCGAAAAGCAGACTCCGGCCAATTCATTACCCACGTGAGGATTTTCCGCGATCACGTAGTATTCGCCCGCTGGCGTGATCCCGATGATACGGCATACGCCTTTGGTATCCTCGCTCACCACCAAATCTCCCCACGGAGCCACCGTCAGATTATCGCAGTTGCTTAACAACGCGCTATCGTTGGGCTCCGCGAACAATTCAATCGTGCCGGGCTCAACGCTTTCCCGCCAAGTTCCTTCGTAGCGACTCGGCTGATACTTGACGATTTGACCGAGCGTGTTCTGGCCCCCGTTGGTCATCGCAAAATAACCCGCGTCATCGCCCCACCACGCGCCTTCGCCTCGGGCAAATACCACCGCCCCTGCAGCCCGCCCCCGATGGCGCAGGTCGAGCACCGGGCTGTCCACGTCTTCCAAATCGATCCACTACACCGCCATGGGCACGCCCACTGGAAACGCGTCCGTTCCCGGCCAGTTTCTCGTGTCAGGCTGCGGACGCCCTTGCACGGACATAGCTTGTAACTTCCCTCCGGCAGCCAAGTTACCGGGCTCTTTCGGCATGAACCGATAAAGCAACCCGTCGCCCAAGGCCTCGGTCTCATAGACCACGCCTGATCGCGGATCCACCGCCACCGCTTCATGTCGGAAGCGTCCCATTTCCCGCAACGGCACCGGCTTCATCAAACCGGGTTCGGCCGAGAGCGTGACTTCGAAATTATAGCCGTGCAATTGCTCTTCCTTCAGTTCCCGTTCCGAATTGACCTCTTCACAAGTGACCCAGGTTCCCCACGGGGTGACTCCACCGGCACAATTGCGCTGCGTTCCCGCCAAGGACAAAAAGTGTTTCTCTAACGTTTGGGTGGCCGGATTAAAAACCAACGTAGTCGTTCCTCGATACACAGAGCCACTCCATGGCCGCGATCGTAAATCATCGCGGGGTCAACTTTCTCGAGCCGCTCATTTGCCGGGCCCTACGGACTGGCATGCAACCATGCGCTTTCGCTTTCGTGATTGCGTACCAACAACACCCGTCCATCCGGCCCCGGAAAGGCCCCCATCCCGTCATGCATGCCGGGCACGATCAAACCGTCATCCATTTCTTCTCCTGCAAAGAAGAAGGCTTGGTAGCTGAATCCCGATGCCAATCGCAGTAAATTCTTAGGGTCATCCTGCAGCATGCCAAACCCCCGCACCGCGGCAGTCTTTTCCGCCGCCCATAAGTGAATGACTGGCCAGCGCACGCAGTCCTACGGAAGCAGCAGAATAGAGACCTGCATTACGGATAAAATCACGACGGGTAATCACAACCCCGACGCTGAAACTAAACTTTCCGAAGTCAAAGCTTAGACCGACTCGTCACCAATGAGTCGCCAGATTGACTCAATTGCGTCATCGATATTCGACGACCTCAGAGGTGGGAAAGCGCACTTTGGGGGTGCTGGCGTACTTATCATCCGCCGACCGGTATCCCGCCGCGCAGGCGACCACGGTCTTCCAACCGGTCCCCTTGAGTCCCAGGATCTCGTCGTACTGAGGCGCCGAAAGTCCTTCCATGGGACAGGTATCCACGCCCAACAGCGCGGCTGAGGCCATGAATTGCCCCAGTGCGATGTAGAGCTGATGCGTCTGCCACGTGTCCAAGCGACCCGCCTGCTTCTCCCCTTCGAGCGACTGCGCAATCACCCCGCGAACCCCTGCCAAACTGGCCACATCCACGCCCCGTACTTCGGCGGTCCGGGCCATGTAACAGTCCAAATGCGTCTCAACGAGGTTTTCTCGCACCGCCATCACCACAAACTGCGAACAATCCTTGGGCTGCGTCTGGTTCCACGATGCGGCCACTAATTGTTCGGTCACCGCATCGTCCTGCACAATGATGAATTTCCACGGTTGCAGGCCAAATGAAGACGGCGCCAACACGAGCGACTACTCCAGTATCTTCCAGATTTTTTCGTCAATTTTCCGAGTCGGATCAAAAACTTTGGTGGCGTAGCGCCAGTTAGAGCGTGTCCCATTTACCCTGATTTTGGAAAGGGGGCAGGAAAACCGATTTTTTGAGCGGATTTCCAACTACCAATGGCGGATGTAAGCGCGCGCAAATGCAATGAAATAGCAAAAGGTGGTGTCGCAGCAGTCAGTGCCTGGATCGTTTCCATGAGGGAACCTCCGGCAGCCGGTTTATTGTTCATCGTTGGAGTAGGCTTGGTGGTTGTAGGCGGCTTGGGCCTGCGGTGGTTGGTCGGCCAGCAGTCGGGCGATGAGCCACAGGTTGTGACCGAGGATGCTCCCGGCTACCGCCAGGTAGCGATTCGTGAAACTTCTGGCACTCAATCGCTTGCCTTGGCGTTGCTTGATGATGGCGATGCGGGCTTCCGTCGAAGCCCGGCGATGTTGGAGCGCCACGAACGGCGGCTCCTGCATGCGCCGTTGCAGTTGCTGCGGATCGCGGGGGCAAGTGGCGTCATAAATGTCGGCTGCGGCCAAGCGTTCGCACAGCCGTTTGGTCGAGAAGCCTCGGTCGGTGCTCGCCGCTTTGATCGGGGTGCTCAGGTCGCACTGCTTCTGACGATCAAAGCTTTCGCTCAACTGACGCCATTCGGCCGGAGCCATTCCCTGATACAACTGCCAATCGGTGATCAACCCCGTCACGTTCTCACTGATCATGAGGGTGTGGCCAAACTCGACCTCGCCGGACGCTTTGCCCCGGACCACGGTCTGCACGTCGGGTTCGTAGACGCTGAGGATCTTCTCGGCGTTGGGCACTGGTCGCGCGCCGATGATGCGTTCGTGGGCCTGGTTGATCGCGGCCGGCAGTTGCTCGAGCATGGCGTCGATGCGCGCAATGATGCGGGTGGCCTGGCGCTCACTGAAGCGGGTCCGGGCGTAGTCGGCGGCGAGGTGGTCGCAGTGGCGGCGGGCGTGCTCGCCGATGGTGCGCAGCAGGCGTTTCATCTGGCGGAGCACGCCCTTGCGGGCCCGCTTCTCATCGCGGCGCCGTCGGCTGTGGGTCATCGCGATGCACCACCGATTCATCTGCTTGGCAAAGACTGGCGGCTCGTTCGGCATTCGACCCCGCAACCCCGCTGCACGGAGCAGTTTCACCGCCTTGAGCAGGAGGTGCGGCTCACGTCACGAAAGAGCACCCAGTCGACCGGAAAATGGATGTTGACCTGCAGGCAGGTCGAGTCCACCAGGCACGTATCCATCGGCTGCGCCGCAGCCAGTCTCAGTTCGCTCGCCCGGTCCGCCTCACCGCACATCTCGATAAAGACTTGGCTCATCCTGCGCACCTGCCCGGCGGTGAAGCATTTGGACGCACGCTCCCGCACGCTTTCTTTGGGAGACCCCCTTGATGCCGTCGATCCGGCGCGCTCCGCAAAAGTCGGCCAACAGATCGCTGGAGGCGATGCTCAGGGAAAGTTTACGCAAACTGATGTTTCCGCGCATCATGCGCAATACCTGCACCCGCCGCGCCTTGCGCGCGAACTGCAGGTGTCGCGGCAACCCGGCCACGTCGTCGCCCCGCCCGTTGATCGCGAAACGCGGCGTAATCTTTGTTGGGTCCGACCGGAGTCAGGTCTGGACGCAGCCAGGTTTGCAGGGAAACTTCCGGGGCGACGGCTTCGGTAGTATTGTTCACACTAAATTATACACGCCGTTTTTGTGCCGAAACCAGGAAATCCTCCCGGTTCCGGCCTCTTTATTTTTACGCTACCTCCTCTTCTCCAACCTCTTGCGCTTGCTGGACACGCTCTACCTCGCCACCACCTCGTCAGCGTATCCAAAAACCATCTACGATCTCGCCCGCATCGCCAACGACCCCGCCCCCCTGTATCGTTCGCCGGAGAAAGCAATCGGCCTGAATTACCCGTCCGAAACCGCGCTTGAGCTCACCGATCCCGTCTACGTTGCCACCCGCGACCAGGGTATGGCGATGGTGCGCACGTCAATGGAAGGGGTCTTCGCCAATCATTAGTTGCACGTCCTGCTTTACCCCACGTCCCCCACGCCCGTTTCGCTCATCAAAACCGATCCCGACGCCCCTCGCGGCGGCGGCCGTCGTCCGCTCAACATCGCCAACATCACCGGCTTCCCCGATCTCGTGGTGCCCTGCGGCATGAGCGAGCGCGGTCTGCCCGTAACCTTCTCGCTCCTCGGGCGCTCATTCACCGAAGGCCGCCTGCTCGCTTACGCCTACGATTACAAACAGGCCACCCTGCCCGGTCACGTTCCCCGTCAACACGCCCAAATTACCGACCGACACGCTGTATGCAGGGGCTTCGCTCGCGAAGCCCTTGGCCTCAAGGACCCGTTCCACATGCGCCGTAGTCTGCTCCTGCCCGCCCTTGCGCTCCTCGCTTCAACGGCGTTCCTCCGCGCCGCGACCTACCCCGTCGAGGAAGCCACGGTCGAGAGTCTGCACGCCGCTTACCGCGACGGCCCCACACCGCCGTAGAGGTGGTGCAGGCCCACCTCGATCGCATCGGCCGCCTTCGACAAGACCGGCCCCTACCTCAACGCCGTCATCAACCTGAACCCCGAGGCTCTCGCCCTCGCGAAGGCCCAGGATGAACACTTCGCTGCCTCCGGCGAATTCGTCGGACCGCTCCACGGCGTGCCGGTGGTGCTCAAAGACAACCTCGACGCCGTGGGCATGCCCATGACCTCGGGCTTCCAGGGCTGGAAAAACTACGTTCCGTCCACCGACGCCCCCCTCGTCGCGGGCATCAACGCCGCCGGCGGCATCGTCATCGCCAAAACCACGTTTCCCGAATTTGCCAAGGGTGGCTCCGACAACATCAACTCCGTCCTGCCCGGCTTCGCCCGTAACCCCTACAACCCGGCCTACAACACCAGCGGTTCCTCCGGCGGCACCGGCCGCCGGTCTCGCCGCCAGTTACGCGGTCATGGGGGTGGGCACCGACACCGGCGGTTCCGTCCGCATGCCCGCCGCCCACAATGCCCTCGCCGGCCTGCGTCCCACCGTCGGTCTGATTTCTCACACCGGAGTGGTGCCACTCGACGGCGTGCGTGACACCGCTGGTCCCATGGCACGCAATGTTCACGACATGGCCCTGTTGCTCGATGCCATGGTGACGGGCAACGACCCGGTCGACGCCGCCACCGCCCGCAACGCCGGCCACATCCCCGACTCCTACCTGCCAGCACTGAAGAGCAACGCACTCGAGGGCGTCAAACTCGGGGTCCTGCGTCAGGTCTTCCGCCCCGGGGTCACCGACCCACTGGTGCTGGCTAACTTCGAAAAAAACCTCGACACTCTGCCGTGTCCGCCGCAAACGGGCGCCCAGTTCAAAGCCGACCTGACTCGTTGGATTTTCATCCATCCCGGCGTGCCGTATCCATCCATCAAGGACATCGCCGAGTCCGGTCTACTGCATCCCCTCCACCAGGTCAGCGTAGGCAACGCCGTCGACGCGCTCCCGCCAGACCAAAATCCGGCCACCGTCGAGGGCCGCCAACACGAAGAGCAGTTCCGCGCCGCCTTCCGCCGCGAGATGGACACCGCCGGGGTCGACGCGCTCGTCTTCCCCACCTGGGCTCAACTCCCCTCCTTGACTGGTGACCGCAACACCCAGATCGGCGAAGAACCCGTGCCCGCGCCGGGCCGTGGCGTCAGCCGGGGACGCTCCAGTCTCACTTTCGTCGGCAGTATGCTGCAGTGGCCCGCCCTCTCCGTGCCCTGCGGCTACAGCGCTGAAGGCCTGCCGCTAGGGTTGCAAATCCCTGAGTCGCGCCTGGGACGAGACCCGGATCATCGGTTACGCCTACGAGCAGGCCCATCCCTATCATCGTCCGCCTCCCTTCACCCCGGCTCTGCCCGCCAGCCTTCGCGCCAAGCTCACCGGCACCTGGAAACTCGTTGGCATCGCGACCCGCGACGTGACCACCGGCGTCGAGACACCCATGGCCCGCGGTCCCGAATCCGGCCAACTCGTCTACGCTCCGAATGGCCGCCTCTCCGTCCAGATCGTGCGCCCCGGCCGCGACGCCGAGGCGGGCTCCTCCGCCGACGGATTCTCCAGCTACTTCGGCTGGTGGAAACTCGTTCCTGCCTCCGGCCACATCTTGCATATCAAGGACGGCGACCTGAACCAGGCCCGCGTCGGCGAGGACGCCCCCCGCAGCTATGCCTTCGACACGGCGGGTCGCCTCTCTCTCGCCACCCCGGCACGCCTTCGCGACGACGGTCGCGAAATATCCTCCGTCTTCATCTGGGAAAAGATCCCTTAACCACCAACGACCCAAACGCATGCACTCACGCCTAAAGCTGCTTACTTCTTCTGTCTTATTTCTAACTGGTATGGGGCTCGCCCGTGCCACGAATTTCCCGGTCGACCATCGCGTCCCCTTCACTCCCGAAAACGCCATCATTGGTCATTTCTCCAAAACCAAGGAACCCGTTCTACGGGTGAAGTCCGGAGCGATTGTCGAAATCGAAGGCGGCGGCGGCCAACGCTGGCGGGACAATGATCCCGACACCTGGCTGGCTGACAACAACGTCAAACAAACCATCGCAGAGCTTCCCGCTCTGTCCGAAACCATCAAGGTGCTCGCCGAGACTCCGCGCGCCGAAGGCATCCCGAGTGGTCCCCTGCTCAACGGTCCGATCTACATCGAGGGCGCCGAACCCGGTGACTCCCTCGAAGTCCGTATCCTGTCTGTCGTGCCGCGCATTCCCTACGGCACCGTAGGCCGGCAGCCCGGGACGCGGTGGCCTGCCTGATCTCGTCCCCTCGCCGTTCAACTTCGTCGTGCATCTCGACCTCGCCCGCAACGCCGGCGTGTTCACCGATAACGTCGAAGTCCCGCTCATGCCCTTTAACGGCGTCATGGGCACTTGCCCACCGGACTCCGATCTACCCAATCGCCGCTCTGCTCCTCCGGGGCTCTTCGGAGGCAATCTCGATTGCCGTGAACTCACTACCGGTAGCACACTCTATCTTCCCGTTTTCCAGCAAGGCACTCTCGTCTACACCGGCGATTGCCATGCCGCTCAGGGCGATGGCGAAGTCACCATCAACGCCATTGAAACCGCCAATACCGCCGTGTTTCAGTTCATCCTGCACAAGGGCAAGACGCTCTCCGGTCCTCGCGCCGAGACCTCCGACTACTACATGACATTCGGACTCGACGAAGATCTCGATATCGCCATGCGCAAGGCCACCATCGAAACCATCGAATTCCTCCAGGAACGGGAGGGCTACGATTTCCGCCGCGCCTACGCGCTCACCAGTATCGGCGTTCACTTCCGGGTTACTCAGGTCGTCGACGGCACCCAAGGCGTGCACGGAATGATTCCTAAAAAACTCTTCAAGAACGAGACGAACGACTACTGGTATCGCCCTCGTTGATCAGGACGGGAACTCTGCTCCAACGCACTCCCACCACCAGATTGGCCGCTTTCTTTTGCCAGATCGGCTTACCCCGTCTTACATGCGCCTCCCTTCGATCTTGTGAATTTCGTGGGCCTGAAACTCCTCTCGAGCAGTCTCCTCCTCGTTGCGGTATCCTCCCTGCGCACCGAGCTTGAGGACACTCCCCGCCTTCCTACCCTTGCCCCGCAGATCGAAGGGATCTCCGAACTCCAACCGGGGTGGGCTCACTACCTCGCACCAGAGTTTCCGTTGTCATTGCAGAACACCACCCTGCAAGGGGGATTCGCCACCCTGGCCTATACGTTGACCGACGACGGATTGATCGACGACTGCATTGTATTGGCCGCCAGTCATCCCGACTTTGGCGACGCCATCCTCGCCGTCATGCCGGAGGGGCGGATCGATCCCCGCGCCTACGCCGCACGGACGCGGCGGGATACCCGTATGTTTGAGTTCGAACGGCACGGCATCATCATGTCCGGGACTCAGCGAGACGCGTCTCGCAGCGCAGTTAACCCGGCTGGTGATCAGGTCGAAGCCCCCCTCTCCACCGTGCCTGAACAAGACTTGGGGCAACATCTTGAACTAATCGGAGGTCAGTTTCCACCCTACCCCTCTGAGCTCAAAGGGTACGTCAACGAAGGCGAAGCCATTTTGGAATTTGTGGTGGATGCCTCCGGACGAGCCCGGATGCCTGCCGTAGTCTATGCCACCAATCCCACCTTCGGGCGCGCTGTCCTCACCCAAATCGGGGAGTGGCGTTTCACTCCTCCCACTAAGGCAGGCAAACCGATCCAAGCCTTCGTCACTCGCAGCGTGCAATTCGCTCTTCGCCGGAAGTAGAAACGCCTCCACGCTCATCCTAAACGACCGAATCACCACTTTATTCCCCTCAGCCGAACGATCTCAGCGAAGTTCCCAAATTTTTCCCCAACGTGAGGTGAATTGAAGAATATCTCATGCGTGTTGAATTGTGTTCATATGGTCGCGGCCAAATCACGGGCCCAGTCCGAGGGCATGTCCAATGCTCATGAAAATTTCAGTATGGGTATACCGTCACTCGTTCACCGTCCGCACCAAGCGCCATCCCATAACATGGAGGCAACGATTATCGTCATGGATCCCTTGGATCCAACCACCGGTTTCACGGATCGAAATCGGAACCACTGAATAGCTAAACGCCCTCTGTTACCGCACACCTTCAGCTCATTTCATTTGCTCAATTTTCCCAGGCGGAGCCTATTTCTCAGCCTGCTCATTCAGCCCCCCAAGCACAGCCGCCGTATCTCGATCCCCATCGTGCTGGGACTCTGTTTCGCCATCGCCGCCAGTGACGTCGCCGCCAAAGGCACTTTCGGGAACCTGGCCTTCAACATTCTTCCCCTCATCCTCGCAATCAGTTGGCTCGGCTTGGCTTGGGGCATCTCGGCCACCTTTTTGGTGACCCTGCTCAGAGTGTTGGGCGACCTCGCAAACGCGTGGCTTAATCCCGACTACTTCTTCGTCGATGTCGACCTGACTCGCATCATTTCCAACCGCATCAGTGGCCTGGTCATGTTTCTTTGCATCGCCGTGATCATCCACGAATTGATCCTGTTGAGCCGTCAACTTGAGGAACGTGTCCAAGCTCGCACCACCGCCCTGCGCCAGGCCACCGCTGCCCGCGAACGCCTTCAACATAGCCTCCTGGAAGCCGGCATGCGGGAACGCGCCGCGATCGGTCACGATCTCCATGATGGACTCAGCCAGCACCTCACGGCTACCGCCATCGCTGCCAACATCCTCACATCACGACTGAAGGAGCGCGACCACTCCTTCGCCGAATCAGCCCATGAGGTGGAAACCCTCGTTCGCACCGGCATTACCCAAACCCGACAAATCGCCCGTGGTTTGCTCTTGGACAATGTTCCGGCCGGACAACTCGAGTATGAGTTGGATGAACTGGTCACCACCGCCACCGAGAATTTCCACATCCCCTGCACGCTCACCACGGAGGGGCCTCTGGAGTCGTTGGATACTCCCGTCAGCTCCCACCTATTCTATATCGCACGCGAAGCCGTGCGTAATGCCTTGCGCCACGCCTCACCATCCAGTGTATCACTCCACCTCTCCGTCGATGAACATCACGCGGATCTCCGGATCTGCGCTAACGGCCAAGGGCCCCCTGAAGCGGCCGCTTCTGATGATACTGGGGGCGGGCTACAAATCATGACTCAACGGGCGGAGTTTATCGGTGGTACGCTCGAACTGTTTCCCCCCGCCAATGGGGAAACCGGTACCCACGTGCACTGCTATGTGCCGCTAATTTCTAATCCAACGTAACTCATCTCATGGCCCCGTCGAACACCCAGGTTTTTATCGTCGACGACCATCCCCTGGTCCGGGAGTGGCTCAGCAACTTGCTGCGTCAATCTTCCAACCTGGAAGTCACCGGTACCGCCCCCACCAGTCGCAAAGGCCTCCGTGCCATGTTGGCCAGCCCACCCGATGTCGCCATCGTTGACCTCTCGTTGCAAAAGTCCTCGGGCCTGGAACTCATCAAGGAAATCGCGGAACAACTCCCTTCCGTCCGAGTGGTCATCCTCTCCATGCACGAGGAAATCGACTACGTCGAACGTGCCGTGCGCGCCGGCGCGCGCGGCTATGTCACCAAACGAGAATCGACCGAACAAATCGTGGAAGCCGTCCGCGAAGTCGCCTCGGGACAATTCTTCGCCAGTCGTCCCATCCTTTCTCACCTCACTGAGCGTATGGTCAGTTCGAATACCCAGGGTGAAGTGGATTCACTCAGCGATCGGGAACTCGAAGTCTTTGTGCGGCTGGGGAGCGGCCACAGCACGCGTCGAATCGCCAAAAAACTTCATCTCAGCATCAAAACGGTTCTGGCTTACTGCGCGCGAATCAAAGAAAAACTCGGTCACGAAGACGCGGTGGAACTCGTGCGCGATGCCATCCGGTGGGGCGATCGGCGCGATCAAGCCGGTTGACCTTGAAAAAACTGACCGCCGATTCGCGCAACGTAGGGTAGGCCCCTACACCAATATTCGGTCGGACCCGACAGACACCTCTGGCAAATTTCGCTATGATGGTGTTCGCATGAAACTGGAAACCCCGATCGACACCATTATCAGCGAAATGGCTCATGACATTTGCGGCTGCGGTCCAGCCGTCTTCGTCACCGCCATCACGTGGCACCCTGACCTCGGACTCTTTCGCCGCGAATCCCATGTCTTCATCTCCCGAGGGGAAGTGCATCTGCATAAAACCATCTATCGCAATCACCACGAACCGTTGAGCGACCCGACCTTCAAAACCGAAATCGAAGCCACCCATCAGCTCCTGGCCAACTTTCGCGCATCCCGATTCTCTGCTCGTCCTGATCAAGTCCGTAATTTCGGTCCGTCTGCTACGAGTGAATTGACTTATCATGTCACGCCGACATCGGAGCCGCCGGACGCCGCGCTGCTTTCGCAGGGTCTCTTTCGTTCCACGCTCGATCTGATCCTCGACGCCACCACCTCAAATCTCCTCCGCCAGACCTTGCGCGGCGCGATGTATCCGTCCATTAATGACAGTAAAGCCGTCGCCTACCTCCCTCTCTAATCGAAGTGTAAAACGGTCCGCCCGTACTCGCCATCGCTACGCAACATCCTCCGGAAACCCTCGCCCGGCATCCCGGTCTCGCCTGCCGAGTGAGCAGGATTCGACCATAGCTCCTTCGCGTTGAATTCGATTCACTTCACCCTGCCGATTCCCCCTCACCCCACCACGAGGCACATCGGGTGCTCGATGCACATTCATGCGCCCACTCCGATTCCGGCTTGTTGCCGTCTTCCTCACGCTCTTCTGCCTCACTCCGTACTCCCACGGCGAGTTTGTTCTGTCAGAAGCCACCATCGCCGATATCCAGGGCGCCTACCTGTCCGGCGACTTGACTTCCACGGAGTTGGTCAACCGTTACCTCGCTCGCATCAAAGCCTACCACGGGGCAGGTGTCGCCGAACCCAAGGGGCGCTTGGGTCGCATCGAAACGATCCCGCATCCCGGTAAAATTAATTCCATCGCCACGCTCAATCTTCGCCCGGCCACGCTTAAGGAATGGGGATTCGATCCCTCCATGGCCCGCACCCTGACGGACCCGGCCGACAACGATCCCCAAAAACCCGACGCCCTCGCAACCGCCGCAACCCTCGACGCCTACTTCGCAACTACCGGACAATTCAAAGGGCCCCTTCATGGCGTCGTCTTCGCCATCAAAGACCAGTTCGATACCTTTGATTTGCACACCACTTCAGCCGCCACCGTTCCTTATGCCGATGACCACCCGCCCTTGGACGCCGTATTCGTCCAACGCCTGCGTGACGCCGGAGCCATCATCCTCGCCAAATCCACCATGGGCGAATACGCCTCCGGAATACCCCGTAGTTCGTTCAACGGTACCCTCAACAATCCCTACGACACCGAACGCAGCCCCATAGGATCCAGCTCCGGCTCCGGTAGCGCCGTTGCCGCCAATCTCGTCACCGTCGCCATCGGTAAAGAAACCGGTACTTCCATCCGCGGGCCTTCCACGTATAATAGTGCCGTCAGAATCTCCCCCACTCAGGAACTCGTTCCACGTCACGGCATGTTCGGCTTCGGCATCAACACGCGCACCGACCCGATCGCCCGCACCGTCGCCGACGCCGCCCGGGTCCTCGAAGTAATCGCTGGCTACTCGCCCGCCGATTTCATGAGCGCCGGGGGCGCCAGTCGGGCTCCTAATTCCTACGCCAACTATGCCAATAACCGGCGCCTCGACGGAGTGCGCATCGGCGTACTGCGCGAATACATGCACCAGGAGCTCTTCCCCGAAGAGGATCACCAGGCCATCGACCTCATCGAAAAAGCGATCATCGATCTGCGCGCCCTCGGTGCCATCATCGTCGATCCAGGTCCGGACGGCGATCTGCTCACCCCGTATGTCCGTCAAAACTTCCACCTGCTCTACACACCCAAAGTCGCCGAGAATTTCCCGGAGTTGTTTCCAGTCGATGAAGAAGGCAATCCGACCACCGACCGCGTGGCGACGCTGGTCGCACTCACCCTCGATTCGTCCAAGGTACCCGACTCGGTCACCATCCGTTCCCTGCGCCACCAACGCACTCAAGGCGCCTCCTGCTTTACCCAGGATTTGGGCCTCGCCCTCCGCGGTGACGCCACCATCAAAACCACCACTGATCTGATCGAAACCGGTACCTTTTTCGACGACGAGCGCTTCGGTAACCGCAAGCGCTCCCTGAAACGCAATAACAAGGACCCCGATCTCGATACCCGCGATCGTCTGCACCGTCGCTACGCCAGTCGTCATATCGTGCTACATGCCATGGCCGACCTGCAACTCGACGCCATCCTTTCCCCCACCAACAACATTCCCCCGCCCAAACTCGGCTCGCCCAGTGTTCCGCGCAAAAACGGTCGCCCCCTGGTCTGGAGTTTTCTTGGCGCGCAGGGCTTCCCCACCCTCACCGTTCCCGCCGGATACACGACCGCCGCCTACGATCGCGTGCTCGATCCCGATTCTCCGCCGGTCCCGTCCACCGGCTACTGGGCCTAGCCCGGTGATACCGAACCTGCTTCCAAACTGATCGGTCCCGTCCCTGCCATGCTGCCTGTTGGCCTCGACCTGCTTGCTCGCCCTTTTTCCGAACCCATTCTCATTGCTATCGCCGGGGCCTACGAGGCCTCCACCCAACACCGCGTGTCTCCTCCTGATTTCGGTCCGCTCGAGCCCTGAAGTCCGGGTCCTGCCTCCTTACCTTCGTCATTCCATCATGCCTGCCTTTTCCGCTGCTTCGCGTCGCCGATTTCTCCCTACACTGTCCGGTGTCGGACTGGGCTCCTCCTTGCTTCCCGGCATCCTCTGGGCCCAAATGGCGGAATCTGGAAAATTGGAGCTTACCACCGCCATGATCCAGCAAGCCGCCGCCCTGGCTGGACTGAGTTTCACCCCCGACCAATGCGCGGAACTGATCAACACCGTCAGCGACAATCTCGGACGCTACGAGGAACTGCACGCGATCTCGGTGCCCAACGATGTCGCCCCGCCGTTTTACTTCAGCCCCATTGTCGCCGGCATGACGGTGGACCGCATCGCCGCTCCCGTGCGTTTCAGTTCGCCCTCCGCCCCTTCGCGTCCCGCTAATCTGGAGGATCTCGCTTTCGCCTCCGTGCTCAACCTCGCCGCCCTCATCAAGTCGAGCACCGTGACCTCCGTCGAGCTGACTCGAATGTTCCTGATTCGACTGCGCCGCCTTAATTCCAAACTCAACTGCGTCGTCACCTTCCTCGACGATCTTGCTTTCGCCCAAGCCAAAACCGCCGATGCCGAGATCGCCGCAGGCCACTATCGCGGTCCGCTGCACGGCATCCCTTGGGGAGCCAAGGACATCATCGCCGTCGCCGGCTACAAAACCACCTGGGGCTCCGGCGCCTACCAGGATCAAGAGTTTGCCGAAGACGCTACCGTCACCCGCCTCCTTCGCGAGGCCGGCGCCGTATTGATCGCCAAACTCACCACCGGCGAACTCGCCGGTGGAAATGTCTGGTTCGGCGGTCGCACCAACAATCCATGGAAACTCGACCAAGGCTCGAGCGGTTCCTCCGCCGGTCCCGCTTCCGCCACCGCCGCCGGCTGCGTGCCGTTTTCCATCGGCAGCGAAACCTCCGGCTCCATCTTCAGTCCCTCCTCCCGCTGCGGCGCCACCGGATTATACCCGACTTTCGGCCGAGTAAGCCGCGTTGGCGTGATGGCCCTTTCCTGGACGCAGGACCGCCTCGGTCCCATTTGTCGTTACGTTGAAGACTGTGCCGTGGTCATACAGGCGATCACGCCGCCCGATAGCCTCGATCTCGCCATGCAGGATATCCCCTTCAACTGGGATGCCACCGCCGACTGGCGGAACCTGCGCATCGGCTACCTCGAAGACGCCTTCGCCGACACCGATCGCAACCCCGCTTGGATTCGCCACGATCGCGCCACGCTCAACACCTTGCGCGAAATGGGAGCCGACCTCATCCCCCTACGCGTCCCCGAAGTCCAAGGTCTCGACACCCTGCGCCTCAGCGCGGAATCGGCCGTATTCTTTGACGACATGCTCCGCTCCGGACGCGACCCCTTGCTCACCGTGCAGTCCAAAGCCGCCCGCTACCGCGCCGCTCGTCTCATCCCTGCGGTCGAATATCAGCAGTCCCAACGCATCCGCGCCATAATAATGGCCAAGCTGTCTGAGGCGACCGCCAAAGTTGACGTCTACGTCGCCCCCTACGGAACCGGCCTGCCCCGCCATCGTCCTCCGGCCGGGACGCCGCGGCCGCCGCCCAATGCCACCTCCCGTCACACCACCATGGCCAACCTAGCCACCTACCCCGGCATCGCCCTGCCCAACGACTTCACGTCCGATGGCACGCCGTCCTCCATCACCTTCATGGGCCGTCCTTACGGCGAAGCCGCCGTTATGTCTCTGGCCAAAGCCTATCAAGACGCCACCACCCACCACCTCAAACAACCCGCACTTTAGTCCGCGACAGCATCGCCCTGCGTGCGAAATCTGCCTCGCTCGTCCCGATGATACGCCACACCCGCAGTTCACTGGTGTTCGCCTTTTTGCTCGTAGGTCTCCTTCGACCGGCACTGGGTGAAACGACCCCGCCCAACTCGACCTCCCCGACCGCCCCAAAAACTACGCCCTCCTCACCGGCCGATATTGCCAGCTACACCCGGGAGTTCCGTGCCTTCCCGGGCTATTTCCCATTCTACTGGGACGCCGCCAAAGGTCGTGTCCTTCTGGAAATACCACGCCTCGATACGGAGTTCCTCTACATTAACTCCCTGCCCGCTGGCGTCGGCTCCAACGACCTCGACCTCGGCAAACTTGGTTCCGAACGCGTCGTACGCTTCGTTCGCAGTGGACCGAAAGTCCTTCTGCTTGAAAGTAACCTCGCCTTCCGGGCCCTCAGTCCGATCACCTTGGAACGCAAGGCCGTCGACCAAGCCTTCGCGTCCTCCGCCCTCGCCGGCTTCGAAGTCGTCGCTGAACAGGATGATCGCGTGCTCATCGACTTCACTCCTTTCATTCTCCACGACAACTATGGCCTCGCTCGCCGACTCGAGTCCACCGACCAAGGCACCTACCAGGTCGATTTCGCACGCTCCATGATTTATCTGGAACGCACTAGACATTTCCCCGCCAACACCGAATTCGAAGGCGTGCTGACGCTGACGGGCAAAAAGCCCGGAGCCTGGGTACGTGAGGTGGTGCCATCCCCCGAAGCCATCACGGTCCGCCTTCACCACTCCCTTGTGGAGTTGCCCGATGCCGGCTACCAACCCCGCCGTTACGATCCTCGCTCTGTGTATTGATTCACCGAATACATGGACTTCGCCACTCCAATCGACGAGCCCATCGTACAACGCTTCATTAATCGTCATCGCTTGCATAAAATCGATCCGAGCGCCGAGCGCAGTGAGGCCCGGGAACCTATCATTTACTACCTGGACCCAGGCACTCCGGAGCCCATTCGTTCGGCTCTCCTCGAGGGCGCATCGTGGTGGAATCAGGCCTTTGAGGCCGCCGGATTCATCAACGCCTTTCAAGTTAAAATTCTGCCACCCGAGGCCGACCCGATGGACGTGCGCTACAACCTGATCCAATGGGTGCATCGCTCGACCCGAGGCTGGTCCTACGGTAACTCCGTCACAGACCCGCGCACCGGCGAAATCATCAAAGGCCACGTGAGCCTCGGCTCCCTCCGCGCCCGTCATGATCTGCTCATTGCCGAAGGCCTGCTCCAGCCCTACACGGAGAATCAGGCGCCCCCTCCTGCGCTCATGAACATGGTGCTCGCCCGCATCCGCCAACTCTCCGCTCACGAGGTCGGTCACACCCTCGGCCTACGCCACAACTACGCCGCGAGCGTAACTCAAAACGCCTCCGTCATGGACTACCCCCACCCCAAGGTGACTCTGGACGTAACCGGCGAGATCAACCTTAGCGAAGCCTACCCCAGCGGCATCGGTGCCTACGACCAACAAGCCATCAAATACGGCTACCGTGAATTTGCTCCAGGTACCGATGAAGCCAAAGCACTCGAGAGTATCCTGAGTCAGACCCGCGATAACGGCCTGCTCTACATCACCGATCAGGACGCCCGCCCCTCAGGCGGCGCGCACCCCTTCGCCCACCTTTGGGACAATGGTCTCAATGCCGCCACCGAACTCAATCGACTCATGGAGATCAGGCGAATCCTACTCGACCGTTTTTCGCCCGCCGCCCTCCGCCCCGGCGCTCCGATGGCTCAGTTGGAGGAAGCCCTCGTGCCGATCTACTTGTGTCACCGTTACCAGGTCGATGCCGCATCCAAACTCATCGGTGGACTCGACTACACCTACGCGATTAAGGGTGATGGCCAACTCACGACCCGTTTCATCTCTCCCCCCGAGCAACGCAAGGCGCTGGCAGCCTTACTGGCCACGCTGTCGGTCGATGCCCTCAGCCTTCCGCCCGACTTACTCGAACAAATCGCGACCCGCCCTCCCGGCTACCCGTTGTCGCGTGAAACGTTTGCTCGCCGCACTTCACCCGAATTCGACCCGTTGTCTGCGGCCGAAACCGCCGCCGATCTCACACTCAATTACTTGCTAAACCCCATCCGGGCCAATCGTCTCGTCTTGCATCACGCTCGTGATCCCCGACAACCCGATCTCGTGGAGGTGTTGGACCGTCTGATCGAAGCCACCTGGCAACAGGATCGCCGCACCAGCTACCCCGGGGAAATCCAACGCGTCATCGACAAAGCCGTCCTCTACGGCCTCATGCACCTCGCCACTTCTACCCAAGCCAGCGATCAAGCCCGGGCCCTCGTCTTTCTCCAGATCGAGCGACTCCGCCAGTGGATTCGTTCCCAATCCTCCACGGCCACCGAATCCGCTCAGCAGGCTCACCTACTCTATTCCACCCATCAGATCGACCGATGGTTGGACGATCCCACGAAATTTACCGCCCCACCTCGGTCTTCCCCTCCCGATGGATCACCATCGGCCATGGCCCGGATTTCAGCTGAGAATACTGACTTAAACCTCTTCACCACTGAGACTGAATGAGTTACTCCCCCCCATAGCGATTTGCGGTATTATGCCTTGAAGTAAGCTTCGAGCATGAATTGCGGCAGTTTCGGTGTGAGTCGGCCGTGAAACCGCTCTCCGTGACCTGCCCAATCGCGCGGTCGTTCCCGGGGCAACGATTCAATCCTCGACGCGATCCCGTCTCTGCCGACAGTAACGCCGATGGCAATCTAAACGATGCGACCCCCTCCCCTGTTGACGCTTGGTCAAATTAATTGGCCGCGCCGGTCTCAGGAGAGGAAACCACCTACGACATTCTAGGTGTGCCGTGTCACGTTTCTCCAGAAACCTCATGTCGTTGCCTAAGCCACGCCCACTCGCTCAACCGTTACCTTGCCCCATGGCCCGGCAGATTTACTTCCCGAGTGGGATGGTTCCTGAACCTGTCGGCATTGCCCGGAGCAGACCTTTGCCGGGCAGCATGACGATCAACGCGATCGAATGTGATGCCCCTGACCACGAAACCGGCACCGCCCACGGCGTCTTCGTGGTGAACCAGATTCCTCACAACCTTCCTTTATGACGACACCCAAGATCTCCCCGCGGGTCCAGGTGCTCGCCATGATATTGCTCGTATTCACTGCATGGGCACTGAGGCAGTCTTTCACCGAGAGGATTTTCTGGAACATCGACGAAAGCGTCACCTTCACGATCGCTCATCAGATTCTCGATGGCGACGTCTTGTATCGCGACGCCGTGGACCATCGTGGTCCCCTCGTGCCTTATCTCAAAGCCGCCTTGCTCGCGTTGGTGGGAGATTGGAACCTGGCCATTTTCGCACTCGATCTTGGCTTGTTCGCTGTCGACTTGCAACGCCTCGCCGCACGATTCGGCGACGAACGAACCGGATGGTTCGCGGCGGCCGTATTTACGGTTCTCTCGTTCGTCATTTTAGGACCAGTCGAAACCATGGCACTGCACACCGAGTGGTTCATGGAAGCATTTTCACGGATCGGATTCCTGTTGTTTGCACGGGCCTATCACCGACTGGGGATCGCTAACGGCATCGCAGTGGGCGCGTGCTTCGGGCTGTCCGCCTTGAACAAACAACCTGGCTTGTTCGACTTTGGCGTAGTGCTCGTGGTGGGGGTGGGGGGGGTGGCCTGGTTTCACTACCGCAAGCTCCGAGCCCAATTCATTCGCTTCCTGATGGGCACTGTGATCGGCGTAGCGATCCCTTTTGTCGCCGCTTGAATATACTTCGAACGCCATGGCGCTGCCACCGCTTTTCGTTGGTATGCATGGACCTTCAATACTCAGATTTATGTTCCGGAGGTGCCTTTGCCCGAACGCCTCCAGGTGATTTCGCTTCCTATCGACCTCCTGCGTGTTCATTCCCCCGTCTTTCTGCTCCTGGCTTTGGGTGGGTTGCTAGGACTGCTATTCCACGCGTTCGGGTCGTGGTCTCGACAACGAAAGAACCGTGAACCTTTTCCAGTCCTCCCCTGGTTGATTTTGGGATGGGGAGCTGCTGGTTTGCTATCCTGTGGGCTGAGCGGGCGAGAGTTTGATCACTATGCGATTCACAGTCTGCCCGGCACAAGTCTGACCGCCGGTTGGTTGCTGGCTCGCCTGTGGCCAAATAGGTTGAATAAGAGCCTGCATACACTCTTCCGGGTGTCTTTGGTGGGCGCATGCGCGGCCATGGCCCTCGCGAATTGCATCCGTGTTTACCGCCAGATCGACGACACTCCAAACCCTGAAACCGCAATTCTCCAAGCATTCGCCCAACGTCATTCCAAATCAAACGCCCGTTGGTTCGTCTGGGGGTATTTTCCCGAGATCTACGGCTGGGTCCAACGCCTGCCAGCTTCACGATTTGTCTACGTCAATTTCCTCACCGGGATGATCCCTTGGACCAACCAGGAACCCTCTGCCGACACTAGCTACGCGATCGCGCCCGATGTATAGAAACAGTTGGCCGGAAGACCTCGCCGCGAGACCACCCGCGGTCATCATCGATTCCAATGCTCGACAGTACACCAAGTATCCTTTGCTGAAACAGCCTTGGTTTCGAGATTGGCTACCGAACCGATACGCCGAGATTTCCACCGCCGCACTCCGCACCACCGGCTTTCGCGCTTACCTCCCTCTTCGGCGAGTCCAGGAAGCTCCTCCCACCGATCCCACCTTGATCGCAAGAATCCGCCTGGAAGACGACGATACCAAACAACCGCTACTGCGTGTGCAGGTGCATCCCCCCGCCGACGCGGAATCACTAAGTCTGATGGTCGGTGAGGACATCATCTGCACCCTTCCCTTGGTCGCGGGTGAGGCTGACCTCGTATCATTCCCTTTGCCGTACTCCAACACTCGAGTTAAACGGCACGGACCGCGTGTCCATCGTATCTCGCCAAGGCATGCAGACAGACAGTCCGCAGTCCCGTCATCTCCGTTGCACGTCAACTGGACCGTGACCGAACCGCCCTCCTTCCCACGCCCAGACTAAATTGGGGCAACAACAGTATCGTGTCTGCCCCTCCCCATCCGGCATGGGAGGTCGAAATGCGTAGTGGTGAATTGGGTTGGATTCCAAGTCCGGGTGAACCGCTCTCATTCCCGGTTCAAACCGGTATCCAGCGCATCATTTGGAAGAGCTTGGGCATTGATCATCCCGCCGCGCGAGCTCTGCGTGAGGACGGCACCGCATTTGATCTCATCGTGCAACCGCTGCCCGGGAACTACTTCGCAGTAACCTTCAATGCAGACGAAGTGAGTGCAGTACGACTGTTTACCGACGAGCAAATGCCCACGTGGATCAGTGATATTTCCGCCGACGCCGTCGCAACACTTCTCTATCTGGGCCACGAGGCGATCCATGCCATTCATAGTGAAATCGGCGTGCAAGGCACTCCCACTTCCGAGGACTTCCAGCGGTGGTTTATGCACGCTCCAGCCAGGGCCCACTACCCTCTGAGACCGGGCATCACCGGAGTGATTGTGCGCTACGGCTTCATCGCTGACGCTTTTCTAAATCCGCCTGACCCGCCCATCACCGGCGCTGAATTCCGTATCGAATACGTTTCCGCCGAAGGTGTACGTGAGGTGCTCTTTTCCCGTTACCTGGACCCGGTCTACGCCGAACACGACCGCGGACTCCAGGAAGTGGAACTACCACTCACTCGACGCACGGATGGAAAACTCCAACTCGTGATTGATGAAGGCCGCTTTGATCAAAATTCCGGTGATTGAACTTTCCTCCAAGACGGACGGTTACTCGGCCCAGGTCCCGATATCACGTTTCCAGATCCCTCCACCCTCACCCCGCGGAGCGGCACGTTTGGTCAGGGCGAAATCATAACGGTCCGTACCCCTGATGGAAAGTGGGACGCCCACGCGCCATCAAGACTCGTCTATGACTACCCGCCGCACCTCGGCTCCATAACGCTCCGACTGGCATTTAAGCCCGGGGCTTACGAAGGCCGCAATCCCCGCCACATCACGGACGGAGTCGAGCTGGTGGTTGAACGACTTCGGCCGGACGACACGATCGAACCGCTACACCATTCATTCTGGAATCCGGTCACCCATCAGGAACACCGTGGCATGCTGGAACAGACCGTAGAATTGCCCCCGGCCGTCCCCGGCGACCGTCTCATAATTCGCACCAACACAGGATCCCGCCAAGACCACGAATTCGCCTGGACGATCTGGGGACCTTTCGACGGAACCCCGCGCTCTCCATCACCCGCTCTCCACTAGCCGCATCACCCGTCAAAACAAATGCGCCAAGGCTCTCCTCCGCTCCCCGATCCCGAGTCTCTCCCGACTTCTGCGTCCTGATTTTCAGTCGCAGGCAGCGCGGTCATAATCGCTCAACCTCTAGCTCCAAGTCATTTCTTAGCCCCGAGCAACGCTTCGCCATCCATCACGTAAAGTGAGACGCCGTAGCCGCCATCGTAGCGATGCTCGATGTGGAACGTGCCCAAAAGCTCGACCGGCACGTCGGGAATAATTTCCGCCCCTTGCCCTTTCATTGTAACCACCAGATAATCGTTCATACTGGGGGGGGGCTTCATAACAACACGTAGTTACATCCTTCATCATCACGAACTTTGTGGTAAGCCCATCCTCGACCCCCATCGGCATCATGTAACCTGTGAGTAACACTCGTTGATCATCATAAATCCGCAACCAATCAGGCAGTTGGTCATCATTCATCGCAGCTGCTGTTTCTTCATCACTCGCCCCCGTTCCGGCATCCACGGTCGTATAGGGAAATGAGGCCAGCAGATCAAACCCCAGTTCATACACCGTGGTTCCCGCCACGTTGACCTGTCGCGGCTCATGCGGTGGACCTTCCATGCCTGCGACCATCGGCCATCCCATCACGGCCAACCCCGTCACCATAATTCCACTACGAATACACTGCCGCCAGATTCGGCCACGCGGTGACATGCCATTCCCGTAGTTGATCAGATTTCGGCTCAGGCATCGCCTCATGAATGGGGCGCTAATCCCGCTACCACATCACACGTATACGCTCGCCACGTCAACCACACTCCCGCCAGCGCCCCGAGTGCGGTCACCGCGACGGGAGCCACCCACATCACCGGATGATAGAAAAACACGTCGAGCACAACGCCGGTCTGCGTGCGGATGATCGACGCTGCCGAAAGGGTGATCGCACCGTAAACACCAAACGCCACCACCATTCCTACTGCGGCAATCGCCGTGGCCTCTCCGACCACCGCGCCAAACACCAGCCAACGGCGCGCGCCCAACGCTCGCAAAATGGCAAACTCGCGCCGCCTTTCATTCATCGCTTCGGAAATACCCCCAGAATGCTCGCGGTCGCGACCACCACCACCAAATACGCTACCAGCGCCAGCACCTGCTCAACCCAACCGATCTTCGCCAACAACTGCACCAAAATTGCCCCAATCGGCCAGGCCAGGGTCATCATCTTACCTTGCCGATTATAGCGCATATCGAGCTGGAATCCCGCCATCGGATTGCTCTCTTTGAATTTGAGTAAAATCGCACTGCTCCGCCGTGCTGGCATCATGACCACTCATCGTGACCGCCCCTTCCAGCGGTACCCAGATAATGCGGTCCACGGGAGTGCCGCTTGGCTCAAGTAATCCCGTCACCACATATGTTTCTTCATGTTCTTGTTCCTCGGCAAAATTCAACCCGTGGAAGGGATGAAACGTATCTCCCTCGTTCAATCCCAGACGTTCGGCCACAAAACTCCCCACCACTGCCTCATGCTCACTCTCTGCAAACGCTCTTCCCGGCTCGCGAATCGTGTAAGTTTTCCCTCTTTGGTAATCCACTCCCGCGAAGAGGTCCGTCGTCGTCCCGACCAAACGGTAGCCTCGATAATTATCGCCCATCACGATGGGCAGGGCCAACGCCACCCCCGGATGACGAGACACACGATCGAGCTCCGTCCGCGGAATAGTGCCCGGGCTTTCTTCCAAATGGAAAATTGAGTTCAGCACCAGCTGAAGCTTCGAGCTACGTACCCCCATCCTCCCGTCACACTGGTGAATGTACGACTGGATTCCGTGCGAAGTACCCACACGCTCATGATCAGTCCGCCTGCCAACGCGATGGCAACGGCCGATACGACGGTCGATACCGTATGCTGTCGCATACTCTTGGTGATGATGAGCAAGAGTGTCATGAGGCGCCCCCCCCGCGGCCGCTACATTGATATCGGCCAAATCCATTGAGCTGAGCAAACTCGCCAATATCACCGGATCGTGACTGACGAGCAGTAGCGCGGTCTCCTGCTCCGCACAGGTTTCGCGCAACAACGCCAAGGTCCCCGCCGCGCGCTCGGCATCGAGGTTACCGGTGGGTTCATCTGCCAACACGAGTCGAGGCCGGTTCGCCAACGCACGCGCCACGGCCACCCGTTGTTGCTGCCCCACCGAGAGCTGCGAGGGAAAGTAGTTCAATCGACGCTGCAACCCGACTCGCTCCAACATCGCCACCGCCACATCGCGATCGCGCCCACGCCTCAACGCCAGCATGACGTTCTCAAGACAGGGGTATCCCTGCAACAGATTGAAATTCTGGTAAACACACCCCAACGCGGTGGCGCGTAGTCGATCACGCACGCCCTCCTGCAACGCCGTCAATTCCACGCCATCCAACACCACCGTTCCACCGTCCGGAGCAATCAACCCGGCGATCAAATGCAGAAACGTCGTCCTCCCCGCACCACTCGCGCCTTTGAGCCAAATTGGGGCCCCCGCGGCCATAGAGAAAGCCGGCACATCGATTACCATCATTCTCTCGCCCTCCGGCGTTCGGTAGTGTTTGCGCAGTGCAGTGAGGGTGAGAATATCCATATCATTTCAGCCTCTTCCCCTGTGACCACAACTGAGGTGAATCACGCGAAAGCGGTGCATCTGCTATCGAGCACTACAAATGCCAAGCCGCCGTTTTCGCGTCTGGTTTAGTATCCCTCATCTGCGTCTCTCCCTGACTGCGTAATACGGGACGCACGTCATCTACTTCGAACGCCAAGAACGGTGGCACATCAACCGCTAACCAGCGATTGCAGGCGCGTTGGCTCACACCAAGCACGGCGTCGCCTCATTCCGACTGTCGTTCCCTTTCGTTTCGATCTCATCATGCATTTACGCCAACTCCTCACCTGCCTGCTTTTGATCGCGTGTTCCGCTCTGTCGACCCGGGCCGATCAGCTCGATATCACGACCGCGACGGTGGCCGACCTCCAGGCAGCCTTTGACGCCGGCCTGACTTCCGAACAGGTCATCACCGCCTACCTTGCCCGCATCGAGGCCTTCGACCAAAATGGTCCGACCATCAACGCGGTCATTACGCTTCACCCCAACGCGCTCGCCGAGGCTCAAGCTCTCGACGCCGAACGGCCAAACCAAGGGACCCCGCGGTCCTCTCCACGGCGTCTCCGTCTTGCTCAAAGACAACGTCGATACCTACGACCTTCCCACCACCGGCGGCTCCCAACTACTTGCAGGCAATCTGCCGCCCGATGATGCCTTTATCACTCCAAAACTGCGCGCGGCCGGCGCCATCATTCTGGCCAAGGTCAATCTCTCCGAATGGGCCGGCTCCGGTGGCTCCTTCAGCGGCTCTCCGCCCGATATCGCCCAGCAAGGTCGCGTCCCCAACGGCTTCAGCTCGGCCGGTGGCTAGACCCGCAATCCCCACGATTTAACCAAGGGTCCGTCCGGGTCCTCCGGTGGTTCCGTACGAGGCCCCTCCTCCGCCAATGGCATCGCCGGCCTTAAGCCCACCCGCGGCCTGCTCAGTCGTGACGGCATCATTCCTCTCGGGCTCTCCTATGACACCGCCGGCCCCATGGCCCGTAACGTTTACGACGTCGCCGCCATGCTGGGCCATATGACCGGAATCGACGCCGCCGATGCCGCCACCTTCCCCAGTGGCGGCCATGCGTTCAGCAACTACACGTCTTTCCTCACTCAAAGGCGCCCGCATTGGCGTCGCCCGCGCCTTCCTCGGCCACGACCCCGAGGTGGATCGCATCATCGGTGAAACCATCAAAACGCTCGAGTCCCTCGGCGGCCACCATCGTCGATCCCGTCATCTATCCCGACTACCTGCTCGCGGGTCGCCAATCCATTTACAACACCATCGGTGCGCACCGAGTTCAAAACCGACCTCACCACCTACCTGCAAACGACCGGCCCTGGCTTCCCCAAATCCTTCGACGACGTAGTGCGCCTCTCCAACGACCCCGCCACTGACTACCGCTCGCCCGGCAAAGCCTTTGGCCTCAAGTGGGGCGCCGATCCCACCATCTCACCCGCCCCCCGATGACCCTGTCTAGCTCGCCACCCGCGAACACCTGCTGCCCGCCATCCGCGCCATTTTCGAAGCACTCTTCGCCCGCGACCAACTCGACGCCATCATCTATCCGACCTCCACCACTCCGGCCCGGCCCATCGAACGCACGGTCGGCGGACCACCGCGCCCGCCATCCGCCACCAGTTACGCCAACTTCACCGGCTGGCCCGACGTCATTGTACCCGCCGGCGTGACCTCTGAAGGTCTACCCGTAACGCTATCCTTCTTCGGTCGCGCCTGGACGGAACCCAAGTTACTGGGGTACGCCTTCGACTTCGAACAAGCCACCCAAGCGCGCCTGCTGCCAGTCCACACACCGGCATTGCCCACCGACTTGGTGAACTACTAATGCCGAGGGATCAGGACTCCCGGCTCGACGCCAACGCCATCCGCGCCACCCCGACCAACAACAGTCCCGCGCCCACCGGAACCAAAAAATCAGCGGGACCGGGGTCCCCGCCCCTCACGCCGAGGCCCGCCAACAGAAACCCTGCCGGCAACAAACACGTCGCGCCTTTGATGCACCACCCGATTCCTCTGGGCATCGTCTTCGCCGTTGCCTCTCTAACCACTACCCCTGCCATCACTGTGACCAATGCCAGCAAAGATCCATGCGCGTGACCCAGGGTTAACATGAGCCGGCGCGTTTCATTTCCCACGTCCAGATACCAGCCCACTTTGAAGCCGTGCAATGCCTCCAGCACGATGCTACAGCTGAGATAGGCCAAAAGCGCCCACCACCCAAACGCCACCAGTCCGCCATCATCGCGTTTAAAAATGACCGGGCCGTGAGTTCCCGCAAGCACGGATATCGTGGAGACAGTTTTCTTTTTCATTCGACAAGGTAAACCCGACGTTAGTCACGCTGATTGAGCAATCGTTCGTAAGTCGCCGGATCAAAACCTCCGTCCGGGCCGATGCGCACCGTCGGCGAAGGGGGGCCTTCCGGACTTTCCCGCACCAACTGGAGCGCACGCTCAAAGGCCTCCAATGCCGCCGCATAGGTCTAAGCCTCGAGCGCAATGTAATCAAAATCCAGAGGTCCAAAATTAGGAATCCCAGCCAACGCCTCCGCCGCTATGTAGCGAACTGCCGAATACGGATCATCCAGGTAAATTGACAAATACGGGGCCATCCAAGCCGAACCCGCCGCCGCGTGAGCCTCCGGCCGTCCCATCGCCCACGCCACTAATGCGCGCTGCGCCGCATCTCCGCGCAGAATGCCCACCACGCCCACCGCCACACTGGCGTTCTCGCGATCAAGGTCCTGCCATTTCGACTGCCCATACCACGCGGACAACTTGGACGCCGTCCATTCCAACGGTTGATCGAGATGACACAAATTACAGGCATTCGGTCGCCCGGTCGCTACCGTTTCTCGCACGTCCTGCACCGTGACCCGATGCGTTCTTACCGCGCCCAGCAGTCCATAAGTGGTATGGGGCATATGACACTCATAACACCGGCTGCCCACCGATTCCGGGGCATGAAAGGTATGCGCCGCCACAGCTTGGCCCATAGTCTCGTGACACTGCAGGCAGTCCTGGTTGGCGTCCTTCCTTCGGGCCAGCTGATCGATCGCCCACGTCTACAAACCCATCTCACTTGTATCCTTGGGGTGCATCTCATGACAGGACACACAGGAATACTCGCCACCCTGAAAGCAGGGAGAAGTCGCGACTCCATTGTACTCTCGTCCCGTGACCCGCACCACCCCATCGGGCCAGAACGTATCGAGAATGAAGTCGGGATTCGCCTGATGCAATCTCGCAGTTTCTCCGTCATGGGACCGGGCTTGGGCTGCACCCAAAACCGACCGGTAAACGCATCATCGCCGGGACGAAATCCCAAACCTGCGTCATTGACCGCCGCGATCGCTTCCCGCGAATCGAACGCCCACACACTGTGATATTGCCAACAGGCCAATGCGGATTCCGGCCCGGAGAGGTGCGCTGGGTTTACGATGGTATCATCGGGCTTCCCATCCCAACGGGCGAGGTACCGGGCCACGGGGTTGCGATGCTTGGCCACATGGGCTTGGGCCTCTCCGTGGCAGGATTCACACGCAATCCCAAATTCAGTCACTTTGGAATCAAAGATCATTCCTTCTCCCGCGTAGCCCATGCGCCCTTGCGTAGTATGGCAGTTGATACACGCCGTGTTCCAGGAAGCCTCCGCTCGTCCAATTTGCCCCTCGGGTGGACACATGAAGGTATCGGTCAGTGGAGCCCATCTCTGGTCTTCGATCAACCAGCCAAACGGAAACGGTTCCAACGTCCGACCTTCGCCGGTTTCCAACCAAAAATTCTGCTGGTGATGCGACCCCGTGAGCAGGACAATCTCTCGGGTCTCATTAGACTTACCGCCCTCCGCCCCGTTCTCGAAACGGGTTGTCACATGGAAACGACCGTCCTTCTGGGAAACCGTATACTTGGCGTCTCCCAGACTCAGGTCCAAACCATCGATGTCGGGAATTACCGTCTCCGGTGTAGCCGCTTGTGTCATCGTGCGATGAAAAGACGCCGTCCAACTACCATGCTCCGACGGGTGGCAGGATCGACAAGTGACCGAAGTCACAAACTCACTGCCCGGCGACTCGATGTGGCGATTGGTCGCGGGCTCCAGGACCGGCGATCGCGTGAGCGCCAGCACGAGCCCTGCGGTCATCCACCCGATTGCCGCGCCCACCGTCGTCCGAGTCGCCGTCGACGCGAAACAGTTCGCAACGGATTCGACGGAGATTGGGAGGACAATGACACAAAATGAACCTTAGCAGATCTCATGCACGCGCTCGGTGGTCTCGCCACTCTCTCCTCGGACATGCGTTCAGATTTCCACGGTTGAGTAAACTCCATCCCCGCCCGACCCGCGCTTGAATGAAACAGGATCTCCGTCACTGATCGCCCTTCGAGTATGTCCCGTGCTGATTGCCAAGCCGAACCCAATTTCCTCCCGCATGCCATTGCCACGTCCTTCCGTTATCCTACTCCAGCGGACAAATTCATCCACTACTCGAGTTTATTGCCCCGCTCCCCGGAAAGTCTCATTGTGCGTCACAAAAAACTGCTCTTCGGTGGTGTTGTCCTCGCAGCAATCGGCGTTGCCGCCTTCGCGCTGATCGCGAGACCCGATGGCGACGCCGCTCCCGCGATCAAACCCGCGCCAAAGTCCAGCCGCGGATCCAGTGGTCCGCTGGCACTGCAGGGGGGGGGCAAATCGTCCCCCGGTTGTTCTCCGAAACCATTGTCGCCAACGGCACCCTCCGCGCCGACGAGAGCGTGGAGCTCCAACCCGAAGTCAACGGGCAGATCATTTCGCTTAACTTCGAAGAAGGCAACCGGGTCGCGCAGGGCGATCTGTTGATCAAGATACAGGACGCCCCGCTCCAAGCCAGCCTGCGTCGCGCATTGGCCCGACATGAACTCACCGGCTTCCGAGGTGATCGGCTCGCCAATTTGGTCAAGGATGGAGGCGTGAGCCAACAGGACTTCGACTAAGCTGCCACCGAAGTCAAGGTCCTCGATGCCGAGGTTCAACTCATCCAAGCCGAAATTTCCAAAACCGAGATTCGCGCGCCTTTCGACGACGTGGTAGGATTGCGCTTCGTCAGTGTCGGCGCCTACGTCACCCCCAATATCCGTATCGCCACCCTCCAACGGATACGTGAGCTCAAGGTGGATTTTCCCGTGCCCGAACGCTACATCCGCCATCTGCGTCCCGGTTCCCCCATTTCTTTTACCGTCGCCGGCAGCTCGTCCGTCTACCATGGTACAGTCTACGCCGTCGATCTTCGTATCGATATCAATACCCGCACGGTGCTGCTCAGGGCCCACCGTAGTGACGCCGACAAAATGCTGTTCCCCGGTCTGTTCGCTCGGGTCGAATTTACCGTCCATCAGGACTCCGAGGCCCTGCTCGTTCCCGCTATTGCAGTGCTCTATGGATTGGACGAGCGGTTTGTCTTCGTTGCACGGGACGGCAAAGCCGAGCGCGTCAAAGTCGCCCTGGGCGCGCGCACCGACACCCATGTGCAAATTTCCGAGGGGCTTCACGCAGGTGATGTTGTGCTCGTCACGGGTATCCAGCAACTACGCCCCGGCATCGGAGTAACCGTCGAGCTCGTCGAAAACTGACCCCATGTCCCTTTCCTCCCTCAGTATCCGTCGCCCGGTGCTCACTCTCGTGATTTCGATCACCATCGTCCTGCTGGGCGCACTCAGTGGCATCTCACTTGGAGTTCGTGAGTTCCCCGCCATAGATCCGCCTGTTGTCTCAATCTCCACCACCTTCGCCGGTGCCGACGCCTCAATCGTGGAGTCCCAGATTACCGACCCCATCGAAGCGGCCGTAAACGCGGTCGTCGGGGTCCGCGCGATCACCTCCAGCAGTCGGGAAGGCAGCAGCCAAGTCCGAGTCGAAGTCGACTTGGAAGCCGCGGTCAACGACGTCCGCGACCAACTCGGCCGCGCCATCCGGTGACTCCCTCCCAACGCCGATCCGCCCGTGCGCTACAAGGCCGACGCTGATTCCTCACCGTTCTTCGGCATCGCCGTTTCCAGTGACACGCGTGACCCATTGTCCACTTCCGCTTACGCCAATACGGTGAAAGACCGTCTACAGACCGTGCCCGGCGTGAGTCTCGTGCGTCTCGTGGGGGAGAAGCGCTATGCCTGCGCCTCTGGCTCGATCCCGCGCGCATGGCCGCCTATACGACCTCACTCCCCTGGATGTGCGGGACGCACTGGGCCGGGAAAACGTCGAACTTCCCTCAGGGCGTATCGAAGGCGGCATGGGCGAACTCTCCGTGCGGACCCTCAGCCGTCTGACCACATCCGAGGAGTTCAACCGTCTGATGGTCAAACGTCGCGGTGAACAAATCGTCCGCATGGCCGACATCGGCTACGCGGAACTGGGGCCAGAAAATCCGCGCTCCAGTCTCAAGGTCGACGGGAGCCGCATGGTTGGCGTTTACATCAGCCCCCAGCCGGGCGCCAATCAGGTTGAGATCGCCGACGAGCTGCACAAGCGCATCGCCCAGATTCATCAGGAGAAATCCGATGACATCGAGATTGAGGTTGCGTATGATAACACCGAATACGTTCGCACCGCGATCCATGAGGTAATCGAAACCCTCGCCATCGCCTTCGTCCTGGTCGTGTTGGTGATCTTCCTCTTCCTGCGTGACTGGCGCCGCACCCTCATCCCCATGTTGGCCATTCCCGTTTCGATCATCGGCGTTTTTATGATCATGCGCGTGGCCGGGTTCTCCATCAACGTGCTCACGCTGCTCGCCATGGTCTTGGCCATCGGCCTCGTGGTGGATGATGCCATCGTGGTGCTGGAGAACATCTACGCCAAAATCGAACAAGGGATTCCCCCCCCCCCCCCTCCAGGCCGGCGTCGAAGGCACTCAGGAAATATTCGTTGCCATTATCGCCACCACCTTGGCGCTTTCCGCGGTGTTCCTCCCCGTGATTTTTCTGGGTGGCATGACTGGACGCCTTTTCCGTGAGTTCGGCGTGGTCATCGCAGGCTCCGTGATATTGTCGGCCTTCGTCGCGCTCACCCTGACTCCCATGCTGAGTGTGCGGTTGCTACGTCCCCACGGCCAGCAGGGCAAATTCTACGGATGGACCGAGCCGGCCTCCGTGCCCTCGGCCGCGCCTACGAACGTTCACTCCTCGTATTTGTACGGCGGCCATGGCTCACACTCCCCGTGCTTGTCACCGCCGGGGTAATTATCGTGAGTAGCCACAACGCCCTACCGCAGGAACTGACTCCATTGGAAGATCGCGGTCGGCTCTGGGTTCGCTCGACCGGCCCCGAAGGCGCCTCGTTCGACTACATGGTCAACATCCTCGACGACTTGACCAAGGTCGTGCACGAAGAAATCGATGAGGAAATTGATCTAACCATGACTCAGACCCCTTCTTCCGGCATCGCCAATACCGGCTTTGTGCGGGTCTTCCTCAAGGAACGTGGTGACCGCGAGTACTCCCAACAAGAACTTGCCGCCAGACTTCAACGGGTCGTTCGAGCCGAAACCGGCGTGCGCACGGTCGTGGCTCAGGAACCTTCCATCGGAGGTCGCCGGGGATCGGGTCTGTCCGCTCAAATCGTGCTGCAGACCAGTGCGCTCAGTAACTTGGAGGAAGTCCTCGCAACATTTGTCGAGACCGCCGGCGAAAGTTCTATTTTCTCATTTGTTAATTCAGAGCTCAAATTCACCCGCCCCGAAGTCCGGGTGGCGATCGAACGAGATAAAGCTCAAACCCTCGGAATCTCCGCCGCCGACATCGCAGCTACCTTGCAATCCGCGTTGAGCGGCCAGTGCTTCGGCTACTTCCTGCTCGACGGAAAACAATACGACGTCATCGGGCAACTCGTCCGCGAAGATCGGTCCACAACCACGGATTTGGGCGCCATCAATGTGAAAACCGCCGACGGAGGTGTGGTGCCTTTGGATAACCTCATTTCCACCTCCGAGACCAGCTGGCCACCGCAACTCTATCGCTACAACCGGTTCGTCTCAGCCACTGTTTCCGGCACCCTCAATCCCGGTTACACTCTCGGACAAGGCATCGATAAATTACAGCGATTGGCTGACGAAATGCTCAATGACCGATTTAACACCAGTCTCACCGGCGCCTCGCTTGAATTTGTCGAAAGCTCCAACAGCCTGACCTACGTCTTCATGCTCGCGCTGGTCCTGATCTATCTGGTGCTCGCCGCGCAATTTGAGAGTTTTCTCGACCCCATGACCATCATGCTCACGGTCCCTCTCGCGCTGGCCGGAGCATTGGGCGCGCTGTGGATCTACGATCAATCATTGAATATTTTCTCTCAATCGGGCTGATATGCTCATCGGACTGGTCAGTAAAAACGGCATCCTGCTCGTGGAATTTGCCAGCCAGCGACGAGCCGCCGGGGCCTCGCCTCAAGTCTCCATGGCGGAAGCCGCCGCTTCCCGGTTTCGCCCGATTTTGATGACGTCAATGTGCACAATTCTTGGCGCCCTCGCCCTCGGAGCGGGCGCGGAAAGCCGCGCGTCGATGGTCATCGGAGGTTTGGTCGTAGGAACGGTGCTGACACTCTACGTCATTCCGGCGTTCTATCTTCTCTGGAACCGAAAGCAGGCCGACGTCGTCCCCGAGCCCGAAGACGACGAACCATGGCGCCCAATGGTCGCCCCACCCAAACCAGACGAACTGTATCCCTGAACCACCACGCAGACCCGTGGTTTATTTCAACCAGAAGTTTCGGCGCCGGCCCCGCAAACAAATTTGATTGCACCCCGCCTGCTCGGCGGCTTCGCTCTGCCCTCCTACTGGTGGAGACACCAAACAGGAGCACCATCGGGGTGTAGCTTAGCCTGGTAGAGCGCTACGTTCGGGACGTAGAGGCCGGAGGTTCGAATCCTCTCACCCCGACACTTTCGAGAGACGAAAAGGGACCCGATCGAGGACGTTATCCCCATCGATACAAAGTCCCCCGTTGAGAGGATGAGAACCTCAGGTTCGACGGAGTCCCGCCCCGACGTCAAATCGGCATGCAATCGCGTGGCCAAATTTAATTGTGGATTCCGACGTACCTCTCGCAGGTCTTCGCCAATCTTGGCTTCATCCCTTTACACAATAAACGGATTAAGCCGCCGCTCGTTTTCAATCGTCGTCAAAGGGCCATGACCGGGCGCGACGACCGCATCACCATCAGACTGCGCAAAAATCTTGCCCAAACTTTCGTCGAGGCGACGTGCACAGAAGTAGGCCCCTCCTATTGAGCCAGCGAAAAACAGATCTCCTGAAACCACCAGTCCACGCCCGTGGGGCGCAGCCGGCACTTCGACTTCGTAGCAATGGTGACCCTCCGCGTGACCCGGTGTGGAGCGCACCGTGATCCGAAATCCCTGTTCGTCCACGACCGCCCCGTCTAAAAGCGTCACCACTCCCATCGGGCGTTCCGCGCCCCCCGGGCCAAACACCGGTACATTCGGGAATCGCTCCCGCCCCGCCGTCAGACCGCCACAGTGTTCCGTTTCATAGTGCGTGAGAAAGACCGCGGCCACTCGCTTCAGCTTGGTGGGCCAGCTTCGCCACAGTCCCTCCGCTCCCGTGCCGGTATCAAACAAGATGCCCCATTCGGCACTACAATCGGCGATCAAGTAGGCATTCGCGACCCCAATTCCGTGTGTCATACGCAGTGGATATAGGCAGAAGGGCAAACCACTGATCTCGGGCAAGGGATACGCTTCGCTCGCCACCGCCACCACTCCCGCTTCAGTCAATCCCAGTACCTGCAAAACTCGTTTGAGTTCGGTCGGTTGCAGTCGCTCCGTGTAATCGATGACCCGTTGCAATCGCTCCGCTGCGATATCCGAGCGATCGGCCACCTCGTTCTCGGCGAGTCCACTGCGTCGAATCGCCTTGTCCAGCACATCGCCCAGCTCGTCTTCCAAAGGGGCGCGTTCAATTACCATGTCATCAAGATGCCACAACCTGCCGGAAGCGCAAAAATGTTTTGGCCTCTTATTCGGAGCAGATCAACTTAAGCGCATGGAAGACACCCAGCAGGAAGTTTTGGATATATTCACTCGCACGAAGGCGTTACTACGCGGTCATTTCGTCCTGCGCTCCGGCCTTCACAGCGGGCATTTCTTCCAATGCGCCCAGGTCTGCCAAAACATGGCCGCCGTCACTCGCTTGACGGAGCTGCTCCTGCCACGCCTCAGAGGATTGGAATTTGATACCATTCTGGCCCCCGCCATGGGTGGCCTGGTCATCGGCCAGGAGGTCGCGCGACAAACCGACAAACGCTATATCTTCGCGGAAAAGGTCAACGACTCCCTCGAACTCCGTCGGGGTTTCAAATTTGCTCCCGGCGAACGCATGCTCGTGGTTGAAGACGTCGTCACTCGCGGTGGGCGGGTCAACGAGGCCCTGAACATCATCAAGACCATGGGCGGGAATGCCGTGGGCGTCGCCATGCTGGTCGATCGCAGCGCCGGATCATCCCGCTTTGACGTTCCGGCGATTTCTCTCCTCGAATTAAGTTTTCCCACCTACGAGGCCGACGCCCTGCCCCCCGAATTGGCGGCTATTCCGGTGCCAAAACCGGGAAGTTAAACGGACCACACCGACGCGCCGTGACTGATCTCGGCCCAACTTAATCCGGTTCGCGCCACTGGATAACGCATCGCCCAGGGTTTGGTTAACCACTCCGCTCGCGCGACCCAAGCTGATCGAGCGCCACGCCCAACGTGACGCCCGGTCCCATCAGAATCCCTTAACCTTGAATAGCCCGGTGATGCTCTCGTTGTTGTGAATTCGCAGAATCGCTTCGCCCAGCAGACCCGCCACACTCAATACGGTGATCGGCAAGCCGTGTGGTTCCACCGGAATCGTGTTGGTCGTGATCAATTCATCAATGTAACCGAGCTTGAGCCGATCATAGGCCATGGGACTCAGTAACGAGTGGCTCACCGCCGCCCGCACGCTCAAAACGCCCTGCTCCCGCATCAACTTTGCTGCATTCATTAACGTTCCAGCCGTCTCCGTGATATCGTCGACGAGTAACACGTCGCGGCCCTTCACGTCGCCAACAATGTTGACCGACTCCACCGTGGTCGCACTCGTGCGCTTCTTCCAAACCATGCCGAGCTGCGAACCCATCAAGCCCGCATAAGCCGCGGCCATTTTCATTCCGCCCACATCGGGCGAAACTACGACCATGTTGTCGCTCCGCATCTTGATGCGCTCCACGTGCTCAAAAAACACGGGCGAAGCAAAAAGGTGATCCACGGGAATATCAAAAAAGCCCTGAATCTGCTGCGAGTGCAGATCCATTGTCAGGATACGGTTGGCTCCGGCCGCCACTATGAGATTGGCCACCAACTTCGCCGTAATGGGCACTCTGGGCTGATCTTTGCGATCTTGGCGCGCGTATCCGTAGAACGGCAGCACCGCCGTAATGCGATGAGCAGACGCACGCCTCGCCGCATCGATCATAATCAGCAACTCCATCAAGTGATGGTTGGTCGGCGTGCAGGTGGACTGCATAATGAAGACATCCTGACCGCGAATGTTCTCGTTGATTTTAACAAACGATTCGCCATCGGGGAAACTCGTGACCGTCGCTTCACCGAGCGGCATGCCGATGGAGGAACAGATCTCCTCGGCCAGCGGCCGATTCGAGTTACCCGTAAAAACTTTTAGGTGGGGGGCCGCCATCAGGGGGGTCATCGTGTCCACAAGGTCACGATGCGGAAGCCTTTTTTAACCCTTCGAGATCTTCACTCATAGATTTAACCTGCTTAAACAACTCTGGTAGACGTCGTTGCAGCACCACCAGACGTCTTTCGAGGTGATACGGCATCGCCGGCATGCCCGAAACCGTAATTCCTGGCTCCGTCGCGGCAGTAATTCCCGCCCGACCAGCTGCCATGGTGCCCTTCGCTACGGTAATATGACCAGCGACTCCCACTTGACCTCCCAGCACCACATAATCTTCCAAGATCGTGCTGCCAGCTATCCCGACTTGTGAACAAAGGATACAGTGTTTCCCCACGATCACATTGTGGCTCACCTGCACCAGATTATCGATTTTGGTGCATTCGCCGATGACGGTGCGACTAAACCGAGCTCGGTCCAACGTCGAATTCGCTCCGATCTCGACATCGGATTCAATCACCACCGACCCAACCTGCGGCACCTTTTCGTGCTTTCCGTCCAAAAACGCATAGCCGAACCCATCCGAGCCCACGACCACCCCTGCATGCAAGCGAACTCGATTCTCTAGTTTACACCGGGAAGCCACATGGCTTGAAGACGCCAACCAACAGTCCTCACCAATCGAGGCCCCTGCACCGACAAACACCCCTCCTTGTAAATGACTGCTAGCGCCTACAGTCACGCCTGCTTCGATTATGCAAAGCGGGCCGATGGTGGCACTGGGATCAATTTTCGCCTCCGGGTCCACCACCGCACTGGTATGAATCCCCGGTTTCGGCCGTGGCCACAACGCCTGCTCCACTCGCGCACAGACCAAAGCCAAGGCCGCCGAAGGCTGCTTCACCACGAGTAAGCACTGCCCTGATGCGGGGGCGTCCTTATAATCCTCCGGCACGAAGATGACCGCAGCACGAGACGACTCGACTTCGGACCGGTATTTGGCGTTTCCCAGAAAGGACAAATCCCGATTCGTCGCTTCCAGCAAAGAAGTAATCCCCGTTATGGGTCCATCTACATCTCCCCGAATCTCAATCGGCGAGGTCAACGCCACCAATTCGGACAATTCAAAGGATATTTCCATCGCGAGTCACCTTGCCACTGCGTCGGTGCGAAGCAATGCGCCAGTCGACAGCGAGCAACAAAAAGCCCCGTTCCTCAGAACGGGGCTCTGAAAAATCAGACTAACCAGCAAGGGCTAGTTGCCCCCTGGGAAGCTAACGACCGGAGCTTCCTCACCTGCGGCAGCGAGAGCTGGCAGCACATCAGCCGGGCGATCCTTGTTGATCTCAGCCAACACGGTATCGGTGATCTCCAACGAACTCTCGTAATACATGACGACGGACATGCCGAGAAGCGAGGGACCTGATTTGTCGAGGAGCAGCATGGCACCTTGGCGTTTAGCGACGTCCACGGCCACTTTTCCAATTTCATCCATCAACAGGCTGCGGAAATTCAACACACGCTTTTGGAGCGACTTACTGCGGTTCTGTACCAGCGCGTTCATCTCCTCCTGCTTGCGTTGCAACTCTTGCACCTTGGCGCCGTATTCGCCGCGGACCTGAGTCTGGGCGGCCTCCGAATGCACGGGATTGTTGAGCTGTTCACCAATGTTTTGGACCTCTTCTTGCAAAAAAAGCCCTTCGCCATTCAAACGGGCAATTTCAGCTTTCGCGCGCTCCTGCTCACCTTGGAAAACCGCATTCTTTTCGGCGGTTTTGTAGTGGCTATCGAACAGGCGGGCCATGTCGACAATCGCGATCTTGGGGGACTGGGCAAAACTTACGGTAGTTGCGAAAGCAAGGGCTACCAACGCCAGGAGAGGTTTCAGAGACTTTTTCATTATTTAAGAATTTAAAGGGACTAATAAATTAGAAACGGGTACCGAAGGAAAAATTAAACTGGTTTCCATTGTTGTTCACATCATCAGAAGTGAGCGGAATACCGAAGTCGATACGCATCGGCGCACCCGCCACGAACAATCCCAGACCGACACCAAAATTGTCGTTGTATCTGGCCGGGTTGAAATCGAAGGACTCATCATTGACGAATCCGGCGTCGTAGAAGATCGCAAACCGCACCGGCGAAACGATATCGATCGTATATTCGACCGTCAGCATGCCGTAGGTGTTACCACCAATGGGTTCGTTGTTGACCGAATCCTTGGGTCCCACTTCGCGATATTCAAATCCACGCAGGGTATGCGGTCCTCCCAAAAAGAAGCGTTCATAAAACGGCACTCCCGAGCTGTCGCTATAGGCGTCCACAACACCACCTCGCAAAATGACGGCAAGCACCTGCTCTTGAAATTCAAACAGGGGGTAAAACTGAGCCCCACGGAACTCCATCTTGTAGTAATCCGCATCGCCGCCAAACAAGCCGCCAGCCACATCGAACCGCAGTTCCACGCGGTTGCCAAACGTCGTATTGACAATCTTGTTCCGAGTGTCGCGTTCCAACGTGAAACCGACCTTCGAGATCGCCTGCTCACCCGCCAAAGACTGGATCACGGTCGGCGCGCTCGGGGAAATATTGTCAATCTCGACCACTTGGTAGGAGTAGAACAATTGGCCATTCACGAACTCGAACAGCCGCTTGCGCATAAAGACCTCACCGCCCGTACGAATTTCGTTGTAGATGGCACTATTAAACTCGGACGTCGTACGGAATAGCGTAAATCCGGTCGCGAGCTGCTTCTCAAACAGCCACGGCTCCTCAAACGAAAGCACAACTTCACCCGACTGATCGCCGAGTTGCAGACGAAGACGGAACTTTTGCCCATCTCCTTGGAAAAATGAACGGCGATTGAAAATGTCGAAGTTGGATTGCGTGAGCTCCGCAAAGATCACCGTTCGCTCCAACGAACTGAAGCCCGCGCCAAAAGTGAGGCTACCGGTGCGGCTTTCGCGCACCGCGACCTTGAGGTTCCGGCGCCCAGGAATGTTGGTCGTCTCCGGCGTGATGCTTACATCATCAAAGAAGCGAGTGTTCTCCAAACGTAGTTTGGAGATTTCCATGCGAGCCGTGTCGAAAATTTCCCCCGGGCCCAATACGAGTTCACGTAAAATGACGATACTCTTGGACTTGGTGTTGCCCTCGATTTTGATGGATTCGACATCGTAAGGGTCTCCCTCATCGATGATGTACTTCAAATCGATGTCACCGGTCTGCAGGTTCGGGATGCGCAACAACGTGACGCGAGCGTCCAAATGCCCTTCCCGGCCATAGAATTTCTCAATCTCCTGAGCGTCTTTATCCAATTTTGAGGGGATGAAGATATCCCCGGGCTTCTGTTTCAGGGCGAGTTTGAGCAATTCGCCCCGCACCTTGGTTGCTCCCTCAACTGCGATGGTACCGATATGATACTGGCGGCCTTCCGTCACGTTGATGGTGATGACCAAACGCCCGTCGGACGGGTAGTCATACTCGATCTGCTCCGGAGGAATCGAAATATCCAAGAAACCTTCCTCGCGATAAAAGTCCACCAAGAGTTCCAAATCATTTTCGAACCCCTCGTCCTTGAATCGTCCCGTGCCTAGCAACCACGACCAGAATTGCCACTTCCTGGTTTCCATCTGCTGGCGCAGCTTGCGGGCTTTGATGCTGTCGTTGCCGACAAAATTCACTCCCGCGACCTTTACCTTGGCGCCTTCACGGATGTTAAAGGTTACCGTGCCGAAGCCAGTCGAACGATCCCGATCGATTTCGTAATAAATCGAAATGCGGTTAAATCCGATCTTCTGGTAATACTCTCGGATCTTCTCAGAGTCCTCTTTCACCTGACGCTCATCGAGAACCAGATTGGCCTTGGTTTTAATTTCCTTCTCGAACCGGCGACTATTCACCTGATCATTGCCATCAAATACCACCGACAAAACCCGGTAACGGGGAGTGAGCTCAAAAACCAAATTCACCGAGCCACCGCTCAAGGTCTCACGCTTGACTTCGATAAACTCAAAAAGCCCGGTACGATAAAGCGAGCGGATGTCTCGGTCGATCAACACCTCATCGAGCATCGAGCCCTCCCGAACCTGCATGTTCATGCGCACAATTTGCTCGCTGACATTGGCCGCGCCCTGGCATCGGACGATGACCTTTTCAACAGTTTGTCCTCCCGTCGGGCCGATCCCTTGGGCCCAAGCAGCCACGCCGCTAAATGCGACCAAGGTGAAGAGGATAAAAATACGGGCGATCCGAGCCAACGGATTACGATGTGTAGTTTTCAAAGCGAGTAATGTCTCGGAGGAACGTAAGCTTTAAGTCTCCTACCGGTCCGTTTCGTTGCTTGGCAACTATTAACTCGGCGGAGTCGGCGGCCACTTGGAACTTCTCATCTGCATCGCGAGGACGGGCCAGCATCAACACGACGTCGGCATCCTGTTCAATGGAGCCTGATTCACGGAGGTCAGAGAGCTTCGGGGTGCGGTTTTCTTTTTCGGCAGCACGGTTGAGCTGACTGAGAACCAAAACCGGAACCGAGAGTTCCTTCGCCAATGATTTTAGTCCTCGAGAAATTTCCGCGACTTGCTGTTCACGCGGAGTTTTAGGGTCGGTGGGACTTAACAACTGCAGGTAGTCCACCACGACAAAGCCGAGAGGTTGTCGCGCCGCCAAGCGACGTGATTTCGCTCGTAACTCCATGATAGTCAGATGGCTGGAGTCATCGATAAAGATCGGCGCCTTAGACATTTCATCCGCCGCCTGCACCAAATCCCGGTATTCGTCGCCCCCTGGTCGCACAAAACCCTCGCGCAGTTTCTTCATGTTCACCCGTCCTCTCGAACAAAGCATACGCATGCCCAGCTGAGCCGCGCTCATTTCCAAAGAAAAGAGCAGTACCCCGGCCGGTTCCCCTCGTTTGGGCATCGCGGCCGACTCCGCCATGTTCAACGCCAGCGACGTTTTCCCCATCGATGGTCGGGCCGCCAAAACGATCATTTCCGCTGCTTGGAAGCCATAGGTCATGGCATCTAATGCTTTGAAGCCGGACGAGACTCCCGTAATCTCTCCCTTGTGGTGCATCATCTTGTCGATCACCACCCAAGCTTCCTTGGCCGTCGATTTCATCGACCGGGGACCGTCATTCACGCGCTCCTGAGTCACCTGAAAGATGTCTTGCTCGATCTTATCGACAAACTCCGCCAAACCGCCCTGAAACGCAAAACACTGCTCCACCGTGGATGTTCCCACGCGAATCAGCTGCCGCAGAAGGTAAAGTTCACGCACCCGTTCCAGAAAATAATCAGTCTGGGCCGTTGTCGGAATACGGCTGCTCACCTGCATCAAATAAGTCAGTCCCCCAATCTCCTCCAATTGACCTTTTGTCCTGAGCTCTTCCGCCAACACCTCAATCGCAACCGGGGGATTGGTCTGATACAATTCGATCAGTTTCTCGTAGATGATCCGGTTCGGCGCAGAATAAAATGCAACCGCCGGGAGCTTCTTTTCCAAGCACTTGGCGATCGAATCGGAACCATCAAGTAAACAGCACGACAGTAAATATTCCTCCGCCTCGAGCGAATGCGGCGGCTGACGCCCCAACGTCGGGGCATCTTCGCTACCTTCCTTAGGATCGCCCCCCCGGTCAAAACGACGGCGAGAGTTGGATCGGTATTCGGAAGGGGCTTGATTCATCAGCTGAAATCGAGATCGCAACGTCTTGGGCAGACGTTAGCAACCGGAGAGCAAAAAAGTTATTGGGGTTATCCACAGCCCCGACGTCCCTGTAACGAACGGCAGTGACTAAACGAGACTAAAAAGGCCGCCGAAAACACGGGGTCCACGGTGACCATTGTCAAAAATTGACCGCTCAGGCTTCGGACTTGTCCGAATCCTCGTCGCTCGACTCCTCAATCGGATTCTCCGAAACGACATCAAACGAGAGCTCAACGCTAACGTCATGGTGCAGCTTGATCTTGGCGAAATGGTTACCCAGCGCCTTGACCGGCGTATAGAGATGGATCTTTTTGCGATCCAATTCGATACCTGCTTCGGTGATCTTCTCGTGCAGGTCAGCCGACGTGATCGCGCCGAACATTTTGCCGCCCTCGCCCGTGGTGACGGCGAATGCGATCGAGAGCTTCTCGAGTTGTTTGGCGAGCTCTTGCGCGCCATTCAGTTCAGAGGCTTGACGCTCGGCGCGGCGCTTGCGCAGAGCGTCGACACGCTTGCGATTGGCCACCGTCATGGGAGCGGCGCAACCTTGAGGAAGGAGGAAGTTACGGGCGTAGCCGGCGCGAACTTTGACTTGGTCGCCTTCGCCGCCGAGACCATCGACGGGTTTAAGGAGGAGAACTTCGGTGTTGGCCATGGGAGGAATGGATTAGTGTTTGATTTGTTTTTGGAAGGATGCGCGTGCCGCAGATCTAGAATGGCACGTCTTCGTCGAGGTTGTCCTCGGCGGCGGAAGCCGGACGCGGGGTACGCGGCGGCGGAGAATTACGCTCGGGTGAGCTGGCAGGGGCGCTGGGACCGGGTCCCGCGGAGCCTTCTGGACCATCGCCACGGCCTCCGATGAATTGGAAATTCTCCAACACCACGGAAAGGCGGCTTCGTTTCTGACCGGTGGTTTTATCATCCCACTGGTCAAACCGTAGGCGACCTTCCACGAAAAGTGGACGCCCCTTGGTGCAATATTTGGAAATCACTTCGCCCTGGCGTCCCCACGCTTCCACATCGATAAACGTGGTTTCTTCGCGGGGTTGCCCAGCGCCGTCCTTGAAGGTCCGATTGACCGCCAAACCGAACTGACAAATCGAGTTGCCCTTGGGCGTGACCCGCAATTCGGGGTCACGCGTCAGGTTACCGATGAGAAGGACGCGATTAAGATTGACCATGGGGAGCAGGCACCGAAAGGGAGGATCAAAGAACCTCGACGTAGGTGCGGTAGACGGTGGAGTTGAGACGGAGACGCTCCTTGAGAGCAGCTGGAGCCGTCGCAGGAGCGGCAAAATCTACTTGGACGTAGATGCCAGCCGGACGCTTCGGGTTGGTCACGCGAGCGAAGTCGCGTTGGCCGAAGTTTTCGACCTCGCCGACATCACCTTCGACCGTGACGATTTCTTGTTTCACGTTCGCGATGATCTGATCGATGGATTCCTCCACCCCACAGTTATCGAGAATGAAAGTGGCGCGGTAGTTACGTTTGTTCGGGCTCATTTGGGACTCTGCGATTTAGAAGATTCATGGTCCGGTCCGCTGGTGATCAGCAGGTCCAGACCGGACAGGTAATTGTTAAGTTGAGATTCGACGATTTGGCGTTGTTCGGGACTGAACTTGCCTAGGACGAAGTCCTTGAGGTCCATTTGCGAAGGCGACTTCGGGCCAATCCCCAACCGAAAACGGGCGAAGCCGTTGCCAAGTTGCTGCAACACGTCAGCCACGCCGTTGTGGCCTCCCGCACTGCCGCGATCGGATACTTTGATCAAACCCAAATTAATCGTGAGATCGTCATAAACAACCACGACCCCCGGGTTGGTGATCTTGAAGTAGCTCGTGAGCCCCCGTGCTGCTCGACCGCTCTCATTCATATAGGTGAGCGGCTTGGCCAATAATACCGGGCGACCGGAAGGATGATTCCAACGGGCAACCTCGGCCGCCAAAGCAGGGTGAGACTTCCACGACAACTTTTCGCGGTGGGCCAACGCGTCGAGCGCAGTCCAAGCGATGTTGTGGCGGGTGTCGGCGTATTCCCGGCCGGGGTTACCCAGACCGAAAACGAGCTTGATGGACATGATGCAAAGAACAGACGGAAACCGCCGGGATCACGCGATGACGAGCACCGCGGCAGACTTATTTCTTGCCGCCCGTGGCTTGGGCTACGGCGGCGGGATCATCCACCACCTCTTCGGCTTCACCAGCCAGGCAGGAAACGATGGCTTGACCGGCGGGATCGCGGTATTCGACGCCTTCAAGGGCGGGTAGGCCAGCTACCTTGATCGTCTCATCAACGTTCAAGTTGGTCACGTTGACCTCGATCGCACCCGGAAGATTACCCGGCAAACACCGGATCCGCACGGTATGAGTCGCGACCTCGAGCAGACCACCCTGCATCTTCACGCCCACGCACTCACCGCGGATTACGACCGGTACTTCGACCTCAAAGGCCTCACCAGCGTGAATTTCCTGGAAGTCAGCGTGCAGGTAACGATCCGTGATGGGATCCCGTTGCACTTCCTGCAAAAAGGAAAGGGAGGGCTTCTCGGCACCTTCGGTGGAGAGCTCGATGATCATCTTACGTCCGGAGACCTGCTTGAGCAATTTTCTAAAATCGGATGAATCAATCGAAAGCTTCGTCGGCTCGCTGTGCTTGCCGTAAAGGATCGCCGGGATCTGATTGATTTCACGCAAACGACGAGACGCTGAGCGTCCCGTTTGTTCGCGTGCGCATACTTGGAGTTGGGCTGATGTAGACATAACTTTCGTCCCCCCCCAGTCACCCCGGAATTGGAGGCAAGCGTAGTGGAAAAGAGGGAGAACTCATAGAATTGAATCGTTCAAAGCAATCAAATCTTTGAGCCGCTAAACTTTTTGCTTAAAATGTCGTAATTGGAGCATTGACAACCTCGCCGCCTCGCCTGTTTCTCGTCGGCTCTTCATTGCTCGGTAGCTCAGTGGCAGAGCAGGTGACTGTTAATCACTTGGTCGCTGGTTCGACCCCAGCCCGAGCAGCCATTTTGGCTGAATTATATGGAGTGACACAGGAGGACAGTTCGTGTCCTACCCGCTCCGCATCAAGGATTTGGAATAACTCGTCCAATTGCGAGACAAAGCCTCCAAACCATACGGCCGAACGCCCTGACCCATATTCGAGTGCGTCTACGGGTGCACCTAGGTTTGGCCGTTGCCCAAACGAAGTCTCGTCCGACGCTAACAAATCAGTCCACAGCAGCTTTTGTATCTCACGATGCCGTTCAAGCGCCGGAACGTCCGTATAGCCCCTCGCGGTGAGGTTCGCGCCTGACTGCCCCAGCACTTCCTGGGCGCATCTTCGATTCACGCCGCGATGCACCCCGAGAATCTGCCCCGTTTTGCGAAACGCATGAAAATGAACCCGACGACCCAGTGCATCAATTCGTACAGGCCCTGCCCGTTTGAGATCCGTGCGCAACAAGTCGTAAACGGCCAGCAGAACCAAGAAACTTACGTTTGTGCCACTCTGTCCGGTATGACCGCCTTGAGTAACCGAAAGCTCCAGAATGAAGCGGCACTACTCGTTTTACCGTCACTACAAACAGACGCCTCAGCTCATCGGTTTTGAAAGCACAAAACTGGCGGACTTGTTTTCCCAGTGCTTTAACCGTTGCGAGCTTCGACCGGGGATTCGCGCCAAAATCGAAGCGAACGAACCGACCAATTGAGGAAGGCATTCAACAAGGTCTGATATTTCTTTGCGTCTTCGCAGAAGATGACCGCCTCGACCACCACGCCGCAAATCCCCTCCAAGGAATATCCGCGAGGCGCCCCCAACCGATCCCTCTGACTATCCGGTGTGAGCGGCACAACATTCCCATTTCCCCTTGGTTAGTCGCTCAGGTCCGCACGTCGTACATTTTGTTCAGCTCCTGAGAAAACGTAGCCACACGGACAACGTCGATGTTTGCGCCGATGCAAAGTCCCTCCCCCCCCACTCCTTATCTTAACGATCCATGATCAATCTCACGACCCGTCGTCACCTCTTGGTGATGGCGCTCCTCGCGGTCGGCGGTCCGGCGCTCACCACGGTGGCGGATATCCCGCCCACCGGTGCGGAAATATCTCTCCCTTTTCGACGACCGCCAAGGAAGTTGTGCCGACCATAATGACACGGGCCATCCGCAGTGGAAGAAACTGGAAGCAGTCCCTCGACACTCTCCAGCGCTACACTCCCTACACCTTCATCCATGCCGCGTTCAGATCTGTTCGCGTCGACAAGGATATCATGAACGACGCGGCGCATGACGGAATGCAGGCAGTCAATGCGTATGCCCTCGAATGAGGCATCATGACACTGCCGGATCTCGATGCCCGCCTCGCCGCCCGGACCTACATGGCGCGCTATCCAGACGAAATGCAGCAGATGCTCGTATTGCGGGAACTCGACCTGAATGGGGCCAGCATCGCCCATACAACGGTCACTACCCGTAACCTGGAGGACCACTACATGCGTCCCTATCCGTTGCTCGCTGCGTCGCTCGAAAAGGCGGTGGCGTTCAACCTGACCAAGGGCTTGATAGATCCCACCTCGTTGACCAACATAACGGCGCGGTGCCAAACCACCATCGACGAAAACCAACGCGTGGCTATTGGGGTTAATCTGGATAATGCCCCTCCGTTTTCGAACCCCATTTGCATGGTCGCATTCCCCTACGATTAGCCCGACGTATTTGGACAGCATCTGTTGGATTTTGAAAGTGAAATCATCATGAAATACGCGGACAGCCCGTTCGGCGGAGCCAACAAAAACGAATGTGGGTTCCCGAATGCCTACAGTCCCTCCGCACTACGGAACGAGTTTTGGTATTCCCCGCATCAGGTTCGAGCCTATGCCGAGAAAACCAGCGGGCGTGTCCTCATCGACGACCTCCTGCTCATGCACAAAAGGATCAAAGGACAGGAATCAGAACGGTTGCTGGCCTACAACTACCGAGGCGAAATGGTCCGCGAACGCAACGGGGCCATCGAAGCCAATTTCTACCACACGGTGAAGGCGGCCTTCGGTCCGCAAGCCATCGTGGGGCCTCACCCGACCAGGTTCCCCTATTTCCGGAATAACGCGAATTCAAAAAGAACGGCTTGGATTGGTGGATCGCTCCACGCGACTGGGCCCAGGTTGACGAAGTCGTGCCCCTCGCCGTGCGAACGGCCCTGGCCAAAAAATGGAATAGTCCGGTCTGGGTCAGCATGCACTACATGCCGGACATCCCTCCGGGGAATTTCAACACTGACAACTACGAGGTGGCGGCTTGGAGCGGCGCGCTCACCGGCGGGCGAGTAAACCACCTCGGCTACGGGCAATCGGCCGACATTATGTTCGCCGGAGACTTCCTCCGGGCAGAGACCCGTATTCGGATGCTGAACTACATCGCCCCCCAACCAGTCGACAGTCCTGTCGCGGTCGTATTCGGGCATGCCGCGGCCATGAACCAGGCCGGTCCGTATTTTAACGACGTAGGGATGAAACTCGCGGATGAGCTCTGGTTCCGGGGAATCCCCACGGATCTGATCCCTACCAGCGAAATCGACAACGGCTCACTACGCGTCGACGCCAACGGAGCGGTCACGTACGGAGAGCAACACTACGCCGCGCCGCAGTGGTGCTTTACCACCCCGAATACGAAAAGCCGACCACCGCCGAATTTTTCAATCGCGTCGACCCATAGCGTACTCAGCTGTAGCGGGTCGGCTCCTGGACCAAAGATTTTGACGGCCGTGATTTTGCGGGTAATCGAGCTCTACCTGAGTCAATGCACATCATCAGCAACGTGAGTCGGGTGCTGAAGGATATCCCTGCATTGCTGGCCGCCCAGAGCATCGAACCGCAAATCCCCGCCACCGAAACGATGGAGGGATTTGGTCATGTTTCTCGTTTCCCGCCGGCGAAGGGTCATGCCCGCCTACTGGACGGGACCCGCATCGAGGTGTCTGCCCAAAACGATGGCGCCGGGGACGTCATGGCTTCGACCCTAAATATCAACGGACACGAAGTCTCCTACGACGCCGTAGGCGTAATTGGGGTGCTATTGGACGGCGCCGGCCACCTCGAAGCACTTGCTGCGGGCGGATTGAAAAATTCCAATGCGCGGCCCTCGCCATAGAACTGCCGACGCGAATCGATCTCGCCCTGTGGCGAAATGCGAACGGAACGTGGAAAGGCGGGCTGCAGGGATGGGAAGATGAAATTCCCGCGCCGTTGTTGCGGTTCACCTCGGACTGGACTCGGATCGAATTGCCGGCACCTTACCCCAATCCGCCAGTGGACACCTACCCGCAGGCTTCCGTAGGGCAGGACACGGCAGCGCACATCGGACAGGTGTTCGACATCGAGGGTAACGGTTACCGGACCGTCACCATCGGCGTCCAAACCTGGATGATCGATAACCTTCGCACCACGAAGTTGAACGACGGGCAGGCCATAACATTTCACGACGGTAACAACGATCACTGGTTCTCCTCTGCCTCCGCTCCCGCGTTTACCCGTCCGGCACATGCCTCCACCGCAGAGGTCCGCTCTCGCGGTCTGTATTACAACTGGAAAGCCGCTACTTCGGACAAACTTTGCACAAAGGACTGGCGCCTCCCGAGCGCCGAGGATTGGGAAGTTCTCATTAGCCTACTTGAACGAACACCCCGATGACGTAGGCCGCGGCCTCAATCCCGTCGCCACAGGATACAAATTCAACCTCGGTGCGGCCTATGCCGGTGTAAACGAATCGGGCTACTGGTGGACAGCCTCCGGCCCCGATCGGCGGATCGTCTTGGAGCGGGCCGAGAGCAGATTGTATATCATCCACGGTCGCAAGATCGCGCCCAATTTCGGGCTCTCAATTCGGTGCATCAAAGAATGATCAAATCGGACAGGACCGCCAAAGGAACAACCACCTGCACGCCCTGAGTGCTCCGGTATCAAGACGGAACCGTCGAGGCGGATGCGAGGCGATCGCGTCGCCTGTCGCATCCGCTTCACGGCGCCGCGATCAACGGTGCCACGGTGACCAAGCGAACTGGGCCAAATAGACCAGATTTGATCAACGGCACATCCCGCCAAGGAACCCGAGTCCGATTCAAGCCAGCTACCACTGTCACAGGTCACAGGAATGTTGGTCGCCGTGTAGTCCCGACCGTCCATGAGTTGATCACCCTTGAGGCGGTTCGACCCAACGTTCGCCACCTCAATTTTCAATTCATTGAAACCCGGCAACAAAACCGCCGTGACATCGAACCGATAAGGCTGAGCCCAAGCAATGCCCAACGATTTTCCGTTCAACCAAACTTGCCGTAGTCCAACCCTGAGTGCACAGGCTGAGAGGGAGTGGTTCCCTTTCTCCTAATGCACTATAATGAATACTATACGTTTGATATTGGGATTGATGATTGGCGGGATTGAGGTTGCGGCAGGCCGCAGGAAGGGAGCGGTGAGCAGCTATACACAAGCCAGAGAGAGGATTTGGCGTGGTGGCAAAAATACAACGGCGCATCACCGCCAAGGAACGCGAAGCGATTCATGCCGGTTTGGCCCAGGGCAAAAGCGGCGCTCAGCTTGCCGTCGGCCCAAGTGCGCCGCGCGCAACAAAGTCGCCGACACGCCCGCCTTGCGCGACGAGGTGCTGGTCCTGTTTGCCATCAGCGCTAAGCCCAAGCAAATCGAAGTCGCCTTGAAACGACGGGCCTTGCTCCGACCCGACGCGTGAGCCACGAAACCATCTACGACTTCATCTACGTCCACTCCAAAGGCTCGGTTAAGAAGGAGTTGATCGCTTATTTGCGGCGCAAGAAGCCCCGGCGCAGTCCGGCCCCCCGCGCCAAGGGCAAGCTCTCGGGCCAGTTGCCGGGCGCGATCAATATCGGCGAGCGACCCGCTGAGGTGGAGCGCCGGGAGGTGCCCGGACACTGGGAGGCCGACTTGGTCATGGGTGCGGGCAATCGTACCGCCATTTTGGTCATCACCGAACGGGTCTCCCGCTACGTGATGATCGTCCCGTTGAGCGGCGCCAAAGACGCGATCAGCGTCGCCCGCGCTCTCATCCGGGCCTTCAAACGCCTGCCCGCCCACCTGCGCAAGACCCTCACCTACGACAACGGCCGCGAAATGGCCCAACATGCCGCCTTCTCCCTTGCCACAAAAGTGGCGGTCTACTTCTGCAATCCACACAGCCCTTGGCAGCGCGGTGCGGTCGCGAATATCAACGGTCTGATCCGGGAATACTTCCCTAAAGTCATCGACTTTAACACCGTCACCAAAGGCCAAATCGCCAAAGCGGAGTGGCTACTCAATAATCTCCCTCGCATCGGGCTCGACGGACAGTCTCCCGCTGAAGTCTTTCATGCTATTATACAAAAACCCTGTGCACTAGCTGCTTGACGCCGCCCTTTCGATTGCATCCCTGCTGCTTGGAGGGTGTGCCACTTCCGCCGCTAAGAATAAGAACAGTGGAAATGACAAATACGTTTATGTGACCGGTTCAAATTTGCGCGTGAAAGTTAAAAAAGGGCAACGCCCAGACCCCAATACGTCGGCTCCGATCGGCACCATGGATCAAACCGACGTGCACGACGCCTTTGAAGTTCCCCAATCCGTCGCAGGCTTGGAAGGCGGCTGAGTTCTTCAGATCCAAAGTTTGGCCAATCTAAACGAGTCCAATTTGAACCGATTCACCGTGGTGAGTCGGTTTTTTTATGTCTCCATCAGATGGTGGGGTCTTTGCCGACACCGCCGAGAACCACAACAAACGTTGGATCAAACGAAAAAACAGCACCCACCCGAGGTGGGGGCCGATTTTAAAATCACCTAACTAGTGTACTGAGAGTTAATGAACTATACTGAATGAAAGGATGCGGCGGTGCGGGCGCGTTGGATTTTCTCCAGGATGGCGGAGCCTTCGGCCTTCCAAATGTAGCGGGTGGGTTCGAGGTCGCGTGCGACCATGTAGGTTTCGATGGCGTTGGTGAGGTCTCGAACTCTGGTGAAGCTGCCATCGCGGATACAATCGACGGTGAGGTCGCGGAAGAAGCGCTCCACTAGATTCAACCAGGAAGAGGATGTTGGAGTGCAGTGCAGTGGTGCAGTGCAGTGCGATGCGCTCGACGCCATGGGCTTTGGCATGGCGCTGATTGCGCCACTTTATCCAGCTCTTCACTGTGGCGTGCTTGTGGGTGGCGTAGTTGTCGATGATCAGATGCAGGACCAAGCCGTCGGGTGCCTGCGCATCGATGTGCTTGAGGAAACCGAGCCATTCGCGGTGGGTATGCCGAGAGGCGGTGCGTCGCATGATTTTGCCGGCCAGATAGCCGAGGGCGGCGAATAGCGTGACCGTGCCGTGGCGGGTGTAATCGTGGGTGGCGGTTTTGATGTGCCCGATACCCAATGGCAGGCTCGGCTGGGTGCGCTCAAGCGCCTGGCACTGGCTTTTCTCGTCGCAGGCCGGAGGACCAGCGGGTGCGCCCGGCCGGGGGTTGCGTGACCTCAGTGACGATCTGAGCGCGAATCGCCACATCCACACTCGGCTTCCGGCCCGAACGTCTCGCTTCGGCCCATCCAGCCAACCCTACCTCACGAAATCGCTTTTCCCACTTCGCCACCACCGGACGATTCACTCCGATCTGAGCAGCCACCGGCTCCTGGCTTTCCCCTTCGGCCCGCAACAACACGATGCGCGCCCGCCTGACCTCCCGTTGCGGCGTGGTCGGGCGTTTGATCATCTGTTCAAGTTCTTGATGCTGCGCGGCATCAATGATTAGCGGATTAACAGGGCGGGCCATGCACCCATCCTGCACTACTATTTTTGTTTCGTATAGCTAATTAACTCCCACCACACTCGGGCCAGCGGCTTTCCTGGGTATCCGGCCAGGGGTAAGGCTCTGCCTGCTCGTCCACCGGCAGTTCTCCCTTGGCCTGCATTCGCGAAACTCGGCCGTCGAGATACTCTTTCCAGACGAATAATTTGCCATCCTTAAATTCGCCAATCGCCACCGTGCCCGTGGCCGTGCGGCCATCGGATGCAATCCGTGTAGACGCAAAAACGTATTCGATCTCGAAATGCCGGCCATCAATCACGGTGCGAAACATAGTCATGCGCGTGTCTTTGAAATCACGCTTCCAATCGCGGAATATCTGCAGCACGCACGCCAGATCCAAACGTTTTCCAGGATAAGCAAAGACTACATCCGAACGCAGTGTATCCAAGAATTCGGCCTCGTCTCCGGTTTCCCAAGAGCGAGCCTGTCGGGCAATCAAACTCGCCACCTCGTCCCGTGTCGGCTCGGCGGCCTCCACCGGCCGAACTAAAGACAAAACGACCAGCACGGCCCAACCAAAGACGCGTAATTTCATGAAGATGAACTTTGGATTAAGGAACAGACGCGCAACTTAGAACGTGAACTTGAGTGAACCTTACATCCGAAACGGCAGCTCCCGCGACACCAAGTCTGCTCCCGCGAACAGCGTGCTACTCGTGCGCCAATTGAACTCGTCGGGGAGATTCAGAAAGTCCAAGCGGGCCTCGAATTTAGGCTGCTTGTAAAAGATCGCCGCATTCCAAGTTTGCTGTCACGGATCTTCACCTCTCCGAAAAGATCCAGATTCTGTTCGCCTTGCGCGTTAACCGACACACTTGCGCCGAGGCCATTGGCCATACTCCAACTCATGTACGTGTTGAACAACCAACGGGGCAAACCGGGCACTCGGTAATCGCCTGATGGATACGACCCAAAGTTTGCACTGGGGAGATCCGGAGCAAAATACGGCACCGTCTGAATACCCCCCGGCAGCGGTCCATCGATGTAATGAGCATCGCTATACGAGAAGTTGGCCCCGGCGTTGAAGTGGCGGTTGGGCTGGTAAACCGCCTCAATTTCGATGCCTTGTACTTCAATTTCGTCCGGCAGATCAAACCGCACGTTTTGCCGGTTGCGAGTTTGGTGATACAGCGCCGCCCCACAAAGAGGCGGTCGTCCCACCACGTCATCGTGCCGCCGATTTCGAAGAGCTGACTCGAGTTTTCAAAGGTTTCGTCACGCAGTTGATTATTGGTCAGACTGAAGCCACCGCTGGAAGAGGATCCCTCCACCGCTGCCGCCTGATTCCAGGTCGCATAGAGCGTCGCCTTCGGGATCGGTTTGTAGATCAGACTCACCGTGCCAGAGGACAACACCGCATCAATGCGGTCTCCCACGGGATCGAAGCCGGCCCGCGGCAAGGGATCCACCGTATCAACCCAGACTCCATCGAGTCGGCCGGCGAGCAACAGACTCCACTTTTCGTCAAAGTGAATCTGATCCTGGGCAAACAGTCCCACGCCCATTAATTCGGAGTCCAACGTCGCGGAAAGACTGGTCGAGTCCGACCGACCGGGACGAGGATAACGTCCGCCTGATGTAGCCAAATAATCACTACCAGGCACCGGTTGCACGAAATAGAGTTGGTTCGCCGGCAACACCAAGGTTGACGGATCCATCGTCACATCGAAGGCATTAAAGACCGCATTGAAGATATCGACGTAGGATACCCGATGCTCGTAGCGCAGCGATAAACCGCTGATCGTTTCATGCTTCCAGCCGCCGGATTTTCCGGTTTCAAAGTCGGCCACGAACCCCGTGCGATTCTCCGCCGTATAGCTCGTAGGCAACCAACTGTAGAAATAATAGGAGGAGTGCTTCTCGGCTTCAACACTCTCCAGATAAGAGCGGTTCACGAGTCGGCGATCTCCCTCGAGTTCCAACGTCACACTCGACTGTACATTCCAGACGGTTGCGTCGGCCGCATCATCCGGCGCCAATAGGATCTGCGAGCCGTCAATCTTCACCGTCCCGGTCGGCGTGAAGGTATTGCCGTAATAGTTGCCCGTGCCGCCATTTTGCCCCGACGAACCGGTGATGTAGATTCCATCGTCAATCAGCTCCTGCGTGGGTCGGGTCGTGCCGGGATTCTCCGTAAAGTGAGGTGGACCCCGTCGGTTGGACAGGTCGGGCGGATTTATAGTTATGGTTTCTGGTTTTTCTGACCAAGAATAAAAGATAATGGAGGGGAGCAGGGGAGGAAGCGCGGCTTCCTCCCCGCTCGGATAGCCGCCGTTAGGCGGCGGCTTGGTCGAGTTGTGCGTGGTAGACCTCGGATGGTGTTTGGCGGCCGTGGGCGGAGTGCGGTCGTCGGTCGTTGTAGAACAGCAAGTAGGTCTCCAAGTTGGCATGGGCCTCGACCATCGTCTCATAGCGTTTCAGATAGACTTCCTCGTATTTGACGCTGCGCCACAGGCGTTCGACCAAGACATTGTCCAAGCACCGTCCTTGCCGGCCATCGACAGTCGCACGCCGGCGGCCAACAATGGCTGGGTGAACTCGGCGCTGGTAAACTGGCCGCCTTGGTCAGGGTTGAAGATCTCCGGCTTGCCGTAAATCGCCATCGCGCACTGCACCGCTCGCACGCAAAACGACGCATCGAGCGTGTTGGACAGTTCCCATGCGAGCACCATCCGCGAGTGCCAGTCGATCACCGCACACAGGTAAACGAAGCCACCGCACACCGGGATGTAGGTGATATCTGTTGCCCACACTTGATTCGACCTTTCAACCTTCAGCGTTCGCAGCAGATACGGGTAGATCTGATGAGAGGCCGCTTTCTTCGACAGACTCGGTTTTTGATTGATCGCCGTGAGTCCCATTAATCGCATCAATCGTCGCACCCGTTTACGGTTCACCACGTGTCCTTCGCGTTGCAACCAACGGGTCATTTGGCGGCTACCAAAGAACGGTGACTCGAGGTAGATCTCGTCGATCTGTTTCATCAACGCCAGGTCCGCTTCCTTCGATGGCTTCGGGTGGTGGTAGTAGGTTGAGCGTGGCAGCTTCAACAGTTCGCACGGCCGGGCCACACTCAGCTTCGGATGCTCGGTTTCGATCATGCTGCGGCGCTCCTTACTCTCCAAATGCGCCAACTTTTTTTGAGCCCCTCGAGCTCCATCTGCAGCTGCCCGATCCGCGCATACAGTTCCTTCTCTTTGCGATTCCGCTCGATCTCGTCGCGCACCTGCGCCGAGGGCTTCGCGAAGACCTCCGGCAACCGCTCGGACACCTCCTTCTTCCACTGACTCACTTGCACCGGATGCACCTCGTGACGCTGCGCGATTACGTAGATCGGCTCGATTCCCTTGAGGGCTTCGAGCCCTACTTTCGCTTTGAACTCGGCACTGAAGGCACGTCGTTTCTTCGACATATTGGCCTCCTTTGGGATTTAATCATCCCTCCTGTCCAACTTCATGGGTCCACCTCAGTAACCGGCGTAATCGCTGCGGAAGTCGTTCAGCGCATCCGCAATTAACCCACCCGCCTGCGCCTGCGCCATTCGGTCGCGCGTGATCAAGAGCACAGCTATCGCTGCCGCGGGGATCCGGTCGTCGGTCGATTTGATTTTTACACCCATAAGAATTCCATCGATTCCGGCATACTCGGCAGTGCGCTGCACGCCCCTTCTCATCACCGCAGCCCCAGAACCCCACCCGCACCATGATTGTGTCACCTTCGAGGTCCCCCCAGAGTGAATCAGTGTACGTGCCATTTTTCACTCAAACTTCGCCCCATACCGCAACAATCCACTCCACATTATTGGATAAGTCGGGTCTCGGGAAACGCAGCCTGCCACCCGAACCAGAACGCGCGGTGGGTCGGAAGGCGGCGGAGTTGCTCCCCTTGGCCATTGTTCAATGCGGATTCACTAAGAACCCACGAGCCACCCCTGCGCGTCGACCACAGTGTGCTGCCGAACCCATTTTTAGAAACTCCAGGCCGGCGGACGTTTGTAAACGCGATTCGCCCCACTTCGATCGGTAAAAATGACGATGGATTGCCCGCCAAACTCACCCTCCTAAATGGGATGATCGTCGAGAAACTTCACCGCAATCGCCACCGGCTGTTCGTGGCGAGGGATAAATCTCAATGCCAGCACCTCGGCCTTGTTCTTCAGGCGCTTATCTTGAAATGGAGTTTCGAACATCAAGGTGTCCGTTGAAAATAATCCCGATATGCGGCGCCTTCGCGATAGTCACGATTATGCCCCGTCTCCACTGAGAGCACGCGCGTCGTGGGGGGACGAGATTTCCACTCGCCCCACCTCGTGGGGACGACACTTCGTTGATTCAGCTGAATCTCCTTGCCGGCAAGCGGACCAATGACGGGGCGACCTTCCAACGTGCTCCAGAGGGACTGAGTGGCGCGATCGTACATCAATTTGTTGGACCGGAACCAAAAGCCGCTGGTGCCCAGCTGATGCGCAACGCCGTCCAACTCGGTTTCGTAGATAATTACGGTGCCGCAGAGGGTGCAATAGACCCCCCGCGAGAGGAATTCCGGCCATCTTCTCCGTGAACATCTCGTGCCATGCCAGGACGCGTTTCGGATATGCTCGAAACTCGCCCTCGATCTCAATGCCAAAGACCACATGCGCATCCATGAGGTAGCCGGCTTCTCCCGCCGGGATCATCGCAGGATCGCGCAGCGGAGGAATGCCGTCTTGGCCCACGCCTCCCCAGATCACTTCGTCCAGTGGGATATCAAGACGCTGCTCGGGGGCAAAGTAGTGGTTAAAAGAGGGATCGATTTGTCGGTAGAGCAGCCTATTGAAGAAGGTGTTATCCGTGGTGTTCGGCAGATCCTGCTCCCAAACGTAGGATTTCACCCTAGCGATGTCCTTGGCGACGGCCCGGGAGGTGTGCTTGGTCAAAAGTCGCTTGAGTTCGCGCCGGCTCTTCGCATCTGCACTGAACTGATAGTCCTCGATAAAGAACGGCAGATAGAGGGGATTCCAATTGCGATCAATGACCTCGATCGCCTGCCGCGCGGGGAAGTTTGGGTTCCCGCCCATCGCGGCGACGAAATAGTGCGCGAGTCGAGAAGTGGCTGGCTCCGAAGTCGCTGCTTCCACTCCATCCGTCACCTCGGGTGCAACGACCGAAACGGACGAAACCAGAGACAGCACCATCCCTGTTGTCACGGTTGCGATCAGTCGGTGCAGGTTCAGCCAGTGTCCCATTCGAGTAAGAGGAAACCACCCTGCATAAAAATCCCCCTCGATTTGAGGGCAACCTTGAGCTTTTGGCCGTCTCTACTCCGACCGCAGGGCTTCGTTCGGGTTGATACCCAGGGCGCGGCGAGCCGGGATGTAACTCGCGACCAACGCCGGGACCACGAGGACAATCATCGCCGCGAGCAACGAGACGAGATCGACCGGGCTGATGTTGGAACAGCAGCGACGTCAGCGCTTGGCCGACCAGCAGCGCCAGCAGCAGCCCAACCCCACACGCGACCGCGATCTAACGAGCGCCCTGAACCATCACCAATCCGATTATGTCCGAAGGTTTCGCCCCCAAGGCACAACGGATACCAATCTCCCGGGTGCGTCCCGCCACCGCATATGCTTTGACGCAGTAAACCCCCAACACCGAAAGCAGCAGCGCCACCGTCCCGAACAGGCCGAAGACCATCGCTCCCAGTCGAGCGCTCCACAGTGAGGCATCACGGTTGATGAAAACGTTTAAGGGTTCGTGCTTGAGCACCGGCAGATCAGGATTCACCCGCTGCATTTCCCGCCTCAATGACGCCACCCCCGCGCTGACGCTCGCTGAGCTCGAATCACGCAGGCGCGTCTGCATGAACAACCGGCCGGAATAACCATGGACCAGCGGCACAAAAAGACGGTAGGTCGGCTCGACTTGCAGAAACTCATAACGGTGCTCACCGACGATTCCGACGATCTCCATTTCGGCGCCATCTGCACCAGCGCTGCGGACAAATTGGCCGAGCGCGTCGCCTGCCGGGAAGAGTTTTTGAGCCAGACTGGTATCAATAATCGCGACCCTCGGGGCCAGCGCATCACGGCTCTCGCTTTCGGTGAAATCGCGTCCGCGCAGAATTCGCACACTCAAGGTTTCAAAGTAACCCGGCGAGATGCCGGCATAGAGCGCCACCGCCCCTTCCGGCACGTCAGCGTCCCCACCAGATTGCTCGAGCGGCGCATCCGCTCGCATGACCCGGCGATCAATTTCCGAATTGGACATCGGGGTCTGCGTCGAGACCGCCGCCCGTTGCACCGCGGGCAGAGCATTTATCTGCCCCACCAATGACGCCACACTGCTCTGCGCTTCTGCCGGAGTCACGTTACGCAGCGAAAAATCCATTTCGGTCACCACGCCATCACTCTCCTCAAACCCGAGCGGAATATCACTCGCCGCCAAGGCCCCCCGCAGGAAAAGACTGGCGCTGAACAACAACCCCAGCGAAAGCGCGATTTGAGCCATCACCAGCACATTACGCACGGCAAAGAATCGGTTCCACTTGCCGGTTCCCGTCGCGCTGGCGCCGTTGGCTTTAATATCTGTCACGACATCTCGACGCGACGCGCGCAACGCCGGCGCCAGACCAAACCAGAGCGTCGCCACCACGCAGGCGGCGAAGGTCAATCCCACCACCGTCATAGCCAGCGCTGGCTGAAAAGTGAGCGAGGCGTGTGTGATGCCCTCCAGCGCATCGGCCAAGGCCGAGATCATCGCCTCGTTCGTCCAAAAACTGATCATCAAACCCAACGCGCGCCCCAGGATTTAAAGCAGTAGGCCCTCGACGAGGAGTTGTTGCACGATCCGCCAGCGACTTGCCCCGAGCGCGATGCGCAGCGCGATTTCTTTGATTCGCTGGGTGCCGCGCGCAAACAACATGTTAGCCAGGTTCAGACTCGCGATCAGCAACACACAACCTGCCATGAAAACCACCGGCACGAACAAGAACGCCAACTGCTGAGAATCAACCGGCTCCCCCGTGACGCCCAAACGCGAGAGCGGTGTGATCTGAACTTCCCGCGGGGCAAGATCCGGCGACGACTCAAGTTCGGTGAGTTGCTGGGAAATCGCGGTAAGGCGGGGTTCGGCCGCCGCGACCGAGAGTCCGGGAACGAGTTGCGCGACCAACATGAGCGCGTGATTGCCGGGTTCAAACAGGTCGCGTTCCCCTCCGGTGCGACCATAGGCCGACCCCATTTGGGAAAACAGGCCCAACGGAAGCCAGACTTCCGGCGAGACCAGCATGCTACCGCCATTAAACTCCTGCCGCGTGACGCCGATCACCGTGCAGGACATACCGTTCATGCAAAGGGTGCTTCCGACAATGTCGTCATTCCCACCCAAGCGTTGCCAAGCCGCATGACTGATCACCGCCACGGGCACATTGGCGTTGGGCCGGGCCTCCTCGGTCGTGAAAAACCGCCCTTGCGCGGGAGTCGTGCCGAGGACGGAAAAGTAGTTACCTGTCATCAGATTGACCAGACTCCGACTCAACCCTGCATCCCGGACCAAACTAATCCCCGCCTGCGCCTTCGCGACCCCTGCGACCGAAGCGAACACGGTATCCGTGGCCTGCATGAGCTCGTATTCCACATAAGAAAATCGTCGGAACTCCCTTTACGCATCCTGACGCATGGAAAAGACATTCACCACTTCCCCCGACTGCTGGGGCACCACCGGCTGCAGGAAGACCGCGCTCACCAACGAGAAAACGGCTGAATTGGCGCCCAAGGCGAGCGCGAGACTGAGTAAAGCGGTTGCAGTGAAACCGGGCGACTTAGCCAGCAGACGGCCGGCAAAACGGAGATCGGACAAGAGATTGGTCATACTGGGATTAAGTCTATACCCTGCCGGGAGGCTCGCGGTTGCAATAATTTCCCCGGCAACGCCCCTCTACCTTCTAGTGCACGACCGCTGGGTATTTAATCCGTTCGATTCCGACAGCTGCACCTCGCTCCGACCTTCCGCTGAACGAGCAACCGCCCCCTTCTCAACCAACCTGTCCTAACGTTGCTCCAACAGATTGTTCGACCTCCCAACGGTGAGACTTCTTCCCTGATCCTACATGAGCCCCAAACCCGCCTTCTTTCTATCTCTGCTCTTCAGCCTGCTGCTTTCGTCATCCCTCAGCGGAAAGGTAAAACTCCCCAGCATCGTGAGCGATGGCATGGTTCTCCAACGCGACCCTGAAATCAATATCTGGGGCTGGGCGGATCCCGGCGAGGAAGTCACCGTCAGTTTCCGCGACCAACGCCTTCAAACCACCACTGCACACGACGGCCGGTGGCAGCTCAAAGTAGCTCCTCTGGCCGTGGGAGGTCCGCATAGCATGTATATCAATGGGGGCAATCACATCACCGTGCGCGACGTGTTCGTCGGCGACGTCTGGGTCTGCTCGGGGCAATCCAACATGACCCACGACTTTGCCCGTTGGCAGGAGCGCTACGCCGCCGAGATCGCTGCTTCTGAAAATCCACAGATTCGTCAATTTTACGTGCCAGGAACGCCCGTTCTCACTGGACCCCGCGACGATCTACCCGGGCTCTCATGGAAACCTTCCAACCCTGAAAACCTGCTCAAGTTCACGGTGATCGGCTACTTTTTCGCCAAGAAGATCTACGATGAGACTCATGTTCCTCAAGGAATCATTATGAGCTGTGTGGGCGGCACCCCCATCGAGGCTTGGACCAGCGAAGCGGGCTTCCGTACCTTCCCCGATGAATTGGCCATCGTAGAGCGCAACAAAGACACGGCTTACGTCGACCGTAATCAATGCCGAAGCCAAGGCCGATCGCGAATCTGACGGTCCCAAGGTCGAGGCTGACCGGGGACTCACTGGCGCAGTGAAGTGGTTCGAGGTCGCTTACGAGCCACTTAACTGGAAACGCATCACCATCCCCGGCTATTGGGAGGATCAAGGCGTGCGGGACCTCGATGGCGTGGTTTGGTATCGACGCGTAATCGACGTGCCCGCGAGCATGACCGGCACGGACACCGTCGTGAAACTCGGCCGAATCCGCAACGCCGATGAGTTGTTCGTGAACGGTCAAAGTGTCGGCAAAACCACCTACGAGTATCCTCAGCTAAACTACACCATTCCCGCTGGCATTCTGCAACCGGGCCAAAACTTGTTCGTCGTCCGAGTCACCAACGACAACTGCAAAGGCGGGTTCATCCCCGACAAACCCTACTTGCTCAGAGCCGCCGGCCAGACCATTGACTTGAAGGGCGACTGGGACTACAAAGTTGGAGAGGCCTACGCTCCCAAGCGTGCCTACAAATCTGGCATCAACGCCCAAAATCAACCCGCCGCACTCTACAACGGCATGATCGCCCCGTTCACCTCCTTCGGTATCCGCGGTTTCCTCTGGTATCAGGGCGAAAGCAACACCAGCGACCCGGCCTCCTACCGTCGTCTGTTGCCCAACCTTATCGCCGATTGGCACACCCATTGGGGTCAGGGCAACATCCCTTTCCTCATCGCCCAATTACCCAACTTCCAGGAGGTCGACTACCTGCCCGCGGAGAGTAACTGGTCCCTGCTGCAGGAGGCTCAGCTCCAAACTGCCCTCACGACTCCGAACATCGGCATCAACATCGACCTCGGCGAATGGAACGACATCCACCCCGGCAACAAAAAGCCCGTCGGTGAACGCCTCGCTCTGCAGGCGCTTAAACTGTCCTACGGCTACGACACATTGGTCGCTTCCGGTCCCATCTATCACTCCCACGAAATTGAAGACGGCAAAATCATCCTGCACTTTGATCACGTGGGCGGCGGACTCGTAACCAACAACGGCGAGGATCTCGCCCACTGTGCCATCGCCGGCGCCGATAAGAAATTCATCTGGGCCCACTCCAAAATCGAAGGCGACACCGTGGTCGTCAGGCATGAGGACGTCCCTCTCCCGGTGCACGTGCGGTACGCGTGGGCCGATAATCCGGATTTCGCCAACCTGGGCAACGCAGACGGCCTGCCCGCCTCTCCGTTCCGCACCGATCGCTGAGCGTCCCGCAGGTGCAGGGCTTCCTTCGAGAACGCTCCGCCGCCCTCGCCCCCCCCCATCGCAGCGGGAACTTGTATCCAGCCCGCAAAAAAGACCGATGAACCCATTCACCGGCCCTTTACCTAACACCTTAAACAAAGTGGGCTCAGTGGCTCAGCCGCGGGCCTGCTTGACGATCGCCATCGCCGCAGCGGACTGCGCCGTAATGGCATCCCAATCACCTGCGTCGATCTGCGCGGTGGTGGCAAGCCAGGAGCCCCCAACCGCGGCGACCGTTTTGACTGCGAGGTAATCGGCTAACTGACCTTCCTTGATTCCGCCCGTCGGCATGAACTTCACACCGAGGTGAGCATAAGGGGCGGACATCGCTTTGAGATGCGTCACCCCGCCCGCACTTTCTGCCGGGAAGAACTTCAACATCCGGCATCCCATCGAAAGGGCCGTTTCAATATCACTCGGAGACATCACGCCAGGAGCAAAGGGCAACTGCACTTCCATCGCCGCCGCCAGAGTCGTGCGCGAGGTGCCAGGCGCTACCGCAAACGCTGCCCCGGCCGCTTTGACTTCGCGCACCTGATCCGTCGAAAGCACAGTACCCGCTCCCACCATCATTTCCGGCACCTCTGCGGCGATCAATTTGATCGCTTCCAAACCCGCCGCGGTGCGCAAGGTGAGCTCGATCACGCCCACTCCGCCCGCCAACAGCGCTTTGGCCAATGGCACAGCCTTGGCGGGATCATTGATCACCACCACCGACACAACACCGGCGGCGGACAAACGGGAACGAGTTTCTTCAGCAAACATGAGGGGAAATGGTTATGGATTATTAGTTAAAGATCCTGAGTCATAGGGCGGCGTACGTCAACCGGTCGTCCAGCTTTTACCGATCGGTTCCCCATAACAAATGACGAAAGACCAGTCACCAAGGACTCTCGGCACGCTCCGCGCTCAGCGCACGACCCGTGCACCCCCACCGGAGATTTGCTTTTCGACTTCCTTGCGGGTCGCCATGGAGGAGTCACCCGGCGTGGTCGAAACGAGCGCGCCGTGGGCCGCACCGTATTCAACCGCTTTCTTGGCGTCGTTGAACTCCATGAATCCAAACTGCACACCGGAAGCGAAGCTGTCGCCTCCGCCCACCCAATCGAGGATCTCGAGCTCAGGGTATTTACGACTCTCGTGGAACTCACCGTCGTGCCAAAGAATCGCGCTCCAATCGTTCTTCGTGGCGGTGATCACCCGCCGTAACGTGGTCGCGGCGGCCTTGAAATTCGGATAGGCTTTAACCGCGGCCTCAATCATGCGCTTGAAGGCATCGGTCTCGATCTCGCTGATGTTTTCATCCACCCCTTCGACCTCGAAGCCGAGGGAAGCGGTGAAGTCCTCTTCATTGCCGATCATAACATCGACGTATTTGGCGATCTCGCGGTTGACCTCCTGGCAACGCGCGTGGCCGCCGATGCTCTTCCTTCCACAGGGATGGACGGTAGTTCAGGTCGTAGGACACCATCGTACCATACTTCTGTGCACACTGCACTGCTTCACGCACGACGTCGGGGGTCGTCTCGCCGAGGGCGGCATAAATGCCTCCGGTATGAAACCAACGGGCTCCCAACTCGCCGAAAATGTGATCCCAATCCACGTCGCCAGGCTTGAGCTGAGATACCGCCGTGTTGCCACGATCCGGCACCCCCACCGCGCCACGGATGCCGAAGCCCCGCTCGGTGAAGTTCAAACCATTGCGCACCGTGCGTCCGATGCCGTCGTCCTCGCGCCACTGGATGAAGTCCGTCGCCACGCCACCTTGCATGATGAAGTCTTCGACCCAGTGGCCGACCTCATTATCCACAAACGCCGTCACGACCGCCATTTTGTAACCGAAACACTTGCGCAGTCCGCGGGACGTATTGTATTCGCCGCCCCCCCTCCCACGCCTTGAAAGACCGGGTGGTGCGGATGCGGCCTTCCCCCTGATCAAGGCGGAGCATGACTTCACCTAGTGAAACTTGGTCAAATTGACATTCAGAGGAAGGACGGATCTGGAGGGACATAACGGTTAGAGAATAAAGTTAAGAACTAGCCCAAGGATTATCGTGAAAAGGCCACGTGAGTCGGAAGGAATCTTGGGGTATATTTCGAGTGTTTCGTGAGCGAAAAATTAAACTTCGCCTCGTTTGAGGAAGTCGGTCGACCAGGCAGGAGCCCCCACTTCAGCGGCGAGCTAATTAAACGCTTCCACTTCAGCGGCACTGAAAAGCAGACCGCCATGGTCGGCACAACGCGCAGCGGCTTGGGCTTCGAACTGGCCAGGGAGAATGCACTTCTCGTTACCATGTCCGAGCACGTCACCCAGGACCGCTTTGACGTTTTCGGACTGGCTGCGCCCTTGGGCAAAGTCGCCACCCGCCATCGCATCAGGATGCCAAACCTGGAAAAAGAAACAGCACGTGCCCTTCTCGCCTTCACTCACATTGGTCCCGCGATTGCGGATCGTCGGCAGCGAACCGCCGATAAACGCGCCGACCAATTCATTGATAAGCGAGAGACCGTAGCCTTTGTGCGCACCAAAGGGGATCAAGGCCTTCGCCGCCGCCGGGTCGGTCGTTGGATTGCCGTCGGCATCCACCGCCGCATGGGGAAGGAGTTGCTTGCCCTCGCGCAATAGCTGTTGCACCCGGCCCATGGCGACGACCGATGTGGCCCAGTCAATCACCAGAGGATATCCCAACGCCTCAGTGGTCGGAAATCCCCAGGAATGAGGATTGGTGCCGAGAGTCGGATACTTACCGCCAAAAGGCACCACTTCCGCCAACGCCGCGGTGCAATTGGTGTAGGCAACGTAGCCGCGACGAGCCGCCTCCATCACGTAGCCACCGCCCCACAGGTAGTGAAAGGCATTGTCTACTGATACCATGCCAACGCCATATTCGTCGGCCAACCGAATTGCTGCTTCGAGCGCCGCGTAAGTCGTCGCCTGGCCGAGCTTACGATTGGCATTCCAAATTTTGGCGGCCGCAAACCGCGACGGCTTTTCCTCAATTTCAACATTTGCCACGCACCCCTGAGACCCCGTGCCAAAAAAATGATCCAAGTGTAGCGCCTTGATGGCGTTATGGGTGCTGATACCGTGACGCGATGCCTCGGCACACAGTTTGGCTCCGGCGGCAGCTTCGTCGGCGTTAAAGCCACGATGGCGGTAGGCTACTTCAACGAGCGAATTATGCTCCGCTTCAAAAACGACGTACAATAGTTCAGACATGGGAAAGTAAGATTAAGGGGTAGCAGAGCACCAAGAGAAACTGACAGCTGTATAGGTCAGCCCCATCAGTCCAATTTTCCGTTCGTGAAAGGCACGTCGGGGTTCACTTGCGCGAGAAGCTCTTCGCCCTTGGCAACATTGACGAGATTCTGCACGGCCTTCGTGGCCTGGCGTTGCACACTTTCAAAGGTGCGGGAACCGATGTGCGGAGTCACCATGCTGTTGGGTAACTTCAACAACGGATGATCGGCCCGGGGAGGCTCTTCATCCAAGACATCCGTGCCGTAACCGCCGAGGCGTCCGGATTCCAACGCCGCCACCACATCATCTGTGTGCACGATCTCACCGCGCGCGCAGTTCAGGAGAATCGCATGCGGCTTCATCTTCGCTCTCGATTCCGCGCAAATCATATCCCGCGTCTCCGGCGTTAAATGGGTGTGCAATGAAATGTAGTCGGCAGCCGCGTAGATCTCCTCGATCGACCCTGCCCGAGTCACGTCATGCGAACTCGCAAACGCCTCATCCCAATAAAGGTCGTAGGCAATCACAGTCATCCCAAACGCTCGCGCGCGAATCGCCACCTCCTTGCCGATGCGACCGAGACCGATGATTCCGATCGTCTTTGCCAGCAGCTCGTGACCCGTCTTCCGCTTCCAACCGCCGCTCCGGGTCGAGTCGGTATGAAACAGCATGTTTTTTCCCACCGAGAGCAGCAGGAGGAAGGTGTGCTCTGCGACCGTCGTATGATTTACTCCCGGAGTGAACCGCAGGGGAATCCCTTCTCCGTGCACGCCGCCACGTCGATCTTGCCGACGCCAATGCCGTATTTCTAAATCACTTTCAACCGGGGCTGTGCCTTCTCCAACACCGCCCGGGTAATCAAATCATCACCACAAATATCAGCATCAACATCCCCCACCAAAGCTAGGGTGTCCGCCTCGTTGAACGGTCCACGTGCCGTCACAATTTCCCAGCCGGTTTCGGCCAAAAGATCGTGATGAACACCGGGAGTGTCTTGAAAGGACGTCGTGGTAATGAGAACGCGCGGCATGGCTGGATGGGGATTAATAAAGGGGTCTCGAGTCAATTACAGCCCTAGGGAAACTAACCCAATAACCGCAATGACTCGAGGGGAACCAGATTATCGTAAATCACCCGTTCTCGTCCCACGATTTTACGCATGTGAATTGTTATTTTACGCAGGAATCAGCGCGAAGTTTTCCCGCTGGCACGACTTCGATCACGTACCGAACGACCGCCTGACCATCGCGCCAATCGCGTTAACCCGCAGTTCGAGTTCTCCAAACGAGTTGCCCCACCGAACAGACGCATTCCTTTGCTGATAAACGACGCCGTCACTACTTATCCTCCTATTAAATCGATGCTTATAGAATATCCGCTTGATTAGTCCTCGCTGCAAAACCGAACGCATTCCCGTGAATCTCGACGGTACCATCGGTAGGTAGGCCGCGCGAACGGACCACATCTGTCGCAACCTCACCGCTGATTGAAACACTCCGGTCATCTGAATCGCGTAAAGAAGAACCCGATTCGGTCCTTCTCACTGCGGTCCCCAGTGAAACTCTTCTCCTTCACCGACCTTGATCGACTCTACCTTCTGACCATAATGCAGCACCGTTTCCCGCTCCCGCGCTGGGAGCGCAGCACCACCTCAGTCAACGCGCCGTCAGTCCAGCTGAGATCCACTTCAAATCCCCCTCGCGCTCTCAATCTCTTTACGGCGCCGTCCGACCACGCCGTCGGGAACGCCGGCAACAACTCAATCTCACCAGCGTGTGACTGTAACAACATTTCCGCTACGCCCGCGGTGCCGACAAAGTTTCCATCGATCTGAAGCGGGGGATGAGCATCAAACAAATTGGGATAGGTTTGATCGGTCCCCAACAACAGCCCCAGGATGCCATGCGCCCATTCGCCATCGCCCAATCGAGCCGCCAGATTCATGCGCCAGCCAATGCCCACCCCGTTGCGAAATCCCCCCGCAACTCCAACGAACGCCGCACCGCCGCCGCCAACTCCGGCGTCCCCCTCCGCGTGATCTGTGCACTCGGATATAGCGCATACAAATGCGAAACATGCCGGTGATGCCGCTCGGGGGCCGCCAAATCCCAGTCCTCCACCCACTCCTGCAACTGCCCGCTTGCTCCGATCTGATCGGGCACCAACCGCGACCGCGCCGCCGCCACAGTGTGCGCAAAATCAGTATCCGTTTCTAAGATACGCGATGCCGCGATCACCGCCCCGAACAGATCGCGGAGAATCTGATTATTCATCGCCGGTCCCGCCACGATGAACACGCTTGCATGGTGACTGTTTTCGGGGGATATTGATGGCCTGGTGACTAGGTAGCTTCGCCCCTCTTGCTGGATTTCAACCATCGCCTCGAGAAAGAAACGGGCCGCTTCTCGCATGACCGGATAAACTCGCTCCAAAAATTCCCGGTCCTGTGAAAACAAGTAACGCTCCCACAGATGGGTACACAGCCACGCGCCTCCGGTCGGCCACATCCCCCAAAGAGCCCCGTCGACCGGACCCGCGGATCGCCAAAGATCGGTGTTGTGATGCGTCACCCACCCGCCCACTCCGTAATGCGCACGCGCCATCGCGGCGCCGGTTACCGACAAATCCTCTACCAATCCCACCAAAGGCTCCACACACTCGGCGAGATTGGTGGTCTCGGCATGCCAGTAGTTCATCTGCGCGTTGATATTCAGCGTGTAGTTGCTACTCCAAGGCGGCCGATAGACTGGCATTCCAAATGCCTTGCAAATTGGCGGGCTGACTACCGGGACGGGAACTGCTGATCAACAGGTAGCGGCCATACTGAAAATACAACGCGGCCAAATCCGGATCGATATCGGTTTGTGACTGTTGCACGCGTTCGTCCGCGGGCACCGCCGCTCGCTCCGCCCCGCCGAGGTCCAACGCCACGCGTCGAAAGAGTCGCTGATGCTCGGCGACGTGCGCACTCCGCAATTCCTCGGAAGACTTCGCCGCCGCCGCATCCAGTACGGTCAGATTACGCGCCTGAGGATCTCCGGAGACGTCACGAAAGTTCACGAAACTACTGGCCGCACCGAGCAGAAATCTGGCTCGAGTCGCGCCCCACAAGTGCACCTGCCCCCCACTAGCCACGATCTCTCCATCTGATTCCACGATTCTCAGGCTAGCCTCGAAAGTCAGGACTCCCTTCACGCCGTGGGCATCAGTATTACGGCCACTGAGCACGAGATCACCGTTGGCCGCGACCGACACCGTGGTCTCCTGAGGTGATTGGAACGCGAGGCTGGCATTCAGTTGGCCGCCCCACTCCGGGTGCTCCGGGTTCTCCCCCGTGAGCTCAATGACCATCACTTGGTCAACCGGACTCACGTAGATTTCCCTGCTATGGGTGGCTCCGCCCAACCGATATGACGTCCGCGTAATCGCCGTATCCAGATCCAGTTCACGCCGGTAGTCATAAGCCATCTCACTCGAGACCGTGGTGATCAAAAGATCACCCACCGTCGGATAGGGCATCTCCGACATCGGCTCGGCCATAAAACGCTCCTGCGCCATCGCCTGAGCCTGCGCCTGCGCGTAGTCGCCCGCCGCGATCAACCTGCGGATCTCGGGCAACGCCTCCCTCGCCCAGGCCCGGTCGGGATCATACGGACCTCCTCCCCACACGGTATCCTCATTGAGTTGAATACGCTCCATCTCAACACCGCCAAAAACCATCCCCCCGAGTCGGCCGTTACCCACCGGCAACGCCTGCACCCACTGCGTCGCAGGCTCATCATACCAAAGTATCAGACGATCAGCGGAGTCGGCGAGCAACACCACTTCAAGGCCCCAGCAGCAGACGAATGTGATCAAAAACTTCCCCGCGTCATGCCATCGCATTTAAGGTAAAATCGGCAACGGAATTTCCCAAGCATCGTCACCTCGAAGAACTTCAGCCGCGCGCATTGCCCCAGCTTCGTCCGGTGTGAGCGTGCTCGCCCAGTCTACTCGTTGCGTGTTCAGCGCCCCTGGACCGGAGCTGCCTTGCTCCACGTACCGGGAGGTCTTTTCCCGCTCGGGCTGCCGCCAGTTATTCCACCCCTCCTTACCGGACCACCGTCCCCATTTGGGTCCGCACAAAGGTCGTCTGAGCATGCGCGCGCCATGGTCGACCGAGGTAACTCTGAATGCCCGCCTCCGCATAGATGCGGCAATCAATGAAGGTCAACCCGTGGTCATGATCGAAGGGGGTCGATGCAGCCGTGATATAACCGTTGTCCAAACAACGAATCGCCATGCGCTCAAAGACCGCATTGGCGCCGCAAAAAATGAAGTCCACGTGCCCTTCCACGTAGCAGTCCGCAAAATAGTGCCGGCCTCGATTGACCAAGAGAGTGTCCTGCCAGCTAAGAAACCGGCAGCGGCGAAAGACGACTCTGTCTGCGTCCACCCGCAAAGCCAGCGCCTGCCCCACAGGACCGGCATCGTTGGCCAGGGTCATGTTCTCCACCACGAAGCCATCCCCATCCACCTGAAGCGTGGGGGTGCGGAAGGTGCCTATTTTTTTGCCATCCGGCCCCAGCATGTTGGCGTGCACATTGTTCACCAACACCGTCGTCGCGGCATCCTCGCCAATTAGAGCGTGTCCCACAAGCGCAAGAGGTTGGAAAAGAGGAGGTAGCGTAAAAATAAAGAGGCCGAACCCGGGATAATTTCCTGGTTTCGGCACAAAAACGGCGTGTATAATTTGGTGTGAACAATACTACCGAAACGGTCGCCCCGGAAGTTGCTCTGAAAACCTGGCTGCGTCCAGACCTGACTCCGATCGGACCCAACAAAGATTACGCCGCGTTTCGCGATCAACTGGCGGGGCTCGACCAGTTGCTGGCCAACAGTCACTTGGAAGCGATGGCCGTGGACTTTGCCCGGGAAAACTGGCGGGGCGACGACGTGGCCGGGTTGCCGCGACACCTGCAGTTCGCGCGCAAGGCGCGGCGGGTGCAGGTATTGCGCATGATGCTCGGAAACATCAGCTTGCGTAAACTTTCCCTGAGCATCGCCTCCAGCGATCTGTTGGCCGACTTTTGCGAAGCGCGCCGGATCGACGGCATCAAGGGGGTCTCCCAAAGAAAGCGTGCGGGAGCGTGCGTCCAAATGCTTCACCGCCGGGCAGGTGCGCAGGATGAGCCAAGTCATTATCGAGATGTGCGATGAGGCGGACCGGGCGAGCGAACTGGGACTGGCTGCGGCGCAGCCGATGGATACGTGCCTGGTGGACTCGACCTGCCTGCAGGCCAACATCCATTTCCCGGTCGACTGGGTGCTCTTTCGCGACGTGAGCCGCACCCCCTTGCTCAAGGCTGGTGAAACTGATCCGTGCAGCGGGGTTGCGGGGTCGGATGCCGAACGAGTCGCCAGTCTTTGCCAAGCAGATGAATCGGTGGTGCATCGCGATGACCCACAGCCGACGGCGCCGCGATGCGAAGCGGGCCCGCAAGGGCGCTCCGCCAGATGAAACGCCTGCTGCGCACCATCGGCGAGCACGCCCGCCGCCACCGCGACCACCTCGCCGCCGACTACGCCCGGACCCGCTTCAGTGAGCGCCAGGCCACCCGCATCATTGCGCGCATCGACGCCAGGCTCGAGCAACTGCCGGCCGCGATCAACCAGGCCCACGAACGCATCATCGGCGCGCGACCAGTGCCCAACGCCGAGAAGATCCTCCGCGTCTACGAACCCGACGTGCAGACCGTGGTCCGGGGCAAGGCGTCCGGCGAGGTCGAGTTTGGCCACACCCTCATGATCAGTGAGAACGTGACGGGGTTGATCACCGATTGGCAGTGGTATCAGGGAATGGCTCCGGCCGCATGGCGTCAGTTCGACCAGAGCCTCGAGCGCCAGAATCAGTTCGACCTGAGCACCCCGATCAAAGCGGCGAGCACCGACCGAGGCTTCTCGACCAAACGGCTGTGCGAACGCTTGGCCGAAGCCGACATTTATGACGCCACTTGCCCCCGCCATCCGCAGCTGCTGCAACGGCGCATGCAGGAGCCGCAGTTCGTGGCGCTCCAACATCGCCGGGCTTCGACGGAGGCCCGCATCCCCATCATCAAGCAACGCCAAGGCCAGCGATTGAGTGCCAGAGGCTTCACGAATCGCTACCTGGCGGTAGCCTGGAGCATCCTCGGTCACAACCTGTGGCTCATCTCCCGACTGCTGGCCGACCAACCACCGCAGGCCCAAGCCGCCTAAAACCACCAAGCCTACTCCAACGATGAACAATAAACCGGCTGCCGGAGGTTCCCTCATGGAAACGATCCAGGCACTGACTGCTGCGACACTGCAATTTAGCCCTTAAATTGCATCTGCGCGCGCCTACCTCCGCCATTGGTAGCCGGAAATCCGCTCAAACAATCGGCTTTCCTGCCCCCCTTCCAAAATCAGGGTAAATGGGACACGCTCTAAGTAAGGTGAGGCGTCGAAGGTCTTTGTAAAAGAGAGGAGCGTTTTCTAACCCACGGTCTAGACGACACAATTGGGCTCTGATCGTAGCATTATTTGGTTCTCAGCGCTTAATAAGTAGAGCAAGAGGGTGATTTAGGGTAACAAGCCCGCCTGCGCGAAGTGCATCATGCACGGGATTCGGAAATCCAAATCCGTGTTGGCAAGATCTGTTAACGGCGGCGAGACGATCGACCCTTGAGGTCGAAGTGCGGGGAGATCAAGTTGAGCCCACGATATGAAGATTTATTTCATGGGCATTTGTGGTACGGCGATGGGAAACGCGGCGCTATTGGCGCGGTCGGCGGGCCATGAAGTGATCGGGGCAGATGCGGGGGTGTATCCACCTATGAGTGATGTGTTGGCGCAGGCGGAGATCGTGGTGCACGCAGGCTACGATGCGGATCGATTGGCGGACCTCGCGCCGGATCTGGTGGTGGTGGGAAATGCGATGAGTCGGGGGAATGTGGAGGTCGAGTGGCTGCTTGATTCACGGGCATTGCGGTTTACTTCCTTGCCCGCGTTGTTGACGGAGACGGTGCTGGCCGGGCGGCGGAATATGGTGATTTGTGGGACGCACGGGAAGACGACCACGACGTCGATGGCGGCGTATTTGCTACGGGCGAATGGGCGGGACCCGGGGGTTTTGATTGGAGCAGTGCCCATGGATCCTCCCGTGGGCCAACATTTGGGCGCGGAGGGCGAGCCTTTCGTGATCGAAGGAGATGAATACGACAGGGCGTTTTTTGATAAGCGGTCGAAGTTCATCCACTCTGCGCCGCAGGTGGTGGTGTTGAACAATCTGGAGTTCGATCACGCCGATATTTTCAGAAATCTCCAAGACGTGCAGCGCACGTTTCGGCATCTTACACGGATCGTGCCGCGGAGTGGGTTTGTAGTGATGAACGGCGATGATCAGAATCTGGCCGCGGTGGGACCTTTAGCGTGGACGCAGGTGGTACGAGTCGGCGTGGGCGACCAGAACGACGTGCGCATCGTGGATTTCGATGAAACGGGAGCAGAGGCGCGTTTTCGAGTGCTCTGGCGGGGGGGGGGGACGAGTGGGCTCACGTGGTTTGGAGTGTACCGGGGTTGTTTAATGCTCGTAATGCGGTGATGGCGGCAGGGTTGGCCTTGATCGCGGAGGGAGATGATCCGACGGGGTTGGATTTGAGTCCCTTGGCTTCGTATCGAGGCGTGCGTCGGCGCCAGGAAATTCGAGTGCAGCGGGAGAAACTGGTCGTGATGGAGGATTTTGGGCATCACCCCACTGCATTGGATCAGACCTTGCGGTCGTTAAGAACACGGTATCTGGAGCATGTGCTCACGGCGGTGTTTGAGCCGAGGAGCAATACGGCGCGAACCCGCACTATGGAAGAGCCGTTCATGCATGCGTTGGCGTTGCCAGATGAGGTTTACCTCGGTGCGGTGAGTCGGGCGGAGCGGATAAGCGAGGCGGAGCGTTTTAATCGAGAAGCGGTGATCGCGTATTTAGTCGCCCGGGGAACTGATGCGCACTCGGCCGATACTAACGCGGCGTTGCTGGTGAAGCTAGAGGTGGGCTCGTTGCCCGGTGATGGGCGAGCACGGCTGGTAGTGTTTTTCACGAATGGTTCGTTTGATGGGATCATTGACGAGTATGTGAAGATGGCAGCAGCGGGCGGAGGCTGAGTCGCCAGTCTTTTCTTCGCCACCGCACTACTCGGATCAGTCCCTGAGTTGTGAGAGTGAGGTGCGCGTGGAGAGAAACAGTCAGTGGACTGGGGGGCGTACCTGCATCTACGGGAGAGTCTGGAGCGAGATTTGAATTTGGGCGATTTGCTGCTCGAAGGCTGTATCGTCCAAGGCGGGAGGGGAGGGGGAACCGCTTGGACAGATTGGAATGGAAACCCAGGACTTGCAGCCGGATTGAGCCGAGGTCAGCGGGAAGGAAATCAGGGAGTTGAGCCGGTAAATGCGGACCAACAGGAGATGAATCCCGGCAGGACGGCTCCACTCGGAACGTTCACGAATGGTCGTGTCGGTCCAATGATGGAGGGAAGAGAGAGCCATGACATCCGGCCAACAAGTGAGGAAATGGTGGGCGTGTAACTTGGCGAAAGCAGTGAGTTGGATTACCTCTGGGGTAGAAGAATCGGGCGGGACGAGATGGACGGATGGCTTTAATTTTTCGGCTTGGGCGTGAAATTTGGTGGGAAGCAGCCAGAAGGGGTCGGCCTTGACGTCAAAACCGCCGCGATCCTCGGAGATGCCGCCTTTACGCAGAATCAGGGTTTGGTCGCCGACGGACAGGCCGTTTACGATGGTGGACCACTCTTTGAAGGCGGGAGTCATGGATTTGAAGTAAACCAAACCGAACGGTGGGGTGGCCTTAACAAAACAAGAAACCGCAGCGGGAAAGCTGCGGTTTCACAAAGCGGAGTCGTAAACTAAGCTTACTTCTTGCTCTTGGAGGCTGTGGCCTTCAGGGCGTCCTTCTTGCGATTCATATAAGCTTCGCGGCGTTTACGTTTCTGGATCTTGTTGAGTTGTTGTCCCATAATGTTGGTAAGTGACGAAAGGGTCATTTGTCGCGAACGGATCGCAGGGAGTCAAGCGGGGAGGTGAGGTGGCGCTGAGTTGGGTGCCGAATTGTCTCAATGCCCCTCGCAGGTGCAGGCGTATTCGGGGCGGCTACACTCGCCACACTCGGATAGATTCAAATCGAGGCGAAAATTGCGCAGAGGAGCTTCAGCGGTGGCTCGGATCTGCACGACTATACGACAGGGCGTCCCTGGGGGGCAGGGCGGAGAAGGAGCGGAAACCGTGGGCGGTGGTGGTGAGGGCAATCGGGGTACGACCGGATGTGGGTGCGGCTATCAACTTCACTTCGTTCAAGCCAGCCCTCACTGGCTGATCAGTGGCGTCGTAAAAGGTGAGTTCGGCATGGTGGTCCAAGGTGATGAAGCATTCCACTGCAGTGGATTCAAGCGGGAGGAGTCGCCCGCCACGTGGACTGGCTTTGGTCTCGGCGTGAACCATTGATGCAAGAAGGGTGGCGCCGACCAGCGACAGGATGAAGCGGCCAGCGAATGAGGTGAGGAGTTTAGGATGCATGAGAGGAAGAGGGATTGCGTTGGGTTGAAAGTTGGCGTGACTCGATCCAATCGTAGAGCACGGGTAGGACGAGCAGAGTGAGGCAGGTCGAAGTGATAATACCACCAATGACGACCGTGGCGACGGGACGTTGAACCTCAGCGCCCAGACGCGTGGCGAGGGCCATGGGCATGAACCCCAACGAGGCCACGAGGGCCGTCATGAGTTTCGGACGCAGTCGGGTGAGGGTGCCTTCGATGACGGCTGCACGCACGGAGGCGCCTTGGGCTCGAAGTTGGTTGAAGTAGCTGATCAGCATGATGCCGTTGAGCACGGCGATTCCCGACAGCGCGATAAAACCAACCGCAGCGGAAATGGTAAACGGCATGTCGCGTAACCACAAATTCACTACGCCGCCGGTGGCGGCGAGAGGCACGCACAGGAATACCAATGCGGCCTGTCGGAGGGAACCGAAGCTGGCGTAGATCAGCAGGAAAATAAGCGCCAAGGCCGCGGGGACCACAACGGTCAAGCGGGTGCGGGCGGCTTGCAGGTTCTCAAACTGACCACCGAACTCGAAAGCGTAGCCCGCCGGAAAATCCACCTCCGCGCGCAGGCGTTCCGTCGCCTCGAAGACGAACCCTTCCGTGTCACGACCACGAACGTTTATAAGGATGGCGACTCGTCGCTGGGTATCCTCGCGGGTGATGGTACCGACTCGTGCGGCGACGGCGAATGCGGCCACCCGGGAAAGGGGAACCTGGACGGTTCCTCCGTGGGCGATCACCGGCAGTTGACCGAGGGCGTCAATATCGTGACGAGCGGCTTCGGGCAATCGGACCACGACATCGAATCGACGTTCGTTTTCGATCATGGTGCCGATAACGGCGTTGATCTCGTCGGCGTGAAGGGCGAGACTACGCAAGGCATCGCGTCGCGGGGTGACTTCCAGCACGGGCGTGCGACCCAGAGCGTCAAACTCTACGTCACCTCCACCCGGAACGGTCCGTAGCACATCACGCGCGGCGGTGGCAATACGTTCCAGTTCGGCGTGGTCGTGACCGTAGATTTTGAGGGCGCAATCCGCGCGGGCGCCCGCCATGATCTCATTGCAGCGCATTGGGATCGGTTGAGTGAAGAGATAGGCCTGTCCTGAAATGGTGATACCAACTCACGGCGTATCAGCTCGATCAACTCGGGTTTGCTGATCGGTCGTCCGTCGACCTCGCGCCATTGCGTTCGGGGATGGAAGAATACATAGGTGTCCGAAACATTGGGCCCCATGGGATCTGTGGCGATCTCGGCGGTGCCGATACGGGCGAACACGTGACTGATCTCCGGGAAGCGTTCACGCAGGAGACGTTCGGAGTCTCGTTGCAAGGTGATGGAATCACCGAGGGCGACGCTGTTGCCCCGGATCATTTGAATGGAAAGGGAGCCTTCGTCCAGTTGGGGCACGAACTCTGCACCGAGCCGACTAAACAGCCAGGCGGAGCTCGCGAAAAGGAGCAGGGCCATGATGATGACGACCACGCGTAGGCGGAGGGCGGCGGCAAGTAACGGCGTGTAGATCGCCTTGGCGATGCGGACCAACGCGCCCTCTTTTTCACGGAAATCACCGCGCAGAAGCCAAGTGCAAAGGGCGGGTGCAAGTGTCAACGCGAGTGCCAGATCCCCGCCGAGGGCAAACATCACGGCGACCGCCATAGGGCGGAACAGTTTTCCTTCGATACCGGTGAGGGCGAGGATGGAAACGTAGACCAAGGTGATGATGAGCACGCCAAAGAACATGGGCCGGGCCACCTCGCGGGAAGATCGACGGATGCCCTCCAAGCGTTCGGTGGATGTAAGCCGGCGGCCGAGGGCGTGTTGACGTTGGGCGAGGTGGCGGAGGGCATTTTCCACCATCACGATGGCCCCATCGACGCTAAGGCCGAAGTCGATGGCGCCGAGACTCATCAGGTTGGCGCTAAAGCGTGTACCCACCAGCCCGCTGAGCATGAACAAGAAGGACAGGGGGATGATCAGCACAACAATCAAGGCGGCGCGCAGGTGACCCAGGAAGACAAACAAAACGGCCGCGACCAGGGCGGCGCCTTCGAGCAGATTAAGCTCGACGGTGCGTAACGTGGCATCGACGAGATCGGATCGATCATAGACCACGGTGAGGACCACGGACGGCGGGAGGAGTTGCTGAATCTCGTCCAATCGCGCCGTGACGGCCCGAGCCGTGGCGCGGGCGTTGCCATTCGCCAGCATGATGGCGGCACCGGTGACAGTTTCACGACCATCGGAGGTCGATGCGCCGGTGCGAGTGGCGGAACCGATAGAAACCTCGGCGAGATCGCTTACGAGGAGAAGCGTCGCGCGGCCGGCGAATTTAACGGGGAGCGAGGACAGGTCGTCGAGAGCGTGGGCGCGGGTATCGGCGCGCACGATGACAGTCTCTCCACCCAACTCCCGAATGCCGCCCCCAGTGTTGCGGGTGCTGGCGGCGATTGGTGGCGGTGAGTTCCGAAAAACTGACGCCAGCCTCGGCCAGACGGATGGGGTCGGGTTGGATTACGATTTGTTTTGCATGGCCCCCAATGGCGTTTACCTCGGCCAGGCCGGGAGTGGCGCGCAGCAGCGGCTTGATAGTGTAATCGTGTAGCTGTCGGAGTTCGCGCAGTTGGGATTCGCGGTCGGCTGGAATACCAGTAGCGCCTGCACGGTAGTCCACGGTGTAGTAGACGATTTCGCCCAAGCCGGTGCTCAGTGGCGCGAGAGTGGGAGTGACATCGGTGGGAATACGATCACGAGCCTGTTGGAGACGCTCGGCGACCAGTTGTCGCAGCCGTAAGAGGTCGACGCCGTCGAAGAACGTCATGGTGACTTGCGAGAGGCCAAATTTGGACAGAGATCGCAACTCGATCATGTCGGGCAGGCCGGCCATCTTCAACTCGATCGGTACGGTGACCAAGGTTTCAATTTTTTCGGGCGCAAGCGCGGCGACTTCTGTATTGATCTGGACCTGCGGGTTGGTGATGTCGGGCACCGCGTCGACCGGGAGGAAGGTCGCCGACCCAGCTCCGAGCAAGGTCAGTCCCAGCACCACTACGAGCACCAGTGCACGGCGACGCAGGGAAAATTCGATGATGGAATCCAGCATCAATGTCCGTCGGCGCAGCCGACGCCTCCGTTTACGGCCTGGATCTCAGCCAAGGCGAGAGTGAGCACGCCGTTTACTACCACGATGTCGCCCTCATAGAGCCCGTCATTAATGGCGACATGGGTCGCGGTCAGCGGTTCGACCGTGACAGAGGTGCGCAAGAAGGCATCGCCGTTGGCGACATAAACAATGGGACCGGTGGTGGTGTTCAAAACAGCTTCCCGAGGAACGGCCGTATCCGCTGCCTGGTGCGGAGCGACGGAGGAGGTGGTGAGCCCGGCGAAATCACGAGCGGCGGCGGACAAATGGACCCCGTGTCCCGCTTTGTAAGTGCAGGCCACGGTTTCGAGTCTCTTGAACGGAGAGCGCGGCTTGCGAGTCCCCACAAGCGGTCAGCTCGCAAGACAAGACAGCGAGGGCGATGGGAGCGAGAAGTTGAGAGACACGGTTCATGACGAAGGGGCGAATGTGACCAAGGTCAGGTGAGTGACGGCTTCCAGCGCGAGGGCGGCGGAGAGGGCGTCGGCTTGATTGCGGGAAATGGCTTCCAGGGCATCAAGGTAGCTGCGCTGGAGTTCGACGTAGGTGCCCGCGTTGATGGCGCCGAGGCGGTAGTGGCGATCAGCAAGCGTGGCAGCCTCTTGGAAGTGAGCGGCACTCGCAGTTGAATCGACAGATAGATCTTGCATCCGAGCGGCGAAAGCCTGGCTGGAGGTGAGCAAGTCGCGCTCGAGTTGACGACGTGCCACCGTGAGGGCGACCTCGGCCTGACGCTGACGAGCGGTCGCGGCGGTAATCCGGAGACCGGCTTCACCATTGACCGGCAGTGGTATGCTGAAGTCCACCCCCACGACGGTTTCCCGATCGGAGGAAGCAAAGGGGCTTACGATGAAACTTGGCCGACCTTCGTGGCGGGCGAGATCGACCCGAAGGCCTTGTTGGACGAGTTCTGCCCGACGGGTGGCAAAATCGAAGTTGTGAGTGAGGGCTGCTTGCAACAGGTCCGCGATCGGTGGAGGGGAAGCAAAAACCGGAACATTAATCTCAACCCGGAGAGGTGCATCGAGAGCAGCGCCGCGACGTCGATTGAGATCGATGAGGGCGGACTGGACGGCGAGTTCGGCGGAAGGGGCGCGACGTTGAAGAGAGAGGTCGGCGGCTTCGATGACCCGTAGGTCCAAGAGCGCGGCGATACCCGCGGGGTCGCGATCGACAAGCGTGGCCCTGAGTTCGGCGAAACGATGAGAGACTTCGCGAACGGCCAGCGCCTGAGTCTGGGCAGCGTGAAGCCCAAAGGCCAACTGGCGAGCTTCGGCCATGAGGGCGCGTTCGAATCGAGCCAGACCGAGTTCGGCGAGTTCGATTTGCTGATTCGAGAAGGCTTGACGCAACGCGAGGCGTCCCGGCCATTCAAAGGTTTGGGTGACGGACACAGCCCAAGCGGTGGCCTTCACCGGTCAAGACACCTGCAGCGCCGCGGACTCGTTTGCGGCCGAGTTCCAGTGAGAGTTCCGGATTCGACCAGCGGCTAGCAAGGCGATCGCCGGTGCGGGCCGCATCGATTTCGGCGAGATAGAAGGCGCGTTCGGGGTTGTGGGCGACGATTCGGTCGACGAGATCGTTAACCGGAATCGGAATAGAAGCGTGTCCCACCGCTGCCAGGGCGGTGGTGATGGTGAAAAAAAGAGGACGGACGAAGGAAGTCATGAAATTGGTTTGATCGGTCCGAATCCGAGAACAGCTCGGATGCGGGGAACGGGACGTTCATCCAGTATAGAGCGTATCCCATTTACCCTGATTTTGGAAGGGGGGCAGGAAAGTCGATTTTTGAGCGGATTTCCGGCTACCAATGGCGGATGTAGGCGCGCGCAGATGCAATTTAATGGCTAAATTGCAGTGTCGCAGCAGTCAGTGCCTGGATCGTTCCCATGAGGGAACCTCCGGCAGCCGATTTATTGTTCATCGTTGGAGTAGGCTTGGTGATTTTAGGCGGCTTGGGCCTGCGGTGGTTGGTCGGCCAGCAGTCGGGCGATGAGCCACAGGTTGTGACCGAGGATGCTCCAGGCTACCGTCAGGTAGCGATTCGTGAAGCCTCTGGCTCTCAATCGCTGGCCTTGGCGTTGCTTGATGATGGGGATGCGGGCCTCCGTCGAAGCCCGGCGATGTTGGAGCGCCACGAACGGCGGCTCCTGCATGCGCCGTTGCAGCAGCTGCGGATCGCGGGGGCAAGTGGCGTCATAAATGTCGGCTTCGGCCAAGCGTGCGCACCGCCGTTTGGTCGAGAAGCCTCGGTCGGTGCTCGCCGCTTTGATCGGGGTGCTCAGGTCGAACTGATTCTAACGATCAAAGCTTTCGCTCAACTGACGCCATTCGGCCGGAGCCATTCCCTAATACAACTGCCAATCGGTGATCAACTCCGTCACGTTCTCACTGATTATGAGGGTGTTGCCAAACTCGACCTCGCCGGACGCCTTGCCCCGGACCACGGTCTGCACGTCGGGTTCGTAGACGCGGAGGATCTTCTCGGCGTTGGGCACTGGTCGCGCGCCTATGATGCGTTCGTGGGCCTGGTTGATCGCGGCCGGCAGTTGCTCGAGCATGGCGTCGATGCGCGCAATGATGCGGGTGGCCTGGCGCTCACTGAAGCGGGTCCGGGCGTAGTCGGCGACGAGGTGGTCGCGGTGGCGGCGGGCGTGCTCGCCGATGGTGCGCAGCAGGCGTTTCATCTGGCGGAGCACGCTCTTGCGGGCCCGCTTCGCATCGCGGCGCCGTCGGCTGTGGGTCATCGCGATGCACCACCGATTCATCTGCTTGGCAAAGACTGGCGGCTCGTTCGGCATCCGACCCCGCAACCCCGCTGCACGGAGCAGTTTCACCGCCTTGAGCAGGGGGTGCGGCTCACGTCGCGAAAGAGCACCCAGTCGACCGGGAAATGGATGTTGGCCTGCAGGCAGGTCGAGTCCACCAGGCACGTATCCATCGGCTGCGCCGCAGCCAGTCCCAGTTCGCTCGCCCGGTCCGCCTCACCGCACATCTCGATAAAGACTTGGCTCATCCTACGCACCTGCCCGGCGGTGAAGCATTTGGACGCACGCTCCCGCACGCTTTCCTTTGGGAGACCCCCTTGATGCCGTCGATCCGGCGCGCTCCGCAAAAGTCGGCCAACAGATCGCTGGAGGCGATGCTCAGGGAAAGTTTACGCAAGCTGATGTTTCCGCGCATCACGCGCAATACCTGCACCCGCCGCGCCTTGCGCGCGAACTGCAGGTGTCGCGGCAACCCGGCCACGTCGTCGCCCCGCCAGTTTTCCCGGGCAAAGTCCACGGCCATCGCTTCCAAGTGACTGTTGGCCAGCAACTGGTCGAGCCCCGCCAGTTGATCGCGAAACGCGGCGTAATCTTTGTTGGGTCCGACCGGACATGGTGCAGAGCCTCGTGCAGAGTTTCAACGTCTAGCGCCGTTATTTTTTCAACCCGTTTCGCCCATGACTCCTGAAGCCGCCATCGATATTCTCAAGGAGGTCGTCACATTCACCATCTACATCTGCGCTCCATTTTTGTTGTTGCTGCTGACGGTCGGATTGATCATCAGTCTGCTGCAGTCGATCGTCAGTATTCAGGAGCAAACGTTGACGTTTGTGCCCATGATATTCATTTTTGCGGAGGTTAGCATTGCATTGGCGCCGTGGGCGATTCGCAACATGACTCAGTTTGCGACGGAGATGATTACCAGGATGGGAAGCTCGGGTTAGGCATCGGGAGTCGGACCGTAAAGCTTTGCATATGAATTCCCCACCATGACGACCGAATGGGTATTGGCGTGGGTGATGGTCATGTTTCGCGCGGGCGGACTGATGGTGCTTTTGCCCACGGTTTCGGGTCGGCCGATACCGCCGACCATGCGGGTCGCCTTTACGATGGCGCTGGCGACGCTATTGGCCCCGCTGGTGCCCGTCGATGCCGCCGCGTTGGCGGGTTGGGGGGGCCTGATTGTGGCGGTGATGGGGGAGATTGTCTTGGGGGTGGTATTGGGGTGGGCCGGGCGTTTTGTCTTTGGCGCGGTGGAGATGGCCAGCCGCGTAATTACCAACGAGATCGGGTTACGGGCGATGCCTGGCATGGATGTGCCGCGACCGGATCAGGAGCCCATTGCGGCATTGTTGATGTTTTTGGCCGGGTTGTTGTTTTTCATAATGGGCGCGCATCACCAAGTTTTGGCGACGTTTGCGCGCACCTTTGATCTGGCTCCGGCCGGAGCGGGAGCCTTGGGTCCCATGGCGCCGGAGGTTATATTGAGCGGCACTTCACATTTGATTGAGTTGGCGCTCCGGATGTCGGCGCCGTTTATTGCGTTGAATTTTGGTGACGATGGCGTTTGCGATTTTGAGTAAGGCGGTGCCCAAGATGAATGTGTTCATCCTCAGCTATCCCATGCGGCTGCTGTGTGGGATGCTGATGTTGGCGGGATTTGGGACACTGATGGCGCGTTACCTCTCCGTGGAGTTTGATCAAATTCCGGGTATGTTACGGGAACTCGCGGCTCCGTAGGGAGGAGCCGATGGTACGAGAGGTGAGGGCGGTAAAGATTGCCCGGGCGAAGGGGCGTGATGGATGCGGGCAGGTCGACGGGGAAATTATCGTAATGTAAGGCACTAATAGAAAGAAGGATGCGTTGTGGATGGAAAGTGAGGCACATGTCTTGCGTTGAGAGATGCGTCCGATGGCTGAAGACGACGATAAAGACTCCAAAACCGAGGATCCGACCGGCAAACGCCTGGACGACGCGATGGAGCGCGGGCAGTTTGCGAAGTCGCAGGACCTGCAGGCCGTGGTGTTGCTGGTGTCGGCGTTGGGAGCGTTGGAAATAACGTTAATACAGTCGGTGCAGACGGTAGCAGCGATGGCGGTGCGCACGTTTTCGTCGATTGGTGATGCGGAGGTGACCGCACGTTTGGCGGTGTCGCACTTAAGCGTGATCCATGAAACGTCTGCTCCGGTGCTCGTGCCGTTGATGGCGGCGGCTGTGGTGGGCGCGTTATTGGTGGGCGGGTTTCAGAGTGGGTTCAATCTTACGCCGAAGGTCTTTGAGTTGGATATGAACAAGTTCAATCCGATCAAGGGACTCGGCAGAATCTTCTCCCAGACGGCCGCGGTGAAAGGCGGACTGGATATTTTGAAGGTGACCGCGATCACCCTCGTCTTGGCCCTGGCGGCGAGGAGCTTGTTTCAGGATCCTTTGTTCAGTGCACCGGTGGAGGCGGGGTATTTGGCGGAGTTCATACATCGCTCGACCCTAGCATTTTTGGCACGGTTGATTCTGGCGATGGCGATCATCGCGGCGCTCGACTACTCGTGGCAGAAATACAAAATCGGGCAGGATATGAAGATGTCGCGGCAGGACATGAAAGATGAGAGCAAGCAACAGGATGGCAGTCCGGAGTCGAAGATGGCGATGCGGCGCATGGCGCGTCGTTGGATGCAAAAGCAGATGGTGGAGGCCGTACCGACCGCAGATGTGGTGGTGACGAATCCGACTCACTTTGCGATCGCGTTGAAGTATGAGCGGGGCGTTGACGCTGCGCCCGTGGTATTGGCGAAAGGGGAAAATCGGTTAGCGCAACGTTTGAAGGCGATCGCGGCGGAGCACGGAGTGCCGATGGTGGAGAACAAGCCCGTGACGCGTTTTCTGTTCAAAGTTGGCAAAGTGGGCAGTCCCATCCCTTCGGAGCTTTTCCAAGCGGTGGCGGAGATATTGGGCTACGTGTATCGCACGCACCGTTGCTATTTCCATGAACTCAAGAGTCGCCGGATGTTGGCAGAACTTTCAGCCAGCAAGAAGGCGGCGATATTAAAGTAAACAGTATGAAGTAAGATGTTACGGTGAAGGACCGGTTGATGCATGCGATGCGATCGCAGACCTCCCGACGCGCGCCGTCTCCTCATCGCACATCTGACATCCCCGATCCCGACCATGTCCGACCTCGATTCCACCGCCGTCCCTCGTACGTTTGCCGAGAAGCTCCTATATCGGGCCGACTTGATGTTTGCGGCGGTGCTCTTTGCGACCGTGTTGATGCTGATATTGCCGATGCCGGCGATGATTCTCGATACGTTGCTGGCGATGAATATCGGCTCGGCGATGTTGGTCGTAATTTATGTGAAGGATCCGCCCGAGTTCAGCGGGTTTCCCACTATCCTGTTGGTGCTGACGCTGTTTCGTTTGGAGCTCAACGTCTTATCGACCCGGTTGATTCTGACCAAGAGTGAAGCGGGCAACGTGATCGAGTCGTTTGGTAACTTCGTGATCCAGGGCAACTACATCGTCGGTTTTGTGGTGTTTCTGATTCTGGTCGTGATCAACTTCATCGTGATCACGAAGGGAGCGGGTCGCATCGCGGAGGGCAGTGCGCGGTTCACGTTGGACGCGTTGCCGGGTAAGCAGATGGCGATCGATACGGAGTTGAATGCCGGCATCATTGACGAGACGACTGCCACGCGTCGTCGGATGAAGGTGCAGAAGGAAGCCGATTTTTATGGTGCGATGGACGGTGCGTCGAAGTTTGTGCGCGGTGATGCCATTGCGGGAATTTTGATCACCTTGGTTAACATCGTCGGTGGTTTCGCGATTGGCGCGATTCAGATGGATTTGAGTCTCGCGGAGAGTGCGTAGAAGTTCACCCTGTTATCGATTGGTGACGGGTTGGTATCGCAGATTCCGACACTGGTGATTTCGGTCGCGGCGGGTATTCTGGTGACCCGGGCATCGTCGAAGTCGGGGAATCTGGGCAGCCAGATCGGCCAGCAATTTGTGCGGTATCCGCGAGCGATGAAAATCGCGGGAGGAATGTTGGCTTCGTTTGGGTTTATGCCGGGCATGCCGCTCCTGCCGTTTTCGATTTTGGGCGGATTGTGCGATTATACAGGCTATTTGTTGGAAAAGCAGCCGTTGTATCGGGATGAAGATGACGAACCGGAGAAAAAACAGGAGGTGGCGGGTGCGGCACCGAAGGCATTAACTCCGGCGGAGGAGTTGAAGAATTGCCTGACGCAGGCTGTGTTTGCGATCGAGATCGATTATGGCTTGCTCCCGCTGGCGGATAATTCGCGAGGGGGAGAGTTGCTCGGCCGGATCACGGGGGGGTGCGCAAGACTATTGCGCGGGAGCGAGGGTTGCTGGTGCCTCCGATCAGTGTGCGCGACAACATTGAGCTGGAGTCGAACGAGTATCGTTTCCTGTTGCGGGGGCGGGCGGAGGCCAAGGGCTCGGTGATGCCGGGACGGTGGTTGGCGATGAATGTTTCGGGCAGTTCGGTTTCACTGCGGGGCGTGCCGACGAAGGAACCGGTGTTTGGCATCGATGCGGGGGGGGGGGGATGAACCGGAGAAGCGAAATGCGGAGTTGGGTAATTTCATGATTGTGGAACCGGCGGCGGTTATGATCACGCATTTGTCGGAGACGCTGCGAACTGTCGGGCATTTGATGCTCGGGCGGCAGGATGTTCAGCAATTGATTGATCATGTGAAGACGTCGCATCCAGCGCTGGTCTCGGAATTGCTGCCGGACTTGGTGAATCTGGGTATCATCCAACGCGTGCTCCAGAATCTGCTGCGGGAAAACATTGCGATCACGAACCTGCCATTGATATTGGTGGGGATTGGGGACAATGCCCCGCTGACCAAGAATCCTGATGATGTGAGTGAACGAGTGAGACGCTCCTTGGGCTTGTACTTTATTCCCAACTACGAATCGATGCCGGGGACGCTTCGCGCGGCGACATCGGATCCTCTATTTGAGCGGATCTCGGCTTCGCGAGTGCATCGGGGCGGGGGAGAGACCCTGTTGATGTTGGATCCGACGACTGCACAACATTTGGTCAACGGGGTGGCGGAAAGGGTCAACGCAGCAACACAGATGGGAGAGACGGCGGTATTGATTGTCGGCGCTGAGATTCGGTTACCGTTGCAACGGTTTCTCGAGTCGAGTGTTCCACGGTTGGTGGTGGTTTCATTTCAGGAAGTACCGCCGGCGACGGATATCGAAAACGCAGGTCTTATCTCGGCGCCAAACGGTGTGCAGCCATTGCCGATGCCCCACCCCGCCGTGGCGGCCTAACATGGCGATAACTTGGCCGGAGCCATCGGGTTAAGTGGAGTGGTGGTCGTGTTTATGCGCGTGAACAATGCGTAATTGTTACTAGAGCAATTCTGTTGCTTCGGACGGGCGGGTTTTGCGGGAATAGATCTGTCATTTCCGCCACGCAAGGATGGCGTCTCATGGCTGCCCACGATCAAATCTCGAATTACCCAAAGTTACGTCATTCCGATCCGGATGATGGCGGGTGGAATTGCGAATCCGCGCCACTTGGGCGTTCGAGAGGGCACGCCGAAACAGAACGAGGACAAATGCGGGATTGGAAATCGACTGATGGGTGATGCGGGAAGTGACAGAGGTGTGGGGCCGGTTGAACCGAAGCGTTGGTAGTATGTCGTCGCGGCGCGAGTAGGGTTTACATCGATTGCGGTGGGTATTGGGGCGTTGATGGTGACGTTGCTTACGTTCGCGGCGTTGTATCAGTCTGCGGAGCGGGGGGATCGAGATCGCTTCGCACGGTTGTCTGACCAGTTGTCTGACGGGATAAACGAGCGTTTTCGGAAGACCGCTTGGGCACTGCGTATGGCCTCGGTGGCCGCGGCAGCACCGGAGACGATGGAGCGTCAGACTTGGATCGATTATTTGGGCGCCGCGGGTCCGCGGGTATCACTTACGACGAAGGTTTGGTGGGGTTGGGATTTGTGCAACGCGTGGCCCGAGCGAATCTCGACGCGCATGAAGAATCGGTGCGGAAGCGGGGTCTACCGAACTATACGGTGGAGCGAGAGGGATCCCCTGATCCGCTGTATGTGGTCACATTTATTGAGCCTTTGAATGTGCATATGGGGGCGCTGGGCATTGATATCGCCAACGGAACCAATCGACGTGCGGCGGCGGAGTTGGCGATGAAGAAAAACCGAGTGGCGATGTCGCGACGTATCGCGCTGATCGTGGGTGACTCGGCGCAGCCTGGTTTTCTGCTATTTCATCCCGTATACCGTCGAGAGGCATCGGTTGGCCGGAGCAAGAACGCGCGGCGGCGTTACGTGGTTAGGTGTATGCGGCGGTACAATCGGATGCATTGTTCAAGCCTCTGGAGACGCAGTATCGAGGGGAGGTGGAGTTTCGGGTTTATGAAGGGGGGAGGTTGGATCAGGCTGGATTGTTGTGGGATTCACGGCATCTGGAAGCGGAGGGAAGCGTTCCCGAGGCGGCGCGGTTGGAGCGAGAGGTGAACTTTGATGTTTTGGGGCAACCTTGGACGATGGTCGTGGAGTCGAGTTTTAATGGGAGAGCATCCCGCGCACACACGGTGGCCTGGTTGGCGTTATTCTTGGGGTTGGCGCTGGGAGGGGTGACGGTGGGAGTGACTGTGCGCATGAGTCGGAAGCGGGCGGAAGCGGAGGTGGAGCGGGCGCAGGCCGATCTCGCCCTGGCTACGGAGCAAACGCGGCGCCTCACGATGGTCGCCAAGAATAGTCACAACGCCGTGGTTATCACGGACCCCAACGGGGCGATCGAATGGTGTAACGAAGGCTTTTATCGCCTCACGGGTTGGCAATTGGAGGAAGTAGTGGGACGGCAACCAGGGACGATTCTACAAGGAACGGAGACGGATCGGGAAACGATAAAACACATGCGGAAATGCATCCGCCGTGGTGAGCCCTTTTCGGTGGAAGTGCTGAACTACCGGAAGGACGGCACGGCGTATTGGGTGATGATCGATGCGCAGCCTTTCTCTGACTGTCGTGCCCAGCGAGTCGGGTACCTGGCAATCGAATCGGACATCACGGAGCGCAAACAGACGGCGTTGCAGTTGGCGCAGCAGGAGGCTCAGTTGCGATTTGTCTTCGAGTCTTCGCCGGTGGGGTTTTCCTGGATGCTGAATAATCGGAGCGATACCCGACGTGTGAACCCAGCACACATCCGCATCACCGGCGTGCCGATGGAGCGGGCGCGGGATGATGCGGCGTATGCGGCGACCATGCACCCGGATGACCGGGCGAAATTGGAGGAGCTGGATGAGTTGGTCAGCAGCTGCACGATCGACCGCTATGAGATTGAGCGACGCTTTGTGCATGAGGATGGGACGGTGATCTGGGCGGAGTTCTCACGTATGCATTACGATGATACATCGACGGGGCAGTTGCAGGATGTCTCGACCATGATCGATATCACCGCCCTCAAAGAGCAGGCGGCGGACTTGATGGCGGCGAAGGAGTTGGCCGAGGAGGCGAATCGGGCGAAGAGTCAGTTTCTCGCTATGATGAGTCACGAGATTCGCACGCCAATGAATGGTGTGATCGGAATGGCGTCGATGTTGCAGCAGACCGAATTAACACCTCGGCAGCAGGAGTTTGCACGGACACTCACGAAGAGCGGCGGGGACCTCGTGACCATTATCAATGACATTCTGGATTTCTCGAAGATCGAGTCGGGGCACTTGGAGGTGGAAAGAAATCAGTTTGATCTGGTGAATTGCGTGGAAGACGCGATTGAAGTGTTGAGCCTGAGGGCGGCGGAAAAGGAGATTGAATTGGTGCTGGAACTGGATCCGGATTTGCCCCGAATGGTCACGGGAGACTCGACGCGCCTGCGGCAGATATTGGTCAATCTGCTTAGCAATGCGGTGAAGTTTACGGACCGGGGAGAGGTGCGATTGGAGGCGAAGATTCGAGAAGAAGCGACCGCGGGACTGGAGTTACCGTTCGAGGTCAGCGACACGGGCATAGGTATTGCGCCACAGAAGATTCCCCGGCTTTTCTACGCGTTCACGCAAGATGATGCTTCCACGACTAGACGGTACGGTGGCACGGGGTTGGGCCTGCTAATTTGCAAGCGTTTGGTGGAGCTGATGGGCGGCAAGATGTGGAGAGTGAAGTGGGACGAGGGACCCGGTTTGGATTTTCACTGCAGTGCGAGAAGCGGATGTCGGCTCCCTCGCCCAGGGATGCCGAGCTGCTGGGGTTGGCGGGACGGAGACTGTTGATCGTGGACGATAACTTGACCAGTCGTCGTGTTCTCGGGGATATCGTGGAACGATGGGACATGCGCGTAACCGCCTGTGCGACCGTGGAGGAGGCGGGGGAGTTATTGCAGCAACCGGAGCCGTTCGAGTTGTTGTTGATCGATCACGGCTTGGATGGAGAGGACGGGTTTGAATTGGTGCATCGAATGGATGAGTTAGCGAAGATCGGTAAATTGGGACGGGCGCCCGCGGTGGCGATGATGGCACCGCTGACGTATCAACTGGAATCGGAGCGCATGGCGCGCTTGAAGGGTATCGTTAACAAACCGATCCGCCCGAGATTGTGGGGACGGGCATTGGTGGCGATGGAATCAGGAATTCCGGAGGACGCATCGCGACCGCTGATGCGGGTTGAGCCACCGAAGGTGCCGGTCAAATCGGTGCGGCGACTCAGGGTCCTCGTGGCCGAGGATAATCTAGTGAATCAGGAGTTGATGAGATTGATGCTGAAGTCGCTGGGACATGAATCGATGACCGTGGACGACGGCGCGCAGGTGTTACCGGCATTGCGTAACGACAATTTTGATGTGGTTCTCATGGATGTGCAGATACCCGGCATGGACGGGTTTGAGGCCACAAAGGTGCTGCGGGAGCATTTTGAACGTGACGGCCGGTCGCCTTGGGTGGTCGCGGTAACGGCTAATGCAATGGCGGGTGACCGAGAGCGATGTCTGGAGGCCGGTATGAATGCCTACATTAGCAAACCGGTCGAAGTACGTCAGTTGGAAGAGGTTTTGGCGCGAGCGAAACCATCGTTTCGCGTCCTCAGTTGAGGGCAACCGTGGTCGCGGGTTGGGGCGGCCACGCTAGGCGGTGGTAAACGGGACGTGAACCTGCACCGTTTCCCACAAATGCTGCGTTTTTTCGGTGATGATGATCTCTGCTTTGGCGACTTCAGCCACCCGGGCGAGGCGGTTTGATTCGGCGATGGAAGCCAGGTCGTCGAGATTGTACAGGTAGACGTTGGCGAGATCGGCGGCTTCCGGGGCGATGTCACGGGGAAGAGCGAGATCGATGAGGAAAAGCGGGGCGGCGGCGCATGGCGGCCTTGATGATGGCGGCGGAGAGAAGGGCGCCCGGAGCGGCGGTCGCACACGAGACGATGTCGAAGTCGCAAAGGTGGGATTCGATTTGTTCGTAGGGCAGCGCGCTGGCGCCGAGAGTGGTGGCGAGGCCCATGGCGCGCTCAAGATTACGACTCGCCACGGTGACTTGGCGAGCGCCTCGGCTTTGGAATGCCTTGGTGGTTTTTTCCCCGATTTCGCCGGCGCCGATGGAGAGAATACGGGTATCGGTCAAATCGCCGAAGATGGTCAGGGACAGTTCGACGGCCACGTTGGCCACGCTGAGCTGGCCCTCGTTGATGGCGGTGTGGGTGCGCACGTATTTGGGCGGCTTGGAATGCTTTTGGGAAAACGCGGTTGAGGACGGGACCGGTGGTACGCGACGCGTGGGCGGATTGGTAGGCGTCTTTAACTTGTCCGAAGATTTCGTTTTCGCCCAACATCTGGGAATGGAGGCCGGAGGAGACCTTGACCAGATGGTGGATGGCAGCAGGTCCGGTGGCGAGGGCGCGCACTTGGCCAAACTCGGTAGGCGTGATGCCTTGGTTGGCGCAGAAGCGGCGGGTGAGTGTTTCGACGGTGTCGTGTGACTCCGCCACCCTATAAAACTCAATGCGATTACAGGTATTGAGAATGGCGAATTCGGACAACCCGGCGAGAGAGGAAAGTTCTTGGCTGAAGATGGGCAGACTCGCAGGGCCAAGGGCGAGTTTTTCGCGCCATTCCAATGGTGTCGTGTGGTGGTTGGCACCCACGACAAAGAACATCGACCGGCCGCGCTAACGGTTGCAGAGGGGCGGAGGAGTCAGCTGACGGGGCCGTGTAGCGACTGGAGGTAACGGGGGCGATGGAGATCAGGGCGGCACCGAACAGGATGATGCAAACCCAGGCCAGATGTTGGCCGAAAAGTTTGCCCGTGCGACGGAGGATCCAAGTGATGCTATAGGACAATCCGATGCCGATGGTGGCGATTAGTTTGGTGGTGTTGACGGTCTCCATGTTCGTCAGCCAATGCACGGCGCCCAAGGCGAGGGAGGCCGCGAGCAGAGAAACACCAACGGAGAGAAGTCGCAGGCCAATCGCGTCGAGATCGCGGATGGATGGGAGGAAGGCGAAAAAGCCGGAGAGTCGCTTGTGCTTCAGTCTGTAGTTGAACAGCAAATACATGCTGGAGGTGAGGGCCAGTAGGGCGAATACACCGTAGCTGAAGAGCGCCAGGGCCGCGTGAAACTCGAGCCATGGGTTGTCGCCGAAAATATTGATGCGGCGGGTCGCATCCCAGGCCGGAATCGCCAGCGAGAGGGCGGTGAGGGTGGCGGAAAGTAGTGAGGTGAAATAGCCCAGCAAGCTGAGGCGGAAGGCGACCCCGACGACCAGATAGAGGGCCGTGGCGGACCACGCCGTGAATTGGAAAAGCTCGAAGGTGTTGCCCAACGGACACCCCTGAACCTCCAGCCCCCGCAGGTAGAGACCGAATGTTTGCAGGAGGAACCCTGCGCTCACGATGATGTAGGTGACGGCGAGGGATTGGCGGCGATCGCGCAAGAGGGCAATCGTGCCCACGAGGAAGCCGACCAAATAGAAGGTGGCGGCGATCCAGAGCCAGGTGCGGTCGGCGAAATTCATCGTGATGGAGGGAGAAACGGACAGGAAAATACGAATTTCCCAATCTTAATTTCCAGAAGAGGAATCACTGTCTGAAGACAGAAGCGTTACTTTTAGGGGGCCCACTTGCGGAGGAAGGCGAGGATTTTTGCAGGATCGTGAGCGTCGCCGTGTTCGAGGGCGCCGGTTTCCTGGGTGGTGAGGACCCGGCCGGAAGCGTCGAGCACCATGAGCACGGGCAAGCCGTGCCGGATGGGTTTACCGTAGGACTCGACAACGTCGGCATTGCGGGCGGTGCCGTGGCGACGGTTGGTGTCGATCATGACCACGATGTAGTCTCGTTTGAGGGCGGAGGAAACGAGCTTGTTGGTGGTGAATACACGCTGGAGACGGTGGTACCAGATGCACCAATTGGCGCCAAAATCGAGTAGGACGTGTTTGTTCTGGGCCTGGGTAATCTTCAGCACTTGGCCGATGGCGGGAGCGGCGTTGGCGGTAGTGTTGTAAATGTCGGGACCCATTTTGGGGTATTCCTGGGCGGGCAGATGGACGGCGGTGACGAAGAGGAGGCAGGCGAATAGGAGTTTCATGGTTGGAGTCGGGTGGAGTTTTTCACAGGAGACACAGAAATCTCAAAACGGAAAACGGAGAGCCGGTTAGGCCACCGATTTATTCCAGAAGGCGCTTCGGGTACCCGGGCGAGGATGGAGGCCGGCTCAATCGGCTGCAACAGAGGCGACTCTTCATGTGAGGGGAAATGGGAATGCCCCGGAGAGATTACTCCGTGGCTCTGCTGCGACCCAGAAGCGGCATTCGTCCGAGAATTCTTTGACGGCACGCGGTTCTTTGGCGATCTCGCGCCGCATGGCGTCCCAAGTGTGCGTCCAGCCGGTGGCTTTGAGATCGGCGAGGATTTCCTCCCGGTCGGGCAGGTGCAGGTGCGCCCCAGGTCGTCTTCGAAGTAACGATCACCGAATTCGACGAGGCACGGATCCTGTTTGCCCGCGGCCCATTGTTTGGCCTCATACCTCCACGCCTTTTTCTAGTGTTTGGAATGATCGCGGTCGTGGGGGGTGAAGATAAACGGTGCGCCCGGCTTGCAGACTGCTCGTAACGACCGCATCGCCGACCGGCGGTTACGGCGACGCGGAATCTGCATAAGGCCGTTGAACATGAAGAGGGCGGCGTCGAAGCGTTTATAACCAATATGGTTACTTTGGGAGATTTTACGGGAATCGGCGTGGAAGAGGGTGATGGCGTCGCCGGTTGCGCGTTCGAGGAAGAGGGACTGGGCCATGGCGCAGAGTTCTTCTGCGAAGTCGAAGGCGGAGCGGTTGCGGTAGCCGAGCTCCCAGAGTCCGAGTGAGACTCGGCCGGCGCCGCAGCCGGCTTCCAAAATGTGGGCTTGATGGTCGGGAGGGAGGTGTTCGGCGAATACCGCCTGCTCGGAGTGCCAGAGCCCCAATTTGTGGGCGGCGCGGGTGTAGTGCACGACGGCTCTGAGGTCGTTGAAGTCTTCGCGGACCTGGCGAAAGGAAATCTTGGCGGACGGGGAGGGCAAAGCGGGTGCGGTTATAATTGACAGGAGGGAACGGAGGGGAACAGAGCCGATTCAACGTGTTTTTTAACAGAAGCAGCGGTGTGAGCGAACAAGGACAAAGTTGGGATTAGCGGCCAATAGATTGAGGGCATGTAGCATTTGGCGCATGACCGCGATAAGGGCTATTTTCTTCAGTTTCCCAGCCTCAACGAAGCGCCGATAGAACGCGCGCATGACAGGGTTACATCGGATGGCAGAGACCGCCGCCATGTAGAGGACCTGGCGCACGGAATGACGCCCGCCGCGCACATGTCGGCAACGATGTCGCCGCCCGCTGTCGTGGGCGAACGGGGCCACATCGATCAGAGCGGCGAGTTGGCCCGATTCGATCTTTCCGAGTTCAGGCACGTAGGCGAGCAGGGTGGCCGCGAGCACGGGTCCTGCGCCTTGGAGTTCGCGCAGTCGAGCGGGCTTTGGTGCGTAGACTGTCGTCCTCGTGGATGTGCGTTTTAAGCAGCGCATCGATTTGTTCGAGCTCGGTGGCTAAAAGCGCCCGCAGGATCTCAAGGGGTTCACGCAAAATGCGTCCGGCCAACTCGCACCGGTTGCCTGTGGCGACGAGTTGATCACTGATCTGCCGGCGATAGTCGAGCAGCTCACGCAAGGTAGCGGCCGCTTCGTCGAGGGCCCGGTGCAGGCGTGGCTTCATTTGTAACACAAAGCGGCGAAACAGTTTAGCGTCGAGTGGGTCGGTCTTGGCGAGCAAGCCGGCGGCGCGGGCAAAGGCGCGCACACGCCCTGGATTGACCACGCAGACTTGACTCTGGGCCAAGAGCAATGCGGCGACAATGGCACGCTCATAGCCGCCAGTCGCTTCGCATACGACCCGGGCATTGGGCAGGCTCTGGAGGTGCTTGATCAAGGCTCGGTGGCCTCGGTGGGTGTTCTCGACGTGGGCACAGCGAGTATCATTGACGGTGTAGTCGAGACGATCTTTGGCGATATCCACACCAACATAGGTGACTTGATTTTCAGGGGTGGTTTGCTCCATCTTGTTATACGAGCTCAGGGCCGCTCTCAGCGGTTCGAGTTCAACCAGGTCGGCAACCCGGGCCAGGGCTTCTGTTCGAGGTAAATCCTCGGGTAACAAAGCGGCCTCTGGGTTGCCGTGCGGTGCAGACGGCCAGTCTGCACCGCACCCTGGCGAGCATCATTCAAGGCATTTACCTCGCATGTGCATTCGCGCCGAATCCAGCCTCCTGCGACGAACTCTATGGTCCATTCTCGGAGGCTGCATTCGGCTCCGTCCTCGCTCGTTCTTCACATCGGTTCGAACATACAAGGAAACGAAAAGAACTAAGGACCGAACAGAAAAGCAGCGGACTCGAGGTTGGCCCAACGCACCTGCGGAATGAGAGCTGTTGGTGGTGCGTTCAACCAAGAGGATGGCGAAAATTGCGTGCAATCGCGAGCGAGCAGACTCCAGTATGGCGTGTATGCGTGCGGGTAGGTGTGAGATTTTCGCGATGAACCCTGTGGAGTAGTCTCAGTACTCTCCGCTTTCTCCGGTAAGAAACCGTGCTATTGAAACGTCCAGCCGGCGGCGAACATGCCGTTGGCGTTCCATTCGGAGAGGCCGATGGTGACTTGGGGGCCGCGGTCAAGCAGGGATAGGGGTGTCAATTCGGGGTGGGCGGCGGTGAATGCGTCGGCGATGGCGGTGGTTTCTGATTTGGTGAGCGTGCAGACGGCATAGATAAGGCGGCCGCCGGGTTTTAGCGCGGGGAGGGCGTGTTCGAGGAGTTGGCGTTGCACGTTGGCCAGTTCATGGACGTTTTGGGGAGAAGTGCTCCAACGGGCGTGGGGGTTGCGGCGCCAGGTGCCAGTGCCACTGCAGGGGGCGTCGATGAGAATGCCGTCGAACAGGGTTTTGGTGGGCAGCTGGGTGCCGCCTTCCCAGGACTCGGCGCGGTAGTTGAATACCCCGGCGCGAGAAGCGCGGGCCTTGAGCTGGGTGAGACGACGGGCAGAACGGTCGGTGGCCCAGATGAGCCCTTTGCCTTGCATGAGGTCGGCGAGGTGGAGGGTTTTGCCGCCTTCGCCGGCGCAGGCGTCCCACCAGGTCAGGTCTCACCGGGTTGCGGGGCGCAGGCGTAACCGATGAGTTGAGAGCCGAGGTCTTGGATTTCGAAGAGGCCGGCTTGGAAGCCGTCGATCCGGTGGAGGTCTTTGTGGCCGGTGAATTGAAACCCGGTGACGTCGGCCGGGGCCGGAGCGGGGAGAACTTTTTTAAGTTCGGTGGTGACCTTTTCGATTTGGTCAGCGCGGACCCGGATCCAGAGGTTCGGTTCGGCTTGGCTTGGAGGATACGCAGATCCTCGCGGGAGAGCGTTATTTCATCTTGAGCCCACTCGGGTCAACCGTGGACCGCAATGGCCTCGGGTTTGACGGTGGTCGGATCCCGGTCGAAGCGACTTTGCAGCTTCATGGCGTGAGCGACGCGGACGGAGAGGGCCGTCCGAGGCTGAGCCAGCCCTGCCAGCGGTGAGTGGCGAACACGGCCCGAGCGATGGCCGTTTTCTCCATGAGCGACAGGCGCCGGTTTTGGGCCAAGGCCTCGCGTAGAACGGCATCAGCCGGTTGGCTGGGATGGGCTCGGGAAAGGGTTTGGGCGGCGCGCTGAAGAATCGGGTCGACGGGCATGGCCAGTAATTAGGTGGGCCGTTGGCGCGATTACGATGGTGGGATTAAAGGTTCGGCTGCGTGGTCGTCGGAGGAAATGGCTTGAGGGGATACTTCCAGCAACTGACGAAGGCGGCGGAGGAGTTTACCGATATCGTAGGGTTTGAGCATGAGCGTGCAGTGGGCGAGCAACTGCTTGGGCGCTGAATCCTGCATGAGTTCTTCGGAGTAGCCGGTGGCTAGAATAATGGGCAGGTCGGGCTTTTTCTGGAGGAGGATGGTGGCGAGTTCGGTGCCGGTCATGCCCCGCGGCATCACCATGTCGAAAAAGACCAAATCGAACCCTCCCAATTCATCCCATTTGGCGAGGGCATCCGGACCATTTTCCACGCAGGTGGTTTGGTAGCCGTGGCGACATAGTACGCAGCTGATGAGTTGGGCGACCACGGCGTCATCTTCGACAATCAACAGGCGTTCGGTACCACATAATTCGGTGGCGGATTTGGGGATTCCGACAATCGGGAACTCCGCCGGAGGCGACTCTTCCGAAACCGGCTCGGCAGGGAGGTAAACCTAAAAAGTGGTGCCCTGACCGAGCGTGGTGAGGACGGTCATCCGACCGTGGTGTTGGCGGGTGATGCCGTAGCTCGTGGCGAGTCCCAGGCCGGTGCCTTCGCCGACTGGTTTCGTGGTGAAAAAGGGATCAAAGATCCGGGGGGAGAATATCGGGAGGAATGCCGGGGCCATCATCGGTGACGGAGATACGCACGAATTCGCCGGGCACGGCATCGGCGTAGCGGTGGGCGGCTTCTTCGTTGATGGAGACGTAATCGAGTGAAATTTCGATAGTGTCGCATCCCGCGCGTTGCTGACCAGAGTGAGGATGACCTGTTCGATGTTGGCGTGGTCGGCGAGCACATGAGGGACGTCGTCCGCGAAGGTCAGGGAAAGTTCGAAGTGGCTGCCAACAAGTTTGGAAAGCAGGGGATAGAGTTCGGTCACGACATGCCGCAGGGAAAGGAGAGTTGCCTGCATGACCTGTTTGCGATTGAAGAGCAGGAGTTGCCGGGTGAGCGCAGAGGCCCGCTTACCGGAGGCGAGGACTTGTTCGAGGTCTTCGCGCAGGTCAGGGACCAGATCGTCCCGGGCGAGTGAGATTTGAGTGAAGCCCTGCACGGCGGTCATCACGTTGTTGAAATCGTGGGCCACTCCGGCGGCGAGCTGACCAATGGCTTCCATTTTTGGGGACTAACGCAGCTGGCGTTCGAGATGTTGTTGTTCGGTGACTTCGTGGAAAAGCCACAGACAGTGCGGGGCATCATTGATGACGATGCGACGAGCGAAATATTGGAAATGTCGGGTTTGCCCATCAACGTCGACGAAGGACTGGGATGCCTTGTCGATCGACTCGCCCTTGCTCAGCCGCTGAAGGCTTTGGCGCCAAACTTCGACGTTGGTGAATTTGGGAAAGTTATCGGAGGTGAGGCCGATGGTTTCAGCCTTGGACAGGCCACACAGCGCTTCGTAAGCGTGATTAACTTCGACGATGCGCCCTTCGGGCAAGGTTTGGATGCATTGGGCGAGAGGACTGGCGTTGAAGGCCTCACTGAAGCGATCCTCGGCGACTTTGAGTTGGTCGGTGCGCTGTTGCACCATGGAGCCCAAGTCCGCCAGGCGGGACTCCTACTCCCGGGTTAAGTCCCACTTGCGCATGAGCGCGTGGGCCAGTTGTACCACCTCGATATTGTCGAAGGGGTTTTTGAGGATGATGAGATTATCGGAGGTGCCGAGCGCCCGGGAGAGTTCCTTCCAGGAGTAGTCGGAGTATGCGGTGCAGATTACAAGCTGGAGATGAGGGTCGACGGCCCAAAGGCGACGGATGGTTTCGACGCCATCCCATCCCGGGGGCATACGCATGTCGACAAAGGCGACTTGAAAAGGAGCGCTGGCGACAAGACTCTGCTCGACTAGTGCCAAGGCTTCCTGGCCTTGGTAGGCATGGCTGAGTTCGAAAGCAGGCAGATCGTGTTGAAGTTCGGGTTCGTCGTCGAACATCGAGGTTTCGAGCTCAACGATGATCTTACTCGTAGACGAGATGACTGGGCAAAGGATTTTGCGGAAGTCATCGTGGATGTTCGGGGTGTCATCAACAATCAGCACCCGTCTGGCGTGAATGGAATTCGTCATTGAAGGGAGATGGGGTGGTTGCCCGGAACGGTGAGAAACCGATGCAGGAATGTGGAGAGGACGTCGGGATTGACGGGTTTGGAAATGAAATTGTCCATGCCCGCGGCGAGGCATTCTTCGCGTTCAGAGAGAGTCGCGCCAGCGGTGAAAGCGAGGATGGGAATGCGGGGGCGACCGGAGGAGGTTTCGAACTGTCGGATGGCCCGAGTGGCTTCCAGCCCGTCCATCACGGGCATTTGGCAGTCCATGAGGACGAGATCAAAAGTGTGGTGTTGAAAGCGTTCTACGGCGATGCGCCCATTGGCGGCGATTTCGGGCAGCAGATTCATCTTCCTGAGCAATGCTCCGGTGACCTTTTGATTCACCAAATTATCCTCCGCGACGAGGACCCTGGCCATGGGCGCGAGGCGGGGGGCAAGGCGGAGACTGGCTTAAAGTAGGCCGGAGATGGTTGCAGAAGATGGCGGACTATGCGTTCGAGCAAGACCTGACGGCGGAGTGGCTTGGATATACAGGCTACGATGCCGCAGGTGTTAAGTTCTTCATCGGAGGGATGAACGCCGACCGAAGTCAGAAGCAGAATGGGGGGGCGGAAGCTGAGGATGCTTTGATCTGGCGTGAAACTTCCAGGCCATCCAGATCGGGCATCTGGAAATCCATGAGCACCATGTCGAAGATCGTGTCGGACTGCTGAGCGTGTTGCAGCGTTTGCAGGGCTGAGTCGCCGTCGGGGCAACATTCGACACGGACGGACCACCCCGTGAGCAGGCGTTCCATAAATTTACGGTTGGTGGCGTTGTCGTCGACGACGAGCATGTGACGACCCCGGAGTGGAGACGGATCGACGGCGGAGTGCGTAACGATGCCGCGAGAATCTGATCGAGGCAGGTCTATGGTGAAACTGAAACGAGACCCTTGGCGGGTTCGCTGGATGCGGTCAGTTCGCCGCCCATCAGAGCGACCAGACGGTGGGAAATGGAGAGTCCCAAGCCGGTGCCGCCAAAGCGGCGACTCGTCGAAGAGTCGGCTTGGGTGAAGGGGTCGAACAAGCTTTGCAGCACGGCGGGGTCAATACCGATGCCGGTATCTACGACAACGAATTGAATTTTCAGGTGGGTTTCGCTTTCGAGGGGAAGGGATCGTAGGATGAGGCTGACCTCATCGCGCTGGGTGAACTTAACGGCATTGCCCACGAGGTTAAACAGGACCTGGCGAAGACGGGTGGCGTCGCCGATCAGGGCGGCAGGCATTGTGTCATCCAGATCGGCGATCAGCTCGATTTCCTTTTCATTGGCTTTGGGGCGAACAAACTGATCACGCTGGAGATCGCTGCTTCGAGGAGGAAGGGATGGTGTTCGATTTCGAGTTTGTCGGCTTCGATTTTGGAGAAGTCGAGAATGGCGTTGAGCAACGCGAGCCGGGTCTCGCCGCTGGAGGATATGCTTTCCGTATAATCGCGTTAAGTTTCGTCGAGATCCGTATCCATCAATAGGGCACACATGCCGATCACGCCATTCATGGGGGTGCGGATTTCGTGGCTCATGTTGGCGAGAAACGCGCTTTTGGCGGCGTTGGCCTGATCGGCGACTGCCGTGGTTTGCACGAGGGCGGCGGTGCGACGCACGACCATAGCTTCGAGTTATTCGAGACGCAGTCCCGCGGCTTGGGCGAGACGCCATTTTTCGGACAGCGCGCAGGCGAGTTGGAGCACTTCGACGTTTTCAAAAGGCTTCTTCAGCACGATGAGTTTGTCGGTGCGTCTGAGCTCTTGAGTAATGGAGAACCAGTTGTGGTCGGAGAATGCGGTGCAGATTACGATTTGTAGTTCCGGGTCGTGGGCCCAGACGCGGCGAATGGTCTCCACTCCGTCCCAACCCGGAGGCATGCGCATGTCGATGAAGGCGACTGAAAAAGGATGACCGCTCTGCAAGCTTTGTTCCACCAACGAGGTCGCCTCCTCTCCTTGCAAGGCGTGAACGAGCTCAAAGGAGTCATTGGCATAGGGCGAGGCGTCTTCGGAGGGAGCGTCGTCGAAGAAGGCTTCTTCCAGTTTGTCCAGTCGGCGGGATTCTGGGGATGAGGAGCGCCCGAGAATCTTACGGAAGTCATCGTGAATCGACGGCATATCGTCGACGACCAGAATGCGTGCTTTCGAGGTTTCACTCATGGGGACGTTGAGTTGACGGAGAGTGGGGGATGGGAGGCTTGGTTTTAAAGGGCAGTGTGGTGGTTGAATGGCACGGCAGCTCGAGTTTGAAAGTCGTGCCCTGTCCGGTGCCTTCACTGGAGGCGACGATGGAACCTCCCATGCGTTTTGCGGCGAGGGCTCCGCTATGAAGTCCGAAGCCGTGGCCTCCCTCGCGGGTGGTGAAGCCGTGCTGGAAGACACGAGTCATGTTGTCAGCGGTGATGCCGACGCCGTGATCACGAACTTCGAAGCGAACCCAATTTTCGTGGCGGAGGGTGCGTAGTTCGATACGTCTTTGCAGGGGCGGACACGATTTGACGGCGTGAAGGGCGTTGATCACGAGGTTGACCAGTATCTGCAGCGTGTTGTGACAATCGGCCACGAAGCGAAGGTCGGATGCGAAGTCGGTCTCGATCTGCACACCATGCCGTTTGATGGAGGTAAGGTGAATGCGAGTGGCGTCATCGAACAATTCAGCGGCCACCAATTTCTCCTCGACCCCGGGCTACGGGCGAGGCTCTGTTGGGCGGAGACGACCTCCTTAATATGCTCGATATCTGGTATTCAGGACGAGCATTTCCTCCTGGATGAGAATGTGCTCGTCGGCGAGATTTTGGTGGATATCGCAGAGAAACCGAGAAAGCAGTTTCGCTTTGGGGTCGTTGTGGTAAAATGAGGAGGGGTCTTCCCGGTGGGGTTCGAGGAGGAGGACGGTGCGTTGAAGCGTGGAAAGACGCGAGTTTCCCAGTCGCTCCCGGACGAGTTGAGCGGAGACGTTCACGCTATTGAGAACGTTACCTACATTGTGCAACACGCCGGTGGCGACTTCGGCCATGCAGGCAAAGCGAGAGGACTCGACGAGGGTTTTTCCCTGTCGAGCTCGTTCGGCGATCTCGTGATTGAGTGCTTCGTTGGTCTCGCGCAAACCGCGATCGGCGATCTGAAGTTTGTCGAGCATGGCATTGAAGGTTTGGGTGAGTTGACCGACTTCATCATCGCCTGCCCGGGGCGCACGAACCTGATAGTCGCCGATTTCGGCAATACGGGTGGCGCTATCGGCGAGGTGTTTCAAACCCTTCAACAACAACCCCGCCAGGAACCATGTAAGGGGGGCGATGGTAAGAAACGTGAGCGTGAGCAGAATGAGCAGGGTTGGCAGGAAATTTAGAAGCGTATTGAAAAATACCGGACGGTAAGTGGCCACCATCTCGAGATGTCCGTAGTCCTCACCCCGATACAGCATAGGTTGGCGGATGATAAGTGCCCAGCCGGTGTAGATGGATTTTCGGGACCCTGAAGGTGGATATGTTCGGAGATTTGAGTGTCGCCGAATTGATGGAACAGAAGTCCTGCGGGGGTCACTAGCTTGGCTTCGAGAACTTCAGGTTTCGCTTGGAGCACGGCCAGGGCCTCCTGCATACCGACCTCGTCGTTGAATGAGATGGGGGCGACCGCGTAATCAGCGACGATGCGAGCCAGGGCCTCCATATCGGTGCGGAACTGACCGCGTTGATAAAAGACCTGATGGGCGAACAGGGCCAAAGATGCCCCGATGATGGCGAGCAGGCTCGTTCCGATGACCGTGGCCAGGACCTTCCCGCGCAGTGAGGCGCGGTGATTGGAATTAAGTACGTCGGGAGATGCCGCGATCATGACTCGTCCCTCACGATTTCGGCGAGACGGGCGAGCTGACCGCTGAGGACCAGGCCGGCTCGTTTGGCAGCACCAACATTGACCTGGAAACGTAGCTGGTCGTCACGGGGCACAAGACCGATGATACCGTAGCGAGCTGCGAAGTCAGGGGATTCACCAATTACCAGCACGTGGGCGGCGGCGAGTTTGCGGAGAAGCGCGGAAGGGATGGGTTCGCTGTTTTCGGGTACGAATAGAATATGAGGCGGATCCGTTTCCAAGGAATAGCGGTAGACCAGCAAAGGGCGTCCCGCGACTTCTTGATCCGAGAGGGCTTCAGCCATGACTGCGAATGGAGCCTCCGGGGCCCAGATGCCGACCCGGAGAGCCTCCTCTTCAGGATGGGTATCGGCCGGCCCTTCGACGAATTTGGCAAAGTTAAAAAGAAAGGCGGCTTTGACGCGGTACTCGCGACTTTGCGCACTGGCGAGAAGAGGAAGACCTACCAGCAGGACTAAAAAACTGAGAGTGCGAATCCATGCCGATGGTCCGCGATGGGAATCTGAGGGTGAACAACGGTGGGTCATGCCGCGTTCAGCGTTCGAAGGTTAAGCGCAGGAATGCGCTGCGGCCAATGTTGGGCTCGGATTGGCGGGAAAAAGCATCAGCAAATTCGCGATGACGAGTATCTAAAAGGTCCTGGCCCACGATGGACATTTCCCAATAGGGGTGGACTTTCCATGCGAGGCGGAGATCGAACCCGGTATGAGACGGAATCGTTGCCTCGGGTGTAGAACTGGAGTGGCGGACAGCGCTGAACACTTGCCAGTTGGGGCGAGGGTTCCAAGTCGCACTGACACGGGATTCGTACTCGGGAGTGGAATCAGCATACAGATCGATTGAAGATTGGGCGATTTCCGAACCAGGAGAGATGGTGTCTCGCAAGAGAGCGTCACCCACGAGTGGGATGCCTCGAACACCAAGCCCTCTATCGCTTCCCATTGGATGGAGCCTTCACCGCCGTGCGTGTGACCGCGAATCGCGTTGTTGGTGAGTAAAATGCTAGTGGCCGAAAGCAAGGGAGCGTAGGAGATCTCGATGGGACCTTGGACCAGACCGCGCAGGTCTTCGTAGTCGTGATGGAACGTAGAGATCTCGAAGATCAACCGAGGGTGCGGCTTGAATCGGTAGCCAAACTCGAGCGCGGTTAAATGCTCGGAGTCCATGGTAGGAGAACCGATAATTTTGGCGGCAATGGGGAAGGGGGGGGGTGCGCTGGGGGCGATGGTGAAGGCGAAATAGTCGACGCTGGTTTCCGCACGAGTGGGGGTGCGTGCGGCCTTGGACCAAGCGCCCCAAGATACAGTGTTGGGAATGGGGCGCCCAGATGGTACGGACGGAAGGTTGCGGTTCCCAGCCGGAGAAGGTGTTTCGTTCGATTTTTCCACCGACCGTCAAGCGAAGGTGCCGAGGTACGAGTTCGAATTCGTCCTGAATAAACGCGCCGAAAAGAGTCACGTTTTCCTCGGGTTGGGTGAAGGAAAAAATACCGCGGGAGGAGAGTTTATCGTCAGTGCGCTCGTAGGTAAATCCGGACAAGATTTTGTGACCGTGCCATGGTTCGAATTCTACCTGAACATCGAGACTGTATCGCTGACGTCGCTCCTCAAATGATTCGCTGCTATCCTGAACACTTTCGGCGCCGATAAATGCTGTCAGATGGCCGTCCCTCGCGATGGGACCTTCGAATTTTGCGGAAGCGTTTACGGTATCAGCTCGACGTGGATCCGGAAAAAACTCTCGTAGGGTGGAGTGAGAGAGGGCGCGAACGTTTCACCGTCGAGTTCGAGGTGTCGCCATTCGGCAATAACGGACAGACGTCCATTGGTTTTAAGACGGCGATCGACGCGGGTGCCCAGTAACCAATTACGCCAATTTTTGACTTCGGGTGACACGTCGGGGAAAAACGAATTATCTTCCTGAGTCTTGAGGTAGAGGCGGGCGGCGGTGGTTTTGTCCCACATCCAGCCATGACGAGTCTCCAGCGTATTGTTTCGGTTGTTGCCCAGTTCGACACTGAAATAGTCACCGAGAGTTTCGTGCGCGGATTTCGAAACGATGTTGATGAAGCCGTTCATCGAGTTGGCTCCCCAGAGCGCGGCGCCGGGACCGCGAAGAATATCGATGCGCTCGAGGTCCGCCATGATCAGATTCTGGAGCCCCCAACTTGTGCCGGAAAACGTGCTGTCGCGCAGCGAGCGTCCGTCGGAAATTACGAGTAATTGGTTCGCCGTATTGTCGTTAAAACCACGAATACTGATGGCGTAATCGAACGAGTCCATTCGAGCCACTTGCATGCCCGGGACACCCCGAAATGTTTCCCCCAATGAATTTGTTCCGAGGGAAGAGATATCGTCGGCGTTAAGTGCGGTGGCGGCGGCCGGGTAATCAAATACAGCGTGTTCGGTGCGGCCCAGGGTCGTCATCCGCACGTACGACAAATCCTCCAAGTCCATCGACATGAAGTGGTGAACTGGGCGGAGGCGGGCAGCGTTGCGATCATCGGGAAGAGGATGCCGAAACAGAGCGAACGTGGCCGGTAATTGCAGAGGATCAGTGACGCCATGTGAAGTTGAGGCGCAGAGAGCGGGGGACTTCCTGCGTGGGGCCTCCCAGGTAGGTCGGTGGAAATTCGGGGTGATGAGGATCGAGTAGATCCTGGCCTACCAGCTCCAACTCCCAATGAGAATCAGGGTGCCAGGCCAGGCGCATATTCACGCCGGTGTAGGCGGGAATACCAATGGCGGTGAGTTCGGTTTGGTGCCAAACAAATGTATCGATGGACCAGTCGGAACCCAAATGCAGGCGAGAAAAGAGTTTAAACTCGTTTCGGGGCGTCGAGCCGGGGATGGCCTCAAGGGAGTTAAAGTCCAGGGATCCCGCGGAGAGTTTTATATCATAGGCGATAGTGGCCCACGACGCCTGCAGTTGCCAACCGGGAGAGGGTTGCCAATTGACCACCGCTTCCAAACCGCGGGTCTGCCCTTGAATGCCGTTACCGGATACGCTCTCGTAGACGACGTGAGGCATGGGCACAAACTCCACGTGACTGCGAGGTGGCTCCACGCTGCGAATGCCATCGTAAACATTGAGGTAGGACGCCAAATCGAACGATACGCGTTCGTTTAGTTGCAAGCGCCACCCGGCCTCCCAGGCGAGTAACTCTTCGTGATCGCAGTTGGGATTCGCGGTGATTTTTACCTGCGTGGGGAAGGGGTTCAGCCGATTAGGAGGGATGACTTGGGGGGGAATTTGAGTGCCACGTTCTGATCGGCCGGAGTGCGAACGGCACGAGCAACCGACCCCCAGAGTGTCCAGTGGTTGCCCTCTCGCCAGGTGGCTCGGAAGCCGGGTTGGACCTCGATTCCAGTGAAGTCGTTGTGTTCAATATTGGTTCCGGCGGTGATGGTGAAACGGTCTGGAACCAGGGTGATCTCGTTCCTGCACGAATCCGGTGAAAAGGGATTGTTGTGAGAGGGCGGATTCGAACCGAAACTGCGCGCTGCTGTCGACCTCATCCGTGTGGTAACGGGTGCCCAAACCTGCGACGAACTCATGGCGTTCGGAGGCTTTGTGACGGAGGGTGAACTCGAGATCTGATACCAAGGAACGATGGCCCAAACTAAGACGATCGGCGTGCGCATATTCGGTCCACGCCTGGAGTTCGTAACTTGAAGATTCGCCGAATGACCGTTGGAGGCGTGCCAGAGCGGATCCCTGACGGGAATGGTCAACGGTGGGGACCCGGGTGACGTAAGAGGGCGATAGATCGAAGACGGTTTCCTCGTAAGACAGGCGAGATTCGCTCCAATCGGCGATAAAAGTGAACGTACCATTATGCTTGGTGCGTCGGTCAATGCGCAGGCCGGCGATCATACTGTCCATGGGAGTCTCGCCTGGGTCGGTCGAGTTGAGGAAGGAGTCGTGCTCTCGGTATTGGGTCCACACACGCGCGTCGGTGGTCTGGTCGACGGAAAAGCTGTGACGAACGGTTCCGCTGGTGACCCCGTCGTCAGAGACGCCAACGTTGACCAGAGAGCCAAGGGTTTCGTGAGCGCTCTTGGTGGTGATATTGACGACCACATTCACGGCGTTGGCGCCCCAGAGGGTGGCGCCTGGACACCGGATGATTGCGATACGCTCGATGTCGGCCATGACCATGTCGTGACCTCGATATTGAACTCCGCCGAATAGGGGCGAGTAGATCGAACGTCCATCGACCAGGGCCAGTAGTTTGTTGGCGGAGACGTCATTGAAACCGCGAGGGCTCAGGGCCGTATCCGTGCTACTGATTCAGCCGACCTGCACGCCCGGAGCGGCACGCAGCGCGGTCGCCAGATCCACGGCTCCCAAGGAGCGGATCTCTGCTGAATTGATGGAGAAGATGGCGGCGGGGGCGCCGAACAGTGATTCGCTTTTGCGCGATACGCTGGTAACTTTGACCTGAAGCAGATCTTCCAGTGAGAGCGTGGCCAGATCGAGATCTTCGGAAGTAGGGGCCGAGGTTTGGGCGGATATGCCGGTGGCGAGCAAGCTCGTGAGCAGGCAAAATCGACCCAAACGGAAGAAGGACAAAACCGTGAAATGAGGTGGTCCCATGAGTAGAGGATTATTCGACGCGCCTGGATCCGACTTTAGATGGGCGAAGGTTAACGTTAGGAAGGTATTCGGATAGTTGATGTATCCACAATTTTGCGCCGAAGAATGATTGAACAAACGCGAAAATCACTCATCCGATTGGTAGCACTTTTATGGGGGGGGCGAATTTCACAAGAGTTGGAGCACGCGAGGCATAGATTAGAATTAACAGTGCTCACGGGAGAGGCTACCGATGGCTCGGGGTATTCGATACTAGGGTTATGGGATTGTGATGGGGGGTGTTTACAAATCTATGGACCGGTTCGGAAGAAGAAGCGAGTCCAGCCCGTTGGCATAAATTCCAACGGGCTGGCACGGTCAGAGTCTCCACTCGGTCCGTTACTTCGCGGACGTCGCCGCGAAGAACTCGTTCTCGGCCGGCGGGCGGCGAGGAGAGGAGTTAGAGGAGGCGTTGGCCGGTCGGCGGGGGCGAGCCGACTGGACGGCTGGGGAATGGGTGGTGCCTTCGATAAGATTGTGCAGTTGCGCGACAGCGGTGTTGAGCACGGTGGATTGTTGGTCGAGGTCGTTGGCGGCGGCCGCTGTCTCTTCGGCATTCGCGGTGTTGGCCTGAGTGACCCGATCCATCTGAGAAACGGTGGTATTGAGTTGATCGATACCCTGACTTTGCTCGGCGGCGCTGCGGGACTGGCCGGCGACGAGGTCGGCCAGGGTGCGAACCTGGGACTGAATCTCGATGAAATTTTGCGCCACTTTAGCACTGAGGTCAACGCCTTGACGGCTCTTCGTGACGGAGACTTCGGTTTCCTTGGCGGCTTTGGCTGAGCGTTGAGCGAGGTTGCGTACCTCGTCGGCAACGACCGCGAATCCGGCACCCGCTTCGCCGGCACGCGCTGCCTCAACCGCGGCGTTAAGCGCGAGGATGTTGGTTTGGAACGCGATTTCGTCGATCGTCTTGAGGATCTGGGTGACGTCCTGGCAGGCGGACATGATGGCCTCCATGGTGCTGTGCATGTTTTGCATACGGGACGCGCCGGTATCCGCGGCTTGGCGCGTTTGATTGGCAAGACTTTCGGCTTCCTGCGCTGAGCTCGCGTTGTTGCGCGTCATTCCGACCATTTCCTCCAGCGAGGCACTGGACTCCTCCAAGGAAGCGGCTTGTTCGCTGGAGCCAGCGGCGAGGGCTTGGCTAGCGTCGACCAGCATTGATGCCCGCTCACGCACGATGCCAGTGGCATTAGTGAGGGCGCCGTTGGTGCCGCGAAGATGATTAGAAACGGCGCGAACGCTGAAATATGCCACGATAAGTCCGAGCAAGGTGCAGCCGGCCAATCCTACGCTCGTCCACAGGCCGATGTGCGCAGACTCGCTGATTGTGGCGGCCGTCGCGTTACTGGCGGCGGAGGTTTGGGCCACGAGTGAGTTGCCAAGAATCTCGAGCGCGGCCTCCACATCGTGGCGGGCTTGGTTTACATCCTGATCGAGCGTCCGCATAGCGACCTCGAAGTCTCCGGCGCGCAAGGCATCACGGAAGACTTTTGAGATGGACGCATAGGTGTCGATTATTTGATTAAAGGCATTTACCTTGTCCCGAATCGCGGTTCCGGTGTCATCGGTGGAGAGGCTTTTGAGCGTAGCTCGGATAATGGATAGATTGGCCTCGAACCCCTGTTCGATGCTGTTCATCTTTTCATCGTCACTGGCCATGGCGAATTGGAACAGGGCACTTTCGCTTTGCAAAGTGGCACGTTCGATGACGCCGGCCGCAACGATATTGGGCAAGTGACGTTGCGTAAGCTCAAGGGTGCTGGCGGTGCCCAGCTTGGCAAAATGCTGGGCAGTCATGGCTACGCCGATGACGCCCAGAAGCACGATGGTAAACGACCCGGCCACCAGGCCGATGGTGCGTCGTAGCGTGATGCGGTTGGAGATTGAGTCGTTCATGAGTGTCTTTTCGGAGATTAAGACTGATTGAGCACGGCCAGATCACCGGTGGAGGACGAGTCCACGATGCAGATAGCACCGGGTGTTGTCGCCGCGAGGGCAATGGCCGCAGCCTCGTCGGCCACGACCTTGGGGGCGGAGCCGCTACCGATCATGAAGAGACGTCGCCGGTGGTTCTGGAATTGGCCGGAACTCATGCCTACCGTGGCCTTTAGATAGTCTTCTTGGGCGGTGCTGTTCTTGGTGACAATGATGACGACGCGGGCTGAACCGATTTTAACTGCTTTACCAAGTAAAACGGCCTTGGCGGTGTCGGCGTCGCGGGAGTTGCCAGCGAGACCGGAATGTCCGGTGAGCGTAGGCGCGACGTGGGCCGTGAGCGCAGTTGCAGCGGCGATCGTGGCGGCCGCGAAGATGGTCTTTAAGATGCTTTTCATGGTCGTAGATATCTCGAAAATTAGAAGGAGTAGGTCATTTTAGCCGTAAACAGGGTCCAGGTCTGATCGCGGTTTTCGACGGGTTGAGGAGTATCCACTTTATGGAAGATTTTGCCGGCGCCGTCCATTTAGTGACCCTCGATCTTGGCCACGATTTTTTCGGTGAGTGCGAACTTTGCGCTGACGGCCCAGTCGGTCTGGCGAAGGACCGGGAAGGTTCCCGCCTGTGCTGGGTCGGCGTAATCCTGAGCGTCGCGGGAATAGCTCATGTAGGCACCTAACTCGAGCCAGTCGTTGGTCCGCCAGGCGGCGGACATGTAGTAGCGAGCGAGGAACTCGACCTCGAAGGGACTGGTTACGGTCGAACCAACCCGGCACAAATCGATATCATAGTAAGCGCTTTCCTCACCCGCTTCGGCGGCGAACATCCAGTCACCCACGGCGTATTCCGCAGACACCAAATGGCGATCATAGGAGGACGCCGTTTTGTCGTAGTCGAAGCTACCGAAGACGAGGCGGTTGGACGAGAGATTGATGAAGGCACTGTAAGAGTACCCGACAGGCAGACCCATGACCGGAGTGTTCCAGAATACGGTGCCGCCCCGGGCGGAATCCATCTCAAAGGAACGTGTCTCGGCCAGGAAGTTGTTGTTGAAGTAGTCGGTGGCACCCGATTCGAGTTCAATGGGTTTGTCGCCGTAGAACGCACGGTAGTCCACGCTGCCGAGGTTGCCGATGCCGAAGTTGCCGTAGATCATGGCGCCGTCGAAGGACGCATTGAAGTCGCGGAGTCGGTTGTCATAGACACTTTGCGGGAGCAGTATGAAGGGGCGTACGGCGTCAACGTCCAGAGCCTCGTTGTAGAGACCGCGTGACATCTTCACACGGCCGGCACGTACACCGAACCATTGTTGCGGCTGCCAATCAATGGTGGCCCAATCCAACAGAATTTTGTCATCGCCGTATTTCCCGAGTTTTTGGCCGAAACCCTGAGCACCGCAGCGGAAGCTACCGGTGGCATAGGACGCATTGGCGGCGTATTCCCGGAAGTCGAAGGTGCCTTCACTGCTTTCGCCGAAGTAGTCGTTTTCTCCATCGTTGATGAAGAAGCCTTGGCTCACAAAGCCGCCAAATTGAATATCGGAAAAGGAGATCGTAGCGTAAGTAGAAGACAACGCTATTCCACTGCTGATTACCGCGGTCGTGACTGTGCTGTTGAATAGGTAACGGAGGTTCATATATTATTTTTTTAGACGGGTGTTATTGGATGGGAGAGCGGTGTAAGTCAGGGTTGACTCAGCAGCGGGAGGTCGCCGGCGGCGGCGGAGTCGACGATGCAAACAGCGCCAGCTGTCTTGGCGGCGAGGGCCACGGCTTCGGCCTCGGTGGTGACGACCTTGGGGGCGGAACCACCTCCGGTCATGAAGAGGCGGCGCCAGTGGTTTTGGAATTGGCCGGAGCTCATGCCGACAATGGACTTCAAATAGTTCTCTTGAGCGGTGCTATCCTTGGCTACGATGATAACGACACGCTCTGAGCCTATCTTAACTGCTTTCCCGAGCAGAACGGCTTTAGCGGTATCGGCGTCCAATGCTTTTCCGGCGAGCCCGGCATGGCCAATGAGGGCGGGGCCGGCGGAAAGGGTGGAGCCAAAGGCGGTGGCGAGGAGGAGTTGGCGTAAGGCGTTCATGACCAGAAACAAATTGGTGGGTTAAAACGAGTAGGTCGTCTTGAGGGCGAGCATTGCTCAGGAGTCGTCGCGGTCAGCCAATGGAACGGGGTTGGCCGCGGTGGCGAAGATCTTGCCGGCGCCGTCCATGTAGTGGAGCTCCGCCTTGATAAATCAGTTGTAGTTCACCGCGTATTTGGCGCTGACGGCGTAGTCGCTCTGCTTAAGGGTCGGGTTCACAAAGTTGAAGCTGATGGGATTTTGGTTTTCTTTCGAATAGCTGTAGTAGCCGCCCAGCTCCCACGTTTCGCCGAAGCGACGGGAGGCCGAAACGTAGGCGTAGACCAGCTTGCTCTCGATCCCGAAGATAGTAGGATCCTCGATCAGTCCGATATCCGCAATGGCGGACTCGAAGCCGGCTTCAGCGTAAGCGTCCGAGAGGCGACCTCCTATGCGGGAAGTGATTTTGCGGGTAAATTGGCAGGATGGAAGCAATTGAAGTGGAGGTGCAGAACAACAAGCGCGATGGGCGCGGACGCCAGCTGCGTAGCGCAGAGGAGTGGGCGCAGTTGGCGGCGATCTACCGCGAGAGCGGCCTGACGCAGAAGGCGTTCGCGAAGCGCGAGGGCCTCAAATACGCGACGTTTGTGGCGGCATGGCTGGGACGGCCGGCGGCGCAAGGGTGCGGTGGTGGCGGCGGCGAGCCCGGCGCGCCCTTCGTTCGCAACGCTGCGCTTGGGCGCGATGTCGCCTCCGGCGGCATCGTTGGAGGTGGGGCTGCCGGACGGCACGCGGTTGCGTGGTGACGATCCGATCGCCATAGCCGCGTTGGTCAAAGCCCTGCCCAACTGACGGCGATGATCGGTTTGCCTTCGGCGCTGACGATCCACCTAGCAATTGAACCGGTGGATATGCGAAAGCAGTTTGACGGGTTGTGGACTGTGGCTTCCCAGGTGCTGCGTGAAGATCCCTTTGGCGGTGCGTTGTTCGTGTTCACCAACAAGCGGCGCAACCGGGTGAAGTGGCTGTATGGGGATGGCACCGACGTGTGGGTACTGGCCAAGCGGCTGGAGAAGGGTTGCTTCACGTGGCCGCGCGGTGGCGACGGCGCGAAGGTGACGCTCAGTGCCGAAGCGCTGACGATGTTACTGGGCGGAATCGACCTGAAGGATGGTGCGAAAAAAAGCGTGGTATGAACGCGAAAAAAGGTTGCTGTTAATAGTATCCTATATATGGATACTAAGCGTGCCGCCCCTGGAACAACTGCCTGCTGCCTATCTCGCTTTGGAGAGCGAAAACGTGGCGCTGCGCTCGCAGTTGGAGTGGCTGCGCAAGCAGGTGTTTGGCGGGGGTAAGAGTGAGAAGCTCGATGCGGCGCAGTTGAAACTGAAGCTCGCCGATCAGCAAAAGCTAATCGAGCAGACGGCCACGCCCGAGACGGTTCACTACGAACGGCGGCGGGCCTCTCGCGAGAAGCTGCCCTTGCGAGCCGAGGCCTTCGCGCACCTGCCGGTAAAAGAGACTGTGGTGATCGAGCCCGAGGAGGTGCTGGCGGCCCCGGAGCAGTTTAAAAAGATCGGCGAGGAGCGCAGCTTCGAGGTCGATGTGGTGCCGACGAAGTTGTTCAAGCGCGAGTTCGTGCGCCCGAAGTATCGGGCCAAGGCCCAGCTCGATCGTGCGCCGGTGGTGGCACCCGCACGGGTGCGCCCGGTGGCGGGCGGCTACGCCTCGGCGGGACTCTTGGCCTGGGTGTTGATCAGCAAGTATGTCGATCACGCCCCGCTGTATCGGCTCGAGAAGATGTCGTCGCGCTGGGGAGCGCGCCTGCCGCGTCAGAGTATGGTCGAGTGGGTGCGCATCGCCTCAGACTGGCTGGAACCGATTTACCAGGGCATGCGCCGCAGGTTGCTCGAATCCAGCTACGTGCCAGTCGATGAAACGCCGGTGCAATGTCACGACCCGGATCAAAAACGGGGCAAAATCAAGAATGGATGGATGTGGGTGATGACGTGCTCTTCGACTGGCGATCATCGCGCCAGCACGGCGAACTGACGTCGCTGGTCGAAGGTTTTGCCGGGATAATGCAATCCGATGGCTATGGTGCCTATCCCGCGTATGTGGCGACGCATCCCGAGGTGCGTTGGGTGGACTGCTGGGCACACGCGCGGCGTAAGTTTTGTGAAGCCCAAGCGGAGAACTCGCGAGTAGCCCAATGGATCCTGCGGCTGATCGCATGGATGTATCATCAGGAAAAGCAGTGGGATGAGGCCGGTATCGATGCGCGGCAGCGGCAACAAAGACGCGAGCGCGACTTTACCCGTAAGCTGTATTGGTTGCGCGGGGTGGTGTTGAGGCTGCGCGCGCACGTGCGCCCCAAGTCCGGCCTGGGCAAGGCCTGCACCTACCTGCTCGGTCAGTGGAAACCATTGGTCGCGCACCTGCAGCACGGTGAACCCCGGTTGGACAACAATCTGGTGGAAAACGCCACCCGCCCCTCAGCGTTGGGCAAAAAGCACTGGCTGTTCGTAGGGCATCCCGATGCCGGCCAACGCTCGGCGATCATCTACTCGATCGTGATCAGCTGCCAACGTCACGGGCACGACCCGTTGGACTATCTGCGCGACGTGCTCACCAGGCTGCCGCAACAACTCCCAGGTGCCGACATCAGCGATCTGCTGCCGGTTAACTGAAAACCCTCCGTCGACGTCGAACTGCCCGCACCATCGCAATCGTAACGATTGCTACATCGAAGTCGTTACCATCGCGGTGCCGTTATCGTTACCTTCGTTATCTGGCAAGGAGGTCGCCTCTCGGACGCGTACGCTTCAGCGGCGATTGTCCAGTCGCCGAACAGGTATTCCACGGAAGTCAAGTGGCGCTCGTAGCTACCCGCGCGGCGGTAGTAGATGGCGCCGGGGGCGACTTCACGAATGAAGGTGAAATCCCGGAACTCGGAGTAAGAGTAGCCCGCACGCAGGCCAGCCCAAGGGGTATTCCAATAGAGGGTGCCGCCGAGGGCGGACTTCATTCCGATCTCCAGATTCGGGAAGGGAGCGTCCTGGCTAAAGTAGTCGTTCGCGCCGGAATCCACCTTCATGGGGATGTCGCCGTAGAAGAGCTTGTAGTCGAGGCTGCCTGCGTCGCCCAAACCGATGTTGCCGAAGATCATGGCACCGTCGAAGGAGGCGTTGAAGTCCCGGAAACGGGCGTCGTAGACGCGCTGCGGCATGAGCACGAAAGGGCGTCGACGTCGAGTGCTTCGTTGTAGAGACCGCGGGGGGTCTTCACTCGACTGGCGCGCACACCAAACCACTGCGTGGGCTGCCAATCGATAGTGGCCCAATCGAGGATGATTTTGTCATCACCGTAAACGCCGAGTTTTTGGCCGAAGGCCTGAGCACCGGCACGAAAACTACCCTTGGCATAGGACGCGTTGGCTGCATATTCGCGGAAGTCGAAGGTGCCTTCGCTGGTCTCGCCGAGATAGTCGTTGTTGCCAGTGTTGACGAGGAAACCCGGGCTAGCAAACCCGCCAAATTGAATGTCGTTCCCGGTCGCGGCGATACTTGAAAGGGCCGAGCTAAGAAACAGCAGAACCGTTGCGAAAGTGGGAGCGTGCAGACGAAAGAACAGGGGGCGAAAGATTAAAGAGTTCATAGTAGGTAGTTTCGGTTTGTTCCATTTGTTTTCGTCATTCGGGGGGGGGGGAAGTGACTAAATCGATTTCCTATGCACTGAGGGGTAGACCGCATATAGGGGCATTGAGATACCTAGGATGAATGGAGTTTTGACCTACATTGAACGTGGGTCCGAATTGATCGGTTTCGGTCTCGGAGGTTCTTCTAGCGCGTCTTTATTATATCCCACGTCGGCTCATTGCGGAGTAACGGTGGTAGACCTAAATTCCGCAGTTGGATGTTACAGAAGGGAACGAAAGGAGCGAATTTGGAACGAGTTACGGTCCGTCGAAGGCATCGATTCGTTCCCGGCTAGGTGAGTCGGCGGGAGCATGTTTGAAACCCACTAACCGACTGGATAATATATCCTTGTTACATGCGTTTTCTGATGTGAACTGCGTTTTCCAGGGTAGATGCAAGCGCAGGCTTATGCTCGCACTACACCGTGAGTTTCCGGAGGTGTCGGTGGGGTGCGTGGAAACGCTGCCAACCCGTCGGAGGGATGGCATTGACCATGATCTTTGAAGTCAGTCGCCAAGGCCCGCACCTGAGCCGGTGCGGGGTTTACGACTAGGTACGGAGGCGCGAGTTAGCGGCGTTTACCCCAGTGTTTTTGTTCTTTGAGTTCGAGACCTGAGGCTTCGATCTGCACCCCTTGGACGGCGGGGTGTTTGCGCAGAATCTGAAAGATTTCACCGCTGAGTTTCCAATTCAAGGCCGGGGAAACGTCGGCCATGGCGATGGTATGGTTTTCGCCGAGGAATCCGAAAGTGGTGGTGGTTTGGCCGGATTGGGCGTCGAGAATGGGGCGCAGCTGCTGGAGGAAATCGTCGTTCTCGGGATTGTCCGGTTTGAGCAGCCAGATGACGCGTTTGACGTTGGAGGAGACGTAATTGGCGAGAGGATACGCTTCGCGCACATTCACGCGCGGGCCGTCGTCGCGAACTATGATGGTGCCCATAATCACGACGGGCACGTTTTCGCCGAGAACTTCACCGTATTCCTCGTAGCCGTCGGCAAACATGTTGAGAGGGAGGGAGGCTTGTTTGGTGGCGAGCGTGAAGGCCACCCAGGGACGGTTGTCCTTTTTGGCCAGTTTCTTTTGCAGGCCGCCGGCGATGCCACAGATGCGGAAAGCGGTGCGGTCATCCTGCTCAAGGAGCTCGTCGATGTCGAAGGTGTCGAGCGAGTCGGCGAGGCCGACGTAAGTATTCATGAGGTGACCGGAGACGTAGAAGCCGAGCAGTTCCTTTTCGAAGGCGAGTTTTTCGGAAGAGGAGAAGTCGGTGGTATCGACATCCATGAGCTGAGCCTTGCGTTTGGGCGCAGCGGCACGTGGGGCGGGCTCGGGTTCGGCGAGCATGTCGAGGAAGTTGTTTTGGCCGGCGGCGCGATCGCGGGCGTGGGCGGCGGCGGCGGCGATGGCGGAGTCGATGCGCTCGAAGATCCCTTTGCGGGACTCGTTGCTGAAATCGAAGGCACCGGTTTTGACGAGGTGCTCCAGGACGCGTTTGTTGGCGGCTTTACCGTCGACGCGGGAGATGAAGTCATCGAAGTCCTCGAAGGGACCGTTGGCTTCACGTTCCTCGATAATTCTGAGCGACGCAGCTTCACCGACGCCCTTGATTCCGGCGAGACCGAAGCGGATCTTGCCGCCGGCCACGGGGGCGAAGTTTTCGCGGGATTCGTTGACGTCGGGACCCTGCACGATGATGCTCATGGCGAGGGCTTCATCGATGAAGTGGGAGACCTTTTCCGCATTGCCGAGCTCGGCGGTGAGCACGGCGGCCATGAACTCGACGGGGTAGTTGGCCTTGAGGAAGGCGGTCTGGTAGGCGACGACGGCGTAGGCGGCGGAGTGGGACTTATTGAAACCGTATTGGGCGAATTTGTTGAGCAGGTCGAAGATCTCGTTGGATTTCGATTCGGCGATGTTGTGCTTCTCTTTGGCGCCGGCGATGAAAGTGATGCGCTGCTGGTCCATGGCGGCCTGGTCCTTCTTACCCATGGCGCGGCGAAGCATGTCGGCTCCACCCAGACTGTAGCCGGCGATGACCTTGGCGCACTCCATGACCTGTTCCTGGTAGACGATGATGCCGTAGGTTTCCTCGAGGACGGGTTCGAGCAGCGGGTGCGGGTATTTGACAGACTGGGGGTCCTTTTTACCGCGAGCGTAGTCGGGGATAAACTGCATCGGACCCGGGCGGTAGAGCGCCGAGATGGCATTGATGTCGTCGATGTTGGAGATGCCCACCTGCCGGGACGCGTTTTGCATGCCAGGAGATTCCAACTGGAAGACGCCGACGGTTTTACCCGCGTTGAGGAGCTCGTAGGTGACGGGGTCCTCGAGGGAAACGTCCTCGATGGTGAATTTCGGATCGCGGGTGCGACGGACGTTGGCGACGGCGTCGGAGATGACGGTGAGGGTCTTGAGGCCGAGGAAGTCCATCTTCAGCAGTCCGAGTTTATCGACCGCCTTCATGGAGAATTGCACCGTGACGTCGCCTTCCTGGAGAGTCAGGGGAACGAAGTTTTCGAGCGGCTGGTCGGTGATGATGATGCCGGCGGCGTGTTTGCCGGTGTTGCGAACCATGCCTTCGAGGACGCGACCGGCGGTCACGATTTTTTTGGCGACGGGATTGCGTTCGATCTCGTTGCGCAGCTCGGTGGATTTCTCGATGGAGTCGGCGAGTGAGATGTTGAGCTCGTTGGGGATCATCTTGGCGAGGCGATCGGCCTCGGCGAACGGCAGATCGTTCACGCGGGAGACATCACGTATGACCATCTTGGCGCCGAGGGTGCCGTAGGTGATGATGTTGGCGACGCAGTCCTTGCCGTATTTCTCGCGCACGTAGTCGATGACTTCGACCCGGCGGCGCATGCAGAAATCGATATCGAAGTCGGGAGGGGAGACACGTTCGGGGTTGAGAAACCGTTCGAACAGCAGGCCGAACCGCATGGGGTCGACGTTGGTGATGCCCAGGAGGTAGGCGACGAGACAGCCCGCACCGGAACCACGGCCCGGGCCCACGGGGATGTCGTGTTGTTTGGCCCAGTTAATGAAGTCCCAGACGACGAGGAAGTAATCGACGAAGCCGGTGACGTTAATGATGGCCTGTTCGTAGCCCAGGCGCACGGCCAGCTCCTGGGGGAGATCGAGGCCGTTGTCGTCGGGCGGCTGGGGTTTCTGCCCCTCGAGCCGATTGTTGAGGAGGTCGAGGCGGGACGCGACGTCGGGATCCTGCGCCAGTTCATCGAAATCGACCTGGTAGCGTTGCTTGAGGCCGTCGATGCAGAGTTGGTGCAAGTAGGCGGGAGCAGAGAATTGGGAGACGATCTCAGCGGGCAGAGGGTACTTGGGGTAACGTTCGGAGCCCTTGGGGAAGGGAATGGCGAGCTCGCACATCTCGGCGACGAGCTGGGTGTTGAGGATGGAGTCGAGGTAGTCGGGGAAGACCTGCTCCATCTGGGCGCGGGATTTGAGATAGAACTCCGAGCCAGTGAACCGCATGCGGTTTTCGTCGTTGATTTTGGAGCCCGTTTGGATGCAGAGCATGGCATCATGGGGGCCGGCGTCATCGGCGTTGACGTAGTGCACGTCGTTGGTGGCGATGACCTTGAGGTTAAATTTATAGCCGAGTTTGAGCAGGCCGGGGATGATTTTATTTTGTTCCGGGATGCCGTGATCCTGGATTTCGACGAAGTAGTTTTCGCGGCCAAAAATCTCGACGAAGCGGCCACAGGCCTGCTCGGCGTCGACCTCCCGGTCGTGAAGGAGGTGCTGGGGGACGAGAGAAGCGAGACATCCGGTGAAGCCGATGAGGCCCTCGGAATACTGGGCGAGGGTTTCGATATCGGTGCGCGGTTTGTAGTAGAAACCACGCAGGTGGGAGTCGGAGACGAGTTTGAGCAGGTTTTGGTAGCCCGTGAGGTTTTTGGCCAGGAGACCCAAGTGGTAGTAGCTCTTACCGTCCTCGGCGCGGCCCTTCTTCTCGAGGCGAGAGCCGGTGGTCATATAGAGCTCACAGCCGATGAGGGGCTTGATGCCGGCGGCCTTGGCGGCATTGTAGAAAGCGATGGCACCAAAGAGGTTGCCATGATCAGTGAGGGCCAAGGCGGTCATGCCCAGCTCCGTGGCTCGGCCCATGAGGCGATCGATCCGGCAAGCACCGTCGAGCAGGCTGTAATCGGTGTGGACGTGAAGGTGGGCGAAACTCGGATCGGCGGGCACGGAGCTAGCTCAAAGTAAGAAGGATGAAGTAAGAAGTAAGAAGTGATGCCGACGGGGGATTTTTGCCATGTTGAGGCCGACGGGGATCTTCTTTGCTCCCCTTCTTTGCTCCCGGTTGGGACGGATCGTTGGGAGCGGGTGAGGCGCAGCTCAAAATTGCCGTTGACGTGGAGCAAGGCATTTGCCGTTGTGATCCTTTTCCCCTTTACGAACCACGTCCTACGACATGTCCATCGAAATCAAAATCAGCAAAAGAGAGCCTGTTGACCGTGCTCTACGCCGTCTGAAAAAGAAGCTCGAACGCGAGAACATTATCAAGGGTGTTCGCGCCAAGCGTTACTTCGAAAAGCCCTGCGCGAAGCGCCGCCGCCGCAACAAGGTGATGGCTTTCACCCAGATGCTGCGCAACCGCCACGAAAGTTGATGGACGGCCGCGTCACGAATATTTGACGTTATTTTCCGACCGCGCTGGTCGAACAATTTTGTTCGAGGAGCGCGGTTTTTTTGTGCTCTCTTGCCTTTTCCCCGCAAGTGGTTGTCGATTTCATGCCGCTCGCCAACCCGAACGATTTGAAGCCTTTGTGAAACCGACTCTCGCCCTCTCAACTTGTTGGAACTCGTTCCGTCATTCCGACGGCTATGACATGCTCGCGGAGATTCGGGACTTGGGCTTTGAGTATGCCTAATTGAGTCATGGCACTCGCATTGTGCTGGTGCCGGGGATTTTGAAGGCGGTGGAAGAAGGGGTCATCAAGATCAGTTCGACCCATAATTTTTGTCCCTTGCCGACAGGCGTTAATAATTCAGCTCCAAATTTATTTGAGCCTTCGGCCCGAGCGACGGAGGAGCACGATCAGTGGCTGCGGTATACGTTGAAATCGATCGATTTTACGGCTCAAATGAATGCTAATGTGATGGTTACGCACTTGGGCAGCGTGCACTGTTTTTGGTCCAATCCGGTGAGCAAGGTGAAGCACTACGTGCGTAAAAACCAGGATATTGATACGGCCAAGGACGAGGGGTACCGTAAGATTTTGGAGAAAGCGTGCACCAAACTGAGGGCGCGTATGCCGGCGTATTGGGAACAGATTTTGGCGAGCTTGGAGGAGATCAAGGAGCGCGCTTTGGAAAAGAAGGTCATGATCGGTTGTGAGAATCGGGAGAAATTCCAGGAGGTACCGATGGACGCGGATTTTTCCCGTTTTCTGGATGGAATTGCGGGGGAATCGCACTGCGGATATTGGCATGACACCGGGCATGCGGAATTGAAGCAGGACATGGGTGTGATCAATCACCGGCAGCAGTTGGAGCAGAACGCCGACCGTTTGTTGGGATTCCATCTGCACGACGTGGCGGAGGGGGATGACCATCAACCGGTGGGTTACGGGCAGATCGATTTTGATATGGTGAGCGAATTCTGACGGACGGAGCATCGTTTGACGCTGGAGTTGAGTCCGCGGACAACTCCGTAGCATGTGCTGGAGTCCCGCGATCGGGTGCGAGCGTTGATCGATCGGCGGTTTGGGTGAGTCTTCAGTTCGACCGTGGACGGGGAGCGGAGAGGTCGGAAGGAAGGGAATGTTTGGGGGCCTAGGCCTGTTTTAAGAGTTCCGTGATCCAGCGACGGTGCGGGCCGGACAGGGTTATGGTGTCCAGTTCACTTAGAGAGACCCAGATAAGTTCGTCGGAAGGGAGTCGGGCAGGCGGGCCGAGTGTTTTGATCGTCTCGGTGATGGCGTAGCGGGTGATACCTCTTTTACGGACGGCGAGCACGGGGGCGGCAGTGATTTGGGCGTCGGAGATGTCGAGAGACGAGGCCTCGGGGAGCTCGTGTTGATGGGCGAGGCGCCGGGAGGTGGCAGGGGCGCGGTGGAGAAGGAGGGCGTTGGCGTGGATGCACCAGGCCCGCGTGATGGAGACTTGTTCGATCTTTTTAGGAGCGAGTTGGGGGTAGGATTCGGGGTCTCCGGCCGCGCAACCGGCACAGTGGACTCTGACCGGGCAGATGGTGCAGAGGGGATTGCGGCGATGACAAACGGTGGCACCGAGTTCCATCATCGCTTGGTTGTGGTCTCCTGGTTCACTGGTGGGGACAAGGGAGTCGGCGAGTGGAGTGTAGACTTTGGCGGCGCTCGTGCTGTCGCGGTAAGGGGTGGCGTCGGCGATGAGGCGGGAGAGGATACGCACGACGTTACCGTCCACGCAGACGGACGGCACGCCGAGGGCAATGGAGGTGACGGCGGCGGCGGTGTATGGGCCGATGCCCGGCAAGGTGCGCCATGCGGCCACCGTGGTGGGCGGCGCAGGCAGTTCGACGTAGGTGCGAGCGAGCTTATGGAGATTGCGGGCACGGGAGTAGTAGCCGAGGCCTTCCCATAATTTCAGCACGGTGGCTTCGGCGGCGGCGGCGAGAGTGGCAAAATCGGGCAACGCCTCCATCCAACGCGCGAAATACGGCAGCATGGTTTTTACCTGAGTTTGCTGCAGCATGAGCTCGCTGACGACGGTCCGATAGAGCGAGGGGGCCTCGCGCCAAGGGAGTTTACGCCTGTGGGCACGATACCACGTGAGTAGATCGCGTTGAAAGAGTGCGGATTGCTTCAGATCGGGAATCGCCACAAAATGCACATCTGGCGTAAAAAAACCTCCCGGCGCCACTCTAGATTCGTTTTGTGGTGATGCCGCCCCTGCGGTTCCTCTGCCATGCCCAAGAAAAAAACCAACGTTGACCCCGATGCCTCCAAGAAACTTTCCACCTATACGGTGAAGTTGGACGATGCCCAAATGGACAAATTGGAGGCGTGGTGCGCGGGGCGAGGGTGGGCGGGGTTTGAGGTCCCCTATGCGAAATTTGCCTTGAAGGGCACGGACGTGAATGTGACAGCTTATACCAGTCGTAAGGTCGTGATCGCGGGGAAGGGGACGGAGGAGTTTGTCTCGATGACGCTGGAACCGGAGATCACCGGGGAGGCCAAGCTCGGTTATGACGAAGTGTTGCACCCGGAGTGGTTCGAGCCGCACGCGGGATTGGACGAAAGCGGCAAGGGCGATTTTTGGGGTCCGGTGGTTGCCGCGACGGTGGTGGCGTCGAAAACTGGAATCGAGGCGTTGATTCGGGCGGGAGTGAAGGATTCCAAGAAAATTGCGGACTCGCAGATCATGAAACTTGATCAGATCGTGCGCACGACAAAGGGCGTGACGTCGGAAGTGTGTTTCTGCGGCATGGACAAATACAACGAGTTGATGGCGCGGCCGCGGGCGAACTTGAACAAGCTGCTCGCCTGGCAGCACGGGATTGCCCTGATCAAGGCGCTCCAGAAGCAGCCGGTGGCGGTGGGATTGCTGGATCAATTCAGCAAGACGCCGTTAGTGCAGAATGAGTTGGCGCGAAAGGGAATAAAGGACTTTCAATTAGACATGCGCACGAAGGCGGAGTCTGACCCGGTGGTAGCGGCGGCTTCGATCGTCGCACGAGCGGAGTATGTCCGGATCATGCGTAAGTTGTCGGATGAGTTTGGCAAACCGTTGCAAAAGGGGGCGAGCGCGATGGTGAAGGAACAAGCGCACGAGATCATGGAGAAGTTTGGCGCCCGGGCACTGGGGCGGTTTGCGAAGCTACATTTTCGTACGGCGTATGAAGTCGTGAAAGACGCGGGCAAGTTGAACGAGTTGCCCTTGCCGGAACCCAAAGATCGCCTCGAGCGTTGAGCTGAGTATGCTCAAACGTCGACAGCTTCGAGGGTTTGACCTGAAACGCATCGCGGATGTGGAATGCCTGATTGGCGTCGACGAAGCAGGGCGCGGGGCGTTGGCGGGGCCGGTAGCGGCTGGCGCGGTGCGGGTCACCCGGGAGTTTTTGGACAGCAATTGGGTGGCAGCGAATGCGCGACGAATCAATGACTCGAAGCAACTGAGTGCGGCAGATCGGGATGCGTTGTGGATGGATTTTGAGGCATTGATGGCGGAGAAGCGGATTCATGCGCACTTCGGCATGGCGGAGGTGGTGGAGATCGAGCAGTTCAACATTTTGGGCGCGACGAAATTGGCGATGCGACGGGCATTGGAGGGGATTTATCCGCCGTCGGCGTTTGCGCAGAAACGAGAGCCGGACTTATTGGCTACGGCCGAGGAGTTGGAGAATTTTCAGCCGCAAGTGTCGGCGCGAATTTTAGTGGACGGACTGAAGTTGAAGCATTTTCCGTATCCACACGAAGGCGTGGTGCATGGGGATGCACGGTCGTTGTGCATCGCAATGGCCTCGATCATCGCGAAGGTGTCGCGTGATCGGTTGATCGATAGTTTTGAACAGGAGTTTCCGAGGTACGGGTTTTCGAATCACAAAGGTTATGGCACGGAGGAGCACCGGGAGGCAATTTTGAAATTGGGGCGGTGCCGACACCATCGAGCGACGTTTTTACGGAAGTTGATGGCGAAGCGAGTGGATCCCGGGCAGTTGGATTTATTGAATTCCGGCCAAATGATGAGACCTCGAGACGACCGACATGGCGGTTGCGTGGCGTGGATTTCCACACAGCCTAGGTCTAACTTGCTCTGACCTATCATGCCCAAAAAAAAGCACAGCTCCCTCGACCGAGTGCTGGGTCGACTCGATACTCTCGACGCGGTCAATCTCGCCAACCTGGTGCAACGCTTGGCGCGGGAGCGCGGGTTGTTTGAGGATATTTTCAACGCATTGCAGGAGGGGGTGTTGGTGATCACCCCGGAAGGGGTGATTGAGTATGCCAATGACTCGGCGAATCGTCTGATCGAGGTAAACGCCGACGAACTGCCCGGGCAAACATTGTGGCGATTGGTACCGGGATTGCGGCCGTCGTTTGGAACTGCGATGGATGACGGGGCGATGCCGGCGTTAGCGCGGGAATTTGAGCTCACGTATCCCGAACCCCGCACGGTGCGACTCTACATGGTGCCGTTTCGAGGTGAGGGCAAAGGACAGCACAATCGTTACGCGGTGATCTTGACCGATGTTTCGCGCGAGAAAGCATCAACGGAGAAACGGATCGAGAACGAGCGCACGTCGTCCATCCTGCTGCTGGCCGCGGGCGTGGCGCATGAGTTGGGGAATCCGCTTAATTCACTGAACATCCATTTGCAGTTGATTGAGCGCCGGTTGAAGAAACTGGCGGCACCGGCGAAGGAGGTGGATGGGTTGACGGATTCCATCGGGGTGTGCCGCGATGAAGTCAGGCGACTGGATGGGATCATCAACAATTTTATCGAAGCGATCCGACCGAGGCCGCCGGATCTGATGGATGTGAGTTTGTTGGAGGTCCTGGACGAAGTGTTGAGTTTTCAGCAGAGCGAATTGGCGGACCGGGGCATCGAAGTCGAAGTGGAGACAGGGGCGTCGATTCCGGTGATCATGGCGGACCGCAATCAGCTCAAGCAGGTGTTTTTCAACGTAATCAAGAATGCGATGGAGGCGATGGAGCCAGGTGGGGCGCTGCGGTTGAAGGCCCGCGCGGATGACGATTTTGTGTATTTGTTATTTGGTGACACCGGGACCGGCATCAAGCAGGAGGATCTGTTGCGCATGTTTGAGCCCTATCACACGACAAAACCGACCGGAAACGGGTTGGGCCTCATGATCGTGCAACGCATCATGCGCGAGCACGGCGGACAGGTCGGGGTGGAGAGCAAGGAGAAGGTCGGAACCGTGGTGACGCTGGAGTTTCCGCGGAAGGATCGGCGCGTGCGAATGTTGGGGTCTTGATTCGGGCTGATTCTAATTGAGGTTTTTGCGCTGGATAGGAGTGGGACGCGCACGGTCGTAGGATGAAGCCGGTGCCGGGGCGGGAGGGGGAGTGTAAGTGTTTTCTTTGGCGGGGGGCTGGTAGGTGGGGCGAGCGCGATCGACCGGAGCACGGGCCGGAGCGTCTGCCCGGACAGGACGAGGGCGCCTCTCGACGACCGGCGATGAATTGTCGCGATCAATTCTCGGAGGACGTCTGTCACGGTCGCTCCGGTCACCGTCTCCGTCGCGGTCACGATGGGGTCGTACCCGCATGGCACTTAGTTCAGGGGTCTATTCGTCTATTTTAGTAGCCGTGATTTGGATACGCGCATGTGCCGCCGAGGCTTGGTCATCAGTTGGTAGACTTTGGGCCTTCGTTTGACGGCGCGTGGTTCACTGCGATGCGGGCGTTAGGGCACCGGGTCGGCGGCCAGCCAATGCGAGGAGCAGATCTTCGAGGCGTTGGTTCGCTTCGCGCGCACTGCCTGAGAGCAGGTGGGCGAACGCCCGTAGCGTGCTGATGGTGCCTTGGAAAGACAGGCGCATTGGTGCCACGTCATGCTGGCGTGCGGCTTCGAGCATGAGCAGGCGCACCAAGTTGTAGGCGATGGCCTGCAAGTGGATTTCCTTTTCGATCATCGCCGGGGTGCGCGTGCGTAGCACGTCGAGTCCGAGGGTCGTCGTGATGTCCCGGAAGTTCAGTTCCACCTGCCAGCGGCGCAGGTAGAGTTGGGCAATGGCCGCGTCGGGATACTTTTCTTCATCGAGCAGCGTGGTCACCACCGCGATGTGCTGGGTGCGGAAGCCGCGCACCTCGGTTCGAAAGCGCACCACGCGCAAAGTCAGGCTCTCAGGCAGTTCGTTCCACAAACATTTTTCCCACCGGCCCTGTCGCTGGGGTTTGGGCCAGCAGACTTTGCCGGTGCCTGTCCGACGCGATTGATGCAAGCGCATCACCACATCCACACCCTTGCGTTGCAAAAGGCTGATGAAAATCCAGTTGCAGAACCCGCGATCAGCCAGGAGCACCTCTCCCCTGTGCATCCAACCGATCAATTGGCGCGCCAGCGGGGCCTCACCGCCTGCCATGAGGACAGGACGAACTTCACCAAATGGCCGGTTGCCAGGGAGCACATTCCCACCATCTGGCCGGTGAGGAAACCGCATCCTTTGCGCTGGCACCCCGCGTAAGGATAGACTTTCCGGTTGGCCGTGGTGTCGGGCATGGAAAGCCCGCCGCCATCGATCACCTTCACGTTGTGACCGAGCCAATGATCGGCCTCGCGGGTGCGTTGATGAGCCACCTCCACGAGACGGCTGAATACGGTGCGCCAGACCGTGATCGGCAACCGCGCCCGGGCTTGGCAATAGCCACCGGTGGCATCGTCGACCGACGTCGCCGCCCCGGCCTGCAGATGCCATGCTTGCACCCGGCGAACCGCATCGCGGCAGCTCGCACCACGCTGCAGCACTTGCCCAAGAAACGCGCAAAAGGTCACCCAAGGCGTAAAGATCCGGTCCCGCTTACCGATGCCTGCAAATGTGCTCGGAGCCACAAAGCGCGCCACCAGCGCCGCGAGCCCATCGAACTTAACCGCCCGCTCAATCAGTCTAGCGGCCGCACCATTGGAGCGTCTCCCACACAAGCGATGCGAAAACCCTGGCAGATACAACATGTTGATCTTCATGTAGTTGCACTACCAATAATCCAGTACTGCGCAACCTGTTATTAGGCATTAACTTAGAGGTTTTTCCTGGCGATCAATCTCCCGCAACCGCTCGCCTAACTAAGCGCCATTCTGGTCGAGCTTTGAGGCGGACTGAAGACGTCAGGTCTTGACTTTTGACAACAAGATTCGACCCGCGTGGTTATTTTTTGGGTTTAGTAGATGCCTTCGCACGAACTTACTCGCCGATGCCGGTTGCCCCATTTGCAGCCTCTGCGCCAACCATCCATTGGAAACCGAGTTGTTGGTTTTGAGTGCGGCCGCGAGTCGCACCTTGTCCGGGTGAGACTTCTGGTCAGCTAGTTTGGTCAGGTCGATCTTGGCCGCGGCAGCCAATAACTGGAGTTGTTCTTCCCACATCTCCATCCGTTCCTTTTTGGCTTCGTCGGCTTCCAGGCCGGCAAAGCGACTTTGATCTGGCCGCAGCTCTGGCATCAATCGTTTCATCTCCTGCTTGAACTTCGCATCACCAAAAGGCGAGCCGGAGGGAATCAATGCTTAATCCTTGCGGTCACGGTAGGTTGCCGCAGTCTAACACTGAGTGCACAGGCTGAGAGGGAGTGGTTCCCTTTCTCCTAATGCACTATAATGAATACTATACGTTTGATATTGGGATTGATGATTGGCGGGATTTAAGGTTGCGGCAGGCCGCAGGAAGGGAGCGGTGAGCAGCTATACACAAGCCAGAGAGAGGACGACCGGGCCGGTCGTCCTCTCTCTGGGGAAAACTCCGCGCTGGCGTCGTGGGCGCAGAGCGGAGGATTGGGAGTGGTGGCAAAAATACAACGGCGCATCACCGCCAAGGAACGCGAGGCGATTCATGCCGGTTTGGCCCAGGGCAAAAGCGGCGCTCAGCTTGCCGTCGGCCCAAGTGCGCCGCGCGCAACAAAGTCGCCGACACGCCCACCTTCCGCGACGAGGTGCTGGCCCTGTTTGCCACCGGCGCTACGCCCAAGCAAATCGAAGTCGCCTTGAGACGACGTCATGGCCTTGATCTGACCCGACGCGTGAGCCACGAAACCACCTACGACTTCATCTACGTCCACTCCAAAGGCTCGGTTAAGAAGGAGTTGATCGCTGATTGGCGGCGCAAGAAGCCTCGGCGCAGTCCAGCCCCCCGCGCCAAGGGCAAGCTCTCGGGCCAGTTGCCGGGCGTGATCAATATCGGCGAGCGACCCGCTGAGGTGAGGTGGACCCCGTCGGTTGGACAGGTCGGGCGGATTTATAGTTATGGTTTCTGGTTTTTCTGACCAAGCATAAAAGATAATGGAGGGGAGCAGGGGAGGAAGCGCGGCTTCCTCCCAGCTCGGATAGCCGCCGTTAGGCGGCGGCTTGGTCGAGTTGTGCGTGGTAGACCTCGGATGGTGTTTGGCGGCCGTGGGCGGAGTGCGGTCGTCGGTCGTTGTAGAACAGCAAGTAGGTCTCCAAGTTGGCATGGGCCTCGACCATCGTCTCATAGCGTTTCAGATAGACTTCCTCGTATTTGACGCTGCGCCACAGGCGTTCGACCAAGACATTGTTCAAGCACCGTCCTTGCCGGCCATCGACAGTCGCACGCCGGCGGCCAACAATGGCTGGGTGAACTCGGCGCTGGTAAACTGGCCGCCTTGGTCAGGGTTGAAGATCTCCGGCTTGCCGTAAATCGCCATCGCGCACTGCACCGCTCGCAAGCAAAACGACGCATCGAGCGTGTTGGACAGTTCCCATGCGAGCACCATCCGCGAGTGCCAGTCGATCACCGCACACAGGTAAACGAAGCCACCGCACACCGGGATGTAGGTGATATCTGTTGCCCACACTTGATTCGACCTTTCCACCTTCAGCGTTCGCAGCAGATACGGGTAGATCTGATGAGAGGCCGCTTTCTTCGACAGACTCGGTTTTTGATTGATCGCCGTGAGTCCCATACCCGTTTACGGTTCACCACGTGTCCTTCGCGTTGCAACCAACGGGTCATTTAGCGGCTACCAAAGAACGGTGACTCGAGGTAGATCTCGTCGATCTGTTTCATCAACGCCAGGTCCGCTTCCTTCGGTGGCTTCGGGTGGTGGTAGTAGGTTGAGCGTGGCAGCTTCAACAGTTCGCACGGCCGGGCCACACTCAGCTTCGGATGCTCGGTTTCGATCATGCTGCGGCGCTCCTTACTCTCCAAATGCGCCAACTTTTTTTGAGCCACTCGAGCTCCATCTGCAGCTGCCCTATCCGCGCATACAGTTCCTTCTCTTTGCGATTCCGCTCGATCTCGTCGCGCACCTGCGCCGAGGGCTTCGCGAAGACCTCCGGCAACCGCTCGGACACCTCCTTCTTCCACTGACTCACTTGCACCGGATGCACCTCGTGACGCTGCGCGATTACGTGGATCGGCTCGATTCCCTTGAGGGCTTCGAGCCCTACTTTCGCTTTGAACTGGCCCTGAAGGCACGTCGTTGCTTCGACATATTGGCCTCCTTTGGGATTTAATCATCCCTCCTGTCCAACTTCATGGGTCCACCTCAGTTTGAGCGGTAAAAATCGTTGCCTTAAGTCGTATCCGAAGTATGGATATTAGGCGTGCCGCCTGCCCCGAACTCTATGCTTAAAACATGGCGCTAAAGGCGGAACTGGCGCAACGTTATGCCTTGATCGAGTGGCTCAAAAAGCAGATGTTTGGTGGAGGAAAGAGCGCAAAACTCGATCCCGCGCAGCTGCAGATCAAGCTGTCGGACCAGCAAAAACTGGCGGCAGCGGACCAGGGCACCGAGCGGATCAGTTACGAGCGTCGCCGCACTTCACAGGAGAAACGGCCCCTGCGCGCGGAGACGTTTGCGAAGCTGCCGGTAAGCGAAACCATCGTGATCGAGCCCGCCGAAGTACAGGCCGCGCCGGAGCAGTATGAGCGCATCGGTGAAGAGCGTAGCTTCGAGGTCGATGTGGTGCCCCCGAAGTTGTTCAAGCGCGAGTTCGTGCGTCCGAAGTATCGGACCAAGGGCAACCGCGATCTGGCGCCGGTGGTGGCGCCGGCACGGGTGCGCCCAGTCGAAGGCGGCTTCGCTTCGGCCGGACTGTTGGCCTGGGTGCTCTACTCCAAATATGTGGAACACCAACCGCTTTTCCGGCTCGAAAAGGCGTCCTTGCGCTGGGGCGCTCAGTTAGAGCGTGTCCCATTTACCCTGATTTTGGAAGGGGGGCAGGAAAGCCGATTTTTGAGCGGATTTTCGGCTACCAATGGCGGATGTAGGCGCTCGCAGATGCAATGAGATAGCAAAAGGTGGTGTCGCAGCAGTCAGTGCCTGGATCGTTTCCATGAGGGAACCTCCGGCAGCCGGTTTATTGTTCATCGTTGGAGTAGGCTTGGTGGTTTTAGGCGGCTTGGGCCTGCGGTGGTTGGTCGGCCAGCAGTCGGGCGATGAGCCACAGGTTGTGACCGAGGATGCTCCAAGCTACCGCCAGGTAGCGATTCGTGAAGCCTCTGGCACTCAATCGCTTGCCTTGGCGTTGCTTGATGATGGGGATGCGGGCCTCCGTCGAAGCCCGGCGATGTTGGAGCGCCACGAACTGCGGCTCCTGCATGCGCCGTTGCAGCAGCTGCGGATGGCGGGGGCAAGTGGCGTCATAAATGTCGGCTTCGGCCAAGCGTTCGCACAGCCGTTTGGTCGAGAAGCCTCGGTCGGTGCTCGCCGCTTTGATCGGGGTGCTCAGGTCGAACTGCTTCTGACGATCAAAGCTTTCGCTCAACTGACGCCATTCGGCCGGAGCCATTCCCTGATACAACTGCCAATCGGTGATCAACCCCGTCACGTTCTCACTGATCATGAGGGTGTGGCCAAACTCGACCTCGCCGGACGCCTTGCCCCGGACCACGGTCTGCACGTCGGGTTCGTAGACGCGGAGGATCTTCTCGGGGTTGGGCACTGGTCGCGCGCCGATGATGCGTTCGTGGGCCTGTTTGATCGCGGCCGGCAGTTGCATCGAGCATGGCGTCGATGCGCGCAATGATGCGGGTGGCCTGGCGCTCACTGAAGCGGGTCCGGGCTTAGTCGGCGGCGAGGTGGTCGCGGTGGCGGCGGGCGTGCTCGCCGATGGTGCGCAGCAGGCGCTTCATCTGGCGGAGCACGCCCTTGCGGGCCCGCTTCGCATCGCGGCGCCGTCGGCTGTGGGTCATCGCGATGCACCACCGATTCATCTGCTTGGCAAAGACTGGCGGCTCGTTCGGCATCCGACCCCGCAACCCCGCTGCACGGTGCAGTTTCACCGCCTTGAGCAGGGGTGCGGCTCACGTTGCGAAAGAGCACCCAGTCGACCGGGAAATGGATGTTGGCCTGCAGGCAGGTCGAGTCCACCAGGCACGTATCCATCGGCTGCGCCGCAGCCAGTCCCAGTTCGCTCGCCCGGTCCGCCTCACCGCACATCTCGATAAAGACTTGGCTCATTCTGCGCACCTGCCCGGCGGTGAAGCATTTGGACGCACGCTCCCGCACGCTTTCTTTGGGAGACCCCTTTGATGCCGTCGATCCGGCGCGCTCCGCAAAAGTCGGCCAACAGATCGCTGGAGGCGATGCTCAGGGACAGTTTACGCAAGCTGATTTTCCCGAGCATCATGCGCAATACCTGCACCTGCCGCGCCTTGCGCACGAACTGCAGGTGTCGCGGCAACCCGGCCACGTCGTCGCCCCGCCTGTTTTCCCGGGCAAAGGCCACGGCCATCGCTTCCAAGTGACTGTTGGCCAGCAACTGGTCGAGCCCCGCCAGTTGATCGCGAAACGCGGCGTAATCTTTGTTGGGTCCGACCGGAGTCAGGTCTGGACGCAGCCAGGTTTTCAGGGCAACTTCCGGGGCGACGGCTTCGGTAGTATTGTTCACCTCAAATTATACACGCCGTTTTTGTGCCGAAACCAGGAAATCCTCCCGGGTTCGGCCTCTTTATTTTTACGCTACCTCCTCATATCCAACCTCTTGCGCTTGTGGGACACGCTCTAATTGGCTCTTCGCTTCGTGGAAGGCATGTTCGATCCAGAAGCGCTGGGCCTGTGCCCAGGCATAGTGGGCCCACGACCGGCCGGCCGGCAGGTTGCTCAGGCTGTATTTGAAGCTGTTATCTGCATTGCGTCGGATGATCAGTAAACGCTCTCGTGGCTCCTGTGTGCCTGGCTCCCAGGTCCATACGGGGCTCACCCAGATCCAAAGTCCACACTCCCCCTTGGTGCCTGAGCGGTATTTGACCCGTTGGTGTGCCGACTCGAAGTGCTCCTGGGCCAATGCTTCCACGCTGCGATACTGTGCGGTGTTGGCCTCGCTGAGCCGCTAGTTCTTCGCGGGTCGTCCCCGGCCCGCGCGCGGTTTCTCCAGTTGTAGTTGTTGCGTCCATACCTTGGTCGTCCTGGCCACATCGCCCACAAAGCGCTCCCCCAGGTCTTCGACCGCTTTGAGCAACTCGCGCTTGCTGCCATACAGGCAGTCGAAGCCGACCCAACCAAACCTCAGGCCCTGCTTGCGCGCGTGCACGATCATCTCCCAGGCCTGCTCGTGTTTGGTTTTATGCACGCGGCATTGCTTCGGCACCTTGGCCTTGTCCAGTCTCGCCGAGTCCTGCGTCCACTCCTCCGGCAGATACAGACGAAAATCAGTCAGGCACACCCGCGTATCGCGCCCCAGGCAGGCGTAGACTCCGACTTGGCAGTTCTCAACCTTGCCCGCCCGCCCGGACCATTGGCGCTGCACTCCCACCGACGCGTGGCCCTTTTTCAAAAAACTGCTCTCGTCGATATACAGACCGGCAAGTTTTTCATCGCCGAACAATGTGTTGGCGTCGCAGGCGACTTGGTCCATCAACGAGTGGTGATCCCAGAGCGATGAACTGATGAACCGCTCAAGACCTTGATAATCACTGCCTTTCACATCTTTCCCGATTACCTCAATGTTTTTTCGCCGCTGCGTGCCCAGCAGCCCACTGAGGTTGTGGCGCGCAGCGCGCGTGCCCCACGCTGTTCATCCCCCCAACCGATGAAGTGCAGTGAATTAGGAGTGGCAAAATTCTACGAACACACGGGCCGCATCTTTTAGGACAGCCATGTCATTTCTTCTTCGGCCCGCAGGGTTATGCCCCCCCCCGATGACCAACGGGCTGATAAGTCCCCACTCTGTAGCCTCTTCTAGTTCAGTCAATCATTTAACTAAGTAGAACTAGGACGCCAACTTCATTATTTTTAATTCCGTTGCGGTCCGTTTCCCTCTACAGAACGTCCGCTAAGATGATCGTCGACCTGAGTCACGTTGCACTTCTTGCTCTGCTTGGCACCGGGCATTGCATAAGTATGTGCGGCGCTTTCGCCGTGGCGGCGGGAACAGGGCGGGGTGGTCGCGTGCGGTGGTGGGGGCGGCAAGTCGCTTATCAAGCCGGCAAAGCCACCGCATATGTCTTCGTCGCCGTCGCATTGCTAGCCGCGACCAAATTCCTCGAGACACAAGCGCCCGTGAATCAGGTTCGCGTAATGCTCGGATGGACGGTGGGACTCATGATGATCGGCCTAGGCTTGTCCCAGCTGTTTGAACGTCGGATGCCTCAGGGATTTATACGCTGGTGGCAGGGATCTCGGGCTTGCGGAGTGATGCAAGGTATCGGCCAATCGCAATCCCCGTTCAAGGGACTCCTGATCGGTTGGATCAATGGATTCCTGCCGTGCGGGCTTTCGTTGGCTGCATTGCTTTATCTCGTGGGCACTCAGTCCGTGGGCACGGTCGTCATCGGCTCGTTTGTTTTCAGTCTCTGCACCTTTCCGGGACTCGCGGCTACGGCATGGCTGCTCCCTAAACTGGGCGGTCAAGGACGTCGGTGGTTGGTCCTGGTCGCCGGGGTGGTTTTGATTTTGTTAGGCACTTTGACCATCCTGCGTGGCCGGGATGACGTGCATCATTGGTTTCACCACTATCTGGTCTGGCCGACGCCAACGGAAACCGGTCATCGCCACCCGGAAACCTAATCCGAACTTGCCAGTATTTTGGCGGGAGCGCAAAAACCGAGTTCCATGGAAAAACTGGCGCTTCTCTCGGTGAGTGACAAAAGCGGCTTGGCGGACTTCGCCACGGCCTTGGTTCAACAGCATGGCTACCGCCTGCTCTCGACCGGCGGTACGGCACGGTTGTTGGCGGAAAAGGGATTGCCCGTCACGGAAGTGAGCGAACATACCGGCTTCCCGGAAATGATGGAAAGTCGCGTCAAGACCCTCCACCCGAAGATTCATGGTGGATTACTCTGCCGTCGCGACAAAGCCGACCATCTCGCAGCCGCGCAGACCCATGACATCGCGCTGATCGATCTGGTGGTGGTGAACCTGTATCCATTTGAAGAAACAGTCGCCAAACCGGACGTCACACGAGAATTGGCCATTGAAAACATCGATATTGGTGGACCTTCCATGCTCCGCAGCGCGGCTAAAAATCATGAAGCGGTGACTGTGGTCTGCGATCCCAATGATTATTCCGCCGTCCTCGACGCATTGGACGATGAAGCTCAAATCACCTCCCTTCGCCGTAAACTGGCCCTTAAGGTTTTCCAACGCACCGCCAGTTATGATGCGGCGATATCGGCCTACCTCGAAACCGACACCGATGAGCCCGACATGGCAGCGTTGAGTGGGTTTCCCGCCAAGCTTTCCATCGATTTGGACAAGGCCCAGGAACTGCGCTACGGAGAGAATCCGCACCAGAAGGCTGCGCTATACGGTACATTTCATGAGCATTTTGAGCAGCTCCAAGGCAAGGCGCTCAGCTACAACAACATCTTGGACATCACGTCGGCCACTTACTTGATCGGCGAATTCGAACGGCCTACGGTTGCGATACTGAAGCACACCAACCCCTGTGGAGTGGCCAGTGCGGATACGCTCGAAGCTGCGTGGGAAGATGCGTTTGCGACGGATCGTCAGGCACCGTTCGGCGGCATTATTATTGTGAACCAAACGATGGGGGCGGAGCTGGCTACCACCATCGCTGGAATATTCACTGAGGTCATCATTGCCTCTCGATTCACCGATGAGGCTTTGGTGATCTTTGGCAAAAAGAAGAATTTGCGCCTCATGATTGCCAAGGAGGGCATTGGCGCTGGCTCGCTACAGGAAATGCGTTCGGTAATCGGAGGCGTTTTGCTGCAAGATCGTGATCGCACATTGGGCAAAGTGGCCGACTTCAGAGTCGTGACCAAACGTCAACCGACAGAAGAAGAGTGGGCGGCGATGATGTTTGGTTGGAAAATCGGCAAACACGTAAAATCCAACTCCATTGTATACTGCAACGGGGAGCGCACGCTAGGCGTCGGGGCCGGCCAAATGGCACGCGTCGACAGCTCGCGCATCGCCGTTTGGAAAGCAGGAGAGGCGGGGCTCGATCTCAAGGGATCGATCGTTGCCAGCGAAGCACTGTTCCCATTTGCGGATGGATTGATCGCCGCCGACGACGCCGGCGCGACTTGTGCTATTCAACCGGGTGGATCGGTTCGCGACGCGGAGGTTATCGCTGCGGCGGACGAACGTGGGATGGCCATGGTGTTCACCGGCATCCGCCACTTTAAACACTAAGTAAAATTTGCGGCGTAGGGCGTGCCGCGAAGGTTGCACGCCGCCCAATAGCGAGATGTATTCAGGTCCATGAGTCGCCTGAAGATATGCGGACTAGTGGGCCTGTTGGCAGTTGGGTTCAGCGGATGCACTGTCGTTCCCGAAACCGGGCGCCGCCAGATTATCATCACCTCACCAGCCCAGGAGGCCTCGATGGGGTTAGCTGTCTTTGCCCAGATCAAGGGAAGTGAGCGCGTATCATAGAGCGTGTCCCATTTACCCTGATTTTGGAAGGGGGGCAGGAAAGCCGATTTTTTGAGCGGATTTCCGGCTACCAATGGCGGATGTAGGCGCGCGAAGATGCAATTTAATGGCTAAATTGCAGTATCGCAGCAGTCAGTGCCTGGATCGTTTCCATGAGGGAACCTCCGGCAGCCGGTTTATTGTTCATCGTTGGAGTAGGCTTGGTGGTTTTAGGCGGCTTGGGCCTGCGGTGGTTGGTCGGCCAGCAGTCGGGAGATGAGCCACAGGTTGTGACCGAGGATGCTCCAGGCTACCGCCAGGTAGCGATTCGTGAAGCCTCTGGCACTCAATCGCTTGCCTTGGCGTTGCTTGATGATGGGGATGCGGGCCTCCGTCGAAGCCCGGCGATGTTGGAGCGCCACGAACTGCGGCTCCTGCATGCGCCGTTGCAGCAGCTGCGGATGGCGGGGGCAAGTGGCGTCATAAATGTCGGCTTCGGCCAAGCGTTCGCACAGCCGTTTGGTCGAGAAGCCTCGGTCGGTGCTCGCCGCTTTGATCGGGGTGCTCAGGTCGAACTGATTCTGGCGCTCGAGGCTCTGGTCGAACTGACGCCCTTCGGCCGGAGCCATTCCCTGATACAACTGCCAATCGGTGATCAACCCCGTCACGTTCTCACTGATCATGAGGGTGTGGCCAAACTCGACCTCGCCGGACGCCTTGCCCCGGACCACGGTCTGCACGTCGGGTTCGTAGACGCTTAGGATCTTCTCGGCGTTGGGCACTGGTCACGCGCCGATGATGCGTTCGTGGGCCTGTTTGATCGCGGCCGGCAGTTGCTCGAGCATGGCGTCGATGCGCGCAATGATGCGGGTGGCCTGGCGCTCACTGCAGCGGGTCCGGGCGTAGTCGGCGGCGAGGTGGTCGCGGTGGCGGCGGACGTGCTCGCCGATGGTGCGCAGCATGCGTTTCATCTGGCGGAGCACGCCCTTGCGGGCCCGCTTCGCATCGCGGCGCCGTCGGCTGTGGGTCATCGCGATGCACCACCGCTTCATCTGCTTGGCAAAGACTGGCGGCTCGTTCGGCATCCGACCCCGCAACCCCGCTGCACGGATCAGTTTCACCGCCTTGAGCAGGGGGTGCGGCTCACGTCACGAAAGAGCACCCAGTCGACCGGAAAATGGATGTTGGCCTGCAGGCAGGTCGAGTCCACCAGGCACGTATCCATCGGCTGCGCCGCAGCCAGTCTCAGTTCGCTCGCCCGGTCCGCCTCACCGCACATCTCGATAAAGACTTGGCTCATCCTGCGCACCTGCCCGGCGGTGTAGCATTTGGACGCACGCTCCCGCACGCTTTCTTTGGGAACCCCCCTTGATGCCGTCGATCCGGCGCGCTCCGCAAAAGTCGGCCAACAGATCGCTGGAGGCGATGCTCAGGGAAAGTTTACGCAAACTGATGTTGACGAGCATCATGCGCAATACCTGCCCCCGCCGCGCCTTGCGCGCGAACTGCAGGTGTCGCGGCAACCCGGCCACGTCGTCGCCCCGCCAGTTGATCGCGAAACGCGGCGTAATCTTTGTTGGGTCCGACCGGAGTCAGGTCTGGACGCAGCCAGGGTTGCAGGGCACCTTCCGGGGCGACGGCTTCGGTAGTATTGTTCACACCAAATTATACACGCCGTTTTTGTGCCGAAACCAGGAAATCCTCCCGGTTTCGGCCTCTTTATTTTTACGCTACCTCCTCTTCGCCAACCTCTTGCGCTTGTGGGACACGCTCTAACTGTGGCCTGCCTTGGACCAAAGAAGTGGAGAACTCCATCGCCAACTTGCCCAACATCAAACCAAACATCCCTCTTAATATCGTCCGCTCCGAGTACGGCTCCACGCTCGGCCCGCTTCTCCACGACAGTTCGAACTAGAAATTACTGGAGAGAATCCGGAAGCGACCGATTACGCCTGTTTTGTTCACCGTTCCCGTCGCTTCGATCTCCGTTCATGGTCCGTTTAATTCACTCGCCGAATCCCGGTTGTGCGACTGCCTTGAGCAGCGCTCGGTTTGGTAACCTGCTGCGGTGGGTTCGGCGGCGCGGATTGCTTTGGGGACTCGTTTTGGTCGCACTCGCGGTGCCTTCGCGAGCGATCCCCCTCAGCGAACTCGACAACACGCCCAAACTGACTCCCAAAAAATTCGCCTCCTACTTTGAAACGTTCCGCTACCGTCTCCATCGCGAGGTGCAACCCGCCAACAGATTTCTCCTGAGCCGCTCGGGCGACTGTGATGACTATGCGGTTCTCGCCGACCATGTCCTGCCATCGCGGGGCTACGAAACCAGACTCGTTCACGTGCGACTCGCTGGCATGGTCGACCACGCCGTGTGCTACGTCACCGAACAAAAAGCTTACCTCGACTACAATAACCGCGCTGTCTTCTTTAACCTGACCAGGGCCAAACCCTCCTTGCGCGCCATCGCCGAAAAAGTCGCCAACTCCCTCAACGCCAATTGGACCTCCGCCTCAAAGTTCCTTTACACTCACGAATCGGACCGCAAAACCATCACGACCACCGTCGTGCGTACGGCTGATCCCGCTAAAGACCCTTCCCCTCGCAAAGCTCCCGCTCCCGACCAAGTCTCTCTTGGTCGACTAACTCCACCCCCATCCAATTATGGATAAAACCTTCCGCACCATCCTCATCTTGTTTGTCGCCGTCGCGACCATTCAAGTCGGCGTGGTGGTCGTTTCACTTCGCAACAGTGAACGCGCGACTCAAGCCTCCGCTTGGGGTGAACCACACCCACGCCTTCCTATCGGCCTTGCAGCAGTCAACCGCCAGTATACGGGCCGCCGAAGGGGCCTTTCACCCCTTCTTGCTCACGTCCCGATTCCCACCAACAAACCGCCTTTCGGGAGGAATTCGCCACCTTGGCCGAAAGTATCGAAGTCGTCCAAGCTCTGGCCGCCGCTGACGCCGAGAACTCCACCGCCATTGACGAATTCGAAAGTCTGCTCCAGCAGCGCGCCGAAATCGCCCGCGCCGTACTCGCGGCCCATCGGGCAGAAGATCACGAACTGGTCACAAAACTCCTCGCGGATGAGGCCGCCATGGTCGAAATTGTTCGACTTGCTCACCGCATCCGGGCCCGCAACGTCGAACTACTGACCCAACGCGATCAATCATCGTTCAGTCATGATCAAACCGCCCGATCCACACTTTACATCGGATCCGGTCTCAATCTGCTCATTCTTCTCAGCATCGCTTGGTTCATCCGCGACGACCTCCGCGCTCGCCGTCTCGCCGCTAAAACCCTGCTCGAAACCAACACTCTGCTCGAGGCCAGAGTCAAGGAACTCACCGCAGCCAACCAATAACTCAAAACTCAAAATCTCGAGGGGCGTTGGAAAAACCAGGCCCTCAACCACCACCTGCGCTACAACCACCTCATCATCGACTCCATTTCGGATCTGGTTCTTGTCATCACCAAGGCCTGCAACATTTCTCGCATAAATCCCGCCGTCAAACGCACCACCGGCTACGATATCACCGAACTCGCCGATCAACCTCTCAATGAGATCGTGATCTTGAACGCCGACCCTTCCGGCGGCTCTATGATTGATCCCATCAATGACGCCCTCCGCAACGGTCAGGATCTACGCAATAAACCGGCTGCGCTTCGTAACAAGAAAAACGATACCATCCCGGTTTCATTCAGCTTCTTCCCGCTCCGTGACAACGACAAAGTCGTCGGAGGCGTGGTCACACTTCGTCTGGCCGACTCCGAGTAACCAACCGCAACTGGCCCCTCTACCAACGTGCAACACCACATCCTCTCCATCGACGACGAAGGCATTATCCGCGAACTCTTCGGCGAGCTCTTGGAGGCTCCCGGATTCCGCTTCACCGGCGTCGCCCGCGAAGACCCTCCCCCACCTCATCATCACCGACCTGCAACTCGAAGACTCCGACGGCCTCGAACTGGTCGCAGAGCTCAACACCATCGTTCCGGGCGCTCCAGTCATTCTGCTCACCGGCATCCTATGTGATAACAAAACGGTGGACGAAAAACTGTCCTCGAAAATTTCCTCCTCCGTCAACAAGCCCGTCCCCTTGGACCATTTGATGGACGAAATCAAACGCCTGCTCGCCGCTTCCTGAACTTTTACTCGCGCCAGCATGCCCGCCACTCGCGCTCGCCGTTCCGTCTCCCTCCTTATTTTTGACGACGCCTTTGATGTCAAAACCGTCGGCCACCAGCTCCGCGCCCATTCGAGCCCGCAATGGCCTGCGCGTGGTCCCGGACCACACGCTTGCGTCCGCCCTACCGACTGACGTCCTCATCGTTCCGGGCGGCTATGGCACCCGAGCGCTGTTAACCCAACCCGTGCTCATCGATTGGGTCCACACCCGCGCCACCCAATCCGAATTGGTGCTTTCCGTATGCACCGGGGCCTTGGTTCTGGGTCAAGCTGGCCTGCTCGACGCCCTCTCCATTACGACCCATCACTCCGCCCTTGACCGCCTCGCGACGATGGTTCCTTCCGCCACAGTTGATGGCTCCCGCCGCTTCCACGACAATGGTCGCATTGTCACCGCCGCTGGCATCAGCGCCGGGATCGACGCTTCACTCCACGTAGTCCGGCGCTTGTGTGTCGTTTCCGCTACACTGCCGGAAATGGAGTATCAGGAAACCTCGCGCTGAGGCTTCAAGCCTCACGGGGTTCATCGTCCGCCCGCATCCGCGTCCGTCCGTCGGCAAACTCGACGTCATAAGATTTGCCGGACTCGACCTCCGCTCTTCGCATCACCGGCCGATGCTCACCATCGCGCACGATCGCAAAACCCCGATTAAGCACCGATTGCGGACTCGCCGCCTGCAGTCGTTTCCACAATCCCAACAAACGGGGGGACTCCAGCTCCACTCTCCGCTGTGGGCTCCGGGTTTCCAACGCGGCAGCCATGGCGGCATACGCGGACCTCTTCTGTGTCCCCGTCACACTCAACGCCCGGGCCAGCCGATTCGCCAAATCATCCCGGCGCAACCACCCTTGTTCAATCTGTCCTCTCGGCGTGAGCAACTTCAGACGCGCACGCAAATTCTCGAGACGATCTCGGGCGGTCTCAACCCGGTCATCCCACGCCCCCTGCAATCGCGATGCCGCGTCCTCCACCCGCCTGCATAATTCACCAAACGCACTGGACAACATTTCCGCGGCCCCACTCGGGGTCTCCGCCCGCACATCCGCCGCAAAATCGCTCAGCGTAAAGTCAATCTCGTGCCCCACCGCCGAAATCACCGGGACTGCACACTCTACGACTGCCCGCACCACCTGCTCCTCATTGAATGCCCACAAGTCCTCCAAACTCCCTCCGCCTCGTCCTACCACCAAAACATCAAACATTGCCATCTCGCCCGCCGTCTTGATCATCCGTGCGATCTCGGAGCCCGCGCCCGTCCCTTGCACTTTCGCCGGCAGCACCACCAATCGCCCGCGCCATCCCCGTCTCTGCATGATCCGCGCAAAATCCTGCACCGCCGCCCCCGTGAGTGAAGTGACGAACCCGACCACCGCCGGCAGCTCCGGCAACGCCCGTTTGCGGCCCTTCTCAAATAGTCCTTCCGCCGCTAAACGCCGCTTCAACGCCTCAAACTCCCGCTGCAAACGCCCCACCCCATCCTCAATCATCGTGCGCACGATCAATTGATACTGGCCGCGCGCCTCGTAAACACTTATCCGACCGCCCACCACCACTTGCTGCCCATCCCGCATCTCCACCGTCTGCCGCATCGCATCTCCGCGAAATAACACACAGGCCAATTGCGCCCCCCCATCCTTGAGTGAAAAATACACGTGCCCACTGGTCTGCCGTCGTAGATTGGAAACTTCCCCCCGCACCCAGCCTTGACCCAACCCGTTTTCCAACAGCGTCTTCAAACGCCGGGTGAACAACGTCACGCTTTCCGCCCGCGGTTCCTCGGCCCCCAGCCGTTCCATGGGTTCGAATTCAGGTCCAAGCGGCATCATATCAAACCTTCACGGTCGCTGCTTTTTTCTGCGCTAGCCGTCTCCGTAAAAACTGTGCTCCCACCGATAAACCGATGATTGCGCCAAACCCGATCATCACCATTTGCCCCTTGCCCGACAACAAGGCCTCGCCAAAAATCGTAAACGCCGTCCCATACATTCCGGCGATCAACTCCGACCCGATCAAGTAGATCCGCAACGGTACCTGCGCCAGTCTCAGCAGTGCACTCTGCAGCACAAAGGGGGGGACCCGGAGTCACTCGCAATAAGATCGTGATCGTCCAATACTCCGAGGGCTGCACCTGCGGCCAACTGTAGCCCAAACGCAGCACCAATTTTCCCAACCATGGCCGGGCCAGCCACCGCGCTCCGACATAGGTCAGCGTCACATTAATACTCAGCGCCAGCCATGTTGCCGCCAACACCACCGGCCATCCCAACGTCGGAGCAAACACCGACCCCGCTGAAAGCGTAAAGGACGACAACGGAAAGCCGACCGCCGGCAACACCGCCATCCCCGCGAAAAATGCCCCCGGTCCGGCTTCCCGCACCATCGCCAATGACTGGTCAATCAATGCCCGTACATCCAATCCGCGCAGCATGGCCACGCCAGCGACGCCCAGCACGGCCAATTTGATCAATGTGCTTTTGTTCGGCTTCGCGGCGCCGGCCGAGGTTTCCATGGCGCACCATGCTCACAGCCGCGAGACCGCGTCAAGCGCCGCGCCGTCCCACTCCCGCGCTCGCACTCATCCTTCGATTAAGCATAACCACGCTCCGTTCAACCGCTACCATCACGGACGCCTTCCCCCCCATGGAATCACCACTGCCCACGATCGCGATCGTCATGCCGGTCTTGAACGAAGAGGCCGTCCTCCCCGAGACCTTTCGCCGTCTCACCGCCCTCTTTAACGCCCCATCCATATTGCGTGTGGCGTGCCATCCTGGTCGACGACGGCAGTACTGACCACAGTGCCGGCCTACTGGCCGTCCAGTCCCACGCCGATGCCCGCTTCGAAGTGGTGAGCCTGACTCGCAACTTCGGCTTCCAAGCCGCACTCGCCGCGGCCGAGACCGCCGATGCGGCCGTCACCCTGGACGCAGACTTGCAAGACGACCCACCGGAGTTGATTCCCGATTTGATCAAACGCTGGCAGGAAGGCGCCAGTGTCGTGCTCGCCGTGCGCAGTTCGCGCCAGGAAACTGGCCTGCGCCGACTCGGCATGGACCTGTTTCACGCCTGCTTTTCCGGTGTGAGTGACCAAAATTCTTCCGAACAAAATACCGGCACATTTGGTCTCATGAGTCGCTCCACCGTCGAAGCGTTCAATCAACTCCCCGACCGCAACCGCTTCTTCCCCGGCCTGCGGTCTTGGGTCAGTCAGGATGTCGCTGAAGTCTTCTACGACCGCCAAAATCGGGCGGCCGGCGAGCCCAAGCAGTCGTTCCGCCGTTTGATTCGCTACGGTCTGGATGGAGGATTCAGTTTTCCCCGCCTCCCTCTGCGCCTCGTTTCCTACCTTGGCGTGTTCGTTGCCATCAGCGGGTTTAGCCTCGGGGTGTTTTATACCGTCCGTCGTCTGCTCGGTATCGAAATCGCTCAGACCGGATTCACCACATTGGTCACCTTGGTTCTCTTCCTCGGCGGTGTGCAATTGATCGGCATCGGTGTGCTCGGTGAATACCTCGGTCGCATCTATGACGAAGTGAAGCAACGCCCGCTCTACTTGGTGAAACGACGCCCTCGGGACGGAGTCCTCACATGCCCTTGGCCTCTTCCTCCACCGGTCAACGACTCGTTCAGGTCGCCTTTGCGACCGCTGCTATGGCTGCATTGGCGGTCATCGCTTACCTGATGATGTTCACCACCTTCATGTTCTATGACGATGAAGGCTATGTGCTCATTTCGCTCCGCAATTTCATCTCCGGGCAGAGTCTTTACCGCGAAGTATTCTCCCAATACGGTCCATGGCCGTACGTGTACCACTTGGGGATTTCACAACTTCTGCAATCTCCCATCACCCACACCGTGGGCCGCATCGTTACCATCATTCACTGGCTGATATGTGCGGGAGCGGCGGGCGTGATAGCAGCGCGATTGAGCCGGCATTCCGAGGCTGGCGCCAGCGCTACCCTCGCGACCTTGACGGCGTTTGTCGTGCTTTGGCGAATGGTCGCCGAACCCTCTCATCCTGGCAGTCTGGTGTCCGGCTACCCTAGCGACCGGCGCCTTGGCCGCCTTGGTTTGCATCCAGACGTTATCCCCTCGTGGACTCGCGCTGGCCTGCGGACTCACCGCTGCCTTGACGTTGCTGACCAAAATTAATGTCGGCGCGTTCTGGGTCATAGGCACCGGAGTCTGGGCCCTGCGTTCAACTCGCTGGCCGGGCACTGCCCAACGCCTCGCTCCCATTTTAGCCACCCTCGGTGCGATCGCGCTGCCTTGGTTCCTCATGGCTGGCAATCTGTCCGACTCGCGTATTTTTGTCTTCGCCCTGCAATTTTCCTTCGGCGCCGCCGCGCTGGTTTGGGTCACGCCCGACCTCATCCCCATCATCTGACTCGCTATCACCACGCATCTGGGGCCAAACGGCAATTTTCGGCATCATCGGCGCGCTCGCCGTCACAAGCGTGGTGATTCTGCGGGGCACATCCGTCCACGCGCTGCTGCAAGGCGTGCTACTCGACCCGCTGCGACACCCAAGCCATATCATTATCGGCCTCAAATCACCTGGCGGTTTTTGGCTCGGCGCCTCCGTCGTTCTGACCGTCGTCGTGAGAGCCGGATGGGAACTGCGTCGCCACGGCACATTGTCTCGTATCACGACGATCACTCTGGTGAGCCTTCGATTTTCCGTCATCGCAGTCATGCTCATCCACTGCCAAAGTTAGGCTGCGTCATGGGTGGATGATGCCTTGCGGAGCTACAGTCTCATTTTGATTTCGCTCTGGATCATTCCGCTGAACCCCACGCCCAAACCAGAGAACGGCACTGCCTCCCCCGCGCGTTCCTGGGTCGCGTGGATCGCCCTCTTTCAGATCCTCCACGCCTACCCGGTGGAGGGGCAGTCAAATCGGATGGGGACTATTTTTAACGGCCCCTCTCTTCGCGGTCGCCACTTTCGAGGCTTGGGCATGGTTGAATCTGCGATCACGGGGGGATTCGATACGCACTCGCGGCGGTCATGTTGACCCCGATTGTCTGGCCGCTAGTCAATCTCGCTCAAACCGGCTGGCAACGATACCATCACAGTATGCCACTCCAACTACCCGGCGCGGAAAACATCAGACGGGACGACCGTTCCCGTCTGATCGCTCGCACGCTGTCTCTCCATGCCGGGCTGCATGCTGACGTGCTCTTCTCCCGCCCCGGAATGTTCAGCATGAACCTCTGGACCGGCGTGCCAACTCCCTCCAGCCGCAATGCTACTCATTGGTTCTAGTTGCTCAGCACATCAGACCAGCAGGCCATTGAATCTCGCCTGCGCGGTGCTCAAGAGCCCGTGTATTTCTCCAATCGAGCACTGGATAACTACGTCGAAAAACTCGAGATACAGATGAAAGGCACTCTGCCCGTGTATTTGCGCGATGACTACCGGACTCTTTTTTCTTTAAACGGTTTCTATTTTGGGGGCCGACAACAGTCTGCCCGTATCGCGATCAACGTGGCTGAACTATTCACCAATCAGCACATAGACTCAACTGATGCCCCCGTTCTCTGGAGGGCCGCTTTCGTAATCAATGGCGAGCCAACTGAGGTTAGACTCGCCTCACTCGACCACCCCTTTTCGACCCTCTCCAATGTCAACGTCGCAACTCCGGTGAGTCTAACACCGATTGATCTCAGCGGACGCCCGATCGGACCGTCACTTCAATTGCCCGTCTCTCGATCTCTTCAAGGCCTGTATCAATTCGAAATAATGACGCACCACTCCGCCAAATCGGCCGACTACCGCGACCGCTCGCTGCAAGTCGTGAATGGCCAGGTGGCCAGGGTGACATCCTCGCCGAAGCGCTATTCGAATGAGCGCCGCCCTCTAACGTTTTCGCAGCACAATAATGAGTCCCACTCCGCAAGGCATACGCAACCAGCGCCACTTTGCCGGGATCACGAATAGCCATCGCAAGCACGTATTCAACCAGCTTGGCGGCATATATTCTTCCGAGCGATGATATTCATCCCCTCCCCGGTCTCGCCTCACCCACCATACCGCCGGTAATGCGGCGGTATTGATGTAGTTCAGATACACTTGTTCCCATTGTTCCACCCCAAACAAGGCCGCCAAATCCGCACGATGGTAGCGCCGGAAATGGTGCAGAACCTTGTCCCACCGGCTCCACAACTGCATCATCGCGGGCACCGTGATCACCAAGAACCCGCCGCAGTCCAACACTGAATGCACAGGCGGAGAGGGAGTGGTTCCCTTTCTCCTAATGCACTATAATGAATACTATACGTTTGATATTGGGATTGATAATTGGCGGGATTGAGGTTGCGGAAGGGAGCGGTGAGCAGCTATACACAAATCAGAGAGGACGACCGGGCCGGGCGTCCTCTCTCTCTCTGGGAAAAACTCCGCGCTGGCGTCGTGGGCGCAGAGCGGAGGATTTGGAGTGGTGACAAAATACAACGGCGCATCACCGCCAAGGAACGCGAGGCGATTCATGCCGGTTTGGCCCAGGGCAAAAGCGGCGCTCAGCTTGCCGCCGCCCTCGGCCGCGACGCCTCGGTGGTCAATCGCGAGATCACCCGCAACGGCGGGCGCAACTGCTACAGCGGCATGGATGCGCAGTGCCGTCGGCCCAAGTGCGCCGCGCGCAACAAAGTCGCCGACACGCCCGCCTTGTGCGACGAGGTGCTGACCCTGTTTGCCACCGGCGCTACGCCCAAGCAAATCGAAGTCACCTTGAGACGACGTCATGGCCTTGATCTGACCCGACGCGTGAGCCACGAAACCAATCTACGACTTCATTTACGTCCACTCCAAAGGCTCGGTTAAGAAGGAGTTGATCGCTTATTTGCGGCGCAAGAAGCCCCGGCGCAGTCCCGCCCCCCGCGCCAAGGGCAAGCTCTCGAGCCAGTTGCCGGGCGCGATCAATATCGGCGAGCGACCCGCTGAGGTGGAGCGCCGGGAGGTGCCCGGACACTGGGAGGCCGACTTGGTCATGGGTGCGGGCAATCGCACCGCCATTTTGGTCATCACCGAACGGGTCTCCCGCTACGTGATGATCGTCCCGTTGGGCGGCGCCAAAGACGCAATCAGCGTCGCCCACGCTCTCATCCGGGCCTTCAAACGCCTGCCCGCCCACCTGCGCAAGACCCTCACCTACGACAACGGCCGCGAAATGGCCCAACATGCCGCCTTCTCCCTTGCCACAAAAGTGGCGGTCTACTTCTGCAATCCACACAGCCCTTGGCAGCGCGGTGCGGTCGCGAATATCAACGGTCTGATCCGGGAATACTTCCCTAAAGGCATCGCCTTTAACACCGTCACCAAAGGCCAAATCGCCAAAGCGGAGTGGCTACTCAATAATCTCCCGCTGAAGTCTTTCATGCTATTATACAAAAACCTGTGCACTAGCCGCTTGACGCCGCCCCCTCCCGGTTTGAGCACACGATACAACTCGGCGACTGCTGCGGCGTCATCTTCCACATGCTCCAACACGTCCAATAGGGTGACACAATCCTCCGACTCATCGGCCAGCGGGATCGAAGTCGTACTGCCGGTCACCACTTGCTCCGCTTTGAAACGTGCCCTCAACATCGCCAGCGATTCCTCATGGTCATCCATGACCTTCACCGCGTAACTCGCTTCCTGCTGAACTTCGGCCGCAAATTGTCCCGGCCAGGCCCCACAATCCATCAATGAAACGCCAGTCACCTTCGGCGTAAACTTTCGCAACGCCCAACGCGCAATTTGCCGTTTACCCACATAAAACCAATGACGCGTCTCCATCCGGGCCATATTTGTGTATTCGTCGGGATTCATGCAGCGATAGGCAGTGGGTGGAGCAGGCAAGCAGAGCAACAATTACACTCCGCCATGGGAAGCAAAACCGCCCTTCCAGTTCGCCCACTTACAGGCTCGCCAAGCCTGCCCATGCTGCAAAACGTCTCCCTATGCCCTTAGATGCCTCCTCCGATTCGCCTGCCATCGAGCAGCACAACCAGGAGATCCACGAAAACCTGCAACACTGGGAACGGAAACCCGAGTTGCAGGAGGAATACGCATCGTTTTATCAACTCATCGCCGCCCACCTGCCTCCCCCTGCTCAAGGGCCAGTACTCGAGTGTGGCTCCGGCATTGGAAATCTCAAATCAGCGTTCCCTACGGCCATTACCAGCGATTTGTTTCCGAATCCTTGGTTGGACCGGCAGGAAAACGTCTACGCACTGTCCTATGCAGACCGATCGCTGGCTGGAGTGGTGCTTTTTGACGTACTGCACCATCTGAGATTCCCCGGTCGCTCCCTCAACGAACTGGAACGGGTGCTGCAACCCGACGGTCGCGTGGTAATCATGGAGCCCGCGGCGGGACTCCTCGGCCGCATCATGCTTGGGCTGTTTCATCACGAACCTCTGGCCCTGCGGGATAAAATAACTTGGGCAGCCCCTCCCCTTTTCGATCCCACCAATATCGACTACTACGCCGCTCAAGGCAACGCTTGGCGCATCTTCGGATCGCAACGTAGCCAATTTCCTCTTCCCGGTTGGACGATTCAAAAGGTTCAATATCTGCCAGCGTTGCCGTGGTTGCTGACCGGAGGATTTCGTGGACCATGCCTCAACCGCGGCGTGCTGCGTCCCGTGATTAAAGGACTGGATGCGCTGTTGCGCTGCGCTCCACGCCTGTTCGCTTCTCGTATGATTGTGGTCCTGACCAAGTCGAAAGGGCGGCGTGAAGCGGCTAGTGCACAGTTTCCTTGTATAATAGCATGAAAGACTGGCCGCAGTCCAACACTGAGTGCACAAGCTGAGAGGGAGTGATTCCCTTTCTCCTAATGCACTATAATGAATACTATACGTTTGATTATTGGGATTGGTGATTGACGGGATTGAGGTTGCGGAAGGGAGCGGTGAGCAGCTATACACAACCCAGAGAGAGGACGACCGGGCCGGTCGTCCTCTCTCTGGGAAAAACTCAGCACTGGCGTCGTGGGCGCAGAGCGAAGGATTTGGAGTGGTGGCAAAAATACAACGGCGCATCACCGCCAAGGCACGCGAGGCGATTCATGCCGGTTTGGCCCAGGGCAAAAGCGGCGCTCAGCGTGTCGCCGCCCTCGGCCGCGACGCCTCTGTGGTCAATCGCGAGATCACCCGCAACGGCGGGCGCAACAGCTACAGCGGCATGGATGCGCAGACTCGCGCTTGCCGTCGGCCCAAGTGCGCCGCGCGCAACAAAGTCGCCGACACGCCCGCCTTGCGCGACGAGGTGCTGGCCCTGTTTGCCACCGGCGCTACGCCCAAGCAAATCGAAGTCGCCTTGAGACGACGTCATAGCCTTGATCTGACCCGACGCGTGAGCCACGAAACCATCTAGAGCGTGTCCCATTTACCCTGATTTTGGAAGGAGGGCAGGAAAGCCGATTTTTTGAGCGGATTTCCGGCTACCCTTCCAAAATCAGAGTAAATGGGACACGCTCTATGTGATGATCGTCCCGTTGGGCGGCGCCAAAGACGCGATCAGCGTCGCCCGCGCTCTCATCCGGGCCTTCAAACGCCTGCCCGCCCACCTGCGCAAGACCCTCACCTACGACAACGGCCGCGAAATGGCCCAACATGCCGCCTTCTCTCTTGCCACAAAAGTGGCGGTCTACTTCTGCAATCCACACAGCCCTTAGCAGCGCGGTGCAGTCGCGAATATCAACGGTCTGATCCGGGAATACTTCCCTAAAGGCATCGACTTTAACACCGTCACCAAAGGCCAAATCGCCAAAGCGGAGTGGCGACTCAATAATCGCCCTCGCATCGGGCTCGACGGACAGTCTCCCGCTAAGTCTTTCATGCTATTATACAAAAGGACTGTGCACTAGCCGCTTGACGCCGCCGACGGCATCGCTTAACTAGTTAGGGGTAGCTCTATCCCTTTGCCCACTGTGATCTGATCGATTCAATATCCTGCAGGTTTTCCATTCGGCTGCGAAAAAGTCGTTTTGTTCTTGCAGGTGAAACAAATTTGAGCATATGGCTTCGTGCTCCCTAGCACTTGGCTCCCTTTTCCTAATTATGGCAAAATCTTCTTTCCCCTCCGGCGGAGGCATTAACCTTCCGCCACTCGATACAGTACTCCAACAGCTGAAGTCTCTGCTGCCTATTCCGATCCTCGCGACCATCGGGTTCGCGGCCTTCACTAGCTTTTACACCGTGCAACCCGAAGAAGAAGCGGTGGTTAAACGCTTCGGTCGGGTCATCGACATCAACCCGCCGGGCTTTCACTTAAAAGTCCCGTTTGGCGTTGATCGCGTTCATGTCGTGCCCACCGCCCGAGTCCTTAAAGAGGAGTTCGGTTTCCGCTCAATAAATACGGGAAGTCGCACTCAATACGTAAAAAACAGCGAACACCGCGGCGAATCGCTCATGTTGACCGGCGATCTCAAAGTCATCGACGTCGAATGGGTGGTGCAGTTTCAAATCGCGGACGCATCAAAATATCTCCACGCGTCGCGCAATCCGATTCAAACGATAAGGGACAACTCCGAGGCGGTGATGCGTCGGATCGTGGGCAACAGCTTAGGCAGTGATGTATTGACCGAAAAGCGGGTCCAGGTCGCGACCGCAGCCCGCCTCGAGCTACAGGATCTCCTCAATAGCTTCAATCTTGGGGTGCAGATTAACACCATTGAGCTACAGGACGTTACCCCGCCCGAGACGGTCAAACCAGCCTTCAATGAAGTAAATCAAGCCGAGCAGGAGCGCGAGCGCCTGATCAACGAGGCCGAAAAACGACGCAATCAAGTGATTCCGCGCGCCGAAGGCCAGGCCTTGCAAATTATCGCCGGGGCTGAGGCCTACCGGGCCGAGCGCGTCAACCGAGCTCGCGGCGAAGGAGGACGATTCACCGCGATCTTGTCGGAATATCAGAACGCTCCCGCCATCACTCGGCAGCGCCTCTATTTGGAGATGATTGATCAGGTGCTGCCGAAAGCAGGCCCGGTATATATCATGGAAGACGGCGTCAGCTCGCCGATCCCGTTACTTAATCTTGGTCAATCCGGCACCGCGTTGCCGATCGAAGGTGGAAAATGAACCGTAAACTTTTACCCATTCTTATTCTGGTGATCATTCAGTTAGTGGTCGGAGTCATCGGCTATTCATCTGCCTACACCATCGATCAGGCTGAGCAGGCGATCATCGTGCAACTCGGAGCGCCGGTCGGCGGTCCGATTACCGAGCCAGGATTGCATTTCAAAATACCATTTATTCAAGAGGTGCGGCGTTTTGATAAACGACTGCTTTCCTGGGATGGCGAGCCCAACCAAATCCCGACTCGCGGCGAACAGTTCATCTCCGTCGATACGACGGCCCGTTGGCGCATCATTGATCCGCTCACATTCATGAAGAGCGTGCAAAATGAGCGCGGCGCCACGTTGCGATTGAACGATATTCTGGATTCCGTCGTGCGTGACCATATCTCTGCCTCGGATCTGGTTGAAATCGTCCGGTCCAAAGACTGGGAAATCTCGGAGGAAGACCTAGCCCGAGTTCAGGCGGTCAGCGAAGGCAACGAAGAAATTCTGCGCCAGCGCGTTGCGAGTGGTCGGCAGGAATTGGTAAAATCCATCCTGGCGAAAGCCAGCCTGCAAATGCCGGCCTATGGCATCGAGTTGGTCGACATCCGGATCAAGCGAATCGACTACGTCGAAGCCGTGCAGCAGCGCGTTTTTGAACGCATGATCGCCGAACGCCAACGCATCGCCGAACAGTTCCGTTCGGAAGGACAGGGCCGCGCCGCCGAAATTGATGGTATCACGCAACGCCAACTCGCACAGATCACCTCCGAAGCCCAGCGCAAAGCGGAGTTGATTCGGGGTGAGGCCGACGCCGAAGCAACCCAGATTTATAACGAAGCATTCGGTGCGGATCCGGAATTCTTCTCGTTCTTCCGCTCATTGGAAAGTTACAGCCGATCGATTGGGGATAAGACTACGGTGTTCCTCGGTCCGGAGTCCGACTACGTGCGCTATCTCCGAGACTCCAGTCAGCGGCCGAAAAAATCCGACAACTAAGCGACTCCTAACGCCCGTACCTTAGACCCGAACATTCGCCATGTTCGGGTCATCGCGTTTCTAAACAACCGGCCCAATAGGTCGATGCCGCCGGCCGGCCTCATTTTAAGGGTCGACCGTTTGATCGGAGTTATCCGCGGCCCACGAAGAACAGTAAGAGTGATACCGGGTCGGCAAAAAACCGCCGACGAGGTCGCGAAGCGACGAATAGGAACATCGTAAAAGGCTAAGCGGCCGGGGCTAGTCACCACCCCATGACAAAGCCCCCAGGTTTGACTGCAAGGGGGTATTCCGTACCATGGCCTGCTACCGCGGTCCCGCTCTGATTTGCGCACCGTCCGGCGATCGGGTCTGGTATTCAGATTTGTAGGCGTCGACTTTTACCATCGCTGCCACGGGTTCTATCGTATCAAAACTCGCCGGGAACCCCGTTACCGGAACAGAGTGATCGCCCACCATGGCCGCCACTGCATCCTCCCCGTTTATCGTTTTGGTCGGTGACCGCAACTGCACCATCAACGCTCACCCGGCGATCGAGGCCTCGTTGTCTTCGCTCGGAGTCGCGTGGTGCTGGCTGCCTACTGGTCGACGACCCGGCGGTGAGTCTCGCCGGAGCCGCCGGTGTGTGGTACGTGCCGGGAAGCCCCTACCGTTCCACGAACGGTGCCATCGCCGCGATTCGTCACGCCCGTGAAACCCACCTGCCTTTTCTCGGCACCTGCGGAGGTTTCCAACACGCGTTGCTGGAGATCGCCCGCCACTGCTGTGGGGTGGGCAACGCCGACCACGCTGAACTGAACCCCGACGCGGTCGATCCCGTGTGCGTTCCCTTGACTTGCGCTTTGCGCGAGGCCCTTGGCGCGGTGCGCTTTATTCCCTCGAGTCGGCTCGCAGAGTTGCTGGGGGAAACCTGCCATGACGTGGGTTACAATTGCGGATTCAGCCTTTCTCCGACGTGGCGCCCCCGGCTCGAGGTCGCCGGGCTCCGCTTCACCGGATTTGATACCGCGAGCGGCGAAATTCGGGCAGTGGAACTCCCCGACCATCCCTTCTTCATCGCCACTCTGTTTCAACCCGAACGCGCCATCCTGCGAGGCCACGTGCACCCGCTGGTGGCTGCTTTGGCCGCTCATATTCGTTAGTTTCCCGACTAAACCCAGGGCGCCTGAGCCAAGAAGGTAACGCCAAGGCCACGGAAGAGAAGCCTTTGAGCACAAGCGAGGTCTCGAGCTCGGCGCGGTGCGGTCTCGTTGAGCCCTCTGCCTCAACAAACACCTGCCTCACCAACAAGTGCGTCTACTCCCGAATTCTCTAGAAATTCGAGTCCGGCCCGTGTTGCCGAGCCGGGAAAAAAATCCCCGCCCACCCAAACGAGAAATCTCCTGCTTCACCGTATAGAAGATGCTGCCCAAAATTGTTAAATACATTGAGGGTTGCTGAGATTGGCGGCGTAACATGTTGCATATGAAAATGCTCCTTTTCTCCGCGCTGCTCGTTTGTCTGTCCACCAGCTCCGCATTGGCCGCCGATCAATCCACCGGAAAGACCCCGGCCGAACCGGAGCCCCCCTACCCGCTCACCACCTGCGTCGTCTCGAACGAACCGCTGGGTATAATGGGCGACTCCGTGATCTATTATTACAAGGCGAAGGGACAGCCTGATCGCGAGCTGCGCTTCTGCTGCGAGCGTTGCCAAGGCCGCTTTGAAAACAATCCCGCCAAATACCTGGCCCAACTGGACGCGGCTGAAGTCGACGAAAAACCAAAACCCGGGGCAGGATCAAAACCGGCCGATTCTCAGCCTCGCGCCGACAGCGCCTCCGACCATTCCTAACCACCCTCCTCCGTCCCGTCGCCGCCCAACCCGATTTGGCCCATGCTCTCCCCGTTTTCTCGACTGTGCCTCGGACCTTTATGGCTCGGCGGAGCGCTGCTGGCCCTAACGTTGCCGTCGATAGCGCAGGACGATCGGGCTTCGCTCGACACCCTGGGCTACCTCCACCAAGCGGCCACCCACAATCCCGACCTGCGCGCTTACGTTCTGCGATATGACGCCGCTCAGGCGCGCATCCCGCAGATGGCCGCGCTGCCCGACCCCATGCTGCAGATCTCCCATTTTGTGGAGTCCGTCCAGACCCGCACCGGACCGCAAGAAAACGTGATCATGCTCAGTCAACGCCTGCCGTGGTTCGGCCGCCTCGCCGGTCGCGAATCCGTCGCCAGCGCAGAGGCCGAGGACGTGTAGTATGCGTGGCAAAATCAACAACTGCAACTGGCCCGCGCGGTAGCCGAAAGTTTCTACACCTACGCATTCAACGGAAAGGCCATCGCCTTGACCGACGCCAACCTAAAACTGCTGCGCAAACTCGAACCGATCGTCGAAGAGCGTACCCGCACCGGTACTGATCTCAACCGTTTGCTCCTTCTGAAAATCGAAATCGGGCGCCTGCAGGACAAACTCGCAACCCTGCAACAGGAACGTCCGCAAATCGCCGCGCACGCCTCTGCGTTGCTCGCCCTGCCCGTCGACAGTCCACTGCCTGCACCCCGTTGGGTTCCCAGGCGAGAGCCCATCCCTACCACCCGCCCCGGACCTCCCTCCTCTGTTGGCGGCGATCGAAGCGAATCATCCCGAATTGCAAATGCTCGACCGCCAGATCGCCAGTGCCGCCGCCCGGCAGGCGCTCGCCCGACTTGAATCGCGCCCCGACGTCACCGTCGGGGTAAACTACATCCAGACTGCACGCTCCACCGTTTCGCCGCAGATGGCCGGTTCCGGCCGTGACCCGTGGTCGATTTCGGTCGCCGTGAATCTACCCATTTGGCGCGATCGCGTGCAGGCGGCGCGGCGCGAAAGCGACGCCTCTCACGACGCCACCGCAGCAACTCGCGCCAATCGATTCAACCAATTGTGTGCCCAAGCCCGAGCCGCCCACCTGGCCCTCTCCGATGCGCTGCGTCGATTTGCGGTGCACCGGGACGAACTCCTCCCGCTGGCCCGCCAGGCCGCTAAAAATAAGGAAACCAGTTTCGAGTCCGGACGCGCCACGCTCTTCGAAATGATCGACGCCGAACGCACGCTGCTCGATCTCGAACTCGCTCTCGCGCAAGCCGCCACCGATACCGCCCAACGCCGCATCGCTCTCCTGACGCTGGCCAACCAACCCCTCTGACATGAAAAAGCAGTCCATGTTTATCGTCGCTGGCGCCGTGCTGGCTGGCGTGATCGCCGGTCGCTACGCTTTCCCGGCCGGATCAACTTCACCCGGTTCCACCGTTGCCGACCACCTCCACGACGACGACGTCGCTTCCGCCCAGCCCGAAATCTGGACGTGCTCCATGCACCCGCAGATCCAGCAACCCACGCCCGGCGACTGTCCTATCTGTGGCATGGACCTCATTCCGCTCGTCCAAGACACAGGCGAGGACCTCGGGCCCCGCAGTCTGGCCATCAGCGAAAGCGCAGGGGCCTCGCCGACATTCAGACCACAACGGTCCAACGCCGATTGCCCACGGTAACAGTGAATCTCGTCGGCAAACTCGATTACGAAGAAACGCGTCTGCGCTCCATAACCGCGCGCTTCCCGGCGCGCATCGAAAAGCTTTTCGTCAACTACACCGGCATCCGCGTGGCGGCGGACGACCACCTCGCCCGGATCTACAGCCCGGAGTTGTTGACCGCCCAACGTGAATTGCTCACGGCCCACACCGCGGATCCCACCAGTAATTTCGCCCGCATTGCTCGCGAGAAACTGCGCCTCTGGGATCTGATGCCCGCTCAAATCGACGCGATCGTGGCCGCAGGTCAGCCCGACGAGGAATTCGAACTGCGCGCGCCGATTGGCGGCGTGGTCGTCACCAAAAACGTCCAGGAAGGCGACTACCTCAAAACGGGCGATCCATTGTTCCGCATTGCCGATCTGAGTATGCTGTGGCTCCACCTCAACGCCTTCGAGTCCGATCTGGCATGGTTGCGTTTTGGCCAAGACCTTTCGTTCAACGTCGAGGCCTACCCAGGCGAAACCTTCCATGGGCGCATCGCCTTTATCGCGCCGGAAGTGGACCTCCAAACGCGCACCACCGCAATTCGGGTCAACGTCGCCAACCACGACGGCCGCCTCAAACCGGGCATGCTCGCCCGGGGTCAAGTCCAGGCCTTGCTCAGCGCTGACGCACACGTCGTGGTGCCGGAGCTCGCCGGCAAATGGATCTGCCCGATGCACCCCGAAGTAATCACCGACGGCGCCGGTCAATGTCCCTCTTTGTGGCATGGATTTGGTGCCGATCACTGCCATGGGTTACGCCGAAATCAAATCCGGTGAAGCGCCGCTGCTAGTGCCCGCGACCACCGTGCTGCGCACCGGCCGACGTGCGGTGGTTTACGTGCGCCTGCCCGAACGCGACCGTCCCGTCTTCGAAGGGCGCGAGGTCGTGCTCGGACCAAAAACCGGCCAATCCTACCTGGTGCGCTCCGACCTCCAGGAGGGAGACGAAGTCGTCACCCAAGGTGCCTTCAAAATCGACAGCGCCCTGCAAATTCTAGCCAAACCCAGCATGATGAGTCCCGAGAATCGGGACGAGGGACCGGGGACGGACCATGCGGAAATGGAAATGCCGACCCCGACGAAGACCACCGCGGTCGAACCTGCGTTGCCGCTCGGCCTCACCCCGCCGTCCGCCGCCCAACTGTTGCCGGCTTACTTCGCCTTGCAGACCGCCCTGGCCTTGAAGACCATGATGGCGATCATCGACCATCACGGTCCATTGCCCGACCTGATCCACGTCATGCTCAGTGCCGACAATCTGGATACGATACGAAAACCCAGTTTCGACGAGCTGTCCCAGGCCATGATCGCGGCGGTAAAAGCCGACCCCACAGCGTTCGAAGGCGAGATCCTGAAAATGCACTGCCCCATGGTCTACGAAGATCGCGGCGCCGATTGGATCCAGTCCTCCGACCCACTCCGCAATCCATTCTTCGGCGCGATGATGTTGGAATGTGGTGAAGTTGTGGGAAAACTTAAATAGCCCGGCCTTTCGCCCTACCACATGGTCAATTCACTCATACGTTTCTGCCTCGAAAACAAGCTGGTGGTGATGCTGTTCGCCGCCGGGATGATTTTGTGGGGAGTCACCGTCGCGCCGTTTGATTGGGAAATAAAATCCCTGCCCCGCGATCCGGTGCCGGTGGATGCCATTACCGACATCGGGGAGAATCAACAGATCGTATTCACCGAATGGACGGGACGCTCGCCGCAAGATATCGAAGCCTAGATCACCTACCCGTTGACCACGGCGCTGCTGGAATTGCCCGAAATCAAAACGGTGCGCAGCTACTCGATGTTCGGGTTCTCCTCAATCTACATCATCTTCAAAGAGGAAGCCGAGTTCTATTGGACGCGCAGTCGCATCCTGGAAAAACTCAATAGCCTGCCAGGTGGCACCCTGCCCACCGGAGTGCAGCCGCAACTCAGTCCCGATGCCACCGGGCTCGGACAGGTATTCTGGTATACCCTCGAAGGTCGCGACGCGGCGGGAAATCCGACCGGCGGATGGGACCCTCAGGAGTTGCGCAGCACGCAGGACTGGTATGTGCGTTACGCTTTGCAAGGCGTGGACGGCGTGGCCGAAGTCGCCTCGATCGGCGGCTTCGTTAAGGAGTATCAAATCGACGTCGATCCCGACGCCCTACGCGCTTACGGCCTCACGCTCAGTGAAGTGTTTGCGGCCGTGCGTGGCAGCAATCTCGACGTCGGCGCGCGCACCATCGAGGTCAACAGCGTCGAATACGTCATCCGCGGCCTCGGCTTCATCAAGAGCCTCGACGACCTGCGCAAAACCGTGATCACCCAGCGCGACAACGTGCCCATCACGCTGGGTCGGATCTCGGAAATCGGGTTCGGTCCGGCACTCCGACGCGGTGCGCTGGACAAGGCGGGAGCGGAAGCCGTGGGCGGCGTGGTGGTTGCACGCTACGGTGAAAACCCCTTAGCCGTAATCAAGCGCGTGAAAGAAAAGATCGCCTCGATCTCCACCGGCCTGCCCCAGAAAACGTTGGCCGATGGCACGGTCAGCCATATCGAGTTGATGCCTTTCTCCGATCGCACCGGTTTGATTTCCGAAACGCTGGGCACGCTGGAGGACGCGATTCGCGATGAAATTTTGGTCACCATTATCGTGGTCGCTCTGATCGTCATGCACCTGCGCAGCGCATTGTTGATCTCCAGTGTGCTCCCGCTCGCGGTGATGTTTGCCTTTGTCGCGATGAAACTGACCGGCGTGGATGCCAACATCGTGGCATGGTCCGGTATCGCCATCGCGATCGGCACCGTCGTCGACATGGGCCTCGTGTTGATCGAAAACATTTTCAAACATCTTGAAGCCGAAAAAGGACGAGGGTCCACACTCGAGACCGTCTACCGGGCCTGTACCGAGGTCGGCGGCGCCGTGCTGACCGCAGTCGCCACCACCGTGATCAGCTTTCTGCCCGTGTTCACCATGGAAGGCGCGGAGGGCAAACTCTTCCGCCCGCTTGCCTACACCAAAACCTTCGCGTTGATCGGCGCCATCCTGGTCGCCCTGACGGTGATCCCGCCCCTCGCGCATTGGTTAATCGCAGGCAAACTGCGCACCCGACTGGGGGCTTGGAGCCTGTGGGGCACCTTGGGTATGGTCGGGTTGATCGCGCCATTCGCGGTCAGTTGGTTTCCGCTTTGGCTCGGGTTGCTGCTCCTCGGCGTCGCGGCGTTTAACCTATTAAAGCGACCGGCTCAAACCACGATGGCGGCAAACTGTCATCTACGCGTTCAACTTCATCTTTGCGCTCACCGTGGCTTTCCTGTTGGCACACACGTGGGCACCCCTGGGACCGGATGCCCCCACGGGGCAACGTCGTCTTCGTCATCTGCACGGTGGGCGGTTTACTGCTGATAATGCTGGCGTTCGTGCACTATTATTCCCACATCCTCGCTCGCCTGCTGAGTGCCAAATCGCTGTTCATGGCGTTGAGCAGTTTGGTGGTGGTCTGGGGCGGCTGCGCGTGGCTCGGGGTCGATCGCCTGTTTGCCTGGATGCGCAATTCGCCAAACAAAGCGCCGTCTTCCGGAGCGCCCAACACACGTTCCCCGGGCAGGAAAAGGAGTTCATGCCCGATCTCGACGAGGGCTCCTTCCTCTACATGCCCACGGTCATGCCTCACGCGTCCATCGGCGAAGCGATGGACATCCTGCGGCTGCAGGACATGGCCATCCGCGCCATTCCAGAAATCGAATCGGTGGTCGGCAAAATCGGGCGCGCCGAGAGTCCGCTCGATCCCGCGCCCATTTCGATGGTGGAAACCATCATCTCTTACCAGTCGGAGTTCCGCACCGATGCCGACGGACGCCTGCTGACGTTTGCCTACGACGCCACCCAAGATGAGTTCGCCCGCGACGACCAAGGTGAACTCGTGCCGGACCCGGCGGGGCGCCCCTTCCGGCAATGGCGGGACGAGATCCGTTCACCCGACGACATCTGGGAGGAGATCGCCCGAGTCGCCGCCGTCCCCGGCAGCACCTCCGCGCCCAAACTGCAACCCATCGCCGCGCGCGTCGTCATGTTGCAAAGTGGGATGCGCGCGCCGATGGGTCTGAAGGTCTACGCACCCGATCTTGCCACGATCGAGACGGTCGCGTTGGAGATCGAAGGGCTGCTCAAACAAGTCCCGGCGATCTCCCCAGCCGCCGTGTTGGCCGATCGAATCGTAGGCAAACCGTATCTCGAAGTGGCCATCAACCGCGACGCCATCGCCCGCTACGGAATCATGATCTCAAACGTGCAGAATGTGATCGAAATGGCGATCGGTGGAAAACCCATCACCACGACCGTGGAAGGTCGCGAACGTTACCCCGTGCGCGTGCGCTACCAGCGCGAGTTGCGCGACAGCATCGAGGGCATCGAGGGCATCGAAGCCATCCTCGTCGCCGCTCCCGACGGCACGCAAATTCCGCTCAAACAACTCGCGCAGATCAACTACACGCGCGGTCCCCAGGCCATCAAAAGCGAGGACACCTTCCTCGTCGGCTACGTGATTTTCGACAAGCAACCAGGCTTCGCCGAAGTGGAGGTCGTCGAACAGGCCAACGCCTTCCTCCGATCCAAAATCGCCTCGGGTGAGTTGGTCATCCCGGCCGGCGTGAGCTACAAGTTGACCGGCAGCTATGAAAACCAAGTGCGGGCGGAGAAACGCCTCAGTCTCGTGCTGCCCATCTCGTTGTTCGCCATCTGGCTGATCCTGTATCTTCAATTCAAACGGGTCGCGGTCACCCTGCTGGTGTTCTCGGGCATCGTCTACGCGTGGTCGGGGGGGGGGCATCCTCGCGTGGCTGTATGGGCAACCGTGGTTTCTTAACTTCGACGTGTTTGGCTACAGCCTGCGCAAGTTGTTTCAGGTGCACCCCATCAACTTGAGCGTCGCAGTTTGGGTGGGCTTTCTGGCGTTGTTCGGCATCGCCACCGACGACGGTGTTATCATGGCCACCTATATCGGGCAGCTCTTGCATGAAGCGCCTTCCAACACCGTGGCGGCCATTCGCGAACGTATCCTCGAAGCCGGGGCCAAACGCGTGCGGCCCGCCATGATGACCATCGCCACCACCGTGCTCGCGCTGCTGCCGGTGCTGACGTCACCCGGCCGGGGCGCCGACGTCATGATCCCGATGGCCATTCCGACTTTCGGCGGCATGATGGTCGCCATCATCACCGTCTTTGTCGTGCCGGTCCTCTACTGTTCGTTGGAGGAACTCAGGCTCCGTTTTTCATCCCACAATTCACCCAACTCGAAATCCTGATATGAAGACTCTGTTTAATCGTCTCCTTATTTCCATTACCGTGTTTACCGGCCTCGTCCTATCCACGCTCGCGCACGCGGCGGAAATCCACCCCGCCTTCGTGGACTCACTGGTGCCCAACTACCTGAAAGTGCAAACCGCGCTCGCCAGCGACGACTTGGCCGCCGCCTCGGTTAAGTCGCTCACCGAATCCGCCCAAAAAGTCGCGTCCGCTCCCGATATCAAGGCGGCGCGAGCCAGCTTCGCCCAAACTTCGATCCAGTTGATGGCATTGGTGGCGGAAGTCGGCACCACCAACGCCCAACCACTCTACATCGCCCACTGCACCATGGCTTTCGGCCAGGGCGCGGATTGGCTGCAAGCCGACACCACCGTCAACAATCCGTTTTACGGCTCGATGATGCTCCGCTGCGGCAGCATCAAATGCAAATCGCGGGCACCCAGTCTGAATAGTCCGCTCGCGCCAACCTGGCCGCGAACCCCATTATCTTACCCGCTCTGAACACTCCAACCCGATCCGATAGCACAAAATCCCCGTCGCCCGCAGATGCAGATGGCGACGCCATCGTCTACATGGGCATGCCGCATGAACGGGTGCTACGACCGCGTTTCTACGTAGCCACTGTCCTGACGCTCCCTGTGCTCATCCTCGCCATGGGTCCGATGCTGATCCCCGCTTGGGCTCACGGATTGCCCGGTGTGAGTCACTCGCTCAACGGTTGGCTGCAGCTCGCCCTCACTACTCCGGTCTTCTTCTGGAGTGGTCGCTTTTTTATCCGCCGCTGGTGGCGTTCCATCCGCGAGCGCGACACCAACATGTTCACCCTCACTGTCACGGGCACCGGTGCCGCTTACGGCTACAGTATCGTCGCCCTGATGTTTGGTCAGCACTTCCCGCCCGCCTTGCTCACGGCTCACGGGGTGCCCCTTTACTTCGAAGCCGCCGCCTTTATCACCACCATCGTCCTGCTCGGGCAAATTCTCGAACAACGCGCTCACGCCCGCACTGATGAAGCCATTCGCTGCCTCATGGATCTCACGCCAACTATCGCTCATCGCATCGACGCAGCGGGCCAAGAATCCGATGTGCCCCAGGCAGACGTCCGAGTCGGTGACCGCTTACGTATCCGTCCCGGTGAAAATGTGCCGGTGGATGGAAGCGTGCAGGAAGGGCGTAGTGAGATCGATGAGTCGATGCTGACCGGTGAACCCGATCCCGTACTCAAGTCCCACGGCGATCAGGTCAGTGCAGGCACCATCAACACGTCCGGCACCCTCGTGCTTACCGCCCAACAGGTTGGCGCCAATACGCTACTCGCTAAGATCATCCAACTCGTGGAAGAGGCGACGGACAGCGAACCGCCCATCGCCCGTTTGGCCGATCGCGTGTCCAACATCTTTGTCCCCACCGTGCTCGCCATCGCCCTGTGCTCGTTCATCGGTTGGACTGGGTGGGGTGGCGAACAGGGCTGGCTCTGGGGCCTGCTCAACGCCGTCGCCGTGCTCGTGATCGCTTGCCCCTGCGCACTCGGCCTCGCCACCCCCGTGTCCATCGTCACCGCTATCGGTCGCGGGGCTCAAGCCGGCGTGCTGGTCAAAGACGCCACCGCTCTCGAACGCCTAGCTCACGCCACCACTGTGCTGGTTGATAAAACCGGCACCCTTACCGAGGGCCGGCCTCGGGTGGTGGACACAAGCAACGACCAAATTCTCGCCCTCGCGGCGGCCGTTGAACAACACAGCGAACACCCGCTCGCTCGCTCCATTGTCAACGCCGCGAAAGAACGTGGTCTCACCATCCAGCCTTCTTCCAATTTTCACAACGAACCCGGTCAAGGCGCCTGCGCCCTGGTCGAAGGCAACATCATCGAGGTCGGTCGTGCCGACGCCGACGCCACCCTGCCCGACCATCCTCACGCGTCACTCGTCGCCGTGCGACAGGGCGAACGCGTGTTCGGACTCATCGCCCTCGAGGATCGGATCAAGGCCAGTGCCCCCGCCGCCTTGAAAGCGCTGCACGCGCACGGCATCCGCGTCATCATGGTCACGGGCGACCGCGAGGCCGCTGCTCGCCGCGTTGCTGATGAACTGGGCCTCGACGCCGTGCACGCCGAAGTCACCCCCGAGCGCAAACAGGAGCTCGTCAAGCAAGCCAAAGCCCCCAACGGCGCGACCGTGGTCTTCGCCGGCGACGGCATCAACGACGCCCCCGCCCTCGCGGCCGCCGATGTGGGCGTGGCTATGGGCACCGGCACCGACATCGCCATGAACAGCGCCGGACTCGTGCTGGTGCGCGGGGACTTGGCCGCCCTCGCCAGCGCCGTCACCCTCGCCCGTGCCACCCTGCGCAACATCAAGCAAAACCTCTTCTTCGCCTTCTTCTACAACAGCCTTGGCTTGCCACTCGCCGCCGGCCTGTTTTTCCCGCTCACGGGTTGGCTCCTTTACCCCATGTTCGCCAGCATCGCCATGAGCCTCAGCTCCATCAGCGTGGTTGCCAACGCCCTGCGCCTGCGCCGTATAAAATTGGATTAATCCGCGCCAGGTAGAGGGATGTTTTCAGACCTGCTTAAAACGCCTTCACCAGACAGCACGACGGAACGGAAATCGGATCCGATCTCTACCATAATTCGCCGACATCCTCCGTTACTTCTTCTTGCCACGCTGGTATTGAACGGCCGTCAATCCACCCACACTCGCACTATCCCATGGGTCGACACCGTTCATCCACTTGCGCCGACAGCCCAGAACCGGCTGCTACCCGGAGCAGAGTCCTGCGTCGAAAACACTCTCCGCACTAGTCAATAGTGCTTTCGGAGAATCCAATCAGGAAGAACTTTGATCCTAGAAAATGCAGTTCACATGGGAAAACGCATGTTACATAGAGCGTGTCCCATTTACCCTGATTTTGGAAGGGGGGCAGGAAAGCCGATTGTTTGAGCGGATTTCCGGCTACCAATGGCGGATGTAGGCGCGCGCAGATGCAATTTAATGGCTAAATTGCAGTGTCGCAGCAGTCAGTGCCTGGATCGTTTCCATGAGGGAACCTCCGGCAGCCGGTTTATTGTTCATCGTGGGAGTAGGCTTGGTGGTTTTAGGCGGCTTGGGCCTGCGGTGGTTGGTCGGCCCGCAGTCGGGCGATGAGCCACAGGTTGTGACCGAGGATGCTCCAGGCTACCGCCAGGTAGCGATTCGTTAAGCCTCTGGCACTCAATCGCTTGCCTTGGCGTTGCTTGATGATGGCGATGCGGGCTTCCGTCGAAGACCGGCGATGTTGGAGCGCCACGAACTGCGGCTCCTGCATGCGCCGTTGCAGTTGCTGCGGATGGCGGGGGCAAGTGGCGTCATAAATGTCGGCTTCGGCCAAGCGTTCGCACAGCCGTTTGGTCGAGAAGCCTCGGTCGGTGCTCGCCGCTTTGATCGGGGTGCTCAGGTCGAACTGATTCTGGCGCTCGAGGCTCTGGTCGAACTGACGCCATTCGGCCGGAGTCATTCCCTGATACCACTGCCAATCGGTGATCAACTCCGTCACGTTTTCACTGATCATGAGGGTGTGGCCAAACTCGACCTCGCCGGACGCCTTGCCCCGGACCACGGTCTGCACGTCGGGTTCGGAGACGCGGAGGATCTTCTCGGCGTTGAGCACTGGTCGCGCGCCGATGATGCGTTCGTGGGCCTGTTTGATCGCGGCCGGCAGTTGCTCGAGCATGGCGTCGATGCGCGCAATGATGCGGGTGGCCTGGCGCTCACTGAAGCGGGTCCGGGCGTAGTCGGCGACGAGGTGGTTGCGGTGGCGGCGGGCGTGCTCGCCGATGGTGCGCAGCAGGCGTTTCATCTGGCGGAGCACGCCCTGGCGGGCCCGCATCGCGGCGCCGTCGGCTGTGGGTCATCGCGATGCACCACCGATTCATCGGCTTGGCAAAGACTGGCGGCTCGTTCGGCATCCGACCCCGCAACCCCGCTGCACGGCGCAGTTTCACCGCCTTGAGCAGGGGTGCGGCTCACGTCGCGAAAGAGCACCCAGTCGACCGGGAAATGGATGTTGGCCTGCAGGCAGGTCGAGTCCACCAGGCACGTATCCATCGGCTGCGCCGCAGCCAGTCCCAGTTCGCTCGCCCGGTCCGCCTCACCGCACATCTCGATAATGACTTGGCTCATCCTGCGCACCTGCTCGGCGGTGAAGCATATGGACGCACGCTCCCGCACGCTTTCTTTGGGAGACCCCCTTGATGCCGTCGATCCGGCGCGCTCCGCAAAAGTCGGCCAACAGATCGCTGGAGGCGATGCTCAGGGAAAGTTTACGCAAGCTGATTTTCCCGAGCATCATGCGCAATACCTGCACCCGCCGCGCCTTGCGCGTGAACTGCAGGTGTCGCGGCAACCCGGCCACGTCGTCGCCCCGCCAGTTTTCCCGGGCAAAGTCCACGGCCATCGCTTCCAAGTGACTGTTGGCCAGCAACTGGTCGAGCCCCGCCAGTTGATCGCGCAACGCGGCGTAATCTTTGTTGGGTCCGACCGGAGTCAGGTCTGGACGCAGCCAGGTTTGCAGGGCAACTTCCGGGGCGACGGCTTCGGTAGTATTGTTCACACCAAATTATACACACCGTTTTTGTGCCGAAACCAGGAAATCCTCCCAGTTTAGGCCTCTTTATTTTTACGCTACCTCCTCTTCTCCAACCTCTTGCGCTTGTTGGACACGATCTATTATACAAAACAACTGTGCACTAGCCGCTTGACGCCGCCGAGTTCAAGTACGCCCTCACTATCACGAAGTGATCGAAGAGATATACTATGTCGTAGCCGGCACCGGAGTGATGACAATCGACGGGATTAGCCAAACGATCCGGATCGGAGACGCCGTCGTGATCAAACCCGGTGAGCGCCACAGCATCGCCAATCAAACGCCGGTCGACCTACGCATGATCGTCACGTGTACCCCCGAGTGGACTCCCGACTGCCTTAAGTTCGACTGAACCGTCCTCGCCATCGAGATCAATCGCCCTCCCCTGCCCCTACCATGCTCACCTGATCGCGTACCACGCGCGTCCGCAAATCCGCGCCCTCGCGAAAAGGCGCCAAAAACAACCGTTCACCATCGTTCACCGATAACGATTGGTCGAAGCCGACCACCGGTCGGCTTTGGCGCTCGAACGCCACGCCCACCTTGACCCGGCTGCCGATCCGCTGCGGAGCAGTGATGCGAGGCAGGACCGGAAGCTCGAAACTCGCGTCATCCAATGCCCCGCGCACGGCCAGTCCGGATAGGTTGAGCAACCGCACGTGACCGACCGGAAAAGCCGCTTTGCCATCGTCTAACGCGATCAACCCAAATTCCCCTTCGTCCGACGGCACCAATACGATCAGTTACCGTTCCGGCGACGCCGCCTCGCGTAGTGAGGCCACAACTCTATCGACCGCCATGCCCTCACCTCTTCCCATCGTAGTGACAAATCACAACGGAGGCGGTCCTTCGTAACGATGCAGAGAGCTGCGACCCTGCGAATTGACCCGCAGCGGGATGATGTCAAAATCGTCAACCGTAGGTCGCAGTTTCGTGCGAGCCAGGGGCTTAAGCTGCACATAAGCCACATCACGCAATCGGTCCGTGGCCATCACCTAAAAATCGAAACTGAGTTGTGGCAACCGCGCCGTTTGAGCCGAAAGCACCGCACTTGTGATCAAAAACCAGCCAAGCCACAATCGGCGCGTTGATAAGGGATGGTGTCTCATAATTCGTCCTCGTCGAGCCAGCGCAGCGAGAGAATCCGCAGACGACGCCCCCACCTGGGATCAGCGACCATCTGCGTCCACTCGGTCACCTCGACCCTAGTGAAATCTGCGACATCCACGCCTTCAGGGAAGCGTTGTGCCACTGCTTCGAGCCAGGCTTTCGCCACCGGTGCCGAATTCAAGAAATCATCCGGTGTGACCGGATACAGCACTTCGCCGTAGGCCCGAATGACGAACGTATCGGAGCGCACATTCACCAAGGGAGCCAGGCCAGTCATTAAATCCGCCGAGGTCACATCCGAGGGAGCGGCTCGATCCATCTTCATGGGAGAGTCGGGAAAATACTGGTCCCAGTTAATTCGTTCTGAATCCGGCACTGACGCATCCGTTTCGAGAAACTCCTCCACGCTGCGAAACGGTCCCGCCGCAGCCCCGCGACGACGAACGTTCGTCGCAATTTCCACGGCGAGTCCGGCGACTTGAGCGACGGTCAATCCCCGTACGCCCCGCCGATACTGTCGCAGTGGTGCCAGATAATTATTCTTATCCGGCGACACTTCCCACATTTTCCCGGCTGATTGGGAAAACCGGGCGATGGTTCGATTGATCGTCTGAGTGCTTACACTCACCACGTCCCCAGAGTCGTCATCGTGCACCGTATAATCAAAGGCATAGTTCAAACCGCCCGTGCCCAAACCCAGTAAGACCGCACGCCACGCCTCCGGATTCGTACTGTTCAAGTTAAAGCTTCGGCTAACCATGAAATCGGAAGCAGTTTCAGCGCTCGCCGCGACATGTTTCAGTTGCACCAGATGAGGATTGGCGGGGCGTGCAGCCTGGTCGTCCAAGGCGGTTCGTCCCGAAAAACAATAGCGATCGAACCAGTCATTATGCTCACTCCATCCATTTGCCCACATTGTAAATGGAACCGGAGCTGAACGCCAGATGCTGTAAACTGCCGATTGAGATCCAAGCCTGCCTGGGCAACGCAAACAACGCGACGTCGCTATTGTAGGAAGGTTGGTAGTAACCGGACCCTGTCCAGGGAGTGGGATCGCGGTTGAATAGCTGACTCGCTTCAACGGCCGAACTCGGCGCGGAAAATGCCGTGTTGTAGGAAGCCGTTTCTGGATCGTTCGTCGTCCAATAGCTTTGGTCGAAATCCCGCCGACGCAGATCACCAGGCATCACATCTGTGATCCACCTCGAAGCACCTTCCGTATCTTGTAAATCACTACGGTCGACCATTCGCGCCCCTAGCCCAAAATTAGGAATGGTGGAATTTGCATCCAGCCACGCGGTTTCGGCGTAAAAAACAGGCAACTCGTGTGTCGAAAGCACTTCACCATTCAATCGCTTTAGTTCCAATCGGACCGCCCAGTCTTCACTGCCGGTAAAACGGAGTTCACTGTTCAGCTCACTTCCAGAGTGCAGGCTATCTGGGCCATCGAGTGCCGCCCCCGGACGCTCTTCCCAGTAGCTGGTGCGCGTGCTGGCGTCGAAGACAAGTTCCCGGTTTGCCGCTTCACCATTCGTGCCACCTGATTGATTTCGCCACGTAATCACTCGCCCGGGAGCCCAACTGGCATCACCGAACGGAAATTCAAACTCAATGGCAGGCGATCCATCGCTGGCCGTGTGCAAGGCATAGGTCTGTTGCAAGTTAACGGTCGCCTCGCCATGGTTTTCGTCCGTGCCCTGTGTGCGGGATTCAATGGAAATCTCACCAGGAAGTCCCGACACCATCAGACGCAGAGGTTCCGCCACCAACGCAGAACTGAACGGATTGAACATTTCGACAAAAAAAACGTAGGCGGCTTTCGCAAAGTGCGAGAAGTGCCGCTGATTGTGTGCACACTGAACTGGAGCCCCACTTGTATGATGATGGGAGCAATCACGTCCGTGAGTTCCCCTCTCGAAAGGGATACCGCTCGGATAGGATATCCCGGACTTAAAGTGTCCCTTCGCGTCTCGGTGATTAAATCGGAGAACTTGTCGATTCCTGGAATTTCAGACGCACCGTATTTCGAAAGATCCACCGTCAATCGGCCCCGCATTGAGTCTACCAACAGTCCTCGACTGGCACCACTGTAGTCGTGCCAATGTGACCGATTTTCGATGGAATCCAACGCGGTATCCAAAAGCTCAAACTGCGAGCGGGCGGCAACCGACTCCAACGCAGATTGCACTTCCGCTGCCGTGACATCGAAGTCCGCCACATCATCAAAACCCACTGGAAACGCCCCCCCCATCAACGGAGCCCGTTGCTCCGCCGGCGACGCGGAATTGTAGGTTGGTGCTCGGCTAGCGCTCAACGCCGCCTTGACCCCTTCGTCGGCGACAAAGTAACCTACAGCCCCCGTCACTTGTTCGCCTGCATACCCTATAACACATCGGACCGGGTAATCGTCTCCAGAGGCACCGTCACCGCCCCAGAGTCACCCGACGGCGTGGAAAATTATCCCAACAGTGAAACTTCGCTGCGATCACCGGTTGGAGGAGCGAAGGGGTTGGGATTGACTCCGCTCACCAACCAACCCTCCGAGACACTGCCCGTGACATCCGTTTCCCAAACTCCCGTCCAATGGGGATTGCCGCTCGCACCAACCAATTGCTCCGTGGCTGTCACCCGTTGATCTGGCCCCGCCAAGGTTTGCAGTCGGCCCACCGCCATATCCAATGCCAGCAGCGCGTTTTGGCGGGCTTGTGCTTGGACCGTCTCCGTGAAACTGATTTGCGTTTCCACGCGCGTCAGCACGGCGAGACTCATCACCAGTAAGGTCACCAGCGCCAGCAACGACACCACGAGTAATAACGCCATGCCACGTTGTTTGGTTCGTCCTCGTGTCAGTCTCACCAAGGCCTCCCCGGCATGGCCACCCAGCGGGTGTAGGTTTCAGTGGTTTCGCCGAGGATGGCATCAGTCGACTCCGTTGAATCGCCCTGTGCCACGGCCAACAAGCGTTGGGCTCCTTGCTCGCTGATCATCGTGACAACGACGGTCGCCAGCACAGGCCACGCCTCCGGTGACGGTGTGGCAATAGCGTTGCCCTTCGCCGTCGAACCACTCCACTACTATTTCCACCAGCCCCTCCGTAAGCCAATACTCGATACTCCTGACGTCCGTCGGACTCTAAAAAGCATAAGTGCTGGCCAGGGCCGCCTCGGCGGTACCCTCCCACCGGTATAATTCAAACGCCTCATCGTCCGTCGATGTGAGATACTCCACCTCCCGAATTGTGCAGGGATCGGCCGCATCGCCGGAAGTCGTGCGCGTATTGGCGAAAAGGTGCAATGCCCTCATGGTGTTGTCCACGTCCTCAACCCGAATCCACGCTCCCCCATCCTGTCTCACCACCGCACTCTCCAGATCGACGGCCAGGCAATCCAGCACGAGCTGAGCGCGATTCTGCAACGCCAACGCACTCGCCGACTTTTCCCAAATACCGAGCGTGTTGGTCACGATCGTCAGAAGCACCGCGGCCATAACCGCCGTGATGCCAACCGATACCACGATTTCGACGAGCGTGAACGCAGATGCGTGGCAACGGGCTCTCATCGGCGCACCGCCATATTAAAGATGAGCCTTTCCCGATTGGCCAGTGGCACCATGGTACCCTCGGTTTGGCGAACAGGCCACGACAAGGTCAGGCGCAGTGCGAGAAACCCCGCCGTCGCGTCATTGTTTTCTGGTGACAAATTTCCGTTTCGTTCGAGCGAAAGTTCAAAAAACGCTTCGGCCAACGGCACGACATCGAGGAGTCCGATTTGGTCTCCCGCACGCGTGACGTAAATCGGTGTTGGATCATTCTCCGCCATTAAGGCTTGCGCGTCCGCCCAGCTCAAGGTGCGCAAGAGAGCGGAAGCAGACTCCCCCACCCGAGTCGCTGTCATCGCCTCGCGGGTCCCTCTGGCCGACTTGCTCGTAATCGACAACAATGCGATCGCTCCCACCACTCCCACCACTCCCGCCACGAAGACGCCCACCGCGACCACGACTTCAACGAGTGAAAAACCCGCACCGCGCGACTGCTTCATTTCGCAGTCTCTCCTGATTCGAGCGCAGCCATCGCGCCGTAACGATTGATGCCGATGCCCACCCTTGGCGCATCTTCCACGAAAAACACCCCCTCAGCCTCACGTTCGGTCACGGCCAACCAAAGTTCCCCTCCTCCCGTGAGGGCAAGTGCCCCATTTGCCTTGAATGAAATTTGATAACAAGACACCTGCGCCCCACCCGGCTCCAAGCTCACGGACGAGGAGCTCGCGAGCAATGTGCTACCATCGGAAGGAGGTCGCACGCGTATGTCTCCGGGCAAGTTGGTGCCGTCTCGAGTCAGGATCAAAACCCCGGAATCGTCAGCGACGGCTACGGCGATGTAGCGCAGATAGCGGTCCAAGTCAGTAGGATCGGCCACCACCACCACAGCAGTGGATTCATTACGCAATGCAGCCTGAGACCGGGCGGCCGTGATTTGCGTCTGCATCAGCCCGCGGGCAGTCGCTAACATCGCCCCCTGCCCTCCGTCGATCAATCCTACGCCAACCACGCCGCCAATTACGGCCATGATTCCAATGACCACCAGCAGCTCAATGAGCGTAAATCCGCCTCTTGATCGCAAGGAAAACGTCATGACCATCAGCGCCAACTCAGCACCAAATCGTTGGCGTCATGCCCCAGTCCTGCCGAATAAAACACCCCCTTCGCTCGCACGCCAGAGGTCGGCACAGCGTCATCCGTCGTCGTGGGGCTGAACGTGCCATCAAGTCCCGCCACCGCCACCCAACTTCCCGTATCACTCCCATTGATCAGTCCGTCTCGATTGGTATCGATACGCACTCCTATCTCGGTATTTCCGAACGCATCGCTCAAGTGCGTCCCCGCGGCATCGAGATCGCTGGTCGAGATCGTATAAAAATTGAATCCTTTGCGATTGGCGGTGCTTCCCGTGACCGCAGTGCCGGCGAGAGTTCGGCCGGTAAGTTCCGACGCAAAACGCGTTGGTTCGACTTTCCCCCCGACTGCGATGTCGGGATAAAAACCATACTCCTGCCTGAATAACTCCATCGCCACGGCCCACTGATTGAACTGGGCTTTTGTTTGGGCACGATTGGCAGAGTTACGCGCACCACTCACGGTCGAGATAACGATGGCAGCCAGAATTCCCAGTATCGCGATCACGGTGAGTAGCTCGATCAATGTAAAACCAGGGTAAGAAAATCGGCGTAAAAGCATGGCCGGAAATCGGCGGCGCTTACAGGTGGGCGTAGATGTTATCCAAATTGGCGGGATCATTTTCGTCGATCCCTCCCGCAGATGTCGCGGGCTGGTCCCTCCCGTCCGGACCAATGGAGTAGAGGCGGTAACTGCGACGGGGGCCGGACGTGTAGGGTTGATAAACATAAGGCTGGTCCCAGGGATCCAACAGCACGTTGCCCGGCGCGGCTGGATCGTCTTCACGCAACGTAAACGCCGCCAACAACACGATCGGTGCCTGCACGATCGCCCCCCCCGTCGGCCCGGCGCGCCCGTTCAACGCCGCCAGCAACACTGCGCCACCCGACATCTGCGGATAACTTCCAAATACACGCCGGTAGGCTTCCAGACCAGCGTCCAACACCGCCAGTTCGGCCTGAACTCGATCCACCGCCGCCCGACGTTGCACGCCTGCTGACACATTCAGAACAATCGCCGCCAAGACTGCGACAATTGCGATGACGACCACGATCTCGATCAAGGTAAACCCAAACCGGCGCCCATCGCCCCGCAGGGTCGACCGGTCGAAATCGTACGGAGAGCTCATCAAACCGTCTCCGTGCAGGTTTCGTTCCCATCGACCCGTTAGCGGGTGTTATCGACAGTGAAATGCGGTATCACTCGTCCGCTTGCAGCGCAGCCACGACCGCGAAGTCTTTCAAGGTGGACGTGTCCCCCTTCACTTCCTTACCCGCCGCGATCTATTTTAAGATGCGCCTCATAATTTTACCGGACCGGGTCTTGGGTAGGCCTCCGGCAAATCGCACCACGTCAGGCTTGGCGATCGCACCAATTTCTTTGCCCACATGGGCACGTAGTTCGTCCTTGAGGGAGTCGGAGGGCTCAAATCCGGATTTCAGTGTGACGAAGACTACGAGCGATTGCCCCTCCAGTGCGTCCGGACGCCCGATAGCCACCGCTTCCGCCACCTTAGGATGAGCCACCAAGGCACTCTCAACTTCGGCCGTGCCGAGACGGTGTCCGGAAATATTGAGCACATCATCGACGCGCCCGACGATCCAGAAGTAACCATCCTTGTCCTGACGTGCGCCATCCCCAGTAAAATAGCCTCCTGGAAAATCACTGAAATACGTCTTCTGAAAGCGTTCATCATCCCCCCACAACGTGCGAAGCATGGACGGCCAGGGTTTTTCTATAATGAGTTTTCCACCCGAGCCCTTGGGTACTTCCTTGCCCTTGTCGTCCACCACCTTGGGCACGATGCCAAAAAATGGCAAAGTCGCCGAACCCGGCTTACAGGGGTGCCCCCCCGGCAATGGGGTGATCATGATGGAACCTGTTTCAGTCTGCCACCAAGTATCCACGATGGGACATTTTTTCTTCCCGATCAATTTGTGGTACCATATCCAAGCTTCCGAATTGATGGGTTCACCCACGGAGCCCAGCAGACGCAACGACTTCAGCTGGTGGCTCAACACATAATTGTCTCCCCAACGCATGAACGCCCGAATAGCCGTCGGTGCGGTGTAAAAGATTGTCACCCCATGGCGGTCAATCATCTGCCAAAATCGGTCTGGTCCTGGCTCGTTGGGCGCCCCCTCATACATGAAGACCGTGGCGCCGTTGGAGAGAAGTCCATAGACTACGTGACTGTGCCCCGTAATCCAACCGATGTCTGCCGAGCAAAAGTACAGATCGTTTTCCTTTAGATCGAAAACGTATTTGGACGATAGCTTCGCCCCCAACACATACCCCGCGCTCGTATGGAGAACCCCCTTGGGTTTACCCGTGCTCCCTGAGGTGTATAAAATGAACAGCGGATGTTCGGACGGAAACGCCTTGGGCTTGTGGTGATTGGGCGCCCCCAGCCAGGCGTCATGCCACCAGACATCGCGCCCGTTGCGCATTTTTACTTCATTGCCGCCCCGACGCAGCACCAGCACCGTTTGTACCGAAGGCGTATTCTCAACCGCCTCGTCGACCGTCTTTTTAAGTTCGACGACTTTGCCCCGACGCCAGCCTCCGTCGGCCGTAATAACGAGTTTGGCCCCGCAATCATTGATACGATCTTTCAGCAATTCGGCGCTGAATCCGCCAAATACTACGGTATGGATCGCGCCCACTCGGGCACACGCCAACATCGCAAAAACTGCCTCCGGCACCATCGGCATGTAAATGGCCACTCGATCTCCTCGGCCCACCCCCATGTTTTCAAAAACATGCGCCAAACGGGACACGTGGAAATAGAGCTGCTTGTAGGTGATCGTGCGAACATCTCCTGGTTCGCCCTCAAAAATTACCGCCGCCTTGTTTTCGCGGTCGGTGCCCAAATGACGGTCCACACAGTTTCCCGTCACGTTCAGCATTCCTCCGCCAAACCACTCCGCGTGGGGAGCTTTCCATTTCAAAACATTCTTAAATGGCAGCCGCCAAACAAGTAAGTCCTTCGCCTGCTTCTCCCAGAATTTTTATGGAGAGTTGACAGACTCGCGGTAGAGTCTCTTATAAGCAGTCATGCTGCCAAGATTGGCTTGGCGCTGAAATTCAGCCGAAGGCTTGAATACCCGTTTCTCACGGGATACTGAGGTAATCGTTTGGTCCGTCACTTTTGGGGATCGCTGTGGTTTGGGGATAACTAGAACCGCGGCTATTTTAACCGGGCCTGCGTGTTGTCCCGATGCCCGTATCAAGCGTGCGTCCTCCGTCCGTCCGTCCGGTCTTCTTTGCTGTGCCACCCCTCATTTTTGAATAATGGATAAATTCAACGACAACACCGAAATGGCTCCGTCCCAGTCAGATAACGACAACGCCTCCGCTCCCGAACCTCAGGACCACCTTGTCCTCGTTGAGGGCGTCCTCGACATCGACAAACAGAAAGGCGGCAACGGCGTTCTGCTCGATTTGAAGCGCTACGGCAAACGCCCCCAGACCCATGTTTTTGTCCCCCAGGAGCTCATTCGTCGTTTTAAACTACGCCAAGGCAGCATGATCGCGGGGCGTGCTTACCCGGCCGAGGGGCGCTTCCCCGATCCCAAGATGAAATTCATCGACACGATCGACGACCTTTCCATCCACGATCGCAAGGCCAAGTGGGACTTCCTCAACTTCACCACCCTCTCTCCCGAAGAGCATTTAAAGCTCGAAACCAAGGATGGCCGCATGACCACCCGTGCCGTCGACCTCTTCTGCCCCATTGGCAAAGGTACCCGCGGCTTGGTGGTCGCCCCACCTCGCACCGGCAAAACCACCCTGCTTCGTGATATGGCCCTGGGCGTCATCGAGAACCATCCCGAGTGCCACGTCATGATCCTTTTGGTCGACGAACGCCCTGAAGAAGTGACCGATTTCAAACGCAGCGTGAACGCCGAAGTCTGGGCCTCCTCCAATGACGAGCAGGTCCAAAGTCACATTCGCATCGCCGATATGGCCATCGAACGTGCCAAACGCCTCGTCGAGTGCGGCAAGGACGTTGTCCTGTTCCTCGATTCCCTGACCCGCCTCGCTCGCGCCCACAACACTCTTCGCAACTCCGGCCGTACTGGATCCGGAGGTCTGGATGTGCGCGCCCTCGAGAAGCCCCGCCAACTTTTTGCGTCGGCGCGTAACACCGAGGAAGCAGGCTCACTCACCATCGTTGCGTCCATCCTCGTGGAGACTGGCAGCCGGATGGACGACGTGATCTTTCAAGAGTTTAAAGGAACCGGTAACAGCGACTTGGTGTTGGATCGTAAATGTGCCGAAATGCGCATCTGGCCCGCCATCAACATCCAGGGTTCCGGCACCCGCAAGGAGGAGATGCTCATGGACGCCGACGACCTCGACAGTATCCATTTTTTCCGTCGAGCCCTCGTGCAACAACGCATTGAGGAAGCCACCGAAACCATGGTGGCTCGACTCTCCAAGACCAAAACCAACGCCGAGTTCCTCAAACTCATCTCCCGCTAATTATGGCGGTTTTCATCTAACCATTTTGGCAACGTTGGGCTTAGGTCCGACGTTGTTTTTTGCTCCCAACGCAAAGAGACCCCTTTTCCCTCTTGCGCAGCGCTGCAAAACCCTGAACAAACATCCCTTCCGTTCGCCGCCGACGTGCCGACGGCCCCACGTCGCATTCCGATCCGTATGCACAGTTTTTCCGAGCAATGCCTCGATATGGCCCGTTCCATTTTGGGCCACAATTTTGATTCCATCCAGCCAGACGGGACTCTCCGTCCTGTTGAAGGCGAAGACTCTCGCGTCGATGAGCCGGGCCACGTCGCTTTCGCATTGGGCGAATACTACCGTGTAACCGGTGAGTCCTCTCTGGATGGTTACGATATCGTCGATCTGGCTGCCCGCACCATCACCGCGCAGATGTTCACCGAGCCCGCCGTCGAAAACGGTTTGGCCTATGCCTCGCTCGGTCTGCTGTGCTTTGGTCCTTCCAAGGAGCGCAACCCGGTCTGGAAACGACTCGTGCCCGAGACACAGGAGCGAATCGACAAGTCCCTGCTCCACCGCTCGGACTACGACAACCACTGGCAGGCTTTCAATATCGCCAAGGCGGTCGCCCGCTTCTCCTTCGGTCTGTCCAAGAAGGACGAAACTTCCCGCCTCATCGAACGATTCGTCGAGCGCGTCAAGCAGACCAGTTCCAACGGCTTCGTCGATAACGCCACCGATGGTATCGGCGGCCACTTCAATCTCTACGGTGTCATGTCCCTCGTGTTCATGCGCTCAGCTCTGCAACTCCACGCCAACAGCGGTGTGCGCGATCGCAAGCTCCCCACTCTGCGCACCTACGCTGAGAAATACATCAAGATGATGCCAGATCTCGTCCGGGCCGACGGTCTGGGCTGGGCTTTTGGCCGCGCCGCTGGCGCCTATGGTCAAATGCACTGCATTAGCTTGATTCTCCAAGGCCTGCGTGACGGCTGGATCGCGGACGAATTGAAGCCGAAGTATTTCGACGTCCTTCGCCGCCTCTTCCTCTTCTTCTACCAGACCTATCTGGATCAGGAACATGGCTTCCTCGACGTTCGCGACAGAGAACGCACCGCCTTCGAAGGTCACACCACCCGTCTCTCCAATTTCGACGCCGCTCGCTATCTCTGCCAGTGGTCTCGCCTCGCCAAGGCCGTGCATATGCCGACCGGCGCCGCTAAAATCGAGCCGCCCCGCACCACCGGTCGCTTTGTGATTTTCGATAAATCCAATCGTAAGGAACAGGGTGTATTTCTCTACCGTGATGCTGGCAGTGGTTTGCATGCGCAGATCCCTCTGATCACCGCCGGCGGGGCCGCCACTTCGGACTCTCTGCCTTTCCCCCATTGCCCGGGAGTATTCGATTGGCCCAACAACGTCTACGTTCCGATCATGATCCCCGAACTTACCTTCGGCGATCAGGTCACGATCCCCGCCTTTTATGGTCGCAATTGCGTCACTGGGCTCGGCCTGCGACGTAGTTTCTTTTTCCGCTACGAACAGCCTGATCTGATCACCGCCGAACAGGAAATCCTGAAGGGGGTTGGATCGGTCAAAGTACAGTGGAATTTCGCTGGTCCGAAAATTAGCGCCGAATTTTCCTACACCGTGAAGCAACAGGTGACCCTCGATCGCTTCCGTTTCATGCTCGCCATCGCCGCACCTCACTCGGTCTACCATGTCGGTGGTTCGCTGGCACTCGGCCCGGAAGGCCATCGCTGCAACGTGACCAAAGACGATTTTCAGGCAATCTGGCAGGAAACCGAAGTCGTTACCAACGATCCCACGTATCGCACCAATTACGGCAAAGTCCACTATCTGCAGACACTCGAACGCGACCATCCATTGATCATGCGCCCGGGCAACGTCTACCGACTTGCTGTCAGCTTCGAACCCGACGTCACGGAATTGGATTAAGCTGCCAACCGGCTCAAAGTTTCAAGGTTCCAAGTAACCAAGGAAATCAACCTCCTCGATACTTGAATTACTGAAAACGTGACACTTCCAAAGTCATGCTCGCCCGACGTATCATTCCCTGCCTCGACGTGACCAACGGTCGCGTGGTCAAGGGAGTCAAATTTCAGGAACTACGAGATGCCGGTGACCCGGTCGAATGTGCCAAAGCCTACGATGCTCAAGGTGTGGATGAACTTGTATTCCTCGATATCACCGCATCCAGCGACGGCCGGTCCATCATGCACAACGTCGTCGCGGCCACCGCCGAACAGTGCTTTATGCCGCTCACGGTCGGAGGCGGACTGCGCACTGTTGCCGATATTGAAGCCATGCTGAAATCGGGCGCTGACAAAGTCTCCCTCAACACAGCCGCCATTAAAAACCCCGAATTGATTCGCCACGCCTCGGAACGATTTGGCGCTCAATGCATCGTAGTGGCCATCGACGCCAAACGAGAACCCGATGGCCAGTCTTGGCGTGTCTACACTCACGGGGGGCGTAACCCAACCGAACTTGACGCGTTAGCCTGGGCCCAAAACGCGGTTGCTTTGGGGGCCGGTGAAATTCTCCTGACCAGCATGGATTGTGATGGCATGAAAACCGGTTATGACGTGCCTCTGACCCGCGCTATCAGCGACGCCGTTTCGGTGCCGGTCATCGCCAGCGGCGGCGCCGGAGAGCTCCCTCACTTTGCAGAAGCCCTCGAGGCCGGCCACGCCAGCGCCGTGCTGGCGGCCAGTCTGTTCCACTTCGGCGAACTCACCGTCCCTCAAGTCAAAGCCTACTTGGCTGAACACGAGGTGCCCGTCCGGCGTTAAAGCGCTTACTCAAAAACGGGCGCAGTCACGAAAGTCCAGTCCTTCTGGGCATCATTGCCTGGATCGATCACCAGACGAAATACCTCCTCCTCGGAAAGCCCGTCCGGCAGTGTTACGGTCCAATCCTTCCAAGTCACTCCGTCATCCTCGCGAGGCAACAGATCAATCAACGCCAGTGGCTCGATGCGGAGTCCGTCCTTCACTTCAAAGCCAAAGCGCACGCCACCGAAACGCAGCTCTCCCTGACCCGCCCCAGGCAGGAATCCATACGATAGCGATAAACGATGACTACCGGGAGGAACGGGGGTCCCAAGCCTGTCCGCCAGCATGAATCATGACCACCGAACGGTCACCGACTTGCGAGGGCTGCACGTCCACATCGGATTCGATTCGATATCGCAGAAAACTTTTGCTGATCACCGGGCGACGATGGAATACGAAAAAAGCGGCATCGTGCGTCAAATACGGTTTCCCTCGAACGTCCAACGGCTCGATATCCGCAGTCTGATCGAAAACTGCCACACGCTCATAAACCGATTCCAGGCTCCAAGTCGTCTCGGGATGCATCATGGAAAACTCGCGCGGCCGGAGCACGATCCAGTCCGGATGCAAATACCCAATCAGCGCCCGCCAGCCGTTGCCTACCAGTTGGCGAGCAGCCACCGTTTCAGGAGAGGACATACCGGTGAAATCCAGCGTTCGAAGACCCGAGAAATAGCCGATGTCGCCCAGTGGTTCCAAAAATACAGTTTCTCCCGGCTTGGAGTGCTGACGTAAAAACTCACCGATCGCCTGCCGGTTACCTTCCTCCACGAAACGCTGCTGCTGCCGCAATTGGCGCGCCGATTGCCAAGTAATCCAAACACTGGTAGTCAGCACCATTGCCACGACCACCATCACCCCCCGCGGGCAACTCGCCTCCAGCCTCGATCGTCCTGCGGCCAAATCCGGGCCACCAAGCCCGCCCACGCCATCACCGCGAAAGGGGTGACTGCGGGTAGATACCACGGAAACGGAAAATACGGCGCGACACTTAGATAAAGGTGGCAACCCAGAAAGACGAACGAGCAGATACGCACCAACTTGCCCACTCCCGGAATCAAACACCGCACCACCGTCAAACCGGATAAAATTCGCGCTCCCCGCTCCAGCATCAACGGCCATCCGCCCATTTGAAAATAGGCCGGCATAAAGGCTCCAGTTGACGAAACCTCCCCTCTCCAACCGACGGAGAACAAATCCCAAAGCGTCCGCCAAATTCGCTCAACCGTGATGGGCGCCGCCAATCCCCCTTTGGCCACGACCGTATGCGGCACCGGCGAGCCATAATAGATCCAGGCCCCGATAAACCACGGCAAATACAACACCGTGGTGAGCAATCCCGCCTTTAAAAAACAAAGCACCAATTCTCGACGAGTCGTCTTGGTTGTGGCAGTGCCGACGACCAGCACGGCAAACGCCATCAGAGTGATATAAATAAAACTGTCGGGTCGGGTCCACATGAGATCGGCCCAAGCCAGACCGAGATGACGCCAAGCCAACGCGCCACCCAAATGAGCCCAAAGAGCGTAAGCCAGAAATAGCACCAACCAACCGGTCTTCATTCCATTGATGGTAAAATCCCCCGTCTTCACATCCGTGGACATCCACCCAACCAGCAAAAAAAATCGCCACCACTGGTAACTTGGCACGGCGAGCGACGGCCACCAATAGAACGACCGCGCCGGCCAAGGCCAAAATACTCATCGACCGATAAAGCCAAAGCGCTCCTTGGTCAGACTCGGTTCCGGTAAGCCACGAGGCGAGAGCGGGCAACAATACCCCGAGCGGCGAAGTAAACGTATGAACCCGTTCTCCGACATTGAAGACCAAGCCATTCCCTTCAGCCAAATTTCGGCTGGATCGATAAGTGATGTAATCATCTTCCCACGCATGCTGCGTGTAGATCGCAAAACAAGTCGCGATCAGCACGGTCACTAGGCCAACCCACCACAGGGCGCGGTTTCGGGTAACAAAAGTCGGAAGCACTAGGGAGCGACTGGACATCAGCTTCGTTTGCAGCTCACTACTCCCCATATCGCAAGATCCTATAAAGGGTCAATGTACGCACGGACTTATTCTGAATTACCCGGACTGAATACGGCTATTGCCACGCGTGTGCCTCCCCCCAAGGAGCCTCCATGAGGACTGCACCCAAAGCAGGCGAAGCGCGCAAAAATCCCAGCCAAGGAACCCTCCTCACAAAAACACCTTCACCTCGGAAATGAACACGTTATCGCAACGTCTTTCTTCAAAATTCCACCGCCGATGACGCTGCGAAATTTCGAATGAATACAGTTCGCCCAGTCGTTCGCTGAGAATCCGATTTGCAGTCGAATCCAAATAGCTAGTGTAGTGGGAGTTAATTAGCTATACGACGAAATAAAAATAGTAGTGCAGGATGGGTGCATGGCCCGCCCTGTTAATCCGCTAATCATTGATGCCGCGCAGCATCAAGAACTTGAACAGATGCTCAAACGCCCGACCACGCCGCAACAGGAGGTCAGGCGGGCGCGCATCGGCGCGCATCGTGTTGTTGCGGGCCGAAGGGAAAAGCCAGGAGACGGTGGCTGCTCAGATCGGAGTGAATCGTCCGGTGGTGGCGAAGTGGGAAAAGCGATTTCGTGAGGCAGGGTTGGCTGGATGGGCCGAAGCGAGACGTTCGGGCCGGAAGCCGAGTGTGGATGTGGCGATTCGCGCTCAGATCGTCACTGAGGTCACGCAACCCCCCCGGCCGGGCGCACCCGCTGGTCCTCACGGGCGATGGCCAAGGCCAAGGGGGTGTCGGCCCACTCCGTGCAGCGTCTGTGGCGGGCCAACGACCTGAAGCCACATTTGCGACGAACGTTCAAGTTGTCGCGTGACCGGAACTTCGAGGCCAAGTTTTGGGATGTCATCGGCTTGTATCTGAATCCGCCCGATCGGGCCTTGGTGCTGTGTTGCGACGAGAAAAGCCAGTGCCAGGCGCTTGAGCGCTCCCAGCCGGGCCTGCCATTGGGTATCGGGCACATCAAAACCGCCACCCACGATTACACCCGCCACGGCACGGTCACGCTATTCGCCGTCCTCGGCTATCTGGACGGCAAAATCATGCGACGCACCGCCTCTCGGCATACCCACCGCGAATGGCTCGGTTTCCTCAAGCACATCGATGCGCAGGCACCCGACAGCTTGGTCCTGCATCTGATCATCGACAACTACGCCACCCACAAGCACGCCAAAGTGAAGAGCTGGATAAAGTGGCGCAATCAGCGGCATGCCAAAGCCCATGGCGTCGAGCGCACTGCACTGCACCACTGCACTGCACTCCAACATCCTCTTCCTGGTTGAATCTAGTGGAGCGCTTCTTCCGCGACCTCACCGTCGATTGTATCCGCGATGGCAGCTTCACCAGCGTTCGAGACCTCACCAACGCCATCGAAACCTACATGGCCGCACGCTACCTCGAACCCACCCGCTACACTTGGAAGGCCGAAGGCTCCGCCATCCTGGAGAAAATCCAACGCGCCCGCACCGCCGCATCTCTTTTCTTAGTATAGTTCATTAACTCTCATCACACTATTTCAAAACGCTTCTTCGAGCGAGAAATCAGAGCAGGGCGGCCGCCAAATATTTCCACATGAACGCTTCATGTCGCACCGGGAAATCAACCAACACTGACAAAGCGCCGTCCCGCCCTGCCGATCGACTCGCGACTCTGCAGCGATAGATAGCGCATGCGCAGAATCGTTGCCCTGATGAGGCGCGAGGAGCGAGATGGGCACGAAGTATCCCGATTCGCCCGCCAGCATGGCTTCGACGGGTACCGCCCAAGGGTCGTCGCAATTCTCGGTTTCTCCATCGTATTGAGCTTCAATCACAAACCTTGGGACTCCCTCCGTGAGGCGAGGTAAGACCAAGTAATCCGCCGCGTCGCCTGAATCCTGAGACCGCTCTCACCAAATCTCGATGTGCTTTTCTCGGTCAAATCGCGCGGCGAACTAAATGGATGAGGCCGACGGCTCCACTTTCAGGAACTGACGAACCTGCGCAGCAGGACGCGCCCATTCCTTCCTAAAAAAGTCGCCCAATCCATCTGCGGCGGCGGCGTAGCTATGTGCTCCGATAATTTCTTCTCACCGTTTCTGAACAATCGAGGGCGAAGCGGTCTCCGCCTCGCCCCCCATCCAACTAGACTGGAGCTACCGTCGTTCCGACGCTGTGAGTGGTCGCATCGTCGGGTAATATCACTCGCTGACAGAAGTCACCGAACTCTTCGCCCTCGTTCCGTTCCTTCGTGTAGCGTTGAATAACGGGAGTGCGCATCTCAACGGATTCATCGATCGTCGCTTTCGGCGAAATCATCCGATTCAGACGGGTGCCGTTATATTTGGCTCCGATGTAAAGTGCGTACTTGCCCGGCGCTTTACCCACAAATCCGATCTCGGCCAAATAAGGACGAGCGCACCCGTTGGGACAGCCCGTCATCCGTAGGCTGATCGCATCGTCGGCCAGTCCGGCGGCTTCCAAAATCGTTTCACCCCGTTCAATCACTTCCGGCAACACTCGTTCACTCTCCGCCAATGCCAGTCCGCAGGTCGGCAAAGCCACGCAAGACATAGCGTTCAAACGCAGACGACTGCGCTCGTTTTCCTTATCCAAGCCATATTTTGCGAGGATTGCTTCAATCACGGCGGCTTTTCCGCCGCCGTCCCCCCCCGAGATGGTCATGTTTTGCGTGGGAGTGAGACAGAAGTCCCCAGAATGAATCTCCGCGACTTCGCGCAGCGCCGTTTTCATCAACCATCCTGCACGGTCTTTGATGCCGGTCTTTGATGCGACCGCTGAGGATGTGCAGGCCGTAAACCCAATTGCCGTCAGCGCATTCGTACCAGCCGTGAGGATCTTGGATCGTCGTAAACGACGCCTCCCGAGCCGGACCAACGGTAACTCCCGAACGACGTTCGCCCTCAGCTTTGAACCACTCGATCCCACGATTCTCGATGGTATATTTGAGTCGGGTGTGCCGGCGATTCGTGCGATCACCGTAATCGCGTTGTGTGGCAATCACGGCCTCTCCGATCAAATTCACTTGGTCGCATGTGATGAACCCCACCAAGTCTGCCAAACGCGGATGAGTCGCTTCGTTGCCGTGGCTCATGCCGAGACCACCGCCCATCGTCACATTGTAACCCACCAATGCACCGTTATCCACGATACCGATGAACCCTAAATCCTGCGAGTAGACGTCGACGTCATTGGACGGGGAATTGCGAAACCCACCTTGAATTTACGGGGTAAATAGGTCGCGCCATACAGCGGCTCCTCCTCCGGTTCTCCCCCGGCGACCAATTCGTCATCCAGCCAGATCTCGTGGTAAGCACGGGTCTTGGGTAAGGTGGAATCGGATAGACTCTTAGCGTGATCATACATCGCCGCATGCGCCGCATCGCGCTCTGAATTCGCTGGCGCCATGATGTTGCGGTTTACGTCACCGCAGGCTGCGATCAAATCCAACAGGGACTCGTGCATGCCCTTGATAACGGCTTCAGGTTGCCTTTCAAAAGGCCGTGAAACTGAAAAGTCTGCCGCGTCGTCAGACGCAACGAGCCATTGGCTTGGTTGTCCGCCAATTGGTCCAAGACCAACCATTGCTGGGGTGTGCAACGCCCACCCGGTAAACGAACCCGCAGCATGAAAGAAAACGCCTTCTCTAACTTGGCTCGACGTCGCTCGATGCGCACATCTCGGTCGTCCTGTATGATACAACCCGTGAAACTTCGTAAGTTGTTGATTTTCTTCAGATATCGCTCCTGTGGACTCATCCCGAAGTTCTTCCGCGATGGTTCCGCGCAGGAAATTAGAGGCTGATTTAATGCCTTCGTTGGCTGCCAGGGGCTTCGGTACGTCTTGTTCTGTGCTCATGAGCGAACAAACAGTTTGAGCTGCCTGTCAGAGCGCTTCAAGAAATTTTCTTGTAATTTAGATAAGTTAGTAATGATATAAAAGATATCCCGATTTTAAGGTCGCCATGCAGCCCCGAGCCCGAGACCAAATAATTGAGACGTGTCCGTAGTCGTGGCCGTAGTCGCAAAAAACCGGCGCCCTGAGGACGCCGGTTGAAAATCGAGCTAAGAAACTGGGGATCGCTTAGTAACGGTAGTGATCCGCCTTGTAAGGACCTTCCACCGGCACACCGATATAATCGGCCTGCGCCTTAGTGAGCGTGGTCAGCTTGGCGCCGATTCGGTCGAGGTGTAAGCGCGCGACCTCCTCATCCAAATGCTTCGGCAGACGGAAAACCGCCGGAGTGTAGGTTTCACGATTCTCCCATAGATCGAGCTGCGCAAGCACCTGATTAGTGAACGAAGCCGACATCACGAACGAGGGATGACCCGTGGCGCAACCGAGGTTCACCAAGCGGCCCTCGGCCAACATGTAGATGCAGTGACCGTCCGCGAAAGTGAACTTGTCATACTGGGGTTTGATCGTGTCACGCACCACCCCGGGCTCCTTGTAGAGCTGAGCCACTTGGATCTCGTTGTCGAAGTGACCGATATTACAAACGATCGCCTGATCACGCATCCCCTTCATGTGATCGAGGGTGATGATGTCCTTGTTACCGGTGGTCGTCACGTAAATGTCCGCTACTCCCAGAGTGCTCTCAATCGTGTTGACTTCGTAACCTTCCATCGCCGCCTGCAGGGCGTTGATCGGGTCGATTTCCGTTACGATAACGCGCGCGCCAAAGCTCTTCAGCGAACGCGCACAACCTTTGCCCACGTCACCGTAACCACAAACACAGGCGACCTTGCCGGCGATCATGACGTCGGTGGCGCGCTTCAATCCGTCCGCCAAGGACTCGCGGCAGCCGTAGAGATTATCGAACTTCGACTTCGTGACTGAATCGTTGACGTTGATGGCAGGAATGAGGAGTTCGCCCTTCTCGTGCAATTCGTAGAGGCGATGCACGCCCGTGGTGGTCTCTTCCGAAACGCCCTTCCACTCCTTCGCGATCTCGGTGAAGATAGTCGGAATTTCTGCATGCACCTGTTTGAGGAGGTTTTTAATGACCTGTTCCTCGTCGGAGCCGGAATCAGTATTCACCCAGTCACTACCGTTCTCGAGTTCATAACCCTTGTGCAGCAGCAAGGTCACGTCGCCGCCGTCGTCGACCACCATTTGAGGGCCTAGACCGTCCGGCCCCACCAGAGCTTTCCAAGTGCAGTCCCAATACTCATCCAGCGTCTCGCCTTTCCAGGCAAACACCGGCACGCCGGAGTCGGCGATAGCCGCCGCGGCATGGTCCTGCGTCGAGAAAAGGTTGCAGGAAGCCCAGCGCACGGTCGCACCGAGATCGACCAACGTCTCAATCAGGACTGCAGTCTGAATCGTCATGTGCAACGAACCCGTGATACGCACCCCGGCCAAAGGCTTGTTGGGGAATTTCTTGCGCACCGACATGAGACCCGGCATTTCGTGCTCGGAGATCGCGATCTCCTTGTGGCCCCACTCGGCGAGGCTGATATCTTTAACTTTGTAATCGGTAATTTCGGACATGGTTCAGTTGGTTGTAAATTTGAGCTGATTATTTGGAGAGACGTTTAACCGCCGCCTGCAGGGCTTTCACTTTATTGGTCTGCTCCCACGGTAGATCGGGTTTGCCGAAGTGACCGTAATTCGTCGTTTGACGATAGATCGGACGCAATAAATTGAGCTGCTTCACAATCGCCGCCGGCTTGAAGCTGAAGACTTCCCGCACGGCATCGGATAGGATCGAATCCGCGACTTTCCCGGTTGCAAAGGTATCCACAAAAACACTGACCGGCTCTGGATGACCGATGGCATACGCCAACTGCAATTCCGCAATCGTCGCCAGTCCGGACGCCACAATGTTCTTGGCCACCCAACGCGCCATGTAAGCCGCCGAACGGTCAACCTTGGACGGATCCTTCCCCGAAAACGCGCCCCCCCCATGACGGCCCCAGCCACCGTAGGTATCGACAATAATTTTGCGCCCAGTCAGTCCGGAGTCGCCTTGCGGGCCGCCGATGATGAACCGGCCGGTCGGATTAATCAAAAATTCTGTCTTCTTCGAAAGCAGCTTCTTCGGGATCACTCTCTTGATCACTTTGTTGATCAGAACCCGTTCAATTTTCGCACGTTTCACGTCCACGGTATGCTGGGTGGAAATCACCACATTGATAATTTCGGTGGGGACTCCGTCGACGTAACGAACCGAAACTTGCGACTTCGCGTCCGGCCGTAGCCAGTTGGCTTTACCTGACTTCCGTAAGGCAGTGAGCTCACGTCCAATGAGATGGGCATACATCACGGGGGTCGGCATCAACTCCTGGGTCTCGTCACACGCATAGCCGAACATAATACCCTGATCACCAGCACCTTGCTCCGCGTGAGCCTTACCTTCTGCTTCCCGCGCATCCACGCCTTGGCCGATGTCGACCGACTGGCTGGTCAAAATATCTTGGATGAACACCCGGTCCGCATGGAATACGTCGTCGTCGTTCACATAACCGATCTCCCGAATGGCCTCCCGGACAATCAAAGGGAGATTCAACGCGGCCTCCAACGGCTTCCCCTTTAGTCTCGGGATCGTTATTTCACCCGCCAGCACCACGACATTGGACTTAACCAAGGTCTCGCAGGCTACGCGACTGTTGCGATCGATCGACAAGCAGGCGTCTAAAACACTATCGGAAATGAAGTCGGACACCTTGTCAGGATGCCCTTCGCCAACGGACTCGGAGGAGAAAACAAATGAATTTGCCATGGGATTAAGTTTCAAACCGAACTTATCGGCACAAAGATTAACAAGTTTATTAATATCATCATATCTAAATTCATTGATGCGATAATTTTAACGAAACTACGGCGTCCCCCCCCGCATCGCCGAAAAAACCTCGCCGCCGCCCGATCCCCCACTAATCACTGTTCGACTTTGCTTACTTACCATCTTCGCGACGTCATTGAGATATTTGTGTCCGACACTCCGATCCGGCTCGCAGAATTGCGCAGCTCTTATTTAGCCAATGACTCGGCCACCTTCACTCGTACCGCCCATAGCCTCAAAGGGAGTTCGTCCAACGTCGGCGCCGCGCGGCTTTGTGCATTGGCTCAAGGCCTGGAAGCAAGATTCGCGCGAGACCATCAACGGTTTCGATGCCCGCATCGAAGAACTTGAAGTGTCCTTTCAAGAAGCGAAAATAGCGCTCCAAGCGCTTTGAACAACGGTTGCTCTTTCCGGTCGGACGACCGCTAACCCCGCCTCTATTCAGTCTTGGCTGAGGTAAAACTCCCGGCAGCGTTGATTAGATCTGAGTCCCCTTGGCGTCTTTGAACGACCGCCAAGCGTTGGAGCCAAGAAACCCGGCCATAATGGCCAACCACCAACGGCCTCCCGACAAGGCAAAGATCAATAATCCTGCTGCGCCCACCAATCCAATGCCACTGGCGACGAGCAGACTCTTGCGCGGCCCAATCTTGAACCAAAGCAGACTGCGCACAATTTGACCGCCATCCAAGGGATAGACGGGCATCCAATTGAAGATCAACAACGCATAATTGATGAATTGTATCGTGCCCAACCATCGCCAGAAATCCGGAGAAGCCGGGGCCGCATCCGATAAGATCAGCAAGCGACCCGTGTAATGGATCACAGGCACCAAGGCGACATTTACGAGCGGACCTGCTGCAATGCTCCACAAGTGAGCCCACGGTCGATACGGGGGAGCCACGTAGGCGACGCCTCCCAAGGGCCACAAAATAATTTTGTTGGCCTGCCCTCCCACTTGCCGACACGCCAAGGCATGCCCATATTCATGCAAGAGTACGATCCCGAACAACGTCAGGTATTCGGCCGCATTCCAGGCCATCGTACTGTAGTAATTTTGCCGCGCCGATAGCACCCACAGCGCGACAACCACCCACGACCAGTGCAGCCATACGTCGATTCCAGCGAAGCGAAACAGGCGAAATGAACCATTTTCAGTAGGCAGCATCATGCACCGCTACCCGCGACATCACCCTGCCGTCAAAAGCTGATTCAATTATTTGCGGAATTGCATCCGCCGCCTTCGCAGCTAAACTCCGTAGATCGGCTGACGACGCGGCCGAAACCTGCGTCGGTGGCGCCCGCCAGCCCCTCTTCGTTTCCTCAACCCACGCAGGTGAGAAAGGAGATAGGCTATGCCCGCGCAAAAAGTTAAAGATTACCTGGATCAATGCGGCATCAAATACATCACGATGAAGCACTCTTGCGCCTACACCGCACAGGAAATCGCCGCTCTAATCCATATCTCCGGACGTGATTTCGCCAAGATTGTCATCGTCATGGCCAACGAAGAAATGGTCATGGTTGTTCTGCCCGCCAGCCAACGCATCTATCTCCCTGATCTTCGCGAAATGATGGGAACTTACGAAGTGCGTCTCGCTAAAGAAAACGAGCTTCGCGCCGCGTTTCCGGACTGCGAACTAGGCGCCATGCCCCCCTTCGGGAATCTCTATGGAGTGCAGGTCTACGTCGCAGGTTCCCTCGCGGAGGAACAAGAGATTGCCTTCAACGCCGGATCCCACACCGAAGTGATTCCGATGAACTACGTTGACTTCGAAGACTTGGTTCAATCCGTGGTGCTGGAGTTTATCACGATATAGAATTCATGATCCCCCCCCCCCGGGATCATCTCGACCTTGTAACCAAGGCCACACCCAAAGGCATGGTCATTTGGCCCCCCCCTGGCGCGTGTCGATGCGCGCCGTCCCAATCCACTGTGACCTGCGCTCTGTGCGTATTTCTCGTCAGCGTTGCTCTCGGTTTTACGCTCATCGTCATGCGCCTCCGGCCAAAACCGCAAAGAGTCCAGCGAAGATCCACCAACTGCCCCCCCCAACGCCCATAAAACCAAACTCCGGAACTCCCCGCCAAACCAGCGGTGCCCCACATGAGTCCGTAAAAACCGAAATAGCGTCCCAGGAATTCCTCCGGTGCCAATCGCGCCACCAAGGCCGCACTGACCGGCAATAATACCATTTCACCGAGCGTAAACAACGCCATCGCGCCCAGAAACGCTGGCATTGTGCCGGCCCACGCACACGACGCGCACCCGACTCCTACCAACAGATATCCCACTGCCAACACGCGGCTCGGCGCATAACGTTTGATCCACTGCACCAACGGTAATTCCGCGACCATGATCAGCGCCCCATTAAACCCCATAACGATTCCATAGTTGACCGGACTGAGACCTCGAGCGGTCGCGTGCAGCGCGAGTATGTGGAAGATTTGAATGAATGCCAGCGACATCAACACCTTGCCCGCCAGCAACTGCCAAACCGGCCGATTCTGGCGCAAATCGTAAAACGCGTCGCGCCAACTCTGCCAAGCCACTCGCGCCGGATGGCGATTTACGGCAAGCCGGAGATCTTCAACCCTGACCAAGGCGGCCAGTTTACCAGCGCCGAGTTCACCCAGCCATTGTTGGCCGCCGACGTGCGACTGTCGATGGACGGCAAAGGACGGTGCTTGGACAATGTCTTGGTCGAACGCCTGTGGGGCGCAGCGTCAAATACGAGGAAGTCTATCTGAAACGCTCTGAGACGATGGTCGAGGCCCATGCCAACTTGGAGACCTACTTGCTGTTCTACAACGACCGACGACCGCACTCCGCCCACGGCCGCCAAACACCATCCGAGGTCTACCCACGCACAACTCGACCAAGCCGCCGCCTAACGGCGGCTATCCGAACGGGGAGGAAGCCCGCGCTTCCTCCCCTGCTCCCCTCCATTATCTTTTATGCTTGGTCAGAAAAACCAGAAACCATAACTATAAATCCGCCCGACCTGTCCACCCGACGGGGTCCACCTCAGTACCAACGAAACAACTATCGCACTGACAATAAAATAGGTGGGATCCATAGGGGAGGAAACAGCAGAGGCCTGACGCATCATGCGTCCGGTCCGCCAAAGTAAAAACTGCTGTGAAATGTGAAAAGGAGGGAGGCAGCCTCGATCAGCTCATCCGAACGGGCATGATCACGCAAATGAAGCTCTCGAGCGTCTTGAATACGCCCGGACTCACTTCGTCTTTCACTTCAAAGAACACCTCGTCCTTGCCCAAGGCCTTGAGGGGATCGAGCAGGAATTGAGGGTTAAAAGCGACCTGCAGCTCCGGACCACTGTAGTCGATCGCCATCGATTCATGAGCTTCACCGAAATCCGGACTCTGCGCGGTGATTTCCAACAGATTGGAAGAAAGCTTCAGCTTCACCGAATTGGATTTATCGCTGCAAACCAACGCCGCACGGTGGATGCACTGTTGTAAGAGCTCACGCTCCAACTTGATACGTTGATGCGTCTCTTTGGGAATAACCTGTTGGTAATTCGGATAATTCCCTTCGACGACCTTCGAGTAGAGATAGATCGAATCGACCAATCCACTGGAATCCTTATCCGTCGTAATCTGAAATGCCGCCCGCCGCTCGTTGAATGAGACCTTCAGCTTCTCGCCTTTGTCCAACATCCGGCTCAGTTCATTCACAGTCTTCGCGGGCAGAATGATCTCTCCCGCCGCGTCCTCGGGAACTTCCAGTTCCTTCGAAGTCAGCGCCAAACGACGACCGTCCGTGGCGACCAACGAAAGTTTGCCATCGCGGAAATTGAAATACACGCCGTTGAGAATGTAACGCGTTTCGTCGGTCGATTGCGCATACGCGACACTCTTGAGCATCGAGATCAGTTCCTTTTGCTCCAGGGTGAAGGTGCGATCGTCGCCAAACTCGGGCAAGGGAGGGAACGCGTCCTTGCCGATGCCCATGATGCGGAAATTGGATCCTCCGGAAGTCAGTTTCACCTGGTGGTTCGGCGTCGCATCAAAGCTCACGTCCACGTTGGGCAACTCACGCACGATGGTGGCAAGACGTTTGACGGGCAGGGTCACTGCACCGCCTTCTTTGACCTCGGTTTTGATCTTACACCGGATACCGAGATCCAAATTGGTGGTAGTGAGGGTGATATGATCCCGCTCGGCCTCAATCAGCACGTTGCTGAGAATCGGCATCGTGACCTTGGAGCCGACTACGTTGAGAACCTGGGCGAGTCCGTTGCTGAAATGGTCGCGGTTGATCTTTAATTTCATGACGTGGGGCAGGGCCTTCGCGGGCCCCTAGGTGCAGAAGTTAACAAACTCTAAAAGATACCTGATTCAATAAGTAATTAGAGCCGTCTTATTATGCTTCTGAAAAACTGGCATAACACCACTCAAAACGGACGTCTTACCTATGAAAAAGATCGGAGGCTGGGATTGTGCACAACGGCGCAGCAAATCCGAATAACCCTCGGGTTGTTCACTGCCCAAAACTTGTTGGAAAAAAGCCCGCACGTTATTTACAGGCTTTTCGGGGTGGGGTTACGTTGGCGGAAGGCCTGCAGAATGCCCCAGAAAATGTAGCTGAGCATGATCACCAGCATACCGATTTCCTTGAAGACGACGACGGCGCCCGCTCCGGAGAGAAAGAGAATGAACGAGGTCAGCGGCGTTTTGGTCTGTAAATCGATCTGCTTCCCACTCGGGTAAGAGATCGTGCTCACCATCAGGATGGCGATGAGCAACAACAACGGGGGCAAGGCCAGCGCCCAGAACTGCAGTTCCTTGTTATGCTTGGCCAGACTGAGGAGAAACAGCACCAGCGTCGCCACCGTGCCCGCCGCCGCCGGCACCGGCAGTCCAATGAAATTCTTGGACTTCGGTTTGTCCTTTTTGTTGAGCAGCGGATGAGTGATCACGTTGAAGCGAGCCAACCGAATCGCGGCACACAAGAGGTAAACAAAGCCGAGAAACCACCCAATTTTCTGAAAAATGGGATACCCCTGCGTTGGCGAAAGGATGAGAAAAAACATCATCAACGCCGGAGCCAAACCAAACGAAAGTATGTCGGCCAACGAATCAAACTCCCTACCGAAGAGTGACTCCTTCCCTCCCATGCGGGCCAGGCGGCCATCTAACATGTCAAAGGCCATTGCGCCAAAAATCACATAGACGGCCTCCGCAAACAACTCACTCGATCCTGAGGTGATTACATCCGAACCGCGCATCAAATAGTGCGCTTGGATACACTTGATGCAGGCCACAAATCCACAGAACAAGTTCCCCGCCGTCATCAGGTTGGGCAGAAAGTAGATTCGACTGGCATTCTCGATCAAGAGGGAGTCGTCGTCGCGTTCCGGGGGCGTCTCAGAGCTCATCGTGGCATGGTCAGGGGCAAATGTCAGGAGTGGATAACAAAGTTGATAGTCCGGATAAATACCTGGGATAAAGCAGATTACCGCTTGGTCAGCGATTCCAGATACTTCCAAAATTTGGAGTCCTGTTCTACCAGCTGCTGTTCGGAGACGGGCAACTTGTTGCGCAGTAAAAAGTCTTCGAGTGAGTTCTCATGCAGAATGTAGAGCACCCGCAGGGTCGCCGTTTCCAAGACTTCGAAATAGAACCACCGGTCGCCGCTGCGCAACCGGTACAGGTCTTTCCCGCTTCGAGAGAACTTACTCAACGGCTCGCGTGGTCGCTCGAGATCCATCGCCCGCAATCCATTCAGTGGATCGATGGCGGTCAACTGAGAGAGCTTGTCGAGCTTGTTGAGCTCTTGCATGGCCTGCTCGGCGAAAGTGACTTGAAACATCAACGGGCGAAAAAAAAAACTAAAATCGGTCGGCGTAACCAAGCCAACATTAAATTATTTTGTTCTATGTAACCAACCAATCTCAACAACCGATAATTATGAAGATCAACCAACTCGTACCCGTCGCCGCTTTTTCTGTGCTCGGATTCGCCGCCGCCGAAAAACCAGCCGGTGAAAAGCCCTCCAAGGAGGAAGAAGGAGGAAGTCCTCCAACGCTTCGACACCAATAACGACGGGAAACTCGACAAGACTGAACGCCAAGCCATGCGTGCTTCCATGGATGAAGGTCGTGCCGGTAAGCCCGGCCGCGGTGGCGAGATGCGTGGACGCATGGGCGAACGTTTTGACGCCGACGGTGACGGTAAACTCAGCGAAACCGAACGCGCCGCCGCAGAAACCACGATGCGCGCGGAGATCGCCCAGCGTCCTCGTGCCATGGAGCGTGTCGACACCGACAAAGACGGACAGATCAGCAACGCCGAATGGGCGGTGGCACGCGAGCAAATGAATCGCGGTCGTGGTCCTGGCGGCCCCGGCGGTGGCAAACGTCCACGCGACGACAATCGCTAAGGCGACCGGTTTTGGAGCTTCTCGGCTCGGATTAGCCCCTTTTCAAGTGCAGCGGCCTCCCTTTCGGAGGCCGCTTTTTTATTCCTTTCGTCAAAATAAGGGACGGTTAATAACACGAAGGCAGCCTGGTGAGCCCGGTGTGGGATCCTGCCACTCGTGTTTCCTCAGATTCCCGTTTCCAGTTCCGTGGGATTTACCATGTTGCACGCATGTCTGTAACGCTCGCCACCATTCGGGCGGCGGCCCGGCGCCTCGCTCACGGGTTGCCGGTCACGCCTTGTCCCGAATCAATTCCATTGTCCGAACTCACCGGGATGCAGGTCTTCTACAAACTCGACAACCTCCAGCGCACGGGGTCGTTCAAAGAACGGGGGGCCCGCAACGCATTGTTGCAACTGGCTCCGGCGCCGCGTCGACGCGGGGTAATCGCGGCATCCGCTGGCAATCACGCCCTGGGTTTGGTCTATCATGGGCAGTTGCTGAAAATTCCAGTCACCGTGGTCATGCCCGATTATGCGCCACTCATTAAAATCACCACCTGCCAACGCTTAGGCGCGCGCGTGATTGGTGGAGGGAACTGATTTTGCGGCCGCTCGCGACCGAGCCGATACCCTCGTGGCCGCGGAGAATCTAACCTACGTCCATGGTTTCGACGATTCTGCCATCATTGCCGGACAGGGCACCATGGCTCTGGAAATCCTGAAGCCAGTTCCTGACCTCGATGCGATTGTGGCCCCGATTGGAGGAGCGGGTCTCATTGCCGGTATCGCGGTGGCCGTCAAAGCCCTGCGACCCTCCGTCCAAGTGATCGGCGTCGAATCTCAAGCGACCGCCAGTTTTGCGGCCGCGCTCAAAGCGGGTGGTCCCGTCACCATTCCTCGTCGGTCCACGCTTGCCGATGGACTCGCCGTGCTGCGCGTCGGCGCCAACGCCTTCCCGCTCGCCCGGAGCCATGTTGATAAGATCGTTTCGGTATCCGAGAAATGGATCGCACTCGCCATCCTGCGTTATGCTGAACTCGAAAAAACTGTCGTGGAAGGTGCCGCCGCGGCCCCGCTGAGCGCCTTGCTTGCCGGAAAACTCCCGGAACTGCGCGGCAAACGCACTGTGCTCGCCGTTTGTGGGGGCAACATTGACTCCGCCGTGCTGAGTCGAATGATTGAAAAAGGCCTCGTGACCGATGGTCGTTTGAGTCGGTTTAAGGTCACCATCAGTGATCGGCTCGGGGGACTCGCCGCTCTGGAGTCAGGTCATTGCCCAAGCCGGCGCGAGTGTTCGCGATATTGCGCACGACCGTGCTTTCAGTGGGCCGGATCTCAGCGCCGTGCACGCCGCCTGCACGGTTAAACCCGCGACCACGCCCACATCCGCGCTTTGCACCGTACGCTCAAAAAAGCCGGATTTTCCGTGGTGACGTAAGGCGGGCCGACCGCGTGAGTGGGATCGTGGGTGGACAACGCGTTCGCTGGTTTACCGACGATGGCTGTCACTGGCGCAATAGTCCCTAGCATCTTCTACGGGCGGTTTTTGATCGAAATCGACATCGTTGAGACTGGTTTGGGTCCCCTAGCTGAAAATACGTTCAAACCAAGGAAGCCATTTTTCATGTCGAATGGTTTCTAAAAAATGCACTTCGTGTTCCTTCTCCTTCATGTCCATTTCATCCAGGGTGGCGTCGTGTGCAGTGATTCCGAGGGCGTGAAAGTAGCGGATCATCACGAAGTACTCACAGACGTTTCCACTCTCGAGTTTTCCGGCAAAAAGTAGAGCATGAAGCGACCGATTACATGGCAGCTGGCGCTGATCGTGCGGCCGATCACCGCGTAGAGGAGCTCGTACGTGGTCGATACCGGGATGTCGTAGCGGCGGAGGATCTCGCCGACCTGCCAGCGGTGATCCCATTCGTCCCGTTCGATCCGGCGCACGGCCGCTCGTTTCACCGGGTCACCCAGCGATTTGGCGTGACCGATGTAGGCGTAGGCGGCGGCTTTCTCCGCTGAGTACGCCTTTCGCAGCGATTTAACGAGGTTCGGGTGTTCGAGTTTCATAACAAGTTCTCTTTTCTCTCCGCGTGTTTGGTGACGGAGCTCCGGTTGGATTCATTAGCCAGCAGCCACCGGTAGCTTATCCCCATTAGGAGTCCCGTGATGGTCGGAATCCAACTGATCATGAGGGCACCGCCGTGCGCACACGAAACCACCAGTGCCAGATAGGCGATTTCCGCTAATCCCACCCAGACTATTTCTGTGAAGTAGGGGTGGCCCAGCAGTCGATCGATGCGAGGTACGAGGGTGAGCGGTCCGATCAACAACGTCCAACCCGCTAACGAGAAACCACCAACAAAAACCCCGATCGAGCTGACCCAAAACACTTCCCGGCGCAGATTCATCAGGTCGAAGGCGCCTGTGAGGTGGATCTCAATCGTGGTAAGTATGGCGAAGCCGGTTGTGGTGGCCAGTCCCAGCCCCATGGCTCGCAGCGTGCGGTTATGTAGAGCGGTGGTTTGCATGGCGGACGGATTCCGATGCGGTTTGGGTCGTGTTTCAGCTACCGGTGTGGAACCAGCGGCGGGGTGTCGGCGCCGGTGGTCTTTTCGGCGTGCTTGGCCTTGCGGCGCATCTTGTCGAAATTGAACAGGTTGAAAAAGTGCATGCCGCCCAGCACGAGCATCGCGAGGCCGACCTTGGTGCTCACAATAAACAAACACCGCCTCCCAGGTCGTGGGCGGCGTGCCGTAGCGCAATGCCAGGGTGACGAATCCCAGATTGATGAGGTGAAATCCCACCACCAACAGATGATTCACAGCATCGGCCATCTCGGCCCTACCATGGAAGGCGTCGACCAGGAAAACCCGTCCGTTGCGGTGCAAAGTGTGTGCGACCCAAATGGTTAACGCGATACTAATGATCAGATAAAGAGCGTAACCGAGTAGGGTTAGGTTCATGATGTTTTATTAATTACAGAAATTATTGAAATATTAAGCGAAATAGACGATCAGTCGATGAGGCGAAAAATGGTGTCTCCGAGCTTGGCGAGTTTCTTCATCTTGGCCGCGGAAAGCGCGGACGTGCGATGCCCCCAGGATGCCGACAGACTGAGAAACTCCTGCATCGCCAACAGGCGTTGATGACGCTCGGGATTGGCGGCGGCTTCTTTTGCCGCGCTTTTCTCGACACAGTCGTTCAGCAATTGCACGGTGGGATCAATTTCTCGACGCTGGCGCTCGATCATTATTATCTTAAACATCTCCCATACATCGGCTTGAGTCTCGAAATGATCGCGACGATCGCCCTTGATGTGAACGGTGCGAATCAGGCCCCAGCCATTCAGTTCCTTGAGGCTCATGCTGACGTTTGATCGAGCGATTTCCAAGTGCCCCACCAGTTCATCCGCCGTCAAGGGGTCGCCGGCCACGTAGAGCAAGGCGTGGATTTGCGCCACTGAGCGGTTGATACCCCATTTCGTGCCCATTTCACCCCAGTGTTGCACAAACTTCTGCATGACGGGCGTGATTTCCATAATTTCAGTATAGACTGAAATTATGAGATCGAGTCAACCTCGTTTTGGTTTGAAAATGCGGAGACTTATTCGGATTTTCGTCCGAAATCTCGTTCGATGCGGATCCAACTTACGGCCAGTAGTGAAGGCACGGCGCACACCAGCACCCAGCTGAAGAATAGCGGATAACCGAGTTATTCCTGAATCCAACCGGCGGCCATCCCGGGGATCATCATGCCCAGTGCCATGAACCCGGTGCACAAGGCATAGTGGGCGATTTTATGGGATCCTTCGGCCGCCATCATCATGTAAACCATGTAAGCGGTGAACCCGAAGCCGTAGCCAAGTTGTTCCGCGACAATGGCCCCGACGCCCCAGGTCGCGTCTTCGGGGTGATAGCTGGAGCGTGTCCCACAAGCGCAAGAGGTTGGAGAAGAGGAGGTAGCGTAAAAATAAAGAGGCAGAAACCGGGAGGATTTCCTGGTTTCGGCACAAAAACGGCGTGTATAATTTGGTGTGAACAATACTATCGAAGCCGTTGCCCCGGAAGTTGCCCTGAAAACCTGGCTGCGTCCAGACCTGACTCCGATCGGACCCAACCAAGATTACGCCGCGTTGCGCGATCAACTGGCGGGGCTCGACCAGTTGCTGGCTAACAGTCACTTGGAAGCGATGGCCGTGGACTTTGCCCGGGAAAACTGGCGGGGCGACGACGTGGCCGGGTTGCCGCGCCACCTTGCAGTTCGCGCGCAAGGCGCGGCGGGTGCAGGTATTGCGCATGATGCGCGGGAAAATCAGCTTGCGTAAACTTTCCCTGAGCATCGCCTCCAGCGATCTGTTGGCCGACTTTTGCGGAGCGCGCCGGATCGACGGCATCAAGGGGGTCTCCCAAAGAAAGCGTGCGGGAGCGTGCGTCCAAATGCTTCACCGCCGGGCAGGTGCGTAGGATGAGCCAAGTCATTATCGAGATGTGCGGTGAGGCGGACCGGGCGAGCGAACTGGGACTGGCTGCGGCGCAGCCGATGGATACGTGCCTGGTGGACTCGACCTGCCTGCAGGCCAACATCCATTTCCCGGTCGACTGGGTGCTCTTTCGCGACGTGAGCCGCACCCCCTTGCTCAAGGCTGGTGAAACTGATCCGTGCAGCGGGGTTGCGGGGTCGGATGCCGAACGAGTCGCCAGTCTTTTCCAAGCAGATGAATCGGTGGTGCATCGCGATGACCCACAGCCGACGGCGCCGTGATGCGAAGCGGGCCCGCAAGGGCGTTCCGCCAGATGAAACGCCTGCTGCGCACCATCGGCGAGCACGCCCACCGCCACCGCGACCACCTCGCCGCCGACTACGCCCGGACCCGCTTCAGTGAGCGCCAGGCCACCCACCCGCATCATTGCGCGCATCGACGCCAGGCTCGAGCAACTGCCGGTCGCGATCAAACAGGCCCACGAACGCATCATCGGCGCGCGACCAGTGCCCAACGCCGAGAAGATCCTCAGCGTCTAGGAACCCGACGTGCAGACCGTGGTCCGGGGCAAGGCGTCCGGCGAGGTCGAGTTTGGCCACACCCTCATGATCAGTGAGAACGTGACGGGGTTGATCACCGATTGGCAGTTGTATCAGGGAATGGCTCCGGCCGAAGGGCGTCAGTTCGACCAGAGCCTCGAGCGCCAGAATCAGTTCGACCTGAGCACCCCGATCAAAGCGGCGAGCACCGACCGAGGTTTCTCGACCAAACGGCTGTGCGAACGCTTGGCCGAAGCCGACATTTATGACGCCACTTGCCCCCGCCATCCGCAGCTGCTGCAACGGCGCATGCAGGAGCCGCAGTTCGTGGCGCTCCAACATCGCCGGGCTTCGACGGAGGCCCGCATCCCCATCATCAAGCAACGCCAAGGCCAGCGATTGAGTGCCAGAGGCTTCACGAATCGCTACCTGGCGGTAGCCTGGAGCATCCTCGGTCACAACCTGTGGCTCATCGCCCGACTGCTGGCCGACCAACCACCGCAGGCCCAAGCCGCCTAAAACCACCAAGCCTACTCCAACGATGAACAATAAACCGGCTGCCGGAGGTTTCCTCATGGAAACAATCCAGGCACTGACTGCTGCGACACTGCAATTTAGCCCTTAAATTGCATCTGCGCGCGCCTACATCCGCCATTGGTAGCCGGAAATCCGCTCAAAAATCGGCTTTCCTGCCCCCTTCCAAAATTAGGGTAAATGGGACACGCAGATCTAGTTGGGGGCCGTTTCTCGAGGAACTGAAACAGACCCCGCAAGCGTCCGGTGTCGTCATCAAAGACGCCATGCGACAGAGCTTCCGTCAAACCACCGCCGAAAGTATCGGCATGATTCAGGTTCTTTACTCCACCTTCGCCACCGTCGTCGCATTTGGCATCGTTTAAAACAGCGCTCGCATCGCGCTTTCCGAACGCGCCCGCGAGCTCGCTACTCTACGGGTGCTCGGTTTCAGCCAGGGTGATGTAGGCTCAGTCTTGGGCGGTGAACTCGTCATTCTCGCCGTGCCTCTCGGTTTATGGCTCGGCTCCGGCATGGCGGCCTCCTTGTTGCGCAGTATCAATACTGAAACCGTGCGCCTGCCTCTCATCCTTTCCGCGTCCAACTACGCCTACGCTACGCTGGTGATCACTCTCGCGACTACCACTTCCGCCATCATCGCCTGCCGGAAACTCAACCAGCTCGATCTTGTTGGTGCCCTCAAAGCTCGCGAATAAATTCAAACCTCACCGCAGTCGCCACGAATTTAAGCCACGACAGTCATGCCCGAACCCTCCTCCCCTCTCCCCCATTTCGATCCGACCGCTGGTGACAGCCATCAACGCCAACGCAAGGGATGGCGCTACCTCGCCGCTCTCGTTCTTGTAGGCTTCATTGTAGCCGGACTGTGGCCCGCTCCTCTTCCGGTCGACACGGCCACGGTCCAACGCGCTTCTCTCGTGACCACGGTCAACGAGGAAGGTGTCACCCAGGTGCGCCACCGTTTCGTTGTATCACCCCCTGTATCCGATAAACGGCGACGCATCACCTTGAAACCCGGTGCCAGCGTCATCGCGGAAGAAACGGTGCTCGCCGTGCTCGAACCCGCCGACGGCGACATCCTCGATGTACGCAGCCGCGCCCAGGCCGTAGCCCGCGAACGCGCCGCCCAAAGCCAGGTCGACCAAACCGAAGCCCAACGCGAACACGCCGCCGCCACACTTAAACTGGCCCGGAGCGAGGCCGATCGCCAACGCATCCTCGCCCGTGACCGACGGGTCTCTCAATAGGAACTCGATCAGGCCGAAAATCGCGAACTCACCGCCGCCCAGGAAGACCGTGCCGCCGGATTCGCCCTGCAAGTCGCGCGCTACGAACTGGAACAGGCTCGGGCCCTTCTCCTTCGTGGCCAACCCGGCGGGCCCGATCCCGATGCCCTCATTCGCATCACCTCGCCCATCAGCGGTCGCGTGCTGCGCGTCATGCAGGAAAGCTCCCGCATCGTGGCCGGTGGTTTGCCGCTCCTCGAAGTCGACGACCCCACCGACCTTGAGGTGCGCATCGAAGTCCTTTCCCGCGACGGCGTCGCCATCACTCCCGGCGCTTCGGTATGGCTCGACCAATGGGGGGCGGCTCCACCCCGCTCGAAGCTCGAGTGCGCTTCATTGAACCGGCCGCCTTCACCAAAGTATCCGTTCTCGGCGTCGAGGAGCAACGGGGCAATGTGCTAGCCGACCTCGTGACCGCCGTAGATCAACGGGCCAGCCTCGGCGATGGTTACCGCGTCGAGGCCCGCATTGAGCGCGCCCGCCGCGACGACGCACTGCAAGTTCCGTCCGGAGCCCTCCTTCCAACGCGAGAGCGGATGGTTCACTTTCGTGATCCAAGGCCACGTCGCTTCCCAACGCGCGGTTACGGTTGGCCTTTCCAATGGTATTGCGACCGAAGTTAAAATTGGACTCGAAACAGGGGAAACCGTGGTCATTTACCCCGGCGACCGCATTAGCGATGGCAGCCGCGTGAAGCCCATCACCGAGTAGATTCAATCCAACTAGCCCGGTCACCAACGCCCGGAGCGAACAGCTCATGCGCGTTTCGTTTTGCGTCCGAGGCTGATCCCGGTTCGGTTTGTCTATTCTATTCGCATGTCTGCACTGTTTGAAACCATCGCCGCCCCCGCCACACCCTCCGGAACTTCGGCCATCGCCGTGGTCCGCGTTAGTGGTCCCGAGTGCTCCGCCCTCGCACCGCAGATCTGCGGCATCACCTTGCCCCCACGCGTGGCGACCCATTGCGACTATCGCGATGCCGCCGGCACCACCGTCGATGACATCTTGGTCACATTTTTCGCCGGTCCGCACTCCTATACCGGTGAAGACACCCTGGAGATCTCGACACACGGCAACCCCCTGATCGCCCAACTGGTTCTGGATGACCTCTTTAAACGCGGCTGTCATCCCGCCGAGGCCGGTGAATTCACTCGCAGGGCATTTCTCAATGGGCGACTGGACCTCAGCCAAGCCGAGGCGGTGATGGATCTTATCCACGCCCGCAGCGCCCGTGCCATCGCCGCTGCCAACCAACAACTTCGCGGAAGTCTTGGACTCCATATGGCTCAGCTCACCGATGAGCTGCTCCTCGCCCTGGCCCGAATCGAGGCCTACATCGACTTCCCCGATGAAGATCTCCCCGATGAAGATCGTCGCATCGTAGACGATCTTTTGGCCCATGTTCTACGTGGAACGCAACGCCTGCTCGCGACCCATCGCTACGGAGATTTACTACGAGAGGGGATCAAAACCGTCATCCTCGGAGAGCCCAATGCAGGTAAGAGCTCCCTACTCAACACCCTCTTAGGCCGAGAACGAGCCCTGGTCAGCAACGAGCCCGGTACCACCCGAGATTATCTGGAAGAGACCGCCATCGTCGGCCCTCACTGTTTGCGCCTAATTGACACCGCTGGACTCAACCCCACCCCCGGCACCATCGAGGCCCTGGGCATTAAGAAAACCTACGAACGCATTGAAGATGCGGATCTGTGCATTCTGGTGCTCGACGCCACGCATGCCGCCCCGCCCCTGCCTCCCCAGATTGCTCAAAGACTCGATCCGACCACCACAGTCGTCGTGCTCAATAAGATCGACCTGCTCCCACACCCTACCCCTATCGCCGTCGCTCCGGAAAAACTGCCTAGCGTGCCCTTTTCCACCCTGACTCGAGAAGGCGTTGATCAACTGGAGAATCTCATCATCAAAATCGCCGACCAGTTCCAACCCGCCAACACCGAAGAACAGATTGCGATTAATTCTCGCCATGCCGACTCCCTGCGCCGCGCCTCCGAAAGCCTTCACACCGCCCAACGCAATCTCCAATCTCAAGGCCCCACCGAACTTCTCGCCAGTGATCTACGCGCCGTACTCGACGCCTACGGCGAGATCGCCGGCCGAATCGATACCGAAGCGATGCTCGATCGGCTATTTTCGACCTTCTGCATAGGCAAGTAGATTATAATCAATACTTTACATTACGATGTCATCATTTGCGGCGGCGGTCACGCCGGCTGCGAGGCCGCCCTCGCCTCCGCCCGCATGGGCGCTTCCACCCTTCTCCTATCTGGTAACATCGATACCGTCGCCGCCATGAGCTGCAACCCCGCCATAGGCGGACAAGCCAAGGGACAAATGGTTAGAGAGATCGATGCGCTCGGAGGCGAAATGGCAATCAACACCGATGTCACTGCCATTCAGTTCCGCCTCCTGAATGAGTCGAAAGGCCTCGCCGTCCAGTCCCCTCGTGCCCAGTCTGACAAGAAGGCCTACCAGTTCCGCATGAAGCATACCCTGGAACTGCAGTCCAATCTACAGCTTTTCCAAGCCACCGTCACTGGGCTCACTTTGAAAAACGGGCGCGTTACAGGAGTGCAGACGAATCTCGATCTGGAATTTCCCGGCACCACCGTCGTGGTGACCACCGGAACATTCCTGCGCGGGCTTATGCACATCGGTCAAAATAAGAACGAAGGGGGCCGCATGGACGATTTCACCGCCAAATCCCTCTCCGCCAGCTTTGAGCGCGCTGGCATCGAACTCCAACGCCTCAAAACTGGCACGCCACCGCGACTACTCGGTCGCAGTCTAGATTTCTCCCAAATGACAGAACAGCGTGGCGACGCAACTCCCACGCGCTTCGCCTTTCACGACACCCGCTGCGACGAGGATCTGTTCCACGTGGAACAAACCGGCGAGGAACGTCTCGGATGGACACCCGGCAAGAACCAAATTTCCTGCTGGATGACTTACACCACGCCAGAAACTGCCGACCTGGTGCGCCAGAACCTCACCAAATCTGCCATGTATTCCGGTGAGATCAGTGGAACGGGCCCTCGTTATTGCCCAAGTATCGAAGACAAATTCGTGCGCTTTGCGGATAAACCGCGCCACCTGCTCTTTATCGAACCCGAAGGTCGCTCGACTAACGAATTTTACGTCAACGGGCTCTCCACGTCGCTGCCCTTTGATGTGCAACTGCAGATGGTGCGCACGATTCCCGGCCTACAACACGCGGAACTCCTGCGGCCAGCTTACGCCGTGGAGTATGATTTTGCGCCGCCCACCCAACTTTTCCCGTCCTTGGAGTCCCGAAAAGTAGAAAACCTGTTTTTCGCTGGTCAAATCAACGGCACATCCGGCTACGAAGAGGCCGCCTCCCAAGGTCTCGTTGCAGGCGTAAATGCGGTGCACAAGGCGAGGGGACAGGCTCCCTTAATCATCGGCCGCCACGAAGCCTATATCGGGGTGCTTATTGATGATTTGGTTACCAAAGGCACCAAAGAGCCCTATCGCATGTTCACGAGTCGAGCCGAACACCGGCTGCTGTTCAACCACGGTAGCGCTGAGCAACGTCTACTATCCCACGCTCGCGCCCACGGCCTGGTCAATCCGCAGCGACTGGAACGTATGCAGACAAAATCCACGTCGATACAACACTGGATCAAGTGGTTCGAATCCAATCATCCCGGGGGAGGGCAGGGGAGTTATGGCGATCGCATTCGTCGAGCCTCACAGAGCGACGGTCTCTGGCCTGAACTGCCAGCGGATTTCATCGCTCTTTCACTCGAACCTCGCCAGGAAGTCCTCTATCGCGTCAGCTACAAGGGCTACCTCGAACGAGAACAACGGCAAATCGCCAAGCTGTCCGAAATTGAAAAAATCAGAGTGCCCGCCGGATTGGACTACCTCGAAATCAAGGGCCTGCGCCGCGAAAGCGCGCTAAAACTCGCCGACACCCAACCCTTCACGCTTGGGCAGGCGAGTCGGATAAGTGGAGTTAACCCCTCGGATATCAGCATCTTACTAATCTACACCGAAGCACTTCGTCGCAAAAGAAAGCTTTAGATTCAATTTATTGCATATATTTTGTGAAGGTTGTAACAATTGTGAAACGGGCGCGGATTGGACTAGGAGCCACGCTCTTCACCGGGTAACTTCACCCCAATGTCGGGAAATGCTCGTAAAAAGATCCTAGTCGTCGATGACGAATCAGACGTCGCAGATTTGATAGCCTATCACCTGAAGGCCAAGGGTTACGCCGTGGAAACGGTTAACGACCCCACCCATAGTATCGGTGCCGCTCGCTCCATGCTGCCAGACCTCGTCATTCTCGACGTGATGATGCCTGAAATAAACGGCATCCAAATCTGCCGCATGCTCCGCGCGGATCCGAAATTGAAGCAGGTTCCCGTGATTTTCCTCACCGCCAAGGTTGAAGAAAATGATCGCGTCCAAGGCTTGGAAAGCGGTGCCGATGACTACGTTTGCAAACCGTTCAGCACCAAAGAGCTCGTCCTGCGGGTGCAAAACATCCTTCGCCGCACCACCGAAACGCCTCTCAACGCCAAACCCAAACTAATCGCTGGCGGTATTGAACTCGATGTCGAGCGCCACGAGGTAAAAATCAACGGCGAAGTCGCTGAACTGACCGCCACCGAATTTAAACTCCTTCATCTCCTCATGGAACGGCGGGGTAGGGTGCAAACCCGCGAACACCTCTTGATCAATGTCTGGAACTACGAGACCGAGATCGAAACCCGCACCGTCGATACCCATGTTCGTCGCCTTCGCGAGAAATTAGGCCTCGAAGCTGAATGGATTGAAACTATCCGCGGGGTCGGTTACCGGATGGCAGAACGCAAGGCTCAGGAGTCTTCCGCCTAAGGGCAGAAGACGCCTTCCGGCTTCGCGTGACCACCCGATGCTCCTCACCATCACCATCGCGCTCGCTGCCGGGCTCGTCATCACATGGCTAAAACTCGCCGGACACCGCAGGGCGCTCCGTAGCCTGCGTCTATCTCTCGAACGGCGGCAGCCCTTTCTTCGCGACTCCCCCCCAGGCGCGTCAGGCCACGAATGGGACGAATTCTGCACGATCGCCAACCGCCTGATCATCGATCTAAGCACCCTCGAAAAACAACAATCCGGTCGCTTGGCACAACTCGACGCCACCTTGGGTAGTCTGCAGGAAGCTGTGATGGTTGTAGATAGTTATAATCATATCATTTTAGCTAATAACGGCTTACGGTATATTTTTCCTCGGGCGACCAAAATTATCGACCAACGCCTGGAGGTGGTTCTACACAGCGTGACGTTTTTCAACTATGTAGAGGCCGTGCGAAAAGGGCAGGGCACCCCGCAGCACGCCATCGAATTCGTCGACGGCAACGACGCCCGTTGGGTGGAAGTTACCGGCACCCCGATTCCCGCCCTCGACGGCGGTAAAGGCAAATGGGCTCTCTTCGTGCTCCACGACATCACTCGTCAAAAACGCCTTGAACTCGTGCGCAAAGAGTTTGTCGCCAACGTATCCCACGAGCTCCGCACTCCTCTTTGCGTTATCAAGGGCTATGTTGAGACCTTGGTCGACGGTCATGAAGATATGGATCTCAGCGACCGAACACGTTTTCTAGCCACCATCCATCGCCACACGGAACGGCTGAATTCCCTCCTAGAGGACCTCCTCACGCTCTCGCGCCTCGAATCGATCCACCCTGGTCTGCAACGAGAATCCACATCCTTGCATACCTTGGTCGAAGGTATCGTGGAAGATTACGAGAGTCGACCCGCCGCCGCTGCCCACAAGATCGACCGCGAAATCGACCCGGCCATTGAAAAATTACTCATCGACCCACTCAAACTGACCCAGGTTTTTGAAAACCTACTCGATAACGCTCTTAAATACACTCCAGCCAACTCGCGCATCAGCATCTCAGCTCGCCGCCGCACCGACGAGGTCCTGATTCATGTGCGGGACACCGGGCCAGGTATTCCCGCCCCAGACCTGCCGCATATTTTCGAGCGGTTCTACCGCGTCGAAAAAGGCCGATCCCGCGAAAAAGGAGGCACCGGCCTCGGACTGAGTATCGTGAAACACATTATTCAGCTACACGGTGGTCGAGTCCGCGCCGAAAGCCAAAGAGGGGAGGGGACTTGCTTTGTTTTGTCGCTGCCTCTCAGCACCCCGACCGCAACTACCCAGATTGGAGACCACCCGGAATGGATTACTGCTCAAAGCTTGGCCTTGCACCGCCGCTCGTCCCACCATTTACCGCGGCAATGCCAATCGAAGAGGCCCAAGCCATCCATACAACAACGCATCACGGCCCTTCGCGGCGTGCTGGCCGATCTGCCTTGGGACCATCCCGCGCTCACCCTCGAAATCGGCTGCGGCCACGGACATTTTCTGACGGCCTACGCTGAAGCGCATGCCGACGAATTTTGCGTGGCGGTCGATATCATCAAAGAACGACTCGAAAAAGCCGCCCGTAAATCAATCTGTGCCGGTCTCACCAATGTCGCTTGGATTCGGGGTACCGCCGAAGACCTGCTCGAGGCACTGCCGCCGGAAGCACGATTTAACCGCCGTGTCTTTGTACTCTTCCCCGATCCGTGGCCCAAGCGCCGCCATTGGAAAAACCGGCTCATGCAACCCGCCTTCCTCGATAAGCTGACCTCTCGCACGACCACCGGCACCCAACTCTGCTTCCGCACCGACCACTCTTCTTACTTTGCACAGGCCCACCATATCGTCGACGCCCACCCGCAATGGGCTCTGCAGCCTTCCGCCCCATGGCCGTTTGAGCACCAAACCGTCTTCGAAGCCAAGGCCAGCAGCCACCAATCGTGGCAGGCCGAACACTCGAACGGGCCCAAAGACGGCTCCATTTTCACCTCCGATTAGCCAAAACCCGACCGCCGCCTTCCTTGCCTAATGAATTTAACTGTCCGTTAAACCGCAGGTTTCAAAGGTTGACGACGCTCGGGACCTTACCCTACGACCATCCGTTCCAGACCACGACCGACTCTACGCTTCTCCATGACACGGGTAATAAATCTCCGCAATTCAGTCCTGCTTCTCGCCAGCGCCGCCACCTCGTTTGCCGCTGGCGACGGTGCCGGTGTATCACCGCGGGCAGCGCCGTTGTTCTTCAACGACACGATTACCAATGCGGTTCTCACCGGATGGGTATTCTCGGCTATTATCATCGCTCTGTTAATCTGGATGGTGGGAAAACCATCCATCAAACCATCCAAGGGACAGGCCTTGATCGAGGCGCTGATTACTTCCTTGCGTGAGTTGTTTGAACCGATCGTGGGCAAAAAAGCGTTTCCTGCCGCCTTCCCGCTCCTCGCGACGCTCTTCATCTTCATTCTGGTCAACAATTGGATGGGTCTGTTACCCGGCGTTGGAACGATCGGCTGGGGACACGAAGATGCCGAAGGCCACTTCCATATGAGCAGCCCGCTCATCCGTCCGTTCACTTCGGACTTCAATGGCACCATCGCGCTGGCCCTGCTCTCCTTTGGTGCGTGGCTCATCATTGTCCTGAAATTCGCCGGACCCAAGCTGCTCTTCGTCGATCTTTTCGGTAACAAAGCGGAAAAGGGCGAAACCCCCGGATGGCTCTATCCCATCCTCACTTTGGTGTTCCTCGTTGTGGGTTGTATCGAAGTGTTTTCGATCCTCATCCGCCCGTTCACCCTTTCCGTTCGCCTCTTCGGCAATATCTTTGGTGGCGAAAACTTGCTCCACGGCACCGGCTTCTTCTTCGTCTTCTACTTCATAGAGATGCTGGTCGGGCTTGTTCAGGCGATCGTCTTCACGCTTCTCAGTGCCGTCTACATCGGCCTTATCTGCAACCATGGCGACGACCATGATCACGAAGAAGGCCACGCTGAAGCCCACTAAACTAACCCTTTCCGTCGGGAGTATGCCAAGAGCGTGCACGACGGTCACCGCAACCACTAAACATCATGTTCATCCTCGCTGAAATCACTGGCAACATCGCCTCCGGTCTTGGTCTGCTCGGCGCCGCTATCGGCGTGGGCCTCATCGGTTTCAAGGCCGCTGAAACCGTTGGCCGCAACCCCGGTGCATCCGGTAAGATCCTCGTTCAAGCCATTATCGGTATGGCTCTCGCCGAAGGTCTCGGTATCCTCGCGCTCTTCCTCGCTAAATAAGCTGATTCACTCTAACCGCGCCGGAACGCCTTCGGATTTCTCGGCGCGGTTCCCCCTTTTTCTCCGACTCTTCAACTTCCTTTCGTTATGATGACCAACCTTATCCTCGCCGCCGCTGACGCTGAGACCGCCCATGGCGTCCTGGAGAAATTCGGACTGGGTGACTTCGGTATCGAAGGACGCTACATCATCCTCCAGCTGATCGGGTTCCTGATCTTCTTTGCCGTCGTTTACTTCAAAATCATCAAGCCGGTCACCGGCGCCATGGAAGAGCGTCAGGAGAAAATCAACGCCGGCATCAAGCATGCCGAGGAGATGAAAACCAAGCTCGACGCTACCCAAGTCGAGACCACCACCCTCATCAAGGAAGTCCAGGTCGCTGCGACCAAAATCGTCGAAGAAGCCCGCGTCTCCGCCAAGACTTTCCTCGAAAAACAAACGCAGGAAGCCACCGTCAAGGCTCAGGAAATCATCACCAAAGCACAGCACTCCACCGAGCTCGAACATCGCAAGATGATCGCCGAGGCTCGGGGTGAAATCGCTCGCTTGGTCGTGGCCACCACCCGCCAGGTGCTGGCCAAGGAGCTTTCCGCAGAAGAGCGTCAGCGTTATAACGACGCGGCCGCCAAGGAACTCACCGTCGCTTAATCTTAGCGCTTCAGTCTTTTCAAAATCGTGGCCGCCAACACCAAGCACACCCAGCACTTCGCCAAACAGCTCGCCAAACTGAGTCTTGACGCCTCCGGCGCCGTTGACCCGGAACGCGTCACCGGCGTGCTCGCCTACTTGGATAAGCACCCACCGGCGCATCCGGTGGCCACACTCAAGGCTTATCAACGCCGTATCAGGATCGAATTGGCCAAGACCAATGCCGTCGTAGAACACGCCGTCGCTATCTCGACCGAAGTCCTCGCATCCATCGGCGGAGCCCTTACTCAGCAATACAAACGTCAGGTTACCGCCAGCGGCAGTCGTAACGATAGCCTGATCGCCGGTCTCCGCGTACGAATCGCTGACGACGTCTACGAATCCACCGTCAGCGGCCAACTCGACGCCCTCGCCGCGTCGGTCTGATCCATTTCCTTTTCAATTAACCAAACTCCTCAACTTCAGCGCCCCCGCGCAGCCATGAGCACCGTCCTCGAACAAATCGAATCCCAAATCGCCAACCTCTCCAACAAGGCGGTTAAGAAGAATACCGGCACCATTCGCACCGTCGCTGACGGCGTGGTCAAAATCGATGGCCTCTCCGACGTGATGTATAATGAGATGGTCCAGTTCCCCGGCGGCGCCATCGGTATCGCGTTGAACTTGGAAGAGGACGAGGTTGGCGTCGTCGTTCTCGGTGACGTATCCGCCCTCAAGGAAGGCGACGAAGTCCTCACGACAGGCAAGCTTCTCTCCGTGCCCGTTGGCAAGGCCCTTCTCGGCCGCACCGTCGACGCACTCGGTGCCCCAGTCGATGGCAAGGGCCCCATCGACTCCAAGGAAACCTACCCGGTCGAGCGCATCGCCCCCGGCATCATCGCCCGCACATCGGTCGATCAACCCCTCTTTACCGGCATCCAAGCCATCGACTCGATGATTCCGATCGGCCGCGGCCAACGTGAACTCATCATCGGTGACCGTGGCACTGGCAAGACCACCATCACGATCGATACGATTATCAACCAGGCCAAGATCAACAAGGTCGGCCTCGCTTCCGGTGACCCGAAGTTTCGCCCCGTCTACTCGACCTATGTCGCCGTGGGACAGAAGAGCTCCAACATCGTTCGAACCATCGCCGCCCTCGAAGCTGCCGGAGCGCTTGAATTCACCGTGATCGTCGCAGCACCCGCCGCCGACAACCCGGCCAATCAATACCTCGCTCCGTTCTCCGGTGCCGCCATCGGCGAGTGGTTCATGGAAAACAACATGGACGCACTCATCGTCTACGACGATCTCTCCAAGCACGCCGTGGCCTACCGCCAAATCTCCCTTATCCTCAAGCGTCCTTCCGGTCGTGAGGCCTACCCGGGTGATGTGTTCTACCTCCACAGCCGCTTGCTTGAGCGCTCCGCCCGCCTCGACGGCAAGGGATCGCTCACCGCGCTCCCCATCATCGAAACCCAGGCTGGCGACGTCTCGGCCTACATTCCAACCAACGTGATCTCGATCACCGATGGTCAAATTTTCCTTGAGACCGACCTCTTCAACCAAGGTATCCGTCCGGCCGTTTCCGTGGGCCTCTCCGTCTCCCGTGTCGGTTCCGCCGCTCAGATCAAGGCCACCAACCAGGTCGGTGGTAAACTAAAGGGCGAACTCGCCCAGTTCCGCGAATTGGCCGCCTTCGCCCAGTTCGGTTCCGATCTCGACGCCAAGACAAAAGCCCAGCTCGACCGCGGCAACCGCATTGTTGAGCTCTTCAAGCAACCCGCGTTCAACCCGATTCCGATCGAACAGCAGGTGGTCACCCTGTGGGCTTTGCAAAAAGACTACTACACCAAGATCGACACCGCCAAAGTTCAGACTGCTGCCGAATCGCTGCGTGAATTCTTTGCGACCCGCAAAGACGCGCTGCTCACCAAGATCCGCGAAGCAGCCAAGCTCAACGACGAGATCGAGGCCGCACTCAAGACGTCCTGCGACGAATGGGCCGCCACCAATAGCTGAGCCGACTCGCTTCATCCCTCCTGCTGCCCGCACCTAAAATCTGATGGCTTCCACTCGCGACATTCGCCGACGCATCAAGTCGGTTAAAAACACTCGCCAGATCACCAAGGCGATGGAGTTGGTCGCTGCGTCGCAGATGCAGAAGGCTCAGGCCGCCGCAATCGCGGGCCGTCCCTACGCCGTCCTCATGGCCGACATGCTCGCCAGCCTTGCCTCTAAGGTCGACGGCAGCCTCCACCCATTCCTCCAACCCAGAGAGGTGAAAAACCGCGGCATCTTGCTCGTGACCACCGACAAGGGTCTCTGCGGTCCCCTCAACGCCAATCTCTTCAAAATGGTTGGCGATATCACAGGTCCAGCGAAATACGTGGTATCCGGTCGTAAAGGCGCTCAATTCCTCGCTCGCACCAAACGTAACGTCGTCGCCGATTTCGGTATCCACGACAAAGTTCCGTTCCACGAAATCAAGGTGATTGGCGACTACATGATCGACCTCTTCCTGAAGGGAGAAATCGACACCATCGAAGTCATCTATCCGCGCTTTAAGAACACGCTTATCCAAGAACCAATTCATCGTCCGATCCTCCCTCTGGAGAATCTACGTGAGTTTGTGGAAACCCTTTCGGACGACCACAGCGAAGACCGTGCTAAAGAATTTGCCGACGATCGTCTCATGATCTTCGAGCCAGACGCTCAGACGGTACTGGAAGCCCTGTTGCCCTTCTACGTAAATCGCTACCTCTACCAACTCGCGCGCTCCACCAAGGCCTCCGAACACAGCGCTCGCATGGTCGCCATGAAGACCGCGAAGGACAACGCATCCAACCTACTCGACGACCTCACGCTCGAATACAACAAGGCCCGTCAGGCCGCCATTACTCAGGAAATTCTCGAAATTGCCGCCGCTCAGTTCACCGCGGCCTGATCCCCTTTCAACCAAACCGCGCCTCGCTTCTTGAAGAAATGACTATCGGAAAAATCGTACAAGTTATCGGCCCCGTCGTCGATGTGCAGTTCGCTGATAACTGCATACCTCCCATCTACCAAGCCCTTACGGTTGAATTCGCCGTCGACGGCAAATCCGAACTGCTCACTCTGGAGATCCAGCAGCACCTCGGTGGCGGCGTCGCCCGCTCCATCGCCATGTCGTCCACCGAGGGCCTCAAGCGCGGTATGTCCGTTACAGATACGGGAGCCCCGATCTCCGTGCCGGTCGGCAATGGCGTCCTCGGTCGCATCTTCGACGTTACCGGCACTCCTGTGGACGGGCGCGGCGACGTCCCGCACGAGAAGCGCTACCCCATTCACCGTCTGCCTCCTCCGCTCGCCGAGCAGGACACCAATGCAGAGATCCTCGAGACCGGCATCAAGGTGATCGACCTCATTTGCCCCTTCATCAAAGGCGGCAAGGCCGGTGCCTTCGGAGGTGCCGGCGTCGGCAAGACCGTCGTCATTCTCGAACTCATCAACAACATAGCCAAGGCACACGGCGGTTACTCCGTATTCGCCGGTGTTGGTGAACGTTCCCGCGAAGGTAATGACCTCTACTACGAAATGTCCGACGCCGGCGTTATTGACCAAAAGGACCTCTCCAAGTCCAAGGTCGCGCTCGTTTACGGTCAGATGAACGAACCACCCGGTGCTCGTATGCGGGTCGCCCTCTCGGCCCTCGCGATGACGGAATACTTCCGCGACGAGAAGAACCAGGACGTGTTGCTCTTCATCGATAACATCTTCCGCTTCTCCCAAGCCGGTTCTGAAGTATCGGCCCTGCTCGGCCGCTCACCTTCCGCCGTGGGTTACCAACCGACCCTTTCCAACGAAATGGGTCTCCTCCAAGAGCGCATCACTTCCACCCAAAAGGGATCCATCACCTCGGTACAGGCGGTTTATGTGCCGGCCGACGATTTGACCGACCCGGCTCCGGCCAACACTTTCGCTCACTTGGACTCCACCATCGTGCTCGAACGTTCGATTGCCGAACTGGGTCTTTACCCAGCGGTCGATCCTCTCGCGTCGGGCTCCAAAGCCCTCGAGCCCTCCGTGGTCGGCGAAGACCACTATCGGGTTGCTCGGGAATTGCAGCGCGTGCTGCAGCGCTACAAGGACCTTCAGGACATCATCGCTATTCTTGGCCTGGATGAACTATCGCCCGAGGACAAACTCATGGTCTACCGTGCCCGCAAGATCCAACGCTTCCTCTCTCAACCGTTCGCGGTTGCGGAAGTATTCACCGGCGCTCCCGGAAAATACGTGTCCATCAAGGACACCGTGCGTGGCTTCAAGATGATACTCGACGGAGAACTCGATGATGTGCCCGAAGGCGACTTCTATATGAAGGGGTCGATCGAAGAGGTCCGCGAGGCCGCCGGCAAGAAATAATCCTCCCCCGCCAAACACATGGCTCTCACCCTAGAAATCGTCACTCCCGAAGCCCGGGTCTACTCCGATACCATCGACAACGTGGTCATTCCCACCATCGAAGGGGAGATCGGCGTACTGCCCGGTCACCTGCCGCTTCTCTCCCAAGTTGCGGACGGCGAACTCCGCGTGACCAAGGGTAATTCCGTCGAGGTTCTCGTTATCGGCGACGGCTTCGTCCAAATTCAAGGCGACAAAGTTTCTATCCTTGCAGAACACGCCATCGATGAGGGCGCTGTCGAAAAAACGATGCAACGAGCCCAACTCGCTCTTAAGGAAGCCAAAGAAAGCAAGCTGGACCCAGCCGAAGTGGAACGCCTTGAGAGCGTCGTGCGATTTTCAGTCGCGCAACTGGGGATCAAACGGCGACGTCACTAACCTTAAGAACAGTCTTTAAAGCTCTTGAAAGCCGTCCTTCTGCTCCCAAAGAACAACTAAATGCCTTGCTTTCGTATACTTGGTTTGCACGAGGCTCATTGATAATTTCTATTGCCGTTCATCCGTCATCGTAGAACAGTCCTTCGAATTTTTAATCCTAACACCCAATCCTTACTACCCTAGTACCCGATGAAGCTACTCAGTCTCCTAGCCAAAGCACTATTGATCACCGCCCTGATCAGTTCCGTCGCTTTCGCTCAAGTTCCGACCATTAATCTCACCGCTGCACAACGAGCCGCAATTCGGGCAGGTGGAGCAGGAGCTAAACAAGCCATCGCCCAAGCATTGGCCTCGGCCAACATCAGCTCGACTGACGCCGCCTCAATTCAAAGCGCAGTCCAATCGATTGTTGATGATATGGCCACCGAAGCAGGCGGAGACGTTGCGGTCATTGAAGCCGCCACCGCCGCGGCGATTGAAGTCGCGTCCGAAGCCACCGCCGCCGCCGGAGAGGACCCGACCGCCGTAGTTACCCAACTCTCCAGCGCTATTTCTGACGCAGTGGTTAAGACTGCTGCTGCTGCCCCTAACGCCACTGCCGCTAGTATCGCCGCTGCAGCCGGAGCCGCCGCCTCTGGTTCATCCAAAGGTGCCGTCACTGCGGCTGCTGCCGCCCCCAACGCCACCCCTACTAGTATTGCTGCGGCCGCAACTGCCGCCTCCAGCGGGTCGTCAACGGGTGCCGTCACTGCCGCCGCCACTTCGACCAACCCAGTCGCCTCCAGCGCCGTAGCCGTGGTCGCCCAAGCTTCCTCATCCGGTTCCTCCTCCGGTGCCGTCACCGCTGCTGCCTCAACCGGTAACGCTGCTTCGATCGCCGTCGTTGCCCAAGCATCGTCCTCAGGATCCTCTTCCGGCGCCGTTACTGCCGCCGCCAACACCGGTCAAAGCGTAACCGCTGTCGCTCAAGCCTCTTCAACCGGCTCCTCCTCCGGTGCGGTCACGGCGGCTACTGCCACGGGTTCAGCTTCTGCCGGCGACATGGCCCAAGCCTTAGCTCAAGGTTCTACCACGGGTGCCGTGGAAGACGCTACGACATCTGGTGAAAGCGTAACCGGCGCCATTGTAGCTTCCGATGAAGGCGCCGCTGACACGGTTGATCCAGTTGATCCCATCGAACAACCGATCTTCACAAACTTCACCCTCAACCTCAGCTTCGGTCAGTTTGCGGTCACGTTTAACGACCAAAGCGAAGTGGTGACCGTAGTTAAAGTCACCACTCCAATCGGAACCCTCATCGACCGTATCGGGACCAGCAACAACTTCGATATCAATGCTGTGCTCGCCGCCGCTGGATTTACGACCGGCCTGACTTCTGGCCAAATCGCGAACTTCGATACGGCCCTCAGCCAAGCCACTGGGTCTGATGTAATCATTCCCGTTGGCGATGGCGTGATCACGGTCAGCCCGTCCAGTTGATCACTCGATAGAATAGTAAATTAGGATTTATAGCGCACCTGCTTCGGCGGGTGCGTTTTTTTTTACCCGAAATCCCACCACTGCTCATTGACAATGAAACTGAGTCTCAGTAAGCTCTAGCCTTTCTCTGATGTCCACCCAGCCACAACAGTCGCTCCTACCGCTTCTGCCAACTTCCCGGTTGGAACCAGTGGATTAGTGTGTGAATTACGAGGCGAGGGCACTTTCCGCCAACACGTGAGAGAACTTGGCTTCGGCGAATCCACCCAAGTCACCAAAATTTCAGGTCGGTCTACCATCATCTGCCAAATCAAAGACACCCGCATCGCCCTGAGTCATGCTGCCGCCAGTCAAATCATGGTGGACCCCTCGGCACAATCGTCAGCAGGCTATTCGCAATACGGGTTCGTGATTCACCCGTCTCGGTCCCATACACGCCATGTCTGACACCGTTCCGTTGTCTAAACTCTCCGTCGGTTCCTCTGCCGTCTTACGTGAATACCCAAAATCCGGAACCGCCTTCCTTCGCCTGCGAGAAATGGGAATGCTACCAGGGACACGACTAACCCTCGTGCGAACAGCCCCCATGGGGGACCCGATAGAAATCAAAGTTCGTGGCTACAATCTCACATTGCGCAAATCAGAAGCCGATCACGTGATCGTGGAGCCCGAATCCGCCGCATGAACCTGCCGGTTCATCTGAAAACACCCACTCGCGCTCCAGTTTATGCGTTGGTGGGTAATCCCAACTGCGGAAAGTCGACCCTCTTTAATGGTCTAACCGGCTTGAAACAAAAGGTAGGCAACTACCCTGGTGTCACCGTCGAACGTAAGATCGGTACGGCCTATTCCCAGCACGGTCAGCCGATGACGCTCATCGATCTGCCCGGCACCTACTCTCTTGCCGCTCGTTCACCCGATGAAGCGGTCACGCGAGACGTGCTGCTCGGCAGCCGTGACGATACTCAAATGCCAGACCGCATCGTCTGCATTATCGACGCCTCCAATCTCGAACGAAATCTCTATCTCGTTAACCAGATCTTCGACTTGGGACGGCCTGTGATCTTGGTGGTCAACATGATGGATCTCGCGACCGCTGCTGGATTACAAATCCGTATCGATCGTCTTGAAAAAGACTTGGGCATCCCGGTCATTGCCGCCCAGGCATCCAAGGGCGTCGGTCTCATCGAACTCAAACTCACGATGAGTCGAGTCGACCTTCCTTTACCCAAACACCGTTGGGATGTGCCAGCCGCCATTTCGGCTTCCGTCGCAGAACTACAGGCTTCTCTGCAAAACAACGACGGTAAACCGCCCCTGATCGCCCGGGCCGAAGCCCTGTTGCTTCTCACCGATCAAAATCCGGTTCGAGTCGCCGGCTCACAACCTCTCAGCGATCGCACCTCGGTTATCTTGGATCAATGGGAAAAACGCTGGAACGCCGACGGCACCGACTGGTCCGGCTCGTTGGTCGCCGCCCGTTACGACGCTATCGGCATCCTAACCGCCAATACCGTGTTACAGCAGGAAACCCATGGCATGCGACAAAGCAGGTTAGACCGTATCGACGGTATCGTGACACACGAAGTTTGGGGTTGGACCGTATTGGGCGCGATAATGAGCGCCCTGTTTTTGAGTATTTTCACGCTCGCGGAACTGCCCATGGGTTTGATCGAAAGCAGCGTGAGTGCCCTCGCAGATTGGGTCAAATCCCAAATGGCGGCGGGCGAGTTGCGTGATCTCATCACAGACGGCGCTATCGCAGGGGTGGGGGGGGTAGTCATTTTTCTGCCTCAGATTCTAATTCTGTTCTTCTTTATCGGGCTCCTGGAAAGCACCGGTTATATGGCCCGCGCCGCATTTATCATGGATCGCCTCATGAATCGCGTGGGTTTGAACGGCAAATCATTCATTCCTCTGCTCAGCTCCTATGCTTGCGCCATCCCTGGCATCATGGCCACTCGCACCATTGAGGATCCGAAAGATCGGCTGGTAACCATTTTGGTCGCTCCCTTCATGAGTTGTTCCGCCCGGTTGCCAGTCTACCTCCTCATGATTGCCGCGTTGGTGCCCTCTGGCGAAGTGCCGATTTTCACCAAAGTCGGTCTGATGTTGCTCATGTATGGCTTGGGGACTTGCGGCGCGTTCGGCTTCGCTTGGTTGTTTAAACGCACCCTCCTGCGAGGTGAGCCCCCCCCCATGATCATGGAGTTGCCGCCTTATCGCATGCCGCGAATCAAGGACGTATTCATGCAAATGATCGAACGCGGCAGCTTGTTTCTCAAACGCGCCGGCACGATCGTCCTCGCGATTTCCATCGTGCTCTGGGCATTGACCGCCTACCCAAACGCCGGCGAAAGCGCCACGCCCGCCGAGCAAGTCGCCCAAAGTTTTGCCGGGCAAGCGGGTCACGCCATCGAGCCCATCATCAAGCCCTTGGGCTTCAATTGGGAGATTGGTATCGGGTTGATCAGTTCGTTCGCCGCGCGTGAAGTCTTCGTCAGCGCCACCAGTGTCGTTTTCAACGTGGAGGAGGATGAGGAAAACACCGCTCCACTGCTGCAGGCTTTGCGAAGCGCTACCTGGCCGGATGGTCGCCCCCTATTTACGCCGCTCGTTTGCCTTACATTGATGGTCTTCTACGTTTTCGCCATGCAGTGCATCAGCACCGTCGCCGTGGTGCGGCGTGAGACCAATTCTTGGCGTTGGCCTCTCTTTCAAATCGGCTATCAAACCGGCTTCGCTTGGTTGCTTTGCCTCGTCATCTATCAATCCGGCACCGCGCTCGGTTTTTAATCTTCCTTCATGTCGACTGATATCCAAACGATCGCCGCACCTTTGGTCGTCTTGGCCGCCATGGTATACCTGTTCCTCCGCTGGCGCCAAAACCGTCATCAATCCAGCTGTGGATCCGCCGGACAATGCGCCTGCCCCGGGATCGATAAGGCTAAACTGAAACTGCCTTCGATTGCCCGCCAAGGCGACATCTAGACTGATAGGCGGCTTACTATAGGACTACCTACCAATAATTTAGACGATCATCGCGAAACCCCTCCCCCCTTCAATTGGCAGGACTCAGCGCTCGCACCGTCACCTTGGATGTCGAGTGGCTGGAAACATTCGACCCATGGGCCGAAACCGACAACCGCTTCTACGGCGCGCTTCCCTCCAAAGTAATTTTCAGCCCGATCAGCATCGAGGGCGCGGGCCATCCACCGCCCTCAATTACGATTCGCTCAATCTTACCCTCTCCGACTTTCAACCCATCCCCGCCCTCCCCACTCGGTCGCTCTTGCTTCGCCGGGGAGAACTCTTGCTCCTTCGGCGGCAGCCCTAGTTCGAGCGTGTCCCATTTACCCTGATTTTGGAAGGGGGGGCAGGAAAGCCGATTTTTTGAGCGGATTTCCTACTACCAATGGCGGATGTAGGCACGCGCAAATGCAATGAGATAGCAAAAGGTGGTGTCGCAGCAGTCAGTGCCTGGATCGTTTCCATGAGGGAACCTCCGGCAGCCGGTTTATTGTTCATCGTTGGAGTAGGCTTGGTGGTTTTACGCGGCTTGGGCCTGCGGTGGTTGGTCGACCCGCAGTCGGGCGATGAGCCACAGGTTGTGACCGAGGATGCTCCAGGCTACCGCCAGGTAGCGATTCGTGAAGCCTCTGGCTCTCAATCGCTTGCCTTGGCGTTGCTTGATGATGGCGATGCGGGCTTCCGTCGAAGCCCGGCGATGTTGGAGCGCCACGAACTGCGGCTCCTGCATGCGCCGTTGCAGCAGCTGCGGATCGCGGGGGCAAGTAGCGTCATAAATGTCGGCTTCGGCCAAGCGTTCGCACAGCCGTTTGGTCGAGAAGCCTTGGTCGGTGCTCGCCGCTTTGATCGGGGTGCTCAGGTCGAACTGATGCCATTCGGCCGGAGCCATTCCCTGATACAACTGCCAATCGGTGATCAACCCCGTCACGTTCTCACTGATCATGAGGGTGTTGCCAAACTCGACCTTGCCGGACGCCTTGCCCCGGACCACGGTCTGCACGTCGGGTTCGTAGACGCTGAGGAGCTTCTCGGCGTTGGGCACTGGTCGCGCGCCGATGATGCGTTCGTGGGCCTGTTTGATCGCGGCCGGCAGTTGCTCGAGCCTGGCGTCGATGCGCGCAATGATGCGGGTGGCCTGGCGCTCACTGAAGCGGGTCCGGGCGTAGTCGGCGGCGAGGTGGTCGCGGTGGCGGCGGGCGTGCTCGCCGATGGTGCGCAGCAGGCGTTTCATCTGGCGGAGCACGCCCTTGCGGGCCCGCTTCGCATCGCGGCGCCGTCGGCTGTAGATCATCGCGATGCACCACCGATTCATCTGCTTGGCAAAGACTGGCGGCTCGTTCGGCATCCGACCCCGCAAACCCCGCTGCACGGAGCAGTTTCACCGCCTTGAGCAAGGGGGTGCGGCTCACGTCGCGAAAGAGCACCCAGTCGACCGGGAAATGGATGTTGGCCTGCAGGCAGGTCGAGTCCACCAGGCACGTATCCATCGGCTGCGCCGCAGTCAGTCCCAGTTCGCTCGCCAGGTCCGCCTCACCGCACATCTCGATAAAGACTTGGCTCATCCTGCGCACCTGCCCGGCGGTGAAGCATTTGGACGCACGCTCCCGCACGCTTTCTTTGGGAGACCCCCTTGATGCCGTCGATCCGGCGCGCTCCGCAAAAGTCGGCCAACAGATCGCTGGAGGCGATGCTCAGGGAAAGTTTACGCAAGCTGATGTTTCCGCGCATCATGCGCAATACCTGCACCCGCAGCGCCTTGCGCGCGAACTGCAGGTGTCGCGGCAACCCGGCCACGTCGTCGCCCCGCCAGTTTTCCCGGGCAAAGTCCACGGCCATCGCTTCCAAGTGACTGTTGGCCAGCAACTGGTCGAGCCTCGCCAGTTGATCGCGCAACGCGGCGTAATCTTTGTTGGGTCCGACCGGAGTCAGGTCTGGACGCAGCCAAGTTTGCAGGGCAACTTCCGGGGCGACGGCTTCGGTAGTATTGTGCACACCAAATTATACACGCCGTTTTTGTGCCGAAACCAGGAAATCCTCCCGGTTTCGGCCTCTTTATTTCTACGCTACCTCCTATTCGCCACCCTCTTGCGCTTGTGAGACACGCTCTAGTGCGGCAGCAACTCGACTTCAATAATCAATCCTGCATTGGGCGGAATGCTACCGTAAGCCGAACCTCCATAGCCCAGTTTTGGCGGAATGAAGAGAATCGCCCGCCTGCCCCTGCATTCATCTGCTGCAGTCCAGACGACACTCCGGGTATCATTTGACCAATGCGAGCCTCGGTCGGCTTGCCGGTGTGATCCACACTCGTTCCATCCTTCAATTTCACGGCGTATTTAAATTTCACATACGCCCCTGGATACGGACGGGACCCCGTGCCGTCTTCCAGCGTCAACATCCCCAGACCGGAAGACGACCATACAATCTCCTTCGCGAGGGCCGCTTCGCCGTACAACTCAAGCTTCGCCGCACGGTCCGCCTCCATCGCCGCCTGCTCCGCGGCAACCCGCTGCGCCGCTATTTCCTCATGGCGTTTGCCGGCAAACCACCACAACCCACTGCCCAACAGACCGATGACAAAAATGACCGCGAAGATACTTTTCATCGGCGCACCGGAGGACGCACTTCCTCCATTAATCCCGCCAGGTTTCCATCGGGATCCCGCACGAACCCCATCCACAAGTCGTGATCCGGCATCGGGGCCGCCCGTTCATCAGTCGCTCCGCGTGCCACGATTGTGGCATGGACCCGCACGATATCGGTGACCCTGAAGTACAGGGTCGAGTTTTTACCCGGCTCCCCGTGACCCTGTGACGTGCTCAACATGATCCGCACCGCACCCGCCTGCAAAAACGTCAGATTCGGTCCAGCATCAAAAAGAAACTTCGGCCCCATCACGTCGCGGTAGAACAACTTCGCCTCGGCCACGTTACTCACCGTGATGGCAATCTGCCCGATATCGGGCTCCGTCCAAGCAGGGGGGGAGAGTGGGGTTTCGCTCATCCGGAAATCTTCAACCGAGTCCTCGCCTCAAGTCACCCGGAAACGTAAGCGCGATTGGTTATCTGGAACATGGGCTTCAGGTCCCGAGTCCATGTCAGGCCATCGATTCCGGGGCCGATCCCCCTTGCGCATGGCTCCATTTCCCCGTTCGAAGATCAACGGCGACTTGCCCTCACCCCGAGGTAATCCGAATTACCGCCGCCCACCGATTGACGTGCCCTGGACTTTGCCATCAGCGTCATGACCAAGAAGTGAGTAACCCCAATACAACGCTGGATTTAGCCCCTCCGACGGCGGAGAAGGCCCCGAAGTACTGCCGCCACTGGGGTCGCATCATGCGTTATTGGGGACGAGGTTTGTTCAACTCCATGCGCGTGGACTGGTTTCCCGGCCGAAGGTTGTTCCGTAAACCTCCGCGCTCCACTCTGTTTGCCGACGCTTGCGCCGGCCTCAATGTCGCGCTCCTCGCCTTTCCTCAAAGTATCGCCTATTCGCTCATTGCCGGCGTGCCCGCGCTCGCCGGATTGGTCAGCAGCGCGGTGGGAGCCGCTGTTGGTCCTTTCTTCAGCGGCACCCGCTTCGTCGCACTTGGTCCCACCAACGCCACCGCTATCCTGCTCCTGACCGGATTGGTCGCATCGGGACTTCCTCCCGATCAACGCGTGCTCGCGTTGCCCATCCTTGGTCTGATGGTCGGATTCTTCCTCGTGCTGGGCGCTTTGGTCCGCGCGTCGTTGCTCATCAACTACATCTCTCACTCTGTCATCACGGGATACATCATCGCGGCGGCCGCCCTCATTTTTGTAAATCAAATCCAAAATGTACTCGGCTTCCGTCTCGACGGCGACTCCACGTTTCTAGGTATCCTGACCTCCACCATTCGCGCCGTGCCCCACACCCACTGGCCCGAATTGATCATGGCCGGAGCCACCCTGATGCTCAATATCGCACTCGTGCGCTGGGCTCCCAAACTGCCCAACATTGCTGTCATCCTCGTCCTCAGTGCCTTGCTTGGTCTTGGATTCAACCACCTCGGCTGGGAAATCGCCTACCTGCAGACCTTCACCCTCACCAACCTCCGTTTCTTCCCCGGTATATTCGATTTTCAACTTGTCGGAAATCTCGCGGCCCCAGCTCTCGTGCTGGCGTTCGTCTCCATTCTGGAGGGAAGTTCGATCGGAAAAACTCTCGCCTCGCGCGCCGGCCAACGCTTCTCCGTCAACCAAGAGATGTATGCCATGGGCATGGCCAATATCGCCACCGCCGCTTGCGGTGGCATGAACGCTTCCGGTTCACTCATGCGCTCCACCGTCAGCGACTTGTCCGGCGCTCGTTCCCCTCTGGCCAACGTCATTTCCGGTCTCATCGTGCTCGTGCTGCTATTTTGCGTCGGCCCGCTGATTCACTTTATCCCCAGAAGCGCCCTCGCCATTCTCATCATGGGGATCGCCTGCGCGCTCGTCAATCGCCGCAACCTGCTCCTCGCTCTGCGCACCACGCGCTCCGACACCATCGTTTTCCTAGTCACCGCCCTCGCCGCCCTCCTGCTCACCATCGCCGCCGCCATCTACCTCGGCGCCTTCACCTCCATCATGCTGTTCCTCAAGAAAGCCGGCACCCCGGAACTCGTGGAATACAACTTCAACTCCTCCGGCCAACTCGCCGAACTGCAGACCCTCGAGCGTCGCAACGTCCCAAGCATCTCCATCCTTCACGTCGAGGGTGACCTGTTCTTCGGCTCCACTGAAATCTTCTCCCAACAGATCAGCGAAGTCATCCTCGATCCAAGCCTCAGGATTATCATTTTGCGCCTAAAAAACGCCCGAAACCTCGACGCCACCGCCGCCGCCGCCATCGAGGACCTCCACAACTTCCTCCACAAATCTAAACGCCACCTCATCGTCTCCGGCGCCGGGCGTGAGGTCACTCGAGTCCTGCGCAATTCCGGATTTATCGAGAAACTCGGGGAAGAAAACTTCTTCCGTCAAGTTCCCTCCAACCCGACGCTTTCAACCCGCGACGCCCTGAAGCGCGCCACCCAGATCCTGGGCCGCCGTGACGCCGATATCCGCATCTTCGTCGATCAGGCCAAACAAAAACGCGAACAAGAAGACTAGGGTGCGTCTGGACCCGTCACCCATCACGTCCGCCCCGATCGGAGCAGACGTGATTGAATTTTTGACGGAATCACCGCCCTCGGATCAACAAAGCTCCTACACAGGTTGGCGACCGAGAGTCCCAACCAGTGACGTCAGATAACCCTCGCTCTCGACTTGCGCCAGCTTCACTTGCGCTTGGCTCAAACGCGCGGTCAAACCCATGCGTTCCACCACGTCGGTATTCGCCGAATTGGCGATCGTGAGCTTCAACGATTCAATATGCCGAGTCCACAGGGCGGTATCCCACCCCTGCTTGGCGGCGAGGCGCTCTCGATACCAATCACTGGCCAGCACCGCCTCCCGATTAAACATCGCCCGCACTTCCGGGGCCTCCAAACCAAGACCATCCCAGTCCCCTTTGGCCATGATATGCAATAGCGCCTGCAACGGCGGACAAGCCTCAGAAATCGTGCCGTCGTCAAAGTAAGCCTGTGCGACGCGTTGATGCGTCACGCAAATATTCGCCATGCCCTCCGCAAACATATCCATGTCCTGCAACTCCGGCTTCAGCATATCATCCGTGAAAACGACATGTGGATGGTTGAACACTCGCCCGAAGAACGTGCGCGCAAACTTGGCGGTGATTTGGTATCCCAGTCGACTCGCCTGCACTTTCTCACCGGCGTGCTCCATGTCTTCACACTTCTCGAGATATCCGTTCGCAATCAGGTATTCCGGTTCGCGTTCATGAATCGGCATCCGACACCAGACTTCCGGAATTAGTAGACTCACGTCGTGATTGACCCGCATCTTTGGCCCCACATAGCCGGCCGCCGAGACAAAGGTCGGATGCCCCGTCAGCAACAGCGAAACCAGAGCTGCGTTCAAATCATAAACCGTAGGCAAACAATTGAAGGGACCCTTCGTCAACGCCCCCTCGGATCCCGCTCCCGTCGTCGACGGCGACTTGCCCGTCATCGAACTGATAAACTCCAAAAACAGCTCCGGTAGCTCGAAATAATGAATCGGGTTAAAAACTGCCAGCGCCCGGATTCCGGCCTTCGTATCCGGTGGATTGTTACGACGCCCCGCCACCACCGCATCGACGGGCGTGTGTACTGGCGCATCTGCCTGGATGCGGCGATGCAACCGTGCCGCCATGTGCGCCAAATGCACCGCTCGCGGGTCTTCGAGATCCGGACGCATCTGCAAGTAGCGGGGGTTCTTCGTGGGCTTGCCATCCACGATGCGCGGATGCGCCGGCGACACGAAGTAAGAGATGCCGTCAGGCGCCGAAGCGGCCTGGTTGATCAAGGCTTTCACCGGATTCGTCCACGCCTGAAAATTAATCGCATCCTCCACCAATTCCTTGGCATCTTGGCGGCTTAACGGCGCGAAATTTGAAATAAAGGTACCCGGATTCGACAGGTCCTTTTCCGTCTGCTTGTCGTAACCACGGTGGATCGCGTCGTCCGGTCGTTGAAACAACCGAGTCTCACAGTTCTCCACAAACTTCTGCGATGGCCGATCCGCGCCGGGGGGCAATCCCTCCAGGACACTTGAGGGGACTACCACCGAAGCCGTGATGTCATCCTCCATTTGTACCTTGGCGGCCGGATGGAAGTCTTCCCGCAGGCCAAACACCCGCCAGGACCCGTCATCCCGGAACCCGACCCGCAGGTAGCTCGCGGTCAACTTGCGGTTGTCACACTTCAACTCGTTGCCCGGTGTGCCGTTGATGATGTCGACCGAAAAATGACTCCGCCAGTCATCGCCCCAGCCCGAGCGATAGTGCCGCTTCACCACGAAAACGATTTCCTTCAGATACTGCGGGATTACGCCCAACCAATCGTTGAAAACTTCCGTGTATTCAGAAGATGGCGTCAGCAGTTTGATGACCGAACCCAGGGACCGCTCCGGACTCAGAATCGGGCGCTTGTCGGTGCCCCGTTTGTCCCGGTCCTTGAACCGCTCCTCGTATGGATGATCAAACAGCTCCTGCACCCGACGCATATCGCGCTCAAAGTCCGCCACAAAAACCGGACCCGGCAAAGTCGCGTCCGAAATAGCCTTCGAGATCTCCGACTTGCCCCCACCGGAAACCGTGCACGGTTTGTGAAACAACGTGCCTTCCGCCACCGTGCCGACCAACACCCAGCTGGAGTGCCCGGGCGGTTGCTCGAGCTGCACCTTGTATCCTGACGGTCGCACATACGTGATGCCCACTCGCAAGGGGAGGGAGCGCTCCACGTCACCCTGCATCCAGCACACTTGCTGGGTCGGCAAATCAAACCGCACATCCTCCGCCACATAGTAGATTGATTGATACTCCTTATCAATCGCGTAACCCTCGGGATGCACGTCGATCAGCTCACCATAAAGATCCACCACCTCTGCGAAGGAATGTCCGCGCGACTTCACATGCACGCTGCCCGCAAACTCTTCCCCCAGATCATAAGCCGGATAAACCAACGCACCGCCGGCGTGCTCCTCTTCCGCCAGACCGTAAAGATTGGCCGCGTAGCCGATCTGGGTTTTGACCTCCTTCTTACAGTAACCGAAGTAATTGTCCGCGATCAACGTCACCACCACGCCTCGCGCATCACGGGCGCATATCTTAAACGCCGACCCTTCATTGTAGAGCTCATCCTCCGCCTTCCAACACATGCCGTCCCGCCGTTGGCGCGGCGTGGCCAGATCCCAGTGGGGCAATTCCAGCAGAACCTTCGGCACCTTCACCAAATGCGGCGCCAGAATCACACAACCAGTGTGCCCCGTCCATCCGTTGATATCGAGCGCCGAATCATTATCCGGTAGGTAAGGATCCCCCCCATTGCCAAAAATCGACTCCACAAAATCCAAATTGGACACCAGCGAACCGGGCGCAAAAAACCGCGTCTCCATTCGCTTCTCCTCGATAAATCCGGCCACCTTCGGCACCACCAATGGCCGCAGCAACAGGGACACGAAACAGTTCGCCGGTTCCTGCCAGTCCGCTGAATAGGGGAGGCGAGTCAACTCCTCCGGTGGCTGCCACGCAATCTCCAACAATTTCGCATACGCCTGCTTCGGGACCGCCTTCTTGTCATCGGGCACCGCCAATCCACCCTCCGCGATGTGAAACACCCCCTTGGTCGTGCGTCGATCACTGGCCGGATTGTGCAACACCCCGTTGCGTAAACGGTAGCTCTTCAACAACGGCGATTCCGCCACATCACCGCGATCCGGCAAAGACAACTCCCGCGCCAATCCCGCTTGGTCCAGAACCAACGTGCGCAAGGGCAGGGTGGGGGCCGGTCCGATTTCCGCCAGATATTGACTCAGAAAATGTTGGATCCGATCGTCCACCGGAGCGTATCGCTCCACCATCTGCCGCGTTATCTCCCGGTGCCGGGCAAAAATCGGGTCCGCCAACTCTGTCCACCCCCGGGGACTATCCCCTGGCCCCGAGGGACAACCTAACAAACCAAGCCGGAGCGCGATGGCTTGGCGTAACTCTTCGGGCGACGGGGAGCGTTTGGCTGGAGTCATACGTGGGACGACATTGGAGTATTCCTTGAGCCGCGACAATGGCCCGTTTTAAAAATCGACGCAACCCCCTCCCCGCTAGGGGATCAGCCCCGTCGTCAATGCGACCAAAAGCCCCCCTCGTAACGTCCATGCAGCCGTGCGCACCCAATTTGAAGTCACAAGTCGGCTGACCAACTTCGCCTCAAAACCGTCGCCGAGTCGGCGATGCAGCGGGACTTGCACCAAGGCCGTGCTCACCCAAATCACCGCGATCAATCCTGCCCCGACCCACGCCCAACCGGCTTCCGGTGCCACCCAGAGCCACACCGCCCCCGCCGAAATCTCACCCAACATGAGAGGTGCCACCACCCAACCAATTCTCCGCATATATTCTCGATGCCAGGCAATCCACCCCGTCGACGCCACTTTCGCCAACATCGGATAAATCACCAGTTGCACCACCCAAATCAACCCCACCAGCGCCCACGTGCACCCGAGCTGCCGCCACCGCCAGCTCTCACCCGTCGCCCATACTTCCGCCTCAACCGGCATAAGAGGTTGGGGGTCCTCCACTCCCGCCAAATTAAACGCTTCCTGGCGCTCCACACACGTACCGCACTTTCCGCAGTGCCGCGCCCCACCTTTATAACACGACCACGTTCGCCCAAAATCCACGCCCAACCGCACGCCTTCCCGGGCAATTCCCGCCTTATCCATCGTAATAAACGGCCGCAGGAGCGTTACTTCGGCATAGGTACCCAACCGCATCGCCTCCGCCATCGCCTGCATAAACCCTTCCCGGCAATCTGGATAGATCGCATGGTCACCTCCGTGCGCCGCAATCACCAGTCCTTCCGCGCCCACACTCTCCGCCCACCCGCAGGCGATGCTCAACATGATGGCATGTCGAAACGGCATCACCGTCTGTTTCATCGTCTCGGCCTCATAATGCCCTTCGGGAATCGCTCCTCCCGAGCACAATAAATCCGACGCGAACAACCGGTCCACAAACGGCAGGGCAATGATCTCATGTTGCACGCCCAACGCCTTCGCGTGCTCCGCAGCAAGCGGAATCTCCCGCGCATTGTGCTTCGCCCCATAATCAAAGCTCACCACGGCGGTCACCTCATGGTGCTCGCGCGCCATATACAACGTCGCCACGGAATCCATCCCCCCGGAACATAAAACAACCACTTTCATCACCACCCCAATCTGCCATTACCACTCGCCGACCCAATCTTTCTCTTTGTTGTAAGTGTTTTTCATCGCTTCAATTAACGAGCCTGTTTTTCATCGCTTCAATTAACGAGCCTAAGCCCTCTCGTGCCCAAAGATACCCGACGATAAAACCTGTACCACCCTTACCGGGCCCATGCTGTTTTTCCACGATCCTTACTGCACCACGTACGGCCATACCAGCCGGCCCGAACAACCAGCCAGTCTTCTGACCACCGTTCCGCACTTGCCGCAGGCCCACCCGCGTTGGACTTGGCATGAACCGGAACCCGCCACGCCCGCCGACGCCCGTCTCGCCCACACCGAGTCCCATCTTCTCCGCCTGCAGGTCACCATCGATTTCGACGCCGATACCCCGTACTGGCCCGGTATTGCCACCCACGCCTACCGCGCATCCGGCGCTGCCATCAGCGCGACCCGCGCCGCTCTTCACGGACGCGGACCCGCCATCGCACTCAACCGCCCCCCGGGCCACCACGCCACGGCCGATCAAGCCATGGGCTTCTGCTACCTCAATCATATCGCCATCGCCGCTCGTCACGCCCAGCACCACCACGGCCTCGCGCGAGTCGCGGTCTGGGATTTCGACGCCCACCATGGTAACGGTACCCAAGCCATCTTCGCCGATCAACCGGGCCTGCTCTTCGCCTCCGTCCACCAGTCCCCTTGCTACCCCGGCACGGGGCTCACCTCGATCAGCAATTGCCACAATTGGCCCCTGCCTCCCCACACCCCGGCCGAGGACCCATATGGATGCCTTACGTGCTTCCTTTGATCGCGTGATTGCCTTTGACCCCGACCTTGTGCTCGTCTCGGCGGGTTTTGACGCCTACTCCGGCGATCCGATCACTCATATGACCTTGGGAAAACCCATTTCGCCACTCTCGGCTCCTGAAACACCTGTGACTGTCCCACCGCGGCGGTGCTCGAGGGAGGATACAGCCGCGATTTACCTGCTCTCATGGACGCTTTTTTAGCCAGCTGGGTCGGAGAGAACCCCCAAGCATGATTAAACGCTTTCTTCCGCGTCCCGCTCGTCGTTTGCTCGGTGTTAAAGTGAAGCCCGAGCCTCCTGCCTACCAACTGCTCGACCAACCCTGTCAACTCGCCCCTCTGCTCGACGCCCTCGATCGGGTCGAAGAAGTCGCCCTCGATACCGAGGCCGACAACATGAACTGCTACAAAACCAAGATCTGCCTGCTGCAGTTCCTCGTGGATGGTAAAGTCTTTCTCGTCGACGCCCTCGCTCCGATGGACTTCGACCCACTCTACGTCAAATTGGCCGACAAGCACCTCCTGATGCACGGCAGCGACTACGACCTGCGCCTGCTGCACGACCTCAACAATTTTCAGACCAAGAGCATGTTCGACACCATGCTCGCCGCCCAGCTCCTCAACCGCCAACGCGTCGGCCTCTCCGGGCTCATGGAGGACCACTTCGACTTCATCATGTCCAAGGAGTCGCAAAAAGCCAACTGGTCCAAACGCCCCCTAACTCAAAAGCTCCTCGATTACGCCTCCCTCGACGTCTGGCACCTGCCCGAGCTCCGTGACTTGCTCAGCAAGAAACTCCGTAAACTCGGCCGCATGGACTGGCTCGACCAACAGTGCCGCCGCCAAATCGAGTCCGCCCAAGTCGGTTTCCCCTCCGACGATATCAATGCCTGGCGCATCGACAAATCCGAACGCCTGCGCGGCCGCGGTTTCGCCGTCCTCCACTCGGTCTGGCACTGGCGCGAAAAAACCGCCGAGCGCCTCGATACCCCGCCGTTCAAGGTCTGCAATAACCGGCTGCTGTTGCTGATGGCCGAAACCGCTGAACGTGGCGAAGCCGAAGACGTCGTCCTTGGCAGCATCAACCTCGGCCGCCGTCATAGTCGGCTCATCGCCTCATTGACCGCCGCCGTACGCGCCGGCTTCACCCAGGATCCCGCCGAACTGCCGCGTCGCAGCCGCAATCACGAACACCGGTCCCTCACCCCCACCGAACTCGCCTTCCAGGATCGACTCAAAGCCGGTCGCGATCTCATCGCCACCAGGATCAATTTAGAACCCACTCTCATTGCCAACCGCTCCCAACTCGCCCAAATCGCGCGTTGCCCGGATCAACTCGACGAACTCATGCTCCCTTGGCAGGCTGGCCTCGTGCGCGAAATTCCCGCCTTCAATCAAGGACTCGACCCTTCCTGATCTCACCCTGCTGGCGCCCCCCCGTAAAGGACCCGTTAATCACAAACTAAACTCCCCGATAGGTTTGCGAAACTTCTTTGTTTTGAGACCTTGACATGCCGTGCCGTCGTCCCTCGTCGCCTCCGCCAATATCGCCCGCCATCTTCCCGCCATGGCGACGGCACAGCCGACTACGGCTGCACTGAAAATCCCTCGCGGGCGTAAGCCCAACGGCGACATCGACTACCTGAGCCTGTCGTTTGCAGAGCTCGAGGCTGAAGCCGCCGCTTGGCAATCCGTACTCCGCGAGCACGGCGTGCAGCGTGGCGACCGCGTTCTGGTCATGGTGAGCCAGGGCCTGCCTCTTATCGCCAGCGTCTTCGCGCTCTTCTCCCACGGCGCCGTTCCTGTCGTCATCGATCCCGGCATGGGCCGCGACGCATTCCTGCGCTGCATCAAACGCACCCAACCACGCGCACTTCTGGGTATCCCGCGCGCCCGGTTTCTGAGCCTTATATTCCGCCGCGCCTTCCGCTCCGTCGAGATCCGGATTCTTGCCAGCGGTCGGTCCACTGCCCGTTGTCGCCAGCGTGGCACCGCCAAACTCGAGGTCGTCACCAGCGCACCCGACGAACTCGCCGCCATCCTCTTTACCTCCGGCTCCACCGGTGCCCCCAAGGGAGTCTGCTACCAACACGGCATGTTCAATGCCCAGGTCGAGTTGATCCGCACCACCTACCACATCGAGCCGGGCGAGATCGACCTGCCCATGCTGCCGATTTTCGCCTTGTTCAACCCCGCCCTCGGCATGACCACCATCGTGCCGGAGATCGATCCCAGCCGTCCCGCCGCCGTCGATCCCGCCAAGATCCTCCAAGCGATCACCCAGGAACGGGTTACCAACTCCTTTGGCTCGCCCACGCTGTGGCTCAAAATCGCCCGCCACTGCCACTCCACACACCGCACACTCGATTCCATGAAACGGGTGCTGTCCGCCGGCGCCCCCGTCCCCCCCGAGCTCTGGCAACTCATGCAACCCTTGCTGCCCCACGGCGAGTTGCACAGTCCTTACGGCGCCACCGAAGCACTGCCCGTCGCCTCCATCTCCGCGACCACCGTGCTCGCCGACACCGCGGCCCAGACGCTACAGGGGGCCGGGACCTGCGTCGGCCCGGTCATCGCTGGCAATCAGGTTAAAATCATCACCCTTTCCGACCACGCCATCGCCCACCTAACGGACGCTCAGGAACTCCCCTCGGGAAAAATCGGAGAAATCATCATCTCCGGTCCCACCGCCACCCAAACCTCCGACCACCTCCCCGAAGCCACCGCCCGATCGAAAATCCCAAATCCCAGCGACTTCAATCCCAAGGCCCCAGCCTGGCATCGCATGGGGGACTGCGGTTACCTCGACGACCAACAGCGGCTGTGGTTCTGCGGCCGCGCGGTCGAACGGGTGGAAATCGCCAATGGCCTGCTCTTTACCGAACAGGTCGAACCCGCCTTCAACCAACATCCCCAAGTTCTCCGCAGCGCCCTCATCGGCCTGGGCGAGCGCCCGTTCCAACGCGCCGCCATCGCCATCGAACCTCACGATCCCACCATCCTCCGCTCCTCCAAACGATGCCGGAGCCTGGGCCGTGAATTACGCGAACTCACGCGCCATCACCCGTTCGCCAGCCGGGTGACGTTGTTCTATTTTCACCCCGGTTTCCCCGTCGACGTGCGGCACAACGCCAAAATCCACCGCCTTACGCTCACCGATTGGGCCGAGACCGCCGGCACGGGCCTCGAAATCGATCCACCCAAATGACGCCGCCGCCCATCACGCCCACCGCTCCCGTACTCGTCACCGGAGGCACGGGTTTCCTCGGGTCCCATCTGGTCGAACGCCTCGTGGCCGACGGACGCGCCGTCACTGTAGTCTCCCGCCAACCGCGTCCTGAACTCTCCAACCTTGGAGTCCGTGTGGTCGTCGGCGCCCTCCATGAGACCGGCGTCTGCGCAGACGCCGTGCGCGGCGTCGAAACCGTCTACCACGTGGCTGCCCGCGTCGGGGTGTGGGACCCCTACGAGGATTTCCACCGCGACAACGTCACCTCCACCGAAACCTTGCTGGCCGCCGCCCGGCAGGGGGGCGTGCGCCACTTCGTGCACACCAGCACCCCCAGCGTCGTCTACAACGGCAGAAATCTCGCCAACGCCGACGAATCCCTCCCGCTGACGCACAACTGCCCCAGTCCTTACCCGCTCACCAAGGCCATCGCCGAACGCGCGGTCCTGGCCGCCAACAGCGACAATTTCCTCACCACTGCCCTGCGCCCCCACCTCATCTGGGGCATCGGCGATCCCCATCTCGTGCCTCGCATTCTCGCCCGCGCCCGACTTGGCCGCCTGCGCATCGTGGGCTCGGGCCAAAACCTCGTCGACATGGTGCACATCCAAAACGCCACCGACGCCCATCTGGCCGCCGAGTTCGCGTTGCACCAACCCAGTCCCGCCGCTGCCGGTCACGCCTATTTTATCACCAACGATGAGCCGGTGAACCTGTGGGAATGGATCAACCAACTGCTCACCGCCCTCGGCGAGCCTCCGCTCACGCGGCACATCTCCCTGGCCAGCGCCACCCGCCTTGGCACCATCTGTGAAACGCTCTGGAACCTGTTTCCCCTGAAAGGTGAGCCGCCCATGACGCGCTTCGTCGCCGCCGAACTCGCCAAAGACCATTGGTTCAACATCTCCGCCGCCAAACACGACCTCGGTTACCAACCTCGCGTCACCATGGCCGCCGGCACCTCCCACCTCATTTCCAAACTCAACGCCACGAAACCCTGAACGAGGGGCGGTCACTACGCGTCAACATCACCCCCTGGGTGCCCCGCTGACGCACCGCCTCAAACAGGGTGATGATCGTCGCCATCGCCACATTCAGCGAATCCGCCTGACCCGCCATCGGGATGCGCACCCGCCCATCGGCTTCACGCAACCAATCGTCGTGAAGCCCATATTGCTCGCTGCCCATCACGATCGCCAACGGTCCGGTCAAATCCGCCTCCGTGTGCAACTCCGTCGCCGCCGGCGTCGTCGCCACCGCCCGGATGCCCTGGTCCTTCAACCACGCCCGCACCGCTCCACTCTCCGCAATCACGACCGGCACGGAAAACAACACTCCCGTCGATGCCCGCACCACATTCGGGTTAAACAAATCAGTCACCGGATCGCACACGATCAACCCATCCACCCCCGCCGCATCCGCACTCCGTAGGATCGTGCCTAAATTCCCCGGCTTCTCGATTGCCTCCACCACCAATAAAAACGGAGTGGGGGAGAGCGCCAACGCATCCAACTCGTGACGCCACTGCGGCAACACCGCCAGCAACCCATCCGGCCGCTCCCGATACGCCACCTTGGCAAACGCGGTCTTGTTCAACTGCCACACTTTCGCCCCCGCCGCTTCCGCCTCCGCGATCAAACCCGGCTCGTTGCCCTGATCCCCCGGAAACCACTCCGGCGAAAAATACAACTCCACCGACGCAAACCCCTTGTCCAAAGCTCGCCGGATCTGCCGAAACCCCTCCACCAGAAACTGACCCGCCGCATCCCGCTGCCGCCGATCCCGCAGTTTCACGAGCTGTTTCACCCTCGGGTTCTGTAAACTGGTGATAATCTCAGGGTCCATCGATTGATAAAGCCCACGAAACGCCCCAAAAGACACGAAAAGAAAACACTCGGATTTAGCATTTCCGTGTATTCTGTGTGGTCCGTGGGCCGAAAAAAACAAAAACCAACGAGCGACTTCCCGTTTCCCTATCACACGAAGATCGAAGTCGACATCACCACCCTCACCAACCGCGGTATCGGCCTCGGCCGCGTCCCCCTACCCATTGATCCTTCAGCTGCCGCCACGTCACCGGCACCGGAAAGCGAAGGCGGATGGGTCGTCATGGTCCCGTTCTGCCTGACCGGCGAACGCGTCCGCGCCCGCATCTTCCGCAACCAAAAGAACTTCTCCGAAGCCGACCTCGTCGAGGTCCTCACCGCATCCCCCGACCGCATCGAACCACCGTGCCCGCTTTTCGGTCGCTACGGCGGCTGCCAGTACCAACACTTCAGCTACGCCGCCCAACTCGTCTGGAAACGCCAGCAAGTCGAAGACCTGCTGGAGCACATGGCTGGCCTCACCCACTCGGTAAATCCCGTCATCGGCTCTCCCGCCCAATACGTCTACCGTTCCAAAATCACCCCCCACTTCCAACTCCCCAAGGAACCCCGCGACCAACCCCTCGTTGCTGAGCTTCCCATCGGTTTCCTCCGCCAAGGCACCCGCTTCGATATCGTCGACGTGCCCACAATGCCTCATCGCGACCGACCCCATCAACAACCGCCTCACCGCCGTCCGCGATGAAGTCCGCCGCCGGGTCTCCGCAAACGGCTACAAAAAAGGCGCCACCCTCCTACTGCGCGACGCTTCCGGCGAGGTGACCACCGAGTACGATACCATCGTCACCGAAACCGTCGGCGACCTGAAACTCCACTTCCTCGCCCGGGACTTCTTTCAAAATAACCCCTTCATCCTGCCTGTCTTCACCGGCTACGTGCGCGCCCAAGTCTCCGCCAGCGGCGCCCGCCACCTCGTCGACGCCTACTGCGGCAGCGGCCTCTTCGCCCTCACCGCCGCCGCCTTTGATCAGGTGCAAGGCATCGAGATCAGCGAATCCTCCGTCCGTTTCGCCACCGAAAACGCCGCCGCCAACGGCATCACCACCGCCACCTTCCCGGCAGCCGACACCGTCATCATCATCGCCCCCCCCGCAAAGGCTGCGACGCAGTCTTCCTCAACCAGCTCTTCGCCTTCGGCCCCAAAGCGGTCGTCTACGTCAGCTGCGACCCCGCTACCCAAATGCGCGACCTCGTGCATTTCAAAGCAGCCGGTTACACTCTCACCACCGTCTAACCCTTCGACCTCTTCCCCCAAACCCGCCACCTCGAATGCGTAGTGACCCTGGTGAAAAACTAGGACAGGGAAACGATCCGACTTCATCCGGCACCCTCAGTCATTCAAAGGCAATGAGACCGGCCGCCAACCTTCCTAACACATGACCAAAGGGTTCGGGTAATCTTCCCGATAGTCGGCCCGCGAGATAGTCGATCGCCCCCCGCAATACACACGCGTGGCTTGCCCCATCGTTTCCGCGCCATCAAACTCGGTCGACGCCTTTAGCAACAACGACAGTCATAGGCTCTCGCCGACGCGCAAAACACCTGAGATCGGGGAACGAGATCAGAGCCGGCCGAAGTCCCTAAAACCAGCACACCGATGCCGCCCCCCCCCCCACAATTTAGATGCCGCTTACGCCGTGCCTAAAATCGTGACTTCACGTTTTGTTGTGGGTAGCGGGTGCATGAACGGCGGGCATCATGTCGAGTTTGCCGCAGGAAAACAGGATTCTGGTGCGGTAGTTTTCAAAGCGGCGGAAGCCGCGAGCGTCGGCCTTGAGGGCTTGGATCTTGGAGTTGAAGCCCTCGGTGAGCGCGTTGGTGATGCGGTGCTTGAAATAGGTCAGCAGACCGCTGAGGTAAGCCTTGAGTGACTTGGCGACCTTTTTGACCGCCGGCAGTTTGCTGTGCATGATGCTGCGATACCACTGCTCGAAGAAGGCCTCGCCGGCCTCGGCGTCGGCTTGGTGCCAGAACTCCACCATTTGCTCCTTGTAGGCCCAGGCCCGGGCGGTGCGCAGGTTGGTCTCGAGCAGGTCGGCGAAGTGCTCTTTTTTGTCCTCGGGGGTTTGACCATGCAGCCACAGGAAGCGGGTTCGCTTGAGGGTGTCGTCGCCTTTGGCGGCCAGCTTCACCGACTCCTCCCGCCGGGTCTTGTCCACCGCTTCATTGAGGGGTTTGGAGACATGACAGCGGTCATGCGCGATGTCGGCGTGCGGCACGGCCTTGGTCGTGCCAATGATGAAGGGTGCGCCCATGTCCATCGCCGCCGCCACGATCTTGGCGCGCTGCTCTTCAGGCAATGCCTCCCAAAGCTTTACGCAGGCCTCGGTGCTTCGCTCCGGCACGACTTCGAGCACGCGTTTCCCGTCCCAATCGGTCATCAAAGACACGTAGCTTTTGCCCCGCAAAAAACTCTTCTCATCGAGGCCCACGCGCGTGATGCCTTCGGTCGTGCGACGGGCCAGTCCACGCTTCACCGCCGCGTTGATGATGCGTTGCATGCTGTCCCAGCAGACCGGCGACCTGCGTCCACGATCGGCACGCGCCAATCACCGCCACCGCAAATGCCTCAAAGTGCAGCGTGAAACGCGAGCCAGGCTCGGCCCACGGCACCCTCACTGTCTTCACCCCGTGCTTCTCGCACCGGCAGCGCGGCGTCGCGCACCGCAGCTCCATGCGATATTGCATCACGCTCAAATGCCGCCACCTCCGCTCCTCCAGACGGTCGTAAATCAGCGCTTCCTCCCCGCACTCCGGACAACGCGTCCGCACCCCATCCGGCCAGCGCAACCACACCGTCACCCGCTGTTCAAGCAGGCTCTCCTCCACCTTCGTCACCTCCCACGTGGGCGGTAGTTGCAGTAACCTCGCATAGTGCGCTTCGACGGTCATAAGCCTTCTTCTCTTAGCCGTAACGATGCAGTGGAAAAAGAATCACCGATGGTGAAGTGATTGGAGTTGAAGGAAAAGAAACCAATGCAGGAGCGAGAACGCGCCTCACCAATCGGTGACCGAAGCAATCCAGTTTGAGAGCGCGGGCCGGTCTATCCAAATCGAGTTTACCGACCAGAAACTCAGCGCGCACGCAGGCACGGCGACGTTCTGGTCGTTTTTGCAGTCAAGCGGTTGGCGCGAGGCCCTGGAGAAAGCGCTGCCGCATCCGGCCCCGACTTCGAACAATGCGCGCACCGCGCTGAGCAAGGCGCTCGGCTTCATGCAAGGGCTGTTGTGCGGGGCCAAGAAGCTCACGCATGTGGCCTATTGGCGGCGCGATCCGATGATGCCGCCCCTGTTCGGCATCAAGTGCGTGGCGAGCCAGTCGACCCTCTCGCGGTTCTTTCAGGGCTTCACCAGTGCAGGAGCCAACCTCGCGTGCTTCCAACCCCTTTTCAAGTGGTGCCTGCACCGCCTGCCGAGCCGCCCGGAAGGCTATGCACTGGATCTGGATTCCACCCGGTTGCTACACGAGGACGGTCATCAACAAGGCGTCAAGGTCGGCTACACCCGCGTGGGCATCAAGCCGTGTCTGCATCTCCTGTTGGCGATCTTGAGCGAAGTGCGCATGGTGGCGGGGTTTTGGCTGCGACCTGGCGACACCGCCTGCGCCAACCATGCACTCGGCTTCTTCCGGGAGCTGTGGGGCAACCTGCCCAAGCATGTGCGCCTGCGCGTGGTGCGCGCCGACGCCGGCTTTTGCCCGGCCGACTTGTTGGCACTCTGGGAGGAACTACGGGTGAAGTTCATCGTCGCCGCGCGTCTGACCCGTCCGGTGAAAAGCCAGCTCTGTGGCGAAACTCGCTGGCGGGCGACAGACATCGACGGCACCGAGGTGGCCGAGCTGGGCCCCCCGACGGCGAATGGCCCGCCTCATCGGCATCCGCCACCGCGTGCAGGACAAAACCAGCCGGGCCGGCGGCCAAGCTGCTCATCGACTGCCCGGGTTACCTGTATCAGGTGCTGGTGACCAACCTCGCGTTGCGCTCGCCCCCCTTGGCCGTCTGGCGCGACTACAACGGACGGGCCGCCTGCGAAAACGTGATCAAGGAACTCGACCACGGCTACGCTCGGCCCGACTTGGCCTGCGCCGCGTTTTGGGCGACCGAAGCGGCGCTGAGTCTGGCCGTGTTCACGCACAACCTGATCGTTTTGTTCGAACGCACACTAGGCTGGCTCGAGGCAGTCACCCTCGGGAGCCTGCGCTACTGGCTGTTCGTGACCGCCGGAGTCCTCAGCCAGGCACAAGGCACCCTCACGATCAAGCTCGCCGTGCCGCCTCGCGAACGCCATTGGTGGCGAAAGCTCTGGGCCAAGCTCATATCGCCCTTCTCCAACTGCAATGCAGGCGGCAACCGCCCCTGCTGCTCAGCCTGAAAGCCCTTCGCAATTACGCTCAATCCACACCCAAATCAGTTTCCGACTGCATTGTTACAGCTTAAACTCTCACGGGCCTTTACCCACACTAAAACGGGAAGACCCCTAAAATCGTGAGCCAATCACCTAGAGCGTGTCCCATTTACCCTGATTTTGGAAGGGGGGCAGGAAAGCCGATTGTTTGAGCGGATTTCCGGCTACCAATGGCGGATGTAGGCGCGCGCAGATGCAATTTAAGGGCTAAATTGCAGTGTCGCAGCAGTCAGTGCCTGGATCGTTTCCATGAGGGAACCTCCGGCAGCCGGTTTATTGTTCATCGTTGGAGTAGGCTTGGTGGTTTTAGGCGGCTTGGGCCTGCGGTGGTTGGTCGGCCAGCAGTCGGGCGATGAGCCACAGGTTGTGACCGAGGATGCTCCAGGCTACCGCCAGGTAGCGATTCGTGAAGCCTCTGGCACTCAATCGCTTGCCTTGGCGTTGCTTGATGATGGCGATGCGGGCTTCCGTCGAAGACCGGCGATGTTGGAGCGCCACGAACTGCGGCTCCTGCATGCGCCGTTGCAGTTGCGGCGGATGGCGGGGGCAAGTGGCGTCATAAATGTCGGCTTCGGCCAAGCGTTCGCACAGCCGTTTGGTCGAGAAGCCTCGGTCGGTGCTCAGGTCGAACTGATTCTGGCGCTCGAGGCTCAGGTCGAACTGACGCCATTCGGCCGGAGCCATTCCCTGATACAACTGCCAATCGGTGATCAACCCCGTCACGTTCTCACTGATCATGAGGGTGTGGCCAAACTCGACCTCGCCGGACGCCTTGCCCCGGACCACGGTCTGCACGTCGGGTTCGTAGACGCTGAGGATCTTCTCGGCGTTGGGCACTGGTCGCGCGCCGATGATGCGTTCGTGGGCCTGTTTGATCGCGGTCGGCAGTTGCTCGAGCCTGGCGTCGATGCGCGCAATGATGCGGGTGGGTGGCCTGGCGCTCACTGAAGCGGGTCCGGGCGTAGTCGGCGGCTAGGTGGTCGCGGTGGGCGTGCTCGCCGATGGTGCGCAGCAGGCGTTTCATCTGGCGGAGCGCCCTTGCGGGCCCGCTTCTCATCACGGCGCCGTCGGCTGTGGGTCATCGCGATGCACCACCGATTCATCTGCTTGGCAAAGACTGGCGACTCGTTCGGCATCCGACCCCGCAACCCCGCTGCACGGATCAGTTTCACCAGCCTTGAGCAAGGGGGTGCGGCTCACGTCGCGAAAGAGCACCCAGTCGACCGGGAAATGGATATTGGCCTGCAGGCAGGTCGAGTCCCCCAGGCACGTATCCATCGGCTGCGCCGCAGCCAGTCCCAGTTCGCTCGCCCGGTCCGCCTCACCGCACATCTCGATAATGACTTGGCTCATCCTACGCACCTGCCCGGCGGTGAAGCATTTGGCCGCACGCTCCCGCACGCTTTCTTGGGGAGACCCCCGTGATGCCGTCGATCCGGCGCGCTCCGCAAAAGTCGGCCAACAGATCGCTGGAGGCGATGCTCAGGGAAAGTTTACGCAAGCTGATTTTCCCGCGCATCATGCGCAATACCTGCACCCGCCGCGCCTTGCGCGCGAACTGCAGGTGTCGCGGCAACCCGGCCACGTCGTCGCCCCGCCAGTTTTCCCGGGCAAAGTCCACGGCCATCGTTTCCAAGTGACTGTTGGCCAGCAACTGGTCGAGCCCCGCCAGTTGATCGCGAAACGCGGCGTAATCTTTGTTGGGTCCGACCGGAGTCAGGTCTGGACGCAGCCAGGTTTGCAGGGCAACTTCCGGGGCGACCGCCTCGATAGTATTGTTCACACCAAATTATACACGCCGTTTTTGTGCCGAAACCAGGAAATCCTCCCGGTTTCGGCCTCTTTATTTTTACGCTACCTCCTCTTTCCCAACCTCTTGCGCTTGTGGGACACGCTCTAGTTACGGGGTGAAGATCCGTAGCGAGCGGGCAGGCAGGGCTAGGCGGTGGAGGGGCCGCGTTCGGGTTTCGGCGGGCAGCCACCATAGGAGGCAGGGAGGCGCCTTTTTGATAGGTGAGCGCGAAGCTGAACCGGAAGGTGGAGCCCTGGCCTGGGGTGCTTTCGACCGAAATGGCGCCGCCCATGAGTTCACAGAGCCGTTTGGAAATTACCAGCCCCAGACCGGTGCCGCCACGTCGGCGTGTACTGGACGCGTCGAGTTGACTGAAGGGTTTGAACAGGTCTTTCACGCGGTCGGCAGGGATGCCGATGCCAGTGTCGCAAACCGAGACAAACAGGCGGAGTTTGCTCAGATCGGTAGCCGGAACATCCTTTCCGCGAGCGTAGGAGACGCTCACGATCACATTACCACGTTCGGTGAATTTCAGGGCATTGCCCACGACGTTCATCAGGACTTGGCGCAGGCGGTTTTGGTCTCCGTTGACGATGACAGGGACGCTGGGATCGACTTTGAGTTTGAAATCAATGCCGGTATCGCGGGCGGTGATGGCGAATTGGGTTTGCACTTCCTGCATGCATTCTCGCAGTCCGAAGGGGGACTGTTTGACCTCGATTTGACCGGCCTCAAGGCGAGAGACGGCCAAAATATCGGCGATCAGAGTTTCGAGAGTGACACCGCTTTGGTGGATATTGGTAATGTATTCCCCGCGATCCGTGGTGAGCTGGCTCTCGCGCAGGAGTTTCGCGAAACCGATGACGGCGTTGATGGGGGTGCGAATCTCGTGGCTGACCACGGCGAGAAATTCACTCTTCGCACGGTCAGCGGATTCGGCGGCTTTACGTACGCCGATGTCGTGACCAACGGCTTGAAATTCCAGTAGCGTGCCGGAGTGGGATTTAATGGCGCGGTGGGTCCAGCCGAAACTGGTGCTCTCGCCATCGAGATCGTTCATCTCGACTTCGAAGGATGTTTTGTCGGGAAGATTTCCCTGAAAGTCTCGCTTGGGATATCCGTAGGTCGAACAAAGGGAAGGTCTGGCCGAGTAGTTTTTTGCGGCGTTTGCCGTGAAATTTAGCGAAGGCGGCGTTGACGAAGGTCATGGTGCCGTCGGCGCGGTAGCGGCAGGTCAAATCGATTTGGTCTGCGACGATGCCCCGGTAACTCGCTTCAACTTTTTGCAGGCTCTGGGCCATGCGTTCGATTTGACGGGCGAGGCCGATGATTTCGTCGGGCTCTTGAATGATGTCGATTTCGTCAGGGAGTTCAAACGGGGAGCCTTCGTCGTCGACGGATTGGAAGGGTTGAGCCGTGTTGGCCGTACGTTTAATCTCACGCAGGCGATCCATGAGGGTGCGGTCCCAGACATAACCGGCGAGTACGAGAAGGAGGGATCCGATGATGGCTAGACCGAGCAACCAGTAGGTCGTGCCGAGGCGATCGCGTAGGTTTTCGTCCGATGCCAAGACGATCAAGGTCGCGGCGAGGCTGAACGCCCACGCCATGATCATGGCGGTCTTACGCTGGAAAAGTGCACCCATTGGGGCGAAGAATAGGTAGGGTGCCCAATGAGTCTAACTCAAAACCCACTGGTTTGAACCCAGGCTGGAACGGCGGTGGTGATGGCCAGGTCGGCCAGACCGATATGTTTTCCGCAATTTGGCGGCCGACGATAGTACGGTGGCGCGACATCGTCGGCTAGAGAAATTCAGGCATGACGACCACGAAAGGTGAGTTCGGCGACGGCCGACTTATCCTGATTCCCCAATCCCAACGCGCAGAGCCGTTCGAATTGTAGTTTGGTGGCGGAGGAGAGGGGGAGGTGAAGGTCTTGTTCGCATCCGAGGACCCAAGCAATTGCGCTATCTTTGGCGGCATGGGCGGCGGAAAAATAGCACTCATGGTCGCGGTTTTGCATGTCCTCGCCGTCGGTTTTGAGGACTTGGGAATTGGCACCGGTTTGGCTGAAAACTTCGCGCAGGACATCGAGGTCCAGGCCGAGTGCCTGACCCAGGCCGAGCCCTTCGGCGAGAGCGACGGTGTTGATGTTCATGACCATGTTGACGAGGGCCTTGACCTGGGCGGCGGTGCCAGCGGGGCCGATGTAGCGCAGGTCGCTGCTTAGATCCTCGAGGACGGAGCGCACGTCGTCGAAGACGTCTTTGGCGCCGGCGCACATGAGATACAGGGAGCCTTGACGGGCTTGGGGAATGGAAGAAGCCATGCAGGCCTCGAGCGAACGAGCGCCGACGGAGTGGACGCGTTTTTCAATCTCACCGTGAGTGGCGGGACTGACCGTGGCGCAGTTGATGAAGATGGTGTCGGTGGCTTCGCGGAGCAGGGAATCTCCTTCGGTGGAGAACACGTCGAGCTGGGCCTGATCGTCGGTGACGACTGTAATCACGATATCGGCCGTCGCGGTCACCTCTTCGAGACGCTCGAAGTGAGTGGCACCGAGCTCACTGGAGAGTTCGGCAGCGAGTCCTGATGCGGTGTCACAGACAGCGGAAATGGTGTGACCTTGATCACGTAGACGACGAGCCATGTTGGCTCCCATGCGGCCGACGCCGACGAATCCAATTTTTGCGGACATAAAGAGGAGGAGAAATTTTAAAGATGAAAGAGTGAGAGTGAGGCCGGGAGATCAGGATGCGAAAACAGGGTTGTTCTTCTTTTCCTGAGTCAGAGTGGTCAAAGGACCATGACCGGCGGCGAGGACCGTATCACGGGGCAAGGTGAATATCTTGTTCCGATCGTTCCGCACCTGCATTTCGTAGTGGGTGGGGCTGCCGCCGATGGAGGAGGCAAAGAGCGAGTCGCCGACTATGGCCAGAGACCAGCTGAGGCCGGAGATGAAAAAGGTGGTTTGGCCCCGAGCGTGGCCCGCCGTGAGCAAAGTTTTGATATCGAGGTCGCCGATGTGGAAGTGGACGCCTTCCTGGAAAGTTTGAGCGCCCGGATGGTCAAGAGGGGCTTCCTCGTGCGACCAGACTTCAGCTTGAGGGGCGGCGGCGGAGAGTCGAGACAAGTCGGCGATATGATCCTCGTGATCATGGGTGAGGAAAATGTATTTTAAGCGCAACCGAGCGCTGGAGATGACATCGAGCATGGATTCGACGGAGGCGCCGGTGTCGAAGGCGGCGGCTTCCTTGGTCTTGGAGTCCCAGATGAGGTAGCTGTTGACGGTCATGTCTTCAAACGCGGTGTTGAAGGCGGCGAATCCTCGGGGGAAGGCGGGCATCTCAGGATACCAGCTCTTGCGGGCCATGGCCTCCAAGGCGTTGGGGCCGAGGCGAAGATGACGGGCTACACGGCGCAGGACAGCGATATGAAGTTCCCCGGCTTTGACCTTGGACAAATCCTCGAGAGTCACACCGGAGCGGGCAGCGAGATCTTCGTCAGAGATTTGGAGGCCACGTTGGGCCTTGTTGATTAGGTCATCAAAATTGTCCTCGAGCGGTATTAGCGGCATACGGAGCGAAACGTGAGGCGGGTGAGACGGACGCGCAAGTTCGAGGTTATAGATCGTGTGGAAGGGAGCCGGGGATTGTCAGCGCAGGGAAGGCGACTTGATATGATTGCATGCAAATCATGCCTGATTTTTCGGTGAGCTACCAAGGACCGAGGGCGAACTGGGCCTCGTTGACGGGAAGCCCGTTATGGGCGCGCGCAATCCTCGAGGTGGTGGCGGCTTGGGAGAGCAGAGGATGGGTGCATGAGGCCGGGGAGCGGGTGCTGACGCCCTACGGATTGGGGCCGGAGGTGCATGGATTTCGACTGCCGCCGGGACGGAGGGTGATTTGGATTCCTTCCTACGGCGATATTTTGGGAGAAGAGCCGGTGGGGCACGATACGTTGGAGCGGGTGTATTGGATACTTGTGGCAGGCGGAGGTTAAAGTTATGTTGGTAGGAGGAAATCATGGGATTTGTGATCCCAGAGGAGCCAACGAGGTGTTGCCGGGGGACGTGGTGCACCCGTGGAGTTTTCGCACTCATCGCCATCATCGCGGTTTGCGTGGGACGGGGTGGGCGAATCCATGGCCTCGGGCGAATTTGTTTCTCGATCGACCATTTTGTCCGGAATTGGCGCAAGCATTCGAGCCGATGTTGGCGGAGTGGGCGCAGCGAGGGGCGATTCGTCGGGTGCACACCGCGAAGGAAGTGCGGGCCGCGTTGGTGCAAGTGGAGACCATTACATTTGAGACGGAATTCGATATTGTGCAGCATCTCGCGTTAAACGCGACGGCATCGAATTTGCAGCCCGACAAGCTGCCGATGGTCATGTTGCACGGGATGCGATCAACCTGGTGCTGGCGCGGTTTCTGGGGATGCACGTGCTCTACTATAGAACGTGTCCCACAAGCGCAAGAGGTTGGAAAATAGGAGGTAGCGTAAAAATAAAGAGGACGAAACCGGGAGGATTGCCTGGTTTCGGCACAAAAACGGTGTGTATAATTTGGTGTGAACAATACTACCGAAGCCGTCACCCCGGAAGGTGCCCTGCAAACCTGGCTGCGTCCAGACCTGACTCCGGTCGGACCCAACCAAGATTACGCCGCGTTGCGCGATCAACTGGCGGGGCTCGACCAGTTGCTGGCTAACAGTCACTTGGAAGCGATGGCCGTGGACTTTGCCCGGGAAAACTGGCGGGGCGACGACGTGGCCGGGTTGCCGCGCCACCTTGCAGTTCGCGCGCAAGGCGCGGCGGGTGCAGGTATTGCGCATGATGCTCGGGAAAATCAGCTTGCGTAAACTTTCCCTGAGCATCGCCTCCAGCGATCTGTTGGCCGACTTTTGCGGAGCGCGCCGGATCGACGGCATCAAGGGGGTCTCCCCAAGAAAGCGTGCGGGAGCGTGCGTCCAAATGCTTCACCGCCGGGCAGGTGCGCAGGATGAGCCAAGTCATTATCGAGATGTGCGATGAGGCGGACCGGGCGAGCGAACTGGGACTGGCTGCGGCGCAGCCGATGGATACGTGCCTGGGGGACTCGACCTGCCTGCAGGCCAACATCCATTTCCCGGTCGACTGGGTGCTCTTTCGCGACGTGAGCCGCACCCCCTGCTCAAGGCGGTGAAACTGCTCCGTGCAGCGGGGTTGCGGGGTCGGATGCCGAACGAGCCGCCAGTCTTTGCCAAGCAGATGAATCGGTGGTGCATCGCGATGACCCACAGCCGACGGCGCCGCGATGCGAAGCGGGCCCGCAAGAGCGTGCTCCGCCAGATGAAACGCCTGCTGCGCACCATCGGCGAGCACGCCCGCCGGCCACCGCGACCACCTCGCCGCCGACTACGCCCGGACCCGCTTCAGTGAGCGCCAGGCCACCCACCCGCATCATTGCGCGCATCGACGCCAGGCTCGAGCAACTGCCGGCCGCGAGCAAACAGGCCCACGAACGCATCCTCGGCGCGCGACCAGTGCCCAACACCGAGAAGCTCCTCAGCGTCTACGAACCCGACGTGCAGACCGTGGTCCGGGGCAAGGCGTCTGGCGAGGTCGAGTTTGGCAACCCTCTCATGATCAGTGAGAACGTGACGGGGTTGATCACCGATTGGCAGTTGTATCAGGGAATGGCTCCGGCCGAATGGCGTCAGTGTGACCAGAGCCTCGAGCGCCAGAATCAGTTCGACCTGAGCACCCCGATCAAAGCGGCGAGCACCGACCGAGGCTTCTCGACCAAACGGCTGTGCGCACGCTTGGCCGAAGCCGACATTTCTGACGCCACTTGCCCCCGAGATCCGCAGCTGCTGCAACGGCGCATGCAGGAGCCGCAGTTCGTGGCGCTCCAACATCGACGGAAGCCCGCATCGCCATCATCAAGCAACGCCAAGGCAAGCGCTTGAGTGCCAGAGGTTTCACGAATCGCTACCTGGCGGTAGCCTGGAGCATCTTCGGTCACAACCTGTGGCTCATCGCCCGACTGCTGGCCGACCAACCACCGCAGGCCCAAGCCTCCTAAAACCACCAAGCCTACTCCAACGATGAACAATAAACCGGCTGCCGGAGATTCCCTCATGGAAAGGATCCAGGCACTGACTGCTGCGACACTGCAATTTAGCCCTTAAATTGCATCTGCGCGCGTCTACATCCGCCATTGGTAGCCGGAAATCCGCTCAAAAAAATCAGCTTTCCTGCCCCCCTTCCAAAATCAGGGTAAATGGGACACGCTCTATGTAAGCGACCGAGACTGAACGTTTAAAAGAGCCTTGCGGAGCCCTCGTTGGTTCAGCACTTTCGCGCCGATGGCCACGCAGGAGTATTATATCCGCAACGAGTCCGACACTGAGGCCCGCGGCCCCTTTAATCTGGAGCAGCTTTCATCACTGACGGAAAACGGCCAGGTGACGACCGAAACTGTCTACTACGATACCGCCAAGGAAAAGAGGGTCAGCGTCGGCTCAGACTTGGAACTCATGAGCGAACTCTTTTCTGAAAAGCAGAAACTCAAAGTTCGGGCCAAGAAGGAGTTCAAATCCCTCAACGCCACGACTGAAAGCGTCCCCCCCCCATCGAAGTGTCCGATATGCTAGCCGCCGCTGAGGGCCGTTCCGCCGATACCAAAGACAAAAAAGGCCCGACTGAAGCCCTCGCCCGCGCTGCCCAAATCAGTATGTGTTGCTGCACCGTGACGCTACTCATCAGAGGTCTCGCCCTCTTGGCCCCTTCGATCGATACCATTGTCGCCGGCAATTACCCGAAACTGCTGCAACAGCCATTTCGCCATCCTTGGCGCCATCGATATTTTCTTCTTCCTCGCCCTGATGTTACAAGTCGTCGCAGTTTACCCGATGGGCCGATTCCGGGCAGCGCTGGGTGCCGGCTTCCTCGGGATCTTTTTTCACACTCAAGGCAATTCTAACACCGCACTTTACGCCATCCTCGGTTCTGCAGGCATCTACTTCTCGACCATATTTACCAACCTCTTGGGCGTGTTCTTAGCCGCCATCCTGGGTATCGGATGGCATGGGGCTCTTCGCCTACGCGGTCTTGATGTCCTGAGGGTTCACCTCCCAAAATTCTCCCATGGCTTGGCTCAAGCATCAGCTTCAAGCTTCCTCCAATCTCTTTCGCAAAGACATTTGGACCGGCGAATCACTCGTCGATAAAGGAGGACCACGCGGGCGTTTCCACGCCGGCTTGTGAGTGCTCTCCATCACGGTCTCGGGTCTGGTCGAAAACCGTGCCGTCAGTCGCGTCGCTGCGCTCAGTTTCAGTTCCCTCATCGGTCTCGGCCCACTCGTAGCGCTCACGATGATGGTCGCCGGGTTTATGCTCGACGAACAGAACCCCGACCTCGCCGTCGACTCGCTGAATCGTCTCATCAAGTTTGTCGCCCCTCAACTCAGCGAATACGAACGCGCAACGGCCGAAGAAGCCATCGGCGACTACATGGACGCCTCGGCTCCCGGCGACGAAACCGCCATCGAGGTACGCCCCGAACTGGTAGAGTTTATCAACAGTTTTGTTTCCAACTCTCGCAATGGAGCTGTCGGTGCGGTTGGGGCTCTCACCCTGATCATCATTGTCCTTCAACTCTTCACCTCGATCGAAACCGCTTTCAACGAGATATGGGGAGTGAGACGAGGTCGCTCTTGGCTCATGCGCATCGTCTTTTACAGGACCGTGCTGTCGCTCGGAGCCGTGCTCTTTTTTGCCGCCCTAACCGGTCTGTCCGCCAGCGCCTTCATAAACGCATTCGCCGAAACCATGCCGTTCTTCGGAGAGCAACTGGCGGCCATCCTCCAACTTTTCCTGCCGCTGGGCTCATTCATTTTGTTGGTGGGCATTTTGACCGTTTTTTACCGGACCATACCCAATATTCACGTTTATTGAGGTCCCGCCGCACTGGGGGGCTTTCTTGGTCGACGTGCTGCTCATCTCCATACAACTACCTCGCTTTTCTCTACATCAGCTGGGTCTTGCGCCCAAAAGCCCTCTACAGCTCACTCGCGATTCCGATCGTGCTGATGTTCGGATTCTACATTTTCTGGTTCTTCGTGCTCCTCGGTGGCCAAGTAAGCTACGCGATGCAAAACGAGCGATTCCGTAACTCCCAAGCCGCGTGGAACACCTTGGCCGAATCAATGCGCGAACGTCTTTCCTTCGCCGTGTTGATCTCAGTTTGTCGTCGCTTTCACTCCTGCCAACCACCACAGACCGCCTCAGAACTGAGCCATTCCATCGGAGTCCCCGACCAACTGCTCAACGAATGCCTCCATCTCCTCGTGCGCATGGAGCTACTCACCCCGATTCCGGCCCCAGTTGGTTCCCCGGCCATCGACGAGCGTTATCAGCCGGCTCGTCCTCTGGGACGCACGACATTGGCTGACTTCAAAAACCGCGACGACGATCTGGGCGAAGATCCTTCAGGCCCCAACCTTGCTCATCTGGAACCAATTCTCACCCATTACAATAATACGGTGAGCACCTTGACCGAAGCCGCGATCTTTAGCATTCTTTTTGATAAGCTTTTTGAACAGTATCCCCTTCCCGCTCCGTCGCCTCTGACGCCCCTCTCTCCCGACTCCTCCCTTTGAGCATCTTTCGCTCACCTCCCATCCCATGGTCTTTTGTTTTAGGAATGGGAACGGATGGCGCGCAGGGAGATATGCGTGGAATGTTGGCAGGATTTGAAGACGTGCGGCAGGGGCCGCTCGGGCCAGTGTTGGGCGCAGACGCGTAGCAGGACGCTGCGCAAGAGGGCGAGGTTGGCCAGGGGGCGTTGACGTTGCGGGTACGCGAGTGGTCTTCGCGCCAGCAGGCGTCGCGGCGCCAGTGGTTGCGGATCTCCACTCCGCCCCAGTGCCCGCGGATCAAGGCGAGCATTTGCGCAGGGCTGCGTTCTGCGGGTGCCAGGCTGCTGGCATAGGCGCGTTGCTCGCAACTTTCGGTGAGGTCGCGTTTTCGCACCGTGGTTTTGTCCACGAGCACCAGGCTGCGCAGCCAGGGGTAGTTGGCTTGCGAGGGCGTGGCCACCACCACGGACACCCGCCAGGTGGTCACGCGGCCCCGACTCGGATCGGTCAGCTCAAAAAAGGGGGGTGGAACGGTCCGGGCGCGCTGGACCAGCGCGCTCAGCTGGGGTTGGTTGCCTTTGATCTGGAGCACATACTCGCCGCCTTTTCCCACGATGGTGCGGGCCTGCTCGCGGGTGGCGTGCAAGGCGTCGCCAGTGTGACGATCTGATCGTCCAACGACGCGGCGGCCAACACCTCATCGGCGCGGGCCTGTTCACTGCGCGGGGTGTTTTCCTTTTGATCGACGATGGCCAGGGCGACCGGCGCGCCGGTGTAGGCCTCGACCAGGCTGAGCACCCCGACCGCGTCGCGGATAAACTTTCCGTCCAGGGCGAGCGCTCCGGGCAGGGCCCCGGCGTGGGCTGTGAGCCCACGGTTGTGAGGGCCTGGGCAAAGGCCTCCGAATCGAGCCGGGTGAGCACGTCGTAAAACACGCTGTAACTGGGGGCCAGGCGGACCTTTTTGCCGGCCTCACGGGGCAGGGCCAGGGCGAAGCGCTGGTCTTGGTCGAGCAGGTTGGCCATACGAGCGATCGACGCGATGTCGCGCCGATCGGCCAGCAGCGCGAGCGCCACGAGGCCAAGAACCGGACCGATCTTGAAGCGGGTGTTTTTGGCGCGCGGATCGGGCACGCCGCACAGGGCCTCCAACAGAGAGGGCAACTGGCCGTTTTTGAGCGGCAGGGTGCCGGTGGGCGCGCGGCGCAGTCCCGCCCGGCAGTCCTCGGGTAAAGCGGGGGCGGGGGCGCTCAGCAGGGCCTTGGCCGAGGGGTGCAGGGGCCGCAGCAGCCACAGGTGCTATGGGTTTGCCGTGCTCGCGGTAAAAGTCGCCTCGGTGCCGTTCGTAACCCTGGCTGGTCCCGACCGGCTCCCACGCGGAGGCCTTGTAGCACGTGCCTTGGTAGGCCTCCGGGTCGGTGAAGGTCTTCGGCTAGCAGCGGCCGATAGCCGAAGCGTTCCTGCCAATGGCCCGGCAACGTGCGCACGGCCGCCGCGAGCACCTGGGAGGCGACATTGGGCTCCTCGCCGTGCTTGGTGAGCAGTAGAAAGCGGCGGTTTTGCACCACCAGGGAAAGCCGCTCGACCCGGCGGGTCGCATCCTAGCCCACCCACCGGTCCCGGTCCTTGAGCGCGTAGCAGGCCGGACCCCACGCCAGCAGCGCCACACCGCCCGCCCCCCTCTTTCGACAATCTGGCGCAGGTAAGCGCCCACCGGATGCCCGGATCCCAGTAGTGCCGCTCGTGCAGCTGCGCGTCGAACCACTCCTGCTCGGCCGCAGTGGCCATGCGCACCTCCACGTTCCGATCCCAGTGCTTCTGCTCCGGGGTTGCGTTCGTCGCTTCCCTTTCGGTTCACCTTTAGATTGCATCCCACTGAAACAGAGCGAAAATCGGCCAAATGGTTTAGCTCAAAGTTACACCGCTGACCTTCAATCACTTCACCCGTCACGGGAAAAGACCATGGTGATAGCCGCACCAGCCCTTCGAACAAGGCTTGCGCCAAATGGGCTTCTGGCGTGCCAGTGATGGTTTGGGGATCAAGGTCGGCGGGTTCTGCTCCGTTGCCGATCAACAAGGTGTTTTCAGCGTTGGCTTGATCCACCGGAGTGGTGCGGTCGCGGCAGCCTGAATAGATCCCCAATACGCAAAAACTGACCAGGATCACGCGGATCTCGCGGAGTAAAGAGGAGGAGACTGACAGCGCGGAGAAAGACACCCGCTGAAGATGGTGAACCTCATTGTCGGGAGGAAACAAAATCAATGGTTCGGTCACTCGGGTTGACTTTGTTGATGCTTCAGGCCGTGTTGGTCGGCTCTCGAATCCACTCAATCCCTATGACATTTACTGATCGTACTGCCCTTGTCACGGGCGCCGGAAGAGGCATTGGTAAGGCCATCGCTGAGTCGCTGGCCGCTCAAGGCGTCAAACTCATTTGTGTATCCAAGAACCCCGCCAGTTGTGGGGGAGTGTCGGATGCCATCAATGCTGTCGGCGGCTATGCGGTAGCGCGGGCCGTTGATGTAGCGGATGGACCAGCGATCGAATCCGCGGCGGCAGAGTTGATCAAGGAATTTGGGAAGATTGATATTCTGGTGAACAATGCCGGGATCACTCGTGACGGTTTGCTGGCCCGCATGTCGGAAGAGGATTGGAACGCGGTGATCCAAACCAATTTGACCAGCTGTTTTCATTGGACCAAGGTCATAGGTTGGCCGATGTGCCGCAATCGTTGGGGCCGTATCGTCAATATTTCTTCCGTATCGGGCATCATGGGCAATGCGGGGCAGGCCAACTATTCTGCAGCCAAGGCGGGCATGATTGGTTTTTCCAAAACGGTGGCCAAAGAGTTCGCCCGCCGTAATGTGACCGTCAACGTGGTGGCACCCGGGTTTATCAAGACCGATATGACCGCGGATTTGAGTGATGAAATCCCAAAGGGTGTAACTGATTTCATTCCCATGCGCCGATTTGGCGAAGCCGCCGATATCGCTAATGCCGTCCAGTTTCTCGCCAGCGAAGAGTCTGCCTACATTACGGGGCAGGTTTTTACCGTTGACGGCGGTATGGCGATGTGAAGCCTCAGCCCTTTTAATAGTCTCTCTCTCTCCAAATGTCCGACCCAAAAACCATCGAACAACGGGTTAACGAAATCATCGTTAACCAACTCAATGTCAACGAGGAGCAAATCACTTCGGAAGCGTCGTTCTTGGACGATCTGGGCGCCGATTCTCTCGATACGGTCGAGCTGATCATGGCCTTCGAGGAGGAGTTTAAGGAAGAGATTCAGGGGGAAATCCCTGAGTCGGACGCCGAAAAACTTCAAACCGTCGGGCAGGTCATCGACTACATCAAGGGTAAGGCTGGCAACGGCTGAGCACCCCGTCACATTTTTTGGGCGTCCTACCCGGTCTTGAGAGAGACCGGGGTAGGGCGCCCTTTTTTGTTTAAGTCTCCCTGTTTCTCTCTCTGCCAAATTCATGCAAACTCTGCCTGATTCGCAACGTGTGGTCGTGACCGGTCTAGGAACCGTGCATGGTTTGGGTCACAATCCTGAATCTTTTTGGTCCAGCCTTGTCGCGGGTAAACCGGGAGTTGATCGAGTGTCGTTATTTGATCCTGAGTCCTACGCCTGTCAAATTGGAGCGGAGGTACGGGACTGGAATGTGGAGGATCACATGGATCCGAAGGTCGCCCGGCGTAATGACCGATATGCGCATTTTGGATTTGTCGCGGCGAAACAAGCGGTAACGGATTCTGGTTTGGATATGAGTCGGGAGAATCCGGATGAAATCGGGGTTCTCGTCGGGTCGGGAATCGGGGGCATGTTGACGTATGAGCAGCAGCTGAGGCGATTGGTCGACGGAGGCTCGCGCAGGGTTTCGCCGTTTACGATTCCGGCGCTCATTGGAAATATTTGTTCGGGGTTGGTCGCAATTCACTTTGGCGTGCGCGGACCCAACTTTGGCGTGGTGTCGGCCTGTGCGACGGCGACCCACGCGATTGGTGAGGCGATGCACATGATTCGTCGTGGCGATGCCCGCGTGATGATCGCGGGAGGGGCGGAGGCGGCAGTCACCCCCTTCGCTTATGCCAGTTTCTGTTCGATGAAAGCGATGAGCACCCGGAATGATGATCCCCAGACCGCGAGCCGACCGTTCTCGCAAGGGCGGGATGGTTTTGTGATGGGCGAGGGCGCCGGAGTGGTGGTGCTGGAGGCCCTTGATCATGCCAAAGCTCGTGGTGCTCGTATTTATGGCGAAGTGGCCGGCTATGCGGCCACGGCGGACGCGTATCACATCACGATGCCGGATCCGGAGGGCAAGGGCCTCGGCATGGCAATGACCCGCGCTCTACGCAGTGCCGCGGTGGCGACCGATGATGTGGATTACATTAACGCACATGGCACCTCGACGCCCTATAACGACAAATTTGAGACGATGGCGATCAAACGGTTGTTCGGTGAGCGGGCGAAGCAGTTGCCAATATCATCAACCAAGTCGATGACAGGACATTTGTTGGGGGCCGCGGGAGGAATCGAAGCCGTGGCTTGTTTGAAGACCATCGAGCATCGGACTTTGCCGCCGACAATCAATTTGAACGAACCCGACCCGGAGTGCGATCTGGATTACGTGCCGAATACGGCGCGCGAAGCGAAGGTCGACACGGTGTTGAGTAACAATCTCGGTTTTGGCGGACAGAACGCGTCGGTGGTGTTTCGGCGCGTTTGATTCACCAGACACTGCGGCGTGACGAACCCGCGTTCACCTACGAATCGGCTTGGATGACGAAAGCACTGAGTCGGAATTCGATTTCTGAGTGGTGTTCGAAAGGTGCATGACCTGAAGGACGCCGGATGCATTGCGCGGATTCGACGCGGGCACGGTGTGGTTCTCCAAAAATTGCCGAAGGACGCTCCAACCTTCAGTGCCCATGCTTTCGGATTGGTCAAATATAAGGCCACGGCCGGATTTCAGTGACACGCGTAATAAAGGGTCGCGTGTTGATGAAGCTTAGGGAATGGGCAGAGTAAGACTCGGTGGGGGATATCATGCCATGCGACGAGCCGGAGCTCCTCGCGGAAGACTCCGGCTGTACGGCCGGCCGGCCAAGTTACTTTGAGGCCAAATTTCGAAGTGCACGACGTATTGCCGGGCAAGTTTGAGGACCGTGTAACCAAAAACGACAGAAGCGAGCGCGAGGGTCGCCTCGAATATCCAGACCACGGACCCCATGGCGCGAGAACTTGTAGTGGAGGCCGGCCAAGATGGAACTCCTGCCAGACCCGCAAAAACCACGAAGGCTCAGGGCGACACCGACGCGAGCCCTGAGACGGGTGCGGCGGCCGCTATGGTGGCGGAGCGGTAAGTGGAGGACGCGGGGACGGATTTCATTTACCCAAGGTTAGCGTGAAGCGAAGGTTTCACCTATACGCATACCTGCGTAAGGGCAGGAAGATGTCACAAAAAACCGCCACGAAATCGTGGCGATTTCTAAAATTGAAGGAACGCGGATGGGAGGGTCATACCTTTTGCACCAGTCCTGCCTTGATGGCTTTAACCGAAACCCACAAGCGCTTAACGGTGCCGTTTGGCAGCTTCACGCGAATGCGTTGCAGGTTAGGGCGGAACTTGCGCTTTGTGACTTTCGTCACATGCGTTCCAATGCCGCCGCTTTTTTTGGCGATACCTTTGCGGTGAATAATGCTGCCCGTGATGGGGCGCTTTCCAGTGATGGCACAGATACGGGACATGGCTTTCGCTCAGTTAAAAGAGGTCGAAGCTAAAGGTTTGGGGCATGACGAAGCAAGAGGAATCTTGGAATTAGTCACGCCAGGCGGTCAGTCCTTGGAATTTTTGCCCAAGAGCCGAAGGATGAATAAGTTGCATAAGTCCACTTTTACGGGGACTGAGCCGTTGGGCTTCCTCTTGCATGATACGAGCGAGGGCGGAGGCCGCGTTTTTAACAAAAAACGCTTCCTGTGAACTTACGGAATCGACCTGAAAGTGGTTTTCTTCGAGGGCGGATTGAATCCAGTCCCAGCAAATATGACAGGTGAGATCCTGGGTCCCGGGACGAGCCAAGAGGTCGTTGGTTTGGGTGTGGCGGTGGTAGGCGCGCACGGTGCCGACCGGCCATTCGTGGGTGAGTGCTTGCCATGTTTTTCCGTAATCGAAGGCGATGAAGAGACCTTGCCACGGGTCTGAGGCGATGGACTGAGCCAGAATCTGGGCCCGGCGGGGGGCGTCGAGTTGGTAGCCTGGGGGCGAGTCGAAGGGGAGGCGGGCGGAATCAATGGAGGAGGCGGGGCGGACGGTTTCTCTGAGTGCGCCATCGACAAGATGGACGCCGCGTTCGAGCCAACCGTCGGGTGCGCGTAGGTAGCGTGAGCAAGGTTGGGCGTCGAAGAGCTCGTTGGAGAATACGATGCAAGGTCCTGAGAGCTCGGGTTTATCGTGCACACCGATCCGACGGATGGTTCGAAAGGGGTGAGTGACTTGGTCGAGAATGGAGCGTCCCGATTCGGCTCCGATTTCCACGAATGTGTAGTCGGAAGCGGGACGCGCGCCGAGTTTGGTTTCGATGACAGCTACGACAAGTTCACCGAAAACAGGTCCGAGGGACGAAGCGGTATAGAAATCGGTGGATGCAGATCGGCCGACGCGCTCGCGTCGGGAGGTGTAATAGCCCACCTCGGGATGGTAGAGTGCGAGGTCCATAAACGTTTCAAAAGAAACGAAGCCGGAGGCATCGGCGGCGGATTGCAGTGAGGCCAGAAGCGAGGGAGGAATGATGCGGTCGGATGATGAACCCATTTACAAGAGCGATCCTTTGTTCACAGTCGCCCCAGATGCTCAAACGGATTCTGACCATAACTCTCGGGATGGCGGTGGGCAGCCTCATTGCGTTGGGGCTGCTCCATTGGGTGGGGATGCTAGGTTTGGGGCCGGCGCCGAAGTTGGACGACTCCTCTGAATACTACCGTGAGGTGTTGGCGTTGGTGGAGGAGAATTATGTGGAGGGAGGAAAAGTTGAGTCAGATGAACTGACGCGGGCGGCGTTGGAGGGCATGCTCAGGAGTCTGGATCCGCATTCAGATTTTATGCGGGCACGAGACTATTCAAACCTCCAGGAAGATCTGGATAGTGAGTTTGGTGGAATCGGAGTGCAGATCGAAGGACGGGATGGGGACGTGGTGGTGATTGCGCCCATTGCTGGTACGCCGGGTGAGCGAGCCGGAATCTTAAGAGAAGATGTGGTGAAATGAGTGTAAACGGTGAATCGATGCATGGACGTAGATTGGATGACGTGGTGCAGCGGATGCGAGGCAAACCGGGCACCTCAGTCGAGGTCGCGTTTGGGCGAGAAGGTCGGATGGATGCCATCGAGTTGAGCATTGTGCGAGAGGTGATTCGCGTGGAAAGCGTCAGTGTGATGTGCGCATGCTTTCCGATGGCGTGGGCTATGTGCGGATCAGCCAGTTTGCGGAGCCCAGGCGGAGGAGTTGCGGCAGGCGTTGGGCGTGCTGCGTGAGCAGGGAATGCGAGCATTGGTGCTGGATGTGCGAAACAATCCGGGCGGACTTTTATCGTCAGCGGCCGAGGTGTTGGAGCCTTTTTTTGCGGAGGGCGAATTGATGGTCTACACTCAGGGCCGACGGGAAAACGACCGAGAGGAATATCGTTCGGAACTTGATGGTGATCCTGTAGATGTGCCGATGGTCGTACTAATCAACGCCGGCAGCGTGAGTGCGGCGGAGATATTGGCGGGGGCGTTGAAAGATGCCCACAAAGCTGTGGTGGTGGGAGAGCGTTCGTTTGGCAAAGGTTCCGTGCAGAGCTTGTATCGTCTGCGGAATGGCGAAGCTCTACGTTTGACCACTGCTCGATACTACACCCCCAGTGGGGTGATGATTCATGAACGAGGAGTAGAGCCTCAAGTCGAGGTAATCATGACGCCGGAAGAAGACGGTAATGTGGCGCTGCAGCGGGCTCGAGCGGATCTCGATGATTCGGATGCGTTTGAAGCACGTTTCGGCGTGGCTCCAGTGGTGGACCGGCAGTTGAATGCGGCGCAGGCGATTCTGAAAGCGGTGTTGGTGGTCGATGAGAGGAAGATGGAAGCGCGATGATTTTGGCTCTGGAAAGTTCGTGTGACGAGAGTGCGTTGGCCTTGTTTGACGCTCGAAGGGGATTGGTCGGCGAATGGGTGCATAGCCAAATGGCTGTGCATGAGCAGTATGGTGGCGTGGTCCCGGATCTAGCGACACGGGAGCATTTGCGGACAATTGGTCCGATGATTGCGGTGGTGAGGGCTCAGCATGACTTAGCAAGAGTGACCCGAATCGCGGTGACGCATGGTCCGGGCTTGGCAGGATGTTTGGCGATTGGCACGGCGGCGGCAAAGGCATTGGCGGTGGCACTCCGAGTGCCGCTGATGGGAGTGAATCATTTACGGGGCCATGCGTTTTCACCGTTTATCGAATTGCATCAGGCCGAGCCGGAAACGTTCGAAGCGAGAATGGGAGAGCTCTTGCCGCATCTCGGACTAGTGGTTTCGGGCGGCAATACGTTGCTCTTCAGAATGGACCGGGCGCGAGTGATCACGGTGATCTCTTCTACCCGTGATGACGCAGCGGGGGAGGCGCTCGACAAGGGAGCGAAGTTACTCGCCTTGGGGTATCCGGGAGGACCTCTGGTGGAGAAGTTGGCGGCAGGAGGGAATGCCGAGGCTTTTGAGTTTCCGCGCGGGATAGGAAAAAAGGCGGAGTTGGATTTTAGCTTTTCTGGGCTGAAAACGGCGCTGCGGTATCGATTGGAAAAAATGACGGTGACGGAAATCGAAAATCGTAAACCGGATCTATGCGCGAGCTACCAGCAAGCGGTGGTGGATGCGTTGGTCAGGAAGACTCGGTTGGCTTTGAAGACGGAGGAGTTTCGCAGTGTGGGATTGTCCGGGGGGGTGGCGAATAATCGCACACTGCGCCATGCGATGCAGGTTATGGCGACTCGACGGGGCATGAAGTTCATGGCGGCTCAGCCCAAGCATACCGGGGATAATGCCGGCATGATCGCATTCGCGTCGTGGGCGGATCTATCGGGGGTGGTGGAGTCACCGGAGGCCATGGGCATTCATCCCAGTCTGCCTTTGGCACGGTGAGGCGCGAAGGGCTCGCGCTCTACACGGTTACATCGCGTTGAGATTGAGGGGCTCTTCGGTGACGAGAGGGGCGGGGAAATCGGCGCCTTCGTGTCCGCCACGCGGGCCAAGACGTTTGTTTTGAGAGCGTCCGGCAGGGGAATTTAAAGGGATTTCCATCCCCCCAAGTTCGGCCATCATACCGTAGAGCTTTTCCTGCATGTTATCTGCGATTTCAGCGTAGCCGTCGGTGTAGAGCAGATTGTTGGTCTCATCAGGGTCGCTCTGGAGGTCGTAGAGGTCATCGACGTCCCAGAGACCGTAATAGTTGATGTATTTGTAGCGGTCGCCGCGGAGGGCGAAAACGGTGGGAGACTGGGGGTAGTTTTTCTCCCAGTAGTAGACCTAAAGGAAGTAGTCCCGCCAGGGGATCTCCTTGCCTTGGGCGCGAGGGATGAAGTTCGCGCCGTCCATGTGGGGCGGTTTCTCGAGGCCCATTGCGACCATGACGGTGGGGGCAATGTCTATGTTGAGCGTGTCCCACAAGCGCAAGAGGTTGTCAATGAGGAGGTAGCGTAAAAATAAGGAGGCCGAAACCGGAGGATTTCCTGGTTTCTGCACAAAAACGGCGTGTATAATTTGGTGTGAACAATACTACCGAAACCGTCGCCCCGGAAGTTGCCCTGAAAACCTGGCTGCGTCCAGACCTGACTCCGGTCGGACCCAACAAAGATTACGCCGCGTTGCGCGATCAACTGGCGGGGCTCGACCAGTTGCTGGCCAACAGTCACTTGGAAGCGATGGCCGTGGACTTTGCCCGGGAAAACGGGCGGGGCGACGACGTGGCCGGGTTGCCGCGACACCTGCAGTTCGCGCGCAAGGCGCGGCGGGTGCAGGTATTGCGCATGATGCTCGGAAACATCAGTTTGCGTAAACTTTCCATGAGCATCGCCTCCAGCGATCTGTTGGCCGACTTTTGCGGAGCGCGCCGGATCGACGGCATCAAGGGGGTCTCCCAAAGAAAGTGTGCGGGAGCGTGCGTCCAAATGCTTCACCGCCGGGCAGGTGCGCAGGATGAGCCAAGTCTTTATCGAGATGTGCGGTGAGGCGGACCGGGCGAGCGAACTGGGACTGGCTGCGGCGCAGCCGATGGATACGTGCCTGGGGGACTCGACCTGCCTGCAGGCCAACATCCATTTCCCGGTCGACTGGGTGCTCTTTCGCAACGTGGAGCCGCCCACCCCCTGCTCAAGGCGGTGAAACTGCTCCGTGCAGCGGGGTTGCGGGGTCGGATGCCGAACGAGCCGCCAGTCTTTGCCAAGCAGATGAATCGGTGGTGCATCGCGATGACCCACAGCCGACGGCGCCGCGATGCGAAGCGGGCCCGCCAGGGCGTGCTCCGCCAGATGAAACGCCTGCTGCGCACCATCGGCGAGCACGCCCGCCGCCACCGCGACCACCTCGCCGCCGCCTACGCCCGGACCCGCTTCAGTGAGCGCCAGGCCACCCGCATCATTGCGCGCATCGACGCCATGCTCGATGCAACTGCCGGCCGCGATCAAACAGGCCCACGAACGCATCATCGGCGCGCGACCAGTGCCCAACGCCGAGAAGATCCTCAGCGTCTAGGAACCCGACGTGCAGACCGTGGTCCGGGGCAAGGCGTCCGGCGAGGTCGAGTTTTGCAACACCCTCATGATCAGTGAGAACGTGGCGGGGTTGATCACCGATTGGCAATTGTATCAGGGAATGACTCCGGCCGAATGGCGTCAGTTCGACCAGAGCCTCGAACGCCAGAATCAGTTCGACCTGAGCACCCCGATCAAAGCGACGAGCACCGACCGAGGCTTCTCGACCAAACGACTGTGCGAACGCTTGGCCGAAGCCGACATTTATGACGACACTTGCCCCCGCGATCCGCAGCAACTGCAACGGCGCATGCAGGAGCCGCAGTTCGTGGCGCTCCAACATCGCCGGGCTTCGACGGAAGCCCGCATCGCCATCATCAAGCAACGCCAAGGCAAGCGATTGAGTGCCAGAGGCTTCACGAATCGCTACCTGGCGGTAGTCTGGAGCATCCTCGGTCACAACCTGTGGCTCATCGCCCGACTGCTGGCCGACCAACCACCGCAGGCCCAAGCCGCCTAAAACCACCAAGCCTACTCCCACGATGAACAATAAACCGGCTGCCGGAGGTTCCCTCATGGAAACGATCCAGGCACTGACTGCTGCGACACCACTTTTTGCTATCTCATTGCATTTGCGCGTGCCTAAATCGGCCATTGGTAGTCGGAAATCCGCTCAAAAACTCGGCTTTCCTGCTCCCCTTCCAAAATCAGGGTAAATGGGACACGCTCTATCTGGAGAGGGTGACGAACAGGGGAGAGGGGACAGAGCCTCCACAGGCTGCAACTGGTTACCTCATTGTCCATTGACAATTATGAGTCCTGCCAGATTTGGCAGAGGGAATGACTCAGGTGTATTCTCGGCGCAAGTTACTGGGGAGAATGCCGAGTTCCTCACGATACTTGGCCACGGTACGGCGGGCGATTTTAATCCCTTTGACCTGCAGTTTGGCGACGAGGTCCTGATCGCTATAAGGGTGGCTGCGATCCTCGATGGTGATGAGGTCGTTGATCATTTCCTTCACGCTGGTGTTGGAGACGGAGTCGCCGTCGTCGGAACGGTAGCCTGGGGTGAAGAAGAATTTGATATCGAACACACCGTGAGGGGTTCGAATGTACTTGTTGGCGATGGCGCGACTGACGGTGGTCTCGTGAACGCCGACGGTGTCGGCAATTTGCGTCATGGTGAGTGGACGAAGTTTCGAAACACCTTCTTCAAAAAACTCCTCCTGCACCTTGATGATTTCGCGAATGATGCGCTCGATGGTGTTTTGGCGCTGTTCGATCGAGTTGATCAGGAAGCGGCCGGAGCGGATACGCTCCCGCAGGTAGTCACGTTCATGACGAGAGAGGGAGCCCTTCGCGATCATCCCCTTGTAGGTATTGGAAATGCGGAGACGGGGGATGTAATCGCTGTTGAGCTCGATTTTCCAGTCTTTGCCGTCACGTTCGACGGTGACATTCGGGGTCACTACGCGATTGTTGTCGTCTGCGAAACGACGACCGGGCGCTGGATCGAGGGTACCGACCTCTTCAATCGCCAACTGCACGTCCTTCAAACTCGCTCCTGCCCGCCGGGCAATATCAGGAATTCGACGCCGAATGAGGCGCGGGAAGTGGTGGCGAACGATACGAGCGGCAAGGGAGTCACCCCGGCCCTTGGAGACGAGTTGGAGCGCGAGACATTCCTTGAGGTCGGCCGCTCCAATCCCGGGCGGATCGCAGGTTTTCAGCATGGCGTGGGCTCCCTGCACCACGTCGAGGGGGAGCCCGGTCTGGAGGGCAATATCAGGGATGGACTGGGCGAGAAAACCGCGATCGTCGAGGCTACCAACCAAGTAACGCATCGCCTCAATGGTGGCATCGTCAACGTCGGCCATTTCAGCCTGACTCATGAGGTGCTCTTGCAGGGATGTTTCGGTGACGAGGGAGTCGAAGAAATGTTGGCGTTTCTCGTCGTCCTCGCTGGTGCGGGGTTGGTTGCCGCCTGCGTTGGACATGTACTCACGCCAGTCTTGATCGAGTTTGGTGAGAATATCGAACTCCTTGGAAAAGTCCATTTCGTCTCGGCCGTTCTGGGCATCGTCTTCGGCACTGCTGGAGTTGACCGGCTCTGACTCGCTGGTTTCGCGATCAATGCTAATCCCCTCCATGGGAAGTTCTTCCAGCGTAGGATTCGCCTGCAGCTCCTCTTGGATAACCGTGCGGAGATCCATGGCGGCTACCTGGAGGATCTTCAGGGATTGGCGCAACTGGGGCGCCAGAACCAGAGATTGAGTCTGACGTTGACTGAGGTTTTGGGAGAATTCGGGACCGGCCATGGTTAAATCGCCTGACGGGTTCAGCTGGTCGCGACGCCGATTGGTGCGTTGCTGCCAGGGGGCGCGTAGCCCGTGAGATCACGGAGGTAAACCCCTAGTTTTTCGTTGGTGGGACCGTAGTGATCGGAGTAGAGGTAGACCTCCAAATCGTTCAGCATTTCAAAAGCGGATTGGTAGCGGCGATTACGATCGCGGCGGAGTGATTTTTGGATGATGTTCTCTAGCGCAGGATCGATACCAGCACGCAAGTCACTGAATTGGGGGATCTTCATGCCTAAGATATTATTGCGTCGGGAATCAAGGCGGTCCGGAGCGCGGAAGATATTTCGACCCAACAGAAGTTCAGTGAGTACTATGCCCAGCGCGAAGAGATCGGCGCGGGCGTCGGTAACCGCGTAGCTGGCTTGCTCGGGCGAAAGGTACTCGTCCTTCCCGGCGATTACTTCACCTTCTTCATTGTACATGAGGTCCAAGGCCTTCGCGATCCCGAAGTCGGTAAGTTTCACGTCGCCCTCCCATGAGAGCAGGATGTTTTTGGGGCCGATGTCGCGGTGAACGATGCCAGCGGGCGTCCGCGAACGTCGCATTTGGTGTGAGCGTAGGCGAGACCTCGCGCGACTCTGTGAGACGATAAAAGCAGCGATCTCGACCGGCATGGGGCGGTCCAACTCGCGATGGCGTTCGAGAAATTGTTCGAGGCTGAGCCCATTGACCAACTTTATGACCATAAAATATTGTCCGCTAACTTCACCCAAGTGATAAGTCTGGACAATGTTGGTGTGAATCAAGTCAGCGACGAGGCGGGCTTCGCCAATGAAGTTCTTTTGAAACTCGGCGATGGCTGAATATTCTTCTCTGATCAGCTTCACTGCGACTCGCTTACGGAATTTACCTGAACCGTTTTGAACCGCCTCATATACGAGCCCCATCCCTCCATCCGCGATCTTGCGGACCATCTCGTAGTGGACCTCGTTGAAGAGATGTTTGAGCGTGCTCACGGTCCCTAGCAAAACGACGGTTCGGCGCGATGCAAGTAACGAAAAATTCATCTAGCATGATTCTTGCTCCAGTGGGACTGGAGTTTGACAGCAAGGGATAGACCAGCACCTTGGCGACATGATCACGCTCACCGCCCTGGCCGCCCGCCAGATTGAATCGATGCATGCCGAATCCGCTTCGGCTGAGCAGGTATTACGAGTGTTGGTTGAAATCGGAGGGTGTTCGGGTTTTCAATACGGAATGTCGTTCGACGTAGCGAAGGAAGAAGATCAACAACTCGAGTGCGAGGGGGTTCGCTTCGTCGTCGATCCGGCAAGTTACGCGTATTTGGATGGTTCGAACATTGACTTTGACGACGGGTTGCAGGGCAAGGGATTCGAAATCCTTAATCCGAATGCGCAGAGCACCTGTGGGTGCGGCAAATCTTTCAACTAGCCCTCGGGCGATTGAGGGGCAGGAAGAGACATTAAATTTTATGACCGCCGTGGAGGGCGACGATACCGAAGGAGAGTCGACTTACAGTGACACTGGAAAATCCGGCGGCCTTCATTTCGGCGGCAATTCCCTCATGTCCGGGATAGTCAGAGATTGAGCCGCAGAGATAGTCGTAGGCGCCTTTATCGCCCGTTACGATGCCGGCGATGATGGGGAGAATTCGACGTAAGTAGAAGTAGTAGAGGGGCTGGAACCAGCGGTAGGGTTGCGAAAACTCGAGTACCCAGAGTCGACCGTAGGGCCGCAGGATGCGGTGGAGTTCGGTGAGGCACCGGTGTCTATCCGCCATATTGCGCAGGCCAAACGAGATGGTCGCGGCGTCGTAGGACTCGTCTTGTTGGGGCAGGTTGAGGCCATCGCCTTCCCGAAATACGATATTTTCGCTGCCGCGGCGGTTACGCTGCTTGGTCTCAGCCTCATCAAGCATGGGGCGACAGAAATCCATGCCCGTGATTTCCGATTCGGAGGGCAAGTTGCGGGATAGGGCGAAGGCGACATCTCCACTGCCAGTGGCGAGATCGAGAACGTCGACAGGACTGAACCGAGCGACTGATCTTATCAGGCAACGTAGCCACCAGACATTCACGCCTCCACTGAGTAATCGATTCGCCACGTCGTATCGACGGGCGATGCGGTCAAACATGGAGTTGACAGCGTTGGGATCAGGCATGACGAGGGGCGGAATAATTCGGGCAGGGAGCTAGCCAGACGAGTGGACGGGCGACGAGATGAAATCGACTACCCGGATGCGAGATTCGTATCGTCGCTCAGATTGGAGTTGCGGAATCGCTCGACGACCCAGCGCGAAAGGGCTTTTTCCGGATCGCGCACGACTTCGGCTGTGATGGCGAAACATTTGGAGGCGTCGTCTTTTGTCAGCAGGGTGAGACCGTGATGGAAGTTGTGAAAACGGTCCTCGCACAGAGCTCGGATGGTTTTGTCGGTTTCAAGGCTCTGTTCGATCAGAGCGGTGACGGCGTCTTCGGCGAAGTTTAGAGTAAATCCGTGGGTTTGCTTGAACCGGTCGGCGAATGTCTGGACTTCCGCACGAAGCACTTCGCGTTGGGCGGAGGCATTTTCGGTCAGCAGAGCTTTGAGGGTTCGTTCGGGGGAAGCGACGGTTTCCGCATTGATCTTGAAAGAGCGGATACCGGTGGATGGGAGTTCGAATTTGAAGTTTCGAAACACCTGTTCGAGCACAGTCATGAGGCCGCGAGCGCCCGTGTTTTCCTCGTGAGCGCGATGAGCGATCTCGGTCACGGCGTCGGGGGTGATCTCGAAATCGATCTTGTAGCCACCGAAATCGGCTCGATATTGTTGGAGGATGCTACCTTCGCTGGTGAGGAGAATTTTTTCCAGATCGGGGGCCGCGAGCGATTGGCAGGCTACTCTCACAGGGAGGCGACCGACGAATTCCGGTTCCATTCCGTATTCGATGATATCGCGAGATTGGGCGTGGCGCAGGAATTCGCTCATCGGTGCCCCGACCTGACCGGGAGGCACGGCGAATCCGATTTGGGTGCATTGAACGCGTTTTTTGATAGTTTCGGCGAGTTTATCGAACGCGCCACTTACGATAAATAGGATGTGACGGGTGTTGACGGTGCGTTTCTTCGATTTGCCGCCGCGTTGCATGTCCATCATGGCCTGCATTTGGGAGGCGATGTCGTTTTGACCGGTCAGTGAGACGTCGGTCTCCTCCATCAGTTTGAGCAAATTGATCTGCACCCCGCGTCCGGAGACGTCTCGGCCGCCGCCGCTGTTGTTTTGAGCGATCTTATCGATTTCATCGATGTAGATGATGCCGTATTGCGCGAGTTCGACGTCGCCGTCGGCGGCTTTAACCAAATCACGAACGAGATCTTCGACGTCACCTCCGACGTAACCCGTTTCGGAAAACTTCGTGGCATCCGCCCGTACAAAGGGTACGACGATCATGCGAGCGATGCAGCGCATGAGGTAGGTTTTGCCTACGCCGGTGGGACCGAGCAGGAGGATGTTTTGTTTGGCGTAGTCACGTTCACGAGCACTCGGTTCCTCCAGACAATGGCGGACGTGGTTGTAGTGATCGCAGATGGCGACGGAGAGCACTTTTTTGGCTTCGCGTTGCTGAATTACGAAACGATCGAGATGGTCTCGAATTTCCCTCGGACGGAGGTTGAAATGACGGAGCCGATTGAGAGCTTCCTGGTGCGCTTCGTTTTCGGAATCCGGTGGGGAGGAGGAACTTCCCTTGCTTTCTGTGGTCACTCCAGACTGAAATCCACCATCAAACGGCGAAGACTTAAGCAAATCTCGAATTTGCTTAGGAAGTTGTTCAAGAGGATCTTGTAGAGTTTTTTTACTCATGTTTGGCAAGTAATTCCGACCTAATTGATTGACCTTTTTGGACTTCTGAAAAATATCTGCACTCCATAACGAAACGTTTCTTCGAAAGGAATAACCTGTATGCCCTCGAATCTTCCCAACCTAACCAAGCGCGAAATCGTGCTTCAGATCTACGAGAAAACTAGTTTCTCTCAAAAGGAGGTTGTGTCGACCGTTCAGATGACGCTCGACATCATCATGAATGCCCTCGCGGAGGGACGCAACGTGGAGTTGCGCAATTTTGGAGTGCTGGAGATACAGCGCCGTAAATCGCGCATCGGCCGCAATCCAAACAAGCCCGCCGCGGAAGTGGTAATTCCGGAACGCGCAGTGGTAAAATTCAAGTCTGGCAAGATTTTGAAGCAAAAGCTGAAAGAATTCGATATCGCTACGATCAACTGAGACCGACGCAAGTTTCGGTCAATTAGCGAAGTCGAACCGTTGGGTTCGGCTTTTTTTGTGCGCTACGCAGAAGGATTCCGTCGCCGGGAGCGTATGGGGTGATTTTTCGATTGGCGATGGGGATGAGCCGCAGCCAAGTTAATCGATTCCCATGGCTTCATTCCAGTCTTTGCCCGGTTTTCGGGAATTCTATCCTGAATCGCTAGCCCGTCGGAATCATTTGTTCCGATGCTGGCGACAGTCGGCGCATGCTTACGGATTCCTGGAGTATGATGCGCCGGTGCTCGAATCACTTGACCTCTATAAGGCCAAGTCGGGCGATGAAATCGAAGGGCAGTTGTTCAGTTTTACGGACAAAGGCGGCCGTGAGGTGGCCCTGCGGCCGGAGATGACCCCGACAGTCTGTCGTTTGGTGGGAGCCAAGGCCAATGCGCTGAAGCGACCGATCAAGTGGTTTAGCATCGTTGATTTTTTCCGTTACGAACGGATGCAGAAAGGTCGGGGACGGTGCTTCGCCCAGTTCAATGCCGATATATTTGGGGAAGCGGGTCCAGAGGCGGAAATAGAATTGATCGGACTCTTGGTGCAATGCTTACGGGGACTCGGTCTCACGGCCGACGATTTTTATGTGCGACTGAGTGATCGGAATCTTTGGTTCTACTATCTTGAGGCGTTGGGATTCGATGCGGACCAAGCGCGGGGCATGCTCGGTGCGATCGATAAATTCGAGCGCTTGGGCGATGATGCATTCAAGATTTACACGGACGCACATGGGGAACTGGCGGCTGATACCAAGGGGCGTATCGTTGAGTTTCTGGGGATCAAAACGTTGCCTCAATTGGAGGCGATCGTGGGACAGTCTGACAGCGTGGAATTGAGTGCCAGGTTGGACGATTGGCGTCGGGTGTTGGGCGGACTGAACGCAATGGGGCTGGCCGCTTTTGTGACCGTGGATCTCGGAGTCGTGCGAGGTTTGGCCTATTATACAGGATTTGTTTTTGAGGCCTTTGATCGCAAAGGAGATCTGAGGGCGTTGGCAGGAGGAGGGCGTTATGATGACCTAGTGGGAAAACTGGGTGGTCCGGCTTTACCGGCCGTGGGATTTGCAATTGGAGATATGACCATGGAGCTCCTTTTGGAGCAGCGCGGGTTGTTGCCCAATTTAGTGGTGGCTCCCGATGTCTATGCGGTCATCGCGGGGGCGGAAGAGCGGCTGGCCGCATTTGCAGACATCAATCTATTGAGAGCGGCCGGTTATCGGGTGGACTATCCGTTGCGGGAGCTCGGGTTTGGCAAACAGTTCAAGCATGCGGCAGAATTGGGCGCGCGCATCGCGATCATTTACGGGGGCGAAGAACTGGCTCGGGGAGTTGTGAAACTGCGCGATATGAACAAGCGAGAGGAAGTGGAAGTACCTCGGAGTCAAATGGCCGAGGCGGTGCGCGATTTTTTAAGCGCCTAGGGTAAACGGGACATCCGATGTCGAATCAGCCGTTACGTTATCGGGTCTTGGGTGGTGAATACGCGGTGTGCCGAATGGCGCCGAATGCGCCCGACCCGCTCTGGGCCACTGGTGCGGGGTTTTACACGATGATCCGTTACCGCCGATGAGTTGTCGATCATTTGTCAGCAGGAAAAGGTTCCCGAGGACGTGAAGAACGAGCGCGGTTGGGCGCTGATGCAAGTGGTGGGACCGCTACCGTTCGACGCGGTGGGAGTTTTGTCACGGTTTGTCAGTCCCTTGGCGAAGGAGGGAATCCCCCTCCTGGCGACTGCCACCTTCGACACGGATTACATGTTGGTGCGGCACGATGAACTCGTTGAGGCGCAGCAGGCTCTGCAACCTGCTGGCCACGAATTAGTAATTTAAGCTGATCGAGAGCTCAACTCAGGTCTTCAGGGCCGAATGCGCCCGGTAGTAATTCTTCGATGGTGGTATCCATCCTGTCTTCGCTGTCACAGATACTGATCACCCGGGCGGTCGGACCGAACTCGTAAATTACTTGGCGGCAGGCCCCACAGAGGGCGGTTGCTTTCGGGGTTGGGGTGTAAACGACGACGCAACGGAGTTGGCGTTGACCTTTGGCGATGGCGCTGAAGATGGTGGTGCGCTCGGCACAGTTGCACAAGCCATAGGATGCGTTTTTGACGTTGCACCCGCTGAAATTTTTGCCTTCGGCGGTCTGGATCGCAGCTCCGACGGGAAACTTGGAATAAGGAGCGTAGGCGCGCTTGGCGGCCGCGCGGGCGGCATTTTCCAACCGTTGTAGTTCAGTTTTGGTGACTCGCGAGGAGGGCATGCTGAATTCTGTAGGGGCTGGCCGGAGAGGGCGCAATCCCCGGGAGTATCAGGTTATTGACCTCCGTCGGGGGCGAGGGATCGCCAAAGATACCATGCAGCAACGCTGCGCCAAGGTCGCCAGCGAGCCGCGTGATCGAGCAGCTGATTCTGAGTGACGGGGGAACCTGCGAGGAAATGGCGACTGAATGCCAGTCGAATGGCGAAGTCACCGGCGGGCATTACGTCCGGCCGACCGAGACGAAACAGCAGTAGCATTTGCACGCTCCAAGGACCGATGCCCTTCACGCTGCTCAGGTTTTTCACCAGGGCTTCGTCGGACATCCGTCGTGCCTGGACCAAAGACGGAACCTTGCCCTGTTGAGCATGTGCGCTCAGGTCGCGCAGCGCAGACAGTTTGGCGCGGGAGAGTCCGGCGGTGCGAAGAGCGTTGTCGTCGAGGGCGTCGACGGTCGATGGTTGGGGCACGGAGTCGATAAGCGCCAAGACGCGGCCGTGAATTTTGGCGGCGGTTCGACCGTGGAGTTGTTGATAAATGATGGCCTGCAGAAGGGAAGCGAAGAGATCTCCGCTGCGGTGAAGTTGGAGAGAAAAAGGGCCGCAGTCATCGATGAGTTCACCCAGGCGAGGATCGGCGTCGCGAAGGTGGAGGAGGGCCGCGGCACTGTCGTAGCGCGGATTCATTCGCCGAATAATTCACTCCCCTCGATAGAAAGCAGCTTCAATATGGTGCGAATTCCGCCTCAGGCGGAAAAGCCAGTCATTTTGCCGTCGGCACTGATGAACCCGATGGCAGGGAACCAGGAGGGGCCAGGGGTTGAGGCCAAGCGCGGTGCCGACCGCGCGGCTCACGGCGGGAGGTTGACTGATCGCTCGGGCGAGGTCGCCGTAGGTGGCGGTCTGGCCTGACTTTATGTTAAGAGCGGCGCGGTAGATCGCCGATTGAAACTCGGTGGCGCGGGACCATGCGAGAGGTACATCGCAAAAGTCTTGGGCGATTCCGGATAGGTGGGCCTGAACCCGCTGCACAATGATTTCGATCCAAGGGGGTGGGGGATCCAGTGCGTTCGGTTGAGTGGAGAGAAGGGCGAATCCCGTGATGGCAGTCCCAGCCCAGCTGATGAGGCAATCGCCGATGGGAGTTTCGAATTGGAGCGAGGGCACTTTCTCGGATGATGGGTGCGTCGACTCGCGAGTCGAGACCGGGGGGGACGATTACGGGCGAGATCCGAGGGGGAGGCGTAAGATGGTTTTGAGGCGCACGGATTCGACGCGCCGGGGATCCGATAGGTAGATTTCATGGGGCACACCGCAGGGGATGAGATCTTGTTCGGCGGCGAATTTGAGTCATGATTGAAAACAATGTCGGTTCGTTTTCATAGGGTCCGACGTGCAGCATTTGCACGCACCGTCCCTCGTGAAGTGAGGTAATTTCGATCCGTTTGACGCTGTCGGGCTTTTTTTGGCGAGCAGGACCTCAATGGTCTCATCTCGTTCGGCCGGAGTAATGAAATCGGGCACGCGGATAAGGAGTTGCCAGTGCCAGTCGTTGGAATTGCGTTGTGCGGGCAGGTGGTGCCAAAGGCATTCCAATTTGCCGACGGTGTAGTCCGGCCCTCCGTTGATTTATCCGTCGGAATTTCAAGGTATAGGCCACGGCGTAGAGTGATCCGACGAGGTCGGTGTACTGTTCGTCCCCGGGGCACCCTTGGCCCGAAGCGGATAGGTAGAGCGTGTCCAACAAGCGCAAGAGGTTGGATAAGAGGAGGTAGCGTAAAAACAAGGAGGCCGAAGCCGGGAGGATTTCCTAGTTTCGGCACAAAAACGGTGTGTATAATTTGGTGTGAACAATACTATCGAAGCCGTCGCCCCGGAAGTGGCCCTGAAAACTTGGTTGCGTCCAGACCTGACTCCGGTCGGACCCAACAAAGATTACGCCGCGTTGCGCGATCAACTGGCGGGGCTCGACCAGTTGCTGGCTAACAGTCACTTGGAAGCGAGGGCCGTGGACTTTGCCCGGGAAAACTGGCGGGGCGACGACGTGGCCGGGTTGCCGCGCCACCTGCAGTTCGCGCGCAAGGCGCGGCGGGTGCAGGTATTGCGCATGATGCTCGGGAAAATCAGCTTGCGTAAACTTTCCCTGAGCATCGCCTCCAGCGATCTGTTGGCCGACTTTTGCGGAAGGGGGTCTCCCAAAGAAAGCGTGCGGGAGCGTGCGTCCAAATGCTTCACCGCCGGGCAGGTGCGCAGGATGAGCCAAGTCTTTATCGAGATGTGCGGTGAGGCGGACCGGGCGAGCGAACTGGGACTGGCTGCGACGCAGCCGATGGATACGTGCCTGGTGGACTCGACCTGCCTGCAGGCCAACATCCATTTCCCGGTCGACTGGGTGCTCTTTCGCGACGTGAGCCGCACCCCCTCCTGCTCAAGGCGGTGAAACTGCTCCGTGCTGCGGGGTTGCGGGGTCGGATGCCGAACGAGCCGCCAATCTTTGCCAAGCAGATGAATCGGTGGTGCATCGCGATGACCCACAGCCGACGGCGCCGCGATGCGAAGCGGGCCCGCAAGGGCGTGCTCCGCCAGATGAAACGCCTGCTGCGCACCATCGGCGAGCACGCCCGCCGCCACCGCCGCCACCTCGCCGCCGACTACGCCCGGACCCGCTTCAGTGAGCGCCAGGCCACCCGCCCGCATCATTGCGCGCATCGACGCCATGCTCGAGCAACTGCCGGTCGCGATCAAACAGGCCCACGAACGCATCATCGGCGCGCGATCAGTGCCCAACGCCGAGAAGATCCGCTGCGTCTACGAACCCGACGTGCAGACCGTGGTCCGGGGCACGGCGTCCGGCGAGGTCGAGTTTGGCAACACCCTCATGCTCAGTGAGAACGTGACGGGGTTGATCACCGATTGGCAGTTGTATCAGGGAATGGCTCCGGCCGAATGGCGTCAGTTCGACCAGAGCCTCGAGCGCCAGAATCAGTTCGACCTGAGCACCCCGATCAAAGCGGCGAGCACCGACCAAGGCTTCTCGACCAAACGGCTGTGCGAACGCTTGGCCGAAGCCGACATTTATGACGCCACTTGCCCCCGCGATCCGCAGCAACTGCAACGGCGCATGCAGGAGCCGCAGTTCGTGGCGCTCCAACATCGCCGGGCTTCGACGGAAGCCCGCATCGCCATCATCAAGCAACGCCAAGGCAAGCGATTGAGTGCCAGAGGCTTCACGAATCGCTACCTGACGGTAGCCTGGAGCATCCTCGGTCACAACCTGTGGCTCATTGCCCGACTGCTGGCCGACCAACCACCGCAGGCAGGCCCAAGCCGCCTAAAACCACCAAGCCTACTCCAACGATGAACAATAAACCGGCTGCCGGAGGTTCCCTCATGGCAACGATCCAGGCACTGACTGCTGCGACACTGCAATTTAGCCCTTAACTTGCATCTGCGCGCACCTACATCCGCCATTGGTAGCCGGACATCCGCTCAAAAAATCGGCTTTCCTGCCCCCTTTCCAAAATTAGGGTAAATGGGACACTCTCTAATTGGAGGGAACCCCTAGGTCGACGCGAGGAATTGCGAAGATTGAAGTAAGTTTGTTTAGGTTTACGAAAGCAGGGTCGATAGGGAGGGACGTTTGACCCCGCACAAGTTCAGGTAGGAGATCAGATCTGACGCGTCATGTCGAATATACTTCAAGTTGATCCAGGGGAAACCGCGAGAAGCGCCATGCGAGGCATTCTCGATCGTGGAAAGCACCGTTTGGCGACGGTTGAGTCGGGAGAGGAGGCCTGGGAATTTATTCAGACCAATGTGAAGATTGATTTGGTTCTGGTGGAGCTACAATTGAAGGATGGGAGTGGGATCAATCTGATCAAAAGGCTGAGAGCGGATAGTCAAAGGAAGAAGATCCCGATAGTGGTGTACACAGCCCGGGGAGACCGAAATGGGGTCGGGTATGCTTGGAAGCGAATGTGCAGAATTTTCTAATCAAGCCTTATAACGATGAGGTCGTTTTTAGGGAGATTACCAAGGCGATGGCCAATCCGTGGCGTAGCGGGCACTTTGAAGAGGAGGCTCCGTTTTGGCGAACCATGGGCTATGAGCGCGGACAGTTGCATGAGCGATTGGCCCACGGGAGAAAATCGGCTGAAGCGGCTCCTTCGGTGTTGTTGGCCTGGTCAGAGGCTCAGGGAACCGTGGAGTTACTCGAGGAGATCGCGGCATTGCTAGCGAATGCGGAGGCGGCCGGAGCGAGGGGAATCGTCGAAGCGCTGGGCGCGGTCGAAGCTGCGAGGAAGGCAGAGCAATGGTCGCTTATTCCGAGGTTAATGGAGCCATTGAAATTTGGAGCGCGGCTGATCGAGCACCGCCTTGAACCCACGATTGTGTGCGAAGGGTTTTTGACGGAAGCGGAAGTGGCAACCGAAGCGAAAGAAAAGGCCTATGCTGAGTGGATCGATGCTCCGAGAGAGGGACGATGCCCGGTGATGAAACGCGAACACTTGGAACAGCAAGTGGACGCATTGCCGGGGTGCCCGGTAATTGACTCGGCAGCGGCGTCTTTCCAGATGACGGCGAACGGGCACCCCTCCTGCATTAATCCGCTGATGGACCTGGTCGCTCGCGACCCGGGGTTGTCGGTGCAAATGTTGATTGCGGCAAATCAAGCGCACTCCAACCGAGATGATGATTGGGGGATCGAAGACGCGAAACTGGCGGTGGGGCAATTGGGTGAGAAACGTTTAGCTGCGCAGGGACGGGGTCTTATCACTATCTCGAAATCAGTCATGGATGTGCCACCGGGATTCAATTGGTCTGAGTACTGGATATTTCAACGCGGAGTGGCGCGTATTGCGCAGGAGATATGTCGTTAACTTGAGCGTTATACCATGGAGTCGGTGGCGCAGGCGGCGGGTGAAATACATGACATCGAACGACTATATTAGCGAATTTGCAACCGCTGAGATTTAGAGCGGTGATGGAACACAGTCGACTGCACAAGGTGGCACTGCATCGAGTGGAACGGTTGTATTTTGGGTGCAGCACGAATGAGATGGGGGAGAGATTTGGGTTGTCGCTGCAATTTGCCAATGTGATCCGGTGGGTCAATACCCCCCGAGGAAGCGACGGAAGATCAACGTTTGGTCTCGTTGGCGCGGGCGTTTTGTTGTCACAATACAGTGGGGGCGTCGGGGGAACCGAACCTAGGGGCGGATTTCAAACTGGCAGAGATGCCGCAGTGGAAGATCCTGAGTGACTGTGTGTTTCTTAGTTTTAATCGGCGGGAGTTCGAGCGGCAGCTACATTCACATTGTCGGGAATTGCGGTTCAGGCTGGCGCGAATCGCACCAAACTATGGTCGGCCGGTAGCCGAAGGATGCAGAGCCCCACTTGGCGCGTTTGAGCCAGTGGCAGGCAAACTCGTTCGAATCCAAGAAGTTGATACAAAAGTTGTTCACGCTTCTCCTGCGTGGGAGCCAAATGATGGAGAGGGGGCCACTCGGACTGAACCTAGATTCCGAAGTAGGATGTTACTAAAAGGGAACGAAGGGCGCGAAGTTGGAACGAGTCACGGTCCGTAGAAGACATCGATTCGTTCACCTGCCAGGTGAGTCGGCGGGGGCACGTTTGAAACCCATTAACCGACTGGATAACATAACTTTGTTACATGCGTTTCTTATTTGGACTGCGTTTTTTTCTAGGTTGAAAGTACCACCGCGAGTTTGGCTTGGCGACTGATGGCGTGATTCTCTGTCCTTAGCCCTCGCGCCTCCGGGCGTGGTGGTGGCTGTTTCCGGGGGCGGCACACAAAAGCCGTCGGCTGATGGGCCGACGGCTTAGCGTGAGACGTTAATGGATGTTAAAGGGCGTCGATGATCGCGTTCAGCGTGGCAGATGGGCGCATGGCAACGAAGGCTTTGGCATCGTTGGGAATGTAGTATGATCCGATGTCGACCGGGCTGCCTTGGACCGCCAGCAGTTCCTCAACGATCTTAGCTTCGTTGGCGGATAGGGCGGCGGCGGTGGGCGCGAAGATGGCTTTGAGTGCGGCGTCAGTTTCTTGGGCGGCGAGTTCCTGTGCCCAGTAGAGAGCGAGGTAGAAGTGACTGCCACGATTGTCGAGGCCTCCGACTCGCCGGGTGGGTGACTTGTCGTTGACCAGAAATTTACTGGTAGCGGCGTCGAGAGTGTCGGCGAGGACTTTAGCCTTCGGCTGATCGAAGGTCGTGGCGACGTGTTCGAGGGAAACGGCCAAGGCGAGGAATTCACCGAGTGAGTCCCAACGCAGATAGTTTTCGGCGATGAACTGTTGCACGTGTTTGGGGGCGGAACCTCCGGCTCCGGTTTCAAAGAGGCCGCCGCCATTCATGAGCGGAACGATGGAGAGCATCTTGGCACTGGTGCCTACCTCGAGAATGGGGAAGAGGTCGGTGAGGTAGTCGCGCAGCACGTTGCCGGTGACGGAAATGGTATCCTTGCCGTCCTTGATACGGACGAGGCTGAACGTACAGGCTTCGGCCGGAGGGAGGATGTGAATTTCGAGGCCGGTGGTATCGTGGTCGGCGAGATAGGTGCGAACTTTGGCAATGATTTGAGCATCGTGCGCTCGAGTTGCATCGAGCCAGAATACGGCGGGATCCCCGGTGGCACGGGCGCGATTGACGGCGAGTTTCACCCAATCGCGAATGGGGGCGTCCTTGGATTGGCAGGCGCGCCAGATGTCGCCTTGAGCCACCGTGTGATCCATGAGGACGTTGCCGCCGGCGTCGACTACCCGGATGGTGCCGGAAGCCGGGGCTTCGAAAGTTTTGTCGTGGGAGCCGTATTCTTCGGCTTTTTGAGCCATGAGGCCGACATTGGGCACCGAGCCCATAGTTACGGGATCGAGTGCCCCGTTGGCGCGGCAGAAGTCGATGGCAGCCTGGTAGACGCCAGCGTAGCAGCTGTCGGGGATGACGGCGAGCGCGTCCTGAGTCTTGCCGGTTGCGTCCCACATTTTACCGCCGGCGCGAATCATCGCTGGCATGGATGCGTCGATGATGATATCGGAGGGGACGTGGAGACTGGTGATACCCTTGTCAGAGTTGACCATGGCGAGGTCCGGACCGGCGGCGTAGGCGGCGGCAAGGTCGGCTTCGATGGCGGCTTGGGTATCGGCCGGGAGGGACTTCATCTTGGAGATGAGATCGCCGAGACCATTGTTGAAGTCCACTCCGAGCTCGGCGATGACGGAGGAGTGTTTGGTGATGAGGTCCTTGAAAAAGGTCTTCACGCAGTGGCCGAAGATAATGGGGTCGGAGACCTTCATCATGGTGGCCTTCATGTGGAGGGAGAAGAGGATGCCTTCTTCCTTGGCGCGTTTGATCTGGTCGTTGAGGAAGGAGACCAAGGCGTCCTTGCGCATGACGGTGCCATCAAAAATCTCGCCCTCGAGGGGTTTGAGCCCGGATTTGAGGACGGTGGTGGCGCCGTCATCGCCGACGAATTCGATCGTGACGGTGGTTTCGCCCGGGAGGCAGCAAGACTTCTCGTTGAAGAGGAAGTCATTGGCGCCCATGGTGGCGGTATTGGTTTTGGAGTCGGCGGACCAAGCGCCCATGGAGTGCGGGTTGGCGCGAGCGTAGTCTTTGACTGCTTTGGGGGCGCGGCGGTCGGAGTTACCTTCGCGCAGGACCGGATTGACGGCGGATCCCTTGACCTTGTCGTAGCGGGCTTTGGCGTCTTTTTCGGGGTCGGAGGACGGAACCTCCGGGTAATCCGGGATGGCGTAACCGAGGGTCTGGAGCTCGGCGATGGCGGCTTTGAGTTGGGGGAGGGAGGCGCTGATGTTGGGCAGCTTGATGATGTTGGCGGAGGGCGTCTTGGCGAGCGCGCCCAACTCTGCGAGGGCATCGCTCACGTTTTGTTCGGCGGTGAGGACGTTCGGGAACTGAGCGAGGATGCGTCCGGCGAGGGAAATATCGCGCGTCTCGACGGCGATGCCCGCATGCTTGGTAAAAGCCTGGACGATCGGCAGGAGGGAATAGGTGGCGAGCGCGGGAGCCTCGTCGGTCTTAGTGTAGATGATGGTGGGAGCCTCGGACATGATTTTTAAAATCGAAAGTTAGCTATTGAGCGAACGACACAAGAGGAGGTGCCGGACGTGGTCCAGTGGATTTGCGAACGGGTTTAAGGGGCGGTGCACTATTAATGGACTGAGATTGATTTGTTTTTGGTGTCCATGTGCGGGGCGCGTGACTCATAAACGATGTCCCGTTTTCCCCATTATTATGAGTATCTACATTGGCATTGATTCTGGAACCCAATCTACCAAGGCAGTCGCGCTCGACCTCGACTCCGGTAAGGTCGTGGCTGAGGCACGGGCACCGCATCGTTTGATTACGGGGTTGCCCGTGGGGCATATGGAGCAACATCCGCAGCAATGGGTGGCGGCGCTGGATACAACGATTGGGACGGTGGCGTCGCAGATTGACCGGACGCGAGTGAAGGGTATCGGAATATCGGGACAGCAGCACGAATTTGTGCCGTTGGATGCGGAGGGAGAGGTGATTCGGCCGGCCAAGTTATGGTGCGATACTTCGACCACGGAGGAGTGTGAGATTTTGACCAAGGCGTTGGGCGGGACGAAGGCGGCGATACGCAAGGCGGGACTGGCGATTTTGCCAGGTTTTACGGCCCCCAAGATTCTTTGGCTGAAGCGAAATGAGCCGAAGAACTATGCGAAGCTACGGCATGTGTTGCTGCCCCATGACTATTTAAATTTCTACCTCACGGGCGTCTACTTCATGGAGTATGGAGATGCGTCGGGAGCATTGTTGATGGATGTGCGTAAACGCAAGTGGTCAAAAGCGGTGATCAACGCAATTGACTCCAAATTGGCGGATTACCTGCCCCAGTTGAGAGAGTCCGATACGATCGTAGGAATGTTGAAACACAGAGGTGGCGGGCAAGTATGGGTTTTCATCAGACGTCATTGTTTCGGCCGGGGGAGGCGATAACATGATGGGAGCGATTGGGACCGGGAACGTAAAACCGGGCGTGGTGACGGCGAGTTTTGGCACGAGTGGAACGCTCTATGCGCATGCGGAGTCGCCAGTGGTGGATCCGCAAGGGGAGATCGCGGCGTTTTGTGGATCGACGGGAGGATGGATGTCTTTGTTGTGCACGATGAATGTGACCACCGTAACCGAACAGGTGCGGGCCTTGTTGCAGTATGATCATGCCGCTTTGGCTGACGCGGTGGCGGCGGCACCTGCGGGAGCAGGAGGGTTGGTCATGTTGCCCTATTTGGAAGGTGAACGGACGCCAAATGTGCCCGAAGGATCGGGAGTTTATCTGGGGCTGAACCAACATACCCTCAAGCCGGGACACCTTGCCAGAGCCGCGATGGAAGGCGTCACGATGGGTATGAACTATGGGCTACGCCGGATTGGCTGATCTCGGGGTAACGCCGCGGGAAATTCGAGTCACGGGTGGTGGCGCGAAATCGGAAATTTGGCGTCAGATCATGGCAGACGTTTGTGGCGTTCCGGTGATGGCTATGGTGGAGGACGAAGGAGCCGCATTGGGTGGAAAGCTTTGGCGGCCGCCCTGCTCTGATTTCTCGCTCGAAGAAGCGTTTTGAACTAGTGTGCTGAGAGTTAATGAACTATACTGAATGAAGGAATGCGGCGGTGCGGGCGCGTTGGATTTTCTCCAGGATGGCGGAGCCTTCGGCCTTCCAAGTGTAGCGTAGCGGGTGGGTTCGAGGTCGCGTGCGGCCATGTAGGTTTCAGGTTTCGATGGCGTTGGTGAGGTCTCGAACGCTGGTGAAGCTGTCATCGCGGATACAATCGACGGTGAGGTCGCGGAAGAAGCGCTCCACTAGATTCAACCAGGAAGAGGATGTTGGAGTGCATTGGTGCAGTGCAGTGCGATGCGCTCGACGCCATGGGCTTTGGCATGGTGCTGATTGCGCCACTTTATCCAGCTCTTCACTTTGGCGTGCTTGTGGGTGGCGTAGTTGTCGATGATCAGATGCAGGACCAAGCCGTCGGGTGCCTGCGCATCGATGTGCTGGAGGAAACCGAGCCATTCGCGGTGGGTATGCCGAGAGGCGGTGCGTCGCATGATTTTGCCGTCCAGATAGCCGAGGGCGGCGAATAGCGTGACCGTGCCGTGGCGGGTGTAATTGTGGGTGGCGGTTTTGATGTGCCCGATACCCAATGGCAGGCTCGGTTGGGTGCGCTCAAGCGCCTGGCACGGTCTTTTCTCGTCGCAACACAGCACCAAGGCCCGATCGGGCGGATTCAGATACAAGCCGATGACATCCCAAAACTTGGCCTCAAAGTTCCGGTCACGCGACAACTTGAAAGTTCGTCGCACATGGGGCTTCAGGTCGTTGGCCCGCCACAGACGCTGCACGGTGTGGTGAGGTGGCCCCATGAAGTTGGACAGGAGGGATGATTAAATCCCAAAGGAGTCCAATATGTCGAAGAAACGACGTGTCTTCAGTGCCGAGTTCAAAGCGAAAGTAGGGCTCGAAGCCCTCAAGGGAATCGAGCCGATCCACGTAATCGCGCAGCGTCACGAGGTGCATCCGGTGCAAATGAGTCAGTGGAAGAAGGAGGTGTCCGAGCGGTTGCCGGAGGTCTTCGCGAAGCCCTCGGCGCAGGTGCGCGACGAGATCGAGCGGAATCGCAAAGAGAAGGAACTGTATGCGCGGATCGGGCAGCTGCAGCTGGAGCTCGCGTGGCTCAAAAAAAAGTTGGCGCATGTGGGGAGTAAGGAGCGCCGCAGCATGATCGAAACCGAGCATCCGAAGCTGAGTGTGGCCCGGCAGTGCGAACTGTTGGAGCTGCCACGCTCAACCTACTACCACCACCCGAAGCCACCGAAGGAAGCGGACCTGGCGTTGATGAAACAGATCGACGAGATCTACCTCGAGTCACCGTTCTTTGGTAGCCGCCAAAGGACCCGTTGGTTGCAACGCGAAGGACACGTGGTGAACCGTAAACGGGTGCGACGATTGATGCGATTAATGGGACTCACGGCGATCAATCCAAAACCGAGTCTGTCGAAGAAAGCGGCCTCTCATCAGATCTACCCGTATCTGCTGCGAACGCTGAAGGTTGAAAGGTCGAATCAAGTGTGGGCAACAGATATCATCTACATCCCGGTGTGCGGTGGCTTCGTTTACCTGTGTGCGGTGATCGACTGGCACTCGCGGATGGTGCTCGCATGGGAACTGTCCAACACGCTCGATGCGTCGTTTTGCGAGCGGTGCAGCGCGCGATGGCGATTTACGGCAAGCCGGCGATCTGCAACACCGACCAAGGCTGCCAGTTTACCAGCGCCGAATTCACCCAGCCATTGTTGGCCTTCGGCGTGCGACTGTCGATGGACGGCAAAGGACGGTGCTTGGACAATGTCTTGGTCGAACGCCTGTGGCGCAGCGTCAAATACGAGGAAGTCTATCTGAAACGCGCTGAGACGATGGTCGAGGCCCATGCCAACTTGGAGACCTACTTGCTGTTCTACAACGACCGATGACCACACTCCGCCCACGGCCGCCAAACACCATCCGAGGTCTACCACGCACAACTCGACCAAGCCGCCGCCTGACGGCGGCTATCCGAGCGGGGAGGAAGCCGCGCTTCCTCCCCGGCACCCCTCCATTATCTTTTATTTTTGGTCAGAAAAACCAGAAACCATAACTATAAATCCGCCCGACCTGTCCAACCGACGGGGTCCACCTCAGTTTATCATTATTAGATAGATGAGAACTCAAGGAAATGATTTTTCAGCTCGGACTTGGCTCTCGGAGCGGCATATGAGACGGGTCGACCCGAGAATATGAATACGCTAAGGCATGGTTTATTTGGTGGGCGCGGGTCCGGGGGAGTTAGGCTTGGTCACGTTTCGGGCGCGGGCATTGATCGCGGCGGCCGATGTTCTGGTCTATGATTATCTGGTTCATCCGGACTTGGTGGCGTGGTGTAAGACGGACTGGGAAATTGTTTATGTGGGCAAGAAAGCCGGCTTTCATTCGGTGCCGCAGAGTGAAATCGAGGCTTTACTGGTGGATCGGGCAAAGGCCGGACGGAATGTGGTGAGGCTCAAGGGAGGAGATCCGTATGTATTTGGACGCGGCGGGGAAAAAGCCCGAGCTTTGGCCGCGGACGGGATTCGGGTTCGAAGTCGTGCCGGGCATAACGGCGGCATTGGCGGCAGGTGCGTATGCGGGTATCCCGCTCACCCAGCGAAATACGAGTTCGTCGCTTGGTGTTGGTGACGGGCCACGAAGACCCGACCAAGCATGAGTTGCAGGTGGATTGGGCCAAGTTAGGAGGGTTGAAGAATACTACGTTGGCTATTTATATGGGAATGAGTCGTTTACGTGACATTATGGCAGGTTTTCAGTCGGGCGGATTGGGTCCTGATACGCCGGCAGTGGTCGTGCGATGGGCCTCGTTGGGACGGCAATGCAGCGTGACGGCCACGGTGTCGACGTTGGAAGATGCGGTGACCAAAGCAGGGTTGACGGCGCCCTCTGTCATCTTTGTGGGTGACGTGGTGCAACATCAGGAGGCGGTGGATTGGTTTGAGCACCTGTCATTGTTTGGAAAACGGGTGACCATCCCACGAACGCGAGACGGCAACAGTGGACTGCGCCAGCGGCTGGAGCAGTTGGGCGCGGAAGTGGTCGAGTTGCCTCTGATCAATGTCGTGCCGGACGTGGACAAGCACATGGTGGTCGAGATTTTCAGTGAGCTCGGCACCTACGACTGGATCGTTTTTAGCAGTGCGAACGGGGTGAAGGTGTTTTTTGAGCAATTTGACAAAGCCTATGATGATATTCGGGCGCTGGGATTGCTGCGGTGGGAGATGCGGCGGTGCGGTCGATTGAAGAGCGTGGGATAAAAGTGGAATGTAAGCCGGAGATCGCGACCGCCGAGAATTTGGCGGACGCCTTGATTGCGACCGGCAGTCTCGACAGCGTCAAGATGGTGGTCGTGACCGGAGACCTCAATCGAGACACTTTGGTCAAGAAGTTGGAGGAGGAAGGCCGGGCCATCGTTGACTGCATGCCTCTGTACAGAACGGAGAAATTGGATTTGAGTGATCATCCGGCGGCGGATGATTTTCGGGAGCGCGGGGCGGATGCCATCCTCTTTGCGAGTTCCTCGGCGGTGGAGGCATTCACGGCGCAAGCCGGAGGATTGGCACTGTCGGCCAAGGCGGTGCGTCCGGTGGCGGGATCAATCGGCCCCCAGACCTCGGCCACGATGAAAAAGGTGGGAATGCCGATCAATTTTGAGGCGAAGGAGCCCGGATTGGATGCGTTGGTCGAAGCGCTGGTGAAAAACTTTCGAGCTAAAGGACAGGCGCGCAAGCGGGCGCTTGCGGAAGCAGGAGGGGGCGTTCAACCTGCGCGCGCTATTTCCATGAATGTTCCCTTTCTAGACCTTTCCCGGGCGCACGGCGCCTTGCGCAGTGAAATTTTAGCGTCTTTCGCCGAGACCTATGATGCGGGACGGTTTTGTCTGGGGGCTGACGTCATGGCGTTTGAGGCGGATTTCGCGCAGGCGACCGGCACGAAAAATGTGATCGGCGTCGGCAATGGGACGGCGGCGCTGCACGTGGTGGCCTCGGCGCTAGGTCTGGGGCACGGCGACGATGTAGTGGTGCCGGCTTTTACCTTTATCGCCAGTGCCTGGACCGCGAGCTACGTCGGTGCGCGACCGATATTTTGTGACATCGATGCGCGCACCTTCAACGCGACGGCGGAAACGATCGCGGCGGCGCTGACGCCCGCGACCAAAGCGATTGTAATCGTGCATTTGTTTGGGCAGGCCGCGGACATGGATCCGATTTTAGAGTTGGCGGCGGCTCGGGGGATTCCGGTCATCGAAGATTGCGCGCAGGCCCACATGGCCACGTATCACGACCGCCCGGTGGGCACGATGGGCACGGCGGGTACGTTCAGTTTTTATCCCACCAAAAATTTGGGCGGTGTGGGTGAAGGCGGAGCGGTGGTAACCAATGATGATACGGTAGCCGATGCCGTACGGCTTCGACGCGTACACGGCTCGAACGTGCGGTATCGCCACGACGCCATCGGTTACAACTACCGCCTGGAAGGCCTGCAAGCAGGAGCACTACGCGTGAAGCTGCGATATTTGGCCGAGTGGACCGCCCGACGAAGACAGATTGCCGCGCGCTATCGGGATGGTCTTAGTCTGACGGATACGGTAGTGCCGCAACCGACGGAATGGGGCGATTCGGTCTATCACCAATTTACGATTTTGCATCCGCAGCGAGATGCGTTGCGGGCACATTTGACGGCTCACGGCGTGGGGACGGATTTGATTTACCCCCGAGCGTTGCACGAGCAGCCCTGTTACGCGGAGGTGAGGCCAGCGGTCGGGACATCGCCCGTGGCGGAGCGGACGGCGACGACCTGTCTCAGTTTGCCAATCTTTCCGGAGTTAACGGAGGAAGAGATTGATCACGTGATCACCACGATCAACGCGTATAGAGGGTAAGGGACGATGATTGACGGGATCCGACTTAAGTTTTGCGGACTGACTACGTTGGTGGACGTGGAGATGGCGGATCGGCTCGGGGTGGATTTTCTGGGATTCATTCTGTACGCCAAATCGCCGCGCTATTTGTCGCTACGGCAATATGTGGACATGTCACCGCGGTTGCCCGATGGACGAAAACGAGTGGCGGTGATGGTGGAGCCGACGGAGGCAGAACTGGCGGAGGTGCAAGCGGCGGGATTTGCTCGATTTCAAGTGCATCACCGATGGGAGGTGGAAGCGGAAGTGCTGAAAGGGTGGAGTGAGCAAGTCGGGCGAGATCGCCTTTGGTTGGCTCCCAAATTACCGCCGGAACGTGACCTACCGTCGGCGGTGTTGGATGCGACGGCGACGGTGTTGGCGGATACGTATCACCGAGGTGGATTTGGTGGATCAGGCCGCACTGGCGACTGGGCGCGGTTTGCCAGACTACAGCGGGAGAACCCGGAGCACCTTTGGATATTGGCGGGCGGATTGACCCCGGGGAACGTGGGGAGTGTCCTTGACCAGAGCGAGGCGAAATTTATCGATGTGAGTAGTGGAATTGAGGCGGCGCCGGGCATAAAGGATCATGGCAAAATGAAGGCCCTGGTTCTGGCGGTGCACCGTGCACGGACGGGAGAGGTAAAGTAAGATGGGGGACTCGGTTGAACGCCCCAAGGGGTGGCGGGCGTGGGGGCCGGGATTGTTGTTGGCGGCGACGGGCGTGGGAGCGGGAGATCTGATTGCGGCGGCGGTGGCCGGCCGTCGATATGGAGTGGCGGTCTTGTGGGTGGTAGTAGTCTGTAAGGCCGTTTTGAACGAAGGAATCGCACGGTGGCAATTGGCGACCGGTGAGTCGCTCATTGCCGGCTGGGCGCGCCGATTACCGAAATGGGTTTCCTGGTATTTCGGCGCGTATTTAGTGATATGGAGCATGTTGGTGGCGGGAGCATTGGGGGCGGCTTGTGGCGTGGCGGTGAACGCGTTGTGGCCGGATGCTCCCGGAGGCGTGGCAACTTGGAGTGCAGCGCATGCGGCGATTGCATACGCCCTGGTGAGATGGGGACGATATGAGGTGTTTGAGACGGTAATGAAGGCTTTGGTCGGGGTGATGTTTGCGGTGGTGGTCGGGTGTGCGTTTCTGCTTATTCCGGGATGGTCGGAAATCATGAGGGGACTGCTGATCCCTTCAGTTCCTGCGGGCAGTGAGTGGTTTTTTCTGGGGCTTATGGGCGGGGTAGGCGGAAGCGCCACTATGCTGTGCTACGGGTATTGGATGCGGAAAAAGGGTGGCAGGGGATGGGTATGAGAAATCCGTGCGGATCGATCTGACAGTGGCTTATGCTCTGACCGGAGTCTTTGGACTGGCGATGGTGGTGGTCGCGGCCGGTGCGGAACCCGCAGATGCCTCGGGGAGTGCGTTGGTGGTCGCGTTGGGTGAGCGGTTAGGGGTGATCCTGGGAGTTGGAGGGCGCACCCTGTTTCTGGTGGGGTTTTGGTGTGCGGTGTTTTCGTCGATGTTGGGCGTTTGGCAAGGCGTGCCGTATTTATTGGCTGACTGGTGGCGGGAGCGAAGATGCGCCGACACGAAAGGCAACGTGGCGGATGCACGGACATCTCCAGTCTATAGGTGGTTTTTGCTGTATCTCGCGTTTCCTCCACTGGTGTTACAGCTGTGGGGCAAACCGTTGTTCATTGTCGTGATGTATGCGGTGGCCGGGGCGTTTTTCATGCCTTTTCTGGCGGGAACCCTATTGGTGATGAACAATCGGCGCGACTGGGTGGGGCAGCGCTGTGCGCCGTGCTCGATTAATCTGGGGTTGGTGATTTCGTTGGTACTATTCGGTCCGCTCTTTGGAATGGAGATCGGCAAGCGATGGGCTGAATTTAAAGGTATTCCGCGTGCGGAAATAAGACTATTTGCCGGATGAATACATGGGGTAGGTGCTCAAACGAGACAGTTGCTATTTAGGCCCTTTTCCTGATTGCCTGCGAGGCGCATGGCTGCACGGTCCGAAGCTTCACCGCCGCCCTAAATTGGGGGAAGCGGACCCAAGCCCAATACAACCCAACCCTTCGCAATTCTTCCGCCCAGATGTCACGTAGTGAAATAATGGTGACGTCGGGGCCAGACTGCATCTGACCATGAATTCAGCGTCCACTCCCTCCGGATCAGCTACCCCAGCCGCGCTCCCCGCCAAGATAATCGGTTTGCGTGAAAAATCAGGATACGCGGCCGGCGACATGGCCTCCGTGTTTTATTTCAAGGGGTTTTCGTCATTCCTGATGTTCTTCTATACGGACATCATTGGCATCGGTGCGGCCGTGATCAGCACGATGTTGTGGGTGACGCGCATATTTGATGCGGTGAATGATCCCATGATGGGAGTGCTTTGCGACCGTACGAAATCGCCCCACGGAAAGTTCCGGCCTTGGTTGCGCTGGATGGTGATTCCTTACGCATTGAGTGGAATAGCAATCTTCCTCGTGCCTTCAGGCAGCGCGACGATGCAGATCGTTTACAGCTACGCAACTTATACGCTGGCAATGGTGTTCTACACCGCGATCAACATTCCCTATGGTGCCTTGATGGGGGTCATGACGCCGCATTCGCATGAACGCACGATGTTGGCATCATTTCGTTTTTACGGAGCGTTTGGGGCGAATCTTATCGTGCAGGCGACCATCTTGAGTTGGGTGGTGCAGCTAGGCGGAAGTGAAGATGGCAAGACGGCGACGCAGTCAGGCTATATCTGGACGATGGTGATCTACGCGATCTGCGCGGCGTTTCTATTTCTCTTCACGTTCCATTCGACCAAGGAGCGGGTTCAAGTGCCCAAGGACCAGGAGATCAATTTCAAGAAGGATCTGGCTCAGTTGGTGAAGAACAAACCGTGGTTGGCTATCATCATGATTGGGGTGACCACGATCATCAGGATCGCGCTGCGGGATGCGGCGATTCTGTATTACTTTCGTTACTATGTGGTCAGGGCGGTGGAAGAAGGCGCCCGATTCGCGAAGCTGGCGACCTGGTTCAATGTCGTTGGCACGGTCGTACCCTGATCGGCGTTGGTCTCACGGGATGGCTCACGAAGTTGTTTGGCTGCAAGCGGAATGCGTACATCGGTTTGTCGCTGCTGACGTCGGGCACCGCGTGCCTTTATTACTTTGCGGGCCCCGGAGATGTGGCGATGGTTTACATTATTCAAGGCTCCACTTCGTTGATGATGGGACCACTGATGCCCCTATTTTGGTCGATGATTGCTGATACGGCGGATTATTCCGAATGGAAGTTCGGTCGTCGATTTACAGGATTGACATTCTCGGCGGGCACTTTTTCTCGAGAAGCTCGGTTGGGCGTTGGGTCCGGCCTTTGCCGGCTACCTGCTAGTCTACTACGGATATGAGGCTGGAGTTGTACAGTTGGACCGAGCCATTGAAGGGCTTCGTCTGATGATGTCATGGATCCCGTCAGCAATTGGATTGGTCAGCGCTAGTTTGGTGATGTTTTACGGTATCAACCGCGAGGTTGAGCAAAAGATGGACAGTGAACTTTCGGCCCGTAAGACTGCGGAAGGTACCCTATCGACCTAAGCGCGACCCGATAGCCTCGAGCTTAGTTTATCGGTCGATTTAGAGCGGCGTCCCTTTGTCCTGGGGGCGCCGATTTTGTGGAGATTGGTCATCGAATCGGGAGGAGGAGAGGGAAATGGGTTGAGCCAATCAAAGGAGTGGCGACTGGCTGATTTGATCCTAAATTCCGAAGTGGGCTGTTACAGAAGCAGCGGTGTGAGCGAACAAGGACAAAGTTGGGATTAGCGGCCAATAGATTGAGAGCATGTAGCATTTGGCGCATGACCGCGATAAGGGCTATTTTCTTCAGTTTCCCAGCCTCAACGAGGCGCCGATAGAATGCGCGCATGACAGGGTTACATCGAATGGCAGAGACCGCCGCCATGTAGAGGACCTGGCGCACGGAATGACGCCCGCCGCGCACATGTCGGCAACGATGTCGCCGCCCGCTGTCGTGGGCGAACGGGGCCACACCGATCAGAGCGGCGAGTTGGCCCGATTCGATTTTTCCGAGTTCAGGCCCGTAGGCGAGCAGGGTGGCCGCGAGCACGGGTCCTGCGCCTTGGAGTTCGCGCAGTCGAGCGGCTTTGGTGCGTAGACTGTCGTCCTCGTGGATGTGCGTTTTAATCGGCGCATCGGTTTGTTCGAGCTCGGTGGCTAAAAGCGCCCGCAGGATCTCAAGGGGTTCACGCAAAATGCGTCCGGCCAACTCGCACCGGTTGCCTGTGGCGACGAGTTGATCACTGATCTGCCGGCGATAGTCGAGCAGCTCACGCAAGGTTGCGGCTGCTTCGTCGAGGGCACGGTGCAGGCGTGGCTTCATTTGTAACCCAAAGCGGCGCAACAATTGAGCGTCGAGTGGGTCGGTCTTGGCGAGCAAAGCCGGCGGCGCGGGCAAAGGCGCGCACACGCCCTGGATTGACCACGCAGACTTGGATCTGGGCCAAGAGCAATGCGGCGACAATGGCACGCTCATAGCCGCCAGTCGCTTCGCATACGACCCGGGCATTGGGCAGGCTCTGGAGGTGCTTGATCAAGGCTCGGTGGCCTCGGTGGGTGTTCTCGACGTGGGCACAGCGAGTATCATCGACGGTGTAGTCGAGACGATCTTTGGCGATATCCACACCAACATAGGTGACTTGATTTTCAGGGGTGGTTTGCTCCATCTTGTTACACGAGCTCAGGGCTCTCTCAGCGGTTCGAGTTCAACCAGGTCGGCAACCCGGGCCCAGGGTTTCTGTTCGAGGTAAATCTTCGGGTAACAAATCGGCCTCTGGGTTGCCGTGCGGTGCAGACGGCCAGTCTGCACCGCACCCTGGCGAGCATCATTCAAGGCATTTACCTCGCATGTGCATTCGGCTCCGTCCTCGCTCGTTCTTAACATCGGTTCGAACATACAAGGAAACGCAGGGCGCGAAGTGGGAACGAGTTACGGTCCGTCGCAGGCATCGATTCGATCACCTGGCAGGCAGGGCAATTTCAAGAAAGGTTATTGAAAGCGATTTTGAGGGGCTTGGTTGCGAAGCTAACCGCCTTGTAGGCGTTGGCGCATAGCCTCTTTGGGACGCATGGCAGCGGCTCTTTGAGTCTGTCAAGCACGGTGGTCACCAGGGATCTAATCGTTGCGAGTAGCGAGATCGTTGGCCATTTCTGGGCGTAGCATCGGTCTTCACCCATGGAAGCGTCTTTGCGGTAGTGAAGAGCGTTCTCGATCTTCCAATGTCCTGTGGCCTGAGCGAGTAGCTTGGCCGAATCGGCTTGGGTGCAATCCTGGCTGGTCACGAAAACGATGCATTGGATTTGTTTTTTACCTGTCGTGAGGTTCTCGCGCTCTCGGGTGATCCGGCCGGCCTGCGCCGCGAAGGGCCAGGTCAGGTCGGTCGGTCGGGCTGGCGTCGATCGCTTCGATGCTGCGGCGCTCGGTCCTGCCATGGCCCTTTTCCAGGGTGAAGATCTTCCTGACCTCGCTGGCATCCATCCTTTTGACGATGGCCTTGCGCAGCGCCGGGCGGTTGCCCTTCACGCTCATCAGATAATCGGCTCCGTTCTCCTGCACGATGTTGTGGGCTAGCGTCCTGCGGCAGGGTAGGGCGTCAACGGTTACGAGCGTTCCATCGATCGGACCGATCTTGCCGAACAGATCGACGACGGCCTGCGGCTCGTGGTTCTTTCCCCTGACGAAAGGCTGCTGAAAAAAATCCCTTAGGCTATGGCTGATCGCCGAGACGCTCAAGGCCTCAGGATTGGCGGGTGTCGCCGTCGCCCTGATCACCGTGCCGTCGATGGCGATGGCCTGCGGGGCGTCGTGCTGATGCTGCCGGAGCCATGTTTCCACGACTTTATCGAAGGCCTCTGGCTGCGCAGCGCAAATGGCTCGCCATAGTGTCGTATGGGAGGGGGCGACGAGCTTGCCGGTGCCGGGGGCACGCCAGAAGCAGAAGCTGCGGCACTGCCTTTGATGCAACGCAGCGGCGAAGGCGGCGCACTGCTCCAGCGAGCGGCACCCCGCGAAGTATCCGCAAACGACCACGCCGAGCAAACCGGAGAGGCGATATCGGCGCCCCTTGCGCTCGCGCCGGTCCTCGAGCAACCTGAAGGCTTCCATTAGCGAGCCGATCGCCTTACCTTCGGCAAAGCGCGGATACCGCTTTTGCTGCTGCTGGCAGTAGCCATGGTAGGGCTGGAGTAGCTCCTCGCGGCACAGCAGCTCCTTGAAGTCCTGCCGCAGTGGATACATCAGAATCGTCTTGGGCTTGCCGTGATGCTGGTAAAAATCTGCCGCTTGGCGGGCGAACCCCTGGCTCGAACCTACCACCGTCCAGTTGGCGGCCTTATAGCAAGTGCCCTCGAAAAACTCCGGAGCCACGAAGGTCTCGACTGCGACAGGTTCCGAGCCAAAAGCACCACGCCAGTCTTCGGGCAGGCGTCTGAGCGCCAGCGAGAGGCTTTGGGACGCCAGATTTGGCATGGAGCGCGACGACCCAACAATCAGCAAGCAGCTGTTGGCAACGAGCAGTTCGAGGCGCTGCCTGCGCTGCCATGCTTCCTAGCCAATGCAGCTGTCGCGTGCCTTTAGATGGTAGGCTGCGGAGCTGAACGAGAGCAGTGCCGCCTATTCCCGGATCAGACCGTTGATATTCGCGACCGCACCGCGCTGCCAAGGGCTGTGTGGATTGCAGCAGTAGACCGCCACTTTTGTGGCAAGGGAGAAGGCGGCATGTTGGGCCATTTCGCGGCCGTTGTCGTAGGTGAGGGTCTTGCGCAGGTGGGCGGGCAGGCGTTTGAAGGCCCGGATGAGAGCGCGGGCGACGCTGATCGCGTCTTTGGCGCCGCCCAACGGGACGATCATCACGTAGCGGGAGACCCGTTCGGTGATGACCAAAATGGCGGTGCGATTGCCCGCACCCATGACCAAGTCGGCCTCCCAGTGTCCGGGCACCTCCCGGCGCTCCACCTCAGCGGGTCGCGCGCCGATATTGATCGCGCCCGGCAACTGGCCCGAGAGCTTGCCCTTGGCGCGGGGGGGGGCGGGACTGCGCCGGGGCTTCTTGCGCCGCAAATCAGCGATCAACTCCTTCTTAACCGAGCCTTTGGAGTGGACGTAGATGAAGTCGTAGATGGTTTCGTGGCTCACGCGTCGGGTCAGATCAAGGCCATGACGTCGTCTCAAGGCGACTTCGATTTGCTTGGGCGTAGCGTCGGTGGCAAACAGGGCCAGCACCTCGTCGCGCAAGGCGGGCGTGTCGGCGACTTTGTTGCGCGCGGTGCACTTGGGCCGACGGCAAGCGCGAGTCTGCGCATCCATGCCGCTGTAGCTGTTGCGCCCGCCGTTGCGGGTGATCTCGCATTGACCACCGAGGCGTCGCGGCCGAGGGCGGCGGCAAGCTGAGCGCCGCTTTTGCCCTGGGCCAAACCGGCATGAATCGCCTCGCGTTCCTTGGCGGTGATGCGCCGTTGTATTTTTGCCACCACTCCAAATCCTCCGCTCTGCGCCCACGACGCCAGCGCGGAGTTTTTCCCAGAGAGAGGACGACCGGCCCGCCAAGCCGGGCCGGTCGTCCTCTCTCTCTAGCTTGTGTATAGCTGCTCACCGCTCCCTTCCTGCGGCCTGCCGCAACCTCAATCCCGCCAATCATCAATCCCACTATCAAACGTATAGTATTCATTATAGTGCATTAGGAGAAAGGGAACCACTCCCTCTCAGCCTGTGCACTCAGTTTTAGACTGCGGCTTTTCTAGGATAGAGCGTGTCCCATTTACCCTGATTTTGGAAGGGGGCAGGAAAGCCGATTTTTGAGCGGATTTCCGGCTACCAATGGCGGATGTAGGCGCGCGCAGATGCAATGAGATAGCAAAAGGTGGTGTCGCAGCAGTTAGTGCCTGGATCGTTTCCATGAGGGAACCTCCGGCAGCCGGTTTATTGTTCATCGTTGGAGTAGGCTTGGTGGTTTTAGGCGGCTTGGGCCTGCGGTGGTTGGTCGGCCAGCAGTCGGGCGATGAGCCACAGGTTGTGACCGAGGATGCTCCAGGCTACCGCCAGGTAGCGATTTGTGAAGCCTCTGGCTCTCAATCGCGTGCCTTGGCGTTGCTTGATGATGGCGATGCGGGCCTCCGTCGAAGCCCGGCGATGTTGGAGCGCCACGAACGGCGGCTCCTGCATGCGCCGTTGCAGCAGCTGCGGATCGCGGGGGCAAGTGGCGTCATAAATGTCGGCTTCGGCCAAGCGTTCGCACAGCCGTTTGGTCGAGAAGCCTCGGTCGGTGCTCGCCGCTTTGATCGGGGTGCTCAGGTCGAACTGATTCTGGCGCTCGAGGCTCTGGTCGAACTGACGCCATTCGGCCGGAGCCATTCCCTGATACAACTGCCAATCGGTGATCACAACCCCGTCACGTTCTCACTGATCATGAGGGTGTTGCCAAACTCGACCTCGCCGGACGCCTTTCCCCGGACCACGGTCTGCACGTCGGGTTCGTAGACGCTGAGGATCTTCTCGGCGTTGGGCACTGGTCGCGCGCCGATGATGCGTTCGTGGGCCTGGTTGATCGCGGCCGGCAGTTGCTCGAGCATGGCGTCGATGCGCGCAATGATGCGGGTGGCCTGGCGCTCACTGAAGCGGGTCAGGGCGTAGTCGGCGGCGAGGTGGTCGCGGTGGCGGCGGGCGTGCTCGCCGATGGTGCGCAGCAGGCGTTTCAGCTGGCGGAGCACGCCCTTGCGGGCCCGCTTCGCATCGCGGCGCCGTCGGCTGTGGGTCATCGCGATGCACCATCGATTCATCTGCTTGGCAAAGACTGGCGGCTCGTTCGGCATTCGACCCCGCAACCCCGCTGCACGGAGCAGTTTCACAGCCTTGAGCAGGGGGTGCGGCTCACGTCGCGAAAGAGCACCCAGTCGACCGGGAAATGGATGTTGGCCTGCAGGCAGGTCGAGTCCACCAGGTACGACCATGCCATCGCTGAGCTCTTCGCCACTCAAGGGGACGCCGCCCAATGCGTAGCCGCTTTGCCCGGCGCAGGTCCAATCTTTGCACCTCGACTCTATACGGCCTTCGTTCGGCACATGCCCAACTGCGAAGGTCCTGAAGCCTTTGCCGCCGCTGTCGGCGTCGCTCCAGTGACCGATCAAAGCGGCAAAGTTCGTAGAATCTATCGTAGACTGCGCTGCGATTCCTTCACTCGCCAAAGCTTCGTCGACAAAGCGCGACAGCGCGGAGAGGGCCGTAGGCCCGGAGTGAAACGGAGGGTGGCTGGCGCAGGTGCCCGCATCGCGGGCGGCGAATGCCACAATGGGTTAAGGAGTCGTGGAAACACTCCGTGTGGGCCGAGGCGTTTTACCGTCAGCGCGAAGCCAATGGCCATGGGTTCCATGCCATCATGCGCGCCCTCGTCTACAAATGGATCCGCATCCTCTGGCGATGTTGGCAGGACGATGTCGCGTACGATGAACCTTAGATTTATGAGACCTGACACCGAGATCCGGGCGAATCGTGTTTTGCAAAAAGGGGCGTTATTTTAGTGGAAATCGCCCGAACTAGCGCTTTTCGGAGGGGCGACGTTGTCGAGTGCAGGATATCGCGAAACGTTCGATACGCGCTTTCCGTTATCCTATTTGTTAATTGTTGATGAAGAGGCGAATAAGAAAACTTAAAAGATCGGTGTGGTTATGCCCGTTTCTTCAAAAGAGGCATTCGAAGGAAAGCCTCTGATTGAAGGCTCGAAACGATGTGTGACTGAACGACGAACTTATCGATTTTAAGGAGTGGAAGGCGCATCTGCAGAGCTCGACGCAGCCAAGTGGTCACCGCTGGTGGTATCAGCCCGAGATTTTTGCCGTGCTCAGAGTGTGCAGGAGTCTGCGTAGACGGTTGTCGGTAGGTTTCATGCAGTGGTAGGCGGCGGCGGATGAGCGGGACGGAGCGCGTCGGGGAGCAGACTCTCGTGAACGTGATTCGCGAGCGCGGGTTCTGGGGGCGTGCGGAGCAGATGTATCTCGCGTGGGCGTAGCGGTTCGCTTCGTTCCTTGCGCGCTGCCAACATGGGATGGCGAGAAAAGGTATCTCGGTGGCGGAGGATATGCGGGTGGCATCCCCCATGGTTTGCAGGTGGGCGGTTTTCGTATCCACTCGCGAGATGCGCGCCCAAGCCTTCTTTAGTTTACCTGCATCCCTCGGACGATTTGCGGAGTGGTTCTCTCCAGACGTCGCGGTGTGGGCGTGGATCCCGGCGATTAAAACCGCCTTGGCGAGTTTGCAGGGAAATACGGCAGACCGGGTATTGTCGGCCGGAGTGACCGTGGAGGGGGAAGTTTGGTTGGATCCGAGCGTGAAGTTGCCGGGGGTGGCGACCTTGATCGGCCCGGCATGGATTGGCGCAGGCACGGAAATCCGCCCTGGCGCGTTTGTGCGGGGTAATGTGATCGTGGGGGAAGGTGCGGTATTGGGGAACAGTTGCGAATTTAAGAACTGCTTGTTGATGGATGGAGTGCAGGTCCCGCATTTTAGCTACGTGGGCGATTCGATTCTGGGGAATGGCGCGCATTTGGCGGCTGGAGTGGTGTTGTCGAATCTGCGCCTCGATCAGAAGCCGGTGACCGTGCGATTGTCCGATGGGTTGGTGGATACGGGGTTGCGGAAGTTTGGCGCCGTGGTGGGGGACGAGGCGGGAGTGGGCTGCAACGCGGTGCTGCAGCCGGGGACGCTATTGGGCAAACGCTCGCTGGTGATGCCGACTCTCGCATTTGGTGGGTATCTGCCCGATGCCCATTTGGCGAAGGGACGCAGTTCCGTTACTCTGCTCCCGCGCCGGGATTAATCAAATATTGGGGAGACTCCCTAGGGGGAACTACGGAGACGGGGTAAATTCTGCCGCTTCGAGTTTCGGTCGGGGGGGCGTCGACCGTTGGAGGGAAGGCTTGAATAACATTAATGTTTTTTAAGTCGATGGTAAGTATCGACTAAAGAGTTCCTGGGGTGGGTTGGCATGTCGGATGCAATTTCGATGGGCGATGGCAACTCCTGAACTCACTCCGACCGCAGAACCTGGGGCGACCTACCGCCTGGTGGTGCACTCCGCGCAAGAAGCGGAGGAGACGATTCGGCGCAAGTTGGGGCCGACGGCTCGCGTGTTGTCGGTTCGGAATTTGCCCAACATCGGATTGAAGGGGTTGTTTGCTCGTCCCAAGATTGAAGTGGTCGCCGAGCTGCCCGAGGAAGAGTCGGAGGATGCAACCGCTCAAGGGTCCGACATGCAGGCCATGGGGGCGTCAGCGGCGAATCAAACGCAGACAACTGGTGTGCCGGTTGGCGGGATGGATCGCGGACCTGTTATCGGGCTCGAGGCGGCACGAGATGCCTATGGCAGAGGAGACCGCGTGGGCTCGGAGGGAGGACGACTGTTACCTGACGTGCTCTGTCGCGGAGGTTTTACCGACATCATGATGGCGCGCCTGCAAGGGAGTCCGCGGTCGGGCGAAATCGAACAACGCCTCTTGCACGAGGCGCTCAGCGACATTGGGCGCGAGCTGAGGACTGTGGCTACGGCGACCAAACGCCGAATTCTTACAGATCGGGTGGCATTTATCGGGTTGGCCGGGACTGGTCGGAGCACGGCATTGAGCAAGTGGCTGTCGTATCAAGTTTTTCAAAAGGACTGTAAGGGTTCGGTGGCGAAGGTGGAGTTTGAAGGTCCAAATCCAGCGGACGGCCTGGCCGTTTTTTGCGAGGCGCTGGGCGTGAATCTGACCCATGTGGACGGCACGCAGCCTTTGGGCGAACAACCGCAACAAGACTTTCTATTGGCGGATCTGCCGAGCATTCGGCTAGGGCGTGAACCGGATGAACAACTGGTGCGTTTTCTGGATGAAGGCGGATTTCGGAGTCGAGTGCTGGTATTGCATGCGTTGCACGATCGGGCCGCGTTGCAGGCGGCGTATTCGGCGGGACGGGCGATCGGCGCGACTCATATTGTATTTACCCATGTCGATGAACTGGCCCACTGGGGAAAGCTCTGGGATTACCTGCTGGAAGGCGCGATGACTTCGCTCTTTCTCGGAACGGGACCGAGCTTGGTGGGCGAACTTGAAACCGAAGCGGTGGACGCTCTGCTCCGCCGCACCATCCCCGGAGCCTGACCCCGATGCGAACAATCATGTTATGGGGTGGGGGATTGGGATTCTTTTTGGCCGCAGTGGCGGGACTCGCTGCTGACCGGCCCCTTGATCTTGTGCTGCGTGATGCCGCGGCGGCCGGTCTCGCCGGAGCTTGGATGCTGCGGTGGGGTGGTCCCAATTGGAGCGCGCACTGACTGAGACGGTGGAGATCCGCCGTAGCGAAGGCGCGGCAGTCGCAGCAGCTGAAGAAGCTGAACTGGAAGCCGCCAAAGCCACATCTGCCCCCCCCCGGGAAGCGCCCAACCCTGCGCTGGCCCATTCTACCCAGGCTGCAATGCCGACCCGACCCTAATCCATCCAACTTTTTTGAACCGAACCAACCGCCATGAACAACGCTGCTCTTAAGTCCCCCCCGGAAGCCCGTCCTGCTTCGTCCGTGTGGAAAGCCTACGCAGGCGTCACCGGCCCTGTCGATGAATCCGAACTGATCGAACGTCACCTGCCACTGGTGCGCAACGTGGTTGACCGCATCAAAATCCATCTGCCGTCGCACGTGGAAGTGGAAGATCTCTACAGCGTAAGGGTTACCGGTTTGATTGCGGCGGTCAATCGGTTCGACCCCGAACAGGGGCATACTTTTGGAGCCTACGCGACGACACGCATTCGCGGCGCGGTGCCAGATGAGTTGTGGCGTTTGGACTGGTGTCCGCGGAGGGCCCGGGCCACGGCCCGTAAGATCCGCAATGCGATCACGGAAGTGGAGCAGAAGGTCGGACGTGCGGCGACGGATGAGGAGGTGCGACTGGAGCTTGAGCCCAAGGAATTTGCTCGCTGGCAAGAGGAGGTTCGTCCGATCAGCTTTGTGCCGAGCGACCAGCCGTTGGATGACGCCGATAATTCCGGCGGTACGTTGCACGATTGGATTGCCGATGATCAGGCGGAGGATGTCTGCGCCAACATGGAGAAAGACGAGTTGATGAAGATGGTGGCGGAACGCATCGCACAGTTGCCGGAGGTGCAGAAAAAGGTGTTGGCGATGTATTACTTTGAGAACATGCGACTGACGGAAATTGCCGAAGTCTTCGGTCTGACCGAGTCGCGAATCTGCCAAATCCACGGGCAAGCCATTCTAGGGTTGAGATCCTGGGTGCAGCGGGCGCGCAACCGCTAAGTTCGTTAATATTTTCCTAATTCAGTCATGCTCATCATAATTGGTTCCGTCATTGTTATGGCTTCGACAATCGGCGGTTTTATGATCGCGGGAGGCAATCCCGTGGTGCTGCTGCATGTGTCGGAGTTTGTGGTTATATTGGGGGTCGCGCTGGGCGTGCTCATCATCGCTTCGCCGGGTCACATCATGAAGGAGATCGTGCACAAGACCCTGGTGGTGCTGCAGGGAGCGGAGCCAAGCAAGGCCGACTACGAGGATATGTTGAAGCTGCTTTATGAGATTTTCATGGTGGGGCGGTGCAACGGATTGATTGCGTTGGAAGAACACGTGATGAGTCCGGATAAAAGTTCGATTTTCCAGTGTTACGGCAACTGCACGGCGGATACGGAGCGCATGCAATTTTTGATCAACGGGCTGAAGCCCATCATCGACGGCAAGATCAAGCCGGACCAGTTGGAAGAACTCATGTTCGGTGAATTGGAGGCGCGATCCGAGGAGAAGGATCATCCGGTGCATCTGCTTCAATGGGTGGGAGATTCGCTACCTGGTATTGGTATCGTGACGGCGGTGTTGGGTATCATTAACACGATGTCGGCCATTGCGGATGGACCCGAGGTAGTCGGTGAACGAGTGGCGGCGGCGCTGACCGGCACGCGGCAGGGAATTTTTGTGGCCTACGGATTTGTGAACCCACTGGCGAACCGGATGAAGCTCAACAATGGGTCGGAAATGAAGGTGCTGAATTGCATTCTCGCAGCGGTGGTGGCCTTTGCGAAGGGATTGGCTCCTCTCACCGCGGTTGAGATCGCCCGTCGGACGCTCGACTCTTCGGTGCAACCGGATGGGGAAAAGTTGGAGGAGACGCTCAAGTCACTTCCATCGCCCAAGTAGTCTCCTCCGATGGCCAAACGGAAAAAGAAAGCTGCAGCCGCCCACCACGGTGGAGCGTGGAAAGTGGCCTACGCCGATTTTGTGACGGTGATGATGGCGCTTTTTATGGTGCTGTGGATTTCGGCGCAGGATGAGAAAATTCCCCTGGCGACATCGCGTTATTTCCAGTCCCCCGTCAACTCGCCGATGGATGCGACCACCTGTATCCTACCTTTTGATACGAATGAGCCGACTCGTTCCTTCAACAGCCAGAGCGAGGATGGTGCCGGGCCCAACCAGAGCACTTCGGATGCTCGGAAAATCGATCTGCTGTTTCTCAATTCAGTGGCGAAGGATTTTTATCGGCTGCTGCATCTCGACGAGAACTTCGCGAACCGCCTCATCGACATCCAAGTCACCAGTGACGGCTTAAGAATTACTCTGTTTGACCGAGTGAGTCAGTCACTCTTCGAGGATAATACGGCGGAGTTTACGGAGTGAGGCACTGTTGTGATCCAGGGCCTCTCGTGGGTGATCGACCAGCATCGTTTTACTGTGGTTATCGAGGGTCACACTAAATCAGGGCTGGAATTTCCGGGACCCGCATACACTCCCTGGGAGTTGTCCAGCGACCGAGCCAATGCGGCGCGCCGGTCGTTGGTGTACTACGCGGTCGATGATGAGCTGATTGAACGGGTTTCGGGTTTGCGGATACGCGGCCGTTGCCTGGTCTGCAGGCGGATGATGAAAGCAACCAAAGGGTTTCCTTCAGTCTTTTCGTGGGCAATCGCATGCCCCGGCGCGAACCTCCAGTATCTTACTCAAAATGAAATCATTTTTATCAGGTCGTCCTTCGTCGCCGCTTTCCCTCTTAAGGCCTATCAGCGATAAGTCGGGTTACAAAAACGTACCCCCATCCGGTGAAGGACGGGAATCCGGTCAGCAGTCCCAGCCGACCGCTGAACATCAGCACCTCTCCTCAGTGGAATGTGTGAAGCAAGGGGATAAAGTGACCCTCTTGGTGGTCACTTGTGCTTGTGGTGAGCGGATCGAAATCGACTGTCTATACGCTGGTCCGGCCTGAGGAGGGATAAGGTCGGATCGCCGATTCAGATACGGCAGGAGCCACCAACAGATAGCGTTTGGCGAGGAGAGGGGGGGGGAGGGGGGCGGACATCGAACCACGATAGCCGAAGACTCGGGGGCAAAGGCACTCAGGTCGGTGCAGGCGGGGAGGCGTAGTGACTTGATACCGACCCGTAAGACGGCTCGGCACTTTCTGCCTGCGGTCCGGATGCGATCGCGGTGACTAGGGACGAAGTTATTTTAAGTCGTTCACTAACAGCGTTATAAATCAGATTGCATTGTAAATGCATCGTAAGTTACGATCATGAACGTCGGCCTCTACCAAAGTGCAGTTTCCCTTTCCGCTCTCGAGCGTTGGCAGGAGGCCGTCACCCAAAACATCACCTCGAATCAGGTGGCGGGTTACAAGAAGCAGACGGTGCAATTGGCGATGAGCCACGCCGGTGAAATTCAGGGTGAACCGTCCCAGAGGGTCGGCGATGGAGGAGGCACGACGGCGTGGTATCCACGCGCCAATATGGGCATAAGTTTTTCCCAAGGAGAAGCCCTGCCCACGAAGGGAGATTTTGATTTTGCTCTGGGTGATGACGGGTTTTTCGCGCTGCGCTCGGCAGACGGTCAGATACTCTATTCACGAAACGGGAGTTTTGCGACGACGCCGGAGCTCGATCTGGTGAGTCATCAAGGCTTCGAGGTCATGGGCGAGGGCGAAAACCCGATCAAGTTGCAATCGGGATTGGGAGGTATCGAAGTCGATGCGAACGGCCAAATCACCCCAAATGGTGCGATCATCGGAAAGCTCGAGATCATGAGGTTTGCCGACAATCAGAACCTGATATCGATGGGTGGAGGATTATTTGCGGCGTCGCCGGGGCAGGAACCCGAAGTCGTCGAGGCGCCGGGCATCATGCAAGGCTACCTGGAGTCGGCCAACATCCAACCTTTACGCGAAATGGTCGACTTGGTCGGCATCGCCCGGGCCTATGAGGCCAACCCAAAAATGATCAGTCACCGTGATGAGATCATGAAAACCCCCTGGAGCAACTTGGCTGAACCCGCCCGCCGTGCTCCCTCCGCATTGTCCGACTGAAACGCCATGAATCTTTCTCTCTATTCCGCCGCAACCGGCATGGAAGCCCAGCAGCTCACTCTGAATACAATCGCGAACAATCTCGCGAATGTTAACACGCCAGGCTTCAAACGCTCGAAGATAGAGTTTCAGGATTTGCTGTATCAAAAACCGCGGACCGCGGGCGCGGAAGCAGGCGGTGGCAACGTGGTCCCGACGGGTATTGAGGTGGGCAACGGTTCACGCGTGGCGGCGACAGGTAAAGTATTCACGCAAGGTCAGCTCAATCATACGGGAGATCAGCTCGATCTGGCTATTCAAGGTGAAGGGTTTTTCGAAGTGCAACGCCCCGATGGTACATTGGCCTACACCCGGGATGGTTCTTTCAAGCTCAACGCGGCAAGTCAGGTCGTCACGAATGACGGCATGCAGGTGCTGAACGGATTTCAAGCCGTACCTCCCGGCACCACCACCATCAATGTGGGCGAGACCGGGGAGGTCACTTATCAAGGCGCGGACGGCAACACCAACTTTCGCCTGACGCTCACGCGTTTCCCCAATCCCGGAGGGCTACGCAGCATGGGAGGTAATTTATACGAAGAGACGCAATCCTCCGGCATTCCCGAAGTAGGAGCGCCGATCGAGCTGGGATATGGTTCAATGATACAAGGCTACTCCGAGGCCTCCAATGTAAATATTGTGGAGGAAATGGTGAACCTGATCGTCGCCCAGCGGGCCTATGAAATAAACAGCAAATCAATCCAGACCTCGGATGAGATGCTGCAGAACATCGCGCAGATGAAGCGCTAAACCCCAGCTCCACCCTGTCATGATTTCTCGCTATTTTCGACTTATCGCCCTCGCAGCGTCTGCGTCCACGAGTCTGGCGCTTTCGCCGACCCTGGCGATGAACAACGCCGCATTTTCGAATGGGGAGACTACGCAAGCCGAGGAACCCATGGAGCGGGTGGACCCCGAGGCATGGCTCGATCAGAGTGCGGAGACGATGCCCGATCATTATCGGACGGAGGGAGAATGGAGTTTGGAATTGGTGCGGCCATTTACCCCGGTCCCGAATTCGATTGTGGAGGTTTCTTATACGAAGAGACGCAATCCTCCGGCATTCCCGAAGTAGGAGCGCCGATCGAGCTGGGATATGGTTCAGTGATACAAGGCTACTCCGAGGCCTCCACTGTAAATATTGTGGAGGAAATGGTGAACCTGATCGTCGCCCAGCGGGCCTATGAAATAAACAGCAAATCAATCCAGACTTCGGATGAGATGCTGCAGAACATCGCGCAGATGAAGCGCTAAACCCCAGCTCCACCCCGTCATGATTTCTCGCTATTTTCGACTTATCGCCCTCGCAGCGTCTGCATCCACGAGTCTGGCGCTTTCGCCGACCCTGGCGATGAACAACGCCGCATTTTCGAATGGGGAGACTACGCAAGCCGAGGAACCCATGGAGCGGGTGGACCCCGATGCATGGCTCGATCAGAGTGCGGAGACGATGCCCGATCATTATCGGACGGAGGGAGAATGGAGTTTGGAATTGGTGCGGCCATTTACCCCGGTCCCGAATTCGATTGTGGAGGTTTCTGAAATGCCGCCCAAACCAGCGAGTCAGATGATGCTGCGTCTCAAGGTGCACGAACTCGACGGCACCTCGACTGATGTGACGGTTTTCGTGCGGGCCAAGGTGTGGCGGGATGCGTGGATCGCACGTGAGCCCCTGACCCGGGGCGGAGCAATTGAGCCACATTTGGTGGAAGTACGCCGCGTTGACATTCTGCCGCAGCGCGACCAGGTGCCGGTAGATACCGACGTGTCGGATCTGTTTATGAGTCACCCGTTGCCGGTGGGACGGTTTGTGAGTTGGCGCGATGTGGCGCGTCGACCGCTGGTGCGAGTTCGCAACACGGAATCCCGGCGGGAGTTTGCCGCCGTGGTAACGGCACAAGGCCAGGCGGTCGTACAATTTTCATCCGATGAAAAAACGTATTCTAATTACTGTTATATTGTTGTTGGCGCCCTTGGAGATGAGGGCGGGAGAGGGGTCATTGTGGAACCACCGCGGCGCTTCGGAGCGCTCCATGTATGCGGACCGGCGCGCGGCGTCGGTGGGAGATATTCTGACGATTCAAATCAGTGAATCCGTGTCCAAAACGGCCTCAAGCAACAAGCAAACGGGCAGTGGGGCCAACGTCAGCAATTCGGTCACGCAATTTCTCTTCCCCGGCAGTAATCTGGGTACCCACAACGGAGAACTCCCGGGCACGGCGTTGGCGGAGTCCAATGACTTCACCGGAGGCGGTTCGGTAAGCGCCTCTCAGAGTTTGACCGGCCGGGCGGCTGTCATGGTCACCGATGTACTGCCAAACAGGGTGTTTGTCGTCGAGGGAGTGCGACGTGTGACGTTTGCCGGGGAAACGCAGCATGCGATTCTGCACGGTCTCGTGCGGCCTGACGACATCAGTTCGAGCAATGTTGTGCTTTCCAGTAATATTGCGAACGCCCGGGTGGAGTTCGTGAGCGAGGGTGCGCTGACCGAAGCCCAACGCCGTGGTTGGATCACCCGCCTGTCCGAGTATTTGCGTCCTTACTGATTCCCATATCCGAGCCCCCAGTCATGAATTTTATGTTCTCCAGATTTCCTCTCTTTGTCCGGTGCACCGTCTTGTGTTCGGTGTTGGCCGCGCCGCTGGGGGCGGTGCGTCTCAAGGACGTCGCGCAAGTGGAGGGTTCGCGAGACAATCAACTTGTAGGCTACGGAATCGTGGTCGGCCTGGCGGGGGATGGAGACTCCAACGCCCAGGCGACGCTGCGTTCGGTAGCCAACATTCTTCAGCGGCATGGACTGCAAATTGATTCCACCCAGGTGAAAGCCAAGAATGCGGCCGCGGTGATGATCACGTCCGATATTGGCCCCTTCCTCAAGGAAGGAGCACGGATCGATGTCACGGTGGCTTCGATGGGAGATGCGAAAACACTGCAGGGCGGTGTGTTGCTGCAGACTCCGCTCATCGGGGCTGACAACCAAGGCTATGCGGTGGCCCAAGGGGCAATTGCCGTGGGCGGCGTCATCGGAGGCGAGGGAGGGGCCGGCGGTGCCACCGTGCAAAAGAACCATCCCACGGTGGGCGTCATTAGCAATGGCGCGATCGTGGAGCGGGAAATCCCGATGGAGATCGTTAATAACGGTCATCTCCGGTTGTAGTTGCACAATCCCGATTTCACCTCGGCGGCGCGTCTAGCGACGGCAATAAACCGGGAGTATCCCACGATCGCGATCGCGCAGGATGCCGCCTCGGTGTTGGTGGAGTTGCCCAGTGATTTTTATGGTCAGGAGGTCGCGTTTTTAACGGTGTTGGGCACCATTGAAATGACGCCCGACACGCCCGCCCGCGTGGTTATCAATGAACGTACTGGGACCATTGTAGCGACCAATACCGTGCGCCTTTCCCAAGTGGCGATCAGTCTCATGGAGCGCTGACCATCACGGTCGCTCAAACGCTCGGGGTTTCACAACCCAATGCCTTCAATCGAGGCGGCGAGACGGCGGTTGTGCCCGCGACGGATACCGCGGTCGAAGAATCGGAGGGAGGGTTCACGGTGGTGCCGGAAGCTCCGTCGATCGAAAGACTGGCGGCGGCCCTCAATGCCCTAGGCGTGAGCACCCGTGAAATGATGGCCATTTTCCAAACGCTGCAGCGCTCCGGAGCCCTGCAAGCTGAACTCCTCATCAACTGATCCTGAACCATGGATGTCATTCCGATTAGCGCTTCTTTAGGCACCGCGACGGCCCCGCAAGGACCAGTTGATCGTAATGCACCCATTCGTCCCGAAGACATCAAGAAGGTGGCTGACCAATTTGAGGCGATCATTGTGCGCCAACGCTTGAAGCCTGCCATTGAGCCCATCATGGGCGGAGGCGATTCGGCGCAAGGTGGAGCGATCGCGGGCGGAGGAGGAGGAGTCTACGGGTACCTGCTCACCGACGTGCTGGCGGGTAAATTAAGCGAAGGCACAGGCATGGGCTTGTCCCATATGATTGAAACTCAACTCACGCCGGCGGCCATGAAAGAGGCCTACGCGCAGGCTGTGAAGGCCGAGGCGGAGAAACCTCAATCCCCTATTTCTCATCATGAATGATTCCATCGATTCGCTCGCCGATGCTTTGCGCGACGAGATTGAACACCACGGACACCTGCTCGGTCTTTTGCAGGACCAGCAGCAGGGTTTACTGCGACCGGACCCGAAAAAGGTCTTGGAGCAAGCGCAGCACATTGAACAAGCGGCACGCGTGGCGAATCGATTTCGAATTCGCCGTGAGCAGCTGGTGGAGACGGTGGCAGGTGCCTATAACCGTCCCAGATCAACGACGTTGCTGCGGTTGCTCGTCGATTTCCCGGAAGACTTTCGTCCCATGTTCGAGGCACTGATCAAGGAGGTGAATCGACTGGTACATCAAACCCGCCGCACGGCGCGCCAAAAGCAGCGTTTGCTGGCGCGAGTGGTAGAGTTGCATCGGGACACCTGGCGCAGTCTGCGCCCCGACGTTTTTTCACCCACTTACGATCAACGAGGCGGCCTGCATGAAGGCACCGGTTCGGGGGCATTCGCCACCGCCGTTTAACTATTCAAAGCACGAAATGTCCGGACTATGTGGAGCTCTCAATAGTAGCGTAAAAGCACTGGCCGCGCATTCTCGGAGTGTGGAGACGGCCGGGCGCAATTTGGCGAACGTCAACAACCCCGACTATGCTCGGCAGCGAGTGGTGTATGGCGACCGCGGCACCGTGCAGACCCCGTTGGGAGCCCAGTCGCTGGGGATCGAGGTGAAGCAAATTGAGCAAATTCGCGATGTGTTGCTGGACCGCCAGGTCGTGCGTGAAGTCGCGACGATTGCCATGGCGGAAGCCGAATACAAAGCCTACAGTAAGGGGCAGGCGGCACTCGGCCAATCCATAGATTGCACGGGAGAAGCGGGCGGATCGGGGGCGGCCGGGAGTCAAGGATTGGTGGAATCGTTTACCGATTTGTTTACCGCGTTTGAGGGATTGGCCGCACGTCCGACGGATGCGGGTCAGAGGCAGACGTTGCTGCAGCGAGCGGAAATTTTGACTGATCGCTTTAATGCGACCGACGCTCGTTTGACCCAGTTGTCGGAAGAGCTGAGCGAGGCCGCGGAAATCGATACGGGCGAGGTCAATCGACTGCTTACGGTGGTCGCCGAACTAAATGGCCAGATCGGGCGGTTCGAGGTGAATGCGCCGGGCTCGGCGGTCGATCTGCGTGATCAACGCGAGGCGAGGTTGGAGCAGTTGGCGATGAAGTTTGGGGTGGAAACGCGATCCAATGCGACTGAGACGGGTCAGATGGATGTTTTTGCGCGGGATGCGTTGGGCAATGAAGTGCCGCTGGTGAACTTGGCGACGGTGCTTAACACGGTGGTTTTTGATGGCGACAACTTGACCGTGGGCACCGATACGCTGGCTTTGACCGGAGGAAGTATCAGCGGCTACCTGAAGGCACGGGAAGAAAGAATCGCGTAATTGTGGACTGATCTCGATAGCTTGGCCAACCAATTGGTCACGTCGGTGAATGCCGCTTACAATCCCACCGGATTGACGGGTGACTTTTTGTCGTCTCGGGGACAACCGCCAGCGCGGTGGAAGTCGAAGCTGCAGTGAATGCGGTGACGCTCAAGGCTTCAGATGGCGGCGAAGCGGGAGACAATACGATTGCGCGAGCGATGGCGGATTTGTCCTACTTGTCATTCAGCACCGGCACCGGGGATGCGATTGATGGGACTTTTACTCAGTTTCTGTCCCGGTCGATTTCCGACTTCGGTGAGGATGTGGCGGGAGCCGACGCCCGACTCGGCGATCAGGAAAATATCGAGCGCCTCGTGCGAGGGCAGCGAGATTCCGTCAGTGGAGTTTCGCTGGATGACGAAATGGCCGACCTACTTAAATTTCACGTGCGTTCCAAGCGTCTTCCCGAGTCATTTCGATCGTCGACGAACTCCTCAACACAGTCGTCAACGGCCTCGGTCGTTAGTGTTTTAGTCCCTTATTTATCATGCGAGTTCCCACTCACGCTGCCACTACTACGATCACCACTCAGATTGCCAAACTCAGCGAGCGGCAGACTGATTTGCAGGATCAGATTGCCAGCGGGCAGCGCGTCAAGTTGCCGGGCGACGACCCCGCTGCCGTGGGGCGCTTGCTCACGCTGGAGGCGGAGAGTCGCCGGGTAGGGCAATTTGAGCGCAATAGCGATGTGTGGCGCAGGAGCTCTCGCAAGCGACGTTTTCGTATGTGTCCTCGATGAAAGATTTGTCGGACCGGGCAGGGGAGTTGGTCTTGCTCGGCACGGGCAGTTTGGGCGAGGAAGCCACGGTCGCCTATGCGGCGGAAGTGGATCAGCTGATTGAGCAGGCGGTGCGAGTGGGCAACGGCAAGTTGCGGAATGACTTTTTATTTGGCGGCACCGTGCTGGATTCCGAACCCTTCGCGGTGACTCGCGGCGCGGATGGTAACGTGGATTCGGTGGCTTATGCCGGGAATACGGATAAGCGCGTGATGGCGTTGAGTGAAGGGTCTTCGATGAAACTCGGCACCACGGGGGCGACCAACGAATCGAGGGGGGATTTTATCAACATGCTGGTGACTCTGCGGGAGGCGCTGGTGAACAAGGATCGTCCTCTGTTGGATACCGCGATCACGGGCTTGGAAGCAGGGGAAGACGCATTGGTCGAGGCCATCGGCACCACCGGGGTCTCCGAGATGCGGATCGAAGTCAGTAAATCCCAGCTGGCGCGTCGCGGTGATGAAATTGAACGCTTGGTATCGGCGGAGGCTGCCGCAGATTTACCGAGCATCGTAGTCAAACTAAGCCAGGCCACAACGGCCTATGAAGCAGCGCTCGCATCTGCGTCTCGCATCCTCAACATGTCCATTCTCGATTACCTGCGATAACCGCTTTTTTCCCCGATGAAAGTCTCTAGCGAACTCATCTCTCCCGTCGCGCCGCCGGACGAAATCCAGCTTCCTCAAGGCTTGGTGGGCTTCACCGACTACACTCATTTCAGTGTGATATACCAAGAGGACCAATTGCCGTTCTGTTGGATGCGCTTACACGGACCGGAGGACGAATTACATTTTGTGGTAATTGAGCCGGGCAACGTCCTGCCCGACTACGAGCCGGAAATCTATGATGAGGATGCCGCCTATCTCGAATTAAAGGATCCGGCCGATGCGATGATGATCAACATTGTGACGGGGTCTCATGGTTCGCAGGCCTCGGCCACGGTTAATCTCACAGGACCGGTTGTCATCAATCGTCGCACGGGTCGAGCCAAGCAAGTGGTCTTGGCCAATCATGCTGTTTACAGCGCTCGCCATCCTCTCGTCACCGGCTAAAACTGGAAGGAAATCCTCATGCTCGTCCTTACCCGCAGAGTTGGCCAAGCCATCAAAATCGGAGACAATGTAGACATTCGCATTACCCGCATCGAAGGAGATGTGGTTAAAATCGGGATCGATGCCCCCCGAAACGTGCCGATCTACCGCAAGGAAGTGTTGGCCGATATTGCGAACACCAACAAGACCGCGGCGCATAAATCGACCCGAGGCGGTCCTTTACCGGCGATGCGCGAATTACCACCCCCAAGCCTTGAGTCGTAATGTACATGACTTGCCTTAATAAGTTTTCGACCGGCCATCGCCTCTGATGCCCTTTTGGCCCATGCACGAGACTGAACGTCGAGCGATGTTGATGGCGCTTTCCCAAGGGGAACGCGCTTCACGAGGATGCGGACAGTGCGTGTTTTGGCTGCGCGAAGTCGGTTGCTGTCGGCGAGATTGTGTTCGTTTTGGAATCAAGGAGGCCGTTGCCTTTTGTCCTCTTTGGCGTCCTGTTAGGTTGCAGAGTCACATCGGAGCTGCCCGCACCACAGTGACGAGCCAACCCACGGATCCAGGCCAACGCCTGACCGCAGCGTGACGTATGATCAATTCGCCGATTCACTGATGAACCCTCAATCCGATGACTAATGCAGAAAATTTGCCCCACGCTAACAGGCGCCTGAGCGCGCTTGTCGTCGATGATTAACAGGGCGTGCGTTCGGTCGCCAAACGAATGATTGAGCGTATTGGCCATGACGTGACGGTGGCGTCTTCGGGGGCGGAGGCGAAGACGCATGTGGCGGCGACAAGTTTTGAAATCGCGTTTGTCGATCTTCGGATTGGAACCGAATGCGGCTTGACGTTGGCCCGTCAGCTCAAGGCGGATTATCCCCAGTTGGTGATCGTAGGAATGGGGGGGGGGATATCAGCCCGGAAGCGGCTTTCGCGCGCGCGTGCTGAATATTTATAGGGTTATTACCCAAGCCATTTACCATGAGTGACCTAACCGTATATTTGGAGGAAGTAGCCTCCGGTCCCATGGCCAAGGAGGCGAATTCTTGAATCATGAGATGCGAGCCCTATGCGTAGAATTCAGATGCAATGACTGAACCAGTCGTTCTTAATCCGGACCAGGTCAGTCGCATTGTCGAGGCGGCACGTTCCCGTCTCAAGGCGGCCATGCCGCACGCGACGGTTGATCGTATGCTGGCGCAATCGTCGGATATGCCCTGCTCGATCACTCGGTCGGATGACACGATTGTTTATGCCAATGAGATGTATCTCGAGATGTGTGAACTCAAACTTGAGGACCTGATCGGGAAAACGCACCGAGTGGTTAAGTCAGGTTATCAGAGTGCGGTGGTGTATGATCATATCAATGCGGTCTTGTCCGATGGCGGGACTTGGTGGGGTGAGTTTTGTAATCGGACGCCGCACGAGTCCTTGAAGTGGGTGGAAGCGTTTATTGCACCTGTTGAAGATGAAAGTCTGATCTTTTTCGCGGCGTTGTATCGTGATAATATGGCCGGACATCGCACTGACAGTCCCTTGCAGTTGCACGATCTGGTACTGGAGCCGATGGCGGAGTCGGTCCTTATCGCCGATGCTCACGATCAGGATCTTCCCATTATCTATGTTAATGAAGCCTGGACCCGTCTCACGGGCTATAGGCTAGAGGAAACGATGGGGCGTAACTGCCGTTTCCTCCAGGGCAACGGAACCGATGAGTCGACGATCAACGAACTAAGACGTTGCTTGAAGCAGGCGGAGATTTTTCGCGGTGAGGTGCTGAACTATCGCAAAGAGGGGACTCCGTTTTGGAACGAACTTGAGATTCGCCCGGTGCGGGGAGGGGACGGCGAACTGACTCATTTTGTTGGCACCAGCAATGACGTGACGGAACGTCGTCATTTTCGGGCGCAAAGTGAATTCGAAGAGAACATCCTGAAGCGCCTGGCCCGCGGGCAGCCATTGGATGATGTTCTGCGAGATATCGCACTTAGTGTGGAGGAACAGTTTTCGCCGCTGAGCACCTCTATTTTTCTAGTCGACAAAGATGATGGCGTGTTGGTCGCGAGATGCGCGCCGAATTTACCGGAGTCGTTTTTTAAGCTAGTGTGCTGAGAGTTAATGAACTATACTTAATGGAAGGATGCGGTGGTGCGGGCGCGTTGGATTTTCTCCAGGATGGCGGAGCTTTTGGCCTTCCAAGTGTAGCGGGTGGGTTCGAGGTAGCGTGCGGCCATGTAGGTTTCGATGGCGTTGGTGAGGTCTCGAACGCTGGTGAAGCTGCCATCGCGGATACAATCGACGGTGAGGTCGCGGCAGAAGCGCTCCACTAGATTCAACCAGGAAGAGGATGTTGGAGTGCAGTGCGATGCGCTCGACGCCATGGGCTTTGGCATGGCGCTGATGGCGCCACTTTATCCAGCTCTTCACTTTGGCGTGCTTGTGGGTGGCGTAGTTGTCGATGATCATATGCAGGACCAAGCCGTCGGGTGCCTGTGCATCGATGTGCTTGAGGAAACCGAGCCATTCGCGGTGGGTATGCCGAGAGGCGGTGCGTCGCATGATTTTGCCGTCCAGATAGCCGAGGGCGGCGAATAGCGTGACCGTGCCGTGGCGGGTGTAATCGTGGGTGGCGGTTTTGATGTGCCCGATACCCAAGGCAGGCTCGGCTGGGTGCGCTCAAGCGCCTGGCACTGGCTTTTCTCGTCGCCACACAGCACCAAGGCCCGATCGGGCGGATTCAGATACAAGCCGATGACATCCCAAAACTTGGCCTCAAAGTTCCGGTCACGCGACAACTTGAACGTTCGTCGCAAATGGGGCTTCAGGTCGTGGGTCCGCCACAGACGCTGCACGGTGTGGGCCGACACCCCCTTGGCCTTGGCCATCGCCCGTGAGGACCAGCGGGTGCGCCCGGCCGGGGGTTGCGTGACCTCAGTGACGATCTGAGCGCGAATCGCCACATCCACACTCGGCTTCCGGCCCGACCGTCTCGCTTCGGCCCATCCAGCCAACCCTGCCTCACGAAATCGCTTTTCCCACTTCGCCACCACCGGACGATTCACTCCGATCTGAGCAGCCACTGTCTCCTGGCTTTTCCCTTCGGCCCGCAACAACACGATGCGCGCCCGCCTGACCTCCCGTTGCGGCGCGGTCGGGCGTTTGATCATCTGTTCAAGTTCTTGATGCTGCGCGGCATGAATGATTAGCGGATTAACAGGGCGGGCCATGCATCCATCCTGCACTACTATTTTATTCTGTATAGCTAATTAACTCCCTCCACACTAGCATAGCGGGGAAAACGGCGGACGAAGGGGGGGCTATGTCCAAGGTTCGTGTGGTGCTCGACAACCTATTATTCTATTGAGGACGGGAAATGGAAAAGAGCTAAGATGGTTCCCTCCGTCACAAGCTAATCGTCAGGAAGGAGGTAGACTTCGACCAGAACGATGCCGGACTGATTGGTGGGAGCGGTGACACGGGCCGTATAGGCGCCGGGGGGAAGTGTGGTTACGAGGGCGGCATCCTTGCTGTCGAAAGTTAAGGCGAAGGCGCCTACTTGTTCGGCGGCGGCGCGGCTGATTTCGGAGCCATTCCAGTCATTGTTCCCGACTTCGGGGGTAGATCCGGTAAGCAAGAGGAGTTGAGGGTCGAGAAGCGTGCCGGTGACGCCGAATTCGGCCAGGCCGGGACCGACGGCGCGAATGAGCACTCCGCGTGGGGTCTGGCCATCGAGGACGAATCCGACGGTGACCTCACTATTGGCCGTAAGGTTGGTGCGGGCGGAAAGATTGGTCAGGCGAGAGCGCAAATCAGCGACGGAGGCATCGTAAATTTCGATAAGGGCCGAGCCCGGATCGATGGTATCGCTGCCGGGGAGTACTTGCGCGGTGTAGGGGTCGGATCCGAACGAGGCACGCATCACGCTGTCGCCGCTACCCTCGATGAGTGAACAAGCTCCCAACTCGCGGCCATCGCCACTGGAGGAGAACCAACCGTTGTTGCTAGCGAAGGGGGTCGTTTCATCGGAGGCCCGAAAAACGAGCAGCTCGGTCGCGGAACCGGAGTCGGACACGTCGAAGGTTCCAAGGGTGGGGCCGATGCCGCGTACCACGAATTCCTTGGCGATCGTGCCTTGGAGCACAAATCCCGCTGTGAGCACGCCTTCGCCCAAGGTGGTCCGGTTTCGGACGGAGAGATTGACGAGACGACCGGGGGCGTCTGGCGCGGGCCGTGGCGGTATTGAGGCCAAGGGCAGTAGGGACCGTGGGCAGGGCCAACCCCATCGAGATCAAAGGCATAAATCTTCCCATCGCCGTTGCCGATGTAGATGCGACCGTTGGCCAGAGCGGGTGAACTGCGGAACCTGTTGCCGGCGGACCAAGCTCGGACGAGTTCGCCGTCGAGATTGAAGCGGAAGAGTTTGTTGGCGTAGCTGTCGACGATGATGGACCCATCGGAGGCAATGGCGGGGGGAGCAGGCGCGAGCTTGAGCTTCGATGGAGGATTTCTAAACGCGGGTGCCGTCGCCTTTGATTGATGACGTAGAGGTAGGCTCCGTAGCTGGCGAAGTAGGCGCGGCCGTCGCCCAAGGCGAGTGACGACGTGACGTTTTCACCGGCATCCGGAGTGCGGAAGACCCAGCGCAAGGTGCCGGCGGGGGTGAGCGAGAAAACCGTGCCGTGCAAAGTGGAGGCGTAGATATTGCCGTCGGCATCGATGGAGGGGGACGTAAAAATGCCGGTGGCGTCTTCGGTGTCATCATCGTTGCGGGCGACGAACCGCCAGCGCCGTGTTCCACTGGGATTGAGGGCGTGGATCGCGCCATCGTTGGCGGGAAGATAGATGGTGCCGTCGGTCGCGATGGCGGGGCCGCTGTAGCTGGGGTCCCCGGCGACCGAGTAGGTCCACCGTTCGTCCCCGTTCGGTGACAACGCTCGCAGGGTGCCTTCATCCTGTTTGAAGTATACGGTGCCATCTGCCGCGATGGCGGGGGCCGAAAAATAGGGAGACTCTCCCAATGTGGCGCTCCAGCGGGTTGTTCCGTCGGGATGGAGCGCGTAGACGACTCCCAGGTTGGTGGCGAAGTGGATGGTTCCATCCGCGCTGATGACGGCGGAATTCGAATCAGCATACCCCGTGATGGGCACCCGCCACTGGAGAGTGCCATCGGGGGTTAACGCGTAGAAGTAGCCGCAGTCCAACACGGAGTGCACAGGCTGAGAGGGAGTGGTTCCCTTTCTCCTAATGCACTATAATGAATACTATACGTTTGATATATGGGATTGATGATTGGCGGGATTGAGGTTGCGGCAGGCCGCAGAAAGGGAGCGGTGAGCAGCTATACACAAGCTTATCAGAGAGAGGATTTGGAGTGGTGGCAAAAATACAACGGCGCATCACCGCCAAGGAACGCGAGGCGATTCATGCCGGTTTGGCCCAGGGCAAAAGCGGCGCTCAGCTTGCCGCCGCCCTCGGCCGCGACGCCTCGGTGGTCAATCGCGAGATCACCCGCAACGGCGGGCGCAACAGCTACATGGATGCGCAGATTCGCGCTTGCCGTCGGCCCAAGTGCGCCGCGCGCAACAAAGTCGCCGACACGCCCGCCTTGCGCGACGAGGTGCTGACCCTGTTTGCCACCGGCGCTACGCCCAAGCAAATCGAAGTCGCCTTGAGACGACGTCATGGCCTTGATCTGACCCGACGCGTGAGCCAAGAAACCATCTACGACTTCATCTACGTCCACTCCAAAGGCTCGGTTAAGAAGGAGTTGATCGCTTATTTGCGGCGCAAGAGAAGCCCCGGCGCAGTCCCGCCCCCCGCGCCAAGGGCAAGCTCTCGGGCCAGTTGCCGGGCGCGATCAATATCGGCGAGCGACCCGCTGAGGTGGAGCGCAGGGAGGTGCCCGGACACTGGGAGGCCTACTTGGTCATGGGTGCGGGCAATCACACCGCCATTTTGGTCATCACCGAACGGGTCTCCCGCTACGTGATGATCGTTCCGTGGGGCGGCGCCAAAGACGCGATCAGCGTCGCCCGCGCTCTCATCCGGGCCTTCAAACGCCTGCCCGCCCACCTGCGCAAGATCCTCACCTACGACAACGGCCGCGAAATGGCCCAACATGTCGCCTGCTCCCTTGCCACAAAAGTGGCGGTCTACTTCTGCAATCCACACAGCCCTTGGCAGCGCGGTGCGGTCGCGAATATCAACGGTCTGATCCGGGAATATTTCCCTAAAGTCATCGACTTTAACACCGTCACCAAAGGCCAAATCGCCAAAGCGGAGTGGCTACTCAATAATCTCCCTCGCATCGGGCTCGACGGACAGTCTCCCGCTGAAGTCTTTCATGCTATTATACAAAAGGACTGTGCACTAGCCGCTTGACGCCGCTCTTCTTGAGCAGGTAGGCACCCAATACCGCAGTGCCGGTATTACCCTACGGCGGTGAGTTCAGAAAGTCCTGGGATTCGGCCGTAGATGCAATACGCAGAGCAAATCTCGGCGACCAAGATGACGGGCCAAAAGCGCAGGCCCATGCGGGCGAGTATCGGGATAGCGACGCCGACACTCAACCAAACCGAAGTCACGGCGCCATCCGTATACACGAGTTTCCCGCTCAGCCAGGCGGCGACTATGTAGATGGCGCCGAGTGCCGATGCTCGGCCCCACGTTCGCAAAAACGAGCTGATCTGGGACATTTTATAGGGAGTCGACGTGTATCAGCGGTTGGGGAGAGCAGTGCATGCGGAATTTCAACAGGAAAAGTACCGTTACGCTAACAAGTGACGAAGGTTCCGTAATCGTCTCATCGGCGCCAAACTTTAGCTGTGTGAATATTCAGTCACGGATCGTTTCGCGGGTGCTGCGGAGAGGTCTTGAGTGAGTGCGAAACTTGGGTCGGCGGTGTCAAATGCAGATGGCTTGTGATAGTGGACAACGTGTTAGGTGCGAGGCGGATGCGGAGGGGCAGAGGCGGGCGTCCGCGAGGAACGCTCCTACCCACGGGGACAGGAGAGGTCCTTCAGCAAGGAAAATAGCCCCTATGCAGGGGCGGAGTGCAGTAGGGACAAGCGAACTCAGGTTTTCTGAGGAAGAGCGCGGGTGGCGATCTCGTGCTGCACGCGGGCGACGTAGTCGATGAAGGGTTGAGTGCCTTCGTCGCCATTGGCGCGGGTGCGCACGCTGACGGCTTGGGCTTCGGCTTCCTTACCACCGAGGATGAGCGTGTGGGGGACCTTGTCCAATTCGGCCCGGCGGATCTTGGCGCCAATCTTATCGCTGTGTTCGTCGAGGACGGCCCGGATGCCGGCGGCCTTGAGTTGGGCGAGGAGGTTGTGCCCGTAGTCGATGACTTTTTCGCTGATGGGCAGCAGCCGGACTTGCTCGGGAGCGAGCCAGAGCGGGAAGTCCCCGTTAAAGTGTTCGATGAGCACGCCGCAGAAACGCTCCATGGAGCCGAAGGGCGCGCGGTGAATCATGACCGGACGGTGGGGTTGGTTGTCGGCGCCGATGTAGCTCAAGTCGAACCTCACGGGAAGGACATAGTCGACTTGCACGGTGCCAAGTTGCCACTCGCGACCGATGACGTCTTTGACGACGAAATCGATCTTGGGGCTGTAGAAGGCGGCTTCACCGGGCTCTTCGGTGAAGGGCACGCCGAGGGTTTTGGCGGCTTCGCGGCAGGCGTTTTCGGCGATGTCCCACTTAGCGTCGTCGCCGGTGAATTTGATGCTGTCGGGGTCACGGAGGCCGACCCGAACCCGGTAGTCACTCATGCCAAGGGTGGTGAGCACGACTTTAACGAGGGCGAGACAGCCTTGGACCTCGGCGGCGACCTGATCTTCGGTGCAGAAAAGGTGGGCGTCGTCTTGGGTGAAGCCGCGCACCCGGGTCATGCCGTTGAGCTCGCCGGATTGTTCCCAACGATAGACCGTGCCGAACTCGGCAAGGCGCAGGGGCAGGTCGCGGTAGGAGTGCGGTTGGGAGGCGAAGATCTTGATGTGGTGCGGACAGTTCATCGGCTTCAGCATGAAGCCATCGAGCAGCTGGGTGGGGTCCATGGTGCGGTCGGCACCGATGGTTTCACGGCCGGTGCGCCGATTGATCTCGGCGGCGAAGTGAGGGGAGACGGCCTCGAGACGGGCGGTGAGTTCGGCGCAGCCGCAACCCTCGGTGGCGATGCGGGCGAGGGCGTCGGGCTCGGGAATGGCGGGAAACTGAGATTCTTTGTAGTAGGGGAAGTGCCCCGAGGTCTTGTAGAGGGCGAGCTTACCGATGTGTGGAGTGAAGACTTGGTGGTAGCCTTGCTTGCGGAGCTCGTCGCCGATGAAGGTCTGGAGTTCCTGGCGAATGACGGAGCCGGCGGGAGTCCAGAGGATGAGGCCCTGACCCACGTCCTCGTCGATGACGAAGAGTTTCAGGTCTTTGCCGATCTTACGGTGATCACGACCGCGGGCCTGTTCGAGGCGGTCCAGGTATTCGGCGAGTTCTTCCTTGGACGGGAAGGCGGTGCCGTAGTAGATGCGTTGGAGCTGTTTGTTCTTCTCGTCACCACGATGGTAAGCGCCGGCGATGGAAAGTAGCTTGAACGCCTTGATTTTTTTGGTGTAGCGCACGTGCGAACCGGCGCAGAGATCCATGAACTCGCCGTTTTCGTAGAAGGAAATGGCTTCGCCCTCGGGGATGTCGTCGAGACGGCCGAGTTTGTAGAGTTCCTGACCGCGGCCCTTGATGATTTCGGCCGTCTCCTCGCGCGAGACCTCACGACGACGGAAGGCTTGGTTTTCCTTAATGATCTTGGCCATCTCGGCCTCAATTTTTTTGAGGTCGTCGGTGGTGAATTTGTGCTCGAGGTCGAAGTCGTAGTAGAAGCCGGTGTCGGTGGGAGGGCCGATATCGAGTTTGGTCTCAGGGAAGAGGCGCAGGACGGCAGTGGCCAGAACGTGGGAGCACGAGTGGCGAATTTCTTCGAGCGGGGTCATGGAGGACATGGTGGTATGGTGTTGTGGTCCGGCCTACGGATGCCGGCCCGTGTTAGATAGGAAACGGTGTTTTAACCACGGATGGGGAGGCGGTGGCACGACTTATTTTGGCGCAGGGCTGGCTTTGGCCGACCCTCGGGCGAAACGGAGGCGAATGTCGACGGAAGCCGGTACTACGCTTTGGCCGGTTCGAGGTCGTAGCCGTCCTTGCGGTCTTTCATGGTCCAGCCGGCGGAGGTGATTTCGGCGCGCAGGGCGTCGGCGGCGGGCCAGTCCTTGGCCTGTTTGGCGGCCCACCGTTTTTCGGCAAGCGCGGTGACTTCGGCGGGGATGGCGACGGGGGGAGCTTCGGGGGGCGTGAGGTCGAGACCGAGGGCGAAAAGGACGCGATCGAAGGTGGCGGCATCGATGCCGGAGGGATCGCGATTCACGAGGCTGAACAACGCGCCGAGTGCGCCGGGAGTGTTGAGGTCGTCGTGTAAGGAGGAGAAGACGGGGGCGAATGAGGCGAGGGCGCCGGATTGATCGCCAAGGGCGGTGCGGAAGTTGCGGAGCGTCGTGAGGGCTTTGACTGCGCTGGAAAGCGACTCGAGGGTAAAGTTGAGTTGCTTGCGGGGATGACCGACAAGCAGGGCGTAGCGTAGCGCCATGGGCGTGTGACCCATCTCGTTGAGCTGATCCAGGGTGTAGAGGTTGCCGAGTGACTTGCTCATTTTTTTGCCATCCACGAGGAGATGCTCGCTGTGATACCAGTGGTGGGCGAAGGCGGTGCCGTTGCAGCATTCGCTTTGGGCGATCTCGTTTTCGTGGTGGGGAAAGAGCAGGTCGACGCCGCCGGTGTGCAGGTCGATCGTGTCGCCGAGGTGCTTTTTACTCATGGCGCTGCACTCGATGTGCCAGCCGGGGCGGCCGGCGGAGGCGCCGTTAGGGCCGTCCCATTTGACGTCGCCGTCTTCGGGTTTCCAGGCTTTCCAGAGGGCGAAATCGGTGCCGTCTTCCTTTTCGTCGGAGTCGACGCTGGTGGTGTCCTTGGTGCCGGTGTTGCCGGCCTCAAGGGCGGAACCGAGTCGTAGTTTGCGTTCTTTGACGCGAGAAAGAGCGCCGTATCCGTCGAAGGAGGACACCTTGAAGTAAACCGAACCGTCGGCGGCGCGGTAGGCGTTGCCCTTCTGCATCAGCACTTCGATCATGTTGACCTGCTCGGTGATGTGGGTGGTCGCAGCAGGCTCGATGTGGGGAGGGAGACAACCGAGCGAGGCACAATCGGCGTGGAATTTGGCGGTCCACTCGGCGGTGACGTCGGTGAGGGAGCGACCTTCTTCGCGGGCGCGACGGATGGTTTTGTCGTCGACGTCGGTGAGGTTGCGCACATGGCGGACCTTATCGGCGCCCAAATCCAGCTCGAGCAGGCGGCGGATGAGGTCGTTGACCACAAACGTGCGGAAGTTGCCGAGGTGCGCGGCGGAATAAACGGTGGGGCCGCAGTTGTAGAAGCGGTAAACACCATCCGCGTGGGAGGGGGTTAGTGGTTTGGGGGAACGGGAGAAAGAATCGTAGAGCTGCAGGGCCATGGGAACGTTGAGGAAAAACCACGAAACACGGGAAAGACACGAAAAGAAAGTGCGGAAGCCACTTCCTCTTTGAATAAAAGGGCGGAGGTGGCGTCAGAAGGGCGTGGTCAAAAAGCGATGGATTAAGAATGGGTGGAGAGGAACTTTGGCGGTCATTTTGTGTGTGGGCAGTGTTTTCGCCGCGGCGGAGCCGGTGTTTCCTCGGCATGAGAAGGGGCAGCCTGGGGCGGCCATTTGGGAGTATGCTCGGTCGCGAAAGATTCCGCTGGAGGGAGGCGGGCAGGCTGCGATTGATACGTCCGGACTCCGCGAAAGGGACTGTTGTATCGTGTTGGTGACATTGCGAGATCGTCGGAAGGAAACGCAGTGGTTGGTGGATTTTACGGTCGGTGTGATGACGGCGAAGGAGCAGGAAGAGCTGGCGGCAGCCGATACGAGCGGGGTGACGCTTTATACTTCAACCGGGTCGGAACTCACGTTTGGGCAGGAACCGGTGGCGATGAACGTGGTCGTCGCGGGGCCCTTGGCGACAGATGAACCGCGGGTGGACCGGGCGGTGAAGCGTGTGGTCTTGAACGAAACGCGATTTGTGGTGAATGGGGAGTTTTTGGGGCTAGGTCTCGATCGGGCGGCGTTGACGATTATGCGGTTGCGGGATGAGTCGGGCAAAGTGGGTTTTGGCATGCGGACAGGGACGCCCTTTCCGGAGGAAGAGACCGGGCCGAATCGGGCAAGACTGGAAGATCGGGGGGTGACCTTGGAAGATGAGCGGGCGATGGGTGGCGCGGTGCCGGCGCTGTTCGAGGTTTTTGGCATCGCGGCGAAGACGCCGGGATTGCGGGAAATATTGTTCAAAGTGATCGATGTGCCGTGGTGGGCTTTGGTGAAGAGCCTGGGCAATGTCGCGGCGAATATTGACGTGCATGGTGCCGGATGACGCTTAGCAGAGGGCCGAGATGACGCCTACGTGGTGCCGTTGAAGGTTTCGATCAATGAGAAATTGGCATTGATGGCGGAGCTGGTGGTGGAGCGGCCTCGGGCGCCCGACACGGCTTTGGCGGGCATTACGGCGATTTACGCCGGACAACCCGATGGGCGCGGTCCGCGAGTGGCGATCGAGTTAGTCGCAACTCGCCGTGGCGATCCCCCGACCGAAAGTCCGTAAGCTCGGAACCCGTCGAGCCTGTCGATCTCGAAAACGGGTGAAACTAACCAAAATGGTTAGTTTCACTCGAGACGGCGCGATGGGAGAGGCCAATGGGGGAGGGGGAAAGTAACCATATTGGTTAAAGTTGATGGGGGGCCGAGGAAACCGGGGAGATCGGGGGGGGCGGGATAGTAACCATAGTGGTTATAAACTGGTGGGGGCGGAGGTGGGGTGGATTGGGGTGGAGATTTGGGCGGGGAGGTGTAGATGGTGGGGGGTATGTCTCTCGATACGCGTCTTGATTTGGTTGAACGTCCTCGTCGTTTGCGCCGCACTCCGGGGTTGCGGGCCATGGTGCAGGAGACGGTGCTGCGGCCGGCGGATTTTATTGTGCCGTTGTTGGTGGTGGATGGCAAAGGCGAGCCGGAGGAGATCCCGTCGATGCCGGGTGTGTGGCGGCGGAACATCAGGGATTTGGTGAAGGAGTGTCGGGCGTTGGCGAAACTGGGGGTGCCGGCGGTGGCGTTGTTTCCGAAATTGGAGGAGTCTTTGAAGGATGCTCAGGGCACGCGGGCGTTGGATGAGGATGGCTCGATTTTAAGAGCGGTGCGGGCGGTCAAGCGGGCGTTGCCCGAGATGACGGTGATCACGGATGTGGCGCTGGATCCGTATACGACCCATGGTCACGATGGTGTCTTGAATGACGCGGAGGATGATCGCACGGTGGCAATCCTGGGTGATATGCGGTGCTGCAGGCGGAAGCGGGGGTGGATAGTGTGGCGCCATCGGACATGATGGATGGTCGAGTGGGGGCGATCCGGGAGGCGTTGGACGCGCATGATTTTATGGATACGGCGATCATGGCGTATGCCGCGAAGTTCAACTCGGCGTATTACGGACCTTTTCAGGACGCGATGGGCAGCAGTAAGGCGGCGGGCACGCGGTTGTTGAGCAAAGCGACGTATCAACTTGATCCGGCTAATCGGCGGCAGGCGTTGAATGAAGCGGCGTTGGACGAGGACGAAGGTGCGGACTTTATCATGGTGAAGCCGGCGGGAGGCGTATCTGGACATCATTCGTGATGTGCGGGAATCGACGACGAAGCCTGTGGCGGCTTATCAGGTGTCGGGTGAGTATTCCCAGATTCAGACGGCGGCGCAACTCGGGTGGTTGGATCTGGCGCGGTGTCGGCACGAGTCGTTGTTGGCGATCAAGCGGGCCGGGGCGGATTTGATTTTGACTTACTTTGCCAAGGATATGGCAAAGGTGTTGGCGGGGAAGTAGGCGGCGGGAGAAGGCCGCGAAAAGGGCGGACCTGGTGGGTCCGCCCTTTGCCTGATTAGATTCAGCGAGGTCGCTGTTTGGTCAGCCCGGGTATTCGGCTCCGATATAGCGTTCCATTTGGTCAAGGGCAGCGCTTTGAACGGATATGATCCAGTTGACCAGATTGCCGATAGAGACCACCCCGACGACGCCACTGTCGTCGACGACGGGGAGGTGGCGGACGGGCGTTGAGCGGTCATAAGGCGCATGCAGTGCTCGACGGTGTGGAGGGGGCCAACGGTGGTGACGTCGGCGCTCATGATATCGCGGACGGTCGTCTCCTTGGACTGCTTGCCTTTGAGGATGACTTTGCGGGTGTAGTCTCGTTCGGAGAGCAGTCCGACGAGGTTGTGTTTTTCCATTACCTTAATACAGCGCCGATGTTTTGTTCAGCCATTAGCGCGATCGCATCATATACCGTGACGTCAGGGGTTACGCTCCAGATTGCGGTTCCTTTCTGGGCGAGGACGGCACCGACAGTATCAAGGACTTCAACGGAGGGAAGGACCCTGCAGGCAATTCCGGTGCGGGTCAACTGATGAAGATGGGCGTCCGGGGTGACTAACATGGTCTTTTCCCGTGACGGGTGAAGTGATTGAAGGTCAGCGGTGTAACTTTGAGCTAGACCATTTGGACGATTTTCGGTCTGTTTCAGCGGGATGAAATCTAAAGGTGAAACGGAAACGGAAGCGACGAACGCAAACCCGGAGCAGAAGCGCTGGGATCGAAACCTGGAGGTGCGCATGGCCACTGCGGCCGAGCAGGAGTGGTTCGACGCGCAGCTGCACGAGCGGCACTACCTGGAGCGTGTCCCATTTACCCTGATTTTGGAAGGGGGGCAGGAAAGCCGATTTTTGAGCGGATTTCCGGCTACCAATGGCGGATGTAGGCGCGCACAGATGCAAGTTAATGGCTAAATTGCAGTGTCGCAGCAGTCAGTGCCTGGATCGTTTCCATGAAGGAACCTCCGGCAGCCGGTTTATTGTTCATGGTTGGAGTAGGCTTGGTGGTTTTACGCGGCTTGGGCCTGCCTGCGGTGGTTGGTCGGCCAGCAGTCTGGCGATCAGCCAGAGGTTGTGGCCGAGGACGCTCCATGCTACCGTGAGGTAGCGGTGCATAAAACCCTTGGCTTGCAAACGCTTGCCTTGACGCTGCTTGAGGATGGCAATGCGGGCCTCAGTCGAGGCCCGGCGGCGTTGCAATTGGATGAACTTTGGTTCCATCATACGTTATCGGCGTGCTCACGTCGCACTGATTCTGACGATCAAAGCTTTCGCTCAACTGGCGCCATTCGGCCGGAGTCATTCCCTGATACAACTGCCAATCGGTGATCAACCCCGTCACGTTCTCACTGATCATGAGGGTGTTGCCAAACTCGACCGCGCCGGACGCCTTGCCCCGGACCACGGTCTGCACGTCGGGTTCGTAGACGCGGAGGATCTTCTCGGCGTTGGGCACTGGTCGCGCGCCGATGATGCGTTCGTGGGCCTGGTTGATCGTTGCGGGCATCTGAGCCAACATCGCGTCGATGCGTTCGTCGATGCGTTCGTCGATGCGTTCGTCGATGCGTTCGTCGATGCGTTCGTCGATGCGTTCGACGATGCGTTCGACGATGCGTTTGACGATGCGAGCGGCCTGTCGCGCGGAGGTGTGGGTCGACGCATACGCTTGGTCCAGGCGGTTGCGGTGTCGCTGGGCGTGTTCACCGATGGTGCGCAACAGTCGCTTCATCTTGCGTAGCACCTGCTTGCGCGCTCGTTTGGCATTCGCACGCCGTCGGGTGTGCGTCATCTCAATGCACAGCCGGTTCATCTGTCGGGCGAAGACCTCCGGCTCCGCCGGCATGCGTGCACGCATGCCGGCCCGGCGGATCAGGATCACCGCCTTGAGCAGGGTTCGGCTCACATCGCGCAGCAGCACCCAATCCACCGGAAAGTGGATGTTGGTGGGCCAGCACGTCGAGTCCACCAGGCACGTCTCCATCGACTGCGGCTCGGCCAGACCGAGTTCGGCCGCCCGGTCCGCCTCGGCGACCATCTCGATAAACACCTGACCCATCCACCGCACCGGTTCGGCGGTAAAGCACTGCGAAGCTCGCTCCAACACGCTCTTGGAAACGCCCTTGATGCCCTCAATCGTGCGCGAGAGTTGCCGAAAAGGCATGTTTCCCAACAGCATACGCAACACATGCACCCGCAGCGCCTTGCGCGCGAACTCCAGGCGACGGCGCAGCTGCCCGGCGTCGACCGACTCGAAGCCCACCCGCGCGAAGTCCATCGCCATCGATTCAAGGTGACTGGCTCGCAGCACTCGGTCCACCGCATCGAGCGGCTCGCGAAACTGCCCGTAATCTTTGTTCGGCCCGACAGTCGTAAGCGCTGGACGCAGCCAGCTCTGCAGGGCAATTTCATCTCCGACGGCTTTGTGTATTAGTTTCACACCCAATCATAGACGCCGTTTTTGGGCCTAAACCAGGATTTACTCCCGATTTAGGCCTCTTTTTTATCACGCTTACAGCTTATCACCAACGACTTGCGCCCGCTGGACAGGCTTTAGCTCGGTTTGGTGAACCGTGGTCCCCTTCATACTCCACCGAAACATTCACCGATCGTAGGAGCACTGGCGAAATAACTATCCCCTTAAGGGATTGAGGAGCTAAAAGCTATTCGAACTGTTCCAGCAGCCAAGGATGCTGCCTCCTCAGATGGTCGGCGTTTTCGTTTCCTTCCCGCTGTTCAAACTCGGTCGTAAGCTGATCAAGAAATACCTCAATTTCCGACCATCGCTCAGGGCCGGCAGCAGATCTTACGTGTTCGCCAACAATGCGGTGAATGCGAACGAGCTGGGGCCACACGGCGAGACCTTGCTTATCGCACTCTGGGTTTTCCACTGGATGCCATAACCGAAGATCGTGCAATTCGTTCCATAACTCCGCCCATGCTCCTTCGTCCTCCGTCAAGCCGGCATCCGGATGCGCCTGCGCCGTGAGGGTGCGTATCCATTCCACCGGGATCGAGTCCGGCATGAGAAAACTAGCAAAATGAAGCGCAGTCCGAGCCGGTTGGCTTACCTAGGCCATGCTCGACGCGACCAGAGACCCGATCGTGCGGCCCCGGTAGTCTTCGTCTTCGATCTTATTCTTCACGTCCGGATCGGCGGCATAGGCGTCCACCTTCAGCGCTACTCCGTCGGTGCGCAATTGCTCCAGCATTCGAGTCGGAGGAAAGGTTCGCGGTTTGGTTTTCATGTAGGCGCCTACCAATTCGATCGCCAACGTGTAGCCGCCCAGCAAGCGCACAATCTCAAGGGCGGCCTGCTCGTTTTCTTCACCTTCCGGGAAACGTTGCTCGGGTTGCAACTCGCGAAGCAGCTGCAACGCGTCGCTCTCGGGCAGCCCATCAACTTCGACGCTGTGGAAAGTGCGAGCATCCTCACCAAACTTTCCGGGATGGAGGCGGCTGGTCACGATGATTTCCAGCCAGTCCTCAGCAGACAATAATTTGACCTGTGATTTGGACAGCAGCTCAGGCTGATCCACGTTGTCTAGGATAAGTAACAGGCGCGGCTGATCGAGGGTCGCAAAATTACTATCGCCACTGTGGCGCTCAGAGTGCCGGGCGAGACGTTCTCTCACGATATCGCAGCGACGCATCGTAAGTTCGCGAAGATGCGCCACGACCGCCTTGGCCGCTAAACTACTGTTGGCTCTCTGAGCCTCGTGCAGCTCGAGGGATAGGTCCACTTCCCTTTCAACAGTCTTAACGCCATCTGGGTTATCCAGCAACTGGAGTAGCACCTGCCCGATCTTGGTCTCGCCGGCACATCGTAGCTCCCAAGTGCCGCCCGCCGCAAAATACTCCGCATATGCATGCGCATATTGCCGAGCCAAGGCTGACTTGCCCAGACCACCCAAACCGTGGGAAGCGGCGATCATCCCTCGCCCGCCACTTCCGCGGCCTCCAACCTGCGCTCCACCTTTTCGAATGATGGTGTGCAGTTGGCCTAACTGAGCGTGGCGACCGACGAAGGTGCTTTGGCTACGATTGAGGTTGCCCGGAGCGAGATCAGCGGGTGCGAGGCAGTGGGAAATGTAGCGGTCGATGGAGTCGAGACGCTCCGAAAGAGGACGCTCGTCTTCGGTCCAGTCGCGCGACTGGACCTTGAGTGCAGCACTACGCGCGGCCGCATCGATTTGCTTGAGCACCTTGGGCCCTTCTTCGGCCCAAGGTTGGAGTTCCAGGATCTCCGTGCGGTTACGGCGGTGGATGTCGGCCGCGAAGTCCCGGTAACGTTGCTCGTCTTCGACCACGATATCGGTGGCACGAGGATTGAACCACGGAAACTTCACGTGCATGGCATCGAGCCAAGCCGCGATGCGCTGGCCTTCGGCCGGGCGCATCTCGCGGGGAGCAACGAAATAGATCGGCACCAAGCCGTCGTCACCTCGCGCCGACGAATGCTCGCGCAAGAGATACTATTCCCACTCCCAAATGCAGTTGTCACCCGTGAGGTAGTTAGGCGACAGGAAAGCGAGGAAGAGATTTGACTCCCGGATGCCCGCTCCGAGTGCGCGCCGCCAGTCTTTGCCGAGCTCAAGCGACTCTTGGTCAAAAAAGATATTCAGCTCCCGTCCAGAATAGCGGCGATGGCGCTCCTTGAGATCGTGATAGAGTGCGGTAACCCAGCCGTGTCCTTCGTCGTCAACGGGGTGTTTGTTATCCTCACGAGAATAAGAGAAGAATACGTGGTGGGGCGCAGTATCCATGAACTAGATAAAAAAGCAGGAATCGGTGAATGAGAACGAGTTATTTTTCGATAATTTCTGGCGATAGCCGCAGCGATGCGCATCGCATGGGCGTGAACCCGCCGAGTAGTTCGATACCGACGTCGCCGCTCCAGTGCCTGCTCGCACTGTGCTTCGGAACGGACTTGTCCCCGTTGCTTCTACACACGCTCGTGCCGGTTCAAGGCTCAGAATGGGTCTTCTGGCGTCGCTAGCGATTCGTTACCTCCCAGTCCGCGCCGACGCGGGAATCAGCGATGTGGTCCCGCACGAATATCGCATTCGGGTCGCGGTGGAGGGCCACCAAACGATTCAGGTCGAGCGCGAAATGCGCCATGGAGTTTTCCGTGAGCGGAAGGCCCCAACGGAGATTGATCCAACTAGCGGTTGCATCTTCGATCAAAGGTAGGAGTTCAATTGCGACTTTCGTCGACCCATTCGAGAGGCAACGGGGAGGGGGGGAGAATTCGAGGAGGGGGGGAGAATTTTCCACTTTTCAAACAACCCCGCACGTGGCGCGGTTGCTTGTTTTTAGATGCCTCCAAAATGCTCCGGCGATTCGGCAACGAATCGAATACCATTGCCCGACAGTTCGGCACCATACGTTGAGCGTATTCCGCCAACCGCTGCAGCCAAGAGCAAGGAAGGCTTTTATCCTGATACGTTCTCATCTTCGGCGAGCGAAAGGACTCATGGGCATGCCTGGGGCCCTATCGATTGGTAAGCGGAGCCAAATTTTCGAGGAGGGTCATTTCCCAATCGAGTTGCCGGCACTTTTCGAGCACCCCATTCACAGCATCGGGGCGATGCCTGTTGCGATTGCTACCTGCTCGTCGTTGCCTACACGGGCGTGTTATAGGTCACGTCCGCAAAGGGGGCGCATCCCCGGGCGAGATCCGCACACAGACATACTTCGTCAGCGAAATCGCCTGAAAATGTTGGCATGGCTTGGGGCGGCGGAACCGTTCCCAAGCAGGCCATCAAGGTGCCCGCCAGCTGATGGCGATCGCTATATTCGTCCCGCATCAGCTGTTCGGCGAGTCGTAGAACTTCCGCATGGCTCGCTTGAGATAACGGGCTCGTAATCAGTTGAATCAATCGCTTGTGGAAAGCATTGAAACGTGGATCAATCTTGAGCTGGTCGCTCGATAATCGGGAATGGAGCACTGCAATGTGTAGACTGCGCATCAACCGGCGATGTAATTCGGCGAGTAGGGCAGTCAGCGCCTCCCAGCATCGGTCGACCAGCAGTGCAGCGTCCCTGTCGGAGAGGTCGCGGGAAGTCAGTGCGACCGGCCCGGCGCTGACCAGCGAAAGTCTGAGCGGGGTCATGTCGTGATAACGTTGCAACTCAGCGTCATACTCATTTCGGCATTTCCATGCCTCCTGACGGCGCATTGGGCGTATTCCTTGATACGATTTCCATACCCTGAGGGTGGTTTCAATTCGTCGACAGCTCCTCTGGTAGCGGTCCGTATTGTCCATGAACCGCCCAGCTCCTTTGCACAAGTATTGTGACAAAGTAACGACATGATCCTCTCGGATCTCCTCACAAGGGAACGAAGGCCGTCAGCGGGTAGGGATTGGGTTTTACAGGAGGGAACAGAGGAGAACGGAGCCGTCAGTTTGCGGGATTTGGCCCACGGACCACACGGAAGCAGGATGTAAAAGGGGCGTCGCTTGTCGACGGCCGCGCGCCGGACTCGGCGAGGTCGGATGTGGTTTTGTTTTACAGGAGGGAACAGAGGAGAGCGGAGCCGTCAGCCTGCTGGGTTTGGACCACGGACTACACGGAAGCAGGAGGTAGGGGGCGTCGCTTGTCGACGACCGTGCGCCGGACTGGGCTATGTCGGATGTGGTTCTGTTTTTACAGCAGGGAACGAAGGGACGGGAAGCCCATCAGCCTGCTGTTGAAGGTCCTGACTCCGTGGAGCCGCGGCGGAGGGGCTTTGGTGCCTTTGTTTTTACCCTGCGTTGCTTTCGTTTTGAAACCACGTCGAGTGAGGAAGAGTGGCGCCCGTGGGCACCTCCTTTCTTTCGAAAGACTCCCCTAATTCGGGGGCAGCGGTATTTCGACCGGCTCCGGTATCTTCAGTCAATAGCCGTGCGTCTCGCGATAGCGGGCCGCAATTTCCGGAGTCAGCAAGGAGTCGAGGTCGGCGGCGATTTGGGTGAGGGTGAGGCGGGCGGTCTCGAGACTTTCCGGTGAGGGCGTGCCCTCGGCCGCAGGCGCGAGCGCCGCGAGCGCGCTCTCCTGGCGAGCGCGGAGTAGCCCTGAAGCGCAACCAAGGACGAGGAAGGGAGATCGAGGGCGCTGAGAAAGCGGGCTTCGGCGGCCAGTTTGGGGTCGGAGACCAATTCGAGTTCCCAGGCGCGTTCGTCACCCAAGGTTGCGACGAGGGCCGATTGGTTGGCGGGATCGGCAATGAAATCCCGGAACGCAGTGTCGGACGGGAGCGAGTTCCGGCCATAACCGGTTAGCGGCAGTGTAGAGCCTGAACACGTCGCGAAACTCCGACTCGGTGGGACTGAAGGCACCCATGACGTGGCGCAGGATAGGAGAGTTAGGGCTGTTGCGGACCTGATAGTCGAAGAAGCCCTCGGGGCCGAGTAGATTGAGCAGATCGGTCTCCAGCTCCGTGGTGAGCAAAGCATTCATTTCCCGGCGCGCCATGGCATCGGTTGGCTCCGCCCGGACTTTGACGCCGATCTTTTTGTAGTCGCGGAGTAGCGCGTCGATCTGGTCAAGCTGTTCCGGGGTGTAGTCGCCGTAAGCCTTGCGGAGTGAGGCGATACGTTTGGCGCCGAAGCGATGGTCGTCGCCGAGCGCGTCACGCGGCGCCTGTTCGCGCTCGGTTTCGCGTCGCAGGCGATCGCTCGTAGGGATGCGCGGGGATGTTTGCCAATAATCGCGTTTCTCAACCGGTTCGGATTCGTTGAGCATCTGGGTGAGGATGCGCTCCACCAAAGCGGGGCTCAATCCGGCCGCGCGGAGATCCTGAGCAGTTGCGCGGAAGGTGCGTTCCGGCACTGGGGCGGGTGCGGCGAGGGGAGTCGTTTCAATGCGTTCGACGGCGAGGTTGGGGGCGGGCGTTTCGGGTTGGGCGCGAACGTGAGTGCTTACCCGGGCGGCGAGCCACACATTGCCGAGCAGCGACTGGATAAGCAGGAGGCGAAACGGTTTCATCGAGGCGAGGCGGGGCTTCAGTTGCGGGGGAGCGGCGGCGGGGTGGTGAGACGCGGGATCCAAAGGCCCAAGGCGCGTTCGTAGCGTTCGAGCTGTTCGGGGGTCAGCGTTGAGGCCAGGCGCTCACGTGCGTTTTGCTGGAGTGCGGCAAGCGCGCGGGCGCGGCCGACCTCGTCGAGTTGCGGGTTGTGGGCGAGGTCGCGCACGGCGGCCTGTGTGTCGATCTGCAAGCGGGCCATGACGGGAGCGGCTTCCGCCGGCGCGCCGAATGAAGCGAGTCGCCGTGGTGGTGGCCTAATATTCACGCGAGGCCTTGGCAGCGGCGGTAAACAAGGGGTAAAGCGTGCGATATTCGGATTCGGTGGGGGCAAAATCGCGCAGACGGTTTTGGAGGGAGCGGGAGCTGCGCATCTCTCCGAGGAGTGCACGGCGACGCGCATGCGCTTCGATATCCAGGATGACCAAGTCGTGGCGAGCGTTCATCGGAACGGCATCTTTGCGGAATCCGAGTTCCCAGTATCGCCGTGGCGGGTGGGAGGCGCGGATGGCGGCTCGGCGTTCAGCAAACTCCTGATCCACCAGATCGGCGACGATGGCGCGCCGCATGGGCAGCGGACAACCGGCGGCCCGCAGACCGGCCACGATCTCGGCGGTGGAGCGACCGGAGGCTTGGGTGGTGAGCCAGTCGGACCACGCGAGCACCGGATTGCTCGCCGACTCCGGGACGGGAGCGACCGGGGACACGCGGGGTGACGCGACCGACGGTGTGGCCGGGGCGGGTGGAGCGGATGGGGTGGGACGAGGGGCGGATAACCAAGCGGCGGCCAGCAGCAGGTTGGCGACCAGCGAAACGGCCAGAATGGCAGGGAAGCGCTTCATGGGTCGAAGAAATCACTGTCGCGATTGAGCGGGCAGGGGAAGCTCCAAGTGGGGTCAGCCTCTACGATCAAGAGCACCAACGACGCATGGCATGTTGGACTAATCTGTGGGATGCGCCGGCCACGGTACTCGCCGAGACTTATCGCCAACGTTGGCCAATCGAAAGGTTCTACCTCGGTCGCCTGGGCCGAGCACCCTTTCTCCCTCCCGCTGGCCCGGTCTATTTCCCTACACCCCTTTGGGGGTGAATAAATAGTAATAATAGTGGGGTATGGGACCTGTTAAATGACTAGTCACAGTTTACTACACCTTCCGTAGGGTTCGCGTGATGATTCGGTGAGGAAGAAAATTATTTTCCCATGGGCCTTTGGTCAATGAAGACTTGTGAGGAAGTAATTGAAGGGAGTAGGCGCCGGCTCAATTTTTTCACAAATTATCTTCTTTTCTTGTTTTATGGGTACGGCGTGCCCCTCTCGTGATTTGTCGGGGTAGCTTGTAGTGTAAGTAAGTTGTGAAATCACGGCCCGCAAAATGGCAAGTGAGGTGGACCCATGAAGTTGGACAGGAGGGATGATTAAATCCCAAAGGAGTCCAATATGTCGAAGCAACGACGTGCCTTCAGTGTCGAGTTCACAGCGAAAGTAGGGCTCGAAGCCCTCAAGGGAATCGAGCCGATCCACGTAATCGCGCAGCGTCACGAGGTGCATCCGGTGCAAGTGAGTCAGTGGAAGAAGGAGGTGTCCGAGCGGTTGCCGGAGGTCTTCGCGAAGCCCTCGGCGCAGGTGCGCGACGAGATCGAGCGGAATCGCAAAGAAAGAAAAGGAACTGTATGCGCGGATCGGGCAGCTGCAGATGGAGCTCGAGGGGCTCAAAAAAAAGTTGGCCCATTTGGAGAGTAAGGAGCGCCGCAGCATGATCGAAACCGAGCATCCGAAGCTGAGTGTGGCCCGGCAGTGCGAACTGTTGGAGCTGCCACGCTCAACCTACTACCACCACCCGAAGCCACCGAAGGAAGCGGACCTGGCGTTGATGAAACAGATCGACGAGATCTACCTCGAGTCACCGTTCTTTGGTAGCCGCCAAATGACCCGTTGGTTGCAACGCGAAGGACACGTGGTGAACCGTAAACGGGTGCGACGATTGATGCGATTAATGGGATTAATGGGACTCACGGCGATCTATCCAAAACCGAGTCTGTCGAAGAAAGCGGCCTCTCCTCAGATCTACCCGTATCTGCTGCGAACGCTGAAGGTTGAAAGGTCGAATCAAGGGTGGGCAACAGATATCACCTACATCCCGGCGTGCGGTGGCTTCGTTTACCTGTGTGCGGTGATCGACTGGCACTCGCGGATGGTGCTCGCATGGGCACTGTCCAACACGCTCGATGCGTCGTTTTGCGTGCGGTGCAGCGCGCGAAGGCGATTTACGGCAAGCCGGAGATTTTCAACACCGACCAAGGCTGCCAGTTTACCAGCGCCGAGTTCACCCAGCCATTGTTGGCCGCCGGCGTGCGACTGTCGATGGACGGCAAAGGACGGTGCTTGGACAATGTCTTGGTCGAACGCCTGTGGCGCAGCGTCAAATACGAGAAAGTCTATCTGAAACGCTATGAGACGATGGTCGAGGCCCATGCCAACTTGGAGACCTACTTGCTGTTCTACAACGACCGACGACCGCACTCCGCCCACGGCCGCCAAACACCATCCGAGGTCTACCACGCACAACTCGACCAAGCCGCCGCCTGACGGCGGCTATCCGAGCGGGGAGGAAGCCACGCTTCCTCCCCTGCTCCCCTCCATTATCTTTTATGCTTGGTCAGAAAAACCAGAAACCATAACTATAAATCCGCCCGACCTGTCCAACCGACGGGGTCCACCTCACTCTCCGTTTCAGCGGGCAAATCCTCCGGCGCGGGTTCGGGGTTCGTCAAGTTGGGCCAGCACCCGGGCTTGTAAGTCCTCGCCCCCTTTGCGCGGCGGGCGGCCCAATCGGGGCGCGTCGTGCAACCCCTCCAGTCCTTCCCGCTCGAAGCGCGTGCGCCACCGGCTCACCCGCGCCTCCCGCGTCCCGAGCCGCTGCGCAATCTGCTTGTTACTTTGCCCTTCCGCCGCCCAGAGCACGATACGAGCTCTCTCCACATATCGCGCCTGCGCTTTTGGCTGCCGAATCATCTCTTCAAGCTGGTCGCGTTCTTCCGGGCGCATGCTGATTGGTGTCGGTGGTGTTGGTGGGCGTCCCATTGTCCCGATTTTAATTATTACGCTTACTTAATCCACTCGATATTAGTGAGGCGACTCATTGAAAAACATAGGCTCAAGTATTGCTTGCCCATGTTCATGCATGTCTATTAAGTCTCTATATATATTCGACTCATCGTTCAGCCTTGGATTGAATCGTTTAGACCCTTTAGAAAGGAAAATATCATGCCGAAAGCAACTCGTGGCGATGCCGCCAAACAACTATCCCTGTCACTCACTGCGCGAGCGCGTGCGTGCTTGGGTGGCGGAGGTTTTGATGGTCCCGGTAGAGCGAGTTGGGTGGGCCGCGAAGTTTTTCGAACTTGGATTGGATTCAATTTTGGCGGTGGAACTCACTCGGGTGATCGATGTTGATAGGGAGAAGGAATTCCTGGCGGAGGAGTCGGAGGATGCGCCGAACGTGACGGTCCCACCTTCTCGGGCGGCTTATGTGATTTTTACCTCTGGTTCGACCGGGCGACCCAAAGGGGTGCGAGTGTCGCATCGTAATGTGGTCCATTTTTTACATAGCATGCGTGAGCGACCGGGATGCGTGGTGACTGATCGGGTGTTGGCTTTGACCACCATCTGTTTCGATATCGCGGTGCTTGAATTGTTTTTACCGCTAGTCGTCGGGGCTTCGGTTGAAATCGTTTCCGAGGAGGTCGTGAAGAGTGGTCGACGATTGCGCGAAAAGTTGGAGGGGGGAGAAGTGACTCTGGTGCAGGCGACGCCAGCCACTTGGAAAATGTTGTTGGCGGCGGAACTGGGACCGATTCCGCAAGTGAAGGCCTTATGTGGAGGAGAGGCGTGGACGACTGATCTAGCAGTGCCGTTGCTTGAGCGAGTGGGTTCGTTGTGGAACATGTATGGACCGACGGAGACGACCGTATGGTCGTCGGTTGACCAAGTGCGGCAGGGGGAACCAATTCGCTTGGGTGAACCCGTTGGTAATACCGAGTTCCACGTGTTGGATGAGCAGTTCCAGCCGGTGGCACGGGGCGAGGTAGGCGAGTTATTTATCGGGGGTGATGGCGTCGCGCTGGGTTATCACGGCAATCAAGAATTCACTCAGGAACGCTTTGTGCGCCTGCCTGATGTAACGACAGGTAAACTGTATCGAACCGGGGATTTAGTGCGCCATGTATGAATTTGTTGGGCGCGCCGACGCACAGGTGAAAATCAGGGGTTTCCGGGTGGAGCCCGGAGAGGTTGAAGCATGCCTGAATGCGGTGACCGGAGTTGTGGCTTCAGCGGTGGTGTCCCATTCCGATGATTCGGGGCATGTGATGCTGGTGGCATATTGGATGGCCGCCACAAGTGGCGGGGACGTAACCATGGGTGACTTGAGAGCGGCGTTGGCTCGTTCACTGCCTGACTACATGTACCCGGCGAGAGTGGAGCGCGTGCAAACGCTGCCACTCACCTTGAATGGCAAGATAGATCGGAAGCGACTTCAGGTCATGTCGATTGCGGACGCCCTGCAGAATTTCGGAGCGGAGGAAATGCCAGCTGCTCCCGTTGTCGATTTGGAGGAGCTCGAGACTGCGTTGCTGGACGTCGCAGGATCTGTGGTGCAGGCCAAATTGAAAAAGGAGGACGCGGCACGATCGATTGGGGAAATCGGTTTGGATTCCATTCGTTTGGCAGCCCTCAGCGTGCGTATCGCGCGGGTCTTTGGGGTGTCCATGGAGGAGGCCAAATTTTTTGAACTAAAATCCCTGCGAGGGGTGGCTCGATTCTTAGCCACGATGGGGATAAAGACGGCGGCGAGGCCGACCAACGGGGGCGCGCCACAGCCGGTCCGGAGAGCCCCGCGCCCATCGGCAGGATCGGTGGCAATCGTCGGGATCGAGGCGCGGTTGCCGGGGGCAGATGACTTGCGCACGTTTTGGCACAATTTGGTCGAAGGGATCGATGGTGTCGGGACGATGCCGGCGGAGCGGATGGTTCTCTCGACAAGCGAAAATCCGACTGGCGATGGTGGCTTCATCGGTGACGTTGATAAGTTTGACGCTCCGTTTTTTGGCTTGTCCCGACGAGAGGCGACCGTGATGGATCCCCGGCAACGGCTGTTCCTCGAGGCGGTATGGCGAGCGGTCGAAAACGCGGGAGTGAATCCTGCAAAGTTGGCGGGAACGCGCACGGGGGTGTTTGTTGGAGTCGTCGGTGGTTCGGAGTACGCGAGGGGAGAGTCTTCCCCGGTCGTCGATGCCGGAGCGCAACGATTGCTAGGTGCAGCCACGTCGCTCATCGCAGGACGAGTATCCTATTTCTTCGATCTGAGGGGGCCGTGCAGCACGATTGATACGGCCTGTTCGGGATCGCTCGTGGCCCTGCATCGGGCCGTCACCTCACTGCGTTCGGGCGAGTGTGATCAAGCTATCGTAGGCGGCGTGAATTTGGTTCTCGATCCGATCACCACTCGCGAGGCAGCCAAGACGGGCATGATCAGCCCCACCGGTCGTTGTCGAGCATTCGACGCAGCGGCGGATGGATACGTCCGGGGGGAGGGCGTGATCGCGATGATGCTTAAACCGCTCCAGGCGGCAGAGGCGGCCGGAGATCCCATATATGCCTTGGTGCTGGGCACCGCCGAAAATCACGGCGGCCGGGCGGCTGGACTCACGGCCCCCAATCCTGAGGCGCAACGGGACGTGATCACGGCAGCGCTTCGTTCGGCTGACGTTGCGCCTGATACCGTGACCTATGTTGAGGCGCACGGTACGGGGACCCAGCTGGGGGATCCCATCGAAGTTAACGGTTTATGTGCGGCGTGGATCAAATCTGGAGCTTCCGAGCGGGCGCGTTGCGCACTGGGAGCCGTGAAAAGTCAACTTGGTCATCTCGAGGCGGCCGCGGGGTTGGCCGGCGTAGTCAAAACGGTGCTCGCACTGCGCGCGGGCGTGTTGCCGGGCAACCTGCACCTGCAGAGGACCAATCCAAGGATTAACTTGGAGGACACTCCGTTTCACCTGGTGGATCGAAAATCGGATTGGCCCCGTATAAATTTGGCGGATGGGCATGAGCAACCTCGACGGGGCGGAGTGAGCTCGTTCGGATTTTCCGGCATCAACGCTCACGCGGTGCTGGAGGAATATGTGGCGGTTAATGGGGAGGCCATCGCTGAAGCAATGGGGAGGCGATGGCCGATCAGTCTTTCCGCACGCACGCCTGTCGCATTGGTGCGCACGGCGGAACTGCTGGCCGCGGCGATTGATGACAATCACCGGTTGGCGGATGTTGCCCTTACCTTGGCCGAGGGACGTGATCAGATGACGGAAACGGTGACATTTTTCGTTCAATCTATGGCCGAACTGCGAAGTGGATTGGCCTTGATCGCAGCTGGCGAACGACCTGCTACGATGGAGGAAGGTGACTCGGTCCCGCCCGTACCGGCTGGTGGGAGGCGGATTCATTTACCGGGATACGGTTTTGAGCGAAGGAGTTATTGGGCGAAGTCCCTCGAGGTGCGACCGCCCACGAAACTGAAGGGATTGGCGGTTCCGGCTCGATGGGAAGTGACAAAGACGGACCCAATTCTCGCCCAGCACGTAGTCGGTGGCAGGGCGATTCTGCCGGCAGTGGCTTACCTCGATTTCGTTTGGCGCGCAGTAACAACAGAGATGGGCGATTTCTCGGCAGGTGAATTTCAGGATGTCACATGGCTACGCCCATTCTTGGGAGGCGAGTTACGTGTTGTGCTTAATGCTGATTCGGGAGGATTTCACTTCGTGGTCGAAAGTGGCGATCTCGTGCGACCGACCAAGCATGTCGCGGGAAAATTGTTCGCTCGGCAGGGTGAGGATCGGTGGGAAAGGGAGGATCTATCCGGCTTAACCGAGAATTGGGGGACTCGGGACGTCTACGAATTTTTCGCGAAGCAGGGCGTTGACTATGGTTCACATTTTCGGACCGTGGATCGACTGTCTTGGGGGGACGGGAAAAGCGTGGCGGAGTTGGTGGCGAATGACGATATTCACCTCCGTGGTGACCTGCGATGGCACGGAGGACTGCTCGATGGCATGTTGCAGACGGCCGCGTTGGTGCGTATCAAGTCAGGTGCTACAGCGGGCCTGCCCTTTGCGGTGGAACGCGTTCGGTTTCTCGCTCCGTTGACGAATCGCATGTTGGTGCGCGTGCAGTGTGGTACGGATGACACGTGGGATATTGTTGCTACTGATCCGGCCGGGAAGGTCCTGGTGACCTGGCACGGTTACGCGGTGCGCCCGCCGACCAAATCCTTGCTGCCCTCATCAGCGTTGGGCAGCGTCGTGGCTCGGGTGGCCGAGATTGACCCGGTCACCTTGGGTTTGGAGCATGCGCGGGTAGAAGAAGAGTGCGCCGCCTTGGCTGAGTTGGAGGATATCGGGCGCTTGGTTTTACTGGGCCAGTTGCAAGCGCGCGGTGTGTGGAGCAAGCCGGGCTCAAGTGTAACCCGCGCCGAGTTGCATGATCGATTGAAGGCATGGCCCAAGTTTCACCGCTTGGCGGATTCGCTGGTGCGTTACCTGAGTGAAGGTGGATTGGTCGAAGAGGTGGGGGGGCGGGTGCGCGCCACGTCGCGACTGAGTGATGCTGAGGTGATAGCCACCCTCGCGGATAGGCCCGCAGCGCAGGCGCGTTTCGTAAAACGCCGACCGAATTTCGAGGCGAGTGGACGGTTCGTGTGGACTTGTGCGGCGGCCATACCGGACGTGATAGCGGGGGCGACGCGAGCCACAGATTTGATGTTTCCGCAGGGCTCGGTGGAATTCATTTCGAAGATTTACGAGGGCAATCTGATAATGGATTTCTACAACCGGGTCGCAGCGGAGACGATTCGGCAGCTGGTGGAAGATCTCGCGGCGGAGCGCGGCGGGACGGAACCAATTCGCATGCTTGAAGTAGGAGCGGGCTCGGGGGCGACCTCGCAGTGGATCGCACAGGCGCTAATGGACTTGGGCTTGAAGGTTGAGTATGTGTTTACGGATATCTCAATTGCATTTCGACGCCATGGAGAACGTCGCTTTGCCGGGAGGTTTCCGTTCATGCGTTTCGCCGTGTTGAACATCGAGAAGGATCCGGTGGCGCAAGGTTTCGCGCTGGGCGGTTACGATGTGGTGATCGGGGCCAATGTTTATCACACGGTTCATTCGTTGCATCGCTCGATGCAGATGACCAAGCGATTGCTGCGACCAGGCGGAGCGTTGGTGCTCGTTGAGGGCACGGCAGCACGAGTGCTGAACGGACTCACCTACGGATTGTTGGACGGATGGTGGAATACCGAAGACCCCGAACGACGACTGCCTGACGCTCCATTGTGCGACGAGGCGATGTGGACGCGCATTTTGA